>NZ_JABFDH010000010.1 GCF_013403975.1 Winogradskyella ursingii
ATTATTATAAAATTCAGGGTTTTATTATTCACTTATTAAGTTCAATTAGTATTGATTGGTTTTAATGAATGCCAACGTGTTTGTATATGGTTTGTTGCGTGTAAATACACATTAATTTTCGGATTAATTACGAAATTTACAAATAAAAAACTACCTTTGATTAAGCTATTAATAGCAATAAACTATATACGGTGTTGGTAGCCGTTTTTATTCCGTTCCAATGTTAAAATCTGTATTCCAATTTTAATAATACAAATCTTGGTAAAAGTCTATATTCATTCGTTGACGTTCCAATATCGCTGATTAAAAAATTTCTAAATCTTTCGGTATTAAACAGGTTTTTGCCAGTAAGACCTAAAGTCAGCTTGTTTTCAATCAGTTTGTATCGTGCATCAAAGTCCAAAAAATAGTAGGTGTTGTCGGTCTGTAAATTCCCAAAGTAGTAATGTTCGGACTGTAACTGGAAATCAAGGTTTTTGTTAAAAACAAATGATAAATCCAAAAAACTCACATTGTCCGTGAATGAGTTATTTGTGGTGGTCTCTATTTCTGTGGTTATCCATTTAGTACCAATATGATAATTGAAAATGCCTTTAAACCCAGAACGAAGTTCTAAACCATAATTGTAATTATTAGACGTTACCAATCTTAAATTAGAATTGTTCACAATATTTTTAAATTCACTTTTTGTGTAACCTAAATCTACTTTTAAGTTAGACGACATAAACTTGAAGTAATAATCCAATTTTGAATTTACACTTAAAAACTCACGGTCTTTAATAAGTATCTTTTCGGCTTGGGTATAGTTTTGTTCTATGGTTGTATTTGTTGAAAAGAAGTCGTGATTTTTACTGTATATAATAAAAGTATTTGCAAAAAAGCGGTCGCTCCAATTACCTAATTGGTAATTGAAAACAATATTTGATGCATCTAGTTGATTAAAACTACCTGTTCCTTTTGAAAAGGAACGAAAACCAGTTAAAACAAAATCGCTAAATATATCTAAAACTTTTGCATTAGTAGTATTGTATGCGTAAGAAGATGTAATTTTATTTTTATCGTTTATTTTCCAATCAAAACCTAAACTTGGATTGATGAAAAAAGGATTTTGTGTACTGCTTACGTTATTGTTTTCCAGACGATTGAAAAGCTGATGTGCATCCAGTTTGCCTACAATACCAAAATCTTTGACTTTTAATCTGTACTTGCCCTTAATGTACAAATCATTGACTTGATAAACAGTTTGGTTTTGATAACCGTTCGGCCGTTCTAAAACCGTATCGTTCTCTAAAAGTGAAAATGTACTTTGTAACCTATCTTTTCTGAACTCGTTACCCAATTGTAATTCCAATAGGTGTCCATTTTCCTTGCGGTCCAATAAATGTGCGTTGAAGCCAGCAAATTGCATTTGGTTTGTGCTTTTTTGGTTTACATTATTGGCTTCATTGTTTTCGGGAAATAAATCTTGGTAAAAGAATTGATTTATAGCATAGTTTTGAGGGGTTTGTTCATCGATAAATCGTCCTGTCAGTAAAAAGACTTTTTTCTTCCTAAATTTATTGGTGTAGCTCACTTTTTGGTCGAAAAGTGTGTTTTGGTGCTGTAAATTCTCGACAGTAGAATTACCGTTGAACACTAAATTAGAATTGTCGTTAAAATCGCCGTTGTTATATTTTGTTGTGGCCTCTAACATTTTAGTTTTAGAGATGTTGTATGTAACATCCAATTTACCAAAAGCGATACGCTTATTGTTTCGTAATTGGTAATCTTCTGTGTTAGTGAAGTTTGTTCCATTTACATCAACAACATCTATAGAGTTTCTAAAAAAATCCGTTTTATCCCAATTGAAAAAGCCCAATGTTTTTATCTTCAATTTATCTGTCGGATTGAATATGGCATTGAGCGAAACAAGTTCTGCATTATTAAAGTTGGTTCTACTGCGCTTAAAACTTAAATTCCCAACATTTAGAGCAAGCGCATTGCTAACACTATGATTGTCTCCAATGCTTGCTGGCTCATCAAATCTTAACGGGCGAATAAGATGTTCAATATCTCCTGTGGCATCGAAACCGACACTGTTAAAATTTGTGAGAAAGTAATATTTATTTCTTTTTCCAAAATTCATCAAATTTCCTTTTACTTCATAAAAGTTGTCATTCCCAGTACTTGCCTCGATATTACCAAACCAAATGCGTTTGGACTTATCATCCAGCTTTAAGTTCAACGCTACTCTGTTGCTCTCTTCTATATTTTTCAGTAAACGGTTGTTAGAATAATTTTTGAGGACTTCAACTTCCTCGATTGGGTATGCAGGCATATTCTTGGACAAAATTTTGTAGCCTTTTTCAAAAAGGTCATCGCCATCTATCATTAATTTTTCAATTTCTTGATTGCCAACTTTAATAGTGCCTTCACTATCTATTTGTAAACCGGGAATTTTTTTTAATAAATCTTCTACGGTTTGTTCGGTTCCATTGATAAAGTATTTAGTCTTAAAATTGATGGTGTCTTTTCTTATCGAAATTGGGCGTTCGGCTTGAACAATGACTTCATCTAAATTTGTTGGCTTGTCCTCTAGTAGAACTTCAATGTTAACCTGCTTTTTAAATTTATCTGTTTTAACTTGAACAGTTTTGGTCTCATAACCAAGTGATGTAAAAACTAAATTAAATTTACCGTATTCGTTTATTATAAGTTCATAGTTGCCGTTTTCATCAGTATAGGTATAGGATATAATGGACTTGGATAAACTATCTTTTAAAATGACACTAACTGAATACAATTTATTTGTATTGTCCTTAACTGAACCGAAAATTTTAGTTTGGGTAAAACAATTGTTTTGAAGTAAAACCAATAATACTATCGTACAACAGAGATTTAGTCTTCTTTTGTTTCTTTTTCCCATTCAAATTCTATTTCAACTCCTTTTCTGATGTGCGCATCAGAAGTTACAGATATTAGCTTAATTCCTTGAGGTAATTTAGATTGCACTATGCTTTCTTGTTCGGAAGCAGAAGGGTATCTTATTTCACTATAATATTTTTTAGCACTTATTAGGGGTTCTAGTTTTTTGTCATATTTAAAATCAGGTTTTTCGGCTTGTATCTTATAAGAAGCTATTGTCCAAGTAAAAGTATTTGAACTATCACTAATGCTTGCAATGAGACCAGGTAAACCGTGAAACTTATATGGACCATAGGCTAAAGGAATTTCTAAAGTGTACCAAGCTGTGTAATCTCTTCCTCTAAAATGTGTCGTTGCCTTTTTGCACATCAAAGAGCCTATTTTTTTCTCATTATCATAATTTAAATTCCAATTTAAATTTAGAATACTGTCTTTTACAAAATATACGTTGCCTCTGTGAGTTTCTTTGGAATAAATTTTTGAGTTTTTGAAATCCATCTCAATAAACCTGTCTAAATCCGAGTATTGAATGGTATAATTTAAGCCATCATCACTTGATGAGACGGACGACCCTCCATTATTATCTTTAGTTTTTCCAATATGGAATATAGAATGCTTATTTATTTTGTCGACTTGAAGTTTGGCTTTTTTTGTTTGTGGCACGTCAGTATTATAGTATATGTCGTATACTGCTTCAAAATATTTTTGGTTTTGACTATATGAAAATACAGTAAAAAGTAATAGTAGAATATTAATTATTTTTTTTTTCATAGTTTTTTTATTAACCTTAGGTATTATGAATTAAGCAACACCTAGGGTTTGTTGATTATGATTAACGCTTATTGATGTGAGCTTGTAGAATAGCTTGACCAGCATTTTGACAATCTTGAGCTGTCGAAGTTTCGAACTGGTAAGTGTAAGTGTTTGTAGTTCCGTCACTATTTTGTTCTGTAATAGTTACGGTACAAATCCCCATACTTTCTAACACATCCACATCATAATTTGTGTTTTCTGCAAAAGCAAAAGTTCCCATTAGCATAAAAGCTAAAGCTAAAAATAAATTTTTCATTTTAAAATAATTTAATTGCTCCATTTAGGTCTTGAGCGGTTAGTTTTCGACCTTTTGTTGGTTTTCATTCTTCACTTTTTGAGAGACAATTTACAATATTATTTTCTCTTATTCGAGATTCCGTAAATCGGATGGTTATTAAATTGCTCTTTCGGTGGTCAAATGGCTACCAACGGTTTTGTGTATGATTTCGTTACGGAAAAATCGTTTAGATTTTTCCGATGTTGAACCAAATATAACAAAAGTGCGAGGAATTTCCGATTAGGGAATTCCGCCGTAATGAATTATACACCTTGTTAGCTTTTTGTGCTTTTTTTTCCGTTGTAAAATTCATTCTGTTTTCTTTGGTTTCTTAATTTATGTTTTTAGAGTTTGAGTAAATTCAGCAGTTTTTATTCCGCCAAATTGCTCAAGTTTCAATTGTTTTTTATCAGATTCCGCACTGTTAATTTTTTCAGAGTTTGAGTGAGATTTAGTTTTTATTCAATTCAGAGTTTGCTTTTTCATTTTCTATTTTCTTTTTCAGTTTTTCAATTGCGTAAACTTCCTAGAGCATTAAAGCTAACGGTCTAGTGTATGATTTCGTTGCGTGATTAAGCACTAAATTTAGCAAATAAATCACAGATAGAAAGTCCGTGAG
>NZ_JABFDH010000011.1 GCF_013403975.1 Winogradskyella ursingii
GCACTTTTGCTATCTTTCGGTTTACGTCGGAATAACACTGCGTGTCATTCCGTAACGAAACCATACACAAACACGTTAGCAACAAGCTGAAAGAAAATTATGTGCCAATTCAACTTTTTAGTTACAAAAGAGAAATCTAGTATTTCAGAAATCAAGGAAATTGCGTCTGAGTTTGGATTGAATTACGCAGAATACAAATTGAATACACCAAATTCTAATGAAATTCAAACTTTCTTAACAACGACTAAAAATTGTGATTGTGGCTCTGTTTTAGGGAAAATATATTCGGACGACTATTCTGAACCTGACTGGAAAAAAGAACAGAAAAAACTCGAAAGAAAAAGATTCTCAAAACGCCGAATTGAATTGCTTCTTGAACAGAAACGAAAAGAATTTACCGAGAAAAACTCAAGCGAATTAATTGCCGAAAACAAAGAAACTGAAAAATGGATTGAATTTTTGACTGACAAACGACTGAAAAACAAACTAAATGAAATCGGAATTTTATATCACCAATTTTCTGGCGAATTACAAAACGAGCGAATAAAAATAGAAAAGGGAAAAACAAATTCGGTGGAGAATATTAATATTGACTTTTTAAAGAACATTAAGGATAACGAGTTAAATTGGATTAAACTTTGATAAAAGCCAGTTGCTAACAACGTGTATAATTAATTACTACTGAATTTCCTCATCGGAAATTCCTCGGAATTAATTAACTTGTGTCTTTATCGGAAAATCATAGCTGATTTCCCGTAACAAATCATACACGAACACGTTGTGTTTCATACTGACCAGCCGCATATTTTAGCACTTTCGGTTTTTGCCAAAGCTCAATTCCAACGCTCGAAAAACCAAAAGAGCTAAAATTTTTCCAACGCTTGAATAAAAACTTCAAAAAACATTTTGTACATTTGACCAAATTAAGTCAAGTCAAATAAAGGAAAATGACAATTGGTCAGAAAATTAGAGAATTACGAGAAAAAACAGGAATGTTACAAAGAGAACTTGCTTATGAATTAAAAGTTGGAGATGCCTATTTGAGTAAAATTGAGAGTAATCAAAAAAATCTTAAAAAAGAGCATCTGACAACTATTAGTAAGTTATTCAAATACTCATATTCTGAATTAGAAACTTTGTGGCTTGCAAATAAAGTTTATGACTTAATTAAAGATGAAAAAAAGGCAATTGAAGTTTTAAAAGTTGCTGAACAAGAAATAAAATACAGAAAAACACTATGACCTACTTTGAAGAATTAAGGGAAGTTACAAAAACTATACCTACATCAATAGTTGATTTCTCTATACCAAGAGACAGAACGTCACCACCAACGCAAGCAAATTCTAATTTTATAACTAACAAAGAACAAGGAGATTGGGCTGAAGATTTAATTTTTAGAGCAATCAACGAAACATCAAAAAATTATGTTGCAGTTAGATACGGAAAATCAGATGATACAATTGCTGGAGAAGAAGGATTCGACCAATTTTATAGAGAGTTTCAAGATGAATTAGATGTTATTGGAAAACGTCCAGATTTACTTGTATTTAAAAAAACTGATTTTGATACAAAACTTGGATTTGATATTAGCAAAATTGAACATTCATTAATTACAGACTATGTAAAAAAATCAATTGCAGGTCTAGAAATACGTTCTAGTGCATTTCTCATAGATAAGTATGAAAAAGAAATGCAAGACAGGACAGCACATCATCTTAAAGAAGCACTAAAAGTAAAAGACAAAATACTTGCTGAATATATAGATATACTCGAAGATGACAAAAAGAAACATTTTATAGATATTCTAAATAGTATTAATGAAGAAACTATCAGTTCAATAAGTTTTAGAAGACCAAGTTGGAAAGCAACCGATAGGCTTCAACAATTGACATTACTTTTCAAGGAATTAAAAGATAATATTGTAGTTGTTCAGAAAAGAGACTATTTAAGCATTACACCCAAAATAGAAGATGTCAAAGTAGTTTACAGATGGGCTGAAACATTCAACGTTCCACATTATTACTTTCAAGTTTTCTTTGACAAATCTTATGGTATTTCTTTTAAAAATATATTGACTTTACTTACTGAACCTGAAAAAGAAGGAACGCACTATGAAATTAGTCAAGACGTTAAGAACCAAAATAAAACGACTGTAAAAATTAATACGCGTAACACTAATCAAGTTGCTTATAAAGTACTAGAACCTGAACACAAAAGTGTAAGAAGAGAAATGGGTCGAGGAAGATTGTTGTTTTACGTTAGCTTTGAAAAAGGAACTGCTTATTTAGATATTGACAGCCTGAAAAAATTATTAAACATAACAGATTTTTAGGATGGAGTTAGAAAAAAAATATACAAATAAGACTAGTTTAACTCATCGCAAAGAATTTGCTCAATTTTTCACACCACAACCAATTGCAAATCTTATGTCTGATTGGTTGCTTGGCAATAAATCATTAAAAACAGTTTTAGAACCAGCTTTTGGTTTAGGAATTTTTTCAAGGACTTTATTATCTAAAAAAGATAAATTAAAAATTAAAGGTTTCGATATTGATGAAACCATTCTTAATGAAGCAAGAACATATTTTGAATCTAACAAAAATGTTTCATTAAACCTTGAAGATTATATGTACAATGATTGGAAAAACAAATATGATGGAATTATTTGCAATCCACCATATTTAAAATTTCACGATTATGATAACAAACAAATATTACTAGAAGTTGAAAATAATTTAAAATTTAAATTTAACGGTTTTACTAATCTTTATACGCTGTTTCTTTTAAAATCTATATTCCAATTAAAAAAAGATGGTAGAGCTGCTTATATAATTCCATCTGAATTTCTAAATTCAGACTATGGGAAATTAGTAAAAGAATACCTTCTAAAAACTAAAACTTTAAGACACTTATTTGTTATCGATTTTAAAGAAAATGTTTTTGATGATGCTATGACTACTGCATCAATACTTCTTTTAGCCAATGACAAAAACAATTCGGAAATTAATATATCGACAATAGAATCTAAATCTGATTTACAACTTATTGATAATTACATAAAGTCATATCCAAAAGAAAAAGGCGAATATAATTTTAAATTAAACGATTTAGACCCAAATATCAAATGGCGTAAATATTATCAATTACAAAATTCAATTAAATATAAAAACCTTGTTCCATTTTCATCTTATGCCAAAGTTGTGAGAGGTATTGCAACTGGTGCAAATGATTATTTCACATTCAAAGAATCAAAAGCTAAAGAGTTTTCTATTCCAAAAGAAAGCTTGTTGCCTTGCATTTGCAAAGCAAAAGATGTGAAAAGTAATTTCTTTACAGAATCTGATTATAAAAATTTAGTGGACAATAATGAATTGGCATATTTATTTAATGGCAAAAACTCTAATAAAAAAAGTGTTTTAGATTACATAGAAAAAGGAGTTAAGGAAGAAGTAAATGAGAAATATTTAACTAAAAGTAGAAAACCTTGGTATTCTTTAGAAAATCGACCACCTGCACCAATTTGGGTTTCTGTATTCAATAGAAATGGAGTTAAATTTATACGAAATGAAGCAAAAATTTCTAATCTGACTTCTTTTCATTGTGTTTATCCTACAAATTCAAATTTATTTTCAAAGGTTACGAATGATTTACTATTTGCTTATTTACTAACTGATGTTGCAAAAGAAATCTTTAGCGATAATAGACGTGAATATGGAAATGGTTTGAAGAAATTTGAACCAAACGATTTGAACAAATCAAAAATGCTTGATTTATCTACTTTGACAGAATCACAAGTTGACCGAATTTTAGACTTATATTCTAAATACAAAAAGAGTAAAAATGAGAAATTCATAAGTGGAATAGATGAAATTTTACGACTTGAATTTGCCAACGCTAAAAGCCATACACATTTGCAATTCGCTTCAGCCAACGCTACACCAAAAATTACAAAAGAGTATGCCTTTGCCAACGCTAGCAAGTTTGCGGAAAAAAGTACGAAAACACAACACCGTGTATAATTAATTGCTGTTAAGTGCTTAATTCATTGGTTTTTTCTTATTTTTAAAGTCAGTATTAAATCGAAAGGTTCGTGCTTATTTACACACAACTAATCATACACAATCACGTTGTGCATAATTTTGACCCGTCCTGAATAAAGGCTACATAATCTTAAACAATTATGTACAAAAATGACAAAGTAATTAGAAGGTA
>NZ_JABFDH010000012.1 GCF_013403975.1 Winogradskyella ursingii
TATTATAAAATTCAGGGTTTTATTATTCACTTATTAAGTTCAATTAGTATTGATTGGTTTTAATGAATGCCAACGGTTTTGTGTATGATTTCGTTACGGAAAAATGGGCGACCATTTTTCCGATTAAGAACGAAAGATAGCAAAAATGCGTGGAATTTCCGATAGGAAATTCCGCCGTAATGAATTATACACGTTGTTGCCAACTGGTTTTATTTTTCCACACGAGTTAAATTCGGATGCTTTTTTCAATTCCGTTATTTTCTTTTTTACATTAAAATCTCAAAAAATATTCGAGTTTCATTCCGCTTTTTTCCGAACGTTTTGCCTTTCCAATATTCAGCACGAACCTTTGGAAATCTAAATTTTCGTCGTTAAAAACAAAAGCTGGGAAAATCCATTTTCATAAAGTTCAGCCGCAAAGTTTAGCGGTTCTGTTATTCAGCCAAAGCTTTTGGGTTTACTAAATTTTCGATGCAAAAACTGACTTTGGGCAAGCCGAAATTCAGTACTTCGACTTCGCTCAATAACCACGTAATTTTCCGCAACATTTTCAATTCCGCTTGAGTGAAATTCCGAGTTGTTTTTTCCAATTCAGAATTTCAATTTTCCTTTCTTAAAAATCAAAAAACTTTAAAGTTAGCACGATTTTCGTTGGTTTGGTCAACTTGTTGGCAACGGTTTTGTATAAGAATAGTAGCGGTTTTTGAAACCCAAACTTTTCGGATTATATTAAACCTTAAATATAAAAAAAGCAGCTTGGTTTAAGCACCGAAGCCGCTATTATTTTTATACGTTGTTGTACGCTGGCTTTATTCCTGCTTTGGTCTTGAAAGTTTGAAATATTGGTTTGCAGTTTCGTCAAGTCTTTCGGAAATTTTCTTGAAATTCTTTTGATTTGGTTTAAGGTCAACGTATTTCTCTATTATGGTGCTCCGTTTGTAAAGCAAAATTGTATTTCTCACGTTTGGGTCAATCTTATTCAAATGCACTTCTGAAGTTTTATCCTTAAAAGAAGGTACAAAAGTCAAGGCAACTTTTTTTAGACCGAGTTCAGTTCCAAGTTTTTCCAATTCCTGTGTTCTTTCGTTTTTATTGTAGTTCGTTTCTTTGCCATAAACAAAATATACTTTTAAATACTTTTCTCTTTTTTGGCTTTCTGTATCCAAAAATTTAAGCCAATTTTTTATTTCGTTCCAATTTGGTTTGTTGCCTACAAAATATAAAATTCCGTGATACCAACCGTATTTGCAAATCGGACAGGTTTTGGTGCCTTTGTCAGCTCCATAAGCGTGGAATGGTGTAAAGGAAATAACATCTTCGCCAATGTTCTTGCCTAAACTCTTTTTACTAATATTCTCTATTGGATAATCGGGAATATTCAAGCCTAAAATGATATCGCGTTCGCCAATCCACATATTGTCTTTTTGTACAAATCTTATTACACCGCTTCCTCCACGATTTTCCATATTTATTCTGCGTTTAGTGTTTAAAAGTGGGTCATTGTCAAACACAAAATCGTCTATGTAATAAGGTTCGTCCATATTTACCTCGCTAACAGTTATGTGAATATGTGCAGGTTCGCCTCTACTTGGATAAGTTCCTGGTTTTATGGTGTAAATAGAATAGTTACCTTGCTCATCTGTTTTTAGCCAACCTCTGATGTAACCGTGAGTTTGGCCTAATCTATTTTTGGGCATATTTCTTTCTTCGTTTTCTTTAATAGCGTAAATTCCGTTGGCGTTTGTTTGATAATAATAAAGAATTACGTTTGAAGCTCGTGTTTTGCCGTCTACTTGATAAACTGTTCCTGTCAACAAAATTTTCTGACCTTTTTCTTTAAACGCAGGACTTGTATCGATTGCGGATAAGTTTTGTGGCATCTTGTAATAGAATGGCATTGAATTATCAAAATCATCACTTAAAATTTCGGTCTCTTTTTTAGTGTTTTGACTGTTACAGCTTAAAAAATTTAAACAAGCTAACAGCAGAAAAACTATTTTAAAATTTCGTGTCATTTATAAAATATTTCCAATAAATGTAGGTATTGATGTGGTTGTTAACACTATATTTTGTTACGAATTGTCTATGTGGTGTGAATAAATAGCTTACTGGATTAACTGTTTCCAATTATTTCTGAAATGTCTGCTTAAGCGAATAACCTGACCGTTTTTAAGTGTTGCATCATAATCGCCATTATTTCTTGATTTTATTTCTTTGACGTAAGTAGCGTTAATAATTGATGAACGATGCACTCTTAAAAAAATAGTTGGGTTGAGTTCAGTTTCAAATTCCTTTAGGCTTTTATTTTCCATAATCTTTTTGCCATTTGTGTGAACAATGGAATAGGGTTTATCAGTCGAAATAAATTGTATAGTTGAAGTTGAAACACTTAAAATTTTTGAACCTATTTTTAATTTTATTTTATCGGAATAAGTTTTTTTTAAATTGGTAGAGTTACGTTTTGAAATATAAATTGCAGGGAAAATGATATACCACAATAAAGCGATATAGAATTGATTAGAAAACACACTATTGAAAATATTAGAAAACCGATGCGTTGGCGAAAAAACTATGCTACTGACTATCACAAATAAAGACGCAAACAATGTAATATGCAAGAAGCTAAAAAATAATCCAATCCCAATATTAAAAGGGAGTCTGGTTAATTTATTCTTGCGATTGACAATTTTAACAAGTCGGTTTGCAAGAATGGTGAGAGGAATAAAAAAAACCCAAAACGTATTGTAGAGTGATGATTCCGATAGATAAAAACCTGTTTGTTGTATTCTGCTATAAATGTAATCTTGAAGTACAGCCAATAGAAAAACAAAAACCACAATTATTAGGTAAAATGGTAG
>NZ_JABFDH010000013.1 GCF_013403975.1 Winogradskyella ursingii
ACAATATTGAGGAAGAAAATCGTAAAAATTGATAAATAAAATCGTTCCATTTTAGTTTGTTTTAATTGTTGCCAACGGTTTCGTATAACCGTCAGTTACGGGTTAATTTACGCATACTTTTCGGCTTAATACAGACTTTAGCAATTCCGAGTGGATTCGGACGTAGTCGAATCCGCCGTAATTGCGGTTATACATTGTTGTGTGTTCGTACTTTTTTCATTCTATTAAGAATTTCAACTCGTCACAAGTTTTGCTCGGTACAAATTCAGTCAGTTCATAATCTGCCAAATCATTTTTCTTGAAAGGGTCTTTTCCAATAATTTTCTCCAGTTCAAATTTAGATTTGACATTTGATAAAATTATTCCGCCTGTTCTTGGTATTTTCCGTCCTGAAGCAAGGAAATGTCCCAATTCATATTGTTCATTTAGAAAATCAATATGAGCATTGAGAAATTTGTCAATTTTTTCAAGTTCGGTTTTATAAGTCAAGTTTATAATGAACATTTAGATTTCTGTTTTTTGTCCGTTTATTAAATTCAATTTGCGTTCTGTTTGGGTATGACACACAACGGTTTTGTGTAAGAATAGTTGCGTGTTTAAGCACCTAATTTAGCAAAAATAGAACGAACCAGAGGAAAATCCGAAGGATTTTCCAAGTAGGCAAGAACCAAGCAATTATTTTTACACGGTGTTGGCATTTCGTTTTTATTCCTTTTTTAAACTCCAATCTATGTCAAAATAGTCCATTGTGTAATCCACATAATTTTCAGGGACAAATTTCGAAACGTAATTTTCAAAATATCTTTTTTTAAGTCCTAAAGCAAATGTGTCCACAGATTGATTTTCATAGAATTCGAAAGGTTTTATATACGGTATTTTAGTCCATTTAGAATTAGAATTTGGGTTAATCGTATTTACCATTCCAAATGAGTCTTGATTCCGTACAATTTCAAATTTCAGAGTGTCAATTATTTTTCGATTTGAAAAAGGGTCTCTTATATATTGAATCAGAGTGTCATTTTTAAGATTATATGAAGATAAGTAACTCAATCCAGTTTGATTAACAACAACAAACCCTGTGTCCGTAATATGAGCTTCGTAATAATTTTCTCTTTCAGATGAATCCACGTTGTACCAAACTCCATTTAATTGGGTTTTCTCATTTCGGGAACATCCAAATATGATAAAAATTAGGATTAGTAAATATGTTTGCGGATTTTTCATAAATGAATGCCAACGGTCTAGTGTATGATTTCGTTGCGGTTGTGTTTAGCGGA
This sequence comes from Winogradskyella ursingii, assembly GCF_013403975.1. GTDB lineage: Bacteria > Bacteroidota > Bacteroidia > Flavobacteriales > Flavobacteriaceae > Winogradskyella > Winogradskyella ursingii. The sequence goes on from NZ_JABFDH010000013.1 coordinate 1,278, forward strand.
AAGTTAGCAAATAAATCACAGATAGAAAGTCCGCGAGGACTTTCGTAAGTAGGCTATAACTAGCAATGAATTATACACATTGTTGGCGTTAGTTTTTTATTCATTCCAATATCCATTAAAATATTCCAAATCTCCAAATTCGCTCATTTCGTATTTCCAATTAGAGCTATCCAAAATCAAATAGTTATATCCATAAAATTCCGTTTTTTTGGATTCAGAGAATAAGGTCAATTTGTATTGATATGCAGGATGAAAATGAAAAGCTGAATCAAATTGTTTTTCCGAATATCCTCTTATTTTGCTTTTATTCCAGTCAGACGTAAACTTTTGAATTTGTTCTGAAGTTAGTCGTTTAACTTGTCTAATGGTATTTGAATAAATCAATATAGAGTCTACCTTTTTAAATTCAAGCAATTTCTTTGTTGGCTTAATTTCAGACACACGATTTTCGCAGATATTCAAAGTCAAAAATCGGTTATTTTCAGCTTGCCAAGTAAATGTACAGTTGTCCTTTTTAGAAGCGGAATTTCCTTTTCTTTCATTATCCAGATAAACAGAGTATTTGATATAATTCGCTGCGACCATATCAGGACATTTTTGTTTTTTGATTGTATAAATATCTACATTCCACTCTTGTTCAGTTTCACAAGGCCCGAGGCAGGAAGAAAACAATGTCAAAATTATCAGTATGTAGGTTATGCTTTTAGTCATTTTTAAATTAACGCCAACGTGTTTGTGTATGGTTTCGTTACGGAATGACACGCAGTGTTATTCCGACGTAAACCGAAAGATAGCAAAAGTGC
>NZ_JABFDH010000014.1 GCF_013403975.1 Winogradskyella ursingii
AACGGTCTAGTGTATGATTTCGTTGCGTGATTAAGCACTAAATTTAGCAAATAAATCACAGATAGAAAGTCCGTGAGTACATTCGTAAGTAGGCGATTACTAGCAATGAATTATACACATTGTTGGCAACAGTTATTATTCTTTTGTTCCCTCAAATCGGTTTGGTCCCATAGAAAGTACTATACCCATTTTACCTCCATTTGCTGAAGGGATAAATTCAGCTTTTGCAGGAAAATCTTTAACCATAAATAAAGTCTTTGTCTCTGGAAATAATTTGTCAGCCTTTCCTCCATCTACAGAAATTAGTAGTTGCATATCTTCTCGATATACCTTTGCTCCAAATCCTTCTGTCATCTTATAAGTTCCGACATAACTATCTAACATTTCAGCAGTTAGTTTAGGGACTGCTCTTTGGTACATAGTCGAAGCAATATCAAATATTATGGTATTGGTGTTAATGGTTTTTATATCACTTACGTTAGAAAAAACAATAATCAATAAATCATCTTCAGGGAAATATAAGTCAGACGTGGAATAACCAAAAGTAAAGCCATTATGAAAAACAGTTAGCTTTCCAAATTTCTTATCGGTATAAAATCCATACCCATAATTAGACAATTCTATATTATTCGCTTTGTATGGTTTCCAAGCTTTGTAGAGCGATTCTTTTGAGATGACTTTAAAGGTGGAAAGTCCTTCATACCATTTTGCTAAATCTTTTGCCGTACTGTGGATGGCTCCAGGTCCTTTTGATTGGGTATATGAATGAGGTCTGTGTGGTACAAAGTCATTATTTTCCTTTTCATATCCTTTTGGTTTGTTAGTTATATTTTGACCATCTTTAGGAAAAAAGGTGTTGGACATATTCAATGGTTCAAAAATATTTTTTCTAATATACTCTTCATATGTTTTCCCAGATATCTTTTCGATGATATGTCCAAGTAATATGTAGTTCATATTTACATAAGAATGTCTCTGATTTGGTAGGAAATCTAAAGAGTCTTGCTTAAAATAATTAATTACATCAATACTTTTTTTAAATTCCTTGCTAGCTTCATTTTCTGCCCAGTTTAAATCTGTATGTCTTTTGATTCCTGAAGTATGAGTCAGCAAATTTTCGATAGTTATAATATTTTCTTGTGTGGGAAAGTCTGGAATAAATTTTCTAATATCATCGGTTAGTTCGAGTTGTTTTCTCTCAACTAATTGTAAAATACTAATAGCAGTAAATTCTTTACTTACACTAGCTATGTCATATACCGAGTTTATTTCGAGCTTATTCTTTGACTCTAAATCGGCAATTCCAAAAGCTTTATGGTATAATACTTTAGATTTATTTTTAACGAAAATTTCTACACCAGGTTTATCATTCCAAGATTGCTTTGCCATTAAACTATCAATGGATTGTTCAATATTTTGCCCTTGTACAATATTGAGGAAGAAAATCGTAAAAATTGATAAATAAAATCGTTCCATTTTAGTTTGTTTTAATTGTTGCCAACG
>NZ_JABFDH010000015.1 GCF_013403975.1 Winogradskyella ursingii
AATTTTGACCCGTCCTGAATAAAGGCTACATAATCTTAAACAATTATGTACAAAAATGACAAAGTAATTAGAAGGTATTCAGAATCTTTTAAACTCAAAATTCTGGACGAACTAACCGCAGGAAAACTAAACAAGTATCAACTAGGGAAAGCCTACGGTATTGCACCTTCCACAATTAATGAGTGGATAAAAAAATACAATCGTAAAGACCTTATGAACACCAGAGTAACCGTGAAGACTAAAGACGAAATAACTCGCATTAAACAGCTTCAAAAAGAAATTGAACAGCTCAAAAAACTCTTATTGAAAAAAGATATGGATGCGCTTATTGATGATTCTTATCTAGAAGTAGCAGCAGAACAACTGGGCTATAAATCTGTGCTTGAGCTAAAAAAAAAGCTAAGTATCAAGCCTTGATAAAGGCCAGAGAAAAGTCAAAGGGATTTGCGTCTCTGACCACTATAACCGCCTGTTTCGGTCTTAAACGTGATGCCTACTACAAATACAAACGTAGAGTAGACAAACGTTTAGAGATTGAGAAAAAAGTGGTCGCCATAGTCAAGAACAGACGCAGATCCCTTCCTAGAGAAGGTGTTAGAAAACTTACCAGATCACTGGATGAAGAGTTTACAAATGTCAATTTGAAAATAGGCAGAGACACTTTATTCAATATACTTAGAAAACACAATATGCTTACACTTAGAAAGAAATATAGCTCAAGAACAACCAACTCATTGCACAGGTTCTACAAGTATAAAAATATCATCAAAGACCTAGAAGTAACAAGACCTAACCAAGTTTGGGTAAGTGATATTACATACATCAGAACTATAAAAGGATTTTGTTATTTAGCACTCATAACAGATATGCACAGTCGCAAAATAGTAGGCTATGATATTAGCAACAGCCTAGAGCTTAAAGGTTGTGTGAGAGCTTTGAAAAAAGCTTTATATCAAGCTAAAAACATTAAACGTCTTATTCATCATTCCGACAGAGGAATACAATATTGCAGTAATGTATACACTCAAATCCTTAAAAGAAACAACATAGGAATCAGTATGACAGAAGAGAATCATTGTTATGAAAATGCGATGGCAGAACGTGTAAACGGTATATTAAAAGACGAATTTTATCTCGATCAAACCTTTGATAGCCTACAACACGCTAAACGTGCAACAAAAAATGCAATTAATCTATACAACGAAATAAGATTACATTTATCTTTAGATTATAAAACACCAAATATGGTATATAAATTAACAGCGTAAATCAATTTTAACCTGTAGCCATATTTCAGGACTAGACA
>NZ_JABFDH010000016.1 GCF_013403975.1 Winogradskyella ursingii
CCGTTTCCAGGTCCTCCATCGGCTGTAAAACTACCGTTGTTCAATCCTGCGGTATTACCTGTGAAATTAACATTAGTTAATGTATTTACATTGGCGCTCAATGACCAATCCTCAAGTCCACCTCCAGCTCGGCTGGCTGCGTTATCCGAAATTGTCACAGGAGATCCTTCCGTTCCATTGATGGTCAACATTGTACCTGTTGCCATGAGGATTCCACCACCGGAACCTTGAGTTCCTGAAGCGAAGTTTCCTGAAATAGTTGTTCCTTCATTGATTACAACAGATCCCATACCGTCTTCGGCGAAGATACCTCCACCTCCAACAATCTCTACATTCTCACCACCAACAAAGTTACCTTGCGCATCGTTTCCTGATATAGTAGTACCATTAATAGTAAGTACTCCTTGGTTGTTCCAAAGTCCACCACCTTCTTTAGCGGCTATGTTACCATTTACAGTTCCTCCCGTGATAGTAACAGGTGCTGCTCCACTAACGTGAAGTCCTCCACCATTACCAGGTGCTCCTGCACCAGTAACAGCTCCCGTAAAATTATCATCCAGGTTGACATTTGTAAGCTCTACCGAACTGTCACCATTGGTCTCAATTCCACCACCTGCACGGTTAGATGTATTGCCAGTTATTGAAATTCCATCTGCAATTAAAATACCTGCAGCATTTAAAATTCCACCACCTGTTGATTGTGCTCCATCGGCCACGTTATTTGTTATTGCCGTTGAACCTAATAAGTTTAAAGTACCGCCTTCATTAAAAAGTCCGCCACCACCAGCAGCTCCAGCTACCTCAACATCATTTCCTGATGCTGTATTTTGATCTATCGTAGTATCGGCAATGCTCATTGTACCAGAACCGTTCCAAAATCCACCACCTTCGTTGGCTGCCATATTCATAACTGCAGAGCCACCACTGATCATGTTATCTCCAGGTCCCGTTACGTGGATCGCTCCACCGTTTCCAGGTCCTCCATCGGCTGTAAAACTACCGTTGTTCAATCCTGCGGTATTACCTGTGAAATTAACATTAGTTAATGTATTTACATTGGCGCTCAATGACCAATCCTCAAGTCCACCTCCAGCTCGGCTGGCTGCGTTATCCGAAATTGTCACAGGAGATCCTTCCGTTCCATTGATGGTCAACATTGTACCTGTTGCCATGAGGATTCC
>NZ_JABFDH010000017.1 GCF_013403975.1 Winogradskyella ursingii
AACACCAAATATGGTATATAAATTAACAGCGTAAATCAATTTTAACCTGTAGCCATATTTCAGGACTAGACATTTAACCTAAGAAACGTGAAAAAAATATTAATCTTGACTTTACTCTCATTTTTCGGTTGTAAAAACGAACCAATCTGTACTGTGGATGAAAATAATGCTGGAAAAGAAATCTATGATTTGGACGAGGCGACTTGTTTCATTGCATTAAAGCTGAATAAGAAAAAATCTGACTTGAATTTGATTCGTGACGCTCTACTTGCGGAAATGAATTATATGGAGAAAACTGGACTGACTTCCGACAATCCAAATCCTGAAAGTGAATCTGAACCGAACTCAGAATTGGATATTAACCAAATGGTGGAATATGCACTAAATGAGGAAAAAGTTGACCTGACTAAAGAAGAATTAATCGAAATCTATGATACCGAAATTGAATATTTAATATTTATCGGAGTCGCGAGTGAATAAAGAACTATGCACAACAGCGTGCATAAGTTGACAAAACTTATGAAGAAACATCTAATTTTAATTTTTATTGGTCTTATAGTTTCTTGCAACACGCAGAAAACAGAATTCGGAAACGCAGAAATATTGCAAAAAGTAAGTCTGACCAATATTAGCGAATTAAGTGAAAATCGAACTGAATTTGACAATGACACTCTAAAAATCATAGGCGAATTACATCTCGATTTGGAAAACAAGGGGATTTATGTGGAATCAGAAAAAATTTGGATTAAATCATTTAAACCAGCAACCGAATTAGATAGTGTGTGGAAAAAAATGAATGGAAGAAAAGTTGAAATAATCGGACTTTATAAAGCTGGAAAAACTGGGCATTTAGGCTTATATAATGGACAATTAAAAGAGATTTATTATATCAAAACGAAATAAAAACTATGCACAACACCGTGTATAATTAATTGCTTTGTTCTAGCCTACTTGCGAAAATTCCTGCGGAATTTTCACGGGTTCGTAAAAGTTTGCTAAATTAGTTGCTGAACCACGCAACTAATCATACACAAACACGTTGGCAACAATTAAAACAAACTAAAATGGAACGATTTTATTTATCAATTTTTACGATTTTCTTCCTCAATATTGT
>NZ_JABFDH010000018.1 GCF_013403975.1 Winogradskyella ursingii
GCACTTTTGCTATCTTTCGGTTTACGTCGGAATAACACTGCGTGTCATTCCGTAACGAAACCATACACAAACACGTTGGCAATAATTAAAAAAAAAACGTATAAAATGAACTTTTTAATATTAATAATAATCATAGGTTTAATTTGGTATGCTGTTAAAATTGGATTCAATATTGGCTGTATAGTTGGAGGAATTATTGGAATTATTATTGGTTCAAGTTTAGGAATTGCAGGTAGTGGAGGCGCTTCTAACGGTTGGATTATTTTCGGAGCGATTGGATTTTTTGTTGGTGGTTTAATTAGTAAAAAAAAATAATATATGGGATTTATTTTAATAATAATTGGAGTCATAATTCAATATGGATTGGCAAATTCAAGGCGTGATTCTGAAAATTTTTTCGAGAATGGTTCGCAATTTATGACTAACTCAAACTCAAGAGGAATTCTGACTTTAATTAGTTGGATTTTAATTATAGTTGGTGTAATCAGTTTATTTTAATGTCTGACCTTGAATTACAATAACTGAATCTAATAAAAAAATAAAATGAAAATATTAAAAATTATAATCGGAATTTTTTGTTTTGCACTAACAATAAATGCATTCAAAAACGGACTTGAACCTGGCGAAGGATTTGCATTTTACATACCTATAATAATTGTGTTTATTATCGGAATATTACTATTTAAAAGTGCGTTTAAAAATAAAAAAGTAGATTAAAAAACTATTGCCAACAACGTATATAATTTATTGCTAGTTCTAGCCTACTTACGAAAATCCTCGCGGATTTTCTATTCGGTTTTTATTTGCTAAATTAGGTGCTTAAACACGCAACAAACCATATACAACAACGTTGGCTGTAATTTTGACCCGTCCTGAATAAAGGCTACATAATCTTAAACAATTATGTACAAAAATGACAAAGTAATTAGAAGGTA
>NZ_JABFDH010000019.1 GCF_013403975.1 Winogradskyella ursingii
ATCAACTATAGCTTCACGGTAACGAACACAGGTAATGTAACGTTAACCGGCATTGCGGTAAACGACCCGGTAGTGGGCACGGTAAGCTGTGTGGCGACGAGCCTTGCGCCAGGTGCGAGCACGACCTGTACGGCAAGTTATACGGTACTTCAGAGTGACGTTGATGCCGGAGGAATAGAGAACACGGCGGACGTTACGGCGAGCTCACCGGGCAACACGGATGACGTCACGGACGTATCCGATACCGGAACGGAAGCCGACGGGACTGCGGTAGCGGACCCAGCGAACGAGGAGACGGACGACCTTGACGATGTGAACGGAGACAACAACGATGCGGACCCAACGAACGACGTAACACCGTTCGATATCGCACCGGACCCAAGTATAGAGATCCTCAAGAGCGTATCGAGCGTGACACCGGGAGGTGGAGCGGGCTTGGTCGACGATGTGATCAACTATAGCTTCACGGTAACGAACACAGGTAATGTAACGTTAACCGGCATTGCGGTAAACGACCCGGTAGTGGGAACTGTAACGTGTCTGTCGACGAGCCTTGCACCAGGAGCCAGTACGACCTGTACGGCAACATATACGGTACTTCAGGGTGATGTGGATGCCGGAGGAATAGAGAACACGGCGGACGTTACGGCGAGCTCACCGGGCAACACGGATGACGTCACGGACGTATCCGATACCGGAACGGAAGCCGACGGGACTGCGGTAGCGGACCCAGCGAACGAGGAGACGGACGACCTTGACGATGTGAACGGAGACAACAACGATGCCGACCCGACGAACGACGTAACGCCGTTCGATATCGCACCGGACCCAAGTATAGAGATCCTCAAGAGCGTATCGAGCGTGACACCTGGAGGTGGAGCGGGCTTGGTCGACGATGTGGTCAACTA
>NZ_JABFDH010000001.1 GCF_013403975.1 Winogradskyella ursingii
TACCTTCTAATTACTTTGTCATTTTTGTACATAATTGTTTAAGATTATGTAGCCTTTATTCAGGACGGGTCAAAATTGTGTACAACGGTCTCGTATAACCGTCAGTTACGGGTTAAATTAGCGTTTATTTTGGTTTGGCACAGACTTTAGCAATTCCGAGTGGATTCGGACGTAGTTGAATCCGCCGTAATTGCGGTTATACATTGTTGTGCTTTCGTTATTTTTTTAGTTCTATTCTAATTAATGCTATTAATTCATCTACTGATTTTTGTATTCCTCTTAAAGCATTTAAAGAATGAATACTCAAAGTATTAATGTTTTGACATTGTAATACAAGTTCCTCGTAATTATCTTCAAATAAAGACATATTTACAGTATTGTAATCAAAATTTGAATTAACAAAAAAGCCGAGTTTCCTTTGCTGAAATGGAACAAAATCAAAACTATATTGTTGGTCTATAATTGCATCTATATTCTCATATTTCTTACATTGATAGTCATATAGTTCAATGAGTGACGATTTAATTTTCTTTGATTTTAAGATGTCTATACCTTTGTTTGAAAGGATAGCGTTATATGTTCCATATTTTGGGAAGAAACTGTAGGCTCCATCATAAATGTTATAAAGAGACTTACTAATTTCTTCAATGTCCAATGAAGATTTTATTTCCAATAAATTAGAATTAATGAAACGATTTTGGTCTACTAAACTCTGATTCTGAAGCCGAATTATTTTAGCCAATTCCAAAGAGTCTGTAGTTAAACTGGCAAGTAAATTTTCGTAGGATTCACGCTCTACAATTGCCTCCTTTCTATTTTCATTCCAATTATTGATTTGTAGAGCAATCAAAATTCCAATAACCACAAGGATGATTTCTCCGAACGCATATTTCAGATACTTACCAGTATTCCCTTCGGATAGTAAGTTTTGTCTAATTTTTCTAAAGAATTTTATCATTGGTTAATGGTTGGTCATCACGAAGGCTAGCGTGTTTGTGTATGATTTCGTTGCGTGTTTCAGCAACTAAATTAGCAAATACAAACCGAATAGAAAATCCGCGAGGATTTTCGTAAGTAGGCGAGTATTAGCAATGAATTATACATGGTGTTGGCGTGTCGTTTTTTTTATTTCAAATCCGTTAATCTTATTCCTATTCAGCAATTCTTGTAATTCCTGATAATTGTCAAATTCAGATAGTTTTTCAGTTAGAAAATCAGGCATTTTTAAAGAGCCTCCAAATCCGTCATTTCTCAAATGATAGTCGTTAATCAAATAGTAAAGAAAATCCTCCGCACGCTCATTCCCATTTTCATATTCAAAGTAATTAAATAAGTCAATAAGTTCCTTTTCAATTTCTTTCCATTTTGAGTTGTCCGATTTTAGATACTCTTTGTAATATCCAAGTATTAACTTTCGGATTTCAGAAGATTTAAAATTCCATTCAATTTCTTTGGTCAAAAATTCTATGACTTCATTAGTCGATTTTGCAAAAGATAAATCAAAATACAGGCTTTCCTTTTTTCCGTTTTCAATTTGATAATCAGCCCATTTGCGAATTTCTGTCAATGGAATTTTTTTCAGAGCGAGTCCGAATCTAATTAAATGTCCTATTTTTTCTTTTTCTGTCAATACGCTCTGTTTAAATGCACGCCAACTAACAAATATAGAATATATTCCGTTTACAAACGACTACAAATATTTACAAACGAATTTAAATAGGTAACTACCGACTATTTTTTGCTCGCTATTTCATCTTTGCCATGTCGAAACATTGGAACTCGATAGTATTAACAGTTTAACAATAAAAATTTAAAATCATGAACACATTAAGAAACAAAGTACAGTTGATTGGTAACTTAGGCAATGACCCAGAAATCATTAATTTAGAATCTGGCAAAACTTTAGCTAAATTTTCAATTGCGACCAATGAGAGCTACAAGGATGCATCAGGGCAAAAACAAACTAAAACAGATTGGCACAATATTGTGGCATGGGGAAAAACTGCCCAAATTGTAGAAAAGTATGTTACAAAGGGAAAAGAAGTAGCCATAGAAGGAAAGTTAACCACACGTTCTTGGGAAGATAAAGACGGGATTAAACGCTACATGACAGAAGTGGTTTGTAATGAACTACTCATGTTGGGTAAATAATTCTTACAAAAGATAATTAAAAAAAAAGAGCGTCTTTATTAGATGCTCTTTTTTTTGTTATTAATATATAAGCCTTATTTTTTGATCACCTTTTTGGTAATACTCGATCCACTTGCTGTATTAGTGATTTTGATAAAATAGAGCGCATCATCCATTTTTTGAAGATTTGACAGTGTTATTGTATTGTTTTCAATGGTCTGATTTTTAGATAATACAACTCTACCATTAATATCCATGAGATCTATTTTGTAATTGTCATTTTGAACGTTGACGAATTGAATTGAAATAGACGACGTAAAAGGGTTAGGGCTAACTTGTATATTATTTAAACCAAATTCATCAACGCTTAATGCACCTGCGCAAATAGTCCAGCCCATGTCTTCAAAAAACCTTAGAGTAACTGGTCCTGGATTATGGTTAGCAACACCTGGTGCAAGACTTGGTGTCATTAAGGAGTTAACATTACCTTGAGGAAACGTGGAAGAATTCCAATGACTATAGCTCGAGCCTGGATTAAAAGTACTCGGAGCAAAAATTTTAGGTCTAGCATTACCATTTTCAGCTCTAACTAACGGGCTATTGCAAAACAAATTATTACCCGTCATTTGATCGAGCAGCTCAGTCGAAGGGTCAGGAAAACTAAGTATTGATAGCGCCGCAGCATTCTCTATAAACCGATCATAAATACTTGGAATATTACTAAACCTTATTCGTCCTAAGTTGCTATTGGTATCATCTAAACGACCAAAACCCACGAAACCTAAACCATGGCCTAATTCGTGTAAAACAACAGACACAAAATCAAACTGATTATTTGGAGGTCGGGCATTTGTGCCAAAATACCAGTTAATTTGATTACTAAAATTAGCGTTAATATCTATACTTGGTGAATCGGGAGCTGGAGGGTTTGATTCTGCGTTGTTAATTTTTTCAACCAATGCCTGTGGGTAGAATGTGTTTGACACTGCGTTGGGAGTTGTGGAAAAATTGGTAGGACCAGCACTACCCAAAACATTAGGGTCAAGTTCGGTAAAATTTGCATTTACGGTAATAGGTATTTCTGAGTCAATTGAATTTGCCCAAATATCTACGGCAAATTGAAATGCTGCTTGAGCTGGACCTGTAAAACCATTGTAGTTAACAGTTATGTTAGCACAAGGCATTCGGTTAGATTCCATTCGGGCAATAACCATAGGATCTCTCGGAATAGAAACAGATTCTGTAAACTCATCTGCATAATATATACATGCTGGGTGATCTAAGGATGTTGTTCTTTGGGTATCATCAATTGCTCCTTGTCCATAAGTAACTGTGCAGAACGATAAAAGAACGCAAAGTGAAAGCAGTTTAATTGATGAACTAAATTGTAGGGTAAAGTTTTTCATGGCTTTTATTTTTTTTTACTAAAAATATGAAATTTTAAACTAACATGGTTAAAAACACGACAACCTGAGCGATAAAGCGTTTAACTTATAATTTTAAGATTTCTAGTTTAGTCTTAATGAAATTAAAAACATTACAGAAAAAAATAAGTGTTTAAAAAAATATGTCTTGAGCAACTCTAAATGTATTGGCATGGGCGTCAACAATATCGTTTAAACTAGAAGAATAGCCTCCTCCCATACTACATACAACAGGTATTTGATTTTTCTTGCATTGATTTAAAACAAATTTATCCCTTGCTTTACAGCCTTCTAAAGTCATGCCCAACTTACCTAATTTATCATTGGCAATGACATCTACTCCACAGAGATAATAGATAAAATCTGGTTGCTGTTCTTCAATTAATTTTGGAAGAACATCATAAAGAATATTTAAATAAGTTTTATCATCTGTATTGTCCTCTAAAGGAATATCTAAATCGCTTGTCTCTTTTTTAAAAGGATAATTGTTTTTACCGTGCATTGAGAATGTAAAAACTGAGTTGTCGTTATAAAATATTTCAGCCGTACCATTACCTTGATGTACATCTAAATCTACAATGAGTATTTTTTTTGCCCATCCTTTTTGTTGAAGATATTTAGCCGCAATCGCCTGATCGTTGAGTAAACAAAAAGCTTCACCACGATTGGTGTAAGCATGGTGCGTACCGCCTGCAATATTCATGGCAATTCCATACTTTAAAGCAAATTCGCTGGCTTTTATCGTGCCATCTGCAATAATCACTTCACGTTCTACCAAATTTTCACTCAAGGGAAATCCTATCTTTCTTGCCGCACGTTGATTTAAAGTGAGGTTGACTAAATCATAATAATATTCTGGACTATGGACAGCTACTATATATTTATCATTTGGTATTTCTGGTTTAAAGAAATTTACTTCGTTACAAGTCCCTTCATGAATGAGTTGTTCAGGTAACAAACTATATTTTTCCATTGAAAACCGATGACCTTTTGGCAATGGGTGATGATATATAGGATGGAATGCTATTTTGAGCACATTAATTATTTAAATCCAAGGTTTGGGTTTGCGAAATAAAGGTTTTATCATTCACAACACCTTCAATATATAGATTAATGGAACTTGTATTGGTGTTGAAAACCTTAAAACTTAGAACTCTGTTCGGACTAATCTTAAGGTCTGGAGACCAAGATATGATACCATAATCTCTAAAAAAAGGGGTGTTGTAAAGACTGTAATTTGGCGTATAGTACTTTTTGGCTGAAGAGAAAGTTAATGGAAATTCATATTCGGAAATAATATTTCTCTTCTGTAATTTAATGTCTCGTGTGGGATCTGTAAAAATCTTAATAACTCCATTTGCACCTCTAACCCCTTCGGTTGCTCCAACTTTATCGATAACAACGTAATCGACAAAGGACATTCTAAAATTAGCAAGTACATTAAAATCAGATAACCTTACTCCATCGAGATAAATAACTGGTATATTATTATTTGGTGTGGCAGGATTTCTAACCGTTACAGTCAATTGGCCTAGTGTCTCATCAACTTTATATCCCTTACCTGTTAAATACATTGCCATCGTCATTGCACCATCTCGTGTACGATCGTCTATTACATCTACCGTGCCAAAATGTTGTGACTCAATAGCTTCAATTCTTGTTTTTTCTTTATTAGCAACGATCAATACTTCATCTAATTTTTCAACGTCTTTAGAATTCCACGAAGTGTTTATTATAGAATCGTTTGTAGCGATAAATGGTACTGAATTTTGATTTCTATAGTTTGAATTTCTATAGCTCAACGTATATTCTGGAAATTTAGATGGACTAAAAGTTACGTACAAACTCGGTTTTTTTGTAACCTCATCTCCGCTTTTTATGACATTATAAGTTTCGTCTTCCAATGGAAAAAGTCCTTTTTGTATAAAGGCTTTGTCCTCTTCAGATAGAATAAATATTTCTGAGGTATTATTCTTTAAAGGAGAAGAGACATAGGTTCCTGCTTTGGTCTTATCATTTACATTGGCAACTGAAGTAATTCCAAATTCAAAAGTATGCCTTACTATTGGTGGAGTGTTAAATATATTATGCCACTCATATCTGCTCCAGCCTTGGGAAATCAAAAGATTATCTAAATCATAATTTACTTTGGAAGTATTGTTTGAAAAATAATAGGCTGCGTTTTCTATATACCCTTTTACATAAGGTTCTAAATATAGTTTGGATAATAAATTGGATTCAAAATTGTAAGATTTTGTTTCAGAAGGTAATACCGAAATACTAATATTTTGAATTTTATTAGTGTCTAATTTTGTGCCTAATTGTAATTCTATTTCAAGAGAATCGAGTGATCGCTTGATTTTTGACGGTTTATTGAAACTCGTCGTTGCAACACCATTTCTATTAAAGTATAATCGTTCTAGAATAGGGTTGTTATTGGCGTCAAATACTGTTAACACATTTATCCCTGGGAATAGTAAATCTTTATTGATGAGCTGGTTCACTTCTACCTGATCTTGAAATTTAAAGATTGTTTGATTAAGGTTAGAGCCATTATGAAGAGTGAGCTTGTAATTTTTACCAGTGACTCTAGGTAAAGTTGCTTCATTTGTTCTAAAAGTTAAAATAATCCGGTCTCTCAACTCTGCTAACGACATAGTAATGCCATACGAATCAATTGAGTCAATAGCTTGTGTCAGATCTTTTTGCTCTGAAATCTCTGGAATAATGACTGTGTAATTTTTATTCCTTTTAGGTGTCAATATAGTTTTGGCAATGCCTGCTTGATCCAGATTAAATTCAGATAAAATGTTATTTTCATCATCTACTATTTTTCCTTTTACATTTTGTAGTCCAGATCCTGTTTGGTCTTTAACAATAATCGCTACGGTATTTTGAACTTCTGCAACCATATGACCTCCTTCTGGTAGAATCTGAATTGTATATGTATTTTCGATAGCTTTATTCTCAATTTCAGATTCCACTTGAGGATCGATAACAGTGAATTCGGTTTCAAAATGGTTAGGCTCATTAAAATTAAGCATGTAATTAGTATACGCACTAAATTTATATGTTCCTGACGTAAAGGTAGAATCGATATTGAACACGTTGTGTGCAACACCTTTCTCCATCATTATAAGTTTCTTTTTAATAATTGCATCTGTGGAATCTTTAATAACACAATACATATTTGTAGTGCCAGTAGAAGGGCCTTTATCAAACTTGTCAAAAACGTATATTGAATAGCCTAGCATTTCACCCTTTATAAGGGTAGATTTATTGAGGTGAGCATAGGTGATTTCTCTAGGAAGCGACGAATATTCGGTAAATTTTTGAGATAGATAATCTTTTTTTTCTTGTGCGTATAGGTTATTGAAATTAAACAAGAAAATCATCAATGTTGTTAACGCAAAAACGACAATATATCGCGATTTTTTTTTAGCCAATAATTTATGAGTCATAATGTTATAATGGTACACGGAAAACTACAATATTTTTCTTATGGTTAAGTTGGTTTTAACTAAAAAAACCATTTAATCATTACGTCTAAGTAATAATTAAATGGCAATTAAAATATTTTAGAGATTTTATTAATTCTTAACTTCTGCTTCAGCGTCCTTTATCATTTGTTCATTGGGTAAAATGGCTATGTTAACCCTTCTATTTTTAGATCTGCCTTCAGCAGTACTGTTATCGTACATAGGTTGAGATTCTCCAAACCAATTTGTTGTAAATCGACCACTGCTTAAGCCCTGACTAGTTAAATAATTAGTCACCGCATATGCTCTGTTTTTAGATAAAGTCATGTTATAGCTTTCTTGACCTACATTATCAGTATGGCCAACCACCAAAATATTGGTATCTGGATATTCTGCAAAAACATTGGCCAATTTGTTAAGTGTGGCTTGTGACTTTTGATTGATGTTATACTTATCAGTAGCAAAATAAACACCACTTTGCTCATCAAAGGTTACTACAATTCCATCATCCACACGTTCTACTACCGCACCAGGAATTTCTTGTTCAATTTCTTGAGCTTGTTTGTCCATTTTTTTGCCGATGAGTACACCAGCTGTTCCGCCAACAACGCCACCAATTACGGCTCCGAGTTCACCATTGCCTCCCTTGCCAACATTGTTACCAATTATAGCGCCTAAAATTGCACCACCAGCAGCACCTATTACAGCACCTTTTTGTTTATTATTAGCATTATCAACCGCCTTACAACTTGTAAAAAGTATAAGTATTGCGGTAAAAGTTACAGCTAAATTAATTTTATATTTTAAAAATTTCATAGGTTTAAATTTTTGTAAAATTCATGTTAATCGTAATGGTCTTTCCATCTAGATTGGCAATTTGTTGCCATTGCATATTGGTATCAGATAAAGATGTTAGTTCCATTCTAAATCCAATATCAGTTTCAGATTTTCCTCTTTGATTTGTTGGTTTTAACAAAAAATCATAAAGTCCAGTTGTTGGATCTATTTCTTCTATCGTAAATACAAAATAACGCATTTCAGAGTCACAAGTAGCTCCAGATAAAGTGTATGTTCCGGTATTGTTGTTTGGAATAAATTGCCACGTACTATTCTCAAAACAAGACTTGTTTGAGTCATTAAGCAATGTTATTTTCAAGTCACCTATAGCAGAGGACTTTACAGAATTCAATACCCAATCTCCTTTAATGGTTTTTTTGGAATCTCTCACTGTCTTGGATGCTCCACATGAAAGCATTCCAATAGCTAGAAATATTAAAAGTATTTTTTTCATAATAATATAATTTGGTTAAATAAATGTACCTCAGTTTATACAGGTGAACTATTCCAATCCATTAAATTGTTAATTCAAATGAGATTAAGTAAATGCCAAAAAAAAGATAAGCTTCACGAGCTTATCTTAAGAATAGGTTGACGGTAAGATTCAAGTTTAGCTTATTTTAAGCCCATTGATAACTTCGTTTGCGTCTTGGTTTGAAGTTGATGTGTCAGGGTTTACAAAAATAAGATTACCATGCTCATCTTCGGTCATTAAAATCATGCCTTGACTTTCTATACCTCTTAGTTTTCTAGGAGCTAAATTCACTAAGACTGTAACACGTTTCCCTATTATCTCTTCAGGCTTAAAGGATTCTGCAATGCCTGAAACAATTGTCCTTGTATCTATACCGGTATCAACCTTTAAGACTAAAAGTTTTTTGGTTTTGGGCATTTTTTCAGCCTCGATAATCGTACCAACTCGCATATCTAGTTTAGTGAAATCATCGAAAGCTATTTCATCTTTTTGTGGTTCTGCAGTTTTGTTGGCTGCTTCGTTTGCTTTTTTGCTGGCTTCTAGTTTAGCGAGTTGTTTTTCGATTTCAGTATCTTCTATTTTAGAAAATAGTAGTTCTCCTTTTCCTATTTGGTGATTTGCAGGGAGCAACGTTTTGTCTGAAGACACATCGTCCCATTTATCATCCATTTTGTTGAGAATAGATTTTAATTTAACTGATGTAAAAGGTAAAAACGGCTCAGACAAAACATCTAAGGCAGACGCAATTTGAAGTGCAACAAACATCACGGTTTTAGTTCTTTCTTCGTCTGTTTTTATGGTTTTCCAAGGTTCTTCATCTGCCAAATATTTATTACCTAAACGTGCTAAATTCATAAGCTCCTGGCTTGCTTCTCTAAATCGGTAACGTTCTATAGAACTAGAAATAACCGCAGGATATGCTTTTAAGGCTGCTAAAGTCTCTTTGTCAACTTCAGAATAATCGGATGGTTGTGGTACAATACCATTATAATATTTATTGGTTAACACCACAACACGATTAATGAAGTTTCCGAAAATTGCAACGAGCTCATTATTATTTCTAGCTTGGAAATCTTTCCAAGTAAAATCATTGTCCTTTGTTTCGGGTGCATTTGCGGTTAGTGCATAGCGTAGAACATCTTGCTGATCTGGAAAATCTTCTAAATAATCTGGCAACCAAACTGCCCAATTTTTTGAAGTAGACAACTTACTGCCTTCTAAATTTAAAAACTCGTTGGCAGGCACATTTTCTGGTAAAATATAGGAGCCTTCTGCTTTGAGCATTGAAGGGAAAATGATACAATGAAAAACAATGTTGTCCTTGCCAATAAAATGAACAAGCGTTGTATCTTCTTTTTTCCAGTAATCTTCCCAATTTTTACCTTCTCTTTCTGCCCATTCTTTAGTGGCTGAGATGTAGCCAATCGGTGCATCGAACCATACGTAAAGAACTTTACCTTCGCCACCTTCAACCGGTACAGGAATTCCCCAATCCAGATCTCGCGTTACTGCGCGAGGCCTCAAACCATCATCTATCCAAGATTTTACTTGTCCATAAACATTTGGTTTCCAGTCTTTTTTGTGTCCCTTTAAAATCCAATCTTTTAAAAACTGCTCATGTTTATTTAGAGGCAAAAACCAATGTTTGGTTTCCTTTAAAGTAGGTACATTTCCTGTAATGGCAGATTTTGGATTAATTAAATCCGTAGCGTTTAAACTAGTGCCACAATTTTCGCATTGATCACCATAGGCTTCTTCATTTCCGCATTTAGGGCATGTGCCTGTAACAAAACGGTCTGCTAAAAATTGATCTGCTTCAGCATCATATAACTGTTCTGAAATCTCTTCAACAAATTCATTATTATCATATAAAGTCTTAAAGAATTCAGAAGCCGTTTCGTGATGAATTTTTGCCGTTGTACGTGAATAATTATCAAACGAAATTCCAAAATCCTCAAACGATTGTTTAATATTTGCGTGGTATTTGT
Source organism: Winogradskyella ursingii (assembly GCF_013403975.1). GTDB lineage: Bacteria > Bacteroidota > Bacteroidia > Flavobacteriales > Flavobacteriaceae > Winogradskyella > Winogradskyella ursingii. The sequence goes on from NZ_JABFDH010000001.1 coordinate 10,334, forward strand.
CCACAATATCTTGTGGTGAAACCCCTTCTTTCTTGGCCTTAATGGTAATTGGTACTCCATGCTCATCACTACCACAGATAAAAGCCACATCATTGCCCAACAATCTTAAATATCTAGAATAAATATCCGCGGGCACATAAACACCTGCTAAATGACCAATATGTATGGGTCCGTTAGTGTAGGGTAATGCTGCTGTAATCGTGTATCTTTTGGACATGTGAAGATTTGTTTTTTAGAAGTCACAAAAGTACACAATATATGAGCGAATTAGAAATGCCCTTTTGCAATTTTTTTGAAGGTTTTTATATATCTGATAAAGGGGTTACCGCTAATTCATAAACTTATAGAATGCTTGAAAATACTATGGAAGTTTGTGAAATTACGATTTGAAAATTTTAACCTCTCAAAAAAAATGTACATTTACATAAAGCAAAAAGATATGACTTTGAAACCAATTAATATACTTTCAATTTTCATTTTTTTCATAGCTGTAAATAAGCCTATTTATGCTCAGAATAAAACCGAAAAACAATCAATGATGAATTCTGAATTAATTCAACCACCATATTTAAAGGCTGGTGATACTGTGGCCATAGTGGCACCATCTGGAATTTTAAAAAATCGGGAAAGGGAAATACAACAAGCGGTAGATTTATTAAAAAGTTGGAATCTGCACCCAATTGTTGGTGAACATGTTTTCAGTAAAGCAGATCATTTTGCTGGTACGGACGCTGAGCGTTGCGAGGATTTACAAAACGCGATGGATGATCCTAAAGTAAGTGCCATATGGTGTGCAAGAGGAGGTTATGGTACAGTTCGAATTTTAGAGAAGCTAGATTACTCCCAGTTTAAAAAACATCCAAAATGGCTTATTGGGTATTCTGATATCACAGCTTTGCACAATCAGTTGCACAATGCTGGTATAGAGTCCTTACATGCGTTGATGTGTGTTAGCTTAACTAAGGATTTATCTGAGGTTAAAAGTTCTATTGAAACATTCAAATCAACCCTATTCGGTAATCCGGAAAACTACAATTTAAAAACATCACCTTACAATAGAGAAGGAGAGGCTTCTGGTCAGTTGGTTGGAGGAAATCTAACGATACTACACACTATGTTAGGCTCAAAAGAAAGTATTGACACATCAGGAAAAATTCTTTTTATTGAAGAAATAGGCGAATACAAATATCATATAGATCGTATGCTGCAAAGTTTAAAGAGGGCAGGTTATTTTGATAATCTTAATGGACTCATTGTTGGTGACATGTCTAAAATGAGAAAGAATACCACACCTTGGGGAACTTCAATTGAACAATTAATTCTAGATGCTTTAGACGGATATGATTTTCCCATTGCTTTTAATATGCCCGCTGGACATGAAAAGGAAAACAAAGCTTTAATTTTAGGAAGAGAGATTAATTTGAAAGTTGAAAAAACCGGAAGTACGATTTCCTATAAAAAATAAAACAAAGAGATTCCGATTTTAGCGAAAAGTGAGCATGGCACAACACATCCAACTTGGTAAAAAAGGAGAACAACTTGCAGTTGATTTTCTTATAGCAAACCACTACGATATCATTGAGCGTAACTACCGTTTTGACAAAGCTGAAGTTGATATTATAGCTCAAAAAAATGATGTATTAGCCATCATAGAAGTAAAAACCCGCTCTACTATTGACTTTGGAAACCCTCAAGATTTTGTAAAACCCAAGCAGATAAAAAATTTAGTAAAAGCCGTTAATGAATACGTAATAGAAAATGATTTAGATAAAGAAGTGAGGTTTGATATTATAGCCATAATCAAAGAAAATAAAGGCTTTAGAATTGAACATTTAGAAGATGCGTTTTATTATTTCTAAATATAATTTTATAGTAATTCACATTAGAGTATGAGAAACGATAATGAATAATCTATTTTTTCGATATAAGGTTAGTTTAATTTCTGTAAAAATTCATTTCATCTATATATTGCCAAACACTTTCTGACAACATCGGACGTATATCTCTACCCGCTTTTATTTCCTTTCTTATGAAGGTCGAAGATAACTCCATTATTGGTGCAGAAATTTTAAATATTTTACAGTGATTTTTAAATTTTGTATCAGTATGTCCTTGTGAGAGCCTAGGATAAACATAAATATTATAGAGTTCCAAAATGAGTTCGTAATTTTTCCATTTGTGGAAACTTTTTAAGTTATCCTCGCCCATAATTAAGGAAAACTGATGTTCAGGAAATTTTTCTTGAAGATAGGTCAGTGTATCAATTGTATAGTTAGGTTGTTTTAGACCAAATTCAATATCACTCGGTCTTAACTTATCGTAATCCTTAGTGGCGCGATAGACCATTTCCAAACGTTGGTGATTGTTCAATAGGCTACTTTTTTTCTTAAATGGGCTTTGAGGTGTAACCACAAACCAAACCTGATCTAAATCACTATGTTCAGCGAGATGATTAGCAATGGTGAGGTGTCCAATATGTACTGGATTAAAAGTCCCGAAGTATAAACCTATTTTCATTTTCTTTTGTTATTCCTGTCTCAGCAGAAACCTTATTGATTTCAGAATAATTTTTATTGTTTAAATTTCTGCCGAAGTCTATCTTGAGCGCAGACTAAAGGCAAAAATGATATTGTTATGTGTTTATAAAATCAGAAACTACTTTATAAGCATTTTCCAATGCCTCATCTAAATTAGAATTGACTACAATAGTATCAAATAGCGGAGCAGTTGCAAGTTCGGCCGGTGCCTTAGCTACACGCATATTAATTTTATCTTGACTTTCCTCACCACGATCTTTAAGACGTCGCACTAATTCATTCAAGTCTGGTGGTTTAACAAAAACAGCCAAAGTCTGTTCTGGAAATTTTCTTTTAATACGTAGGCCACCAGAAACATCAATATCAAAAATAACGTGTTTTCCTTTTGCCCAAATCCGGGCAATTTCAGTTTTAAGCGTACCGTAAAAATTATCTCTATACACCTCTTCCCATTCTAAAAACTCATCGTTTTTAATACGATTTTTAAATTCTGAAAGGGACAGATAATAATAGTCCTTTCCGTGTACTTCGTTACCTCTCTTATCTCGAGAAGTCGCAGAAATCGAAAATTCCAAATTTAATTCTGATTGCTTTAAAAGATGCCTGACAATTGTTGTTTTTCCAGAACCTGATGGTGCTGAAAACACGATAAGCTTACCCTGTATTTCGTTTTTTATTTCTGACACTTTTTTACTATTAATGTTTAAAAATGAATCGTGAGTAATTTGCACTAAACACTTATTACTTTATCTCAGCCATAGCTGGCTGCCTAAAGCACGTTTAGCATTTGTTCCTTAATTTTTTCAAGTTCGTCCTTCATCTGTACCACCAATTTTTGCATTGGAGCATAATTGGATTTTGAACCTATAGTGTTGATTTCACGCCCTATTTCCTGAGAGATGAAACCTAATTTTTTTCCATTAGAGTCTTCAGAATTTAAGGCTTTTATAAAATAATCGAGGTGATTTTCAAGTCGCACTTTCTCTTCAGTGATATCATATTTTTCAATATAATAAACGAGTTCTTGCTCAAAACGGTTTTCGTCAACCTTTTCTTTAATATCTGCAATGCCTTTTTCTAAGCGTGCCCTAACGCCATCAATTCGATCTGGATCCATTGCAATCACTTCGTCCAACAATCGTTTTAGGGTTGTAATTCTATCTAAAAAATCTTGTTTGAGAATTGCTCCTTCATCCTTACGATAGGTAACAATTTTGTCTATTGCATCATTGATACCTTCAGCAATTATGGCCCATTCCTCTTCATCAATATCATCTCGTTCTGTGGTCACGGCATCTGGTAGACGGATTGCCATTTTCAGCAATTCGGTTGTATCTCCATCGACAACCTCTTTTAATTGTTTAATGTATTCGTTTACAACCGTTTTGTTGATTTTAGAGCTAGTATCTTCGCCGGTAATTTCAACATATAAGGAAAAATCCACCTTACCTCTACCAAGATGTTTTGCGATAAGTTTTCGTATCTCAAGTTCCTTTGCACGATACATAGACGGCATACGTGCGTTGAGGTCTAAACTCTTGCTGTTCAGTGATTTTAGTTCTATTGAAACTTTTTTTGTTGGAAGCTGAAGTACAGACTTACCGTAACCGGTCATGGATTGTATCATGAAGATGCTCTAAATTAAAGTTGGACAAAGGTACAAAATTGAATTTTTAATAGCTTTCTAAATCCTTTTGAAACGCAAGAAGCTTTATTATTTTTGCACTTTCAATTTTGAAACCGAAATCATGTACAAAAAACAATTTGAAATACGTTGGAGCGATATAGATGCCAATGGGCATTTGGCCAATTCTGCTTACACCAACTTTATGAGCCATGCAAGAATGTCTTTCTTTGGCAATCAAGGTTTTTCAATGCCAGAAATTAGAAAGCACAATGTAGGTCCTGTTGTATTCTACGAACACATGTATTATTTTAAAGAATCCTTTATCGGTGCTCCAATCACAGTGACCATTGAAGTTTCAGGTTTAAGTGAAGATGGAATGCTTTTTATGTTTGAACATAATTTTTATAACCATAAAGGTGAAAATTTGGCCTATTGCGAAATGCAAGGTGGCTGGATTGATTTAAAGGCAAGAAAGCTGACTGGCCTGCCTAAAGAATTACTAAATTTAATTCATGACTTTCCAAAATCAGATAGCTTTAAAATTCTCACAAAAGAAGATACTAGAAGACATGGTATCCGTCCTAAGCCTTTAGCAGTATAGTCATTCGTGTTGTTTTAATTCGTATTTTAGTTGTAACTAAACTAATAAAACCGAATTAAAATGGAAGAAATGCACATTAATTGGCTTGCATTAATTGTGGCCTCAATTGTCCCTCTTGTTACTGGGTTTGTCTGGTACAACCCCAAAACTTTTGGTAATGCTTGGATGCGAGAAACTGGCATGACCGAGGAAAAAGCCAAACAGATGAATATGCTCAAAACTTACGGACTAACTGTGGTATTATCGTTTTTTGTATCGTTCTTTTTGTTTGTATGGACCACAACGGGTGGTGCGCCAACCGAGCCTCATGGCACGGAAGCTTACATGACTTTTAAACACGGTGCATTTCACGGAGCATTATTGGCCCTTATTATAGGTTTACCAGTTTTGGGTATCAATGCTTTATTTGAACAAAAATCCTTTAAATATATTGCGATTAATGTTGGATATTGGATATTGACAATGGCAATTATGGGTGGGATTGTAAACGCTTGGGTTTGATTAACCACAATTCACTAAAAAATAAAAGAGGCCTTTTTAGGTCTCTTTTTATTTATAAACTTTATGCTGCTTGTAGGACTTAATTTTCACGTTCTTAATAAATGGTTTGAGCATTTGATTGGGTAAGTAGCGCTTATGCTTAAAATAACAAGTCAAAGCTTCGGGTTGGGCACCTAGGGTACTTTTAATTTCCGAAGCTGTTCTCCCTAAATTAATTAGTTTTGCTTGCGTTGAAATTCCAAGTCTTAGGTAATCATTGAGAATTCTAGTGTAAATGCCGTAGTCCTTGTTTTTTTCGTAATCAATACCAATAAAATGCGCGTCTAAATTGTCACCGTTTTTCATAGCTGAAAGAAATCCCACTAATGTTTCATTCAAAAAATAGCCTTTAACAAAAAACTCATCTTCAAACTCTTTTTTTAAATGAATATAGGTGTCGAGGTTTAAAATTTGTGCGTTAAAATCTGCATTATCAATGGTGTTTTGATAGAGTTCCTGTAATTGGGTTTTATATGTTTTAATATCATTTTTGCTGAAAAACTTTGCATCCAAAATGTCACTTTTGGCGTCTGCACGGTTCGCTTTTACACGGTATTTAGATTTTAAAGCGTTTGTGTAATCTTTGAAAGAATTCCATTCAGGTTGAAGAGAAATAATCATATTCGGTTCAACATTCATGGCGGCATAATCGTAATCGAGAAGATGATTGGTGATGTAAAGGGATTCGTCTTTAAAATCTTTTACAAAAATAGCTTGTAGTTTTTTTGTTGATTTTGAAAGCGACTTAACAGCTTCGGCAATTGCCGTAAACGTGGCAATTTTGTCTTCTCCTGCTTTGAGAAACGTACCGTATTCACCGCTTAAAAAAACGTTACCACAAAACAGAACATGAAGCTGATTATTACAAAACAAACGGTTCACCATGGCTCTAATTCGACCGGACATTTTTATATTTTTGGTAATTGTCTCAACACCAATAGTTACAATTTGAGTGTAGGCAAATGCTACAGCTTCTTTATTTCTCAATATAAAAATATAGTTAAAATCGATATCTACATTCGCTACCTCAAAAGCACGGAGAAACTCAGGCGAATAATAGATGTTTGAGCAACAATTGACATGGTCCCAATAATTTTTTGGGATATCGTTAACTGTTGTGAATACTTCGAAATTCAATTTCAAATTGGCTTCTTTTTTTGTGGTTTTTTGGTGACCAAATACACACCAACAAAAATAAGCAGCATAGCACTGATCTTAACGGAATCTATGAAATCTGCACCCATAGAGAGTGCAAAAAGTCCAGCAATAACAGGTTGAAGATAAATAAAAATACCAACGGTGGAAGCTTTTAACTTGTTTAAAGCCAAAGGGTTAAATAGATAGGTCCCGAACGTAGCACCAATAACCACATATAATACAGAGAAAATTGTATACGGAGTGAATGTGTGCCATTCTATGCCTTTCACATCTTCGTAACCAAACGGAATCAATATAATAAGCCCAAATAAAAACAACCATTTTATAAAAGTGAACGGATGATATTTTGCAGTTAATTTTTTTATTAATATCACATATATACTGTACGAAATGGCATTTAAAAATATGAGCAAATTGCCGAGTGGCACATTATCACCAACTCTAGCAGATTTGCCATAAATGGTCAAAATTAAAGCACCAATTAAACCAATAATTACACCAGCTATTTTTAGTGAAGTAATTTTTTCTTTTAAAATAATAGCAGACAATATTAAAATAATAATTGGTACGATAATCATAATGGAAGAAGCATGGATGGGAGACGTATATTCCAATCCTTTAAAAAATAACAGCATATTTATGACTACTCCGAATAAGGCTGCCACAAAAAATTTCAAATAGTCTTTTTTATCAATTTTTTGTTTTGGCAAAAGGAAACTCATTAGCCAAAATAATACTGTCGCACCTAAAACGCGTATTAACACAAAGCCAAATGGTTTTATGTAATTTTCGTTCATTACGGTTTTTGCAATGGTATAGTTAAGACCATATAAGAGCTGCACCATAAATAGTGCAAAAATTGCAAATCCTCTGCTATTCATGTATGGCCTGTTTTGCAGCTTCTACTGTTTTCTTGGAATTTCCGATAAAAATTTGATTGTTATTAATAATGACAGGACGTTTTAAAAAAGTATAATGTTCTAAAATATAGGATTTGTAGTTGGCTTCCGAGAGATTTTTTTCCTTCAAATTCAGTTCTTTGTATAGTCTTGCGCGTTTACTGAACAGATTTTCATAGCTACCTGCGAGATTTTTCATTTCCTCAAGTTGGGACGCGGTAATGGTTTCTGTTTTTATATCCTGAAGGTTGAATGATTGGGGTAAATCCAGCTCTTTTATAATGCGCTTGCAAGTCTCACAAGTGCTAAGGTGATATATCTTTTTCATCAATTAATAGTGTTTATTTTTTTCACAACAGCAGAAATCTTTTTAATTTGCCTGTCTAGTGCTATCAACTACTTTTAAAGCTACAAAGTAACCTTATTTGAATTTAAAAATAAGCACATTTAAGAAAATTATATAGTTATGGAATATTACTCAATCGCAACGATATTAATTGTGCTTTCAGCTGTATTTGGCTATATAAATGTAAGGTTCTTAAAGCTACCAATTACTATTGGCTTGATGCTTATTACCATTGTGTTTACAGTCATTTTAGTAGTAATAGGTCAATTTGATGACACACTATTATTACAAGAGAAAGCTTTCATTTCAAAAATTGATTTTGAAACCGTTCTCTTGGATATTATGCTAAGTTTTCTGCTGTTCGCTGGAGCTCTACACACTAATTTTGACCAACTTAAAGTGCAGCGTGGGCCTATATTGGCTTTTGCTACATTTGGTGTTTTAATATCAACTTTCCTGGTGGGTACTGCCATTTTTTACATTTTACAATTATTCGGTTTTGAGATTTCATTTATTAACTGCCTACTATTTGGTGCTTTAATTTCGCCAACAGATCCAATAGCGGTTTTAGGTATTTTGAAAAAAGCTGGTGCGCCTAAGAAGTTGGAAACTAAGATTGTGGGCGAATCGTTATTTAATGATGGAGTTGGAGTAGTGGTGTTTTTAACCATATATGCCATTGCATCTAAACCCGATGCCGCAATTGAATTTTCTGAAATTGCCACCCTGTTTGGTCAAGAGGTCATTGGTGGCATAGCTTTAGGTTTGCTTTTGGGTTGGATTACGTACAGATTAATGCGTTCAATAGACAACTACGAAATTGAAGTGATACTCACTATTTCTGCCGTAATGGGAGGTACGATGTTGGCACATCAATTTCATTTATCTGCACCTTTAGCAATGGTAACAGCTGGATTAATTGTGGGGAATGATACTGTTAGAAATACAGCCATGTCCGAAATAACGGAAACGTATGTAGATAAGTTTTGGGAATTGATAGACGTATTGCTCAATACCGTTTTATTTGTTATGATAGGTATGGAAATGTTGGTTCTTACTTTTGGTGAAAATTATGTCTTTGTTGGATTATTGGCAATTCCTGTAATTCTTTTATGCCGTTATACATCTCTTTGGTTACCTGTAAAGTTCTTTTCAAAACGATTGGACTTTGTGCCTAAAACCACCTTGATTATGACTTGGGGCGGATTACGTGGTGGAATTTCAATTGCTTTGGCTTTGAGCCTCACGGCAGATATGAATCGAGAATTGTTTTTAGTAATCACTTATATTGTGGTAGTGGCATCAATTATAGGACAAGGGCTTACTGTTGAGCCTATTATTAAAAAACTGACTAGAAATTCGATTAATTAAAATTCAGATAAGGTAGAACATCCTCAAACGGAATTAAAAACTCTGTGTAGCCTTGATCATATGAAGCGACTTCGTAAACATTGTATAGCAAAATTAACCCATCGTCACTAAGTCCAATATTCTCCGGAAGTTGAAATGGTTTACCAAAGAAATAGTCTTCCATGCTTAACCCATTGTCATCGGCTTGAATGGATTTTATAAAGTGTTCTTTTGCTAGATATTTAAAATTATTTACATCTTTTAATAGTTCTTTTTGGTCTATAATAGCGCCAGTTTTAGCATTGAGGTTTAAAAAATTAATTTTGTCATTGCCATGCGCTCCGCCTTTAAATTCATAGCTGCTTATGGCTAGTGTAATAATTTCATCAGATTTATAGGTAATTTCAGTTTCTACATGTAATTCCCATTTAGGGTCTGTCTCAGAAAAATCAGCTATAAAGGATTTGTATTCTTCGTCAAAAGATTTTAAAGCTTCTTTTAGGGTGTTTTTATTTTCGCCATTATTTATTGCTGATAAAATTCCTTTTTCAATGTTTTGGTTAAATTTTTCACTCAAATTGCCATTTCCTTTAACTTGGTCAAATGTTGCAGTAATATCTGCCCTATATGGTTCTTCAATTGTTTGAGTTTGAAAAACAATAGGTTCAGTTTCGCTTTCACAAGAATTAAAAAGCACTACAGTTAATAAAAAAAAGAAGAGGTTTTTCAACGCATAATAGGTTTTGTTAAACATAGACTAAAGGTATTATATACTTTTCAATACAACGAATTATCGTTTAATTTTGTTATTATTAAAAGCGTTCTTTTTTAGAAATTGAAATTATTTTGTCTTAGACTAAAACTTATCTTATGAAATTCAATACAAGAACAATACATGGTGGTCAAAAACCTGATCCTGCTTACGGTTCGGTGATGCCACCAATTTATCAAACTTCGACCTTTGCACAGTCCACTCCAGGAGGGCATAAAGGATTTGAATATTCGCGTAGCGCCAATCCAACCAGGACGGCTTTAGAAAACTGTCTGGCAAGTTTAGAAAATGGAAGTTATGGGTTGGCTTTTGCATCAGGTTTAGCAGCTATTGATGCTGTTTTAAAATTGTTGGAGCCTGGTGATGAGGTTGTATCTACAAGTGATTTATATGGCGGTAGTTACAGATTATTCACTAAGATTTATGAGAATTTTGGAATTAAGTTTCATTTTATAAACATGAATAATGTTGAAGATATAGAAGCCTATATCACGCACGATACCAAATTGATTTGGGTAGAAACGCCGACCAATCCTATGATGAATATCATTGATATTGTTGCGGTTGCTAAAATCGCCAAAAAACATGAAGTGATGCTTGCTGTAGATAACACATTCGCCACACCATATTTGCAGCAGCCTTTGGATTTAGGTGCAGACATTGTAATGCATTCCGTTACAAAGTATTTGGGTGGACATAGTGATTTGATTATGGGTGCGTTAGTTGTAAATGATAAAGATTTGGCGGACCGTCTGTACTTTATTCAAAATGCTATTGGTGCTGTTTGTGGACCGCAAGATGCTTTTTTAGCGCTTCGTGGTATTAAAACTTTACACCTTAGAATGCAGCGTCATTGCGAGAACGGGAAGGCAGTCGCTGAGTATCTTAGAAACCATCCAAAAATCGAAAATGTGAATTGGCCAGGTTTTAAAGATCATGCCAACCATGAAATTGCAAAGAAACAAATGAAAGGCTTTGGCGGCATGGTTTCCTTTACGACAAAAGGAAATAATTATGATGAAGCCATAAAAATTATTGAAAATTTAAAGGTTTTCACTTTAGCAGAATCACTTGGTGGTGTGGAGTCATTAGCTGGTCATCCAGCAAGTATGACACATGCCAGTATCCCAAAAGAAGAACGTGAGCAAGCAGGTGTCGTTGATTCCTTAATAAGATTGAGCGTTGGCATTGAAGACGAGGCTGATTTAATCAATGATTTAAAACAAGCTATAGGATAGATATAATTCTTATTGTAAATCAAGAAAAGGCCAAATCTAAATGATTTAGTCTTTTATTTTATAATAATATCAAGTTCTAATCGATGTAATAGATGTATCCAAAATTGAACCAAGCCAACCAATCATTGTTTTTGTTGGAAGGTAACTTATGATCTAAACCATCTACAAAATCGTCGAAATAATACTGCCATCTTAGTTCTACAAACAAATCGGATAGTACAGATAGTTTGTAGCGCGTTCCAATACTTGCCACAACAGACCATGTAGTGCCAGACTCTGCGCTTACAAAAGGATCACCTCCTGATACATTTTCCCAAGGATTATAAAAGTTATTGTTGTTGTTTGGATCGGAATCGCCAAAAGAAGTTGCTACGCTTGGGTTATAAGAAACAAAATGTGCACCGAGTGCCCCAAAGGGAGCAAATGAATAGACTCCAGCCGAAAAGGCTCTAATGCTCAAAGGAAAATATTCTAATTGCATACCAATATCCCAATTTTGGGCTTCACCGGTATGTGCTCTAAGTTGGTCTGCTTCCTCACTGGTTTTTGATGCGTCAACAAATTCGCCAAAATGTTGCAAACTTGTTTTGTTCCAAGCGATTTCACTTCTTAATTTAAAATGATCGTTAAAATATTTATCTGTGGTATAGCAGTTACAATCTGCGCGGTAAGCAAAGTTTATATAGTGAACAATACCTACAGAAATTCCGGTATTGCCCGCGTTAGTTTCAAGATTTCGCCGTACCCCAAAATCAGATTGGAAAGCAACAGGGCCAACAAAAGCTCCTAACTCATGCGAAAAGCCTAATTGAGAATAACTTAACTGCATTGAAAACAACAATGCCAAAGCTATTAATGGATTTTTAAATTTTACTCCCATAAGTCTTCAAAAGTTTAGGCTCCTGCCGAACAAATATATAAAAACTCGATGAACTACAAAATAAAACGGATAAAATGCAATAAATTTTATTTATATCTAAATTTAAACGAAAATCGTGAGAAATAAATTCCCTTTGAGAATATAAAAAAATAAACTGTTATTTTTACAGATAACGTATCTTTACGCCCAATTAGTCACAATTTATTAATAATACTATATATGAAAGATAAAATTGAAGCTTTTTTAGAAATAGTCAAGGAACGCAACGGTCATGAACCAGAATTCCTTCAGGCAGTCCAAGAGGTTGCTGAAACGGTAATTCCTTACATCGCTAAGCACGAGATTTATAATGGGAAAAACATTCTGTTGAGAATGGTGGAGCCTGAAAGATTAATATCATTTAGGGTTTGCTGGGTAGATGACGCTGGTGAGATACAAGTTAACAGAGGTTATAGAATCCAAATGAATTCTGCTATTGGACCATACAAAGGAGGTTTGCGTTTTCATCCTACGGTAAATGCTAGTATCTTAAAGTTTCTAGCTTTTGAGCAAGTATTCAAAAATTCCTTAACTACGCTTCCTATGGGTGGAGGTAAAGGAGGTTCTGATTTCGATCCAAAAGGAAAATCGGACAACGAGATTATGCGTTTTTGTCATGCATTTATGACCGAATTATTTAGACATATAGGTCACAATACTGATGTACCTGCAGGTGATATTGGTGTAGGAGCTAGAGAAATCGGTTTTATGTTCGGTATGTATAAAAAATTGAACAATACATTTACCGGTGTGTTAACTGGTAAGGGACAGTCTTGGGGTGGATCTCTAATCAGACCCGAAGCCACAGGCTATGGTACTGTGTATTTTGCACAGAATATGTTGCAAAGAAAAGGAGACTCTTTCGAAGGCAAGGAGGTAGTGATTTCAGGTTCTGGTAACGTGGCACAATTTGCAGCAGAAAAAGCTTTAGAGCTTGGTGCAAAAGTACTCACGCTTTCTGATTCAGGCGGATATATTTACGACGCAGAAGGAATCGACACAGAGAAATTAAAACACATTATGTTCATAAAGAATGAGAAACGTGGAAGAATAAGCGAATATCTGGATAAGTATCCATCTGCAAAATATGTAGAAGGAGGGCGACCATGGTCTGTAAAATGTGATATTGCGTTACCTTGTGCTACTCAAAATGAATTGAACGGAGAAGAAGCTAAAGCATTGATAGACAATGGCTGTATGTGTGTTTCTGAAGGGGCAAATATGCCTTCAACTCCAGAAGCGATCCACGAATTTCAAAAGGCCAAAATCTTATTCGCACCTGGTAAAGCATCCAATGCTGGAGGTGTGGCAACATCAGGTTTAGAAATGAGCCAAAACTCATTACGATTAAGCTGGACGAGAAAAGAAGTTGATGACAAGCTAAAGGTTATCATGGAAAATATTCACAATTCTTGTGTAGAATATGGCGCTAACGAAGATGGTTCTATAGATTATATAAAAGGTGCAAACATTGCAGGTTTTGTAAAAGTAGCTGATGCTATGTTGGCTCAAGGAGTTATCTAAATATAATTAGAATGTATATATAAAGCTTTCAGGTTAATTCTTGAAAGCTTTTTTTTATGACTTAACATATGATAAGCCCTATATTATCGTTACTATTAAATATATTTGGACAAACAGAATTGTTGAATGAAAAAAACTATTTTCAGTCTTTTCTTAATTACCCTTGGTGTTTGTAACTTCATATCCGCACAAGACTTTTCGGCACTTTGGCAATCACATTTTTCTTATAACAGAATTGTAGATGTAGTTGCTGGAGAAGATAAAATCTACGGGGCGGCTCAAAATTCCGTTTTTAGTTACGATACTAATTCTCTGGAGATAGAGACAATTACAACAGTTGAAGGACTTTCAGGAAATTTAATCACAACTATTTATTATAGCACAGCATATCAATATTTATTAGTAGGCTATGAAACTGGGCTTATTGAAATTTACTCCGAAGAAGATAAATCTGTACTATCTGTAGTTGCTATATTAGATAAGGTTAATGTCACCCCCGAAAATAAGCGCATCAATCATTTCTATGAAAATAATGGACTAATCTACATATCTACTGATTTCGGAATTACAGTTTATGATTTAAATCGTTTAGAGTTTGGGGACACTTATTTTATAGGTGACGGAGGAGCGCAAATTAGCGTTAAGCAAGTTTCAATCTTAAACAACGAAATTTACGCTGCTTGTTATAATAACAATGGATTAAAAAAAGCAAATTTAGATAATCCCAACCTTATAGATTTTCAACAATGGGAAACTATAATCGCAGGAAATTATTATACCATAAGTTCTTTAAACGATAAAATATATTCTGTGCGGTCAAACAGGGTGTTATATGAGATCGATGGTGCTTCTATAACTACTTTATTTACCTTTCCCACACTGCCTTCCGATGCTGAGGTGGCAAATCAAAATTTTATTGTCTCAACATTAAACAATGTATATGTTTATAATGAGAACATAGAGCTCGTTAATACATATCAGCCCAATGCAGAGTTTGATACTGGATTTACTTCTGCAACCATAGTAAATTCAAATGTTTATATCGGTACGCAAGATTTGGGTGTTCTTAGAATTCCTATTGACGAGAATGACACCTATATTCAAGTAAAACCAAATGGACCATTGTTTAATAGTGTTTTTAGGTTAGACGCTACTACAGGTACTGTTTGGGCAACCTATGGTGAATTTACACCCGATTTAAATCCGTTTCCTTTAAACTCTAGAGGGTTGAGTTATCGTGATGATGACCTTTGGACAAATATTCCTTTTGATAGTCTATTGGGAGCAAGAGAACTAAATATTATTACACCGAACACTTTTAACCCAAACCAAGTATTCGTTAGTTCCTTTAAAGATGGCATTTTAGAATTAAACAATTTTGAGCCTACGGTTTTATATAATCAAACCAATAGCGGTCTGGAATCTTTAAGCCTTCCTAATGATCCTAGTTTTGTTGGGATAAGAATTTCGGGAACTACCTTTGACAGAAGCGGTTTAATGTGGGTTTTAAATAGTAGAGTAGATGAAGCCTTAAAATCATATGACCCAATTACTGGCAATTGGCAAGGTTATAGCTTTTCAAGCTTAATTGAAGATCCATTAAATGATGAAATTGGTTTTTTTGATTTGGTTGTAGATAATAATGGTACCAAATGGATAGGTTCTTACACTAATGGACTCATAGCCTATAATGAAAATATTTCTGACGGACCTTTGAGAAATATTAATTCTGAAAATCAAAATGTTTCTCCTTTCTCAAGATTTACTGCTTTAGCACTGGATAACAGAAACCAGTTATGGATTGGTACAACTTTTGGCTTACGTGTGTTGTTTAATACAGCAGGGTTTTATGATGACCCAAATCCTACACTCAGTCAAATCATTATTTTAGAAGATGGAATACCTAAAGAATTATTAGAAGACCAATCTATTAATGCTATTCGAGTAGATGGCTCTAACAATAAATGGATAGGAACAGCAGATGCCGGAGCTTTCTACGTGACGTCAGACGGACAAGAGACAATATATCATTTCACTACAGATAATTCTCCATTGCCTTCTAATAGTGTGAATGATATTTCCATAGATCCTAATGATGGGATAGTTTATATAGCAACCACAAACGGACTTGTTTCTTTTACCTCTGGCGGATCTGAACCAACGGAAACGTTAGATGATGCTTTTGTGTATCCTAATCCGGTTCGTCCTGAATATGATATCCTAGGCTTTAATAATTTAAATGATATTAATAAAGGAGTCAAAATTTCTGGATTAACCGAACGTGTAAATATTAAGATAACCGATATAGAAGGTAATCTAGTGGCCGAAGCGCAATCTGGTGTAAATCTTAGATCTTCTGGCGCTAACTATAATTTTGCAATTGATGGTGGCACTGCTATTTGGAATGGGAAAAATCTAGCAAATTCTGTCGTGTCTACTGGTGTGTATTTGATAATGATTTCAGATTTGGATTCATTTGAAACCAAGGTGTTAAAAGTACTTATAGTTAGATAAATTTATGCTCACCAAAAATAAAGGTATTGTACTGTCTAAAATTAAATATAGAGACAACGATCTCATTGTAAAATGCTATACGCAGCAGCGAGGTGTTGTAAGTTACATCCTTAGAGGTGTTTTAAAGTCAAAAAAAAGCCAAGCCAAGACCGTATACTTTCAAGCACTATCACAATTAATTTTAGAAGAGGTTTACAAACCAAAATTATCACTCCACTCCATTAAAGAAGTAAAACTAAATTATGTATATACAAGCCTACATACCAATGTCTATAAAAGCGCTATAGTTTTATTTTTGGCAGAAATACTTTCCAGCGTATTAAAGGAAGAAGAAAAAAATGAAAGTCTTTATAACTATTTAGAGACCGCACTACAATATTTAGATAGCGAGGATAGCTTTGCAAATTTTCATTTATTGTTTTTGTTGAGACTCACTCGTTATCTTGGTTTTCAGCCGGAAAATCTTAATAACGACCTCCCTTATTTTAACCTTCAGTCTGGTGTTTTTGAACAAAACGACATGGGAATGTATTCGATTTCTGGTGAAAATTTAACACTGCTTAAACGCTTGTTGGGCATAAATTTTGATGCTTTACAAACTGTAAAAATAAATGCAAAGCAAAGACAAGTTTTTTTGAATATGTTATTGTATTATTTTGAATTACATTTGGGTGGTTTTAGAAAACCCAAATCCTTACAAGTACTTAATGATGTATTTCATTAAGCTTTATATGAAACGATTTAATGACGCAAAATATCCAATTGAAACATTACGTATTATTTATCCTGTCTCTATTTTTTTCAAGTCTATCATTTGCTCAAACTCTCACTGTGCTCGAAGAAACTACCAACGAGCCCTTACCTGGCGTTGCGCTATATAACTCTAAAAAAACAATTTCCGTTGCCACGGATTTAAATGGTAAAGTGGATATCGGAGCATTCAGCAATGATGAGACCATATATTTCCAGAATTTTTTATATCAGAAAATAAAGTTTAAAAAGTCCGAAATAGCTGTGATGGATTACATAGTTTATCTCAAACCGGCAGTAGAAGATTTAAAACAGGTGGTGATTTCGGCTTCAAAATTCGAACAGAGCAAACGAGACATTCCTCAAACCATTGTAAGCCTTAATGCCAAGGACATAGCATTTGCCAATCCGCAGACAAGCGCAGATTTATTAGAAAATACCGGAAATATTTATATACAGAAAAGCCAGCTTGGTGGTGGAAGTCCAATTATAAGAGGGTTTTCTACCAATAGATTATTGATTACAGTCGATGGTGTGAGAATGAACAATGCTATTTTTAGAGGTGGCAATCTTCAAAACATCATTTCCATTGATCCTTTTGCGGTTAAAAATACGGAAGTGACCCTCGGAGCAGGTTCTGTGGTTTATGGAAGTGATGCCATTGGTGGAGTGATGAGCTTTTACACTAAAAAGCCACAATTGTCATATAAAGACGAGTTATTTTTTAATGGAAGTGCATTGGCTAGGTATGCAACCGCAAATAACGAAAAAACAGGACATTTTGATTTTAATTTAGGTTACAAAAAATGGGCATTCTTAACTAGTTTAAGCTACACTGATTTTGATGATTTGAGAACGGGAAGCCACGGACCAACTGAATATTTAAGGCCCAATTATGTCATTAGAGAAAATGGTGAGGATATTGTTGTTGACAATCCAGACCCGAAAGTGCAGGTGCCAACGGGCTACAACCAAATAAACCTAATGCAAAAAGTGCGTTACGAGCCTTCTGATAATCTTAATTTCGATTTAGGCCTATATTATTCAACAACCTCAGATTATCCAAGATACGACCGATTGATTAGACCTGATGGCGACGCACTACGCTCAGCAGAATGGGAATATGGGCCTCAAGAATGGTTTATGGGAAACCTGCAACTTACCAAATTAAGTAGTAGTTCCAACCTGTACGATAAAATTCAGGCGACCTTGGCTTATCAAAATTTTAAAGAAAGCAGAAGTGATAGAGATTTTCAGGATGTCATAAGACAGATCAGGTCAGAGAGTGTAGATGCGATTTCCTTCAACTTAGATTTGGAAAAGAAAACAAGTGAAAAAGCAAGTATTTTTTATGGTGTTGAATATTTGTATAATATAGTCGGTTCTGAAGGGCGTGATGAAAATATTGATACAGATACGTCCCAAGATAATGTAACTAGATATCCTAATGGTTCTACGTGGCAATCTATTGCTGCCTATACAAGTTTAAAATTTAAGCCTAATCCAAAATTTGTTTTTCAGACAGGTTTAAGGTACAATCAAATTCTAATTGATGCCGATTTTACAGAGAACAATGAATTTTTAAACCTGCCATTTGATGATGCACAAATTAATACTGGTGCATTGACAGGAACAGCCGGTATTACATGGTCACCGAGTAACTTAATTCAATGGAAATTAAATGCCTCTACAGCATTTAGAGCGCCAAATATTGATGATGTAGGAAAAGTGTTTGACAGCGAACCTGGTTCAGTGGTAGTACCCAATAAGGATTTAAAAGCCGAGTATGCCTATGGTGGCGAATTGGGACTGAGACTTAACTTTAACAAAAAAATAATTTTTGATTTAGCAACTTATTACACGTTTTTGGACAATGCGCTAATCCGTCGTGATTTTGAATTGAATGGACAAAGAGAAATTGAATATGATGGTGAACTGAGTAATGTGCAGGCCATACAAAATGCTTCAAAGGCTTGGATTTATGGTTTTGAAGCTGGTGTAGAGGTCCACTTTTCAGACTATTTTAAACTTCGTTCTCAATATAATGTTATTGGTGGCACGGAAGAAAACGATGGCGTTGAAGTTCCAGTAAGGCATGTTGCGCCAAATTTTGGAAGAACACACTTTGTTTTCAATAAAGACAAATTAAAACTGGATGCTTTTTTGGTGTATAATAACGAGTTGTCATTCAATCAGTTGGCACCTTCGGAAATAGAAAAAGATTATCTCTATGCTACAGATCAAAATGGGAATCCTTATTCACCATCTTGGTACACTGTAAATTTACGTACCCAGTATCAGTTTGATGATAACCTATCAATAACTGCTAGTTTAGAAAATATCACCGATCAACGTTATAGGCCTTATTCCTCTGGAATCTCCGCAGCAGGTAGGAATTTAATTTTGGCACTAAAGTACACGTTATAAAAAAGCCTCAATTTTCATGAGGCTTCAAATTCTAATTTTATATCGAGTGCTAATGTCTCTTAATAGCTTTTTTACTAATTACTTGCCCATTTGATAATGTTATCCTAGCGATATATGCCGCTTTGCTCAGTTTAGACAAGTCATACAACTCTTCCGAAGAATTGGCAGGCAAATTATAAATTTGTCTGCCTGTTATATCCAATATCTCAACATTGGTAAGGTTGAGGTTATTATTGATTTTTATTTCAATAGTGCCATCGTTCAACTCTACGATCGTTAGAGCATTTATATTACTGTTCTTGTCTTTTGTAGAAAGCAAATCGGCCGTAAAGACAACCTCAAAACGATCTTCAAATTCACCGACCTCTGATGTAAAGTTATAATCAGATTCTTTAAGGTTATGAACGGTGTTCATTAAATTATCTTTGATGAATATAGGATTGTTGTCGTAAAAAGTTCCTGCCGATTTTGCGATGGAAATACTATATATTGTAGGAGAATCGATAATAGTTTTAAAACCAAGTTCAATAACTTCTTCAATATCTAAACTTGATAAGTCCTTACCTTGAATAACAAACTGATCACTCTCGTCATTTATTGTTGAATATAAAGTGGCGAACACGTTAGAAGAAGCGTTGCGCTTAACATCATAGAACGTTCCATCATTTCCATCTGTGGCTCCATCAATATGAGCAACAGCTAGTTGAGTTGCAACACCATTATCTGATTTTAAATTTAACCATAACACTTTTTTATTGTTTGGGGTCGAATTTGTATTTCTAAAAAATTGATTATTGTTTCCCTCAACTCGCATGGAATTGTTAAAAATAACGCTAGAATTACTTAATGCTTCTACAAAAAAACCTTGACATGAAGGGACAAAGTCATTCGGTATTAATGAAAGGTCTCCTCCCGCAGTGTTAACACCGCTAGCAGAAATAACAGCATAATCTGCACTAGAAAAATTCAGCCCATCATTTCCAGAAGCATTTGCATCTGCCGGAGTCGCTTGATTCCATAAATAAATTGCATCTACAACTCCTGCATTAGTAGTAAAAAATATGTTGGTGTCTATTGCACTTGGATATGGGTTTCCAATAAAATTCCAATCATTATAAACACCGCCACTATCGTTGACAAGTGGTGCTAATATTACTCCATTATTAAAGTTGCCTTGAAAGTTAAATTGTTGAGCTGCTGGAAACATCCCAATGTTTGCAGCTGTAGCCGCATATCCTAAACCTGGCAACATATTACCTGATGCACTTTGCCAAGAATTGCCGTTGTCATCTATATCATCTTGTCCAGATACGAAGGTATTTGAATTATTAATTTCCATTAAGAAGTCTTCAAATTCTGAAGCATCAAAGTAATAGCGTCGATCTGTTGGCACAAGGGCAAATACATTTTCAATAGTTTCATTAGTCACTGGCGAACTCCAATACGTATATTCTACAGGTTCGTTTAAAACAGTAGTGAATTTTTGAATTGTAATATTTCCCAAAGTTGTATTAACGCTTGCATTATTCTTTTGAACTACAGCTCCCTCATCTTCTACAATTATAGTCCCAATAGTATTAATTTCATTTTTCACTTTTACATAACCATTGTTGTTTACAGTTAAGGTGGTCATATTATTGATTGTCAAGTTGCAGGCATTTATATTTCCATTGATACCAGTATTATACGCGAAATCAAGTATTGCAGAAGTATTTATGTCAGGAACTCCATTATCCCATCCCGTTGAAGACCAGGTTGTTGTCCCAGAGCAAGGAGCAAAAGTTCCCCAAATTTCGATATTGTCTATTGCAATATCTTCTTGACCTGCATTTAAATTAAACTCTATTTCTATATCCAGAAAAGTACCAGTATTAGATATGTTTCTTGTAAATTGTGTAAACGTATCAGTGATAGCTACGCCATCACCATCTCCATTAAAGTCATTATCAATTAGAGGTTCGTTATTGGTTCCTGATCCATCATTTTCTATCCATAACAGATTAGTGAAAATTCCACTATTATCAATATCATAATTTATATGTACATAGTCAGAATTATCCCAATGCTGTGTAACTGTCCTGGTTGTTTGGTCGTCTTCTGCCAAGTGTATTCTAAACTCTAAATTATCGTAACCACTGACGTCTATGTCTTCTAAGTTGAGAAATACAGGTAATGTGGCGCTTTCTCCATCGATGTCTTGTGCGGCAAAATAGAAATTACCTTGTATATTGTTAAATAGGACTCCATTGGCACCATTGTTAAAATCTGTACCATCAGTTCTTAAGAAGTAGTCTCTCACTCCATCTGTAAACTCAGGAATACTTGTACTATATCCTGTAGGAACTTCAAAAGTTACTTCAGCAATTTTAACTTGCCCAAAAGCAAAACAAAAACAACTTAAAAGAAATATTAGAGATAGGTAGTAGTTTTTCATCATGAGGGAAATGATTAATTAATTTGGGGATAAAGATTTGATACTTTATGACCTTTATACCTACAAATATGCGTTAATTTGTTCTATTTTAGAGGTTTGAATCTACAAAAAACATATACGGTCGATGAAGCGCAGAAAAAGCTCGAAAACTACTGTGCATACCAAGAGCGCTGTCACAAAGAAGTGCGTTCTAAGCTACGAGAGATGAGAATGATACCTCAAGCAATTGACCAAATTATAGTGCATTTAATTCACCATAATTACCTCAACGAAGGACGTTTTGCCAAAGCCTTTGTAAGAGGTAAATTCAGGATTAAAAAATGGGGAAAAAACCGATTGGTGAGAGAATTAAAATTCCGGGAAATTTCAAAATATAGTATTGACCAGGCACTTTCCGAAATTGATTTGGATGATTATTACAAGACACTTGATGAACTCACTAAAAAACGAATCAGTCAAATCAAGGAAAAAAATATATATAAAAAGAAAAAGAAAGTTGCCGATTATCTGTTATACAGAGGGTGGGAATCCCATCTTATTTACGAAAAACTGAATGAATATTTGTAAAAAAAAAAGCCTTTCTAAAACAGAAAGGCTAAATATCTTTGTTTAGATTAATCCTTATAGATTAAAAGAGGCACCAATATTTACAGTAAATTGATTGTGCAATTCTTCGGCTGGAGTAAGATTATTATCGTACTTGGCAAATGGGGTATTTAATTCTGTATAAATACCAAAACCATCAGTAAAAAAATAACGAGCGCCAAGGTGGCCTCCAAAATTCTTTAGACCTAAACTCAGTCCCGGATATAGGTCAAAATTTTCATCTATTTCTAAAACATTTCCAATATTTGCGTTGAAACGTGCTCTAACGTCGATTCGTTGATCAAAATCTGCATCTAAGCTTTCCTCTACACCTAGCAAATAAGTGCCGGATAAACCTAACGAAATATTTTGTCCAATTCCGTAATCGTAAGATAAATTGATTCCTGTTCCGTTATTTTGAAAATTGGCTCCCACCTGAAATTTATTGTCGCCTTCCCCTCGAAACGCTTGAGAATTTCCAAAGGTAAAAGCTAATAATGCTGTTATAAATAATATTTTTTTCATGATATCAATTGTCTAAAATTTGTGGCAAATATACAATACAAATTGCTATAAATATGATTGTTTTAAAGTGATTTGTGAGTTCTGGTAATAGCTTGTTCGTTTTTCCAATCTATCCATTTTTGTCCTTTAATTCTGCGCATTATATTGTCAAAACTTCGCATTATTAAAACGTTGTAAAGTGCTTTGCCAAGGTTTTTTGGATTGCGGGCAATGGCACGCAAACTCATTGAGAAACCTGGCGTAATGTATTTCATATAATGCCAATAACCTTCTGGCATATATAGAACTTCTCCATGGTTTAAATCACATATCCACCCTTTTGCATTTTTTAAAGCAGGCCATTTTTCAAAATCTGGATTGGAAAAATCGATATCCTCCCGTGTGATTAATGAATGAGGAATTTTATACAAATGCTCATTCTGCTTTTGGTCAAACAGAATACATTGTTTTTTTCCTTCAAAATGAAAATGGAAAATATTAGCCAAATCAATATCGTAATGCATAAATGTATGCGAATTAGTACCGCCAAAGAATAGCATCGGCAGCCCTTTCATAAGTCGCAGCCCAAAATCTGGATAACTATAATCTTTTTGAAGTTGAGGTACTTCTTTTAAAATGTTCCAAAGAAATATGCGGAATTTAGTTGGTTCGCGTTTAAGCAAATCTACATATTCACTCATTTTCATTTTGGCATGTGCTTCGTTAAAACCGTCTTTGTAATCTACAGGTCTATCGTCATAAAGTGGCACGGTAACATCACCTGCAACTTCTTTCATGTAATCTAAACTCCACTTAGAATAAGCGGGCCAATCTTCAATAAATCGCTCAATGACCACAGGTTTTTGTGGTTTAAAGTAATTTTTAAGAAAATCCTCTTTGGTTATAGTTTCAACGCGAGGAATTTGTTGAAGATTTAGTTTCAAAAGGTTGAATAATTTAGTTGGCAAAGTTAACAAAACGTTACTAAACCTTGAATATTGTAAACCTAAGTTTAACTATTTATTTTAAAACCTTGGCTTTTTGCTTGGCTTCTTCGTTACGCTCAATTTTGTGATCCGGTCGCGACCATTTTGGCTTTTCGCCTAGGTGCTGGTATTGAGAATCTTTGGCCTCAACAGATTCAGGCTGCATTTTTTTGATGAAAGGTTTTTGTGGATTCAAACCTAAAAGTTTAAACATTTCCATATCCTCATTCACATCAGGATTTGGCGTTGTTAATAGCTTGTCTCCTGCAAAGATAGAATTAGCGCCTGCGAAAAAACACATTGCTTGGCCCTCTCTGGTCATTTGTGTTCTACCAGCAGATAAACGTACTTGTGTTTCTGGCAGTACAATACGAGTTGTAGCTACCATACGTACCATGTCCCAAATAGAAACAGGCGTCTGGTCCTCTAAAGGAGTACCATCTACAGCGACTAATGCGTTAATTGGTGTTGATTCTGGCTGAGGGCTTAATGTTGATAAAGCAACTAGCATACCTGCTCTATCTTCCTCTTTCTCGCCCATTCCTATGATACCTCCAGAACAAACCGTAACATTAGTTTTGCGGACATTATCAATCGTTTTCAAGCGGTCTTCAAAACCACGTGTTGAAATCACTTCCTTATAATATTCTTCGGAAGAATCTAAATTGTGGTTGTAGGCATAAAGTCCAGCTTCAGCTAAACGATTAGCCTGATTTTCAGTGACCATACCTAAAGTACAGCAAACTTCCATATCGAGTTTGTTAATGGTGCGTACCATTTCCAAAACTTGGTCAAATTCTGGGCCGTCCTTAACATTTCGCCAAGCCGCTCCCATGCATACACGTGAACTTCCCGAAGATTTAGCCCGTAACGCCTGCGCTTTTACCTGTTGCACGGTCATTAGGTCATTTCCTTCAATATCTGTATGGTAACGCGCAGCTTGTGGACAATAACCACAATCCTCAGGGCAACCTCCTGTTTTAATTGAAAGTAATGTTGAAACTTGAACCGTGTTTGGATCGTGGTGCAATCTATGGATTGTTGCGGCTTCATAAAGCAGTTCCATCAACGGCTTATTGTAAATGTCTAGTATCTCTTCTTTTGTCCAGTTGTGTCTTACTTCGCTCATAGGTAATGATTATTGGGTAAAAATAGAAAATTCCACTTAGAAGTGGAATTTTATTTAAGTATCATTTATAGTTGTTCTGTTATTTCAAGAGTAGTCGAGAAATCTTATAGATATTAGTGAAGTTTGCATCTCGACTACGCTTAATGTAACCAAGAACGTTTATTTATTATTAGATTTATCAATCTCAGCATCATCTGCTTCAATTTCTTTTTTGTCTTTTCCTTTAAGATATTCAGGCAAATCCATACCAGCCATGTTAAACATGTCCTGTAAAGGTGGAACTGATTTATACATTCCTGAAATAAAGTTAGATGTTGAAGATTTACCATCTTTATTGCCACCATTTTCCCAAACGGTAACTTTATCAATTTTTATATTCTTGATGGCTTCTGCTTGCGTCTTAACCAATTCAGGCAATTTGTCAGCGATTAATAATAAGACTGCGTCTTTTGAATTGTTTCCAGCAGCTTTTACAATTTCATCCAAACCAGCAGCTTGCTTTGTTAAGACTTCATATAAACCCTTTGCTTCAGCTTGTGCTTTAAATAATATAGCGTCAGCTTCACCTTTGGCGCGTCTTCTGATGCGCTCAGCTTCTGCTTCTGCATCAATTTCAACTTTACGCTTATCTATTTCAGCCGGAACAATAATATCTGCCAATTGAGAGGAACGCTCACGCTCTGCTCTTGCAGTTTCTGCCATTTGCTCTGCAGCATAAGACTCTTCCAATGCTTTTGCAGCTTGGACTTTCTCAGAAGCGATAGCCACTCTTTCGGCTTCAGCTTCTCTTTGACGACGCAACGAATCTGAATTAGCCACGGAAATTTTTGCGGTATTTTCACCTTCAACTGCTTGTGCGTTTGCAGCAGCAACTTGAGAACGTTCGTCCTGTTTTGCGTTAGCCTCACCAATAGAACCATCTCTGGTTTTCTCGGCAACCGATTTACGTGCCGCATTTATAGCGTGCGCTGCAGCTTCCTTACCGAGTGCTTCAATATAGCCAGATTCGTCAACGATATCCGTGATGTTTACGTTAATTAACTTTAAACCAACTTTCTTTAATTCCGTTTCAACAGATTGTGAAATATTGGTCAAGAATTTATCTCTATCGTTATTGATTTCCTCAATATCCATTGAAGCTACGACCAAACGCAACTGACCAAATATAATTTCCTTTGCCAATTCTTGAATGTCTTGCATGGCTAAACCAAGCAGACGCTCGGCAGCATTTTGCATCACGCCAGGCTCGGTAGAAACACCAATAGTAAAACGTGATGGAACGTTAACACGAATGTTTTGTTTTGAAAGTGCGTTTACGAGATTCACTTCAATGGAAATCGGTGTTAAATCTAAGAATTCATAATCTTGAATCACTGGCACTATAAAAGCCGCTCCTCCGTGAATACATTTAGCTGATTGTCCGCCACCAACTTTACCATAAACGACTAAAATTCGGTCAGATGGACAACGTTTGTAACGCTTGATTAAAATAATGAGCGTTAATACAATAAAAAGAGCAACAAAAATTAAGACCATTGGTCCGCCAAAGCCGTCCATATTGAAATTTTCTTGAATGGTTAGTAAGTTCATATAGTTTAGATTTAATGGTTATTTTTCTTTTTTGAATATTCTTTGTCGGTTCGAGTGATTTTGATTCCGAAGGTATTCGGAATTAAAATTGTATCGAGAACTAATTTGAAACATTTCTTTTTGATACAAATTTTACTCATTTTCAATCGTAAAATTCACTCGAAGTGACGGTATTATTCTTTATCAATTAGATTTCTTTTACCCTCTGGCAGTTCTTCATTCTGAATGTGGGAAGGTTCAATAGGTTTTCGTGTTCGGTCAACGATTAATATACCGTTGGATGTGACATCGACGACTTTTATAATTGTTCCAGATTTTAATTCGGTTAAATTATCAGTCAACGCATCTAGTTCTCGGGACGTACCTTGAACATTTACGGTAACTTTTCCCATTTTGGAACGGTCTGCACCGATAGTCAAATAGACTTCTCCAACAGCATCAATCGCATTGTTATAATTTAATGTGCCACTATCAGTCAGTTTGCTGATAAAGTAAAAAAGCGCAGCCATAATCGTCATCATTAGTAATCCGGCGATAACCGAAACGATTACAGTAACTGGTTTGGACAATCCTGCATCAATACACGCAATGCCACTCCACCCGAAAATGGTAAAAAAGCCTACCAAATTTTTAAACGTGATGAACTGAAACCCAGCTCCAGCATCTGAATCAATATCGGAATCTATGTCGCCAATATCATCTGCATCTCCACCTGTGAATGCCATAATCATTACCACAGAAAAAATCAGCGAGCCAATGATGGCAATGAGCCAATAGACTTTTGAAAAAAACTCAAGATTTGAAAACCATTCCATCATAATTCAAGCAAATTAAGGGTTAAAATCACAAACTTCCATATTTCATTTTGAAAGTATCACGCTCACTGCATTACCACCAAAGCCTACGGCATTGACCATTATTTTTGAAATTTTATCTGGTGTCTGTTGTTCCAAGAAAGGAACGTCAAGAAATTCTTGATGGTTAAGCATTAGTATGGCCATTTCTACGCTGAGCATTCCTGAAGCTCCTAAGCTGTGACCAACTTGTAACTTATTAGTAGTCAAAGCAGGAATTTTGTTACAGAAAATCTTTCTTATTGCGTTGTATTCTGCTATATCTCCTTTTCTTGTGCCAGGTGTGTGCGTTACGATAATATCGACTTCGTCAGGATTTAAATCTCCCAAAGCCATTTTCATTGAGCGTTGAAAGCAATCTGCGTTAGTTGAAAGAGAAGCGTTATGTTCCAATAATTCTGTGCCATAGCCTATGCCTTCAATATATGCTAAAGCGTTTTCTGCTTTCCCTTTTTCTAAACAAGCGGTAGAAGCAGCTTCGCCGAGAATCATTGTGTTTTCGGTTTTGTTGAGGTTTAGTGCTTGGTTAGGATAAGATGCTTCGACAGGCTCAGCATGACAGCTGTCTTCCAATTTATATTTAGCATAAATTTTCAAAGCCTTCATCTGTGCGATTGTGAAAGGTGTTAAAGGAGCTTCACTGCCGCCAACTAAAAATTTATCGCACATGCCAGACTTGAGCCACGCAACTCCATTTAAGAGTGAGTGCAATGCTGTTGAACAGGTTATGGAATGTGAAATTTCTGGGCCATTGGTCTGTAGATCATGTGCAATCCAAGATGATATATTGCCTAAGGTTGTGGTTGGCGAACTTAAAGTTTCAGCTTTGTTTTTATCTAAAAAATCTTCAAAATACTTCTCGAATAACCCAGTTGCACCACGAGACGATCCGATATTTATGCCAAAATTGTCTGATGATTTCCAACCTGCTTGTTTCACGGCTTGACGTGCTGAAAATATTCCGAATAAAACCGAGTCATCTAAATTTTTGTATTTGGAATTTGACTGCTTTAACGATTCGATTTCCTGTTTAGCTTCAGATGGCAATTGTGCAACCCAATCACCATTTTTTTTAGAAAAGAAATGATTGCGGGATTTATAGTTATTCCAAATGTCTTCAGGTTGAAATCCTAAGGCTGAAATAGAGGAAATTGATGTTATGGAAATAGGTTGCTTCATAATTGTCATGCTGAACTTGTTTCAGCATCTCATTTGATGAAACAAAAGTAAGGTTTAATCTGAAGCCTAAAAATGATGTTGCTTCAAATTTTGTGTGCTTTTGTAACAAAACCGACTTCAAGTTTACATATATTTAGTAATCAATCAATAAATAAAAATGGAAGAACAAAAACAGAAAAGTTGGTTTGCCAGAAATTGGGGATGGGTACTTGGTGGTGGTTGTTTAACAGTCATTGTAATTGTAGGTTTAGCTATAGGTGGTTTAATTTATAAAGTTTCAGATAGCATAAAGGAATCAGAGCCTTATCAACATGCGCTGGCAAAAACTATCGAGAATGAGAAAGTTATTGCCTTTTTAGGCAGTCCAATTGAGACCAATGGAATGGGCAATACCAGTTATAATTACAAAAATGGCACTACTACGGCAGAATTGACTATACCAATAAAAGGCCCTAAAGATGAAGGTAGTATTGTCGTTGATGCTGAGAAGATAAATGACGAGTGGGCTTATAGAGTACTTTATGTTAAGATCGATGGCGAAACTGAAACCATAAATCTTTTAGATTAGAGTTTGGAATTTCAAATTTGTCAGGTTTAATGCTTCGAGTAGCCTCAGCAACCAACCTGACAGGTCTCAAACAAAACTAAAATTCTTTCAAAGCAGCTTCAATAGTTCGATAAACTTTATCCAATTCTTTATCCGTAATTACATAAGGCGCTAAAATATAAATAGTGCTGCCCAATGGTCTTAAAAACACGCCATTGTCCATAAAGAATTTAAAAAGCTGGTCTCGAAGATTGCCATAGCGTTCCATTTTAATATTTAAATCCAAAGCGAAAATTATTCCTGTTTGTCGGACTGATGCTACTTTTGGATGCGATTGCATACGTTTTCCAAAAGCTTGATGTGAGGTGATAATCCGTTTTATGTTTTGTTGAATGTCTTCTGATTTTAACAGTTCAATTCCAGCTAATGCAGCTGTACAGGCTAAAGGATTGGCAGAGTAGGTGTGGCCGTGAAAAAAGCCTTTTGTAATGTCATTACTTAAAAAAGCATCATAAATCTTTTGGCTGCAACTCGTGATTGCCATTGGTAAAAGGCCTACTGTTAACGCCTTGCTCAAGCATAAAATATCTGGTTGATTTTTAAGATGAAGCGAAGCAAAATGTTTTCCTGTTTTTCCAAATCCTGTCATCACTTCGTCAGCTACTGTTATAATATTTTGAGATTTGCAGAATTCCAAAATTGCATCCAAACCTTTTACGTCATGCATTTTCATTGCAGCGGCTCCTTGAACTAAAGGTTCGTAAACCAACGCAGCAACATTATTTTCTTTTGAAATCTGTTCAAGTTGATTTAAAATTTCTTTGTGATTGTCTCCATTTGGTGTTGGTATGCGTTTTACTTCAATAAAAAAATCTTCAAAAGGACCATTGTAAACTGATAGGCCTGAAACACTCATAGCACCAAAGGTATCTCCGTGAAACCCATCTTCAAAAGCAATTATTACATTGCGTTTCTCACCTTGGTTGAAATGATATTGCAACGCCATTTTAATACCCACTTCCACTGAGGTTGAACCATTATCACTAAAAAATATTTTATTTTGATTCTTCGGAAGAATATCGATTAAAGCTTCAGATAATTTTATAGCAGGTTCATGGGTTAAACTACTAAAAACAACCTGATCCAAAGTTTTCATTTGCTCAGCAACGCGATTGGTAATGTGTGGATTGCAATGACCGTACATGCAAGTGTACCAAGAAGCTATGGCATCAATATATTTATTGCCATCTTCGTCGTATAAGGTGCAGCCTTCCGCTTTAACAATTGCAACGCTTTCAGGGTGCAGTTGGTGTTGAGTTAGTGGGTGCCAGAGGTGTTTTTTGTCTCTTTCAGATAAGCTCAAAAAGCCTTTCTCCCTAACCCTCTTTCCAGAGGAAAAAGGGAATTTGGCTTGGTCATTATTATTATCTTTTGGCATTTGTAGCTTTGTCTTTGTTTTTCTGAAAGTTTTCATCATGCTGAACTCGTTTCAGCATCACATAATTTTATTGTATCACTAATAATCTAAAGTTTCTAAATTTGGGTTAATAGTTTTAACCAAATTCAACTTCCATTCTTTATGCCAGTTTTTCAATTGGTTTTCCCTATCAATCGCCTGATTTATATCATTAAATGTTTCAAAGTAAATTAAAT
Organism: Winogradskyella ursingii; assembly: GCF_013403975.1. GTDB lineage: Bacteria > Bacteroidota > Bacteroidia > Flavobacteriales > Flavobacteriaceae > Winogradskyella > Winogradskyella ursingii. The sequence goes on from NZ_JABFDH010000001.1 coordinate 40,997, forward strand.
CTTTGATATTGTATTTCTTAGTAAATTTTGAAGCTGTTTAGTTATAATGCTCTTCTAGTCTTTTACTTAGATTTGCAGTTACTCCAATATAGAAAGTTGTTCTGTATTTGTTGGTTAATATGTAAACGTAACTATTTTTCATTTATGTGTGACCCTGAAACGAGTTCAGGGCGACGTAAGTGATTCCTTGAACTTCTCCGCATATTCTTTAATCACATTCCTATCAAAATAAGGCTCATCGTTTATTCTACCAATCACTTTTACTCCTGTCATTTTTTCGATTATTGACTCGGTGGATTTGTTTTCGTTCCCGCTATAAATTAAGGCAACATCCAACCCTTTTTCTTTCAGTGTATTTATAGTTAATAGCGTGTGATTAATGCTACCTAAATAATGTCGAGACACCACGATGACTTTATCCTTTGGCTGAATTAAATCTAAAATCGTTTCAGAATTATTGAGCGGAACCATTAACCCACCAGCTCCTTCTATGACCAAATTGTTTTTTGTTTTTGGTCGTTTTATCTTTTTGATATCGATTGTAATGTCATCAATCTCTGCCGCTCCGTGTGGACTCATTGGTGTTTTTAAAGCGTAACTGTTTGGGTGGAAAACGGATTTAGAATTGGAAATCAATCGCTTCACTTTATGCGTATCGCTATTGTCTAAATCTCCGGCTTGGATGGGCTTAAAATAGTCAGCTTCTAAAGCTTCGACCAAAATGGCAGAGGCAATGGTTTTGCCAACCTCTGTTGAAATTCCTGTTATAAAATAATTATTCATATTTATTTAACGCGTCGCAAATGGCTTTTTCTATCTTTTATTGAAAATTCTGTTTTACAATTTTCACAAACATATTTATAACGTGTATGGAATGGTAACGTAAAGGTTATCAATCCAAGTAGGAATGACAAAAATGATTTTAAATTATCTATTGTTGAATACATCTCTACTTCATTCTTCCCACAATTTGGACAAATTATTGGTGTGCCTTCATCATCCACTGCATATGCTTTAATGGATTTTAATATTTCTCGTGCTTCCTTTTCATCCTCAGCGCGTACATTCAATTTTATACCGCCAATAGCATTACTTACCAATGGGTCAGTGTCAATCGTGATGTTATCTTTCAGAAAAACCTGAATACCATCAGCTTCCAAGCGACCTTTTATGATTTGTGCTTCGGACGAATATTGAAATCTTGCGATGGTTACAAATGTTTGATCTTTCATAATTGATTATGAGGTGCTGAAACAAGTTCGGCATGACTACGCCACAAAGGTAGTCAACAAGGTCAAGACTTCCGATATTTCTTCTTTGGAATTGTAGCTGTGAACGCAAAAGCGCAAACGTTCTTTTCCTTTAGGCACAGTTGGTGACAATATAGGTTTAACATCATAGCCATGATCTTGAAGTGTGCTTGCTACTGATTTTACACTTTCGTTGTTAGGAATGATGCAACAATGGATTGCGGAATCACTTTGAATAAATTCGTTTTGTAAACCTACGCGCTTGATTTCTTTTTTGAAGAAATTGATGTTATCTGATAGCCTCTCAATTTGAGGATGAGATGTCTCACTGAAGCTTGTACTGAGCGCAGTCGAAGTGTTCGACATGACAGATAATTCACTATAAGCCGTTTTTATCGTAGCCAAAGTATGTGGAGGTAATGCCGTAGTATAAATAAAAGATCGTGAAAAATTTACGAGATAGTCCTTTAATCTCTGAGAGCCTAAAATAGCCGCACCGTGACAACCAAGAGCTTTGCCGAAAGTGATAATTCTGGCAAAAACATCAGTTTCGATTTTATGCTTTTGAACTAATCCATATCCAAAAACTCCAACGGCATGAGCTTCATCGATGATGAGATTGGCATCTTGAGTTTTACATAATTTTGAAAGTGCGACCAAATCTGGTGAATCGCCATCCATTGAAAAAACGGATTCGGTGACTACGTACAAATCGCAATTGTCATTCAGAGCGAAGCGAAGAATCTGTTTCTTCAAATCCTGAAAATCATTATGCTTAAACTTAAAGCTTTTGGCATTGCTCATTTTTATACCATCCCTGATGGAAGCATGGCACAATTCGTCATATAAAATCACATCGTTACGTTGTGGTATGGATGAGAAAAAACCAATATTAGCATCGTAACCCGAATTGAAAATCAAAGCTGCTTCGCAATTGTGAGTTTTTGCAATTTCCGATTCAACTTCATTGTAAAGCTTATGATTTCCTGAGAGTAAGCGAGAGCCAGTTGCGCCGTTTTGTTTTAAATTGTTTTCAATTAAATATTGATGGGCTTTATCAAAAATAGCTTCTGATTTCGAAAATCCTAAATAGTCGTTAGATGAAAAATCTACCAAATCTTTTGGCGTGTCCAATTGCCTAAAAGCGTCATTCGCTCTACGGTCTTGTAGTTTTGTGTTGAGTTTATTTGGTAGAGACTTCATTGATTTTAGTTTTCCATTCTTCTTTATCTATCCACTTAAAATCATTTGGGACCGTTGCGTCTAACAAATCGATGTTTAATTCTTCAGAAAGGTCGTAACCAATTAAAAATGCATCTTTATAATTGTCTTTTTCGTAGAGGTTAAAATGTTTGTTGTTATCGTACCAAAGATTCACCTCAAAGATATAACTTCCATCCTTTAAAGGCTGATGAAATACCGAAACGTATTCGTAATTTTTAATGGTTTTCCAGGTGCCAAATTTTAAAGGACCAACTGCTAACGTTGGCTTAAATTTTGAACTTTTAATATCAATATGGATACTTTTAGTTAAGGTGAATCCTACGCCAATTGATGCAAGTGCAATACTTGGTTCAAGTCTATGCAAAAATATAATAAGTCCTTTTTCGGTAAATTCTAATTTATACAAAGCTAGTAATATAATTAATGTAGCTGCGGAAAAAAACAGTGCGGCAATAGGCATTTGCCAGATAGGTCTATCGTTTTCTGAAACAATAATTTCGGAATTCATTCTTCAAATATAACTAAGACCTAAGTCGTTTCAAAAAACGGTAGAGATTTATCTAAAATTATTTTTTTTCGATAAAAAATTATTGTTTAACAATAATAATTATATATTTGTTATTGTTAAACAATAATTATGAACTCTGCGAGAACTCTTTATTTGATATTAAATGTTATTATTTTCCTTCTACTAATTAGCATTGGTTTAGGGATTATTGTTTTAGCAATGACTCTTTTGGGTGTAAAACAAGAATTTATCGGTTTAAAACACGATGCATTAATTTTTAAAACTGAATCAATGCTTTATATTTTCACCTTTTTAAAGCTTGTGGTTTATGTTGTTTTTGTTGTTGCACTTTGGAAATTAAGAAGGGCAACAAAATTGCTATTGAATAAAGATTTTTATAATTCCGAACTTTTAATAGGAATGTTCAATTCGGGAAAACTTATGGTTCTTTCGTCAGTTTCATTATGGTTTATTGATGAGATTGGCAATATGTTTTTTAAGCGGAAAGTTTTTATTGGTTTAAGTGAAAAAACATTGGTCTATTTATTAATAATTGCCATGGGATTGTTTTTAATGCTTATGAGTACAATTATTAGAGATGCTAAGGTTATAAAAGAAGAAAATGATTTAACTGTATAATTATGACTAAAAACACACTTTTAAATATTGCTATCTTGATATCAAGATTATTAAAAATTATTTTAATAGTTACGGCAATAGGCCTGACGAGTTTATTTATTTATGTCCAGGTTGATAAAAAGACTTTTGGAGGTGAAGAGATTATCTTAAGTGATAATGTTAGGTTGTTAGGTATTACAAATATATACTCGACTGTTTGGAAGGATAATAATGACAATAGATATGATTTGAAACCTTATACTTTTGAAAAACTAAAAACAGTTTCGTTATATGTAAATTTCTTTAAGATACTCATTATTATGATTTTAATGTTTCTTATAATTAGGGCCTTTGAAAGGGTTATGTTGTCTGTAAAAAATTTAAATACATTTACTAGAAATAATGTCAAACTATTTAGACGGATTGGGATATATATAGTGTTTGTTGCAATTCTAACAAGTTATACCGTACTTCGGTTCGAAAATGGCAATCAAACTATGTCACATATATCCTTGACGCCAGTAATTTGTATCATTTTAGCATTTATAATGGCTGAAATCTTTAAAGAAGGTGAGGATTTAAAACAAGAAAACAATCTAACCATCTAATCATGCCAATAGTAGTCAACTTAGACATAATGCTCGCTAAACGAGGCATGAAGAGCAATGAGCTTGCAGAAATTGTTGGGATTACTACTGCCAATCTTTCCATTTTAAAAACAGGAAAGGCCAAAGCCATTCGTTTTTCTACTTTAGAGGCCATTTGTAAAGCGCTAGATTGCCAGCCGAGCGATATTTTAGAGTATGTTGAAGATTGATCACTGATGCCTATTAGCCAGCAAAGGTGGTGGTTCTCCCGTAAAAGGATTCCAACGACTAATGGTTTTGGCTTCCATTCCAGCGGCACTCATTACAGCTCTGTCTCCATAACGTTCCCTCATTTTATCCATGGCATTACTGAGGTTGAGGTGCATTTCATTGTCTTCAAACAAATTGACTTGGTGTCCGCCTTCTACCAAATGACTAAAACGTACACCTATTAGTCTCACTAAAAGCCGTCGGTTGTAGAGTTTTTTGAATAACTCCAGCACCACGGGAATAATACTATGATCCATAGCGCTATACGGAATTCGCTGTTGCTGCGTGTACGTCTGAAAATCTGAATATCGAATTTTAAAGGTGACGCAAGCCGTTAATTTATTACCACGACGCAACTGAAACGCCAAATTCTCTGCCATGGCTATTACCAATCCTTTTAATTTGTTGACATCTGTGGTATCCTGCCCAAAAGTACGTTCGGTAGAAATGGATTTGCGTTCGTGATATTGTATTACGGGGCTGTTATCTATGCCATTGGCTTTTTTCCAAATGGACAATCCATTTTTCCCCAAAACTTTGTGCATCAATTCCATGGGCATTTCTTGCACAGTTCTTATTCGTTTTACACCCAAATCACAAAGTGCCTTATAAGTGACATTACCGACCATCGGAATCTTTTTAACCGAAAGCGGAGCTAAAAATGGTTTTTCATCACCAGAAAGCACACGAATTTCGTTATTAGGTTTGGCTTCACCTGTCGCAATTTTAGATACTGTTTTATTAAGTGATAAACCAAAAGAAATAGGCAATCCCGTTTCCCTGATTATTTTTTGACGCAGTTCTGAAGCCAATTTATGGCAGCCAAAAAACTTATCCATTCCTGTGAGATCAATGTAAAACTCATCAATCGATGTTTTTTCGTAAAGTGGTACACTTTCTTTAATCACATCTGTAACATTATTTGAAAATTTGGTGTAAACACCAGAATTCCCTCTAAGTACAATGGCTTCAGGGCAGAGCTGTTTTGCCAACCGCATAGGCATTGCAGAATGGATGCCAAAGGTGCGTGCTTCGTAACTACACGATGCCACAACACCTCTATCGCTTGTACCACCAATGAGTATGGGTTTGCCATTTAGCTTACTATCTAGCAGTCTTTCACAGGACACAAAAAACGTGTCTAAATCCATGTGTACTATGTTGCGGTTGTTGTTCATTTTTTAATTCTATCGTCAGTTCGAGTGTCAATTTTTGTAGCTAAAGCGAAAAAATTGATGTATCGAGAATAGTTAATTATTAAGCACTTCTCGATACTATTTATTCGTGCCTCATAAATCACTCGAAGTGACGATGTGTTTTACTTTTAAGTTGATGTAAGTTTAAGGTCCTTAAAACTTTTCTTTTTTTGAAAAGTTGGATTTTTTGATTTGATAGAATACCGCGGATCTTCAATTATTGACAAGCGTTCAAATTTCGAAACCTCAATCGTTACGCAATTAAATTCTACCATCACTTTACCGATAATCTCATAAATGCCCTTTCCTCTAAATGGATATTTGGCAGCTATTGGCGGAAAATGAACTGTATCTATAAAATCGCCCTCACGGTCTAAAAATGTGCCAAAATGCATCACTTTACCTTTTGAGGTTTTGGTGTTTTTGGTGGTGATGAGATAGCCTTCAATTTTTATATATTTTCCGATAAGCCGTTCTAAATGCTTAGCTCGTAATTTACTGGTTGAAGGTTGTTCTAATAGATGAAACGGATTGCACAACGGAAAGCCTAAAAGTTCTAACTCATCAAAGGCATTTTCTAAAGCGTTACTTGGTAGTTTTGGTGTGCTGTAATTGACGCGCTGCGTTTTAAAAAGTGTAATCAGGTCTTCTCTAATTACAGTTTTACTGATTTTAAGATGTGCCTCCCAAAGTAGTTCGCGCTTATTGGTTTTTGTAAACCGAAACGCATTTATTTTTATTAAAATTGAAATCTGTTCAATGGAAATCGGTACGCGTTCTATAAAATCATCTAGCGATTGAAACTTTCCGTTTTTGGTACGCTCAGAAAGTATACGGTTAATGGTTTTACTTTCCAGTGATTGCAAAAACATAAAACCTAGATAAATTGTTTTGTCTATGATAATGGCTTCAGCAAATGACGTGTTAATGCATGGCGCTTCAATGGTGCCATTGTGCATTCGTGCTTCGTGAACATAAAGTTCGGTGCTATAAAAACCACCAAAATTATTAATGGTAGCCGTCATATATTCCAACGGATAATAAGCTTTCAAAAATAAGCTTTGGTAACTTTCTACGGCATACGAAGCCGAATGTCCTTTAGCAAAAGCATAGCCAGCAAAACTTTCAATCTGTCTCCAAATGTCTGCTACGACTTCGTAAGTTTCACCGCGATTGGCACAGTTGTTAAAAAACTTTTGTTTCACTTTTAGAAATTCTTCCCGTGAGCGGAATTTCCCTGACATACCACGACGCAACATGTCCGATTCGCCCAAATCCAAGCCGCCAAAAATGTGTGCCACTTTAATTACGTCTTCTTGATACACCATAACACCATAGGTTTCGGGCATAATGCTTTGCAATACAGGATGCGCTTCTTTTCGTTTTTCGGGCTGACGATGGCGCAGAATATATTCGCGCATCATCCCACTATTGGAAACACCAGGCCTAATGATAGAACTTGCAGCAACCAAGCCCAAATAAGTATCAACTTGAAGTTTTTTTAAAAGCATGCGCATCGCTGGCGATTCTACATAAAAACATCCAATAGCTTTAGCATTGCGTAGCAAATCTTTAATGCGTTCATCTTTTTTAAAAGCTTTAATATTATGAATATCGAGTGGTGCTTGTTTGGTGTAATTACGGTCTATAATTTCAACAGTTTCCTTTATTTTTCCGAGCCCACGTTGGCTGAGAATATCAAATTTGTAGAGTCCGATGTCTTCGGCCACAACCATATCAAACTGTGTTGTGGCAAAACCTTTTGGTGGCATAAATGTGGCACAATAACAATGAATGGGTTGTTCTGAAATCAAAATTCCACCTGCGTGAATACCCAAATAATTTGGGAATCCTTGAATGTATTTGGCATATTTAATTACCAGTTGAGATAATCTATCCAGCTGATTAAAACTATATTTATCTCGGGTAAGTTTGTCCATTTCGGCTTTTGGCAATCCAAAAACTTTACCCAACTCGCGTACCGAAGCTTTAAATTTAAAAGTATTATAAACCGTTATTAACGCGGTATGTTTAAAATTATTAAAGATAAAATGGGTGACATCGTCTCTGTCTTTCCAGGAAAAATCGATATCAAAATCGGGCGGATTTTGCCGAAAGAGATTTATAAAACGCTCAAAATATAAATCGAGTTCAATTGGGTCAACGTCTGTAATGCGTAATAAATAGGCGATGATGCTATTGGCACCACTACCACGGCCAACATAGTAATAATTTTTACTGCGTGCGTATTCTAAAATTTTCCAATTTATGAGAAAATAAGAAACAAAACCTTTTTGCTTAATAAGGTTAAGTTCCTTCTTAATGCGGTCATAAACCTTTTGTTCAACATCATTTCCATAACGATAGGGAATACCGTCGTAAGTCAGTTTTTCTAACAATTGATAATCCGAAGTTTCATTTGCGGTTAGGCATTTTTGATTTTTAGACGTGTTGTTTTTAAAGTCAAAATCGATAGAACAGTCTGCCAAAAGTTGTTCTGTATTATCGATTAACGTTGGGAATTCCTCGTAGGTTTTACAAAGCTCATTGTAAGGTAGCATGATGTCTGTTTCACTACCTTCTTCAGATTTTGGCAATTTGCTCAATAAGGTGTTGTTGTCAATAGCACGTAATAAACGATGCGTATTAAATCCCTTTTTATTTTGAAACGATACCGTTTTTAGTACTACCAATTTATTCCGGAATTGATTCCATTTACTAAACTTTAAATGGTTGAGGTCTTTGGGTGAAATACCTAAAAATTCATTTGGTTTTAAATCGAAATGTTTTCCGTTTTGATAAGGATAAATTACGAAGCAATCGTCTAAAAATTCATCTGGTCGTTCAGGTATTTGCAATTCGGAATTATGAAGAAATTTAGACAGATAAGTGTTTATATTTTTGAAGCCTTCATTGTTTTTCGCAATGAGAATAAATTGCTGTTGTGCACTATTTCTAAAATCGACACCGAGCACGGGTTTTACTTTGTATTTTTCTGAAAGTCTCACAATATCAAAACACGCGGATGTGGTATTTATGTCTGTTAACGCCAAAGTCTGTACACCATTTTCTGAAGCAATAGCAAGTAATTGTTCAGGTTTTATGGTGCCATAGCGTAGACTGTAATAAGTGTGACAATTGAGGTACATAAATAGTAATTGGACTGTAAAATTAGCTACTATATGTAGTTTTTATTGCTTACATTTGTAGTAAATAATGTTAAATTTAAAATGTATTGAAACCAATTCAAGTTAACATAAGGCACCTTAGGACTTTAAAAAAGATGTCGCAAGAACGATTCGCAGACGAGCTAAACTGGACGCGTTCTGTCGTGGGTTCTTATGAAGAGGGAAGAAGTGAGCCTCCGATTGAACGGCTAATAGATTTATCTAATTATTTTGACATTCCTATTGATATTTTGGTGCGTAAGGATTTAAGAAAAGCTAAGGAAACTTCGTTTATTGAAGTCGGAAATAAGCGCGTGCTATTTCCTATAACCGTAAATGAGGAAAATGAGGATTTGATTGAAATCATTCCTGCAAAAGCATCGGCAGGTTATTTATCGGGTTACGATGATCCAGAATATATTGAGCAACTTGAAAAGATTAAATTACCTTTTTTGCCAACAGGGACACACAGGGCATTTCCCATTAAAGGGGATTCCATGTTACCTGTAAAGGATGGCTCTTATGTGGTGGCGAAATTCGTTGAAGACATCAATGACGTTAAAAACGGAAAAACCTATGTAGTGTTAACCAAGGACGATGGTTTGGTTTACAAACGTGTTTATATTCCTAAAAAAGATACTGTAAATTTATTGTTGAGTTCCGATAACAAATCGTATCAACCTTATTTAATTTCAAAAGAGCAAATACTGGAACTTTGGGAATTTACTTGTTGTATCAACACGCAAGAATATGATGAAAAGGAACTAAAATTAAGTAGTATTATGTCTATGTTTCAAGATTTAAAAATTGAACTGGAAGCTGTAAAACGCATGTAAATCATAATGGAGAAAGCCATAAAATGGGGAATAATCGGTTGCGGTAATGTTACCGAGAAAAAAAGCGGACCTGCCTACCAAATGACCGAAGGGTTTGAAATCGTAGCCGTAATGCGCAGAAATCTGAAATTGGCAGAAGATTACGCTAAACGTCATAATGTTAAAAAGTTTTACGATGATGCCGATGTGCTTATCAGTGATGATGAGGTTGATGCGGTTTATATCGCAACACCACCAGACAGCCACCATCACTATGCTTTGAAGGTGGCCAAAGCAGATAAAATATGCTGTATCGAGAAGCCTATGGCGCCAAGTTACGCTGAATGTGTTGCCATTACTGAAGCTTTTGAAAAGAAAAATCTCCCATTATTTGTGGCTTATTACCGTAGGTCACTTCCGAGATTCAACAAAGTGAAGGAATTATTGGATGCTGAATGTATTGGAAAAATAAGATACGTTAACTGGACACTCACCAGAACACCAAGCGACGCAGATACATCCAGAGATTACAATTGGCGCACCGATGCCAAAATAGCACCAGCGGGTTATTTTGATGATTTGGCGAGCCATGGAATGGATTTATTTGTCTATTTATTGGGAGACATCAGCGAAGCTAAAGGCATATCATTAAATCAACAGCGATTATACACTTCTAAAGATGCTATTTCTGGCACATGGCTGCACAACCCTGGTGTCATTGGTTCTGCAATGTGGAATTTTGGAAGCTATAAAAGAGAAGATGAAGTAAGAATTGTTGGTAGTAAAGGTGAAGTCACCTTTTCAATTTTTGGCGATGACCCGATTGAACTATTTACTGAAAACCGGACGCAAGAATTTTCAATTGACAATCCAAAACACATTCAACAACATCATGTTGAGAATATGAAAAACCATTTAAACGGTATACGAATGCATCCTTCGACTGGAAAATCTGCTACGCATACGGCCTGGGTGATGGATAAGATTCTCGGGACGTTATAAAATAAAAAACGCGAAGCATTGCTTCGCGTTTTTTATATGATATAATGTAATTAATCAGCTAAAATAATAACCTTGTTGTCTTTCATTTCAACAGTACCGGAATTGATTTTTACAACCAATATCTTATTATCGTCAAAATGTGGCTTTACTTCGGCATGCAGTTCATCAAACACCAAATGATTTTGGTTATGGGTATGAATTTTTACAGTACCTGAGTTTAAAGTAGATACTATAGCTGCGTGATTATTCAACATTTGAAATTCACCCTCAACACCTGGTACAGTTACAGAATCTACTTCTGAACTAAACAATGTGGCCTCTGGTGATACTATTTCTAAATACATAGTTTTTAAGTATTTATTAATCAGTATTTAGTAATCAGTATCGAGTTCGTACTGTATACTGCATACTGCTTACTGTTTTTAAGCTTCCGCTAACATCTTTTCTCCAGCCTCAATAGCTTCTTCAATAGAACCTTTAAGGTTAAACGCTGCTTCTGGTAAGTGATCTAATTCACCGTCCATAATCATGTTAAAACCTTTAATTGTCTCTTTAATATCTACTAAAACACCTGGAATACCTGTAAACTGTTCAGCTACATGGAATGGTTGAGATAAGAAACGTTGTACACGACGTGCACGGTTTACAGCCATTTTATCTTCTTCAGACAATTCTTCCATACCTAAGATGGCAATAATATCTTGTAATTCCTTATACCGCTGTAACAACTCTTTTACACGTGTTGCACAGTTATAATGCTCATCACCTAAAATATCAGCTGCTAAGATTCGAGATGTAGAATCCAATGGATCTACCGCTGGATAAATACCAAGCTCAGCAATTTTACGAGATAATACCGTAGTTGCATCTAAGTGAGCAAAGGTTGTTGCCGGTGCAGGATCCGTTAAATCATCTGCTGGTACATAAACCGCTTGTACAGATGTAATCGATCCTTTTTTAGTTGAAGTAATACGCTCTTGCATCGCACCCATCTCAGTTGCTAATGTCGGTTGGTAACCTACCGCAGAAGGCATACGACCTAAAAGTGCAGATACCTCAGAACCCGCTTGTGTAAAACGGAAGATATTATCAACGAAGAACAATACGTCTTTTCCTTGACCATCTCCAGCACCATCACGGAAATATTCTGCTATAGTTAATCCTGAAAGTGCTACACGAGCACGAGCTCCAGGAGGCTCATTCATTTGTCCGAACACGAAAGTTGCTTTAGATTCTTTCATGATTGACTTATCAACCTTTTGAAGATCCCATCCGCCTTCTTCCATAGAGTGCATAAAGTCCTCACCATATTTTATAATACCTGACTCTAACATCTCACGAAGTAAATCGTTTCCTTCACGTGTTCTTTCACCAACACCTGCAAATACAGAAAGTCCACCATGACCTTTGGCGATATTGTTAATCAATTCTTGAATCAATACTGTTTTACCAACACCAGCACCACCAAATAAACCAATCTTACCACCTTTTGCATAAGGCTCAATAAGGTCAATTACTTTAATACCCGTAAATAAAACTTCTGTTGAAGTTGATAAATCTTCGAATTTAGGAGCTTGTCTGTGAATAGGCAAACCAGCATCACCCGCTTTAGGCAAATCACCTAATCCATCGATAGCATCACCAATTACATTAAAAAGACGTCCGTAAACATCTTCACCAATTGGCATTTGAATTGGAGCACCAGTTGCATGAACTTCTGTCCCTCTACTTAAACCATCTGATGAATCCATTGCAATGGTACGTACTGTATCCTCTCCAATGTGAGACTGTACTTCTAATATTAATTTAGAACCATCTTGGTTGTTAATTTCTAACGAATCATAAATCTTTGGAAGTTCTGAACCAGCAGCGAATTCTACATCGATAACCGGACCAACGATTTGTGCAACTTTACCTGTAACTTTTGACATTACTCTTATGTTTTTGTTTTGCAATAATTTAATTCTGAAAAATAGGGATTAGATTTAAGTACAAAGTACCCCTTTTTTTGCGCTGCAAAGATATAGTTTTATTTAAAAAAATAAGTCTTTTTTAAATAAAAAAAACACGCCTTTTTTAGACGTGTTTCTATTCAACAATTTTAAAATATTTTATTGCAGTGTTGGCGAATAATTTGTTGGAAAATCACCTGCCTCGGCTAAATTGCCTGAAGCTTCAAAATTAGAGCCATATGTAGCGTCAATGGCCTTCAAGAAGCTGTTAGCCATTAAAGCATAACCTCTGGCGGTTAAATGTACGCCGTCTAAACTCACTAAACCTCCAAATACTAGATCTGTGTTTAAGAAGTAGTCGTCAAACTCTATACCTGTTGTAGACGCCTCAACTAAAATAGAATTTAAATCTACCAAGGCGAGGTTATTAGCGTTTGCTGCAGCAGATAAACTAGAATTATAAGCTTGGGTTGCAGTAGCGATTTCAGTTTGTTCTTCTGGAGTTAATACTAAATTATCTGCCATAGGAAAGCTAACACCATTAACATTGGCAGGTGCCGGAACTCCAGGAACTGTCGTCGCGATAGCAGTAGATGCTGTTAATAATATCAAATCATTTGCTGTGGCCTGACGTGCTTTACCAAAAATCTGACCAAAAGCCGCTGCTGTTTGAGGCCCTAAAACTGGTGTCAAAGCGCCAGTTATTTGTGCAGTACGATCTGGTGCGTTTTCATCATTAATTAATAATGGGTTTGCTGCTGTTTTTGATAATGGATTAAGTCTATCCGGTTCGCCGAAAGCTGTGAATATACCATCCAATGGCTCGTACAACTGAGCATTTAAAGCATCAATTTGCGGTGCTAATGCAGGAAGTGAAGGATCTAAAGAGTTAAAAGGCACTGTAGTAAAAAAAGATAAACTTGTAATATTAGGTAAATTTCCTATCGCTCCTTTTGCACCATTTGCGGTCAATGCTGCGACCATTGCATTTAATGCACCATCAAACATAGCCGTAGGAGTGATTGGATTACTTCCGTCACCTCCAGATGTTGCGTAACCTAAAACATCATTTCCTCCAACTTCTGATAATGTGAAAAATGTTGGATTTTGTGCTACTGCCAATTCTACAATTGAAGCATTAGGCGCATTTCCTGTAACTCTAACTGCATAAGGGTTGGCATTTGGTAAATTTTGAATATTACCATAGCCTGGAGCAACCAAATGGAAGCTTTTTGCACCTGGAATTCCTAAATTATTAAAAGGGCCTGCAGGATTGTTTGTAATGTCTGTCATCACCGTAACTGGTCCAATAACTGATTCAATAGGAACTGGGCCAGCGCCACCAAAAACAAGTCTTGGGTCTGTTAGTCTCATACTTCCTAGTTTTAACCCTCCTAAATTTCCATTCATTAATGGTTGATTAAAACTTCCACCTCCAACTTTGGCAAATTGAGTCGCCATAATGTTAGGGAATGAATTTTCCTGACTTGCCATAAATAAGGCGTTATCCGTAAAACCTGCCGTAAATGAGGCTCCAACAGCTACGAAATTTGAAAAATCGGCTTCTCCAGCTACGAGCTCTGGTAAGGGACCATCATTTTGATTGGCTTGGTCCCGTAGTTCTTGAACTGTTTCGTTCTCACAGGATAACATTCCTAATGTTAGTAGTGATAGGGTTATATATTTAATATGTTTCATCTTTAATGATTTATGATGTTATTTTATAAATTATCAATTGTCCATGATAAATAATAGATAGAACCAATATTTCCTGTACCTATTGCAGTGAAATATTCGTCACCCAATAAATTAGTAGCACCTGCTTTAAGAGTGGTTTTTAAAGAAGGAATTGCATAACTTAACTGAGCGTCTACAACATGATAAGCTGGGATGTCGCCATCTCCAAAGGTAGCTTGCCAAAAATAGTTATCGCTCCATCTCCAAGCGACGTTAAATCCAAAGTTTTTAAATAATTCGGTATTTCCAAAATTCATTTTAGTTCTATGTTGTGGGGTATTAAAGCTAGTTCTAAAATCTGGAAAAGAAGCTTGATCAAAATCTTGCTTTGTGAATGTATAACTACCGCCTAAATCAAAATTTCCAAAGATTTTAGTTGATAAGCCAATAGAACCTCCATAAGAATTAACATCTGCGTCTGAATTTGTATAGGTTTGATAGGTTGTGAAATCCCCATTAGCAATTGCTGCCACTGAGAGAGAACCATCACCTACTGTACCGTACAGAGGTGCCAATACGGTTTCACCGGAAATAAAATCTGTATACTGGTTGTAATATACGCTCATATCAACAGTTACTGTATTCAATTTACCTCTATAACCTACTTCGAAAGAAGTGATTTTTTCTGGTGTTACTAAATCTGAATTTCCTATCCTTAAATCCGCGGGATTACCTGATTGACTAAAGTCCATAACAGATGAGGCTAAATATGAATTATTGTAAGCAGCACCACCAGTTTGAGAAATCGTAGCTGGTTGCCCAAATACAGTCTGGCCAGCAGCACTAACACTATAATCTCTTTCGTAACGATCTAAATTATCAGGTGCACCACCGATTAAGATTGCGCGTCCG
Source organism: Winogradskyella ursingii (assembly GCF_013403975.1). Taxonomy (GTDB): domain Bacteria; phylum Bacteroidota; class Bacteroidia; order Flavobacteriales; family Flavobacteriaceae; genus Winogradskyella; species Winogradskyella ursingii. Next base: position 56,175 of record NZ_JABFDH010000001.1, read on the forward strand.
GCGTTAAGCCCAATAAACAAATCTTGTGTTGTCGGATTTCTAAAACCTGTTTGTATAGATGCTCTAATGTTGTGATCTCTATTCACAGTTAAACCAGCAGAAATTCTAGGGGAAACAAATCCATCGAAAAATTCGGATTTATCATAACGAGCAGAACCAGTTAGTTTTAACTTCATCTCTTCGTTAAGATCAAACTCTTTTTGAAGTTGAGTATAAATTCCATATTCTGAATAATCAATAGGACCATCAAAATCCGTATAAATAGTTCCAGAAGAATTTAAACTATATTTTCTGTAAGACCCTCCAACTTGGATGTCAATGACATCCCATAAATGGCTAAAATTGTAATTAGCATCAGCATGTTTATAATTTGAATTATCCTGAAATTTAGAACCTGTTGTTAAATCTGGATCATTAATACTTTGATTAAATGCGCTTTGAAATTCATCAGAACCTGGTTCAAAACGTCCAGTATCTGCAGCTTGACGTGCAGCAGCGTGAGCTTGATCGTTTGTAGCACCACCTAGTGTCTGACCAATATATGCTGCAACATACTCACCAAACCATGTTTGGTCATCTTTCCATGCTCTATTTATATTGATACCTGTAAATACCATATCGTAAGAATCACCGGCTTTATCAGACACTACATAACCTCTTACAAAAAAATTATCGTTTCTTACTTCTATTTTGTGTTGTTGCTGAGAAAAGCCAGCAATATTGTATCTGTTGGTACCTTGGTAAATAGTGTTACCTGTTCCATATTTTCCTACATATTGAATTTCGAAATCATTTTCCCATGGTCTAAAATATAAACCCCAATCAGCTTTAATACTTTCAGCGTTATAATTTGTTAAATCGCGTTCTTCGTAACCTGTTCTACTTACATCTACAGATGGAACCAATGTACTGGATCCTGAAGGTGCAAGTCCTAAGCCTTCCAATAGTAGTGCTACATCATTGATGTTGGTAGAAACCTCATCTCCATAAATGTTATAACCGTCATAGTTGATACTTGATCTATCATCACCAGTTCCTGGTTTACCATCATAATTGTTGGCGGTCCAATCTGTACCCTTTAGCCAGCCGAAGTTAACTTTAGCAGCGAATTTTTCGCTAAATTTATAAGCTAATCTTATCCCAGAATCTCTATAAGTGTTGTCACCACCAGCTTCTTGTGATGTGATACCTTGCTTATGGTAACCGCTTATGCCTTGAAAATCGAAAGGACTTTTACTTCGCATAAATAAAATTCCGTTAAAAGCATTTGCCCCGTATAGTGCGGATGCGGCACCAGGTAAGAGTTCTACGCTAAAAACGTCAGTTTCGTTCATTCCTACTAAATTTCCGATTGGGAAATTCAGTGCAGGAGCAGAATTGTCCATTCCATCGACTAATTGCATGAATCTTGTGTTGGCGAATGAAGCAAATCCTCGAGTGTTAACAGATTTAAACGTTAAACTGTTTGTATTTACATCGACACCTTTTAAGTTTTCTAAACCATCGTAAAAACCTGCAGAAGCGGTATTTTTAATTTCTTTTAAACCAAAACGCTCCACAGTAACAGGAGATTCAAAAATACGTTCAGGTGTACGAGATGCAGATATTACAACTTCATCAAGTGCGTTACCTTCAATCATCGTTACATCTACTGTTTGATCGTTTGACGTAATTTCAATGGTTTGATCTTCAAATCCGGTGTAACTAACGCGAATAGATAAGGGTGGATTTTGGTCTACCGTTAATGCATAATTACCGTCAAAATCCGATACTGTACCAGAAGACGTACCTACTACTACAATATTTGCACCAGGTAAGGGCAATCCTGTATTGTCCGTAATTTTACCTTTTATTGTGGTTTGAGAAAAAGATGCCACACAAAAAAGCATTGCAAAAAGCTTTAAGATTGTTTTCATTTTAGAGAATTAGTTAATTTATTAGATCAGCAATTTAAATAAATATATGAAAAGTCAATAAGAAATTCTCATAAAATTATGCATGCATAGTAAATTATTAAAAAATTAAAGCCACTACATTGAGTAATCCTCAACTAGGTGGCTTTAAATTATGAATTCTATAATTTAGAAAATTTATTCTACAGTAACAGATTTAGCTAAATTTCTTGGCTGGTCAACATTTTTATTTAACATTACAGCTATATGATAAGATAATAGTTGAAGTGGTATTGTGGTGAGCAATGGTGTTAAACACTCAATCGTTTCTGGGACTTCAATGACGTGATCCGCTAATTCCTTCACATTCTTGTCCCCTTTGGTAACAATTCCTATGATTTTACCTTTCCTGGATTTTATTTCTTGAATGTTACTCACTACCTTTTCATAATGTCCTTTTTTTGTAGCTATAACGACAACAGGCATTTGTTCGTCAATTAGCGCAATTGGGCCATGTTTCATCTCTGCAGCAGGATAACCTTCTGCATGGATATATGAAATTTCTTTTAGTTTTAATGCTCCTTCTAATGCTACTGGAAAATTGAAACCACGTCCTAAATACAAAAAGTTAGTAGCATCTTTATATATTTCGGCCACAGTTTGAACATAAGCATCAGACTTGAGAGCTTCTTCAACTTTACTTGGTATGGTTTCAAGTTCAATTAAATGATGTCTAAATTCTGAACTTGATATAGTACCTTTAGCTCTAGCGAGTCTAAGTGCAATTAAAGTTAAAACCGTTATCTGTGTGGTAAATGCTTTTGTTGATGCCACACCAATTTCTGGCCCAGCATGCGTGTAGGCACCAGCATCAGTTTCTCTGGCAATAGAAGATCCCACCACATTACAAACACCAAACACAAATGCTCCTTTGGATTTTGCCAATTTTATGGCTGCCAAAGTATCAGCTGTTTCTCCAGACTGCGAAATTGCAATTACAACATCTTTCTCTGTTATTACAGGATTTCTGTATCTAAATTCTGAAGCGTATTCTACCTCTACGGGTATTCTTGCCAAATCTTCGAATATATATTCAGCAACCAAACCAGCATGCCATGATGTGCCACAAGCGACAACTATAATGCGGTCTGCTGCCAAAAATTTTTTCATGTTATCCTCAACACCAGCTAGTTTAACTAACGCTTCGTTGCTAAGCAGTCGTCCTCTAAACGTATCGAAAATAGCATTAGGTTGCTCGTGAATTTCTTTGAGCATAAAATGATCATAACCGCCTTTTTCAATTTGCTCCAAATTAAGTTGAAGTTCTTGTACATAGGGATCTACCACTGCATCGCTCTTAATTTTTCTGACCTTTATATCCTTATCTCTTCTAATAATAGCCATTTCCTCATCTTCAAGATAAATAGCATTTTTTGTAAATTCGATAAAAGGAGATGCATCACTGGCAATAAAAAATTCATCGTCACCAATTCCAATAGCCAAAGGGCTACCTAATTTAGCTACAACAATTTCATTTGGTTTATTTTTATCGAATACAGCAATGGCATAAGCACCAATAACTTGATTCAATGCAATTTGAACTGCTTTCCCTAGTTTGATGTTATCATTTTTCTTAACATCCTCTATAAGATTGACTAATACTTCTGTATCAGTATCGGACTTAAAAGTATAGCCACGTTTTATCAATTCCTTTTTAAGAGAATCGTAATTTTCGATGATACCATTATGTATAATAACTAAATCACCTGAGTTGGAATAATGTGGGTGCGAGTTTACATCATTTGGAACACCATGTGTTGCCCAGCGTGTATGCCCAATTCCTAAAGTACCGTCTGTGCTTATTTCGTTTTCTAACTTTTCTTTTAGGTCAGAAACTTTCCCTTTTGTTTTGGATAGTTTAATGTTTTTACCGTCATATAACGCAATACCTGCACTATCGTAACCACGGTACTCTAATCTCTGCAATCCCTTTATAATGATAGGATAGGCATCTCGGTGACCAATATATCCAACAATTCCACACATGGGTTAATTTCTTTAGTTTGGTTCGGTATAATAGATTTCTAGCTGAACTCTCTTACTATCATCTTCTGTATTGCTGCCATGTAATACGGTACCTCTAGGTGTTAAAATAGAACTAATGGGAACAGTTAAATCTGAGTCGTCTGTTGATTGCACCTTACGTTGCATCAATAATTCTTCTAAATTAACATTTAGGGAAACAGACAAGCCTAATTCTACATTAGTAGAATCTCGTATTAAAAGATTATTGATATGTTCTGTAATTTTTAATTTGTATTTGATTCCCTTTCCATTAGGATCTTCTCCAACACGCTGAAGCGGTCCAAGATGACTAGTTAGTGATGCCGAAGGTAAGTTATTGTTAATACCATCTAAAAAATAATCTACCAATGGCGTTTTATTCTGTGCATCATACACATATATGCGATTTGGCTCTTTTTTCGGTGTTTCAACTAACGATTGGTCAACATAAAACACTAGATTAGCTTCGTTTACCAAGCGCTTTGATCTTATGAATTTTCCATTTTCAGTTACCACAAAATCATCCCTAAATGCTTCAAAGGCTCCCTCTTCATCAAAAAGTTTGATTTTTGCTACAGCACCTTCACCACCTTTAAGGAACAATCTACTATCACCATTTTCTTCATCACCGTCATTTAAAGGTAATGTAAAGTCATTTTCAAAAAAATTGACTCTCATAGGCTCAAATGTAAGTTCAAACAAATCCTGTTCTGTTGCAGAAGGATCATCTGTGGTAGCGTTAGTAGGTCTAGTATAATAAATTGTAATATTAGAATTTACTGCTCCGGTGTTAAGTACAATAAAACTACCATCATCGTTAACGGATTCTGCCTTAAAATAAATCCCTCTAAAATATTCGGCAAAATTATTAGCACTACTTAAATCTGCTGTGCCCTGTCTATCTATAATTTTAGTTTTCCAAAAATCTTTGTCTAGATGTAATCTTATACCTGGTGATAATCGTTGAGAAACTTCTAAATCACCGGCATCATTCACAGTTTTGAGAACAAACCCAGCGTCATTTACATTGATATTCCCATCTGGTCTAAGAGAAGATTGTTCTCCATTAATAACAGGAATGGGTTCACTTTCTAAGTCGCCTTCAGTAATTGTTTCCATAGTAGATACCGACATATCAGAAAAATAAGCTTGAGGCTCATTAAACTCTCCATCAGGATCAAAATCCCTTAAAAAATAATTGCTTTGAAAAAGACTTAGTTTTATCGGTTGACTGCCTATAACAGAATCCGTTTCGTAAGTCACATTGCCCATTTCATTAACTTCTATGGCATTGCTAAAATAAGGAAGGTATAAAACAACTGAGTCGATAGTTACCAGTCCATTTTCTATTTCTTCCATCTCGGCAAATTCTGGCTCATAATCCTCTAACGTGAGTTGTGACACAAAGCTCGCTGTTGTACTGCCGTATAAATCCTCATAATAACCTAAAGCAGAAAAACCAAGACTATTGGTTTGTACTGGACCTAAAGCATCTGTATAAGTTAATATATCGTAGGTCTCAGAAAGTTGATTGAAATTAGTGGCATTATCCTCATTGATAATGTCAGATTCCAGTGATGCAAAGTCTTTGTCACAAGCTATAAAGCTTAAAAGCAATAAGCTAACTGTTGTGATTTGAAGGGCATATTTTCTTAATTTCATAGGTGCTATTAGCTGTTGAGTACAGTATTTGTGTAAAATTCGGTATATGGGTCTGCAAATTCTTCAATAGAATGAAATCCTAATACCGGCTTTGATAAATTTTCGATATAAGTATCCAGTTCTTTTGGTAATTCTTCTGATCCTCTAATGACGGCATCAGAATTATCAATCGCAACTTTCATTAGATTAATATAATCTGGTTCTTCAAGTGGTTTGGTTGCCTCGCTATCCAATCCATCAAAGTTTATTTTAGAAACCATATTCTTATCTAACGTGCCATCAAAGGTTTGATTGTAAACAGAGGTCACAATTTTACTTTCTGTGAATAACGGCTCGTCTTTATAAAATTCTTTAAGATAAAGAGGGAGTAATGAAGCTAACCATCCATTAACATGAATAATGTCTGGTGCCCAGTTTAGTTTCTTTACGGTTTCAATAACCCCTTTTGCAAAGAAAATAGCGCGTTCATCATTATCAGGAAATAGTTTGCCGTCTTCATCTGTCAATGTGGCTTTACGCTTAAAATAATCTTCATTATCTATAAAATAAACCTGAATACGCTCTTTAGGGATTGACGCAACCTTAATGATAAGTGGCATATCCAAATCATTAATAACTAAATTAATACCAGAAAGTCTAATAACCTCATGCAGTTGGTGACGTCTTTCATTAATATTACCAAAGCGAGGCATAAATATTCGTATCTGACCTCCTTGTTTATTTACCATTCTCGGAGCCTCAAAGGACATGGAGGAAATCTCGGTTTCTGGTAAATACGGAACTACTTCAGAGGACACATACAATATTCGTTTATCTTTCATGTATAAGGGTGTTATAATGTTAAAAAAACAAGGTTTTAAATTTTTCGATTCAAAAAACCGAAAAGGCTTTAAAAGCTTGTTTGTTGATTTTTATAGCTTTAATTAAAAGTAAAAAACACGCAAAATTACAAAAATTTATGCAGAGTGTCAGTATTATATTATGTTTGCAAGCGTTAATTTTTTGTTATTACATTGAAAATATTTCAGAATAAAACCGAATTATCGTCCTATTTAGACGCTCTTAAAAAAATGGGTTTATCTATTGGGCTTGTACCTACAATGGGAGCTCTTCATCAGGGACACTTAACCTTGGTCAATGAAGCTTTGGAGAAAAACGATAAAGTTGTTGTCAGTGTGTTTGTTAATCCTACCCAATTTGATAACAAAGAGGATCTTAAAAAGTATCCTAGAACGTTAGAAGCCGATGTAACTTTGCTTAAGACAGTAAGTAAGGATTCTATTGTGGTTTACGCTCCAACTGTCGGTGATGTATATGGTGACGATGTAGCTTCACAGTCTTTTTCTTTTGAAGGCTTAGAACATGAAATGGAGGGTGCTTTTAGACAAGGTCATTTTGATGGTGTTGGCACCATAGTTAAGCGTCTTTTGGAAAATGTAAAACCTGACCATGCTTATTTCGGCGAAAAGGATTTTCAGCAATTACAGATTGTCAAAAAATTAGTGGCTCTACAGAACATGCCAGTTGAAATTGTAGGCTGTAAAATTCACAGAGCAAAAGACGGGTTGGCAATGAGCTCAAGAAATGCCAGATTAACTCCTGAGCACAGAAAGGCAGCTACATTTATATACAAAATACTCAAAACTGCCAAAAAAAAGTTTGGCACAAAAAGTGCTAAAAACATTACGGAATGGGTTCAGGAACAATTTCAATTACATCCACTGTTGGAACTGGAATATTTTATAATTGCAGACACCGAGACCTTAAAACCACTTAAAAGAAAATCAACACACAAAACATATAGAGCATTTATTGCTGTCTATGCTGGCGATATAAGACTTATAGATAATATCGCATTTAATTAATTATCTTTGCCATATGCAAATTCAAGTTGTAAAATCTAAAATTCACCGTGTAAAATGTACAGGTGCAGACCTAAACTACATTGGAAGTATTACCATTGACGAAGACCTGATGGACGCTGCTAATATTATACAGGGTGAAAAAGTTCAGATTGTAAATAATAATAATGGGGAGCGGTTGGAAACCTACTGTATTCCTGGTCCTCGAAATAGTGGTGAAATCACCTTAAATGGTGCGGCTGCACGTAAAGTAGCTGTAGGTGATATTTTGATACTTATTACCTATGGTTATATGGATATCGAAATGGCGAAGAGTTTTAAGCCATCTCTGGTTTTTCCTGATGAAACCACAAATCTATTAAAATAGGCCATTGAAGAAAACCAAATCAGTACTAAAAATAGCGTTACCACTTTTAATCGGTATCGCTTTAGTGTGGTATTCTTTAACTCAAATATCGATACCAACTTTAATTCAGTATTTTAAAGATGCCAATTATGGATGGATTTTCCTGGCAATTTTCTGTAGTATATTAAGCCATGCTTCTAGAGCATATCGTTGGTTATATATGGCAGAACCTTTAGGTTTTAAGCCTAGATTTGGTAATAGTTTTATGGCAGTGTATGCTGCTTACCTTATCAACTTTACTATCCCAAGAGCAGGAGAAATCGCACGTGCAACAATTTTAACCAACTACGAGGGTATCCCATTCGACAAAGGTTTTGGTACTATAGTTGCAGAGCGTATTGCCGATTTGTTTATGCTATTAGCGTTAGTGGTACTAGCACTTTCTTTAGAGTTTGAGTTTATTTATAATTTCTTTGCCTTAAAATTTAATCCAAGCACATTGATTATCGGTGCCGTCGGACTACTAATACTAGCAGGATTGATCTTTTTATACATTCAAAAAAGCGTCTCCATATTAGCGCTGAAAGTTAAAACGTTTATAAAAGGATTAATTGAGGGTGCGTTGAGCATCTTTAGAATGAAACACAAATGGGCATTTATAGGTCATACAATATTCATTTGGATCATGTATGTTTTAATGTTTTACATCACAACTTTTGCCTTGCCAGAGCTACACGGAATTTCTGTTGCAGCGATTTTAATTGGCTTTATACTGGCGAGTTTTAGTATTGCTGCAACAAATGGTGGTATAGGCTCTTTTCCTGAAGCTGTGGTAATTGCTTTTTCATTATTCAATATTTTAGAAGAACCTAGCAGAGCGTTTGGCTGGATTATGTGGTCTACTCAGACCTTAGTTATTATAGTAATTGGTGGTCTTTCCTTGGTTTACCTTCCTATTTTTAACAGAAAGAAAATAAGCGTATAGAAATATTTTTTACCTTGCTATCCCAATCTAAGCCATAGCAAAATGAAAAATCTATACACAATTATTGCATTCTGTTTCTTAACCTCTAGCTTATATTCACAAGCGATTTATCAAACTATTGAGTCTAATATTTTAGGTGAAAATCGCGAACTAAAAATTCAACTACCTAGAAATTACAATCCTGAAAACCAACAAAATTGTCCTTTGGTGTTGGTGTTAGATGGAGATTATTTATTTGAGCCTGTTGCTGGAAATATTGATTATCAAGCCTATTGGGAGGATATTCCAGACTGTATTATTGTGGGTGTGACTCAGGGACAGACAAGGGAAAAGGATTTTTTCTATGATGACGAAACATTTTTCCCTGCACATGAGGGAGCTGATTTTTATGAGTTTCTAGCCCAGGAATTACTGCCGTATATAGAAACAAAATATAGCCCTTCAAATTTCAAAATGGTGGTTGGCCACGATTTGGGTGCTAATTTCATGAATTATTTTCTGTTTAAGGATGAGCCTATTTTTAGGGCCTATGTAGCATTGAGCCCAGATTTTGCACCCGAAATGGTAAACAGATTACATAAGCGCTTACCCAGCATAGAACAGGAAACCTTTTATTACATGGCAACAGCAGATGCAGATGTAAAAGATCTTAGAACTGCGATTAACGAATGTGACAACAAGCTCAAAACCGTAGAAAATAAAAACGTACATTATAAGTTTGATAATTTCAAGGATGCCAACCACTACTCATTAGTTGGCAGGGGGATACCAAAAGCTCTCAATGAAATTTTTACGCTCTACAAACCCATAAACGGAAAAGAGTATAACGAAAAGGTACTCACTTTTGAAGGTTCACCTTTTGATTATCTTATTAAGAAATATGATGACATTGAATATTTCTATGGATTTAAAAAGAAAATTATAGAAAACGATATTAGAGCCATCGCTGCAGCTTCAAACAAAAAGAATGATTTAGAATCATTGGATAAATTGGCAAGGATGGTAAAAAAGGAGTTCCCGGAATCTATGTTGAGCGCTTATTATTTGGGTATGCTACACGAAAAAGAAGGAAATTTTAAAAAGGCACTTCAACGCTACAAGTCGGGTCTTTTATTGGAGCCTTCGCAGTACATTGACAAAGAAATTTTACTAGAAAAGATGTACGAAATACAAGATGCTGAAAAAAATTAAATGCATTTCGTCGAAAAAATATGCAAATTAACGATAATATAAGTATGTTTGATATCCCAAATTAAACCTACTTATCATGAGAAAAACTATTCTTATAGTTTTAACTTACCTATTATGTTTGCCTTTACTTGCGCAGGTTTCTTATAAAGACCTCAACTCCGCTAAACTTAATACTACACGTCAGTTAAAAATAAAATTACCCAAAAATTACGACCCTTCATCAGAAGTTAAGTATCCGTTAATCATAGTGTTTGATGGCGATTATTTGTTTGAGCCAGTTGTGGGACAAGTCGATTTTCAAACTTATTTTGATGATATGCCAAGTTCTATAGTAGTGGGAGTTGTGCAGGGAGAAGAACGTTTTTACGATGGGTATTGCGATGAGGTAACGGGTCTGCCAACAGAATCAGGGTTAAGATTTCATGATTTTGTAGCGACTGAGCTCATTCCGTATTTAGACGACAAATATAACACCAGTAAATTCAGGGTTGCCGTAGGTCATGATGTTATGGGCAACTTTATCAATTCTTATTTGTTCAAGGAGCACCCGATTTTTCAGGCTTATGTGAGCATTAGTCCCGATTTGTCTGGTAATGTTCAAGATTATCTTGGAAAGCGATTAGAGGTTTTCGATAAAGATATTTTCTATTATATGGCAACCTCAGAAAACGATGTGATCAATATTAGGGATGCAGTATTAAAAGCAGATGCCCAAATTTCAACAGTTGAAAATAAAAATCTCACTTATTATTTTGATGATTTTAAAAACGAAACACATTACACCTTAGTAACGGGAGCCATTGCCAGATCTTTTGATAAAATTTTTGAATTGTATAAGCCATTGCGTGAAAAGGAATTAAAAGAAAAAGTATTGCCGTATGAAGGAACGTTAGACGAATATCTTACTGACAGATATAATAGAATTGAAGAACTATTCGGAATTAAAAAAGAAATTACAGAAGAAGAGTTTGAAAAAGTTGTTAAGATTGCTGAACAGAGAGAAGATCTAGAATCACTTGAAAAAATAGGGAAACTGGCCAAAAAACTAAAGCCTAATTCCCTATTGGGAATGTACTACCTGGCTCAATATTCTGAAAAAACAGGAAAGACCAAAAAAGCAAAAAAACTATACGAGTCTGCATTAGAGTTAGAAGATGCAACGCATATTACCAGAGATTTTATCTTCTCTAAAATTGAAGAATTAACCGTCGCAGATACAGACCAAAACGAGGAGGATACAGATGAAGACAACTAAAAGAAAAACCATATCAACTGACTATTTTTTCGAAGCCTTATATAAAAGAGCAAAAACTTTTTTGTTCTCCAATGTGCCATCAAAATTGGCAACGCTTAAAGTGTTAGCTATTATAGCTTGGATCAAAGACATCAACTAAAAATGTTTTAATTTAGCCATTTCAAAAATTAAATTATTTTCCCGGTTTTTTGGGAAGAATATATGGCTAAACTAAAAACTACCTTTTTCTGCCAAAATTGTGGCAGCCAATACGGCAAATGGCAGGGGCAATGTACCTCTTGCAAGGAGTGGAATACCATTACGGAAGAGGTCATCCAAAAACCTGAAAAAAGCGATTGGAAAACACCAACATCAGCATCAAAACGGGTTTCAAAACCGCTTCTTATTAATGAAATAGACACGTCACAAGAAGCACGACTTAATATGCGCGATGCAGAATTCAACCGTGTTTTGGGTGGAGGTATGGTTCATGGTTCCTTAACGCTTTTGGGTGGTGAACCAGGTATAGGGAAAAGTACATTATTACTTCAAATTGCACTTAATCTAAACTATAAAACGCTTTATGTTTCAGGTGAAGAAAGCCAGAAACAGATAAAAATGCGAGCTGAGCGCATTAGGCCTAATAGTAGCAATTGCTACATTCTTACGGAGACAAAGACACAAAACATTTTTAAACAGATTGAAGCTTTAGAGCCAGATATCGTGGTTATTGATTCCATTCAAACTTTACATAGCGATTACATAGAATCTTCTGCAGGAAGCATTTCCCAAATCAAAGAATGTACCACTGAACTAATCAAGTTTGCCAAAGAAACTTCCACTCCTGTTTTATTAATCGGTCATATTACAAAAGATGGCCATATCGCAGGACCTAAAATTTTGGAACATATGGTAGATACGGTTCTTCAGTTTGAGGGTGATCGCAATCATGTTTTCAGAATTTTACGCGCAAATAAAAATCGCTTCGGATCAACAAATGAACTCGGCATTTACGAGATGCAAGGTTCTGGGTTACGTGAAGTTTCAAACCCATCCGAAATCTTAATTTCAGAAAAAGATGGAGAACTTTCTGGTAATGCTGTGGCTGCAACTTTAGAAGGTTTGCGACCGTTAATGATTGAAGTACAGGCCTTGGTAAGTACAGCAGTTTACGGCACACCACAACGGTCTGCCACAGGTTTTAATGCCAAACGATTGAATATGCTATTGGCTGTTTTGGAAAAGCGCGCAGGATTTCGTTTGGGAGCAAAAGATGTCTTTTTAAACATTACAGGCGGTATCACAGTAGATGATCCAGCAATAGATTTAGCCGTTGTAGCTGCAATTCTTTCCTCAAACGAAGATGTGGCTTTACAAAGTGATTATTGTTTTGCTGCAGAGGTTGGTCTTTCAGGTGAAATTAGACCAGTGCAACGTGTAGAACAACGTATTTTGGAAGCGGAAAAATTAGGTTTTTCCACGATTTTTGTTTCAAAATTTAATAAGATTGCTTTAAAGAATACTGGTATTAAAATTCAACTTATTTCTAAGATTGAGGATTTGGTTGGATTTTTGGTTTAAGCCGATTAACGTTCCGTCCTCTTTGTAAAATTTACTGGTTTATTTTTCTGTCTTGCTTCGAATATTAAGGTGTGATTCTTAAACAGAACACTAGTCTACAATCTATTGTTAAGATAATCAGTAAGATAACCGGATTTGAGGCTGTTTTTAGTCTATGAAATCAACAATTAAATGTTCTTCGTCGGATATTTTTAGCACTTAATCTAAAAAAGAGAGGGTTTTATTAGTAAGTTCTTGTGTAAATAACTAATATTGTGGTATATATTTAAAAACCGCATAGAAGGTTTTAACGTAAATATATTCCCTCCTAGAATATTTCCATTGAATTAAAATTTTAGTACATAATTATAATCAGTTCCAAACTATTATGGCTTATGTATAAAAAATTACTTATTTATTTTGTGTTTTTTCTTGGTGGGATCTCCAATGCTCAGACAAATGCACCCAGTATTCAAAGTGGTGTTACGTTTCAGTGGAGTGATAACCAAACTAATCAAACACAACCGGCTACAATAGAAAGTGTCACCGTAGACGGTAGTGTTTACTTTAATTTTGGAGTTCCTTCTGCTTATGAAATGACACAATTAGGTCCAAACGGACATGGAACAAACAAAATTAGACTTAACGGAGCCAGGATTGAAAATACAAGCGCAAGTGCCACATGGAATGCTACAGCACTAGGCGCCTTTAGATCGTTAAATTTAAACTATTATTTTGAGGCTAATGGTAATGGTGATAACATTTGTGATGATTTTACAAGTGAAGAAACAACTGATGCTCAAAGGCAGACTTTGTTTTATGCAGATGGTATTAAGGCGACCTCAAGTGGTGTAATTGCCGTAACTGAGCGAAATGCTAATAACTGTTTACATATAGAATTATTTGGCTTTCTTGAAGATAGCACAGTGGAACAATCTTTGGGAGAAACATTTGTTAACCAAACTAATACACAATACGGTTTTGGTGGTACAGGAAGTGCGGGCGATTTGGGTACGCCAGGAGCAATAAGCCCTCCACCTCCAAATTCAGACTATTGGTTGAGCGACAGAGTTATTGAAAATAGAGGAACTATTGGGATTGCCCTATTTTATTTAGATGACATTGCTCCAGCGGGCTCTTTAATAACAAGAGCAACAATTACGTCAGCTACAGTAGATAATGGAGATGGCAAGATGTTTATACTTACCCTACCAGATCAAGATAAGGATGGTCTTAGTGATTTAGATGACCTCGATGATGATAATGATGGTATAAATGATCTTGATGAATCTAATAATATAGATCCTTCAGCTGATGATGATGTTGATGGAATACCAAATTATAAGGATCAGGATTTTTGTACTTTAAATGCTTTTGGTATATGCGATAATTTAGACTTTGACGGTGATGGAATAGCAAATCATTTTGATCTGGACAGTGATAACGATGGTATTACGGATGTGGTGGAATCTAATGGTATAGATTCAGATAGAGACGGAATCGCAGATGGTAAAATAGGACAAACAGCAACTACTTTTGGAATACCTTTCACCGCAGGATCCGGTAATGTACCAGTAAATACAGATGGGATTTCCCATGCCAACTTCTTAGACATCGATTCAGATAACGATGGAATTCCTGATAATGTAGAAGCACAAACTACATTAAACTATCTTGAGCCAAGTGGTGTTGGATCATTGATTGTTGATTTAAATGAAGATGGAATAGATGATGCTTATGGGACGCTCATTATCCCTGTGGATACAGATGGAGATGGAATATACGATTATATCGATTTAGATAGTGATAATGATGGCATTCCTGATATTGAAGAAAATGGAATGGTAAATTCCGTTTCTGGCAATGATACCGATGGTGATGGATTAGATAATAATTTTGAAGGAAGCAATATAAACGATTCTAATGATGTCAATGATGAAATAGATGATCCAAGTTCATCAATATTACCTGATTTCGATGGTGATTTAAGTTTTGGAGGGGATTTGGATTATCGCGATTTGTTGGATATAAATCCACCATTATCTGCAACTGTAGATTTTGATGGTATAGATGATTATCTCTCAGGACCGAGCCTTATTTCGGGCAAAGACCAAATAACATTAATGGCTTGGTTAAAAATAGACACTTCCAATTCTTCCAAGCCTATTTCCGTAATTGGTGGTGAAGGCATTGCAGGATTGTTATTTGTTCAAAATGGAAACACAGTTAGTTTTGGTATTACAACTTCAGCCGGAACACTCAATATCATTAATGGCGGCACAATTGATTATGACGAATGGCACCATATTACAGGGTCTTTTTCTAATCTTACAGGTGAACAATCGCTTTACGTAGATGGTCAATTGGTGGCTCAACACGTAAATGGAAGCAATGTGGGCGAAACACTTCGAGCTTCTAATCAATGGAATGGTCGCTTTGAAATAGGAAGATTTTCTAATGAACAAAACGAGAAGTATTATCTAAATGGCAGTATAGATGAAGTTCGGGTTTTTGATATAAAGTTGCTAGATTCTCAAATACAACAAATGATCTATCAAGAAATTGAAAATAATTCTGGCGTTATACAGGGGAAAATTTTACCAAAAGATATCGCGGATACTAAGTCTTCTACAAAGGTAGGCTGGAATAAGCTTCTTGCTTATTACCCAATGTCTGGTATTGTTAATTCTAAAACTTTTGACGAGTCAGGTAATGAGCGCACACTTAGATTGCATAATATTACCACAGTTCAAGAACAAACGGCACCAATGCCATATGTAACAATATCGGATGGAGCTTGGTCCAACGAAAATACATGGCAACATGGTCCGGTATGGGATATCACAGATATTACGACAAATAAAGATTGGAGTATTGTTAAAATAGATCATGACGTTTATACAAACAGTTCGCATAAACATTTAGGACTAATAATCGATTCAGACAAAACTTTAAATGTATTAGGGAATAATAAAATCGAAAATAGTTGGTACCTGGAGCTCAACGGTACTCTGGACCTTAAAAACGATTCTCAACTTATTCAATCAAGTAACAGTGATTTAGTAACCTCAGCAAATGGTAAAATTTTGAGGAGACAAGAAGGATCATCTAGTGCGTATTGGTACAATTACTGGGCTTCGCCTGTTGGTTCTTTGGGCATTGTCACATTGGATGATAATAATACATCATCTAATAATTCAAATAATTCTAACTTCAATCTCGGAATGTTAAAAGAGCCTAGCGGTAATGATTTTCCGTTTACTAGTGCGTATACCGGAAACGGAAATATAAGTACCTATTGGCTATATACTTTCATTAATGGCGTCAGTTATTTTGATTATGCGTCACTAGATCCAAGTACTCCACTTGGCCCAGGTATTGGTTATACCCAAAAAGGGACAGGTATATCTGGCAGTTCACAACAATATCTCTTTGAAGGGAAACCAAATAACGGAACCATTATTGTTCCAGTTATAGATGCTGGAGGCCCTGGTTCAGTGCCTGCTGAATCAAAAACGGACTTTTTACTCGGTAATCCATATCCCAGTGCCATTGATTTACATAAGTTTATTGATGATAATGCAGGTGTCATAGACGGCACGATTCAATTATGGCAACAGTGGAGCGGCTCATCTCATAATCTACATGAATATAACGGTGGTTATGCTCAGGTCAATAAAACAGGTGCCACACGTGCTTATCAGTTTGTTGGAATTGAAGGTGCGACCAACGGTAACCAAGACGGTACAAAAACACCAACAAGATATTTGCCAGTAGGTCAAGGTTTCATGACCGAAATAGTATCGAGTGGAGATATTGTATTCAATAACAGTCAACGTGTTTTCGTGAAAGAATCAGACGCAGATGGTGCTTATAATAATGGGTCTGTATTTTTTAGAAATGGTGAGAATTCAAGTAATGAGGCAAAAACAGATGATGCAGAAGATAATGATACAATGCAACGATTACGAATAGAATTCAATTCTGTTAATGGTCCTGAGACGAGACGCGAATTGTTACTCGGATTTAGTGAAAACACCACAGATGAATACGATTATGGGTATGATGCCAAAAACATAGAAGAGTACGATGACGATCTCAATCTTATTATGGGAGACGATCTCTCAACTATTCAGGCTTACGGTCCAATTGTTTTTGATAAGGTAGTATCTATGGCATTTAAGGCTTCTGGAAACTACAATTATACCATTCAGTTATCCGAGTCAGAAAATGTATCCGTAGATCAAAAAGTTTATTTGCACGATAATTTAACTGGTGAATACTTTGACCTGAGAAACGATCAGCCGTATGAGTTCTCCTCCGAAGCTGGTGAATTCTATAGTAGATTTGAGGTTGTTTTTCAGGATCAAAATGCAGAGACATTATCTACAATAGATCAAGAAATAAGCGAATTGAGTCTATACTACGCGTATAACAGAAACAAAATTGTTGTATTAAATCCGAAGAATATTGAGCTAAATAGTATAGATTTATATAACATTTTGGGTCAATCAGTTTACAGTAACCAGCGTGTTCACGAAGGATCGTACAACGAGTACACAACCCAAAACTTAGCCACTGGTACTTACATAGTTAAAATAACAGCCAAAAATAATGCGGTGCAAACCAAAAAAATTATTGTGAAATAATATACAAACAAAATATACGAAACGGTCATTTCAATATTGCTGAAATGGCCTTTCCGTTTTTCACTAGAACACAACACCTTATTTTATTAAAATTTCTTTAATTTTGCGCTCTTATAATACGAGACTACAATGAGCCAAAAGTTCCCTGAATATAAAGGACTTAACTTGCCAAAAGTTGCAGAGGAAATCAGTAACTATTGGGAAGCCAATGATATTTTCAAAAAAAGTGTAACGACACGCGAAGGTAAAGCGCCATATGTGTTTTTTGAAGGGCCGCCTTCTGCGAACGGTTTGCCTGGCGTACACCACGTTTTAGCACGTGCGATAAAAGATATTTTTCCACGCTATAAAACAATGAAAGGTTTTCAGGTAAAACGAAAAGCAGGTTGGGACACGCACGGTCTGCCAATAGAGCTGGGTGTAGAAAAAGAACTCGGGATAACCAAAGAGGATATTGGTACTAAAATTTCAGTTGAAGAATATAATGAAGCCTGTAAAAAAGCAGTGATGCGTTATACCGATATTTGGAATGATCTCACTCAAAAAATGGGTTATTGGGTAGATATGGAGAACCCATATATCACCTACAAGTCCAAATATATGGAGACCGTTTGGTGGTTGCTCAAAAAAATATATGACAAGGGGTTAATTTATAAAGGTTACACCATTCAGCCATATTCACCAAAAGCGGGAACAGGATTAAGTTCGCACGAGTTGAATCAACCAGGCACATATCAAGATGTAACAGATACGACTGTCGTTGCTCAGTTTAAAGCAAACGAAGAATCGCTACCGGATTTTCTTAAAAATGAAGGAGATATCTACTTCTTGGCATGGACAACGACACCTTGGACACTTCCTAGTAACACAGCGTTAACCGTAGGTCCTAAGATTGATTACGTTTTAGTAGAAACCTATAATCAATATACCTTTAAGCCAATGAATGTGGTTATAGCAAAATCATTGGTCTCAAAACAATTTGATGGTAAATACAAACAAGTTGAAACTAAGCCAGAACTTCTAGACTACAAAGAAGGAGATAAGAAAATTCCATTTCATGTTGTGAAAGAATTTGTAGGTAAGGATTTAGTAGGCATTACCTATGAACAGCTATTACCTTTTGCGCTTCCAAATGATAACCCTGAAAACGCATTTAGAGTCATTTCTGGAGACTTCGTAACAACTGAAGACGGTACAGGAATTGTACACACAGCACCAACTTTTGGTGCAGATGATGCATTGGTAGCAAAACAAGCATCACCTGAAATTCCACCACTTTTAGTCAAAGATGAAAATGGAAATTTAGTGCCATTGGTAGATTTACAAGGTAGGTTTAGGCCAGAAGTGGGAGAGTTGGCCGGTAAATATGTAAAAAATGAATATTACAATGACGGCGAAGCACCAGAAAAATCTGTTGATGTTGAGCTTGCCATAAAACTAAAAACAGAAAACAAGGCTTTTAAGGTCGAAAAATATAAACACAGCTACCCAAACTGCTGGCGAACGGATAAGCCAATTCTTTATTATCCATTAGATTCATGGTTCATTAAAATTACCGATGTCAAGGGCAGAATGCACGAACTAAACACAACCATCAACTGGAAACCAAAATCAACGGGAGAAGGTCGTTTTGGAAATTGGCTGGCAAATGCTAACGACTGGAATTTGTCGCGTTCCCGTTTTTGGGGAATTCCTTTGCCAATCTGGAGAACAGAAGATGGTAAAGAACAAATCTGTATTGGTTCTGTAAAAGAATTAAAAGCTGAAATGAAAAAGTCAGTCGAAGCGGGCTTAATGAAAGAAGATATTTTTTCAGATTTTGAGGTAGATAATATGTCTGAAGACAACTACGATACCATCGATTTACACAAAAATGTAGTCGATAAAATTATATTGGTTTCAGAATCAGGAAAACCAATGCATCGTGAAGCAGATTTGATTGATGTATGGTTCGATTCTGGCTCAATGCCCTATGCACAATGGCACTATCCGTTTGAAAACAAGGAAAAAGTAGAAGATACTTGGAGAAAAGCCGACTTTATTGCCGAAGGTGTAGACCAAACACGAGGATGGTTTTACACACTTCACGCCATTGCAACCATGATTTTTGATGATGTAGCATATAAAAATGTAGTGTCCAACGGATTGGTTCTGGATAAAAACGGGCAAAAAATGTCCAAACGTTTAGGCAATGCGACTGATCCTTTTGAAACGCTTTCAAAATATGGTGCAGATGCCACGCGTTGGTATATGATAAGCAATGCCAATCCTTGGGATAACTTAAAATTTGATATTGATGGCATTGCAGAGGTAAGTAGAAAATTCTTCGGGACGCTCTATAATACCTATTCATTCTTTACACTTTATACTAATATCGATGGTTTTAAATATGAAGAAAAAGACATTCCACTTAATGAAAGACCAGAAATAGACCGTTGGATTTTATCAGAATTGAACACATTGATTCAAAAAGTTGATGAATACTATGCGGATTATGAACCTACAAAAGCAGCAAGAGAAATTTCGAGTTTTACCCAAGATTATTTAAGTAATTGGTACGTGCGTTTAAGTAGGAGACGTTTCTGGAAAGGAGATTACCAAACTGATAAAATTTCGGCGTACCAAACACTTTACACATGTATGGTTACGATAGCAAAACTGGGAGCACCAATTGCACCGTTTTTCATGGATCGCTTGTACTTAGATTTGAATGCAGTTACTAAAAAAGAGAATTTTGAAAGTGTGCATTTGGCAGAGTTTCCAAGCGTTGATGAAAGCGCTATTGACAAAGTTTTGGAGCGCAAGATGGAAAACGCCCAAACAATATCCTCTCTTGTTTTATCGTTGAGAGCTAAAGAGAAAATAAAAGTGCGTCAACCGTTGCAAAAAATCATGATTCCTATTGATTCGAAACAACAGAAGGAAGAGATAGCAGCCGTTTCAGATTTGATTAAACACGAAGTAAATATCAAGGAAATTGAACTTTTAGAAGATGCTTCGGATATTTTAGTGAAACAAATCAAACCAAACTTTAAAACACTTGGTCCGCGATTTGGCAAGGATATGAAGTTGATTGCCAATGCAGTACGAGGATTTGGTGCTGAAGAAATCAAAAAAATTGAGGAAACAGGCAGTTTAGAGGTAGATATTAACGGAAAAAATGTTACTTTAGGAATTGAAGATGTGGAGATAACATCACAGGATATCGAAGGCTGGCTAGTAGCCAATCAAGGATCGTTAACCGTAGCTTTAGACGTTACTTTAACCGAAGATTTACGAAGAGAAGGTATTGCTCGAGAGCTCGTGAACCGTATTCAAAACCTACGTAAAGACTCTGGTTTTGAAGTAACGGACAGGATTGATGTGAAACTTCAAAATGAAACACAAGTCGCGGATGCTGTAACTGCAAATAAAGCTTACATTAAATCCGAAACTTTAACAGAGAATTTAGAATTATTAGATAACTTAGACAACGGTATAGACATCACTTTTGATAATGTAAGTACCAAATTGTTTATTCAAAAACATTAATGACATGGCAACTGAAACAACAAATAGATACTCGGATAAGGATTTAGCAGAATTCAAAAAAATTATCCAAGACAAAATAGACAAAGCCGAGCACGATTTAGAACTCATAAAAAGTGCTTATATGAACGATCATAATAATGGAACGGATGATACTTCGCCTACATTTAAGGCGTTCGAAGAGGGCAGCGAGACAATGAGTAAAGAAGCAAATTCAGCTTTGGCAATTAGACAGGAAAAATTTATCCGTGATTTGAAAAATGCCATGATCCGTATTGAAAACAAGACCTATGGTGTTTGTAGAGTAACAGGAAAGCTCATAAACAAAGATCGTTTAAAATTAGTGCCTCATGCTACGTTAAGTATTGAGGCGAAGAATATGCAGAAATAATATAAATTCCTATGGAAATAGGAATAGGATGATAAATAATAATATTTTTATCGGATTAACCAGACCTTTCAGGTTTTTAAAACCTGAAAGGTCTTTTTACTTATTAGTCTTTTTTCTAGGTTTTCAATTTATAACCCAAGCCCAGAACAAGTCTCATGAAACGATAAATGCTGACGGAATTTTCAATATTGAGATTAATGGTAATGACATTTTTAAGATCAAAATTGAGACTTCAGAATCGGAAAATATTGTAATTAAATCTCTTAACGATGGCGAATACCAAAACCACTATGCTATCAGTACCAAAATTATTTTGGGGCAATTAAACATTTCGCTCAACCAACTCCCATTTACTACAATTGCAGATGACAAACGAAACGCGCACAAGGTTGTGGCGGCATCACTCTCAGTAATAATACCAAAAGATTTAAATGTGTCAATTAGCAGCGACATCGCTTCGGTCGAGGCTATTGGAGATTTTAAGAATCTTGTTGTTGAACTTAAAAGCGGAAGTTGTAGCGTAGATGGCACAGCAGACTTTGGTACCATACATTCTTTTGATGGTGATATAATTATTAAGACGAGGAAGGCAGATATTAATGCTAAATCCAACAACGGGATTATCTCCATTGCACAATTTGATGTCGCCAATTCCTTCTGGAAATTACAGTCTATAAATGGAAACATAACCGTTACTAAACAAGATTAATCCCTTATTTTTGCCCAAACACCTATTTATGTCGCTTAAGAAAGCCATTATTTTAATTGTCATCATTTTGCTCATTGACCAGCTCAGCAAAATTTACATTAAAACCACTTTTATGCTCAATGAAGATATCTCTGTATTTTCATGTTTTAAAATTGCCTTTGTCGAAAATGATGGCATGGCTTGGGGCACTAAATTGAGTGACGTGTTTTCGTTCATTTCAGATAAGTCAGCCAAACTTATTCTAACGTTATTTAGGATAGTTGCAGTTTCTGGTATTGCCTATTGGTTGTACGATGTGACCAAAAAGCAAAAGTCTAACATTTTAATATTTGCTATCACTATCATATTTGCCGGTGCTTTGGGAAATATTCTGGATTCAGTTTTTTACGGTATATTATTTAGTGATAGTTACCATCAGGTCGCTACCTTTTTACCAGAAGATGGTGGTTATGCAGGCGTGTTTTATGGTAAGGTAGTGGACATGTTGCATTTTCCTATTTGGGATGGCATATTACCAGAGTGGTTGCCAATAATTGGTGGTAAATACTTCTCTTTTTTCAATCCTGTTTTTAATGTTGCAGATGTTGCCATTAGTACAGGTATTGGGATTTTAATCGTGTTTAACAAACGAGCTTTTAATGAGTCGACTAAAACTGATACACTTGATTTGGAGTCACACAATAATCTAGCATAATATCATTTTCTGAAACTTCAAATTGGTGTTGGTCAACTTCAAAAAAAGATAATCCAATTTTTAATGTTCCTGGCTTACAATTGGCTAAAAAACGATCGTAAAATCCTTTGCCATACCCGATTCTGTGACCTTTTTTATCAAAGGCTAAAAGCGGTACAAAAACCACATTGATTTGGGCAGGTTGAAATTCTATCCCATCAATAGGTTCGGGAATATTATATTTATTCTTCTTTATTTTTGTGTTATCCGTCAACAAATAATGAGACATGGTGCAATCAACGAAATTGCTTTTTGATATGATAATGTTTTTGTCCTTTCCAGAGAGAATATTCAAAATATAATCCGTGTTTATCTCTTTGTGTTCTTCAATTGTTAAAAAAATATGATAAAAGGATTTATCCCAAATCTCCAATTTTAAAAGTTGGTTGGCAATGGACAAGCTGTGATCTTCAATTTGTTGGTACGTTAAATCGCGCCTTAGTTCTTTGTATTTTTTACGTAATTCAGCTTTCTGCATCAGTTTCAACGTTTGTAGAAATATGAAAAATTGCGTCACCTTGATATATAATTGGTGATTCATTCACGTTAAAGATATATCCGTCGTTCGGAGCTTTAACAAAATGATTGAAACTTCCATAAGGATCTGTAATATGGCCTAAAATGGCACCTTTCTTAACTTCAGAATTTATAGAAACCGTAGATTTGAACATGCCAGAAAACTTAGCACGAATCCATTTACTTTCAGAGACATAAATACAAGATTTTTTTGGTTGTGATACTTTAAATTTAGAGCCTAACATTTGTAAATGGTTAAGTATTCTTTTGGCTCCGTTAACTCCAGTATTGGTAATATTAGAATCTATGTGAAAGGACTTACCGCCTTCAAATAAAAGAATGGGAATATTTAGTTTGTAACATGTATTTCTAAAAGACTTATTCAGATTTTTTGAATAATATATAAAGGGAGCTCCAAATATTTCGGCTAGTTCTTTCAATTTAGGGTCATTTTCTACAATCCTAACTTGCGCGGCATTAAATCGCCCAGAGCCACCAGTATGGAAATCCAATACCAAATCAGCATGTGGCAATACTTCGGTCACCAATTTAAAGGCCACTCTACTTGCCAAAGAGCCTCCTTGTATACCAGGGAAAACACGATTAAGATCTCGGCCATCAGGAAATTCACGATCCATGTGTATAAACCCAAAAACATTAATGACCGGAAGACAAATAATGGTACCTTTTTTTGGCTTGTTGATGCCTTTGGCAATAATCTGCCTCACAATTTCCACACCATTGACTTCATCACCATGGATCCCAGCTGTTATAAGTACCGTTGGACCAGGTTTTTTAGAGCGTTCTATAATTATTGGTACTTGAATAGAGTTTTGGGTATGCAATTTTGCCACTTCAAAATTTACGATGGCACTCTTTCCAAGAGGAACGGATTCGCCCAAAATTTCTAAGATCTTTTTATCACTCATATTTACATTCTGTTTCGCTCAATAAAGGTAATAATAGCTCGTGCAATATTTTTACCTGTAGCGTTTTCGATACCTTCCAAGCCAGGTGTAGAATTGACTTCGAGTAATAAAGGACCGCGAGCAGATTGCAACATATCCACACCGCATACTGGTAATTTTAAAGCTCGTGAAGCCTTCATTGCCAATTTTAGTTCATCAGCATCGAGTTTAATGATATTGGCAGATCCACCTCTATGTAAGTTCGATCTAAATTCTCCATCTTTTCCTTGGCGCTTCATCGCACCAACAACTTGCCCATCCACAACTAAAGCACGTAAATCAGCTCCTTTTGCTTCTTTAATATACTCTTGCACAATGACTCTTGCTTGTAGGCCATTAAACGCTTCTAAAACGGATTCGGCTGCGTTTTTTGTTTCGGCCAGAACCACACCAAGACCTTGTGTGCCTTCCAACAATTTAATAATAACGGGTGTACCACCTACCGATTTTATAACTTCTTCCACATCTCTGGAGTAATTGGTAAAAACAGTTTTCGGCATTCCAATTCCAGCTTTACACAAACGCTGAAGACTTCGCAGTTTGTCGCGAGAACGGATGATAGCGTCAGAAGGTGCAATTGTAAAAACACCCATCTCCTCAAATTGACGTACAACGGCACAGCCGTAAAACGTAACCGAGGCACCAATTCTCGGGATAACAGCATCAACATAATCCAAGTAACGATCCCTATAATAGATGGTTGGTTTTTCTTTTTCAATTATAATTTCGCATTTGAGCGGATCTATAATTTCTACGTCGTGATTACGAATTTTAGCTTCTTCAACGAGGCGTTGGGTGGAATATAAATGTGGATTCCTAGATAATATAACTATATTCATAGTATGTTTTTGGTTTTATGGGATTGATTTTCAACATCAACGTCAACAATAAATTTTTTACTAAGAAATTGACGGCCTATCAGCACAGGAAATCGCATATCATCCCTTGTGCTTAAAGTTAAGTTGATTTTATAGGTTTTGCCAAAGAATATAACATCGGTTTTAATTTTGTATCGATTTTCCTTGTGGCCGTTGCTGCTTTTTACATCGGTATAGGTGTAGTTTTCAAAAATTATATCCTCACTTTTAAAGTTTGGATGTCCTTTACTTTCAAATGTACAGCGCAGTTTTCCATCTTCTTCTGAAATTTTAGAACAATGAATAGCTGAGGTGTATGCACCTGTGTCAATCTTTACATCAATCTCGAATAAATTAAGTCTTGGGAAGTCGATTTTATCTACGCGACCCAGTATTTTTTTTGTCATAAATTATTTTTAATAAAAAGGCCGAAAGGTAACAATAAAGTCAGTTGAAAATACAAGGATTTACTACCTTTGGTTAAATGCCAGAAACTACCTTAGAAATACAAATTAAGACGCTACCTCACCAACCTGGTGTGTATCAATATTTTGATACCAACGAGCGTTTAATCTACGTAGGCAAGGCCAAAGATATAAAAAAACGCGTCAGTAGTTATTTTACAAAACACCATGATTATGGGAAAACTCGGGTATTGGTAAAAAATATTGCCAGTATAAAGCATATTGTGGTCGAAACAGAAAATGACGCTCTGCTTCTTGAGAACAATCTTATTAAAAAATACCAGCCAAAATACAATGTACTGTTAAAGGATGACAAATCCTATCCATGGATTTGTATTAAAAATGAGCGTTTTCCAAGAATATTCCCCACACGTCGCGTCATTAAGGATGGCTCAGAGTATTTTGGGCCGTATACCCGAATGAAAACGGTTAAAACACTGTTGGGATTAATTAAAGGATTATACCAATTAAGAACTTGTAATTACGATTTGGCAGAGGAAAAAATCGAAGCTGGCAAATACAAAGTCTGTCTCGAATACCATTTGGGTAATTGCAAGGGTCCTTGTGAGGGTTTGGAATCTGAGGAGGAGTATCATTCCAACATTGCAGCAATTAGGGAAATTTTAAAAGGAAATTTTAAGGACTCGTTACAGCAATTTAAAATGCAGATGAAGAGTTATGCAGAAAACATGCAGTTTGAAGATGCTCAAAGAATAAAGGATAAGCTAGAAATTCTTGAAAATTACCAATCCAAATCAACCGTAGTTAATCCTAAAATAAGCAACGTAGATGTATTTTCGATTGTGAGTGATGAAACCTATGCTTATGTCAATTTTTTACAGTTAAGCTATGGTTCTATTATCCGCTCGCACACTTTAGAATTAAAGAAAAAACTCCAAGAATCCGACGAAGAACTACTGGAACTGGCAATAACGGAAATTAGGCAACGTTTCAATTCAAATTCTAAGGAAATTTACGTGCCTTTCAAGGTAGATTTGGGTGAAGAAATAAAAGTGACTGTTCCCAAACTTGGTGATAAGAAAAAGATATTAGATCTGTCTGAGCGTAATGCCAAATATTACCGAATGGACAAAATAAAACAGATAAAGATTGTAGATCCAGATAGACACACAAAGCGCATAATGGCACAAATGAAAGCCGATTTGCGTCTCTCGGAAGAACCTCGACATATAGAATGTTTTGACAACAGTAACATACAAGGCACCAATCCTGTTGCTGCGTGTGTAGTATTTAAAAATGGGAAACCAAGCAAAAAAGATTACCGACATTTTAATATAAAAACGGTTGAAGGTCCAGACGATTTTGCCTCGATGGAAGAAGTGGTTTACAGACGTTATAAAAGATTGCTGGAAGAGGATGAACCATTGCCACAACTAATAATTATCGATGGAGGTAAAGGCCAGTTGTCGTCTGCCTTAAAAAGTTTGGATATTTTAGGTCTGCGCGGAAAAATCGCAATTATTGGTATTGCAAAACGTTTAGAGGAATTATTCTATCCAGATGATCCAATTCCACTATATTTAGATAAAAAAAGCGAAACGTTAAAAATCATTCAACAATTAAGAAACGAAGCCCATCGTTTTGGTATAGAACATCATAGAAATCGACGAAGCAAAGGGGCACTTAAAACGGAGTTGGAAAATATAAAGGGTGTTGGTGAACAAACCATAATCGATTTAATGAAGGCATTTAAGAGCACCAAGCGTATTGCCAATGCAAAATTAGACGAACTTGAAGCGGTAGTTGGAATTTCGAGAGCAAATAAAATATATAATTATTATCACGAAGAATAGGTTGAAAATAACATTCACATATCATTCAAAAAAAGGGATTCAGTATCTCATTTTAGTGTTGTTGATTTGTTTTAGCATGAGTAGCATAAATCTATACGCTCAAGACAATCAAGATCCTAAAATTGGTTTAGTTCTCAGTGGTGGAGGAGCCAAAGGTTTTGCTCATATAGGTGCGTTAAAGGTCATAGATAGTCTTGGTATAAAAATAGATTATATATCTGGCACAAGTATGGGAGCAATAATAGGATCGTTGTATGCCACAGGATATTCAGGCAAACAATTGGAAGAAATGTTCAACAGCCAAGATTTTGATGCCTTAATTAATGACAGATTTCCAAGAGCCTCAAAACCGTTTTATGAACGAGAGAATACAGAAAAATATGCAGTAAGCTTACCGTTTGATAATTTTGAAATCAATCTACCTTCCGCATTATCAAGAGGTCAGAACGTTTATAATCTATTGTATCAATTGATGCTTCCTGTAAACGACATCAGTGATTTTGACCAATTACCAATACCATTTTTTTGTGTGTCTACAAATATAGAAACCGGAGAATCGATAATTATGGACCATGGTAGTTTGCCACTTGCAGTTGCCGCAAGCGGAGCATTACCTTCTTTGTTTCAACCTGTTATAATTGGCGATAAGATTTTAATAGATGGAGGTGTTACCAACAATTTTCCTGTTGAAGAACTTAGAGCAAAAGGAATGGATATTATAATTGGTGTGGATGTCCAGGATGCTCTAAAGGATAGAGAAGCATTGAAGTCGGCACCGGAAATTTTATTGCAGATCAATAATTTTAGAACTATTAATGCAATGAAAAACAAGGCTGCTTTAACAGATGTTTACATTAAACCAGATATCGAAGAATTTTCAGTTGTCTCTTTTAGTGAAGGTGAGGATATTATTGCCAATGGAGAAGCTGCCGCCAGAAAAAATCTCAACGCATTATTAAATATAAAAAACAAGCAAACCCATAATTATGAGCGAGAAGACCTAAATATTTTAGATAGCTTAAGAATTAATTCTGTAGATATAGAGGGGAATGAGCGTTACACCAGATCTTATATCATAGGAAAACTGAAGTTTAAGAGTAACAGAAAAATTAGCTACGAGGGTTTTAGAAGAGGTATAAATAACCTTATAGCTACAAATAATTTTGACACATTTCGTTATCGTTTAGAGCCGACTGAGGATGGTTCTGGTTTTAATCTAAAAGGGGCTGTTAAAGAATCTGAAACGACAACTTTTTTAAAATTGGGACTTCACTACGATGATTTATACAAGAGTGCATTACTGGCTAACCTCACGAAGAAACGCTTATTGTTTGACAACGATGTCGCTTCATTGGATATTATTTTAGGAGACAATTCAAGATATAATTTTAATTATTTTATAGATAAAGGTTATTACATTAGTATTGGGTGGAAATCACGTTTTAACCAATTCAACAAAAATGTGAATCCACTATTGGCCTTGGAGTCTGGATCGCCACTTCTGGAAGATATCAATAAAATAGATGCTCAGGTTTCGGATTTCACAAACCAGATTTACCTTCAGACTATATTTAGACAAGATTTTGCGTTACGTGCGGGAGCAGAACACAAAAGATTAAAAATCATCTCCGAGACCTTGTTTGACGAAGATCAGGAAGGAGAAGTCACCTTTGAAAATACGGACTACTTTAGCATATTCGGTAACTTAAAGTTTGATGATTACAGTGATGCGTACTTTCCTAAAAGTGGATTTTATTTTAACGGTACGTTTCATTTATACTTAAACGCATCAAGCTTTAATGAAGACTTTGATGAATTTTCTATAGCCAAGGCAGATATTGGATATGCTTTTGGATTAAGCGACAAGCTAACTCTAAAATCAGAAACGAGCGGTGGCTTTAAAATTGGTGACAAATCTACCAACACATTGGGTTTTGGTATAGGAGGCTATGGTGCCAATTTTATCAATAACTTTTATTCGTTTTATGGTTATGATTATTTAGAACTCTCAGGAGATAGCTTCGTAAAAGCAACCTTTACCCTAGATTATGAGTTATTCAACAATCATCATATTTTACTTGCGGCCAATTATGCTAATATTGACGATGGTCTTTTTGAAACCGGTCAGTTTTTTTCGTCCCCGAATTTTAGCGGTTATGCTTTGGGATATTCTTTAGAAACATTTTTGGGCCCACTCGAAGCTAAGTATACTTATTCGCCGGAAACAGGTAATAGTTATTGGTTTTTTAATTTAGGCTTTTGGTTTTGACAAAGTGCAAAATTTTGACCTTTGTTTTGATGTCACATGATTACCTAAATAATTTCTCTATCTCTAATACTTGATTAATTAGGTTGTAAATTACGTGTGAAAAGCGTCAAGGTTTTAATATTTCAAAAATAATTTTCATCTTTGTGTTAACATGAAACCATTCTGGCCAAATATTAAACTTCACTTGCATTTCCTTATCATTAGGAATCCAGAATAACATGTATGTCATGCTGAACTCTTGTACTGTGCGCAGTCGAAGTATGATTCAGTATCTCATCAAATTTCGTATCTTTAAGAACAGTTTGCTTTATACCTTTAGTCGTATAGACAAATAACCTTTTAAACACATTAAAGAATGCCATTCTATCATAAATTAGGGAAAATTCCGCATAAGCGGCACACGCAATTCAAAAAACCGGACGGTAGCTTTTATTACGAACAGTTGTTCGGCACCATAGGTTTTGACGGTATGAGTACCAACAGTTACCACGAACAGCGACCAACTCAGGTTAAGGAAATTAAAAAACAATACAGCGTAGCGCCAAAGATTGCTAAAGAAAACAATATGCAATCTTATCGATTTAAAGGCTTTCAGGTTAAGCCAGAAAACGACTATTTAGACAGCCGTAAAACGATACTTACCAATAACGATTGCAGTATCATTCTGGCTGCGCCAAAACAATCTACCAAGGATTATTTTTATAAAAATACCGATGCAGATGAATTGATTTTTGTCCATAAGGGCACAGGAAAACTAAGAACACATTTAGGCAATCTCGACTTTAAATACGGTGATTATCTCGTTGTGCCGAGAGGTATCATTTATAAAATGGATTTTGACACTGACGACAATAGATTGTTTATTGTTGAAAGTAGAAGACCAATCTACACGCCAAAACGCTATCGTAATTGGTTTGGGCAATTGTTGGAACATTCGCCATTCTGCGAGCGTGATTTAAGACAACCTTACGAATTGGAAACCAATAATGAGTCGGGAGAATTTCTAATCAAAATAAAAAAGCAGGATGATATTTTCGATATGGTCTATGCCTCGCATCCTTTTGATGTGGTGGGTTACGACGGATATAATTATCCGTATGCATTTTCAATCCATGATTTTGAACCGATTACAGGGCGCATTCATCAACCACCACCAGTGCACCAAACCTTTGAAACAGATGCATTTGTAGTTTGTAGCTTTGTACCACGATTGTACGATTATCATCCTAAAAGCGTACCTGCACCATATAATCATAGTAACATTGATAGCGATGAAGTTTTGTATTATGTCGATGGTGATTTTATGAGCCGAAATGATATTGAAAAGGGGCACATATCATTGCATCCAGCAGGCATTCCGCACGGACCACATCCAGGAGCAATGGAACGCAGTATTGGTAAAGTGAAAACAGACGAGTTGGCCGTAATGGTAGATACATTTAAACCATTAAAAGTAACCGAAGAGGCTTTGAAGATTGCCAGTGGTGATTATTACAGGTCTTGGTTAGAGTAAAAACGAAAATAGAATCAAGAATAGAGAAAAGAGAATTTGAATAATAGAAAAGGACAAAACTATAAAAATCTCAAAATTTAGAATTTGGGAATTGAAATTGTAGATGACGATTTTAGCGTTACTAACGGTTTCTAAATGAAGAGAAGTTTGGGATGGTTTCACAAATTAAAAGATGTTTGTTTCAATTCCAAGTTATATAGCTTAAGGTTCCTCTAGAACAGAAAAGTCATTCTCTCATTTTATTGATATAGCATTGGGTTCATCATTTGAACTTGAAAC
This sequence comes from Winogradskyella ursingii, assembly GCF_013403975.1. Classification (GTDB taxonomy): domain Bacteria; phylum Bacteroidota; class Bacteroidia; order Flavobacteriales; family Flavobacteriaceae; genus Winogradskyella; species Winogradskyella ursingii. The sequence goes on from NZ_JABFDH010000001.1 coordinate 87,661, forward strand.
ACAATTAATCATAGCAAATAAAAGACAGTACATTTTAGTTAATAAATTAAAAACATTAGAAAGTAAAATAGCTGAGTTTTAAAAGATGACCATGGGTTTCCAGAATAAACTTTAATCGTCTTTTCTCTCTATTCTAACTTCTTAATTCAATAAAAGATATGAGCAAAGAAATAAAATCAGTAGACTATGGTCTAGAAAAAATTTTTGAAGGAGCGCAGGACTTTCTTCCGCTTCTAGGAACAGATTACGTAGAGTTTTATGTAGGTAATGCCAAACAAGCCGCACATTTCTATAAAACCGCCTTCGGTTTTCAGTCCTTTGCATACAGAGGATTAGAAACAGGCTCAAAGGACTCGGTGAGTTATGTGCTAAAACAGGATAAAATTCGCTTAGTGCTTACCACACCACTTAATAGTAAATCCAAAATAAACGACCATATCGTAAAACATGGAGACGGAGTTAAGGTTGTGGCACTTTGGGTAGATGACGCGCGTAAATCTTATGAAGAAACTACCAAGCGTGGTGCAAAATCCTATATGGAACCAAAGGTTGAAACCGATGAACATGGTGAAGTCGTAAGAGCAGGAATTTACACTTACGGTGAAACTGTGCACATGTTTGTAGAACGTAAAAACTACAACGGAAAATTTATGCCTGGGTTTGTAGAATGGAAAAGCGATTACAATCCAGAACCTGTTGGCTTAAAGTATATTGATCATATGGTTGGCAATGTAGGTTGGGGAGAAATGAACACTTGGGTAAAATGGTACGAAGACGTAATGGGATTTGTGAATTTTTTGTCGTTCGACGATAAACAAATCCATACTGAATATTCAGCATTGATGAGCAAGGTAATGAGTAACGGCAATGGCAGAATAAAATTCCCGATTAACGAACCTGCTGAAGGCAAAAAACGGTCTCAAATTGAAGAATATCTCGATTTTTACGAAGGATCAGGTGTTCAGCATATTGCAGTGGCAACTGATGATATTGTGACTACCGTAGCTCAGTTAAAATCCAGAGGAGTAGAATTCTTATCTACACCACCACAAGAATACTATACAGCTGTGCCAGGAAGATTAGAAGAATTTAGTCATGAGCTGAGAGAAGATATCGAAACTTTAAAAGGATTAGGTATTATGATTGATGCAGATGAAGAAGGTTATTTGCTTCAAATATTCACAAAACCTGTAGAAGATAGACCTACACTTTTCTTTGAAATAATTCAACGTATGGGAGCTCGAGGTTTCGGTGCAGGAAATTTTAAAGCTCTGTTTGAATCCATTGAACGCGAACAAGCTAAAAGGGGAACTTTATAAATTAAAAATGCGCGTTTAACTCCCTGTAGCTAAACGCGCTTAAAAAAACCAACTCAAATAATTCTAATTCTAACATGTCAAACTTGTTGGATTAAATTTTAACACGTTCTATTTATGCATCGCATAAGTTTAAAAATGTGAGCATTAAGCGAAATTATTGTTAATATTAGCCAAGGATTTTGATTGTATTTTAACCTTTTAATACATTTGGAATAGTAATTGTAATTCATATAATTATAACGTTGAAAGAGCGTTATTTTAATTGCAACACTGAGAGTTATGAAACATTTATTTACAATTATATTACTGCTTGTGGGATTGTCCACTTCAAAGTCACAGATGGACCCAGCGTTTCAAGAAGGTGAATGGTTTGAATTCAGGATGAGCTATAGTGGCTGGTTTAAGGCTGGTGAGGCTACGCTAAAAGTAGATGAAAAAGAATTGAACGGTAAAAAAGTTTACCACGTTGTAGGAAAAGGAAAAACAACAGGATTGGCTAATGCCTTTTTTAAGGTAAGAGATCGCTACGAAAGCTATTTTGATAAAGAAACAGGAGCACCTTATAAATTTATCCGAAAAATTGATGAAGGTGGCCACACCAAAGACATTGAAATAGATTTTAAGCACCGAGAAAGAAAAGCGGTTGTTAATAATAAAAAGCATAAGGAAGTAAAGACTATTGCCACTGAGCAAGATGTTCAGGATATGGTTTCGATGTATTATTATTTACGAAACAATATTGATATTGCTACTTTGCGAGAAGGTGACGAAATTAAAACTAACATGTTTTTTGATGAAGAAAACTACGGTTTCAAACTCAAGTACTTAGGCAAGGAAACTATTAATGTAGATGTTAATGGCAGTGATGTTAAAGTTAATACCCTAAGGTTTAGACCTTACGTTATGGCAGGTCGCGTGTTTAAGGAGGAAGAAAGTCTGACGCTTTGGGTCAGTGCAGACAAAAATAAGATACCTTTGAAAATAAAAGCAGATTTGGCTGTTGGTTCCCTACGTGCGGATTTAGTAAAATTCTCAGGTCTCAAACACCCTTTTAAAATAGTAGTAGATTAAAATAATATGCACGACTTACATAAATTTGATAATATCGTTAAAGAACTTCAAAAAAAGTACATAGCGATAGAGCAAGATACAGATGACCATTTATACGGCTTGCTCTACAGCAAGCCGATTACATATTGGGATTATATACAGACCGATGCATTGCTCAGCCTTCAGATTCAGCGAACAACTCTTCCTGATGAAATGGTATTTATTGCCTATCATCAAATCAATGAACTTATCTTTAAAATGATTCTATGGGAAATTTCCCAAGTTGCAGAAAAGGAAGAACTAAATGTTGAGTATTTCGAAAGTAAAATAATGCGTATCAGTCGTTATTTTGATATGTTGACCACATCCTTTAACATTATGCGTGAAGGCATGGAGGTGGAGCAATACATGAAATTTAGATACACCTTAACACCAGCCAGCGGATTTCAAAGTGCGCAGTATCGTTTGATAGAATTTGCATCAACTGAGTTAATTAATCTTATTGATTATAGATTTAGAAAAGATATCAATCGCGACACACCATTTACACATGCCTTTGAGCATTTGTATTGGCAAGCCGCAGGAAAAGATCACAAAACTGGTAAGAAATCCACACTTTTAATTAATTTTGAAAAACGTTACAAAGAAGATTTTTTAAGGTTTATGGAAACCTACAATACTAAAAATCTTTGGACGCGGTTTAAGGAGTTGCCAAAAGCAGATCAAAAAGACGATGATTTGGTAAAAGCCATGAGACATTACGACTATACGGTTAATGTAACTTGGGTAATGGCGCATTACAATGCAGCCGTACATTACATAGAAAGTGGTATAGGTGATGGTGAGGCTACAGGAGGTAGTGATTGGAAAAAATACATGCACCCCAAATATCAAAAGCGTATTTTCTTTCCTGATCTTTGGACAGAAGATGAATTGGAAAACTGGGGACAAAACATATAATTTAGTTATTAAATGCAGTTAAAGAGATTAGTAGCACTAACCATAGTTTTAATAGGGATTTACAGTTGTAAAGAAGATAATTCAGCTGAAGTTAATTACGATAAAGAACTTGCCGAAATTGTTGAAGAAGAAAAAATTCTCGAATTTGGTTTTGATCTAGATAATTACATTGTGAAGCGTGATACCATCAAAAGTGGTGATAGTTTTGGTGAAATATTAGCGGCTCACAATATTGGCTATTCCACAATTTTTCAAATAGCCGAAAAAACAAAAGACACATATGATATAAGAAAAATATTGCCTGGCAAGCCCTATACTCTATTGTATGATAAATCTACTGAAACGGATAGTTTGCCAAAACCGAGAACCTTTATCTACCAACCTAGTGTAGAAGAATATTTGGTTATCAATTTTAAAGACTCAATACAAGCTTACAAAAGCAAAAAACCAATCAGTTATGTCGAAAAAACAGCAACAGGCATTATAGAAGACAACATTTCTTTGACTTTACAAGAAAAAGGTCTAAGTCAGGTTTTGGCCAATAAACTTGCAGACGATATTTACGCGTGGACCATTGATTTTAGAAGATTACAAAAAGGAGATAGATTCAAGGTTATATATACAGATAAATTTATTGACGACACCATTTATGCTGGTGTACACAATGTTAAAGCCGCCTATTTTGAACATAAAGGAGACTCGCTTTATGCTTTTGAGTTTGTAACCGATTCATTAAAAGGAATTAAGGACTATTTTAATGAAGAGGCAAAAAATCTAAGACGTGCGTTTTTAAAAATGCCTGTAAAGTTTGGTCGTTTGTCCTCACGCTATAATCTTAAGAGACGAATAGCTTATTACGGTTACAAATTAAGGCCACATAAAGGAACAGATTTTGCGGCACCTATTGGTACACCAATCATGGCAACTGCAAATGGTACAGTTACTGAATCTACAAGGCGCGGAGGTAATGGAAAGTATGTTAAGATTAGGCATAATGCTACTTATAGTACGCAATACCTGCATATGAAAGCCCAAAAGGTAAAAAGAGGCAAGTATGTAAAACAAGGTGATATTATTGGTTGGGTCGGTATGACCGGTAATAGTGGTGGACCTCATGTGTGCTATCGTTTTTGGAAAAACGGAAAACAAGTCGATCCGTTAAGAGAGAAATTGCCAGAAGCTGAGCCTATTTCAGATAGTTTAAAAGTAAAATTTTTAGAACACATAGCGCCCATAAAGCAACGATTGGATAATATCTTTTTCTTTGAGTCCAATACGATTGAAGGAGAAGCGACAATAACAGAAGATTTAAAACCAGAAATACAATAAATGGCATTAAAATCTACCAATCCAACCCAAACGGAATCTTGGAAAAAACTGCAATCTCATTTCGATGAAATAAAAGCTAAACACCTCAAAGACTTATTTAAAAACGATTCCGATCGAGCCGAAAAATTAACTATTAAGTGGAAGGATTTCTATGTAGACTTCTCTAAAAACAGAATCACAAATAAGACTATTGATTTGCTTATTGGTTTAGCCGAAGAAATGGATCTCAAAGAAGCGATTTCAAAATACCTTCAAGGAGATATTATCAATGCTACCGAAAGTAGAGCTGTATTGCACACCGCTCTTAGAGCACCAAAACATGAAGAGATTTTTGTTGATGGTGTTAACGTTATACCTGAGGTTCACGAAGTAAAAAATAAGATTAAAAACTTTACCAATGCTGTGGTTAAAGGCGATCATAAAGGATTCACAGGGAAGTCCATAACCGATATTGTTAATATTGGTATTGGTGGTTCAGACCTTGGGCCAGCTATGGTGGTAGAATCACTTCAGTACTACACCAACCATCTCAATACCCATTTTGTGAGTAACGTAGATGGCGACCATTATGCCGAGGTAGTAAAAAAACTAAATCCAGAAACGACTCTGTTTGTTATTGTTTCTAAAACATTTACAACACAAGAAACATTATCAAATGCCAATTCTATTAGAGCTTGGTTTTTGGAGTCTCAGCCTAAAGAAGCAGTTTCAAAACATTTTGTGGCTGTTTCAACCAATATTAAAAGCGTTAAGGAGTTTGGTATTGATGAGGAAAACATTTTCCCAATGAAAGAATGGGTCGGTGGCCGTTTTTCACTTTGGAGTGCCGTGGGTCTATCTATAAGTCTTTCTGTTGGATATGATAATTTTGAACGTCTTTTGGAAGGAGCTTATCAAATGGATGAGCATTTTAAACAGGCAGATTTTAAAGAAAATATTCCGGTAATTTCTGCATTATTGACCGTTTGGTACAGTAACTTTTTTAGATCAGAGAGTGAAGTTGTTATTCCATACACTCAATATTTAAATCAGTTTGCAACGTATTTGCAACAGGGCATCATGGAGAGTAATGGGAAAAGTACAGATAGGGACGGAAATAAAGTAAACTACGAGACAGGTACATTGATTTGGGGAGAACCTGGCACTAACTCGCAACACGCCTTTTTTCAACTCATACACCAAGGTACAAAGCTGATACCTGCAGATTTTATTGGTTTTGTAGAATCACTTCATGGAAATAAAGAGCATCATAATAAGTTAATGTCTAATTATTTTGCCCAAACGGAAGCTTTAATGAATGGTAAAACAGAAGCAGAAGTTTTGGAAGAATTTAGCGGACAATCTTTATCGGAATCTGAGATTAAAAAATTATTACCTTTTAAAATCTTTGAAGGTAATAAACCAACGACGTCCATTCTCATTAAAAAACTTACACCAACAAGTTTAGGTCAGCTTATAGCTATGTATGAGCATAAAATATTTGTGCAAGGTGTTATATGGAATATTTACAGCTATGACCAGTTTGGCGTTGAATTGGGGAAACAACTTGCTAAAACAATATTAGAAGAGTTAAAAGATTCATCTTCTAAAGAGGGACACGATACTTCAACCCAAAACCTCATCGATTATTATAAGAATAATTCATCTTTCTAGTTAAATTTCAACTTATATATAAATTCTTATTTCAATTATGTTAAGAATTTTCAATAGTTAATAACTGTTAAAAACCTTAACGTTTTGTTAATAAAGATGACCATATTATGCGTAATTTTGCCAAAAATTAAACTCATAATAATCTTTAAAACAAAATGAAGAAAATTACTAAATGTTTATTAGTTGTTGCAGTAATGTTGTTTACTGCATTTTCTTTTTCGCAAAGTACAATCACTGGAAAAGTTTTTGGTTCTGACATGAACGCTTCACTTCCTGGTGCCAATGTCATAGAAAAAGGAACATCAAATGGAACAACCACCAATTTTGATGGTGAATTTGAACTGACAACAACTTCATCTTCTGGTGAAATTGTAATTTCTTACGTTGGTTACGTTGCTCAAACCATTGCGTTCAACGGAAATCAAGACTTAGGAACAATCACCTTGATGTCTAGTGAAGTAGGCTTGGAGGAAATTATGATTGTAGCTTCGGTAGCTGTAGATAGAAAAACACCAGTAGCGGTTTCTACTGTTAGAGCTGAAGAAATTGCATTGAAACTTGGAACACAGGAATTCCCTGAAGTATTAAAATCTACACCTGGAGTGTATGCAACTAAATCTGGTGGAGGATTTGGCGACGGACGTATTAACTTACGTGGTTTCGATTCAGAAAATGTTGCCGTTATGATTAACGGTGTACCTGTTAATGATATGGAAAACGGACGTGTTTTTTGGAGTAACTGGGCAGGTCTAGGTGATGTAACTAGTACGTTGCAAGTACAAAGAGGTCTTGGAGCAGCGAGAGTTGCTGTGCCATCTATCGGTGGTACCATTAATATTTTAACCAAAACTACAGATGTTGAAGAAGGTGGAAATGTAATGACTACCTTAGGTAACGATGGCTATACCAAATTTGGTGTGACTTACTCTACTGGGTTGATGGATAATGGTTTTGCGGCTACGGTTTCTGCTTCAAAAACTGATGGAGATGGCTATGTGAGAGGTACTCAATTTAATGCTGTAAATTACTTTGTCAACGTTTCAAAGGAAATCAATGATTTCCATAAATTATCTTTCACTGCATTTGGTGCAAAACAGCGTCACGGTCAAAGACAAAACAGACAACTTATTGAGGTCTACAAAAGAAGTCCTGACGGAATTAAATACAACCAAGATTGGGGTTATAAAAATGGTCAAGTGACATTTATTGAAGATAACTTCTACCACAAACCTCAAATATCTTTAAACCATTATTGGACATTAAATGATAAAACGGATATATCAACAGCTGCTTACGTATCGTTTGGTTCTGGTGGAGGTGGCGGAACTCTGGGAAGTGACGCTGATGCACCTGGGTTTGAAAATGACGGAAGATTTAAATTCACTGATCCTGAATACAGAATTGGTAATTTTGGACCGTTAGATTTTGATAGAATAGTTGACGAAAATATTGCAAATGGCGCTAACGGATCAAATGCAGCGTTGAGAGCATCTAGAAATGACCATAATTGGTATGGTGTCTTATCTACGTTAAAATCTGATTTATCTGAAGATTTAGTACTATTAGCTGGATTGGATTACAGAAATTATACAGGTATTCACTTTAGAGAGGTAACAGATTTATTGGGAGGTCAGTTTATTATAAATGAAGATGACGTTAATAATTCAACAGGCGTAGCAAGAGAAGGAGATAAAGTTGCTTACTATAATGATGGTTTAGTGGGCTGGCTTGGGTTCTTCGGTCAATTAGAATATGACATAAATGAAGATTTTAACACATTTGTATCTGTAAATGCTTCAAATACTTCTTACAAGAGAAAAGATTACTTTAATTATTTGGATGGTGACCCATTACAAGAAACAGATCGTTTTAACTTTTTTGGTTTTGGCGCCAAAGGTGGTGGTAACTATAGAATAGATAATATGCATAATGTTTTCGTAAATGTAGGCTACTTTGAAAAAGCGGCAGATTTTGATGCAGTTTTTCCTAACTTTAACAATGAGGAAATTAATGAAAATGCAGAAAATCAAAAAATTGCTAGTTACGAAGTTGGATACGGATTTAGAAGTGATAAGTTCACTGCGAACGTTAATCTTTACAGAACAGCATGGAGAGACAGAACGGAAACCATATCTTTTCAGTTAAACGAAGACGAAACAGGATTTGCAAACATTTTGGGTGTAAATGCAATTCACCAAGGTGTGGAAGTTGATTTCGTATATAAAGCAACAGACAAGTTAAATGTTAGAGGAATGTTGTCTTTAGGTGATTGGAGATGGGAAGAAAATGTTACTGATGTTAATATTATTAATGAAGAACAAGAAGTTGTTGATACAGTAGATTTATTTATTGAAGATATCCCTGTGGGTGATGCAGCGCAAACTACATTCGCTTTGGGTACAGACTATAGATTCAGTCAAAATACCAGATTTACTATAGATTACAATTACTTTGCTCGTTTGTATGCAGATTTTGATCCAAGTGATAGAGGTACGGAAGGTGCGCCAGATCCATGGAAAGTGCCAGATTATGGAGTTTTTGACACTGCCTTTTCACACACTTTTCCTTTTGGAAGCTTCGAAGCGACTTTAATTGCTAGAATGAATAATGTTTTTGATACTGAATACATAGCAGATGCTTTAGACGGTACAGATTCAAATGCAGAAACAGCATTAGTCTATTACGGTTTTGGAAGAACATTCAGTGTAGGCGCAACAATTAAATTTTAAAAAAATTAGAAAAATGAAAAAAATAATTTATTTAACCGCATTTATAGGTTTGACCTTTTTAGGTTGTGACCCTATAGAAGATATCAATAATGATATCGAAGAAGAAGTGATTGTTGGTGTAGATGAGTTTACACTGACTTCAGATGACTATACAGATCTAGTTGATCAACCGGATGATGCAGAACCAGATTATTACGAAACCTTTGAAGCATTCAGAGATCTTGATGACGCTAAGGCAACGTTACCGGCGTTTTTAAGTGACAGATACCCATTCTGGGGAAATGGTTCTTCTGTAACCGTAAATTTTAATCTTTATGATGGTAACCCAGAAGACGTTAGTGCTTTTGCAAATGCAGAGGTTTATACACTGGGAGCGGAAGATTATCCAACTGCTAACAGTAATGCCTTCTTAATGGGTGAAGATATCGAAACTACATTAGATGATGTTTTAGCAGAACAATTTGTAATGCCTTCAGAAGGACAAGTCGTTAGATTGTCTTATAACCAATTCACCGAAGCTCCAGAAGTAGGTTTGGCAAGTGTTTATGAAGCTGCATTCCCTGCAAATTTTAATGATTTTGAACTTATTGAAATCTTAGATGATGGTTTAGAAGGAGGAGATGATAATTTAGGTTGGAGAAATCAATCAGCTTTTGCTGAAGGGTCTGGATTTGCTGGAGGTGCAAATGCAACTGAAGAGTTGTTAATTTCACCTGAAATTGACTTAACCAACAATGGTGGTCTTTTTCTACAAATAACTCAAGAAATAGATTTTTTAGGAGATCCAGATTTAATCAGTGTTGAGATTTCTACAGATTATACAACTGGTAGTGACCCTATGACAGCGACTTGGACCGTCTTTGATTATGATAAGACGATTTATCCGGATATGACAACTTCAGAAGATTTCGATTTTTCTCAGTTTGATGGTGAGACAATTCATGTGGCATTAAGATATAGTTCTACTGACACAGATTCTTCAAGATGGAGAGTTGAATCATTTGCTATAAGAACAACAGGATTCGAAGGAGAGACAGAAAATGTATCGGTATACTACAGATACTCAGAAGGAAGTTGGAATGAAACTGAAGGAGTATATTATCTTACAAACGATGATTATGACTCTATGGGTGAAGAATCTGGTCAACCAGGCCGTTTTAATAACTTCAGTGATTCAGTTGCACCAGGAGATTATTTGCCACAATTTTTAAGTATAGAATATCCTTTTGCTCAAGAAGAAGATGAAATCTTTGTTATATATAGATTTTTTAGAGGAGGTAGCGTTGGTACCGTAACTAGAGGTAACCTTTATACATTTGTCAATGGTAGTTGGGTAGAGCAAACATCGTCATTACAGTTTGGTCTAGAAAATGGAATATGGGTGCCAGATAACACCATTAGATACACTTTAGCTGGGTCTGATTATGATTTGGTAGCTACAACTCTGCTAAACGAAGAAGGATTTGAAGCAGCAGCAGGAAACTTAAATAACTTCGGTAATTTTAACAGAACTGGAAGTGGAACATCTTGGAATGATGAAATGATGTTAAGAGCAATGAACATTGTTTTAGATAACCTTAATCCTAATGCAGAAGAAGGTCAGAAGTATGTGGTAACCGCAAATACTTTTGGTGCAAGTTCTACTGAAGATTTCAGTGTTATCAAAGTAGAAGGTGAATGGGAATACCAAACAGAAGACTAAATAAACTTATAGTCTAAATAAAAAAAATGCCCATCGTCACGATGGGCATTTTTTATTACTTGATATATTTATAACCATTAATTTTTCCAACGGACGGTTTCCATAATACGCTTTATATCTTTTTTTAGATATTCTGAAGCCGGATAAATACTATCGTAATTAGGTTTTGCATAAAAATAAAGCGAGCCGCTTAAAAAATGGTTGATACTATCAGTAACGTAGAACTGGGATTGTGACGCTGCATCTCCACCAATTTCATAAATCATTCCATAGACTTTAAATTCTGGATTGAGAAATTCATTCTGGGAAATTTCGTCAGCTTTAATAGTATGTTTTTGAGTGAGGTTTTGTGAATCACGTAAAAGGTTATCTAAATTATTGTCTTCAACCTTTTTATAGGATAAGTAAATAGTGCCTTTTAATGAAGGGTATGTGATATCCATACCAATAGCATCTCCTTTGATTTTTAATTCAGAAATAGGTTCAGCTATTTCATTTTTTTCAAATGAGAATGGTAATGGTGTATTTACTTTTTTATATACAGCATTTGGGTATTCTAATCTGAGATAGGCTTTTGGTTTTGGTAATGGATCATCACCACAACCAAAAAATAGTAAACTTATAAGTGGTAATACCAATCGCTTCATTAAACTTTGTCTAAAAGTGTGAGTTTTATTTGCTTTATGCGTTTGCGCTCCAAAGACTCTATAGTAAAAACGTAATTCTTGAAATTTATTTTACTCCCAATTCTTGGAAATCCACCTGAAATTTCCAAAATAAAACCTGCTAAGGTTTCAGCTTCGCCTTTTTTGGTTTCAAAATCCGTATCGTCTTCAATACCAACAATTTTATAAACGTCCTTTAATGGGGTTTTGCCTTCAAAGCTATAATTATTGTTGTCAATTTTGGTAAATATCAAGTCTTCGTCATCGTATTCATCACTGATATCGCCAACGATTTCTTCAATGATATCTTCTAAGGACACTAAGCCAGATGTCCCTCCATATTCATCTACAACAACAGCCAAATGAACTTTCTTTGTCTGGAACTCTACCATTAAATCATCGAGTTTTTTATTCTCTGGAACAAAGAATGGATCCCTTAAAATAGAAGTCCAATCAAAAGATTTCTTATTGAGATGAGGTAATAGGTCTTTCGCGTAAAGTACACCTGTTACCGTGTCAATGCTTTCTTCATAAACAGGGATTCTAGAATATCCGTTCTCAACAATTTCAGCAATAATCGTTTCAAACGGCGTGCCTACTTTTAGAGCAAATAGATCCATTCTCGGGCGCATTACTTGTTTGGTGTCTGTATTGCCAAAAGATACGATACCCTGTAGCAATTTTTGCTCCTCTTTTGTAGTGTCTTGTGAATTGGTTAACTCTAAAGCCTGTGATAACTGGTCTACACTTAGATTAGATTTTTGTTTCCCAAATGTATTTTGAAGTTTTATTGTAACAAAACGCATTGGTAAACTTAGTGGCGAAAAAAGAATATCTAAAACCTTTATTGGTCTTGCAACAAACGATGAAAACTTAACACTATTTCTACTGGCATAAATTTTAGGGATGATCTCACCAAAAAGTAATATTAAAAAAGTTACGATTACTACTTCTAAAAAAAACCGAAGAATGGTGCTGGAAATATTTTCAAATATAGTTTCGCCAATAAAGGCAAATAATAGAACTATAGCAATATTTATAAAGTTATTGGCTATAAGTATGGTGGCTAATAGTTTTTTAGGACGCTCCAAAAGCTTTGCTATAATTTGCATAGCTCCAGACTTGTTGTCTAAGCCTTCTTCAATATTAGATTTTGTTAACGAAAAAACAGCTACTTCGGCACCAGAAATAAGTGCAGAACACATTAACAAAATAATTAAAATAATAATGCTAGTAATTAGCGAAGTGCTAGAAGCTAATAAATTAATAATTAAAACCGTGGGTTCAGGGTCCAAGACGTATAGATTGATTAAATAAAATTAAAATGGCAAATCATCATCTCCGTTAGGTGCACCGCCACTTTGGGATTGATGTTGATTCTGGGATGTTGTTTCGGAAGCGTTATTAGGTTTTTGTTGGTGAGAATTTTGTTGCTCATTTTTGTTGGTCAAAAATGTAAAATCGGTACACTGAATTTCAGTAGAATAACGCTCCATACCTTTATCGTCTGTCCATTTTCTGGTTTTAATGCGACCTTCTATATATACTTTATCACCTTTGGTAAGGTATTTTTCGCAAATCTCTGCTCCTTTATTTCTAACTACGATATTATGCCATTCCGTATTTGAAACTCGCTCATTAGTCTGTTTGTTGGTATATGTTTCGTTGGTTGCCAAAGGAAAGCGTCCTACACAATTTTTATCGTCAAAATAATGCATTTTCACTTCATCTCCCAAATGACCAATTAGCATAACTTTATTCAATGTTCCTGACATAATCTATAAATTTTACGCAAAGTTACTCTTTTTGCAATCACTACTTTAAAAGTAGTAAAAAAATGTGATTTTATAAATCCGGAAAATTAAACGCATCAATAAAATTACTTATAAGAATAGGTGTTGGGTAATTTTTAAGACTATCTATAGGTATTGCAGTCTCAGGTAAATGCTTAGTTTCTACAATCCAAAATTTAGTATAGAGATTTCTGTGCGATAATTTATGCAACACGTCTACCTCATTGTATAATGAATAGTCAAACTCTAAGCCTGATAAAGGTGTATTATTTAAATCTAATTGATGAAACTCAGTTGATTTTAAACTTTTTTCTGATTCAACCAAAGGAAATTGATAGAGGTTCTGCCAAATCCCTTTTTTGTTACGCTTTTCAAACATGATTCTGTTTTGAGAATCTATACAGACCAAAAAGTTATAATATTTTGTGGTTACTTTAGTCTTTTTTAACTTCACAGGAAGTACATCTACTTTCTTTTTTTGAAGTGCCATGCAACCCGTATTCAAAGGACAAACCGAACACCTAGGATTTTTTGGAGTGCATTGCACCGCACCAAATTCCATAATCGCCTGATTGTATTCTCCAGGATTACTTTGGTCTATGAGTGTTGAAGCTAAATGTTTAAATTCTTTAATGCCTTTGGAAGAGTTTATAGGTGTATCAATCCCAAAATAACGTGATAATACTCTATATACGTTGCCATCTACAACGGCTTCGACCTTGTTAAAAGCAAAGGAAGCGATGGCACTAGCCGTATAATCTCCCACACCTTTTAATTTTATTAGGTCTTTATAGTTGTCAGGAAAAACACCATTAAGATCAGAAGCTACGTGTTTTGCGGTTGTGTGCAAATTTCTAGCTCTAGAGTAATATCCAAGGCCTTGCCAAAGCTTTAAAACATCATGTTCAGTTGCATTTGCCAAGTCAAAAACCGTCGGGAATTTCTTCACAAAAGCGTTATAATAAGGTAATCCTTGTTTTACTTGGGTTTGCTGTAAAATAATTTCTGAGAGATAGATATAATAAGGATTCATGGTGTTACGCCAAGGAAGTTCTCGCTTATTATTTGAGTACCAGATAATTAGTTCTTGGGTAATCTTCATGTAATCATTTTGGATAATGGACAAAATTAAACGTTTATCACGTTAAATTTTAATTAATTACGCTTGAAATATTGAATTTAAATTGCCTATATTTGCATCCCTTAGAATTTATAGTAACCCTAAAATTAATAACTATGACAAAAGCTGATTTAGTAGCTAAAATATCTGACAAGTTAGGTATAGAGAAAGGTGATGTACAAGCTACAGTTGAAACCTTTATGGAAGAAGTAAAAACTTCATTAGAGAGTGGAGATAACGTGTATTTAAGAGGTTTTGGAAGTTTTATAATTAAAACAAGAGCTGAAAAGACAGGTCGTAATATTTCGAAGAATACAACAATTAAGATTCCAGCTCACAACATACCAGCATTTAAGCCTGCAAAAGTATTTTTAGAAGGCGTAAAAACGAATGTTGAAGTCAACTAAACTAGACGCATTTAAACAAAATATTAATTAAAAAGCATTATTTATTATGCCAAGTGGTAAAAAAAGAAAAAGACACAAGGTAGCGACGCATAAGCGTAAGAAACGTAGACGCGCTAATCGTCACAAAAAGAAATAAATTGTAAAAAGTAGTTTTATAGCTACTTTTTTCAGTTTTAGAACGCCCTGATTCTTAATGTTTAAGCTAAAATATTATAGTTAATACTTTTAGTGACTACAAAAAGATTAAATAAGTTCTTAAAAGAAACGTTCTTTGATATAGAATTTAGAAAGCATTTAATAGAGTGTTTCTAAATTTGTTGGATTCCCGATAGCGATCGGGACCTGTGTCAAAAAATTTAGTAAAATCCATCTATCTCAATTAAGAGTTAGATATAAATTAACATTATGAACAAGGAATTAATCGTAAGATCGAGTTCAGATATTGTTGATTTTGCCTTATTAAAAGATGGAAAACTTATTGAATTACACAAAGACGAAGAGGATAACAACTTTGCGGTTGGTGATATATTTATTGCCAAAATCCGTAAGGTTATGCCTGGTCTAAACGCTGCGTTTGTTAACGTAGGGTACGAGAAAGATGGTTTTTTACACTATCATGATCTTGGGCCGCAATTGCCTTCGCTTTTAAAATTCATTAAGCGTGTAAGCACAGGAAAATTAAGAGATTATACTCTCAAAGACTTTCCGATGGAAAAGGATTTGGATAAACATGGCAAGATTGCAAACGCCATCAAATCCAATCAATCCATTTTGGTACAAGTAGTAAAGGAGCCAATTTCAACAAAGGGACCTCGCATTAGTTCAGAATTGTCTATTGCAGGGAGATACATCGTCTTAGTCCCTTTTTCTAATCGTATTTCAATTTCACAGAAAATTGAATCTCAAGAAGAAAAAGACCGATTAAAGAGACTCGTAAAAAGTATCACACCCAAAGGATTTGGCGTTATTATTCGTACCGTAGCAGAAGGCAAAAAAGTTGCCGAGCTAGATAATGATTTGCAGAATTTGCTGAGTAGATGGACAGCAATGTGTAAAAAGCTATACAAGGCACATCACCCTACCAAGGTTTTGGGCGAAATGAATAAAGCTTCCTCAATTTTAAGGGATATTTTTAACGATTCGTTCACAGGTATTGTCGTAGATGATGAAGCTTTGTACGTAGAAATAAAAGATTACGTGCAACAGATTGCACCGAAAAAAGAATCTATAGTTAAGTTCTACAAGAATGGTGTACCAGTTTTTGAAAAATTTGGCATAGAGCGCCAAATTAAAACATCATTCGGTCGTACCGTCTCAATGGCTCGTGGAGCCTATTTGGTTATTGAACATACAGAAGCAATGCATGTTGTGGATGTAAACAGTGGTAACCGCTCTAATAAAGAGAAAAATCAAGAAGATACGGCTTTGGAAGTTAACTTAATCTCAGCCACAGAAATTGCCAGACAATTACGTTTACGTGATATGGGTGGTATTATTGTTATCGATTTTATCGATATGAACAGGGCAGAGAATAGAAGAAAATTGTTTAATCATCTTAGGGATGAGATGAAAGATGATAAAGCCAAACACAAAATATTACCGCCGAGTAAGTTTGGATTAGTACAAATAACCAGACAGCGCGTTAGGCCAGAGCGTAACATTAAAACTAAGGAGGAAAATCCCGACTTAGTAGGAGGAGCAGAAATCGAAGCACCAATTAAAGTGGTAGCTCGTATTAAGCAAGACCTCGAAACGCTTTTAAAGAAAGACTATAAAAAGATTACATTAAATGCACATCCTTTTATAGCAGCCTTTTTAACCAAAGGGTATCCATCCATCCGTACAAAGTGGTTCTTTGAACACAAAAAATGGGTAAAAGTTTTACCCAGAGATGCTTACACTTATCTTGAATATCATTTTTTAGACAAAGATGGTAACAAAATCAAATAATATCTATTAAAAAAAGCCCTTCAGAATTTCTGAAGGGCTTTTTTGGTTTAGATAATGCATTGATTAAAATCAAGCGCTAACTAAGGGTAATTTCTTCCTTGCATAATATCTAATTAGCTTTTCTTTCTAAGTAATGTTTTAAGTTCTTCTTGATAGAGGATTAATTGTAAAGCTAAAACCATGGTAGTTTGCCAAAAAGCAAATAAATAAGTCTCTTCAATCATTGATTTAGTTAACCTTAAAGTTAGTAATATTAAAATTGAAATTGTAGCTGTAATTTTAAAGTATCTATTGGTTTTAACTTTGAAAAGTAATTTATAAGAATAAAACATTAATAAAGGTGAAAGAATTGCAATTGAAATTATATTTGAAGATTCTTTAATTACCATTGAATTAATATAATTTGAATTAAAATCTGTTGGTATTTTTTCTATAAAATAAATTATAACACCAACAATAAATAATGATAAAAACAAAACAATAAATGATAAACTAACTGAACTTATAAGGTTTATAATGATGCTATATCTTATCTTTTTTAAGTTAAAAAGTGTAATCACAACACCGAATGATGAAATAGTAAAATACAAAGAATTGTATTTAAAAATTTCTAGTTTTTGGAATAACAAAACTAGAGTAAAACATACAAGCACTGGTAAGATGACTTTAGAAATAAGGACAGATTTATTCATTATGGATGCTCTCATAGAATTCGATTATTAATCACAATTTATTTCACTTATGGTATCATTACTAGTAAGCAATTCTTCAATTTTTTCTTTATCTACTCGAATAGCTGTTTTTGAAATAATTGTGGCTTGACCAACATTAATTAACCCATTGAGCGGATTCTCCCTGCATATTTTCCCATGCTGCTTTTGCAACATTATGAAGAGTGTCCTGCCACCATGAATCATTTGATCTTTGAACAATTCAATGACTCTAACATACATAGGTAGTTTGGATTTTGATAACTATAACCAATAATTTCTTACCATATGATAAATCAGTATTCCTAATATAATCACAATAATTCTTTCTAAAATTTGTTTGTACCGATTTATCTTGATGTCCCTTATAAATAAATAAATGAATAAAATAATCACTACTAGTAATAGGATAAGAAAGATATATCCTAAAATACTCGGCGTATATACAGACATAACATATCTTTTAGGCAGACAAGATATTACTAAGCTTAAAAAGGATAGTGAATAAAACAAAAAACTGAGTCTTTTACCGTTATTTGATTTCATAATTTTCTAACTTAATCGTTACAACCTAATTCACTAATAGGTAGTTCACCCATTAAAACCTGCTGTACTTTATCCCAATCTGGCCTATTCTTCGTGGCTTCAATAATAGTAGAATCACCATCATTAATATCAACAAACTGGTTTATTTTTGACTGAAAACTTTCCCATAGTTCATCTGAGCCATCGAAGGCATTTGATATTTCTTCATCTCCGAAAATCCAATCAATTAAATATGAACCATTTTCTACAGTATTAGAGTCAAATCTATCTACACCTCTAACAAAAAAACTAAATGAACCATCTAGGTTTAGCTCATATCCAAATTGCCTTGTGCCACTTACGGGATGGTTACCAGCATAAGGTGCGTTCATCGTCATAAAATACCAATAGCTGTTTGTGTATTCCGTACAGACAACAACACCTTCATCAATAGGTATATCTATATAGATAATACTGCCCAAAGGATTATTGGAGTTCCAAAGGTCAGTTTCCGTTTGGCACATAGAGGGTATCTCACAATACGGGTCAAAAGTTGTGTCTTCAACGAAATTATTAAAATTTCTACGTATATAATCTAAAAGTCCATCTGCAGTAAATTGGCTGTTTGTATCCGGATTGTTTGGAAGCGTTGTAATATTTACTGAAAAGTAGTCGAGATTAACCATGGTTCCATTTGCTTCGTCCAAGGGTTGAATCTCAAAATTATTTGCCCATGAGCTTGGTAGGTTTTCTATTTTATCCAAAACACTCTGAGGTGCAGTGTGCTGAGCCAATGTTTGCCAATTTTCTATTTGTAAACAGTCTATTTCAAGTAATAGAAATGGATTTGCTTCGAGTTGATTCATTAATTCTACTTCTAAAATCTCAAGCAACTCATCAATAACAGATTGTTGAGCTTCTACACTACAATTATTTTGTCTTACAAGAAAACTTTTAAATACTCTCCACTCGTCAGGAGTAAGAATTTCTCCTAAAGCTTCAAAGACCTCATGATCTAACATCGTTGAGTTGTTATCACCTAGAATGCCCACATCATTAAGACAATCTGCAATTTCTTGCCATTCTGGAGCAGGATCTTCCATTGGCGTAGCATCTGTTGTTTCATCGGTATTGTTATTGGTTGTATTGCCTCCTGTACCGCCGCCGCCATTATTGTTGGAATTATTGTTGTTAGTAGAGTTATCTCCTGGTCCAGCTCCATCTCCGCAGCTAAGGTCCTCTTCATAAATCCAAATAAATGTATCATTGCATCTAATTGTTCTTGGTGGATCGCAAGTAGATGGTGCTGTAGTGCAGTCACATTGTTGGCCATACGAATGGCTATTACCTGTGCATAACTCGTTATAAACGCATGTTTCTCCTTCAATAACGTCTACAAGTTTTGGAGTACAACCGGTAGTTCTGCCGAGTATTAAATTATTATCCTGAATAACCTGTATATCGAGAACCATAGTGTCAAAAATCTTATACCCATCTGTATCAAGCGTGTAATGGTAGCCCAATAGGTATTGCTCATAGCTGCCGTCATCAAAAGCTTTATAAGTATAATTCTCTAAAATATTAGGTAGAACGGAATCTCTAAAGGCGAAGAACGTATAGGTCGTATAGCCATCATTTTCGATAATCTGTACCTTACTATCATCTATGGAAAAACCATAAGTATTTGAGGTAATGGTGTCTCTACTTTTTAGACCATTATTTCTAATGGGAGCAATCCTTTCTGCAATTTCACCGTTGTCTACTTCAAAATGGCTCCAGGGTACAACTCTAATATTTTTGTTGTCTGGAAGATTATTTTCTTTTTGGTCTTCAATAAGTGGTATGTCTTTCTCAC
The DNA here is from genome assembly GCF_013403975.1 of Winogradskyella ursingii. GTDB lineage: Bacteria > Bacteroidota > Bacteroidia > Flavobacteriales > Flavobacteriaceae > Winogradskyella > Winogradskyella ursingii. The sequence goes on from NZ_JABFDH010000001.1 coordinate 107,428, forward strand.
AAGAGACATAAGCGGTTAGCAACCTAAACATAGGATTGCAGATAATAAACGGTTTTTCATGTATATATTGATTAATTGATTACGTATTAATCGTTATAAAATTAGGGTCTTAGGAGGGAGCTTTTATTAGGATTAGTTAAAGTTATTTATAATTTGTAAACCATTAAAATGAAGGGTTGTTAAAATTTGGGGCAAACGGATGGTTTAATTACGGTTTTTCCGTAACTCATATAAACTTATTGTTAAGTGATTTTTCATTTACATGCAAATCAAGAACATAACTAAGAAGCAGGATTAGGAATGTCCGCATGTACCGCGTTTATAGCTTTCACCACTTCATCGGATAAAGTAATATCAATACTATTAATATTTTCTTCTAATTGTTTCAAATTAGTAGCTCCAATAATATTACTCGTTAAAAAAGGTCGTTCGTTTACAAAAGCCAGAGACATTTGTGCTAAGGTCATACCATGATCCTCAGCAATTTTTAGATAACGTTTTGTGGCTTCGGTACACGACTTACTGCTATAGCGTTTAAATCTTGGGAACAATTTTAAACGCGCATTGCTCGCAGCATTTCCTTTAAGATATTTGCCAGACAAAACGCCAAACGCCATAGGTGAGTATGCCAATAACCCGATATGTTCTCGGTGTGCAACTTCGGCTAAATCACTTTCAAATCCTCTGCATAATAAAGAATAGGCATTCTGTATGGTAATCATTCTGGGAAGTTCATTGCTTTTCGATTCTTGCAAATAGCGCATCGTTCCCCAGCCAGTTTCGTTAGAAATACCAACCTGTCTTATTTTTCCTGACTTTATGATTTCATTAAGATGGTGAAGAACCTCATTGAAGTTATCTTCCCATTCGTCATTTGGATTGGGTTTATAGTCCCGAGTGTCAAACGTATTGGTATCACGTTCTGGCCAATGCAATTGGTATAAATCTATATAATCTGTTTTAAGTCTTTTTAGACTATTTTCAACAGCGTCATTAAGAGCTTCTTTGCTAAAACCATTGGTTCTGATGTGTGCTGTATAGTCGCCAGTACCTGCTATTTTAGAAGCTAAGATTATTTTATCTCTGTTTCCTGTTTTTTCAAACCAATTTCCAATAATACGTTCGGTTTCAGCATACGTTTTTGCTTCTGCTGGTACTGGATATAATTCAGCTGTGTCAAAAAAATTAACCCCTTTATCCAATGCTAAATCCATCTGGGCAAAACCTTCTTCTTGAGTATTCTGGTTGCCCCAAGTCATTGTACCGAGGCATATTTTACTTACTTTGATATCTGTATTGGGTAGGGTTGTATATTTCATAACATTTCCCGTGAAGGCGGGAATCTTTTTAATGGTTAAACAATATAAGATGAGACATCTCGACTACGCTCGATGTGACAGTCCAAATTACTTGAAGTAATAGAACAAAAATAACAAGACCTCACAGGTATTTATAACTTGTGAGGTCTAAATGTTTGTTAAGGTTTGATTTAAGAGATTCCTGCGTTCGCAGGAATTTGTTATATCTCATTCAGCAATTTAGAGATCTCGTCCAATTTAGGCGTCAAGATCACTTCAATTCGTCTGTTTTTCGCTCTGCCTTCAGCAGTTTCATTTGTCGCGATTGGCGCATATTCGCCACGACCAGCTGCCGTTAAGTTTTCTGGGTTTATAGATGGATTTTCTCTTAAAATATTGACAATTGCTGTCGCACGTTTGGTACTTAAATCCCAGTTACCACTTAATTGTGCATTGCCTTTATATGGGACGTTGTCAGTGTGACCCTCAATTAAAATGGCGATTTCGGGATTATCTGCCAAAACACTTCCTAATTGTTTTACGGCCTGTTTTCCTTGTGCGCCAACATACCAACTACCAGATTCAAAAAGTAGCTTGTTTTCCATCGAAACATATACTTTTCCGTTACGCTGTTCTACAGTAAGTCCTTTACCTTCAAAATTAGTTAGCGCCTTAGAAATGGCGTTTTTCAGCTTTCTCATATTGGCATCTTTAGCTGCGATTACATTTTCTAATTCGGCAACACGTTGCGAACGGTTTTCCAATTCTTTCTTCAATGTTTCTAGCCGAGCATTTTCCGCTGCCAATGCTTGTTCTTTTGCTTCAAGTTGAGCCAGAAGCTCTCTGTTTTTTTGTGAATTAGCAGCAATGGCGGCAGAACTATTTTCTTCAAGTGCTTTATAAGACGCTTTTAAATTGGCGAGATTACTTTCTGCCGCTTTATAATCGGTTTGGAGTTTATCTCGCTCTGCAACCGCTTTTTCATAAGCAGATTGTAATTGTTCTAAATCATTATTAAGTCTATTGTTTGATTTTGAAAGTTGTTCCAATTCGTCTGAAAGACTTCGGTTCTCCATTTTCAGATTAGCATTTTTGTCTTCAAGTTCGGTGTAAAGCTTCTTTGAAACGCATGAAGCACATAGCATTAGCGTTAGCGCAAGTGTTGAAATTTTTTTAATCATGATGAATTTAGGTGTCTGTTAACTGTTTTAAATATCCAATTCAAGCAGAATAGGACAATGATCACTATGTACTGCTTCGGTTAGTATAACGCTTCGTTTTATTTTTTCTTGTAATGGTTCGCTCACCATAGCATAATCCAATCGCCAACCTTTGTTGTTAGCTCTTGCGTTGGCACGATAGCTCCACCATGAAAATTCTTGTTTTTCAGGATGTAGATAACGGTAGCTATCTATAAAGCCGCTATCAATAAAGTCTCCCAGCCACTCACGCTCTTCTGGTAAAAAACCGGAAACCCCTTTCATTTTTGGGTTATGAATATCAATTTCCTCGTGGCAAATATTATAGTCTCCGCAGACGACCAAATTTGGATATTCTTTCTGTAAATCATTGAGGTAATTATGAATTAAATTCATGTACTCAAACTTATGAGACAATCTTGCATCGTTAGTTCCAGACGGTAAATACATACTCATCACAGAAACATTATCGTAATCTACCCTAAGATTTCGGCCTTCAAAATCCATAGATTCAATACCGGTGCCAAATTCAATATTTTTTGGCTGATTTTTACATAAAATGGCGGTTCCGCTATAGCCTTTTTTCTGAGCACTGAACCAATAATTGTATTCATAGCCTGCGTCTTTAAATAGGTCTAAATTTAATTGCTCTGCCATCGCTTTTATTTCCTGTAAACAAATCACATCAGGATTGGTGGCTTTTAGCCAATCGATAAAACCTTTATTTATGGCGGCTCTGATACCGTTTACATTATATGAAGCAATTTTCATTTGATTGATTTTTTTGGTTCAGCACGAAAATAAATAATACATACTTTTACAGCGATATTTTAAGCCTGTTTTAACGAATGGCGCAAGACATTTTTGGAAATAAAATATTTCTTGCTATTAATAGTTATAACCATACATGAAAATTGCTATTTCATTTCTATTACTGTGCTGTGCTTTTGTGAGTTTTTCTCAAGAGCGAAGCAGTAATTTTAAAATAAAAAAAATAGCAGTTAGAGACTCCATTAAAATTGATTCCGTAAGCATCAATCCATCACGATTTGTGGTAAGATCTAAAGACGGAAAACAAATCGATTCTACCTTATACACAGTTGATTTTTCAAAATCAATACTTACATTTAAAGTGCCATCGGAATTGGATTCTATCACGGTTGAGTATCTACGTTATCCTGAATTTTTCACCAAAGTTTACAGACAATTGGATGAGGATGTGATTGTTGAAAATACCACCGGATTACAACAATTGTACAAACTTGAAAATACCAAAAAACGAGAAGTGTTTACACCGTTTGATGGATTGACTACTTCTGGAAGTATCTCACGTGGTGTCACCATTGGTAATAATCAGAACTCTGTATTAAATAGCGAATTGGATTTGCAGATTTCAGGAAAACTGAGTGATAAAGTCTCATTGCGAGCTTCAATCCAAGATGCTAATATTCCGTTACAGGAAAGTGGCTATTCCCAGCGCTTGGACGAATTTGATCAAGTGTTTATTGAATTGTTTAGCGATGACTGGAACATCCGAGCAGGCGATATAGATTTGGTAAATACCAAAAGCTATTTTGCCAACTTCACAAAACGTGTACAAGGTTTGTTGGTTAACGCCAATTTGAACCATAATTTGTCCGTATATGCTTCTGGTGCTTTAGTGCGTGGACAGTTTACTACCACACAGTTTACAGCACAGGAAGGCAATCAAGGTCCTTACAAATTAACTGGGCCTAACAATGAGTTATTTGTTTTAATTGTCTCGGGAAGTGAAACGGTTTACGTCAATGGCGTACCATTAGAACGTGGTGAAAACAACGATTATATTATAGATTATAACGCTGGCGAGATTATTTTTAATTCAACTTTTCCCATTACTTCCGAAATGCGAATTACGGTAGATTACCAGTTTAGCGAGCGTAATTACAGCAGGTTTACGGTCTTTGGCGGTAGCAGTTATGAAACAGACAAACTCAGTTTAAATGTATCTGTATATTCCGAAAGTGATGCAAAAAATCAACCTTTGCAACAGAATCTATCTACAGAGCAAACACAAATTTTAGCAGATGCTGGTGATGATATGGATGCTATGATAGCGTCATCGGCTACACCAGAATCTTTTTCCGAAAATCGAATTTTATACAGAAAGGAATTTGCTGGTACGGAAGAAATTTTTGTGTTTTCTCAAAATCCAGAGGACGAATTATTCAGTGTTAGATTTACTTTGGTTGGAGCCAATCAAGGAGATTATATTTTGAGCAATGACAATGCCGTGAGCAATATTTACGAATATGCTGCACCAGTTGGTGGAGTGCCTCAAGGTAACTATGCGCCGATTATTCAATTGGTAGCACCAGAGCGTTTACAAGTCGCAGTGATCAACGGCCGTTACAAACCAACTGGACGCACCAATGTGTTTTTTGAATTAGCGGGAAGTAAAAACGATGAGAACCTGTTTTCAAATTTAGATGATAATGATAACGATGGGTTTGCAACCAAAGTGAGTATTGCTCAAAACATTATAAAATCAGATAGTTTATGGAATTTATCCGCTCTGGTTGATGCTGATTTTATTCAAGAAAATTTCCAAACTATTCAACGGTTGTATCGTGCAGAATTTAATCGTGATTGGAATTTAGATACACAACAACCCAATAATGCCAGCGTCAATTTTGGGAACCAGTTGTTGTTGACTTCAGGTCTCCAATTATCACATTCAGAAAAAGGCACAGCCAATTATAATTTTGAGCACCTTAATTATTCTGAAAATTTTAATGGCAACCGACATAATATTTCGGCCAACTTAAGATTGAAGAATTTCAGGATATTTTCGAATTCAAGTTTTTTAAATAGTGAGAGCACAATCAATCAATCTACATTTTTACGGTCTTTTAATCGCTTAGTTTACGGCAGAAACAAAAAATGGGCAGGTGTAAAATTTGCCACTGAGGATAACGAACAGATGGTGAAAGCAACAGATTCCCTAACACCCTTGAGTCAGAGATTTAGAGCTTACGAAGCCTTCGTTGGCATTGGAGACAGCGCCAAAGTTTTTGCTGAAGTTGGTTACGTTAAACGTTTTAACGACAGTTTGAGAGGCAATAATTTGGACCGCGTAAACAGTTCTGATACGTATTATTTAAAGTCCAGATTAATTCAGAATAGAGCTACCAATTTGCAATTATTTATCAATTATAGAGATTTAAAAGCCGAGGATGAATCTACTCAAAATGAACAAAGTTTAAATAGTCGATTAAGTTTCAACCAAAAGTTATTCAATAATATTATTTTATGGAACACCAATTTTGAAACTAATTCTGGTACATTACCACAACAGGATTTTACATATGTAGAGGTTGAGGCTGGGCAAGGAGCCTATGCGTGGATTGACTATAATGAAAATGGAATTCAAGAACTCAACGAATTTGAAATTGCACAATTTGCGGACCAAGGCAATTATATTCGCGTATTGCTGCCAAATCGGGTTTTTGTGCGGACGCATCAAAATAGATTAAGCCAAACACTGACATTGAATCCGCAACAATGGAGTAATTCAGAAAATAAAACAAAACAATTTTTTTCACATTTTTACAATCAGACGTCGTATTTAATCGATAGAAAAATAAGGAGAGAAGGCAATAATTTTAATCTCAATCCTTTTAAAGATGATGAGGACAACCAATTGGCATTAAACAATAGTATACGAAATGTGCTATTTTACAATAGAGGGAAACAACGCTATACGACTTCTTATACCATATTAGAAAATGCGAATCGTAATTTGCTTTCCATAGGTTTTCAAGAAAATAAATTAACTAGTCACCAGATAAATTTTAATCACAAATTCGCTACTAACTGGCTAGCAAATCTCACGGCAAGCTTTAGTAGAGACATGAGTGTTAGCGAAAATTTTGCCAATCGCAATTATGAGATTGACGAAGAGCGCTTATTTCCAAAATTATCATATTTATTTAGTGAAAATGCGCAGTTCGATGTGTTCTATCAATTTACTTCTAAAAACAATACCATTGGTAGTTTAGAGTCTTTGGCACAACATAATTATGGCTTGTCATTCACCTATAACAATGCTCATAAAATAGCCTTAACTGGCGAAATAAATTACTTTCAGAATGATTTTGAGGGCAATGCCAATACACCTGTAGCTTACCAAATGCTTGAAGGTTTACAACCAGGAAAAAACTTTACTTGGAGCTTACTTGCGCAAAAAAAGCTAACTAAATTTTTAGATTTGAATTTGAATTACTTCGGCAGAAAAACTGAAACATCAAAAAGTATTCATACAGGAACTATTCAATTAAAGGCCTATTTCTAAAAATAGGTATATTCTTACGCAACCTATTAGGTCATTTCGTATCTAAAGGGTATAATTGTTATTGCAACAATCAATTTATAACTTAATTAAACAATCAAATGAAAAATATCGTATTAGCAATTGTCTTGCTATTTTCAATCTTTACCTTACAGTCTCAAAATCAAAATGATACAATTGTAGACCCACATGAAAAAGATAATGAGGTAAAAATAAATGCGGTATTCTTATTGGCAGGTGCTTTTGAAGGTTTTTATGAACGTAATATAAATGAGGAATCCTCTGCTGGAATTTCTGTGTTTCTCCCTTTTGCCAATGATATAGATTATGATATCAACTATTATGTCTCTCCTTACTATAGAATATTTTTTGGTAACAAATATGCTGCTGGTTTCTTTTTAGAAGGTTTTGCAATGCTTAATTCTGTTGAAAGAGAATTTTCTTCTGGTAGCAATGGTAACCTTACTTTCGAAGATAAAACGGTCACCGATTTTGCTCTTGGTTTTGGGTTAGGAAGTAAATGGCTAACCACAGGTGGCTTTGTTTTTGAACTTTCTGGTGGTATAGGTAGAAATCTTTTTGAAAATGATTTTGATGGAGAAAGCTTAGTCGGAAAATTTGGATTCAATCTTGGCTATCGCTTTTAATAATATTAGCTCTTAACTATAAGTTAAACTAAAAGCAATATTGAGGGCCATTCAATAATTTCGATTTGACATAATTTTATTATTTTTATTCAAATTTCGTATTTCTAAAATTCAGAAAATAGTAGATCTTACCAACGTAAACTCTAATTTATAGTAGATTAATTTATTATGAAAGCGCATTCACGTATTCCATATATTTATATTGTCGATGATGATGAAGATGATAGATTTCTTGCGGCAGAGGCTCTGTCTGCAACGATGCTTCCTCATAAATTTATGGCTTACGATAATGGAACAGATTTTATTGAAGCGTTATCCAAAAACGAAAATAATTTGCCAGATGTGGTTTTTTTGGATTACAATATGCCGATAAAAAATGGTTTAGAGTGTCTTGAAAGTCTAAAGGATTTGAATTTGCTCAATAAAATAAAGGTATATCTTTATTCTACTTACGTGGATACAACCACCACAGAAATGGCTTTTAATCTTGGTGCGCAAGGTTATTTGTGTAAACCTCCAGATTTTAATCTTTTAAAGACTTTACTATATAGAGCTATTGAGCAGGCATTGGATGTTAACACTAAACCTGATCTTGAGAACTTTGTAATTTATCCATGAAAAATAATAATCAATCAACCAAACCATTAAACAATCCTTTAGATTTTTTAGACGCTAAAGGAGAAATGGTAGAATTGGTTAAGCAAAAAGATTGGAGTAGCACATTAGTAGGTTGCCCTTCTCAATGGCCACAGAGTTTAAAAACTTCACTTGGAATAATTTTAGGGAATAAATTCCCCATGTTTATATTTTGGGGTAAGGAAAGTGTTTGCTTTTATAACGATGCATACAGACCAAGTTTAGGGATAGATGGTAAACATCCTAGTATTTTAGGAGAAAGAGGTGCTACAGCCTGGGCAGAAATTTGGGATGTTATAGGCCCTTTACTTGACCAAGTGAGAGACACTGGTATAGCACACTGGAGTGAGGATCAGCTTATTCCAATCTATAGAAATGGCACTTTAGAAAATGTCTATTGGACATTCAGTTATAGTCCAATAAGAGATGAGACTAAAAACATTGCGGGTATTTTGGTAACCTGTAATGAAACTACAGATAAAGTTCTCAATTTAAATAAATTAAAAGAGAGTGAAGATCAGCTTCGTTTCGCAATAGAAGCCGCAGAACTTGGAACCTGGGATTATGATTTGCAAACAGGCAGAGTAGTTTTAAACAAAAGATTGCAAAATTGGTTAGGTCTTAAAACGCTAGATTTATTAGATATTGAAATTTTAACAGAACGGATTATAGATGCAGATAAGCAAAAGGTTGTAGATGCACTAGACAATGCTTTGGATGTTGAAACACCCGGAAATTTTGATATGCAATTTACCGTTGAAAATAAACGAACCTCCAATCGTATCATCGTAAGATCTAAAGGAAGAGTATGGTTTAAAAACAACAGTGCGTATCGCTTTAATGGAACAGTACAAGATGTTACCGTACAAGCCAAAGAGCATTCAAAATTTTTGCAAGAAACTAACAGAACACTTCAACTATATATCGATAACCTTAAAAAATCTAATGAAGAACTTGAGGCCTTTGCATATGTATCCAGCCACGATTTGCAAGAACCTCTAAGGAAAATAATAATTTTTATTTCTAGAATTTTAGAACGTGAAAACCTACAAGGTATTGATGCATCTGATTTTGATCGCATAAAAAGGTCTGCCGAAAGAATGCGGCAATTAATTACTGATTTACTTAATTACTCGCGCATAAGTGGTAAATCTTCAGATAAACAAATAATTGACCTTAATGAGATAATCGATCAAGTTGAAGAGGATTTAAGTGAGATTATTAGTGGTACTGAAGCTAAGATTAAAGTTGCAAATCTAGAAAAAGTGAGAGCCGTTCCTTACCAAATGCGTCAATTGTTTAACAACTTGATAAGTAACGCTGTAAAATTTGCCAAGGAGGAAGAAAATTTGGTAATCACCATTAAGGGTGAATATCTACAAACCATTGATGACTTGTTTGAAGGAGCTAATGCGCAAAACGGATATTATAAAATTTCAGTTTCTGATAATGGCATCGGCTTTGATTCTGAAAACACACAGCGCATGTTTGAAGTGTTTCAGAAATTACATCCAAAATCTAAATATGGAGGCACCGGTATAGGATTGTCTATAGTAAAGAAAATTGCAAATGCCCATAACGGTTATATTCGAGCATTTGGTGAACCTAACGAAGGAGCAACATTTGAGATATATTTACCAATGCAAAAATAATTAAAGTGTATGTAATGACTTTTTTTAGTTCATTCGCATCAACCACTCCTTAACATCCACTTCATTTTTAATGATGTCTCTTAAATTTTCAATTTTTACACGGCTCTGTTCCATTGAGTCTCTGTGGCGAATAGTAACGGTGCCATCTTCTAAAGTATCGTGATCAACTGTAATACAAAATGGTGTACCATTGGCATCTTGTCTTCTGTAGCGTCTTCCTACAGCGTCTTTTTCGTCATAATCTACATTAAAGTCCCATTTTAGATCTTGCACGATTTTTTGAGCGACCTCTGGTAAACCATCCTTTTTTACCAATGGCAAAACCGCTGCCTTAATTGGTGCTAAAACTGCAGGTAATCTTAAAACCGTTCTTGTGGTATTATTTTCTAATTCTTCTTCTTCTAAAGCGTTCGAAAATACAGCTAGGAACATACGATCCAACCCGATTGAAGTTTCTAAAACATAAGGTGTATAACTGGCATTTTCTTCATGATCAAAATATTGAAGTTTTTTACCTGAAAATTCTTCATGCTGTTTCAAATCGAAATCAGTACGAGAATGAATCCCTTCCAATTCTTTAAACCCAAATGGAAACTTAAATTCTATATCGGTTGCTGCATCAGCATAGTGAGCCAATTTTTCGTGATCGTGAAAACGGTAATTATCTTCGCCTAAACCTAGTGATTTGTGCCACTTTAATCGAGTTTCTTTCCAATAATCAAACCATTCTTTCTGAGTACCTGGCTTTATAAAAAACTGCATTTCCATTTGCTCAAATTCCCGCATTCTAAAGATAAATTGTCTCGCCACAATTTCATTTCTAAAGGCTTTTCCGGTTTGTGCAATTCCAAATGGAATCTTCATACGACCAGTTTTTTGAACATTTAAAAAGTTGACGAAAATACCTTGCGCAGTTTCTGGTCTCAAATATAAATCCATTGCCGAATCTGCCGAAGCACCTAGTTTAGTGCCGAACATGAGGTTGAATTGCTTTACGTCCGTCCAATTTCGGCTTCCTGTCATTGGATCTGCAATTTCCAATTCTTCAATCAAAGCTTTTACGTCTTTTAAATCTTCGTTTTCCAAAGATTTGCCCAAACGCTTCAAAATGGTATTTATTTTTTCTTGATAGCGAACAACTCGATGATTAGTTGTTACAAATTCCTCTTTATTAAAAGCATCGCCAAATCGCTTTTCGGCTTTTGTAATTTCCTTATCAATTTTACTTTCAATCTTGGCGCAATAATCTTCTACCAAGACATCGGCTCTATAACGCTTTTTAGAATCTTTATTGTCAATCAAAGGATCGTTAAAAGCATCGACGTGGCCAGAGGCTTTCCAAGTGGTTGGATGCATAAAAATTGCAGCATCAATACCAACAATGTTGTCGTGCATCTGTACCATGGCTTTCCACCAATAGTCACGGATATTTTTTTTGAGCTCTGCGCCGTTTTGGGCATAGTCATATACTGCGCTCAATCCATCATAGATTTCACTACTTTGGAAGACGTAACCATACTCCTTTGCATGAGAGATTACTTTTTTAAATTGATCGTCGTTTGCCATGCTGCAAAAATAAAAAACCGCTCTAACTAATAGAGCGGTTTTTGTAAAATTATATGATAAGAATTATTTTAACTCAATACTTGTGCTTCCCAACTTCATATCTTTATGAAAAACATTAACAAAATAATACCCTTTTGGCAATGGTTTGTCGTTCTCAGGCGCTGTGATTGTAGTGCAAATGTCTAAATTGACATTGTTAAAATTAACCACTTCTTTTTGACTGTAAATAAGTGAGTTGTCACCAAAGAAAATTTCGCCTTTATCTGCAATAATATTTCCTTCTGGACTCACAATCTGAATATAAATTTCTTTTTTACCTTTTTCTGTCAATGGATTTTCCACAAGAGTGATGCAAATGTCCATAGCATTGGCGCGTCTAGCACGTGTTGTAGAACGCTTTTTTCCATTACTAATTTTAAAAGCTTCTGCATTGATAGTGCTAGCTTTTAATATTGCGGCTTTATCAATAGTTTTATTGAGACTATCATTTTTCTCTTCTAAATCTGTAATCGCTTCCGTTTTACGCTCAATAGTATTATAAGCATACCTTCTTTCCTTAAGCAAAACTTTGTTTGCTGAATTTAATGAGCTATTAGCAGAGTTCAGTGAGTCAATAGCACTGAGTAGTACTTTGCTCTTTGATTTTAAAATTATAAGTTGATCTCTAAACTTTGCTATGATCGAAACGTCACTTTTCAATAATCGCAGAGAATCCAAAGCGATTTTGGTTTCTAGTTTTGCCTCTTGGAGCTGGGCAGACATTAGATCGTAATCTTGGCTTAAATCGTCATAGCTGGCTAGCATTTCAGAAAGTTCGGTTTCTATCAAATGCTTTTCTTGCACTAGGAATTCTTCGTAGGATTTAATGGATTTGTAATTAGTAAAACTAAATACACCTAGAGCTGTTAAAACGACCAATAAAGAACTTATAATTAATCTATAGTTAAATAATTGAGGGTTAACTATCATTATTAATTTTCTTAGTTCCAGCGAAATTAAAGTATATTGAGTTCAAAATTTATTTTATTCGATTAAGTGGTAAAAAATTTGTTGAACTTGTTTTTCCCAAAGGTTTGTGAAGCCTGCTATAATATGTTGGCAGACAATGAACTGGTTTTATGCACTTCTTGTCGTCATCACTTACCTGTCACTAATTTTCATTTTGAAAATTCTGAATCGGTAAAAAAAGTGGTTTATGGTAGGGCAAAATTGGAAAATGCAACGGCTCTTTTACACTTTTCCAAAAAAGGAATTGTACAGGAATTGATGCATAATCTCAAATACAGAGGTCATGAGGAAATTGGTAAATTTTTTGGGACGTGGCTTGGTGGTGAATTAAAAACACTTGATGCCTATAAGAATATTGATGTGGTTGTCCCAGTACCCCTTTATAAAAAGAAACTTCGAAAAAGAGGGTATAATCAAGTAGATAAATTTGGAAGGGAAATTGCCAAAGCGTTACATGCTGAATTTAATGATACGGTTTTGGTAAAACTAAAGTCCACTAAAACACAAGTATTCAAAGAACGATTGTTACGTTTTAATGATGAAGAAGCCATTTTTGAAATTTCTGAGAACCAATCCTTAAAAGGGAAACATATTTTATTAGTAGATGATATTATTACTACAGGTGCAACGGTTGAAGCTTGCACCTCAGTTTTGAACAAAATCCATGGTCTGAAAATAAGTCTTGCTACTATGGCAATTGCAGATTGATTTCTTCGTTTGTAATAAATTATATCGTTTCTTTGTGCTATAATTTTAAACTAAAAATGCGTTTTTATCATATACGAATTCTGACAGTTCTTTGCCTAGCTTTTGCTCTGCTTAATTGTGCCAATCGTGGTTCTCCAAGTGGAGGAGAAGAAGATACGGAGCCGCCAGTGATTGTACGCTCCGTGCCAGAAAATTTTTCGACCAATTTTAAGGCAGATGAAATACGTATATATTTTAATGAGTACATCAAAATAAAAAATGTACAAAAGCAACTTATTATATCGCCACCAATGGATCCGAAACCAGATATTTATCCTTTGGGAGGAGCGAGCAAATACATATCAATTAAAATAAATGATACGCTAGAAGCTAATACCACTTATGCCTTTAATTTTGGACAAAGTATTGTCGATAATAATGAAGAAAATCCATATCCGTATTACAGATATGTGTTTTCTACGGGAAACACAATCGATTCACTCTCTGTGAAAGGATATATTACTGATGCTTTAAAAAACGAACCAGACCCTTTTATATCAGTAATGTTATATGAGGTCGACTCTACGTATTCAGATTCAATTATTTATAAAGAAAAACCAAGATATATTACTAATACGCTCGATAGTGTAACTAATTTTAGTATCGACAATATTAAAGCTGGAACTTACAAATTGGTGGCTCTTAAAGATGAAAATGGTAATTATCTTTTTGACCAAAGAGACGACAAAATCGCATTTCGCGACGGTTTTGTAACCGTGCCAACAGATTCTAACTATCAGCTTAACTTGTTTAAAGAGCAGACTAATTTTAAAGCCGTAAAGCCAAAACAAGAAAGTAAAAATAAAATCATTTTTCCATACGAAGGTGATTACGAATCTATGCGCATTCAGGTTTTGGGAGAAACACCCGAAAATTACCAAACAAGGATCGTAAAAGATGAATTGAGGGACACACTTTATTATTGGTACAAACCAGAATTTGAATTAGATAGTACCCAATTTATTGTATCCAATGAAACATCGGTAGACACATTTACCCATAGATTCAGAAATCTTGAGGCAGATACGTTGACGATTAGAGCAGTATCTTCTGGCACATTAAACTTTGAAGATGAATTTACCCTTGAAGGGAGTGTCCCTTTTGTAGACATTGATAAATCCAAAATTAAACTCATAGACAGGGATTCTATGGAAATACCTTTTAAGGTTGAATATGATTCTACATACAACCGTTATTCATTCCCTATTGAAAAAGAGGAAGGTCAAAAATATTTCTTTCGGATGCTCCCGAATACATTTACGGATTTTTACGAGGGCACCAATAAAGATACGCTCAATTACACCGTTAGAACTAAACAGAAATCTGAATATGGTAATGTAAGAGTAAAGCTTAGAAATGCCAAATTTCCTTTAATTGTTCAATTGGTAAACGACAAAGGAGTAGTGGTTTATGAACGTTATGTCACGGAAAATCCTGTTGTAGATTTTAACAATATTGTGGCAGGAACATACAGTTTACGTGCCATTTTCGATACAAACGAAAATAGAAAATACGATACAGGTAATTATTTGTTAGGTAAAAAACCAGAGCGCGTTAGCTACTCACCACCTATTGACGAGGTACGTTCAAACTTTGATCAAATTATAGATTTCACCCTTTTAGAGTAAAGTCGTCACGGTCGTTCAAGAAGTTCAATTTTTCTCTAAAGGCCTGGATATGTTCTTTGTCCAAATTTACAATGTCAATCGTTTCCTCTTCGTTAGAAATACCGTCTATTTTATTTCCAAGAACATCGTAAACGGCAGAATGTCCAACATATTCATGGTTATTACCATCAAACCCTACACGGTTCACTCCAATGCAATAGGCCATATTTTCTATCGCTCGAGCTTTAAGCAAAGTGTCCCAAGCAGCAATTCGCACTTTTGGCCAATTGGCAACATAGATTAAAACATCGTAATCTTCAGTATTTCTTGCCCAAACTGGGAATCTCAGGTCATAACAAACCAATGGACAGATTTTCCAACCTTTATAATCGAAAATAATTTTTTCAGAACCAGCAGTATAGACTTTATGCTCGCCAGCTAAGGTAAAGGTGTGTTTTTTATCATATTGTAGAATTGTTCCATTAGGCTCGACACAAATCAGGCGATTATAGTAGTTTTTATTTTCTGAAATAACCAAACTTCCGATAATTGCTATATCATGAAGCTTGGCCATTGTTTTTAACCAAGCAATAGTGTTTCCGTCCATGGTTTCTGCAACAGCAGAAGCATTCATGGTAAAGCCAGAAGTGAACATTTCTGGTAAAATAATTAAATCGAAATCACCAGATATGGTATGGATTTTCTTTTCTAGATTCAATCTGTTCTGGGCTGGATTTTCCCATTCCAAATCAGTTTGAATCAAACAGACTTTAAGTTGTTGTTGCATAGACTAAAATTACAATTTTTTAAATGTATTTGAAATTTAATATGTACTTTAAAAGCGTTAATTCAAGTTTTTTATGAAAAATCATCTATCAATTATATTCGTTTTCTTTTTAATAACACTAACTCAAAATATATCTGCTCAGATTACTTATTTTCCAGAACAAAATGTAGAATGGGAGACTAAATCTGTCACAACATTTCAGATTGATTCCGTTAAGTTAAATGCAGCCGTAAATTTTGCAAAAGCTAACGAATATTCAGGGTCAAGAGATTTAAGAATAGCCATATTAAAGGGTTTTGAACGCGAACCATTTCATGAAATATTAGGACCGACGAAAAAGCGTGGAGAACCTGCCGGGATGGTCTTAAAAGATGGTTACCTGATCTCTAAATGGGGAGATACCAAACGTGTAGATATGACCTTTAGCGTTACCAAAAGCTTTTTGTCCACAACTGTTGGTTTGGCAATAGATAAAAATTTGATTAAATCAGTAAACGATAAAGTTGAAGATTACGTCTGGGACGGTACCTTTTCTGGAGCGCATAATTCTAAAATTACTTGGGAACATTTATTGCAACAAAATTCAGACTGGTCCGGTGAAATTTGGGGAGGAAAGGATTGGGCAGATCGTCCGCCATTAGAGGGTGATTTAGACGATTGGAAAAACAGAACCTTAAAAGAGCCGGGAACATTTATGGAGTACAATGATGTGCGTGTTAATGTGCTGGCATATTCTATTTTACAGGTTTGGAGAAAGCCGTTACCGCAAGTCCTCAAAGAAAACGTAATGGACAAAATTGGAGCGTCTACAACTTGGAGGTGGTTTGGCTATGATAACGCGTGGACAACCATTGATGGTCTAAAAATGAAATCTGTAACAGGTGGAGGACACTCTGGCGCTGGTCTTTTTATTTCTACAGAGGATATGGCAAGATTCGGACTCCTATTTTTAAATGATGGTCAATGGAAAAACGAAAGTATAATAAGTAAAGAATGGATAAATAAAGCAATCATTCCGTCAGAACCAAACGTAAATTACGGTTATATGTGGTGGCTGAATAAAAAAGGGCCACGACATTGGGAAAACGTTTCTGAAGATATTTATTATGCAGCTGGTTTTGGTGGCAATTTTATCATTATAGATAAAAAACAAAATTTGGTGATTGTTACACGCTGGTTGGAGCCCTCAAAAATTAAAGAATTTGTCCAGACATTGTACAAGGCACTCTAATTAATTATCTTTTAATTTCTTTTTAGCTTTATCAAGTTTTTCATTGAGGTCTTTTAAGTCTTCAAGCCATTTTTCCTCATCTTTTGGAGAGAGCTTACCTTTCTTTTTTAATTTTTCGTATTTGGCTTGTGCTTTTTTTAGTTTCTTAGTTTTATTCTCAACATCCTCCTTTAGTTTTTGCTCTCTTTTTAATTCCTTCTCGGCTTTTTTTCGAGCTTTTTCAGCCTTTTTTAAGGCTTTTTCAGCTTTTTTGTTGGCTTTTTCTAGTCTTTTGGCCTCTTTTTCGGCTTTTTCTTTAATTGCCATTTTTTCGGCAATTAAGGCGGCATCCTTGAAAATTTGTGTTTTCATTTGTGCGCTTAAAGTTGCGGTAACGTCCTCACCATTGAAATAGATTTTCTCCTTTTTGACTTCGTAGGTTTTTCCATCTTTTTCAACTTCTTGTGCATTGACAAAGAGCACAAAAATGAAACTTAAGACTGTTAGAAAATATTTCATCTTGTTATTTGTTTAGGTTATCCATTCTTTGTTTGGCTTCAGCTAACTCTTTTTCAAGATCTTTAAGTTTCTTTTGCCACTTCTCTTCGTCTCTTGGAGATAATTTTCCTTCTTCTTTAAGCTCTTCAAAGCGTTGTTTTTCTTTTTCTAATTTCTTTTTTGCTCTTAGAAAATCTTCACGCGCATCTTCTTTTGCTTTCATTTTACGTTCTAGTGCCTCTTGTTTTTCCTCAAGTTCTCTTTGTTTCTTCTTTGCCTCCTCCTCGGCTTTTTTTAGTTCACTGCGTTTTTTTTCTAATTCTTTTTGAAGTTTCAATGCTTCCTCTTTAGCTTTTCGCTTTTCTGTAATTAAATTTTTTATTTCTCTTTTTTCTTTGGTACTTAAAGATTCCGTAACATTTTCGCCGTCAGCAATAAAGGTATCTCCTTTAACGTCATAAACTTTGCCGTCATTGGTGATAATACGCTCACTACTGCCACAAGATGAAAACACAAGAATTAAAAGAACAGGTATCAATTTTAAAAATTTCATATGGTGTTTTTGCTTACTAATAATTAACACAAAATTCTTGAATTTATCGCTATTATTACCAAACGTTTAACATTTATACTTGGTTAAGTATATCGGCTGCTTTCTTCAATGTTTCTGGCGTTTTTGCAAAACAAAAGCGCAACACTTTATCATCTTTATTGTTTTCGTTGAAGACTGAAAGCGGAATTGATGCAATACCAAACTCTTTTGTCAATCGTTTGGCAAAATCAACATCGTTTTCATCAGTAATTTCAGAATAATCCAACACCTGAAAATAGGTGCCCTTAGATGGATTAAATTTGAATCTAGACTCCGAAATCAAATTGAGAAATAAATCCCGTTTCTGTTGAAAAAACTGGTTCAATCCTAAATACGTTTCGGAATCCTGCATATAATCTGCAATCCCTTTTTGCGATGGGTGATGCACGGAGAATACGTTGAATTGATGTACTTTTCTAAACTCTGCCATCAATGCTTCAGGCGCACAACAATATCCAATTTTCCAACCTGTATTATGAAATGTTTTTCCGAAAGAAGCGGTTATGAAAGAGCGATCTTTTAAATCGTTGAATAGGCAAACGCTTTGGTGTTTTTCACCATCAAAAACAATGTGTTCGTAAACTTCATCGCTTAAAACAATAATATTGGTGTTTTTGGTTAATTTTTGAAGTTGTAGCATATCATCTTTAGACCAAATCATTCCACTCGGATTGTGTGGTGTATTGATGATTATCATCTTTATTTTAGGCGATATTTTTGAAGCCACCTCGTTCCAATCCACTTTATAATCTGGTGCAGAAAGTTGAATTGGGATAGTTTTTCCTCCATTAATTTCAACTGCTGGCTGGTAACAATCGTAAGCGGGTTTAAAAATAATGACTTCATCATTTGCTCGAATAAAGGCCGAAATAATAGTATAAATTGCTTGAGTAGCACCAGCCGTAACTGTGATTTCTTTTTCAGGATGGTAAGTTGAATCGTATAGTAATTGATATTTGTTTGAAATCGCCAAGCGTAAGTCGAGATTTCCAGCCATCGGTGCGTATTGGTTGTAACCATTGTTCATGGCTTTGGTAACAAAATCATTCAGCTTTTGGGAACTTGGGTAATTTGGAAACCCTTGAGATAAATTTATGGCATTGTACTCTTTTGCGAGCGCACTCATTACGGTGAATATTGTTGTGCCTACGTGGGGTAGTTTGGATTGGTGTTGCATCTTGTAAAGATAATGACTTCTTGATACAATTCAATTCGCTTTCGCCAAATCCAAATACACCATCACATCATTAATACAGGTTTTAAGATTGTCTTTTATTTCGTGAGTCCAAAATCTAAAAACCGTAAAGTCTAATTCTTTTAGCTGCCGATTCACTTCGCGGTCACGCTGCATATTACGCTCAATCTTTGGAATCCAAAAGTCGCGATTACTTTTTAATTTATCTTTTCGTTCGTTCCAATTGTACCCGTGCCAGAATTCACCATCAATAAAAATGGCAAGTTTATACTTTTTAATACTTACGTCTGGTCTGCCAGGCAGTTGTTTGTTGTCCACACGATAGCGAACACCTTTTTTCCAAAGCGTTTTACGGAATTGTAGTTCTGGTTTGGTATTCTTGCCACGAATTTTGCTCATTATTTTTGAGCGTTTTTTGGTGGTGTAGAAACCAGATTCCTCATTGAATCTTGGGACTTTTATTTTTTCTTCATTATAGTTCACTTTTTCAAAATATCCCTAATAATTTTTAAATGGTGATTGGTATGCAGCATCAAAAACCGATTAACTCTTTTGGTATTGATATGCCCAAACATAGGATGTTTAAAGTAAGCATTTCGGTCCAATTTTTTAATGACATCAATATTAGTTTTTGTTGTTTCCAATTGAGCTAACAAATCGGCTTTTGTAATATGTTCTGGTGGTAAGACGTATTTTGGTGCTCTGGCTCTTCCTCGTGGAAAGAATCCAACGGTAAAAAACACCTTTCCCAAAAAGCTGAAATTATTTTGATACTCTTCTGGGTTTGATTTTTCTAAAGTGGCAATAACACTGTTTATTACTTTTAAACTATGGTCCAAATGCCAACCAATGGAGGATTTTGATACTTTGGGATTAATGAATTCATATTTTGGAATTAGACTTTCAATTTGGCTGATGTAGTTGGTTAAGGCTTTGTTTGATGGCATAGATGATTTGTTTTGGTTAAGTTAAATAAAAAAATCCCAAACTCTAAAGTTCGGGATTTTTTGATTTTGAGATTTCTGCCTACGCAGGAATTTATTAGTATCTGTAATGCTCAGGCTTATAAGGGCCTTCAACCTCTACACCAATGTATTTTGCTTGGTCTTCTTTTAATTCAGTAAGCTCAACACCAATTTTTTCTAAGTGTAATTTTGCTACTTTTTCATCTAAATGTTTTGGTAGCATATACACTTCGTTGTCATAATTATCGCTGTTTTTCCAAAGTTCAATCTGAGCCAAAGTTTGGTTGGTAAACGAGTTACTCATCACAAAACTTGGGTGTCCTGTCGCACAGCCTAAGTTCACTAAACGTCCTTCTGCTAAGATGATAATATCTTTGCCGTTAATTGTATATTTATCTACTTGAGGCTTAATGGTATTTTTAGTGTTTCCGTGATTTTTGTTTAACCAAGCCATCTGTATTTCGTTATCAAAATGACCAATGTTACACACAATTGTTTTGTCTTTCATTGCTTCAAAATGTTCAGCACGCACAATATCCTTATTCCCAGTTGTTGTGATAACGATATCAGAATTGCCAACAACGGTTTCTAGTTTTTTCACCTCAAATCCGTCCATTGCCGCTTGTAAAGCACAAATTGGGTCGATTTCAGTAACGGTAACTATACTGCCTGCACCTTTAAAAGAGGCAGCCGTTCCCTTACCAACGTCACCATATCCGCAAACAGTTACGCGCTTTCCAGCCAACATAATATCAGTTGCACGACGTACTGCATCTACTGCAGATTCTTTACAACCGTACTTATTATCGAATTTAGATTTTGTAACGGAATCGTTCACATTAATCGCAGGCATTGGCAATGTGCCATTTTTAACACGCTCATAAAGTCTGTGAACACCGGTTGTTGTTTCTTCAGAAAGACCTTTGATTCCAGCGGCCAGTTCAGGATATTTATCCAAAACCATATTGGTTAAATCACCACCATCATCCAAAATCATGTTAAGTGGCTTTCTATCTTCTCCAAAAAATAAGGTTTGTTCAATACACCAATCAAATTCCTCTTCGGTCATATCTTTCCATGCGTATACCGCAGTTCCAGCAGCTGCAACAGCGGCAGCAGCTTGATCTTGAGTAGAAAAGATGTTACAAGAACTCCAAGTGACTTCTGCACCTAAAGATTGTAATGTTTCAATAAGTACAGCAGTCTGGATTGTCATGTGCAGACAACCTGCAATTCGAGCACCTTTTAACGGTTGCTCATTTCCGTATTCTTCACGAAGGCTCATTAAACCTGGCATTTCTGCTTCGGCTAATTCGATTTCTTTTCTTCCCCAATCAGCAAGCTCTATGTTCTTTACTTTAAAAGGTACGTAAGTCATGGTTTTTGTGCTCATATTTCTTTTTGTCTAATTTTTTTAAAATTGTCGTTGCCTTTGGGTTTATGGCTTAAATAACTAAATTCGCTACATCAAAAAAATACCAAATTCGCCTTAGGCGTTGCAAAGATAATCAATAGGTTTTAGAATATTAAATGCCACTGTACAAATCCATTAGCGTAAACTCACAAACTACTGTTAAAATCTGGAAGATTGATGAATCTTTCGGCGACTTATTTCAACCATTGGATTTAAAACCCGAAAGTTTAGAACGCGTCAATGGCATGAAAAGTGAATTGCATCAATGCGGTTTTTTAAGCGTGCGACATTTGCTTCGTGAGTTTGGTTACACTGATCAAGATTTATTTTATGACGAAAATGGAAAACCACATCTAAAAGATGGCAAGCATATTTCGATAACGCATTCTTTCAATTTTTCAGGTGTCATTATTAGTAATGCTGAAGTAGGTATAGATATCGAAAAGCAGCGCCAAAAAATTGGCATTATCGCCAAGAAGTTTGTTGATTACGAATTCGATTATCTGAATACTAGATCTGAAGATTACGTAAGAAAACTGACTGTAATTTGGTGTGTCAAAGAATCGCTCTACAAGCTATTTGCAACTCCTGGGATGTTATTTAAGGAGCATTTTTTAGTGATTCCTTTTATGCTTAAGGATGAAGAAACCGTTGCTTGGATTGATTATAATGATAGAAAATATAGATACAACACAGCCTATTTGGAATTTGAAGGTTTCACTTGTGCTTACGTAATTCCATAATGCAAGGTCTCTATAAAAATATCGTTTTGGCTTCAGCTAAAGGAGAGAAAAACTTGGCGGTATTAATCGATCCAGATAATATGAAGGTTGAAAACGTTTCAAACTTCATTTCAAAAGTCAATCAATCTATAGCCACACATATTTTTGTAGGTGGAAGTGAAGTTGAAGAACATCTGACTGAAAATCTAGTTATTGAAATTAAAAAACATACGAAACTTCCTATTATCTTATTTCCAGGTGATGTTATTCAGATTACCGAAAAAGCCGATGGTATTTTGTTTTTATCACTGATTTCAGGTCGAAATCCCGACTATTTAATCGGAAAGCATGTAGAAGCGGTTTCAAGATTAAAACAGACCAATTTAGAACTAATACCAACAGGTTATATTTTAATTGAAAATGGAAAGGAAACTTCAGTACAACGTATTAGTAAAACTCAACCAATGCAAAGAAATGCTGTTCAAAAAATTGTTGATACGGCCAAAGCAGGAGAGTTGTTGGGAATGAAACTCATTTATCTCGAAGCTGGCAGTGGAGCAACACATGCGATAGAACCGGAAATTATTTCAAAAGTGAAACAAGAATTAAAAATTCCGCTGATTGTTGGAGGCGGTATAAGAACAAAGAAAGAAATGGAGTCGGCTTACAAAGCAGGAGCAGATACGGTCGTTATTGGAACGGCTTTCGAGCAGGATGAAGGATTTTTTGACGAATTACTGTCGTAACTCGTCATGCTGAACTTGTTTCAGCATCTCATGATTCAAAAACTAAAGTATAATTTAAAAGATTACCGCTTTCGCGGCAACTAAGATGAAAACATCAATAGAACTAACACTTACACCTCTAAAAGACGATTATGAATTACACATCATCGACTTTATAAAAAGACTTAGAGATTCAGAGTTTAAGGTTTTGGAAAATCCGTTAAGTACACAGATTTATGGCGATTTTGACCAACTTATGCCATTTTTAACCCAAGAAATCAAACGCTCATTTTCAGAAATTGATATTGCTGTATTACAAATGAAAATTGTAAAATCAGATCGTAGTGACTATGAGCCAAATTTTTGATTTCTTATTCGGACAGTATTCAGAATACAGTACTTTAGACGTTAGTTTAGAGATAACTGCCGTTGTTTTCGGTTTTCTATCCGTTTGGTTTTCAAAGCAGAATAATGTTCTGGTCTTTCCAACTGGGATGATAAGTACTGTAATTTTCGTTTACCTTTTATTAAAATGGGAGTTACTCGGTGATATGATGATTAACGCTTATTATTTTATAATGAGCGTTTACGGTTGGTTGGTTTGGACAAGAAAAGTCGATGCCTTTCAGGTGACACCTATTTCAAGAACAACGACCAAAGAAAAGAAAATTAGCATTCTAATATTCATCGCAACTTTGGCTTTTGTTTACATCGTTTATCAAACTTTCGACAAATGGACAAGTTGGGTGGCTTACGTTGATACTTTTACAACGGCCATTTTCTTTGTAGGCATGTGGCTTATGGCAAGACGTAAAATTGAAAATTGGATTCTCTGGATTATCGGAGACATCATATCTGTACCTTTATATTTTTACAAAGGTTTTACGTTTACAAGTTTTCAATATTTAGGATTCACAATTATCGCAATTTTTGGTTATCTCGCATGGAAAAAGCACTTAAACAACAACCCAGTAACTGCATAAAAGTAGTTGTGTTCGGTCCAGAATCTACGGGAAAAACAACAATTTCCCGTCAGTTGGCTGAGCATTACAACACACTTTGGGTACCGGAATTTGCACGAGAATATCTTCAGAAAAAATGGGATAGAGAAAAAAAAATCTGTGAGCCCAAAGATTTGCTTCCGATTGCGATAGGGCAAATGAAAATGGAGAATGAGTTCGCCCAAAGGGTAGATTCTGTTTTAATTTGTGATACCGATTTATTGGAAACCAAAGTGTATAGCGAGGTGTATTTTTCAGGGACTTGCAATCCAAAAATTGAAAAGTATGCTTTAGAAAACAAATATGATCTATATTTTTTAACATATATTGATACACCTTGGGAGCCTGATGATTTAAGAGATAAACCAACAGAAAGAAAACAAATGTTTGAAGCTTTTGAGCAGGCATTGATAATGCATAAAAAGCCTTACGTTATTTTAAAAGGAAACAAAAAGGAACGTCTAAAAATTGCTATTGGCAGAATTGATAAATTAATAAAAGAGCAGCAATGAATTTTACTCAAAAAGACCTAAATCAAATTGAAAACAAAGGATTGTCGGCAGAAAAGGTCAAATCTCAAGTTGAAACTTTTAAAAAAGGAATCCCCTTCACTCAAATTGTCGAAGCCGCTACAGTTGGTAATGGCATTATAAAACTCAATGATGAGTTGATCGACAATTCCATCGAACTTTTTGAAGAGAGAAAGAGTGAGCTTTCATTGCTAAAATTTGTTCCTGCATCGGGTGCTGCTACACGAATGTTTAAATTTTTATTTCAATTTTTAGAAGATTATAATCCTGAAGATCAATCCATAAATGCGTACATCAACAAAAATGATTTAAAAAATATGTCGGTCTTTGTCGTGGGCATGGAAAAGTTTCCGTTTTACAATAAAGTATTGGCACAATTAGATTTAAATGGAGTTGATTTTGAAAACCTAAACGACAGTGAAAAAGTCTATCATTTTGTAAAGACGATGCTTGATGCAGATATGCTGAACTTTGGAAATTGGCCAAAAGGTTTGCTCCCATTTCATAGATACAAAAATAATATTTCGACAGCGTTTGAAGAGCATTTGTACGAGACAGCATTGTATGCAGGCAAGGACAAGCAAGCACATTTACATTTCACAATATCTGAGCAGCACGAAGAGAAATTTAAAAATGAATTTAAGGCCATCCAAAATACTGTGGAAGAAAAAACAGGAGTTGATTTCAATATTTCTTTCTCATACCAGCAGTCATCTACAGATACTATTGCAGTAACACCAAATGACGAACCATTTAGAAATGACGATGGTTCTATATTGTTTCGTCCTTCGGGTCATGGTGCGTTAATCACCAATTTAAATGCGCTTAATGCAGACGTGATTTTCGTTAAAAATATTGATAATGTTGTTGTTTATAAATACAAAGATGAGGTTGCCAAATACAAAAAAGTATTAGCAGGAATTTTGTTGAAATTACAAGAAAAATCGTTTCAATATTTACGACAACTCGAGTCCAATTCGATTTCTGAAAATGACATACACGAAATGGTCAATTTTATATCAAAAAAATTGAATGTTAGGACTTCTGATGAATTTGAAAAATATTCAGACCAAAATAAAATTGAATATTTAAAAGAAAAACTTAATCGTCCAATACGCGTTTGCGGTATGGTAAAAAATGAAGGAGAACCTGGAGGTGGACCATTTTGGATCAAGGATAAAAAGGGTAATGAGTCGCTTCAAATAGTAGAATCTGCGCAAATCGATTTAGACAACAAACAACAGAAAAATATTCTTCAAAACGCAACGCACTTTAATCCTGTGGATTTAGTATGTGGGGTCAAAAACCACCAAGGTAAACCTTTCGATTTAGAAAATTATGTTAATCACGATGCAGCATTCATCACATCAAAGACAAAAGCAGGAAAAGAATTAAAAGCACTGGAACTACCTGGGCTGTGGAATGGAAGTATGGCATATTGGAATACCATTTTCGTTGAGGTGCCTATCATCACCTTTAACCCTGTCAAAACGGTAAATGATTTATTAAAAGCGCCACATCAAATTAAAGCATAGTGGACGCAGACTTATTAAAATCAGAGGTTAGTTATAAATACGTCCGAAGTTCGGGAAGTGGAGGCCAACATGTAAATAAAGTATCCTCAAAAGCCGAGCTATATTTCAATATTCAAAATTCCCAAGGATTAACTGATAACGAAAAACAAAAACTCACCGAGTTTTTTAGCTCTAGATTGACCAATGATGGAACATTAATTTTAGCCTCAGACGAAAGCCGAAGTCAATTTAGAAATAAAGCTTTGGTCACTAAGCGCTTTTTAGAATTAATCACGGAAGGATTAAAAGTTGAGAAAAAACGAATTCCAACTAGAATTCCCAGAAGAGCAAAAAAGAGACGGTTAAAAAATAAGCGTATTAATGCTGAGAAAAAGGCCAATAGGAAACCACCCAAAATTGATTAGCTTTCCGTCATTTCGAGTGATTTTTGAGGAACGAAAAAATTGTATCGAGAAGTCTTTCTCGAATGTTTTTTGTTTCTATATTTGCAGCGTTCTCAAAAAAGGGGTGCTCGATTGATTGACGAATGACGATTTGAGATTGAAGATTGATGAATTAAAAGTTCCAGAATCTAAAATCTAAAATCTAAAATCATTAATCTGTTTGGCTGAGATCATACCCATTGAACCTAGAACAGGTAATGCTGTTTAGGAACTATTGATGATACGTTATGCGGAACTCGTTTCAGCATCACACTCATCGAAAAAATCAATTATTAACAAAGAATAATGACCTCTTTTTATTCGATTATAAACTTATAGTCGTATGAAAAATCTATTCAACAATCTGCCTAAATCAAGTTGGCAGAAATCGACAATTTTCATTTTTTTATTTAGTATTTGTTCGGCTTACGGACAAGAAAAACAACAGGACACCACTAAAGTTGAAAAACTAGATGAAGTGTTAGTAAAAGCTGTGCGTGTAGATGCCAAATCACCAATTACACATAGCAACGTGACCAAAAAAGAGATTAAAAAGCGTAATCTTGGACAAGATTTGCCAATTTTGCTTAATTTTTTACCATCCGTGGTCACCACAACAGATGCCGGTGCAGGAGTAGGCTACACTGGTATTAGAGTGCGAGGAGTTAGTTCTCAATCTACTAATGTTACCATTAACGGAATTCCGTATAATGATGCAGAATCTTTAGGGACATTTTGGGTGAATTTAGGAGACTTTGCTTCATCCATAGAAAGTTTACAATTGCAACGAGGTGTTGGAACATCAACCAATGGTTCGGGTGCTTTTGGTGCTAGTATTAATGTATTGACAGATGCGGTTTCTAAAGAGTCTTATGGTCAAATTTCAAATTCATTTGGAAGTTACAATACGCGTAAGCATACGGTGAAATTCAGTACTGGACTTCTCAATGACCATATAGAAATTGCCGGTAGACTTTCAAACATACAATCGGACGGTTATATCGATAGAGCCAGAACAGACTTAAAATCCTATTACTTGCAGGGTTCTTACGTAGATGATAACACTTTAATTAAGGCCATTACCTTCGCAGGTCAAGAAGTAACGTACCAAGCTTGGAACGGTATAACTAAAGACCAATTGGAAGATGACCGAAGATTCAACCCTTCTGGCCAATACACCAATGATGAAGGTGAAACAGTGTTTTACGATAATGAAGTAGATAATTACAACCAAGACCATTATCAGTTATTTTGGAATCAACGTTATAATAATAGATGGTCTACCAACATAGGATTAAATTACACTTACGGTCGAGGTTATTTTGAACAATTTCGTGAAGATGATGATTTTGAAACTTACGGTTTTGAAGAGTTGACCGTTAATGGTGAAACTCAAACCACAACCGATTTAATCCGTCGTCGTTGGTTAGACAATGATTTTTATGTAATTAATGCTAGTGCAAATTATAAGAACAATAATCTAGACATGATTTTTGGTGGTTCTGCGAGCCACTATGATGGCGACCATTTTGGCGAAGTGATATGGGCAGAATTTGCCAGTCAGACAGAAATAAGAGATCGGTATTACGATGGTAACAGTCTTAAAAACGATTTTTCAATTTTCGCAAAAGCCAATTATAGGTTGAACGATAAAATTAGAGTGTATGGTGATTTACAGCACAGAATAGTAAATTATAAAACCTTCGGTACCAGCTCTGATGTGATCCCGTTTGAAGTTGATAAAAACTTCGATTTTTTCAATCCTAAGGTTGGTATTACTTATGGATTAAACGATGCTAATGATTTCTATTTTTCTTACGCTAGAGCCAATCGCGAACCCAACCGAACTGATTTTGAAAGTAATCCAAATATAGAGCCAGAGCAACTCAATGATTTTGAATTGGGCTGGAGACATCGCAAGGGTAATTTTAGCTTTAATGCTAATACCTATTTTATGCTATATAATGAGCAGTTGGTATTATCTGGCCGTATTGACGACGTAGGTAACCCGATTAGAACTAATAGTGGAGAAAGTTACCGTATCGGTTTGGAGCTGGAAGCTGTAATCCCTGTTACGTCGCAATTAACCTTACAACCAAACATGACGGTGAGCACGAATAAAAACAAAGAAACGATAGTGTCTCGTGATGGTGAATTGGTAACTTTAGGAAAGACTGATATATCATTTTCACCAGAATTAGTTGGTGCTAATGCAATCGTATATCAGCCAACGGACAATTTACAAATGAGCTTACTGAGTAAGTATGTAGGTGAGCAGTTTTTGAGCAATACAGAAGGAGATTTATCCGATTTATCAAAATTGGAAAGCTATTTTATCAACGATTTTAGTATAAATTATACGTTGAACACAGAGCGTATTTTTGATTCAATAGTCTTTACAGGATTAGTGAATAATATATTTAATGTGGAATATGTCTCAAACGGCTATTATTTTACGTTTGATGACGATTTTAGCAATCCAGGAACCGTTACTACAGTTGAAGGAGCTGGTTTTTATCCACAAGCAACTACCAACTTTTTGGTGGGTGTGACCTTGAATTTCTAGTTACTAATTATATAAGTGTTATTCCCAATATTCTCAACCCTGTATGGCTTTAGCGTACAGGGTTGTGTATTTTCACCAATCGCAGTACCGGTTACGAGACTATATTCATTGCCATCCTCACAGCCGCAAACAGCATTAATGCCATTGATCTCCAATGCAGAGCAGGCAGAGGGCACATGACTGGGATCTGCACCATCCCAAGCCAATAAAGTAGATGAGTTTGCACGAACTAGAATAATACCTTCATTACCAAAACCTTCTAATCTAACCGCATTTACAGGAAATTGTAGTTGATTAAATTGGGGCAAGTTTAGATTCACAGTAGCATTGACGCCAACATTTAATAAGAAGTTGCAATTCACTCTGTCATCATTTCTGTCACAAGTGTAAAACACAATAAAGCAAAGGGTTATAAGCAATTTTTTCATCATAGTGATTTATATGGCAATTTACAATTATTTCAAGGATAGCGTAAATATTTATATATTTGCATAGTATCTCGTTGGCGCGGGATTTTTATTTACGCTGAACTGGGTTCAGCGTCTTTTTGTATATACAAAAACGAAGAAATCATGAGTAAAGTATCATATTATACAGCTGAGGGCTTAAAAAAATTAAGAGCTGAATTGAACCACCTTAAAGATGTGGAAAGACCAAAGGCTTCTCAAGCGATTGCAGAGGCAAGAGACAAAGGCGATTTAAGTGAGAACGCAGAATACGATGCTGCTAAAGAAGCACAAGGTATGTTGGAGATGAAAATTTCTAAAATGGAAGAAACCTTAGCCAATGCACGTGTTATTGACGAGTCGCA
Organism: Winogradskyella ursingii; assembly: GCF_013403975.1. Lineage (GTDB taxonomy): Bacteria > Bacteroidota > Bacteroidia > Flavobacteriales > Flavobacteriaceae > Winogradskyella > Winogradskyella ursingii. Next base: position 137,091 of record NZ_JABFDH010000001.1, read on the forward strand.
ATTAGATACTTCAAAGGTCTTGGCGTTGTCCATAGTGAAAATAAAAAACCAGACCAACGGAATGGAAATGACCTATACGTTAGTGGCCGAAAGCGAAGCCGATTTGGCTAAAGGAAAGATTTCTGTTAATTCGCCTATAGGCAAAGGTCTTTTGGGGAAATCGGTAGGTGATACTGCAGAAATTCAAGTGCCAAGTGGTACTATGAAATTTGATATTTTAGAAATCTCAAGATAGATTTAAATTGGCTTTTAATACATCGAGAGGAGTCGAGATGTTTCTTTAAATACAATTAACCTATTAAGATTCCTGTTTTAAACTGAATAGTTTTCAGATTAGCGGGAATCTTTTTTATCTTTATAAGTCTAAATTAACCCAAATGTCAGGTTGAGCGTAGTCGAAATCTATTTAAAAGAGTAGAAAGGACCTATCAACTAAGCTCAGGGTGACAAAACAATATCAATCCATGGCGACCCTCTTCACAAAAATCATAAATGGCGAAATCCCATCTTACAAAGTTGCAGAAACAGAAGATTTTTTAGCTTTTTTGGATATCAACCCAAATTCCAAAGGTCATACGCTCTGTATTCCAAAAAAGGAAGTTGATAAGATTTTTGACTTGGATGAAGATACCTATATGGGCTTGATGAAATTTTCAAGAAAAGTTGCTTTGGCGATAGAAAAAGCCATGCCTTGTAAACGTGTGGGTATGTCTGTAATCGGCTTAGAGGTACCACACGTTCATGTGCATTTAATTCCGCTCCACTCAATGGAAGATGCTCGATTTACAAAAAAGGAAAAATTAGAACAAAAAGAATTTAAAGACATTGCCCAGTGTATAGCGTCTTACCTTTAAAACGATACAATACCAGTTACAAAAAGAATCACTGTAATTAATAAAAACGCATCAACAATTATAAAAACCCAAGCCAAAGGTTTTAATTTAATTGATTTTGGTTTGGGATGTAATGCACGTTTTTTATAATTCACCACTTGCTCTATTTCATCGGTCCATCGCACAGGAAAAATATCTGTATCACAGGTTTCGCAATGCATCTCATTTATAGTTTCGCTGGTAATGGACTTATAGAAAATGTTTTCAATAAATTTTTGTTTGAATGTCAATTTAAGTCCATCCTTACTGTAACATTCCGGACAATTGTTGTTTAGACTAACTTCTTTAAGAGTGAAAAATTTGGAAGTGCTCATGGTCAAAGTTAAAATTTATTTTCAATTTTAATTTTTTAGAATTTTGAGGTTTTTAAAACATTATAACATTTTAAGTTAGACAACCTTTAACGTAATCTGTATTGTTGTGCCTTTTCCTATTTCAGAACTCAATACTTTAATTCGGCCTTTGTGGTAATCTTGAATAATGCGCTTGGCTAAAGATAGGCCAAGTCCCCAACCGCGTTTTTTAGTAGTAAAACCAGGTTCAAAAATCTTATTGAATTGGGACTTCGGTATCCCTTTTCCCGTATCCGAAATATTTATTACAACATGTTTCTCAGTTTGAAACAATTCCAGTTTCAAATCACCTTTTCCCTTCATGGCATCAATGGCATTTTTTACCAAGTTTTCAATCGTCCAGCTGTATAGCTGTGGATTGAGATTTACTGTGATTTTTTTATTTGGAATGGTACTTTCAAAATTAATAAGCTTCGAAGACCTAGCTTTTAAGTACTCATATGATGAAGCAGTTACTTCAACAATATCTAATGGAATTAGTGTTGGTGCTGAGCCAATTTTGCTAAAGCGTTCGGTAATGGTTTGCAAACGATCTACGTCTTTTTCAATTTCAACAATGTAGTCTGGGTTAACGTTTTCGGATTTTAATATTTCCGTCCAACCCACCAACGAGGACAACGGAGTGCCAATTTGATGTGCAGTTTCCTTAGCCATACCTGTCCAAAGCTTATTCTGTTCGGCAATTTTTGTACTTCTATAAAAGAAGTAGGCTACTGCGCCAAACAAGAAAATTATAAGCATTAAGGCTAATGGATAATATTTTAATTTATTCAGCAAAGGAGAATTACCATAGTAAATGGTCTGGATAAGTCTATCCTGCAATCGTACCTCAATGGGTTGGTTTTCACTTGAGAATTTCTCAATGAGTCGGTCAACAGTTAGAGAATCTTCTAAAACTCTATCTTCTATATTGAGAGAATTATTTAAGGTCCCATCACTATTAATAACCAACATAGGAGTGCTGGTGGTCATTTCTGTAAGAACGTGCGATGTAACACTATTTACATCTTCATCTAAATTGTCAATATTCTTAAGAAAATCAATTTGGGCCACAGACCAAGTTCTCATTTTAACGCGTTCTTCTGCTTTAAATTTTTGAAAGAAGGTGTACGTATTCCAAAGTATGAGGGAAATAATAATAAATGAAGAGATAATGATCATCCAGCGGATGACATTTCGGTTAGCGCTCAAGGTCATTGGTCAGTGCAATTTCTAATTTTAAATATAATGTAAATATGTTGATATTATTGTTTCAATCTCTCTGTAAAATACTTTTGGCTGCGGCCTAATATATTTATCTTTGTTCAAAATCAGTCCAATACATGATTTCACTAGCACCAAAAGACCTATCCACAGGTAAATTACATGGTTATTTATTGCATGCCGTTGCGCCCAGACCTATTGCTTTTGCGAGCACTATAGATGCAAAGGGAGCGCCTAATTTGTCACCCTTCAGTTTTTTTAATGTGTTTAGTGCCAATCCGCCAATCTTAATTTTTTCGCCTGCAAGACGTGTTAGGGATAATACCACAAAACATACATTGCAAAATGTTGAAAATGTGAAAGAGGTTGTGATCAACGTGGTGAATTATGATATTGTACACCAAATGTCTTTGAGCAGTACCGAGTACCCAGATGGTGTTAACGAATTTGAAAAAGCTGGATTAACTATGCTGGCTTCAGACGAAATAAAACCATTTAGAGTTGCGGAATCCCCAGTTCAATTTGAATGCAAAGTAAATGAGATTATAAACCTTGGTAAAGAGGGAGGTGCTGGAAATTTGGTAATTTGTGAAGTCGTTAAAATTCATATTTCGGAAGATGTTTTAAACGAAGACGATACCATAAATCAAGAAGCTTTGGATTTGGTGGCAAGAGCAGGAGGAAGTTATTACAGCAGAGCGAAAAAAGGATTTTTTGAAATCCCAAAACCATTGCAAAATCTTGGTATTGGAGTAGATAACATTCCAGAGGATATACGTAATAGCATGATTTTAACAGGCAATAATCTGGGTATGTTAGCAAATGTTGAAAACCTGCCAAATAAAGAAGAGATTAATAGTTTTATTGATAATTTAAGTGAGCGTTATCCAGATATAAAAACAGCTTCACACAGAAAAAGGCATAAGCTCGCCCAAAATTATTTGAGCTATGGAGACGTAGAAAGTGCGTGGAAGTTATTACTTTCGTAAACTTAAAATACATATACATTAAATAATAATAGATTAAGCAAAAATGGAAGTACAAGGACGAATTAAAATGGTTGGTGAGACACAAACTTTTGGTAGCAATGGTTTTAGAAAGAGAGAAGTAGTAGTGACTACAGAAGAGCAATACCCACAACATATTATGGTTGAATTTGTTCAGGACAAAACCGAATTATTAAATAATTTTAAGGAAGGCCAGCAAGTTAAAATTAACATTAACCTAAGAGGGAGAGAGTGGGTAAATCCACAAGGTGAGACAAAATATTTTAACTCTATACAGGGCTGGAGAATTGAAGCTTTACAACCTGCAGCAGCTAGTGGAGATATGCCACCAGTTCCACCAACAGAGGCTTTTGAGCCTATGAGCGATCTAAATGAAGACGACCACGATGACTTGCCATTTTAATGTGGCAATAACATGATAATTTACAAGACTTGTTTTATTTTTAAAGCAAGTCTTTTTTTATGGATAAAAAAAGCCCTGATGGTTAATCAGGACTTAATATTGTGGTTTTAGGTTTGACTTTTAGAAACAATCTAGAAAAAAGCAATGATGAATAAAAATTTATTTCTTAATAAGTCAACTCAAATATCATCAAAAATCCATTAGTATCAAAATCAAAAATTGCTTTTAATACCATTAGTACTATAAGCTTATAATGTAATTAAACCAAATAATGCATTTTTTGAATCAGAAAATAGAATTTCCAGATGTGTCTGAAGCTACTTTTGACGGACTCTTGGCCGTAGGAGGCGATTTGTCCACAGAGCGATTGATGCATGCTTACAAAAATGGAATTTTTCCGTGGTTTGATGCACAAGAACCCATATTATGGTGGTCTCCAGATCCACGCTTCGTATTGTTTCCACAAGATTTAAGAGTGTCAAAAAGCATGAAAAAAATATTGAAACAAGGTAATTTTGAGGTGACAAAAAATACAGCTTTTGAGCAAGTTATTACAAACTGTGCAAAGGCAAAACGAAAAGGTCAGCACGGTACATGGATCACTGAAGATATGCAACAAGCCTACATAAATATGCACGAACTTGGTCTTGCAACTTCGGTTGAGGTTTGGCAGAATAATGAATTGGTTGGTGGGCTCTACGGTGTAGACTTAAAAAACATGGTTTTTTGCGGTGAAAGTATGTTCGCCAAAGTGAGTAATGCAAGTAAGGTTGCTTTTATTACCTTGGTACAAGAATCAGATTATAAATTAATTGATTGCCAATTACATACTCGTCATTTAGAGAGTTTGGGTGGCAAACATATACCAAGAGCAGAATTTTTACTTTATCTGTAAATGTCTATTTGAGAATCAAAGATTGCCATGCGGCTTAATGATTTGTAAACAAATCTTTAAACTTTATCGTATCTAAAACAAGACACCTCATGATCATTTACCATTCCTGTGGCTTGCATGTGTGCATAGATAACGGTTGAGCCTACAAATTTGAAACCTCGTTTTTTTAAATCTTTACTTATAGAGTCGCTCAACGCGGTATTTGCTGGAGCATTCTTGTAATTTTTCCATTCGTTTTTAATAGGTTTACCGTCTACAAAATTCCAAATGTATTTTGAAAAAGAACCAAATTCATCTTGAATTTTCATAAAAGCTTGCGCATTGGTAACCGTGGCATTTACTTTTAATTTATTTCTAATAATGCCTTCATTATTAAGTAGCTCATCAATTTTTGGCTGTTTATATTTCGATATTTTTTTATAATTAAAATTGTCAAATGCGGTTCTGAAATTTTCGCGTTTTCTTAAAATTGTAATCCAGCTCAAGCCTGCTTGGAACGTTTCTAGGATCAAAAATTCGAACAAAGTATCGTCGTCATAAACAGGAACGCCCCATTCCGTATCGTGATAGGCTTCATACAAATCGTCACCGACGCACCAACCGCATCTATTTTTAGTCATTATTTTTTGAATTATTCTTTTGAAGATATTCACCAACCCTTACCAGAATATAAAGAATCGCTAAAATATATGATATATCAAAGAGGTTGTAATTTTCCGTTATAGGCCGGTTTTCTATAAATCCGAGATATTTTCCCGCAACCAAAAAGAGAAAAAGTAAAATTAGAATGGCTTTTGTAATTCTAAAAAAATTCAAAATGTAAGAAGTTTAAAATTATACTACTAAGGTAACAACTGTTGCACAAAAAATGGCAACAGTACTTTAAATTTGCAATATGGATATTATACAAAATACAAAACAACAGGAAATTATATTAAAAAGTTTTGAAAATAGCATGAGCTATGCAGCTTATAGAGCATTGGTTATAAGAATGGTTAAAGACAATTCAACTACCGGAAGTGAGAAGACAGAAGCATTAATCAATTATACATTACTCAATGAAAGACGCATGAGGCGTTGGGAAAAAACGGTTAAAATTTCTGAGGCTGACAAAGCGTTTATTGAAAATTATAGTAAAAAAATAATATGGTTGGTCATTACAGAAAGTTGGTGTGGTGATGCTGCACACATAATGCCTTTGATCAACAAAGTAGCAGAATTGAATGCTAATATTGATTATAAAGTCGTTTTGAGAGATGAAAATGAAGCGTTAATGTCTGAGTTTTTAACAAACGGCAACAGGTCAATTCCTAAATTGATAATGCTCGACGCAGCAACTAATGAAGTATTAAATACGTTTGGACCAAGACCAACAGTCGCGACAAAAATGGTGTATAATTACAAAACCTTGCACGGACAATTATCGCCAGAATTTAAAGAAGATTTGCAACGGTGGTACAATAAAGACAAAGGCAAATCTATAATTGCAGATTTATTGAAATTACTTCAATAACTGAACAATTAGCTTTTTCTTTTAAAAAGAAAGGTAATTGTTCCTATTTGTGAAGACTTACTCGAAGCATCAAAACTTACCGATTTAGCATACTCTTTGGCGTGATCGATCAGACATTGATTATTGGAATTTGAAGCACCGTTCACAGAAGCATCTACAACATTTCCAGAACCATTTACCTCTATAGTTATTACTATTTTACCACCATCTTCACACAGATAACGTGGGGTTTTATAGCTTTGAAGCGTACGACCTTTTAAAGAATAGGTCAGTGTGCTTTTAGCTTTGGCATGTTCGGCAGCTTGCTTTTTATTATCCAAGCGTTTTTTTAGTTCTTCTTGAAGTTGCTTATATGACGATGTTTCTTCGGCTTTTAGAGCATAAGCATTACCGTTGGAATAAGATTTATTAAGACTTGTTTCTTCCAATAATTCTTCGGTCTCTTCAGTTTCAGTTTTGGTAGTACGTTCAAAATCGCTTGGGTTAACGGTTCTGAAATTGCGCATCATTTCTTTGTATTCTTGATCTTCGTTAAAGGCCTTATTAGAAGCAATAGCTTGAGTTTCCTGTACTTCCTTAACAAGTTCTTCTTCTGTCTTTTCGGGTTCGGGATCAAGCTCGTAATAGCTTTCGGTAATAAATTTACTTTGTTTGGTTAGGCTAATACTAAACATGCTTAGAACCACAATTCCTGCAATGAGAAACGTGATAATTAGGGCTTTATGTCGTTCAATCCAATTCAAAAAAAATAAGTATGCTTAGTAATCAATATACGAATATACTCTCTAAAAAGTTTAAATTACAATATTAAACCCTTGTTAAAAGCTAAAAAGCAGGAAGATTTTGAATGAACTCTTCTGGGCTCAACGCCTCGTTAACAGTGAATTCTCCTATACGTGTTCGTCTTAATTCTGCTAAATGTGCTCCAGAATTTAGCGCTTTTCCGAAATCATGTGCCAAGGACCTAATATACGTGCCTTTGCTGCAAACAACTTTGAATTGTAGATTGTTATTGTTGATATTTGTAATCTCAAAAGAAGAAATCTCAACCTCTCGAGATTTAATTTCGACTTCTTCACCAGCACGAGCAAATTCATACAAACGTTTACCATCTTTTTTTATAGCAGAAAAAACTGGTGGAAATTGCTGAATTTTTCCAATAAATTGATTTGTGGTCTTATAAATTAAATCTTCAGTAATATGTTCAGTAGAAAATGTCTGGTCAATTTCTGTTTCCTGATCAAAGGATGGTGTTGTGCTTCCTAAAACAAAGGTTCCTGTGTATTCCTTTTCCTGACCTTGAAAGGTGTTAATTTGCTTAGTCATTTTGCCTGTGCAAATAATTAACAAACCAGTAGCCAAAGGGTCTAACGTACCAGCATGCCCAACCTTAATTTTTTTGATGTTGAAAGCTTGACGGATTGCCCAACGCAATTTATTGACGGCCTGAAATGATGTCCAATGTAGTGGTTTGTCTATTAATAAGACCTGGCCATTTTTAAAATCTTCTTCTGTTTTCATTATTGTAAAGCCAAGATTACTGCAGTTGCGCCTACTAATATACAGTAAATGGCAAAATAGGTGAGTTTGCTCCGTTTTACAATTGCAATCATCCATGTGCAGGCAAATAATCCAGCTATAAAGGCAGCTACAAAACCTACACTTAAATATGTAAAACTGCTGCTATTGTAAGTCAAATCTCCTGTTAGGATATCCTTGGCAATTTTACCAAAGATTAAAGGTACAACCATTAAAAATGAAAAACGGGCCGCTTTGGTTTTGTCAATTCCCAATAGTACAGATGTAGAGATAGTAGCACCTGAGCGAGAGATACCTGGTAGCATAGCGACTCCCTGTGCTATTCCGATAATAAGTGCATGCCAAAACCCAACTTTTTTCTCTGTGCTTTTGGCTCTATCTGCTAAAATTAATAGTAGTGCGGTAAAAATAAGCATGATGCCAACCAGCAAAATGTTTCCACCAAAAAACTGCTCAAAAGTAGCTTCATAATTATAGCCTATTATTGCAGCGGGTATCATGGAAATGATAATTTTTAAAACAAACTGAGTGTCGTCATTCCATTTAAATGAAAATAATCCCTTAATAATATCCCAAACGTCTTTTCTGAAAACTACAATAGTGCTTAATGCTGTCGCAAAATGAAGAACAACAGTAAATAAAAGACTTTCTTCGGGTACGGATGTATCACCAAGAATGGCTTTGCCAATTTCGAGATGACCACTCGATGAAACTGGTAAGAACTCAGTAAGTCCTTGAATAATTCCTAAAATTAATGCGTCTAAAATTTCCATGGGGCAAAAGTATCAGTTAGAGTAACGATACGTTGCAAATGTAAGTAAAATGAATGTTAATTTTTTGTGTTCTTATTTGGACTCAAAAGTATGGCATATACTTGGATGCCAAATCCAATAAGCACAAGAGTTGGAGCTAGTCTAATACGTCTCCAGCTAAAGATTGATGGGTCAAAAACATTTGGATCATCACTGCCTCCACCTGCCATGAGTATAAAACCTACAGCAATTAAGGCCAAACCTATAAACAGCCATTTGTAATTTTTCTTACCGAAAATGAATTCGGGCTTAGCGTCTTGTTTTCGTTTTTGTTCTCCCACCTCAGTTATTAGTTTTTGAATTCCGTATAAATAATCTCATCTCCTAAAGTCATTTGCGAAATGTGTTCTGAGGTAATTCCGCCCACAACCTTAGCTAAATGCAAAGTAACGGTTTTATTTAAAACTTTGGCGTTAAGGGAATCTAAATTTAAACCTTGCTCCAAACCTCTGTTAATATAATAGAAATCCGAACCGTTATCGTGAAAAACAATATCGGAACTACTTCCTTCTGTTACCTTGGTGATTTTTACACTAACAATAACGCAATCTTCAGGTTTTGGATTTTGAATGACACAAGATTTCAGCATAAAAGAAAAAGCGAGAATTTGCAATACACTAATTCCTAATTGCATGTAAATCGGTTTTTTCATTTTGGGTGGTTTACTTTGAAAACGAAAAAACATAAATTTTATTTTCAAATATCTAATACCTAGTAATATAACTGATCCGTCTTCAAATTCAAAAAGCGCTGTGTTGCAATGAAGGTGCTCACCCACGTTATTAAAATACCCAACAGAAAAATACCAACAAACAAACCAGCAATCATAACCGTATTTCTGAGCAGTTCCAATTCAAGGAACGTTCTATCCAAATAATACAGCACAACTGCCATGCCAGCGAGTGCCAAAACTGCACCAATAATACCAAGCTGCACACTTTTCCAAATAAATGGTCTGCGAATAAAACTTTTTGTCGCACCAACCATTTGCATTGTTTTTATGATAAAGCGTTTTGAGTAAACTGCTAATCTAATAGAACTGTTAATCAATAAAACGGCTATTAAGGTAAAAAGTGCACTGATAATTAATACCCAAAGTGTAATTTTTTTCACGTTATCATTCATTAATTCTACGAGGTCATTGTCGTATCTTATTTCTTCGATAAATGATTTGTTAGATAGACTTTCAGTAATTTCGGTTAGTTTTTCAGTCGTTACAAAATCTGCATTGAGATAGACATCAATTGAATTTTTCAAAGGGTTATATCCTACAAAATCCATAAAGTCTTCGCCAGTTTCGGCTTTCAATAATTCGGCAGCCTCTTCTTTTGAAACATACACCGCTTCTTTCGTATAATCTGCCATGGCCAAACTTTTCTGTAGTTGTGTAACTTCAACATCTTTTGCAGTATCGGTTACGTAGATAGTCATTACTACCTGTTCCTTAAAATGATCGGCCACTTTCTTGGCGTTGATGACCAAAAGGCCCAAACACCCTAGAAGAAACAAAACCAGTGCAATACTGATGACTACTGAAATATAAGAGGATATAAGTTTTCGTTTTTGGTACTTATCAAAAGATGATGCCATAAATGGATAATTAATGCCGTAAAAATATAAAAGAAATTACTTATGTGGACTAATACAACGTTTAGTTTTTTATTGTGTTGTAATAGGTTTAAATTTGCGCTGAAATTAAGAATAGATACTTGCTTCTGTCACATCGAGCGTAGTCGAGATGTATTGTGACTTGAAGTTTGGGATTTCTCGACTACGCTCGAAATGACAGTATCGATAGTTTGAAAGCAATACCATGAAATACAATTTCAACGCCATAGAAAAAAAGTGGCAAGACCATTGGGCAAAGAACCAAACGTTCAAGGCCGAAAACAACTCAGATAAACCAAAGTATTACGTTTTGGATATGTTTCCTTATCCAAGTGGAGCAGGTTTGCACGTTGGCCATCCTCTAGGTTATATTGCCAGTGATATTTATGCACGTTACAAACGTCACAAAGGTTTTAATGTTTTGCATCCGCAAGGTTATGATTCTTTTGGTCTGCCAGCTGAACAGTATGCTATACAAACCGGACAACATCCTCGTATTACAACTGAAGAAAACATAAAAACATATAGGCGACAATTGGACCAAATCGGGTTTTCATTCGATTGGAGTCGCGAAGTCCGAACGTCTGACCCTCAATATTACAAATGGACACAGTGGATTTTCATTCAACTGTTTGAATCCTATTATTGCAAGGATTCTGATATGGCAAAACCAATTTCAGAATTGGTTGAGGTGTTTAATGCTGAAGGCAACACAACAATTAATGCAGCTTGTGATGATGACATTGAAGAATTTTCAGCCGATGATTGGAAAGCCTTTTCAGATGTTGAAAAACAAGAAATACTTTTAAAATACAGACTGACCTATTTGGCTGAAACCGAAGTGAATTGGTGTCCAGCACTCGGAACAGTTTTGGCTAATGACGAAATTGTAAACGGAGTTTCAGAACGTGGAGGCCATCCTGTAGTCCGAAAAAAAATGACCCAGTGGAGTATGCGAATTTCAGCATATGCTGAACGTTTGCTTCAAGGGTTGGAAACTATTGATTGGACGGACTCATTAAAGGAAAGTCAAAGGAACTGGATAGGGAAGTCAGTTGGAGCATCAGTTGTCTTCAATGTCATTCCGACAGAGCAAAGCGCCGAGGAATCTCATAAAATCGATGTCTTCACAACTCGTCCAGATACAATATTCGGAGTCAGTTTCATGACTCTCGCACCAGAACACGGTCTCGTGTCAAAAATCACAACCGAAGCACAAAAAGCAGAAGTTGAAGCCTATGTTGAAGCCACAGCAAAACGAAGTGAGCGTGATAGAATGGCAGATGTAAAAACCATCTCTGGTGTATTCACAGGGGCGTATGCAGAGCATCCATTTACAAAAGAGCCCATCCCAATTTGGATTGGAGATTACGTTTTAGCAGGTTACGGCACAGGAGCGGTAATGTCCGTACCGTGTGGAGATCAACGTGATTACGATTTTGCAAAACATTTTAATATCCCGATCCCGAATATATTTGAAGGTGTAGATATTTCTGAGGAAGCTTATGGCTCAAAAGACAATGTAAAGATTGCTAATAGCGATTTCCTTAATGGAATGAATTATAAAAAAGCAACGAAACGTGCTATTTATGAACTGGAAAAAATTGGTCAAGGCGAAGGCAAAACCAATTACCGACTGCGAAATGCGGTGTTTTCCCGTCAGCGCTATTGGGGTGAACCTTTTCCTGTCTATTACGTGAATGGCATGCCACAAATGATAGATAAAAAACATTTGCCATTAACGCTCCCAGAAGTTGAAAAATACCTGCCAACCGAAGAAGGTGAACCACCTTTGGGACGTGCGGATGTTTGGGCTTGGGATACGAACACAAATACTGTTGTCAGTAACGAAAAGATTGACAATAAAACGATTCATTCACTAGAACTCAATACCATGCCAGGCTGGGCAGGCAGCTCATGGTACTTTTTCCGCTATATGGAAGAAAATGTCAATAGAGATGAAACCTTTGCCACAGAAGACGCACTCAACTATTGGGAAAATGTAGATTTATACATTGGTGGTAGCGAGCATGCTACAGGTCATTTACTGTACTCACGTTTTTGGGTAAAATTCATGAAAGACAGAGGTTTCGTAAACGTTGAAGAACCCTTTAAAAAGTTGATTAACCAAGGGATGATTCTTGGGACGAGTGCTTTTGTTTATAGAGTATATTGCCATACATCTTCGTTTAAAAGTTCAAAAAATAAAAAAACCACAAAGGGACTTTTTTCATCAAGCGTCTACGTTTCTAAAACCTTGGCTGAACATATTGAAAATAACGAAAATTCAGAGTTTATAAATGAAATTTATGTCAAATTATTAAGGGAAATTCGAGAAGAAAATAAACTCTCTAATGATGTAAAGTTTGGTGAAGAAATATTTAATATCGGCATAGACAAAATTAATGTCAAGGTAAAGTACGTTAATGCTTCGGATGAATTAGATATTAAGGGATTAAGGAATGATAATGAATTTGGTAAAGATTATAAAAATGCAGAATTCATCCTAGACAAGGGATTATATACAGTTGGTCGCGACGTCGAAAAAATGTCCAAATCCAAATACAACGTCGTAAATCCAGATGAGATTTGCGAGCAATATGGCGCAGACAGCCTTAGACTTTACGAAATGTTTCTCGGTCCATTAGAGCAATACAAACCTTGGAATACAGCAGGCATTACAGGTGTACACAGTTTCCTTAAAAAACTCTGGAAATTGTATGTAGGGCAAGACGGCTTAAATGTTAATGATGACGAACCAACAAAAGACAGTCTAAAAACATTGCACAAAACTATTAAAAAAGTTGAGGATGATATTGAGAACTTTTCGTTTAATACTTCGGTATCAACTTTTATGATTGCCGTAAATGAGTTAACAGCTCAGAAGTGTACAAGTAAAGCTATTCTTGAGCCACTATTAATTTTAATTTCGCCTTATGCACCACATATTGCTGAGGAACTTTGGGAAAAATTGGGTCATACGGCATCTATTTCAACAATACCATTCCCAAAATTCGATGAAAAGTATTTGGTAGAAAGTAGTAAGGAATACCCGATTTCGTTTAATGGTAAAACACGTTTTACCATGGAATTGCCATTGGATTTGTCCAAAGACGAAATTGAGAAAAAGGTTATGGCAAACGAGAAAACAAAAGCGCAACTCGATGGTCGCACACCTAAAAAAGTGATTGTTGTGCCAGGTAAAATTGTGAATATTGTGGGTTAAACAATTCGAGTCCTCCGGCTGGATTCAAGATTAACTACAGTAGGAATCTCAATATTATTCATAATAATAAAATGTATTTAGAATATTGAGTGCTTTTTGTGTCAAAGCTTTTTTTGAATCAGAGACTTCTCGACACAATTTGCTCATTCTTTATAAATTACTCGAAGTGACGGTCATCGTCAGTTCGAGTGAAATTATTTTTGGTTAATTATGTATTGAGAATTTATTAATAAAAAATTCATTTTCACTTTATCGAAACAATAATACATTCATCTAATATCATATTAGCTTGAAAATGAGCTTAATATTGTAGAATGTTTAAAATAGAATCTTCAAATTATTAATTCCACAAAAATCACTTCAACATTATACCCAAATTTGGATAGCTAGATTTTTTAATGGTACTTCACATTGCTATTAATCTCAAAATCTACAAATTATGGTAATCGGAGTCCCAAAAGAAATCAAGAATAATGAAAACCGAGTTGGTATGACGCCGGCAGGAGTTTTTGAACTCACAAAAAGAAATCATACCGTTTATGTCCAAAAAGATGCGGGCTTTGGTAGTGGCTTTTTTGACCAAGATTACAAAGATGTTGGAGCTACAGTATTGGATACAATAGAAGACGTTTATGCGTTAGCTGAAATGATCGTAAAGGTTAAGGAGCCTATCGCTGAAGAATACCCGTTGATAAATGAGAAACATGTCGTGTTTACTTATTTTCATTTTGCTTCGAGTGAGGCGCTGACTAAAGCAATGCTTAAAAGTAAGGCCGTGTGTATCGCTTATGAAACAGTTGAAGATAAAGATGGCTCATTGCCATTGTTAACACCAATGTCTGAAGTGGCAGGTCGAATGGCCATACAGCAAGGGGCAAAATACTTAGAAAAACCTATAAAGGGAAGAGGTGTTTTACTTGGAGGAGTGCCAGGTGTGCCACCAGGAAAAGTGTTGGTGTTAGGTGCTGGAGTAGTTGGTATACAAGCCGCTAAAATGGCAGCTGGTTTAGGTGCACATGTCACAATTATGGATATTAATATGAAACAATTACGATACGTAAACGACGTAATGCCAAGTCATGTAGTCACAGAATTTTCGAGCGAATATAATATTAGAAAACGTATTCAAGACCACGATTTAATTATTGGTGGAGTTTTGGTAAAAGGAGCAAAAGCACCTAAATTGATTACTCGAGATATGTTGAAGGATATGAGGCCAGGTACAGTTTTGGTAGATGTCGCTGTAGATCAAGGCGGCTGCATGGAAACCACAAAAGCTAGCACACACGAAGATCCGACTTTCATCATCGACGATGTAGTGCATTATTGTGTAGCCAATATGCCAGGTGCTGTGCCGTACACATCTACTTTGGCTTTAACCAATGTCACATTACCATATGTATTACGTTTGGCAGATGAAGGCTGGGAAAAAGCTTGCATTGAAAATGATTTGCTAGCAAAAGGGTTAAATATCGTAAAAGGGAAGGTGGTTTATGAGGAAATTGCCGAAGCTTTTAACTGGTCTGTCGATGCAATGTAGTAACATGCAACTGACATAATTTCTTAACTTTATTTTGGCGCATTATTTGCTATTCATTCCTTAAATTTACATACTAAAAAAAATTAAATATGGGTGGAATAGGAATAGGTTACTGGATACTAATTGGTGGGATAACACTTGTAAGTTGGTTAGTAAGTAATCAATTAAAACGAAAGTTTGCAAAATATTCAAAAGTGCAATTGCGTAATGGTATGAGCGGTGCAGAAATTGCTGAAAAAATGTTGTCCGATAATGGCATTTATGACGTCGAAGTAATATCGACACCTGGACGATTAACAGATCATTATAATCCAAAAAATAAAACAGTAAATCTGAGTGAAGCCGTTTACAATCAACGTAATGCTGCTGCTGCGGCAGTAGCAGCACATGAGGTTGGCCATGCCGTGCAACATGCACAGGCTTACAGTGCATTAGGAATGCGTTCGGCTTTAGTACCAATTGTGAGCGTTACGTCTGGCATGTCGCAATGGCTGGTTATTGGAGGATTGATTCTCGGTGCCGCTGCCGGTGTAGGATTGGGTTATTGGGTCGCTGTTGCAGGTTTAGTGTTTATGGGCTTTGCGACTTTATTCAGCTTTATCACACTACCTGTAGAATACGACGCTAGTAATAGAGCATTAGCTTGGTTAAAGAATAAAAATATGGTAACTCCAGAAGAATACAAAGGTTCTGAAGATGCGCTTAAATGGGCAGCCAGAACTTATTTGGTAGCTGCGATTGGTGCTTTAGCTTCTCTATTGTATTGGGCGCTTCAAGTTTTTGGAGGACGAGACTGAATAATTTTAAATTCTATCTTAAAAAGCCCTTTTTTAGAGGGCTTTTTTGTTGGTAATATTTTGAGTTTGATTTTAACTCATTTTAGTCTTGTGGTTATTTCTTAGAAATTGACTTAATAATTAAAAAATTGATATAATTCGACTTGAATTTTCTCAAATCAAATAAGCTCCAAAATCTAAGAGCTTTTTTATTTAGCGCCTAATTTATTTATTGAAATTCCTACATTTTTTTAAAAAATATTTCAACACTTTAAGTATATTAGAGGTAAACTTAATTTGAAATTCAATATTTTTGAGTTAAATATCTAAAACAGATTATTATGAAGACAAAACTACTTTCAATAGCATGTTTAATATATGCTTTTACATTTACAAATATCAATTATGCTCAAACGCAATTAGTAGCAGGTGATATTGCAGTTATTTTGAATAGAGCAAATGCTCCAGATGATTTCGCATTTGTAACCTTCGTTGCTTTAGATGCCGGAACCGTTATATATTTTACGGATTGTGGGGCAGATACAGCAGATGGGTTTGATATGCCATGCGTAGGCTCAGAGGGTGCTAAGGCTTATACGGTTCCTGCTTCTGGTCATGCTGCTGGAACAATTATAAGATATGATGAAGGTGCCAATACAAATTTCGCCGACTACACAGATACTCGTATAACAGGAACATTCGGTTTAGCTAGTAGTGGTGGGGATCAAATAATTGTGTTTCAAGATGCAAGCTCAGCGGCTGGATCTATGGATGCCGGAAACAATCCGATGTTTATATATGCGATTAACAATGCTTCATCTGCGTTTACAGGAAATAACGGGGATAGCAATCAAACAGGCTTGCCTCAAGGACTACAGGACGCAGTAGCTCCAGTTAGTGCCCTAGGTTTAGGAGGTAGTCCAGATCCACAAGCAGATTTTGTTGAGAATTCAATATACAATGGTTCTTATACATTCAATACTATTGCTGATGCTAAATTGGCTATTACAGATAGTGCAAATTACTATACTATTGACGATATTGTAGCAGGAGAAGCAAATGAAAATGATGCTACATATGCTAGTGCCGAAGCGGCAATTCCTGCAGCTTTAACTATAACGTTATCCAATGATGAGTTTAGTTTAACCAATGGAATTTCTGTATATCCCAATCCTTCTAATGGAAAGATTACCATTAAAAACTCAGGTATAGCTTTAAGGGATCTTATTATTTCGGATATAAACGGACGTGTAATTTCAACTATAGAATTGAATGGAGCAACAAGTAATAAAAATTTTGATTTTAGCACATTGTTGACATCAGGCATCTATTTTCTGAATATATCTTCAGAAAATGGGTCAACTGTTAAAAAGTTGGTTATTGAATAGTAAATTAATTAGGAATAATTTATATTGAAAAGCCTTGAGGAATCAAGGCTTTTTTTTAAATATAAAATCAGATTTTTGTGTTTTATTTTAAATATTAATTGGGGGTTTCTTCCGATACAGGAATCACAAACCAATTATATTTTAATTTGTCGGTTAATCTGTTCTTGTAAAGAGATAAAGGTCTCAGTTCGAGAAACACCTTTTATACTTTGAATTTCAGAATTGAGCACATGCATTAAATGTTCATTATCTCTGGATAAGATTTTAATGAATATACTCCAATGTCCAGTTGTGTAATGACATTCAATCACCTCTGGAATTTTTTGCAATTGTTTTACAGCTTCTGGATTACTCACTGCTTTATCTAAATAAATCCCAACAAACGCCATGGTTGTATACCCTAAAATTTTTGGATTAATTACAAATTTTGAACCAGCCAATAAACCTGATTTTTCAAGCTTTTTGAGTCTTTGATGAATTGCAGCACCTGATATACCAACGTTTCTTGCAATTTCCAAAATTGGAGTTCGTGCATCATCCATTAAGGCTCTTAGTATCTTTTTATCGATACCATCTATATATACACCCTTGTCGCTAATTTTCATTGAAAACGTTTGTTCATTTCCATAAATATGGAAATTTTAATTATTACAATTTAAAGTATAAAAATAGCAAAACCATTCCAGAGTATAAGTCAGACTATCGGTTAAGCGGATTATAGCCATAATAGGTCACCTCTTTCTCAATAAATTGAATACCGTAAGATTTCAATTCTTCCAAAATAGGTTCATAAACTTCTGCCGTAACTGGAATTTGAACACCAGGTGTTTTAATTTTTCCATTTAAAATAGCTAAAGTGGCAATAGCAACTGGCAAACCAACAGTTTTTGCCATTGCGGTGTAAGTTTGATCCTCACCAATAGTAACCATAGTAGAATCTATTTGGTGTTTTTCTCCGTTAAGCTCATAACCAAACTTATGGTACATCACAATCATATCTTTATCGTCATCACTGAGGGCCCAACTGTCCATTAATATTTTTTGAAGAATCTCCGCAGGAGTCGCTTTTTCCAATTCCACTTTTTTGTCAGGATTAAAAATGTCCAGTTCTAAAAATTTGTCCCAAACAATGTCGTCCTGATCAATTTTTAGCGCATGTCTAAATTTAAGTTCTACAGAATCAGTAGGGCTATAAGCTAAAAAAGCATTTACAAAATCCCTATAGCTCATATTTTTGCTGTCTTCAATTGTATAGCTATCGTCTGTCATGCCTAATTGAGCAAACACATTCCATGCTCTACTGAAACCAACCCGTCTCATGGTGCCACGATATAGCGTTCTAACATTCTCCAAACCATAAACGCTCTGGTATTTAAGAGAATCCCTATTGGCATATGCTTCAAAGCGTCCATAGTTTGGAACGTCCAAAAATTCTGTGCGTCTAAATAATCGATTGTATGGTATGTATTTGAATTGATTTTCTTGTAAAAACTTTGCCGCTCCACCTTGTCCGGCCACCACCACATTTCTAGGATTCCAGGTAAATTTATAATTCCAAAGATTATTATCACTTTCAGGTGCGACTAAACCACCAGTAAAGGATTCAAACAAAATCATCTGTCCTCCTTTGTTCCGTATTTCATTTATTACCTTCATGGCACTCATATGGTCAATGCCTGGGTCCACACCAATTTCATTCATAAAAACAAGGTTGTTGGCTTTGGCATCTTCATTTAATGCTTGCATTTCATCACTTACATATGATGCTGTAACCATATGCTTTTTGTAGGTAATGCAGTCTTTTGCTACTTCTACATGAAAACGAGCAGGTAACATGGAAATAATGATATCAGCGTCTGATACTGCGCTTGTTCTTGATTTGGCATCAAAAACATCAAGATGAATAATACTGGTGTTTTTACGATTCCCAACCAGTTTTTTGGCGTTATCAACATTTAGATCGCCAATGGTGATATAAAGATTTTCAGATTCAGATTTATCCAATAAATATTTAATAAGGTAGGATGATGATTTCCCGGCTCCAACAATTAGAATCTTTCGCATTATGTTTAATTTTGTAAAGCACGAATGTAAGAAATACAAATGCCATTAAAAACCGAAAACTGACGTAATATGAACAAAAAACTTTTGATTTCTGGAGCTATTTTAGGTATAATAGCCATTGTGTTGGGTGCTTTCGCGGCCCATGGTTTAGAAAAATTAGTTGATGAAGATGCAATTAAATCTTTTGAAACAGGTGTGCGTTATCAAATGTATCATTCCTTTTTGCTTCTTGTTTTAGGCAGTTCTACCTTTGTTTCAAACAAAACAAAAAAAGCTATTTTTTATTTTGTCATTTTCGGCTTGACTTTATTCTCAGGTTCTATTTATGGTTTGGCTACAAATGAGCTTTCGAGTTTTAATTTTAGGACCATAGCACTCGTTACGCCTATAGGTGGCTTATCGCTGATTATTGCATGGTTAGTCATGTTAATCGGTATATTAAAGACAAAGGTCGATTAATGTTAATCCACAAGGCTATTCTAAAATAAAGTTTTAATTTTGCTAACCTAAAACAACACAGAAAATTATGGTAAACCATACACCATCAGCGAAATCGATTTCGTTAGATAATTACGGCATTAAAAATGCTAAAATCAAATATCAACTTTCCTCTGACCAACTTCATGAAGAAACCATCTCTAAAGGTCAAGGTGTCGAGGCCTCTTCTGGAGCTTTAGCTGTTAATACTGGCGAGTTTACAGGACGATCCCCATTGGACAGATTTATCGTAAAAGATGATATCACAAAAGATAAAGTGTGGTGGGGAAATATAAATATTGCTTTTGACAGCGATAAATTTCAAAAATTATATGATAAAGTAACAAACTACTTATCTGGTAAAGAAGTTTACGTAAGAGATAGTTATGCTTGTGCAGATGACAAGTACAAATTAAATATTAGGGTCATAAACGAATATCCTTGGAGCAACATGTTTGCTTATAATATGTTTTTACGTCCCACTGAAGAGGAGTTAAAAGATTTTACTCCAGAGTGGACAGTTGTAAATGCGCCTGGATTTATGGCAGACCCAGAAGTAGATGGAACTCGTCAACATAATTTCGCCATTTTAGATTTTACCAGAAAAATTGCATTAATTGGTGGAACAGGTTACACTGGAGAAATCAAAAAAGGGATTTTTTCAGCTTTAAATTTTATTCTTCCCGTATATAAAAATACTTTACCAATGCACTGTAGCGCTAATGTTGGTAAAGATGGTGATACAGCTATTTTCTTTGGATTGTCTGGTACAGGAAAAACCACATTATCTACAGACGCAGATCGCAGTTTAATTGGAGATGATGAGCATGGTTGGACAAAAGAAAATACGGTTTTTAATTTTGAAGGAGGTTGCTATGCTAAGGTCATTAATCTGTCCGAAGAACAAGAACCAGAGATCTATGGAGCTATTAAAAAAGGTGCAATTCTAGAAAATGTGGTTATGGACAAGGATGGCAACGTAGATTTTGCAGATACATCCATTACTCAAAATACAAGAGTAAGTTATCCAATATACCACATTGACAATATTAAGGAGCCATCGATTGGTGAAAATCCAAAAAACATTTTCTTTTTAACGGCCGATGCCTTTGGGGTTTTACCTCCAATATCAAAGTTAACACCGAGTCAGGCTGCATATCACTTTATTTCTGGTTATACAGCTAAAGTAGCAGGTACTGAAGCAGGTGTGGTAGAGCCAACACCCAATTTTTCCGCATGTTTTGGCGCACCATTTATGCCGTTGCACCCAACAGAATATGCGACGATGCTAAGTAAGAAAATGAAGGATTCTGGCGCCAATGTTTGGTTGATTAACACAGGTTGGACAGGTGGTCCTTACGGAGTTGGGACACGTATGAAATTAAAATATACGCGTGCTATGATCAATGCAGCATTAAATGGTGATTTAGGTAAATACACTTATGAAGATTACCATATTCATTCAGTATTTGGTGTGGCGCAACCTAGAAGTTGTCCAGGTGTTCCGACAGAAGTCTTAAGTCCAAGAACAACTTGGAATAATGATGAAGCTTACTATAAATTAGCCTTTAAATTATCTAATGCATTTAGAGAGAATTTCAAAAAATTTGAATCTTATGCGTCAGAGGAAATAAGACGAGGAGGTCCACAACGATATGCGTTTTAAATGAAAAATTTATAGAACAAAAAAAGCGATTCTGAAACCAGAATCGCTTTTTTTTTGCTTTTATATTTTTTACTTTCCTTTGTTAACAGCGTCAATATATTTCTGCAATGCCATTGTCATAGAAGGAGTTTCTGGCGTTGGTGCAGAAATGTCAACACGAAGCCCTTTATCCTTAACAGCCTTTACCGTAGTGTTGCCAAATACCGCAATACGGGTTTCATTCTGTTTAAAATCTGGGAAATTATGAAACAACGATTCAATTCCAGATGGACTAAAGAACACTAAAATATCGTAATAAACATTTGCCAAATCTGAAAGGTCGCTAATAACTGTTTTATAGAATGTTGCTTGTTTCCAATTAACACCTAAGGCATCCAATGTTTCAGGAATAATTGGCTTTACTTTATCTGTGGTCGGGAGTAGAAATGTTTCGTCTTTATATTTTTTAATTAGAGGTGAAAGGTCTTCAAAATTGCGTTTGCCAACATAAATCTTACGTTTTCTATAGACTACATATTTTTGAAGATAGTAGGCAACAGCTTCAGATTGGCAAAAGTACTTCATTGTATCTGGTACTTTAAATCGCATCTCGTCTGCAACCCTGAAAAAATGATCAACGGAATTCCTGCTGGTTAAAATAATCGCAGTATACTTGGATAAATCCACTTTCTGCTGTCTAACATCTTTTGACGACACGCCTTCTACATGAATGAAGGGTCTAAAGTCCACTTTTACTTTTTGCTTCTCCTGCAAATCAAAGTATGGTGAGTTCTCTATTTTAGGCTCTGGTTGGGATACTAAAATTGTTTTCACTTTCATACGGTAAACTCTGTTTTAAGTGTTATACTCGCTAAAAACCTTATATAAAAGAACATAAGGTCCAATTTCGAGAGCGCAAAGATACAATAAAAAATAGAAATAGTTGATACTTATTATATTTTGATGGTTTTTAAAGGAGGTTGCAAATCCAATAAGATGTACGATGCAAACAATAACAAACGTTGTAACTATAATTACATTCGTATTGATTTCTGTATATAACAAAAATAGGTTGGAGCATAGAAAAATAATACCAGAATAATTCTTGAAAGTTGTTTTTTGAAACAAGTAAGCATCCATTACGGCGTCAATTTCAAAAAGGCTGCCTAAAAGTCGTTCAAGCAATGTTTTTATCAATAATACCGTAGCAATAGTAAAAATTATTTTTAAAAATAAGGAAAGCTCAAAAGTTAGAGGTGTATTGTAAGCAGAATACGCAAAGAAGCTAAATATACTAAGTGAAATAACGAGATTTGCAAATAGAAAACTATCAAAAATATCGATAAATTTTTGCCCTTTGGAGTAAATTTTTAAATATTTAGAATTACCAATTACAGCAATAAAATCATTGAACCTCATAGTGTTTACAAATTTTGCAACAGCTATAACGGTCAATCCTAAAATGGTAAAAATCGTAAACCATTCATATGTAATAAAATTACGCATGGTGCTAATTTAGCAAGAAAATTAACCTTTGCACAATTTGATGATGAGTTGTATATCAAAAATGTAAAATGTCATATAAAATCCATTAAAAACTTTACTTTTGTTGGAAATATAGATAAGGCCATTAGTTTTAAAACTGAAACATGTCGGACGCACTCGTCATCATCCCAACATATAATGAAATTGAGAATATTGAGCTCATAATTAAAGCGGTATTTACACAAGAAAAAGAGTTTCATGTGTTGGTCGTAGATGATAATTCGCCAGATAAAACAGCTGAAAAGGTTAAACAGTTGCAAAAGGAATTTCCCGCACAATTACACTTATTGCAACGAAAGGGCAAAAGTGGATTAGGGTCTGCCTATATAGCGGGTTTTGAATGGAGTTTAGAGCAAGACTACCAATTCATTTTTGAAATGGATGCCGATTTTTCTCATAATCCAAACGATTTAATTAAACTCTATAAGGCTTGTGCAGAAGGAGGAGCGGATATGGCAGTAGGCTCGAGATATGTTAGAGGAATAACAGTGGTCAATTGGCCCATGACCCGGATTTTGCTATCTTATGGAGCATCACGGTATGTACGTTTCATTACGCGTATGAAAGTGAAGGATTCCACAGCAGGGTTTGTTTGCTATCGTAGAGAAGTGTTGGAGGCTTTGAATTTGAAGAAAATCAAGTTTGTGGGCTATGCATTTCAGATTGAAATGAAATTTAAGGCATATAAAAAAGGGTTTACAATTGTGGAAATACCCGTAATATTTAAAGATAGAATAAGAGGAAAATCAAAAATGAGCGGGAGCATAATTTCCGAAGCCATTTTTGGAGTGATTAATTTAAAATTAAAGAGCTTATTTGATAAGTAAAAGGCATATGAACAGACAGACTTTAATTAAAAATGCAAAAATCGTCAACGAGGGAAAAATTGTTGAAGGAGATATTCTTATTGAAGACCAATTAATAAAATCTATAGATTCATCAATTAGCGTCAAATCTTCGGACATTAACGTGATAGATGTAGAAGGGAACTATGTTTTACCTGGAATGATAGATGATCAAGTACATTTTAGGGAGCCAGGTCTCACCCATAAAGCAAATATAGAAACCGAATCTAAAGCTGCGTTGGCAGGTGGTATTACGTCTTTTATAGAAATGCCAAATACCAGTCCGCAGACCACGACGGTTGAGAAGTTAGAAGAAAAATTTGCAATAGCTGCTAACTCTTCATATGCTAACTACTCATTTATGTTTGGCGGTACAAATGATAATTTAGACGAAATTTTAAAAGTCGATACAAAAACCGTAGCTGGATTAAAATTGTTTTTAGGTTCTTCTACAGGGAACATGTTGGTAGATAATCCAGAAACTATTGAGAAAATATTTTCTAGTACCGATATGGTTATCTCTGTACATTGTGAAGATGAGGCAACGATAAGAAAAAACCTTGCGAAACACATAGCAGAATTTGGAGATGATATCCCTATGGAAAAACATCCTGTAATCCGTAGTGAGGAAGCTTGTTACATTTCTTCTTCTAAAGCTATTGAATTGGCTAAGAAAACTGGTGCGCGATTGCATGTGTTTCATTTGTCAACAGGAAAGGAAACACAATTGTTTTCAAACAAAATACCACTAAAGGATAAAAAAATTACTGCTGAGGTTTGTATTCATCACTTATGGTTTTCAGACGAAGACTATAAGAAAAAAGGTAGTCTAATCAAGTGGAATCCTGCTGTAAAAAAAGTAAGTGACAGAGATCAATTATTAAAAGCACTTTTGGACGACAGAATTGATGTTATTGCTACAGACCATGCGCCACACACCATGGAAGAAAAAAACAATCCCTACACAAAAGCACCCTCAGGTGGTCCATTAGTGCAACATGCTTTGGTTGCTTTATTAGAAATGCACCATCAAGGAAAAATATCCATTGAAAAAATAGTAGAAAAAACAGCCCACAATCCTGCCATTTTATTTGATGTTGAAAAACGCGGTTACATCAAAGAAGGTTATTTTGCAGATTTGGTCATTGCCAATTTACAAAGCCCATGGACGGTAAATAAAAGCAATATTCTATATAAATGTGGCTGGTCGCCGTTTGAGGGAAACACTTTTAAAAGTAGAATTACACATACATTTGTTAATGGTCAACTGGCATATAACAATTTTAAGGTTTTAGACGTTAAAGCAGGACAGCGATTAACTTTTAATAGATAGGATGCATTTAACTCGACTTAGTATCATAATTTTAATGCTTTTGGCCGTATGGTCTTGTGGTAAAATAGAAAAACCACAAAAACCTAATGATCTGATTCCGAAGGATAAAATGACGGATATTTTGTATGAGCTTTACATCATAAATGCAGCCAAAGGTGTCAATAAGAAATTGTTGGAAGATAACGGTGTAAATCCAGAGAACTATGTTCTCAAAAAATTTGATATAGATAGTCTTCAGTTTGCAAACAGCAATAATTATTATGCTTTTGACACAAAAACCTATAAGTCTATAGTTGATGATGTAAAGGCAAAACTGGAATTAGACAAAACTACTTTTGAAGATATTCAAAAAACTGAAGGATTGGCAGCAAAACGTAGGCGGGACTCAATAAAAAATGCAAAAATATTAAGAATTAAGGAGAAGACCAATGACTCTATGACCTTAAAGAAATCACCAAAACCTAATATTTAAAAGTAAACAAAAAGTGTTAACACCACTAACAATTAAGACGATTTATTTAAATCTTCTAGGAATAATTTACCGACCTCTTTCACAGATATTTTAATTGGTTTAAATTGAAAATTAAGAGTTTCTTTAATTTTAGAATTATTATATTTAGTAATAGATACAGCAGATTTTGCCATTTGTTTAGATAGACTTCTTCGTTTACCAAAAAGTTTAAAACTCAACCAATCCAATCGCCAGGCAATGGCCAAAAGCCATGGTTTTGCTTCTTTTTTTGGAGGCTGAACCTCTAAAATTTCAGCAACCATAAATTGAAAGTCCTTAAAACTAAGATTATCTGAAACTAAAATAAAACCTTCATTTTTAATGGTGCTATTCATTAAATTGTACATACAGTTGATCACATCCCAAACATCAACATAGCCAGTAATGCCAGTTGTATAATAAGGCATGCCGTTTTTAATTTGTTTAAACAAACTACCGCTACCACCTGTATGCCAATAGCCACCTCCCAAAATCACGCCTGGATTCACAATTACAGCATTTAAACCTTCTTGGGTACCGCGCCAAATTTCAAGTTCAGCTCCGTATTTTGTAATGGCATAGACACTATTGTCGTCTTCGGGATTCCAAACGGTTTGCTCGTCAATTAGTTTTTTGGGATTAGCATGGTGGCCAATGGCAGCGATAGAACTAACATAGCAGAGTTTTTTAACATCGTGACTGATGCAAAGATTCACAATATTAGCAGTTCCTTCTATGTTAATTTTTCTGAGTGTTTTGTATTTATCAGGCTCAAAGGAAACAAAAGCAGCACAGTGATAGACTTTAGTAATACTATCAAAAGCTTTTTGCAATTGTGGTATGTTAGTAACATTGGCTTCCACCCAATCAATTGCATTAAATAGATCGTCCACATTGTCAGAAAAATAGGAGAATACCTGTTTTACGCGTTCTAAGGTTTTTTCCCTTCTGTAAATGGCACGTACGTTCTCTCCATTTTCCAATAGTTTAAACAGCAGATGGGAACCAACTAATCCTGTTCCGCCAGTTACTAAAATCATATACTTATTAATTTATTGATTGCCCTTATACTGAGGTCGAAGTAAAGTTACGCTTTTTCAGAATTGTCTTTTGTCTTTTAGTGCGGAAACATATCTTTGTTCAAATTAAAATACAATCATTTCATTATGGGAAAACATTTTGTTGAAGAATTAAAATGGCGAGGCATGTTGCATGATACTATGCCTGGCGTTGAGGAGCACCTTGAAGAAGCTACGAGAAGTGCTTATGTTGGTTTTGACCCAACTGCAGATTCTTTGCATATTGGTAACCTTGTCCCTATAATGCTTTTGGCACATTACCAACGTTGTGGGCACAGGCCAGTGGCATTGGTAGGTGGCGCGACAGGCATGATTGGCGATCCCTCCGGAAAATCGAGTGAACGAAATTTATTGGATGAAAAAACATTACGACACAACCAAGAAGCGATTAAACAGCAATTATCGCATTTCTTGGATTTTGACAGCAATGCTAAAAATGCAGCTGTTTTAGTGAATAATTACGACTGGATGAAAGAATTTTCATTCTTAGAATTTATTCGTGATGTCGGTAAGCACATAACCGTGAATTACATGATGGCAAAAGATTCGGTAAAGAATAGAATATCTTCAGAATCTTCTAGCGATGGTATGAGTTTTACGGAGTTTACCTATCAATTGGTACAGGGCTATGATTTTTTGCATTTGTATAATAATAAGGATTGCACCATTCAAATGGGAGGTAGTGATCAATGGGGAAATATTACCACAGGCACAGAACTCATTAGAAGAATAGGAAACGGTAAAGGGTTTGCGATAACATGTCCTTTAATAACTAAGAGCGACGGTTCAAAATTCGGTAAATCCGAAGGTGGCAATGTGTGGTTAGATGCAAATAGAACCTCACCGTATAAGTTTTATCAATATTGGCTGAATTCCAGCGACGATGATGCTGAGAAATACATTAAAATATTTACATTTTTAGATAAAGATGAAATTGAAGCTATCGTTAAAGTACACAATGAATCTCCACATTTAAGATTATTGCAAAAGAGATTGGCCAAAGAAATAACTACGATGGTACATTCGGAATCTGATTTTGAAAATGCCGAAAAGGCATCTGGAATTTTATTCAGCAAAACTTTTAAGACCGACATTAAGACTTTGAATGAAGCCTTGTTTTTAGATGTTTTTGAAGGTGTGCCACAAGCAGAAATATCAAAATCCGATTTTGACGAAGGTATTGACATGATTGCTGCATTGGCTGCTAAAACTAATTTCTTGAATTCTAATGGTGAAGCACGACGTGCTTTAAAAGAAAATTCCGTTTCTGTAAATAAAGAAAAGGTGAAAGAAGATTATGTATTGTCTTCAGAAGATTTAATTAAAGAGCGCTATATTATTTTAAATAAAGGTAAGAAGAACACCTATATTATTAAAGTAGTATAAATTTAAACCTATAAAAAATGCCCGAAATATCACTTTCGGGCACTAACCAACCAATCAATCTAAGGCTAACAATAATTCTTCTCTTTCATAGAATTTATTGAAACTTAATAGCCTCCCAATTTTGGTCGGCTTTTTGTTGTAAACCTTTCACGTTATTTTTTCTCCATTTCTTTAAAGTATTATTAAACCAAGCATCATAAAAGAGATAGAGTTTCCCATCCCGTATTTCAAAAGTTTCTGGATTAATATCCACTTTATTAGAATCTTTAGCAACTGCATATGCACAGTAACCGCCGTATTGGGGAATATAGGCTTTAGGATTTGTTGAAAAGGTATTTAAATTCTTTTTTGAGCTGAATCTAAATTGAGCGCCATCGTATGTTGTAGTGAAATTTTCAGAGCCTTCAAGGGCTTTATTATCAAAATAGGCCACCACATCATAGCCTTTGGCTATAAATCCATCTTTTGTATTATAATCTATGTTTTGCGCATAAATCTGTGTCCAGGCTGCAAACAAAAAAACGATAAGATATTTCATCTTATTTAGGTCGTAAACTTGTTGAAAACTTACAGAGACATGAGGTTGCACCCTCTTATATCCGAATTGTCAAAACGACCAATAACCTCAAATGAGCCATCGTCAGAAATCTTTCCCAAATCCTGAGTAGCAATAAATGAACAAGAATTAAGATTGGCCAAATCTATGATGTTTATACCACCTGTTTTATTGGGTTGTTGAATGGTCAACGCATCTTCGGTATCTCTAGTAAACACTTTCATCCAGGGAGGACATTCAAATTTACCATTATCTTTTGAGTATGCCTGACTCAAAAGTTCAGTCATGCCATATTCACTATGGATTTTCTTAACTCCTAAACCGGATTTTAAAATAGAGTGTAATTCTTGCCTTATAATTTCTTTCCGTCTACCCTTCATGCCACCAGTCTCCATTACGATGGTATTGGTTAAATTCAATTGATATTTCTCAGCTAAATCCATCAAAGCAAAGGATACACCAATCAGCAAGATTTTTTGGTTTTTTTTCTCCAAATTCTCAATCGTGACCTTTAGTTCTTCAAGATTGTTAAGATAAAATCCGCTTTCGTTATTATTAGATTTATGGATTAGATCATTTACCATGTATATCAATGATGAGCCATCACGTTCTAAATAAGAGGGTAATAAACCGAGAACCACATAATCTTTAATATTACCATAAAAATTGTTGAATGCCTTGGTATAGCTTTTTTCATAAAGTTTTAAATTTGTAACTAAATGTTTGCTAGTGGCGCTTCCGGTTGTGCCAGAGCTTGTAAACGTTTTTTCGATGTCTTTTGATGAACTCAAAACGTTATGACTTTTGAAAAATTGAATCGGCAAAAAAGGAATATCTTCAATTGATTTTACATCAGAAGGGTGCTTATATAACAAATCGCAAAAAGACCTATAGACTTTGTTGTTTTCAAACTGAAATCTAAAGATTTCAATAGCCAAAGCTTCAAAATCCGCGCTAGTTTTTATTTTAAAGATATCTTCTATAGAAATCATTGGGCAAAAGTATATAAAATAAAAAACGTCGTTCAAATAAGAACGACGCTTTGTTTAAAAAATTGAAACTTTGCTTATTCAATCACTAATTTCTTAGTTATTGAAGCATTGTTTTGAGTAATTTTTACAATATAGACACCAGTGTTTAAATCTGAAATATTTAACGTATTCCCATTAAGTTTTTCATTTTTAACTAGTTTACCTAAAACGTCATAAACAATCACAGCAACTGGTCCTTCGTTTAATGATGTAATAGTAACGTCCGTATTTCTTTGTACTGGATTCGGGAATAGCTTTACGGAACTTTTATCAAGATCGTTTAGGCTTAGTGTACCACTATAAGTTACAACCAAGTTATCAACGGCAATAGTTTCATCTGATGAAGAACTGGATTGGCGCAAATTGAAAGTGTCTAAAATTTCACCCATACTTCCAGCTGAAGTTACAGTTTGTCCACCAGCTGTTAAACTACTTATGCCGCTATCTAAATCGAAGCTAAGTTCTACAGATACAACTGCGCCAAAGCTAAAATCAACAGGAATAAATACTTCATTAGTACTTGAGGACGCACTTAAACCCAAAGTGTAATCTCCAGCTAGCGTTGGTGCTATAACGTCAACACGTGATCTAAAGTTTGTATTTGTATCGTTCGAAAAATGAGCAAAATACTCAAAATCTGTTCCAGTTATAGCGCCCGGAGCGGTTACAACGATATCAAAAGTTGCTGTAACAACGTCCGTAGCTAAATCATCAGCAAATTTCAGTTCGGCATCCTCAGATCCGTTATCTTGTGAAACTAAGGCTTGTCCACCGGACACTAATAAAGTTCCAGCTGTACCACTTTCATTCGCCCAAGATCCGTTACCTACAAGAGCGCCATCAGGATAAGAAAAATCGTCTGAAGCTACAGTCGTTTGAGCTAAAGCTAGATTAAATGTTAAAAAAGTTAGCATCGCTGCTAAAATAAAGTAATGTTTTTTCATAATAATTAGGATTAAAAATTAGAGTCTAAATATAAGAAAAATAAGAAGAAAATTTGATCACATTTATAACAAATATTAACACTTTACAATATCTTAATATGTTAAAAATGAGATCATTTTCATTTTCAATACTTTAAATATTTAATGTTAGAGAATTGTTATCAATTTAAATTTTGTCTCATGTTAATTGATATAACTTTATATTTACACAACTGTAATTAAAATTTAAAGTCGTGAAAAAAAAGGACATCAAAATATTATTGGTTGATGATGAACCGGATATTTTAGAAATCGTCGGTTACAATCTAACTGCAGAAGGTTACAATGTCATTACTGGCGAAAATGGACTTGAGGCTATACAGAAGGCCAAAAAACATAAACCACACTTAATTATTTTAGATGTTATGATGCCAGAAATGGATGGAATTGAAGCATGTGAAAGATTGAGAGAGCAACCAGAAATGGCAAATACCATAATTACATTTTTAACCGCTAGAGGCGAAGATTATTCCCAAGTTGCAGGTTTTGATGCTGGGGCGGATGACTATATTACCAAACCCATTAAACCAAAAGTTTTGGTGAGCAAGGTAAAAGCACTATTAAGGCGACTTAAGGATAGTGAAAGCTCAACCGATAACATTAAAGTTGGTGATTTAATTATTAATAGAGAAGAGTACAAAATTACCAATAAAGGCAAGGAAATTATCTTGCCAAGAAAAGAGTTTGAATTATTATCTTTGTTAGCGACCAAGCCTGGTAAAGTGTTTAAGAGGGAGGAGATCCTAGATAAAGTCTGGGGAAATGAAGTAGTAGTCGGTGGCAGAACCATTGATGTGCATATTAGGAAACTTCGTGAAAAAATAGGTGATAAATCATTTAAAACTGTCAAAGGCGTAGGTTACAAGTTTGTAGACTAATGCGAAAAAAAAATTTAAAAAAGACTTATAAATTTGCTATAAGAACATCGCTCTATGTCACGATGTTTACCACACTCCTTGTGAGTGTTTTTTTATACTATTATCATTCGTTTAATTGGCAGGTAATATTCTTTCCACTTATTTGTTATCCATTATGTTTTCTTATTATTCAATTTAGAGTAGAACGTTTTATCTACAGGCGTGTAAAAAAAATATACGATGATCTAACGCTTTTAGAATCTACGAACCTACGTCAACAGCCCATAACAACTGACATGGGAACATTAACGAGGGAAATTGATAAATACGCCAAAAACAAAAAAATAGAAATTGAAACTCTAAAAATCAGAGAAGAATATAGAAAGGAATTTTTAGGAAATGTTTCACATGAGCTAAAAACACCTTTATTTACTGTACAAGGTTACATAGATACACTTTTGGATGGTGCCATGGAAGATGAAAAAATCCGAAAAAAATATCTCAATAGAGCAAGTAAAGGTGTCGAACGACTCATTTATATCATCAAGGATTTGGATATGATTACCAAGCTAGAAGTTGGTGATTTAAGTTTAAAAAAAGAGGAATTTGATATTGTTGCTTTAGTAAAGAGCGTCTTCGAACTTTTTGAAATGAAGGCTGCCAAAAAAAAAATAACCTTAACTTTTGATATGGATTATAGTGGCCCAATATTGGTGTATGCAGATAAGGAGCGTATACAGCAAGTCTTGACCAATTTAATAGTTAACTCCATTAAATACGGAAGGGAAAAAGGCACTACCGAAGTGAGTATAGAAAACCTTATAAAAAACAAAGCAATAGTTAGGGTTACCGATAATGGAGAAGGAATTGCCAAAGAAAACATACCAAGGTTGTTCGAGCGATTTTACCGAGTCGATAAAAGTGGTTCGCGCAAAGAAGGTGGTTCTGGTTTGGGATTAGCTATCGTGAAGCACATTATAGAAGCACACGAAGAAAAAATATATATTGAAAGTGAATTGGGTGTAGGCAGTGAATTTTCGTTCACATTAGAAAAGACTGAATAGTGCCTCGTAATCTACATCATTTTCTATAGACTTAAATCCTGAATATTTTTCAAGTTCCTTTAGCATCGAAATTTTAAAATCGCTCTGCGAACAGCTTGGAGCTATACCGCTAGCCTTTAATTTTTTTGCTAAATATTCCTGCTCAAACTGTCCGGGTGTAGCAATAAAAAAAGCCTTCTTTTTCAAATGTGCCAAATCCATTATGGTAGAGTAGCCAGACCGGCTTAAAATCAATTCACTTTCGTTTATGGCTTTCTCCAAAGTTTTGCTGGTCATAAAGTTATAAATTGTTATGTTTCCAGACGTAAAAAGTTGTTGTTCGATTTCCACCTTCCCTTTTACAAATAGAACTTTTTTTTCATATGATTTTAATTCTTCAAGTAACTTTTCTTCGAGGTAAGTTCGCTGTGGTTCTGGGCCTGATAGAATAACCAAGAGCTGATATTTTTTAGGCAATAATTCTTTTTTAAATCTGCTTAAGGGCCCGATGTATTTTGTAGTAGTTTTAAAATCTTCAACATGTCCTAATTTGCCGCTTAGATTTGGAATTCCGGAATGATCGGGTACCCAACATTCATCAAATTTTGAAATAATATATTGATGAAGTCTGCTGCTCAGCCAAGTGGTAGACCCGCTCAAAACCCGCAATTGATGGGTTATGAAAACAGATGGAATATTTTTGTGCCGAACACCAAACCTATTGTCAGATATAATACCGTTGATTTTTTCATTTTCAATAAAATTCTGTATAAAATGTTTTTCTTTATAGATCGTTTTTAGAAAGTGAGGTACATCTAAAATCAGTTTTAACTTTAAACGTTTACCTTTTTTTGGATAAGTAATATTATAAGAAGGCAAATCAAAAGACTGAAGATTCGGAAATTCTTTCCTTAATAATTCCAAAGCCATGCCATCACTGGCAATAATCGGTTCAAAATTAAGATGAATTAATTGTGTTATTATAGGTATACACCTTGATGCATGGCCTAAGCCCCAATTAAGTGGTGCAACTAATATGCGTTTTTTATGCTGACTGTCTTGCAATGGATTTTAGTTGTGCATTAAAGCATTCAAACAAAGATAAACCTAAAATGTTTCCTTAATTTTACCGAATTATTAAAATTCTGCAGATTATAGAAGGATCAAAATGGGAAGTAAAAACAAACTTAAGAGATTCAAGGAAAATGAAACTTTTGAAAATGTGTTTCAGCCAACAAGAGAAGAATTGGTTACTAAAACATATCAGCTTAAAGGCAAATGGAGGTCAGAAGTTTTTAAAAATGAAAATCCATTGGTTTTAGAGTTGGGATGTGGTAAGGGTGAGTATACAGTAGGGTTGGCGCAGCGTTATCCAGAGAAAAATTTTATAGGTATAGACATTAAAGGAGCGAGATTCTGGAGAGGTGCAAAAACAGCTCTAGAAGACAATATACCCAACGCAGCATTTATAAGAACGCAAATTGAATTGATTGAATATGTTTTTGCTGAAAATGAAGTAGACGAAATCTGGATCACATTCCCAGACCCACAAATAAAGTATAAACGCACTAAGCACAGAATGACCAATTTGAAGTTTTTAGAACGCTACAGAAAGGTTCTTAAACCAAAAGGCTTGTTGCACCTTAAAACAGATAGCGAATTTATGCATGGCTATACGCTTGGTTTGTTGCATGGCGCTGGCCACGAAGTGCTTTATGCCAATCATAATGTGTATAAGCAAGAAGGGAGTCCTGCTGAGGTGACGGAAATCCAAACCTTTTACGAAAACCAATATTTAGAGAAAGACAAACCAATTACGTATATTAGATTCCAAATCAACTAAACTTTGAGCATAACGGTCATCTTCTTCCTAGGACTTTTTGTTGCGCTTATTGGTGTTATTCCGCCAGGATTGCTCAATATGACCGCTGCAAGAATAAGTCTTAAAGAGGGGCCCGGAAGTGGGATTTCATTCTCGTCTGGAGTGTGTATTATCGTTTTTGCTCAAACGTATATAGCAGCAATTTTCGCGAGATATTTGTCAAATAGACCTGATATCGTTGAAATTTTACAGCGTGTAGCATTCGTTATATTTGTTCTTATTACTATTTATTTTCTGATTTTAGCTTCAAAACAAAAAGAGCAAAAAGTTGAAGCTGATATTAGAAGCAAAAAAAGCCGCTTGTTCCACGGCATGATTTTGTCAGCCTTAAATGTATTTCCCATTCCATACCAAGCTTACATGACCATTACTTTAGCCTCTTTTGGTTGGATGGATTTTGAGCGCACTAGCATCATCACTTACGTCACTGGAGCAGCTATGGGAACTTTTGTGATGCTTTATTTTTATATTTTCTTTTTTGATAAGATAAAAGATAAAAAATTCACTTCCCAAAAAAGTATGAATTACTGCATAGGTTTCATTACTGGATTAGTTTCGCTTATTACGTTGATCAATATTTTGAGAGAACTGTGATGCAACAAGAAACGCTTGGTTTTTTTGAAAAAGTCTATGTAGTGGTTAGACAAATTCCTTTTGGTAAAGTAACCAGTTACGGAGCCATTGCAAAATATTTGGGAGCGGCCAAAAGTGCTAGAATTGTCGGCTATGCCATGAATGGTTCTCATGGTAAAGATGTCCCAGCACACAGAGTAGTCAATCGAAAAGGATTATTGACAGGTAAGCACCATTTTGACGGTACCAACATTATGCAACAATTATTGGAAAACGAAGGTATTGAGATTATCGATAATCAAATCCAAAATTTGGAAAGCGTGTTTTGGGATCCTGCCAAAGAATTATAACTTCCATATATTAATTTTGTCTATCCAACTATAAATATCTTCAAAATAACCACTTCATTCTTCAACCTATAATACCTATCTTTGCATTTAGAATAAATCTAGATAAGAAGTGAAGTTGAATAAACAAGATATACTCAATGCACTAAAAACCATTACCGTTCCTGGTGAAGGAGAAAATATGGTTGATAGTGGGGCGGTAACAAACGTAGTTACTTTTGCAGATGAGGTTATCGTGGATATCACGATAAAAAATCCAAGTCTTCAGGCAAAGAAAAAAACTGAAGTAGAAATTTTAAAAACTATTCATGACAAGGTTTATGAAAAGGCTAAAATTAAAGTGAACCTTAAAGTTGATGCTCCTGCCAAGAGCAACAGTAACGAAATAAAAGGAAAGCCAATTCCAGGAATACAGAATATTGTTGCTGTAGCTTCAGGAAAAGGTGGAGTAGGAAAATCTACCGTAACAGCAAACTTAGCCGTTACTCTTTCTAAGATGGGATTCAAAGTTGGTATTTTAGATGCGGACATTTATGGTCCTTCCATACCAATTATGTTTGATGTTCCTAATGAGAGACCTCTATCAGTAAATATCGACGGTAAATCTAAAATGAAACCTGTAGAAAATTACGGTGTTAAAATTTTGTCCATCGGATTTTTTACAAAACCAGATCAAGCCGTAATTTGGAGAGGACCTATGGCTTCAAAAGCACTCAATCAGATGATTTTTGATGCCGCTTGGGGAGAATTGGATTTTCTTTTGTTGGATTTACCTCCAGGAACAGGTGATATTCACTTAAGTATAATGCAAGCATTGCCAATTACTGGAGCTGTAGTCGTGAGTACTCCTCAGAATGTCGCACTAGCAGACGCTAAAAAGGGCGTGGCTATGTTTCAACAAGAAAGTATCAATGTACCAGTGTTGGGCTTGATTGAAAATATGGCATATTTCACTCCATCAGAATTGCCCGAAAATAAATACTATATTTTTGGAAAAGAGGGAGCAAAACATTTATCTCAAGATTTAAACGTACCATTTTTAGGCGAAATTCCATTAGTCCAAAGCATAAGGGAAGCGGGAGATGTTGGAAGGCCAGCAGCAATGCAAACCGCCACACCTATTGAGGAAGCTTTTGAAAGCATAACCCGTAATGTTGTGCAACAAGTTGTCAATAGAAACGAAGCTTTGCCAGCAACAGAGGCAATAAAAATTACAACAATGGCAGGATGTTCTGCCGTGAAAAAGAAATAGATGAGCTCAGAAGAACTAAGATTAAACGTAGAGAAGGCGCTGGACGAAATTCGCCCTTTTTTGCAAAGCGACGGAGGCGACATTGATCTATTATCCATTGAGGAGGGGAAATTTGTAAAAGTTCAACTTGTTGGTGCATGCACTTCTTGCAGCGTCAATCAAATGACCTTAAAATCTGGAGTAGAAATGACCATAAAGAAGTACGCACCACAAATCGAAAAAGTTATCAATGTTGAATAATCAACATGACTTTTGTCACATTTAACCTAAAAATGCATTAGTACTTTTGATTCCAATCTTTATTTCATGATTACAACCGACATACTCATTATAGGCGCTGGCCCAACAGGACTTTTTACTGTTTTTGAAGCTGGGCTTTTAAAATTAAAATGCCATTTAATTGATGCGCTGCCACAACCTGGCGGACAATGTTCTGAGATTTATCCAAAAAAACCTATTTATGATATTCCTGCATATCCAGAAATTTTAGCAGGTGACTTAACTGATAAACTTTTGGAGCAATGCAAACAATTTGAACCTGGTTTTACATTAGGAGAACGTGCTGAGACCATTGAAAAACAAGATGACGAAACGTTTATTGTCACCACAAATAAAGGTACAAAACATCAAGCTCCAGTGGTTGCAATTGCTGGAGGATTGGGTAGCTTTGAGCCAAGAAAACCTCTAATTCATAATATCATAGATTTTGAAGATAAAGGGGTAGAATACATTATCAAAAATCCAGAAATCTACAGAGATAAAAAAGTAGTCATCGCAGGTGGAGGAGATTCCGCATTAGATTGGAGTATATTTTTAAGTGATGTCGCTTCAGAAGTAACATTAATTCATAGACGCAACGAGTTTAGAGGACATTTAGATTCGGTTGAAAAAGTCCAGGAATTAAAAAATTCGGGTAAAATAAATTTAATTACTCCAGCTGAAGTTATAGGTATTGTTGGTGATGAGAAAGTCGATGCTGTGGTAGTAAGCCAAGCACAGCATATCGAAAAGGAATTTGAACTGGAGTGCGATCATTTTATTCCATTATTTGGACTATCGCCAAAATTGGGACCGATAGCAAATTGGGGACTTGAGATTGAAAAGAATGCTATTAAAGTGGATAACTCATTAGACTATCAAACTAATATTCCAGGAATTTTCGCCATTGGGGACGTCAATACCTATCCCGGTAAATTAAAGCTGATTCTATGTGGTTTTCACGAAGCAACGTTAATGTGCCAAGCCGCTTATAAAATTATTCATCCAGATAAACGTTACGTTATGAAATATACTACAGTTTCGGGCGTCAATGGATTTGATGGTACACGTAAGGAAGCTCCAAAGGCGGTTGTAAAAACTATTAATTAGCCCACCTTGCAGGTTTTATAAACCTAGCAGGTCTAGGATAAATTAATTTCATTTTAGATGATTACAGACATCAACATAACAATAATAGATAGAGAAGGTGCAAAACACCAAATCGAGGCGCCAACAGATATGGCAATGAACCTTATGGAAGTTGTTCGGTCTTTTGAGCTCGCTCCTGAAGGTACCATTGGTGTTTGTGGTGGTATGGCAATGTGCGCTTCTTGTCAGTGTTATGTTTTGTCAGACCATAATCTACCAGAAATGCAAGATGATGAGGAAGCAATGCTTTCTGAAGCATTTTATGTTAAAGATAATTCGCGTTTGGGTTGTCAAATACAGATGACTACAGAAATGGAAGGATTGGAAGTTGAGTTGGCGCCAGAATCTTAATAGTTATTCTGTCTTATAATCAATTAGTTTCTGAGGTCCTTCTAGCAAAAAGCGATCAATTTTTAAGGTCCCATCTTCAGTAGTAACGATTTGCCATTTTATAAGTGAAATTGTTCCATTTTCAATTTCAAGCCCAGTAATACTTCTTGGATGCACACAGCTCCCGTCATTGAAAAAAGCAATATCTCTAGGTTCCGGAAAACGAGGTCTGTGCGTGTGGCCTAAAATGGTAATAAGATTGTCATTTTCTATAATCCACCGTTTGGTTCTACGCTCTATTTTAATGAGTTCTTTATAATTTTTTGCAGGACTCGTGGGATCCGCTATACCCATAACGTTTAAAGGTTTCCAAAGAATCCGAACCATAAATCTACTCCATTTCCAAAACAGAAAATTCCACCAATCGGCTTGATGGCCGTGCGTTAAAAATAATTCTTGCTTTGTTTCAGAATGCTTCAAAACAATAGCTTCGTGATATTTTATATCGCAGAAGAGATCTTCGTTTTTACCTGTTTTTCTATCAAAAAAAGTGTAAAGATGCTTTTCTACATAATCTTGGTTTTTATAAACCATATCGTGATTGCCCCAAATCATGTGTAAACGTCCTTCGTCATGAAATAACTTCATGAGCATATACACATTTTTGTGTGCATAAAAAATGGATTCAAAAGATAGGTTTTCCCAAAGTTCATCACCATCTCCGAGTTCGCAATACTGAAACCCTTCATTGTAATAATGCTTTAGGGCATGGAAATAAATATTTCGATTATTCGCAAAATCATCTGCAAAACTATTGTCACCTCGATGGCAATCGCTAAACAATATGAATTTTGACTGGTCATCAAATTGTAATCTCTTGGCATTTTCGTAAGCCTTGTCCAAACGTGATTTTGATGACATGCGGTAGTTTTAAAACTAAAGTAATAAACTTATTCTATTTTTTCCATGGCAATAGGAAGTAGGCGCTCAACAAATTTAGAATACGCCAGTTCCGAAGGATGTAACCCATCAGTTGCTACAAGATCTGTATTATTTAGACCTTCTCTAGTAATATCCGTTATATTAACAAATGTGATATCATTTGCTTCACAATAATTTTTTGCGAAGTCATTGTATGAGTCTATTTCAGCAGAAATATTTTCAGGATTATCTCTATTTTGACCAAAGGGTGTGAAGGCATAATCTGGAATTGATACCACGATTAAATTGCTCTTGTCTTCACCTGCTAAAGAAATGGCGGTATTTACCAATTCTGGAAATTCTTCTTCATAAATCGAGAATGGTTTACCTTGGAACTGATTGTTTACACCAATTAGAAGCGTTACTAAATCGTATCGTGAATTCAAATCTGCCGATTCAATTGCCGATTTTAAATTAGTAGTAGTCCAACCCGTTTGTGCGATAACTTTAAGACCAATAGTTTCACTTTCATCAAAGTTTTCAATTAAACTGTCCTTTAATTGCTCGGGGAATTTACATGTATTACAAACACTTTCTCCAATGGTGTAGCTATCGCCAAGGGAAAGTATATTATAATTGTTATCCTCTGGTGATGCCGTTAGGGAATTACTATCTTCACTATTACAGCTTACGAGCAATAGAAGTAGTAAAATTGCGATATTGAAAAGATTTTTAGGACTCAAGAATTAGTGTATTTTGAGTTAGAGACAATTGTATAGTATCCCATAATTGAATTCGTTTTTCCAAGGCTAGTTGAGAAATATTTTCAACTTCCTTCCATTTATTGCTGTCATTTTCGCAAAGTTCTTCAATCATTTTTATAGCCATTGGGCCGTGCTCATCTTCATCGAGTTCTATGTGCCGTTCAAAATAATAGATCAACTTTTCAATATTGACTTCTGGTAAATTTTGCTGAAAGTTTCTTAGGATTTCAGAGAACATCCCAGGGATTAGATCTTCACGACCAAATGTGAATGCTGCTGCGATTTCATGCGGTTTACCATAAGAGGATACTTCAAAAGTGAAGTTTAAAAAATCTTTAAGCGCTTCGGGTAAGCCACTTGTTTTAATACATGTGAATATGTTTTTGGTAGATGAGAAATGTTCTAAAAATTCTTTGATTTGGTTGGTGTCTGCATCAAGGTCTTGCATAGCATCCAAATACATTTCATAATGACTTTGTCGTTGACCTTCACTATTTATGTCTGTCTCCTCGGCTAAAACAATTTCATTGATTAAATATCTAGTTTCTGGACTTCCAACAGGAATCCATGGCACTTCAGTACAGGTGAGATTGTTTTGTAATGCCTTTAGCAAAGACATAAAATCCCAAACGGCAAATACATGATATTCTAGGAATAATTTTAAATCGTCTAGCGAATTAATTTGGTCATAAAGCGGATGCTCTAACAATTGCTTTTGTAATGGTGCAATTGTTGCTTGTACATTTTCAATTTTCATTTTGCTTTTTTAACAAAGGTAAAAAATAAAAGATGCCTTGGTTTCAAAAAAGTATTTTGAAAATTATAATAGCTGAAATAGAATGTTTTACTTAAAAGCATTCAGTCCTGTAATATCCAATCCTGTAATCAATAAATGGATATCATGTGTACCTTCATAAGTAATCACACTTTCTAAGTTCATAGAATGTCGCATAATACTGTACTCGCCAGTAATACCCATGCCTCCAAGCATTTGTCTTGCTTCCCGAGCAATGTTGATTGCCATATCTACATTGTTTCGTTTTGCCATCGAAATTTGTGCTGAGGTGGCTGTGCCATTTTCACGCATTACACCAAGTCTCCAAGCCAATAATTGTGCTTTGGTGATTTCGGTAATCATCTCAGCTAATTTTTTTTGTTGTAATTGAAATTGACCGATTGGTTTTCCAAATTGCTTACGTTCTTTACTATATCTTAAAGCTGTATCATAACAATCCATGGCAGCACCAATCGCTCCCCAAGCAATACCGAAACGTGCGGAATCCAAACACCCAAGTGGTGCACCTAAGCCAGATTTGTTAGGAAGAAGATTTTCTTTTGGGACTTTGACATTATCAAAAATCAATTCTCCTGTAGCGGATGCTCTAAGTGACCATTTGTTATGTGTTTCTGGAGTCGAAAAACCTTCCATGTCACGTTCTACAATTAAGCCATGTATTCTTCCATCTTCGTCTTTGGCCCATACTACTGCTATTTCACAGAAAGGAGCATTGGAGATCCACATTTTTGCGCCATTTAAAAGATAGTGGTCTCCCATATCTTTAAAATTTGTAGTCATGCCTCCAGGATTTGAGCCATGATCGGGTTCGGTTAAACCAAATGATCCAATCCATTCTCCAGAAGCTAATTTTGGTAAGTATTTTTTGCGTTGTTCTTCATTACCGTATTTCCAAATGGGATACATTACTAAAGACGACTGTACCGAAGCTGTACTTCGAACGCCAGAATCACCACGTTCAATTTCTTGCATTATTAATCCATAGGATATTTGGTCCAATCCAGCTCCACCATATTCCTCTGGGATGTACGGACCAAAAGCACCAATTTCAGCCAATCCACCAATAATAGATTTTGGAAATTCAGCTTTTTGCGCCGCCTCTTCAATAATTGGGGAAACGTCACGTTTTACCCATTCTCTCGCGGCATCGCGCACTAACTTGTGCTCTTCAGTGAGTAATTCATCAAGATTGTAATAGTCTGGTGCTTCGAATAAATCAGGCTTCATATGATTTGTTTTCAATTTGAAAAACAAAAGTAACGAAATCGTTTTCAGTTAACAATTTTATAATCCTTTTCTAGGAGATAGAAAAGTTATTTTGTTGTATAAGATGGATTAAAGTTTATAGGATTTTATTCAATAAAATCAAGATGCAAGTCACTTATCTTTTTTCAATAAATAGGCGTAAGCTTCCATTCCTTTGGTATGTTCAAAAATTACTTTTAAAACTCCAATTAGAGGCAAAGAAATAATGGCGCCAACTATGCCCCATAAAGCCGAAAATAAAATAATTCCAAATACCGTAAAAAATGGATTTAGGTCTATTTCGTCCCCAATAATCCAAGGAGTTAAAACATAATTTTCTATTAATTGGGTGGCTGATACAACTCCAATAACTATTAGTGCAGGTGTTCCGCCAGCATATAAGTACGATAGAATTACCGCAACTCCACCACCAATGAAATTTCCTAAATAGGGAATGATTGAAAAAAGTGCTGCGAATAAGGCGAGAAATAGTGCATAAGGCACAGAGCCAAGCATAAATCCTAAATAATAAATTCCGAAAAGAAACAACATAATTTTTCCTTTACCTACAAAATAACTTTTTGTAATACTGGCTGCGTCCGTTAGTAAAGAATCTGTTGCGGCTTTATTGGAAAAGAGTTTTTTGAAGAAATTGACAAATTGTTGTTTTTGTATCAAAATAAGAATGATATAAACAAAAACAATTAGCGATTGGGATAACAGGCTCATTAGGGACGACAGAAATGCACTGGCAAAGCTTTCGGCTTT
The DNA here is from genome assembly GCF_013403975.1 of Winogradskyella ursingii. Taxonomy (GTDB): domain Bacteria; phylum Bacteroidota; class Bacteroidia; order Flavobacteriales; family Flavobacteriaceae; genus Winogradskyella; species Winogradskyella ursingii. The sequence goes on from NZ_JABFDH010000001.1 coordinate 179,866, forward strand.
CTGGATTAGCTTTTTGTTGTTATCAATATAGTCCTTGTAATCCCAGTTTAGTGTTTGGTTTGCCCATTCTGATAGCGAGTTCAATTTTACTGTCGCTTTTTCCTTAATTATGGGCCAATCGTCTGCCATATTGTTAATCTGCGAACTTAATAGCCAAAAAAGTAGAAAGAAAACAATGAGCATTAATAAAACGGACAAGGATATGGCAAGCCAGTTTGGGAATCCGGATTTCTTAAGCTTTTTTACAGGAATATCAAGTAGAATGGCAATAATGGTAGCAACTAATAATGGCATAATAAGAGTTTTGCCAATGTAAAGCAAAGCTAAAACACCACCTGTTATTAAAAGTGTTTTAATAATTAATTCTGCGGAAATATCTACCTTGGAACTGTTCAAAAATGTAATGTTTATGTTAAATGCTGATCTTATAAAAGTAGTTTAAAATTAAATAGTGGCGAAGTTTGAATTTTAATAAAGACACAATTTTGGCTATAAGGACAAATTTAAGCTGCCATAAGAATGGTTTCAAAATTATTCCATTTTTAAATAAAAGTCTTTTGTAAGATTGATGTAATCTTCTGTATAATGATGACGCTCTGTTTCTATAATTAATTCGGAAATATTAACTGGACTTTCCGAATAGGAGAATTCTATTAAACTTCGTTTTAATTCTGACTTCTCGTTACCTCTAACCCTAAGAATCCGATTTGGAAAAAGGCTAATTAAATTTGCTTCTTCAATAAATTTTTCTTCTTCTTTATGAGGTATTATAATTGAAAACTTACCATTATCTGATAAGAAGTTAATAACAGCAAAAATGATATGCTCCATTGGCATCGCATCACTAAAGCGTGCCAAATCTCTCGCTTTATTGTCTGTTTTATAATCTTCGGAATAAAATGGTGGATTGCAAATTATAAGATCAAATTTTTCATCAACAGCTTCAATATACTCTAATAGTGAGGCATGAAAACAAAATAGTCGATCATTCCAAGGAGAGTTCTCAAAGTTTTCTGCACATTGCTCAAAGGCATCGTCGTCAATTTCTATCGCTTCAATTTGTTCTGCATTACTGCGCTGAGCTATCATCAGGCTTAAAATTCCGGTACCAGCACCAATGTCTAAAACATTATAAGGATTATGCGCAACAGAAGTCCATGCGCCAAGCAGAACCCCATCCGTACCAATTTTCATGGCGCAACGGTCTTGGTTTACAGTGAATTGTTTGAATTGAAAGGGCTTATTCATTTTTTGTCATTCCTGCGAGGCCAGGAATCTATTTTTAATCAATTAATGTATTCTGTGGATTCCTGCTTTAGCGGGAATTATAGTTTATTGAGTGTAAAGCTCAATCAACCCATCAGGCGCCTTGATATGAACGGTTTTTGTCTTTCTATCCACTTTATCAATAAATTCATCGTTCATAGGAATCAGTATTTCTACACCATCCTTGTCGATGATAAAAAGGGCTTGAGCTGTTGAGTCATTAATGGACTTTATTACTCCAACGACACCATGCTTTTTGTCTTTTACAGTGAAACCAATCACTTCGTGAAAGTAAAATTTGTCACCTTCGAGTTTCGGCAAAAACTCTAAAGGTAAATAAAGTTCGGTTTTTAAAAGTGCATCTGCATCTGCTTCGGTATCTACATCCTCAAATTTTAGACGTAGTAAGTCTGATTTATGTAATTGGGAACTTTCAATAAAAAAAGGCACCAAATTCCCTTTCAAATCTATAAATATAGAATCGAGATGATCGTAAAGTTCTGGTTCGTCAGTATCAAGTTTTGCCAACAACTCGCCTTTAAAACTGTACTTTTTTACGATTTTTCCTAAATAAAAACAATCTTCTTTTTTCATGTTAAATTTATGTGTCCTCCTGAATTTGATTCAGGATTTGCTTTAATCAATATATGTTATGAGATCCTTTTCTTCATCCGGATAAGTTCAATTGCGATTTTTTTAAAAATACTAATTCACAAAAAAACCCTGACGATAAACGTCAGGGTTAAAAGTATAAAAATTAATTTTTTTACTCTTCTTCGTTAGAGGCTTTTGCTTCTTCAGTTGCAGCTTCAGCAGTTTCTTCTTCTACAACTGGGGCATTTGCAGCAATACGAGCTTCGTTTACAGCTTTTTCAGCTTCTAGAGCTTTTGCTCTAGCATCTGCATCCGCTTTAGAAAGTCCGTCAGATTTTGCTTCAATTTTAGAAGTTTTTTCTTCTAACCAAGCGTTAAATTTCTTTTCAGCTTCTTCTTCGGTTAACGCTCCTTTTCTAACTCCACCAGCTAAATGGTTCTTTAGCATTGCACCTTTGTAAGATAAAATTGCTTTTGCTGTGTCAGTTGGTTGCGCACCATTTTGTAACCATGTTACCGCTCCGTCAACATCCAATTCGATAGTTGCAGGATTAGTGTTAGGATTGTAAGCACCTAGTTTCTCTAAGTATTTACCATCTCTTTTAGCGCGGGAATCCGCTGCTACGATCCAGTAGTAAGGTTTCCCTTTTTTACCGTGTCTTTGTAATCTGATTTTTACAGGCATAATAATTAATTAGTGAGGTTCTCGACCTCTGTTATTAATGAGGGCGCAAAGATACTATAAAATTTTCATTCTCAACACTTAATCTACATCTTATATACTTCTGAAAATTATTATACTTTTGGCATTTCCGTTTCGTTATATTTGAAACGCTGATTAAACGAGATATTGCAGATGAAAAAAATCTTTCTTTTATTCGTAACAAGCCTTCTATTTTTGAGCTGTGGTGATGAAGTTGAATTCAACTCACCTGCGTTTCAGGGCGATCGACAAAATCTACTTTGGAGAGCCGATGATTTTTCGGCCACTGTAAATAGTAGCGGAGAATTGACTATAACAGGAAGCAACAATATCGAAACTGTTAATCTGCGTATACCACAAGTCATAGAAGGTACTTTTGTCACTGGCGAAACAAATGAAATCGAAGCAGAATACATTGATGCTTTCGGTACTCGTTTTTCTACAAATAATAGACCTGACGAAAGCGTATCCTTATATCCAGAACTCGGTGAAATCATTATCGAAGAAATAGGAGGCACCAATTCTCGATTTACAGGATCATTCAGATTTCTTGCTTTTGATGAGACAGGTCTTAATTCCATAGGCTTTACAAATGGGGTTTTCTTCAAAGTTCCTTTAATTACAAATGGTGTGACGCCAGAATAGCACCGTAAAAGCGCGTTCCAATATTTTATAATTTCTTTTTCTGTTAAAGACCTTTAAGCCTATGTTAAAGATGTTAATTCATTCGAATTTCCTCTACTTAAACATTATATTATATTGATGTCAAACGATAAGCATCGCAAAAGAAATTATTGAAATTAAAATGAACAAGAATTATGAAGTATACAGAAGAAATTTCAAATAAGTTAAACGAATTATTAGTAAAAAATTACGATGCCGAAAAAGGGTATCTTAATGCTATTGATAATGTAGATAGTAAAAGAGTAAAAATGTTCTTTAAAAGAATGGCTTCGGAAAGAAGCGAATTCGCTAAAGAATTGAGAACTGAAATTCTGCAATATGGTGAATTGCCAGAAGATTCAGGAAGTTTTAAAGGCACGATGCATAGAAACTGGATGAATCTGAAATCAACCTTTTCTTCAAATAACGAAGAAGCAATTATTGAAGAAACCATAAAAGGAGAAGAAGCGAGCTTGGAAGTGTATAACGATTTGCTCAAAGAAAGAAATCTTCCGCCAAGTATTGATGCGTTGTTAGTAAAGCACAAAAATGCTATTCAAGCAGCGATTAATACAGAGAAAGTACACGAAGAGTTAGTATCCTAAACTAGCTATATATAATTTTGAAAGACCACGCATATCGCGTGGTTTTTTTATGTTCAAAACTCATGATAACTTCACTTTAAAAAAGTACAAATTCTACGTAATTTTATGGGCTAAATTTTAGTTGCTATTCTGTCATTTCGAGCGTAGTCGAGAAACTTCGAAAAGAACAGATTTACAGAGAAAAATTTACTTTCAAAACATTACGACTATGCTCAACGTTACAGTTTAGGTTTTCAGAGCACTCCGTTTCCACTTTGCGACTTAGCTCCCAATAACTATCGGGATTGCAAGAGAACATTTAATGACAAACAATTCAATACAAAGAATGTATTTAATATTCGACACCGAAACCACAGGATTACCAAAGCGTTGGGACGCACCAATTACAGACACGGACAATTGGCCACGATGCATACAAATTGCTTGGCAATTGCACGACGCTATGGGCAATTGTATAGACCATCAAGATTATTTGGTACAGCCAGACGGTTTCAACATTCCTTATGATGCTGAGAAAATTCATGGTATTTCTACCGAACTGGCTCAAGAACAGGGAGTGTCACTCTCCGAGGTGTTAGAGAAATTCAACGAAGCGTTATCTAGAACCAAATTTGTAGTCGGTCAAAATGTAAAGTTCGACTTAAATATTATGGGAGCGGAATTTGTGCGAGAAGAAGTCGCTAATCCACTTCAGGAACTTCCAGTGTTAGACACTTGTACCGAACATACGGCAGAATTATGTAAGATAGCCGGTGGTCGTTACGGTAAATTTAAGCTTCCAACGCTAACGGAACTGCATCAATTTTTATTTAATAAACCATTTGCTGAAGCGCACAACGCCACAGCCGATGTTGAGGCTACAACGCGATGCTTTTTGGAACTGATTCGCCGCCAGGAATACACCACAGAACAACTCGATGTCCAGCCTGATTATTTCGAGAAGTTTTCAAAAGAAAATCCGTCTGAAATTCAGTTGATAGGCCTAAAACACATTAACCTTAAAAAGGCGAGTGCAAAGATAAACGCCAGACTGCAGAAAGAACAGATACAAGCCGTTCCTACTAAAGTTAACAAGGAAGCTGCCAAGCAATTAGCTGATGTAGATTTTGTGCATTTACATAACCATTCGCAGTTTTCGATCTTGCAATCGACGATTAGCATTAAGGATTTGGTCAATGCTGCGGCAAAAGAAAATATGCCAGCCGTTGCGTTAACCGATCATGGCAATATGATGGGGGCATTTCATTTTGTAAGTGCCGTTTCCAATCATAACAAAAGTATAAAAGCGAAGCACCAAGAAGCTGAGGAAAATGGAGAAGCAAAAACAGGGCAACTCATAAAGCCAATCATCGGTTGTGAGTTTTTTGTGTGCGAAAACCACGAGGACAAAACACGAAAAGACAATGGTTACCAAATTGTGCTTTTGGCTAAAAATAAAAAGGGGTATCATAACTTAGCAAAACTTTCTTCGGCTGCTTTTACGGATGGCTTCTATTACGTACCTCGAATTGATAAAAAACTAATCGAAAAATACAAAGAAGATTTAATCTGTCTCACTGGAAATCTGTATGGTGAAGTTCCTAGTAAAGTATTGAATGTAGGTGAAAACCAAGCCGAAGAAGCTTTGATTTGGTGGAAAGATACCTTTCAAGATGATTTGTATATCGAGCTCATGCGTCACGATCAGGAAGATGAAAACCGTGTAAACCCTGTTTTGATTCAATTTGCGCAAAAGCACGATGTAAAGCTTGTTGCTACAAACAACACCTACTATGTAGAACAAGAAAATGCTAACGCGCATGATATTTTACTCTGTGTAAAAGATGGAGAAAAGCAAGCGACTCCGATTGGTCGAGGGCGAGGTTACCGATATGGACTTCCAAATCAGGAATATTACTTTAAATCATCCGAAGAAATGAAAGCATTGTTTCGAGATGTTCCTGAAGCGATTGTCAACATTCAAGACGTGGTTGATAAGATTGAACCTTTTGAATTAGCACGAGATGTTTTGTTGCCTGCTTTCGATATTCCTGATGAGTTTAAATTTGAAGAAGACGAAGCCGATGGTGGCAAACGAGGAGAAAACGCCTATCTAAAACACCTCACTTACGAAGGTGCAAAAAAGCGTTATGGCGAAATTACGGATGATATAAAAGAACGCCTCGATTTTGAATTGAGTGTTATTGAAAATACTGGCTATCCAGGTTACTTTTTGATTGTTGAAGACTTTATCCGGGAAGCCCGAAACATGGATGTTTCTGTTGGTCCTGGTCGTGGTTCGGCAGCTGGTTCGGTGGTTGCATATTGTTTATGGATTACTAATATAGACCCGATTAAGTACGATTTGCTTTTTGAGCGTTTTCTCAATCCAGATCGTGTGAGTATGCCTGATATTGATATTGATTTTGACGATGAAGGTCGTGGTCGGGTTATGCAATACGTAATTGACAAATACGGATCCAATCAAGTGGCACAAATTATCACTTACGGAACAATGGCAGCAAAATCCTCAATAAGAGATACAGCGCGTGTGCTGGATTTACCATTAGGTGATGCGGATAGGATTGCTAAATTAATTCCTACAATGTCCAAACTCGGTAAGATTTTTGGTCTGGATGAAAAGCAATTGGCAAAAAAATTCCGTTCCGAGGATTTAGAAAAAGTAAACGAATTGCTGAATATTTCAGACGGTGAAGATTTACAAGCCGAAACCGTTAACCAAGCACGTATTTTGGAAGGTTCTGTTAGAAATACAGGAATTCATGCCTGTGGTGTTATAATTACACCAGGCGATATTACTAATTATGTGCCAGTTTCCGTAGCAAAGGATTCTGATTTGTATGTGACACAATTTGATAACTCTGTGGTGGAAAGTGCAGGGTTGTTAAAAATGGATTTCTTGGGATTAAAAACGCTGACTTTAATCAAAGACACGGTGAAAATCGTAAAAGCAAAACACGATATTACGCTTGACCCAGAGAATTTTCCGCTCGATGATGAAAAAACCTACGAGTTATTCCAGCGTGGTGAAACAGTTGGTGTGTTTCAATATGAATCGCCTGGCATGCAAAAACACATGAAGAATCTGAAGCCAACGGTTTTTGATGATTTAATTGCAATGAACGCTCTCTACCGCCCAGGTCCTATGGAATATATTCCAAGCTTTATTGCGCGTAAGCATGGTGATGAAGAGATTGTTTACGATTTGCCAGAAATGGAAGAATACCTTAAGGAAACGTACGGCATTACGGTTTACCAAGAGCAAGTGATGCTGTTATCTCAAAAATTAGCTGATTTCACAAAAGGTGAAGCTGATGTTTTGAGAAAAGCGATGGGTAAAAAACAGATTGCGGTTTTGGATAAAATGAAACCAAAATTCATTGAACAAGCTGGTGCAAAAGGACTTGACAAAGATAAATTGGAAAAAATATGGAAAGATTGGGAAGCCTTTGCGAGTTATGCCTTTAACAAATCGCACTCAACATGTTATGCATGGATTGCCTACCAAACAGCCTATTTAAAAGCCCATTATCCAGCAGAATATATGGCTGCGGTACTGTCCAATAACATGAACGACATAAAATCCGTAACCTTCTTTATGGAAGAATGTAAAAGGATGCGCTTACCGGTTTTAGGACCAAGTGTAAATGAGAGTTACTATAAATTTTCGGTGAACAAAGACAATGCAGTTCGTTTTGGAATGGGAGCCATAAAAGGAGTAGGACATGGAGCCGTAAAAACCATTGTCGAAAACCGAAAAGAAAATGGGAATTACAAGTCTATTTTCGATTTGGCAAAGCGCATTGATTTACGAGCAGCTAACAAAAAAGCTTTTGAAGGATTGGCTAATGCAGGTGGATTTGATTGTTGGCCGAACACACATCGCGCACAATATTTTGCACATGACGGTGATGGTATTACATTTTTGGAAAAAGCTGTAAAATATGGTGCCAAGCATCAGGAAAATGAAAATTCAGCGCAAGTGAGTTTATTTGGTGAAGCGAGTGATGTGCAAATTGCAGAGCCTGTGGTGCCACCATGCGAAGATTGGGGAACGATGGAAAAATTATCTCGTGAAAAGGAGGTGGTTGGAATTTATATTTCGGGTCATCCGTTGGATGATTTTCAAATTGAAATGAAGAGTTTTTGCAACGGCACTATTGCGCATTTTAATAATTTGGAAGCTATCGTCAATCGTGAAATTACCTTTGGTGGTGTGGTTACCGACGTACAGCATCGCGTAAGCAAACAGGGCAGAGGTTGGGCATTATTCACTATTGAAGATTATACCGATAGTTTTGAGTTTAGAATTTTCGGTGAGGACTATCTCAAGTTCAGACATTTCTTTGTGGTAAACTCATTTGTATATGTGAGAGCATACATTAAAGAGGGTTGGGTAAATAGAGACACAGGGAAAAAAGGTGATCCGAGGATTCAGTTTAATAATTTTCAACTATTGCATGACGTAATGGAAACCTATGCGAAAAAACTATCGATACAATTGAATATTAGGGATTTGGAAAAAGATACAATTTCCATTTTGTACGATTTAATAAAAATTCACGAAGGCAGTAAAACTTTAAATTTTGTAGTGTACGACAATGCTGAAAAAATAAAAGTGCAGATGCCAAGCCGTAAGAATAAGGTAAAAATTTCGCAAGAATTATTGAACGAGTTAAAAGAGCATGATGTACGGTATAAGTTAAATTGATAAATCTTTTTTCACCGAGTTTGTAGAAATGCTGTGGTTGGGCCGAGATTAAATCCGTCAATATGGCAATAAACAAATCAAATACTGCCATTGTAAGGTTTGGCAGAATTTTTGACTAATTTTGTGTAAATGAAGTAGAATACAATAAAACTAAATATTATGGCATTAGAAATAACAGATGCAACTTTTGAAGAAACAGTATTAAAGAGCGATAAGCCAGTAATGGTAGATTTTTGGGCAGCATGGTGCGGACCTTGCCGTATGGTTGGGCCAATTATTGACGAAATTAGCACGGAATACGACGGAAAAGCCGTTGTGGGTAAGATTGATGTCGATGCAAACCAAGAATTTGCTGCTAAATATGGTGTTAGAAATATTCCAACCGTATTGATTTTTAAGGACGGTGAAGTTGTTGGTCGTCAAGTTGGTGTAGCACCTAAAAATGCATACGCTGAAGCGATTGATGCACTTTTATAATCAATAATTAGAGTAAGCTCTAAAAGAAATGATAAAAGGTTTGCCATTATGGTGAACCTTTTTTAGTTTCAACTCTATTTTAAATTAAGATATTCTGTCATTTCGAGCATTGTCGAGAAATCTCACTTTTTAGTAAGATTGTATTTCTAATATGCTTTATGCGACAAATAATAAACTATAAATACAAGTTGCTAATTGCTTCCCGAATCTGTTCTGAACGCAGTCGAAGTAAGAAGGCTAAGATGAGATGGACATACAACAAGAACTCAACAAAGCAGGAGGTTTTAAAAACCTAGAATTACTCGCAAGGCAAGTCGTCGAGGGTTTTATCGCTGGTATGCACAAAAGTCCATTTCATGGATTTTCAGCAGAATTTGCTGAACATAAAATTTACAATCAAGGAGAAAGTACAAAACATATTGATTGGAAACTCTATGCTAAGACAGACCGTTTATACACAAAGCGTTATGATGAGGAAACTAATCTGCGTTGTCATATTATCTTAGACAATAGTAGCTCAATGCATTATCCCGATTCTGCGGGAACTTCTATCGATAACCTTAATAAAATTGCATTTTCGGCTTTGGCAAGTGCGTCGTTGATGCACATCCTAAAAAAACAACGTGATGCTGTTGGTTTGAGTATCTACAGCGACACGTATGATTTTTATTCACCTGAAAAAGGAAGTGAACGCCATCATAGAATGTTGTTGAACCAACTAAGTGAAGCTGTAGTATCTAAACCTGAAACATCAACCACTGAAACATACAAGTATTTGCACCAGATTGCTGAGAAAATTCATCGTAGATCATTGATTTTTGTATTTACAGATATGTTTCAAACTTCAGAGGATGATGAAAAGCTATTTGAAGCACTGCGGCATTTAAAGCATAATAAACATGAGGTGGTTCTGTTTCATGTGTTCGATAAAGAAAAAGAATTGACTTTCAATTTTGATAATAGACCAAAACGTTTTATTGACGTTGAGACAGGCGAATACATCAACTTATATGCAGATAATATCAAGGACAATTACGAAAAAGCTGTTAAAGAGTATTTTGAAAACTTGAAGTTGAAATGCGGCCAATATCGAATTAAGTACGTCGAAGCCAATATTAATGCAGGTTTTAATCACATACTCACTACATATATGATTGAGCGTCAAAAGATGCTTTAAAAAATAATTTTTTTAGCAATTTTTGTTTGCTGAATTAAAAATGCAACGTATATTTGCCCTCGCAATTAAGCAACGGTCTGGTAGTTCAGTTGGTTAGAATGTCGCCCTGTCACGGCGAAGGTCGCGGGTTCGAGTCCCGTCCAGACCGCTTAATGGGAAATCAAAATCCCTCAAAACCTTGTAAATCTTATGATTTACAAGGTTTTATAATTTTAAGGCATTCATAGAATTTGATATGATTTGCTTTTAAAAGGTCACAAATCGTCAACATATCTTTTCTTATTGCAAAAATGTTGACAGATTAATGTAACTTACTCATAATTGGTATAGTTGATTTGACTTTCGTCCATCAATGTTTAATCATTAAAGACGACAACTATGCGTACTTCATCAACATTTTCAATCCTGTTCTGGATATATGCTGCCCGTGCAGTAAATAACCAGACAAACCTCTATCTACGAATCACTTTAAATGGTCAACGTGTCAACATTAGCCTCAAAAGAAAGGTCAATGTATCAACGTGGAATGCAAAAACACAAAGAGCGAACGGTTCTGGTAAAGTTACTTGCGTACTAAACAATTACCTCAATGAAATCCAATCGGAAATCTATAGGACTTATGAGCAACTAAAATCAGAAAATATTCCTTTTACCTCCCAAACCATTAAAGAGCGGTTTTTGGGCGAATCGAAAACTTCCTACTCTTTTTTGGACCTTATTGCCTACTACAACGAAAAGATGCAACATAAACTACACAGAAATACCCTTGGTCAGTATAAAACAAGTCAACGGTATATGACCTCTTTTATTAAAAAGGAATTCAAAAAGAACGATATCACCTTGTCTGACTTAAACTATGGATTTATTATAGGTTTTGAAAACTTTCTCAGGTCGTACATTCCAAAGGCTGGACAACCCAAAATCGGGAACAATACAGCTATGAAGCACATCAAACGTCTTCGCAGAATGGTCACCTTGGCCTATAGAATGGAATGGTTGGACAGAGACCCTTTTGTGAACTTCAAAATGAAGATTGAAAAGAAAGAACGCGAGTTTCTTACGCAAGATGAACTTGTAAGGATTATGGACTTAAGCTCTTCTATAGAACGTTTGGTTGTTGTCAGAGATTTGTTTGTTTTCAGTTGCTATACTGGCATATCATATATTGATATTGCAGGGCTTACCGAATCCAACGTCAAGAAGGGTATTGATGGCAACCCTTGGATTATGGCAGATAGAGTCAAGACGGGTACTCCATTTAAAATTCCCTTACTTCAACAGGCAGCCCAGCTTATAGAAAAATACAGAGAAAGTCCAAGAACTTACCAAACTGGAAAGCTTTTACCTAACCTGTCCAATCAGAAACTAAATAGTTACCTCAAAGAAATAGCCGACCTATGTGATATACATAAAAACCTGACCTTTCATATGGCAAGACATACCTTTGCGACAACGGTGACCCTGAGCAATGGTGTTCCTATTGAAACAGTTTCAAAATTATTAGGGCATACGAAACTTAGCACTACTCAAATTTATGCCCGGGTTATAGAGAAAAAAGTAAGTGAAGATATGGGGAAATTACAATCAATATTAGGTTAATTTATTTTCAATTAGACCCTTATCGAAAACACCCAAGTTGGTACCAACTTGGGTGTTTTAGTTTTTAATGAAAATTGATAGAATTTAAAAGGAAGAAAGTCTTAAAAGGTAATATAAATTCACTCAAAACTGAGCAAATATCAAGATGTTAAAATTTCACTCAACTTGGGATAGGGTTGTGAACAAAACTCAATAAACCTATTCAAATTTGTAGAACGAAAGTCAAATCAGGTTAAGGGCTATCAATAAAAAAGTTGAATCATATGATAGTCCTTTTCTTTAAAACCGTTCTATTATGCCAACAAGTATTATTACCACAGACGACCTTCGGGAATTCAAAATTGAATTGCTCGATGATATCAAAAAACTACTTACCAGACAAGCCAGCGGAAAGCTCAAAAAATACCTCAAATCTTCTGAGGTTATGGACTTATTGCAGGTCAGTCCTGGCACATTGCAGAATCTTCGCATAAATGGCACAATACCCTACACCAAAGTTGGTGGTATCATTTATTACGATACCGAGGAAATCCAAAAGGTAATGGATGCAAACCGTGTGCAGAACAAGTTCGACCTCTAACGATGAACTATATAAAGCTACTCAATGCGGCTTTTGAATCGTTCTATTTTGATGACCGCCTAAATCCTACCCATATCAGTCTGTATATGGCGCTGTTCCAAGAATGGAACAGCTGCCGTTTTATGGATGAATTCTACGTAAACCGACGAGATGTAATGCGTTGTGCAAAAATAGGTTCAAAGTCCACGTACCATAGATGTATCGTGGAATTGGATTCGTGGCAATATCTCTCGTATTTTCCTTCTAACAATCCATACAAAGGCAGCAAAATTAAGATGGCCATTATTGGAACAAGTAATGAGCCAGTTGTGGGACAATACAATCCCATATTAGAAAAACTTGCGGAACAGTACCATCCCAGAAGTGTACCGCTTGAGGGACACCACCATCCCAAAAATGGACAGGTTGTGAACCTACACCGTCCCGAAGATGGACAAGCATTGGTATCTGAAACAAACAATATCAAACAGGAAAACTATATAAAACAGCCAAAGGGCTGGCAGGCCGTTTTTGTTTTTTTTGAAGAAAAAGGTTTTGATGCTGATGAAGCAAAAAAATTCTTTGAGCATTACCAAACCAGAAATTGGCAAACTGGCGATGGAAAAGAAATCAGGGATTGGCGAGCCGTAGCCATCAACTGGATGGACAGAACCGAAATATTTGACGAGGAAAACAAGCTAAACAAAAAACAAGCGTCCCAAATCAAGGACAACTTACGAACCACTAAAAATAAAGACTATGGACAACCCCTCTAAAATAACCGAAGGTGGCGTAGAATATTCGCTAGGAAAATTTGATGGCAAAAGTGTCCTCTACGATTTTCCAAAAATTTTAATTTACCTGAATGCCAAAGGGAAACTGCTTTTCGGCAAAAACTTCAGGATTTATGATGAGGATAAGGACATTTTGCTGAAGCTCTGTTCCTACTTTATCAAGGATAAAGATAATTGTGAAACTTATTGCATTGACATTGACAAAGGCATTCTACTTTCCGGACCAGTTGGCTGCGGCAAAACCAGTTTGATGAAATTGCTACGTCATTTAGTTCCGTTGCAACGTCCTTACGAAATGATTCCCTGCCGGAACGTGACTTTCAGTTTTAACTATTTAGGCTTTAAAACCGTCGAAGAATATGGTAACACCAAATTTTATTGTTTTGATGATTTGGGTGTTGAACCTGCTGGCAGGTTTTACGGAAAGGATTTGAACGTGATGGGCGAAGTATTGCTATCTCGATACGAGCTCTATCTTACTACCAAACGCAAAATCAAAACCCACGCCACCACTAACCTCAATGCTGAGGAATTGGAAGAACGTTATGGTAATCGAGTTCGTAGCCGGATGCGAGAACTTTTTAATTTAATTGCTTTTGATACTGGTGCTGGTGATAAAAGGAAGTGATTTACTCTTCCCAAACAACGCTTAATACGGAATTATGTGCATTAGAAATAATGCCGTATTCAAAGAATTTGTAATCATTATCGTCTTCCCAATTCTTTAAATCGAACCAAGTAGATTTCCAAATTTGTTGCTTTGATTGGTGTTTAGAATATATCTTATCCTTTTCAAAGAATTCCATAGCAACGGAATCTTCTGGTGGTTCAAGTTTTGTTCTATCGACAATAAAATGAGGATAGCCTTCTGGCCGTTTCCAATAACTTACCGACTTGTTGTGAGAGTGAAAAAGACAAATTGGTTGGTCGCCCAACTCAAAATATTTAAAGGTTATGGATGTTATGCTTGTTTTGAAAAACGTAGCTAAATCCCTGAGCAATTGTGGCGAAAAATTTTTGCCTTTTTGTTTCTCAAAGAAAAGATGACTTGGCATTAATAATTCTGACGCAAATTGATTGGCTTCGTATTCCACACGTCCATTTTTGGCTTGTTTTTCCTTATTGTTAAACCAAGAAGTAGTAGCTTCAGTATCGTTATGGATATCAATACCTTTGTGAAGTATAAAATGCCCTATTTCGTGGGCTAAAGTAAATCGCTTTCGTTGCTCAAATTCTATGTTCTGGTTTATTTCAATTACGGTATGCTTTTTACCAAATATTATTCGCCCATCAGAATTTAGCAAAGGTTTCTCGATAACAGTTGCACCAAGACCGCTTGCAAATAATTCTAAAGGAAAATCCAAAAGGCTTTCAAAACCATTCTTTTCCAATAAATCTCTTGCAGCAGCAGAACCTTTGTTATATCTATGATTCTTCATTATCTAATTCGTCCATTAAGTCAACCAAATTTTTGCCTTTAATGATTTCCTTTATTTCTTCTGGCGTCAACTTGTCTAAGTTTCTAAACTGTACGGACATTTGTTTTGTTTCCACTAAATTTATGAGAGTGGCAATTGGTTTCTCTATATTTCTATTGATTGCATCTTGAAACTTTTCCACAATCCTATCAAGCAAGGCTTGATGGTTTTCTTGGGTTACTATAGCGGTTTGCGTAAACTTCAAACGCTTCAAAAAATTGGATATTTCTGCACTTTCCTTGGCGACATCCACACCCTCTTCCTCTAAGGATTTTTTTATCAATTCTATATCGGAATTCAGATAAAATTCTGTAATTCCCTTATCTATTTTATTTTTTAAATTGCTCATTTTACTTGACTGTTTAGTTTGCTTTTTCTTCTTTCAAGCCTTTTTAAGGCGCTGTAAACTTCGGTGGTTTCCACTTCCAAGAAACCTGCTATATCGCTTGGTTTGTAAATGTCCTCACACCAACATTCAAATATTAGCATCTCTAAGTCCGATGCCCCTGAGTCTTTAAGTAATGTAACATAGTTTTCTTTTAGTTTTTTGTTGTCAATCTCATTAAACGATAGGTCGTCTTGGCCAACTTCCTCTGAAAAAACGGGTATATCGAGGATGTAGGATTCTTCTGAACCGTCCTCTTCTTCGGGTGGTTTTCGTCTTTTTACTTTTTCGTGATACGCACTAATCTCACTTTTCAGAACACCGAAAAGGAAATTCTCAAAATCACACTTGTCTTTATCCCATTTCCTTATATCGTTAAGCGCTTTCTGAAAAACGTTGAATACAAAATCCAATTTTTGTTGTCCATCGTGATTATCGTTATAGTCGCCAAGTTTTTTCTTGGCAAAGGCTCTCATTCTTAAGACGAGGCTATTTAATTGGTCAACGGTGTAGCTGCTAAACACATCGGCCACCTCTTTGCTCAATTTATCCATATAGATTGGTGTTCTGATAATAATATGCTTGCGGATTGAAAAAATTTGCCATCGAGTGGCAAAAAAGATAAAGAAGCAAGCATATAAGATTGAAGGCACAATATAAAAAAATTGATGTTACAAAGGCTTTTAATTAAAAAGCATAAAAAATGAGCGGAAATCCACAGCTCTGAATGGATATTGTTTAATCTTAAAATTCATTTTTATGAATAGTATTAATTTCTCTAAAGGGAAACTTAGTTTATGCCACAAGAATAATTGTGTAAATGTTAAAGGTGATGTAGCTAAAGCCATTGTCTTTGGTATTGCAACCCTTGTTGTTATACGTGGCATTGCTTCTATGTTAGAGCAATCTAATTAGAGGCTTCATTATGGTAGTTTTTTTAAGAAAAGACTACCATAATTAAAATTGAAAAAACAGCCAATTTGTCATCATTGATATTTATACCAGATTGGCGCAGAATTTGTAAATAAAATGTTAAAAAAATAAAAATATGGGAAAGAACAAAGCAAAATATTATCCTGTTGGTAACGGTGACACTTCACTTTTCAAGATCAGCAATGCAAATATTATAACAGATTGCAATATACGAGAGGTTAAAGATGGCATTTATGATGTAAAAAAGAACCTCATAGAAGAACTGGACACAAGAGATGACAAGCCCTACACGGATTTATTCATCTTGACACACCACGACAACGACCATTGCTTAAATTTCAAAAAACACTTTCATACTGGAAAAATCAGTTCCTATGATGATGACGATGATAAAATAATCATTGACGAATTGTGGGTCAACGAGTATATACTTGGCGACAACAATATATCTGATGATTCAGATGCTGGTGTAATAAGAAAAGAGGTGAGGCGAAGAAGAAATCTATACAAAAATAATGACAGATCTAAAGATGAGCGTGGAAACAGGTTAGTCCTAATTGGGTATGACGACAATAACGAGTTTACCAATGTTCCACAACATATACCAGGCAGCACAGTAACACAAATTAACGATACTGGTCTAAAGAATTTTGAGTTTTTTATACACGCACCATTCAAAGCAGACGTAATTGACTGCAATGCAAAAGAGGACAGAAATATGTCCAGTATTGTTTATCAAGCACGGTTCTACAAAAGCAACGGAAGTGATTTTTCGTGTAGAATATTACACGGTGGTGATGCAGACCACTATCGCTGGGCAACGATTAAAGAAAAATCAGAAAAAAATGACAACAAAGATGCTTTGGAATGGGATATTTTCCAAACACCACATCATTGCTCTTGGACATTTTTCAACGATACACCTTATAAGGACGATGACAAGGGTATTGACAATTCTGAACCAAAACAAACCTCGATTGACATTTTAAACTATAGTCTCACAGGGGCTAAGGTTGTGGCTACTTCAAAGAAAGTTGTAAATGACAAAGACAATCCGCCTCACTACCCTGCAAAAACAGAATACACCAATGTTGTAGGTGATAGCAATTTTAAAAACACACAAAAATTCTATGATGATTTTAAAAAACCTATTGTTTTTGAAATAGATGATTATGGCGCAACATTAATTAAAGCTTCAGCAGCTGCAATAAGTTCTGGTCTAAGTAAACCATCAAGGGCAGGAAGAGCAGGATAAGTATGAAGCAAGATTACACAAACCCATCAACCGAAAAAGTAAAGATTGAAGAGCTTAAAAATGAGAAATCAAAACAAATAACATCTTCAATCGATGCTTTTGGTGGAACTGTAACACTCTTTGAATTATTGCAGGGCAGCGATAATGATGAGTTTTTATTTCTGAATTTTCTACCTGACATTCCTAATAACCCAATAAATGATATTAGGCAGGAAGAAATGATAGTTATAATAACTGCTGGCAGCACTCAAGAATTGCCCAAGGTTTTTGCATTAAGGGATGATTTCCCGCTTGGATTACCTCATACAAACATAACTAAAGACGAAAGACCTGTAAGTCTTTGTATATTTGAAGATAATTTTGAAGAGCTAAAACACCAATGGTCTGGTTCTTATTTTCTACAATCTATTAAAAACTGGTTAGAACTTACCGCAAGAGATGAGCTACACCAGGAAGACCAACCTTTGGAACCTTTTGTCATTGGAAGTAATGGGATTATAGTTGACCCCAACAATAATTACATCAAACAATTGCCAAGTGGTTTTTACAAAACCACAAACAGTTCTCTTGGTACGCCAATCCATAGGTTATTTATTGCAACACCGCCTTTGGATAATGGTGTTGTACACCAAAGAGTCGATAACCTATATGCCTTGAGCGAATTGTTTAAATCGAAAGATATCGACTTACTTAAACTTTTAAAACCAAAAATCATTGAATTAGTAAATGGTGGGTTGTCGCATAAAATCAACGGGGATTTTTGGAAAGGAATAGTTTTTTTAATTGTGGAAATTCCCGTTTTAAGGGATTCCAAGAATTCTGAGCCAACTTTAGCCGGGTTTAAAATTAATGCTACGATTAGTGAGTTGTCAACTATTTTTGGTAGAACGGTTGTTAATCTTAATAGTGTATTCGAAATAGAACAAAACCTAAGTGAAAGCAAACTTTCATCAATTAATATTGAAATTTTAAGCCCACACTTGAGCTTAAACAAAACATTGGCTAAAAATTATAGCGGAATCGATAAAAAGTGGTCAGAATCCAAGTTCTCACTTATTGGCCTTGGTGCTTTAGGCTCTCAGTTTTTTATGAATCTTGCTCGAAGTGGTTTTGGTCAATGGAATCTCATAGATAAGGATATTTTACTTCCACACAATTTTATAAGACACGCTTCAACAGATATTGAAAACCAAATTACAGTAAACAAGGCAGAAGCCATTTCAAAACAAGCTAACAGCCTTTTGAATGACTGTAATTTTTCTAAGCCTCTTCCAAAAAATATTTATGATGTCGAGAAATCAACACTTCTTAAATCAGATGTCATCCTCGATATGTCAACATCTATAGGTGTAGAAAGATACTTGGCAAACGAAATAAAGACGGTAAGAAAGTTTTCTTCGTTCCTAAACCCTATGGGTAGCGATTTAGTTATGCTTACGGAAGACAACGAAAGCTATTATCCTTTAGATTTGTTGGAAATCCAGTATTATAAAGAGTTACTAGCAGATACCAGTTTGTCGCAACACTTGGCCTTTGAGCAAGATAAAAAAATTAGATATGCACGTGGTTGTAGAGATATCACCTCAAAAATCCCCCAAGAGAACCTTGCTATTTTTTCAGGTATCGCATCCAAAGCATTCAAGAAAAAATTAAATAATGATGATGCCTCAATTGATATTTGGAAAATGGACGAGTCCAGTTCTATTAATCACTATACTTTTTTGGTAGATGATTGGTTTGAAGAAAAAATTAATGGCTGGACGATATTTTTCAACGAGAGCACTCTAAACAAAATATCAAAATTCAGAATTGACAAGTTACCCAATGAAACGGGTGGTATTTTAGTAGGTGCTATTGATAACTTCTACAAGAAGGTCTATGTGACCAATACAATTCTAGCACCTAAAGATAGTATTGAAAAACCAACTTTATTTATACGGGGCATAAAAGGTGTATGTGAAAAGCTTGAAATTATAAGCAATACGACCAATGATAACCTCAAATATTTAGGCGAATGGCATAGTCATCCTATAAACTATGGATTGGCAATGAGCGGTGACGATAAAGTCCAATTTAGTGAACTTATGAATGAAGCCAAGCTTAATGGGCAACCAGCAATAATGTCTATTTTCGGTGATAACGAAAAACATAAAACATACTTTGGTAATTATGAAATTTAAAATTAAAGCATATTAAAGATGATGAAACCAACAGAATATTATATTAAAGCAAGACTATTTCCTACGATAATTTGTGCAGTTCCATTGTGGACATTATACTATTTTGGCTTCAGCGAAAAAATTATTGATTTCATAGAATTTCTCAAAGGGTATAAATGGGTTAGCGATATAACAATCTCTATTGCCATAATTTACTTTATGACCCAAATTAACAGGTTCATCGCAAAAGAGATTTTTCAAAATATTTTCTTTAAAGAAGAAAAGAATATGCCAACAACCAATTTCTTGCTTTATTCAAACACATTCTTTGCACAAAGCACAAAAAAACGTATCCGTGAAAAAATCAAAGAAAGATTTGGAATAGAGCTTCTCAATGCGTCTCAAGAAAATGAAGATGAATTAGAAGCAAGAAAAACAATTGTTGATGCAGTAGCACAAGTTAGAAATGTGACAAGGGACAATCGCCTTTTGTTACAACACAATATAGAATATGGCTTTACCAGAAATCTAATCGGTGGCTGTCTTATTGCAGTTTTAGTTACTGTGTTCAATCTTTATTTCTTTAAGACCATAGCCACAAATGTACAAGCTGTAAACATCAGTATTATAGTTGGTACTTTATATCTAATACCTATACTTCTAAGTAAGTATTTAGTAAATCGATATGGAAAAAACTATGCGAAAGTTTTGTTTGAGCAATTTTTAAACGTCTAAGTATGGATTTCAGTATAGATATGTTAGACTTAGGAAATGCAGACTGTAATATAATCTGGACAAAAGAACAAAGCCAGAATTATATTACAATTATTGATGCTGGAAACCCAAATGATGCAAAAAAGATTATTGCACATTATAAAAAATATATTGAGCCAAACATAAAAGAGAACACCCCAATTTTAATAATAAACTCTCATCCACATAAAGACCATATTGGTGGTCTGGTGGATCTTGTACATTTTTTTAATAGTAAAATCGCTCGTTTTTATTATAATGACCCTACTAAGTACATAAATGAAGACAAAAGAGGTGGAATAAAAGAACTTAGTGAATCCATTCTTTACTCTAACAGAAGGGTTAAAAAAGTAATGCAATCTATTAAAGATGTTGAGAGCTTAAAAGAAGTATTAAGCCAATATAATATACAACCTATTGAAGCATTTTCAGATACTGTACTTGACCATAATTTATTTGAAATAGTCGGGCCCTCTAAAGAGTTCTATTTAGAACAATTAGAATATTTTACAAATGTTGACCGCTTAAAATTTATGAGCTTAAATACCATTAAAGAAGCTGATGTTAATGAGGTTGATGAAGGACTGAAGCCTTGTTCTATTTTAGATGAGAAAAATGATTCATCAGCAGAAAATCTAACTTCAGTATTAACAAAATTTACAGATTCTAAAGGCAGAAAATATCTTTTTACTGCCGACGCTGGAATTGATTCATTTGAATCGGCAGTCAATAACGGATACGATATAAAAGACTTACACATATGCCAACTGCCCCATCACGGTAGTAGAAGAAATATTAGTACTAATTGGGTGTCAAATTTTGATCCTAAGCAGTTTTGGGTTTCTGCAAATGGAAGTGCAAAGCATCCAAGGAAAGCAGTAATAAGTTGTATTAAAAAGAATTTACCACATTGTAAAGTGTTCAGCACTCACAAAGGTGGCAGTAAACATATTAATTCTACTAATAGCCTATTTCCAGAAAGAAATTGGACTACGGCGAAATCATTGTAGGCAAAATATTTACTTAATTAATATTAAAGTGGGTTTACCTTTATCTAGTTTTTAAAACTGAATAAATATTATCTAAAACTATTTTAACAATTTTGGCTATGTTCCTTATGATTTTTAAAAATAACTCACTCATAATTTTTTATTCACTTCAATAATTGACTTAATATTGCTAATGCTATATTACTGTTGTTTTCTTCTTTAACAAAATATTTCTTCTCATCCCAATTACTCAAAAACCCCAATTCCAAAAGCACCGAAGGACAATAAGCAACTGTTTCCCTTAATACTTGAAAATTCCTAAACTTCACACCTCTACTCTCAAAACCTAATTCAGTATTGAGCGCAGCTTGTATCTGAAAAGCAAGCCAAGTAGAATCGTCTGAATATTTAGATTCTGCATCTGCCACGTAAATTTCAACACCTCTAGCATTCGGACTATCGGAATGATTACAATGCAAGGACACAAATAAATCCGCCTTTAATGCTTTAGCCAGCTTGGTTCTATCTGAAAGTGAAATGAACGTATCACTATACCTCGTTAAATATATATCGAGTGGTTTTTCCAAGTCGTTATTTAACCTTAAAATCTCATTTGCAATGGACATAACCACATCCTTTTCTTGGATGTCATTTAATCCAATTGCACCAGAATCTTTTCCACCGTGTCCAACGTCAATTATAATTCGTTTTTGAGCGCTCGCTTCTTGTCCAAAAATGATGCACATTTTTAGAAGTAAAAAGACAAAACTGACGTTTTTGAGCACTTTTTTCATTTTCAATTTTCGGGTTATCAACAACTTCCCTTTCAAAATTCATAGAATTTGATGTCAAATAATAACAATATAATTCAAATAGAATCAAATAATATTTTATTCACAAATATTTGATTTTCAGTTATTTACATTCAAATATATGTAAATTTCCCATAACGAAAATGAACCAAAAATTTAAACTGTTCCGTTATGAAAAAATCACACTATTTAGCATCTATTCTTTCGCTTTTATCCACTTCGCTTTTTGCTCAAATTGGTGGCATAGAAGATTCAGTTAATGATGTTGGCGACACCATCAGAACCATTTTTCCTATTTTATTGGGTGTCATCTTCTTGGTCGGCTTCCTTTTTAATGCTGGGCATTTCTTTGGGGAAAATGCAGACCTTAAAAAAGGGATTACTAGGGTACTTGTCTTTGTACTTATTGCAGGTGCGGTAGTTGGCATCTTCACATATTTAATAGGCATCGTTGTTTAAGATGAAACGGTTCGAGGTCTATAGAAACATTAGAAAACGGGCAGTCATTTTTGGATTGCCCATTTCACTATTTGCATTAATGATGGTCGCCATACTTGCATCCTTATTAATCATCATTTTTTCCTTCAGCTTCGGACTAATTATCGGCATCCTGATTTTCAATGCTGCGCTCTATGTAGCATTAACTAAAATCTCAAACAATCCTCAACTATTTCAGGTGGCAAAAGCCTTTCCAAAAATCATCAGCAACAAAAGAAATTCTGGTTTTAATTATGAATAAGATTAACCTTTCAGCATATCAACCTATTACAGATATTCAAGACAATATCGTTTTTGCCAATAATGGCAATGTGGTCTTATGTTATGAAGGCACGTTACCAGAAATCTATTCATTATCTGAAAAAGATTTTGAAGATATACACGGTGCTTGGTTTCAAGCCCTGAAGTCTTTACCAGTTGGAACAGTTGTACATAAGCAAGATGTCTATCTTAAAAAGTCATATACCTCAGAACAACTATCTAATAAAACATTCCTAGAGAAAGCAACCCACGAACATTTTAAAGGTCGTGAGTATATGGAACACCGTTGCTTTTTGTTCTTTATTCTAACCAAGAACAAGGCATTGAACAATCCGAAATATGTCAATCCATTCCGGAAAGTTTCTAAAGGAATTATTCAAAAACTAGATGATAACGTACAGCGTTTCGTTGGCTCTGTTAGCGATTCTGTCTCATTCATCAACAACAGTCGAAAAATGAAATTCATTTCGCTTAAAGCGAAAGATATACAGCAGTTGACCAATGGTTATTTCAATGGGTTTAATGAAGGGTTTGATACCGATATCATATTAGATAAAAAAAGCGTCAATATTGGCGAAAACCATTTTGATGCCCTAGCTATCAATAGCGAACTGTGCTTTGGCGAAAGTGTACAGAGTAGCAAGACCAATGAGAAATTCACTTCTGACGATTTTGTGTTTCATCAAGGGTTTATTGATGGTCTAGGGCTTACGCTTAATGAGAACCACATCGTCAACCAAATCCTATATCTGGATGACAAACAGAAGTGGCGCAAGCTGCTCGATAAGAAAGTTGAAGAACTCAACAAAAGCTCAAATTTCGGTTCGCAGAACAAAGTCGTCCTCGGTAAAATTCAGTATATCCTTGACCAAATTAATGCCGATGATAATGCACGCATTATTCGTGGTCATTTAAACATTGTGTATTGGGATAAAAACCCTGAGAATCTAAGTCGAATCGGTTCAAAAATAAAGACCGAATTTAAGGAACTGGATATCATCCCATACTATCCCAGAGGCGAAGAACGTAAAAATTACATCTTAAATAGTTACTGCTGCTTCTCATCCAATTTTTCTAATAATGATTTGTACGTAACAGATTTGAAACACGCACTTTGCCTGTTCATCAATAACACTAATTATAATTCTGATGCTACTGGCATCATCTTTAATGACCGTGAGCATAACATTCCTGTTCTTAAAGATGTTTGGGATGAAAAAAAGAAACGCATCAAGGCACGGAACTTCGCCATCTTCGCACCAACAGGCGAAGGCAAATCCTTTTTGGCCAATAATATTCTACGCCAATATTTTGAAAGTGGCGTTCGCTTGGTCATCATAGACTTGGGCGGTTCTTACACCAAATTCGCTAAACTCTATCCGGAAAAATACACGGTGCTTCGCTACGAAAGTGGTAAAAACTTAGGTATAAATCCTTTTTATATAAGTGATGCAAATGACCTGACACCTGAGAGGTTGGAAGACCTATCTGTTTTCTTATTTGAATTGTTTGCTTCAGATTTAAAGGTTACCAAAGCACAATCGGTTTCGGTCAAAAAGATATTGCGCCACTATTACAATAATACTTCGGAAAATCATTCTTTAGATGGTTTCTACAACTTTATAGAAAGGAATCAGAAAAACCTTCTGGACACCTTAAAAATCCATCCCGACTACTTCAATACTACAAGCTTCTTGCACGTAATGTCCGAATATGTCGGCGATGGTCTATATAGCTTTCTATTTGAAGTAAGCGAAGACCAGACGTATAAAATCGAAGACAAACGATTGATTGTTTTTGAACTGGATGAAGTCAAGGACAACAAAGAAATCCTATCCGTAATGTTGAAGCTGATTAAGTCTGCTATCCAAAGAACCATTTGGAAGAATAGGGCTGAAAAAGGAATCATCCTCTTCGATGAGTTTGCCAAACAATTGAAGTTCGACAACGTATTGGAAAGCGTCGAATTCTACTATCAAGCTATTCGTAAACAGAATGGTGCGATAGGCATTATTCTTCAGTCGATAAATCAGCTTCCGAACAATTCAACATCGGCAAGCATACTGGAAAATACACAGGTCATTTATAGTCTGAATAATGAAAAAGGCTATGACGAATTGGTCAAAAGGCTCAACCTATCCAGCCACGACTTGAACCAATTAAAATCCATCAAAAACAATCTTTCCGGTCCACGGAAGTACACCGAAATGTTCATCAAAATAGGAAAGGAAAGCAACATTTTTAGGCTTGAAGTTCCAAAAGAAGTGTATGCGGCTTATTTAACCGACGGAAGAGAAAATGAGAAAATAATGAAGCTCTACGATGAGCATAACGATATGGAAAAAGCAATAATTCAATTCACATCTAAAACATAATATTATGAAGACAAAAATCCTAATTCTCGCAACAGCATTCATCCTTTTATTGCCTGCACGCGCTGCGTGCCAGGGAATGCCTACATATGACAATACTAATTTTATCAGTTTGGTAAAACAACTTATAGAATCAGGCAAACAGACAGCACAAATGATTAAGTCTGTGAAATTCCTGAAAGATGCAAAAGAGGCGATAGAAAAGGTATCAAGCGTTGTCGAACAATTAAGAGCAGTTGAGGAAATCGCACAAAATAATCAGCGGCTTATTCAGGTAATGCAAAATGATTTACAGGATATTCTGAACTCGCCATATATCAAACCAGAGGAAGTTACTCGGGTCACAGAATCGTTTAGCACCATCGTCCAAAACTCATTGGACACGGTTGATTTTATCGATGAAGTCTTATCGAGCGATTACCTAAAAATGAGCGATGCCGAACGCGCTGAAATTCTGAAGGCAAAAGAACTGGAATCCAAAGAAATGGTTTCCAACATCACTACCAAAACGAGACGGTACAAGGATATAATTTCCTTTAGAAAAATGCAGGATAAAATCAATAACCGCGAAACCAATTACTAAACGATGACCGCCACTATTCTTTTAGGGATTGGACTGGAATACATTGATACGGTGTTTCAAACCATACAGAACAGCAGTTTCTCGCAATACACTATTGCGGGAATGAAAACGCTTGCTGTTCTGTTTTTTCTGGTGAATATCCTTAAAAAATACAATGAAGGCGTTGCAGATAAAGATGGATATACTTGGGGATTAAGTCCTGGGGATTTGGCAAAGAACTTTTTAATTGTCCTTCTAGTTATTTTTTCAACACAAGTGCTTGGCTTTTTTGATAGTATTTTAGTTTCTGTTGAAGCTCAATATCGCGGAACTGCGCCAGCATTATTACCGTTACAGATGCAAGACATCCCCATAGAAGAGGATGTTAACCTTATAGATGCTGCAAAAAACGCAATGACATTACTTTATGAAGCATTGGTTACACCACTATACGGATTCAAAATATTGGCTTTTATAATAGGTATTATCCTTTGGATTCTAGACCTGTTTATCTATCCGTTGTTTTTGGCAGAACGTTTCTTCCTCTTGGGAATAATGCAGGCGTTTTTCCCTTTAGTTATTAGCCTAGCGGTTTTTGAGAAGTTCCGCTCATTGGCCTATACTTTTTTCAAATTGTATGCTGCGGTCTATATGTTGGTGCCAGCCTTCTTTTTGGTCAACATCTTTGTAAACGCGCTCTATACAGAAATCAATACGAATTTTTGGATAAACCTCTTCGGAACAGACGTTGGCCAGGGCTTTTTTGCACCTGTGGTTCAACTTGGCTCGGTAGGCTTTATAGTATTCCTAAAATTCAAACTCTATAAGCGAGCCACCTCATTTACACTCAGATTATTTACTGCCTAAGGCAGATTGAAGATTAAAATATGAAAACACCTTACAAAAACATATATGCTGTCTTAAAGTTGAACCGATTTATCGTGTTAGCAGTTGTCATTTTTGCAATGCTGTCGAGCATCTTTTCACTTTGGATGGCGTACAACACCAATCAAAAAGCACTTAATAGTGCCTTTGCGATTAATACCGATGGCAGTATAATTCCGTTAAAAATAGTAACTCAAAAAGAAAACTTTAGGGTTGAAGCTTTGGCGCATCTGGACCTGTTTCACAACTACTTCTATAATATTGATGCCAGCAATTACGAGCGAAATCTAGAAAAGGCGCTTTGGTTGGGTAACAGCTCTGTAGATAATCTTTATCGACAGAAAAAAGCGGATGGCGTCTATAACCGTCTACTACAATATTCACTCGTACAGAAAGTCCTGAGTATTGAATCTCAGATTGAGCAACAGAGCGGAACCTATGTCTTTAGAACGGTAACAGTATTTGAAATCAATAGAGGCTCGATAATCGATACCTATGAACTGGTATCTAGTGGAAATTTAATTCCTGTTGACCGAAACTTTCCCAATAACCCGCACGGTCTTTTGATTACGGAATACTTTGAAAACACCCTTAAAAAACTTGATAATGAAAGTAGAAAAAAATAAAATAGTCTTTTCGGCTATATTGGCCGTGATTTTTATATTCCTGATTTCCTATTCCGTAATGGTTATGGGCGATGATGAAAGTGATAATGAGAACCTGAAACAAACTTTAGTACCAGACTTGGACGAAAACCAAAAAGAGTACGACTCTAAACTGGATGCCATAAACGATTTAAAGGAAGTGCGTGAAAATAATGCGCCTAGCATCTATGACGAGAAGCTGATTGATTCCTTGGGCTATTACGACCCAGACCTTCCAGAACGAGAAAAAGAACGCATCGTTGACAGTATTTATGATGCTGGCAAGATTCAATATTCAGCACGACGATACCAAAATCTCGGACAGCGAAAAATTGCTCAAAACAGAACCAAACAAATTGACTCAGCTGAAGTTAAAAGAGAACAAAAAATTGAAGCCAAAGAATTAGGGCTTGAGCATCAACTCTTCTTTGCAGCTGCACCTAAACCAAATGAACTTTCAATTATTGGGAATACAGATGACAATATTTATGTCGTCGTCGATGGCGACCAAATCGTAACGGTGAGTACTAGATTAAGAATGCGGCTTACTAAATCAGCAACTATTAATGGTAAGTTGATGCCAAAGAATACATCAGTTTATGGGTTTATTAGTTTTCAGCCAAATCGTGCGTTGATTGAGATTGAAAATATCAATCATCATCCAACAAAACTCAAAGCATTTGACCTGCAAGATGGAAGCGAAGGCATTTATGTCGAGAATAATTTTAGAGCAGAAGCAACCAGAGAAGTACTGGATGATGTCATTGGTGACATCAATATTCCTACTGTTCCACAAGTGGGCGGACTTACGCAAGTATTTCGGCGTTCAAACCGAAGGGTAAAAGTGACGGTGTTGAACAATTACAGATTAATTCTAAAACCAAAATTATGAGGCCCATAATGGGCATTTAAAAACGCATTCTTATGAAAAATTCAATTTTAATAATAGCAGTTTTATTTATTTCTGCTTTCACACCTCGACTTTGCTCGGCACAGACTACAGCGCAAACCATCACGGTACTAGATACCATCTATGCAAATGACACCAAAAACGTAGCCTTGTTTTTTCCAGAACCCATACGACAAGGTATAACTGGCTCAGATAATTTTGTATTCACTTACAACCGAGAAAAACAGCAGTATTTTGGGTTACTTCAGGCAAAGCCCGGCAAAGAAAGCAATCTGCTGGTAATCAACAGGAATGGTTCAATTTTTTCGTATATTGTACGGTATAAATCTCAGCTTTCAAAGCTGAATTATTTCGTACCAAAATCAAGCAGTATAGGGAATGAAAAACCTATTCTAAATGACACGATCAAAGTAGCAAAAATTGAAGATTCGGTTGACAACAAAACCTTTTACTACACCAAATTCTCATCTTATCTTCTTGCTAGGAAACAGAAAATAGGTACGATTCAAAAACGAAATCAAGGTGTCGTTTTGAGTGTTGAGAATATAGTTTTTGATAAGGAAGAGCTATATTTCGTTATCCGGGTTGAAAATAAATCGACTTTAGATTACGATTTAAATTTCTTAAATCTTTCAGTTGAGACAAGACAAAAAGGTAAAAAGAAATCGTTGCAAAAACTGTTTCAGACACCAATTTTCGAGTATAACGTGCCATCAAGAATAGCAGAAGGTAAAGTTACGAGGTTGGTTTATGTGATGCCTAAATTTTCAATAGGTAATGACCGTAGATTGGTTGTAGAGCTCAATGAAAAAGATGGGGAAAGAGATTTAAAATTGAAGGTGTCACACAAGTATATCAATAACCCAAATTAATAATATTATGAAAAATTTCGTCATTTGCTCACTCGTACTTTTATTCATTTCTTGCTCAGGAAATAAGGATATGTCCCCTTCTGAAACTGCCAAAGTTGTTGCGGAAAGTCTTTATCAGGGCGACAAAGCGACTCTTAAAAAACATACTACAGCTGATGGTTTTGCCAATCTTTCTAGCATTCAGGATATGTTTGCCGAAGATAAAAATTCAGAATCCGATTTCAAGATTGTTGATGAGGCTATGGACGGTGAATTTGCTTGGGTAAAGTATTCCACGGCATACGACCCAAAGCCTGGTGTTTTTAAGTTGGTAAAAGAAGATGGCCAATGGAAGGTTACTCACAATGGACCGAGGGATAAAGGGCCTTTTTAATGATTTAATTTATAACTGTACCTAAAAATTTTATAGCCCTATTCTTCGTCTTTTTCTATTTTTAGAATTAAGCAGGTTTTTAGCTTATCTAAAAACTTAGTTCTATCGTTTTTACGACCTTTTATTTCGAGATATGTTCTATACACGTTATCAAATTGCATTTCAAACAGTTCTTCACAGGCTTCTGCTAGCTGTTTTATGGATAGACGCCCTTCTTCAATTGCACCGGATATCTGAAGTGAATAAATCAATTCAATCAAATCAGTCTTAGTTGCTGTCCACCTTAAAGACTTTTCTCTTCTGTTCTTTAAAGAATTATTTAAAGCTCTTATTTTCTTTCTTCTAAAATGTAACTCGCTTAAAAGATGTTGATAGTGATTTATTAACAAGTCATAAGCAGAAATTTTAGCCACCATGTTATCGTGACTTGTTGAAAATTCATCATCCGTTAAATAATATGAGGTATCGGTTATCAATTTAACTTCGTCTTTACCCCTCAAAAAATAATACTTGTCGAGATAGGTGCTTTCTTCGCGAATATACTTGACAAAGTCTAAATTTTTGGTGTAGTCTAGCTGTAACTTATCAATTTCCTCATCTATAAACTTACGTTGTCTAGCTACACTACCTTGTGGACGATGCAATAAAAATTGATATAGTTTAGCATAAAATTTTACTCTAGAATAGATATAAGGTTTTTGGTGCTTGAAAAAATTAATTTCATCTTCATCATTTTCAAACTTCATTTCCCTGAGTAATACGCGCAATTGCTTTATGTATTTACGTGAAATCGTAATCCCCATTTCTACATTCTTAAATTCGCTTAGACTAGATTTTTCAATAACTAAAATTTCGCTTTTATAATTACTCAATATTTTATCTATACTATTAATCATTTGCTTAAGATTTGGGGCCAATTGATTAGTACGTAAGGCAATTAAAAAAGCTAAAGTTAGCGCAGATTTAATCAAAATTAGTTTGCAACTTCTAGAGGTTAAACACAGATAGCAGGTGTATTGCTAATTATTGGCCTTGGTCTCACCAAACAAATTAGAAGGGCAAACCTTGAAGGGTTTTGTATCATAAGGTTTTATTTTTAGAAACTTCAAATCTCAATTTAGAATTTGTATAATCTTAAAAAAAATAGGTTAACTAACGTTTGTCAAATGCTCGTGAATTATCTTCCAATCTCCATCTATTTTCTTCCAAACGTGAGCTGCACACTGAACTGCCGAAAAGGCTGTCCCACCTTTTAAAAGAGCTTTTGAAGATTCCCATTGAAATGTGGCAACCGCCAGATTATTATCTAATTCAACGGCTATGTTTCCAACCGGCTTTATCTCGTAGTAGGAAAATGTGCTATTAATCATAGGTAACCATTTTCGCGATAGGCATTTGGACTCTTTATTACAACTGCGCTACCTTCCAATCCGTCTAAAACTAAAAGTCCATTTGCCTTACTTGCAAAAAATTTTTCTAAACCTTCAAAATTAAAAGGGCTTTTTCCTGGACTCCATAGGTGGAACCATTTTTCAGTCTTTCCTGTTTTTGTAAAAGGTTTTCTTGTTGTTGGTGCGTTAGTTCAGTTATATCCAGTGAATTTGGTGTAACTCCGATTCTTTGAGTGCTTTCCTTGTTTTGTGTCAAAACCATTTGTGTTTGTAAGGTTAATAGAATTAGTGCTATATATTTTAGAGTTTTCATTGGGAACTATTTTTATCTTTTTTGAATACTTTTGTCCAAAAAGGAATTAATACATACGTCATTGATGGCACCAGCATTACTGTTAATGCTAATGTTCTTATCGTAAGTGGAAGTTCATTAAGGTACTTTCCAAAAAGAAATAGTATTGCGGTAATAGCTGGATAAATAGCTACCCAAACTATAAGTGTTGATTTGATTTTTTTCATTTTATTAATTTTCAAAATGTATTGTAGCTGCGGCTGTAAAGTAAATTTATAGCAACCTATTGTTGGGGCGTATAAGGCACGGAAATATGTTCGTGTACCACCAACCATTTGTTATCCGTTTTTTCAAGTATGACCGTTTGTCTTGCCGCAGTTTGATATTCTTGACCTCCTTTTGTAATTCCATTCGCAATAATACTCGAGCTCATCCAAGCAACATTCCCGTTTCTAGCATATCGAAAGGTGTCCGGTTTGAGCTTCACATCAAACTTTGATGAGTTAAGAACAATTTTTGTCAACTCTTTGGAATATTCATCCCAACCTAAAAAACCGTCGGTTGGTGGAAATAAGTCGTAAGCGAATAAACGTTCTGTTTGGTCATAAAATTTGGCAGGCACCTCTATGTCAAATATTTCGGTATCTCCTGGACTCCAAGATTTATTATACGCAACTAAAAAACCTTTAAAAAACTTAGATTCCTCTATTTCACTTTGAAATTTAGCCTCTTGGATATTAGCATTAAGATCTATTGAGGAAATCCATTCTGCTTTATCCTTCGAATCTTGTGCACTTACCGTATTGTAGTTAGTGAATTGTATCAGTATTACAACCAACAATATTATTTTTAAATTTTTCATATTATACTATTTTTAATAGTTTATATATTAAGTATGAAACAAATGTACCTCTAGAAAGTGTCTGAGTTTAAACCAAAAACAAAGTAGAAATGACCAATTTTAAGTATTGCGGAACTGTAACGGTGTCAATCCCGTTTTTTTCTTCATAAACCGAACAAAGTGTGTCGGATTATCAAAATGCAAATCATAGGCTATCTCGCTTACAGTACGTGAAGTTTGCCTGAGAAGCGATTTAGCTTCGCTAATGCGTCTGTCGTGAATTGTATTTAGAGCTGTCTTACCTGTAAGGTTTTTTACTATAAAGTTTAGATGAGTAGGATGTACAGAAAGTTTAGAAGCAAACTCCTTTACAGATTTTAATACAGTAGTCTTGTTGGTACCATACTGGGCTTCAATAAGTGATAAAAAACCATTAAACAAACGTTCGTCAGAATTTTCTTTTATATCATCCGTACCTAACTTATGCTCATAGATATTCTTTGATTCTAACAATAATATGTTAAGATAAGACCTGAAAATATCATTTTTATTATTTTCATCTTTTTCAATAATCCTTATAATATTCTCAAAAATATTCTTGAGATGAACAGTATCATCTTGAGCAAGTAAAAGACTCATAGAACTGTTTGTTTTAAAGAATGGAAAGTCTATGTTAAGCTTATTTTTCTTATGAACCAGCGCATAAAAATCGGATGTAAAATAGGCAATATATCCACTTAATGGCTGAACATTTTCCCAAGATTGAATATGTCCCTCACTTGAAAAAAATAGCGCATTCTTACTTAATTGTTTTTCCTCTTCATTTTTTTTCATTTCTAATTTACCGTCCAGAATTAGCATTATTTGATAAAACTTTTTACGGTAAGGCGGCATTACTTTTGGAACCACTTTAGCTGATTCTTCTAATCTAACTATAGAGAATCCATTGAAAATAGGGCATTCAAAATTGATGTATTTGTAGTATTCATCAATGGTTTTGAATAAGTTTATGCCGTCTATTTTCAATAGGTATTTGGATTTTAATTTGTGATTAAAGATAAAAAAATCAAAGTGAAATCAAATCACTTTTACAACGGTTCTTCCTTTGGAACCACCATCTAGCATTTCCAGTGCAATTTTTGGTACTTCTGAAATTGGCATCACCTTTATTGATTTATCAAGAACTTGAAAATCGACCAATTCAAATAATCGCTTCCACGCATTCACTCTCTTTTGCATTGGTGTGTATACCGAATTAATACCTAAAATTGTTATTCCTCTCATCACAAATGGAATTACAGAAACGTCCATATCGGTACCTGTTACAATTCCGGTGGAAACACCAACTCCTTCATACTGTAATTGTTTTATAAGTCTTGACAATGTATTACCTCCAACAGTATCAATGAAACCTGCATAATTCTCATCTTCTAAGGTATCTTCAGTTGACTTAGCGAAGATTTTTCTATCAACAACTTTTGTGGCACCAATCGATTTCAGATAATCACTCTGACTATCTACTTTACCTGAGCTTGCAATAACATCATATCCCAGCGTATTCAGTAACTGTATGCTCAATGAACCTACGCCACCAGTAGCACCTGTGACTAAAATAGGACCATCTTCCGGGATGACACCATTAAGCTCTATTCCTTCAATGGCGAGCATTGCGGTAAGCCCAACGGTACCTAAGCCCATAAGCTGTATATCTGAAATCTCATCAGGCACTTTGATAAGCCAATCTGCATTAGAAACCGCCTTCTCCGCAAGACCTCCAAATCGTTGATAACCTACGCCATAACTGGTATGCATTACACGTTCCCCTTGTGTGAATCTTGAGTCTGAAGAAGAAATTACTGCTCCGACAAAGTCGATTCCCGGTACGTGGGGAAACTGCTCCACAGAATCCCAAATATTATACATTGTGGCTGCATCGGAATAGTTTATCGCGCTATGTGAGACTTTAACGACTACATCGCCTTTTGGTAGAAATACCTCGTCAATAGTTTCATAATTAGGTATTGCCTTGCCCTCTTCGTTCTTTATTACTATTGCTTTCATAATGATTGTTTTATAGAGCGTTAGTGTTTTTGTTAAATGTATCTATCTTGCTCTTTTTAATATTTCTTTATTTTGTTGTTAGATGTTCGTGGATGATTTTCCAGCTATCCCCTTCTTTTATCCAAATAGTGGTTCCCTTTTGTCCTCCCTCAATGGAATCACCATTCTGTAATCTTGTATTATCAAATTCGAAATCAAAGGTCACGAATCCCATTTCCTTAGTTTCCCTGCTTTGAATATTGAAAAATCTAAGATTGAGATTCTGAAACGTCTTTTTATTGAATGGCTCCCAAAATTCTTTATAGTTTTTATAGGTGTGAATTTCTAACGTCTCATCTCCAAAATCATCAATAGCATAAAAATCTTGGTGATAAAGTTGGGTTGGGTCTGAACCTTCAAAAAGTTTATCACCAGGATTCCAGAAAGCGATATAGGAATCAAATGCTACGAGTAATGAAGTCTTTTCATCTTGGTCTATATCATTGACTGCGCTGTGATTTTCACCCGAAGTATTATTTTGTGCATATAAGCCTGAGAAGGATATTAATATTATTGTTACAGTCAGAATTATTCGTAATGTTTTCATAATTTTAGTTTTTTTGATTAAAAAGTTTAGATTCTATCCATTGCCCAGTAGTATTTAACAGGTCTTTTCTATCATCATCAGAGATGTATGGAATTGAACCAAAGTGAAAATGTTTCTTCACCTCTATACCCGTATATTCAAATATTCCCTCATCAACAGTTTTTTCGAAGGCTTTTAAAAAACCTTCTTCTTGATAGTATTTGTCTGGATGTCCAAATGTGCTGAAGATTGCTGCTTTTCTACCTTTCAAAAGTTTTATGAGCCCATTTTCACCGTAATCGAAAGCAAATTTTGGCGAAAACACTCTATCTATGTACCCTTTAAGGATAGCTGGCATTTGAGTCCACCATACTGGATAAACAACAAATATCCAGTCTGCTTTAGATACCTTTTCCTGCTCTATTTTAACATCATTGGCAAGTTCTCCGTTTTTCCTGCTTTGTATATCAATAGTTGACAATACCGGATTGAAGTTTATTTTATATAAGTCAGATACAGTTGTTTCAACACTAGCTTTTTTTAAAACTTCTGTTATCCTTTTCAGGATGGCGTGATTAAAACTATTTTCATTTGGGTGAGCGTAAATAATATGCGCTTTTGATACTTGGTCATTATGTATTGAATTTTTCATCTTTTTATGTGTTAATGATTATTTACATTACAAATCTACCTCTGATGCCTAGTTTAGCTTTAACCAATATCAAAGAACAGATGACCATTTTTAAGTAATGAACAGTTCTGACTATATTGACAACACTAGAGCAGCCTTTTTTGAGCTAAAGTGAAAGTAAATTTCTCTATTGAATAAAATATATATAAAAAACAGCGGCTCCCATTTCTGAAAGACCGCTACTTCATCCAACATTAAATCGTGGTGTAATTTTATTTTGAACTAATGTCTTCTGTTTTAAGTTTGTCAAATTGTTGTTCCAACTCTTGAGCACCAACAATTTCC
This sequence comes from Winogradskyella ursingii, assembly GCF_013403975.1. Lineage (GTDB taxonomy): Bacteria > Bacteroidota > Bacteroidia > Flavobacteriales > Flavobacteriaceae > Winogradskyella > Winogradskyella ursingii. The sequence continues at coordinate 215,281 of NZ_JABFDH010000001.1, forward strand.
CAGCCACCACCTAAAGCTTTGTATATGGCTATCAAGGATGTTGCTGCGTTGATTTCACTAATTGCCAATTGATTTTCGGCCTGTAAGAGTGTGCCATCTGCATTTAGGTAATCGATAAAACTATCCAGACCCGCAGTATAGCGTTGTTGTGCAAATTTTGCAGCTTGGCTGCTGGCCTCGGCAGACTTGCCCACTAACTCCCGTCTTTTAAGTTCATTGGTATAATTGGTCATCGATGTTTTGATTTCCTCCAGGGCTTCCAAGACCGTTTTTTCATATTGGTTGAGCACAGCCAAAGTCAATGCATCTTCACGATTGATTTGTTGTTTGACGCGCCCCAAATTGAATGCCGCCCAGCTGATGCTTGGCAAGATGCTCCAAGTAAAGGATGAATTGTTTCCGAAGTTTGAAAAATCAACCGCTGAAAATCCAATAGAACCTCCAAATTGAACATTTGGATATAGTTCGGCAACCGAAAGATTATACTTTGCAATCTGTATTTGTAGCTCCGCTTCGGCACGACGCACATCTGGTCGTCGACGTAACAAATCGGTCACATTGCCTATAGCCACAGATTCTGGAAGAGTTGGTAGTGGCTTTTTAGTGATAATGTCGTCAGCTAGATTGCCCGGTACTTCGCCTATTAAAACACTAATGCTATTTTTTAAGGCCTCAATACGTGCTTGCAACGGTGGAATGGTCGCATTTGTACTTTCCAATTGTGCCAATGCCCGTGAAACATCCAAGCTATTGCTTGTTCCGGCATCCGAAAGTCGTACCGTGAGGTCATAGGTTTTTTGTTGGTCTTTTAAATTTCTATTGGCAATGTCCAATTGGTACTGTGCTCCACGTAGTTGGATATAGTTACGTGCCACTTCGGCAAAAATGGTAACGTATGCGCCTTGCATATCTGCTATAGCCAATTGATTATCGGCATAGGCGCCTTTGACTCGGTTAGAGATACGACCGAATAAATCGGTTTCCCAAAAGGCATCAAAACTGGCACTGTAGGTGCTAAACGTCGGATTTACACCTTGTACGAATATATTTTCACCCAAACGGGTACGGTTATAACTTCCATTCGTAGTAACGGTCGGAATTCTGTCGAGCTTCGTTCCCTTTAGCAGAGCTCTGGACGCATACACATTGGCTACTGCACTGTTGATATCGAGGTTGTTCGTTCTCGCTTTTTGGATAAGTGTGTCCAAGATAGGGTCGTTGAATTCTGACCACCATTGGGTAGCTGTTTCTGTTTGTGCTTTCGCAAAAGCGGAATCTTGTGTAGCTGTTGTCAAGTAATTTTCATCTACGTCAACATTTGAATTGACCTCAAAATCCCTTTTGGTAATCCCACAGGAAACCAAAATCAGGGATAGTATTGTTAGTAGTGTTAGATTTTTCATTGTTCTTATATTTTAAATTTCTTAGTACAAATTTCGGTCAGCAAGGGTGTTTGGTGTTAACCAATAACACCCTTAAGATGACCAAAATCTAATATTCGTTATATGGTTTGAACTTGTTCGGGTAGTGCTTCAGCTTTTTCCACTGTTTCCGACTTAGGTTTCTTGGTGGTTAACTTTCTGCCCAGATAGTAAAACACCGGTGTCAAAAAGATCCCGAAGATTGTTACGCCTAGCATCCCACTGAATACCGCTATACCCAATGATACTCGCAATTCTGAACCTGCTCCAGTTGCAATCGCCAATGGAACAACTCCTAAAATGAATGCCATTGCGGTCATTAAAATTGGACGTAAACGTAGTTTAGAAGCTTCGATAACAGCTGTCTTTAAGTCCTTGCCTTGGTCTTCCAATTGTTTGGCAAACTCAACAATGAGAATGGCATTTTTACTTGCCAGACCCACTAGAACCACAAGACCAATCTGAACCATAATGTTGTTATCCAATCTAGCTAAATCGATACCGACCATTGCCGATAAGAGTACCATAGGGACTATGAAAATGACTGCCAATGGTAGTACCAAACTTTCAAATTGAGCTGCTAATAAAAGGAATACAAATATTACGGCTAACAAAAACGCAATCGCTGCGGTATTTCCGGTTTGCTTTTGTTGGTATGCCATCTCTGTCCACTCAAAGGAAATTCCTTGTGGTAAGATTTCAGCAGCCAATTCTTCCATTCTATCGAGGGCTTGCCCTGTACTGTACCCTGGATTGATATCACCTACTAAGGATGCTGCTGGATATAAGTTGAAACGTGGAATACGGTTTGGACCTGCAATGTCCTTTTGGGTACTTACCGTTCCCAGTGGTACCATTTCACCTTGATTGTTCCGAACCTTGATTCTTGAAATATCATCTGGTGTTAAACGATTTGGTGCATCTGCTTGAGCGGTCACTTGATAGGTTCTTCCCAAATAGTTGAACTCATTTACAAAGGCAGAACCCATATATACTTCCAAAGACTGGAAGATGTCCGCTACGTCAATTCCCAACTGCTCAGCTTTTACACGGTCTATATCCAAAAACAATTGAGGGGTTTGATTATTGAAAAAGGTGAAAACACTGTTCAGTGCTGGGTCTTCATTCGCTGCAGCAGCCAATGCGTAAGTTGCATTAATCAATTCATCTGTACCTAAGTTAGCTCTATCTTGCACCATCATTCGAAACCCACCGGCATTACCAATACCTCTTACAGATGGTGGCGGGATGACAACACCGAATGCATTATCTATACTACCAAGTTCTTTTCTTAATGCTGCAAGTATGGATTCTGAGGTCAATCCTTTTTCAGTTCTTACACTAAAATCTTCAAGTGTAGAGAAAATAGCTGCTGAGTTGGATGCATTGGTAGCCGAAGCTCCATCATAGCCAGTAAAGGCAACCGTATTCTCAACACCATCAACCGCCAATATTTTGTCTATGGCTTCTCTTACGATTTCATCGGTTCTAGAAAGTGAAGCTCCCGGTGGTAATTGTATCACATTGATGAAATAACCTTGGTCCATTTGTGGTACGAAGCCAGTGGCAACACGATTGAATTGAAATCCTGTTAAGGCGATAAGACCACCATAAACGACCATCACCATTGCACTGGTTCTGATAAGTTTGCGCACGCTGTTACCAAAACGCTCCGAGAGCATATCCATAAAACGATTGAAGCCATCACCTACCCATTTAAAAGGTTTTAATAGTAAAGGTGTTTTTTTATTCGGGTCGTGTGCTTCGTGGCGCATCAACAAGGCTGCCATTGCCGGACTTAATGTTAATGAGACGAATACTGAGATTGCAGTTGCAACGGCAATGGTCAATCCAAATTGTTTATAAAACTCTCCGGAAATACCATCTAAAAAAGCAGTTGGGATAAAAACTGCAATCAAAACTAACCCGATGGCTACCAAAGCACCACCTACTTCATCCATTGTCTTACGTGCAGCCTCTTTAGGTGAAAGACCTTCTTTGAGATACCGCTCCATATTCTCTACCACTACAATGGCATCGTCAACTACAATACCGATGGCTAGCACCAATCCAAATAAGGTCAGGTTATTTAATGAAAATCCTAATCCTTGCATTATGGCAAAGGTTCCTATTAACGAAACCGGAATTGCTAAAATCGGTATAATCGCTGCTCTCCAGGATTGAAGAAATAATAGTATAACAAAGATGACAAGCAATACAGCTTCAAAAATGGTGTGATACACTTCATCTACGGATTTTTGAACAAATTCTGTTGGATTATAGGCAATCTTATATTCCAAATCTTCAGGAAAGTTTTGAGATAGTTCCGCCACTTTTTCCTGAATGGCCGCAGCAGTTTCCAATGCGTTACCGCCCGGTTGTTGAAAGATGGGCATTGCAATAGCAGGGTTTTTTCCCAAATAACCTTTGGTGGCATAATTCTGCGCGCCCAGTTCCACGCGACCTACATCCTTTAGTTGAACGATTCGCCCATCGGTACTTCTTTTGATGATAATGTCTTCAAATTGTTCTGTGGTCACTAATTTTCCTTGGGTCTGGATGTTTATCTCAAAAGCCGACTGGTTGCCTGATGGTAATGTGTTAAGCGTACCACTTGCGATTTGCACGTTTTGCGCTCTTAAGGCGGCAACCACTTCTCCTGCGGTCATATCAAGATTGGAAATTCTGTCTGGGTCCAACCAAATACGCATTGCATATTCTGCTGCACCAAAAATTTGGATATCCCCAACACCTTTCAATCGAGCAATCTGGTCTACCATCTGTAAAGTGGCATAATTACCAATATACGTCTGGTCATAGGTTTTATTAGGTGAGTACATATTGACTACCATTAGAATATCCGGTGACACCTTATTGGTGGTAATCCCTAATCTTCTGACCGATTCGGGAAGTCTGGGTTCTGCAATCGCAACACGATTTTGTACCTGAACTTGTGCTCTATCTAAATCAGTACCCAGTTCAAAGGCAACTTGTAAGGTTACCCGACCGTCTCCTGAAGATTGAGACGTCATATAAATCATTCCCTCAACACCGTTAATTTCCTGTTCTAGTGGCGTGGCTACGGTTTCAGAAAGTGTCTGCGCATTTGCTCCGGGATAGGTAGCAGTTACCTGAACAGTTGGTGGTGCTACATCTGGAAATTGTGAGACTGGCAAGGATACGTAAGCCAATCCGCCCACAATCAATATCAGGATGCTCAGCACCGCTGCGAAGATGGGTCTTTTGATAAAAATGTGACTGAATTTCATAATTTCTAATTTTTAATGTTGGACTGTCCCTTCGGCTAGGCTCAGGGCAAGTGTATCCCTGTCGCTCTCTTTTTGGCCTTCAGGGGGAACGGCTATAGAGAGCGATATTTGGGATACTGAAAGTTGTTGGGTTTATTTCGCTACTTCGACTTCACTCAATACAGGTTTCGCGAAAGCTAAAGTATCTTTATTTTGGGTTAAGGATTTTTCTGTTGGACTTACCGCAACACCAGGGCGTATTTTTTGGATATTGTTGGTAATCAATTTGTCTTCTGGCGTTAGTCCGCTTCTAACGATTCTTAAACCATTGGTATGTAATGGCCCTAATTCAATATTTTTAGTCGTAACGGTATTGTCTTCACCTAACACATATACAAATCTTACCGATTGATTGGTGCCGATGATTTCATCGGGAACCATAATGGCTTGGTGCTCTGCACTACCCAATAATCTGGCCTTACCGAACATTCCTGGTTCTAGGATTCCGTCTTCATTATCCAATATGGCACGTCCTTCAATGGTCCCTGTACTTCTATCAATTTCGTTATCTACAAAATCCATCACAGCTTCGTGTGTATAATCATCCTCATCTTGAAGTTTTATCAATACCGGATTTTCTGTAGAACGGGAAGAACCTCGTTCGCCATTTCGCGCTAAGCGTGCATATTTAAGGTAATCGGATTCACTTCCCGTAAAGTAGAAATGAATAGGGCTTGTAGCGACAATAGTGGTCAAGATAGTAGAGTTGGAAGTACCACCGTCGATTAGGTTGCCTTGGTTGACCAAATCTCTACTTACGCGCCCAGAAATGGGTGCGGTTACTGTTGCAAATTCCAGATTTAATCGTGCCTTATCTATGGTAGATTGTGCTAATTGCAAGCTCGCTTTTGCTCCTGCCAATGCTTGTTGTCTACTTGAATATTCTTCAACGGATACAGCACCACTTTCGCGTAGCGATTTTACCCGGTTAAAATTTTCTTTTGCTTGTGTAAGTGCTGCCTGTGCTTGGCCATAAGTCGCTCTTGCTTGGTTCAAGGCAATTTTGAAAGGTCTTCTGTCAATTACAAAAAGGACGTCACCCTTATTGACCATCTGGCCATCTTCAAAATTTACGCTTTCTACATACCCACTTACACGGGCTCTAACCTTTACGCGGTTACTGGCTTCAAATCTTCCTGTGTACTCATCCCATTCGGTGATTTTTTCGAATACCGGACTTGAGACCTCTACTTGCATAGCCGCTACTTCATTTTGCGGCGTTTCGTTGCTTTCTTCTTTAGTTGACATTGCTACAATTAAAATTGTAATCAATAAAAGCGTAGCAAATAATCCAATTCGCCTTGCTACTTTATTTTTTTTTAGTGTTTTCATTTTATTGTGATTTTTGTTGTTATTATTATTTGATGGTACAAATATATTCCAGTGATGCGTCCTACAGTTAACCAAAATCAAAGTAGGTATGACCAAAATCTAATGAAGATTTCATTTATTTATTTATACAAAGACAAAAGGTTCACTTTTGAGTAACTTCTTTTATCAAAATTTTATTTACTGAAAATCGAGCGAGCCTCATCATAAACCCTCTCAAAATTAGCTGCTAAATCTGCCAGAGAAAACTGTTTCGACTTCTTCGATAATTCTCTTTGGATATTAGCCAGTTTAAAATGTACTTTCTTATCCCTACCATCAGCATAAGTAATAAACTCACCTTGTTTCAACCTAAAGAAAACATCTGCTCGAATCTTGGGAATTTCTTTTTCTCCAGTTGTAACACGTGTATCAAAATCGAGATTATGACCACGGCTTATGCTTTTTGTGGGATCTTTGATAATTTCAAAAAAGCGCTCGTAATATTTGGCGGTATCTGGGTCGTTGACCTTACCAAAGAACTGATAGGATAGGTTGCTCAATATGGCTTTGCTTGCTTTATCGCCATACATCATATCGTTCTGTATTTTATCCTGCATCACATAAATGGTGGCAATATCATAACTACGTAATGTTGCCGGAATACGGTGCATATTCAATAAACGAATCGTAGGTGCTTCTTCTATCAACAAAAACGAAGGTTTGGAATTCCGAACACTCATTTGTTTGGTAATGGTATGAATAATAGTAGCTATTACAGGCGAATAAGATGTTTCATATTTTGGATTGTTCACAATCGAAATTACACAGGGATTTTCAATACTATTAATATTTAGTGGTACCTCGTCTGCGGACAATGCCATAAAAATGCGCTGTGTGCTAATTCGTTTCAGGGCATTTGCCAAAGTGCTTTTTACACCAGCTGTCTGCCTATCTGAATCCTTTCCACTAATAAAAGCATCTGCCATTGCTCGTGATGTGGTGTTGGTTTCCAGAAACTGGATAAGGCTTTTTGTGTCAAGAAATTGATAAACTGCTATCAAATGTGGTAGCGTACAGTATTTTGGATATTCTGTTTTTAATTTCCAAATCAATCCACCAATCAAACCTTCCGCAGCATCGTTAAAGAATTTTGTTGTTCCAGTCGTTCCGCTTTCTCTTTGTTCTAACAGGTTTTCAATCAGCACCCTCGACACCTCATTTACGCTTTCCTCGTTCTCTAAATAGCGAGGTGCGATGGGATTTACCCTCTGGATGATTTTATCAAAGGAAATGACCTTAAAAGGGATATCACTATCCTTGAAAAGTGGGTATGCCATTTCGGTCAGTTCAAAATCTTTGTAGTCGTGAATGATTCCGCAGAACTCTTCTTTTTTAAAATGCTTTAAAAATCCATAAACCACGCTTTCAGTCTTACCGCTTCCCGCAGAACCGATTATGGATGCACCACGTTTGATGTTGTCCAATTTGAAATTTCCTTTGGTAGTTGCAAAGTTTACTTGGTATTTGCTATCGCCATTTTTTGGACTTTCAGTTTTATGAAGAAAGACATAAAACCCTATATTAATTAGCATTAGCGGACAAACTAAATAAAGTAATATAAATATCAATTCATTTCCTTCGGACAAATAGAACACGAGAACTGAAAGCAGTATGCTATTTAAAAGAAACGCATATTTTGATATCCAAAACATTGCATAGAAAACCATACTGGCCAGACCAATAATTGAAAGTATCGTTATGAGATTGTTTATTTCCATACTTAGATTCCTATTGAACTTGATTTGATGGCCACTTCTGCGCCACGTCTTAAACGTTTGAAAACTCGAAGTGCAATTTGTGCTTGACTTACAGGAATACTCGGCACTATGGGCAATCCTGATTTACTTATCATTTTAAAAGCCAATGCTTTTTCATTGGCAGGCAGTTTCATCAAAGCGGAAAAATATAGGTTTGGGTTCTTTACAAAGGTCTTTTTAGCCTTGTAGGTCTCTGCGTAATTACGCTTATATCCAAATGTCTTATCAAATGTTTTTTCCGCTTTCGCGAAAAATGTATCTCTATCAAAACCACGCTTAACTTTTTTTCCGTGCATCTCTACTTCGGATGCTTTGTGTTTACTTCCTGGGGAAAGGCTTATAGAATTTGAAGCATCCTTTCTGCTCACGATAATATGGATGTGACTTTGGTTTCCTGCTTTGGGCATTCCCTGGACTATTCGTTTTCCGTTTTGTTGATGTGGTGCTTGCCGTTCCAGTTTGGCGATTTCCTTTTTCATCTTGTTGATATTCCCTTCAGCTCGTCCATCTTGAATATTTCGGATATCCGTTTTGAGCTGAAGAATTTTTGAAGCGTAAGGTTGATTCTCTTTAATCTGAAAATCTGTTCCTTTAAAGGTTCGTTGATGTTCAATTTTCGCATAGTATTTTATATCATCTATGGTTATGGGGCGTCCGTGAATTTCTCGATTGAAGCTGGCAACATAGTCCTTCATCAGTTCACGAGTATAGGTTTTTAAATCTTGGCTATTGTGCTGAAGTTTTCGCAATTCATATTTTGAAGGACTTACCGTAATTGAATAAAACTTGGGTTCTTTCTTTTTCAATTTTGCGGTGTTTCCATCGATTTCCTTTACCACTTCTTCAGCGGAAATCTCGTCGCCAAATTGATTGAAAAAGTGTTCCATATCTCGTTGTTCTAAACCTTCATTTTCTTTCTCTAAATAGCCTACAAAATCCGCTGAACTTTGTGAGTAATTTGTTCCTAATTTTTGAGGTGTGATTGTGATGTACATAGCTCAAAAGTTTATAGTTGGTTGCTTTGATTTTTCTTTTCGCGAAAGCGAACTTCCTTCTTTTCTTCGGCATATTTCTTTTCAACAATCAAAGGTTTTTTTGCAGGTTCTTCCATTTCAAAAAGGGATTGAATCATCGCCACCGTAGGTTTGGTCTGTGTCTTTTCGACATCCCGCATAATGGCAATAACCGCATTGATTCTTTTGAGAAGTTTGGCTTCAATGGTTCGCCCTGTTGGACCTAATTTTTCCTTTGGCGAAATTTCGTTATAGAAGAAAAAATCGAGCATCGTAGCCATTGCTTCGGTGTGCGATTTGAAGTAAGTGCGTGAGAAAGTTTGGAAGCGTTTTGCGGTTTCCTTTTTAAATCTAATTCCAATAAATGAGTCCATATTTCGCCGATTTGTCGCAAAATCTTCCCTAAAAATGGGTCATTACAGCCCGTTTGTCGCAAATCGTTGATTGTCAAGAATTTAAGATATATTCAAATCGCTGATAGTCAGCTATTTGAAAACGAAAAGGAATCCGAAACATCGCGTAGCGTGTTACCCTCTTGCTATTCCTTTTCGTCACGCGCAAGCGTGACAAAAATCCATACAATCCGGCTAAAAAGCCGATTGCCATTTTCAAGAAAAATGATTCTCCGATATGTTATTTTTCGATGTGTAAGGTTATCGGCGAAAGTCGAAAAGTGGATAACCCTACTTAAATTGAATGCTGAATTTCAGCTAAATAAAGATACGTTTTTTTCTCTAAGTCTGTTCATACAAATATCAAAATGCTCTTTTATAATTTCGCTTCCAATAAAAAAACAATCAGATTCAAGGCAACTTAATTGTGTTGTGCCAATTCCCGAAAATGGGTCATAAATCAAACTGCCTTTTGGGAAATATATGCTTATTAATTGTCTGCATAAATCTTGTGAATACGTTGCCTTCAATCTCGATTTATATCCATCATTATTTTTTGCCTCTACGAAATTGGTATAGTTTCTATAGAATTTCTGCCCTGTCTTTTTGCTTACTTTACTTATTTTTTTGTTGGTGGTAAAATCGTGCAAATAAGCCTTCTTTACGAAAACATAAATTAATTCTGTTATCCTACTCAATTTGGTCGGCGATGTTTGAAATGGAATGGCGTTTGGCTTTTTCCAGCAAATTATATCAGCAATTGTTAAATCGGTTTCCGAATGCACTCTTGAAACCAAGAGCGTAGGCAAAATTGGATTTTCTTTTGAATAAGAAATGTTGTAGCAGATAACACCTTTATCTTTTAAAACCTTAGAGAATTGTAGAAACTCATCAGTCCGAATTTGTAAATAGTCATTTTCGCTCAATCCATCAATCTCCGAATATCCATTATTATAATAACAATCACTTCTTTCCGTGTTTATATTATATGGTGGCGAAGTGATAATCCCATCTATTGATTTTTCAGGTAACTTTTTTAAAGTCACGATGCAATTTTCGTTATAGATGACATTTACTTCCATTTGAAATTCCCTGAACTTTATCCCAGAAAAATCATATCGATTGCTGTATCGAGATTTGTTTTTTTTAATCGTTATTCTAGTACTATTATAGTTATCAGGAAAGTCAAATCAGAGTAGATAACTGCTGCTTAAATAAGCGTTTTTCAAGCCTATTCAATTTATGATTTATAGCTAAAAGCCCGAAACGGCTATTGGTCTCAATTGATATGATTTAGATGCGAATTGTAGGAATTTGGAAAAGGAAATTAATTAGAGCGTCAGTTTTACCAATATAGATATTGACTCAAACAAAAACACCCCTGAAATTTCAAGGGCGCTTCTTTTAAAATTATTACATATCAGATATTGAATACATAGCTGTAGGAATATAAATTCCGCAATGCTTCCTCGTCCAACATCTTGTCCAAATTTGTATTATGCTTTGTAGCATAATCTATTATATCCTTGCCGTACTTTTCCTTTACTTCTTCTTTGGAATTGGCAAGTAATCGCTCTTGTGTTTCCTCGTTCAAATCGGTAAAATTTAGATATATCATAACGTCCGATTTTTAATATTCGCTTGGTAACATCAGCGTATCATTTACAAAAAATAACCGCAGTTCATCGAGTGGGAAATCGGTTGCACGATAACCGTGTTTTTCCAAAATATTGTCGTTGCCATCGCTGTAAATTATTTCAGCTTCGTAACCAGAATAATCCTGTTTTTCTTTTGGTAATCTTTTGAAATCGATGGTTACAAATTCGCTTCGGTTCATCAGACTTTTTGCAATTACCGACGTGTCCGTAATGAGCCAAAAACATTCTGCTACTTCCGATAAATATTTCAATCCGTCAGTAAAACGGGTTCGCAATAATGGGATTTGATAGAACATTTCCGTTCCAGTAAAATATTGCAATCGCTCTTTTATTTCGTTAACTTGTGCTTTCATTGTTTATGTATTTAATGTATGAATAATGAAAAGAGGGCGAAACTTTCCACAGGTGCGCCCTCTTTAATTTTAAAGATTACTTGTCGCCTTTGCTTCCAAGTAATAGGATTTCATCGGCTACAACTTCCGTTACATAGCGTTGGTTGCCATCATCGGTCGTGTAGGTTCTGGTTTTCAACTTTCCAGTTATTCCTACTTCCTTGCCTTTTGCAACATAGTTCTCTACGATTTCAGCGGTTTTACCCCAAGCAACTACCGTATGCCAATTCGTATCTGTTTGTTTTTCGCCTTTGGCATCTTTGTAATACTCGTTTGTAGCGATTGAAAAACGGGCTACTTTCTTACCGCTTTCAAGGTTCGTAATGCTTGGCTCTTGTCCAACGTTTCCAATTAACTGTACGTGATTTTTAATAGTACTCATAATAAAATATTTAAGGATTTATATTTCCCCTATTGATTTAAAACAGATTAAATTTTAAGGGGTGTTTGTTCTTTTCTTCTGTGCACCGCACAATGGATAGAGTGGGTTTTGTCAAGACTTTTCGGGCAAAATCAGGTGTGTTTGCGACGTAGTAAATTCCTTGGAATTTCAAGGAAGTAGAAACCTTATTTTTCACTAAAACTTGTATAGTCTTGACAAGTTCCATAAGGGCATTAGCAATTCTTTTAAACGCAGTTGCGTTTAAGCGTACCGATAGTTAAGCGAGATAAGTAGCTGGGGTTATTTTTAGAATTGGTTATGTCGTGCCTGTTTTTCGACGCCCCGAAAAACAACAAAGGCTTTATCCATTATAAGCCCCTTAAAATGTGTAAGACAGCGGTTTGGTTTTTAAGGATTTTCGAGTGAGGGCTCAAGAAGACCGCGCCGAAAATCCTGTCAAGAAAATCGAGCCGATGGCTTTCCGATTAAAAAAGCGGACTTAATTCACGATTTTGGCTCTGGAATGTAGTGTTCCTTTCCAGCATAGCGGGAAGGGTTAGCGGAATGGAAAGCTGGAATTGGGGATTGTGTCCAAGAATTGTGTAGTGAAGCTCTTTTTCCGAAATGAAGTGATTGCCTGCTTTTTCAGCAGGCGAGCGTGGAATGTAGGGGAATGTGCTGAGTGGAATTGGAACCTGAATTTTATACATTTACTACAATAAAAATTTTGGAATTCTATTTTAATCTGTTTTTAATGATTTAATTGGATTTACCAACGCTGCCTTGATGGCCTGAAAACTGATTGTTGCCATTGCAATCAAAATCATAATGAAACTGGCTACTATAAAAACCCACCAACTGATACTCACTCTGTAAGCAAAGTCTTGAAGCCAATGGCTCATAACTAACCAAGCAATGGGCATTGCAATCAGGATGGAAAGTGTAATAAGTTTTAAGAAATCTTTTGACAACAATTTTACAATGGTAGTTACACTTGCGCCAAGAATCTTGCGAATTCCAATTTCTTTGCTTCTTTGCTGTGCTGTGAACATCACAAGCCCGAACAGACCAAGACACGAAATGAGCACAATTAATAATGTAAATATTTTAGACAATGAGGCAATCCTACTTTCAGCTTCGTATAGGTTTTGATACTCGGTATCTAAGAAAGCAAACTCAAATGGATATCCTGGTTGTAAGCGTTCGTAAATTGTCTCTATTTCAGAAATTACGTTTGCGACTTCATTGGTCTTTATTCTTGCGACCATATCGGCACCGCCTTTTCTGAATCTCATAATAAGAGGTTCTATGGTATTGTGAAGCGAGCCGTATTGGAAGTCTTTTACAACACCTATGATTTCTTTCTTTCTGCTTCCGTGGTCTATAATTGTTCCTACTGCGGTTGCTGGGTCCAATTCCATAAATTTTAAAGCAGATTCATTGATGATAATCCTGCTTTCGTCATCATTGAAATCCTTTGAAAAAGTACGGCCTTGAAGTAGCTCAATACCCAATGTCTCAATATAATTATATCCTATTCTCGGTGATTTGAACATTACCTTTTTGTCAGATTCGAGACCTCTCCAAGAATATCCACCTTGACCATCGCCTGCTTCCAAAAGACTCCCGCTCATAAAAGCGACATCTGTAACAGCACTCATTGCTTCCAGTTCAGTAATAAGTATATCGCGGTTTTTATAATCCGTCTTCATCTTAAAAGTGACCACATTCTCTTTGTTGTAGCCCAAGTTTTTATCCATCATAAATTCAATCTGATTGTTGATGATGAAAACTGAAATAATGAATATTACCGAAAGCGTAAACTGAAAAACCACCAATCCTTTTCTAATCAAAGCTTCTCCTGCAACTGTGTTCAACTTGCCTTTTAAAATGGACACCGGTCTAAATTTCGAAAGATAGAATGCCGGATAGCTTCCTGCCAGAAGTCCTGTTAGGATGACCAAACCCATCAGGGCAAAGATGAGATTGAGTGCCAAGTTGAATTCAATTTGTTTCCCGGTAATGTGATTAAAGTAAGGTAATACCAACACGGTAATTAAACAGGCAGATAGTGAAGCAATCACCGTCATAAAAATCGACTCCCCCAAAAACTGATATATCAATGTTTTTCTTCTTCCACCTACCACTTTTTTTATACCAATTTCCTTCATTCTCTTGCTCGCTTGAGCCGTTGCCAAGTTCATAAAGTTGATGCAGGCTATAACAAGAATGAACAAAGCAATTAGGGCAAACAGCTTGACATAGAATATTCTACCGCCCACTAAATCACCATTTTCGTAATTACCATTGAGATAACGGGTAGCGAACTGCTGTGTAAAAATTGTGAAATTATCCCTGTCATCAAGCTTTGTGCTCAAAAACTTGGCAATCTTATCGTTTAACTGACTGATGTCTGCATTCTCGTCCAAGACTAGATAAGTGTGGGCATAACCGCCACTCCAATCTCCCGCCCATCTGGAATCACCGACCATAGATTTGGCTGGAAGCAACGCTTCAAATTTTAGGGTAGAATTATTCCCAACATCCTCAAAGACTCCTGAGACATTCAAGATTCGTTTTCTGCCACCATCACTCCACTTGTAATCCCACACCAAAGTTTTCCCAATAGCATCGTTCGCATTGGTAAATAGACTTTCGGCAAGACTTTCGGATAGTACGATGTTATCCTTATTCTTCAGAACTTCTGCCTTGTTCCCAAAAAGTAGATTGAAAGAGAACGTGTCAAAAAAGTTCTCGCTTGCGAAAATTCCTGTTCCGACCTTGGTATGCTCCTCATACTCCAAAACACCCGTGGGCTGAATAAAATCTGCGCTTGTAGAAGTAGCAGCAACAATTTCTGGAAATTCCTCTGTAAGCGCGTCCGCCAATAATAGCGGGCTATTCTCCATTGTTATAATCTTGTTTTCCCAATCAAGATTGGTTATCACCTGATGTATGTTATCTTTTTTCTCGTGAAAGGCATCGACACTCAGTTCATCACTAATCCAAAGACAGATAAGAATCACGGAAGCAAGACCCGATGAGAGACCGATAATATTTATAAAAAAGCTGGTCTTGTTCTTTTTTATATTTCTTATTGCAATGAGAAAAGTGTGCTTTAGCATATTTTGAGTTATTGATATATCAGTGTATTGAATAAAAAACGTGCCAACTGACTAAATTACTAAATATCAATATCTTGCATTTTCACATAGAATCGAAAGTGTCCAGTTTTGATACACTTAGTGTTCATTTTTTGGACACTTTTATTGTAAAGAAAAAACATTCCCTTATAATTTTGATAATTTTCTCATTGTTGATTCGACCAACGCATAATACGATTTGTAAAATCCGTCATCATACTTTCTCAGTTCAATTAGTATTTCGGGAATATACTTAAATCGCCTTTTCTCTTGGTAATCTAACATTAATCTTTCGGTCGTTTTCTCATCTCCGAGCTTTTCGGCAATTATGATTTCTCCTGCTCTTACAAAATGCTCATAAACACAGGCTTTCCAAGTATTATAACCTTGGTCGTACATCACAGCTTTTAACGGCTTGAACAAGTGTTCGGTCTCTTGGAACAAATGGTCTGGTAATTTTGTGACTTCTGGATTTACGAATGAGTGCCCAAATTCGTGGATACTCAATTCCATCAATTTTTCTGGATTTCTAAAACCCATTTTTAAGTTGTTTTCATCTTCAAACTCTTGTGCATCCAACGCTCCGAACACACTATAAATTTTTGTTTTGTTGTTGGTAGGGACTTTAATTCCGAATCCCATTCCCTTGGGTATGGTCAAACTAGGCACCAGCACATAACTTTCAAATGATGTATTGTAAAAAGCTTCCATAGCATCAATAAAGTTGGCATTTGGCAGCGTATTGCTTACTTCTTCAATCATCTTCCTGTAATAGAGCTCAGCATTTGATAGATAGGCTTCAAGGTTAATCTCCCTTGAGAAAGCATTCATTCCCTCTAAGAATATTTCTACATTATTTTTCGCTTCGGCAGCGTCTTTATTTTTAGAAAAGTTTAGATAATAGTGCTCAGCGATAGCATCAGTCAACTTGGCGTTCGGTACTTCATCCACTTGCATAAGAAAAGCGGAAAGGTAATCGAGCCACAAATGGTTCGCTACCGAAAAGCTTTTGGCTAAGTTAGCGCTTGTCGCATACGACTTGTAGTCCTGATACAGCGCATAACCGTAATTATGCCAATCTTTTTTGGGTATTGCCTCACCATCAACCTGAACGGTTTTGGTCTCAATATTCACTCCCTCAAATCCTATAAAATAGGCCAATCCTAAAAGTTCAATATTTTTGTTGAGCTCGATGTCAACCTTACCCCGATTGATGGATTCACTTCCTATTTGTGAGGAACTATATTGGCAACTCAATAGGCTCAAAATGATTATGAATAGATTTCTCATATGATAACGTTTAGTTTTCGGCAAAGCAAACGGTATCATATGTGACAATCGCTTTAAAATCTGATATTGGACGTCCTAAATCACGTTTTTGGACACATTGTATTACTTATTGAGATAATATGAAGGGTTTTTTCCTGTGGTATCCTTAAAGATTTTATTGAATGAAGATTTAGAATTGAATCCGGCCTCCATTGCTATTGCAAGTAATGTTTTATTCTTTTCTCTTGGGTCATTGATACGTTGCATCGCTTCCTTTACCCGAAAGGAATTAACATAAGAGGTAAAACTTACGTTGAAGTATGAATTGATAAGTTCCGAAACATATCTTTCAGGAAGGCCAAGGTGTGTTGCTACTTCTTTTAACGACAACTTCTGTTTTGTATATACCTTCTCATCCTCAAACAGGGCGGTCAATTTCTCCAATTCAGATTTATCATTGAACTGTGGGTATTTATCCGCTACCAGTTGCGTCTTTAAAACTCTTGGGATGTCAAAGAATGATGGCTTAAAGTAGCCTATATATCCAATAGCGAATAAAAAAAGTAATAAGATAACCTCAATAATGGTAAATACCTGAAAATCGAATAACGTGATTAGCAACCAAAATAGGGTAAGAATCGAAAATATGACAAAGAAAACTGTAAGTCTATGAATTTGAGAATAACCATTGCCCTTGCTTGGCATTTGTTTTACTTGTAGATACAAACTGTAGAGCTTTTTACCAAAAAGAACCAGAACAAAAATCATTGCAAATACAGGCACTATTTCCGTTAAGATGTACCAAAACGTATTATCTATCAAGTTATAACCAGTATGTAAAACTTTGTTTGAATAGAATGAAAACAACTCAACAGCAATCTCAATGAGTGCGGGCAAAAACAATAAAAGCGATTTTCGCTTAAAGCGAAAATCGGGTTGCGTATTTGCTCTCACAAAGAACAATAAGGCTGGTGGAATAATTAAATATGAACCAAGTAGCCAGAAAGGAAAAGCATTATCTGAGCTGTGATAGGACATCCTCATCGCCCAGATATTCAAAATTTCGATGGTAAAAATGAAGGTGATTAAGCCCAAAAAGAAGACTGCTAACCTTTTCCTAAATATTGATGAAAGTAGTGCCAAGCTCAACAATATTCCCTGACCAGAAACCAACAATAGTATTATTTGCTCAAGATTCATCACTTTTAAATGCAACAAATTGTAGTTATTTGGTTCGGTTAAGGTGTCATCCTTTTCTACAATTTGAAAAGCAAAGATAAAGTTATCCTATTCTTTTAATAGAATTTATGGCTTTTTCCATTCTGTTTATTAGTGATCTCTATCATTATCAGAAGGTTACGCTTCCTTTTCCATCGCTTCCTTAATTCCATCAAGCATCCACGGCATTAACTCCGAGACCGTGGGATGCACCAGAACAACTCTTCTATAATTTCTGCATTGGATACCACTATGCATTATGGCAGCGAACATATTGATGATTTCGTCGCCATTGATTCCTAATATGGAACCGCCGAGAATAAGGTCGGTTTCTGCATCTACTAATAGTTTGGCAAAGCCTTTGGTCTCACCCATTTCTTTGGCTCTACTAATTCTACTCATATCATAAGTGGCTTTCAACACTTTTTTACCGGTTGCCAATGCTTCTTTTTCACTCATTCCCACTCGACCCAAAGGTGGGTCTGTAAATAATCCATAGATAGGAATGCGTTTAGATATAGCACGCTCACCTCCAAAGAGGTAATCTAATACAATTTCGGCATCGTTGACCGAAGTATGGGTAAAAGCGCCTTCTCCGTTTACATCTCCCAATGCAAATACGCCATTTACGCCTGTTCGACAATAATCATCAACTTGAATATAGCCTCTTTCATTCGTTTTCAATGAGGTGTTCTCCAATCCTAAATTATCACTATTTGGAACTCGACCTATCGCCAGCAAAAGGTCTGAGCCTTTAATAACTTCTTCGTTACTATCTTTTTCAATAGTCAATTGAATTATTCCATCTTTTTGAGTAACCGATTTCGCATCAGCTCCCAAAAGTATATTGATATCCTCATCCAATAGAATATCTTTAATGGCATCAGCTACATCCTTATCCTCACGTGGCATCAATTGGTCAGCCCTTTGGACAATTGTCACTCTTGAGCCAAATCTTTTGTATACTTGAGAAAACTCTGCTCCTATATAACCACCTCCTAAAATAATAAGATGTTCAGGCAAATCTTCTTTATCCAATAGTCTGGCACTGTCCATCCAATCAACATTATTGATACCTTCTATTTTAGGAAGTCTTGGTCGTGTTCCTGTATTTATATAAATGTTATTTCCTGTGATTTCCTCTTCGCCCAAGCTAATCACTTTATCATCTGTGAATTTTCCTTCCGCTTCGTAAAAATCTACATTCTCGGTTCGCTTCATCCAGTTTTTAAGTCCGTTACTGCTCCCATTTCGTATACCATTCATACGTTCACGAATCTTAGGATAATTAACTCCAATGTCGCCAGCCTCAAAACCAAATTCTGAACCTCGCCGTGCCAAATGTATTGCTCTTGCGCTTGCCACCATTGTTTTTGTGGGTGTACAGCCATAGTTGACACAGCTTCCGCCAACTTTACCTTTCTCTATAACCGCTATGGAATCTCCTGTGGATATTAGCCTGCCCAAAAGTGTGCCTGTTGCTTGTCCTGTTCCTAATATTATATGGTCGTATTTTTTCATAGATATTGTTTTTATTGGTTAGATGCCTTTGTAGTTAGACGTAATAAAACTTTAAAGTTAAAAGTATTTGTCCCTACCATATAATAAGATGCTTTAAAATCGCTAATCTACCTTAAACGGACCTGAAAATTTCCTAAAGGGAAGAATGCATAATTTATCAGGAAGTACCTATATGTTATGCCTTTATCTTCCATTGCATCTTTGTAATGTAATTAAAACAATAAAAAATGATACCAAAAAACACATCAATTTTCAATCTCATAGAGATTTTTAGGCAGCCTCAAAAGCTTATCAAAAAACAGATTTCCAAGCTGAAACATTGCGAAACAAATTTTCATCACGATTACTATTGTGACACTGAAAAACCATATATATCAATTCAATAATTAATTTAAAAAAACAAAAATTATGACAACATTTAATGTACCAACGAGAGCAGAAGTAAACGAAACAAATCAAGGTTTATTTGACCATTTAGAAAAAGCAGTGGGCTTTGTACCAAACTTATTTGCGACCTATGCAAATTCAGATTACGCACTTAAAAACTATTTAGAATTCTCTAATGCCAAGACCTCGCTTAAAGCGAAAGAAAAAGAGGTAGTGAACCTTGCAGTGAGCCAAGTGAATAATTGCGAATATTGTTTAGCTGCACACACTGCAATTGGTAAAATGAACGGATTCTCAGAAGACCAAATCTTAGAATTAAGAGCAGGTGAAGCCTCATTTGACCCAAAATTGGATGCTTTGGCAAAATTGGCAAAGAACGTTACAGAGAATAGAGGCAATACAGATGCTGATATTCTTGAAAACTTCTTTAACTCCGGATGGACAAAAGGAAACTTAATCGATACGATTGCCTTGGTGGGTGATAAAACGATATCAAACTATATCCACAACACCACCAAGGTACCTGTTGATTTTCCAGAAGCCATACCATTAGAAACTGTACAGTTGTAAAATCCCCTAACTATTAATATGTACAGTTAAACGAGCAGCTCACTTAATGTGGGCTGCTTTTCTTTATCTATATTTCAAAATGCACATAACAAATTGTAAAGCAATTGTTTAAGGGAAATATTTGCAATCATCAAGGAACTTTAACCATTACTTTTATGTCAAGCTGAAAGTATCTTTGTACTCTAATAAAAATACATATCTGTATGCATATTAAAATTTTATAAAGATGAATAATGTTAATAAAAATAAACAGAATGAAACTTTGAATGGCGACTATTTAAACAGGATAGAATTAAAATTTGGCTTCGTACCAAACATTTACAAAGCATTTTTGAATTCTGACAATGCTTTGGTCAATTATTTGGAACTTTCAAAATCAGAATCCAATTTAAGTGACAAAGAAAAAATTATAGTGAAGTTAGCAGTCAGTGAAGTAAATGGAAGTAATTACTCTCTGTCTCAATATACCCACATAGGTCTTAAAAGAAGTTTAAATACTAACGAAACCATAGAATCCAGAAAGGGTCGTTTTACTTCTGATGAAAAATTTAATGCCCTTGCTGAACTCTCATTCAGCATTGCTCAAAACAGAGGAAAAATTGAACCAGGTATTTTGAATAATTTCTTCAAGGCGGGATATACAAAAGCAATACTTATGGATTTATTCTTAGTTGTGGGTGAAATAATAATTGCTAACTATATTGCGCAAACTTTAAAACTTGCCATTGATTTTCCTTGGGCACCCTATATCAATCCTAAAGTGAATCTTTAACTTCATTTTTAAACCTGGCTGGTGGAAGACCCGTATTGGTTTTGAAGAATTTTGAAAAATGTGCCGGCTCATTGAACCCTAATTCATAACCGATTTCTTCAGCTGTTTTATCCGAATAGAACAGTAATCTTTTTGCTTCAAGGATAATTCGTTCATTAATTATTTTGAGAGGCGACATATCCCCTGATTTTTTGAATACATTAGATAGTGTTTTAGGCGACTTAAACAGCATCTCTGCATAATCTGATACTTGATGCTTTTGTTTAAAATTTTGCTCTACTAAAATATGGTATTGTCTGACGATATCGAACTGAGGTGTTGGTAATTCAACTTTAGAATTTTTAGATTTAATTAATCGTGTAGATTTAATCAATAACCGTTTAAGTATAGACCTTAGCATCTCACCCTGAATATGGTCTCTGGTCTCAAACTCTTCCCTTAAAATGAGAAACATCGCCTCGAAGCTTTTTACGTCTTTTTCACATAAAGTTACAATGGGTGGTAGCGAAGAACCAAAAAACAAAAAACCGTTGCAGGATACTTCATCGTCGTGGTCACGTATACAATAAAACTCTCTGTTGAAAACTATTGCGAGAAGTCCAGTGCCCATTTTGAGTTCCATTATATTAAGCGGTGTGCAAAAAATTACCTGATTTTTATCCAAGCTTATTTTTGAGCCATCAACAATAATGTCCACACAGTTATCCTTTGCCCAAAGAATTTTATAAAATCCCTTTTGGTTCAGAAGATTGAGTGATGGTCCGCAACTGAAGTTAGTCAACGTGAATTGGCTCTCATCCTTTATGCTTTTATAATCGAGTTTCATTGGTTATAGAGATGCTCTCTGGTACCTTGTTAAGCTAATAGAAAGTAACGATATTGCTGAAAATTATTGGTTTTAAATATTGTTTAATGTAATAAAATACGAAATATGAACCAAGGTTAATATCATAAAAAAAGAAGAGCCAGCACGAATGCCGACCCTTCTTCAAACAACAAAAGCTAATCGTTGAGTTCCTCAATCTTCTTTTCGAGAACTGTGATGCGTTCTTTCAAACGTCCTTCACGCTTGCTTCGTTTTTCGGCATATTCCTTTTCTATGCCGGCAATCTTAGATTTGTAATACCCTTGCATTGCGATATAAAATGATGCGTTCGTCAAGTTATTTACGTGATTGCTTTCACCAAAATGCACTTGCTTTGTGAGCATATATCGTATCAACTTGTGAAAGATTTCCTTTTTGAACTTCTTCTTGAAATTCTCGACCATTTCAACCTTAGTCATCTTTGAAGTGTCGCCCAAGAACTTTGAGAAATACTTTTGTTGGCTCATACAATCCACATTATTTTCAAACAGCGATATTGAGAATGCCACCATTTCATCCGTTGAAAGTGTCTTCTTCGTATCGATGTATTTCGTCTCACGAATCATCTTAACCACTTCTTCAAACTGTCGATTGTTCTCAATTTGCTTCTTACGGATTTCCCTTTTGCTGATTTTTATGATTTGTTCTTCCGGTGTACAATCTGCCATTTTCCTGTTGGCAACTGGTTCCGAATATGCTAAGGAATCACTTTTTGATTTCTCAAGAATCTTAACGAAAATTTTCTTGTGCTGGTATGTATCGGGATGGAACACGATGCCGTCGATAAATCCATTTTCTTTAGCTGAATTGAATTTTTCCAATGCTTTATTAAAGTTCTGCATCGCTTCTTCAAATTCAGCCTTGAGCTCATCCTCAGAATAGTCATAATGTTGATATTCTTTCTTAATGGCCTCAATCGTTGGCTCGATAGGATTTTCGATGATTTCAACGTCATCCAGCAGATAGACTTTCAACCCGTGCTTTTCCAGTTGAGCAATGACCAGCTGATTTCTCTCATCATCTGCCCAGTATTGTCGTATTTCAGGAATTAGTAATTTATTTTCTTTCTTGGATTTCTCAATCAGCTTCAGTAACGACTTACCTTTCTTCGTTTCAAAACAAGCTGCTTTCGTACAGACCATTTTACCCTCGCCGAACAGATTGCCCTGATTGGCTGCATTGAACGGACATTCTACACAAGACCCGACTTTCGGAACCAATTTTTCATCGGCCACATCAAAGGATGCCTTTTCCAAATCATAGGTCTGGTCTTTAATCATTCTGTTTATCTGGTGCGCATTGAAATCCTCGCCCATTGTTTCCAGCATCATCTGCTGTTCCTCTGGTTCAAAGAGCGCTACACCTACACCCAACGATATGGTCATTTCGCCTTTGCGGACAAATTGCTTGAAACCGTCAATCAATCCAGCTAATTTTAGACGCTGTCTGATGAAGTTATCAGTTCTTCCCAATCGCTTCGCAATTTCAGTAGGCGCATATTTTTCGCTTAGGTAAGCAATCGCCTCAGCTTCTTCGGTCGGTTCGACATCCTGTCTTTGTAGATTCTCTATAATCTGAACTTCAAGCACATCATTGTCTTCATAAGTTCTCACGATACAGGGTACGGTCTTTTTTCCTGCCAGCTTGCTTGCACGATACCTGCGTTCGCCCATTACGATGACGTAATGGCCATTTAGTTGCCTTACCGTGATTGGTTGCAACACACCGTGCTTTTCGATACTCTCAGATAGCTGCTGTAATGCATCTTCGTTGAAAGTCTTTCTCGGCTGTTCTGGGTCAGGCTTGATTTTGACCAATTGTAAGTTCTGAATTTGAACTACGGATGATTTCTTTCCGTTTACTTCTTTCTTGACAGTAGATTTCGCTCTACTGCGCTTCTTTGTGGTACTCGCTTTTGTTGTCATAATACTCAAATTTTTGATTAAACAATATTTGAGCAGAAACCAAACGGAAGATAATATCTTTGCTCAAAAGGAAACGGAATAAATAAGCGTTGGAAGATGCGTCGGCCTTATGCCGTAGTCTTTTGATGAAAGTATTTTACGAGTTTAAATTTCGGTAATATTGTATGATAATAAACATATACCCCAATTGAATTTTCCTTGCTTGGTTTGAATACAATTGAACATTATACCATTCAGTCTATTTTATTCGATATTAAATATTGTAATTTGAAAAGAATTACTATTTTTGCATCAGACGAAACAAATAGGACTACAACTCACGAGAATTAGTTCACAAATCGTCAACATAGATAAAGATATTTGGCAGAAGTGCCACGGCGATTGGGCTCGCTGAGCAAGGTTCGAGTCCCGTCCAGACCGCTAAAATTGCAAAATTAAAGCTTCAAGAAATTGAGGCTTTTTTTGAAACAATACTAAAGATGTTGTGTTGTTCCAAGAGCAATCTTGGAGTAGTAGTGAGATTCTCAATTGATTTGGGAACTTACCAATGAGAAGCTTTCCTTTTTCCTCGTGAAATTGGGATGCTTTTTTGTTTTAGAAGGCTTTTTGGCTTTCGAAATGATAATGCAACAGTTGGTATAGGTGACTCTTCTTAAATGGTTTTGTGAGATAGTTGTTCATTCCTGTGTCAATTGATTGATTAATGGCATCAGTTGTAACATTGGCAGAAATCCCAAATATTATGACGTCTTGGTTTGTTTTTCGTATTTCGCGTGTGGCCTCCCAGCCATTCATTTTTGGCATATGAACGTCCATAAATATTAATTGGTAATGTTTTTTTCTTGCCATATCTATAGCAATTTCCCCATTTTCTGCAGTATCTGAAGTGATATCGAGGTCATGCAAAAATTTCTTTAAGACTAGAATGTTTACTTTATTATCATCTACAATCAGAACTTTTAAATCTGAGAGATCTAGTTTTTCCCTTAATGTTTCAATTCTTTGGCTCTGTTGATCCTCTGCTACAGGTAATATAACATTAAATTGAAATTCTGTCCCAACGTTTGGCTTACTGTTCACAGTGATTTCTCCTCCCATCATTTTTATAAAAATCTTACTGATTGCCAAACCAAGGCCACTGCCTTCGTACTGTTTTTTGATGCTATTTTCTATTTGGGTAAAGCGCTCAAAGATGGTGTTTAATTTGTTTTTTGGTATACCTATACCTGTATCTTTTATGGATATGGAAATGTTAAGTTTGCCGTCATTATTCAAAGCATCACTGTACGTAAGTGTTACACCACCTTCGTTAGTAAATTTTAGTCCATTCTTTATTATATTATTTGTAATCTGCAGAAGTTTGCTTTCATCACCTATAACCATAAGGTTTTTAGAGCTGTTAAAATCAGCTTTTAAATAAAGGTTTTTTTGTGAATATAAAAGTTGGTTGACTTCTATTAACTCTTTTATTTTTGATATTGGATTAAATTGAATTTTTGACAGTTCAATTTTTCCGGATTCTATCTTTTCAAAATCAAGGATGTCATTAATAATGCTCAGCAGGTTATTTGAAGAGGTTTCCATAAAATTCAAATACTCCTTGTCGGTACTGCTGAGTTTGCTTTCTTTTAAAAGTTCAATAAAGCCAACAATAGCATGGAGAGGAGTTCTAATTTCATGACTCATGTTGGAGAGAAAATCGGTTTTTGCCTGTGATGCCTTTTTAGCTCTGTTTCTCTCGATATTCAAGGTTTCATTTGCAGACATCAATGCCAAATTAGAACTTTTCACCAGTTTGGTACTTTTTTTAGCACGGATGTAAAAAAAGATTAGTAATGAGGTTATTAAAGAAAACACTAAGCCAGTTATGAAAGCAATTTTAGTAATCACTTTACTTTCGGCTAGCAATAATTTTTCAGAAGGCAATACAGAGACGCTCCATAATTTTTCATCTTCTCCTACAATTTTTAGTGTGTTGGAATATGAAAATAACGCAGCATTATCGAGTACAATATCTTGATTTGCACTAAAGAAAACATTATTTTTATGGTCAATTAGTTCTACACTATATTGATTTTCCAGATATTCAATGATGCGCTCAAAACTATCTTGAAAATCCATTCCGGCCGAAATGGTACCTTGAAATTTATTATCTATGTAAACAGGCACATCTACTAGAAAAGAATTACCATCTTGAGTAAGTTCTACCCAAGAGGTCATATTTACCTTTCCACTGATACTGTGCTCAAGCCAATCCTTACGCCTATAGTCAACTTTAGAGATGTCTAAGTTGAGCGCTGCTTCGTTACCTTTTAATGGTACAATTTTTCTAATTACCATTAAGCTGTCAATCCATTCTACAAATTTTAGAGAAGGATTTTGTTGCATTAATAAATTGGCGTCACTTTCCCAATTAGTAAAGTATTCTCCATTAGATTTTTCTAGTCTGTATTTCAGGTTTTTTAACCTTGAAATATCAGTTTGGACTATCCTCTGTATTTCTCTAGATAGTAATTGACCCGTATCGTTCACTTGCTGGCGTACAACCGAATGGTGTTTTTCTAAAGATTTGGTATATAAAAAAATCACCGAAGTTGTAAAAACAAGAAAGGTAGAAAAGGCTATAATGTGCTCTAAATAACTTTTATTAACCAAAACAGATCTGGGTTAGGGACTTCAAATGTAAACTTTTTTACTAAAAATACGATATTCTGTCCAATAAATACGATTAACGGTATGTTTTGAAATTCAAATTATTAGAGTCGATAAGTCTAAATTGTTGATTTATAGGGCTGTATTTCCTTGATTTTTCTAGATAGAAAAAAAATTTAAGACTTTGTAAATGAGCACTGCTGTAGAGTTATTAACAGGTTATGAACAGAATATATTCTTTTTGTCGAAAAAAACAAGCACTTAATCTGTTTTTTTGTTGTGTAATCAATAATTATTTTTATATTTGACCTTCTCAAAAGAGAAATTAGTCCATTTTACTAATAGACATCCCTCGTCTTAAAAACGTCCCTCGTTTTATTTTAGTATAAATTTTAGGTTTTACCTAAGATAATTAATAATCCATTTTTTTACCCTTAGCACAATATTTGTTTATTGGAGCTTTTTTTATGTTTATTATTTATTTAACCCTAATATAATTTATACTTATGAAGACCCTAAAAATTACTTTACTATTAGTTGCTGTAATATTGCTAACTGTTTCAGGTGTTAATCCAGGATCAAATATCGATACTGAACCAACTTACAAAGAAAACTCAACAAATATTGATTTATTAGCGCACAAAAAAAGTAAAATTAAATTACCGACAAACGGATAATTTTTTAGTTTCAAAGAATTAAAATTAAACCTCTACTTTAAAAGTAGGGGTTTTTTGTTCTAATAAAAGTTTAAGATTAAAAGAAGGATTTTTGTTATAAATTTGAGCATAACATTCAATTGCTTCAAGTTTGAGACGACTATCATTTAAAATCTTACTATTGCTATTTTCTATCCAGTTTGGGTACACCCAATCTTCAAATGAAAAAGTTTTAGTTGAAAGTATTCAATCATTACTTGAATTTCCTGAAGGTGAAAATCTATCTGATAACCAAAAACTTAAAAAGTTAAATCAAGCAGAAGAACTAGTTGAAGAGCTTGACAATGACTCTATCTTTTTAGAGATCCAAAAAAAAATACGCAATCTTTACTTTAACCAGAATGATTTTGGCAACTACATAAATGCCAATCACAAAATAAAACTTGTAGCTAGAAAATTGGGAGATTCGAGCTCATTGGCATACGCCTATAATGCTCTTGGGTATGCCTTTTTTGTTACAGAAGTAAAGGATAGCTCTTATTATTACTATCTAAAATCCGCAAATGTCTTTGATCTCATTAATGCAGAAACAGATTTATCTTACGCTTTGGGTAATTTAGCTGCCCTACAATTTGAGGGTAAAGATTATTATGGTGCCGAGGATAACTCAATTAGAGCTTTAAAATTGATCAATGATGTTAAGGAAACTAACGAAATACAAGATCATAAATGGATATTGTATAATACGCTTGCGAATATAGCTGATGAACTTGGTAATTATGAAAAAGCTATAGACTATAATAATGAAGCTCTAGCAGTAGCTAAAGGTATGGAAGATGATTATAACAATAGTCTTTATACGTTAAATAATATCGCTTTTATAAAACGAAAGGAAGGATTGTTTCTTGAATCAAAAAAGATTTTTTCAGAAATATTGAACACAAAAAATCTCTTTGAGGATGATCCATCATTTTATGCTTTGGTTTTAGAAAATCTAGCCTACACCAATTTTCTCACAGGTGATTACAATAGAGATGAGATTATTGAAATGTTTGAAGAATCCTATAAAATTGCCGATAGTCTTAATGACGAGATGACGCGAACAGGAACGTCAATTAGTATGGCGAAATTTTATAATGCAGTTGAAGAAAGGGAACAGGCTATAAAATTCGCTGAAAGGGCATATGATTTATCTAAAAGATTGGACGTAAATGACATTGCTCTTGAGTCTATGCTATTATTATCTGAACTTACAACAGGTGAAGTTTCAAAAAAATATTTGAAAGAGCATATTAATTTAACCGATAGCTTGTTACTTGTAGAGAGAAACGTAAGAAACAAATTTGCTAGGATAGAATTTGAAACTGACCAGCTCGAGGCCGAAAACGAGCAAATTTCAAAAGAAAACCTCTATCTCGCCATATTATCTATTGGTTTACTCCTAACCGCTGCATTAATTTATGTGGTAATATCACAGCGGGCTAAAACAAAAGAACTGAAGCTAGTAAAACAGCAGCAAAAAGCCAATGAAGATATTTACAACCTAATGTTGGGTCAACAGGATAAGGTCGATGAGGCTAGAGCTAAAGAAAAAATCCGTGTGTCTAAAGAATTACATGATGGTGTTTTGGGGAGGCTTTTTGGTACGCGTTTAAGTCTGGATAGTATTAACTTTAAGGATGGAAAAGAAGCGATGATGTCCAGAGCGGGTTATATAGGTCAGCTTAAAACTATAGAGGAAGATATCCGAAAAATTTCGCACGAACTGAATACCGATTTCGTTTCTGGTTCTGGTTTTATGGATATTGTTTCGGAGTTGATAGAAAATCAGTCACAAGCCTATGGCTTAACCTCTAATTTT
Organism: Winogradskyella ursingii; assembly: GCF_013403975.1. Taxonomy (GTDB): domain Bacteria; phylum Bacteroidota; class Bacteroidia; order Flavobacteriales; family Flavobacteriaceae; genus Winogradskyella; species Winogradskyella ursingii. The sequence continues at coordinate 243,814 of NZ_JABFDH010000001.1, forward strand.
GAATATACGGACGATATCAACTGGGATTTTGTGTCCAATAAAACTAAAATTAACATTTTTAGAATCATTCAAGAATCTATGCAGAATATTTATAAGCACGCTAACGCCGAGCATATGGAAATTAGCATTTCACTAGAAAAAAATGTAATTTGCTTGTATATTATTGACGATGGTGATGGTTTTGATACAGCCAAAAGTAAAAAGGGTATTGGCCTTAAAAATATGAATTCACGAGTAGAAGACATTGGAGGGAGCATTAAATTCTCATCACGGCCAGAACAAGGTACAAAGGTGAGGGTTAAAATACCCTATTCAAATCAGCTATAATGACCCTTTGCTCAAAAGATTTTAAAAATTAATAAATAAGATTTGTCGAGCTATGTGTAAATTAAAAACCAGTATATTGAGTTTATGAAACATATTAACATCCTAATGGTAGATGACCACCCAATAATTATAGAGGGCTACCAAAATGTGTTAATGGCAACCAAAGCAGAAGATCAGACCCTACTTATTGATACTGCGAACAATTGTGACACGGCAGAATTAATGATTAATAGAGCATCAAAAGGAACAGCTTACGATGTGTGTTTTTTTGATATTAGCTTACCTGCTTCCGAAGATGGCAGATTCGCATCAGGTGAAGACTTAGCGCTATTAGCAAAAAAGGTGTTGCCCAATGCCAAGATTGTAATTCTCACCATGTTTAATGAATCTTTTAGGATTCATAACATTATTAAAGAGATAGATCCAGATGGTTTTTTGATTAAGAGCGACTTGACATCAATGGAGTTGGCAGATGCATTCCAGCAAATACTCAAATCCCCTCCTTATTACAGCAGTACTGTGAGTAACTATGTAAAAAAAACTATTACTAGTGACATTTACATTGATGATGTCAACAGAAAAATTTTACATCTTTTGTCGCAAGGTATCAAAACAAAAAGTCTTAATGAGTATATTCCTTTGTCCACAAGCGCATTAGAAAAAAGAAAAAAACAACTTAAATTATTGTTTTCTGTTACTGACGGTAAAGACGAAACTTTACTTCAAGAAGCGCGAGACAAAGGATATTTATAGTTTTTGCGAAAAATATTGACGATAAATGGCAATAGAAATCTGCTTGTATATGCCGTTATACTTCAAAACTACGGTTTTTCCGCATTAAGTTTGCGGTTTAACCACAGCCCAAATTCAATTCACTAATATATATTTACCACAAGTCAACAAGAATTAATTAATCCTTTTTAAGTAATTGTTGAGTTAATAGCAAGAAAATTAACCTAGTCGTATTATTATGGCTAGGTTTTTTTCTGTTATATACCTATCCTAAATATTGTTAAAATACATTAACAAAACATTTTTGCAACTAAATAATTAGTTAAAACTAAATAATTAGTTATATTAGCAAAGTGAAATTATATTTCCACTTAAGAATTTTGAGTTTGCTATAGTTAATTTCAGTGATGTAATCCAAGATTCAAGTTTATATTAATTAGGGATTTTATTATTTTAAATAATGAGGTTCTGAAACAATTTCAGAATAAATGAAACAACTAACCAAAGCAGAAGAGGAAATAATGCAAGCCCTTTGGATGCTCAATAAAGCCAATGTCAAAGCTGTAATTGAAACGCTTCCCGAGCCAAAACCTGCCTATAATACCGTATCTACAATCATTAGAATTTTAGAATCAAAAGGTTTTGTGGATTATAAAAAACAGGGCAAAGGCCACCTGTATTTTCCCATCGTAGCAAAAGAAGCGTATAGTAATCAATCCATTAATAAATTAGTAGATAATTATTTTCAAGGATCGTTTAAGAGCATGGTCTCTTTCTTTGTGCAAAAGAATGATGTTGACGTTAAGGATATTGAAGTACTATTGGATGAAATCAATAAAAACAAATAGTTATGTTATATACTATTCTTCAGATTATGGCATTTCAGGCACTATTTTTAATGGTTTACGATTTGTTTTTAAAACGAGAAACATTCTTTAATTATAATAGAATCTACTTGCTCATAACTTCAGTGTTGTCTCTGGTTTTGCCTTTCATTAAATTACCGAAACTTCAAAAAATTGCACCTTCCGAAATGGTGATTCATCTGCCTGAAGTCTTTATTGGAACAAAAATACCAACGGCAGATGAGGTGTTCGTTGCAAAGCAGGTAGGCATTATTTTAGAACAACCCGAAACACCATTATGGCAAACTATATTTATAATTGGTCTGGCAGTGGCCACATTTATTTTTGTTTGTAAAATCGCAAAGCTATTTTGGTTGAAGTCCAAAAATCCAAAGCGTTGGCACGGTAATGTTCTTATTGTTAATCTGATAAAGAGCAGTGCGGCTTTTTCGTTTTTCAATACCATTTTCTTAGGTGAAAGAATTTCCGAAACCGAAAGACCTTCTATTTACAAGCATGAATTGGTACACATTAAGGAATACCACACGGTCGATTTACTGTTTTTTGAGATATTGAAAGTCGCTATGTGGTTTAACCCTCTAATTTATATTTACCAAAGCAGAATAAAAGAGTTGCACGAATACATTGCAGACTCTAAAGCTGTAAAACAAAACGGAAAGTTGGATTATTATCAGAGTTTACTCAGCCAAGTCTTTGATGTGAACAATGTGTCCTTTACCAATACATTTTTTAAAAAATCATTAATTAAAAAACGAATAGCTATGTTACAGAAATCAAAATCCAAACAGCTTAATCTTATAAAATACGCCCTTTTAATCCCTATGGTTTTTGGAATGCTCATTTATACTTCTGCCGAAGTGAGAGCACAGGAAAAGGCTGAAACTAGAGTTGAAAATAATCAGGAATTAACGGATGAAGAGCTTCAGCAAAAGTACTATGAGGAGATAAAAAGAATGGCTGCAAATAATGTACCTTTTACTGAGATAGCTAATTATGCAGGAATCAAAGAAAACACATATAAATACATAGTCTCACGTGAAGAGTACCTTAAGATGAATGCTTACATGCAGTACATCATGGATCAAGGCATTCAAAGAAAATCTGATAAAGGGATATTAACAGATGCAGATTTAATTATAGCTGAATCTATAACTTCTAAGAAGCATAAAACTTATAAAGAATTTCGAGCTTGGTTACATACAGATGAGGCAAAGAGAAATTGGGAAAGTATAAACCGTGATGGTATTTTGAGATTGTATGTAGAAGATGCGGCTAATAAAACGGATGAAGAACAAAAACGGTATGAATCATTAGTAAAACAAATACAGAAAGATAATCAGTTCAATAAACTTATTGTAGCAGACCAAACATCCACGATGGTTTTAACTGATTTTACGGATGCAGATTCACCTTCGGAACCACTGATTTCTCCGGCAGTAGAAATTGTTGAAGTTCCATTTTCTGTTATAGAAGAAGTTCCAACACTACCAGAGTGTCAAGATTTGGAAACTAATGAAGAACGCAAAAAATGCATGAGCCAGTTTGTGTCCAAGCATGTCAATAGAAATTTCAATATAGGTTTAGCCGATTCATTAAATTTAAAAGGTCGTCAACGTATTTTTGTGTCATTCAAAATAGATACAAATGGTGACATAGCTAGTGTCAGAGCTAGAGGGCCACATCCAGAATTGGAAACTGAGGCAAAAAGAGTGATTAAAACGTTGCCGCAATTTATTCCTGGAACACAAAAAGGCAAAGTTGTAACTGTGCCTTATTCTTTACCAATTGTGTTTCAAATTGATAATGACGACTCCTCAAATGATAAAAAAACCAACGACACATTATCGGAAGAAAAACGCAAGGAGCTACTCACAAAATATATAGAGCGAAGTATGAGCAATTACAATAAAGATGCTGTTCCATTTTCTACAGTAGATTTGGTGCCAGCATATCAAGATTGTGAACTCATAACAGATAATGAAGAACGAAAAAAATGCACTAACAGTTCAATTTTCAGCTTTGTCAACAAAAATTTTAATACCAATTTAGCTAAGACTTTAGGATTGGGAACAAAAAAACAGCTCATTTTTGTACAATTTAAAATTAATCTTGAAGGTAATGTTACCGACGCAAGTGCTAGAGGAGCGCATCCCGAGTTAGAAAAGGAAGCGGTGAGAGTTGTCTCGTCAATGCCAAAATTTACTCCAGGATCTCACAATGGCAAAACAGTAAAAGTAAATTATTCATTACCAATTGTTTTTCAAGTTGCAGCAACTAAAAAAGATTAAATCAATTCTTAAATGAAATTCAACCACCTACTTATTGCGCTCTTTTTTGTATGTGTTGCAACTGCTCAAAATTCAGATGATGCGAAGCAATTATTTGCCACCGGTAATTACACAAAGGCCATTGAAGCATTCAGTAGTTTAGAAGATAAAGATGAGTTTTACGACAAAATTGCCAAATCGTATGTCGCCCTTGGTAATTATGACCAAGCGCTCAACAACTACAAAATGGCAATAGCAGCTAATGGCAATGATGACCTTTTAAAATACGAATACGCAAAACTGCTGTCCCGAACCAAAAATTATGACGAAGCCAGTGAACTATTCAAAAATATTATTAAAAAAGACAGCCTAAATCCCAATTACCATTACGAATTGGGTTTGGTACTGGAAAAGCAACGAGATTCCACAGCGACAGAAAAATTCATGTCAGCTTTTGGATTGGATTACACCCATCAAAAAGCCATTTTTAAGCTCGCCAAGCATCATTTAATCAAAAGAGAATTTGAAGTTACCCACGGTTTTGCTGACAAAGGATTGGAAAGTTATCCCAATAATGTAGAATTGATTAGCCTAAAGGCCCAGGCCTATTATTATCAAGAATATTACACGCATGCTATAGAGTGGTTCAAAAAGCTTTTGGATATGGGCGAGGAATCTGAATTTATACATGAGAAATTAAGCTTAAGTTACGCACAGAATTCAGACTATCACGATGCAATAAAACATAGAAAATTGGCTTTAAAATACAATCCTTTAGATGCCAGAGCTATGTATGTTATTGGTACTTATTACGAACGTTTAAAGGATTTTGAAAATGCCGAAACTTACATATCAAGTTCGTTAAAACTTCAGGATGTGCCGCTTTCTAACGAATACCGAAGGTTGGGCACAATCTTGAATCGACAAAAAAAGTACGAAGAAGCGATAAAAGCATTTCAAATAGCATTAAAAGAAGATCCAACGGACATGATGACCGAGTTTTATTTGGTCAGAACAAAGGATGAATTTTATAAAGATTTGGATACAAAAATTAAACTGTATAAAAACTATATAGAAAAGCATAAAAAAAGTCCTTTCGTAAGATTTGCAGAACAACGTTTAAAGGAACTCAATCAAGAAAAATTTTTACAAGAAGATTAGAATTTAAAAAAATTGTATTTTCGGTATTATAATGTTGTTAATGAACCGAATTACACTCATTCTTTTACTATTGTTGTTTACATCATGTAATTATTTTGAAAAGAAAAAAGTCTATTCAGATGAATTGCTTGAAGAAGAGTTGCAAACCTTTAATTGGAACGAAGTCGATACCTACCCAACTTTTAGCAACTGTGATTCTTTAACCACAAAAATAGATACCAAAACCTGTTTTCAGAATACATTATTATCTCACGTCAATACTTATTTAGGGTTACAAAACATAGCGGTTTCAAAAGATGTAAATGATACCATTAAGTTGAAACTTATAATTAATAAACAAGGTGTTTTAGAAGTTGATTCCATCAATGTGAAACAAGAAACAACTTCTGAAATCCCTAAAATTGATAGCTTGTTGCGAGAAAGTTTTAACGATATTCCAAAGATTTATCCAGCAATAAAAAGAGGTCAGCAAGTTACGACTGTATTCGTTTTGCCAGTTATTGTAAAGATTGATTGATTTTTAGTGGCTGAGCCTTTCGAAGTTAAAACCTAATTGCCAACTTCTGCATCAACCTTAAAGTCTCGATATATAACCAAATTAGAGTAGCCAAAAGTCCCCACGTAGCCAACCATTCTTTCCTTTTGGGTGCTTTATTTTTATAGCGTTCTATATAATCAAAATCCAAAAGTAAAGCAAAAGACGCAGCAATGGCAGCAACAATATTAAATACAATGGCAACCCAAGACGTTCCCCATAAATAGGATTTAATCCCGAAAAAACTCAAAATCCAAGAAATTAGATACACTACCATAATACTAGCGCAAACGGTAATGATAACACTTCGTAGTTTTTTGGTCACCACAATTATCCGAGTCTGATACAATAATAGCATCACAAAAAAAGTGATAATTGTAACACCTATGGCCTGATAGGGTAACTCAGAAAAATTACGGTGTGCATAGGCAGAAAATCCACCAAGAAAAACACCTTTTGCGACGATGTAAAGTGGAACCAAATAAGGTGCCCAATGTTGTCTTACGGAAATTAAAACGCTGATGATTATCGCTGCCAGCATGCCACCTAGCGTGAACCATTTCATGGACATGCCCTCTTCATTCAATTTCCATAAGTAAGTTGTGATAGCTGCAATGACTAGAATTCCAATGAATGATTTTACAAAAATCCCAAAAACGGACATGGTTTTATCGGACGATTTTCCATCATCCCAAAAATAGCCATTAAAAACAGGATTGGAAGTTCTTAAATTGCGCAGACCCATTTAAAGATTGAATTTGTAGCCTACGGAAAAGTCAAGCGGAAAATTATCCTGATTGTCAAAACCGACCGCAAATAATTCACCTAAAATAAATGTCAAATAACCGTTATCCGCAACTTTAATGTCTGTTCCTATACCAAAGATAAGAGGTAAGTCAAAAGAAGTGTCATTAGCGTTGGCCTCCATATCATCAGCATCAATAAAGGTGATATTAACAAAATTAATGGTGGCCAGTTTTACCTGAGCATAAAGAGAAAACTTTGATGTGTTCACAACTCTGAAACGGTAGCCAAGTGACAATTCTGTTGCAGAATAAGAAAATTCGTCCGTTTCAAAAGCGTGTCTCAATTGCAAAAATCCTGAATGCCTGGCGAGATTCGTTTCGTAAATTTCGAGCTCAGCGCCCACAAGTGGTGCTTTAATATTGTCAGGATTGGTCACAAAAGGGTTGTTTGTAATTCCACCAGAAAAGCCAAGTCTAAATTTCACTTTACTCTCAATTAGCGTTGAGGTGTAAGTAGCATCAGTTGAAGTATTATAGGCATCAATAAAACTTCTCAGACTATACAGCGTTAATTTTACGTCATCCGTATTTCTGCCGTTAGTAATGTTCTTCAACGTCGCTTTATATTCCTCTTGAAAATCACCATTGGGTGTTTTGCTGTTTTTTAGTTCGGTAATGGTACCTTCTGCATTTCTTACAAAATAGCGGTATTGATTGTCAATAACATTCCAAAGTAAATCAATTTTGCCATCAATTTCTGTTTTAAGTTCTATGGTTTCTCCATTGATGGTGTAGGTGTCCTGTCCAAAGCTATTGTAGCTCAGTGCAAAAAGAAAACAAATGAGGATATACTTTTTCATTATTTGAGATTTTATGAGATCTGGGAATCTTAACGTAAATCTACCAAAAATTTTAATAGAACTTATTTTTTGAACGTTCTACCTTTCCATTTGTAAGGTTGAAATAGGCTCAATGTAGCAACGTAAACTGAAAAAATCGGATAAATAAATGACGATATAAAATATGAAATCAGCAGTGATTCTTGCTTAAAGAATCGAGCTGTTTTAAATAAGATGAGAAAGTCTATACAAAATTTAATAACGAATAATGCCACAGCAACTCTAAAGCTCAATAGGTTAAATACTACCAATGGAATCAACATCAAACTCGCTAAATTTGCCAAAAAAACAATAAGACCCACCATTTTTCCGAACCAATTATCATAAGCACTGGTTTTAGAAGCCCAGCGAATACGTTGCTGAATTAATCCAGATACAGAATCAACAGCTTTTGTTATCACAATAGCTTTTTCGGTTTTGAGATAGTGTACTTTTTTTGGATTATGTTTCAAAAATTTCTCGAGTAGAAATACATCATCGCCACTGGCAATTTCGGTGTTACCTTCAAAACCATTTACAGATTTAAAAGTTTCTAATCGATAGGCAAAGTTAGCACCATTGCACAAAAAAGGTTTTTTTAAACCAAACCCAGCGATGGTTGCACCTTGCAAACTCAAAAAATCCAAAGTTTGAAAACGCTTTAAAAATGAAGAATTATCCATGTAAGTGATTGGCGCGATCATACAATTAGGGTTTTGAGTTTGGATGTATTCATCAAAAGCATCGAGCCAATATTTAGGTAAAACACAGTCTGCGTCTGTGGTGATGATCCAATCGTATTTTGCGTTTTCAATGGCTGTAGTTATGGCATCTTTTTTTGGTGAATTTGAAGTTCTTTTATTGTGAATGATTACAAAGTCGTTAGATTGAGTGTCCCCACTTTTTTGTCGTGATGTATCGAGAATATTTTGAGTAATTTTTACAGATTCGTCCTCAGATCCATCATCTACCAAAATCACTTCAAAAAGCGATGAAGTATAATTCAACTTAAAAATGGAATCCAATAATCGCGGTAAATTTTCAGCTTCATTTCTAAACGGAATAACAACTGAAAATTTAGTTTTCGAATCTAAATCCTGAAGTTTAAAATCTTCAACTTTATCGAATGAAACACTTAGTAATCCTATAAGAATTAAGTAAGCTACAATGATAACGATAACTATAATTGAAATCATTCTTCTTCGGTTTTTGGTAATTTAAAATTTAACACATAATAACTTCCAAATAAACTCGGAACCACAAAATTCAAGAGCCACATGATTGTTGTGATTGACAAAATCGTCAATTCATTTACTTCAACATATCCGAATAAAAAAACAGCAACACCTCCTTTAATCACCACATCGAAAATTGAAATTGATGGTACTAGAGAAGCCAGAAAATACATGCTGGTTATCACCACCATAGCTTTACTGTAATCGACGTCAACCCCAAATACGGTCAATAAATAGTAAAACTGAAATGAAAAAATCAAATAACGAATAAGTGACAACAACAGAGTTACTGCATGGTGCTTTACTGACATTTCTTTGAGGAAATCAAATATACGTTGTAGCGAAAATCCTTTGATTTTAAATTTGTCGTGCCGCAATCCGAAAGCCACAAATAAACTCAGAATAATAAGAATACCAACTAATCGCGCAATTTTGTAATAGTCTATATCAATCTGATAGTGATTCACAAAAACAATAAATCCAATAACACCAAAAAAAGTAGTAATGGTCATCTGCGCCATATTACCTAGAAGGTTAAGCAAAACAATTTTTTTGCGATGGCCTTTGGAATAATATACTGCTTTGGCGCCATAATCACCAATACGGTTGGGCGTAATCAGTGAGGCAGTCAATCCACCTAAACTTTGTTCCAATGCATTTTTAAATGAAATATTCTTGATTGTTTTAACCAAATGCTGCCATTTGATAATTTCAAAAAACCAATTAAAAATGCTCAAAATGATCAAAAAAATGATGTTTTTAGTTGAAAAAATCTCTTTTTTACGCAAAAAATCCAAAAATGTGTTGAGTTGAAGATTTTCGTTTTCAACAATTTTAGCATAAATAAAATAAAAAGCGCCAACTACGATGCTCAACTTAATAAGTACAAAGAAGAATTGTTTAGTTTTGTAATGCACATTGTAAAACATGCCACAAATTAAACCAAAAAACCCACAGATGTTCAAAAAATTAAGACCATACCTTTTGGTTTTTGCCTTGGTCGCTTCGACCATGAGCTGTTTTGCACAATTTACCGAAAACAAAAAATGGAAAGCGCTTTTTGCCGTTGGTATTAACTATCCAACAACCGATGGTTTTGTGAAAAGCACCTATGCACAACCAGTAAATTTTCCTACGATTAATATTGGGTTACAGCATATGTTAAAACGGCAATATGGTGTGCGATTGGATTTTGGATATAACCGTTTTGAGAACGATGAAGATTCACCAGAATTCAAAATCAACTATTCCCGAATCAACGCTCAATTTGTTTACGATCCAACAGAATATATTGGGTTTTTGCCGGATAATATTCACGTTGCTGCACACGCAGGTCCTGGTTTCTCTTTTACCAAACCTTTAAGTGATTTAGGTGATAACAAACAAAGCTACCTCAATGTTATGTTTGGTGGTGAAGTGCACTACGCCATCAACAGAAAAGTATCTGTTTACACCGACGTCTCATATATTTATGGATTAACATCTTTAGATGATTACGACCCAGTTCTGGATGGTTTAGGAGCTTTTAATGGTAGTGTATTAAACGTTACCTTTGGCTTATCGGTATCCTTGAGTGGCTGCCAATATTGCGATTGATATTATGAGCAAAGAACAAATTATATTAGGGATTGACCCAGGAACAACCATTATGGGTTTTGGGCTTATAAAAATTGTCGGAAAACAAATGGAGTTCATGCAGCTCAATGAATTACAGTTGAAAAAATACGACGACCATTATCTGAAATTAAAACTCATTTTTGAACGTACCGTCGAATTAATTGACACCTATCACCCAGACGAAATTGCTATTGAAGCACCTTTTTTTGGTAAAAACGTACAGAGTATGCTCAAACTTGGAAGAGCACAAGGTGTCGCTATGGCAGCAGGATTATCGCGTGAAATTCCAATTACAGAATATTCGCCTAAAAAAATAAAAATGGCCATTACCGGAAACGGAAATGCCAGTAAAGAACAGGTTGCCAAAATGTTGCAAAGTTTATTAAAGTTGAAAACATTGCCCAAAAATCTTGATTCTACGGACGGCTTGGCGGCGGCAGTTTGTCATTTTTATAACCAAGGGAGAGTGGAAGTTGGTAAAAGCTATACGGGTTGGGCTGCATTTGTAAAGCAAAATGAAGGACGAGTTAAAAAGTAAGCAGTTTCATTATTTAACTTACTTCATAAACATTAAAAGAATAATTTTCTGACTGCAAATTGCGACTGAATACTGACAACTAAATGAGCGGCATCTACATTCACATACCATTCTGCAAACAAGCTTGCCACTATTGTGATTTTCATTTTTCAACATCAGTGAAAAAGAAAGATGAATTGATTAAGGCATTGTCAAAAGAGATGGAATTGCGCAAGGATGAATTCAAAAATCAAACTGTCGTAACCATTTATTTTGGAGGAGGCACACCAAGCTTATTAACCAGTGGTGAATTACGATTTTTAATTGATGCGATTTACAAAAACTTTGAAGTCGCAGCCAATCCAGAAATTACTTTGGAAGCTAATCCAGATGATTTGTCGAAAACTAGAATACTCGAACTATCTAAAGGTCCAATAAATCGATTATCCATTGGTGTTCAATCTTTTTTTGAAAGGGATTTAAATCTCATGAATAGGGCACATAATGCAAACGAAGCAAAAGCATGTTTGGAAGAGGTGACAAAACACTTTGATAATATTTCAGTTGATTTAATTTACGGAATTCCAAATGCTACAAACGAACAATGGTTGGAAAATATAGAGACGGCATTGAGTTTCAATATTCCTCATATTTCGAGTTATGCATTAACAGTTGAGCCTAAAACGGCTTTGGCTTCGTTTATAGAAAAAGGAATTATTGAGGATGTAGATGACGACCAGGCGCATGAGCAATTTCATATATTGAAAGATAAATTGGAAGCGTCAGGATTTGTACATTATGAGTTATCCAATTTTGGAAAAGAGGGTTATTTTAGCAGAAATAATTCAGCTTACTGGCAAGGAAAATCTTATTTGGGAATTGGTCCTTCGGCACATTCATTTAATGGTAAACAGCGTGGTTGGAATGTTAGAAACAATTCAACTTACATTAAAAAAATTCAACAAAAGGAATTACCAATTGAATGTGAAACCTTAACAACGACAGATCAGTATAATGAATATATTATGACAGGTCTGCGGACTATTTGGGGAGTATCGTTACAAAAAGTTGACAAGGATTTTGGAAACAGCTACAAAGATTACCTCTTGGAGCAGGCGCAGATTTTTATTAATCAACATTTATTGTATATTGATGAAGGGCATTTGCGCGTCACCAAGAAAGGTCAATTTTTGAGCGACGGTATTGCTTCAGAGCTATTTAAATTAAACATAAAAAAGACTTGAAATATTTCAGCATAAATGATTACAACCATACAATACAATTCAAGAAAATTAAAAATCGATTTAACCAAGCCTTTGGATATTTCCATCCCATTGCGAGGTAATGACACTAATGTAAATGCGTGGTACATCGATCACCCGACCATTAAACCTGAGGTGGTCGATGGTGATACAATTAGTGTGACAGAAGGTGCTTCGGTAAATTTTAATACTATAAATTTTAATCCTCATGCTCATGGTACGCATACAGAAACTGTGGGTCATTTGACGGAAAAATCGTATCCCATAAACAAGCATTTAAAGCAGTTTTTCTTTTTGGCCGAAGTGATTTCGGTAGCACCAGAAGTGTACCTTAAAGACAAGGTAATTTCGGCTAAACAATTACAATTTGCTTTAGGTAATAAGAAACGCGATGCTTTAATTATTAGAACTATGCCTAATACTAAAGCTAAAAAGTCGAGACATTATTCGCATACCAATTGGACCTATTTTAGGGAAGATGCCATAGAATTATTAGTAAGAAAGGGGATTAAACACTTACTTGTAGATACGCCGAGTATAGATAGGGAAGAAGATGGTGGAGAATTACGTGCGCACAGAGCATTTTGGAACTTAAACGGCAATATTAGAGAGGACGCGACAATTACAGAAATGATTTATGTCCCAAATAAGGTTAACGACGGTACTTATTTTCTGAATTTACAGATAGCACCTTTTGAAAATGATGCCTCACCGAGCAAACCTATTTTATATAAAATTTTAGATTAACTTTTGTGGTGCTAACCCGATAATGTTCAGGATCATGCAGCATCTCAAATTATTAAAAACAAATTTTTGGAAACATTTTTTATAGTCATCATAAGTATTTTGGTCACTTTGGCGTTGGTCACAATCTTCAAACAAATCCGAAACACCAAAAGAACCAATGAGCAGTCAGTTTTACTTTTAGACAAAATAAAGCGTGTCTGTAAATTTATAACAGTTGAAGGTGACTTCGCAGAAATTTACCATTACGAAGATGTAAAAGCCAAATTCCTGAAACTCGTTTCAAGTCGAAAAAAAGCATTGGTCGTCATCAATGCAAAAGCACATGTTGGATTTGATTTGGGTAAGGTAGAAATGCGATCCAATACAAAAACAAAAACGGTCATGTTGTCCCATTTTCCACAACCAGAAGTACTGTCCATTGAAACTAACATCAATTATTACGACAAAAAAGATGGTATGTTCAATAGATTTGAAGCAGCAGATTTAACGGATTTAAACTCTAAAGCAAAAGCGCATATTTTAGATAAAGTACCAGAAAGTGGACTGTACAATATAGCGAAACAAGAAGCTTTAGAGGCGATTCAACTTATTGAAAATTTGGTAGAGACAATCGGTTGGACACTTGATTATTCAGCTTTGGAAATTGAAGGTGACGAAACAAAACAGCTCAAATAGAATAAAGAGGACTTGCAAGGTTTTCAAATCGTTGAAGGTTTTAATAAATATTAAAAGAAATGCCACATTGGGCTAAAATAAAAAGCTCATTCTCTTTTGGGAAGGTTGAGATGTGATGAATATAGAACAATTCAGAAATTATTGCATGAACAAAAAGCAAGTCACGGAACACTTTCCGTTTGATAATGATACACTTGTTTTTAAAGTTTGCAATAAAATGTTTGCACTTGCTTCGTTAAAAAAATGGGAAGAAGGTAACGGCTTTATCAACTTAAAATGTGATCCGGATTACGCTCAAGAACTTAGAGCAGAATTCGATTGTATTAAGGAAGGCTATCACATGCACAAAAAACAATGGAATAGCGTTTATATTAATACTGATGAAATATCACCAAAGCTCTTAGTAGATTTAATTGATCATTCTTACGATTTAGTGGTAAAAGGGTTGCCTAAAAAGTTGAGGGATACACTCAATTAAGTTTACATTTGTATCACATTTCAAGTTTATGTCATTAGAGAAAGAATTACAGCAGCGCAGCAACAACAAATGTGAGCTTTGCGGAAACGAAGAATATCTATCGGTTTATACTGTCCCAGATGTAGTAGAAAACGAGCTAAAAACTGCTCTTTACGCATGCAATATATGCGTAGAACAAATGGAAGATCCAGAAACGATAGACGCTAATCACTGGCGCTGTCTTAACGATAGTATGTGGAGCGAGCACCAGGCAGTTAAAATTATGGCCTGGCGAATGCTCAACCGCTTAAAGGCCGAAGGTTGGCCACAAGATTTGCTGGCGATGATGTATATGGAAGATGATACGCTGGAATTAGCAAAAGCTTCTGGTGATGGTGAGGCAGAAGAGGATAAAGTTATTCATAGGGATGTTAATGGTGTGATACTCGAACAGGGAGATTCCGTAGTACTTATCAAAGATTTAAAAGTAAAAGGCTCAAGTATGGTCGCCAAACAAGGTGCGGCAGTCAGAAACATCAGGTTAGATCATGAAAATGCGGAATATATTGAAGGCAAGGTGGATGGCCAGCAGATTGTTATTATTACACAATATGTTAAGAAAATTTAATTTTTCATTTCAACCGTCTAGTCAGCAGGACAAGTCTAACTTAATGAAAAACTTTAATCTTGGTCCTTTTTATTGAAGAAGCCGAAACTCAGCGGAACCATAAATACCAGAAATAAATACTTACCTGTAACTAACCCGTAAAGAGTTATAGTTGCTAAAATAATCATTAGTATAACTTTGTATTTATATTTCATGCTATAAAATTAATGTTCTATAAAAACATTTACAAGGTGACACAATGTTAGAAATTAGACCAACCTGTGAAAACTGTAATAAAGATTTACCTGTAGAATCTGATAATGCGATGATCTGCACATTCGAATGTACGTTTTGTGCAAATTGTACCGAGCTGTTAAAAGATGTCTGCCCTAATTGTGGTGGTGGGTTTGAAAAACGTCCTATTAGGCCAGCGCATCTATTAAATAAATATCCAGTATCTAAAGTTGTAGTCTATAAGCCTGTGGAAATCAGTGCCCACCTTCAAAAAATTAATTCCAGTAAGTAGAATCGCCACAAGCTTTACATTCCCATATCTATTTGTCAATGTGTTGTTTGTCGAAAAAAAAAACAATTAAATCCTAATAAACCAATCTTATTTGCCATTGGTCGAAATAATCTTTTGGTGTCTAAAATACTTTCGATATTTAGGTATTCCCTAAGATTAATAGCACCAAATTTACTGATTAATAGCGCCCAATTATTAATGAACCTAAAAGCATTGTATTATGGATTTACAAATTACAAATTACAACAACAATTATCAGATTAAAGGAAGTTTGAATAAACTCAACTTAAAGACCTTTAATTCGCATTTTGCCAATATTTTTGATAGAATGGATAATGTACTTATCAATATTGAAAGTGTAAAAAGCATTGATAGAGCAGGCGTAATGGCATTGGCCAAATTACATAATGAATCTATAACAAAGGCTAAAAGTCTATCTATTGTTGGTTTAGGATGTAAGGAGTTATATGACCATTTTAAGACTCAGGAAAATTCTACTGTTGCGGCATAAAGCACCGATTAGATTGTATTAAGGATTAACTATAAAATGTTTCTGACTTAGTATTTTTCGTGATAGATTAATACTCTCGGAAACATTTTCTTTTTGTGAGCATCAAATTCAATTTCAGCAAGACATATCTGCTACAATCTTCCACTCGTCATTTATTTTTTTGAAAATGATAATAAAAACACCGTTTGCATCACCAACTTCACGTTTAAGATGGTATTCTCCCATTACCCAATAATTGTTACCTTCAATTTTAGACACATCGTTAATAATAAAGTTTAACGTGCCACTTTCAGCTTTTGTCGGGTAGCCTCTTTTATAATTATCTAATGTATTTTGCCAGCCTTTGGTAAGTCCATTGCTGCCGTAAAATTTTAGTGAATCGCTTTTCCAGTAGCCTTGCATAAAACCTTCAAGGTCATGATTGTTCCAAGCGGTTTCCTGGTCTGACATAACTTTTTGAATGGCGGATTTGGCATTTTCTATAGATTGGGTATCTGTCTGGTTTTGAGTGCCGCAATTAAAAAGAAGTAAAGCGAAAAAGATGTAGAGTAGTTTCATTACAATTAGAATTTACGTTTGTTAAATGTAATAAACCTAGCTTAAAAAATTGTATCAAGATGCAAACCAACACTATTGTTTTAATAGTTCTCGATCCAATGCTTATAAAATCACACCACTCAAACTAACGAGTGTGTTTTATAGCTTAAATTTAAAGCACACCCTTCTGCTTTTTCAAAAATGCATCGGCTTGGTGTTGCATGAGTTCGCGAGCCCTTTTGCGTTTGTAATTCATGATTTCTTCCTCGTCGGCAATTTCTGTATATACCCTATTATTAATGTCGTTATCTGTTTTAACTAATAACTGGCGCTCTGCCACTTGTTGGGTAACCCAAGATTTTACCACAGTTTCCTGATCTTCTAATCTGAAGTCAAACTCACCTTTTGGTGATAATAACTTTGCAATTATTGGAGAGGTTTCAATAGCCAAGAACAATAGGAAAATAAAGAATGAAGGTAACCACGGCAATGCGCCTAATGCAGTAATACGAGCCATTAAGCCATCGAAATTGTCAATGATAGGTTGGGATTCTGAAACATTGGCGTTATACGCACCTTGAAGCGATAAGATTTCATTCTCAAGAGCTTCAATTTTAGTTTTATTATCTGTTTTTAATTGTTGCAATTCTGCCAGTGCGGCATCGTGCTTTTCACGTTTTTCTTTATATACAGGACCTTTGCCCAATTTCAAAGTTCCGGATGTACCTTCTGCTTCAGTAATGTAAGTGTTGTAAAGTGCATTGACTTCATTTTCTTTGAGGTCAACTTCAGATTGAAGTCCAGCAATTTGACTTTCGAGGTTTGCTATTTTTGGACTGTATTGTTCAGCTATCTGATTTTGATTGGCAAGTGTTAAATCGTTTTTTTGTTCTAACAATACTTGGTTGATTTCTTTTTCAAAAATCTTGAGTTCCAACGGTTTTGAAATAACAACCGCAATGATAATAGCCAAGAAAATTCGAGGTGTTGCCTGAATAATTTCATCTATAACATTATCTCTTTTTTTAATGGTGGAAACAATGTATCGGTCTAGATTAAAAATAAGAAGTCCCCAAACTAACCCAAAAAAAATGGAGGTAAATAAATTGTCAAAAACAGTGTAAAGCGCATAACTCGCCGCAATTGTGGCCATAACTGCCGTAAAAAAAACTGTGGCACCTATGCCAGCATATTTGTTTTGTTCACCATTAGAACATTCGTTGAGGATGTCAGAGTCGGCACCAGAGCAGAGGATGAAGAATTGTTTTAGCATAATGTAATTGATTTGATTGATAGTCTATTAGAACGCTAAAAGTGTGTGTTTGTTACATTATCAAATGAAAAAAGCCTCATTTGTTGAGGCTTTAATCAGTTTTTAATTTAGTCTTCTATCCAAAATTTCACATATCCTTCACTGTTTTTAATATCGGATTGCATACTTATATTAGGTTGGTCTTTAGTAATTTTTAAAATTTCCTCATAAGACACTTTTTTGTCCCTATAATAATAAATTACACTGCTGTTTTTTAAACTTTTAACAAATTCATAAGCTGACTTTGGTGGTGGAGGAGGTGGTAAATTATCCATTTTTACCTCCTTGCCATATTTGTTATAATATGTTGTTTTACCGTAGCTTGTTGTGTAGTAAAATGTTTCACCATTTATATCAACACTGCCTTGTAAATCACTCGGGACTTCAACTACATCGATGACCTCGCCATTTTCCATTGTTGCTTTTCCTACTTTATCTGGATTGGCCTTCATGTATGCGTCAGTAGCTTTCTTCATTTTTGCTTTTTGTTCTGGTGTCGCATTTTTTGGAATTGGTGGTGGAGGCGGAATTTTATTTATGTCCACTTCGTTTCCTTGCTCATCATAATAAGTTGTCTTCCCATTTTTTTGTGAGAAATAATAAGTTACGCCATTTACTTCTATTGGATCAGATACAGCCGGTATTTCTTGAGGTGCAGGTGGAGGTGGTGGTGGAGGAAGAGGATTGTCTTTACCTCCCTTAATAACTTTTGGTGTTTCTGGCGCTGGTGGTGGAGGCGGAGGAGGTGGCGGAATATTTGGCCATGGTTCAGCAGTCTCGCGTTGTGCTTCAGTCATTAAGTTACTGAATATGTTATAGTATTTATCGTAATCTTCTTTCTTAATTCTTGGGTAGTAACTTTTATTATTGCCAGACTCTGCTTTTTTAATGGCCATATTCATTTTTTTTGCCCAAACATCATATTCTGCTATTTCGATAACTGTAGCTCTTTCTGGCGCTGGTGGTGGAGGTGGAGGTGGTGGCCAGTTTGAAAAATTTGGCCAAGGCTCTGCATTTTCTCTTTGTTTTTGAGACATCAATACTTTGTAAATACGCTCGAATTTCTCAAAATCTTTTTGTTTTATAATAGGGTATTCTTTAACTTTTGAAGAACTACGTTCTGCTTTATCAATAGCGTTATTAATTCTTTTAGCCCAAGCGTTGTAGTCAGCTATTTGTTTTTTTGTTGCTTTTTGTTGGTCTAATATTTCATTTACTTTATCCCAGTCTGCTTCATTAGCAGTTTTGAGAATGTCATATTTTTTAAGTAAGACAAAAGTTTTGTTAGTAACCTCTTTCGAAGTTTCTTTATCGGTTTTAAAATAAAGTTTATAATCCTTTGTGTCAGGGATTGATTTCAATAATTTTTCCAATGATTCCAAACTGCCGCGCTCATCATTTATTAAAAATTCATCTTTTCGGTTGATCAATACAGTCAAAGTTTTAGTTTGTTGTTTTGAGTTGACTTCATTAACTGAATTATTCAACGATTGTTTAAGTGAAGATTGTTTCTCTGCTGGTACAGGTGGTGCTGGTAAAATGTTATGTTTTTCTTTTTCCTCTTTGGTAAAAGAACCATAAAACTTATCGGCTTGCGCTTTTATTATTCTAAGTTCAGAATTATCTGTTTGCGGACCTTTTAAGTAGTCTTTAATTGCATTAGAATAGGTTTCTGTAAGTCCTCTATAATCACTTATAAAAGCTTCTTTATAAAATTTATAAAACCCGTCTTTGGTA
Source organism: Winogradskyella ursingii (assembly GCF_013403975.1). Classification (GTDB taxonomy): domain Bacteria; phylum Bacteroidota; class Bacteroidia; order Flavobacteriales; family Flavobacteriaceae; genus Winogradskyella; species Winogradskyella ursingii. The sequence goes on from NZ_JABFDH010000001.1 coordinate 263,066, forward strand.
TATAAATTAATTTGAAAGGGCTGAGGAAACTTTTCACTACGTGCATTTTTATGAGCTTTAGAGCCTCTAAAATGTGCAATATCCGTTAAAGAATAGTTGTTTAATTTTGAATTTGAGATATGCTTTCCGTCTAACCAAATGGCAAACTCTTCTTCATTTTTCCATGATTTAAACTGTGCAGCCGTTGGTTCGCTAGGTGTTACAGAATACAAATCAGGAGTTATTTCTTGAAGTAAGGGATGCGTGTCAACCGAGTTACGTTGCTCTTCGCTCATTAGGTCATAAATAGCAGCTAGGCGCTCCCATGTGCCCACAGGTATAATAAGACCTGATGAATCAGTATTTAATTTCTTGATCCAATCCTTGTATTCTAGCATCATAGCTTCTGTAGCACCTGCATTTGTAATTTGGTTTTGAAGTTGTGATACTTGTGACGCTTCTTTCTCAACATATTCTGTTTCAGCAAAACTGTAAAATAGAATAGCAATAATCGGGAGCAATATTAAACTGCTCAACCAAATTCTGGTTTTTGATGTTTGTGTTTTCATAACTGTAAATCGTTTTTTAATTGATGAATAATTTATGGCACTTGATAACTGATAATTATCGGGAGATGAAAATTGCAATAACGTGTTTTGATAAGCCTTGGCATTGATACCATTATTAAGAACAGCTTGATCTGCCAGAAATTCGTGATTTAGTTTTATATGGTGTTTTAGAATGTAGATTAACGGATGGAACCAAAACACGATTTGTAATACTTCTAATACCAAAATATCAATACTGTGTAATTGTTTGGCGTGGGTTTCTTCGTGAAGCATTACTTCTTTTGGTATTTGTTGCGATTCAAACTTTAATTTGTTTAAAAATATATAGTTGAAGAATGAATGCGGAATACGATATTCTTTGAGCAAGACGTAGATAAAAGAATGTTTTGAAATAGTTTGATTTCTTGTAATGCGTCTGTACATTTTGAAGAAATTTACCATAAACCTAATACTGAACAAAAGCACGCCCAGACCATAAATAAGCCAAAGCACAGTTTCTAATTCTAGAAAAGAAGCCTGTTCTATTGGAATTTCAGCATAGGCCAATTCCGTAGGCAATACCATTGGTACAGTTTCTAAATTAGTCGCAACAGGTTCAATATATTCTGTAATGGTCATAGTTGGAATGAGCAATGAAATTGCGATAGCACCTAATAGATAGAAACGCTTAAATTGGTGAGCGCTTTGTTTTTCTAACAAAAGGGCATAGAGCAACCAAAACGCCAACAAGCAACCTGAAAACTTTAAGAGATAGATGTCCATAATTATTTGCTTTTAATTTCTTTGTCAATAATTTGCTTTAACGCCTCTAATTCCGTTTTGGTTAAGTCGGTTTTACGTGTAAAAAAGGAAGCGAATTGTGATGCGCTATCATTAAAAAAGGTTTTAATAAGTCCGTTGACGTGTTTTGAGAAATAGTCTTCTTTTTTTACAAGAGGAAAGTACTCTCTAGATTTTCCGTAGGTGTTATAATTTACAAAGCCCTTGCCTATCATACGTTTTAATAATGTTGCGACCGTTGTAGTTGCTGGTTTTGGCTCAGGATAGGCATCTAATAAATCCTTCATAAAAGCTTTTTCTAGCTTCCAGAGATATTGCATCAGTTGTTCTTCGGATTTTGATAGTTCCATATTCTACAGGTTTAGAGTTAACTCTACAAATGTAGAAATATATTTTATATTCTACAAGTGTAGAGTTAAAATAATTTCGTTTATTAATGGATTTAACGGTTATATGGTCTTTCGTTTATCCAATGGAAGCCTCTTGACCTTAATGGGAAATCATCAAGATTTTTTCTAAATAATGTCACTGATATACTGTCATTATTCAAGCTTCCTTCAAGATTCAAGTAATCTGTATTTTTATATATGTAGTTGATGTTTAGGCTGTCCATTTTGCCATTTTCTGTATACATCGAAATTTTCTTTTGGACCGTATCTAATTTAAAATTATAACGTAAAAGTTCGTCATCAATGGTCTTTACAATAGCGCGGCCTTTATTCTCAATCACTAAATATCGCCATCGGTTGCTGGAAGTAATTAAAGGTGCAATTGTGTCTGAGTTTTTTACAAATAGTTCGCTTTCCCAAATGCCGTAGAGATGCGGTTTATGGTTTTTGTCGGTCACGTTCAACTCACCCAAATAGCCAAGCACACACGCTACAAGTAAGATAATAGGCACGAAAATTTTCTTGAGTTTATTAATGGTTTTATGGTAGCTCTTAGATGATACTGGATGGTAGAACTCATAAGCATTTGTCGCTTTATTTTTAATGAACACAGATGTGAATCTTTTAATATCTGTTACAAATATTACTGATGCCATTAAGATAAGATGGATTGAAAAAAGTTTAACAGGAATATCAAACATTAAATTCATCATTGCCACTTGAGTCATAACACCAATAATGATAAATGAACCCAGAGTGGTGGTTTTTCTTGAAATCAACAGTAAGCCACCAACTATTTCCATGAGCCCAGCGAACACACCAAAACCTTTAGAATAACCCATATAAGTCCAGGCAAGTCCCATAGGGGAAAACTCACCCAAAGGTTGAAGCAAATGTATCAAGGAAGGACTTCTAAATTGAATTTGAAAAACTTTTACGAAACCATACAGCAACATAAATACAATAAGAAACACACGAATCGTGACTAAAAACCAATAGAATAACTTATTGTAACTCGGGCGATTTTTATCTAATAAAGACCAAATAATCGATACGATCACAGCAACAACCGCATTTACAAAAAGTGTAATATAGGCGTAGGTGTGATCGCCACTTCCAAAGCCACTAATGTCAAAATCATAATTAAAACCAAGAATTGTTCTGCCAATCCAGCGGAATGGACTTTCAAAAAGACCGCTGCAAAACATTAAAAAGATGTACAGAACAAAATACGAGAATACGAACCTAAAAGCTATTTTACTTTTGGTACTCCAAACTTCCCGATATTCTTGGCTTAGTAGCATTGATTATTTCATTTCAGTAAAATACTTATAAAACCATGGAATGGTCTCAATACCTTTGAGGTAATTCCAAATACCAAAGTGCTCGTTTGGCGAGTGAATGGCATCGCTATCCAGTCCAAAACCCATTAAAATTGTTTTACTATTGAGTTCTTCTTCAAAAAGCGAAACAATAGGAATACTACCACCACTACGCTGTGGTATTGGTTTTTTACTAAAGGTTTGCTCGTAAGCTTTTGAAGCTGCTTGGTAACCTATACTATCAATAGGTGTTACATAACCTTGGCCACCATGATGCGGCTTAACTTTTACTTTAACACCATCAGGTGCTATATTTTCAAAATGTGATTTAAATAATTCGGTAATCTCTTTCCAATCTTGATTTGGTACCAAACGCATCGATATTTTTGCATAGGCCTTACTCGCAATTACGGTTTTTGCACCTTCACCGGTATATCCTCCCCAAATACCATTGACGTCTAGTGTTGGTCTAATGGAATTACGTTCGTTTGTGGTGTAACCGCTTTCACCATAAACCGCATCGATATCCAATGCTTTTTTATAATTTTCTAATGAAAAAGGAGCTTTGGCCATTTCGGCACGTTCTGCATCAGAGAGATTTTCTACCTTATCATAAAACCCTGGAATAGTTATATGGTTGTTTTCGTCATGAAGCGATGCAATCATTTTTGTTAGTACATTTATTGGGTTCGCTACTGCACCTCCATAAAGCCCAGAATGTAAATCTCGGTTTGGTCCAGTGACTTCAACTTCGACATAACTCAAGCCTCGAAGTCCGGTGGTTATAGACGGAACGTCTTTGGCAATCATTCCGGTATCTGAAATAAGAATAACATCATTTTTTAATTTTTCTTGATTTGCTTTTACAAATTTTGAAAGATTGACACTGCCAACTTCTTCTTCGCCTTCAATCATGAACTTTACGTTGCACGGCAATTCATTATTGGTTGTCATATATTCTAAAGCCTTGACATGCATGTACATTTGACCTTTGTCGTCACAAGCACCTCGTGCAAAAATAGCACCTTCGGGATGTAAGTCCGTTTTTTTAATCACAGGGTCAAATGGTGGCGAATGCCATAAATCCAAAGGGTCTGGTGGTTGCACATCATAGTGGCCGTAAACCAAAACTGTTGGTAGATTTTTATCGATTATTTTTTCTCCGTAAACAATAGGATAGCCTTCTGTTTCACAAATTTCAACCGTGTCGCAACCTGCTTGCTCTAAGCTAAGTTTAATGACTTTAGCGGTTTCTATTACATCGGCTTTGTAGGCAGAATCTGCGCTTATTGATGGAATTTTTAAAAGCGCAATGAGCTCATCTAAAAAGCGTTGTTGATGTTCTTTAATATATGATTGTATGTTTTGCATTGTGATATTTGATTTAAAACAAAAATAAGAAAAACAAAACCGACTATATTCTTGAAAAATTGCTATTTGAATATTGAAACTATTGTTTATATTTGCATCCCGTTTTACGGATTTCTATTGCGGATGTGGTGGAACTGGTAGACACGCTAGACTTAGGATTTAACCTAAGAAAAAGTGTTAAAATATTTAAAATGCGGATGTGGTGGAACTGGTAGACACGTCAGACTTAGGATCTGATGCCGCGAGGTGTGCAGGTTCGATTCCTGTCATCCGCACAAAAGCCGAAGAGAAATCTTCGGCTTTTTCGTTTTAAAAAAGTAAGTTTTCTTCACGATTTTTGACCTTGGGTACAACATAGGTACAACATTTTGTTATTTTAAGTGTGTCATTTTAATTGATGTCAAATAAAATGTTTTATTAATAAACTCTAAGATTTATATCTTTTTAATTATTAAATAATTAATATTTCAGTATTCATTGCTATTATTTAAGTATTTGCTTAAATAATATAATAATGATATATTTGTAACCACTTTAAATCAAAAAAGATGAGCTTGGAAATAACTTGTACACGGAACGAAGCAGACAAGAAGCAAATATCGAGATGCAAGGAAACAATAGAGAATTCTTCGGACAGCCTTAATGCAATAAGCAAAGTTTTGTCTCTCGCGGGAAGCGAGGTACGACTGAAAATTCTATTCCTATTGAACATAGAGAATGAATTGTGTCCTTGCGATATTGCGGACATTCTTGAAATGAGTGTTCCCGCCGTATCCCAGCATATCCGAAAAATGAAGGATGCAGGAATTATTACATCGAGACGTGAAGGGCAAACTTTATATTATTCGCTGGTAAAGAGTGAGGACAATGTTTTGAATGGAATTTTCAATTCAATTTCGACAAGAAAGAAAACAGCTTAGAAATTTTATATTATGGCAACGAATAAAACTTCAAACACCGCGGCCTATACCGGCATTTTTACCGCAGTTGCAGCATCAATATGTTGTATTACACCTGTTTTGGCATTAATTGCCGGCACAAGTGGAATTGCATCTACATTCTCTTGGGTCGAGCCATTTAGACCCTATCTTATCGGCCTGACCATTATTGTTTTGGTCTTTGCCTGGTACGAGAAACTACGGCCGAAAACTCAGGTAGAAATAGATTGCGCCTGTGAGGATGATGCAAAACCTTCGTTTTGGCAATCCAAACGGTTTTTGTTCATCGTAACCGTATTTGCTGGATTGATGTTGGCTTTCCCGTACTATGCCAACATATTTTACGCACAGCCTACTAAGGAAATCGTCTATGTCTCTCAATCCAATATCGAAAAGCACACTTTTGATGTTGAGGGAATGACCTGTGCAGGTTGTGAGGCACACGTAGAAAGTGAAGTCAATAAGTTGGATGGAATTATTTCTGTAAAAGCCAGCTACGAAAATGCCAACACCATAGTGGAATTTGATAAGACTAAAACCGATTTGCCCACAATCCGAAAAGCCATAGAGAGCACAGGATACAAAGTAGTCGAGAATACCACCAAAGAAAATAAGTAGATGAAAAAATATGATGTTTTCGTTATTGGTTCGGGTATGGCCGGTATGACAATCGCCAATAAATGTGCCTCAAAAGGTCTTTCGGTCGGCATAACCGATGAACTACCTTATGGTGGCACCTGTGCCCTACGAGGCTGTGACCCGAAAAAAGTGATTATCGGTGCTACGGAAGTGCGCGACTTCGCCAAAAGGCTTCAAGGGAAAGGCATTGATACCATTCCGGATATTAACTGGAAGGATATAATGGCGTTCAAACAGACTTTCGTCGATGAAATGCCGAGGAAAATAGAAAAGGGGTATATGAAGAACGGCATCGATACCTTTCACAGTTCCGCTACGTTTATAAATGAAAATACCCTAAGAATAGGTAACGAGACCATTCAAGCTGATAAAGTTGTAATTGCGTCAGGTTCAAAACCAAAAGTTTTAGACTTTGAAGGCGGACAGCTTGCGAAAACGAGTACGGATTTTCTAAATCTTAAGGAATTACCCCAATCCCTGCTTTTCATCGGTGGCGGATATATCGCCTTTGAATTCGCCCATATTGCCGCACGTTCCGGTGCCGAGGTAACAATAGTACATCGAGGCAAACGTCCATTGGAAAACTTTGACAAGGATATTGTAAAACATTTGGTCGATGCCACACGTAATTTAGGTGTCAAGCTCGTTCTTGAAACTGAAGTTTCTAAAATTGAACGTAAAGATGGCAACTACATAACTACAGGAATTTCAAACGGAAAGGAAACTAACTTCAAATCGGCAGCAGTATTTAATTCCGCTGGCCGTCCCCCAGCCATTTTTGATTTAGAATTGAAAAAAGCAGGTATATCCTTCTCAAAAAAGGGGATAGAGGTCAACGAAAACCTTCAGAGCATATCGAACGCGAACATATATGCAGCTGGCGATGCAGCGGACTCAAGAGGATTGCCCTTAACACCCGTAGCTGTTTTGGAAGGACACGTCGTAGCTTCAAATATCATTAAAGGAAATGAGAAAAAAGTCAGTTATCCCCCAATGCCTTCCGTAGTTTTCACTTTGCCCACTATGGCAACCGTTGGCCTATTGGAAGATGAGGCCAAAGAAAAGGGATATGATATCAATGTCAATTTTGAAAAAGTGGATAATTGGTTCAATGCGAGACGCCTGAATGTGGATGAATATGCTTATAAAACAATCATCGATAAAAATAATAATACCATTTTGGGCGCGCATCTGATCGGGCCTCATTGTGAAGAAACCATCAATCTTTTTGCAATGGCGATAAAGACCAAGATGACCATAAGCGATTTGCGGACAATGATATTTTCATACCCTACAATGGCATCCGACCTAACCTATATGCTTTAGTATTCATTACAATGAAACAGATTATTGATTTAAATAAAAAAAATGAAATTAAAAATTTGCCCAACTTGTGGTTGCTCTTTAGTTCGATTGGGAATAAAAAGCACACCGCGCTTATCAATAAAATATAAAGATCAAGATTACTTTTTTTGTTGTCAAGGATGTATTGAGCAATTCCAAAACAATGAGGAAAAATATATTGCAGAAATAAAAAATCTAATTATTTGTCCAGTCTGTCTTGCTGAAAAACCAGAAAACCAAGTAGTAAGTATTCTATACAACGAACGGAACTTCTTATTTTGTAGATGTCCGCAATGTGTTTTAGAGTTCAATAAAAATCCAGGATATTTTATCGATAGATTAAACGAAAAGATTCCTTATAAAGGTGTTTTTGAGATTTCTTGTTGTAATGATTCAGTAAAAAAATAATAAATATGATATTAACATCAGAAATTTCGTGCCCATACTGCAGTCACAAAAAAAAAGAGCAAATGCCTACAGATGCCTGTCAATTCTTTTACGAATGTGAGAATTGCAAACAAATACTAAAACCAAAAGAAGGCGATTGCTGTGTATTCTGTTCTTACGGTAATGTCGCCTGTCCACCGATTCAGGAAGGTTCAAATTGTTGCTAATAACTTTTAATTATAGTTGATATTATTGTTTCCACAATATATCTTTAAAAACTGAATTGTAACCCTGCATTAAATCCAAAAGGATGTCCGGGACGCAAACCTGCTGGGACACGGGATACTGCATATTCTGAATCAAATAAGTTTATTATGTTTGTTGATAGCGTAAAATTTTCATTAAGAAAATAATGCGCAGATAAGTCAACGATAAAATTAGAATCTACTTTAAAATTTTCTGGAATCTGTCCAGAACCAGCCTTGGTTCTAAATGCACCTGTATAACGTGAATTTAGGTTTACTTCAAATTTCTTATGCTGTAGCCCTAAGGTAGCATTTAATTGGTTTTTTGCAATGTATGGTATTTCATCCCCTTTGGTCACTACCCCATAAATATCTTCATTACTATCAAAACTGGTCAGGAATTCGGTATCGGTAAGGGTGTAGGAAATCGATATAGGAAGTTTAAATTTCCCTGATGTATTGTATAGCAAATTGTAATTTAGCAAAAGTTCAATGCCACTTACACGCACTTCACCAGCATTAAACTGGTCAAGGCTTCCTGTACCACCTGTTGCGGCCAAATCACTTCCCAGCAGGTTTTGATAATCATTGTAGAATCCGACAAGTTCCCCAGAAAAACCTTTAAAGCCAAATCGGGAACCCAACTCATAATTAATACTTTCTTCTGCATTTTGTCCCGGTGTATTACTTGGTGGCGAAAATCCTTTATGTATCCCACCGAAAACTGATATATGGTTATTGAATCTGTAATTTGCACCTATGCCTGGAATCCATACATCTACGTTATTTTCGCGAATAGCTATATCCTCACCAGTTCTGTTTGGGTCGCTCGTGCCATAATCCGTTCGGGTAAGGGTTATATTTTCATAACGCAAACCAGGTGTTAAAGTAAGGTTCTCAATTTTAAGGGTGTACAAGAGGTGTGCCGCCAATGCTTTTGCACTACTTATACGATTGGCATCTGCACCTTTTTCGCCTACTGTGGTTCGTATTAATTCTTGGTTTTCAAAAGCATATCTGTCCACCCATTGAAATCTGTCCTCGTTATCTTCGTGGTAACGTATTCCAGCTTCCAGAGTTTGTAACCAGCCAGAACCCCATCGTAATTTGGCAATGGATTGAGCACCATTTGAGGTGTATGTTCTGTTGTTTGCCTTTATGCCCATAACATCGTCTTGGGTGTCTTCGTTTCCTAAAATGGTTTGGTATTCTAAGGGGTAATCCTGTGGTGATGATAGGATGCTGTTTATGCTCACTCTTTCGCCAAGGTTTACATCGGTTAACTTATACCAATTCCGTTTGAATTTATTCAAGTAACCAGTGGTACTTATATTTAACGATGGGGATACTTGTATAAAATGGGTAAGTTGGTATTGTTGATGTTCGGCGTTCATTACATCCTCAGACGATGCCCTGTATCTTCTATAAGGGTTTTCTTCAAAGTCTTCATCGGTCAATCCCAAGTAAGTTTCGTTTGCCTCTTCTTCAGAATATTGGATTTTAAATGTTAGTGACTGATACATTTCTGCATCTAAATTTGAGTTGACCCTAAACTTGGCTAAATAATCAGATTTATCAAATCCTGTATTGCCATCACCATCTAAATCCTTAAAACCGTCTGAGCTGTAATTGAAATAATCCGTTACAAATCCAAAGTTTTGATAGCTGTCACCAATGACTAATTGCGTGTTTCTTGAGCCATAATTCCCTGCGGCAATGGAAGCTCGTCCAGAAAATTCGTCAGGAATTCGGGAAGAAATCATATTAATAGCACCACCAGTGGTGTTGGGTCCATATTGAATTTGACTGCTTCCTTTTAAGATTTCGACGGCCTGCATACGCCCAATGGTTGGGAAATAATAGGCGGCAGGTGCGCTGTAGGGTGCAGGGGCTATGAGAACGCCATCTTCCATCAAATTTATTTTTGCACTACGTTCAGGTGATGTGCCTCGTAAACTTATATTTGGGCGTAGTCCAAACCCATCCTCTTCGTAAATATTAATTCCTGGAACTGTTTGTAAAACCCTGTTGATATTGGTGTAAGAGAATTTTTTTAAATCCTCTTCAGAAATATAACTCGCAGATCCCGTTTTGTTTTTAATCTCAAATTTACTGCCCAGTATGGTGTTGGCAGATATAATAACCTCTTTTAGACGTTCCGTTTTTTGTTGGATGGTATCTTCTTTTTGAGGATTTGTTTGCCCCCATATATACGTAAACTGTAGGATAAATAGTAGAAAAAATAGAATTCTCATTGGTAATAAATTATTTAGAATGATTTTAAATAGAGGACAAATGTAATGTGCTGATTTCAAAAAACCAATATTATTTAGAATTATTCTTAATAATACTTTTGAAGTATTTTATATTCAGTAGTTTATATCTTATAAGAATTTTAAATTTATTAAAGTGTCTAATAATGGATTACTTAATTAAATTTCTGTTAATCCCAATAAAAACTGTTAAAATTTTGTAATTTTGCAACGATGAAACAAGTTTTCCATAAAATATTATCCATTTCGATGGCCCTTGTAGTGATGTTCTCTACTATGTCATTTACTGTGGATATGCATTATTGTGGGGACAATTTGGTCGATTTCAGTTTATTCTCAAAAGCTGAAGGTTGCGGAATGGAAAAAGCGCAACCTACCAAAACTTGTGAGAATCCTAAAATGACTGAGAAATCTTGTTGTACTGACCAACAAATTGTAAAGGAAGGCAAAGACGACCTTAAAATATCTTTTGACACACTTTCATTCGAGCAGCAAACGTTCATCGCTGCTTTTACATATTTTTATATAAACTTATTTGAAGGAACCGAATCTGAAGAAGTTCCTTTTGAAGATTACCCGCGACCCTTTGTCAAACGGGATGTGCAAGTGCTGCACCAGACTTTCTTAATTTGATTTGTTAGATTTTTTGAATGAAGCCCAATACCGCAGGTGCGGTATCGTGGGCTAAAACTCGTGTTTGCCATTTTTTGCAGCACGTAATTCCAAAACTCTAATAATCAAATGCTATGCTGAATAAGAGCATTAAATTTCTCATAGAAAACAAACTTGTTGCCGTTCTACTACTCGCCCTATTCGTGGGTTGGGGCGTGGTCAACGCACCTTTTAATTGGGAAACGGGTTTTTTACCTACAGACCCTGTTGCCGTTGATGCCATTCCAGACATTGGCGAAAATCAACAAATTGTTTTTACAAAGTGGCAAGGTCGCTCGCCACAGGATATTGAAGACCAAATCACATATCCGCTTACCACTTCCCTTCTGGGCATACCAGGCGTGAAAACTATTCGTAGTTCTTCTATGTTTGGATTTTCCAGCATCTATATCATTTTTGAAGAAGACATTGAGTTTTACTGGTCGCGCAGTCGCATACTGGAAAAACTGAACTCACTTCCTGCAAACCTCTTGCCCGATGGTGTCAATCCGTCTCTTGGGCCAGATGCCACGGGCCTCGGACAGATATTTTGGTACACGCTGGAAGGTCGTGATAAAGATGGCAACGTAACTGGTGGTTGGGATTTACAGGAATTGCGCAGCATTCAGGATTACTATGTAAAGTATGGATTATCCTCTGCAAGCGGTGTTTCTGAAGTGGCTTCCATAGGTGGGTATGTTCAGGAATACCAAGTGGATATTGACCCAGAAAAAATGCGCCAGTACAATGTTAGTATGGGCGATGTGGTCAAAGCCGTGAAGCAGAGCAATCAAGACATAGGCGCACAAACCCTCGAAATCAACCAAGCTGAATATCTCGTGCGCGGATTGGGCTACGTAAAGTCCATTTCAGATATCGAAGATGCCGTGGTAGATTCTGAAAACTTTACGTCTATCCGTATCAAAGACGTAGCAAACGTTCATCTGGGACCAGCGGCAAGACGTGGTATTCTCGATAAGGAAGGTGCCGAAGTTGTAGGTGGTGTTGTAGTCGCTCGCTATGGTGCAAATCCGCTGGAAGTCATCAATAATGTCAAAGCACAAATCGCCGAAATAAGCTCTGGACTTCCAACAAAAATTTTATCAGATGGTCGCACCACACAAGTAACCATCGTGCCATTTTACGACCGTACCGAACTCATACAAGAAACGCTGGGCACGCTCAACGAAGCACTCACGCTGGAAATTCTCATAACCATTCTCGTCATCATCATAATGGTATTCAACCTTCGTGCGTCTATACTTATTTCAGGATTATTGCCCGTAGCTGTTTTAATGGTGTTCATCACGATGAAGCTCTTTAATGTAGATGCCAACATTGTCGCATTATCGGGTATCGCCATTGCCATAGGAACGATGGTCGACGTGGGCGTCATACTTGCTGAAAATATGATACGACACTTGGAAGATGAAAAGCTGCGCCTTAATAAAAATGGTACCGAATACACCACAAACGAAATCATCTACAACGCAACTGCCGAAGTTTCTGGCGCTATCCTAACAGCAGTTTTAACAACAATAATCAGTTTCCTGCCCGTATTTACAATGATAGGTGCCGAAGGAAAACTGTTCCGCCCGCTTGCTTTTACCAAAACAATGGCACTCACGGCATCACTCATCATTGCGTTATTTCTCATTCCACCCATCGCGGCATTCCTGTTCCGCAAGACGAGTGTGCGGGAACGTACACAGTATGTCATCAATGGCTTACTTGTTTTATTGGGAATTATCGCCATCGTTTACGGTTTTTGGTTAGGACTAATTCTTATCGCCTTTGCCGCAACATCATTTTTAAGGATGCGAGGTACGCTTTCGCTAAAGCGCAAAAACCTGCTTGACATCATCATTTCATCGGTTGCCATCGTATTCCTTCTGGCAGAATACTGGCGACCATTAGGTTTCGACCGAAGCATTGTGATGAACCTGGTATTTGTTTCCATCATCTGTTTTGGACTTCTTGGTGTGTTTTCGATTTTCAGGATATACTATGAGCGTATTTTGAAATGGGCACTTCAGAATAGGTATCTGTTCTTAATCGTTCCGGCTACGGTACTCACGCTGGGTATCATTATAATGCGGAATACGGGCAAAGAGTTTATGCCAGCGCTCAATGAAGGTTCATTCCTATTGATGCCCACATCCTTACCGCACGCAGGTGTTGAAGAAAACAAGCGTGTGCTGCAACAGCTCGATATGGCGGTGGCAAGCATCCCAGAGATTGAAACTGTGGTGGGAAAGGCTGGAAGAACGGAAAGCGCACTCGACCCAGCACCACTCTCAATGTATGAAAATGTTATTCAGTATAAATCTGAATATATGCGGAATAGTTCTGGCGAGCGACAACGCTATAAGGTCAATGACGATGGGTTATTTGTACTGAAGAATAACAAATTCATTATCAACCCAAATTACGAGGTAGATGAGGATGCCAATTATGACGAAGCCTCACTCAAAACCACTGCCACACGGGAAGATTTGATTGAAGATGAAAACGGCGAATACTACCGAAACTGGCGACCAGACATTCAAAGTCCAGATGATATTTGGAACGAAATTGTGCGAGTAACCAAGTTGCCAGGCGTTACATCTGCACCCAAGTTGCAACCCATCGAAACACGATTGGTTATGCTACAAACAGGAATGCGAGCACCTATGGGCATCAAGGTAAAAGGGCCTGATTTAAAATCCATAGAAAACTTCGGACTGGAATTGGAAGACATTTTAAAACAAGCCGAAGGCGTTAAGGAACAAGCTGTTTTTGCAGACCGTATCGTGGGCAAACCCTACTTGCTCATCGATATTAAGCGAGACCAATTGGCTCGATATGGCATATCCATTATGGATGTACAGGAAATCCTGCAAGTGGCCGTGGGCGGGATGCCACTTACGCAAACTGTGGAAGGTCGTGAACGCTATGCCGTGCGTGTGCGCTATCCACGAGAATTACGGGCAAATCCAGACGACTTGCGTAATATCTATGTTCCCGTTGAGAAAGGAAGTCCTGTACCGCTGGGCGAATTGGTTGAAATTCGATACGAACAAGGACCACAGGTCATTAAAAGTGAAGACACTTTTCTTATTGGCTACGTGCTGTTTGACAAACTCGATGGCTTTGCCGAAGTGGATGTGGTAGAAAATGCCCAAGCCTTGATTCAAGAAAATATTGATAACGGTTCGCTGGTCGTACCACAAGGTGTTAGCTATCGCTTTACGGGTACTTATGAAAATCAGTTGCGGGCAGAGAAAACCTTATCGGTTGTCGTACCACTCTGTTTGCTGGTTATTTTCTTGATTTTGTATTTCCAATTTAGGTCGGTTTCTACATCGCTTATGGTGTTTACCGCCATTGCCGTAGCCTTTGCAGGTGGTTTCATAATGATTTGGTTGTATGGGCAAGATTGGTTTTTCAACTTCAGCTTTTTCGGCGAAAATCTGCGGGACTTGTTCAATATGAAAACCATCAATTTAAGTGTGGCCGTTTGGGTAGGTTTTATTGCCCTTTTCGGTATCGCAACGGATGATGGTGTAGTAATGGCCACCTATTTAGACCAATCTTTTAAAAGCAACGAGCCAGACAACCAAAAAGGCATACGACTCGCCACTTTGGAAGCCGCAGGTAAACGTATTCGTCCGTGTTTGATGACAACCGTAACCACAGTTTTGGCACTACTACCAGTACTCACATCTACAGGAAAAGGAAGCGATATAATGATACCGATGGCGATTCCCATTTTTGGCGGAATGATAATCGATGTCACGTCCTATTTCCTACTGCCAGTCCTATATAGCTGGAAAAAGGAATACCAACTTAAAAAAGCAAACAGATGAAAAAATTAAAATATATACTGGTGTTTTTGTTTGTTTCCGCTTTCGCGAAAGCACAACAATTACAATCCTACATTCAGGAAGCTGAGGCCAACAATCCAGAAATTCAAGCCTTTGAATTGCGATACAACATCGCCGAAGAAAAGGTAAACGAAGCCAACTGGATTCCCAATACCGAAGTAAGTGCCGGCTATTTTGTGAGCGAGCCTGAAACCAGAGTGGGCGCACAACGTGCACGAATTGGTGTAAAACAAATGTTGCCGTGGTTCGGCACTATCACGGCTCGTGAAAATTACGCAACAGCAATGGCAGATGCCGAATATGTGGAAATCACGATTGCAAAGCGCAAGCTCGCACTTTCGGTCGCACAATCGTATTATCGACTTTATGCTATAAGAGCCAAACAAGAAGTGTTGGACGAAAATATTCAGCTACTGGAAACCTACGAACAACTTGCACTCACATCTGTAGAAGTGGGCAAAGCGAGTGCCGTAGATGTATTGCGACTTCAAATACGGCAAAATGAATTACAACAACAAAAGGAAGTGCTGGAAGAAGAATTTACAGCAGAACAAACGGCTTTCAACAACTTGCTCAACCGTGATGCAATAATGACGGTTGACGTCGTTCCAGAAATGGAAATTCCACAGGAAGACCCATTTTACAAAAATGAAGCGTTAGCACTCAATCCCGAACTGCTCAAATATGACAAGCTCTACGAATCGGTAGCACAATCTGAACTGCTCAACCAGCGCGAGAGTTTACCAATGATTGGTTTTGGTTTAGACTACTTGCCCGTAACAGAACGTAGCGACGTCAACTTCAGCGATAATGGGAAAGATGTATTGATGCCTATGGTATCGGTTTCCATACCCATTTTCAACAACCGTTACAAATCCATTTCAAGACAGAACGAGTTGCGACAGCAAGAAATAGAGACCCAAAAGGAACAGCGATTGAATGTGCTGGAATCCGCTTTCGCGAAAGCGCAATCACAACGCAACCAAGCACGCATCGCATACAACACACAAGAGCGCAACCTAAAACAAGCCCAAGATGCCGAAGAAATTCTGGTAAAAAATTATGAAACTGGCACTATCGATTTTAATGATGTGCTGGACATTCAGGAATTGCAGTTGAAGTTTCAAATGAATCAAATCGAGTCGGTGCAAATGTACTACGTGCAATCGGCCATTATTAACTATTTAATCAATTAATTATGGTCAATGATTTTTACATAAAGAATATGGTATGTGATAGATGTATCAAGGTTTTAAGGGATGAACTGGATAAGCAAAATATCGAATTGTTACAAATCGAATTAGGCCGTTTGCGTCTCAATATCGAGAGCGATGATGAAATCCAAAAATTGGAAACGTTGCTCGAAAACAATGGTTTTTCCCTTATAGATAGTACCGAAGAAAAACTCACAGAGCAGGTTAAGGTAGAACTGATTAAAGCATTACAAAAATTGCCTTTAGAACTAAACGAGAAATTATCCGTGCATTTAGCAGAAGCATTGGGTCAAGAATACTCAAAAATCAGTAAGGTATTCTCTTTTACTGAAGGAATTACCATTGAAAAGTATTTCATCAAATTGAAAATTGAAAAGGTGAAAGAATTGATTCAAGGCAAGGAACTCAACTTTACCGAAATGGGACAACTTCTGGGTTATAGCCATATTAATCATTTGAGCAGTCAATTTAAAAATGAAACGGGAATGAGCTTGACAGCCTATAAATCCCAACAGAAAAATTTTAGGAATTCATTGGACAAAATTATGTAGATAACAACCATAATTATGACACAAGCAGTTGATTTACAACAGTAATTTTATTAAAATAAAATTAAGAACTATGAAAATAACAAACATAATCAATACAACACTTCTATTGTTCCTTACCTCGGTTACATTTGGCCAAGTCGGAACAAACGGTGATGACCGTAAAGAAGAAGGACGACCTGTAAAAGAGTACAATCTTACCTTGGAACAAAAGGAAATGACCCTTGGAGGCGTAACGGCCAATGGAATGACTATAAATGGCAGCATTCCTGGCCCTACATTAGAATTTAATGAAGGAGACCTTGCCATAATCAATGTGACCAATAAAATGGACGAAGAAACTTCAGTGCATTGGCACGGTTTAATCCTTCCAAATTTCTATGACGGTGTGCCTTATTTAACTACGCCGCCAATTGAACCTGGCACAACTTTTCAGTATAGAATTCCTATTAATCAATCCGGCACCTATTGGTATCATTCACATACTTTATTACAGGAACAAAAGGGAGTTTATGGCTCTATTATCATTCATCCAAAAGAAAAGACATTGGATTATGATAAAGATTTGGTTGTGGTACTTTCTGATTGGACCAATGAAAAACCTATGAATGTGCTACGCAACCTCAAAAGGGCTAACGAATGGTATCAGGTAAAAAAGGGTACATCAGTGCCCTTAAGTAGAGTCATCAAAGAGGGCGCATTGGGAGCCCAATTCAAATTCTGGCGAGACCGTATGGAGGGAGCAGACATAACAGATATTTACTACCCTGCTTTTTTATCCAATGGAAAAAGAGTAGCAGAATACCCAAAGTTTAAAGCAGGAGAAAAAATCAGGCTTCGCTTTATAAATGCATCGGCTTCATCCTATTATTGGGTGGATTTTGGAGGGGGTAATCCAATGATAGTTTCAGGTGATGGTGTGGATGTAGAGCCCGTACATAAAAGCCGATTTCTTTTTGCAGTGGCAGAGACCTATGATGTTATTGTTACTATTCCGGAAGGGACTTTAGAAATTACCGCCACGGCACAGGATGGTTCTGGCAATACTTCAATCCGTTTGGGAAATGGAAAACTTTTTCCGGCAACGGTAATAGATAGGCCAGACAAAGTAGCAATGATGAAGCAAATGGCAAAAATGGATATGAAAATGGGTGCACCTGCATTGGTGGGAAACAGAAAGAAAAAAACACCGGAGTTTTTGATGCAGAAATATGGAATGAAGATGGATATGAAAGATGGGCAGATGAAAATGAACAATAATATGTCAATGGATGAAGGTACAATGAAGAAGCAAATGGAAATGAAAGATGACAAAATGGATATGGACAATACAATGGAGATGAAAAAGGACTCTATGCCAATGAGCCATACCGAAGCATCGAGCAAAATGAAAGACCATATGAATCACGATATGTCCAAGATGCAAAAAGACAGTGCCACTTTTGATTACAGTACTCGTAAAACCTATTTTAACTATGATTTCTTAAAGGCAAAGGAAGAAACCACTTATAAGAAAGACATACCGGTAAATGATATTCTGCTCAACCTAACAGGAAATATGCAGCGCTATGTATGGAGTATGAATGGCGTACCACTTTCTGAAACCGATAAAATCAAAATAAAAGGAGGAGAAGTAACAAGAATCACACTAAATAACATAACAATGATGCACCACCCAATGCATTTGCACGGGCATTTCTTTAGGGTAATCAATGAAAACGGGGAGCGTTCGCCCTTAAAACATACGGTCAATGTGCCACCGATGCAAAAAGTGGTCATTGAATTCTATAACGAAGAGTATGGTGATTGGTTCTTTCACTGTCACATATTGTATCATTTAATGAGTGGTATGAACCGTATATTTAGTTATGATACACCACGAGATGAACGGATGGAGGAATTTCCGGTTGAAAAGCTTATACACGAGACTGACCTCTATTATTCTTGGGGGGCTGCACGCGTAGGATCAAACTTTAACGAGCTGTTTTTGATGTCGAGCAACATCCGTAACGAATTTGGACTGCGCGCCGAGTTTGATTATGACCAAAATGCCGAGATAGAAGTAAATTATAATCGATACCTCAATGATTGGGTACGCGTATATGCAGGGGTAAATACCGAAACTTCTACACCAGATTCTTACGATACATTTAATACCGTTGGACTGGTCGGGGTTAAATACTTTACGCCTTACAGATTTAATGTAGATGTGAGTATGGACCATCAATTACGCCCAAGGATACGGCTGGATAGAGAGTTGTTGATTTTTCCAAGAATATTTTTAGAAGGAGAGTATGAGTACAGAGCGGATTTTGGTTGGGTCAATGATTTGGAAAATAATAAATCTTTTGAAAGCGAAACCCAATGGTTGGTAGGGCTCGCATACATCGTTTCCAGAAATTTTTCAATACAAGGAAATTACAATAATCGTTATGGCTGGGGAGGCGGCCTTTTAGTCAGATTTTAATAAATGGCACAATACAAGAAAAATAGTTTGAGTTTAACCGGAGCGGTGTCGCTTGGTACTGGTGTAATGATAGGTGCAGGAATATTTGCCTTGTTAGGACAGGTAGCTGAGTTATCAGGGCAATGGTTTCCGTATGCTTTTCTTGTAGGTGCTATCATTTCAGGATTTAGTGCATATACGTATGTGAAACTTTCCAATGCGTATCCATCTGCTGGCGGTATTGCTACCTATCTAAAAAAGATATATGGTAAGGGTGTGGTAACAGCTTCTGGAGCCTTGCTAATGGCATTTTCAATGGTGATTAATGAAAGTTTGGTAGCACGTACTTTTGGTTCGTACACGCTTCAATTATTCGATATAAATGACAATAGTGTTTGGGTGCCTATCCTTGGGGTAGTACTGTTAATCGTTGCGTTTTTAATCAATATTTCTGGAAACAATATCATTGGCAAATCTTCCTTTGCAATGGCTATTTTAAAAATTGGAGGTATTGCAATTTTTGCCATTGGTGGATTATGGGCGGCAGGATTTTCATTTTCTGAAGTTGTCCCTTCAGAAAGTTTGACAGAATACCCTATTACCAATTATTTAGGAGCCTTGGCTCTTTCAATTTTAGCTTATAAGGGCTTTACTACAATCACAAATAGCGGTGAGGAAATCACCAATCCCAATAAAAATGTAGGACGTGCTATAATAATTTCACTTGTTATCTGTACCGTGGTATATCTACTTGTTGCATTCGCTGTTTCTTCTAATCTTACTATTGAAGAGATAATCAAAGCTAAGGACTATTCATTGGCCGAGGCATCAAGGCCTGCTTTCGGAAAGTACGGATTATGGTTCACTGTGGGTATCGCTATCATAGCTACTATTTCAGGTGTGGTAGCAAGCATTTTTGCAGTGTCAAGGATGACTACAATGCTAACTCAGATGAATCTAATTCCCCATAAACATTTTGGGTTACCTGGTAAGTTGCAAAAACATATGCTCATTTATACTGTGGTATTGGCGCTCACAATGACCATTCTTTTTGACCTTACAAGAATTGCATCATTAGGTGCTATTTTCTATCTAATTATGGATGTAGGAATTCACTGGGGCGTACTTAAAAATATGAGAAAAGACATAAACGCCCGTGCCTCTATTCTATATACAGCAATATTATTGGATTGTATTGTTTTGGCCGCATTCTTATGGATAAAGGCTTCTAGTGACCTATTGGTCGTAATTGTAGCCGCAATACTGATAGTATTGATTTTTTTAGGTGAAAAATGGTTCTTGAAAAATAAAAATGAAGAAAATCAAATGAAAATGAATGAGAAATTATGATTGATATCAAAGAATAAAAAAATAAATGTTTAACAAAAAAAGAATAAAATTATGATGCTATTGTATTGGATAATTGGTATAGCCATTCTTGTATGGGTGATTTTTCTTATTTCTGGAAGAAGAAAAAAGTAAAACTTTGGTAGTTAAAGTTTTTAAAAATCTTACTTGAATTGTGAAATATACCAACTGAAAGTTCAAAGAAATTGAATAAAGAATTAAAAAAACAAATACAGCTAATAAAACAGAAGAGTTATGGAAAATAGCGAGGACAAAAAACAAAGATTGCATAGTCAGAATTATACTGAGAGCCGAAACACATCTTACAGTATTGTTAGACGCTACGGTTCCATAACTTTTGATGAGGCACTAACACAGTTAAGAGATGTTTTAAAGGACAAAGGATTTGACATCATCGGAGAAATGGATGTCAAGGACTATCTGAAGGACTATAACATCGATATGTCTCACCTAATAATTATGATGGTTTGTCATAAAGAAACGGCTGCCAACTTACTGTCCAACGATATCCAAATGACCTCACTCGTGCCTTGTAAAATTAGCATCAAAGCAATCGATGATGCTTCTTTAATCGAGGTTTCTATTGAAGACGTTGAGACAACTTGGGCCATCTCTGACAAATCTGAAATAGAAGAAATAGCAAAAAGCGTAGGACAAGATTTAAAAGGAATCTTAGACCATTTAGGTCCAAAACATTTTAAACTATAGAATAATAATTTAACTCAAAAACAATGAAAACACTATTAAAAACTTCAATTCTAACCCTTGCACTCATTGCAATTGTAAGCTGTAAGGAAAAACAAACCGTAGAAATTAACACCCCTGAAGAGGTGAAGGCGGCCAAGAAAAAAACCGCAGATATCGCAGACCAAGGTTTTATTGACGGAATGACGGGAAAAGTATGGCATAATTATCTTGAAATCAAGATGGCACTTGTAAGAGACGATGCAGAAAAGGCAAGATCCATAAGTAAGGATATGGCTGCCTCTTTTGGCGAAGAAAGAATGGAGATGAAAAACTTAGCGCAAGATATGGCCAATACTGAAGACATTAAAACCCTGAGAGAATTGTTCGCACAATTTACCGAAAAGGCAGGGCCAATGTTTGAAGATGCACTATCTGAAGGAACCATATACAAAAAATTCTGCCCAATGGCATTTAACAATGAAGGTGCCTTTTGGTATGCCGACGTTAAGGAAATAACCAATCCCTATTTCGGAGATAAAATGTTGAAATGTGGGTCGGTAAAGAAAACTATTAATAAATAACCCTTAAATAAACAAAGATGAAAACGATTAAACAAAAATTAATTATACCCATAATCGCAATAGCTTTAGTTAGTGTTACTGCTTGTAAAGACGGAAGTAAAAATGAACCTGCAGCACCAATGAGCAACGAGATGTACCAAGAGCCTATGGATGACAAAGACGATATGTCAATGAGTGACAATCAAGATGCAAAAGCAGAAGCAATCCTGAAAGATTACTTCAACTTGAAAGATGCTCTTGTAGGCGATGACAATGATAAGGCAAAAGAATTGGGCGCAACGCTTGCAAGTACTTTAGGAAGTTTTGATGCATCCAGCTATTCAGATAGTGAACAACAGGATCTCAAGGATATTATGGAAGATGCAATTGAACACGCAGAACACATTTCAGAAAGTGATATAGCACATCAGCGAGAGCACTTTAAAGTTTTAAGTAAAGATGTTATAGATATGGTTGCTATAACAGGTACAGAGATGAAACTCTACGAGCAGTTTTGCCCTATGTATGATGGCGGAACGGCGTGGTTAAGTACTAAAGAGGAAGTACGCAATCCTTACTACGGTAGCAAAATGTTAACCTGTGGCGAAGTACAGCGAGAAATCAACTAAATGAAAGTAGTAAAAATCATAGCGGTAGTGTTATTGGTAGCGTTTGTGGGGATTCAATTTATACCCACAACACGCAACCAAAGTAATATGGTACCCGAAACTGATTTTATGTTGGTTAATAATGTTCCAGAGAACATTCAAAACAAGTTACAGGTATCCTGCTATGATTGTCACAGTAATAATACGCAATACCCTTGGTATAATAAAGTTCAGCCTGTTGCTTGGTTTTTGGAAGACCATATTAAAGAAGGCAAGGCCGAACTAAATTTCAATGAATGGGATTCACTATCAAGCCGAAGAAAGACCAGTAAGTTAAGGTCTATCATCAACCAGATTGAAAATGGCGAAATGCCTTTGGATTCTTATACCTTGATTCATAGAGACGCAAAGTTTTCAGAAGCGGAGGCAGAAGAAATAATCAACTGGGTAACACAATTAAAAGACAGCTTATAAATAATTAAAAAATAAAAAGATGAAAAAGTTAAAAATGAGTATAGCCACTATGTTATTGTTGGCAGTTTCTTTTACCAATGCGCAGGAAAAGGAAAAAATGAAGATGGACCATAAAATGGACCACGGCAAAATGATGGATATGAACAGTGATGCAAAAGCAGAAGCAATTTTAAATGATTATTTCAGTCTAAAGAATGCCTTGGTGGCAGACGATACCAAAAAGGCAGCCCAAGAAGGTGCAAAATTGGTAGCTTCTCTTAAAGCCTTTGATACCAGTAGCTATACCAAAGAACAGCAAGAAGAATTGGCCGATATTATAGAAGATGCTACAGAACACGCAGAACATATTGCTGAAAGTGCTATTGACCATCAAAGAGAGCATTTTAAAACATTGAGCAAAGATATAACGGATATGGTGGCGATTACAGGAACAAAGAACACACTGTACCAACAATTTTGCCCTATGTACGATAAGGGTAGTGCTTGGTTAAGTACAAACAACGAGATAAGAAACCCATATTACGGCAGTAGAATGCTTAAATGCGGCAAAGTACAAAAGACTATTCAGTAGATAATCCCTTCCCTAAGCATTTTTTGTTGTTCTGGTTTATTAGTTAACAGAATACATAAAATGTCCGGAATATCTTGAGTAGTCATTAAGTCCTGTCGTGGGAAGGAAAAATAGATGATGGTTAGTGTTAGTTCCTTCCCAGGTCAGGCAAAAATTTAAGTCCTAATAAGAGAGAGGGTGCATACTGTTTGGTTGGTTAATGAAACCCTTTCTCTTAATTAGGTACAACAGATTTTGTGAAATAGAAAAGTTGATTTGGTTAGTAGCAGCCTGCACAAGGGAGAGGGATTAAACCCTTAAAATAATAACATCTCTCTTCCTATGTCAGGCAATTTAAAACTTTTGAAAAAGAGAAGTTTAGTGAAGAGTACTTGGTTTTGGGAGGTGAACATTTGAAATGGTTGATTGGTTAATAACAGTTCGCCTCTCATTATCAAGTATAAATTTAGGGTTGCAGCTTCATTAAAGAAAACTGAAAAATAAATAGGTAATGAAAGATTGTTGCAATACAGGTAATAGCAAAGCACAGATCAAAAACCCGTTAAAAAAGTGGTTCAATTATATAATATATACTGTTATAGCCGTCGTAGTTCTTGGGGCTTTAGTATTAAAATTAACTGGCAACTAATTGTAATTAATAAAAGTTAATGTGAAAACATAGAAAAATTAATAAACGAAACCGAAACAAAGACATATGAAGAAATTTTTATAAAACCCTCAAAAGAATGTGTGACGAAAAGGACATAGAAACCACGGCTGCCTTTTATGGGCAACTTTTCAATAGTTCAAAGTACGTACTATTGGTAGTGCTTATTGCTACAGCTATCGGGCTGTATGTTTTGCCTAATATTAATGCTACTTACGCAGTGATTATACTATTGGCTATAACACTAATAAAGATAGGATTTATCATAGCCCTATCCTTTAATCAATTAATGAAAATTATCGGACAGAGCCATTTGCTGAGCCACGTTTTGATGTTATTCGGATTTTTAATTGTCCTGATTGTACTTTCATTCGCTTTAGACTATACAGCATTACATTTTTTTGATTCTACTCATTTTAAGATAAATAATAGTTCCGGAAATAATGGGCTGTTGACATTTTTCGATATGTCCTATTTCAGTCTAATTACATTCTCATCTGTAGGCTACGGTGATATAGTTCCAAAAACGATTACAGCTAAAACCTTGGTGGCACTTGAAGTGGCTCTCAGATTTTTTGTCCTTGTATTTGGTATCGCAAACGTGAATAGAATTCGAGTAAATAAATAACCCTAAATAACAAAAATTATGAAAACTCTAAAATTAACAACAATCCTAATGCTACTTACGTTTGCCACAGGCCAAATGTTTAGTCAAAACGTAGATTTAGGCACCGAGAAAGAAGCTGTTCTAAAAGTAATGAAAACCTATAAGGATGCGTTACAAAACTTGACAACTGAAGGTACTTTTGACCTATTCACAGAAGATTCCGAGGTTTTTGAATCTGGTGGTGTTGAAGGCACCTACGCCCACTATATAGAACATCATTTGGGTCCAGAATTGGGGCATTTCAAGAAATTTGAATTTTCAGATTATGAAATTGATGCAGAAGTAGATTTGCCCTATGCGTTTACTACCGAAACTTATGTCTACACCATAGTTCTCAATCCCGATGATAAAGGCAATACCCGAACCATAAAGAAAAAAGGGGTGGCGACTTCTATCCTTAAGAAGATAGATGATAAATGGCAGATAGTTAAAACCCATTCATCATCAAGGAATGCAAAATAAAATTTAACCTGTGAGCGAGTTTTTAAAACAATGGGGCGAAGCTGCCTATACCACAACGGGATTTTTCTGGATGGCTTTGTGGGCATTCATCTTGGGCTACATAATCAGTAGTATGATACAGATTTTTGTGACGGAAAAACGTATGCAGAAAACGATGGGGAAAGACGAATCCAAAAGTGTGCTGTTGGGTACATTCTTCGGATTTATCAGTAGCTCGTGCAGTTTTGCTGCATTGGCAAGTGCAAAATCTCTCTTCAAAAAAGGGGCGAGTTTTGTGTCCTCTATTGCCTTCCTGCTGGCATCAACCAATTTAGTCATCGAATTGGGAATCATTATTTCCATCTTTTTGGGATGGCAGTTCGTGGTTGGGGAATATGTTGGCGGTATATTGCTCATACTTATATGCTGGATTCTCATTCGTATCATCAATCCCAAAAAACTCATTGAAAAAGCGAAAAAAAACCTTGAAGGGCAGGACGATGATGAAATGGATGGTTCCAAAGACTGGAAAAAGCAGATACAACAGGAAGATAGCTGGTCACGGGTCGCCAAGAAGTATAAAATGGAATGGCAGATGGTCTGGAAGGACGTAACAGTAGGCTTTACCATTGCAGGAATCGTAGCGGCCTTTGTCCCTGATTCATTTTTCCAAACCCTGTTTATCAACAGTGGTCAAGGCAAAACTGATTTTACCTTTCTCGAAGTTCTGGAGCATATTGTCGTGGGGCCAGTTGCTGCATTTTTGACCTTTATCGGTTCTATGGGCAACATACCTTTAGCAGCCCTACTATTTGGTAAGGGCGTAAGTTTTGCGGGTGTTATGGCATTTATTTTTAGCGATTTGGTTGTTTTCCCAGTATTACGAATTAACGCTAAATATTATGGTTGGAAAATGTCGTTTTTCATTTTGTTTCTACTTTTTACGGCTCTAATTGGAACATCTTTGGCCCTGCATTATTCATTCGACTTGCTGAGTATGTTACCAGACCCTTCGCAAGTCAAGATTCAGGATAAAGACCATTTCAAGATTGATTATACATTCTACTTAAATATTACTTTTCTTATGATTTCAGGATACCTGATTTATTTAGGATTTTACAAGAAAAAGGATGTTGAGCATTCAATGAGTGAAATGGCACCAAAAAGTCCATTACTGGAAACAATATTAAAATATGCGGCCTTCATTTGCTATGTGTGGTTAGCAGGTGGATTGATTGTAAAAATCTTTATACAATAACTATGAAACACAAATATCACATACACGGTATGACCTGCAATGGTTGTAGAAAACACGTTGAAGAAACGCTTTCTAAAGTAGAAGGTGTTACCAATGCAACTGTAGATTTAGAAAAAGCTGAAGCGACCATTGAAATGGAATCCCATATTCCAATCGAAAAATTTCAAGAGGCGCTTAAAGCTAAGGGTGGTCAATACAGCATCCATCAGAATGGCGAACATCAGCATACCCACGATAAACAGAAAGTTGAGAAACCTAAGGGTAAAGGAACGGGGACATTCTATTGCCCAATGCATTGCGAAGGTGATAAAACTTACGACCAACCAGGCGACTGTCCCGTTTGCGGAATGGACTTGGTCGAAGAAGTAAACCTAACGGCGACTTCTGAAACGCAATATACTTGCCCAATGCATCCAGAAATCGTTCGTGATCAACCGGGCGATTGCCCTATCTGTGGAATGGATTTGGTGCCTATGGAACCCGATTTGTCCGCAGAGGAAAAAACCTATAAAAAACTATTAAAAAAGTTTTGGGTAGCGGTTGCTTTCACATTGCCCATTTTTATCATTGCAATGTCCGAAATGTTGACCAGTAACCCATTGGAAAATTTATTAGAGATAGAATATTGGAATTGGATTCAATTCGGTTTATCTCTACCAGTTGTTTTTTATGCCACCTGGATGTTTTATGAGCGAGCGTACCGTAGCATCAAGACGTGGAATCTTAATATGTTTACCCTTATTGGAATTGGCACAGGGGTAGCTTGGCTATTCAGTGTCTTTGGTATGTTGTTTCCTGATATTTTCCCGGCCCAATTCAAGACCAATTCTGGGACCGTATTTGTTTACTATGAAGCTACCACCGTAATCTTAACGTTGGTATTACTGGGCCAAGTACTCGAAGCCCGTGCCCATAGCAAAACCAACAGCGCAGTAAAAGAGCTGTTGAAATTAGCACCTAATAAAGCTATAAAAGTTGTAGATGGCCTTGAAGAAGAAGTCAGTATCGACCAGATAGAAAAAGGTGACATTTTACGTGTGAAGCCAGGGGATAAAATTCCTGTGGATGGTGTGATTACAGAAGGAAGCACTACGGTAGATGAATCGATGATTACGGGCGAACCTATTCCTGTAAACAAAGCAATAGATGATAAGGTAAGTAGCGGCACTATCAATGGCAATCAATCCTTTTTAATGAAAGCTGAAAAGGTAGGTAGTGAGACTTTGCTATCGCAAATCATTCATATGGTGAACGACGCCAGTAGAAGTCGTGCACCCATTCAAAAATTAGCCGATACAGTTTCTGGTTATTTTGTGCCTATAGTGGTCATTATTTCACTCATAACTTTTGTGGTTTGGGCAATATGGGGACCAGAACCAACTTATGTATATGCCTTAGTCAATGCTATTGCCGTATTAATTATCGCTTGTCCCTGCGCTTTAGGTTTGGCAACACCTATGTCGGTGATGGTAGGAGTCGGAAAGGGTGCTCAAAATGGGGTGCTCATCAAAAATGCTGAAGCTTTGGAGAAAATGGATAAGGTAGATACCCTTATTGTAGATAAAACAGGAACGATTACAGAAGGAAAACCAACCGTTGAAAAAATGGATGCTTTTGGGGACCGCTTTCGCGAAAGCGAAATACTTCAACTTATCGCTTCCTTGAACAGTTCAAGTGAGCATCCTTTGGCTGAAGCTACCGTAAAATATGGAAAGGAAAATAAAACTGAACTTTTAAAAACTGAAGACTTTAGTGCGGTAACCGGAAAAGGTGTGGAAGGCAAGGTAAATGGAAAAAGTCTTGCATTGGGAAATGCAAAAATGATGGAGTATGCAAATGCTTCGCTTTCAAAAGAAATGATTACCGAAGCACAGACGTATCAAAAACAAGGTAAGACAGTTTCTTATTTGGCAATAGATAAAATAGTTGCTGGCTACGTAGTCATTGGCGATAAGATAAAGGAAACAAGTGCCAATGCTATTAAAGCACTTCAAGATAAAGGCATCGATGTGATAATGCTAACTGGCGATAACCACGAAACAGCACAAGCCGTAGCATCAGAATTAAACTTGGCAGATTTTAAAGCCAGTATGTTACCAGAAGACAAGCTCAAAGAAGTAGAAAAACTACAAGAAAACGGAAAAGTAGTCGCTATGGCAGGTGATGGAATCAACGATGCCCCTGCATTGGCTAAAAGTGATGTAGGAATTGCTATGGGAACAGGAACGGATGTAGCGATAGAAAGCGCAATGATAACATTGGTAAAAGGCGATTTACAAGGAATTGTTAAAGCGAGAAACCTAAGCCATAAAGTAATGCGTAATATCAAACAAAATCTCTTTTTTGCATTTATATACAACACCTTGGGTGTGCCCATTGCTGCGGGTGTACTATATCCTGTTTTCGGATTGCTACTATCACCAATGATTGCTGCCTTGGCGATGAGCTTCAGTTCCGTATCGGTAATTTTAAATGCCCTTCGATTAAGAACCAAAACAATTAAATAACATTATCTATGAAAATACAGTATTACATATTTGTCCTAATAGTACTTTCTTCTTGCGAACAAAAAGGTGAAAAGACCAAAGAAGTTGTGACGAAAGAAATAGAAACAGTTTCTAAAACCGCTGAACCCGACAAGAAAAAACCATTAAGTCCGCATACCGAAACAATAGCAATGGTCGGCGATGCTCATATTCATATCGATTATTCATCGCCAGGCGTAAGGGATAGAATTATTTTCGGTGGACTGTTGGCTTACGACCAAGTCTGGCAGGCTGGTGCCCATATGGCTACTTGGTTGGAAACAAATAAGGATTTAGAAATTGATGGCAAGGTATTAAAAGCCGGAAAATATGGATTTTTTGTAATTCCGAATCAAGAAGAATGGACTGTCATTTTCAACAGGAATTGGAACCAACACGGAAAGGATGATTATGATGCGAGCGATGATGTATTACGATTTAAAGCAACGCCTAAAATTCCCGAAGAAATCAAGGAACATTTAGAGTACAAAATAAACAAAACAACTGAGACTTCAGGAACAATCTCAATGAGTTGGGAAAAAGTAACGATTGAGTTTCCTTTTGAAGTAAAGTAAAATGGTGAACAGAAAAACAGCGAAATGGATTAGAAAAGCGCACCGCTATTTGGGTATCTTTTTAGGTATTCAGTTTCTGATGTGGACGATTAGTGGAATGTATTTCAGCTGGACGGATATCGACGAGATACACGGTGACCAATTTAAGAAAGAAGCACCTGTGCAGACCTCATTTAATGATTTGCTCAGCACATCCCAACTTGCTATAAATGAGCCTGTACATTCTTTGGAATTACTGGAAATAGCAAATGAACCTTACTATTGGATTAATGAAGCACAGCTTTATAATGCCAGAACAGGACAAAGGAAAAATGGGATTTCTAAAAAAGAGGCTCAACAAGTTGCAAGTAGGTATATGTTGAACGATTTAGAAATAGCAAAAATTCAATTAGTCTATTCTGTAAGCCCACATCACGAATATCGCGGTCGCCCACTTCCAGCCTATGAAATTTCGTATGAGACACCACAAAATTTAAAAGCCTATGTGGCAGTTGAAAATGGTGCATTTCAAACGGTGAGACACAGGGATTGGCGTTGGTTCGATTTCCTTTGGATGACACATACAATGGATTACCAGGGAAGGGATAATTTCAACACGTTGTTGTTAAGGGCATTTTCACTTTTGGGATTGATAACCGTATTGAGCGGTTTCGTATTATGGTATATCAGTTCGCCATCGATCAGAAAATTAAAGAAGAAGTTCAAATAAATAATAATTTAAAAACCAAAAACAATGGATTCAAAAGAAAACACAAAAGACGGAATGAAGAAAAATACTTACGGAAAGTTTATGGCTATGCTTGGGCTTTCATTTATAGCAATGTACATCACAATGTACCTAAATACCTACGAATGGGACCACGTTTGGTTCAGCCTTACAAGATTTTATATGGTTTGCCTCGGTATAGCTGCAATGGCAGTAATTATGTTGTCATTAATGCTAAATATGTATAAGAACAAAAAAAAGAACATAGCTATTTATTTGGGGAGTTTAATACTTTTTGTGAGTGCATTGGGTCTGGTACGCGAACAAAAATCAACTGTAGGTGACGTTCTCTGGATGAAAGCAATGATTCCACACCACTCTATCGCTATCTTAACGAGTAAAAGAGCCGATATAAAAGATCCGGAAGCCAAAAAACTTGCTGAGGAAATTATAGAGGCACAGTTGCGTGAGATTGCTCAAATGAAAAAGATAATATATAGATTAGAAAACCAAAAAGAGGAATAGTAATTGTACTTATTCTTTTAAAATTAAAGCTTGTTCGCAACAATACTTAAGACTAAATAATTATTTAGTTAGTCTTAAGAACATATAATAAATTAGGTGATATGAAAAAGAATGTAATATTCATAGGTCTTGCTCTTATAGTAGGCTTATTAGGAGGGTGGCTTATATTTGGAGGCTCAACGAATGACAGGAGTCCTGTAAAAGACTTATCGGATATGTCTGATCAACACGATCATTCTGGGGAAACCGTTGAACAAATGTGGACCTGCTCAATGCATCCACAGATTATGCAACCCGAAGCTGGCGATTGTCCTATATGTGGGATGGACTTAATCCTTGCTGAAGCTGGTGCTGAAGGTCTCGCGGCAAACGAAATAAAAATGACTGAAAATGCAATGGCATTAGCAAATATCCAAACCACTATCGTGGGCAATGCAGAAGCCAGCGATGATGATGGGATGGTATCCCTTTCGGGAAAAATAGCTGCAAACGAAGAAAACAATACCGTACAATCCAGCTATTTTAAAGGCAGGATAGAACAACTCAATGTTAATTATGAAGGACAGCAAGTAAACCGTGGTCAGCTATTGGCTACTATTTACGCGCCAGACCTTGTAGCGGCACAACAGGAACTGATTACCGCAGCATCATTCAAAGCATCACAACCGGCTTTATATAATGCCGTGCGAAACAAACTCAAAAACTGGAAACTTTCAGACACTCAAATCAATGCCATAGAAGAAAGTGGAACAGTTCGCGAAAACTTCCCCATTTATGCAACGGTTTCCGGAACGGTATCAGAAGTAATGGCAGCACAGGGCGATTATGTAAATCAAGGACAGCCTATTGTGAAGTTGAGCAATCTTAATTCGGTTTGGGCAGAATTTGATGCTTATGAAAATCAGCTATCACAGTTCAATGTGGGGCAAAAAATCAATATCACGACCAATGCTTATCCCAATAAGGAATTTGAAGGCACTATTTCTTTTATTGATCCTGTTTTAAACAATACCACACGAACGGTAACAATACGTGCGACTCTGCAAAATAGAGATGACCTATTTAAGCCAGGAATGTTTGTGACGGGTAAGGTCAAGGGCGCAACGCAAACTATGGAAAATACACTTACCGTGCCTGCAAGTGCTGTACTATGGACGGGCGAGCGCTCATTGGTATATGTAAAAACCAATCCTAACGAGCCTGTATTTGAAATGCGCGAAGTAACCTTGGGCAATCGCTCTGGCGAAACTTACCAATTATCGGCTGGATTAAATAACGGCGATGAAATTGTTACCAATGGAACGTTCACGGTAGATGCAGCAGCACAATTACAGGGTAAAAAATCAATGATGAATCAGCAAATGATGCAGGACGAATCAGCTATGATGGGCGATATGGAAATGAGTTTCAGTAACAGTTTTAGTTCTGCATTTAATGAAGCATTACCGTCGTATCTCAAAATGAAAGATGCATTGGTAGAAAGCGATGCTGGTCAGGTTTCCACTTTCGCGAAAGCGACATCAAAGAAATTAAAGGAAATTTCTACATCAGATTTAGGCAAGATGGAAAAGCAACATCTTACCAAAAGTATTGAGATGCTGGATGCTATCGCCACAAACGACAATCTGGAAAACCAGCGTGCTCACTTTGTCATTCTAAACAAGAATATCGTACCTATTGCTATGAACATAGAAAACTCAACAAATTACTATGTCCAAAAATGCCCGATGGCAAACAACAATAAAGGTGCAGTTTGGTTGAGTGCTGAAGAAGAAATTAGAAATCCATACTATGGTGATGCAATGTTAACCTGTGGTAGTGTGATTGATTCCAATAAGTAATAGACCATTAATAAACTAAACTTAATATGTTAATTCAAACTTTATAACTTTTGTGCTTTTCCAGTAAATTATTTTAATAAAATATAGAGTGTATTATCATACAATATATCCGCAATTTAAACTCGTAAAATACTTCCATCAAAAGACTACGGCATAAAGCCAACGCTTCTTCCCTTACCCATTTATTCCGTTTCCTTTTGAGCCAAGATTTTATCTTCCGTTTGGTTTCTGCTCAAATATTGTTTAATCAAAAATTTGAGTATTATGACAACAAAAGCGAGTACCACAAAGAAGCGCAGTAGAGCAAAAGCAACTGCCAAAAAAGAAGTTAGCGGAAAAAAATCATCCGTACTTCAAATTCAGAACTTACCATTGGGTAAAATCAAGCCTGACCTTGAACAGCCGAGAAAGACCTTTAACGAGGATGCGTTAAAGCAGCTTTCTGAGAGTATCGAAAAGCACGGTGTGTTGCAGCCAATCACGGTAAGGCAACTAAATGGCCATTACATCATCGTGATGGGCGAACGTCGATATCGTGCGAGCAAGCTTGCAGGAAAAAAGTCCTTACCCTGTATCGTAAGAACTTATGAGAACAACGATGTTCTGGAAGTTCAGATTATCGAGAACCTGCAAAGACAGGATGTCGAGCCCACCGAAGAAGCTGAGGCGATTGCTTACCTAAGTGAGAGATATACACCTACCGAAATTGCGAAGCGATTGGGTAGAACGGATAACTTCATCAGACAGCGTCTAAAACTGGCTGGATTGATTGACGGTTTTAAGCACTTTGTCCGTAATGGTGAGATGACAATTTCATTAGGCGTTGGTGTCGCACTCTTCGAGCCGGAAGAACAACAGATGATGTTAGAAACGATGGGCGAAGATTTTAATGCACATCAGATAAACAGGATGATTAAAGACCAGACCTATGATTTGGAAAAAGCATCTTTTGATGTAGCCGATAAAAAATTGGTCCCAAAAGCTGGGTCTTGTGTTGAATGTCCTTTCAACGCCGCAAATCAAGGCAATCTGTTCGGCGAAGGAAAAATGGTCTGCACAAAAGCAGCCTGTTTTGAAACTAAGAAAAGTAAATCGTTCTTGAACCTGATTGAAAAGTCCAAGAAAGAGAACATACTATTGATTCCTGAAATACGACAATATTGGGTAGATGACGAGAACAATCGGCTCATTATATCTCAATTAGAAAAGAACGGATTGATAGTCTATCTATTGGACGATGTTGAAATTATAGAGAATCCGATTGAGCCAACAATCGAAGCTATTCAGAAAGAATATCAACATTACGAATATTCTGAAGATGAATTAAAGGCAGAATTGGATGAAGCAATGCAGAATTATAAAGAAGCATTGGAAAAATTCAATTCAGCAAAAGTAGATGGATTTAAAAACGGTATCGTGTTCCATCCAGATTCATTTCAGCACAAGGAAATCTTTGTAAGGATTGTTGAAAAATCCAAAAACGATTCTACGGAATATTCGGCACCATTGGCCAACAGAAAAATGGCAGACTGTACACCGGAAGAACAAATTGTTAAAATCAACGAAAGGGAAATCCGGAAGAAGCAAATTGAGAACAACAAGCAGTTTGAAGAAGTTGTGCAGATGATTCGTGAGACAAAATACATCGATACGAAGAAGACACTTTCAACAGATGAAATGGTGGCATTCTCGATATCGCTATTTGAGAACAATGTGGACTATATGAGTCAACGAAAGTATTTCTCAAAGTTCTTATGGGAAACTTCAAAGATGACCAAAGTTGAAATGGTAGAGAGTTTCAAGAAGAAGTTCAAAAAGGAAATCTTTCACAAGTTGATACGCTATATGCTCACAAAGCAAGTGCATTTTGGCGAAAGCAATCACGTCAATAATCTGACAAACATTTCATTTTACAACGCAATGAAAGGATATTACAAATCCAAGATTGCCGGCATAGAAAAGGAATATACCGAGAAGAGAGACAAGCGTGAGGAACGTTTGAAAGAGCGCATAGCGGTTCTTGAAAAGCAAATTCAGGAACTCAACGATTAGCTTTTGTTGTTCGGAAGAAGGGTCGGCATTCGTGCTGGCCCTTTTTCTTTTTTATGATGATTCATAAAAGTGATGAGTAGAAAAAGGGGGTTATCAATCAATAGTTAGCGCAAAGGTAAACTCGTAAAACACACCCATCAAAAGACTACGGCATAAAGCCCACGCGACATCCTACGCTTATTTATTCCGTTTCCTTTTGAGCTGAGATTTTAGCTTCCGTTTGGGTACTGCTCAAATATTGTTTAACTAAAATTCAAAAGTTATGTATTTACAAAATTTGCAACAGGATGAAATCTTTGTTCCATCAGAAATGAAATCCTTAAAAAGTCTGACACAGATGGAATCCCGACGAGGTCTTGAAAATGTCATTATCTCAAATGGCAAAATCGTCAATGTGGTCTCGAATAGCTACGGACACATTCCGAATCAACTATTCTTTAAGAAAGCCGAGGAAATGTTGACCGATGCACAACTGAACTTCCACAAACGCACCATCAACAAGAATGATAGGTCGTTTATTACCGACTTTATCATCGACGACAAAAGCCAGTTTACGGTTAAGAACGATAAGGACTTGATACTGCCGATGCTTCGGTTCAAGAACTCGTATGATGGTAGCGAAAAGACCTCTGGTCACTTTGGTTTTTATAGAGAAGTATGTTCCAATGGCCTACACGTTTCCCAGGCTGAAATTGAGTTTTCAATCAAGCACAATAAGAACAATACGCACCTCATTATGCCGAGGCTGAACAATCTATTCGATAAATTTTTGGATAATGAATTCTATACCATTACCAAGAAATTCGACAAGATGAAAGAATTTAAAATCATCGATACACAAGAATTTGTGAAGGCAATTCTCGACAGAACGAAACTGTTCAGATACGAATGTAGCGACAAGAACAGCGACCCTTCAAAAAAGTCTCGCGAGGTTATCGAAATATTGAACTACGAAGCCTTGTTGCTCAACGAAGAACCAAATCTATGGTTGGGTTACAATGCCTTCAACTCGGTACTTCATAACGTTTTGAAGAAAAGCTTCGGACAACAAGAGCGGTTGGATAAAAAGCTGTTTGATGAAGTCTATGCTATGGCATAAAGTTAATATAGGTTTGTCCAGTACCTCAAACTGGATTTTGATTTATCATTCCATAAGGTGTCACTAAATTTTACCATTAAAAAATGGGCTATCAAGGGCATTCAAACTTATCCTGTAAGAAAAAAGTGTGTAAAGTGATCGGATGGATTTTTTTCTATTTAAATTTGATGATAATAAATTTACACGACCATAAAGTATATTTTGGAGAAATTATTTAAAACCACATATTTTAGTCAGTTTGAACCTGCCCTAATCAGCGAGATGATTGAGGTTGGGGAATTTAGTCAAATTTCTGAAGGTCAAGACTTAATTAGAGTTGAACAATTCATCCATTTTATACCATTGGTAATTCAAGGTAGTATTAAAATAATGCGTCCTGATGATGACGGAAATGAGTTATTGCTTTATCATTTAGAAGAAGGAGGAACCTGTGCGATGTCAATGAATTGTTGTTTGGGAAGCACAAAAAGTGAAATACACGCGATTGCAGAGACTGATGTCAAGATTCTTAAAGTACCAGTTGCCAAAATGGAAGAGTGGTCCAGTTCTTATAAAACCTGGAGACATTTTGTTTACAACAGTTACCATAACCGAATGATGGAAATGTTGGACAGTATAGACAATATTGCATTTAATAATATGGATGAGCGATTGGAAAAATATCTTCAGGATAAAATGGAAATATTAAATAGCAAACACATATACTCAACTCACAAAGAGATTGCACAAGACCTGCATACCAGTCGTGTGGTAATTTCACGCCTGCTGAAGAAAATGGAAAATAGCAATAAGTTAAAATTGCACCGCAGTTTTATTGAAGTCCTGTAACAACAGTTACAGACTTTGAACATACCGACACGTACATTTGTTCCATAATTTTCTGAACAAATGGAAATCGTAGAAATTTTAGGTTACGTAGGTGCTCTTTTGATAGGACTTGTATTAGGGTTGATTGGTGGTGGTGGCTCAATTCTTACCGTTCCTATCTTGGTGTATGCACTTGCGCTTAACCCAGTAATTGCAACAGCATATTCATTATTTGTGGTGGGAGCAACATCTCTTATTGGCGCAATTAAAAATATGATGAAAGGGATGGTGGATTATAGAACAGCCATCATTTTTGCTGTCCCAGCTTTTATAGCTGTTTATCTTACTCGGGCATTCTTAATTCCTGCTATTCCTGAAGAACTTTTTAGTGTAAACAGTTTTATGGTCACGAAGAATCTGGCCATAATGCTCTTTTTTGCCATTATTATGTTGCTCGCATCTGTTTCAATGATTCGAAACAAGCGAAAAGAAATTGACGAGGAAGCTCAAATAACCTATAACTATCCTTTAATAATTATAGAAGGTTTGGTGGTGGGAACTATTACAGGTATAGTAGGTGCAGGCGGTGGCTTTTTAATTATACCTGCCTTGGTTCTCTTAGCAAAATTGCCAATGAAAAAAGCAGTTGCGACATCCCTTTTAATAATCGCGATTAAATCTCTGATTGGTTTTTTGGGCGATGTTCAGAATTTAGATATTGACTGGCCATTCCTTCTTATTTTTACAGCAATTTCGGTTGTGGGCATTTTTATTGGGATATGGCTCAATAAATTTATAGACGGAAAGAAACTCAAGAAAGTATTTGGATGGTTCGTTCTTGTAATGGGTATTTATATAATCTACAAAGAACTAACAATGTAAAATACAAGGATGGAAAAATACATTGACATAATAATAGAATCTTTTATTGGCTATTGGGATTACCTTGTTTATGAAATATCAAACCCCTCTTGGATCAACTATTTCTATTGGCTTATTGGGCTTTCTTTGATGGTTTTCGCTTTGGAAATCATTATTCCCTGGCGAAAAAAACAACCTATTTTTAGAAAAGGATTTTGGCTGGATGCTTTCTATATACTGTTTAACTTTTTCCTATTTTCTCTTGTAGGTTACAACGCCTTATCAAATGTAGGCGTCGCCCTATTCGATGATTTTCTTAGTAGTTTTGGTGTAAACAATATAGTGGCTATTGAAGTTCAATCGCTACCAGAATGGTCGCAATTGTTGATTATGTTTTTAATTGCAGATTTTGTCCAATGGAACGTGCATAGATTGTTGCACCGCGTATCTTGGTTATGGAAATTTCATAAAGTACACCACAGCGTTAAAGAAATGGGCTTTGCGGCACAGTTTCGGTTTCATTTTTTGGAAACTATAGTATATAAAACTATACAGTATATCCCATTGGCAATGATTGGTTTTGGCATACAAGAATTTTTTATTGTTCATATGTTTGCCGTTTTTGTTGGGCATCTCAATCACGCCAATTTAGGCTGGAGCTATGGTTATTTAGGCTATATATTTAACAACCCAAGAATGCACATTTGGCATCACGCTAAAGAGTTCCCCAAACAATTTAAATACGGGATGAACTTTGGTCTCACACTTAGTATATGGGATTATTTATTTGGTACTGCCCACGTACCTAAAAGTGGCCGTAATTTGGAAATTGGTTTTCAAGGCGATGAAAGTTTTCCGAAAACTTTTTGGCAACAACTTATATATCCATTTCAGAAAGAGAATAAATAAGGAAAAACACAATACCCAAAATACTTTGGGGGCATCATTAGTAACTGATATTAATTGTAAGCTTGTTTTAGGGTAAATGTTAATCTTTTTTTAAAACATTAACTTGTGTATCAAAGGTTACCACTATTGGTTGAGATTCCAATTATTTTTGAAATGAACGAAAAAATTTAATCATAAAATTATGGATATAAAACAATTTGAATACAAACCATTGGCGCATTATTCCTATGCGATTATAAGCGAAGGCAAAATGGCCGTTATTGACCCAGAGCGTGACCCGAAGCAGTACTACGATTTCGCAAAAGCCAACAATGCTAAAATCGTTGCAGTTATTGAAACACATCCCCACGCAGATTTTGTAAGTTCCCATTTACAGATTCATAAAGAAACCGGTGCAACAATTTATAACAGTGAAAAAACCGGTGCAGATTACCCACACACCGCTTTTGATGAAGGCGGCACCTTAAAAATTGGTAATGTTGTACTAACGGCAATCAATACACCAGGCCACTCGCCAGATAGTATAACGGTAGTTGCAACCCAAAATGATAAAACAGTACTTTTTACTGGCGATACGCTATTTATAGGCGATGTTGGTCGTCCAGACTTACGCGAAAAGGCAGGAAATATGCAAGCCAAACGAGAAGAGTTGGCTGAAATGATGTATGATACCATACAGAATAAGTTCAATGGTTTACCAGATGATGCCATTGTTTATCCCGCTCACGGTGCAGGTTCACTTTGTGGAAAAAGTATGAGTGATGACAACAGCAGTACTTTAGGTAACGAACGAATGGGCAATTGGGCTTTTAAAGAACAATCGAAAGAAGAATTCATAGAGAAACTTTTGGATAGTCAACCATTCATACCCTCATATTTTGGTTATGATGTAGATACAAATAAAGATGGTGCAGAGAATGTTCAACCATCCATAGATAGAATCCCATTTAAGGAAAATGCTACAGCCAAAGGTTTAATTGTTGACGTTCGCGATGAGGAAATCTTTAAAAAAGGACATCTTGAAGGCAGTTTTAACATTCAGGCAGTTTCAGATAATGCAAAATTTGAAACTTGGTTAGGTGCCATTGTAGAACCAGAAGAAGAATTTACTTTAGTTATAGATAGTAAAGAAAACAAAGAAAAACATTTGCACCGTGTGGCTAAAATAGGTTATGAAAAACAATTAAAGCAAGTTATAACGCTTTCTGATAAAAATTTAGTTTCTACCCAGGCCTTGGACTTGAAAGACTTTAAGAACAATCCTGATAATTATACCATTATAGACATTCGTAATAAAAGCGAAATTGAAGAAGGAAAATATTTTGATAGCGCCTTAGCTCATCCTCTAAATGAACTTCGAGATACGTCTGAAGATATACCTACAGATAACCCAATTGTAGTGCATTGCGCAGGTGGTTATCGCAGTGCTGCTGGAAGTAGTATTCTTCATAAAAAACTTAATGATGTAACAGTGTATGATTTAAGTGATGACATAAAGGAATTCAAATAAAACCTAAAAGCATATAGGTTAACGGCATCAACTTTAAAATTGATGCCGTTTTTTTTAATTGTTTTTTACTTTAAATCTAACAAAAAATCCTTGAATTCTTGGTCACTATAATCGGCCATACCTTTATGAGTCAAAGCCAAATTGCCAGCCGCATCAATTATATAGGTTGTTGGTAATGAAGATGATTGGAACATTTCTGGAAGATTACTCGCAGGAGCGTAAATCGGTAAATCATAACCCTTGCGCTTATCAAAATCTTTAGCCTTTTCAAAATCATCATCGAAGGACAACATTACAAACGCAACTTCATCGCCCATTTCTTCGTGCAATTCATCGATACTGGGCATTTCGGCAATACAAGGCGGACACCAAGTTGCCCAAAAATTCAAAAATATAACCTTACCTTTAAATTCTTTCAATGACCTTGTTTTGCCTTCAGCGTCAATCAATTTTAGGTTCAAATCTGCTTTGGTAAGATTTGGCATTGATGCCTCATCGTTATTTTCATTGTTTCTTACCTGCGCAATTTCTTCTACATCAGGATTCATCAAGCCTGTAGCGAGTAATCCGCGTTGCGCAAAACCTACGACTTCTGTATGTAAACCAGTTGCGTAAAGTGTAATGGCCACTATCGCAAAAATTCCATATTGTATCCACGTTTTCTTTTTGTTTTTATTTTCTTTCTTAGTATTCATAACTTTAATTTTTATTGAAATTTATAGTTAGTTTTGGGCACGGTCGAAAAGGAATACGTGCCGAGATATTCACAATAGGCTCTTCCTTCCAAGGTGGGCGATATGGGCGAATTTTTTTTAAGATATTCCTCTACCACATCGTGAATGGTATAATCCATTACTTCCACATCTTTCACATTAGTCATCCTGCAAAGATTATCAATTGGGTCGCCTGGTCGTACACAAGCAGAAATCGTGTAGAATTTGTCATCTTTCATAGGCTCGCCGTTAACCGTTATTGCTGAGATACGGTTTCCACGTTCATTTTGACTATTAAAATTAACTTTCATTCCAGAGAACCGAACCAACCAGCCGCCAAAACGTTCGGTTGGGTTTTGGGAAAAGGCATTGTGCATTTCCTTTTCTAACCAATCTTTTATCTGTTTACCAGTCGCCTTTCCTGTCTTTACTTTTTCGTTTACAGGTAGTAAATTCCAAAGATTTGCACGAGTAATAGGTGCAGGCTTCCCGTCTTCGGGAATGATGGGATTACCAAATCTAAAACCGTTTGATATTGAAATATCAGCACCCGTTTTCCAACGTGCGGCATCGGTAATCATATTGTCCATTGGGTTTTCAACAGTAAGATAGCGATAAATAGGTGTCTTTGTGTACCCAATCACTGTTTCCAAATGCTCTTCGTAGGGCGCTTTTGCCTTATCAACAAGCGCTTGTACTTCTTTATCAGCTGGGAAAACCTCTGGGTCAACATCAATAAGTTCATAATCATCATCCACCAATATGCCATCCACAAAATGCAAGGTAAGCTTACCAACAAAAGAACCAAACGCACCTGGTTCGGTAACCTTTGCGAATTTGCCTTGTATAGGTTTGCGAACGCGCTCGTGTGTGTCATTCCCTAATATGTAATCTACATTTTCTGAAAGGGTATTGTTGGCGAGTTCTACCTGTTTAAAAATACCCAAGTGCGTCACTAAAAAAAGTACATCCAAGTCTTCATTGACCTTTAAATCATCCACTTGCTTTTTCAAATCATTGGTAAGACCACTAAAGGCAATCCCTTTACTAAAAATTGGATTTTGCCTAACGGGAACGTCAGGATCGTTTATGCCCATAAAGCCAATACGAACACTTTCTATTTCTTTAACAGAATAAGCGGGAAACAAAAGTTCTTCGCTTTTTTCGTGGTACATATTCTGTGCAATGACATCCGTGTCATATCCTTGCATCACATCTATCATCACGTCCTTGCCGTACACCACTTCCCAGTTACCCGGGATGATGACGTCATAGCCCATATTTTTGATGAGTTCGGGCATTACTTTACCTTCAGACAGCGCCGTGTAACCACTGCCTTGTATTAAGTCGCCACCATCAACTATAATTGTTCTATTGGGATTTTTTTGTCGTTCCATTTTAAAGAGCGTCTTTATATTGGCCAAACCGCCACGATTTTTAAAAAGTACGTTCTCGTTTTCCCAAAAAAGTTCGGGATGTGTATCAAGCTGTCCGTGTATATCGGCAGTTTGTAATACAGTGATGATCAAGGTGTCTCGTACAGAATTGTTTGTTCCCATTCCATTCGATATTTCTGTTTTGCACGAGACCAAAACCAATAGTATTCCAATTATCGAAAGAGCTGCAATGACACTTTTCTTAAATATTCTCATAATTATAGGCTTAAACTTTTATATCCTATTTTCTGAAGCTGAAAGTTGTATAGAATACCATTTTCGACGGTTTTCATTTCTTTGGGTACTTTCGTTTTATCAACCTTGAATTTATTGAGCGAAAAACCACAGGCCACCAATTGGACACCAGCATTTTCAGCACGCTCTATAAAGCTTTTCATTTTAGAGCTATCTGTAATATCGCCAATTTCCTTGCCGCAAACGATAACTTCAAACTGACCAAAATTGCTACCATCTTCTTCTTTTAATGATTCCGCAGTTAAAATTATTGGTTCTAATTGGGGCACTTTTTTAGTGAGTACCACATAATTATGTTTGTTTGTATCTACAGTGTTTTGCGCTAAGGAACTACAACTTGTAAAAAGAGTCATTACTATTACTACTGTACTATAAAAAATTGTTTTCATTTTAATTTATTTTAAAAGGTTACTGGTGTCGTTCAGTATAAAAAAAAGAAGTCCACCGAGAATTGCTATATTTTTAAAGAGTGGTCCAAGGGTTGTAATTTGCCCTACTTGAACCGTTAATGTGATGGGTATTAAAACCGTCATCAAAACTATTGCCGCCCATTTGGTTTTATATCCTATCAGGAATATAAAACCTGCTGTTAACATTACGATACCAGAGATAATGATTAGCCACTGAGGTTCGCCAAAGAAATAGGCAATACCCTTAAAACTGGCTTGTTCAATACGTTTGGCAGTTTTCTCTATGTTAAGCAAGTGATTAAAACCTGCAACGAGAAATATGCCGCTCACCAATATGCGTAATAGTTGTATGGAACGACGGCTTATTAAAATTTTTGTCGTCATTATAAATGATGTAAAAAATGATTGAATTTGCGTGGTGTTTATCCATAATGGTTTAACAGACCATAATTATGATGTGTGAAAGAGCAGTACGGAAGCACCAACTTTAAAATTTTATAAAAAAGTGATTACACCAAACGTGGTGGCGGAGAATCGTTATCTAAATAGCGATAACTTAGTACTGAAAAAAAATGTTCATTGAAAATTGCTGTAGGTCTTGAAATATTTGTTTCCCAAGAGAAAAATTCAAATTGAAACTGCGAGGTACAAATACCATTTAGCATAACAACTTGTGAAGTGCTAATGTCAACTTGCGAAAATTCGATTGTTTTATTTGTCTGTTTTGGGGAGTTTTTCTTTTTACAATTAGGTTTTACAAAAGATATGTCATTTCCGCTGAACAAAGCGTTCAACCCACTTGCATCGATGACGATAAACTTCGCCATAAAGATGAATGTAAGAAATAACGCTATATAAGTTTTAGATTTCACAATTGATACAAAAATAAGAGAAAGGGTTTGTTCTATGTGTAACCTTTGTTAC
This sequence comes from Winogradskyella ursingii, assembly GCF_013403975.1. GTDB lineage: Bacteria > Bacteroidota > Bacteroidia > Flavobacteriales > Flavobacteriaceae > Winogradskyella > Winogradskyella ursingii. The sequence continues at coordinate 306,455 of NZ_JABFDH010000001.1, forward strand.
CTAACTTAATATAATTTAAAACAGGTAGGATATACGTAAAAAACAAATACGTTAGCCTCAGGTTTTATCACTTTAGTACTTGAAATGCCCAAACTATTAACAAAAATCCAACACCCGTTATTGCCGGCGCTGGTATTTTCATAACAATGCCAACAACAATCATTGCAAGGGCAGTTAAAGCGAGTAGTATAGAAATCAAGTTTAATTTTTTATTACGTGTCATAATCTTCAATTTTATTTAATGATAATAAAAATCAATTCAGATTAATGTAACTATTGTTACCGTTTGGCTATATTGAAATCAGCATCTTTGCATAAATTTTATAATATGGATTTGATATATGAACCGTGGCCGTGGTATGTGGCGGGACCACTTATTGCCCTTGTGATGTTCGTTTTATTGCTCGTTGGTAAGCAATTTGGAATGTCGTCAAACCTTCGGACAGCTTGTGCTGCTGTGGGCGCTGGAAAAGCATCTGAATTTTTTAAATTTGATTGGAAGGCCGAACGATGGAACTTGATGGTTGTACTCGGTGCAATTCTTGGCGGTTTTATTGCATCCACCTATTTGAGTGAAAATACAGTAAACATTAATTCCGAAATCGCTCAACAACTATCTGATGATTACAACATCAAGAGTGCTGGCCAAGCATACCTTCCAACTGAAATCTTTGCTGCCGAAAATCTTGCTAACCCATTAAACATTGCCATTTTGCTAATTGGTGGAATACTTGTGGGATTTGGCGCAAGATATGCCGGTGGTTGTACATCTGGTCACGCCATTTCTGGATTGAGTAATTTACAATTACCATCGTTGATAGCCGTCATAGGCTTCTTCATTGGTGGACTTGTTATGATTCATTTATTATACCCTATTATCTTTTAAATTATGCGTTATATCACATACTTAGTTATTGGTACTTTCTTCGGAATAATTATGTTTAAATCTGAAGCTGCATCGTGGTTTCGCATTTATGAAATGTTCCAGTTTGGCAGCTTTCATATGTACGGTATTATAGGTTCCGCCTTGGTTCTTGGTGTTATTGGTATTCAAGTCATCAAAAGAAAAAACATCAAACCTTTGAATGGAAGCGAAATGAGTTTGCAGCCAAAGAATAAAAGTGTTGCTCGGTATCTTATTGGTGGAATAATCTTTGGATTGGGTTGGGCATTGGCAGGTGTTTGTCCAGGCCCTATATATGTATTAATAGGTGCTGGGTTTCCTTCAATTCTAATTGTACTTATCGGCGCGCTGTTTGGAACTTTTTTATATGGTATGATTAAGGACAGATTGCCACATTAAAAAAATAATTTTTTGAATATTTTATTTAAATGTTTTCTTTCTATCTGCGAAACTGAAAAGTAAAATTAATTTTCATTAGTTTTGTAAGTGATGCAAAATCCAAATAAAATAGCAGCATTTTTCTTCTTAGGCTTGTTTAGTCTAATGATGCTGCATCAGGTTTTTCCACATTTGCATCATCAGCACGAGGAAACGCATTCCCATTCAGATATTGCCCATACTGGCGAACACCATCATCACGATGACAGTTCTCACGAGAAAGAAGAATCCCCATACGGTTTCTTTGGATTCTTTATGGATATGCACGTTCATTCCACGGTTTCCAGCGATATTGTTGTTCTTAAAAGGAATACTGTTGAGCAACAGACTACTGTAGATGACAATATTGTAAAAGCCGTATCTGATTTTCAAGAATTTTATGTCGTTGATAATAGGCTAAACGCTAAGCCCCCAAATTATCAGCCACCAAGTTATTATTTCAATCCTTACCTCTCATCCCTCGATTTACGGGGCCCACCATCTTTAGGTTAATCATTTAGGATTACCTACCGCTACGGCAGGAATCCTCTTATACATTAAGATTAAACCTAAAATTTCAAACAATGAATAAATTCATCGTGTCCGCGATTTGCGGATGCCTGTTCTTTGTTAGCGGTTTCTCACAGGATAAAAACATTGGGGAACTGCTTAACGAAATAGAACAGAACAACACAGAGTTAAAAGGCTATCAATCGTTCATTGAAAGCCAACAACTCGAAAACAAGAGCGCCAATAATTTACCCGACCCACAGCTTTTAGGCTATTATTTGCCATTTGGCGATAACGCAACGGGAAATTATTCCGAATATCAAATATCGCAATCTTTCGAATTTCCGACGGTTTATGGTTCACGCAGTAAATGGAACGACCTAAAGTCGATACAACTGCAAACGTCCTATGCCAAAAAGCGGCAGGAAGTTTTGTTGGAAGCGAAATCGGTATTGGTTGAACTCGTTTTCCTTAAAAAGCAGAAAGCCGTTGAAACCGAAAGACGAACCCAAAGCAAACAGGTTTTTGACCAGATTCAAGAGCTTTATGATAAAGAGCAAGTGGGTATTTTGGATTTGAACAAGGCGAAAATCGCTTGGATTCAAGAGCAATTCGTTGTTCAACAGATTGAAAGCGAAATCCAAATTGTACTGTCCAAACTCAGAACATTGAACGGCGGGAATGCCATTGATGGTTTTACAGCAGGTATCGATTTGCCTATCGAAGTTGTTGCGGTCGAAACGCTTTGGCAAGAAAAATTGGCAAACGATCCTTCTTTGCAACGTTTAAAGGCTGCTGAAACAGCTTCGCTTCAAAAAGTAAAACTGGAAAAAAACAAGGTCTTACCAAATGTGGCACTCGGTTACAATTATCAGGGTGTTAGTGGTAGCAATTATTCAGGTTTTTACGGTGGTCTTTCCATTCCGTTGTGGAACAGCAAGAACAAGGTTAAAGCGGCAGAAGCCGATTATGAGTATCAGCAATCGAATACGCAAGTGATTACCGCTTCGCTCTATTCCCAATTTCAAGAAACATACAATCGATACGAATTGATGCTCGAAAAATACAATGAGTATCAAACCACAATGGGCAACTTAAACAGCGAACAACTGCTCTTTAAGGCCTATATGTTGGGCGAATATTCGTTTATGGATTACTATGTAGAGCTTCAGTTTTACCGCAATGCATCTGACAGAATGTTGCAGATGGAAAAGGAAATACAATTACTTCAGGCACAAATATTAAAACATACATTATAAACCTTTAAAACAAAGATTATGAAAATTTCAAAAACAATATTCGCAATAGCAATCGCATCAACATTTTTGGTAACCTCTTGCAGGGAAACAAAAAAAGAGAGTACAGATGACCACGGTCACGAACACAATGAAGACGGAAGCCATATGCACGAGGAAGACATAGAGCAAGAAGAATTTGAAGTAGGAAAAGATTCTATGGGAACGAAGACTAATGACCACGGGCACGACCACGATTCAGACGGTAACCATTCAGACGATGATTCTGGCACCCACAAACACGATGATGGTTCAGAACACCACGACCATTAAAAACCCAAATAAATACTAAAGATGAAATATTTAATAATTGTGCTTGCCTTTTTGGCTATGTCTTGCAATAACAAGGCAGAAGATGCACACGCACATAATGCCGATGGCAGTCACGTAGGCGAAGAAATTCCACGATTGAGCCATACCATCTGGACGGACAAAACGGAGCTATTTGTTGAATTTCCTGCACTTGTAGTAGGTAACGGAAGTCGATTTGCAGCTCACTTTACCGTACTGGACGAACATCGACCTGTTACAGAAGGTTCTGTTACGGTCAGTTTAATAAAAGATGGAAAGGGCATCAGAAATACGGCAGATGCGCCATCGTCACCGGGTATTTTTTCGCCTGCCATACAACCAAAAGAAGCTGGGAACTATCAATTGGTTTTTGAATTGAAGACGCCAGAGTATTCAGATAAAATTTCCCTAGATGATGTAGTAGTATATGCCACTACGGATGAAGCCTTAGAAGCTTTAGGTACGGAAGAAGAAGATGAAGGAATCTCGTTCTTAAAGGAACAAGCTTGGAAAATCGATTTTCAGACGGCGCCTGTAGTTTCAGGTAAAATCTACGATGTTATCAATACGTCTGGTGTTTGGATGCCATCGCCAGGTTCTACAAAGTCCTTGGCGGCAAAATCCAATGGTGTGGTAGATTTTAAAGTTAATAACCTAACCGAAGGTACAGCGGTAAAACAGGGTCAGTTGTTGATGAGCTTGAACAGTCAAGGTTTGGCATCCAATAATTTAAGTACGGATATCGCTTCCGCGAAAGCGACATTCCAACAGGCCAAATCGGAATATGAAAGAAAGAAAGAGCTATACGAATCCAAAATAGTCCCGAAATCTGAATTTGAAAAAGTAGAGAGCAGTTTCGAGATAGCCAAAGCCAATTATCAATCATTGGTATCCGGTGTCTCGGGCGGAAGCAAACAAATACGTGCACCTTTTGATGGTTTTATCAAATCCATAACCGTTTCCAATGGCGATTACGTAGAACAAGGCGTAGCGCTTGTAACCATTGGGACGCATCAATCCAGAGTTTTAAAAGCGCAGTTAGCACCCAACTACGGACTTGCGATGGGCAATGTACAAGGTATATGGTATCAGGATAATGATAACCTATGGAAAGACGTAACTGATGCCGAGGGCAAAATACTTTCGATTGGTAAGGACGTGGAACGTGAAAACCCTTTGATTTCTGTTTTTGCAGAAGTCAATGCTAACGTCGATATGCCAATAGGAAGTCTAACACCTGTTCAGATAGCGATGGGAAATGCAACACAGAACACAATGATTCCTGTGAATGCTCTCTTGGAAGACTATGGAAGCTATTCAGTTATCGTTCAACTATCAGGCGAAAGTTTTGAAAGACGACCTGTTCAGATTGGAAAGCGCAATGGCGAAAATGTAGAGATATTGGAAGGTCTACAAGTTGGCGAAGTGGTCGTGACAACAGGAGCATATCAAGTTAAAATGGCTTCAATGTCAGGTTCCACACCTGCACACGGTCACGAACATTAAAAACGAAGAGAGATGTTAAACAAAATATTATCAATTTCACTTCAAAACAGATTGCTCATTCTATTGGGAGCTGTTGCATTGAGCGTTTTGGGAATCTATTATGCGCGTACTATGAACGTGGACGTATTCCCAGACCTCACGGCACCTACGGTAACCATTCTTACCGAAGCCCACGGAATGGAATCTGAAGAAGTAGAAAAATTAGTGACCTATCAACTGGAAACTGCCTTAAACGGTTCGCCCAACGTGAGGCGAATCCGTTCCTCATCGGCGGCAGGTGTTTCCATTGTTTGGGTAGAATTTGAATGGGGAACGGATATTTACCGTGCCCGTCAAATTGTAAGCGAACGTATCCCGATGGTACGAGAGAACCTGCCTGAAGGAATCGGTGCACCAACGATGGCACCTATTTCATCCATTATGGGCGAAATAATGCTCTTGGGAGTGACATCAGACAGTCTATCGCCAATGGAACTGCGGACATTATCCGACTGGACCATCAGGCCTCGTATAAAGGCCATTGGCGGTATTGCAAATGTGGTGGTCATTGGCGGCGATTACAAGCAATACCAAGTATTTGCAAATCCTGAAAAGATGAAATATTACGACGTGAGCCTCTCAGAATTGGTAGAACACGTTAAGGAAGCAAATCAAAATGCGCCCGGTGGTGTCATCAATCAATATGGCAATCAGTACATCATTAAGGGAAGCGGTAGAGCCTATGCGCTGGAAGACTTACAGGAAGCAGTACTTAAGGAAGTGAATGGTCAAACCATCAAGATTAAAGACGTTGCAACCGTACAAATTGGTGCAGCTGATAAAATTGGCGATGGTTCATTAAACGCAAATCCCGCTGTGATTCTGACTATTTCTAAACAGCCCGATGTAAACACCTTGGAGCTGACAGACCGCTTGGACGAAGCCATTGCAGATTTAGAAACTACATTGCCCAAAGGGGTCAACATCAAAAGTCAAATCTTTAGGCAGTCTGATTTCATAGATGCTTCTATTAGTAATCTAAATATGACTCTTTTAGAAGGTGCGTTTTTTGTAATGATTATCCTGTTCATCTTTTTAATGAACTGGAGAACGACCCTCATATCTCTGTTGGCAATTCCTATTTCCTTATTGGTATCCATCATCATTTTAAAATGGCTGGGTTACACCATAAATACAATGAGTTTGGGAGGTATGGCTATCGCTATTGGTGCTTTGGTGGATGATGCCATCATTGATGTGGAAAATGTATATAAACGCTTGCGTGAAAACATCAGAAAACCGAAAGCGGAGCGGGAATCGACCATAAAAGTAGTGCGTGACGCTTCAGTAGAGATACGAAGTTCTATCATTATTGCAACCTTAATTATCATCGTATCATTTGTTCCTTTGTTTTTTTTAAGCGGAATGGAAGGTCGATTGTTGCAACCGCTGGGAATAGCCTTTGTAACATCAGTTTTAACCTCATTGGTAGTTGCCGTAACGGTAACGCCTATTCTGTGTTCCTATTTATTGGACAATGAAAAACTTTTGAACAAGCAGGCTGAAGGAACACGTGTGGAGCGATGGTTACAAAAGCATTATGGCAACCTTTTGGAACGTGCAACACGAATTCCCAAAACCATTATCGGCGTAACTGTGATTGCCTTTCTGTTAAGTCTTTTAGTGGTCACACAATTAGGGCGGAGTTTTCTTCCTGAATTCAACGAAGGCTCTTTGGTCATAAGTGTCGTTGGTCCACCAGGAATGTCTTTGGAAGAAAGCAATAAGACAGGTAAATTAATCGAGACTATACTGTTGGATATGCCCGAAGTAGAAGTCGTAACACGAAGACAAGGTCGTGCCGAACTGGACGAACACGCACAAGGTGTAAATGCTTCCGAAATTGATGTGCCTTTTGTACTTGAGGACAAAACAAAAGAAGAATTCTTTGAAGAAGTCCGAAACAAATTGAGTGTTGCACCAGGTGTCAACATTACCTTGGGACAACCCATCGCCCACCGTATTGACCATATGCTTTCCGGGACACGCGCCAATATTGCCATCAAGATATTTGGATCAGATTTACAACGACTGTTTGAAGTAGGCAAAAGTGTAGAGCAGAACATCAAGGATATTGATGGACTGGCAGATGTTGCGGTTGACCAGCAAATTGAAGTACCACAAATACGCATCAAACCCAAACGCCAGATTTTAGCAGCGTATGGAATGACGGTAGGTAATTTGATGGAACAAGTAGATATCGCATTTGCTGGCGAAGAAGCAGGCGAAATTTACGAAGGACAACAGTATTTTGATTTGGTGGTTCGCTATGAAAAACCATTTCGGAACAATATTGAGAACATCAATAAAACTCTAATCAGTTTACCGGATGGCGGGCAAACCACGCTGGGCGAATTGGCGACCGTACAATCGGTAAGCAGTCCAAACACAATCAATCGGGAAGATGTACAACGAAAGATTGTGGTCGCCGCCAATGTCCAAGGTAGGGATCTGCGCGGTGCGGTAAACGAAATAAAGGAAGTTGTGGGCAGCAACGTGAATATGCCGGAAGGCTACCGTGTGCAATATGGTGGACAGTTTGAAAGTGAATCAAAAGCATCACAGCTTCTATTGATAACGGCCATTATTGCAATAGCCATCATTTTTTTGCTATTATATTATGAGTTCAAGGATGTAAAACTGGCATTCGTAGTCTTAATCAATTTACCTCTGGCATTGATTGGTGGTATTTTGATTGTTTACTTCACATCAGAAATCATCAGTATTGCAGCGACTATAGGTTTTATCAGTTTGTTTGGTATTGCCACACGAAACGGTATTCTCTTGGTCTCACGATATGAAGATTTGAGAAAAGAAGGAATCCAAGGATTTCAATTGATAAAGAAAGGAGCATTAGATAGATTGAATCCCATATTAATGACTGCCTTTACCACAGGGCTGGCATTGATACCATTGGCCTTAAAAGGTGGCGAACCTGGAAGTGAAATTCAAAGCCCGATGGCGGTTGTCATTTTGGGCGGTTTGTTGTCGGCGACTATTTTGAATTTGGTGGTAATTCCTTGTGTGTATCAGTTGGTTCTGAAAAAGGAAAAATAGTAAACGAATTACAATTAAAAACCTTCTTACTATGGTAGGAAGGTTTTTTTTTATACATTAATTTTATAATTCCACTCAGCACATTCCCCTACATTCCACGCTTGCCTGCTGAAAAAGCAGGCAACCACTACACTTCGGGCAAAAAGCTTCACTACAAACGTCTTGGACACAATCCCCAATTTCAGCTTTCCATTCCGCTAACCCTTCCCGCTATGCTGGGAAGGAACACTACATTCCAGAGCCAAAATCGTGAATTAAGTCCGCTTTAAATTCTACAAAACAGGATAATTCATTTTCATAACTCAGATAACATTATATTCATATATTATACCAAATTATATGCAAACTAAAGATTACTTACAACTATTAGAATATATATAATTTGAAAGTTTTAATTATTATAAATAACGCTGCTTACGGTAAGTTAAAAACCCGTTATGTATTAAGAATAGTAATTTAGTTAAGGAAAGAAGTACTGAGTTTTTCAGGAAATACTTAAAAATATGGAAATACTTGATTATTTTGATAGTTTCTATAAGATTGGAAAAGAAGCTAAGCAAGAATTAAAGAATATAATAATCGAAAAGCAATATGGTAAAAATGCTATTGTTCAAGATATTGGAAATACGTGCCGAACATTATATTTCGTAAAAGAAGGTGGGGCGAGGATATTTTATTACAATAAAGGCAATGACATTACTGAGCATTTCGCATTTAAAAATGAAATTATTGTTCGAGCAGAAAGTTTATTTACAGGACAAACTACTACGAAAGGTATTGAGACCATTGAAAAAACAATTATGTTCACCATTGATGCAAATGCTTTGTTCAGATTATATGATGATTACCATAATATAGAACGTCTGTTCCGATTGATTTTTGAAAATGAATTTGTCAATGCTATAAGAAGAATTGAGAGCTTTCAATTGAAAACCGCTACTGAACGTTATATAGAATTATTGAATTTTACTGATTGGGTTCAGAAAATTCCACTTAAACACATTGCATCTTACTTGGGAATTACACAAGTTTCGTTGAGCCGTATTCGAGCAAGTCTGACGTAATTATTTATCATTTGTTAAAGGAAACGCAATCAAATAGATTGAACTTTGTTGCACTATATATTTTTATTTATTAAAAATGGAAAAGGTCAAACTTGGATTGAAAGAAAATTGGAAGCAGTTTGCGCTCTTGGTAATCGTAAATGCCTTTGTGGGCGGAATGATTGGACTGGAGCGCGCTATCTTTCCGCAATTTGCCGAGTTGGAATTTGGGGTTGCTTCCAAGACAGCTATTCTCTCGTTTATTACTGCATTCGGGATTACCAAGGCAATAGCCAACTATTATACAGGTCGGCTTGCCAATAAATTCGGTCGTAAGAACTTACTTTTATTCGGTTGGTTAATCGCTATTCCTATTCCATTTATGTTGATTTATGCACCCAGTTGGAGTTTTGTGATTTTTGCAAATGTGTTATTGGGCGTAAGCCAAGGGTTAACTTGGAGCAGTACAGTAGTAATGAAAATTGACATTGTTGGCGAAAAAGACCGTGGCTTTGCAATGGGTTTAAACGAGTTTGCAGGATATTTTGCAGTTGGTGTCGTTGCCTTCTTGACAGGCCTAATTGCTAACAAATATGGTATAACACCCTATCCATTTTACCTTGGTATATTCATTTCAATCGTTGGTTTTATTTTGACAGCCGTGTGGGTAAAAGACACAAGGATTTTTGTTCATAAGGAAAGTTCGACCGACAAAACGGCTAAGCTTGACAATATATTTTTAGAAACGACTTTTAAAAACAAGACTTTGAGTTCAGTTACACAGGCAGGACTTGTAAACAATCTGAATGACGGAATGATTTGGGGCTTGCTTCCAATCATCCTATTATCTCTGAACTATAACAACGAGAATATCGGAATAATTACGGCCATTTATCCAACTGTTTGGGGTATAGGACAACTATTTACGGGCAAAATGTCTGACCACTACTCAAAAAAGGCTATGCTATTTTGGGGTATGCTTCTGCAAGGATTATCAATATTGCTCATTCCATTCAGTAGTGATTTTTATGTTTTAGCAGCCATTTCGGCAATTTTGGGTTTAGGAACGGCATTGGTCTATCCTACTTTTCTCTCAACCATTGCCCAAGCAACAAACCCAAGCCAACGTGCGGAAAGTATCGGTTCATTCAGACTTTGGCGAGATTTAGGATATGCCTTTGGTGCAATAATATCAGGTATAATTGCTGATTTATTTGGAGTTGAATATGCTATTTTCTTAATAGGTGGCCTGACCATTATTTCTTCGCTCATTATCAAATTCCGGATGCCAGAACAAATAAAAACAATCAAAGAATGTATTGAAGTGGATGAAGTAAAACAAGCCTTTAAAAACAACAAATAAATCCAAATCATTGATGTAAGAAGCAAAGAAGAATATGAACAAGCACATATTCCAAGTGCTTTGAATATTTCACTTCAAGAGCTAAAAGAAAAAAAATCTCGCAACTCGATAAAAACTTTCAATTTGTTACTGCTTGTGGTAAAGGAGGTAGACGTTCAGCGGACGCAGCAAAACTGTTAAAAAGCCTGAACTTAATGCTAATTGGCTTTGTGGTGGAGCAAATAACTGGCTCAAAATCAATGAATGATATAAAATACTGTACCCAATAATGGCTAAATATTATTTGATGATCGCGCATACTTTTGAAAATTTGAGTAGCTTTTTATAATAGTATACTTGTAAAGTTAAATGCCAAACTACACAACTACTCATTTCAAAATGGAGGCCGTTGAACAAAGTAAATCAAACTATCACATACCACTCAGCCCATTCCCTTTATTTCGTGAAAAACTACATTCCCGTGCCAACATCGTGAATTAAGTTCGCTTGAAACCCGTCTTATTTTTCACGAAGTCTATTTGTTTTTTAATTCAGTTATATTGTATGAAATTTTAGCTTAAATGGAAAAACTAACGGAAAATAAAACCATTGAATTACTGATGCCTCATTTGGTTCAACAAGGCTATGAGATAGAGAGTTATTGCTTGGGCCAAATGAGAGGATATGATATTGTAGCTGTTAAGAATGACAAAAAATTATTAATTGAGGTAAAAGGTGCAAAAGCACATAAGGATTCGCCAACAAAGCGACGAGATTATTTCAACTCTGGACAGATTAAAACTCATTTAGGTAAAGCAATTATTAAATGCTTAGAAACCAAAGTTGCGTTTCCAAATGCAAAAATTGCCATTGCTCATCCCGAGGATAAACAAATAAGAAAAGCAATAGCCAGTATTATTCCAGAGCTCAATAAGATAGGTATACAGCATTATTGGGTTAATGCTAATGGAACGGTAACCCTTGAAAAATAATTGATTTTGAATACAACAATGAATTCCAAATTATCTTCTTTATTTCATTTCTTGAATGAGAACAGATATTATAATAAATGGGTTCAATCAAATTCTTATAACCGGTTTTTAGCGCCGTTCGATTCACTCGAAGATAAATTATATTCAGTTCTTCATCACGTAGCGAATACACAAAGCCAACCTAAAATTGACTTACTTGCACCTTTTTTTCAGAAAGTATATTCGAATAAATTACAGCTTCATAGTTTTAAGACATTCATCGATTTTCTAACAGATAAAGAAAATGGTGCCTATAATTATGAATCTCTTTACTATGGTATGTTGAGACAAAAAGGGTGGGGCAACAAAACATCTGCCTTATTTACCAAAACCATTTATCACTTACATAATGTTAAGTATGAATTTCAAAATTCAATATGGGACGATGCACCCAAACTCATAGACGTGAACGAGAAATTTTTCTTGCCAGTTGATGCTGTAATTGAAGCAATTTTCCATCGTATTGACCCAACAACTAAATGGAATTTCCATAAAATAAATAAACTGCTACTGCATAATTATTCTTCTGAAGAAATGGAAGTTTGGGATGACCTTTGGTTTTGGGGGTTTATAAATCAACGCGGTTCTGGTCTAACAAGAGAATTTGTTTGGAACGAATCCAAATATTGGACATTACTTGAGACTGAAAAGAATAATGCTGTGATTGAAGAGATAAAATTGAAATCGTTGCAATTCCTTTCCATATTGAACCCAAAACAGCAACATATGTATTTGCTATTATCATATTCTAAGTATGTCTGAATTTAGATAGGTTTAATTTCCAATTATTACCACTTAATCTATATAGTGGCAATAATTTGTTTTCAAATATTCGCCACTTTTTTGTATTTTTGGCAAAGTTTTGATTTTTAACTATGCCAAAGATTATTGAAAATAAACTGATAGAAGCTTTCAAAGACCGTAGTTCTTTTGATAGGGATGCGCTATATAACTTCTATCTGGATTTCGAACCGGATCTAAAAGAAAGTACATTTAGTTGGCGAATTTATGACCTGAAGAAAAAGGACATAATTAAAACCATTGGTCGTGGACTTTATGTTATTTCCTATAAACCTAAATATAAACCTCTTCTATCTGATAGTGTGTTCAAGATAGCCCGTAAAACCAATGAGCATTTTGAAGACATAAAATATGCCATTTGGGAAACCCAATGGCTCAATGAGTTTTCTCAGCACCAGACGTCAAATCAAATGATTGTCGTCGAAGTAGAAAAAGAATTTGTAGACTCACTCTATTACTACCTAAATGATAATCTAAGAATGGATTTTTTCCTAAATCCAGATGAAAAGGAAATTCAATTCTATATTTCAGAAAGTAACGTGCCAGTTATCATTAAACGTTTGGTGACAAGGGCACCCATACAAAAAATAAAGAATAAAAAAGCGGTAGTGCCCATTGCAACTCTTGAAAAGATTATGGTGGACCTGTTTGCAGATGAAACTCTGTTACATTTTTACCAAGGTTCTGAAATGGTAAACATCTACGAGAAAATAATTGATAGATATAGCATCAATTTTACAAAGTTGTTCAGCTATGCCAAGCGACGCAAAAAAGAACAGGAAATAAAGCAGTTTATAAGCAACAACATTCCAAATTTTTTAGAAGATATTCAATATGATTAACAACAAAAGTTTTGAAAAGGAATGGCTGAATGGCTTCCGTGCAAAAAAGGAACATAAGGGAATCGATGTAACCATTCTGGAAAAAATGGTTCTCGCACTATCATTACTCGAACATTTAAAAGTTTCAGGACTCGATTTTGTTTTCAAAGGGGGAACATCACTTGTGCTTTTGCTAAAAGAAGGGAACCGATTTTCTATTGATATCGATATTATTTCGAGCGTTGAGCGTGATAAATTAGAAGAAATTTTGGATGCAGTTGTAGCCAATTCACATTTCAAAAAGCACGTGATTAATGAGCATAGAAGTTATAAGGAAGGTGTTCCAAAGGCACATTACACCTTTGAGTTCGAGTCGGTATATAATCCAAACGTTCCTGGAACCATTCTATTGGATATCCTTTTTGACAGTCCGCACTATCCAGAACTTATAGAATCGCCCATTGAAACACCTTGGCTGTCAATCGATGGAACTGCTACAACGATTACTACGCCTTCGGTAAACGCTATTTGTGGCGATAAGCTAACAGCTTTTGCACCAGATACCATAGGCATACCATACTACAAAGGCGACCAGTTATTTGCAATGGAAATCTGCAAGCAATTGTTCGACTTGGGAAAACTTTTTGAAAATATTACTGATGTAGCAATGGTAAAGAAAAGTTTTTCAGCTTTCGCGAAAGCAGAACTATCCTATCGAAGTTCAGACAAGGATTTTAGTAAAAGGAAACTCAATGAAAAGGATGTGCTATGGGATTCCATAAATACCTGTGCTATTATGGCAAGACGAGAACGTAACCCAACCGCTGAAAAGAAAAAGAAATTTGCAGATTTAAGCTCTGGCATACGAAGCTTTGGTAGCGCATTTTTAATGACAGGGAACTTTAGGATTGAAGAAGCATTGGCAGCTTCGGCCAAAGTAGCTTATTTGAATGCTATTATTCTACAAAAAGAGGATGTTGAAATAGAATATTATGAGAATCAGGATACAAAGGAATTGGTTATTAAAAATCCGGATTGGGCCTTTTTGAACAGATTAAAACGCCAACCCGATAAATCTATATTTTATTATTGGTACAAGGCGGTAGAACTATTGTAAATTAATGTGAATGGAATTAAAGTATATTATAGAAACCTGTGTCGCTATCGACATCGCAATTTTGGGTATAGCATATCCTATTATCGTGGATAAAATATCCAATATAGGCCACAAGTTTTCATCAAACTATCTGGCTAATGCTTTTGAAAATGAATTTCCGCAGACAAAACTTTTTGGGATATTTCCCGGAAGGTCAAGAAGAATAACAGTATTTGAATGGGTTTTGTTCTTTACAATTGGCTCGTTTATATTCTTAATATTAGACCTTGAACCACTTTTTTGGAAGGATAGTTGGATGATGCAAAACTCAGCAAAACTTCTAACACTATTCTTAACAGTATCATTGGTTGTCATTTTTATTATTTGGTTAGATAAGGTTTCGCTGTACAATGGCAAGTCCACACGTTTGCTTACCTATATAATTTCCGAATACCGAAAGCTAAAAAAAGATCAAGATGATAAATACCATTTTAAGATTATCAATGAACTTGCAATATTTGCCATTAGGACACAGGATAAAGGTTTAGAGGAAACATTGGTTAATTTCTACACGGAAGAATTCAATAATTACCGTGCTAACTTCATTAGACCAAGAGAGGAAGAAAAACCTGATGGGTTTGAAAACTTTAAAGTTGAGTTTAATCACGAGTTTCATTATGGTATTAGGGAAATTATAAGAGAAGTTGCCAAAGGTAGAAATGAAGACTTACAAAGTCTCGAATATTTTGTTGTAAGTGGCGTATGGCTAATGGGACAAGGTATTTTTGAAACACCCATCTCAAATGACACCTATAAAGAACTTTGGCGCAATGTTGTACTCATATCAAACAATCCCAAGTTTGTAGGTAATTATTGGGGCACGGCACATCAATACTTTAATTTTGGATTGCAACGAGTCTATGGCACAGATTACAATTTTGAGACTAAAAAATATGATAACCAGTCATTAATAGATAAAAGAGACAACGAAAGAAAACGTTTTTTTGAGTTTCACTTGGCATTAGGAGGCTTATTGATTTATCAGAAAAACTATGAAGCTCTTAAAACATTATTTACATACACACAACACCAGCCACCTAAATATGTTCTGCTGCCTAATAATATGACCGAGATTTTTACGTGGTTCAGTAGCTTTAAAGACGAGTTTGGGAGAGGTTATTACCCTATTGATTTATCATACCCTTTCCCAGGATTGGATAATTTAGGAAACAGAAGGCGTGTTACATTCTACATCTGTCAGTATTTGACATTGCTTTTTCTAAGGCAGTTTACATTGCCAAAATACAATACCTACGACAATTTTACAGGACAACCTACATTACCTCAAGCCGAAGTGTTAGAACTATTACGATGGCAAGAATCCATAAATTATTTCAGGTTTTGTTTAAAAAAGGTGTTGAAAGATGAAAATCTCTTAAATACAATATGATATGAAAAAGAAGGAGATGAAGAAGCTAAAAAAGAAGTCATCAAAATTTATTGATGTTCTCGAGTCATCAATTGAAGAGGCTATTGAAGCTGCAAGATTAAATGCGGATATTGACTACGAAAAAGAATGGGAATTCTATGAAAAATCTAAAGATGCGATTGTTGGAGCATTAGAAAAGTTTGATAGTATTCAAAATTCAGAGAAGGATTTTGAAGGAGAGCCTACTATATCTTTCGGTGTAAACGGTACAATGAATTTATTTCAAAAATCTGCATTTACAACTGGAGATATTCCACATCTAAATGCAGACACGATATTATCCCAGCAGATAGTTTACCAGAACATCAATTATTATATTCCCAATGCGTTTTTATCGGCACGGAAAAAGAGGTATCTTCTTCGTAAAGAAGATTTGGTAAAAGGGATAGAAAAATTAGGTTTTGATGTGGACAGAGATATTATGGTAGCAATGAATCTTAATATATATGGTATCGATGATTTCCAGAACATTGAGGAACATATTACCCGAGTTCCATCTACAGGACTCAAAAATGTACTGTTTGTTTTGCCGAAAGCCGATTTGCCTATCCTAAAACATAAAGAACTTGAGGATAGTGAACAGCAAGAACATCAATTGGGCATATTAGATGATGATAGAAAAATCTATGGTTCTTTAATCGACCTAACACAAGATGCCAATGCGGGACATAGAGAAAAATGGAAAAATTCAAACATTGATTTTGCGACCGATTTAAAAGTACAGCTAACTATAGCTTTTATTACTGAAGTTGTTTGGAAAGCCAATGCTAATGTAGTTCAAATTAATATTGAAACTTCATTAAAAGAACAGGGCATCGTAAATGAGCTGTCTGATATAGAGAAGTTAGTGCCAAAAAAGGAAACCAATGATTGAGTTCAGAAACCCTCATCATATAGAACCACCAGGCGTTTTGAGACAAATTCTATCTCATCCCGTAAATGACACAGAAGTTATTGAACTTGCAGTTTTTCAAGAACATCGTTACGCATTTTTCTATTGGAACAAATGGATGCAAGACAACAAATCTAAGATTCCACCTTGTTTGGTTTCAATGGATTGGCATCAGGATTTATGCTATCCGTGTGAAACAGAAAGAGAATGGCTTGATAAATTGGATTTGACAAGCGATGCAGAAGTCGCTTTGTTTTCTTGGGCCAAATTAGCTGGAAATAACGATGGGCATATTCTGTGTGCGGCATATCTTAACTTGATTGGCGATATTTATGTGCATTGTAGGCAAGAAATGGAACCAAATACTTGGCAAGATGAAGAATTGATAGACACCTATGGCAACAAACACACCATCAAAAAATTCAAAACTTATGAAGGTCTTCAAGATGCGCTTTTGAAGTCGTCAGAGTCGTCCGTATTTTTTGATATTGACTTGGATTTCTTTTCAGTAAATAACGGCCTGAGTGATGGCTCGTTCGAATTCACGTATCTTCAAGAAGAAGAAATAAGAACGATGTTCGATAAAGACCATCCGCTAATAAGTTGGATTTTTGAGCGGATAAAAGGGTTTACTATTGCAACAGAACCTGAACATTGTGGTGGGCTTTTAAAAAGTAACAAATTTCTTGACCTAATTAGTGACATTTATTTCAACCCAGAGTTGTTTGCCCCAAAATGCAATTGGAAATAGAAGCCAAAGTATTAATAATCCACTCAGCACATTCCCCTACATTCCACGCTCGCCTGCTGAAAAAGCAGGCAACCGCTTCATTTGTTAAAAGAGCTTCATTACAAAGGTCTTGGACGCAATCCCCAATTTCAGCTTTCCATTCCGCTAAACCTTCCCAGTGCAACGCGAAGGAACATTTGTCTTGAGCGCAGTCGAAGGGCTACATTCCAGAGCCAAAATCGTGAATTAAGTCCGCCAAAAGTTGATAATATTCATACAATATATCAGCAATTTAAACTCGTAAAATACACCCATCAAAAGACTACGGCATAAAGCCACCACCTACACCAATCCTAATTTATTCCGTTTCCTTTTGAGCTGTGATTTTAACTTCCGTTTGGGTACTGCTCAAATATTGTTTAATAAAAATATACCATTATGAAACGAGTATCCGAACAGTCTAAAATTTCGCTACAAGAAGCTGAAATGCATTATGAAAAAAGTAGTGAAAATTACAGCATTGATAGTGGCGAAGGCCATATAGCTTATTACCGAGATAAATATCCGCAGCATTATAAAATGCTATTAAATAACGTTTAACCTAAAATTTAGAAGCTATGTGTTTACAAAACTTGCAACAGGATGACATATTTATTCCATCAGAAATGAAATCCTTAAAATCTCTGACCCAGATGGAATCCCTTAAAGGGTTTGAAAATGCCATAATCTCAAATGGAAAAATTGTGAATGTTGTGTCTAACGATTACTGCCACATTCCAAATCAATTGTTCTTCAAGAAAGCTGAAGCAATCTTGGTTGAAGCTCAATTTGAATTTTACAAACGAACCGTAAATAGAAATGACAGGTCGTTCATAACAGAATTCATTTTTATCGATAAAAATCAATTTACAGTCAAGAATGAAAATGATTTGATATTGCCTATGCTTCGCTTCAAAAATTCGTATGACGGAAGTGAAATGACTTCAGGTCACTTTGGGTATTACAGGGAAGTATGTTCTAATGGTCTGCACATTTCAGAAGCGCAAATCGAATTTTCAATAAAGTACAATATAAACAACAGCGAGATGGTAATACCAAGACTGAAAAATTTATTAAATGAGTTTATGAACAACAATTTCTACAAAATTGCAGAGAAGTTTCACAAAATGAAGAACTATAGGGTTACTGACACAAAGGAATTTGTAAAAGCTGTTTTAGACAAAACAAAATTGTTCAGATATGAATGTGGCGATGAAAATCGTGAGCTTTCCAAGTTATCCCTTGAAGTTATCAGAGTCTTGAACTACGAAGCTCTACTGCTTGATGAAGTGCCTAATATGTGGTTGGGTTATAATGCATTCAATTCAACAATACACGAAACATTAGAGAAAAGCTTTAGTCAACAAGAACTGTTGGATAAGAAGTTGTTTGATATAATTTATGAAATGGTGTAATAATGATAAAGGTTTGTCCAGTACCTCAAACTGGATGGCTGAACATATCGCGAACGATTACTTCTAATCCCACTCAGCACATTGCCCTACATTCCACGCTCGCCTGCTGAAAAAGCAGGCAACCACTTCATTCCGTGAAAAGAGCTTCACTACATATATCTTGGACACAATCCCCAATTTCAGCTTTCCATTCCGCTAACCCTTCCCGCTATGCTGGGAAGGAACACTACATTCCAGAGCCAAAATCGTGAATCAAGTCCGCTTTTCTAATCGGAAAGCCATCGGCTTGATTTTCTTGACAGGATTTTCGGCACGGTCTTCTTGAGCCCTCACTCGAAAATCCTTAAAAATCAAACCGCTGTCTTACACATTTTAAGGGGTTTATAATGGATAAAGCCTTTGTTGTTTTTCGGGTCGTCGAAAAACAGGCACGACATAACCAATTCTAAAATAAACACAGCTACTTATCTCGCTTAACTGCCGGTACGCTCAAACGCAACTGCGTTTAAAAGAATTGCTAATGCCCTTATGGAACTTGTCAAGACTGCACAAGTTTTAGTGAAAAATAAGGTTTCTACTTCCTTGAAATCCGCCGAAAAAAGGCGAATTTACTACGTCGCAAACACACCTGATTTTACCCGAAAAGTCTTGACAAAACCCACTCTATCCATTGTGCGATGCACAGAAGAAAAGAACAAACACCCCTTAAAATTTAATCTGTTTTAAATCAATAGGGGAAATATAAATCACTTAAATATTTTATTATGAGTACTATTAGAAATCACGTACAATTGATTGGAAACGTTGGACAAGAACCAACAGTTACGAACCTTGAAAGCGGTAAGAAAGTAGCCCGCTTCTCAATCGCTACAAACGAGTATTACAAAGACAGTAAAGGCGAAAAGCAAACGGACACCAACTGGCATACCGTTGTGGCTTGGGGCAAGACGGCTGAAATCGTTGAGAAATTTGTCGAAAAAGGCAAAGAAGTAGGAATTAAAGGGAAGCTAAAAACCCGAACCTATACCACCGATGATGGTAACCAACGCTATGTAACGGAAGTTGTAGCCGATGAAATCCTATTACTTGGAAGCAAGAGCGACAAGTAATCTTTAAAAAGAAAGAGGGCGCACCTGTCGAAAGTTTCGCCCTCTTTTTCATTATTCACACATTTAAATATATGCACAATGAAAGCACAAGTTAACGAAATAAAAGAGCGGTTGCAATATTTTACAGGAACAGAAATGTTCTACCAAATCCCATTATTAAGAACCCGATTTACGGACGGATTGAAATATTTATCAGAAGTCGCTGAATGTTTTTGGCTCATTACGGACACGTCCGTAATTGCAAAAAGTCTGATGAACCGAAGCGAATTTATCACAATCGATTTTAAAAGAT
Organism: Winogradskyella ursingii; assembly: GCF_013403975.1. GTDB lineage: Bacteria > Bacteroidota > Bacteroidia > Flavobacteriales > Flavobacteriaceae > Winogradskyella > Winogradskyella ursingii. Next base: position 326,574 of record NZ_JABFDH010000001.1, read on the forward strand.
TGCCCGAAGAAAAACAGGATTATTCTGGTTATGAAGCTGAGATAATTTACAGCGACGGCAACGATAATATTTTGGAAAAACACGGTTACAGGGCAACCGATTTTCCACTCGATGAACTGCGGTTATTTTTTGTAAATGATACGCTGATGTTGCCAAGTGAATACTAAATTTTGAAGTTATGATTTACATTAAATTTCAAGATTTGAGCGAGGAAAAACAAGAGGAACTCTTACAAGTTTCGAGAGAACACGTTACACATATTTATGGGGAATCCATCCAAAAATATGTTGACGAAACTGGGGCAGATTATGATAGTTTGATAGATGAAGAAATGATTAAGAATTTATACACTTATAACTTCGTTTTCAACATATAATTTCCCAATGATAATTTTAAAACACCTCTAAATTTTAGAGGTGTTTTTCTATGTAATTAATATATAATCAATAAAAAAACGTATCTTTATTTCGCTGAAATTCAGCATTCAAATTTAAGTAGGGTTATCCACTTTTCGACTTTCGCCGATAACCGTACACATCGAAAAACAACATATCGGAAAATCATTTTCCCTGAAAATGGCAATCGGCTCTTTAGCCGGATTGTATGGATTTTTGTCACGCTTACGCGTGACGAAAAGGAATAGCAAGAGGGTAACGGGCTGCGCCGCGTTACATATTCCATTTTCATTTTAATCTATTGATTTTTAAGTACTTAAAAATAAAGTAGATATAAAAAACCCATCGATTTGCGTCAAATGGTCTTGAAACACCAGTAAACAGGGATGGATTTACGTCAAATCTTTAAAAAAGCGAAAGGAAATGGACTCATTCATCACTATCAGGTTCAAACGGAAAACTGCCAAAAGGTTTCAGGAATTTTCCAAAAAGCACTTCAAAACGCACACCGAAGCGATGGAAAATATCCTTGATTTTTTCCTTTACAATGAGATATCCCCAAAGGAAAAATTGGGACCAACTGGACGTACTATGGAAGCTAAGTTACTCAAAAGAATCAATGCAGTTATCGCCATAATGCGAGATGTGGAAAAGACACAAACCAAACCTACAGTCGCAATGTTGCAATCCCTTTTTGTAATGGACGAACCCAAAAAGAAACCGCTCATTTTGGAAAAAAAATATGCTGAGGAAAAGAAAGAAGTACGCTTTCGCGAAAAGCGAAACACCAACAATGAACTTTAAAAATTTAGCTTATGTACATTACGATCACACCTCAAAAAATGGGCGGTAACTTTTCAAAAAGTTCAGCAGATTTTGTTGGCTATTTAGAGAAGGAAAACCAAGGGTTGGAACATCAGGATATGGAACATTTTTTCAATCAATATGGCGATGAAATTTCCGCTGAAGAAGTAGTCAAAGAAATAGATGGAAATACCGCAAAATTGGAAAAACACGAACCAAGATTCTATTCAATTACCGTGAGCCCTTCAAAATATGAATTGCGAAAACTTCAGAACAGTAGCGAAGATTTAAAAACCTACACCCGTGAACTGATGAAGGATTATGTTACCAGCTTCAATCGGGAAATTCACGGAAGACCCATAACCATAGACGACATAAAATACTATGCCAAAATTGAACATAAAAGAATGTTCAAGGGAACAGATGTTCAGATTAAGGAAAACCAACCTTTCGCCACAAAAATACTTCAGCTAAAAACCGATATCCGAAATATTCAAGAAGGACGAGCTGAAGGGAACATTCAAAGAATGAAAAAGGAAATCTCTATACTGGAACGCCAAGCGCCACATCAACAAAATGGAAAACGGATTGTCCAGGGAATGGCGAAAGATGGAAACCAAAGTCATATCCATATCATTGTGAGCCGAAAGGATACATCAAACAGATTCAGTTTGTCACCAGGAAGTAAATACAAGGCATCCGATGTGAAGTTGAATGGGGAAACCGTAAAACGTGGTTTTGACCGTGATAAGTTTTTTGAGAAAGCTGAAAAGACGTTTGACAAGACTTTTGGCTACAAACGTAACTTTGCCGAGACCTACAAAGCACGAAAGGATTTTGTAAAAAATCCCAATCTATATTTCGCTGCCTTGATGAATTTGCCAGCAAACGAAAAGGCATTGGCGTTTAAAATGATAACCAAAACAGGATTACCGATAGTGCCAAGTATTCCAGTCAGTCAAACACAAATCGCACTTCGGATTTTCAAACGGTTAAGACGTGGCGCAGAAGTGGCCATCAAATCAAGTTCCATCGGAATCTAATTGATATGGAAATGGACAACCTCATAACTATACTTTCAATTATTGCTGTGGCCAGTATGGTTTTTTATGCGATGTTTCGAGTGAGCAAGTATGCGCTTTTCTTGAATTTTATAATGCTTTCGTGCTTGGTTTTCTATTTAACTGAAGTGAACGAATTAGTATCGATATTGCTATATCTGGTATGCCCTCTAATGCTAATTAATATAGGATTGTATGTTTTTCTGCATAAAACTGAAAATGCACAAAATAGCGATAGAAAGTATCAAGTCAATTTTGCTACGACTAAAGGAAATTTCAAGTTAGATAATATTAAACGTGGCGCATCTATCATCGGTTCTGCCGGAAGTGGAAAGACTGAAAGTGTGGTCTATGGCTTTTTAAAACATTTCCGGAAAAAGCACTTCTGTGGAATCATTCACGACTACAAGGATTTTGAACTGACCGAAATGGCGTATCCGCTTTTCAAGGATAGCGATATTCCGTTTAAGGTCATTTCCTTCGATAAAATAATCCATAGGGTAAATCCTATTGCACCACGCTATTTAGAGAACGAGGAAAGCGTAAACGAAGTGTCACGGGTATTAATCGAAAACCTTTTGGAACAAAGAGAAAGCGGAACTACTGGAACTACAAAATTCTTTAACGACGCGGCGGAAGGTTTGATTGGTGGATTGATTTGGAAACTGAAAACCGACTATCCCAACTACTGTACGCTTCCACATTTGATAGCAATTTATCAAATGCTCGATACCGATAGCCTAATCCAGTTTTTAGAAACCAACACCACATCGAGAGCGATGGCAGATGCATTTATTAGTGGTAAGGATTCTGATAGACAGACCGCTGGTGTAAAAAGTACATTGGCAAATGCTCTGAAACGAATTAGTACACAGCGCATTTTTATGGCTTTGTCCGCAGACGAAGTGCCATTAAACATTAATAGCGAAGAAAATCCTGCAATCATTTCGGTAGTGAACAATCCAAAATATGAGACATCCTATTCGCCCGTTATTGCAACCATAATACATACGATTACCAAGCAAATGAGCGTGCGCGGTCAAAGACCGTCGTTCTTGCTGATGGAAGAAGCACCTACGATTCGTCTGTTGAATATGCACCGAATTCCGGCAACGCTTAGAAGTTATGACATCGCTACTATTTATGTGATGCAGGATAAAATCCAGAATGATATGATGTACGGCGATAAGGCAAGCAAGGCGATATTAAGCAATCTATCCTATCAGTTTTTCGGCAAAGTTAACGACCCAGACACGGCTAAATATTACGAACGCTTTTTTGAAATTATCAAAGACCCTACGAAAAGCATCAGTCGTGGTCATAATCTCGATTTTGATACGCGGATTACTACTGGCGAAAAGGAAATTCCGAAAATTAGAGCTGATGTGTTTTTTAGATTAAAACAGGGCGAGTTTATTACCTACGCTGATGGTAAGGATAAGAAAGTGCAATTTAAATTGTCAAGAATACAAAGGCAGCTTCCTGAAGAATTCAAGCAATTTTCTCAGGTAGATTTAGCAACTAATTTTACGAAGATATATAGAGATGTAAAAACTATATTTAGTTAACCAATTCTGGTTTCATTAATAAATATTATGATTTCACTATCTTGATAGGATAATGTTATATTTATAATTGGTAAATGAGTTTTAAACAATACTACACATCAATGCTTTAATTGAAATTTGAAAAACGCTGAAGAAATACAAGAACTAAAAGCAATTGTTGAAAAATTATGTGGAAAACATCATTTAATCATACAAATCGCCGAGGATAATTATTTTAAGATATTTACGGATCAATCCTCTGGTATTACACTTTTTCTTCAGTTAGATGAGAACCAGAATTTATCATTTTATTTTCTTCAGAGAACGTACGATGTGTTTTATACTGGCGATAGGTCTGATGCACACGTTATTCTAAGTTTGATGTTTACGGCTTTCTTGAGGTTCTACAAGTCGGGAATTTCTTGTGAGCAATTTGATATTGCCCATCCTGCAGTTCAAGATGAAATATGGGGAAGGTATTTGGTGCCTATTCAAGTCCCAATTTTACACGGAATTTCAACTGCTAAACAACTTATTGAAGTTGTCACGGAAATTATAGAAATGGTTGCATTTTGGCGAGAAAGCTTATGGTATTTTACAGGCTGCCCTTGTGATAAATGTATGAAAGCTGAAAACCTTAATAATTCAAATTACAAGTATTCACTTGAGGATATCGAAGACTTGTTCTCAGATCTGCATAGCATATCCAGTCGTAATAATTATGGGGACCGTGAACGACCTGAATGGGTGTATTTCTATGATATAGAAGAGGAAGTTACAATGATAAAATCAAGTAGCCTCGCAAAATTTCTCAACGCAACATTGCAGTTGCGTACAGATAAAATAGAATATTTGAAAGGACAGAATGGGACATTCGTTCTGAGCGACAATATAAAAAACTTTGTTCACGATGATACCAAATCTGAAATGGATGAGTACTTTGAAAGAGTAAATACGAACGGTAAATTAAAAGGATATCCAGTTATTCCAATGGAAAATATGATTGTAACCGTTATGGATGATTACATCATTGCCTTAGGCAGAATATGTGGATTTGAAGAATATAAAAAAGAGAGAGAACTCATTAGACAGCGCCACAATAGAGAGTCAGAACTTCTGTTTCCGATTCCCCAGTTCAAATGGAAAGAAAAGGTCTGTCCGGATCAATTTGAATTATTAGTTAAAGCCCTATTGGAACGTGAACCAAATGTAAAAAGTGTAAGAAGGCCGGCACCCATAAATCAAGGTGATAAGGGTAGGGATTTAATTATTGAATGGAATGTAATAAATGAATATATGTCCGATACCGCACCGCCAAGAATATTGATTAAAGTTGTAGGGCAATGCAAATCTGGAACATCCACAATTGGAAAAGGTAAGGTTTTAGATATCAGAGATACTATTGAAACTCACAATTCGCAAGGATATTTTTTAGCCGTAAATACCCAAATTTCTGCACCATTAACCGAAAAACTTGAATCACTCAAGTCCAAAGGCTTATGGGTCTCTTGGTGGAATAGGGATGATATTGAGATGCGCCTTTCTAAAAACCAAGATTTAATTCCCAATTTTCCAAAAGTTATAACATCCAGGAACAAAATAAAATTTGTAGACAAAGAAGATTAGTTTTATAACATAACTGTCCTCACAATCTTAAGGACAACCTTTGTTTAGAATTTATAATCTAATAGGTGATCTAATAGGTGGTCAAATAGGTGGTCAAATAGGTGGTGTAATAGGTGGTGAAAAAAGTGATTTAATTGATTCGATTAAATAAAATTTCAAACTAAAACGCGCTATTATAAGTAATTATCCATCCCAAATAATCTTGGTGAAGCACTTGCTAAGTTTTTTCGGCCGTTGTTACAATAGTCAGCTTCAATCTCAAAGACAATACAATTCCTATTGGTCTGTTTACTGGCAATGGCTGTTGCGCAACTTCCGCCAAAGGTGTCTAAGACTAAATCACCAGGTGTTGTGCTTTTTTCGATTAAGTAACTTATAAGGTTAACTGGCTTTTCAGTAGGATGGTTGTTATTTTTGGTCTTTGAAGATTTTAAAATATTACAATCGCGTTTGCCATTCAATTTTTTACTTCCGTTACTGCAAAATATAATCATCTCGTATTTTGGCGCATAGTCGCCTTTCAGATCACCACAACCGTGGTTCTCTTTTTCCCATATTAAGATGTTTTTTATTCTAAATTCTTTCTCAAGGAAAAACTTGAACACTTCCACATTATGCCAAGAGCAGAATACATAAAGATGCGCCTCAACTTTGCAAACACGCTTCAATTCCTTTACCCAATTATCTAACCAATCTAAGTTGTTGTCGTTTGGTATTTTTTTATGTCTTTTGCCTCGCTTATTACTTCTGTAGTTGATGCCATAAGGTGGATCCGTCAATACTAAGTCCACGCTACCATTAACGACGGACTTAATACCGATATTCCAGTCTATATTTAGTATTTTTTGCATCTGTTATACAGATTAGTTTCGTTACAATTAGAGCATAATTATGGCTATTCAGCTCTATTTAAAGGCTGAAATCAATTCAATAAATACAGAGAAATTAAACTGTTTAAAAAGGCCCCTTGTCCCTCGGTCCATTATGGGTTACCTTCCATTGGCCATCTTTTTGAACTAATTTAAATACACCAGGTTTAGGGTCGTAAGCTGTGGAATACTTTATCCAAGCCACATCACCTTCCGTAGCTTCATCGACAACCTTGAAATCGGATTCTGAGTTCTTATCCTCGACAAACATTTCCTGAATACTGGAAAGATTGGCATAGCCTTCTGCAGTAGTGTAATTTTTTAGTGTTGCCTTATCACTGTGATAAAAACTTTCAGCGACAACCTTGGCGGTTTCGGATGGGGACATATTCTTATTCCCTGTACAGGAAATAAATAACAGTAGTAGCGAGAAAACAACAAATTTTTTCATAACAGTATTAATTTGGGTTATTAATATATCTATGCGATAGTTTCATTTCTATATTTCGTTCACCATCCTTTTCGTTCAATTCCAAAATTGCCCTACGGTCATCGGATAATGAAAATTTGGGCAATACATAAACGAATCGAGCCCTTTCATTTTCCTTAATCTTGGACGGCAGATTATGTTTATATATCGGTTCTTGATACAGTCGTTGCAATGATTTTCTTTTCCCTTTTTGTCTCGTTTCAATAGATAGGTTCAAGAAATTCAAATCGTAATCCAACGAAGAATTATTTTCAATCTCGATAACGAAATAGAGTTCATCCTTATCAAAAACAATGTTCTCTACGGTCAAGATAATACCTTCGTTTCGTTTCTTGATGCGCCCTATGCGCTGTTTTCTATTGAGAAGATATGAGCAGAATTTCTGGTAATAATAGTTGCTGTTATCTACAAGTTCTTCAGAAGATTCAACAAGAACCGAATCCTTTACAATCGGTTTTTCATTACCGATACTATTTGATAGCGGAATGAAATAATTGAGCTTAGAAAGCTGTTTTTTATACCTTACAATATACGAAAAAATCGAACCATTTCTATTGACTACCAGCAAATTACTTTCCTTTCCAGGGGTTGCTTGAAGAAGTCCGAAATACTGTTCTTTTTCACGGTTGTAGGTAAATACAAAATTATCTGAACCGGTTATGCCTTGCCGTATGGGTTCTGGAAAGAATAACGCAACATTTTTGGTGTCGTTAGCATAAATGGTGTCGAGTGGTATTGGTTGCTGTTGTGCTTTTGTGAAAGCGGAAATTAACACCATCAATATTAGAATAAATGTTCTCATAATTTAGGTTTTAAGATTAATCTGTAATTGTTCAGGACAGTAACCTTTACGTTGCGGTTACTTCGTCTTAGTACTTTTGTAACACCACCCACCTGTGGAACGGTAGGGATGTTAATGTCGCCAATAATATCGTCGAGAACTTCGGTGGTGGCTTCTGCTCTAAAATTGTTCTGTACATAGATACCTTCGCTACCATCTGACAAATCGAAGGCTTTGAGCTTAGTGGGATGATGCTTAATATTTTCAATTTCAATGAGCGCACGATTGGGCTGAAAGCTGATGAAACCGAAAATAGGTGTATTCTTAGGCATTTTTTTGCCATTAATCGTAGCAGTTTTAGTAAGGCGCATTCGCAATCTGGTATTCGCTTTTACAACTTGGTCGCCATCCACCACCACGTAAATAGTTTCATCTGTATTGCCGATGATTGAAACTTCATTGGGTTTAGGCGAAGCAGCAAAGAACAATTGATGTTCCAATCCCAATTCTTTTGCTTGGATTTTTTGTTCTCTTTTTACTTCAACAGAATCGACAGTTAATACCACTTTGCGAACAGTTTTTTTCTGTCCCAAATTTTGGTATCGCTTTTCTGAATATTGAATCTTGCCTGCTTCATAGATGCTATCTACGATACGCTCTTTTTCGCGTTCCGGAAGATCTGGGTCGTAAAATCCCAAGGAATCAATCAGTTTCTCATCGTAGATGCTTGGTGCGTTATTTTCCCGAACTTTTTTCAAGTCGTTAATCGCATCAAGTTTCGAATCATACTCTTTTTGATCCTCTTCTAAATCTGGCACTAAAGTCTGCTTAAGGTTTTCAGTTTCACTTTCATCATCGCCCATTACAATTACAGAATAGGAAATCAGGAATATGAAAATCACGGCCAATACCGCTGCAAATACTATTTTATTCTTTTCTACTTTCATAATCGTGTTTTTTTAAATGCCGATTACCTGCCCGAAGTCAGGCGGGTCGGCTTTCAATTTTCATCGTTTAGTTTTTTTAGAGTGTTCTCGAAATAGTTGGTAATCAATAATCCGTGTGGGTTGTTCGGGAAGTTTCGGTCAACCATAATCAGGTTTCCGGTGGAAACCAACTCGTAAGTATCGATGATTGAACCTCTATTGATTTCAAAAATGGTGGTCGTCGTAAAACCATACGAACCATTATTTTCAGATATTCTTGAATCGATACTCAGTACTTTTTGAACCAAGGAATACTGAAGCAATCTGTTATACACGCCATCGGCTTTTTTCTGGCGGTAGATATTATCCACAGAACTATTACCTAACCATAATGCCTTTTCCAAATTGCGTTCATAATTACTCGCATCGATGTTATAGAAGTAGTTATGGAACAGATCCAAATGTGCTAAAGCTTCAACCCGAAAATTTTCCTTTTGGGTCACGAGCTTCAGCGGAATGATACTACCATCGGTATTAATGGCAAAGGCACTATTGAGCGCTTTTTGATTGGTGTTAAATACCATCCAAACTGAAAATGTACTGGACAGCAACGCACAGACAACAACTGCCAAAACGATAAACCGATTTAGCTTTAGGACATTGTAAATATTCTTATATGGTGTTTTCATATTTTTATTTTAATCTATCTTAGGCCGTAAATAATCTGAGGGTAAAGGATGTGGCACGTTTGTACAATTTGAATTTCAGGAACACAATGAACCCTACCGACCCTAATTGGACCACAGGTGCAAAAAAACCGCTACCTACATCCGTTCCAAACAAGTTGACCCAGAAATTGGTGTTAATTTCGGTATATAGCGCGTTTACAAAAACATTGACCAGGAAGAACGCTGGTACGAGCATATATACCGCAGCATACAATTTGAAAAACGTATAGGCCAATGAGCGGAACTTTTCAAAGACTGCAAGGCTAATGACCAATGGAAAAAAAGCTTGCATTATTCCCAAGAGGAAGAATCGTTCAGCCAAGAATAGCGGATAAATAAATAAATCTAAAATCCACAGTATAATACCAATGATAAAAGCAAGTATTTTGAATCCATATAGTGGTGTCACCAAAGCTTCATAAAGCAATGTCATTGCATTTTTAGCAGCATCTATTAGGTTCACGTCCTCTTCTATGGGAATGTCTTGCATCTGTAAGGGCAACAATGCTGGTGCTGTGCCTCTATATTGCCCTTCAATAGCGACTAAAATACCATCGAAAAAACCCAATACCTGCGTTGAGAATATGACCAAAATAACGATGGCAAAATTCTTGACCAATTCACCAGGACTTAATCCCCAAGTGTAACCGTCCTTATCTGCAATGCCTTCATTGTACTTTTTAAGAATGTTGACCAAAAAGAACAGGACAGCGAGCGTTTTCATCCCGGCAATGGTGTATTGCGAAAAGTCGCTGGCCTGTATGGTCTGGAAAACGGTATCGATATATTCCAGTCCGATTCCTAAGAGAATGGTCGCCGTCATTTTAATATTCGGTTTCTCGATTATTAATTTTATCCTGCATTTTTCTAAAGGAAATGATATCCTTATATCTTCTTGTCTTTGTGGTGATGTTGACAACCATTTCTTTTGATTCCAGTTCTTTTGCTTTAAGAATTTCAGCACGTTCGGCATCGCTCATTTTTAGGTAATCGCTGGATAGGACTTCGTCTATAAAATCTACTGTGTCTAACGAGTTTTGTACTATGGCGTCAAACGATTCCACAACCCTTGAAACTTCATCGGGTTTGATGTAGGGCGAATTCAAAATATCCTGCAAATCATTTTGCATTACGTTGATAAGACGCTGATTATTCTGTCCAATTTCCTCAACTGCTCTCAGTTGCTCAACAACGCTTGATACTTTCTCTATTGCCTCTTTTGCATCTTTCAAGAATTTTACAGACTTAATCATCTGAGCTGTCTGTTTACCTGATTCTATAAGTTGTTTTACCAAACTGATAAAATTTGTATTATCGTAAGTAGGCATTCCTTGGGCGGTTGCTTTGCCTGACATAAATAAGGTCAATACTACCGTTGCTACTAAAATTTTGATTTTTGTCTTCATAATATTATGTTTTAGATGTGAATTGAATTATTGCTTTTTGCATATCGTGATGCTCGCTGTAGAGCTTCATTATTTCCTCGTTTTCTTTTCCATCGGTCAGATAAGCGGCATAAACTTCATTCGGAACTTCAAGACGGAAAATGTTACTTTCCCTACCGATTTTAATAAACATTTCGGTGTACTTCCGTGGTCCGGAAAGGTTGTTTTTGATGGACTTTAATTGGTTTAAATCGTGACTGGATAGATTGAGCCTTTTGACCAATTCGTCATAGCCTTTTTCATTGTTTAAGCTATAAATGACTTGGGTGTTCTCTAATATGCTTGCGGAAGTTGAGTTGTTAGGCAATTGATTAATGGATTGTAGAATAATCCCAATCGCACCGTTTTGTTTACGAATAGCTTGATAGTAAAATTCTACACTTTCCAATACATTTTCAAACTTCAATTGCTTGGCAAACTCATCGAAAAGGATGATTCCTTTTTCGGCTCTGTTTTTCCAAATGGTTCGTTGGATAGCGGATTTGATGAGCTTGAGCATTACGGACAAGATTTCCTTGTTGTCCTTGACTTCATCCAGTTCAAAAACAATCAATCGCTTATCCTCGATTTTATAAGTTTGGTCCTCGCTTACTTCAAAAAGGAAGCTATATAGACCATCACCGACATATTCGGACATTACGTGCAAAAAGCTCGTGACATTGAAATAGTCGGGATGGATTTTTAAGGTGTCCAGAAGGTCTTTCTGATTCCTTTCTATAAAACTGTAAAAACCGTCTAACGAGTGATTTTCTGAAGTGCTTTCGTAGTAATGGCGCAGTATCTTTTTAACCGATACCGATTGTGCTTTAGTCACTTTTAAATCTGAAGCAAACAGCTCAAACAAAAAAACGGATAGGTCTTCCAGTCGCTCAGGTGTCAGGTCATTTGTATCACTTATGTAAAAAGGGTTGATGCCTAAGTTCTTTCCGCTTTCGTAGCGAAGCACCGTGTATTTTTCGGGATAGAGTTTGGCAAACTTGGTGTATGAGCCACCCAAATCAATGATGACCAAGCGAACACCACTTTCAAAATATTGGCGCAGTATGTTGTTTGCCAAAAAGGATTTCCCTTCGCCTGTTGGTGCAAAAATGGCAAAGTTTCTTGCCTTAATTCTTTTCTTCTTTTCATCCCAAACATCTTTCAGAACAGGAATGTTATGCTCGCGGTCATTAAAGATAATTCCGGTGTTATCACTTTTGTAATTGGTGTTATTGATGAACAGGCAAAGCGCGTGTTTTAAATCGGTTACGTATAAATCATTGTTTGAGAAATTGGAAGAGAAACAGCAGTAACTATTAAGGATGTAATTCTTGCGTTCTTCGCCTCTCGGATAGTATGGTATGATATCCAGTTCTTTAAATTCAGTCTTTATTTTTGAAGTTATTTTATCGAGCTCTTTGGCTTCTTTTGCCCAGTACACGATATTGAGATGACCACGAATAATTCGGGCATTGTCATCAGCATTGATTTGGTCAAGGATGTGCTGAATTTTGCCAAGAACCACTTTATTCTGCGAACCGAAGTTGGAACTTTTGTTGAGTTCCTCAATCTTATTATCGAGCAGTTTACGCCACTTTTGTTTGTCATCTAAATAAAGGATTTGATTGACAATGTGATTCTCATTAAGCGTAAGCCCTAAGCCATCAATAAACCCTTGATGAAACACAAAATCGTCAGAAGTGAATTTCTCATTGGTTTTGCTACTTTGTACACTTTCGCCAAAGCACAGTTCGCTGTTGATGGCCAGGGCATCAAAATGGTTTTCGCCAATATTGACGCTTTTTTTGTCCAGTAAAATGTCAGTATCATAACCTTCATTAAAGCCATTGAAGTAGGCACTTGTTAGTTGTTGTATTTCTTCCGCTTTAAGCGAAATAAAATCCATCTTTCGGCTATTATTGATGAAAGAAACGGAATCGCTTACCGAGTTGGCGAAGCTATTGATATTATCATCCAGTTCCTGTACGATTCCCTTTGAAACCTTTCGGAACGGATTGACATATTTAGGATTGTTTAGAGCCTTATTTTTGGTCAAGATGAAGAACAAATAACAGCTATGTTCGATATGTTCACGACCTTTAAAATGCTCGTGGGTAGCCTTTTCCAAAAAGGTTGAATTCGGAAGTTGTTCTGAAGTATATGATTTCTTGAGGTAGATATCCTGCTTGTGAACCACAGTACCAACAGGCAATGACTTCAACGCCTGAAACCAAGCACCGTGTATATCCTCAAAATCCTTTTCAGATAAGGAATAGATTTCTGGTAGATTTCCTCTGTAGCACAGAATAACATTGCCATTATTGGCAAATACGATATTGTTCTGAATATCTACGATGGGTTGATATGCCGAAAGGTTAATCTTGTTCATAATCGAAGCCAGAGTTTCTTTTGTTACTAATGATTTGCGGAAATGCCTTTGCCATTTGGAATAGCTGCGGATTGTGGGCTATTCTTGTCAGCGCCACATATAGGGAAGCATTGAACACCAATACACCTATTATTATCCCAAAGCTGAATGAGAATATGATGATGAGCAAAGAAGCCAAAATAGAAACCATCATCAAGGCAAACAGGGAAATGGGCAATCCAAAAATGACCGCCCTTTTCCTGATATTTTTATAGACCTCGAAGCGTTTCATCTTAAACAACGATTCCTATTAAGTATGTGAAGATGCCTACAACTGCGCCAGCAATTAAAACAAATACAAGTACTCTGGTAATCCCTTTTTTAAGGTCAGCATTTTCGCCAAAGAAATGTCCTGCATTAAATAGGAAGCCTACCAAGAAGATGACACCCAATAAAATGGGAAAAATGGTTCTGATGGTATCGCCTACATCGTTAACTGAATCTTCAATACCACCAATTTGAGCAAAAAGCGAAGTGGATAAAAGCGAAAGAATAAATGCTAAATAGTGTGATTTTTTCATAACGGAACAGTTTAAATTTTTGGTTCATTTTCGTTATTGGAAATTTACATATATTTGAATATAAATAACTGAAAATCAAATATTTGTGAATAAAATATTATTTGATATTGTTTGAATTTCGTTGCTGTTATTTGGCATCAAATCCTATGGATTTTTGAAGTGAAGTTGTTGATAACCCGAAAATTGAAAATGAAAAATCTGCTCAAAAACGTCAGTTTTGTGATTTTACTTTTGAAAATGTGTTTCATTTTTGGACAAGAATCGACTGCTCAAAAACGAATAATAATTGACGTTGGACACGGCGGAAAAGATTCTGGTGCAATTGGCATAAATGGCATCCAAGAAAAGGATGTGGTTTTGTCAATTGCAAATGCCATTTCAAGGTTAAATAACAAATTGGAAAAACCACTCGACATTTATTTAACCAGGTATAGTGATACGCTTATTTCTTTATCTGACAGAACCAAGCTGGCCAAAGCCTTGAATGCTGATTTGTTTGTTTCGTTGCATTGCAATCATTCTGATAATCCAAATGCGAGAGGTGTTGAAGTTTTTGTAGCCGATAAATCATCCACATATAAAGACGATTCTACGTGGTTCGCTTTTCAAGTACAAGCTGCGCTTAATAAAGAATTGGGTTTTGAGAGTAGAGGTGTGAAGTTTGCCAATTTTCAGGTGTTAAAGGAAACAACAAACCATTTTCCATCTGTATTGGTAGAACTTGGATTTTTGAGTAATAATGATGAAGTAAACTATCTCGCCAATGATATTAACATAACGATGTTAGTATGGACTTTGTTTAAGTTTTTAACACAAATAGGCATATGAAAGAGATGTATACAGAAATTTTAAGAAATTTAAAAAGTACTATCGTTTTGTTTTTTAAAGAGATAAAATTAATTATAAAATCTTTGATGAAAAGAAACAGGTAGAATGCTATTTTAGAGTATTAAATTATTCCAGTACTAATTTAAAAAGATCTCTAATATCAGAAATAGATATTTATATTTTTAACTTTGCATTTATTAAAAGGGAAGAGTGAAAAAAGAACCAATTTATTTTGATTATGCGTCAACCACACCCGTAAAACAAGAAGTTTACGAGGCAATGTCCCCATACTTTCTTGATCATTATGGAAATGCATCTAGCAGTACTCACAGACACGGGTCAATAGCTTCTAACGCGATTGATAAAGCAAGAAATCAAATTTCTAAACTTGTAAACTGTAAAGAAAATGAGGTATTTTTTACTAGTGGTTCAACTGAAGCTATCAAGCTGGCCATAAGTCAAGTTTTCTACAACAGTTTAGATAAAGGAAACCACATAATTACATCAAAGGCAGAGCACAAAGCCGTTTTGGATACGTGCAAGGATTTGGAAAAAATCGGTGCTCAAGTAACCTATCTTGATGTAGATGACAACGGAAAAATAGATATAAATTTACTGCAACACAGTTTTGTTGAAGACACAATACTTGTGGCCTTAATGCACGTTAACAATGAAACCGGTGTGATTGCCGATATTGATGATATTGGTGCTATTTGCAAGAAGAAGAATGTTCTGTTTTTTACGGATGCAACTCAATCTTATGGAAAACTTCCGCTGAATTTCCAAGAGGAAAACATAGATTTATTATGCTTTAATGCCCATAAAATTTATGGGCCTAAAGGTATCGGTGGGTTATTGGTTAAAACAACAGCCAAAACAAAATCGAATGTATTGGTTAAGCAACTAATTGAATCGGTCAATTTAGGAACTTTAAATGTCCCAGGAATTGTTGGTTTAGGAAAGGCAAGTGAATTAGCAATGTTCGAGATGGATGCAGATTATAAAAAAATTCTAAACCTAAATACTCATTTACAACAAGAATTGCATCAATCTGAATTAGGGACAATTAATGCAATTTCAGTTAATAGAAGCCCATACATTATTAATGTTCAACTTTTAAATCAGGACGCCGAATCATTTATCTTAAAGAACAAAAATTCAGTCTCGGTGTCGATGGGTTCTGCCTGTAACTCTAGATTAATAGAACAATCTCACGTTCTTAAAAGTATGGACTTGAGTAAGGACAAGGCAGCTAGTAGCATCAGGATAAGCTTTGGAAGTCTCTCAACTCAGTCACAATTAGATATCTTGGTCAATGCTATTAAAAACGGGAATAGTTAGCCTCAAAAGAATTTACAATAGATGCAGCTAACTTTTTAATTCTTGAATTTCCAGTTCTTGGACTCAATCTTACCCAAGAAATAACATCAAAAGTAGGATTGAGTTTTCCGCGCAATAATATAAGTTCTTTCTGCACAAGGTATTCTACTGCCTCTCTATAGGATTTTTCAACTGAGGTAAATTCTCTTGTTTTTGGTAAAGGAAATGATAAGAGAAGGATGTCATCAACATCATTGACCTCATACCCTCGTGTTTCAACAAATCGTTTTCGTAAGGTTCCCTTTCTGTTAAAATGGGCACCAGCTCTGCCTATTGTGCCCGTATAGCTATTAGTCATCCCTACATAAACGATTTTATGTTTTTTGGAAAGCCAAATATAGATATAGGCTTGGTCGGCACCGTTGAATGCACCGAAGATACTAGTCTCAAGCATACTTTTCGTCACTGTAATTTGGTGGCAAATCGTTCTCTAGTTTTCTACACATATTGGCAAGAAATTCTGATACTATCCTTCTGGACTCTCGCAAAATAACTTTAAGGTCGTCATACTCATATTTTCCAATATTTTTGTATGCATATAGTTCAGAATCGGCAAACTGAAGCATCATTAAATCAAATAGAATCTGTAAATCTCTGTTCTCTGCATTATCCTCATAGATTAATCTTGCAAACCGGTGAATTTTATTAATCCTTACACAATTACCTAAATCGGTATCATAGTAAGGTTCCCAAAGCAGATTGTCTTCAACAGAAGATACCCTGAATATTTTAGTGAGGTTAGCGTTCTTTTCGCCTTTAATGGCCTCTTCCTTTTCGTCTTCTGTATAGTCATCGTCAACAGTATCGTCCACTTCTTCACCCTTATCCTCTTTCATCATTTTAATTATCCACTTGATTTTTGAGGTCATATCATCGGTTATCGCCTTTAATCGTTCTAAGGCTATTTCCTCATCAGGTAGGTCATCACCTGGCAGAATCTCTATCTGCTCGAATTCATCTAAGAGCTTATTTGCGATTTCATTAGGTGCTTTATTTATAATGTCACGACTAATCTTTCCGGCATTTTTCCAAGCTGCTTTGCTTTTGCTTTTGGCTTCTTTGGTAAAATCGCTTATGTTTCTAAATGCCTCTTCAGAAAGAGTCAGCGAAGATTTTTTTACATCAATATTGAAGAAATCATCCGCCTCGTCATTGATCAGTATCCTTCCCCTAAAAGCATAAAAATCTTGGTCGTACGGGATGATGCCTTGTAGGTTAGAAGCCCAGGATATGAGCCTTTTATTTCTGTACACATAAAAACCGTAATTACCAGCCTCAATTAAATATCTTTCGCGTACTTCCTTGTCTCTTGATTCGCCTATATTTTTAATTCTATAGATAGGTGGATAGGGAAGTTGGGTAATTTCAATAGTTACATTTATTTTCAGTTCATCATCAAGAGTAAGCTCTTTTGGTTTTTCTATCCAACGTACTTCAGTTCCATCCCATTCATTTTCGTTCAAGTTTCCATTCTCGTTGGCTTCAGATACAAACAATGGGTCAATGGCATCAATCTTTTTATCACCAATGGTGATATTCACACCGCTTTCAGAAAGGAAATAGAAATAGATGACACCTACTTTGGTTTTTAATTCCTTAATGGTATTTCTAACACTTGGATGGTTGTTTAATCGAATGGCAGAAATAATGATGATGGTACCCTTGCCATCTTTTAGATAGGTTTCAATCAGTTCAGATTCATTCTCTTCAATTTCAGTCTTTTCAGCAAAATATTCTTTTGCTTCCATTACTTTTGGTAGAGAGACTTCGTACTTATTAAATCCTGTACCATCTGAAGAAATCACCTTTAGAACATCACCTTGCGAGAATGACGCTGATTTTAGGCCCAATCCAAACTTCGACAGCGATTTGTCATCATAATGATCATCTGTTGAACCGAGTTTCAATGCCTCTTCGATTGCACCTTCATCCATACCATCGCCATCATCTATAATAATATATTCCTTGACATTATTCCTCTTGTTATCGGAAAAGTCTTCGCGTTCTTTTTTGATTAAGAGGTTTATGTTGTTTGCATTAGCCCTTACAGAGTTGTCTATAATATCGCAAATGGCAGCAGAGGTTGTATAGCCAATTCTACTCAGTCCAAATAGAAGCCTACCGGCATCTATGGATAAATCGATTTTATCACTCATATACTTATTTTTTAAATGAAGCAACTGGCACAACCAAGGCCTTCTGCTTCAATAATTTCATCTTTCCAGCTGTTAGTGTTCCTTTTACTTAGCTGCCTTTTCATTCTCGTGAAATGTTCTTTCTTGATTGCTTGAACACGTTCGGGTTTGGATAGTTCCTCTAATGTTTCAGTATCCATCCAATTGTAACCATCCTTTTCATACTCTTTGGCTTTATCGAATAGGGCAGGGTGGTTTTCAAGTAGCCAGACCCATTCTATTTTCTGTTGGTAAAAACAAAAAAAGCAACCAGACCTGCTACGTGAGTAAGTGCCGGTTTCTATTTTACCGTCAATTTCTACTTGGTATGATTTTTTTATGTAGTATGCGGGTATACCAACACCACTGTCATCGAGTATTTTGAAAATGTCATCCAATACTAAAACTTCATCATTCTCTATTAAAGGGAAATCGTCCAAAAGCGCTATGGGATAATCAGTATTTTCTTTTAGATAATGAAAAACAACTTGATTGAATAATTTGACATCACTGTTTAGAAGGAATTCTAATTTTTGCCCTTGTCTAAAGTTTGGCGAAATAGCCTGGTTGACTCTCTTGAGTATATCTTCTTTTAAATGGTTTGGACTATGACTGTCGTAAAGTCTTGCAACTTTTGAAATATTCTTATTGGCTAGAACTTCTTTTATAACATCTTCACTCCAGATGTTTTTTCTGAACGGAAAAATAGATTGAACGTTGGTTTTTTTAGATATGTAACCCTCTCTGTTTTCATCCCCTCGAATCCCTACATATGATATTGTGGGCTCATCACCTATGTATTTCTCAAAGGGTTCTAATTTTAGCTTTTTTGTGCACCATCTTGCAGTTGATGAGGGAAGATATCCGCCATATTCGGCCAAGAAATGATCAAATGTAGTTTTGTAAGGGGTCTCTTTTTCTGGTTCAACAGCAAAAATTGTTTTAATGTCCTTGCCCAATTTACTGTTCAGGGCTTCCACAAGTTCATACGTTTCTTTTAACTCTTTACCTGTGTCACAAGAATAATACTCTACATCTAAATTGGGATATAGCTTCTTGAGATAAAGCGCTAAGGCAGCACTATCTTTTCCGCCTGAGATACCAAGTACGTGTTTAACTTTCATAGTGCAAATTTTTTAAATATCTAATAATAGCAGCTGTGCTCAATTTGTCATTTTTGGACAATACCTTGGTCAAATCTTTCTGTAGTTTTGAAACGTGCTTTTCGTCTGAAGAGCTTAAAACAATATTTTGCTTTACCGTTTTGCCAGAAACATCTGTGAGTTGGAACTGTACCACTTCATTGTTTACATTATCATCTGCTAAAGAATGTAGCTCTAATAGATTGTCTAAGCTTGAAAATACTTTTCTCGTATTATCCATTAATAGTGCTTCGTCCTCATCATTCATTTTTTCGATGGATTTGCCAAGTATAACATCAGCAATGGATTTTAACCAAGAATCACGTTCGTCTAGTTTAGACATTATGCGGTTAAGGAAGACCTTTTCCTTTTGAATCAATAAATGCGGTTTTAAAGACTTATAACGCGCTTGAATTTTGCCTTTGTAAGTATTGAAATTGTTACTATTCAAGTTTAAAGAGTCACATATACACTCTTCAAATCTGTTTAACAACCCATCGTAGGCAACTCGTATTTCATTTATGGAATCGTTTAAACGCTCAATAAAATTATTTAGGACTTGAGCATCATTTTCTTCGAGGTTAATGTTTTTGTAGCCCAATCCTTTAGGGATTTCTGACAATAGTGCATTCTCTGGGTCTTTAGCGGAAGCAATGGCGTCCCTTAAACCTTTTGCCGATGGGCTTAACCGATTGGTTTTTTTAACGTATTCAGGAAGCGCATTGTAAAATGCAATGAAACTACTGAAAATAGAAATGAGTGAACTTTCGGGTTTATTGCTTGACGCATCAACACCCGTAATTTCTTTGTATTTATTAAAAAGGTTAAGCCGGACACCTTCAATTTTATATGATTTCAGTTCATAATCAGAAGGTTTTTTGTGTACAAGGTCAAGAACTTCACTTGTTAAATAAGGTACATATCCCGAAGCTTTATGAAACAGAGCGTAGTCCTGATTTTTGATTATTAGAAATATTGGAATCCAAAAGTCTATAAGCCCTTTTTTAAGCTTAAATGGCGCTTTAGATAGTGATTCGTATAGTTCAGACAAGTTTTTCTTAATATGTTTTGAATCCTCTAAGAAATTTTCACAATGTTCCCAAAGTGGTCTAAATGTAGCATCTGTAGGATCGGTTAGGATATACGTGTTGTTTTGAGCTCTGTGAATACCAGTCTCTTTTAAAAGCCCTAAATAAATAGACTTTTGTGGTGGAAACTTGCGGTCATCATAGTTTAAATTTTCCACTTCACTATGCTCAAGCAAATCTTTCAATAAATTTTTCCTTGCAGTTAAAACAGGGGTGCTTAAATATTCCTTGTTGACCATTTCATTCAAATATCGAGGTGTCGAGGAATACTCTTTTTTTGCTATTTGAGAGAGATTTCTGTTTAAGGATACTTTTGAGTCAATCTTAAGTTTTTTACCGTTGTAGAACCAGTCTGCATTAGATTTTTCATAAATGCCGTGCTCTAAAAGTTTTTGTAATTTTTGTACTTCGTAAGCCTTCTCTTCTGTTAGTATTTTCTTGACCACGTTGTCTTCTGAGTATTTTTGCAATACAAAATCCATCTTTTCAATCTCATAAATACAGGACTTTATAAACTCAAATTTTTTGAGGACTACGTATAGTTGTGCCAGTTTGTTGACGGTGTCATTTTTTAAGCTTTTAAGGTTCACATCTCTGCTAAGGATGATATGTACATAACCGTCAATTTCCCCTTCTGGTTTAATGTTTTCAATATGGTCGGATATGTTTACTTTAAAAAATCTCGGTGTGCCTATTTCAAAATAGGCTTCCTTTGCAAAGTGATATTTTTCTTTAAAGTAATGTTTGGTTTTTGTGGCAATATTGATAGCTGTATCGATATGGGAATTAGCATCTATCAATTCCTGCTCTATATCCACATCGGTACCGTCAATGAAGAAAAACTTATTACGATAATTATAGAACTTTATTATTTTTTGGCTGATTAGCTTCTCAATGTATTTCTCAGAATCAGGAATATTCAAAGCATATTTTCCATAATATTCTAAGAAATTTTTATCGAGCTTACCAAAAGACTTTGCGAATAAATTTACCAGACCTATGGTTTTTATGATTTTTGCCAAGTTCTCGTATCCAAAATCATTAATAGCTTCAGCTTTATCCAATGCCTTAACAATTGTGTTCCATTGAGGCTTATGAGGGTTTGAATATCGGTCTTCTAATTCGCTTGTTAAATGAAGCGTTAGATAATCAAACACATCGGCTACATTAAAAAAGGTGTGGCTGTCTTTGTCTATTTTATCAAAGAAAACCTGACTGTTTGCCAAGAAAGAGAATAGAGACCTTTCGTTTTGGCCATACTTTTGCAAAGTCTGAGCTAAGATATTTGCAGATAAAATATCGAATGGATAAAGCTTATTGGCTAAATCGTAATTCAACGTTTCTGAATTACTTACGAGCTTGCTCTCGTTTATTTTATTGAACAAATCCTCAAACCCAATGTCTTTTGGTCTTTCAATTTCAAGGTCTTCTATTCTGGCTGATGCCAAATAAAGTAACTGTTCAATAGGTTCATCAAACGAGATATCAATTAGTCTTCCTTTTACCTTATCCCATTCGTTCTTTTGGTTTTGAGATAAATCATTGGCATAGGAACCGAAGTTTTGATGAAGCGTTGTAATTAAAATAATATTTCTATTGGAATCATTTGCCAACTCAGCTAACTGTTGTATAAAGTACAATTCGCTATCGGGATTGTGTTTGGCTGCATATTCAAGAAATTTACCGAACTCATCAATCAGTACAACTAATATTTCATCTTTTTTTCTAAGCGATGCGGCTCTTTTACTTATTGTGTCGATTAGATCCGAGTTGGATGTGTTTTCCTTAAGCTTAAAAGATTTTTTTAATACTTCTGTTAAAGGCGAAGCTTCCCCAATAATTTTTAAAAATGAAAACTTTTCAAATCCTTTGAATTGCCCATTAAGATTAGCAAAGTAGGGCTTTTTGTCTTTGAGGTTTTTTTCTAAAGCCCAAAGGAAGCTGGACTTTCCTGTACCATAAGAACCAATAATATTAAATGAGTGATGTCCTTGCTGAAACCCAGTCACTATTCTTTCGAAAACATTTTTTGCGTTGGGTGTAACAACGTAATTGATATCATTTACGACATCACGTTCAATGTTTGTGGATGTTGTAAATTTATGCATCGTAATATTGCTCTAATATATCCCACTTATTAGGGATATTTTTGATTTGTAATTCTTTTCTTCCTGCATCCTTCTTATAAACAACGTCCTTAAAGGCTTCTGATATTTCCTGTATCTTGAGTTCCGTGCCTTCAGAAGAACAGGCGAATACATCACCTATTTTGTTATGTATTTCATCAAAGCTTATAGAGTTAAGTTTTGGGAATTTATCTAAGATTAAGAAGTAAAATATTTCTTTAGCTATCTCAGGTCTTTCACTCACTTT
Organism: Winogradskyella ursingii; assembly: GCF_013403975.1. Lineage (GTDB taxonomy): Bacteria > Bacteroidota > Bacteroidia > Flavobacteriales > Flavobacteriaceae > Winogradskyella > Winogradskyella ursingii. The sequence goes on from NZ_JABFDH010000001.1 coordinate 349,159, forward strand.
TAATTGAAATACGGAACCTTCCTCATTATCGGTGACTTTAGTGATTAAATTAAGGTCAATGAAGATGGATGATAAATCATCTTCCATATCCTTTATATTCTTATCGGCTAAATAATAGGTCTTTATAAATACTTTGATGTCATTCTTCAAAGAGTTTTCAGCAATCGACGTTTGACGGTTACTGGCTGCCCTAAGTAAATATCTAAGTAGTTGTTGAGTGGTAAATTGTGAATTAACCCTGCTTTTTCTGAATTCTTTAAAAACTAAAGAGAAAATAGACGCTAAATTGGTGTCTAACAGCTTATAATGCAATAACCATAAGGTGCCTTCATACTCTAAAAGTGGGTCATATCCCGTATTGCTATCAAAAATTTTATTGGCAAAACCCGTTGTTTGACCTTCTTGAGTTTTTATACCGAAAGCCTTCAGCCAAAAATTAATGGACATTACCATATTTTTACCAACACCTAAAGCAGTTACGGCATCAGGATTTTTGAAAGACTGACCCGTAGAAAGATAGTCGTAGCCCTTCTTCAACCAAAAATGGCGACAGTGAAATGTTTCGTGTCCTGTGAATGTTAGTTTATTCATTTATTTTCGATTCACCGTTTTTATTCTTTAAATACTTCAATTTGTCTTTACATTCAACCAAGATACTCTCTGGATTTTCTTCTTCTAAAAGGGAAAACACCACCTTATCGGTTAAATATCTTTTTTCCAATTCAGATAATGAAACATCATAAAATGAAGCAAAGTTTGAAAGTAGTCCTCTTTTGGGAAGCCTTTCATTTCTCTCGTATTTACCAAGTGTGGATTGGTCTATATCTACCGCAGCCGCAACTTTTCTTATAGGTAGATTCTTCAATTCCCTCAGTGTTCTGAGATATTCACCCAATGTTTCCATCGTTGTTGAATTTTATTTTAGAGACAAAAATTGTCCTTACAAAAATAGGATTATTTAAACCATTAACAACTATTGCGACGGGTAATAGTGACTTTATTTTTACGCTACAGAAATTGGGCAGAAAAATGTTAAATTTTAATCGCCAATTCCTTGCATCATTGCTTCCATCCCGCCAAAATTTAAAATAAAGGTTGAGTAGTAATGGTCAAACAAATCCTTAAGGTATTGGCCCAAATCAACGTGTTCTAAATCATCTTTACCTTCTACTTTTTGCCTGATTTCATAACCTCTATTTTTGCTTATAGTGTAAAGAAATAAGGTGTGAAAATATACTGAGGTGTAATATTTTCGGTTAGCAAGTTCTAATTGCTCGTGGTTGATATTCCTTTCTTTCGACTTGAAGTTTTTCAATACAGTACTGTCCATATTGATGAAAATGCGATTAAGTAAGTCCCCTTCAGCATCCGGAATCATAACCGTTGAATAATCTACATCAAGGCTTGTGGCTTCTTCAACAGCTGCCCAAGTAACGTCTGTATCAGAATTTACATCTACGTTCTTGTACATAAAAACCAACTTTGGTAATCCCAATAAATCATTATCACTTTCCTTTTTAGGTGCTTCGTCTTTTGGTTTATTATTGTCGGCAATTTTAACCCAAAACAATTCCTCTATGTCACCATTAGGTGATGATAGACTTGCTTTTATTTGAACGCTATCGCCAACGTTTAATTCATCTTTGGGATTAAGAGAGATTCTTATTTTTCCTTTATTGGGGCTACTTTTTACAACGTTAAAAACTTCATCTATTTCTTTTGGTTCACCAGGTCTATTTCCGCCATTAGAATCGTTTGGTTTTATATTGAGCACACTGACCCTTAAATCCCCGGGTTCTTCAATTCTATCAAAATAGTCGTTAGCTACATCTGTGGAAAAGCGAATGGACTTTTCACCGTTGAGTGGTATTGCTGCAGCTTCTTTTTCATTGTTATTATTAGCATCAATTTGAAAAAATGATGGAAACCTTTTAGGTTCAAAAGGTGTGGGTTCTTTTACAGTAGAAGTACGTTTCTTTTGTCCTTCAGTTTTTTTATCCTTTTTAATGTCGAGCTTAAACGTTTGGTTTAGCAATTTTGCCAATTCTGAATCAAGGGGTAGATTCTTTGTAAAGCTTTTTAGTAAATCACTCGTATTTGAGGACGTGTCAATATCCACTGCTTGTTTTCGACGCTTTTCTATCTCTGCCAACCTTCCATCTTTCGCGCTTAGTTTTTTAGCCAGATAACTTCTTAGAAATTGGGTTTCGTCACCATCTTTTAGTCTGTCGCGAGAGGCCATAAATAATTCCTTGCGAAAGTTATATTTCATTTCTGTGCAATCCACGTGAATAAGTAAGTGACTCTTAAGAAGATTGAGCTTCAATGAGCGTGTTATAAACTCAGCAGTATAATGTCCGTGGGTTTGACCATTAAGTGAGAACATAACTGACATTGAATTTTTAAAATACCTGTTCTGTATGACTTTTTTAGTTCTCTTGAGGTCGTAATCCTTTACCTTGGTTTTGAAAACGTAGCAGGACACTTTCATCTTTCCGAAGACATCATCTGAAAAGTTCTCTGAAAAGCTTTCGTCCAAATATTCGGATTCCTCAGCTGCCAAACGTCTTTTTAATCCAAACAGGTCATTGTCAAGAACTTTATTGTTCGGGTAACGCTCTGCTGTATCAACCGTTAAGATTGGTAGTGCCGGTTGAAACAAAAATTCATTGACACTTTGGTTCAAATCTTGGGCAAAACCAGAATAGCCTTTAGGAAATTGATACGAATAGAGTTTTAATATGGTGCCAGTTTCAAATTGACGATTGTTAAGTCCAAGGTCTAATTTCGTTATTGTAAAAGATGGGATTTTTCCATCAATAAGTAAATATTCGTACCAGGTTTCTTTTGCTTGGTCAGATTCTTTTTTAGGATGCTCACGTACCAAGGTAAATCCAAAATCACCATCATTAGTGTAACGCTTTGAAGCAATGAGCTGATATCTTTTCTTTCCACAGAATACAATGGCACCGCTTCCGCCCATATTATATTTACCCTGTACGAAGTGAATATCATTTTTATTACCTCGAAGTAGTGAGAGGAAGGTGTCCTCGAAGTTTTCTGGGTGCTGACCTTCACCGTTATCATAGACAATTACCGATGTTGGATGTTGGTTCCGCTGGTTCCGTGGTCCCTTTCCGTCAGCAATAATTTGAATGTTCTCAGCTTGTTTTTTGCGAAATGAAGGTAAATCCCAATTATTTTCTGGATAAAATCTTTGAATAGCCTCGTCCATAGTTCTTGGTGCAACATCAGATTTTGGGTCAATTCCTGAAAGAATACATTCTTTGGTAAGTATAGCATCTATGGCGTTGGTTACTTTTTCTATTAAAGCAGCAATGGGGCTTGACTGTTGGTTTTTTACTACACCATAATTACTAAAATTTCCACCAAGTGGTTTCCAGTTTGAGTCATCAAATATTGAATGGTAAGTGTTGATAATATTTATTAAATCACTCTCGTCTTTTGCTTGATATAGTTTAAAGAAAAGTTCTTGATGATCAATTTTTTTTGAAGTTTGGTCGAATAGATCCGTCATATTAAATTAAAAATTTTAAGCTTCTAATATAGCGAAATCGAATACTCGCAAAAATAGTTTTCAATTATTTCTAAATAGTTTGGTAATTTTTAAGCTCTATTATTGCATAATTCACTTCCTCTTGTCCCCAGCTTTTGTATCAAAAGCAATCAAATTAAACAGTTCACGCATTCGGCTACGTACACGGTTGCCATAACGTTCTTCCAGTTCTTCGGCATTGAGGTTTGTGGTGGCGTGGGTTTTTATTTTATGTTTGGTTTGTAAGTAAAGCTCGTATCGGGATAAGAGCACTTCGCCCATTACGTTCAGATCCTTTCCATAGAATCTGCCAAAGGGTTCCACACCCAAATCATCAAAACAGTAAAATTTGGTGTTACCATATTCTTCGACTGTTTTAAAACCTAAATGATTAAAGCTGAAGGTTACGTTCCGGCAAGGAATCATTTCGTAAGGACGTTGCAATGGCACCAAATGACGCAGTAATTTCATTAAACTGGTCTTTCCGCATCCAACGGGTCCAGAAAGCAAAATGCCTTTGTCAATGTCAATACCGTAAGTCTCACAGTTGTCTTTGTCTTTGATGAAGTAGGAACAGAGCTTCAGTAAAATATCTTTATCCTCATCGTAAATCCTGAATCTTTTACCAAACAACAGTTTGCCCTTTGCATTCAAGTAAATCAAGATTTTTGGAAAATCGTAGAGGACGTTTTTTCCATCAAACTTGCCCAACGAATATTCTACGCCACCTTCAGTAATTTTAGAGGGGTTGTCCATAGTCTTTGTCTTTAGTGGTTCGCAAGTTGTCCTTGATTTGGGACGCTTGTTTTTTGTTTGATTCGTTTTCTTTGTTGTATAATTCGGTTCTGTCCATCCAATTTGTGGCTAATGAACGCCAATCACGAATAGGTTTGCCATCGCTTGTTTGCCACTCACGTTCTGCATAGTGCTCATAGAATTTTTCAGCTTCATCGGCATCAAACCCTTTTTCTTCAAAAAATAAAATAACGGCCTGTCTGCCCTTTGGCTGTTTTATATAGTTTTCTTGTTTGATATTGTTTGTAGTAGATACCAATGCTTGTCCACCTATGGGACGGTGTTGGTTTACAACCTGTCCATTTTTGGGATGGTGGTGTCCCTCAAGCGGTACACCTCTGGGAAGGTACTGTTCCGCAAGCTGTTCTAATATGGGATTATACTGTCCCACAAGTGGTTCATCACTTGTCCCGATAATGGACATCTTTATTTTGCTGCCTTTGTATGGATTGTTGGAAGGGAAATAAGAAAGGTATTGCCAAGAATCCAGTTCCACAATACATCTATGGTATGTGGATTTTGAACCTATTTTGGCACATCGCATTAAATCCCTGCGGTTCACGTAAAACTCATCCATAAATCGGCAACTGTTCCATTCTTGGAACAGCGCCATATACAGGCTGATATGCGATGGATTAAGGCGGTTATCAAAATAGAACTTCTCAAAAGCCGCATTAAGTAGCTTTATATAGTTCATCGCTTAAGAATTTAGACCGTGTTGAACGCGATTTGCGTTCATAACATTTTGGATTTCCTCGGCATCGTAATAAATGATTCCGCCAACTTTAGTGTAGGGCAGAGTGCCATTGATGCGCAGATTTTGAAGTGTTCCCGGACTTACTTGAAGCAAGTCCATAACCTCAGAGGATTTGAGGTATTTTTTTAGTTTCCCGCTGGCTTGTCTTGTCAGTAATTGTTTAATGTCATCGAGCAATTCCATTTTGAATTCCCGAAGGTCGTCTGTGGTAATAATACTTGTCGGCATAATAGAACGGTTTTAATGGAAAGGGACTATCTGGGTTTGTACTTTTAATTGATAGTCCCTGACCTGATTTAGCTCACAAACTTTAATATTTTAATAAAATTGAGTTCGTGAATCTTTGATTTGACTTTCGTTCTACAAATTTGGGTAGGTTTATTGGATTTTAATCCCAAGTTGCACCCAAGTAGGGTGTTTTTATTTGCTCATTTTCAATGGTTTAAATTGAATAAATTTATAAGATGCTCTTAAAATTATCTATGCCAAATGATGATAACTAAAATTAATTTTATTTTTTCCCAAGTTCCACCCAACTTGGGAAAAATTTTAACACTGTTTAAATTCAGAATGTTAACCGTCCGTTTCTTCCATTCGCCTTAAAAGTGTTGATTTAAGTCTATCAATAAATTTTGTTTGGTCGATTTTGCGTTCCCTTATTTCCAGAAAAGTTCTGTATACATTACCAAGCTTAAGCTCAAAAATGTCCTCACAGGCAGAAGCCATTTCTTTAATTCCTGCTGTACCACTTTTTATTGCTCCAGATGCCTGCAAGGCATAAATCAATTCGATAAGGTCTGTTTTTGAAGCGGTCCAGCCAAGGCGCTCACCGTTGGCAAGAGTATTTAACTTACTTTGAATACCGTAAGATAGGTCCCTCAAATAGCTTAATTCCTGAACGTAATGATTTATTAATAGATCATATGCCATAATTTTAGCAATCGCATTATTGTGGCTTGTGGAAAATTCAGCATCCGTGTAAAAATGAGAGGTGTTTGAGACCAAACTGATTTTGTCTTTCCCTCTTAGAAAGTAAAATTCATCTAAAACAGTCGATTCTTCTCTGTAATATTTAACAAAGTCAATATTTCGTCGGATACTATCTTGAAGTTTCTGAATTTCTTCGTCAATAAATATTTGTTGTGTTTGGATAGTTCCCGCAGGTCTGTTAATCAAAAAATTATACAATTTTGCATAGAATTTTAACCTACTGTAAACATAAGGTTTGTGTTTTTTGAAAAATTTTATTTCATCATCCTCATCTATAAAATCATTCTCTCTAATGTACAAGCGTAGTTTTTGCAAATATCTTCTTGAGACTGTTATTCCTCTTTCAATAACATTAAAATCTTTTAAGTCGGATTCCTCTATGTCTATTATCTCATTTTTGTAATCGTCTATTATTTTGATTATTTGATTTTCCAAATTTAATATGGGTTTAATTGTTAATAAAATAAAACCCACATTATAAATCACGGCAATTTTGGGGCTTAAAAATTTAGTTTGTTTTGTCGATAATCAACAAGGTTTAAGAATCAGTGCTTATGAATGTTCCCTTTAAAAACGAAATAGTACAATAGAAATGCAGCTATTACTACGAGGGTTATTGCAAGAATCCCTATCAACTTATCCTTTTTTGTGATATTGGTATTCGATGTTTTTCGCTTTTTTTTGTTTCTTTTAAAATTACTTTTTTGATACATTACTTTTGATTATTTTCCATTTATTTTCTGCAACCGAATCACATTGAATATGGCCAATAAAACAAGGCCTAAATCTGCAAAACAGCTTTTTATATTGTTGCATTTATAGGTGTCTTCTGTTCAGTTAGCCAGAATGTTTATACAATTTAAAAACCCTACCAAGTTTTCAAAACCTGCCGGTTTAAGAGAAATTATTTCTGGTCGTTTAGGTCCCAGTCATAATTCTTATATTCCAGCTTGGCATTGGCATTAATTTTTGTGTCTGCATATTTATTGATAAAACCAATGACATCTTTTTTACCATTAACGGTATAGTCTTTTTCATACCATTTGAATATCATTGACACCTTTGGATTAGTTGCTGAAATTTCATTAAATTTTTCATTATTAATGAAATCTTTTGTGACACGGTCTAATTGTTCATTTATCTTACCTGCTGTGTAAGCCTCGTTTAATAATGGGGGACACGACATAGATGCGCAGGCAATGGCAAAATGGATGCGAGGCTCGTTCATTTTACGTAACACACCGTTCTCAATAGTCGCCAGGGTTATTTCCCGACCGTCAATCGGTACATAAGGTTTTGTCCACGGCCCATCAATATCCTTGATGCTTTTTACTGGATAATTTTCTACAATGAGCTTTACAGTGTAAGCATTATAAGAGTTGATATAGTAGGCGAGCAATTCTGGTACAGACCAATCGTCGTTTGGATCTTGTGTGGAAAGAATTTTCAGGTAATCTTCTAAAGTCTTAAAATCTTTCTTGAAACCTTCGTAATCTACAAGGCCTTCCTTGTTAACGTACTTTCTCAACAAATTATCCCAAATCGTATGATCAACATTTACTGAAGAGTTTGTGGTTGTAGAGACTAATTTGCCTTCAACTTTCTTTGTTGGTTGCCCTTGACTGGTAATTCCTGCCGCACCTAAAAGTGAGCAGCTCTGAATACTTCCCGCAACTAACAGCAGGACAATAGTTTTAATTATAACCTTCATTTTTCTATTATTATTCTGATTTCAAATTCGTATTAAGTTCTTTTAGTTCCACTTCATTTTCTGCAATCGTACCGCATTGAGAATAGCAAGGAAAGCAACACCTACATCAGCAAAAACCGCTTCCCACATTGTCGCTAATCCACCTGCCCCAAGAATGAGGACAATAACCTTTACACCAAAGGCAAGTCCAATATTTTGCCAGACAATTCGTCGCGTTGAACGACCAATTTTAATCGCTCGTGCAATCTTGCTCGGTTGGTCGGTCTGTATAATAACATCAGCTGTTTCAATGGCGACATCGCTTCCTAAGCCGCCCATCGCAACACCTACACCACTTGCTGCTAAAACGGGTGCATCGTTAATTCCATCACCGATAAATGCGACTTTCGTATTAGGTTGTTTTTTGAGCTCTTCAACCTCATTAAGTTTATCTTCAGGTAACAGTCCGCCTTTTGCCCAATCGATGTTCAATTCTTTTGAAACTTGTTGAGTAATAGAATCCTTATCGCCCGATAGCATTATAATCTTTGAAATCCCTGCATCTCTAATTTGTTTAATGGCTTGGTGCGCATCATCCTTGAGTTCATCTGCAATGGTTACGTAGCCTGCAAATTTTCCATCAATGGCAACCATAACAATTGATTCTACGATACCATCTGTTTCCGAAGGGACTTCTATGCTGTTTGAGGTCATCAAAGCCTTATTACCTACCAACACCGTTTTTCCGTTGACTGTTCCTTTTAAACCTTTTCCTGCAACTTCTGAAACATCGGTTGCCTCATAATCCGACCCGTCCGCTTTGTATTCCAGAATTGCCTTGGCGATAGGATGTGTGGATTGTTCTTCCATCGCCATCAGGTACTTCATAAACTCGGCTTCCTCAAATGTGATGGAATTGATTTCCTTGATTTTGAAAACCCCTTTGGTAACGGTTCCTGTTTTGTCCATTACGACTGTGTTCACTTGAGTCATTGCATCGAGAAAGGATGCACCCTTGAATAGAATACCGTTTCGCGATGCCGCACCCAATCCGCCAAAATAGCCAAGGGGAATAGAAATGACCAACGCGCAAGGACACGAAATCACGAGGAATATCAATGCTCTATACAGCCAATCCCTAAACACATAATTATCTACAAAAAAGTAAGGTAGAAATGTAAGTCCGATGGCAAGGAATACAACGATAGGCGTATAAATTCTTGCAAACTTTCTAATGAACAATTCGGTCTTTGATTTTCTGGCAGTTGCATTTTGCACCATATCCAGAATTCGTGCAATGGAACTGTCCTTAAATTCCTTAGTAGTCTCGATTTCGATTACGCCATCAAGGTTGATACTTCCGGCAAAAACGGTATCACCTTTAGCAATAGTATGAGGTTTGCTTTCGCCTGTCAAGGCGGCAGTATTAAAAGACCCTTTTTTTGAAAGAAGAATACCATCAAGCGGAACTTTTTCGCCTACACGTACCTGTATCTTTTCCCCAATCTCAACAGTCTCAGGATTTACTGAAACAAAATCGCTATTACGATAAACCAAAGCTTCATTTGGTCTTATATCGAGTAAGGCTTTTATATTTCCTTTTGCACGGTTGACCGCTGCATTTTGGAACAGTTCGCCCACAGCATAGAACAACATTACGGCCACACCTTCGGGATATTCGCCGATGGCAAAAGCACCTAAAGTGGCTATGGACATCAGGAAGAACTCTGTAAAGAAATCCCCTTTTTTGATGCTTTCCCAACCTTCACTTATCACCGGAAAACCGACTGGAAGATAAGCCACGACATACCATACAATGCGAATCCAGCCCGAAAAATGTGGGAAGCTTTCAAAATAATCAAAAGTAATCCCTGCAATCAGCATTACAAAGCTGAAAATGGAAGGTATATATTCCCTAATGCTGAGACGTGATGAAACTTTGTTTTTATTTGAGGTTGTCTTCAGGTCTTTTAGATTTAAGTTTTTCTTTTTCATATTATGCTTTAATCCAATCTTTAGCTATCTGCTTATCAGATAAATCAAAATATCTGATTTCTGCGTTGGTAAAAGGCTTCATAAATTGGGTTATCCAGTCCTGCCATTTTTTTTCGCCCACCATAGCAATCTTTTCATAGTCGTTTGCGTGTGCCGCATCCATCTTTAAATCTTCCCAAAACCCCTTGACATCCCAGCCATCAAAGTCTTTCATCTCAAAATACCAGCGTACCTTCATCCCTCGGTCCAATATGGCGTGAATAAGCGGATGAATCTTTTCAATATCCTTTGCGGTCAGTTTACCACTTGCTTCAGTGGCAATTAAATTTTTCTTTGTAAGTTCCAATATTTGTAACATAATTTTTTAGTTTTAAATTTTTTATCCTTCTATATCGTAGAACCATTCTTCGGCTCTTGTAATAGCTTCTTGTAAGGCATCTTTTGCTGGCAGGTCCTTTTTTTTGACAAGCTCTTTCGCAATTTCCAATGCCTTTTCACGTACTTTAGGGTTTAAGCCATCGAGGTCGGTTTTAAAATCTTCGAACATCCAATCCATAGTTTCCTCTTTTAATGGTTAAACAACTCTTTTTCTTTTTCAGGGTCTATCTCATCCTTTGACTTTTTGTCCAAAAAATAGTCCAAGACAATGCCCACTATAATCGCACCGACAAACGCAATATAAACTTCCCAGTCAAATTGGATTACCAGAGACAGGCTGATGAGTATTGCCAAAATAGGTAGTATAGGTACTTTCCCGATTGATAGGGGAACTCTAAAGGGCCTTTCTTTGTCAGGTGCTTTAAAACGCAGCACAATCAGGGCGATATTCACGGCAACAAAAACAAGTAACGCGCCCAATGATGACATTCCCGCAACGATTTTAATATCACCCAATAACAGAAATGCAGCGACAGCAGCCATAACAACGAGGGTTGTTACCCAAGGTACTTTTTGTACATTAGTCTTGGTCATAACTTTTGGAAGTTCGCCCACACTTGCCATACCGAAAAGTAACCTGCTAATGGAAATAATGCCACTAAAAGCCGCATTGGCCGTAGCAAAAAGTGCCGCAACTGCCAAGGCTATTGGTAACCAGGAATTTAAATTTGAAGCGGCCAGCGACAATGGGGAATCTACCTTTGCTATTTCTGCGGGGTCACTTATATTGAGTACCGTAAAAGATATTAGTAGGTAAATAATAGTTGTAAAGACCATTGTCAATAAAAATGCCCTGGGAATTGTCTTGCCCGGATTTTTTACCTCAGAACCCAATGCCGCCATATGCTCGAAGCCTGTATAAACAAAAAATAAGGTAGCAGTAGCTGCCAAGGTGCCGGAAAAGGATTCCACTTGAAAAAATTCGGCTTTTGGCGGACCTGTTTCTGAAAGTCCAACCGCAATAAGAATAAACAGTCCCAATAGCTGAATACTCACCATAATGATATTGGCAGTAGAAGATTTTTTGATGCCCGTAATGCTTATTAACGAGAGTGCCAATAGTACACCATAGCTTATTAAAAGGGAAGGAACATTAAAAAAGGTATTGAAATATCCTGAAAAGGCAAGTAGCACGGCGGCGATGGTGGCCGAACTGTGAAATGCAATCGTCCAACCTGTTAGAAACGATGGAATGTCGATTTTTGGAAACGCTTTCCGTACAAAAATAAATTCCGCGCCAGCATTAGGATAGGTAGAGGACAACTCTGCATAGGACATTGCCGATACACTGGCCGCGATGGCAGCAAAAATAAAACTCAACCAAAGGTCTGTTCCCGCCTGTCCGGCAGCTGCGCCAATTACTGTATAGATTCCTGCACCAACAATCGTTCCTACACCATAAAAAGTGAGTCGAAGGGTACCCAAGGATTTTTTTAATTCTGCCATATCAATGTTGTATAATTATTTTTGGACTATAGTTTGAGGATTTAGTCTGTATATGAAAAAAATATAACCCGTCTGTAAATGAACTTGTATCAACTTGAGATGTATCCCTTAAATTGATATTACCCACTTGAATGCCCAGCGTATTGTATACGATGACGCTCTCAATTGTTTCCATTGCGTCGATATAGATTTTATTCGAAGCTGGATTGGGGTAAACATTTATCATATTTTGTTCAGTAATATTGTTAAGCCCTAATGTTGATGACAACGCACATTCCCCTAAAGTGGCAAAGGCGAGCTTCGCACATTTTTCATAAAATGGCACGTTAAATTGCCCAAGGGTATCAGACGGTGTGTGCCAAAAAGGATTAAAGTCGCCATCATATTCTTCGTTAATTCCAATAGCACTAAATCCATTATTCCAAAATGACGCGTGGTCCGTGGCCGAAATTCCTGGATTTACTAAATGTATACTTAAGCCAATAGTATAATCAATATTTGCTGCCATAGCCTTATCCGAGAGTACAAGAGAGGAAGCAACTGGTCTCACGTGAATGTCAGCAACATTATCGTTATTACCGTCCCAGCCAAGCATATCCATATTGATATATCCCAGAATATTTTCGTTTGAAGACGCCGCAGAAGATGCATAAGCATCACTACCTATTAGTCCTTGTTCTTCTTCATCCCATAATGCAAAAATAATAGTATAAGGGAAATCGTATTCAGAAAAGACTCTCGCCGCTTCCATTACAGCCGCCGTACCACTTGCATTATCATCGGCTCCCGGTACGCCCGAAACATTGTCATAATGGGCGCCAATAATAAATTTTTCATCGGGATAAAGCATTCCTTCTTTTATTCCAAAAAGATTTTTCCCAGTTGAACTAAACTGTAGGGAATCCAACTGAAGTCCGTAGGTCTGGAATTTTTCCTTGATGAATTGAAAAGCTTTTTCATTACCAGGGTGGTCCTTATGTCGTGAAATAATCATATCAGGGTTGCCCCCGATAATCACAGGTTCTTCTCCAGTGAGTTGGGCTACGAAAAATGTCATTGAATCTATTTTTACTTCATTCAAGATATTTTGAACATTTTGATTTTGAGCAAATGAAATACCATATAATAGAAGCAATAGCGATAAAGCTGTACAATTTTTTACACTTGTTTTCATATGTTTTAAGTTATATTTATTAGTAATAATTTGTTCACGTTTTTAATACTTTTACCCAATACTTCGAACTTCTTTTGATAATCTTTGAACAGTTCATTCTTCATATTTAAAATAGCTTTAGAACAAAGAACACCATTGTCAATAGATAAACTATATACGCCGCATCGAACACTAATATCTGCCACTTGCTAAAACCGTGAAGCTCCTTGCTCTGATGGACAAATACTGAATACAAAAGCGGCATCAGCCCAACGAAGGCAAGGTTCACCCAGAACAACTGAAAATCTTCGATAGGGGTGGTTACCAGTGCCAATGGGAAAAAGGCTACCGTCATCGTAACCGCATTATCTGCGATAACACTGGTGGTGCCTGCCGTTACTTCGCCTCCTTTCACCACGCTCCAGGTCTTAAATATTTCGGGGGCGGTAGTCATTATTCCCGTAATGAACAGTCCGCCGACCATTTCAGAGATACTTAGGGCAGAAACAATATTTTCAGTTGCTTTTACGATGAAAAAAGCCCCTACAGCTATCGCCAAAGCTCCCGCGACCGATAACCAAATCTGCTTTTTATCCCATTCTACTTTTTTTCCCTTTTCCCTTCCTTTTATGATGGCGTGAGCCAGAAAAACAGCATATGCCGCAAGCATAATCCAGCCATCCACAGGTTGAAGTCCGCGCCAAGCTTTAGGTAAAGTCAAAAGGGCTACAAGGGCGATAATTCCCAAATAAGGTAGGGACAGGACGGAAACGGAACGTTTATTCAGGGAAAGCACCTTGTTGTCGAGGTGTTTTTGATGCTCCTTGTTGTTCTTGAATCGCTTTCGCGAAGCGAAATAGGCTATGGTTACCATCAACGGTATGGAAATAATATTAGAACCCAGTAGATTGCCCAGACCAATATCCGATACGCCCCTTGCTGCACTGGTAATATTTATGGCCACTTCTGGGCTGGCGGTCACAATGGCAAGGAATGCCGCCCCTGCCGAAGCGGTAAGCCCCCATTGTTTTCTGAGCATCTTTAAAGGTGTCAACAGTTTGTCCGCACCCCAATGTGCCGCCCAAGCTGCCAATCCTAATACTACTACCCAAAGCCAAATATTCATTTTTATTATTGATTTATTTTTTTTCTATTTCAAGGTTTACTTAAAGCTACTTCGACAATTTTAAAATTCTTAATGCGCCACGCATTACAAACGTGAAAACGATGCCGCCAATCACCAAATCGGGCCATTTACTATTCAGAAAATAAACCAGTATCCCTGCTACTATAACACCACCATTGACAATGATATCATTGGACGTAAAAATGGCACTTGCCTGCATATGGGCCTCTTTGCTCTTGGTTTTGTTGATAAGCCAGAGCGATATCAAATTACCTACCAATGCGAAAATCGAAACGATAATCATCCATTGGAACAAAGGTGTTTCGGTATCGCTAAAAAACCTTCGCAAAACCTCTACAAACCCAAGTGTTGCCAATGCCATCTGAAAGTATCCGCTGAATTTTGCGACCTTCTTTTTTCTGGAAATGGCACCGCCTACCGCGAATAGGCTTAGCGCATATACAATGGAATCTGCCAGCATATCCAACGAATCCGCTATAAGTCCCATTGAGCCAGATATCCAACCAGTGGTCATTTCGATAACGAAAAAGCCAAAGTTGATGCCCAAGACCCACCAAAGGATTCTTTTTTGTTTGGATTGGTCTTCCAGTACGGGTGGTTCGGCTTCTGTGGTTCCCTCAAAGGAATCCCCAAGTTTTAAGCTCGCTATAGACGTTTGTATCGCCTTGATACCGTCCTCGTGGTATACCTCCAATTTCCTGTTGGGAATATCAAAATCCAAATGTTTTACTTTGGCATAAGACTCCAACTTCATCCGAATCATCTGCTCTTCCGAAGGGCAGTCCATTTTACTGATTTTAAAAGTGCTCTTGTTCATTTATATACTACTGAATTAATTGTCTTTTAGTGCTTCATTTGTTTATGCGACTCTATATACCTTTCCAAGAGTGATTTTAGGCTATCCAAATATTCCACGAACGAGCTGACGGAAATCTGGGGTGTTTCGCAATCAGGGATGGTAATAGGGTTTTCGTCGAGATATTGGTATAGTTCGGGATAGTCCTGTTCAATTCTCAATGTCAATTCGTTAATTTCCTTGGTCAATCGCTGAAGCTTCTTCATCTCTTTTATTTTTTATTGTGCCGGTTATTGTAAATCTTAGATATGCAACGCCCTGTCTTCGGTAGCTGCCAGACAGGCCTCCTTAAAGGTCTCGGAAAATGTGGGGTGACCGTGTGACATTCTTGCAATATCCTCGGCTGCTGCCCTAAATTCCATCGCTACCACCGCTTCGGTATAACTGTCTGCTATGCGAGGGCCTATCATATGCACGCCCAATATCTCATCGGTTTCCTTATCTGCGATTACCTTGATAAAACCATCCGTATCCATACTTATCTTCGCCCGTGCGTTTGCCTTATAGGGAAAAGAGCCCGTTTTTATACTTCTATTGGACTTCTTCAGTTCTTCTTCCGTCAAACCTACTCCGGCCACCTCAGGCTGGGTGTACACGATATTGGGGATGAGCGAGTAATTGATATGGGGCTTTTGGCCAACAATCCGTTCGGCTACGAAAACGCCTTCTTCACTGGCTTTATGGGCAAGCATTGCCCCTCGAATTACATCCCCAATAGCATACACACCCTTGACGTTGGTTTCGAGGTTCTCATCTACCGTTATCTGTCCTTTCTCATTGGTTTCCACTCCTATATTTTCAAGCCCTAAATTGGCGGTGTATGGCTTTCGGCCAATGGCCATAAGGCAGTAATCGCCATCTAAACCCATTTCTTCTTTACCGGAAAGATTTTCCGCTTTCAATTCTACTTTGTCCTCAGTTGCCGTTGCGTTTGTCACCTTATGTTCCAAATAAAAATCAATTCCCTGTTTTCTTAGGGAACGGTGCAATTGATGTCCCAGTGCGCCATCCATAGTGGCAATGAGGCTATCAAAATATTCTACTATAGAAACCTTTGAACCCAGGCGGGCGAATACGGAACCTATCTCAACACCGATAACGCCTCCGCCAACGACCATTAAATGCTTGGGGATTTCCCGTAGCGCAAGGGCCTCGGTAGAAGAGATGATACGCTTTTTGTCGATTTTAATATTGGGCAATGAAGTGGGTTTGGACCCTGTGGCAATGATGATTTTATCGGTTGCTATGGTTTCCGTTTTATCTTCGCCCTTAATTGCGACCGTGTTTTTGTCCTTAATGGTTCCGTGGCCTTCATAAACGGTAATCTTGTTTTTTTTCATCAGATAATCAACACCATTGATGATTTCCTGTACCACATCCTGAACCCTTTGGTTCATTTTCAGGATATCGACATTGGCTTCTTTAACATCAATCCCAAAATTTTCGAATTGATGCTTGAGTTTGTAATAATGCTCAGAGGCTTCCAACCAGGCTTTTGACGGGATACAGCCCACGTTTAGACAGGTACCGCCCAACGTGCTGTACCTTTCAACAATGGCCACTTTTAGACCCAATTGGGCGCAACGGATGGCACTTACATACCCGCCCGGGCCAGACCCTATAATTATTACATCATATTTTTCCATATTCGTAAATTTTTTAATTAAATAAGGTGGGGGAAACCTTAAGCTGACCATTGGGCGCAAGGGTTCAGTTTTAAGGCACTCCCACCTATTATTTTTTACTACAATTTTTACATACCCCTTTTAATACCAGGTTCACATCGTTTATTTCATAATCGTCCGGCAAGTTTTGTTTCGATATTCTATCCGGCAAGCAAATAGTTTTTCCACAAACGGTGCAATGAAAATGCATATGCAAATCTGAGATGTTTTCATCAGATAGTGCATATTTTGCAACGGCCGTTCCATCATCAATCTGGTGGACTATGTTTTTTTCCTCAAACAACTTCATCGTTCTATAAAACGTGGTTTTATTTGCTGTTTTGTTACTTTTACTTTTTTTGAGAAAGACCTTTTGCATTTCGTTCAGACTATCAGCATAAGTCTTCCTTTTGAGGTATTTATATATTTTTAACCTCATTTCAGTTGGGCGTATCCCTTTGGACAATAATGTTCTTTCCGTTTTTGTCATTTTATATTCTTTCAAAAAACCGGATTCTTCCAAGTCCGGGTCTTCTAATCTTTTTTATAAGCCAAAAGACGTAGCGCATTGGCCACGACTACCAAGGTAGACCCCTCGTGGAATGCCACGGCGATCCCTATGTTTGCCCAGCTCAAAATGGTAGCCGGTATCAGTAGTGCCACAACACCAAGACTTACCCATAGGTTCTGCTTGATAATGGCCTTTGCCTTTCTGCTCAAGCCAATGGCAAAGGGCAAGGTTTCCAACTTGTCGGCCATAAGTGCAACATCGGCGGTTTCTAAGGCCACATCACTACCTGCGGCACCCATCGCAATACCCACGGTACTGTTTGCCATTGCAGGCGCATCGTTTACACCATCGCCCACCATTGCCACCTTGGATTCTTTTTCTTTTAGCTCTTTAATAGCATCCACCTTTTCTTCCGGCAATAGGCTGCCCCAGGCATCGGTCAATCCTATTTCTTCCGCAACGGCATCGGCTACTTTTTGGTTATCGCCCGTAAGCATAATCATACGTTTAATACCGATTTCCTTTAGTTTTTTGAGGGTTCCCTTGGCGGCTTCACGAGGGGTATCCATTAGGGCGATGATGCCTATATATTCTTCATTCTTCCGAATGAGCATCGTAGTATTTCCCCCACCTTCAAGACCACGGACTTTTGTGGTTACCTCTTCGGAAGGTGTACTTTTATCAAGCCCTTCGTACAGGTCGAGGTTGCCGACATAGATTTTGTCATTACCCAATGATGCTTTTATGCCCTTGCCCAGCACAGCTTCCAAATCGGTCGCATCAGGTATTTCATCACCTTTCAGCCGCTCCTTTCCATCTCTAACTACTGCTTTTGCCAGGGGATGGTCGCTTAGATTCTCTACGGCCACGGCTATTTTTAAAAGTTCGTTTTCAGATATATCCCCAAGTGGAACCACTTCGGTAAGCTTGGGTTTTCCTTCGGTCAGAGTACCCGTCTTGTCAAAGGCAAGGGCGGTAATAACGCCGAGGTCTTCCAAAGGGCGACCTCCTTTAATAAGCACTCCGCCACGGGCGGCCCTTGCCACGCCACTCAATACGGCACTCGGTGTCGAAATCGCAAGGGCACAGGGACTGGCAGCAACCAATACGGCCATTGCCCTATAAAAACTATCGCTAAAGGGTTCATCGATGACCAAGAAAGCGAAGAGCAGCAGCACGACCAATACCAGTACGGAAGGCACAAAATATCTTTCAAATTTATCGGTAAGCAACTGGGTAGGCGATTTTTGGGTCTGCGCCTCATTCACCAATTTTACCAATCGAGATAGTGTAGAATCCTTCGCTTCTTTGATAACCTTTATTTCAAGGGTGTTGTTGCCATTAATGGTTCCAGAAAATACGCGGTTTTCGTCCTTTATTTCATCAACCTCTGAATAGTCTTTGGCAGTATCCTCCACGGGAACTTTGTCCACCGGTACACTTTCCCCGGTAATAGGGGCTTGGTTGACACTACTTTTACCATCGACCACGACGCCATCTGCGGATATTTTACTATTGGGCTTGACCACAATGATATCGCCAATAATTAATTTTTCAATCCCGACTTCTTCAGTCTTGCCATCTTTTTTTAGCAGGGCGGTTTTTGGTGCTAAATCTGCCAGTGCCGCAATGGACTTTCGAGCCTTCTCCATCGCATAATGTTCAAGGGCGTGCCCCAAACTAAACAGGAACAGTAACAAGGCACCTTCTGCCCATTCGCCCAGAGCAGCGGCACCAATGGCGGCTACCAACATCAAGAAGTCGATTTCAAAACCACCTTTGGCTACAGTCTGTATGGCCTCTTTCGCGGTAAAATAACCTCCAAAAAAGTAGGCGCCTATGTAGAGGGACAAGCTGACCCAATCCGGTATCGAGTCCACGTAGGACAATCCGAAACCTATTCCAAGAAGGGCACCACAAATGATGGCAAAAATAAGTTCGGTGTTCTTGCCGAAAATACCGCCGTGTGCGTGTGCCTCGCCTTCATCCTCTTTGTGGTCGTGTTCTTCACCGTCTTTGTGAACGTGGTCTTCGCTCTCGTCGATGTGTTGCTTTTCTTCCTTGTCCTGAATATGTTCGGATTTTTCTTCACCCTTGGAAACTTTCATTTTTTGAAAATACGTTTCTGTTTCAACCGAAGGTTCAATAATGGTCAACCCTTGTTTTTCTATTTTCTTTTTAATAGCCCCAAATCCTGTGATACCTTTATTAAATTCCACACGTATCATTCCGGAAGCGGAAGCGGAAACTTCGAGAACTCCATCGACCTCCTTGACTGCTTTCTCGATGGTCCGGGCGTGACGGGTGTGGCGTATCCCTTCCACTTCTACCAACTTGTGTCCAAATTTATCAGTGATTTGGGCGCCAGTAGTCTCCGCTAAAGACCGTACCCTATCAAGTGAAATGACATCGGGGTCGTAATGGAAACAGAGTTGCGGGACACCGTCTGCTTTTTCATCGGATACGTGTACATTGTCAATACCTTCACGACCTTTTAGTTTATCGATAAGCCTGTTGACACAGGCATCCTTTTCGTCCGGCACCTGTGGAAGGATTACGGGAATTTTGATTTTTAGTTTTTTCATATCCTTAGTTGTTTTGTATCCAGTTTTTTGCTTGTTCCTTATCCTGAAGGTCAAAATATTTGACTTCTGAACCGATAAAGAAATCAGTAGCTTTAGCGGCCCATTCTTGCCATTTTTTTTCGCCTACAAATGCCATTTTTCCATAATCCGATAGATGTGTAGCATCCACCTTTAAATCTGCCCAAAAGCCTTGTAGGTCATAGCCGTGAAAATCTTTTAGTTCAAAGTAGAAATCCACTTTATGCCCTTTTTCGATGATGTTGTGGATGAGCGGATGGATTTTTTCTATGTCCTTCTTTGTGATTTTACCGTTGACTTTAGCGGCGATTAAGTTTTCTTTTTCTATGTTTAATATCTGTATCATTTTTTCAATTTTATAGGGCTTATATTAATTTAAGTGTACCTCCAAATACTCCAGAGCCTCAGGCATATCCAACTCGCGGGTTCCGTTCCCGGTTCTGATAAAGAAATGCGAACGGTCGCCCAAATTTAAATACACGGGTTTTTGTGATTTGTGAACCCCTACATAACAAATATCCTTTTCTTCAAATTGATAAAAGACCACCTTTGCCAAGGGGCAAAAATGGGTGCCCAAATTGACGGACACCAACTGCATTATATACTGTTCAAACCCGTCCTTCCCCGGTTTCTTTAAAGTACCGTAATCCTGTTCCAGCCCCAGAATACGACCTTCATCATCAACCCCTATAATTAAATGCCCACCTTCGGTATTCATAAACCCTGCGATGGTCTTTGCAACTACCGTTTCCAAGGCTTTGTTTACCTTTCCTTGTCGAAGGTCCCACCGCAAGGTACTTTTGAATTCTACCTCGTGGTTTTCACCTTTGTCCAATAATTCCCTTATAAAAGTAACCCCGACTTTTTCCCTGTTTAGTCGAAATATCGTTTTTCTTGTATAGAACATCAGGGCGAGACTACTGCCCATAATGCCGAATAGGACATTTTTTAGGATTTGGTCTATATCGCTAAATCCTGCGACTTGTCCAAATGCTTTTTTGAACAGATACCACCAATTGCCTGCATCACCACCTTGGTCATATTGGAACAGGGAAATGCCCAATGGCTGTATGAAGATTATACCAACCCCAAATCCTATCGCAGCGGTAATAAGAAGTCCTCGCCTGTTCAGCGCTCCTATATTTTGATTATGTATGCCATTGGGTTGGTTCATTACCAATTTTTATTAGAAAGTTTTTACTACATTTTTCAGATTTTTTATCGGTTTTAGCCTTGTGCTATATACTTCGCTAATTTTATATTACACATCCCACACTTTACCTAAAACGTAGTATAGTTTTTCCGTTTAAATCAATTTTGCTGTTTTAATTATTTTCTTTCTCTATCCATTCTTTGGCCAATTTTTTTTCATCAGGTCCGAAGAATTTTATGTGCGCCCTTGTAAAATGTATCAAAACCTCAGTAAACTGTTCGTGCCATTTTGCGTTTCCTACCAATGCGACCCGCTTTAGTCGTTCCTCATTGGGAAGTTTTAGTTCAATACCTTTCCAATAGGCACTTGCGGTCCACCCCTCAAAATTTTCCATTTCAATATACCAGTACACTTTGTTATGTTCTTGTATGTGGTCTTTTAATTGAGATGTCATATTATCATAATCGGTAGCATCCAGCCTATTCTGAGCTATCATATATACCTTACATTCATTTTTATAAATCGTCATCATTGTTCCTGTTTTTTTTAAATCTAAAAATTTAATCCAAGTCGTCACTGCACTTCTCACAGATACCCTTTGCCACGAGGTTGATATCTTCTGCTACATAGCCTTCGGGAAGGTTTATTGTCGGAATTTTATGCTCTGTCAGACACACGGTTTCACCGCAACTATTGCAATGAAAATGTAAGTGAAGGTCGTTGCCGACCTCACATTCACAATTGTCCTCGCAAAGGGCATATTTAATGATGCCGGTACCATCTTCAATTTGATGCACGATTCCTTTTTCCTCAAATGTTTTCATAGTGCGGAATAGCGTACTTCGTTCCGAGCGTTCAAAATCTTTTTCGAGTTCGCCCAGACTAATGGCCACGTTCAATTGCGCCAACCGTTTATAGGTCATCAGGCGCATTGCCGTAGGGCGAACCCCCTTGCTTTCCAACTTCTTTACGATTTTTTCCATTTGCTATAAGAGGGATTAAAGGTCATACCGCTTCAGGGATTTCCCCGTTTTTATCTGAAATGCATCTTCGATTTCTGACAAATAAATGATGCCATCGCCAGGGTCTGGTGTCTTGCCATTTTTGAGAATGATGTCTATTGCAGATTGTGCTTCTTCGTTCTGGCAGACGAGTTCCAGTTTTACCACAGGACTGTTCGTCACGTGAAAATCGAGTGACGGTTTGGCGCCTTTTGCCTTGAACGCTCCGGTACCTTCTGCCTGTGATAGGGTCATACTTTTAAATCCGTTGTCGGTTAAGGCCTCTATTACTCTTCGTATCCTGTTCGGTTTTACAAATGCTTTTATTTCTTTCATATCATTTATTTTTAATCGATTTTGAACCGAGCCTGTTCTTTAATTTTTAACTAAATAATTAAGACGACAAACAGACTCGGAATCAAAACCTTTGATTGTTATTGAATTAGTGCCCGTGCTCCAGTTCGCCCTTAACCATTTCAGAAGAAAGGGTATAGGCTCCAACAGTGACTACCTTTATATTTTTTGCCATTTCTGAAGGGATATTGATTTCCACAAAACCAAGGTCATTTACGCCCGTACTTACAGGAATCCTTTTAAATTTTACCGTGTTTTCTTCGGTTTCCCCATCCTCATCTACAATGAAAATATAGGATTGTTCGCCTTCTTTGACGATGGCTTCTTCTGGAACAGCATAACCTGATTTTTGTCCTTCCGCAATTCTGCCTTCAACATACATACCGGGAAGCAATTCGCCATTTTTATTATCAATATCCGCGTGCACGTGCAAGGCCTTAGGGTCTTCCTCAAAGGTTTTGCCGATGGAATGTACTTCTGCGGTCAACAATTCATCAGGTTTGGAAGCTACCGTAAAGATTATTTTCTGTCCTTCTTTTACCTTTGGAATATCTTTTTCGTACACTTTAAGGTCTAAATGAATTTTAGAATTATCGCTTACGGCGAACATCTTGGACTGTGGTGCCACATAGTCCCCAAGACTTACCATTACCTCGTCTACGTAGCCTGAAATTGGCGTAGATATAGGTATTGCAGAGTAGATTTCTCCTTGTTCTACCTTGGATGTGTTAATACCCAACAAACGTAGTTTTGACCTTAAACCGTTTACACTTGAGGTAGTGGAACGAAATTTTGACTGTGCCATTTGAAATTCCTTTCCAGAGGAAACACCCTTGTCGAACAATGTCTTTTTTCGCTCAAAATCTTGCTTTAGGAACACGAGTTCATCGTTTTTTTCCTGATATTCCTGTTGCATACTTATAATATCTGGATGTTCAAGATAGGCGAGCACTTCACCCTTACGTACTTTATCTCCCTCTATAACCTTGATGGACCTAACGTTACCACCCATAAACGGGCTGATATTTGCCTTATCCTGAGGAAAAAGTTCGAGCCTTCCGGTAACCTTGATATTGTTGCCAAGATTGCGTTTTTCTAACATTTTGGTCTCAAGACCAACGGTTTGGATTTGGTCGTTGGTGAGCACTACTACGCCTTCCTCTCCTTCTTCTTCATTATGATCACCTTCTTCTTCATTGTGTTCATCGTGTGCATCTTCTTCAGCTTCCATTTTTTCGGCGGTTGTGCTTTCTTCGTTATGTCCCAATTCTGAATCGGGCTTGTCGTTGCAGCCAACCATAAAGAAGGTCATTAATGCTACACTAATTATTGCTATATATTTCATTTCTTATTCTTTTTTAAATTATAGGTTACCCAATTGATATTGCAGCTCAATGGACTGCTGGTTATATTGATTTATAAACTGTAAATGGTTTTGTTTTATCCTGATGGCACTGTTGAGAATAGTGATATAGTTCACATAATCTATTTCACCTTCTTTAGATGCCAGTTCTGCCGTAGTAATTTGCTGCTCGGCCAAAAGCAATGCACCTTCCTGATAGTAATCAAGAGTTTTTTGGGTCTTTTCCAGTGATTTTATGAGCTGCGACACCCTACTTTCGGTCACTGCCTTTTGTTCGAGGTATTGGTTCTCAGCAACCAATGCATCTGCTTTGGCAGCCTTTACCCTTGCTTTCTGTGGAAAGAACCAAAGCGGTATGCTAATGCCGGCTTGATAGGTATTGAAACCCGATACATCATCCACAATCTGTCTTCCGTAGGTTAGGTTGAACTTGGGTAGGAACTGTGCTTTTTCCACACCGACATTGGCTTTGCTTACTTCTGCATTTTGCATAGCATATTGAAGCAAAGGATTATTGGCTGTGGAAGCCGAATCTAAATTGGACAAAAAATCCATCGGTTCATAGTCCAAATTCACAGTTTCTATTTCTTGGTCAATGCCCAAATATTGTTTCAATGCCCTTTTTGCGATTTCTATATCATCATAGGCCTGCTGCCTTAAGACTTGAATCTGCTGATATTCTGAAGAGGCGGCAATAAATTCCAATTTGCCCGTTTCTCCTGTATCGTAACGCAATTCTGCAGCCGTCCTAAAGTTAGCATAAACACTGTCCAACTGTTCCGCAAAACGCAATTGCGCCTTGTTGTAATTGATGCGGTCATAAGCCTGCATCACATTGCGAATCAATTGCTGTTCGTTGACCGCGTAGAACGTTTCGCCCAGTTTAACACGTTCCTTATAGAACTTGGATTTTGAAAAACCTGAAAGTAAATCAATATTTCCTTGCTGTACACCTATGGTAGTTTGTACACCGGGAAGGTCATTACCAAATTCTTCCTTTCCTGTAAATACCTGTGTATTTCCCAAATCGAAGCTGGTACCCTTCATCGCCTGTTCACGTTCAATAAAGGCTTGGCTCTCTTTAAGGGAAGGATAATTTTCCTTGGCCAGAGCGATGGCTTCTTCCAAAGTGAGCACTTGGCTCATCTGGCCGTCCTGTGCATTTGCAGAAGTTGGGGATAAGAAACCTCCTAAACTCAATAATACCACAACCACGGTTGCACTTTTCTTGACGTAACTTGTATCGCCACCATTGCCTTTACGTTCTTTGCGAGCTTCCAGCCAATTATATAGTACTGGAACAACGACCAATGTCAAGAAAGTAGCCGATATTAGTCCACCGATTACTACCGTTGCCAGAGGGCGTTGTACCTCTGCACCTCCCGATGTGGATATGGCCATTGGTATAAAGCCCATAATAGCAGCAGTTGCTGTTAAGAGTATGGGACGTAGCCGCTCGTGTGTGGCCTCATATATTCTGTCTTTTATATTTGTCATACCGCTTTCTTTTAGTTCATTAAATTTATTGATAAGGACAAGTCCGTTTAACACTGCCACCCCAAAGAGCACGATAAATCCGACCCCAGCAGAAATACTAAATGGCATTCCCCTTATCCAAAGGGCAAAAACTCCACCGATTGCTGCCAATGGTACGGCCATATAAATCATTACCGATTGTGAAAAGGAATTGAGGGCGAAGTACAATAGGATAAAAATAAGCGCTAAGGCAATGGGTACAACAATCGTTAATCGGTCTGTTGCTCTTTGCAGGTTTTCAAAGGATCCACCATAGGTCACATAATAACCAGGTGGCAGTTTGACCTCGGCATCCAATTTTTGTTGGATTTCCTCGACCATAGACTTAACATCACGTCCTCGAACGTTTACCCCTACAGAAATACGGCGATAGGTATTATCCCTTGAAATCTGCATAGGCCCAGGCTTATAGCTGATATTTGCAACCTCTTTAAGAGGTACTTGGTTGCCGTTGGGCAAATCGATGTACAGATTTTTCAAGTTGTTGATATCCTGCCTATATTCTTTAGCCAATCGAATGACCACATCGAACCGCTTTTCGCCTTCAAAAATCACACTTGCTTGTTCTCCGGCAAAGGCGGCACTTACATAGTCGTTCAGTTTGTCGATGGTAACCCCATATTGTGCCATTTTTGCACGATTGTATTCCACCGTCATTTGAGGTAACCCACTCGTAGCTTCAACATTTAAATCAGCAGCACCGGGAACGGTTCTTATTACCGCTGCAATTTCCTGTATCTTATCGGCCAGAACGTCGAGGTCTTCCCCGTATAGTTTAATGGCGACATCTTCCCGAACCCCAGTCAAAAGCTCATTAAAACGCAATTCTACGGGTTGGGTAAAGACAAAGTTTACACCAGGAATCACGGCTATTTTTTCCTTGATTTTTTCAATGAGTTCCTCCTTGCTTTCAGCACTCTTCCATTTACTTTTATCCTTTTCAAGGATAATATAACTATCGGCAATATCCATAGGCATAGGGTCTGTAGGTATTTCTGCAACCCCAATACGTGATATCATCGTTTTAACCTCTGGGAATTCACCAATTATATTTTGCAGTTTTTTAGAAGCTTCAATGGATTCGGTAAGGCTACTGCCTGGTTTAATCAATGCTTGCATAGCTATATCGCCCTCATCGAGTTTAGGAATAAACTCTCCTCCCATATTGCTAAAAATGAATCCTGCTATCAATAATAGGCCAACTGCGCCTATTATAATTCCAGCCTTAAAACGAAGAGCGAACGTCAAAAGAGGTTTGTAAGCTCTATTGAGCCCTGACATTATCTTATCACTGAACCTGTCAATTTTATTTTCAAACTTTGCAAACCAATGATTGGGGTTTTTAGCAGGCTTTAAAAACATTGATGAAACCATTGGCACGTAAGTAAGGCACAGAATAATTGCACCTAAAACCGCAAAACCGAAGGTAAATGCCATTGGGCGAAACATCTTTCCTTCTACACCGGTTAAGAATAAAATAGGTGTAAAGACGATAAGAATAATCAACTGTCCAAAAAATGCTGAATTCATCATAGTGCTTGCAGATTCATAGGCAATCTCATCCATTTCAGCCTGTTCAATGACTTTAGTTGATTTTTTCATCCGTTGATGAATATGAAAAACCATACCTTCTACAATGATTACTGCACCGTCAACGATAATACCAAAGTCTATGGCCCCAAGTGACATTAGGTTTGCCCACACCCCAAATTGTTTCATCAAAATAAAAGCGAACAAGAGGGATAATGGAATTACCGATGCGGTAATCAAACCACCACGAAGACTTCCCAATAAAAGAACAAGTACGAATATTACAATTAGAGACCCTTCAATGAGGTTTTTCTCAACAGTACTGGTAGTGCGCGCAATGAGTTCGCTTCTGCTCAAAAATGGTTCTATATAAAGACCTTCGGGTAGGGACTTTTGGATTTCATCAATCCGTTTCTGGACATTTTCGATAACGTTACTTGGACTTTCCCCTTTAAGCATAAGTATCTGACCTCCGACAGACTCGTGGCCATCTTGCGTAAAGGCACCATAGCGTACTTGATTACCATAGCCTACTTTTTCGGCGACATCCCTTATTAAAACAGGGCTTCCGTTTTGTGTGGTTACAACTGTATTTTCTAAATCTTCGAGGCTACGGGCCAGACCTTCACCCCTAATAAAATTGGCCTGATGGTTTTTTTCAATGTAAGCACCACCTGTATTGGCATTGTTCATTTTAAGCGCTTCAAAAACTTGGCTCATAGTAATGCCAAAACTTTTAAGTTTATCGGGGCTTAGTGCTACTTCATATTGCTTTACATATCCTCCAAAAGCGTTGACCTCAACGACACCAGGCACCAATGCCATCTGTCGTTTCACCAACCAATCTTGAACGGAACGCAGTTCCATAGCGTCATATTGGTCTTCATAACCTTCTTTTACTTTTATGGTATATTGGAATATTTCACCCAGACCTGTAGTTATAGGCGCCATAAAGGGGGTTCCAAAACCCTCTGGAATTTCTTCGCTGACCTCAGAGAGCTTTTCTTGTACGAGTTGCCGAGGCAGATACGTACCAGCTTCATCCTTAAAAACGATAGTTACTACGGAAAGCCCAAAACGGGAAACGGAACGAAGCTCAACAACATCAGGTAGATTAGCCATTGCCAACTCCACTGGATAGGTAACAAATTGTTCAATATCTTCTGTTCCAAGATTTGGTGCGGTGGTTATCACCTGTACTTGGTTGTTTGTAATATCGGGTACGGAACCCAAATTTATAGTGGCCATAGACCAAATACCTGTACCAACGAGTGCCACTATAAAGAGTCCAATAATAAATTTATTATTAATGGAAAATGAAATGATTTTGTTAATCATAGAAAATGTATTAATTCAGTTTAAAACTTACGGTGCGAATAGATGCAACGTATTTATAAAGCAATGCCTACTTTGAGAAACATCACGTTAGGATATAGCTATCCTTAAAAAAACTGAATTATACTTGAGGGGGTTGAAAAAGGGATTCCAGATATATGGAATTGAAGTTGACAGTATATGAATTAAACTGCTCTTTATCTTCAAACTTAAATCGATTGATTTGAGCTGTTGCGGTGTTTGCTATAAACACTACAGGATGACAACATTGATGATGAGAATGGGTAGGTATATTCTCCTTGTCTGAATTATTATGATGTCCTTCGCTTTTTGTGTCGTTTTCGATGTAATCTTCTACTATATATTCAAAGAAAGAGTCGCCATAAACTTTATGATCTTGATAATGTGAAATTAAGTTTGAAATTTCTTTGATTGGTCCACATAAGTCCATATCAATACTGATTCCCTGAAAAAAGAGTAAAATAGACATTGATATGGAAAATATTATTTTCATAAAGTTTTACAAATATACAAATTAATCGATGCACAGGTTGTGCAAAGATTGTTCTTCAGTATGTCAACTTAAAAGTTAACAACACTATCTAAAGCATCATCTGCTTCTTTATGGATAAAATTTGCCTGGTAATTCAATGTTGTTTTCAAGTCACTATGCCTATATAATTTTTGTAACATTAAAGGATGAATGGAATCACCAGCAATATTGCCAAAAGTATGTCTTGCGATGTGCATTGTAATCTTCTTGTCTATTTTAGCTTTTTTGGCAATGGATTTTAAGTTATCGTTGAATTTTTTGGTTGCCGTTTTTCTTTTATTATAAATGTCTTTTGCATTATCCAGATTGGCCTTTTTCAATTCAGGGAAAACAAAATCTGTGGCGTGTCTTTTATCATCTTTGTAGAAATCCAAAATACTTAGAACCTTATCTGGAATTTTTAAGGACAGTAGTTTTGAGTTTTTATTCATTCTATAATGAAGCCTATTGTCGTATATGTCTGACCACTTTGTCCAGAGTACATCTGTAACCCTCATTCCTGCAAAATTGAAGCTAAATAACCAAACATTTCTTGTATGAATTTCATTGTAGGTTAGATTGTCTAAAGCTTCAATAGCTCTTACTTCAATAATATTCAACCCTATTTTTGTAGTCTCAGGAAACTTGATTTTAATTTTGTCACCACCGAAAGGATATAGTTCCCTACTGACTATTTTTAGCTTTATAGCTCTATTGAATAATAAGCGGATTAGGACAAGTATATTCATTATTGAAGTCTCAGCAAGGTGGTGCTTAACCTTGAGGTATATCATCAATTTTTTAAGAAATCGTTCATCAATTTCTTGAAATGAAAGCTGTTTAGATTTGTGATATTTTACAATATAACTAATCAATGCGCTGTCCGTAGATAGACGGTTTAACTTTTCTGCAACTTCCAGTTCGTCCAGATGTTCTTCTGCCAATTCAAAGAAAGTTGAGGAATTCCCTGAGGCATAAATTTCTTTTTTAATCTGGTTTGCCGAAGCATCTTTATATTGGGCCTGTAAATCAATAAGCGCCTTATTGGCATCAGAAAGTTGTTGTGATAGCAACTTGTTTAGGCTATCGGCATTTGGATTTGATTTTTTTACTCGAATATTTTTTTCGTCCCATTCCTCTATATCAATATAATGACCAACATATTGATAAGTGGAACGACGGTTTTTTGTAATTCGAATAGCTAATGGATATTGACCTTTGCTATTCGGTTTTTTGCGTAGAACTATTTTTGCATTTGATGACATAATTGACCTGTTTTGAGTACGAAAGTCAAATCAGGTACAACATAGGTACAACATTGTGTTTTTTGCTCAATTTTTGTTGTACACTTTCTATAAAGATACGTCTTTATTAGAACTTTTGGGTACAACATAGGTACAACAAATGCTGAAATCAACTGATATTAAATGACTTTAAAGAAAATGAAAAAACGATTAACTCATTGAAAATGAGTGTTTTTGTGTTTCTTTGGTGCAATATACGCTAGACTTAGGATCTAGTGCCGCGAGGTGTGCAGGTTCGATTCCTGTCATCCGCACAAAATAGAGTGAAAAGACTTCAATATATGTTGAGGTCTTTTTTTTGTTTTTATAATCCCGATGGCATCTGGTTTATACTCGACAGTTGCAAACAGAGTTATTTGTTCGACTTGCTATAATATTTGATATAAAATATTCACTTACCTATTAGCTTTAATTTATTAAATTGGATTTGGCTAATTAGAATCGAAAAGAAAATTGCATAAACCATTTGGAGGCCTACGTTGCTCCATTCTTCAATTAGGCATGATCCAAAAATTAACGCGATGATTATTATAGATCCAGCAATAGATATTCTGTAAGTGTATATTCCTAAAATCAAAAACAAACCAATAATAAACTCAATAAAAGGCAGCAC
The DNA here is from genome assembly GCF_013403975.1 of Winogradskyella ursingii. Taxonomy (GTDB): domain Bacteria; phylum Bacteroidota; class Bacteroidia; order Flavobacteriales; family Flavobacteriaceae; genus Winogradskyella; species Winogradskyella ursingii. The sequence continues at coordinate 379,481 of NZ_JABFDH010000001.1, forward strand.
AGTTGCCCAACTGCTAACTAAAATATCTGGTAAAAATGTGTTGTTAAATGATTTTGAGACACCATTTCTGAATCCCTCTAATTTTGGAAACCTTACTAAACCATGGGTTAAAAAATTAACTCCCATAGTTAATCTTAAAAGTAAATATGCAGTCTCGTAATTAGTTGTTTTGTTACTATTATCCATTGCAAATCTTAGATTTATTATCTGTTCTTTAATTCTGATTGTCGCATGGGCATAGCATCGATCGTAGAGAATAATTTTTTAGCAGCTAGAATATTATTCTGTTCTAATTTAATACTACCATCTAAACCAATTAAAATCACCTTGAAGGTCTCGTTTTCAGAGTTATATCTTTCAAATAAATTGGAACTTTCAATCCAACTACTATCTCCTTGAATTTCAATTTTGTACTTTTTAGGAAGTATAATATAGGTCACCAGCTTGCGATCTTCTAATCCTCGATTATTGTTTTTTAATTCCTTGATTTGATCTTTTAACAACTTAGATTCAACATTATCGGTAATGATTAATACCAATCGATTTTTCCATCGGTGTTTTTCTAATTGCTGTGCAGTTATATCCATAATCGTAAAAATTGTGATCATAAAAAAAAGACCTAGTACTCTCATTACGTTTATAAAAAGTGTTTATCTAAAGTTATTAAAATAAAAAAGAGCCTCTGTTTCAGAGGCTCTTTTTATACTCAAATTAACACTTCAATCAATTAGAGCTTCACTAGTTTAGTGGTTTTGGTTTGGTTATTTTCATTTTCTGCTTTTACCAGGTATATACCAGTTTTTAATTCTGAAATATCAAAGATATTAGTCCTTGTAAATTCACCACTGAATAATTTTACACGCTTACCGGTAAGATCAAAAATTTCAACTTTCGAAGTATTTAAACTGATACTGAAAGCTGTTTGAGCTGGATTAGGGAAAACTGAAAATTCTTCAAATTGATTATCATCAATACTTAAAACGCTCGAAGGCTGATTTCCTAAAATTCTAAATTGACCAGCAGGAATGGAAATAGAACTCGTAGAATTTGAAACAGTTGTATTTCCTGTTTCATCCATTAAATCATACCATGTTGCAGTAATTCCAGAAGGAAAGTTAGTACTAATAGTTTGGCTATTAACATCAAAATTGGCCAATATAATAACGTTGTTTAACTCAGAATTAGGAATAGAACTATCAGATATCTCAATTCTCGGTGTAAAGTTACCAGATATCATGGTATAGTCACCTTCAAAAACTGGTTCTTCAATTTTCAATTTATGAAGTTTTGACCAATCACTGTAAATTTGTCCTCTGAGTGCATCTCCAAGCCAATTATTTACCCACTGTGGTTGAGGTTTTGTGTCGAGCTTACAATCTCCAATTCCATCTCCATCACCAGGCTGATTAACTGTTCCGTTATTGCAGGTGAAAATTGAATTTTCCATACCTAATTCGCCAAAATGCCAAATCATTTTCGGGCCAGGTACCATGACGGATACGGCAGCTAAAGCTGACATTCTTGAAAGTGCTACATTTAAGTCCTTAACATCGTGAGAAGAGTTGCTAGAATTACCAAAGGCAAGATTTTTAAACATTAATCGTTCTTCATCGTGACTCTCTGGGTAGCCAACAATACGAGGTCCATTAAAGGACGGCCTAGAATTGTGACCTATGCCATCGATGTTTTTGTTACCGTTTTGACCCATTGTCAACTCGTTATAAGGATCTGTCATTTTTCCCCACATCATAATGCCTTTTCCTTCGTCAAATCTGTAATTAGCCCATTCCTTTTCCTCATTTTCACTTCCTAAATGCTCAAATATTACATAATGGTCGTCGTCTAGAGACCAAGAATAATCGGCATATTCCTTTAAGACATTAATTCTATCTTGTTGATAGCCATTGGTACAACCTTCGTTACTTGCTGAACAATTTTGAGTGAACCCCTTTGTGAGGTCCCAACGAAAACCATCGATATTAAATTCTTCAATCCAATGTTTAACCGTTCTTTTTACAAAGTCTTTTGTTCTTGGGTTAGAATGGTCAAAGTCTTCACCAACACTGTAACTGTGGAGAGCCGTTTCATTAAAATATGGATTGTCTGAGCTTGGTCCGCCCCAGCCATCTCCATCTGGATCATTCATCCACATACGTACCATAGGATTACGCCCAAATGCATGGTTAAATGCAATATCTAAAATTACCGCAATGCCGTTTTGATGGCATACATCAACCAATTCTTTAAATTTTTCTTCAGTACCATAAAATTTGTCTAAAGCCATATGAAACGAGGTATTGTATCCCCAACTTTCGTTCCCTTCAAATTCCATTACCGGCATTAGCTCTATTGCATTGATGTTTAGGCTTTTGAAATAGTCGATTTTATCAATAATATCCTGATAATTCCTATTGGAATCAAAATCCCTGACTAAAACTTCATAGACTATTAAATCTTCTTTCTTCGGTTTTTCAAAATCTGTAACCTGCCAATCATATGGTGTTTGCCCAGTTTGTAAAACAGTTACTTCCCGCTCTTGCCCAGTTGGATAAGCAGGCATATTAGGATAACTATTAGCCGGAATAAACGGATCATCAAATGGAGATAATACCAAAGTAGAATATGGGTCTGCAGTTTTTACCAACTTTGGTGAATTAGCCACAGGTGTTTTGTCTGCTACCCAATATTGGTAAGTTTCAATTTGACCAGGAGTTAAACCGTTAAGTTCTATCCAAAATCGGGTTCTAGATGGATCGCGTTTTAAGGCGTGTGCCGTTGTTGGTTGCCAGTTATTAAAACTGCCAGCAAGATAAACAAAATCTTTTCCTGCAGCATAAAGCACCAGAACAACAGTATTATCATCAATGTAGTTAATTCCATCTTGATACATTGAACCAGACGGCATAAATTCTACATTAGTTCCCGGGTCAATTAAAACATTAAATACTTTTGTAATCGTAGATCCGTCAAGAGTAGTGGTGAGCTCGTAAGTTTTGTTTTCAGTAATATTTGTATCTGTATAGGTATAATTGCTCGTAGAATTATCTGTATTGATAACTGTTCCATTTGCAGATAGCGTATAATTGGCGTTACCACCAATGTTTGATGCAGTGACTGTTAAGTTGCTGCCAGAAGAAATAATGGTTGTGTTTTCAGAAGGAGAACTCAACGTAACTTGAAATGTGCCAACATCAAAGATAAAGTCGCTGCAACCGTTTGCTTTAAATTCTTGTGATCCATTTTCATTTCTAAAAACCATCCCAATTTTAGTGGCATTTGAGGCTTGTGTTGGTGTTAAATCATAGTAAGTTTCGGGTACAAAAGTGATTGAATATATGCCACCACCTTGATTTGTCATTTGACCGATGCCATCATCTTCACCGTAATTTCCGGTAACGCCGAAACCAAAGGCATTGTTTTCGTCGCCAATACCAGAATGCATATAGACTTTCGCTGGATTATTAAACCCGTTGCAGTCTGTATCATTGCTGTTAATGTCTATTGTAACTGTAATGCTCTCGTCTACCTCAAAAGGATTTGGTGTAATAGAAACTTGACCAAAAGAAAACATTACTGAACATATTGCGATTATAATTAGGTAGTTCTTTTTCATAAATGCATAGTTAAAAAAAGGGCTGAAATCAATCAGCCCTTTGGGTTTTAAAAAGGGTTGTCCTTTTTTATTATTGAATTTGATTAAGAGCGTAAGTACCTTCGTTGGTATTTAGTCTTACTCGGTATAAACCAGCAGAAACTGCGATATTATCACCTCCAGCATCAATTGTGCCATCGGCACCAGAATCACCAAAATCCATAGTCCATTCATTGTTTGCTCTAAACTTAACCTCACCGTCAACCATAGTAGCAACGTCACCATAATATACGCCTGGTTGAACTTGAGTTAAAGCAAAATCTGGTCCTTCATTTCCCCAGTCATTGTAACCAGAGCCTACAACTCCCCACACATCTTGCGATTCGATAGTGTACATACCACTGTTAAAATCTAAAGTAATTAGATAATGACCAGCCGTAACAGCAATATTGTCACCTCCACCATCTAAAGTTCCATCAGCACCAGAATCACCAAAATCAGTAACCCATTCGTTATTTTGTCTAAACTTAATCTCACCATCAACTAATCTCAAGCCAGCTTTAAATGTGTCTGTAGTATAATCATAATAGAATTTTCCATCAGGTCCATCATTGCCCCAATCATTATATCCCGAACCTACTACTCCCCAAGAAAAAGGTTCTAAGGTGTAAGTACCAGCTCCAACGTCTAGCGTTATTTTGTAAGTACCAGCGTTTACCGCAATGTTAGCACCACCAGTTTCTAAAGTACCATCGGCACCGTCATCACCAAAATCATTAACCCATTCGTTATTTTCTCTAAACTTAATTTCTCCATCTATGAGTGTAGCATACGTTACAAATACGTCTGTTTGGTCAGTTGTATAAAATGTGCCGTCAGGTCCACCATCACCCCAATTATTATAACCAGAACCAATAATTCCCCAAGAAGCTTCTGAAATACCAGTACCACCTCCATTATCAGTAATCTCCAATAATTCTACGTTGAGGGTAAGCGCATTTGAAAATGAGTCTGAACTACCACCAGTATCTCCAGCAAAAGCTTTAAGTCTTACTGAAAAAGAACCTGTGTTTGGTTCAGGGCTATCCGGGTCATTATCTAAACCAGCTTCCATGGCAACGGTCATCATTTGTCCGATAGTCATTGCAATTTCGTTACCAGTTGTTGTAGCTACAATAGAAGCATCTGAAAAATCCCCAGATACTGAACTTTGTAATTCATATGAAGTATTAGTTGGCACTCCAAAATCTGCACTGTTCCAAGTAAAACGTTCACCTAAATTACTTGAGGTACTTGCAGCAAGGACATAAGTATCTAATGTTGAATTCGTAAATACAAATCCTTCAGGATCTTGTGTTGTGAAAACAACATCATCTTCTGTTTCACAACTATTAAAACTTAATAAGGCAAAGATGAATAAGCCTAAAATTGATAATTTTTTCATGTTAATTTTTATTGTTAATTAGTATCCTGGATTTTGTTCTAAATTAGTATTGATTCCTAAATCAGTGGCTGGTAATGGCATGATGTCTCTGAAAGATTCAGTAGTTGCTCCTTGTTGCACACCACCTTTCCATTGCCAAACTCCCGAGTCAGAGAATTGACCAAATCTTACTAAATCTGTTCTTCTATGACATTCCCAATATAATTCTCGAGAACGCTCAGATAAAATAAAGTCTAATGTTAAGTCTGATTGAGTAATATTTCCGCTAGTATCACCATAAGCTCTAACTCTTAATTGATTGATATAATCAACGGCAGTAGACATAGAACCTCCACCTCCTCTAACAACAGCTTCTGCATACATTAAATAAGCATCTCCCAACCTAAACATTGGAAAGTCAATATCTGTATGGTCTCCAGATGTATCAGATCCTGGATTGCCATTTACATCAACGTTTCTATATTTTGCAACGGCATAACCATCTGTAAAGGTGCTTACCGAAGCAATATTTTTACTCTGACCATCGGTGTATAACAATTCACGTCCATCGGCAGAATTTTCCTCTCCTGGAAATTGCTCTACGAAAGTTGGTGTAGTTCTAACACCAAACCAACCGCCATTGATACCAAAATTTGATGGGTCCATCGAACCTCCAACTGGTGCATGTGTCATAAACGTCATGCCTCCAAAAGCTTGTGTTCTAAGACCATCAAAAGGTATAGTGAAAATTACTTCATCTTGCGCACCATTTGAGTCATTGTCTGCTAAAAATGAATGAAAATAAGGAATATCTGGTATGCTGTATCCAGCACCAATTATGTTATTCACATATGTAATTACATCTGCATAACGTGATGTACCAGTATACACTTCAGCGTTTAAATAAATTTTGGCCAAAAGCATCCAAGCTGCAGCTCTATCTGCTCTACCATAATAGGTTACAGGATCTGCGTTCGGTTCTGCCAAATCATCTTCAATTTCCAATAATTCAGATTCAACATATTCAAATAAATCTGCTCTTTGTATCTGTGGTGGCAAAAACGCACCAATTGGATCATTTTCTGTTATAAATGGTGGATTTGCATACAAATCCATTGCATGCCAATAAGTAAGTGCACGCATGAAACGCGCCTCGGCTCTGTAGGTTTGTATTTCAGCTCTAAGTTCGGCGCTTACACCCCTACTATCTAATTTAGAATCTGAAGTTTGACGTATAAATTCGTTACAAAGTGCAACTTGGTAGAATAAACGACTATACATGGTTCTAATAAATTCATTACCCGAAGTCCATACCTGTCCGTGTAAATCTTGTATTGTACCATCGTTCCAAGCGATTAGTGCTTCGTCCGTGGTCAATTGCTGCATTTTCCAATATAATCTAAGGTAATTGGAAAATCCTTCGTCAAGACCTTGTAAATCAGGCGCACCTGCAGGTCCTTCTTGTCCGCTTAATGCAATCCCAGCATAAATTTTGCCTAAAAATTGTTGGTAGGCCTCCGGGTCTTCAAAAGCTGCATCACCAGTAAGACGTTCGTCTTCTGGTTGTAAATCTAATCGATCCTCACACGATTGTACAAAAAATACAAGTGTGATGGTGAATAGAAAACATTTAATTGTTCTTAACATCATAGCTTTGTTGTTTAAATATTTAGTTTTCATTTTTTTTAAAAGGAAAAGTTTAGACCTAAAACAATATCTCTTGTCCTAGGGTAAAAATTATTTTCAATACCGTTAGAAATTTCTGGATCTAAACCGTCATATTCTGTAATTACAAAAACATTTGTTGCAGTAAGACTAGTTCTTAAAGTTATTTTTTCAAAAGGTATTGTATAACCTAAGGAAATATTATCCAATCTTACAAAATCTGCACGTTGAATATACAAATCTGAAAACAAATTCTGTCCAGTAAAACCTGTATTCAATACGCTAGAATGTGCATTTGCCACATAGCCTGGTTGATTGATTATAGCATTTAAATTTCCTCGATCTGAGGCCACGTTATTGTAAACATAGTTTCCAAAACTACCTCTAAATGTGAAATTTAAATCTAAATTTTTATATCTAAAGTTATTAGTAAAGCCCATAAAAGCATCAGGCGTGGCCTTTTTATAAGGTTGTCTATCTGCCTCAGTTATTTGATTGTCACCATTAACATCTACGTAAGCACCTTCGATAGGGTTTCCATTTCCATCATAAACTTGTCTAAAAACAAAGAATGTAGATGGGTCAAAACCAGGTCTTAGGATTTGTATCGTATTACCAACACCACCCGAAATACCTCCAGTTGGTAAGGTGAAATTAGGATCGTCACTTAAACTAAGTTTAGTAATTTCTCTATCTTGAAATGTAAGGTTGAAGTTGGTGTCCCAACCAAAATCATCTCCATTGGCAATAATTCCATTAAGCGTAAACTCTATACCTCGACTGGTTTGCTCACCAACATTTGTTAATAATTGGTCTGTTAGATTTGCTCCTGCAGGTACTGGCACACTAGATAATAAGTCGGTTGTTTCTCTGTAATATACATCAATTGTTCCATTTAGACGATTATTTAACAGACCAAAATCCAAAGCAACGTTATATTGGTCGGTTTCTTCCCATTTTAATTCTTCATCAAAACCTTCTGGTCGTAAAGTTGATATAAATAAGGGATCTCCATTAGGTTGTGTACCAAACTGAACATTAGCTGCATTATTTCTGGAAGGAGTATATATCCCTAAATAGCCATAATTGCTTCCTATCTCTTGTTGACCTGTAACACCCCAACCAGCTCTTAATTTTAAATTTGAGAAGAAAGAATCTTCCATAAAAGCTTCGTTAGAAATCTTCCAACCTACAGATACACCTGGAAAATATCCTATTCGGTTGTCCTCGCTAAATCTTGAAGAACCATCACGTCTAAAACTTGCAGATAATAAATATCTATTAGATATATCAAAGCTTGCTCTAGCGAAATAGGATTCAAGTGCATTTCTATTAATGTCAGTATCGATCAAAACATTCGGTCCAGAAGTTTGATCTATGTTAGATCTTATGTAAAATTCTTGGAATGCATGACCAGCTGTTAAATCTATTTTGGTATCTATCGATTCAATGTCTTTTTTATAATTAAGATAGAAATCCAATGATGTGTTACGGTTAAGTCCATCTGAAAATGCTCTTGTTCTAAAAGAATCTGGATTGTTTGGGTTTCTGGAATTGAAACGTTCTCCTTCGTTTTCGGCATAGTCGATTCCAGCATTAAGGTTAAAGCGTAAATCTTTTAAAAACCAAAATCTGTAATCTATATTGAAGTTTGAAATTACACGCTTAATTCGAGTTCTATCTTGGTTAGTCTCTAATAGGTATAAAGGATTCGCTGGTGCTAAATTAGCTCCAAGTTGTGTGTAATCGCCATTTTCATCGAATACGCTTTGTGTTGGATCAAACGAGATTGCTGCTCCAATTGCGCCTTGGTTGGCGTAATGATACTCATCTTTTATAGCCTTTGCGACTAAAGTAAGTTTTAAATCATTATCTAATAATCGTTGTACAAAAGAGGTATTAATTGCATTTCTTTCATACAAATCGCTTTCCAATGGACCTTCTTGAGAGACATGATTGAGATTAACTCTAAAATTAAAGTTTTCATACCCTTTGGATACTGTAAGGTTGTGGATTGCGCCTACACCTGTGGTATATATCTTATCTTGCCAGTCTGTAGTCGAATTACCAAGTGTTGCAGGATCAATTCCATTTTCTACTGCTAAATCCCTAAATTGATCTGCACTGAGAACATCAACTGTATTTGTAACCTTTCTTGTAGAAGCTTGTATGCCATACTCTACAGTAAGGGGTTGATTAGTTGTTCCTTTTTTAGTAGTTATCAAAATAACACCATTTGATGCTCTCGAGCCATAAATAGCTGTTGCAGAGGCATCTTTAAGTACAACAAAGTCTTCAATGTCTGCAGGGTTAATAGCGTTAAGTGCATTACGGCTACCTTGAGCACCGCCACGTTGATCAATTGGTAGTCCATCAATAACAATCAACGGATCATTAGTTGCAGAAAGTGACGCACCACCACGAATTCTAATTTCGCCACCTTCACCAGCCGCGCCACCGCCAGATGTAATACGTACACCTGCAGCTTTACCGGCTATAAGTTGTTGTGGTGCTACAATAGCTCCACGATTAAACTCTTTATCCGAAACTTTCTCTACAGCACCTGTAGCATCTTGTTTCGTTGTAGATCCATAACCAATTAATACAATTTCATCTAATTGAGCTGCATCTTCGGTAAGTTCTATGTCAATTCTGGATTGACCGGTGTACACTATTTCTTGTTTGGTATATCCAATATAGGATACAACCAGTGTTTCGCCTTCATTCAATTCAATAGAATAATTACCATCAAAATCGGTAGAAGTACCTCGGGAAGTGCCTTTAATTATAACGTTTACGCCGGGCAAAGGCATTGCGTTTGCTTTATCTGTAACAGTACCTGAGACAGTGGTCTGTGCCAACAGTGTACTTGGTGCCAAAATAAGACAGAATAATAAAGCATTTATTAATGTTTTCATACAGTGTTTTTAAGTTAAATTACTTAGTCTTTTGATTTATATTTTCACTTCTAGGATTAAATCTATGTAAAATTAATGTTCTTTGGATGTTAAATTTTTTTTAGACTGTTGCGAAAACGTTTTCGTGTTAAAAACTTTTTTGAAAATGAGGATTTTTAGAATAAGTTAAGCTAAAATTGATATTATCATAAGTAATTTGAGTTAAAATTATGAAGTTCTGAATTGTTTGATTTTGCTTTCTGATTGTTCACTCTGAATATACATCGTTTCTTATTTAAAATTAAAGTGTCAAATTAATGTTACATTTAGGTAAAATTTCTTAACCCTAGAGACTATTGATTTTATGAAGAGAAAAGTAACCCTAAAGCAAATTGCGAGAGAGCTGGACGTATCGATTTCAACTGTTTCTAAGGCACTTAGAAATAGTGCCGAAATTAGCGATGACACAAAACAAAAAGTTCAGGCATTCGCCAAATTGTACAATTACCGACCAAACAATATTGCCTTAAGTCTCAAAAACAGAAAGACTAATACAATAGGTATCATTATACCTGAGATTGTGCATCATTTCTTCTCGAAGGTGATTAGAGGTGTAGAGTTGGTGGCTAATAAACGTGGCTATAACGTTATTGTTGGATTGTCAAACGAATCGTTTTCAAAGGAGGTCATCAACATGGAAATGCTCGCTAATGGTAGTATAGATGGGTTTATTCTTTCAATTTCAAAAGAAACTTTGCAACAACAGGATTACCACCATTTTAATGAAACCATGAGCCAAGGTATGCCTATTGTAATGTTCGATAGGGTTATTCCCGAAATTAACTGTGACAAGGTCATTGTCGATGATTTTAAAGGCGCTAAAAATGCTGTAAAAAAGTTAGTTGATCAACAGTGTAAAAATATCGCAATCATAACCACCAAAGACTACGTGAGCGTTGGTAAACTTAGAACTCAAGGTTATTTAGAGGCATTAGAAGAAGGCGGGATTACGCCTAAGGCAAAACTTATTCTAAAATTGGAAGATACCTTCAATTTTGAGGAACACCTGGATGTTTTGGAAAAAGAAATTGAGCAACTATTCAAATCAAATAAAAAAATTGATGGTGTATTTGCAGTAAACGAACTTTATGCACTAACCGCAATGAAAGTCGCCCGAAAACTTGGTTTTAAAATTCCAGAAGATATTCAGGTTATTGGTTTTACAGATGGTGTGCTTTCAAAACATGCTACACCAGCACTTACAACTGTGAGCCAGCATGCGCAACAAATGGGTGAGACGGCAGCAAATTTGCTTATTGATAAATTAGAAAAAGATTTTAATGAAGAAGAAGAAGAGCAGTTTCAAACAGTCGTAATTGAGACCAGTTTGGTGGAGCGCGAATCGACCAAATAGAAATTTAACATTGCCAGTTTAAAATCTTTTATATCTTTACAGCTCATTATCAAGACTTATATTTTCACTTCTACAATAAGTTTTGATGAGCCAAGCTTATCAGAATAGTATTAATTAAACATACTATTTAATGAAAAAGCGCATTCTTGGATTTTGGGAAATTTGGAACATGAGTTTCGGTTTTCTGGGCATCCAGTTCGGATTTGCCTTACAAGGTGGATTCATGTCACGAATATTTCAAACATTAGGAGCAGAAAAAGACGCGATTCCTTTATTGTGGATTGCTGCACCCTTAACAGGCTTACTTGTACAACCTATTATTGGTTACATGAGTGATAGGACTTGGAGTCCAAAATGGGGGCGACGACGACCTTATTTTCTGGTTGGAGCTATTTTAAGTTCCGTGGCACTATTCTTTGTGCCTTATTCACCAGCTTTATGGATTGCAGCAGGTTTTCTCTGGATTTTAGATGCATCCATAAACATCTCTATGGAACCATTTAGGGCTTTGGTTGCTGATAAATTAAATGAATCTCAAAGAACTTACGGGTTTGTTGTTCAGACACTTATAATTGGCATAGGCACTTGGATAGCAAGCAACTTACCATGGTTGGTGTCGGGCATGGGAGTAAGTGATTCTGCAGCACAGGGTGTTGTACCAGATTCTGTTAAAATCGCATTCGCTATTGGCGCTTTTGTTTTTCTAATCAGCATTTTGTACACGGTATTTACAACTTCAGAATATCCTCCTGAGGATATGGAAGAATTCAAACGAGAGAAAAAAGAGAAAAATAGTTTTGTATCGGATATCGTAAATAATATTGGCAATATGCCTACCACAATGAAAAAACTAGGAGTTATCCAGTTTTTCAGTTGGTTTGCTTTTTTTACTATGTGGAGTTTAGCTAATCCTGCATTGACAGAGCACGTATTTAATACACCAGCGCCAATGGAATCTGCTTATGATATGGCTGTGAGCGCTCAAGCACAATCTTTTGATATTGCTAATACAGCATTTCAGAAATCTTCTAATTTAGTGGGTTCTGCAATGGGAGTTTATGGACTCTCGTCTATGGCATTCGCATTGCTTTTAGTATTGTATACGAGAAAAAGAAATATCAATAGAAAATATGTGCACATGTTTTCATTATTTCTTGGAGGATTAGGTTTTATAATGATGAATTTTGTTACTCCAGAGCAATTAAAATGGTGCTTTATACTTATAGGGCTAGCCTGGGGAAGTATCCTTTCTATGCCATATGCCATGCTTTCAAGCTCGGTGGACCCAAAAAAAATGGGAATGTTTATGGGAATTTTCAATATGTTTATTGTAATTCCTCAAATAATTGCAGCCTTGGGTGGCATCAACTTTGTGTCTAATCTAATAGGTGAAGAGGCTATTAATGCCATGACTGTTGCGGGTGTAAGTCTTTTGATAGCGGGCTTAAGCAATTTGTTAATTACAAACAAATCTGCAATTTCATATCAACCAGAATATAATACCAATGATTAAAAAAGCATTCATATTCGATTTAGACGGTGTCATCGTAGATACCGCAAAATATCATTTTCTGGCATGGCAGAAACTCGCCAGAACACTTGACATTGATTTTACCGAAAAAGAAAACGAACAGCTAAAAGGTGTAAGCCGTGTACGTTCGCTCGAAAAAATACTGTCATGGGGAAATAAGACTATTTCAGAAAATAAGTTCAAAGAACTGATGGGTAAAAAAAATGATGATTATCTAAATCATATTTCCATTATGAATGAAAATGAAATTCTACCCGACGTGAATCGAGTTTTAGATTTTCTTATAGAAAAACAACAACCAATAGCACTGGGTTCTGCGAGTAAAAATGCAAGAACAATTTTAGAACGCGTTAACCTGAAAAATAAGTTTGATGCTATTGTTGACGGTAACGATGTAAGTAAGGCAAAGCCAGATCCAGAGGTGTTTTTAATAGGTGCCGAATTACTCAAAATTAAGCCAGAGTATTGTGTCGTTTTTGAAGATTCCGTGGCTGGAGTTGAAGCGGCGAATGTGGCAAATATGATATCAATTGGTATTGGTAGCGAAGAAAATTTAGGGCATGCCAATTTCGTGTTTAGGGATTTTACCGAAATTTCAAATGAATTTCTTATAGAGTTAATCAAAAAATAATATAAATGTCGGTATAGACATTCAAAAAAAATAAATCAATGAATCTAGATTACATCAAACCAAATAATTGGTCAATCATAGAAGAAGGATTCGATCCAAAAAAAGTAAAAGCGTCTGAAAGTATTTTCAGCATCGGTAATGGTGCCATGGGCCAACGAGCCAATTTTGAGGAAAAATATTCCGGCCCAACATTTCAGGGCAGCTATATAGCAGGTGTTTATTATCCAGATAAAACACGAGTCGGCTGGTGGAAAAACGGCTATCCAGAATATTTCGCTAAAGTATTAAATGCACCCAATTGGATAGGCATTAATGTATTTGTAAACGATGAGGCTTTAGACTTAAACGCTTGCAAATCGGTTAAAAAATTTAAAAGAGAACTCAATATGAAAGAAGGCTGGCTCTGCCGAAGTTTTGTAGCCAAACTTCAAAATAATATCGATATAGAGGTTAAGGTAGTTCGTTTTTTAAGCTTAAAAATAGACGAATTGGGAGCCATTGAATATTCCATAAAACCAATAAACGCTAGTGCGTCCATAACTTTTGAACCATATTTGGATAGTAGTATCACCAACGAGGATACCAATTGGGACGATAAGTTTTGGGATACCACCAAGGTAAGCCATGAAAACAATCAGGCGTTCATTCAGGCAAAAACCATGAAAACTAATTTTTACACTTGTACCTTCATGGAATCACAAGTGTTTATCGATGGTAAATCCGTAATTATTGAACCCAATATTAAAGCAGATGCCACAAATGCATCTTTTAGCTATAACTATAATGTTAAGGAAAACGAAACCTACACCATCCATAAATTCGGTGGTTACACGGTTGATAGGAATCATAATAGAAGCGAATTAGTTTCAGCGGCAAAATCCGTTTTGAAAAAAGCGACTGATAAAGGATTTGATGCTTTGCTCGAAGACCAAAAAAACGAATGGGCAAAAATTTGGGATATGGCAGACATCACAATTGAAGGCGATGTAAAAGCCCAACAAGGTATCCGTTTCAATATTTTTCATCTAAATCAAACCTATCTGGGCACCGACCCAAGATTAAACATTGGGCCAAAAGGTTTCACGGGCGAGAAATACGGTGGGAGCACCTATTGGGATACAGAGGCCTATTGCATCCCATTTTATATGGCAACTAAAGACCAAAGTGTTGCAAGAAACTTGTTAACTTACAGATATAGACACCTCGAAAAAGCCATAGAAAATGCCGAGAAATTAGGCTTTAAAAATGGAGCGGCTTTGTACCCAATGGTCACGATGAATGGTGAGGAAAGCCACAACGAATGGGAAATTACCTTTGAGGAAATCCATAGAAACGGAGCCATTGCCTTTGCTATATATAATTATTACCGTTACACAGGCGACTTTAGTTACATTCCAGAAATGGGACTTGAAGTATTAATTGGTATCGCCCGTTTTTGGCATCAGCGTGCCAATCTTTCAACCCAAAAAAACAAATATGTTATTCTTGGGGTCACAGGACCAAACGAATATGAAAATAATGTAAACAATAACTGGTACACCAACTACATTGCCAAGTGGTGCATCGATTATGCTGTTGAGTGTATATATAAGGTAAAAGATGGATATGAAGAAGAATTTGCCAGAATCAAAGGCAAAACAAAAATCTCGCATGAGGAAATTGCACTTTGGAAAAAAGTAGCGGATAACATGTATTTCCCGTATTCTGAAGAACACCAGGTGTACCTTCAACAAGATGGTTTTTTAGATAAAGAATTGATTACGGTTGCGGATTTACCAAAATCGCAACGACCAATTAATCAAAAGTGGAGTTGGGATAGAATCCTGCGTTCGCCCTACATTAAACAAGCCGACACACTTCAAGGATTTTACTTTTTTGAAGATCATTTTACAGATAAAGAATTAGAAAAACATTTTGACTTTTACGAACCATTCACCGTCCATGAGAGTTCACTTTCTCCTTGTGTACATAGTATCCAAGCAGCAAAATTAGACAGAATGGATCAAGCCTACACATTCTATTTAAGAACGTCACGATTGGATTTGGACGACTATAATCATGAAGTGCACGAAGGCTTGCATATTACCTCAATGGCAGGCACATGGATGAGTATTGTTGAAGGTTTTGGCGGCATGCGCATTAAAAATGATATGCTCACATTTGAGCCAAAAATCCCAGACCAGTGGGAGGGTTTTTCATTCAAAGTGAATTTTAGAAATCAGATTTTGAGGGTCAATGTTTGTCAAGATCATACGCATTTTGAGCTCGATGGCAATCAAGATTTAGAAATTGAAGTAAATGGAAATTTAATAACCATCTCGCCAAATAATATGGTAACCGTTTAATATATTTATTATGAGACTATTCCGATTTTTAATTAGCGCAACAATTATTGCTTTTATGATGTCCTGTAATTCAAATAAAGAAGAAAAACAAAAAACAGGACCACAGGAAGTTGTTAAGGTAAAATCGGATATAGACAAAATTGAGCCACCACATTGGTGGACGGGTTTTAAAAACGAGAAACTTCAGCTTTTAGTAAAACACCCAAATATAGGTAGCGCAACACCAGAAATTTCATATTCAGGAGTAGCGTTAGAGAAAGTTCATAAAGCAGACAGTCCCAACTATTTGTTTTTGGATTTAAGTATTTCTGATGAAGCTGAAGCTGGAAAATTCAATATAAAATTCAAACTTGAAGATGGTTCAGAATTATTTCAAACATATGAATTAAAAGAAAGAAAAAAACCGTCGGATGAGTACGTTGGTTTTAATAGTTCGGACGCTATTTATCTCATTACACCAGACCGTTTCGCCAACGGAGACCTATCAAACGATGCATTCGATAATTTGAATGAAAAGACTATAAACCGAAGTGAAGACTATGCGAGACACGGAGGCGATATCGCAGGTATCACAAATAATTTGGATTATATAGATAATATGGGTTTTACAGCCATTTGGCCAGGACCTTTATTAATAAATGATATGGCTACCGGTTCTTACCATGGCTATGCAATGACCGATTTTTATAAGGTAGATCCAAGATTCGGGACACTGGAAGAGTATAAAAAACTCGCCCAAGAAATGCAGAATAGAGACATGAAGCTCATTATGGATCAAGTAGCCAACCATTCTGGTTTAGAGCATTGGTGGATGAAAGATTTACCGTTTAAGGATTGGGTAAATTTCCAAGAACACTACGAAAACAATAAAACTGATTGGAACTGGGAAACCGTTAAAACATCCAACCATAAAAGAACGGTTAATCAAGATTTATACGCTTCTGCAGAAGATAAAAAGAATCTATCGGACGGATGGTTTGTAGATAGCATGCCTGATTTAAATCAGCGTAATCCATATATGGCAAATTACATAATTCAAAACAGTATTTGGTGGATTGAAACATTGCAATTAGGAGGCATTCGTCAAGACACGTATCCATATCCTGATAAGGATTTTATGAACGATTGGACAGGTGCTATTATGGAAGAATATCCAAATTTCAATATTGTTGGCGAAGAGTGGAGTTACAATCCTGCGCTCGTTGCCTATTGGCAAAAGGGCCATAAAAATAGTGATGGGTACGAGTCCAATTTACGCTCAACCATGGATTTTCCAATGCAAGGATTAATCATTGAGGGACTAAAGGAAAAAGATTCATGGGACAAAGGCTTAATTAAGATTTACGAAGGTTTGGCAAACGATTTTGTCTATGCCAATCCACAGGATTTAATGGTGTTTCCGGACAATCATGATATGAGCCGAATCTTTACGCAACTAGATGGGAATTTGACCAACACTAAAATGGCACTGAGTTATTTATTGGTACTACCTAGAATTCCACAAATCTATTATGGCACCGAAATCTTAATGGACGATTTTGAAAAACCAGGTGACCATGGTCTAATCCGAACAGATTTTCCTGGCGGATGGGAAGGAGATGCCGTTAATGCTTTTACAGGCGAAGGCTTAACAGAAGATCAAAAAGAAATGCAGCCGTTTTTGAAAAAATTGCTGAATTATAGAAAAGACAGTAAAGCGATACATTCAGGTAAAACCATTCATTTTGGTCCTGAAAATGGTGTTTATTTGTTAGCACGACAAAATGAAAATGAAACGGTTGTTCATATTATAAACAAGAATGAAGAGCCATACGAATTGAACCTTGAACGTTTTGAAGAATTAGGACTCAACGGAAAAACAGTAAAAAATATAATCACCGGCAAAACCTTTACTTGGGACGAAAATTTAATTTTTGATGAGGCAGGAAGTACAATTCTAACAACAAAAACCGATGATTAAAAAGCACCTTTTTTTTACAATACTTGCCATTTCAATTTTGAGCTTTTTTTCATTTCAAATAGAAAAGAATATTGAATTCAAACTAGTTGAAAATGCTGTATTGGCAAGCGGAACTTTATATCGCGTAGACAGTTTTCCTTCAAAATATATAAAACCAAGACCTGTAGATGTTTGGTTGCCAGAAGACTATTCCAAAGAGAAAAAGTATAGTGTATTATATATGCACGATGGGCAAATGTTGTTTGATAGCACTGCAACTTGGAACAAACAAGAATGGAAAGTGGATGAATGGGCTTCAAAACTAATGAAGCAAGATAAAACAAGAAATTTTATTGTTGTCGCCATTCATAATATTGCAGCTATACGTTGGCAGGATTTATTTCCTCAAAAAGCTTTTGAACTTTTAGAGAAATCAATTCAAGAAAGTCTTTTGGAAGAAGCTGTTAATGCAAATTTCGATACAGAATTTAATGGTAATAACTATTTAAGATTTTTAGTACAAGAATTGAAACCAATAATTGATAAACAATATTCAGTGCACAATGATGCAGCAAATACTTTCGTAGCAGGTTCAAGCATGGGAGGATTAATGTCCATGTATGCAGTTTCGGAATACCCGGAAACTTTTGGTGGTGCGGCATGTTTATCCACGCATTGGCCAGGAGCGGCACCAAAAAAAGACAACCCAATACCAAACGCCATTTTCGATTACATGAAAGCAAATTTACCAGAAGCTGGAAGTCACAAATTGTATTTCGATTATGGCAACAAAACTCTTGATGAGCACTATCCACAATATGCTTCCAGAGTAGATGAAATCTTAGAAGCCAAGGGTTACACAAATCAAGATTCTAAAAATATATTTTTTGAAGGCACAGACCATTCAGAAAAATCGTGGCAAAAACGTTTAGACCAACCGTTATTGTTTTTGCTCGGTAAAGACTAGATTAATAGCGCTAAGACCTTGCTTTTCATAAATATCTGAATTGTGAGGTCTTTTTAAAATTTACGAATGAAATATTTCATAACCATCATATCAGTTCTATTACTAAGCATTTCCACAAATGCCCAAAATCCCAATCGATTATACGAGTCGCATAATGATGAGAATGGGATTTTTTCAGTTAACACAAATGATGGGAAATATATGTTTCAGTATTATTCTGAAGATATAATCGAAACAACTTTTATCCCAAAAGATGAACAACTTATTAAAGGCTCTCACGCAGTTGTTCTAAAACCAAGTAAAGTCAACACCAATTATAGCTATGAGGGTAACAACATCACATACGGAAGTGAGGGCCTTTCAGTAACAATTACAACACAGCCATTCCAAATTTCATACAACTACAAAGACGAAAAAATCATTTCTGAAAAAGCAGGCTACGCAAAGAACGATAGTCTGGAAACCATAGAATTCAACCTCACAAAAGATGAAGTTCTGTACGGAGGTGGAGCAAGGGCTTTGGGAATGAACCGCAGAGGCAACCGTCTGCAACTTTACAACAGAGCGCATTACGGTTACGAAACCCGAAGTGAACTAATGAATTACACCATGCCAATTGTAATGTCATCAAAACAATACATGATTCATTTTGACAACGCACCAATCGGTTTTTTAGATTTAGACAGCAAAGGAGATAATACGTTGAAATACGAAACTATTTCTGGCCGTAAAACTTATCAAATTATTGTTGGAGATTCGTGGTACGACTTAGTTGACAATTATACTGCATTAACAGGAAAGCAACCTATGCTACCACGTTGGGCATTAGGAAATTTTTCAAGCCGTTTTGGTTACCATTCGCAAAAAGAAACGGTTGAAACCATTGAAAAATTTAGAGAAGAAAACATTCCGGTAGACGCGATTATTCTTGATTTATATTGGTTCGGAAAAGATATACAAGGCACAATGGGTAATCTGGCTTTTGATAGAGATTCGTTTCCAAATCCTAAAAAGATGATTAAGGATTTACAGTCCAAAAATGTCGAAACCATTCTCATTACAGAACCATTTATGTTGACAACTTCAGACCGTTGGGATGAAGCCGTTGAAAAAGATATTTTGGCAAAAGATTCCATTAGAAACCCAGCTAAGTACGATTTCTATTTCGGTAATACAGGCATCATTGATATCTATTCTGAAAAGGGAAATCAATGGTTCAAAAATATCTATAAAGACTTGGCTGAAATGGGAGTAAATGGCTTTTGGGGCGATTTGGGAGAGCCGGAAGTGTTGCCATCTTGGGTCAACTTTTCAAACGGTACAGCAGATGAGATTCATAATATTTACGGCCACGATTGGGCAAAACTGGTTTACGAAGCCAGTTTGGAGGTGAACCCAAATCAAAGACCATTTATTTTGATGCGAGCAGGTTATTCCGGTTCGCAACGTTTTGGGATGGTGCCATGGTCTGGCGACGTTAACCGAACTTGGGGAGGATTGCAATCCCAACCAGAAATTGCTTTACAAATGGGCATGCAAGGTTTGGCATATATGCACTCAGACTTAGGTGGTTTTGCAGGTGCAAATCTTGACGATGAGCTTTACTCACGTTGGTTGCAGTACGGTGTTTTCAACCCAATTTTTAGACCTCACGCTCAGGAAGACGTACCAAGCGAACCTATTTTTAGAAGTGAAAAAGCAAAAGCATTGGCTAAAAAAGCGATTGAGCTGCGTTACAAATTATTGCCATACAATTACAATATGGTGTATGAGAATAACCAAACAGGCAAACCGTTAATGCGGCCTCTTTTTTTCGAAGAAGCGGACAATTCGCAGTTATACAACTATTCAAAAACTTATTTATGGGGAAATGACATTTTGGTTTCACCAGTTTTGGAAGCTGGTAAAAAAGAACAAGAGATGTACTTTCCAAAAGGTTCAAACTGGTTCAATTTTTATACGGATAAAAAGGTTGAAGGTGGACAAACAAAAACCGTCCAGTTAAACGAGGAAAATATTCCGACTTACATTCGAGGTGGTGCATTTATCCCGATGGCCCAATTAGTGCAATCAACTTCAAAATATGACTTTAACACTATTGAAATTCACCATTATTTTGACGATCACTTAACTACCAGCGAAGGGTTTGTTTATAATGATAAAGGGACATTGTTGCAGGCTTTCAACAAATCACAATACGAGTATTATCAATTCAAAAGCCAATTTAAGGACAGGAATCTTAATATCAAAAGTGCTGCAACTCATAGTTTGGAGGATGTCGAAAAGTCCGATTTTAGGATGATTATTCACCATGCGAGAGTGCCAAAATATGTAAAAGTCAATGGCAAAAAAGTGGATTTCAACTATAACGGAAATAAAAAGCTCTTAGAATTTAGATTTGGTAGAAATTCAGAAATAAAAATAAAATTTAAAAAATAACAACCATGAAAAAATCAATCGTATTCATTTTTGCTTTGGCATTTTTGGTAGCCTGTAAAAATGAAAATAATGTAGCGACCGAAACCAATATTGAAACCCAAAATGAATTTCAGCCTATCTCAAATGAAGACATGGAAACCGCTGTGATTTACGAAGCGAACATTCGTCAATACTCACCGGAAGGTACGTTTGAAGAATTTACCAAGGACATTCCACAATTAAGGGATTTAGGAGTAAAAGTGATTTGGCTGATGCCAGTATTTCCAATATCGGAAACTAAACGAAAAGCAACAGGTGGAACGGATAGCAAATTTGCATCCGAATTTCCAGAAGAGGAGCAATCTAAATATTTAGGTAGTTACTACGCAGTTACGGATTTTACCAAAATCAATCCAGAATTCGGAACAAAAGAAGATTTTAGGGAATTGGTGAAAACAGCTCACGATAATGGAATTTATGTCATATTGGATTGGGTGCCTAACCATACAGGCTGGGACCACGAATGGTTAAAAAGCAATCCGGAATATTACACACAAAATGAAAACGGAGAAGTGATACATCCAAAAGATACGGATTGGACGGACGTTGCAGATTTAAATTACGACAACCAGGACATGAGAACGGAAATGATAGAAGATATGACCTATTGGCTTACCGAAGAAGGCGTAGATGGTTTTAGATGTGATGTTGCAGGTTCAGTTCCGCATGACTTTTGGGAGCAGGCCATTCCGCAGTTAAGAGATAAAAAAGACATATTTATGTTGGCTGAAGCTTGGGAGCCAGAGTTGTTAGACGGCAATTTATTTGATATGGCATACGCATGGGATGGACACCATCTTTTAAATGCTATGGCAAAAGGTGAAAAAACCGTTGAAGATTTTGATGCATATATCGAGAAGATTTCAGAAGATTATGACGAAGACGATATCCTTATGAATTTCGTAACCAACCACGACGAAAATTCATGGAATGGTACCATAAAAGAGCGAATGGGAGACGCTTCAGAATTAATGACGGCTTTGAGTTTTATGATGAAAGGCATGCCGTTAATATACTCAGGTCAGGAATACGATTTAGACCATAGATTACTGTTTTTTGAAAAGGATTCTTTTCCACACAATAAAGGTGAAACTTGGAAAATGCTTGAAAAACTAGGAACTCTTAAAAATAACAATCCAGCTTTAAACGGTGGAAAAAATCCAGCTTCATATAAACGATTGGAATCAGAAAAGAACATCTTAAAATTTGAACGCTCAAAAGACGGAGAGACCATTTTGTTTGTGGGCAATGTTTCGGACCAACCTAAAAAAATCACAATGCAAAAGGGAACATTCAAAAATTATATGAATGGTGAAACTGTGGAATTTAGTGGTGATGCGGTTGAACTTCAACCTTGGGAATTTAAAATATTAATCAAATAAATCCAAGACCTAGCAGGTTTTTCAAACCTTGCAGGTCTGGTCAAAAAATAATG
Source organism: Winogradskyella ursingii (assembly GCF_013403975.1). Taxonomy (GTDB): domain Bacteria; phylum Bacteroidota; class Bacteroidia; order Flavobacteriales; family Flavobacteriaceae; genus Winogradskyella; species Winogradskyella ursingii. The sequence goes on from NZ_JABFDH010000001.1 coordinate 401,798, forward strand.
AAAAAACTAATCACATTAATTATAATTTTAGCTTGCTTCGGCTGTAAATATAATACAGAGAATAAAACAGAGCCGCAAAAAGAAACGCCATTCTTTTGGGAAGCTGCCAACCTCTATTTTTTATTGACGGACCGTTTTAATAATGGAGACCCATCCAATGACGTCAATTTCAACAGAACTAAAGAAACAGGAAAATTGCGTGGTTTTGAAGGAGGTGACATCAAAGGCATCACACAAAAAGTAAAAGAAGGCTATTTTACGGATTTGGGCATTAATGCCATTTGGATGACACCAATCGTGGAGCAAATTCACGGAGGAACTGATGAAGGAACTGGAGTTACTTACGGTTTTCACGGCTATTGGGCAAAGGATTGGACAAAGATTGATCCTAATTTTGGTACCAAACAAGAGTTGCACGAACTTGTCGAAGCTGCTCACGAAAAAGGAATACGGATTGTGTTAGATGCAGTCATCAATCACACAGGTCCAGTCACCGAAAAAGACCCAGTTTGGCCAGAAAGTTGGGTGCGTACTTCGCCACAATGCCAGTACAATAATTATGAAAATACGGTAACCTGTACACTCGTAAAAAATCTTCCAGACATTAAAACCGAGAGCAACGAGAATGTAGAGCTGCCACCACAATTAGTCGAAAAATGGAAAGCCGAAGGCAGATACGAACAAGAATTAAAAGAACTCGATGCATACTTTGAACGTACAGGTCATCCACGTGCACCACGCTTCTACATTATGAAATGGCTCACGGATTATATTACGGAATTTGGTGTGGACGGTTACCGAGTAGACACCGTAAAACATACGGAAGAATTTGTTTGGCAGGAGTTTAAAGATCAGTGCGATTATGCGTTTTCAGAGTACAAAAGGAACAATCCAGTACAAGTTTTGGATAATAATGAGTTTTACCTTGTTGGTGAAGTTTATAATTACGGAATTTCAGCAGGAAAAGCATTCGATTTTGGCGATAGAAAAGTTAACTATTTTGACGATGCTTTCAATAGTCTGATTAATTTTGAGCTAAAGTATAATGCAGCGCAACAATCTAAAAATGAAGTGTTCAGTAGATATTCTGATACGTTGCAAACCAATCTAAAAGGTTATGGCATTATGAATTACTTAAGTTCGCATGACGATGGACAGCCATTTGACCCAATGCGAGAACAACCAATGGAATCGGCAACTATCTTAATGTTAACACCAGGAACTTCGCAAGTCTATTACGGTGATGAAAGTGCACGGATTTTAAAAGTGGAAGGAGCCGTTGGAGATGCTAATTTACGCTCATTCATGAATTGGGAAGCCATTAATGATAATCCTGAAACTAAAGCGATCTTAACACATTGGCAAAAACTAGGGAAATTTAGAGCAAATCACCCTGCAATTGGAGCAGGAGTCCACCAGATGATTACAGAGCAACCTTATACGTTTTATCGCAGTTATCAAAAAGGTGATTTTAAAGATTTGGTGGTCATTGGTCTTGATTTGGAAAAAGGCAAAAAGCCCATCGATGTATCTAAAGTTTTTGAGGATGGAGACAATATTCTTGATGCATACTCAGGTAAAACAGTTAATGTAGAAAGTGGAAAAGTAGTTATTGACTCAGAATTTAATATTGTCCTTTTAGAACGACAGTAAAATTTATGGAAACCTGCCAGGTTTTTAAAACCTGGCAGATCTGAAAGTATTTTACATTATCCTATAAGGTTTTTAAAATCTCGTAGGTATTGAAATTTAAATTACATCTATGAAAAAATCATTTTTATCAATCTGCATCATTTTCTTATTTTTAAATTCTTGTGAGAAAGAGAACGAAGCAATTTTAGAAATTGCTTCGCCAAATGCAGCAATAAAAGTCAACTTCAATCTCAGTGATGAAGGTCAACCATTTTACAATGTAAAATTCAACAATAAAACAATAATTGATACATCGTATTTAGGTTTTGACTTTATAGAAGCTGAATCACTTTCAAAAAACTTTAAAATAATAAATACTTCTACATCAGAATTCAATGAAACCTGGCAAATGCCCTGGGGCGAACAAATTGAAGTTGTAAATCACTATAACGAATTAAATGTTGAGTTAGAAGAAACAACAGAAGCCAAACGAAGGCTAAGTATCGTATTCAAAGTTTACGATGATGGAATAGGATTCAGATATGAATTTCCAGAACAAGAGAACTGGAAGGAATTTCTAATTAAAAATGAAAATACAGAGTTCAACCTTACCGAAGATTATAAAACCTTTTGGATTCCTGGCGATTGGGATATTTATGAGCATTTATATAATACAACAAAACTCTCGGAAATCGATGCCTTGCAATATGCTAATCACAAAAATTTAGCACAGACTTATATACCAGAAAATGCTGTAAATACACCAGTTACAATGGTGGGAGAAGACGGTACACATTTAAGTTTTCATGAAGCTGCGTTGGTGGATTATTCAGGTATGACCTTAAAAGTTGATACTGAAAGTTTAAATCTGAAAAGCAATCTCGTTGGCTCTGAAAATACAGCATACAAAGTAAAGCGAAGTCTGCCGTTCCACACGCCTTGGCGCACCATTCAAATTACAGACAATGCACCAGATTTAATTGAATCGAAACTTATTGTTAATCTCAATGAACCCAACAAACTTGGAGATGTATCCTGGTTTACACCAATGAAATATACTGGCGTTTGGTGGGAAATGCACTTGGGAAAATCCTCTTGGGATTATGGTATGACTCAAGATATGAATACCTGGACAGACCCAGGGAAATCTAATGGTACTCACGGAGCAACAACCGAAAACGTAAAAAATTTCATTGACTTTTCAGCAAAAAACAATATTGGAGGTGTTTTGGTAGAAGGTTGGAATACTGGTTGGGAACATTGGATTGGATTTGAAGACCGTGAAGGTGTATTTGATTTTGTAACGCCATATCCAGATTATGACATAAATGAGATTGTGCGTTATGCTAAAGAAAAAGGAGTCGAAATCATCATGCACCACGAAACGTCCGCAGCAACAGAAACTTACGAAAAGCAACTGGATACAGCCTATGCATTGATGCAGAAATACGGTATGCATAGTGTAAAGTCTGGCTATGTTGGTAAAATTCTTCCTAAAGGTGAATACCATCATGGCCAATATATGGTGAACCACTACAACAATGCAGCTATAAAAGCCGCTAAATACGAAGTTGCTGTGAACGCCCATGAGCCTATTAAGGCAACGGGATTAAGACGAACATATCCAAATATTATTTCGCGCGAAGGCCTTAGAGGTCAGGAATTCAATGCTTGGGCAAGCGATGGCGGCAATCCTCCAGAGCATTTACCAATTGTAGCGTTTACACGCATGCTTTCTGGACCAATAGATTATACGCCTGGTATTTTTAATATTAAGTTCGATGAATACAAAAAAGAGAATCAGGTGAATACTACAATTGCACAGCAGTTAGCACTTTACGTAGTCATTTATTCGCCTATACAGATGGCAGCAGATTTGGTAGAGCATTATGAAGCAAATCCTGAGCCGCTACAGTTTATTAAAGACGTTGGTGTAGATTGGCAAGAAACCAAAGTGCTTAATGGAAAAGTTGGCGATTATGTTACTATCGCAAGAAAAGAACGCGAAACAGACAATTGGTTTGTGGGAGGAATAACAGATGAAAATTCAAGGATCATTGAATTAACGTTCGAGTTTTTGGATGACAACCAAAATTATGAAGCCATTATTTATAGGGATGGTGACACTGCGCATTGGGACAAAAACCCATTAGATTTAAAAATTGAAAAAATGAAAATCAACAAGGAGAGCAAATTAAGTATAAAATTGACCGAAGGTGGTGGTTTTGCCATGAGTTTAATGAAGTGATAATTTTACTTTATACTTTACCAGGCATCATGTAAGATTTGTTGCTCTTTACCGACTGTTATAATATTCGTAACTTTGAATAAAACAAGTGTTGGCTGTGGATGTAAACGACAATCTCGAATCACCTTTTCATATTAAGATCAGTTTCAATAAATTATTGAATCAATATGATGAGCTAATAAGTAACGATGATGATTTTATCGCTGCCAATGCACGACGTGTTTTAAAAATAGCCGAAAATCATCCAACTCTAAGAAAAGGGTTCAGTGATCTGAGCCTTATCGATAAGTATAACTTAGAAATACAGGGAATTCTTCAAGATGCATTTAACCCTTTATTGACAAAGAATGAAATAAAGGCCGCGTCCGTTCCTTTTCATGATGTGCTTTTTAACATGTCTGACCGTTTTAAAACTATTGTCGAAACCGCAGGTGAAGATTTTGAACTCAAAATAAAAAATATGCCTACGGATGATATTTACATTGTGGCATGCACTATAATTTTGAGTTTGTGTTACGATTTTCAAATTAATTTTAAACGTCCTTTTTTATATGAAATTCCTGATGCCAATGGCATCATGCGTTATTATAAAATTCTTTATAATGCAGATTTTATTGAAATCACACCAAACGAAAATGCTGTAAAAATTACAGATAAAGACGTGGATGAATTGCTTGATAATTTCGAGAATATCGATCTGTGGAAAGAAAAATTTCCACCAAACAGTTACGATTTCAAAGGCTTTGTGATTTCTAACATTTTTGACGTCACAGACGACCAGTCCATTTCTAATATAAAATCCAGCTTAATTGGCAGCGACAAAAGAAAAGACGAAGGTTTTATGGAAGGTTTTCATGAGATATTTAGGTCGCTATTTGGTCTCAAAGATATTCAAGTAGGTTTTTCCATTTACAATAAAGAACACGATAAATTTGAAAGGGTCTATGGTGTTGGCACAAACAGTTTTTTGCTAGATGAACGAGAAACTGCAAATTGCTCTGATGCACTTTGTGAGTGGTCTTACAATAAGTTGCTTAAGGAAAAGGAATACTTTTCTGTCTCCGATGTTGATGCAATATATAAGAGCGGAAAAGAGTGCGTGCCACACATAAAAGTTCTTCATTCCCAAGGTATAAAAAGTGCCATTTTTGCACCTATTGCTAATGAAGAGGGGTTAATGGGAATTTTAGAAATAGTTTCTAAAAAATCAAAGGTTTTAAATAGCGTTATTGCTAATAAATTGGTCGATGTAATGCCATTTATAGTTTCTGCTGTAGAACGTTCTAAATCGGAAGAAGAAAATCTTATTGAAGCTATAATTCAAAAAGAGTGTACGGCAATTCATCCAAGTGTGCACTGGAAGTTTGTTGAGGAAGCTAAACGCTATATCAAAACTCAAATGGATATTGGCGAACCACCTACTTTTAGAAAAATTGCTTTTGAAGATGTATATCCTTTGTTTGGTCAAATTGACGTAAAAGGCTCTTCGGAAGCACGAAATTCAGCCACTAAAAAAGACTTAGCGCTACAACTATCACTGGCAGGAAAAATTTTGGATACGATTACGGATCTGCAGCAAATGCCAATTTATGAACAGGTAAAATTTCAGATTTCAGCTTATGCTTCGGATATAAAAAATAATTTTCAGGTCGACAGCGAGCACGATATTACTGAATTTTTGAAGAATGATGTAAAACCCATTTTAAAGCTTATTGCAAAATCCCATTCTTCTGCATTAGCAGATATTGAAGATTATTTCAATAAAATTGATACGGAATTAGGCGTCATCTATTTTTATAGAAAGCATTATGATGATACGGTAAAATTAATAAATACGAACATGTCTTCTATGTTAGACGAAAAGCAGACTGAAGCTCAAAAAATGTATCCACATTTTTTTGAACGTTTTAAAACAGATGGTGTAGAACATAACATGTACATTGGTGAGACGATCACCAAAGAGGATAACTTTAATCCGATATATCTTTATAATCTGCGGTTATGGCAATTGCAGGTTATGTGTGAAATGGAAAATGCTTATTATCAAAACCAACACGAATATCCAATTGCTTTAGATGTAGCCTCAATGGTCTTGGTTTTTAACCAGCCATTATCTATCAGGTTTAGGATGGACGAAAAACGCTTTGATGTAGATGGTACTTACAATGCGAGATATGAGGTCGTAAAAAAACGTGTGGATAAAGCCTTTATTAAAGGCACGGAAGAGCGCATTACGGATAAAGGTAAACTAACCATTGTGTATTCACAAAAGGAGGACGAGGAAGAGTATTTGAGATATATTAAATTTTTACAATCTAAGCATATTCTCGATGAGAATATAGAGTTTTTAGTACTGGAAGACCTGCAAGGGGTAACTGGTCTCAAAGCTTTGAGAATTGGTGTGCTGTACCACAAGGATAAAGACAATAAAAAATTCTATACATATAAGGATTTAATGCAAACCATTACATCCTAAAAACTAAATTTTCATCTTCAAATTCATCGAAAACTGAAGATGTGGTCGCTGGTAGCTCATCTTTTAAAACATCTTCAAGCTCGGCATCATTTGTTTTTAATGCTACAGCAAAATATATGACAGAAACTATAATGCCAGTCATAAAAACGGTATAAGTAATTCTTAAAATTCTGTATTTGCGTTCAAGCACTACTCCCAAAAAATAAAGGTCTTTTGTAAGAGAACTATAAACATAATCTTTGTCTTTAAGTAATTCTTCAATAGCCCATTCAAAATCTTCCAATTTCATTTTATGAAAGTTTCCAAAAAATGTAAGGTTCACAGATTTATTGGCCACGTCTTCTTTGGTAAATTCTCCCGAAGTTACATTTGGTCGTGTTGCTATTATGGACATAATCATGGAAATAACACAGAACAATGTGAATATGGCCGTAGGATATATTAAATAGGCGTTGGTGTCTAATTTAGAAATTAAATTTGCCAATACCAATGAAATAATAATTGCGTTTACGGATAATAGGATGTTGGCTTTTGTATCTGCAATATCACTCAGTTTTATGTGGTTTCTTAAAGCCACGCGATAAAAAGTTTGGATACCGCGCTCAGGGCTTTCGTTTTTATATTGAGCTTTGTATTTGGCCTTTATTTCTTCTTTTTTATATTTCTTTTTTTGCTTCTTCTTAGCTTTCATCAGTTTGGCAAGATTTTTTTCTTTTTGGGATTGCCAAGCTTTTAAAGGGTAATCCGTATAGAACTGATGAGTTTTAGCTAGTACTCTAATGTTTTCGTTTCGCCATTCGGTCGGTGTGAAGGTGGCTCTGCCTTGAAGCTCTAATTCCTTTCTTAAAAACTCACTGGCTTCTTCAAAGTAATCTTTTCCAAAATGTGAAGCATCTGCATCTTTCAGTATTTTTTCAAGTTGATTTTTTGGCTCTGCATCAAACTTTGTAGCCATAATACAATCTGAAACTGCTTTTATGATTTTTTCGTCAGCATCTTGCTCTTTCAAAAATTCAGTGGCGATTTTAACACTTTCTTTTTCATGATCCTCCCAACCTTTAACATATCCCACATCATGCAATAGAGCCGATAATTCTAATATAAGAATTTCGTCATCGCTCAAATCTGAGTTTTCAATAATTTCCCTTGTGCTTCTTAATACACGTTCTGTGTGGGTGTAATTATGATAGATGTATGAATTTGATAGTTTATCCTTAAACAATTCAAATACAAATTCTTGAGTATTTTCAACAAGCTTTTTAGCCATGGGTTTTGATAGTTTTTAATCAATGTGAAATTACGAAAAATATAAGACTTAACATTTCCTTTAGCATATGAGTTACAATGAAATCGTATTTTTATAATTATTACATAAATTGTGAATTAACTTGCTTGTAACAGTAGATTAAATGAACATTTTCGTTAAAAAAGTGAATCTAAACACTTGAAATGAAACTCAATATAAACGATACTTTTAACAAAGAACTACCTTCTGATCCTGAGCTTAGCAATGAAAGGCGACAGGTTGCGCAGGCCACGCATTCTTACGTGGAGCCAGTCGTGCCAACTCACCCAAAACTTATTCATTTTAGTAATGAGATGGTAGAGGCTATTGGTCTGACTGAAGAAGAAGCTAAGTCAAAAGAGTTCCTAGAGATTTTTTCAGGCTCAAAGATTTACCCTCAAACCAGACCCTACGCTATGGCTTATGCAGGTCATCAGTTCGGTAATTGGGCAGGACAATTGGGTGATGGTCGTGCTATTAACTTATTTGAAGTAAAACACAACAAAAAGCGTTGGTCCCTGCAACTCAAAGGTTCTGGAGAAACGCCATATTCGCGACAAGGCGATGGTCTGGCAGTTCTAAGATCTTCTATTAGAGAATATTTATGCAGCGAGGCCATGCACCATTTAGGTGTGCCGACAACACGTGCCTTAAGTTTAATGCTATCTGGAGACGATGTGTTAAGAGATATTTTGTACGATGGAAATCCTGCTTATGAAAAAGGGGCCATCGTTTGTAGAGTTGCACCGAGCTTTATTAGATTTGGTAATTTTGAGTTGTTCGCGGCCAGAAACGATACAAAAAATTTAAAAAAATTAACCGATTACACGATAAAACATTTTTATCCTCATTTAGATGGAGCTACAAAGGAAACATACATCAAATTTTTTAAAGAAGTTGCCGACAGAACACTTGAAATGGTTGTGCATTGGCAGCGTGTAGGATTTGTGCATGGGGTTATGAATACAGATAATATGTCTATTTTAGGATTGACCATAGATTATGGACCATACGGATGGCTTGAAGGGTTTGATTTTGGGTGGACTCCAAATACCACCGATAAACAGAATAAACGTTACAGATTCGGAAATCAACCCAATATAGGACTTTGGAATCTGTTGCAATTAGCCAACGCACTCTTTCCATTGGTTGAAGATGCCGAACCATTTGAAAAATTATTGAATGCCTACGGAAGTAATTTTGAAAAGCAATCACTAGAAATGATGCATTCTAAATTGGGACTAAAAATTGTGTCAGAAGAAAATGGGAAACTTTTTGCCGATTTAGAAGAAAATTTGGTAGCTACCGAAACTGACATGACTATCTTTTTCAGATTATTATCTAATTTGAAAAAGGGACAACCCGACAAAAGTCTGGAGACTGTAGCAAAAGCATTTTACAACCCAAATGAGATTAATTCAGAAATAGAGGAAAGATGGAAAGTTTGGTTTAAGGCTTACGACTTAAAATTACAGGAAGAAAATGATAAAGACGATACTCGTAAAGCCTCAATGAATGCAGTGAATCCTAAATATGTACTGAGAAATTATATGGCTCAACTCGCCATAGATAAAGCAGATATGGGTGATTATGAATTAATAGACGAATTATTTAATCTTTTGAAAAGGCCATACGATGAACAACCCGAAAACGAAAAATGGTTTGCCAAAAGACCAGAATGGGCAAGACACAAAGTGGGCTGTTCAATGTTGTCCTGCAGTTCGTAAATAAATTAATAATAAAGACCTTTTTGGTGGCTGAAATTATCGAAGCCAAAAGGTCATAAAAACAAATAAAAATGAAAGCAATTTGGAATAATGTAGTTATAGCAGAAAGTGATGATACCGTCGTAGTAGAAGGAAATCATTACTTTCCTATAGGGAGTATTAACGACGAATTTTTTAAACCGAGCGATTCTTCTTCCGTTTGCCAGTGGAAAGGTACCGCATCTTACTACACCATTAAAGTTGGTGATAAAGAAAATATTGATGCTGCTTGGTACTATCTCAATCCGTCAGAAGAGGCCATGGAAATTGAAAACAGAATTGCGTTTTGGAAAGGCGTTGAGGTTGTAGAATAAATAATCAATTTATGTTAGTTGCTCTTATATCTATTAGGTATTATTAATCTGGTAGTTGTTAATTAGTGGACTTAAAATTTAACAAGTTATAATGAAGTCTCAAAAACTTAAAATCGAAAACAGAAAAGGTTTAGTATTAAATGCCTATTTGGAATTGCCAGCCAACCAAAAGCCTAATTACTACGCTATTTTTGCACATTGCTTTACATGCAGCAGCAATCTTAATGCTGTAAAGCATGTTAGCAGAGCCTTAACCAACGACGGTTTTGCAGTTGTGCGTTTTGATTTTACAGGTTTGGGACGAAGTGAAGGCGAATTTTCAGACAGTCATTTTTCAGCAAATGTTGAGGATTTATTAGATGTTCACGCTTATATATCAGAACATTATTACTCACCGACCCTATTGGTCGGTCATTCATTGGGAGGCGCAGCGGTTTTGGTTGCGGCATCAAAATTGAAAGAGGTAAAAGCAGTTGCAACAGTTGGTGCGCCATCGACCGTGGACCATGTTAAGCACTTGTTTTCTCATCAAATTAATGAGATTGACGATCAGGAAGTTGAGGTAAATATTGGTGGCAGGCCTTTTGTAATTAATAATGATTTTGTAAAAGAATTTGACAATACGGACTTGCCAAAAATAGTCAAAGAACTAAGAAAGCCATTACTCATTATGCATTCCCCTTTTGATAAAATTGTGGGAATAGAAAATGCGAAGGAATTATATCTGCAAGCGCACCATCCTAAAAGTTTTGTCACATTAGATGATGCCGACCATTTATTAACTGATGAAAAAGACAGTAAATATGTAGGTGAAGTCATTGGCACTTGGGCAAAGCGCTATTTCCCGAAAGAAGAGAACGTTATGCTCGATACAGAGGGAGAACAATTAGTAGGACATCTCAATATTAAGGAGGACAATTTCACAACTACAATTCAAACTAAAAACCACACTTTTATCGCAGATGAACCTAAAAGTGTTGGAGGAGAGGATTTTGGGCCGTCGCCATACGAATATCTCAATGCAGCTTTGGCAGCTTGCACTGTAATGACACTTAAACTATATGCAGAGCGTAAAAAATGGGATTTAGAAGAAGTCTTTGTCTATATTTCACATTCTAGAAAACATAGCGAAGACTTAAAAGTAAAAACAGGGAAATCTAAATATTTAGACCACATAAATAAGAAATTAAAGTTTGTTGGTGATTTAACTACCGAGCAAAAGGAACGTCTAAAAGAGATTGCTTCTCGATGTCCAGTACATAAAACTATTGCCAGTGAAGTTGTTTTCGATACACAAATCATATAAATTTAAACAGTGCAAACTATAATAAAACCATCAGTAACAAAAGAACAGTTCTTGGAAGTCCGCCATAAAACGGAGACCATTTGCAGTTCTTTAAAACCAGAGGATACATCTATACAGCCAGTTGAATTTGTCTCACCACCAAAATGGCATTTGGCGCATACAACATGGTTTTTTGAGCAATTTGTTTTAACCAAATTTAATAAGGATTACGAAGTTTTTCATGAGGATTATGCCTATTATTTTAACAGTTATTACAACAACGCAGGTGACCGAGTGATTAGGAGTAATCGAGGATTGATGACAAGACCAACTCTAGGTGACGTATTTGAATACAGGAATTATGTCAATGAGGCTTTGGGCGAATTTCTTTCAAACGAAATTACAAATGAAGCTATCGAGATTGTTCAAATTGGACTTCAACATGAGCAACAGCATCAAGAACTTTTAATTTATGACATTAAATATATTTTTGGTAATCAACCGTCGTTTCCAACGTTGGATTATCAAATAGGCTTAGATGAGGGGGTATCCGAACATGAATTTATAGATATCTCTGAGGGTATTTATGAAATAGGCCATAAAAATGAAGATTTTTGTTTTGATAATGAATTGGGTCGCCACAAAGTTTACCTTCAAGATTTTCAGATCTCTAACCGATTGGTCACTAATGGTGAGTTTCAGAAATTTATTGACGCAGGCGGTTATCAAGACTTCAATTTTTGGCACGCAGAAGGTTGGGATTTTGTGCAGGAACATAATCTTGAGGCGCCACAATACTGGCATAAAAATCGAGGTAAATGGATGCAATATACGCTCAATGGTTTTGTAGAAGTGAATAAACTCTTACCTGTAAACCATATTAGCTTCTACGAAGCTTTTGCCTATGCGCAATGGAAAGATATGAGATTGCCAACTGAGTTTGAGTGGGAAGTCGCATCGTCTAATTTAAACTATGGACAATTATGGGAATGGACTAATAGTGCTTATTTACAATACCCAAATTACAAAAAGGTAGAAGGTGCGTTAGGTGAATACAATGGTAAATTCATGGTTAACCAAATGGTGTTGAGAGGTGGATCTATTGCCACAGCAGACGGTCATTGCAGACCAACTTACAGAAACTTTTTTCATCCTGAGATGCGTTGGTTGTTTTCAGGCATTAGATTAGCAAAATAATATGAACAATACTTTTGCACAAGATGTGCTAGACGGTCTCACGGCCAATAATAAATACCTTTCTTCCAAGTATTTTTACGATGACAATGGAAGTCGCATTTTTCAGGAAATAATGAAGATGCCTGAGTATTATCTCACGGATGCTGAATTTGAAATTCTGTCCATGCAATCCAAACAAATTGTTGAGGCACTTAATTTTTCTGGACCTTTCAACATTATTGAGCTAGGTGCTGGTGACGGTTTTAAAACCTTTAAACTTCTGGAGTTTTTGGTGAGCAATGATGTGGATTTCTATTATGTCCCAATTGACATCTCACAGGAGGCAATGCACATATTAGTGAATCGTTTGAAAGAACGGCTTCCAGATTTAAAAATTGACCCACAAGTAGGTGATTATTTTGAAGTCTTAAAAACTAATAGAAATAGTGCTTATCCAAGCTTACTTCTATTTTTAGGAGGTAATATAGGTAATTATTTAGAAGAAGATGTTGAAGAGCTTCTTGGGCTGTTCCATGAAAATATGAAGTCCAATGATAAACTTTTAATAGGCTTCGACTTGAAGAAAAATCCTATTATAATTCAAAATGCCTACTACGATATCCATGGTATAACTAAACGTTTCAACTTAAATTTATTGTTAAGGATCAATCGAGAATTGGATGCCGATTTTAAAATAGATGATTTTGACTTTTATTGCCATTACGATCCTCAAACGGGAAATGTAAAGAGTTATATCGTAAGCCTAAAAAAACAATCAGTAAATATAAAATCCTTAAATAAAACAATAAATTTTGATTACAATGAATTGATTTGGACAGAGTTATCGAAAAAATATAGTTTGGACGAAATCAGTAACTTAGCAAAATCGTCTAAATTCAACTTAAATACCAATTTTCTAGATTGTAAGCATTATTTTACAGATAGCCTTTGGACTAAAGACTAATCCAAAATAAAATAATGGTAAATGGTAAAATATACAAACCTTAACTACTAAATGAATAAATTTTATAAACCACTTGTTTTTCTAATTGTTATTTTAATTGTTAACGCCTGCGCTACTTCTAAAGCACGATATAAGGACGAAGATGATAAAAATAATGTGCTCCCAAATAAACCAATAGAAAAGACATTTTATCTCATTGGTGATGCTGGTAAATCACCAAAAGGTGGTATGTCTAGAGCCTTGGAAGCATTTAAAAATCATACTATAGATAAGAATACAAAAGATGATTTTGTAATTTTTCTTGGGGATAATATATATCCAGACGGATTACCAAGAAAAGGGCAAAAAGGCAGAGCTAGTGCGGAAAATGCTCTGAACGGACAAATAAAATCTGTTGATGGTTTTAATGGCGAAGTACTTTTTATTCCTGGTAATCATGATTGGTATTCCGATGGACTGAACGGACTTAAGAGAGAGGAAAAATATATTGAAGATGCTTTAGGTAAAGATATATTTAAACCCGAAAATGGTTGTCCAATTGAGGATTTTGATATAGGAGAAAATATAAAGTTAATTGTTCTCGATTCTCAGTGGTACTTAGAGAATTGGAATAACCATCCAACCATTAACGATGAATGCGAGATAAAAACAAGGGAACGTTTTTTTGAAGAAATTGAAGGTGAGCTAAAAGATGCTCAAAATAAAACGATTATCATAGCAATGCACCATCCCATGTACACCAATGGTGTTCATGGTGGACAATATGCTCTGAACAAGCATTTATTTCCGACACAGAAAAAAATTCCAATCCCAATTTTAGCATCATTGGCCTCACAAATTAGAACTCAAGGTGGTGTATCTATCCAAGACCGTTTTAACGAGAGCTACAATAATTTAATGAACCGATTGGAAACAATGACTCTCGACGCAGAAAATGTCATTTTTGTATCAGGTCATGAACATACGCTTCAGTATTTAGAAAAGGATAAAATAAAACAAATTGTCTCAGGTTCTGGCGCAAAGGAATCTTATGCAGATTTAAGTAATACTGGTTTGTTTTCTTATGGTAAACAAGGTTTTGCTGAGCTTACTGTGTTCAAAGACGGTAGCAGTTGGGTGACCTTTTATAGTGCTGTTAATGCTATTGCAAAAAAAATATATGTGAAGGAAGTCTTTCCACCAACGGAAAGTTACGATGTATCAAATTTACCAGATACTTTTCCGCAAGAAATCGAAGCGTCTGTATATACAGAAGAAGAAACCGATAAATCAGACTTCTTTAAATCGGTTTGGGGTGATCGGTATAGAGAAACTTACAATACAAAAATTACTGCTAAAGTGGCTACTTTAGATACTCTTTATGGTGGGTTGGAGATTGTAAGGGCAGGAGGTGGGCACCAAACCAAATCTTTGAGATTAAAAACCAAAGATGGCCGCGAACTCAATATGCGCGCTCTGAAAAAAAGTGCTACACAATATTTACAAGCAGTACTTTTTAAAGATACATATATACAAGATGAATTTGAGCGCACTGCTGTGGAAAGTCTCATATTGGATTTTTATACTGCGGCTCACCCATATGCATTTATGGTAGTACCAGATTTGTCCGATGCGGCAAAAATATATCACACCAATCCAAGAATTTTCTTTATTCCTAAACATAAGCATCTAGGAAAATATAACCAGGATTATGGTGGAGAGTTGTATATGATTGAGGAACGGCCAGAAGAAAATTACACCAATGAGCGTAATTTTGGATACGCAGATGATATCGAAAGCACCCATGATATCATTGAAAAAATAAGAGAGGATGAAAAATATAAAATAGATCAGAACGCTTATGTTAGAGCCCGTCTGTTTGATATGCTTATAGGAGATTGGGACAGGCATCAAGACCAATGGCGCTGGGCTCAGTTTGATCAAGAAAATGGCGATAAACTTTACCGACCTATTCCTCGAGATCGCGATCAAGTATTCTCTAATTTTGATGGTGCTTTATTGGATGTAATGCGAATTATTTCTGGTTCTACGAACCAACTTCAGGTTTACGATGAGGAACTTGAGGATGTAGAATGGATGAATGCAGCTGGTGTAAAACTAGATCGAGTATTGGTGCAACAAGCCAAAAAAGAAACATGGATAAAACATGCTAAATTTTTGCAAGAAAACATAACTGATAAAGTCATAGATGTAGCCTTTGCGAAAGTGCCAGACGCTGCACAGGACAAGAATTTAGATGAAATTAAGAAGTTGCTGAAGGGTAGACGCGGTAACCTTGTTGATATTGCAGAACGTTATTATAATTATCTCAATGAATTGGCAATAGTAACTGGAACAGATAAAGACGATTACATAGAAATAAATAGAATCGGGAACAATGAAACGCTAGTTAAAATATCACGAATTAAGGATGGAGAAAAGGGTGAAATAGTCATAGAAAAAACTTTTAATAAAGACATAACTAAAGAGATTTGGGTATATGGTTTGGATGACAAGGATATTTTTGAAGTTAGCGGTAAAGCAAAGAACCTCATTTTTACAAGATTAATAGGTGGCCAGGAAAACGACACTTACATATTAAAAAACGGAAGGCGTGTTAAGGTTTATGATCACGAAAGCAAACCAAATACAGTAGAACTACAGAAAGGTGGAACGTTGAGGTTTACGGATGTTTATAAGCTCAATCTATTTGATTATCAAAAAGACATTCGTACAAGTGGTAATATAACACCTGCGTTAGGTTTTAATCCGGATGATGGTGTAACAATAGGGCTGTCATTTTCTAAAACAATAAATGGCTTTCAGAGAAACCCATTTTCACAAGAACATCGTTTTAGAGGTGGCTATTATTTTGCGACCAATGGTTTTTCTATTGATTATAACGGTGAATTTGCAAATATTAAAAACGATTGGAATTTGCATGTAGGAGGACGGCTTACTTCAGAAAATTATACAAACAATTTCTTTGGCTTTGGAAATGAAACCGAAAATTCCGATGATGAATTAGATTTTGACTACAATCGTGTAAAAACCAGTATATATATGGCCAAAGCCGGTGTTGTAAAGAAAGGTAGTTTTGGTAGTGATTATGGTTTCAGAGCGGTACTTGAGGGAGTTAAGTTAGATCCGACGGAAGATAGATTTATTACTGAGGAATTTGGTGGTGCCATGGAAGAAGGTTTTTTTGACCGTCGTTATTTTGGAGCTATTGAGGCCGAATATAATTACGAAAGTTTCGACAAAAAAATCAATCCAACGAGAGGGATGACCTTTTTGCTTAATATCGGTGCAAAGTCAGAGTTAAAAGAAGCGAAAAGAACTTATGGTTATATTAACTCAAACCTTGGATTTTATAATTCTATTTCGCGTAACAGAAAATTAGTGCTAAAAACAGACTTAAGAACTCAGTTTAGGATAGGTAACGATTTTGTGTTCTACCAAGCAGCAAATATTGGTGGTAGAAACGGTTTAAGAGGTTTTAGGCATGAACGTTTTACAGGAAGAAATTCCTTAGTTGGTAGTACAGATTTAAGGTACAGTTTCGATTCTTTTAAAACCAGAACTTTACCCTTGCAAATTGGAGTATTTGGTGGTTTCGATATTGGTAGAGTATGGTTGAGAGGTGATTTTTCAGATAAATGGCATAACGATTATGGTGGTGGTTTATGGGTTACCGCAGCAGAGAGTCTTTCAGGAACATTCAATTTGTTTAACAGTGATGAAGGTCTTAGATTCTCCTTTGGTTTTGGTCTTAATTTTTAAATATAAAATGTGAAAAGTTATTTCTACAGAGTTTTAAATTATTTAGATAAGTTAGAGAGTAATATCGCTTTCTACCCAACGATAATCAGTCTATTTGGTACATCCTTTGCTTTTTTTATGATTTATTTAGAAAGTAAAGGTGTCTCCAAATACCTTATAGAACACGCTCCAATTTTAGTAGTTAACAATACTGAAACGGCTAGGAGTCTGCTCACAACTTTTATTGCAGGACTCATTTCTATCATGGTGTTTAGCTTTTCATTGGTGATGATCTTATTGAACCAAGCTTCAAGTAATTTTTCCCCAAGATTGTTGCCTGGGTTAATTTCTAACCGAAGACATCAGATTATTTTGGGTATTTACAATTCAACTTTACTGTATTGTATTTTTACATTGGTATCTATAACTCCTAATGGAGACAAATATCAAATGCCAGGTTTTTCTGTGTTATTGGGTATTATTTTTATGACTGTTAGTTTGGCTGCTTTTATATACTTCATCCATTCTATTTCTCAAGAAATACAGGTAAATAATATCATGTCCAAAATTTTTGAGGATGCAAAAAAGCGTTTAAAAAAATTAATTGAAAATGAAAAACATATAGACACAGATTTCGAAGATTCTTCAGAATGGGAAAGCATTATGTCAAAGGGTACGGGATATATGCAAGATATTAGTTTAAATGCCTTATCGAAATTGGCAGAAGAAAACGATCTAAGAATTGAGATTGTACCTATAAAAGGTGCTTATATTATGGAGGGAATTCCGATCTTAAAATATAAAGGAACAATTGATGATGAGCTAAGGGATAGGCTAGTAGAGACTATCACGTTTTCCAATAACGAGTTAATACAAGACAACTATGTCCTGGCTTTTAAACAGATAACAGAAATTGCGCTTAAGGCGATGTCACCTGGTATCAATGACCCTGGAACTTGTATAAATGCAATAGATTTATTAACAGAGTTGTTTGCATTGCGAATGACCAAAAAGAATAAAAGCTATTATTTTAATAAAAACGAAGATGCACTCATCTACATAAAAACTGTCAGTTTTGAGCAACTGTTGTATAACGTCATGGCTGCTCTACGCACATATTGCAAACACGATATTATAATTGTGCAAAAACTCTTTATGATGCTCCAGTACTTACTTCAAAAAGATGATGTACTCGAAGAAAGTTACAATGCATCTATAATTGAAGAAATTAATAATTTAAAGAAAGACGCCTTAAAAAATCATGAAAATGAAGCCGATATCAAAGTAATAAATGATTATATAGAAAAGCTTGAAAAATTAAATCCATCGGAATACAAATTCAATGATTTATCGAAGTGAAAAACTGTAAATATTCCCACCTTCTCCACCATTACGTTCATCTGTGATTAATACGACGTCGTTAGATTGAAAACAAACCCCTTCTTTCTGAGTATTATTACCAAAGGGCATGGCATTGATAGTGCCTGA
This sequence comes from Winogradskyella ursingii, assembly GCF_013403975.1. Classification (GTDB taxonomy): domain Bacteria; phylum Bacteroidota; class Bacteroidia; order Flavobacteriales; family Flavobacteriaceae; genus Winogradskyella; species Winogradskyella ursingii. The sequence goes on from NZ_JABFDH010000001.1 coordinate 420,173, forward strand.
GAAAAAATCATCACCATTAAAGTTGGTCAACTTCCAAAGTTTATCGTGATTTAATAATACTATTATCTGTCCGTCGTCACTGATGTCTGCCGAAGTGATTTTATTTCCGTTGCCGTTAAGCTCATATTCAGAACGTACCAAGGATTCCTGAATTCCAATTTCATTTTTAACCTTAAGTACTACAAACTTTTTAGACTCTTTACTAAAGAGATAAAACGAATCGTCATAAATAAAAAAAGCCTCAAAATTATCCCGGAATTTCTCGGGCAATTTCACCTTAATTACTTCCGCTGTGGCGTTGCTTTTGTTTAAGTCTTCATGCTTTACTTTATAGATATTAAAAGTTTTTCGCTTTTTGCTGTTATTGCCAAAATCCCCAATGTAGATATTACCTTCCTTATCCATAGTGAGATCCTCCCAATCGTCATTTTCGGCATTTAAAACGGTGATGCTTTTTTCTATTTTACCATTTTTTTTGAGTGCATAAAGTGTATTGTTGTTTCCAGAATCTTCAATGGCCCAAATCAGGTCAGAATCAGTACTCATTTCGGCAGCAGAAACTTCGTCCAATGCATTGTTTATAGAGCCCAAAATATTTAAGTTGCCCAATGGCTGGCAAGCCGAGATAATTATAAAAAGGAATATTAGTCTTTTGAAGTATATCATCGTAATTTTGAAGCATTAAATTATGAAATCGGACGCATACAAAGATATTATAATTATTGGTGGTGGAGCAGCAGGATTCTTTGCAGCCATCAATATCGCAGAGCAACATCCGGAACTTTCTGTTGCCATATTAGAACGTGGCAAAGAGGGATTGCAAAAGGTTAAAATCTCTGGCGGCGGACGCTGCAATGTGACCCATGCAGAGTTTATTCCGTCGGAATTGGTGCTTAACTATCCAAGAGGGGAAAAGGAATTGTTAGGTCCATTCCATAGTTTTATGACTGGTGATACTATCTCATGGTTTGAAGAACGTGGAGTAGAATTAAAGATAGAAGAAGACGGCAGAATGTTCCCAATTTCCAATTCATCCCAAACCATTATAGACTGTTTCTTGAATGAAGCTAAAAAACATAAGGTTGAAATCCTCTACAATCACTCTTTAAAGTCAATTGAAGTTTTGGATGCAGGTTTTGAGCTTGCAACGTCGCAAGGTAATCTTCGATGCAGAAAAGTCGTGATGGCAACAGGTAGTAATCCTAAAGTTTGGAAATTGTTGAAGGATTTAGGACATAAAATAATTGAACCTGTTCCGTCGCTTTTCACTTTTGATATTAAAGATGAAAGAATTAAGGGTATTCCGGGAGTCGTTGCCAATAATGTTGAGGTAAAAGTATTGGGAACCAATTTAGAATCCCGAGGACCACTGCTAATTACACATGTTGGCATGAGCGCACCAGCAATTTTAAAGCTTTCAGCATTTGGTGCGTTGGTATTGGCCAGAGTCAATTATAATTTTAAAATTGAAATAAATTTCATCAGACAAACCCAAGAGGAATGTTTAGAGTTATTGAAAGCGTTGAAACTGGAATTTGCAAAAAAGACCATTTATAATTCTGCACAATTCAATATACCAAAACGACTATGGAAAAAATTGATTCAAGCCTCAAATATAGATGAAACTGAACGTTGGGCAGACATCACTAAAAATCAATTAGAAGCAATATCAGAACAGTTGACTCAAGCAGTGTTTGAGGTGAAGGGAAAAAGTACGTTTAAAGAAGAGTTTGTAACTGCTGGTGGCGTCGATTTAAAAAACATTAATTTCAAGACTTTTGAAAGCAAAATTGTTCCTAATCTATATTGTGTTGGAGAAGTAATCAATGTGGATGCTGTTACTGGTGGGTTTAATTTTCAGAATGCTTGGACAGGAGCTTATATTGCAGCTAAATCAATTTGGCGATAAAATCGCTGTTGCTCTGCATAAGTTAAAATGATGTGCTTAAAGTCTTCAAATATATAAGGCTTTGTTATAATTTGATTAATGCCTGCTTCACTTGCTTTTTGTGAGATTTCGGCAGAATTTAAAGCGGTTAATGCCAGTATCGGAATATTAAGATTAAACATTCTTATGTGTTTGGTCACCTCATAGCCATCCATGTCTGGCATGTTTATATCCATTAAAACCAGATCAAACACTCTTTCTTTTACAATGGAAATTGCTTGTCTTCCGTTAGAGACCGTTTCACAAGTAAAGTCTGCAATTTTTTCAATATTCTTTTTGGTGATTAACAAGTTAATTTTATTGTCGTCAACAATGAGAATGTGCATGTCTTTTTTGGTAGGAGCGATGGAAATAGGATGGTTTAAATTTGGGGATATCGCCAAATCAAATGTTATTTCAAAAAAGAAAGAAGAACCTTTGTTAGGTACTGATGTAAAATCAATATCAGATCCGTAGCTTTTAAGTAAGGTTTTTACAATATTTAGTCCTAGACCAGAGCCACTACTATTTTTATGTAAAAACGTTTTATTTTCAAAAGCTTTAAAAACAACAGAGCGGTGTTCTTTTTTTATACCAATTCCTGTATCGTTGACTTCGAAACGAAGTGTGACATCCTCTAAGGTTCTTGATTTCTCAAAAATGTTAATAGAAACGTGACCTTCTCGGGTGTATCTAATGGCATTATATACTAAATTAATTAAGATTTGGCTAAAGGCAATTTTGTCTATTAAAATATATTCGTTGTCATCTGACTCTTCGATATTTGTTATCAATTGTAGTCCTTTATTTTTGGCTGCTACTTTTACGGTACTGATTACATGATTGACAATCCTATTGATTTTATCTGGTTTTAAACGAAGGGATTTTTCTTCAAACTTTAATTTATTAGCTTGTAAAATATTATCAATTAAAATAGAAAGATAGTTGCTGGAGGACATAAGAGAATCTAAATAAGATTGTCTTTTCTGCTCATCTTTTTCTTGGTCTATTAATGTGGCAAGTCCTGTTATACCATAAATAGGTGTTCTGAGTTCGTGGCTTAAAATTGAGAAGAATTCCAATCTATCTTTGTCAATAGCTAATAGTTTTTCATTTGATTCTTTAAGTTCTTTGTTTATTGATTCTATATTTTCTTTTGCTTTAAAATGGGCATATAGAAAAATTAATGTCACAATTAATAATATGGATATAATTATGGTAGTAACCATTAAGATTTGAGATGCTTTGGCATCTTTAATTCTCATGATATTGGCAATATTGAGTTTTTGTTCTGTATTAACAATTTTAGTAATGAGCTCACCATTTCTAGAACTTCTATTGTCATATTCTAAAAGAGCATTATACTTGTAAACATCTGATGCTAGAAGGTACTTGTTTGCAGAATCTACATTTTTTAATACTTCGTTGTAATAAAGAAACTTGTAATAATTAAAGGTGGCTAACTTTCTGTTTTTTTCGTGATCTCCTTTTATTGCTAGCTTTAATTCTTCCTCACTTATGGAGAATAAAAGATGAAACCCTTTAGGTCGAAAATTGGATAATTTTATTTCTGCTATTGCTTTATGGTATCTATAAGATTGTAATAATCTGTTTTTTAAATGCTTTACATCATAGGGTTTTGATAGGTTAAGTTGGTTGAAATCTACTAGCTTTAGGGTGTCAATCGCGTGGGTTGTAAGTTTTAATAGGTTATTATTTAAATGTCTGTAGTAATTTTTTTTAATGTTGTTCTCTAGATTTACAAAATATAGTTCACTATTTAACGCCTTTGCTAAATTTTGTGCCCTTGGATAGAGGCTGTCGAATTTTTTATAGTTTTTTGATTTTAAGTAGTTGTCTGTTAATCCAGAAAATACCCTGTTTTTCCCTTGATTATCATTAAGTAGATTATATAATTCAAGTGCTTTCAAATGCTTGGTTTCAGCATTTTTGTAATTAGACAGTTTTGTCAAGACCTCTCCCAAACGAAAATATGCTTTTGCTTCAACAGCCTTCAAATTATACTTATTGGAAAAATCTATGGCCTCGTTAAGAAGAGTCGTTGCCTTGTAAAGACTGTCGCTTTCTACTAATCTATCTAAGAGCTCAGAGTCAAACGAGCAGGTTTTAGTAGTGTTATTAACCACTAGCAATTCACCTTGGCCAAATGAATAGTTGCAATTAAAAATGAAGTATACGATTAATAAAAATATGCTCGATTTAGGGAATCTCATTATATTTATTACAGATTAGGGTCGGTAAATATAAAATAATTATCGACAATACACACATTTTATCGACAAAGTGTATTTTAAATATTGATTTCACTTACATAGATTGAATCTTTTGTCAAATTATAAGACTTATATAGCACTACTAAGAGGCATTAACGTCGGTGGTCACAACAAAATACCAATGGTAGAGTTGAGGACTGCTTTGAGCAGTTCAGGGTTAAAAAATGTAAAGACTTATATTCAAAGCGGTAATGTCATTTTTGGAGCTAAGGAGCAAAGTCATAAAAATTTAGAACTAAGTAAGAGATGCTATTAAAAATAAATTTTCGTTAGAAATTCCGGTAATTGTCAAATCAAAAAATAAGCTTCAAGGGATTTTTGATGATTGTCCATTTGCATTAGCCAAGAAAGCAGAAAGTTATTTTGTAATTCTAAGTGCTATTCCAGATACGCAATTGGTTAAAGAAACAATCCAAAAGACTTATCCAGACGATGAATATCATATAATAAAAGATTGTATTTATTTGTATTGTGCCAACGGATATGGAAAGTCAAAGTTCAATCTCAATTATTTTGAAAAAAAATTGAAAGTAAAAGCTACGGCTCGAAACTATAAAACGACGGTAAAACTATTATCTTTGACTGATAATAAATAAGCATGACAGAACAAGATTTCATTCCAAAATCATATGACAATTCAATAGAAAGCGGAAGCGTAAAATGGTCCTCGCCAAGTAACATAGCATTAGTTAAATATTGGGGGAAAAAGAAAAATCAAATCCCTGAAAACCCCTCGATCAGTTTCACATTATCCAATTGTAAAACCATAACTGAAGTCACTTTTAATAAAAAAGAAAGTGATGGTTTTAGTTTTGATGTTTTTTTTGAAGGGGAAAAAAATGAAGCATTCAAGCCAAAAATCCAAACTTTTTTTGAACGCGTTGAAGCTTATGTACCATTTCTAAAGGATTATCATTTTAAAATTGAAACTTCAAATACATTTCCTCACAGTTCAGGTATAGCGTCTTCTGCTTCTGGTATGAGTGCGCTAGCTCTTTGCCTAATGGGTATTGAGACAATGCTAACAGATACTATCGCACCGAGTAATTCGACTGCGCTCAGCATAAACTCTGTCGAGAAGTCGCAGTTTAACCAAAAAGCATCATTTTTAGCCAGACTAGGATCAGGCAGTGCTTGCCGTAGTATCGAAGGTGAGCTTGTAGTGTGGGGCGAAAACACTAGCTTCACTAATAGTTCAGATTTATACGGAGTTAAGTTTGAAGGTGAAATCAATTCAAAATTTAAAGATTTTCAGGATACCATTTTATTAGTAGATAAAGGCGAAAAGCAAGTTAGCAGTACCGTTGGGCATCAACTAATGTTTGATCATCCGTTTGCAAAAGAGCGTTTTGATCAAGCACATACCAATTTAGAAAAGTTAAAGGAAGCTTTAATATCAGGCGATTTAATTTCATTCATAGAGATAGTTGAGAGCGAAGCATTAACGCTCCATGCGATGATGATGACCAGCATGCCATATTTTATTTTAATGAAACCTAACACGTTAGAGATTATTAATAAAATTTGGAATTTCAGAAAAAAAACTGCTTCTCATGTCTGTTTTACTTTAGACGCAGGTGCCAATGTTCACGTTTTATATCCGGCTAGTGAAAAAGAAATGATACTCGGTTTTATTAAAAATGAACTTGCTGAATACTGCGAAAACGGACACTATATTTGCGACCAAATAGGTTTGGGTGCAAACCAAATACAAGAATAATTCGTATATTTGTTATAAGAAACTGCTGAAACACAGATGAAAGGACCTCTATTCTATTCAAAAATTTTACTCTTTGGTGAGTATGGGATTATTAAAGATTCCAAAGGTTTATCAATTCCTTATAATTTCTATAACGGAGCATTGAAAGTGGATAAAAAACCTTCCGATGAAGCCAAAAAATCTAACGAAAGTCTAAAGCGTTTTGTTTTATATCTAAAGGGTTTAAGCAAAGATTTGGTGTCTTTTGATTTTGATGTTTTGCAGAATGATGTAGATGCTGGCATGTATTTCGATTCTTCCATTCCGCAAGGTTATGGAGTAGGAAGTAGCGGAGCATTGGTCGCTGCTATTTACGATAAATATGCAATAGATAAAATCACGGTTTTAGAAAATTTAACGCGAGAGAAGCTACTGAAATTAAAGCTTATTTTTGCTGAAATGGAATCGTTTTTCCATGGAAAATCTTCTGGCTTAGACCCATTAAACAGTTATTTGAGCTTGCCAATTCTTATCAAATCCAAGGACAATATTGAAGCTACCGGAATTCCATCACAAAAAACGGATGGCAAAGGGGCTGTATTTTTATTGGATAGTGGGAGCGTTGGAGAAACTGCACCAATGGTAAGTATTTTCATGGAAAACATGAAGAACGAGGGCTTTCGCAGTATGCTTAAAGATCAGTTTATAAAACATACAGATGCTTGTGTCGATGACTTTTTGAAAGGTGATATTAAGTCGTTATTCAAAAATACTAAACAATTATCCAAAGTGGTGCTAAATAATTTTAAGCCAATGATCCCAAAACAATTTCACGAACTTTGGAAAAATGGCTTGGATACCAACGATTATTATTTAAAGCTTTGTGGCTCAGGAGGTGGAGGCTATATTTTAGGATTTACCGAAAATATTGATAAGGCCAAAGAAGCATTAAAAGCACACAAACTAGAAGTGGTTTATAATTTTTAATATATAATATTTAATATTCAAACCTCACAGGTTACTATAACCTGTGAGGTTTTTTTAATTGTTAATTATGCTATCAAGACGGCAGAAACACATTCTTCTCAAATTTTTCAGCCTGTTTTCTGTAGTTAGAGGTTACAATATTTTAGTCGTGGTTGTAGCGCAGTATTTGGCTTCCATATATATTTTTGCCCACGATAAGCCAGTTAGAGAAGTCTTATTGGATGTCAACTTATTAATGTTGGTTTTTGCATCATCGGCAACGATTGCAGCAGGGTATATTATCAACAATTTTTATGATTCTGAAAAAGACCTCATTAACAGGCCTCAAAAAACCATGTTAGACCGTTTGGTGAGCCAGAATACCAAGCTTTCCTTTTATTTTGCACTTAATTTTTTGGCAGTAGTTTTTGCAAGTTATGTTTCTTTCAAAGCGGTCATTTTTTTTGCATTTTACATCTTGGCGATTTGGTTGTATTCGCATCGATTTAAAAAACAGCCTATGACGGGCAATTTGGTTTCTGCAGTACTTACAGTAACCCCTTTTTTCGCCATATTCATTTATTATCAAAATTTTGAAAAAGTCATTTTTGCACATGCCTTGTTTTTATTTTTATTGGTTTCTATGCGCGAACTAACCAAAGACTTGGAAAACATTAAAGGCGACTTGGCATTGGGTTATAGAACTGTTCCGGTAGTTTATGGAGAAAAAATTTCAAAGCGCATGTTGTCTGTTGTTGGAGTTTCAACTATTGTTGCAGCTATTGTCCTGATATTGTTTTTTAAAATTGGGCATATGTATCTGTTTTTTTATCTCAGTGTCGTATTGCTTATTGCTTATTTACTCATACTTTGGAAATCGAATAAAAAAACGCACTATCTTTTACTACATAATATTCTAAAATTCATAATTGTAGCAGGTGTATTTTCAATTTTATTGATTGATGTCTCAGTTGTTTTAAACCGTATATAAATGAATACTACTCTTAAGATTGCCATGGCCCAAATCGCACCAGTTTGGCTAGATAAAAAAGCGACATTAGCGAAAATTGAAAACTCTATCAAAAATGCTGTAGCAGAGAGCTGCGAGCTTGTGGTTTTTGGAGAAGCATTATTACCTGGTTACCCTTTTTGGCTAGCGCTTACAGGTGGTGCCGAGTGGAATACAGAGGTTAATAAAAAATTGCATGCACATTACGTCAATAATTCAATATGTATTGAAAAAGGCGAGTTGGATAGTGTGTGTAAACTGGCAAAAGAACATAAAATAGCCATCTATTTGGGCATTATGGAGCGTCCAACCGATAGAGGCGGTCATAGTATTTACGCATCCTTGGTTTACATAGACCAACATGGAGAAATAAAATCAGTTCACAGGAAATTACAACCTACCTACGATGAACGATTAACTTGGTCACCAGGCGATGGTCATGGTCTCAAAGTTCATTCTTTAAAGTCCTTTACCGTTGGCGGACTCAATTGCTGGGAAAATTGGATGCCATTACCGAGAACTGCACTTTATGGACAAGGCGAAAATCTACACATTGCGGTATGGCCAGGAAGCGATCATAATACCAAAGATATTACGCGTTTTATAGCGAGGGAATCGCGTTCTTATGTCGTTTCTGTTTCAAGTTTAATGTCCAAATCAGATTTTCCAAAAGACACCCCTTTTATAGATAAAATTTTGAAAAACGCTCCAAATACTTTAGCCAATGGAGGCAGTTGTATTGCAGGACCAGATGGTGAGTGGGTTGTAGAGCCTGTGTTGAATAAAGAAGGATTAATTATTCAAACTATAGACTTTAATCGAGTTCTGGAAGAGCGTCAAAACTTTGATGTTGTAGGTCATTATTCTAGACCAGATGTCACTAAATTGACGGTCAATACAGAGCGACAAACTACTGTGGAAATTAAGTAGTTAATGTTAACTATTGTTTACCTTTGCAAAAAATTAGACTGAATTTGTTATATTAAAAAATCAGTTGAAGTTATAATTTAAAATAATCCCGTTTTTAGGGTAAAAGATATGAGCAGACATCAAGGAAGTAAAGGAAAAGGAAAAGTATCAGGAAGAGAAGGTGCAGGTTCAAACAGAAATTCCAGCAGAACCAATGTTAATTCTCACAAAAAGAGTTATGCACGAGGTAATGCTCCAGTAAAAAGAAATACTTCATCTCAAGGTACCTCAAACCCAGATGAAATCCGTTTAAATAAATACATCTCTAATTCGGGTATTTGTTCGCGTCGTGAGGCCGATGAAAATATTGCTATTGGATTGGTTACGGTTAACGGAAAAGTCATTACCGAAATGGGTTATAAAGTGAAGCGTAGTGACGATGTGCGATTTGACGGTCAAAGAATTACACCAGAACCAAAAACATACGTGTTATTAAATAAGCCCAAAGGTTTTGCTACTACAACTGCAGAAGGAAAGGGTAGAACAGTTATGGATTTGGTGGCCAATGCAACCAATGCCAACATAAAGCCGATTGGTCGTTTGGGCAGAAATTCTATGGGATTATTGCTTTTTACTAATGATGAAAAAATAGTTAAGAAATTCACTAATTCTAAGAATGGTGTGGCAAGATTGTTTCAGGTAGAACTCGATAAAAACTTGAAATATGAAGATCTCAAAAAAATAAAAGAAGGTTTTAAAGTCGATGGAAAACTGGTCGAAGTTGAAGATATTAGTTATATCGAAGGCGAGTCTAAAAATAAAATTGGTATAAAAATTAAAAATACCGGCAATACCATTCTGCGCACGATTTTCGATAATTTAAATTATGATTTGGTAAAGTTAGATTGTGTCTCTATCGGTCATCTTACTAAAAAAGATATTCCTCGAGGCCATTGGAAACATCTTACAGAGCAAGAGGTGAATACCTTAAAAATGTTATAATCAATCTCCGACTTTGACAGTGTAGGTTGCTATTAAACGATTTTGGATATAAAGATGCACATCATAAAATCCCGAATGTTGAAACACTTGTTTTAAATTTAATAATCTGTTATCGATAGAAACAGAAGATGGTTTGGTGGTCCATGATGTTGTACCATTGTACAACAGTAATGAAATCTCATCTTTCTCTACTAAATTTCTAAGTTGATACTGAAATTCTATCATTTCGTTTTTGGATATATCCTGATGCATTTTTTCTGGGGAAATATGACGTTCTAAAATCTCAAATGCGTCACCATAAAGAATGGGTCCATTTAGAAATGAATTGAATGTTGGTGGCGTCACATTTAGTTGCCACCATTTTTCTTCTACAGGAAAGTGATTAATAGCTAGCAAACTAGGCTCTGCCATGAAAAATCCGTCATTATATTTAAACTGGAATCTATTAGTTTCAGGATTTGGAATACCACTAGCCCAAGTAGGATCGCATAAATACCATTTTTCATTAAGTTTAACGGCATTCCATGAATGATTGGGTAAAGTTAAATTTTCTATATCAGTCGTGCTCACACGCGCAAAACCCTGTACAATTTCACACTCTATATCAATAGCATTCGCCAGTTCCTTGAGTACATAAGCGTAACCTGTGCATATCGTGCGTTGTCGTTTCAGTAGTTTTTTAAAAAGCTTTTTTCGGAATGATACATTCCAACTTTGTAATTTTAAACTGTCGTCTTTAAAGCGCTCGCGCTTTCTTTTATTCTTATGATAAAGGCTATAGTCATTGGCAATATTTTCGCAGACCCATTTGTAGATTGCTCTAAAACGTTCAATATCTGTATCTAAATTTTCTGAAAGTGAGTATGCCAGATTAGTCAAATTGTTGAGATCTTCATCTTTATAAACATTAGCAATACTGTCCGCTTTTTTAAAATCGATATGCTCAAAATCTGAAATTTGACCATAAAATTGCAAACTGATTGAAAATAGAAAAAAGAAGAATAAATTTTTCAAATTGTTTGTTGTAATATAAAATTGAGCGTTTTTAATAAAAAACGCTCAACTTGAAAAAACACTATAAGTTTAGTTCTTACGTTTAGATTTATAAGGTTTCCCAGAATTTAAAGCACCAATCATTTCAATTTTTGCTTCGTCAAGAGTGACTTCAATAAATTGAGTATTTTCCTTAATAATAACTTCTTTGGCTTCATAACCTAAGTACTTAAATTCTAAAACGTCGTTAATTTTAAGAGGTTTCGGGAATGTAAAAGCGCCATTTTTGTCGGTTACCGTTCCAATTCTAGACCCTTTTAACAAGACATCCGCTCCTGGCAGTGGGCCATCTTCGTTACTCACAACTCCCTTGATGGTTTTGGTTTGTTGAAGTTTTGTGATCATGTTTGTAATCTTCTTCTCTGTTAATGCCGAAGTAAAATTCAGAAAGCCTATAAACATTAGTCCAATAAAAAGAATGGATTTCAAATTGTGTTTTTGTATTAATGTTTTCATAATCATATGGTTTTGTTTAAAACAAATTTATGAGCTATGGTTAAAGATATAAAATAGGATTGAGTTAATCAGGTGCTTTGGTTAGCTATATTAGAGGTTCAATGAGTAAAGTTTTTTACTTGATGTACTAAAGCACCTTAATGATTTAAAAAAAAATCCACCTCGATATTTTGCTCACATAATGTTTTAGCTTAACGAAAAATTCTTGAGATAATAATTATGGTAGCTGCTTGGTTAAGTGTTTTGTTGCACGTATTCCATTGGATGTATGTTTGGGTTGTTGCTGAAAATCGAGACTGGAAGGCGATGCTGAATATAAAGGTACGTAAATAAAAAATTAATGAGATTTTCCTTGATTTGACGACAGAACTTTGTTGCCTAAAGTATTTATTCGGCGCAAAATTTTCCTTCATTAACTTGGGTTTCATTTCCAATTGTTAGTGTCGACTTATAATATGCACATTTTCCTTCAATTCGAGTTATTTTATTTAAAAATCCGCCCATCATATTTATAGTCTTTTGGATATTAGTTAAATCAGATTTCTTTTCATCGTAAATTAATGTATATGAACAATCGTCAATCCATTTTATTATTCCATATTGAGGTTTTGTTGGAAAATCTACAGTTTGTAATTCTTCTGGAATTTGCGTGTAAATTTCTGATTGTTCGTTTCCATTGCGTACTATTTTCCATTTTATTACGTTTAAACTTGGCAGTGTTATTTCGCCAGTAAAAATTCCTTTTTTAAAATCTCCACAAGCTAAATCTTGGCTATAACCGTCAAATCCGAATAGTACAAATATTATAAATATGGTTTTTCTCATCATACGAGCAACAGTCTATTGTATGGTTTCGTTGCGTGTTCCAGCATCTAATTTAACAAATAAAAACTGAATAGAAAATCCGAGTGGATTTTCGTAATTAGGCTATAACTAGCAATAAATTATACACGATTATTTTTGTGAATTAACCGCTTTAATTCAATGGTATGAAGTGTTGAAGTCATAATGTTATAATTAAGAATAAAATAACTGGTTAAAAGCACCCTAAAAATTGAGTTTTACTCGACCTGATTATTTCTGAAAAATTTCACAAAAAAATTTCACAATTCAAAAAATAATTTACATTTGCTACGCATTTTAGCTGAACAATTGAACTGTGTTTTTATGTTCGGGTTTTTGAAAATTAGGAAGTCAATTTCAAAGGCCGCTTATAAGATAAGCAACCGAATTTTAGAGCTAACTTCCGCCAATACCATTGTTGCTAGCCAGCACAATTATGCTTTTATACCCACTACTCAAAATAAAATTCAGGTATGATATAACATTTAGTTAACTTATTACCAAGTACTATTTTATTATTTTACCATTGAATTTTTAAACCAAACAATGAATACAAAATATATTGATCTCATCGATCAATCCTTTTATTTTCCTCAAGAGGAATTTAAACTCGAAGACAATGCATTAAATTTCCATGACATTGATCTTATGGAATTGATAGAAAAATATGGTGCACCATTAAAGTTTACCTATTTACCGCAAATATCCAACAACATACAACGCGCAAAAAAATGGTTTGACGATGCTTTTAAAAAGCACGATTATAAAGGCAATTACAATTATTGCTATTGCACCAAAAGCTCACATTTTAAACACGTATTGGATGAGGCCTTAACCAACAATATTCATATCGAAACTTCATCAGCTTTTGATATCGATATCGTGAAAAATTTAAAAAAAGAAGGCAAAATTACGGACGAAACCTTTGTAATTAGCAATGGTTTTAAGCGTGAACAATATGTAACCAACATAGCAGACCTCATTAACGACGGACATAAAAACTGCATCCCGATTATTGACAATTATGAGGAAATTGATTTACTTTCTAACGAAATAAAAAAGAAATTCAAGGTTGGTATTAGAATCGCTTCTGAAGAAGAACCGAAATTTGAATTTTACACCTCTAGATTAGGTATCGGTTACAAAAATATTGTACCTTTTTACAAGAATCAAATTCAGAATAATAAAAAGGTAGAGTTGAAAATGCTTCACTTTTTTATTAATACAGGAATAAGGGATAATGCCTACTATTGGAACGAGCTTAACAAGTGCTTAAAGGTTTACACTTCTTTAAAGAAAATCTGTCCAACTTTAGATAGTTTAAATATTGGTGGTGGTTTTCCTATAAAAAACTCTCTGGCTTTCGATTTTGATTACCAATATATGGTTGAAGAAATTGTGAACCAGATTAAATTGGTTTGCGAAGACGAAGAAGTAGATACACCACATATTTTTACAGAATTTGGAAGTTTCACAGTTGGTGAAAGTGGTGGTGCCATTTACAAAGTATTGTACCAAAAACAACAAAATGACCGTGAAAAATGGAATATGATCAATTCCTCGTTTATCACAACGTTGCCAGATACTTGGGCAATAAATAAACGCTTTATCATGTTGCCAATTAACCGTTGGAACGATAGTTACGAGCGGGTGCTTTTAGGAGGATTAACCTGTGACAGTGATGATTATTACAATAGTGAGCAACATACCAATGCCATCTATTTACCAAAATACAATAAAGACAAGCCGTTGTACATTGGCTTTTTTAATACAGGTGCTTATCAAGAAACCATTGGTGGTTTTGGAGGGTTGCAACATTGTTTAATCCCGTCTCCAAAACATATTTTAATTCAACGAGATGAAGACGGAAACATCTCGACAAAACTATTTAGCGAACAACAAAAAAGTGAAGACTTACTTAAAATTTTAGGATATAATGAAAACTAAAACTTATGCTGGTATTCCAGAAGATAAAGCAAAACTAGAAACCTCTAAAATTGTATTGATTCCTGTGCCTTACGATGGTACAAGTACGTGGCAAAAAGGTGCGGACAAAGGACCAGAAGCCTTCTTAAATGCTTCAGAAAACATGGAACTTTACGATATTGAAACCGAAACTGAAGTTTACGAACAGGGAATTTATTTGGCAGATGTTATTACAGAAAATAGCTCTCCTGAAGCTATGGTAGATGCTGTACACCAAGCCACAAAAAAGTATATTAAGAAAAATAAATTCGTGACGATTTTTGGTGGCGAGCATTCTATATCTATTGGTACCATTAGAGCATTTAATGAAATGTACGATGATATTACGGTATTACAATTGGATGCCCATGCAGATTTGCGTGAATCTTATGAAGGTTCTAAATGTAATCACGCTTGTGCAGTCTATGAAGCTAGCCAGACCACAAACTTAATTCAAGTTGGTATTCGCTCAATGGATGCTATAGAAAAAACTGTAATGGACGAAGACAAAACCTATTTTGCGCACGATATGGCCGTAGATGATAGTTGGACGGATTCTGCCATTGACCAAATGACAGAAAATGTTTTTATCACTATAGATCTGGATGTATTTGATCCTTCGATTTTGCCGAGTACGGGTACTCCTGAGCCAGGAGGATTATTATGGTACGAAACATTGGATTTCTTAAAACAAGTATTTGAAGAGAAAAATGTGGTAGGTTTTGATATTGTGGAATTATGCCCTAATGAAGTTGATAAATCGTCTGATTTTTTAGCAGCCAAATTATATTACAAATTGTTGAGCTATAAATTCCAGAATGAAGATGCGGATGATGATTTTGAGAGTAATTTTAATAAATCGTCAAACGAAGGAAACAAAATAAATAAATTTAATAACGAAGATGAGTACTAATAAAGGAGAGATTTCAAAATTTATAGAAAAGTATTATTTACATTTTAATGCGGCAGCTTTGGTTGACGCGGCAAAGGGTTATGAAGACCAATTAAATTCTGGTGCAAAAATGCTTGTTTCGCTGGCAGGTGCTATGAGTACTGCAGAATTAGGAAAAATCTTTGCTGAGATGATTAGAAAAGATAAAGTACAAATCATATCCTGTACCGGCGCAAATTTAGAAGAGGATATTATGAATTTGGTTGCACATTCGCACTACAAACGTGTGCCAAACTATCGTGATCTAACGCCACAGGACGAATGGGATTTATTAGAAAAAGGCCTTAACCGAGTAACCGATACTTGTATACCGGAGGAAGAGGCTTTTAGAAGAATTCAGGAGCATATCGTTAAGATCTGGAAAGATGCCGAAGCCAAAGGAGAACGCTATTTGCCACATGAGTACATGTACAAGCTACTGTTATCTGGAGTATTGGAAGAATATTACGAAATAGATTTAAAAGATTCTTGGATGTATGCAGCGGCTGAGAAAAACTTACCTATTATCTGTCCAGGTTGGGAAGATAGTACTTTAGGAAATATTTTCGCAAGCTATGTGCTTAAAGGTGAGTTAAAAGCTAGTACCATGAAATCAGGTATTGAATACATGACCTTTTTAGCAGACTGGTACACGGATAATTCTGAAAACGGAATAGGATTCTTTCAAATAGGTGGAGGTATTGCGGGTGATTTTCCTATTTGCGTCGTGCCAATGTTGTACCAAGATATGGAACGACCTGAGACACCGTTTTGGAGTTATTTCTGCCAGATTAGTGATAGTACAACAAGTTACGGATCGTATTCTGGAGCAGTGCCAAACGAGAAAATTACTTGGGGAAAACTAGATATTAATACACCAAAATTTATCATTGAAAGTGATGCAACTATAGTTGCGCCATTGATTTTTGCCTATCTTTTAGATATGTAATTATGGAAGATCAGAAAATTGAAAACATTAAATTAGAGTACCTCACTGTCAACGATTATGAGGAACTTAAATCGGCCACGCTTGAGTCTTATGGAGGTGTGCTTAATTCCTATTGGAAAAAAGAACATATTGAGCGCTTAACTTCCATTTTTCCGCAAGGTCAGGTTGTTATTAAAATCGACGATGTTATTGCAGGTTGTGCATTATCGCTAATTGTAGATTATGATAAGGTAGAAGACAATCATACCTACGCGGATATTATTGAAGGTGATAAATTCAAAAACCATGATCCAAACGGCGATGTTTTATACGGGATTGATGTATTTATAAAGCCAGAATTTAGAGGCTTAAGATTGGGCAGACGTTTATATGATTATAGAAAAGAACTTTGTGAGGAACTAAACCTTAAGGGTATCGTTTTTGGCGGAAGAATGCCCAACTATCATAAATTTCAAAATGAATTTACGCCAAAAGAATATATTGAAAAAGTAAGGCACAAAGAGATTCATGATCCTGTATTGAATTTTCAGATTTCTAATGATTTTCATCCTTTAAGGGTTATAAAAGGCTATTTAGCAGGTGATACAGCATCAAACGAATATGCTGTTCTAATGGAGTGGGATAACATCTATTACACTAAAAAGAGTAAAAGAGCAAGTTCGGTGAAAACCATAGTAAGGTTAGGGTTAATCCAATGGCAAATGCGTACTTACAACAGTTTGGAGGATTTAATGCAACAAGTAGAATATTTTGTAGATAGCGTTGCAGCTTACAGATCTGACTTTGCTCTATTTCCTGAATTCTTTAATGCTCCACTAATGGCAAAATACAACCATATGTACGAGCCGGATGCGATTAGGGAGTTGGCCAAATATACTAAGCCTATTGTTGAAAAAATGCAACAATTATCTATCTCGTATAATATCAATATCATCACAGGCAGTATGCCAGAATTAATCGATGATAAATTATACAACGTCGGTTATTTATGTCGTAGAGACGGAAGTTCTGAGCGTTACGAGAAAATTCACGTCACACCAGATGAAGCCAAAGTTTGGGGCATGCAAAGAGGTCACAAATTAAATACCTTTCAAACAGATGCTGGCAAAATTGGTATTCTAATTTGTTATGATTCTGAATTTCCGGAATTATCTAGATTGCTTTCGGACGAAGGCATGGATATTTTGTTCGTACCATTCTTAACCGATACTCAAAATGGTTATTCTAGAGTAAGATTATGTGCTCAGGCTCGTGCCATTGAAAACGAATGTTATGTGGCTATTGCTGGTAGTGTAGGTAATTTACCAAATGTGAATAATATGGACATCCAATATGCACAATCGGCCGTATTTACACCGTGTGACTTTTCGTTTCCTAGTAATGGAATTAAAGCGGAGGCAACACCGAATACAGAAATGATTTTAGTGGCGGACGTAGATATAAGTTTATTGAGGGAATTACACTCCTTCGGAGCTGTTAAAAATTTAAAGGATCGCAGAAAAGATGTTTATAATGTTATTCGAGTAAACCAATAAATAGTATATTTAAAAAAAAATTAGCTCCAATAATTAAGATTAAAAATGAAGCCAAAAGACGCACATCTAAAACGAGTAATTGTTGATTTTAAAAAATTAACTCCAGAAATTTTATCCCTTTTAGTAGAAAAATATCCAGATGGTTATGATGATGACCATATCGTCTCGTTTAAAAATGCAAAAAACGAAACAGTAGAAGCGGTAGAAGTAACAACAGAAGATACTAAGTATTTGGTAAAAGTAAGTACCAAGCTTGAAGTTACTATGGAAAATTACGATGAAGAGGACTACGAGGAGTTTGAAGATGACGATCCAGATGCAGTGCAGGATCCTGAATTAGAGCCTGGTGCAGAGGACGAAGATTTCGATTAAAATCTAGCTATTACGTTGATAATATTTTGTAATTTACTGTAAGTTAAAAAGTTGTATTTTTTAAATGGTTAAATTATGGAAACATCATTTCACATGTCGTTACCTTGTTTAAGTGTAACAGAAACCAAGAATTTTTATGTTAATAGTATCGGTGCCTCTTTAGGTCGGACTGCAAAAACATGGGTGGATATTAACCTTTTTGGCCATCAACTGACTTTTATTAAGGCCGAAAAATTCAATTTCACTAATCCAAATTATGTGTTTGAAGGTAAGATATTGCCATCATTCCATTTTGGTATAATAGTAGGTGTCGAAACTTGGGGAGAAATCTATGCTAAGCTAAGCAATCAAAATTTTGATGTTGTAACACAAACTACATTTCTTAAGGACAAAATCGGTGAGCATCTTTCCTTCTTTATAACGGATCCAAACGATTATATGTTAGAATTTAAGAGCTTTAAAGATCCAAAAGAGATGTTTAAATCGTAATTAAAAGACGTCCAAAAAATCAATAGAATACGTTAATAATCATTACCACGTGTATTTCAATTATTTGAAAATACTAAAGGCGCTCTCGGACTTGTGGTGGTTAAATTCCGAAGAAACTAAATCAATTTCTAACATTAAATTTTTTAATTATGAAAACAAAATCGATTGCAGTATTTGGTATTTTATTTCTTGCGTTTTTAACTTTAACATCATCAAAAGATATACAAGACAAACTTACTTTTGAAGGTGTATATGACGGCAAAGAAGATTACGGTTATAACTTTATCGGTATGGATGAAGAAGGTGACGAATTCACAATGACTTTTCAAAATATTGATGCAGAAGTACTAAAGAGTTTCAATTTAAATTCACAAGATTTGGTAGGTTCAAGATTTGCTATTACTTACACTTCCGTAACAGAAATCGAAACTGACGAGGATGGTTACGAAGATGAAATTGAAACCAATACTATTGTTGCCTTAAAAAAACTTTAAGGATATTCTTTTAAAAAAAATCAAAGCCAACTAGTTATAGTTGGCTTTTTTTATAGATTTTTTTTTGAGGAATATCTCCCAAAATATAAACGCATAAACCACTAGGTATTCTAAAGCTATAATCCATAGGTTTTCAGAATTTGAGTTATTAGAATATGCCAAATAGCTCAAAACAATAACCAATGACCAAACTAACGGAAAGCGATAATTTGTAAAAATACAAAGGATAACGAGCGTTGCTATGTACCAAGGATGTACGGTTGTACTTAATAGTAAGTAAAAAGTAAAGGTTAATAAAATTGATGTTGTTAATTTAGGTATCGTATTGTTATTTTTCAAAAATGAAAACAGCAAAATAATAATGAGTGAAATAACAGGAAGTATTTTCCCAATAACAGCAATTTGATTATAACCGGTCACAGTATAACCGATTTCTCGTATCAAGTAATAAATACTTGCATTAAACTCAAAATTCCCAAACCAAAGTCCAACAGTTTTTGAGTAATTATTTAAAAATTCCATCGAGAAAAAAGGAATAAATAATAGTAAGATCGTTACAATTATTATGATATAAAACTGAATGAGTTTTATCAATCCTTTTTTTTGAAAAATATTATGATTTTGGTCGCTGAGTATAGGTAGCTCAACGTTGGTGGATGATTGTAACCGAATGGAGCCACAACGAGTTGAAACGAACCACCAGAAAAATATAGGTAAGAACATTAGCGGAATTAACTTCACCGAAATAGAACAAGCTAAAACTAAAGCGGCCCGTTTCCATTTGCCACTATGCAATAAATATAAGCTCCAAATGAGAAAGAAAATCATGATACCTTCAAAATGAAGGTTACCGGTTAATTCAATAATTATAAACGGATTCAGTATATACCAAAAGATTCGTTTTGATGGTATTTTTAAACGCTCTAAAAGTTTTTTTCCAAAATAGAGTGTTCCAATATCTGCAGCTATAATTATCAATCGCATTCCTATTACAGAACTCAAAATACTTTTTCCTGGGAATAGATTTCCCAATACAAAAAACAGTTGATTTAAGGGCGGATAATTCGTGTAATGAGAAGCGCTCAATTCTCCCATGCCATTATACAGCTCTTGCGATTGAGCAATAGGAAATTTTCCATTTTGAATAAAAGAATCTGGTGTATAGAGATATGGGTTGATGCCTTCTAAAATCATGCGTCCATCCCAAATAAATCTATAAAAATCCTGTGATAAATTAGGAATAGCAAATAGAAACACAAGCCGAAAAAGCACTGCTGCCACCACCATTAATTTAAAATTGAAACCACCCAGTTTTATAATCTGGTAGGCGCATGCAAATAATGCTATATAGAGAGTTAAAAATTTTGAAATGTCAGTGCGAGCCAAATCATATCCAAAAGAAAAATAGAGAAGACTGCTCGCAAAAATAAAGAGCAGTGCCATTTTTTGATATTTAAATACATTAATAAGTTCTGACATAAAATCAAAGATAGAATTATTTAAACCTAGGAAATACTCGCGTAAAAAAAGATTAATAACTTTAAAAGAGGAAAATTTTAAGTTATGAGTTTTTCAATTTACCATGATTTTACGATTAAATGTGAGATGTCTAATGTTTATGATGGCATTTCTAATCCCGAACAATTGAAACATTGGTGGCCACTAAAATGCTCTGGAATACCAAAAGAGGGCGAAATATATAATTTCAACTTTACAGATAAATATGATTGGTATGCAAAAGTTTCAAACTGTAAAGTTAACGAGCACATCTATTTTAAGTTGACCAAATCTGATGAAGATTGGCAGCCAACGACATTCGGTTTTGATTTAAGAGAAAAGGAAGATGGTGTTTTGGTTAAATTCTGGCATAAAGATTGGCCAAATTGTAACGCTCATTTTAAGCATTCCTCTTTTTGTTGGGCTTTACTTTTAAAAGGCTTAAAAGATTATTTGGAAAAAGGAATAATAATTCCGTTTCAAGACCGCTCTTAAATCTTAGAACTCAAAGACTTAAAAAACACATAGCCAAAACCAATGCATAGCATCAAGTGAAATGGAAATAATCCAAAATCACCACCTTGGTCGCCTACTACAAAGGCACTATATAATCCAAAGGCAAAGTAGAGCATTAAAATACCTTCTACAATCACATTTGCCGAAAGCTTTTTACGCAGATATTTATTGCCTTTCCATGAATCGCGAATACTACTGATATTAAATTTCGGTGTACGAACAAATTCACTTCGTTTACCAATATGTCCTTCAATAACAGCTATAGAATTATGTAGTGAAAAACCCATTGCAATAGAGAAAAACGTAAAAAACATACCAATATATCCAAAGAACTTTTTAAAGCCACTGCCATAAATCTGTCGGTACATGTACCAATAACAGACAAAGAATATGATAGTGCTAATCACAAAGAAACTCATTACAAAAAAATAGTTTCTCAAATGTTCGTATTCGTTTTTAATATAGAGCATCGGAATACTTAAAACAGCAACTGTGAAAATGCTCAAAAACATGGTACTATTTAATAAGTGAAGTAAACCATGAATTTTTGTTTTGGTTGAGATATTATCCGACTTTACAACCCTCCATAGCATTTTTCTAAAATTTTCAGCTCCACCTTTGTTCCATCGAAATTGTTGTGAACGTGCTGCACTAATTACAACAGGTAGTTCAGCTGGTGTCTCGACATCTTCGAGATATTTAAACTCCCAATTCTTAAGTTGCGCTCTATAGCTCAAATCCAAATCCTCTGTTAAAGTATCACCTTCCCAATTACCAGCATCAAGGATACATGCTTTGCGCCAAACACCTGCTGTGCCATTAAAATTGATAAAATGCCCTTTGCTGTTTCTCCCAACCTGCTCTAAAGTAAAGTGTGCATCGAGTGCAAATGCTTGTATTTTAGTGAGTAAAGAGTAATTACGGTTTATATGTCCCCAACGTGTTTGAACCACACCGATTTTTTCGTTCTTAAAATATGGAATTGTACGCTTTAACCAATTGGGCTTTGGCAAAAAGTCAGCGTCAAAAATAGCGATGTATTCTCCTTTAGCGATTTTTAATCCTTCTTTTAAGGCACCAGCTTTAAAACCACTTCTATCGGTTCTGGTAATGTGTTTTATATCAAGTCCTGTGGCAGACAAAGCTTCAATGTGAGCTCTTGTTGTCTCAACAGTCTCATCAGTTGAGTCATCTAAAACCTGAATTTCCAATTTTTCTTTTGGATATTCCAAAAGTGCAATGTTATCCAGCAACCGCTCCATAACATACATCTCGTTAAAAACTGGAAGCTGTATCGTTACAAATGGCGTTTCT
The DNA here is from genome assembly GCF_013403975.1 of Winogradskyella ursingii. Taxonomy (GTDB): domain Bacteria; phylum Bacteroidota; class Bacteroidia; order Flavobacteriales; family Flavobacteriaceae; genus Winogradskyella; species Winogradskyella ursingii. The sequence goes on from NZ_JABFDH010000001.1 coordinate 442,393, forward strand.
TCTGGAAGCGACAAATCGAAAGTTTTACATTGTGTACGCTTTTTTTTCGACGACAAATAATTGTACAAAAGGTTGAGTTGAGCTAACGAGTACAAGAATATTAGTACAATAGCAATGGTATAAACGACAATAATAATTGATTCGAGAATCATTTTTTAAAACTATATTTAAAAATCCACCCTAGGATTTTAACGCCTGCAAAGATAGCTCCTTTTATCGTTCCTGAAACTTTTGAGACACCTATTCTATTCCTATAGTTTACTGGAATTTCGGTGTATTTTAATTTCTGTTTTAGTGCTTTTAGTTGCATTTCTACGGTCCAGCCGTAGGTTTTATCTTCCATGTTCAGACTTAAAAGCTTATCATATTTAATAGCCCTAAAAGGACCTAAATCTGTGAATTTCGAATTAAAAAACACCTTCATTAAGCTAGTAGCTAGCCAATTACCAAATATTTGAGGTGCAGTCATTGAGCCTTCTTCCCTTAGCTTTTTATCTCGTGTTCCTACCACAAAATCGTAATTATCTTCAACTATAGGTTTTACTAGTTTAGTCAATTCTTCTGGGTAGTCACTATAATCACCGTCTAAAAAAACAATGATATCAGGTCTATTTTTCTGATTGTTAATCGAAGTCCACGCGATATAATCCATTCCTTTTAAACAAGCATATCCGTACCCTTTCCGATTTTCCGTCAAAACGGTTGCGCCAGCTTTTTCTGCGTTATCTATAGTGTTATCGGTGGAATTATTGCTCACCACAATAATCTCATCAACCATATCTGGAATCCCTTGAATAACCAAAGGAATTGAATCTTCTTCATTATAAGCAGGAATGATAACTTTAATTTTGGTCATTTGAGATCAGTTGTGTTATTATCTCTTTTGAACGAAGAAACATTATTACAATAGTTACTCTTCTTTCTTTAGAATATTGAGTTGCGGCCACTAATTCTTTATTTTTTATAGAATAAACAATAGTTAATTTTTTGGCTGTTGCTTAAAAAGTGAAGAAAACAAAATTCAACTGATTTTGTTATTTTTGATTTACTAAATCCATAAGATTAACATCGTTACCTAATAAGATGTCGTTAGAATTGATACGACCTTTCATAGAATCGTTCTCTAATTTTAATACACCTCTTGGGCAAACCGCAGAACAAATACCACAGCCAACGCAACTTGAGCGTATAATATTCTCGCCTTTTTGAGCGTAAGCACGTACATCGATGCCCATTTCGCAATAAGTAGAACAATTACCACACGAAATACATTGCCCACCATTTGTAGTAATTCTAAATTTTGAAAACAAGCGCTGCTGAAAACCTAAAATTGCAGCCATTGGACAACCAAAACGACACCAAACTCGATTTCCAAAAATAGGATAGAAGCCAGTGCCAATTACGCCAGAAAAAATAGCGCCAATTAAGAAACCATAAGTCTGTCTTAAGGTTCCAGCTTTAAAAAGAAATAAATTAGACCCGTTAAAATAATGCATGCCAAACAACACCAAAATAATTACAAAATAGCCAATGGCTCCATACTTGGCGTCCTTTGCCAATTGGTTTCTTTTAAAAATCATAACCCACGCAAAAACGATAGTCAACAATGTTGCAACACCAATTAAAAATGTGTTTTTTGACAGCCAATATTTGCTGCTGTCATCACCTAAATAAGAATACACAACGGCAGTTGTCATTAAAACTACAAATACCACTACGCTGTGCACCACCCAACGCTCAATCTTCCAAGCAAACTGGCGTTTATCACTTAAATGTCTAAAGGAATCACCTGAAGTTTCGGCCAAGCCACCACAGCCACAAACCCACGAGCAGTACCAACGTTTTCCGTATTTGTAAGTGAGAATTGGGGTAATTACGAAAATAGATAGAATACCAAAAATGAGAAGTGCTAAGCCAATATCACCAGCGTTAATAAACGAATCTACGCGATATTCATGAAAATTATAATAGTTGAGCGGCCAAATATTTTTGAGATCATAATAAGGAAGACTAAATGAATCTGAATTTAATCTTGCCATAAATTCGGGAATCAAAAATGCAAAACCAAGTTGAAAAAACATTACAGAATAGGTTCGCAATCTCTCATATCTATTATGTCTATATTTCAACAAAAATTTATAACCAAACGCCAAAATGGCTATGGTGTAAAGTACTCCATAAACAAACCATTGGCTGGCAGGTCCGCCATTTAACAGTCTACTAAATGGGTCAAATAAAGCCACCAAACCAGTGTTTTCTGCGCCATCTTGCCCCAATCCAAGCCATGCTGCTTCGAAATAAAGCACAATGTAAAATCCTGTTAGCGCCAATCCTGACAGCCAAGCCCAAAGCCCTCGGGATGAAATGGATTTAAACATGACGCCATCATTTTTTATACCTGCATGTTTACCTAAGTACAAATCGTTTGCAAACAAAATAATTCCCAATGAAAGCATCACTAAAGCTACAGTAAGCACAATTGGTTGATAGGGAAAATTAACGTTAAATGCTGCAAGTACTAAAATCAATAGGCCAATTAATCCTATTGCGGTAAATAGCCGTTGCTTGGTTGTAAGATCAAAAGCCTCGGGCTTTGTAAGTGACATGCTTGGTTGTGGTGTGTTCATATTTCTATTTTATTTTCCTGGGAGGGTTGTAAAAACCCTTTCTGTGTCAGTTATTTTGAGCGCTAAGTCTCTTTAAGTGCATTTATACTTGTCTATTCAATGTGACTTTTAAGTGTCTCAGGCAACAACTATAAAAACGTTGTTTTATGTCGATGCATATTCGTTCTCATAAGTCGCTAGAATTTCTTTTTCGTAATGCTCATAAAATTCTGGGTCAAAATTGGCCTTTTTGAGATTGTTTACCACGTAATCAACATTTCGTTTTTCATTGAGCCATTGCTCAAAAGTCTCGTGTTTCATCCTAATCCCGAACGTGTTAATGCCCAAGAATTCTTCAGTGTCTTTGTGGTATGCAACGGTGATGCACTTGGTGTCGTCTTCATGTTTCCAATGAAAATGCTTTTCGTAATCTGGGCGGTCTTTTTCTCCATATACCCAACCATAAGTTTGGAATTCAATATCCATAAATTTAGCTGAGTTGAACCAATGACTTGGATTATAGGGCATTTTATTGCCGCAAATGGTTTGTGCCAAAACTTCACCCATCATGCGGCCTGTATACCAAACAGCCTCTACAGGTCGTCGGTTATTAACGGGTTCTTGCTGCTCGGCACAGTCTCCAATGGCATACACATCAGTAATATTGGTTTCAAGATATTTATTGACTTTAACGCCTTTATCTGTTTCAATATTTGAGTCTTTTAAAAAATCTATACTTGGAGAAACTCCAGCTGTTAATCCTACTAAGTTACATGGAATTTCTTCTCCAGTTTCTTCAACAATAACCGATTTAGCGTTTCCGTTTTCATCAGATTTAATTTCTTTTAAGTTAGAAGATAATCTTAAATCAATATGATGACTTTTAATATGCCTGTTAATCATCTGGCTTTCACCTTCGGGCAAAACGCTGTTCCAAAAGCTCGACTCACGTACCAAAAAAGTAACGGGAATATTTCTGGAATTAAGCATTTCTGCTAATTCAATACCTATTAAACCTCCACCAACAATGACGGCTCGTTTACAAACTTTATTATTTGGTGCGTCAATTTCTAATTGGTCCACATCTTGTTTAGTGTACAATCCTTGAACGCCCTTTAAATCTTGACCTGGCCAACCGAATTTATTAGGTTTGCTACCCGAAGCGATTACCAATTTATCATATTGTAACGTATCTCCTTGTGCAAAATGAAGTGTTTTAGATTCAGTTTCGATCTTTTTTACATAACCCTTTTTTAATTCGATACGGTTTTTTTTCCAAAACCAATCTTCATATGGTTTTGTATTTTCGTAGGTCATGTGTCCCATATAGATGTACATTAAAGCTGTACGCGAAAAGAAGTGGTCGGTCTCTGCTGAAATAATAGTAATGCGTTTATCCGATAGTTTTCTGATATGCCTAGCGGCAGTAACACCAGAAATACCATTTCCAATTATAACAATGTGCTCCATAAATTTTAATTGCTAATTAGCTATTGAGTCGCACTTAAAGATAAAAACTTTACAGCACTATACAGTTTAGATAGATTTTAAATTAAAAAACAGTGTAAGGTTTGTATTTGAGATGAGACGCTGAAATTCTTGCGAGCCTACTGTAAGTGCTTCGGTTTTAGTTCGACAGAAGTTTGAATAGTTCAAAAAAACTTTTAAAATTTATGAAAAATATTTTTCTATTACTTGCCTTAATTACATCAATTGGAATTAGCGGACAGAACTTAGAGACCTTTTTTTCCAAAACAGATACATTTTTAAAAAATTATGTTGAAGACGGTAAGGTGAATTATGAAGCCATTTATACAAATCCATTAGAATTAAATAAAATTCTAAGAATTGCTGAGAATATTTCAGTCGATGTTTCGGACGAAAATAATTATCAGGCATTTTGGATTAATGCTTATAACATGGCAACAATTAAGGGTGTTATTGATAATTACCCAACCAAATCACCTTTAGACAACAAAGGTTTTTTTGATAAAACCATGTATGATTTAGGAGAAAAAAAAGTAACCTTAAACGATATTGAAAACAAACTATTGCGAGCAAATTTTGACGAACCAAGATTTCATTTCGTCTTGGTTTGTGGTGCTGTTGGTTGTCCACCAATTACAAATAGCGCTTATATGCCAAGCACACTTGATAAGCAGCTGCAGACTCAGACCACAAAAGCTATTAATGCGGATTTTGTAAAAGTCAATTTAAAAGAGGAAAAAATCGAAGTATCAGAAATCATGAAATGGTATAAGGAAGACTTTACCAGAAATGGTTCAACGGAGATCAATTTCATCAACCAGTACAGAACAGAAAAGATTCCTGAAAACTATAAGCTTAATTATTATGCTTACGACTGGAGTTTGAACGACCAATAAGCTTCCGGTAAAAAGATCCAATTTACAAACATAAAAACGAAAAAATCAATCCTCATTGCCATGACGATAATGATTTATTTTTTCGGATTTTCTCAAGAAGAACAATAAATCCAAAGGTGGATATCCAAGAATTATACCCATTTGTAAGAGGAAACAGTACAATTTTGAGCCAAGCCTTAACATTAGACAGCATACATTGTTTTAAAGAAACAAGCTAGATATAGCAAGAATTTACATAAATTAGGCACTTAAAAATTCTCAATGAAATACGTTAAGTGGCTTTTTTTATGCCTACTGATATCCTGTTTATATTCTTGTGATGGGCAGGTTGAAAAAATAAATGGAGTCAGTTTTGTCGCCGCTAGGGATTCAATTAATAATAGTCACGTAGCACCAGTAGTAAGAGTCAATGCCAACTATGCGGCAATAATGCCGTTTGGTTTTGTTCGAACGCTCAATCACCCAGAAATTATCCATAATACCAATAGGCAGTGGTTTGGGGAAACTAAGGCAGGTGGAAAGCAGTACATTAAAGAATTGAGAAAAGAAGACATTAAAATAATGGTAAAACCTCAAATATGGGTGAGACGAGGTGAATTTACCGGCTTTATAGAAATGAAAAGCGAAGCTGATTGGAAACTGTTAGAAAACTCATATTCTAGTTTTATTCTTGAATATGCGAAACTCGCAGAAGAGGTCCAAGCAGAAATTCTTTGCATCGGTACAGAACTTGAATATTTTGTAAAGAACAGACCAGAATATTGGAACAGATTAATTACTGAAATCAAAAAACTATATACTGGAAAACTCACTTATGCCGCAAATTGGGACGAATTTAAACGCGTACCCTTTTGGGATCAATTAGATTATATTGGTATCGATGCTTACTTCCCTATTAGTGATCAAAAAACACCAACTTTAGATGAATGTATCGAAGGGTGGAAAACTCATAAACCAGAGATTAAATCCTTGTCCGAAAAGTTTAAAAAACCAATACTGTTTACCGAGTATGGCTATCGTAGTGTAGATTATTCGGGCAGGGCACCATGGGTTTCGGATCACACCATGAGAGATGTTAATCTTGAAGCTCAGGTTAATACTACAAAAGCTCTTTTTGAAACTTTTTGGAAAGAAGAATGGTTTGCGGGAGGCTTTGTATGGAAGTGGTTTCATAATTATGATGATGTTGGCGGACATGACAATCCTATGTTTACACCACAGAATAAGCCAGTTGAGAAGGTGATTGCAGAATACTACAGTTACGAAAATAATTAGACCAAAAAGAGTAGCCTCCTAACGGTTAAACTTCTCAAAATTTCCCTATTCATCTAGTTTTTTGAGTTTACGTTTCATCATAAAAAAAATCTTTAATACTATTATACGAATAGACTCCAGAATAGGTGTGACATCAGATGATAAACATGGTTTGGTTTTTGTGATACTCACAGTTTGCTTTGATGACATAAATTAGACTCAACTCGTTTCGGTAACTTATAATCTTATTTTTACTTTTGTATAAAGATTAAAATAATGAGAACATTAGCTATTGGTGATATTCACGGTGGTTTAAGAGCATTGCCTCAACTATTAGAACGAGCACATGTAACTGCAAACGATAAACTAATTTTCTTAGGCGATTACGTTGACGGATGGAGCGAATCTGCGCAAGTAATTCAATATTTAATTGATCTATCTAAGAAAAACCAATGTGTTTTTATCAAAGGCAATCACGATGTTTGGTGCGAAGATTGGTTAAGAACTGATGAGTCAGACTCTGTGTGGTTATCACACGGAGGAGAAGGTACTAAGGAAAGCTATAGCTCTTTTTCAAAAAAAGAAAAACAACAACATTTACGCTTTTTTGAAGACATGGAATTGTATCATGTTGATGATAACAACCGATTATTTATCCATGCAGGATTTACATCAATGCATGGAGTGGAAAGTGAATATAATTTCAGAAACTTTTATTTTGATCGTACACTATGGGAAATGGCACTTACCATGGATAAGCGAATAACCAAAGATTCGTCTCACTATCCAAATCGATTAAAACATTATCACGAAATTTATATAGGTCACACACCAACGCTCAATTATCACAAATACCAACCAATGAACGCGATTAATGTTTGGGACGTTGATACAGGCGCTGCGTTTACCGGAAGTTTATCGGCTATAGATGTTGATACTAAAGAAGTATTTCAAAGTGATACATTGCCCATGCTTTATCCTAATGAAAATGGAAGAAATTAAAAATAGCTAAATTAGACTTCTAAAGACTACAATAATTTTGTCATCTCAAACAGAGTGGGCAATCTCACAACACAAACAAAATATTGAGATTCTATATCTGACGGATAGGTAAGCTCGTCTCTGCCGTTTTGCCGGAATCACAACCAACTTCATAAATTTTCACATGCTAAATTAACAAAGATGTCTTTTGTAATAGGCTAACATTTCGTCTGCAGATGCACCAAACCATTTCTTGACGTAAATGGTCCAAAAGTGGTATTGTACTTTCCAAACTCCATGTTTTTTGTACATTCTCGCTGAGGTCTTCAGTTTATGATTAATGACAACAAACTGCTTGCGTGCAAAAAGTTCATTGATAAGAATATTATCTTCATAGATAATGTAATTTTCATCATATCCACCGATCTCATCAAATAATTCTCGAGTGATAAATTGACTCTGATCACCACCACGACAAGCTCTCCAACTAAATTGAGTGAGCCAACTAGCCAATCTTAACCACCAATGGTTGCTATCAAATTGCATTCTAAAACAACCAGCTTTATTTCCCTTTTCGACTTCGTTGATAATAAGTCGGTCGAAATCTTTTGGTGGAAATGAATCTGCGTGTAAAAAGTAAAGGATGTTTCCTGTTGCTACATTTGCACCATTGTTAAGTTGTTTGGCTCTCCCTTTTTCAGAATTTATGAGTTGCACTACTGTCCCATCGAGCGCAGTCGAGATGCTTTTAACTATCTCTGCAGTTTCGTCCATACTGCCACCATCAACAATGATAATTTCAGAAATGTTTTTTGAATCAGATTTTTCAACTAAATGATTCAATAAATCACCAATGGATTCGGCTTCGTTTAAAACAGGGATAATTATGCTAATCATATAGTTATCTACGGAAAATCTAGGATCGTAGTTTTAGTTATTTAAATCCCAATTATAATCTTGGTAACGCACATTTGCTGATTGGGAAATAGCAATATCAGCATATTCATTCAGAAAATCAATAAGACTGCCATTTTGTTCAAAATCTATTTTGAACCATCTGAATATTTTAGAAAGCTTAAGCTCGTCTTTTGAAATTTCATTTTTTGAATTATCGGAAAGAAATTCTTTTGTAGCATTGGTTAATTGTGCCTCTAGATTTTCAGCTGTAAAGGCTTTTTTTTGAAGTTTAGGACAGGACACGGAAGCACAGACTATGGCGAAATGAATTCGCGGCTCGTTCATTTTTCTCAGGATTTGATGCTCAATGTCATTTAAGTTCATCCATTTCTCACCAAATTTCCAAAGTCTTTGGTCCCAAGGATCTTTTATATCTTTAATACTTTTTGTTGGGTAGTTTCTCAGGATTAAATCTACGGTAAGCGCATTGTATGTGTTTATCCAAAAGGCTAATTGTTTTTCTTTAGATAATTCATCTATTCGTGTGTGGCCGATTTTTAACATCTTGATATAGAGAGATAAATCATCGGAGTCTTTGGAAAATCCCTTATAATTAACGTTGCCTTGTTCTGAAACATGCTTACTTAAAAGCTCATCCCATAGTTCATGATTGTCATAAAACCGTTTTTTCAATTCTTGATGAAAAGACAAATCTTCAACAACACTATCCGTGATAGTTTCAGTCTTTTCCACTTTAGTATCAACTTCATTTTCAATTTCGACCTCTTTTTCGATCACATCAGGCACTTCAGTGACCACAGCCATTTCTATTTCTTTTTTGGGTGAATTATTAACTGTTTGTTTTTTGGCAGAGCAGGAACTGATGAATACCGTAATTAATAATAAAATTGAAAGCTTTTTCATCTGAATACTTCTAATTATGAGGTTTTCCGATTTTTCGGAAATAAGTACATTTCCTGGCGCACAAAATCCTTCGGGAATGTTTCGTCTCCTTCAAACCCTAATTCGATGTCTCTGCCATCGTGCGGCACATGAGCGGTTTTAAATAAATAATCCCAAATGCTTAAAGTTAGTCCGTAGTTGACACCATACCTTACGTGATTTGGCATTTGCTTGGCGTGGTGCCAAATGTGCATCTTCGGATTATTAAATACATACTTTAAAACACCATAATCCCAACCTAAATTCGCGTGGTTTAAATGACCGATGGCGATTGTAAAAAAGTAAACAATAGCGACATCTTGAGCATCAAACCCACCAATAATTGCGATTGGAATATATAACAGCGACTTGTAAACAACGGGTTCCATCCAATGGTAGCGCAAATGTGCAGCAAAGCCCATTTCTTTGACAGAATGATGCACTTTATGAAAATTCCAAAGCCAAGGCACTCGATGCAAAAGACGATGTGTGTTCCATTGTACAAAATCTGAAATGATAAAGAAGATGAATAGTCCTAACCAGCGTGGCATATCGTCCACATCAAATAATTGAAGACTGGAAACGGATAAACCAATGATACCTAAAACATCATTAAAAATTTCAGACGCTGTGTTTGATAAAGCTATAAATACAATAAGATTCAAAAGAAAAAAGTTGAAGAACATATAAAATGTGTCCAACCAAAAATCTTTTCTAAAAATAGATTGGTTTTTTCGCCAAGGAAATAGAATTTCTAATGCCCAAACCAATACAGAAATTACAATAAGACCATAAAAAAAGTTGTCCCAATGATTAAGGTCTATAAGCTCATATCTGAGATAATTCCAATAATCGGAATAGGATTTTTTGAATATGTCTAAGTATTTTTCCATCTGTCATTTCTGCAAAAGCAAGAATCTCTTTGTCATTCTAGTAAAGGAATCAATCTATTTCTATGATTAAATCTTGGGTGGAAAGATATTTCACCTAACAACACCCTCCTCCATCATAATGGAAGGTAGATTCAGAAAAATAAATATCATCTCTTCCCAAGGCCTTCAGCGCACCAGCAGTTTTATCACAAACAGCCAATGGTTGATTCTTTAAAAGTACGTGTCCTGCTTTGTCGTCAAAATAATCGTTGTCTCCATAGTAGATAGCAGCTTTCCCTGTAAAAACACAAGGGCCATCTTTTGGCATTGGATCTTTTATTGCGGCTACCTCAATGGATTCTATGTATATCAATTCATCCGTTGGGTAATTCTTCGGATCTAGGATTCTGTATGGTTTTCTGGCTCTAATTTCAATAGTTCCAAACCCAGCATCGGTTAATGCTTTTACGTATTCTTTGATTGGTAAACTCCCGCTTAAGCAAAGCGCTCTCAAACGTTCATCGTTACGCAATTCGTCATTCATGGGTTGTTCGCAAGTTGGATCACTCATTACCAGACGGCCGTGAGGTTTCAAAACGCGATACATTTCTGCTATTGCTTTCTTTAAGTCTTCAGCTTTAAAAATATTAAACAAGCAATTTTGTGCAGCAACATCTATGCTATTATCTTCAACGGGAAGATTCATAGCATCACCTTTTTTGAGATCAACGAATTCAGATTTAAACCAATCGTTTTGCTCTTCGGCTATTTTGAAATTTTTACGGGAAGCTTCCAGCATTTCATCAACGACATCAATACCAATGACACCATTTTTTTGTCTGTTAAAATATGAAAATTGTAGTAACTCCATTCCGCCACCAACACCAACATAAAGCATTTTAGGATTATTGGTTAAATCCCTTGCGTGTACTGTAGAACCACAGCCATAGTTCATTTCCTGCATTATTTTTGGAATTTTTAAGCCTGGTAATTCCCAAATAGGATTCGTGGTACAGCATAGTCCAACATCTGGTGTTAATGCTGCTTCTTTGTAAACATCGTGTGTAGTTTCTAGGTAGCTCATTTAATTAGTTTTAGTAATGTCGTTGGTAACCACTGGCGCATAATATTGAATATTGTAGACAGAGGCTATAAAAGGGATATTTAGTCTATAATGATTTAATTAATTCTGTGAATAAGATAATCATGTTGGGCTCAGCTTTTGAGGCCATAGCAATAATCTCTTCAATGTTCACAGGTTCTAAATTATCTGGGTCGCATTCATCTGTTAAAACAGAAACAGCAGCAGCTTTTAAGCCCAAATGATTGGCAACGATAATTTCTGGAACGGTACTCATGCCCACTGCATCTGCCCCAATTATTTTGAGCATTCTATATTCTGCTCGTGTTTCTAATTGTGGGCCAACTACACTAGCATAAACGCCTTTGTGCAACGGTATGTTATTATCCTTTGCAATATCTTCAATTTTTGAATTGATTTGGGCATCATATGGTGCGCTCATATCCGTAAAGCGTTCACCAAGTGCCGAAACACCTTTAAATGCCAAAGGTGAACCACCCTGAAGATTGATATGGTCGTCAATTAGCATTAATTCTCCTTTTTTGAAGCCGAGATTTACCGCTCCTGCAGCGTTAGAAACCAACAAAGTTTTAATACCCAGTTTTTCCATAATACGAACAGGAAACGTTACATCTTGCAACGAATAGCCTTCATAAACATGAAAACGACCTTGCATAATTACTACTTTCTTACCGCCTAAATTTCCATAAATCAATTTTCCTTTGTGAAATTCAACCGTAGCTGTTGGGAAATTAGGAATATGGTTGTAACTGGCTTCTGCAATGATTTCAACTTTATCCAAAAGTTGGCCTAAGCCTGTACCTAAAATAATACCGACTTCCGGATTTTCAAATCCTTTACTTTTTAAATATGCGGTGCTTTCTTCGATGAATTTAATCATAAAGTTGTTGAATTTTTTCTTGTAATAATTCGTTGTTTTTATAAAAATCGGACGCTATTAAATCTTCGTAAGTATCGATATCGTTTAGTGTTTCTAATATGCCGATATTCTCATCAGTCTGGTTTAATTCTTCTAAAGTATTTTTCAATAAATCAGGTTGGCTCCAGGGTTTATTCTGAAATATTTCAGGTATTAATTTTGAAAGCCCAACCAAATAGTAGCCTCCATCTTCGGCAGGACCGAAAACAACATCGTTTTGCTCTAAAGCTTCGAGTCCGTTTAAGATATGGTTAGAGTTAATATCTGGTAAATCAGAACCTATAAGCACAATGTTGTTATAGCCATCATTAAAACCATCTTTAAATGCATTGAGCATGCGCTCACCTAAATCATTTCCTTCTTGCACGGATTTAGTATGGTTGTTCCATTTGGAATCAACCACTGCATTAGAAAAATAAATGCGTTTATCAACGGATAGATTTTCAGTGGCTTTCTCGGTAATTTTAACCAATTCTGAATACACCTCAAATGCGCCATAATCACCAATCGTTTTGGCCAATCTGGTTTTTACGGTTCCGAGTTTTATATTTTTTACAAAAACAATTACAAGTGATTTAGTCATAAACTTTGGTGCCTTTTAATAGCCATTTACTCCAAGCCTTTGAATAGGCATGGACGCTCTCGGTTTCTTTTTGTTCTGGATTATAAATAGGAAAGTCGTTATTTTTCCATTCAAAAATACCACCAAATAAATTATAAACATTGGTGTATCCTGCTTTTTTGAGTTGTTCTCCAATATTTTCTGACCTGATGCCAACGGAACAATATACGACGATTGTTGTTGTGGTGTCGGGAACTGTAGTTTTTATGGTTTCAACATTAAAATTATTATACCCAACATAGAATGCATCTTTGATATGGCTAACGTTAAATTCTTCAATTTCTCTCGCATCTAAGATTACAGCATCAGTTTTTGGCATTGCCAATTCTTGTACTGACATATATGGTATGCTTTCAGAATTATAGGTTTTAAGTAATTCGTTTATAGAGTTTTGGGCATGGCCAATATCCACGAATAAAAAAAGTAGAAGAATAATGAGTAAGCGCATTTTAGTTTAGTACAAAAATTAAGGTGTTCCTTACACCACAATCGGTTTTCCTTTGAGTTGGCGTTCGGTTTTTGGTAAAATTTCCATGTTGTCCCAAATTCCGGTTAATATAGTTTCTGCATAAGATTTTGGCAATAATCCGTTTTGCATCATTTGATTCGTTAATATATGATTGTATTGTAACTTACGAAAATTAACCGAAAAGGGTTCAGTTGTATTATCTAAAATAACATACCAAACATTTGTTTGGCCGTCATTGGCAGGCATACCAATGACACCAGCATTTATCCATAATTTACCATCTTCACGATGCTGAAAGGGTAGTCCGCTGTGACCGGCAATTATAACATCACTTTGGGTTGTTTCAAAATTTGATAGCTTGGTTTTCCAGGATGTTGATTTAAAAATGAAGTCTGAAACATTAAAATATGAACCATGAATAACAGTAACTTTTTTATCATTTATTTTAAATTGAATGTGATCGGGAAGTGTTTTTAGAAAATCAATAGAATCTTTTGAAACTTTACTTTTAGCGAATGGATACCATTGCTGCGAAAAATTATCACATCGAGAACCTTCCGTAAAGTCACAGCCACAATCATCTTCATCGTTTTTTAGTTGAATTTCGACATTGCCAAGTATACTTTGTGCGCCCCATTTTTTGAACGTTTGAATGGTTTCTTCGGGTTGCGCACAATAGCCAACAATATCGCCAGTACAGATGCAATTTTCTGGTGAAATACCTTCGGATTTTGCAACTGAAATTAATGCTTCGAGAGCTTGCAGGTTGCTGTAAACTCCACCAAAGAGCAATACTTTACCTGATATGTCTCCTATGTTGATTACCTTTTTATCCATTTCGGGATGAAATATAAAATATTACACGTTAATATACCCCAAACATTTACCCAAAATAAACTTGCATATTTACCTTTTGTAAAAATCAAAACTTCAGGAAAGATGTCAAAAATTAATACAAATCCAAATATCAATCCTGCAATCACGCTCAGATAAAAACTGACTTTTGGTACATTACTATTCCAAAATAAAAAAACTGGTGTTAAACCGATGACCATAGTACCTGATATGGTAGTTGCAGATAATATTTCGGCATTTAAAAAAACGGGTAATGTCCCTAATACTGCGATCGCAGCCATAGATAATCTCCCAAAACTTAATGATTTTGAAAAGCCAAGATCCACAGAAATTAATTTTGAAAATGATGAAAATGTTGAATCCAGAGTTGATGCTGCTGAAGTAATCATTATAAAATTAATCACCAATAAAATGACCACACCAAAAGCCTTACCGACTTCAACTGCAGCTTGCCCTTGCATTCCCTGGTTCTGTGCATAGACACCAATGATACTAAAAAGGATAATACAGAATGCTCCTAATACGCTGGCTAACAAAAAACTTTTCCTAGTGACTTTTGGTGAACTGATAAAAGCCCTGTCGGTTAAAACCGGATCATGAAATGGATAGCTGAATGATTGTATGATGGCTGCGAAAAAGAGATTCAGGCCTAATTCAAAAGTCCATGTGCCTGAGGTTGTGACATCTTTTATTGTAAAATCTTCAACCGAAAATATATTCCAAAGAATCACAATTAGTAATACGGAAAACAGCACCATCTGAATGACATCTGTAAATATTGAACTGCTCAATCCACCTTTAATAGCGTAGGCTAAAGTCAAAATTGTAAATACGATGATTGCCCAATAATAGTTTGAAGAACCTATATCTCCGAAATAACTGCCAATCACTATAGTATTACTCCACACCTCATTAAATAAACGAATAGAGATTAAAGTTGAAAACAAAGCCATAGCTCCTCTTCCAAATTTACTAGTCAAAAATTCATGGATACTTTTAAAGCCTCCAACAATTCGCATTTTATAAATAATCAATCCGGCAACTGCAAAAGATAGATAATATCCAGCATAAGCAACACCGCCAACAATTCCAAAATCTAGTCCGAGATTTGCTGCATTAGTAATACTTTTAGCGAATATCCACGAAATAATAAGGCTACCCATAAGCACAAATGTGTTTGGTGCTTTCCTTTTGTGAACTGCCTTAAAAAACGCGTCTGTTGTTTTAGCAAATGGAGAGAGTAGGAACAAGATTAAACTCGAACCTATAATTAAAAGCCATTGCCAGTTAATTACTTCCATAAATTAATTTCTGTCACATCGAGCGAAGTCGAGATGCTTTTTTGTTTTTTGTATAGGGTCTCGACTATGCTCGACCTGATAGTTTTTCTTAATCTTCATCCCACCAAACAGATACATTAATACTGTTTCCATCAGTAGCGCCTGCCGCCACGGCATAGTTCTCAGCATTTAAAGCTTCTTCCTCAGCAGGATAGGGCATTCTTACAGGAATTAAATCATTATTTAAACTAGCTGAAATTGTTCTTAATTCTGGGAAACCAGTCCTTCTAAATTCTATCCAACCTTCGTACCCGTTAATGATATTTGCAATCCATTTTTGGGTGATTATTTGTTCAATTGGAGTTGTGTTGGTTGCATTGTAAGCTGCTGGTCCAGATAGATAATTAGAAGGTAATTCCGTATTCCAGTATTCAAAAGCTAATGCGACTCCAGTCTCGTAGAGTTCTTGAGCATCTGCTGTAATGATATTTTTTGCTGCAGCTTCTGCCAATGCAAAATGCACCTCCCAAGCCGTGATAAAGTTGGCATCCAACGTTGAGGTATCCTCTCTAAATGCTGTTCCCGCCAGAGAATAATTTGCCAAGGCAATAGAGGTTTGCGAAGCGTCGATACCATTCAATAAGCCGTTAAATTCATTTGAATTTGAATTTGAAAATGGTCTAAAAAATGTTGAAATTCGGGTGTCGTTTAATTCAACTAAAATATCTTCCATGGTTTCGGATAATACGAAGTTGTTAAAATCACCAATGCGCAGTTGCGCTAATCGAAAACTATTTGGATCTGAATTGGTAAAGTTGAAAATGGCATTCTGACTGTTATTCATCATATAATTACCTTCATCAAAAATGGCTTGTAATTCTGTTGCGACATCAACTTTCTCTGAAATTCTCAATAGATGTTTAATTTTTAATGAATTTGCAAAACGAATCCAAGCCTCTAAATCCCCATTAAAAAGGATATCACCTTCGAGCGGAATTACATCTGAATATGCTCCAATTGCTGCGATACCTTTGTCCAAGTTGTCTAATATCCCATTTTCTGCCATATAGATATCCTCTTGTAAATCATATGCTGGTGTTACTGTGCCTTCTACACCATTAAACGCTTCAAAATAAGGAACATCGCCAAATAAGTCAGTTAATCCTGCAGCCATATGAGCTTTTAAAATTAAAGCTGGACCTTCGTAAACGGCAAAAGTTTCAACCGTTTGGGATTGTTTTAAAATAATTTCATTATCCCTTAAGTTAGTGTAAAATACAGGCCAAGGATTTCCGCCTAACTGTGGTGATTTTAAGGCGTGTCTGTCAAATAAGTTAAAATCTAAAGCAGTTCTGTGCTGCGACAGTAAGTCGCCAGCCACAAAACCTTCGTAGCTCATATTCTCGCCAAAATCATATATAACCTGACGTAATAACAGGCTTGGCTGAACCGAACTTGGTGCATTTGGATTGGTGTTGATGTCCTCAAAATCTTGAGTGCAGCTTGTTAGAGTTATCAAACTTAATATTGAAAGTATATATATTGTTTTTTTCATTTTATTACTTTTTTTGCAAGGTTTCTAAAACCTCCTATCTGTTATTTTAGACCTGCTAGGTTTAAAAAACCTGCGAGGTCCTTTTAAAAGTTAAAACCGGCTTTAAATCCAATACTTCGTGTTGTCGCATAACTCATGTCTTCAACACCGCTTACAAAACCATTGCCTTGGACCGCCAATTGTTCAGGATCAAAATGCGGATTTTCTGTGATAGCGAAAAGGTTGTTTCCTATTATAGAAAGATTCAAATCAGCACCTTCCTTCAATCCTAAAAATCCATCTTTTAAATTGAATGTATAACCGATAGAAAACTGTCTTAACTTTAAGAATGAAGCGTCATAAACATTGTTTTCCTCATGATTTCTGTCGTAAAACTGTCGGTAATAGCTTTCCGCAGTAACAGCAACTGTGTTCGGTTGCCCTGTGTTAACATTAACACCTTGGGCAACAATCCCATCTTCTGGGCGATTTGCGGTTTCCGCTAACTGTCCGCCAACATTCCCCAAAGCTCTTGTTCTTGATACGACTTCTCCACCTTGTCTCCAATCGAATAAAAAACTTGCGTTCCAATTTTTATAGTTGAAATTATTGCTCCAGCCCAAAGTGAAATCTGGATTGTAATTGCCCAGTTTTTGAAGATTATTGTCAGCAATAAACCGTCCATTGTCATCAATTAAAAACTGGCCGTTTTCATTACGCTGATATCCTGTACCATAAATATCACCGATGCGACCACCTTCTTCAACTTGAAACCAAACGGTTTGGTTAGCACTATCGTAAATTCGGCTGTAAGCCAAGGTTAATCTACCATCCGATTGTGGTAAATTTCTAATTACTGAGCGGTTAGTGGCAAAATTGAACGTGGTATTCCAATTAAAATCATCTGTTTGAATTGGTGTGATTCCCAAAACCACTTCAACACCTTGCGTATTCACTTCTCCGCCATTAACTACTTGCTGCTCATAACCTGATGAAATGGCTACGGGAAGAGAAATTATTTGATCTTCTGTAGTATTATTATAATAAGTGAAATCTAATCGGAGTTTGTCTCTAAAAAATCTTAGGTCTGTACCAAACTCAAAAGAGGTTGTACTTTCAGGTTTTAAATTAGAATTTGGAATAAAATCCTGATTGCTAAATGTAGGCTGCCCATTAAATGGCGTTTGCGATACAAAAGCACCAGAAGTCTGATAAGCACCAGTATCATTACCTACTTGTGCAACACTGGCTCGAAGTTTTGCAAAAGAAAATACATCTGGCAATTCGGTAACGTTAGATAAAATAAAACTAGAAGATACAGATGGGTAGAAGAACGACGTTCCGTCAACAGAAAATGGCGTAGCTAAAGCGCTTGACCAATCGTTACGACCTGTTATATCCACAAACAAAAAGTCTTTGTAGCCTAATTTGGCAATGCCATAAAATGAGTTGATACGTTTTTGGCTTTCAAACTGAAACACTTCAATTGGTGAAGCTGCATTATTTAGATTATATATACCTGGCTGAGCTAAGTTAACAGTTTGAGATTGTTTGGTCGATGCGTTTTGGTCCAATCTGTTTCCACCTAAAAACAAGTCTACGGAGAAATCACCAAACTGATTTTTATAATTGATTAAAAAATCGGTATTCACCTCCCTAAACGTTACATCATGTTCCGCATAAGCACCATTTCTAAAACGGTTGCTGCTATATGCACGTCGCAATTGACGTGTTTCTGTACTAAAATCCATTCCTGTTCTTAACGAAATACTTAGATGCTCTGTAAGTTGTTGTCTTAATGAAACATTACCAAAAATTCGATCTCTTACAAACGAATTGGTGTTTTCATTTAAAATAAAATATGGATTGTCAAAAAATGTATAGTTGAATGAATACTGTTGTGTGCCTTCCAAACCAGGTTGCCAATAACGTTTTAGATTGTCGATGTTAAGGGAACGTGGTCCCCAAGCCACCAAAGAATAATTCACATTTTCACTTCCGTAACCGTTAGATGGTCTATTGTCGCTACTTGAATTGATATAGCTAATCGACGTGTTGATTTCTGTTTTGTCAGTAGGTTTAAAATTAAGTTTTGCAAAGATGGTTTGTCGGTCTAAATTCACACCTGGTATAATCGCTTCACTTCTCAAATCTGTAAATGATAATCTATAATTTCCAGAGTCAAAACCATCTGAAATTGAAATATTGTTTATGGTAGTTATTCCAGTTTCATAAAAGTTCTTCAAATTATCAGGGTTGGAAACGAACGGTGTTGCAGTAATAGATAAGCCATCATAAAGCGACGTGTCGCCACCACGAACAATGCTACCATCTGCCAATCGCACCGGACTATCAAACTGCGGAATCAACAAACCAGCATCAAGTCTAGGTCCCCAAGAATAAGTAATGTTGTCGTTAATACCACCACCGAGACCATCAACAAATTCAAATTGACCTGAATTTCCTTGTCCATATTTATTTTGAAAATCAGGCAATTTAAATGCTGTATCCACAAATAAGGACGTGTTAAAACTTATACCTAAACCTCTTGCATTACGTCCATCTTTAGTTTCAATAACAATTACACCATTAGAAGCTCGTGTGCCATATAATGCCGCAGCACTGGGTCCTTTTAATACTGTGACGGAGGCAACATCGTCAGGATTCACTTCCATAGCACCGTTTCCAAAGTCTATTTCCTGAAATCCTGCTGCCGCTTCATTGGTAAAATTAAATACCGTTTCGTTATTAATTGGTACACCGTCAACTACAAAAAGCGGATTATTATTAGAAAATGAAGCCTCACCTCGAATGGTGATTTTCGAAGATGAACCTACACCAGTGGCACCTTGTGAAATAGTAACTCCAGCTAATTTTCCTTGTAAATTATCTAAAAAATTAACAGTTTTTACTTCGGTTAAACTTTTAGATTTAATCGCCTGTACTGCATAGCCCAATTCTTTAGTGTCACGTTCCAATCCTAAGGCGGTAATTACCACTTCGTCTAATGCAGATGCATCTTCTTCGAGGCTCACATTGATCACGGTTTTGTCACCAACGCTTATTGTTTTGGATTTATAGCCTAAAAATGAGAATGTAAGGGTTTCGTTGATATAAAATGTACTTATCGAAAACCGACCATTTTCATCGGTGGTTGTTCCTTTGTTAGTGCTCGTGGTAATATTTACGAATGGTAAAGGAGTGTCATCAACTGCGCTTGTCACAGTTCCTGTAATTGTTGTTTGCGCATGGCCAAATAGTGAAAAACATAGCAGCATGCCTATGTAAAGGTACTTCATAAAATTCCCGTTAGTACGGATTAGTTTAGTTAGTCAGTAGAAAAAAATGAGGTGAAGCCTCAATTGAATTTTTGGATGTACTTATCCAAAATAGATCTTTTAAATATGAAGTGATATAGGTGAACCTTTGTTGAAATAAAGATTGGGGTAAATAAGCTTAAATGAAAAAAGAATGCTTTCAAATATAAAATTTGAAACATTCTTAATTTTTAAAAGAATAGATTTTATACGATTTGAAAGTTGCTCAAAATGTTGAAATATTAAATCAACATCCGAAGCTTCATCTAAATCTGAAAGTGTTTCAAGATGACAAACCGAAGCGCCAATATGGTTAATTTGATGTTGAAAACTGTTCTGAAGTGTTCGCTTTTCCCAAGCTAATTCTAAAAATGATAATTTCTGAAAGTGAGATTTTTTGAAACCCATTAAATAATAACCACCATCGGTTGATGGGCCTAAAACAAAATCAGTTTGATTAAATTGGGTTACAGCTTTAAGAATATGTTTTGTTGTAAGATGAGGTGTGTCATTTCCAACAGAAATCACCTGATCAAATCCTTTTTTGAAAATACTCTTAATAGCATTATGAAATCGCTTGCCAAAGTTATTTCCAACTTGTTCTTCTTCTGAAAAATGGAAGTAGGGCAAACCTGTTTTTGAAACTGTTTTTAAAGTTTCTGTATTAAGTATTTCAAAAACCTCCGAAGATTGAATTCCTTTTGAGTTCAATTCCTTTTTGGCAGAATTTGCGAATATTAATATGGCGGTTTTTTTGTTTTTCATTGGTTAGGCAACGCTCCCTTGACAACTGCTTCCGGCACCAGCCGTGCATCCATAACAGTGTTGTGAAATAACGATATTTCGTCCTTCTAATAATTCTTCATTAAATTCAGAAATGTGTTTTGCTTTACTGTTTACGGGTAATTCTAGCATTTGGTTAAAATCACAATCAAACAAATAACCGTCCCAGCTAATGGAAAGAGTGTTGGTACACATTACATTTTTAACAGCTGCAGGATTATAGGCTTCAACGAGTTGATACATATAATCTTCGTAATTCTCGGAGGCAATTAAAAAATCCAAAAATCGGGCAATTGGTAAGTTTGTAATTGCAAACAGATTGTGAAATTGAATTCCAAAATCTTCCATCAATGCTTTTTTGAAATCCTTTTCCATAGCAGCTTGGTCACCAGGTAAAAATGCACCTGATGGATTGTAAACCAAATCTAGACGCAAATCGCTATCTGGCATTCCGTAGCCCCTATCGTTCAATTCCTGTAAAGCTTTAATTGATTTGTCAAAAACACCGTCACCCCTTTGTTTGTCCGTTTTACCACGTGTCCAATGTGGCATTGAACTTACAACGTGTACGTTGTGTTTTTTAAAAAAATCTGGTAAATCGTAATATTTTTTGTTGGCACGAATGATGGTTAGATTAGAGCGTACAATGAAATCTTTAATTCCAACTTTTGCAGCTTCTTCTACAAACCATCTAAAATCTGGGTTCATTTCTGGTGCGCCACCAGTTAAGTCGAGCGTATGTGCACCAGAATTTTTAATAACCTCTAAACATTGGCGCATGGTGTCACGTGTCATAATTTCCTTTCTGTCCGGACCAGCATCCACATGGCAATGGTCGCAAACTTGATTGCACATGTAACCTACATTAATTTGAAGAATTTCTAATTTTTTGGCTTTGAGTGGAAATTGATTTGTTTCAGAAATTTTATTCTTAAAAGTCGGCAATTCACCATTCTGAAAAATACCGTTTGAAAGAATTTCTAATTGTTTGTTGCTTTGTGCTAAATCGCTTCCTTGTTTTTTAAGTGATTTTGTTGCTGTTGCCATTAATGTTTTAGGGTTTTATATGCTTACGAAGTTTTGTGCGTATCGGTTTTTTCTTGCAGAGAAATTAGAAATTACCTTTATCCATCTAACTTATTAACTTTATTCATCATTTGTACGCCATGTACTAAAGTTGCACCGCTTTTAATTGCGGCACCGACGTGTATAGCTTCCATCATTTCCTCTTTTGTTACGCCTCGCTGCAGGCCATCTTTGGTATATGCATCAATGCAATACGGACATTGTTCTGTATGTGCTACTGCTAATGCTATTAATGATTTTTCGCGAGCTGTTAATGCACCTTCCTCAAATACTTTACCGTAATAGTCGAAGAATTTGTTGCCAAGTTCTTCACTCCATTCTGTGATTTTACCGAATTTTCTTAGATCTGATGCGTCGTAATAATTTTTTGACATAATATTAAAATAGGGTTTTAAACGAGATAAATTGGTCGAAGATAAACTTTAAAGATTACAGAAATGAGAGAAAAGTTAGAATTTTCTATCTGGATGAAATGGATTTAATTTTAGTGAAGTTGCTTTTTTAGATATAATTTCAGAAACTAGTTTACCTGTTGCAGTTCCCATACTCCAGCCCATCATGGCATGGCCAGTTGCAATGGTAAGATTGTCGCATTTTCGAGATTTTCCTATATATGGCATACCGTCTGGTGAAACAGGTCTTAGTCCACAAGCAACATCTTTTATTGATTTTTTTGGTAATTGGAGCGCAGGATAATAATTTTTTACGGCTTTTAATATGGCCTGTACACGTACAGGATTAATATTATGATTGATACCAGCAATTTCCATTGTGCCTGCAAACCTTGTGAATTTATGCATTGGCGTTACTGCTGTCTTAGCTTCGGCCAAGATTGCAGGAATCGTTATGTTGGTCTCTTTTGCCGTATCGATTTTGTAGC
This sequence comes from Winogradskyella ursingii, assembly GCF_013403975.1. Taxonomy (GTDB): domain Bacteria; phylum Bacteroidota; class Bacteroidia; order Flavobacteriales; family Flavobacteriaceae; genus Winogradskyella; species Winogradskyella ursingii. The sequence continues at coordinate 465,176 of NZ_JABFDH010000001.1, forward strand.
CTTTTCCAGCTTGTAGCAGTAAGTTGAGATTTAATTTTTTACTTAAAATAGAACTCCAAGATCCAGCAGAAAGTACCACTTCACCTGCAGGCAAGGTTTGCTCGCTGGTTTTTAAAGCTGTTATCTTATTTTTACTTAAAACAACATCTTCAACCTTTTCTTCTAAATAAAAGACCACACCTGCTTCTCTCAAATAATTTTTAAGTGCAGACATGAATTCAGGAGGAGTAGAGTGGTGATCGCATTTAAAATAAGCTGCTCCAATGGCATTTATTTCAACATTAGGTTCTATTTTTTTGATGTCGCTGGCAGTAATTTCTTTAGCTTCTAATCCTAAACTAACTGCTAATTCTACCATTTTTAACTCTTCATCTAATAGTTTTTGCGTCTGACAAAGCATAAGAAGACCTTTTTTCTCGTAATGTGAGTCAAAATTTTCTGTAACATGAATGTCTTGATATAATTGTTGACTAAGTAAAGTGATATCTCTTATAATTGGAGCGGATCTGTTAACATGATCACTATTGCAGGATTTATTAAAGGCCCATATCCATTTTAAAAATTCGGTGTCTAATCGCGGTTTTATATAGAATGGGCTAGAATTGTTTAACATCCATTTGATCCCTTTTTTCATGACGCCAGGTGCAGACAATGGAATGATGTGACTTGGTGATAAATAACCAGCATTTACATAAGAAGCACCACTAGTTAGGTCAGTTTGATCAATGATAGTGACTTGATGCCCTTCTTTTTGAAGATAATAGGCTGAGCACAAGCCAATAATCCCTCCACCGATAACTATAACATTTTTATTCATATTAAATGACTAAAATCTAAAAGTATAAAGATGATTCACTTTGTTTATTGGGACGGATTTGTACGATTAAATTTTGCCCAATGCTTTAATAACCTTAACAATGCCTATATCATGGTCCAAAGTTACCTCGTCTATTACACTCTTTATAAATGTAATACCAATATAGCTTTCGTGCGTGAAATTTTGTATCACTTATATTTTATTTTTTGAAGAAATAGTGCAATCGGGCAAATACACCCATACTGAAACCACTTTTAAGTCAGGTTAAAAATGTTTCAAACTTTAATCCATTAATAAGTTAATTTGATCAATGTGTGGAAAAATAGTGATCAATATTCAGTTTTATCCTCTTTTTCGCTCCATTTTTCAAAAGGTTCCATGGCAATGTCGTGTGCTAATTGTATAAACGGAATACGTCTGTCGCTATAAGGTAGTGGGATTTCGTCATAAATAAATTGATCGTCAAATCCAATGGCAGCTGCATCGACTTGGGTACTACCAAAATAAACTTTATCGACACGCGCCCAATAAATCGCTCCCAAGCACATTGGACAAGGTTCGCAAGATGTATATAATTCGCACCCATCTAGCTGAAAGCTGTTGAGATTCTTACAGGCATCCCTAATGGCCATCACTTCTCCATGAGCTGTGGGGTCATTGGTTGAGGTAACTCTGTTATTGCCACGACCAACAATTTTTCCGTCTTTAACAATGACGCAGCCAAAAGGGCCTCCTTCATTGTTGCCCATACCTTTTAATGCTGCGTTTACAGCTTCTTTCATGTACTTTTCTTGGTCTGTCATAATTAAAATTTTAGTTAGAAGGAATATCCTATAGCAAAATTAAGAACAGGTTCATCAAATTGAAAATCAAAACGTTGGCCTTCTGGTAAGGATGGGTCGTGGAAAGGTGCTGCCAGATCAAATCTGATAACAAAACCTTGCACATCAATCCTTAATCCGATACCTGCTCCCATTCCTAATTCGTTAATAAAGTTTGAGGTGAATTTATCCTCACCATTGAACGCGGGATTGGCTTTTGAATTCCAAACATTTCCCGCATCGGCAAAAACCGCTCCTTTAAAAAATCCTACAATGGGAAAACGATACTCTACGTTACCTTCCAATCTTATGTTTCCGGTCTGGTCAAAAAATGTACCATCGCTATCTGGGTCATCATCTTCGCTATAAGTTCCAGGTCCTAAAGAACGAATTCTAAAGGCTCTCACACTATAAGGTCCACCAGAAAAATATTGCTTTATAAACGGCAGCACATCGGAGTTTCCGTAAGCTAAACCATAACCTGCAAACAAACGCGTGGCCAAGGTTTGTTGTCTGCCTTTTCCAAAGTTAAGATGGAATCTAAAATCAATATCAGCTTTGGCGTATTGTGCATATTCAAGTCCTAGAAAAGTTCTTGGTTCTCCATCGGCTTCGTCTTTGCCAAATAAACTAATGGAGTTACCTGCCACGTCCAATGTTGTGTTTAGAAAAAATTGATTTGGGTCACTTGGATCTACCATTCCGTTGTAAGTAAAGGACATGGTTAATCCTGAAATAAATTGCTGGTCAAAACTGCGTCTTAAAAAAGGATTCTCATCTAAAATATCCTCAAATTCAGGCGTGGTATTTGATAACCTGGTATAATTTACAGAAATAGGATTGACTTCGTAAGTTATGTATCGGTTGGCATTCCAACTATAACCAAATAGAGCGTTTCCAGATAATAATTCATATAACTTACTTCGGCTCAAATAACTAAACCCCAAACTGGTTTTGGTTTTAGGCACAGAATATTCAAAAAAGTTTTCATCGATATTAAATGGAGAAATGACTCGTGGAAAAATCAACTCACCTTTGAGACCTAATTCCAAACTACTTAATCCAGCATTATCACCATTGGCAATTTGGGTCTCGTAACCCACATTTGCCGTTAGGTTAAAAGTTTCTCCACCTTTAAACAAATTACGGTTACTAAAGGTCAATGCTAAATTTGGCCCTGCAAAATTGTTGGATTTTGTGACGGCTTGTAATTCTGCTTTTATAGCTCTTTTGGTCAGTGGCGATAAATAGATATTTGCCTCAAGGGCACCAAGACTATCGGTTAATGCAGAATCAATTTCTTTATATTGAATATTAACAAATTTATAAGCACCAATAGTAGATAATCTCCTGGCTGTATTTTTTGAAGTGTTAGGATTGTAAAGTTGTCCTTCTTCTAATGTTATAAACGGATTGAGTCTGTTTGGTTTAAAAAACAATGTATCTTGATAATAATTTTTGTTATCCAATCTTTCTGAAACTGAAAGGGTAGAATCTTCTAAATGATAATTAGGATAAACATTCACTCTTAATAACTCATAAGGCACTGTGGCGCGTTGTGGCACGTCCTTTTTCATAGTTAAAAATAAATCGAAACGTTTATTGGCATATTGATTGGTATCGGCTTCAAAAATCAGGAAATCGGCGTTAAAGTTGTAATATCCTTTGTTTTTTAAATTGGCATCAATACGCTGGCGTTCTAACTTCATATTATTGAGGTTAAAGCGCATATCTTTTATTAGTTTTGTTTGGGATACCGCTTCTTTTATAGGCGTAGCGATTGGTTCTGTTAGAGAATCTGTCCTGTAGTTCTCCATCCTGTAGGGTGATGGGACTCTAAGATTATAATTTACGGAGGCTTCATTTTCTTTCTCATCAAAACTCGATGATGCCCTACTGTAAAAAAAGCCATTGTTTTCTAATCTATTGATGAGTACATCCTCAACTTCAAAAGTTTCCACATCTGATTGGTAAACCGGTTTTTCCCCAATTTGTTTATAAAACCATCGGTTTATAAAACCAGGATTCTCTTTTTGCGTTTTATAATAGAAGTAAAGACCTGGTCGCATTCCCAAAAATTTTGTGTTGGGTTCTGGTCTTAAAACAGTTTGAAGCTCTGCTTTCAGTTTGTTTTCATTTTTTATGGTAGTGTCACTTTCTATCTCGATAGTCGCTCCAGTGTACAGACGTTCTTCATCTGGAATATATTTAGCAATACTACAAGAATATACACAGCCAACAAATAATGTGATTGAAGCAATATGTTTAAATGATAATTTCAATTTTTAGTTTTTCTTTTTCTCAATACTCTCATCAACTTCCTCTTGTTTTTCTTTTAATTTTTTCTCTGCAGCTTCTTTTTCAGCCTCACGCTTTTCGCTTTGAGAACGTAATATCGCATCCCAGAGTTCACTAAATTTATTAAATTCCTGGGTAAAAATAAGTGCAATTCCGCTGACTACAGTCTGGCCGTCAATCACATTCTCAAATTCGTTTCTTCTAAAGCCTTTGAGTCGGTATCTACCGTCTTCAGTCAATGTGTATTCTAAACTCACATTACCAATTAATGGTGTAGCTTCACCTGTGGAGCTACTTCCTTGTATATCTACTTCACTACCTACGCGTACAGTTAACCTATCATTAAAAAGCTTTTTTTGCGCTGCAATATCCAGTTGAGTTCGGTCTTGTGCGGCTTCTCCTTGATAGTCCGTGTAACTATCCAGACCAAAATCGAATTCTACACCAGTTCTTCCAAAGATTTTGTCAGAGAATGTGTTGAGTTGGTCTGCAACAGCATCATTAAGATTGTCTTGCGCAATAGAGGCAAAACCACCCGCACTACCATCACTGCCTGGATCTGGATAAAAACGATTAAGTACTAATAGTGAAAATACCTGCCTGTTCAGTTCACTTTCTTGGTTATTAACTTGTTGCACTCTGCCATAAACCTGCCCACCAACCGAGCCTTGTTCGTCTTCTGGCATATCAAGCTGAAATGAGATTTCAGGCTGTAATAATTCACCTTCAATATTGAGATAAACGAAAAACGGCAAGACTTGACGGTATTTGTTTCGTACGGATGGATCTGCACCTGCTGTTTCTGCTGCCATTAAAGATGAGGCAGACGTTTCTAATTTGTAAATAGCACGAACATCCAACTTGGCATCAAATGGGTCTCCAGACCAAGTAACTCTACTGCCAGGTGCTAGTTCAAATCGACGATTTACCAAGTTATAGAGGTTGAGTTCGTAGTGCCCATCTGAAATTTCATAAACACCAGAAAGTGTCAACCTCCCGTTAGGTTTCATGGTAAAATTGAATTCCCCCTCACCTTTTACTTTAAAATTATCTCCAGTTTCTTCATCGATAATGATAGTAACAGATGCATCTTTCCCGGCTTTTAAAAGTGCCTTAATGTCAAAACCTTTAATAGTTGCAGTTTGCTCCTCGGTTTGTGTGAGAATAGCATCGGGATTTTCACGATTAACAAAGACCACTATACCATCACGCTCTTCTACATTAACTACAGCTGAAGGCATCACGTATACGACATCTGTTTCCGATCCTAGGGTTAAACTTGCGTCGACTTTTGGGATTTGTAAGTCTCCTGTAAGTTTTGCATCGGCATTAAAAGTAGCTTTTCCATAAAAATCCTCGTTGTCTTCTACTGTGGCATCCAAAACCTGAAAGTTGGTTGCTTTTAGATTGAGATCAAACGTTGGATTTAAAAAATTATCCGTGCCCACATCGCCAGAGACAATCATTTTGTTATTGTTCTCATCTAATATGGTGAAATTGGACATTGATAAACCTTCATTTTGAACATTTAAAGTTTCGTTGACCAAAGTGAAAGGTGTGTTGAGTCTTGCTATATTGAATTTGGCATCAATAAAATTCAAGCTTCCTTGATATTGAGGGTCTGTTGTACTGCCTGTTACCGTAAAGTTACCTGTGAAATTTCCGCTACCATTTTTTACTTCGCCTAAAGACAAAGTATTTAAAGCTTCCATCTGAAATTTATTGATCCTCAGTTCCAGATCTAGTTCTGCATCGTTGCTCCGAGCCATGTAATCGCCAACAAGATCGAGATCTACCAGGCCCTTTTTCAGCCCGATGTTAAAAGCATAATTGTTGCCTCCTAGAGAATTGCCATTTAAGCTAAGTGTACCCAAATCTGTATTTAAAATTTTGAGTTGGTCTATACTTAAGTCTGCCAAAATACCTGTTTCTCTAAAGGGTTCTTCTAGGATAAAGTCGCCATTGAGATTTCCTACGGCTATTTTAGATTCTGGGTTGAGATAGTTAAAAACTTCATTGATCTTAAAGTTTTTAAAATCAAGTGCCACATGATCCCGATTTACACTGGGTAATTTATCAGTGATTTCAATAGATTGATTGTCTTTTGAAATTATAAACTCATTGAAAGTCACTTTATTTTCGGTCAGTACCATTTCGTTGGTCTCTGGAATCACCCATTTACTCTTGTTGAGCACTAAACTATCTGGATTTACTTTAAGTACCAGACGTTCACGGCTGCCTGTGATTCTTGTGTTCACATTCATCAGGCGTTCTCCATCGTGGTAGCCCAGAAAGTTGAGCGATAATTCATTATTGTATTGGTTTCCAGTAATCATAGTTTTTGGTATGTCCAAAGGGCCTGCCGTAATATTTTTAAATCCAAGGTTAAAGTTGAAATTCTCTTTGTCCGTATTCATTGAAAAGGCTAAGCTATCCAACTCGTTACCACTGTAATTAATGTGCGGTGCTGTGATGTTGGCCTTTAGCTTTCTGGCTTTTTCATTGAAATCTACCGAGATGTCAATAGTATCTAGATCTTTAACATTTACTAAAAACACATCGTTGAGCAAAGGAGACTGGCTAATTTTTCCTTCTAGAATTAAATTTACAGGATTGGTTATGGAATCTGGCACTTTTTCATCTCTATAAAAATAGCTGAAGATGTGTCTTTGAATGGCTTTACTAAACGTTTGTGGATCTGCATTAGATTGAAGCAAGAGATCTACCATCTTATTGCTCACCGAGATTGAAGAGGTGTCTTTTTTAACGTTGGCCAAAGCTTCTAAAGAACCCAACAAGTAAGTTTTGTTGTCGTAAATAACTACTCCATCTTCAACGATAGCAGCAGCAGTATAACTTTCTGTATTGCCTTTAAAATCGGCATAAATAGTCATACCGGTTTTTACGTTGCGTTGCATGAAACCTAGCGCTTGTAAATCTGCACCAATCACATCTAATTCTGCCGTAACTTCAGGTGCAACAGAATCTAGAACCACTAAAGCATCAAGTTTTATATTAAGATTATCGTCTTTGTAATTGGATACCACTTTGCCTGTTCCACCATCAATATTCCCTTGTATGTTTATGTCTTTGATGGCATAATCATTTAGCTGAAAACTCGAAATTTTGGCATCGAGGGTTGCATCTAGGTTATTGATGTCAGTGCCTTTTCCTTTTGCATCAACTGTTAAACTCAGTGTGCCAAACTGTGGGTTGTTTAAGAGCTCATTTACTTGGTAATCATTCACCGTAAGTTGGGTGTCAAAAGCAATTGTGTCTGTGTTTTTAAAGTTGCCATTAACAGTTACTATACCTTGCGAAGTGGTTAATTTTGCTTTTGCGTCAATATTCTGCAAGGAGCCTTTAAGGTCTCCCGTGAGTTTTACATCTTCAGGTAGATTAATACTCAAACTATCCTGCGGTATAAAAGGCATTAAATCTTTCCGTTTACTATCTACTGAAAAATCGGGAATATCAAATGCTAACAAATCCGGATTAGTTGGATTTTGAATTGTGCCGTTGGCAGAAATATGAGTCGAATTTCCCCAATTCACCTTCAAATTAGGAAAATTAATCGAAGCCAAAGTACCAGAAGCATTAATGTTTCCGGTAAATTGTTTTTTGCTCAGTGTCTGAAGGTATTCATTGTTTTTCAGTTCTGGTTGAAATTTAAATATTTCAGAAAGGGAAATTTTATAAGAGGGTAAATTTAGATTGACTTTAGTATTTTCAGGCTTTTCTAATAGTGAACTTAGTGAGTTGTAATTTAGTTCTACATAACCTGATAGCGAGTTGTTATTAAGCTGAAGTTGTAAATTATCCAGATTCATTTCAGTGTCCGAAGCTTTAAAATTCATTTGAAATGTCTTGAGATTCAACCCTGAAATTTCATTAAAAGTTAGAGTTTCTAACTGCAATGCAGCCAATTGGTCTTTTAGTTTTATATTATTTGCTTTTAAATTGAGTTGCTGTAATGCTATGGCGTTGGGATTAAACACATTTTGTTGCGGTTTGTTATTGGCTACACGATAAGTTATATCATTGTTTTTGAGATCAATCTCTGTAATGTTAACCTTAATTTGAGGCCATTCAAACAACTGTATATCTTTTTTGGCCTCGTCTTTTAGTTCTTCAGCTTTTTGAGTAATGCCGTTATCTTCAGTTTCTGTCCTGATTAAAATTTTGGAATTTTCAAGTCTAATTTCATTGAAATTGATGTCCGTATCCGATAAGTCAAATTTTGGTATTTCGGCATAAAAATCATCAATGTTTAAGTCCGCAATAATTTGATCGGGTAAAGATTGGTAATAAGCTATAACATTCTTTAATGTTAAAGACTCAGCAGAAAATTTAGGCAAAGGTACATTGGATGTCGTGGTATCAAAGGATACAGGGTTTTGAATAAATTTTATGTTAGCATCAGTCAATTCAAAATCGGCAGCATCAAAAATCATCTGCTCAATATTGGTGTTTTCCATTTCGGCCTTTAGTTGCCCTACTTTAAATCTGCTGTCTATTCCTGCGACTTTATCGTCAAAAACCACGTCGAAATTTTTTAGATTCAAATTTCCTATTATTACGTTTAAAGGTGCGGCTGTAGTATCTGTGGCAACTGTTGCGGTGTCTGCAGGTGTAAAAGCATCAATCAAAAACTGAAAATTATAACCAGAAATCGAATCGTTTCTAATAATATTGGCGCGTAGACCGTCCCAGTCCAAATCCTCAACACCGACTGCCTGGCCTTTAATCATAGCCCAAAGTGGAATGTTGGCTTCCAATGTATTTGAATAAACTAAAGTGTCGCCTTTTTTGTCCTCGAGATAAAGTCCGTCTAATTGTACATCGCCATCAAAAGTGATAAAGAGTTTTTCAATTTCAACTTTCGTGTTGGTTTTGTTTTCGACATAATTCACCACTCGATTAACGATTATGTTCTGTCCCCAAGGACTTCGAACAAATAGTACCACTAAAAAAAGAAAAATTAAAATACCTAAAAGCACGCGAAGTAGCCTTCGTAACCAGCGGTAGGGTTTTTTATCGGAAGTTTTGGATTCTATGTTTTCTTCAGTTTTCAAGTCGCAAATATAGTGCTGTAAATTTATCATATTTACTGCGATTACAACGGATTTTAACGGGTTTGATTATTTGACCTTTGGTATATGTAATAAGTTTTTGGCATGTGTTAAACTTATATTAAATAATCCAAAACAAAAATCCAAAATGCTGAGTTCACGTATATATAGTATAACCAATAATTAAATAAGATTATTATGAAATTAAGTATGAATAGAATAACTGGATTATTAACGTGTATGATGTTAGTGGTTCTTACCGCTTGTAATGATGGTAAAAAAGAAGAGCAAATGAAGATGGAGGCTGAAAAAATGGAAATGGAAGCCAAAGAGAAGGAAGAGATGGAGATGAAGAAAATGGAGGAGGAGAAGAAAGAAATGGCTATGAATAACAGTATTGCTGGAAAAGCTATGGCTAATGAAAATCTTTCAACATTAGTAGCGGCACTAAAAGCAGCGGATTTAGCAGAAATGCTTTCTGAGCCTGGTGACTATACGGTTTTTGCACCATCTAACAATGCTTTTGAGAAATTACCAGAAGGTACTGTAGATAATCTTTTGAAGCCAGAGAACAAGGAGCAATTACAGAATATTTTAAAATATCATGTGGTTTCTGGAAAAATGGACGCTGAATCCTTTGCAAAAACTATTCAAGATGCCAATGGAAAATATACTATGACAACAGTTGGTGGTGGCGAAATTACTGCAATGATGGATGGCGACCAATATATGCTAAAAGACGCTAGAGGTAATAAAACTCAGGTAGTTTTGGGAAATGTTGATGCATCCAACGGAATTGCATACATCCTAAATGATGTTTTGATGCCAAAGAAATAAATTATAGATAATTGTAATAGAAAGGCTCAACCTAGGTTGGGTCTTTTTTTTGTTTTATATTTTCGGTACATCGATTTTTCGCTTAACTTCATAACCTTATCAATTTTTTAGCAAGTAATCGTGACACACGAATTTAAAAACATCGTATTTCAAGCAAAAGTCAATCAACAAAACGGAATTAAAAACGTTTTGGCAACCGTTGTTTTTTTAGAGGGTTCGTCCTATAGAAAGCCAGGAGTACGAATGTTGATTAGCGAAGATGGGAAGATGGTAGGAGCCGTCAGTGGTGGCTGTGTTGAAAATGAAATAAAACGACGTGCACAGACCGTTTTTAAAAACGACAAGTCTAAAATCATGACCTATGATGGGCGCTATCGTTTAGGGTGCGAAGGAATTTTATATATTCTCATTGAAGCGTTTTTGGTTCACGATGATTTTTTTAAAGCATTTCAAAATGTATTAGAAAACCGTCAACAATTCATGATTCAATCTTATTTTAAAAAAGAAGATGAGGCCGTTGGAAATTTTGGAAGTGTCTTTCAACTTGAGAAAAAAACTGCATTCAAATTTTCTAATAATTTTAAAGTTGAAACCACGGAGAACAGTCAATTGTTTTCTCAGACTCTAAAACCGAGTCTTAAATTATTGATTATCGGTGGTGAACACGATGCGGTAAAGTTGTGTACTATGGCGAGTTTATTGGGTTGGGATGTCAATGTCATTACCTCGATAAAAGATCCTAAATTATTGTCTGATTTTCCTGGAGCAAAATCGGTCGAATCGCAAACACCAGAATTGGCAAATCTAAAAATTGATACTGAAACCGTTGTGGTGTTAATGAACCATAATTACGTCTTGGACTTAAAATACTTGCTCAAATTGGTTCCGTCGCAACCAAAATATATCGGAATTCTGGGTTCTACAAAACGTCGCGAACAATTACAAAACGACTTGTTTCATTATAAAGAAGACATTTCAGAAGCGTTTTTTGAAAGCATCTACAGTCCAGCTGGATTAAATATTGGAGCAATCACGCCAGAAGAAATCGCACTCTCCATTCTTTCTGAAATATTGAGTGTTTTAAGGGAAAAAGAACCAATTTCGCTTAGAGGTGTTTTGGGTAAAATGAATAAATAATAGCGTAAATTCAATTATAATTTTCAATGAAAATCGCTATCCTCATATTAGCAGCAGGAAAATCCTCTCGAATGGGACAGCCAAAACAATTGCTGGCAATTGACGGCACCAACTTGTTGGGAAAAACTATAGAACACGCGCTGGAATCCAAAGCAAATAAAGTAACAGTAGTTTTGGGTTATAAAGCTGATATAATTGAGAAAGAAATAAAAAATAAAACTGTAGAAATTATAATAAACCATGATTTTGAATCAGGTTTAAGTTCGAGTATAGTCGCAGGAATTAAAGCAATTAAGGATGTTGATGCAGTTTTAATCACATTAGCAGACCAGCCAAAAGTTGATAAGATTTATTTGAATAAAATGATTTCAAAATTTACAGAGCAATCTGAATTTGTGATAGCTTCAAATTACAATGGCTCTATAGGAGTACCAGCAATTTTTTCAAAAGCTTATTTCCAACAACTATTGATGTTGTCTGGAGACAAAGGGGCGAAGCAATTGTTGAATTCAAAAGAAATTAAAGTTAAAACGGTTGATGCTTCAGTAGATTTATTGGATATTGATACGCTCGAAGATTACAAAAATTTAGCCAACAAATGATTTCAGTATCCAAAGTTCTAAAACATCTCGAAGTACACTGCAAGCCTTTAGAGTCAGTAGAAAAATCGATTAATAAAGTGTTCGGTTTGGTGCTGGCTGAAGATATAAAGTCTCCAATAAATATGCCGCCTTTTAAACAATCTTCAATGGATGGTTACGCATTTATCCACTCGGAAAATACAACCTTTAAAATAATAGAAGAAGTTCAAGCTGGTAGTTCAAAAAACATAAAATTAAAGTCTGGTGAAGCGGTACGGATTTTTACTGGAGCACGTGTCCCGGATGATGCAGATACGGTGGTGATGCAAGAACACACAAATAGAAAAGACAATCAAATAACCATAAATACCTTACCAAGAATAGGAGTCAATGTCAGAGCATTGGGAGAACAAATTAAAGTGGGAGATATTGCACTCAAAAAAGGCATACAACTCAATGAGGCAGCCATTGGGTTTTTAGCCGGATTAGGAATTGCAAAAGTGAAAACCTACAAAAGACCAAAAATTCAAATTCTAATTACAGGAAATGAACTCAAGCAAATCGGCGAAAAACTGAAAGAGGGTGAGGTATACGACAGCAATTCCATTACTTTAAAACTAGCTTTAAGACGAATTGGCATAAAAAAAATAAAAGTCTCAAAAGTTAAAGACGATTTAAAATCAACCGTCAAAGCTATTGAAAAAAGTCTCAAAAAATCAGATGTTGTACTGATTTCCGGAGGGATTTCAGTGGGTGATTACGATTTTGTAAAAGAGGCATTAGAAAGGAACGAAGTAAAAGAAGTATTTTATAAGGTTAACCAGAAACCAGGAAAACCATTATGGTTTGGCCATAAAAAAGGCACAAAAGTCTTTGCGTTGCCAGGCAATCCGGCATCAAGTTTAAGTTGTTTTTATGTGTATGTGCTGCCATTATTAAAAGCGCAAATGGGATTTATGAATTATCAGAATGAAAAACTTACTGCAATAGCGAGTTCTGATATCAAAAATAATTTTGGTAAAACCTTATTTTTAAAAGGCACGGTAGAACATGATAAAGCTACTGTATTAACTGGCCAAGCCTCATCAATGCTAAAATCTTTTGCCGTTTCCAATGCACTATTGATAGTGCCAGAGGATGTGGACATCATTAAAAAAGGAGAACCAATTTCTTATATCAAGATTAGATAATGGACGTGCTACAAGCCGATATTTTAATTCCTTTTCTTGCTATTTTAGTAGTAGTTGCATTTTTATACGCAAGTGTTGGCCATGGAGGAGCAAGTGGTTATTTGGCATTAATGGCATTATTTTCATTTCCTGTTTTAGTTATGAAACCCACCGCATTGTTGCTCAACATCTTTGTCTCGGGAATCGCTTTTTGGTACTTCAATAAAAATCAACATTTTAAGTGGAAACTTTTTTATCCGTTTGCTATTACCTCGGTTCCCATGGCATTTTTGGGAGGCTATATTTCAATAAACACTACACTTTATAAGCAAATATTAGCTGTGTTTTTAGTGTTTGCTATTTTGAGAATGCTCAAAGTCTTTGGAAAACAGCCGATTCAAGTAAAGGAAAACCATCTTGTTTTGTCGTTAATAGTAGGAGCGGGTATTGGACTATTCTCAGGTATGATAGGTATTGGTGGTGGCATTATTCTCAGTCCGGTTATAGTTTTGTTGGCTTGGGGAACAATGAAACAGGCAGCAGCCGTGTCGGCATTATTTATTTTTGTAAATTCATTTGCGGGAATTATTGGGTTTTCGGTTAACAAAGGCAGCCTCCCAACAGAAGCTTGGTATTTTGTACCAATTGCCATAATTGGTGGTGCTTTGGGAGCCATGTATGGAAGTCAGAAATTTAATATGAAAACCTTAAAGTATGTATTGGCAGGCGTATTGACGATTGCTTGCATTAAATTATTTTTAGTTTAAGATAATAATGAAAATCAATTACTTCGGAGAAATAGCAGATATTACAAACAAAACATCGGAAGAGTTAAAACTAGCCAATCCATCGGTTTTTGAATTAATCAATCATCTCAAATCAAAATACGATTTAGTGGAAGAAGATATTCAAATCGCAATAAATCGCAACTTGATTTCAAAAGATAACAACCGACCAATAAACAAAACGGACGAAGTCGCTATTTTGTCAGCATTTGCAGGAGGTTAATTTATGACTAACGAAAAGTACATACGGCAAATTTCGCTACCCAATGTGGGCGAGTCTGGACAAGAAAAATTGTCTGAAGCTCGAGTACTAGTCGTTGGTTGTGGTGGATTAGGTCACGCAGTTTTACCCTATTTGGCATCGTCTGGGATCGGCACTGTTGGTATCATTGATGGAGATACGGTTTCAAAAAGTAACTTGCATCGTCAGGTTTTGTTTTCTGAAAATGATGTTGGAGAATCTAAAGTTGAAGTTGCTAAAAGTAAACTTGAACAACAGTTTCCAGAGGTGGAAACTTTAGTTTTAAATGAATTTCTTAACGGTGATAATGCGCTAGATTTATTCAAAAAATTCGATGTTATAATTGATGCGACCGATGCTATCGAAGTACGTTATTTAATCAATGATGCCTGCGTTTTAACAAAAAAACCTTTCGTTCATGCCTCCGTATATCGTTTTCAATTTCAAGTGGCAACCTTCAATTATAAAAGTAGCGGAACGTACCGATGCCTCTATCCTAACCCACCGAAAACAGTCCAAAATTGTGCCGAAGCTGGTGTGATGCCATCGACAGTCGCCATGGCTGGTTTGTATCAAGCCAACGAAGTTTTTAAACTTATTTTGAATATCGGTGATTTGATTCTCGACAAAATGCTTTTAATTGATGCACTCACCAATGAGCAACATCAATTTCAATATCAAAAAAAGGACATTTCATTTATCACTCAAGATTTTTTCAAAAAGATTTATATTGAAAAAAAGATAAAAACCATCTCGTACAACGAAGCCAAAAAGCTAGACGGTCTGTTTTTAGACGTGCGTGAAAAAGATGAATTACCAAAATTGGAATTAGAAAATTATATGCAGATTCCGCTTCAAGAATTAGAAAATAACTGCTCTCAAATTTCAAAAAATCCACCTGTTTTCATTTTTTGTCAAAGTGGAAAACGAAGTGCCAAAGCATTTCAACTATTAAAAGAAAAAGAATTTAAAAATGTGTATTGTCTCAGCGATAATGCTCCAGAAATAGAATATGAAGAAAAAGAAAACAGTCTTTATTCAGGGTGAAATTACCTCAGAATTTATAGCCAACTCAATTGCCAAACATCAAACCAAAACGGAGATTGGCGCGCACAATATTTTTCTGGGTCAAGTGCGAAAGGATACGGTTAAGGATGAAGTGGTGAGCGCTATAGAGTTTACCTGCTATCAAGATATGGCAGAGCAAAAACTTGATGAGATCAGAGAAGAAACATTTGACAAATACAACCTCACTTGTATGCACATTTACCACAGTTTGGGTAAAGTAAATGTCGGCGAAGTCTGTATTTTCGTTTTTGTTTCCGCTCCACACCGACCACAAGTTTATGAGGCAACGGAATATATAGTGAACCGTGTAAAATCTGAAGTGCCAATTTTTGGAAAAGAGCTGTTTGAGACAGGCGCATACCAATGGAAAAAGAATAAATAATGGTAGATATCACCAATAAATCTAACACTTTACGCGCGGCAACTGCCCAAGCGACCGTAAAAGTTAGTAAAAAAGCAACGATAGAGGCGATTAAAAATGATACCGTTCCCAAAGGCAATGTATTTGCAATGAGCAAAGCAGCCGGACTTTTGGGCGTGAAAAAAACGCCGGAATTGTTACCTGACTGCCATCCAATGCCCATTGAGTTCACGTCTGTGGATTACGAAATTTCGGGTCTAGAAATAAAGATCAACATTACCGTCAAGACCATTTATAAAACAGGCGTTGAGGTCGAAGCCATGCACGGAGCAAGCGTCGTTGCGCTCAATATGTATGATATGTTGAAGCCAATTGACAAAGGCATCGAAATCAATAATATAAAATTGTTAGAAAAAAAAGGTGGAAAATCTTCGTATCCAGTCAAGGATGTTTCAGGGTTAATAGCGGGAATAATTGTTTGTTCCGATACACTTTCAAAAGGTGAGGGAGAAGATAAATCTGGAAAAGTCATCAAACAGAAAATGACTGATTTTGGATTAAAAACAACTGAGGTTATTATCATTCAAGATGAGGTTGAAGCCATTCAAAATATTATTAAAAAACAAATTGAAACTTGTGATGTCATTGTTTTAACGGGAGGAACAGGTTTGTCACCTCGCGATGTGACACCAGAAGCCGTTTTGCCATTGTTGGATAAAAGAATTTCGGGAGCAGAGGAGACCATTAGAAGATTTGGGCAAAACCGAATGCCTTATGCGATGCTATCGAGAAGTGTAGTGGGTACGATTGGAAAGTGTGTCGTTTTAGCATTGCCAGGTTCAAGCAAAGGAGTTGCTGAAAGTCTCGATGCCGTATTTCCACATTTATTTCATAGCTTTAAAGTATTAAAAGGAGAACGCCATTAATGCAGAATACTTCGGACATATTAAAGGACAGTTTTGGTCGCCAGCATAACTATTTGCGTATTTCATTAACTGAAAAGTGCAATCTACGTTGCACCTATTGTATGCCTGAAAGCGGTGTTGCTCTGACACCAAAATCTCAATTGATGACCACAGAAGAAGTCATTGAAATTGCCGAATTATTCGTGAAAAATGGTGTGAATAAAATACGTTTGACTGGTGGAGAGCCGCTAATCAGAAAGGATTTTTCAACTGTTTTAGAAGCATTATCCAAAATGCCAGTTCAACTATCGTTGACCACAAACGCTATTTTAGTAGATAGACATATCGAAACGTTTAAGGCTTGTAGTCTGCAGTCAATCAACGTTAGCTTAGATACGCTGCATATTGAAAAATTTAATCATATCACGAAGCGAAATCAATTTGATAAAGCGTTTGATAATATTCAGTTGTTGTTAGATGAAGGTTTCAATGTGAAGCTGAATGTAGTATTGATGAAAGACTTTAATGATGACGAAATCATCGATTTCATCAACTTTACAAAAGATAAAAATATTACAGTCAGGTTTATAGAATTTATGCCGTTTGATGGCAACCGTTGGGATAAATCGAAACTGGTAAGTTTTGAAGAAGTCCTTCAAAAAGTAAATTCACATTTTTCTGAACATGAATTGGAAAGACTTCCGAATGAGGAAAATTTCACGGCGAGAAATTTCAGAATAAGCAATTATAAAGGGAGTTTCGGTATTATTTCATCTGTGACCAATCCGTTTTGTGATAGTTGTAATCGTATTCGATTAACAGCCAACGGAAAATTAAAAAACTGTCTGTTTTCCAATGGTGAAACCGATTTGTTAACAGTTTTTAGGGCAGGCGAATCCATTGAGCCCATAATTCAAAAAACAATCTTGAAAAAGAAAGCCGTTCGTGCTGGAATGGATACGCTCAAAGATTTTGAGAATTTAAAAAATCACGATAACAGAAGTATGATTACCATTGGTGGTTAAAACTATTGAGTGTTAATGTATTAACAAAATAGAAATTAAACTCTTTAATTTCATAACTTTAAAACAACAAATACAATTCTTATGGCAAGTTTCAATTTAAAGATTAACGGCAAATCACGATCCGTTAATGCAGATGAAGACACACCGTTACTTTGGGTGCTTCGGGACGAACTCAATTTAGTCGGCACTAAATTTGGCTGTGGTATTGGGCAATGTGGTGCATGTACTGTCCACGTAGACGGTGTGGCCACACGAAGTTGTTTATTACCGGCATCTAGGCTTACGGATTCGGAAATTACAACTATTGAAGGTTTGGCGACAAAGGAATTACACCCAGTCCAAGAAGCTTGGAAAACCTTGGATGTACCACAATGTGGTTATTGCCAAGCCGGACAAATAATGACGGCAACATCGTTTCTAAAACAAAATCCTGCACCAAATAACGACGAGATTAGGAACGCCATGCATGGCAATTTATGCAGATGCGCAAGCTACAACCGAATTGAAAAAGCTGTCGCTTTGGCCGCTAAAAAACTATCTTAAGCCAGACGACCATGGAAAATCAGAACAAAACAACTTTTAGCAGACGAAATTTTATTAAAACTTCTGCACTTGCCAGTGGAGGTATTTTAATTGGTTTTAATTTTATTACAGCATGTAAAGAAACTGCTACACCACCAGTGGATGTTGCCAATTTAGACTTTAAAGATTTTAATGCTTTTATAAAAATTGCAGAAAATGGCTATGTCACTATTTTTTCGCCAAATCCAGAAATTGGTCAAGGTGTAAAAACATCAATGCCCATGATTATTGCGGAAGAATTAGATGTGCCTTGGGAGCATGTAACGGTAGCACAAGGTGCGTTGGATAACAAAAATTTTACAAGGCAAGTCGCTGGAGGTAGTCAGTCAATCAGATTTGGTTGGGATGCCTTAAGACAAACAGGTGCCACTGCCAGACAAATGTTGGTGAATGCGGCTGCGGCAAAATGGGGAATTGATGCGAAAGACTGCAAAGTGTCCAATGGAATGATAGATAACGGAAGCGGAGAAACATTTCATTATGGAGATGTGGTCAATGAAGCTGCATTGTTGGAGGTGCCAGAAAACGTCACCCTAAAAGATCCAAAGGATTATAAAATTATTGGAAAAGATGCCATTAATGTAGATATCGATAAAATCATAACAGGAGAACCGTTGTTTGGGTTGGATTATAAAGAAGATGGAATGTTGATCGCTTCTGTACTTCGTCCACCAGCATTTGGTCAAAAATTAGGAAATTTTGATGATGCCAAAGCCCGAAGTGTTTCTGGTGTAAAAGATGTGGTTAAATTTGGTGATAAAATTGCCGTTTTGGCAACCAATACTTGGGCTGCTATGAAAGGTAAAAAAGCCTTGGAAGCTGAATGGATGGCTGATGGCAAAATGGAAAATACAGAAGACCACGATAATGAATTGAATAAATTATTGGATTCAAATAAGCTCGATTTGCGACGTGAAGATGGCGACGTAAAAAAAGCATTTGCCGAAGCCGATAAAGTGTTGACGAGAACTTACGAATCACCATTTTTACCGCACAACTGTATGGAACCGATGAACTTTTATGCTAACGTAACAGCAGATAAAATCCATTTGGTCGGTCCCATCCAAACACCAGCAGGTACGGCCAAACGTATAGTAGATTTAATAGAGCGAAATGAAGAAGACATTCATCTGGAAATGACAAGAATGGGTGGTGGTTTTGGAAGACGGCTGTACGGTGATTTTGCACTTGAAGCAGCAGAAATTTCGAATATGGCCAAAAAACCAGTACAAGTTGTTTTTTCAAGAGAAGATGATATGGCAGCGGGAATTTACAGACCAGCAATTAAATACAGAATTTCGGCATCGGTAAAAGATGGTGAAGTTACAGGTTACCATTTAAAAGAAGCTGCTATAAACTCAAATATGTATGGATTAATCCCAAATTTCTTTCCCGCTGGAGCGATTCAAAATTATAAGGTTGAAACGGGGAGTTACAACAGTAACATTACTACGGGAGCTTGGCGAGCACCATATACGAATTTCTTGGCGTTTGCGGAACAAAGCTTTTTTGATGAACTGGCAGAGCTTTTGGAGGTTGATGCTGTAAAATTACGACTGAATTTACTTAAAAACGTGCAACACGGCGCAGACGATAGAATTCAATATTCAGCAGAAAGAATGACGGACACTATTAAGCTCGCAGCAGAAAAGAGCAATTGGGGAAAAACAAAGTCTGGAGTCTATCAGGGTTTTGCGGCTTATTACAGTCATAATACCCACGTTGCAGAAGTAGTTGATGTTGTAATGAAAAACGGAAAACCGACGGTAGATAAAGTTACGGTAGCTGTTGATTGTGGTATAGTGGTGAATCCAACAGGAGCAAAAAACCAAGTCGAAGGTGGAGTTATCGATGGTATTGGCCATGCTATGTACGGGAATTTTTCATTTGAAAAAGGTAAGCCGAAGGATACCAACTTTAACACTTATCGTTTGATAAGAATGAAAGAAACACCAATTGTTGAAACATATTTTGTGGATAATAAATTATCACCTACAGGTTTGGGAGAGCCAGGTCTGCCACCAGCAGGAGGCGCATTAGCGAATGCAATCAAAGCAGCGACCAATCAACGGTTGTATAATCAGCCTTTTGATAATTATTTAAACCCTATAAATACGGAACTTAAAACTTGATTTGAGTAGTATTTTGATAACCTAAAAAACCGAATCAAGTTGATTTGGTTTTTTTGTTTGGAGTGTTTTTCTTATCATCTGAAAAAAGTTGAATATCATCTAAAACTTTCAACGTTTGTGTTTAAGTCTCATTTATATTAATAGTTTTACTTTTTAGAAATATTAAATTTTCAATATGAAAATATTAGTAACAGGAGGTTTAGGCTTTATAGGTTCTCACGTTGTGGTTGAGCTTCAAAACGAAGGTTTTGATGTTGTGATTATTGACAATCTCTCAAATTCCTACGAAACGGTTTTAGACGGTATCAGAAAAATTTCGGGTATAGCACCAAAATTTGAGAAACTCGATTTGAGGGATAAAGCTTTAGTTGAGGATTTTTTTAAGCGTTACGATGATATTTCTGGTATTATTCATTTTGCAGCTTCAAAAGCCGTTGGTGAAAGTGTGAAGAATCCACTACTGTATTATGAAAACAATGTCAATAGTTTAGTTTATCTGTTGCAACAAATACAACACAAGGATAACGCACACTTTATTTTTAGCTCATCTTGCACGGTTTATGGTCGGGCAGATGAAATGCCAATAACTGAAAACGCTCCAATTAAACCAGCCGAGTCTCCCTATGGAAATACCAAGCAGATAGGGGAAGAAATTATTTCGGATACATGTGAAGTTAACGATAATATCAATGCAATTGCCTTACGCTATTTCAACCCTATTGGTGCACACGAATCTGTAAATATTGGAGAATTCCCCGTAGGTACACCGCAAAATCTAGTTCCATATATTACACAAACAAGTATTGGCTTAAGAAAGCAGCTATCCGTTTTTGGAGACGATTATCCCACTGAAGATGGTACCTGCATTAGGGATTACATACATGTAGTGGATTTGGCTAAAGCACACGTAGCAGCATTAAACAGATCAATTGCTAAAAAAAATAAAGATAATTATGAGGTCTTCAATATTGGTACAGGAAAAGGTTCTTCGGTATTAGATGTTATAAAAGCCTTCGAAAAAATCTCCAATAAAAAATTGAATTATAAAATCGTAGATAGACGTGTTGGAGATGTAGTTTCAGCTTATGCAGATACTAAAAAAGCAAATGATGTTTTAGGGTGGAAAGCAAATTTTTCACTAGAGGATGGTTTGCTATCTGCTTGGAAATGGGAACAGAAGATTAGAGGTTAATTTTTTAAAAAGTCAACATCTTCTTTAAAGTAGTTAAGATAAGCATTGAAGATTTGCTAATTTTCGGTGGTAATAATTATAATATTCTAGTTATGAGTAAAGAAAAGAAGCATGCAGATTTTCAAGACAGATATACTAAATCATCAAATTTTGATAAGAAAACTAAAGGTTCGGAACTAAAACCAGATGGAAAAGGTAATTTGGTCAAGAAAAAAAAATTAACCAGTCTAAGCGATGGTGAAAAGCAAAATATAGCTAACGCCATGGATCATATGCGCGAAAATATAGAGATGATACCGACTGGTAAAAAAGAAGAAGAGGAGGAGTAATTTATTTTAAAACCAAAGGATTAATCAATAGCCCGATTCATTAGAATCGGGCTATTGATGGTGGTGCCTCCAGGATACTTTACCCAAGGTAATGTGGGAGATATAATGTTAGGCCCACCTTTTCAAAGTTTGATTCCGCTCACAAATTTTGTAGATTCGCAACCCAATTCTATTACCATCCAAGAAGAGAATATCAATCTGGAGTATGAGTTCGGTTTAGATTGGTAAACCCAAATTTACTATAAATGTCATGAAGCAATTTTGCTTACTTGTATTAATACTGATGTTATCAAATATTGGCTTCGCTCAAAACGAAGCCAACATTTGGTACTTTGGTAATAATGCAGGTTTGGATTTTAATTCTGGTAGCCCTGTGGTATTAACAGATGGGCAATTGGCGACTTTAGAGGGTTGTTCTACGATTTCAGATAGTGATGGCAACCTACTTTTTTATTCCGACGGTATAACGGTATGGAATAAAAATCATTCTGTCATGGTAAACGGTACAGGCTTAAAAGGGCATCCTTCAAGTACACACTCTGCACTTATAGTACCAAAGCCAAATGACCCTAATATCTATTACATTTTTACTGTAGATGAAGCTTCAAGTCCTGCTAATGGCATCCAGTATTCAGAAGTTGACATGACACTAGAGGGAGGATTAGGTGCCATTACCAGCAATAAAAATATACTCTTGCACACACCAACAACCGAAAAGCTAACAGCCATTAAAAACTTTGCTGGTAGTGGATATTGGGTATTGAGCCATGAATATAATAGCAATAATTTTATGGCTTATGAAGTTACAGCAACTGGAGTCAATGCTACACCAGTTATCAGTTCTGTTGGTACTATTGTTGCCGAGCTTCAAAGCTCTAGAGGGCAAATAAAGATTTCGCCAAATGGTACTAAAGTTGCTGTTGCCAGATCTGGTGACTTAGAACATATTGAGTTATATGATTTTAATAATTCAACGGGTATAGTTTCTAATCCACTTTTATTATTTACTGATAATTATCACAATCCATATGGCATTGAGTTCTCGCCAAACAGTAAATTGTTATACAGCAGTATGAGTCAAGGTCAAATTTATCAGTTTAATTTGGATGCGGGAACGGATATGGATATCATAGATTCACGCATAATTCTTTCAAACAATTTTGGGACTCAATACGCAGGTATGCAATTAGGACCTGATGGTAAAATTTATGTGGCAACATATAATTCTGAGTATTTAGATGCAATCAATGATCCAAATATCGTTGGTACTGGGTGTAATTATGTAACCGATGCCATTTATTTAGATGGAAGAGAATCTCAACTTGGTCTTCCGCCGTTTATTCAATCTTTCTTCTTTGTGGGTTTTCAAGCCAACACGGTTTGCCAAGGTGATGCTACTGATTTTAATGCAAACATCTCTCAGTCTTACGATACATTGATTTGGGATTTTGGAGACGGCAATTCATCTACAGAAGAAAACCCTTCCCATACATATTTAAACCATGGTGATTACGAAGTGACATTAACGGTAACTTCAGGAGCGCAGAGTTCCGTTGACACCAAAACAATTACGGTTTATGAAACACCAACAGTTACACCAGTTGTTGAACTTAGACAATGCGATGATGACTTGGACGGTTTTAGCATATTCAATCTTAACGAAGCTAATGCCGAAATATCTGTGAACCATCTCAATGAAACGATTACCTATTACGAATCTCATATAGATGCAGAAAACGAAGTTGATGCTATTAATAATATTACAGACTATCCAAATGAAGTGGTGAGTTTGGATACCGTTTGGGCAAGAGTAGAAAATATTGACGGTTGCTATGCGATATCACAAGTGAATCTAGTGGTTTCAACGACTCAGATTCCCAATACTTTTACTAGGGAATTTTATCAATGTGATGATGGAGCAAATACCACGGATGGCATAGCATCTTTCGATTTTAGTTCGGTCAATTCTGAAATTGAAGCCATGTTCCCTAGTGGACAACAATTAAGTGTTACTTATTTCAGAAACCTCTCAGATGCACTATCTGAGATTAATGCTATTGACGATATTTCAAACTATCAGAATATGGGCTATCCAAACAATCAAGATATATACGTAAGGGTGGATAGTGAACTGGATAATGATTGTTTGGGCTTGGGACACCATATTACACTCAATGTCGAAAAAGTACCGATAGCAAATCCTGTTTTAATAGACCAACAATGCGATGCTGATGGTGACGGTTTGTATGACTTTGACACTTCAGACATTGAAACTGAAATATTAGACGGACAGAACAATGTGACAGTTGAATATTATGATGCATTGGGCAATGCCCTACCAAGTCCGTTACCAGACCCCTTTAGCACATCCACGCAAGATGTTATTGCCAGAGTCATAAATTCCACTTCCAAAGACCCTGACGGAGCTTGTTATGATGAAACTACATTGAGTTTTGTAGTTGATGCTGCGGCTGTAGCATATCCAATGTCAGATTTTTTAGAGTGTGACAACAATAATGATGGCTCAGTTTCTTTTGATACTTCAAATATTGAGAGTTTAGTCCTAAATGGTCAGTCAGGTATGTCGGTAAGCTATTTTGATGAAAATGGAAATACATTACCTAGTCCGCTTCCAGATCCATTCACATCAGAATCCCAAACTATTACCATAAGGGTAGAAAACGTATTGAGTACCAGTTGTTATGATGAGACCACAGTAAATTTTGTTGTTACACAACAACCAGTTGCAAACGCTATTACCGACGACTTTGTATGTGATGATGTTTCTAATGATGGCGAACACATCTTTGTCTTATCTGAATACGATGAACAGATGTTGAATGGACAATCATCATCTCAATTTGAGATTCGATATTTTGAAACTATTGACAAAGCTGAAAACAATATTGATGCTTTGCCAAATGTATTGACTGTCAATTCCACTTCTCAAACAATTTTTGCAAGGATTCACAATATTGATAATCATCATTGTTACGAAATCACTTCATTTGAATTGGGAGTAAACTACATGCCTCTTGCTTATCAACCAGATAATTTATATATCTGTGATGATGCTGAAAATGATGGTGTTGAAATGTTTGATTTATCTGTTCAGTCAGATGCTATTTTAAATGGCCAATCACCAACGGATGGCGAAATAAGTTTCCATCTTAACTTTGAAGATGCTGAAATTGGACAAGAACCCCAATCGTTGGATTTTGTTAATACCTCAAATCCGCAAACGCTTTTTGCACGTATTCAAAACAATAATAACAAAGATTGTTACTCCATCACCTCGTTTGACCTTATAGTAAATGAGCAACCCGTATTATTAATGAATGATTTGTGGCCTATCTGCGAGGGCAGTGATGTGCAGATCATAGCCGATGAGGGTTATGACAATTACAGTTGGTCTTCAGGCGAGACAACTAGAGTTATAACTGTAGACGAGCCAGGTCAATATACGGTTACGGCATCCAATACTTATGGAAATCTGATCTGTAGTGTAGAAAAAACAATTACCGTAAGCATATCTGATATTGCAATAATAACAGATATTGAAACTGTAGATTGGTCTCAGACTGATAATGTTATATCTGTATTTATTGAAGGCAATGGTGATTACGAATACTCAATTGATGGTATAAATTATCAAGACGAAAGTATATTCGATAGGTTACCAATTGATGAATATACAGTTTATGTCAGGGATAAAAATGGTTGCGGTATAGTAACTCAGGATGTTTACCTCTTAAATTACCCAAGATATTTCACACCAAATGGTGACGGTACAAATGATTTTTGGCAAATAAAAAATTCAGCAAGAGAGCCATTAAATAAATTATCAATTTATGATCGCTACGGGAAACTTATCAAGCAATTACAACCTAGTGATTTTGGCTGGGATGGTACATTGAATGGTAATAAACTACCGAGTAATGATTATTGGTTTGTATTAGAGCGTCAGAATGGAAAAACATATACTGGGCATTTTACATTAAAACGCTAAAATGCCTTTAATCATTATCAAGTAAAATTCTTTTGTTGTCCCTATTAGTGTCCCTTAAAAACCAAAAAACCCGATTCAAGTGAATCGGGTTTTTGATGGTGGTGCCTCCAGGAATCGAACCAGGGACACAAGGATTTTCAGTCCTTTGCTCTACCAACTGAGCTAAGGCACCAATTGCTTATGAAAGCGGATGCAAATATATATTCATTTTTATTATTCACAAAAGGAAAGTTGTAAAATTTGATTTTATAAATTTGCATCATACTTTTATCTTATGAATCTTATTGTAGATGTTGGAAACACCTTTGTAAAGTTTGCTATTTTTAAAGATGGAAAACTTTTAGATAAAATCGCTTTTGAGCTTATAGAATTCAAAAACCGATTTAAATCGTATCACAAAAAATATCCAGATCTAACACATTGTATTATTTCTTCAGTAGGTAGATTATCAAAACAGCACGTTAAGCTAGTCAAAGAAAAGCTAGAAATTTTAGAATTAGATACCGCCACCAAACTTCCATTTAAAAATTCCTATAAGACACCAAAAACATTAGGTGTAGACCGTATAGCTTTAGTGAGCGCTTCGGTACAGCAATATAATGATAGAAATGTACTCATAATTGATGCAGGAACTTGCATAACTTACGATTTTATCACAAAAGAGAACGAATATCTAGGCGGTGCAATTTCACCAGGTATTAGGCTACGTTATCGTACTTTAAATAATTTAACTGCCAATCTTCCGTTATTAGAGACACATCAGCCAAAATCTATTATTGGTAACACGACTGAAACGTCGATTCATTCTGGTGTTGTAACTGGTGCGATAAAAGAAATTGATGGCGTAATTGATGAATATTTAAAAAAATACCCAGATTTAACAGTTATTTTAACAGGCGGAGATGCTAAATTTTTGTCAAACCAATTAAAAAATAGCATATTTGCCAATTCAAATTTCTTATTGGAAGGATTGAATTTCATTCTAGAATATAATTCAAAATAATGATAAAACGACTCATTGTAATTTGCATTACAATTATAGGTTCATTTTGCTATGCACAGCAAGGAACATCGTCTCCCTATTCTTTTTATGGTATTGGTAGTCTCAAGTTTAAAGGTACTGTAGAAAATCGCAGTATGGGTGGACTAAGTATCTATTTAGATAGTATTCACGTTAACCTTAGAAATCCTGCAGCTTACGCCGGAAAAAATATTGAGGCGCCACCATTTGATAGTGAAAGTAGGCCGGTAAAGTTCGCTGTAGCAGGTACAACGACTAGTGCCACTTACAAAAGTAACTCAGGGGAGGCAAGTGGAGGAAGCTCTACGTTTGATTATATCGCAATTTCAGTTCCAATTGGTAGATTTGGATTTGGATTTGGTCTATTGCCTTACAGTTCAGTTGGTTACAAGTTAGAAGATTTTAATGACGATGGCAATTTAGAAAACAGATACCGAGGTGAAGGTGGTGTTAACCGTGTGTTTACTGGGTTGGGTTATCAGATCACGCCAAATCTAAGCGCAGGTATGGATGTGAGCTATAATTTTGGTAGAGTAGAAAACAAAGCTATTGCTGTAGATTATACCGACGAAGGAGAGCTTGTGCAATATCAAACACGAGAAAACAATAGATCCGACTTGAGCGGACTTAATTTTAACTTCGGTCTTTCTTATAAGACTATGGTTACCGAAACGTTAGAACTTTCGGCTACGGCAACATATGCGCCTGAAACAAGACTATCTTCCCAAAATCAACGTTCATTTTCGACAGTCGTAATAAACAATGAGAACGAGGACGAATTAGTTAGAAATACAATTGATGTAGATTTGGAATCTCGAGGATTAAGAGACACAGAGTTGACCCTGCCTGCTACAGTTACAGTTGGCGCAGGTCTTGGAAAACCAAAAAAATGGTTTGCTGGAGCTGAATATACTGTTATCAATACCGGAAATTTTTCTAATCCAATTTTTAATAATGCCATTACGGTTTATGAAAAAT
The DNA here is from genome assembly GCF_013403975.1 of Winogradskyella ursingii. Lineage (GTDB taxonomy): Bacteria > Bacteroidota > Bacteroidia > Flavobacteriales > Flavobacteriaceae > Winogradskyella > Winogradskyella ursingii. The sequence continues at coordinate 492,536 of NZ_JABFDH010000001.1, forward strand.
CGCATCAAATAGCTCTTGGAGGATTCTTTATCCCTGATTATAATGCGTTTTCAGGCTATTTTAACCGTGTGGTGTATAGAGCCGGATTTAACTTTGCAAATACAGGTCTCGTAATAAAAGATGAACCAATTAATGAGTTTGGCATATCTTTTGGACTAGGATTACCAGTTGGAAACCGAAGTCTGTTTTCTAATGCTAATTTAGGGTTAGAATTTGGACAGAGAGGTACAAAGAAGCAAAATTTAATACAAGAGAATTTTATAAATTTCAATCTAAGTTTATCTTTGAACTCGAGATGGTTCCAGAAAAGAAAATATAACTAATATAAAACTAAAACGATGAAAACGAGAATTACAATATTGCTAGTCGCACTTTTTGTGAGTTTCAACATGGGGTTTGCACAACAAGATGAAGAGTGCATGAATAACCTTTCTATTTTTGATAGCTATTACAAAAGCAAAAAATACGATGATGCTTATGGACCGTGGAAAATTGTACGTGAAAAATGCCCAAAATTCAATCAAGCAATTTATGCTTACGGAGATAATATTTTAGAACATAAAATTGAAAATAGCTCTGGTGCAGAACAAGTAGCATTTATCAAAGATTTAATGTTGCTATACGATCAGAGTCATGAGCATTACCCATCTAAATATTCTTTAGGTGATATGTTGGTGGAAAAGGCGCAATTAGCTTATTCTTATAAAGATGAATTGAACATGACTGATCAACAGGTCTATAATATGTTCGATGAGGCTTATAAGAAGGATCCTAAAAATTTCACAAGTGCAAAAGGACTTTATACCTATTTTTCATTGGCTGTAGATATTTTTGATGCAGGTGCAAAGTCGCCAGACGATGCTCAAAAAATGTTCGATAAGTATGATGATGTTATGGAGCTTATTGAAGGTACAGAAAAAGATTATATCGAAAAGCTGAATAAACTACTAGAAAAAGAAGAAGCTGGTACGCAATTGACAAAGAAAGAAGGTAAGTACAAAGCTAATTATGAAGCAAACTTAGGGGCTTTTGAGTCTGTAAAGTCAGGTATGGACCAAAAAATTGGTGAGAGAGCCAACTGTGAAGTGTTGGTGCCATTGTACGAAAAAGATTTTGAGCAATTTAAGAATGATGCTGTTTGGTTACAACGTGCTATGGACAGAATGTACCAAAAAGGTTGTAAAGACGATCCTTTATTCTTAAAGTTGGTTGAGCAGAAAAACAATATAGCACCAAGTGGTAACACGGCATTCTATTTATATACTATAACTGGTGAGCAGAAGTATTTTGACCAAACTATACAATTGGAACAAGATCCTTTAAAGAAGGCTAGATTGTATAAGCAATTGGGAGGAGAACTTATGGACAAAGGAAATTATAGTAAGGCAAGACAGTATTTTATGAAATCACTTGAGCTTAATCCTTCGGACGGATCACCTTATCTTTATATAGCGCAAATGTATGCTAAGAGTGCTAACAATTGTGGAGACACTAACTTTAACAAAAGAGCTGTATTCTGGTTAGCTGCAAATGAAGCTAGAAAAGCTGGTCGTGTAGATAGTAGATTAACTTCTAACGCTAATAAAGCAGCTGCAAGTTATGAAGCTAGTGCGCCTAGTAAAGCAGATATATTTAGTTCTACAATGGGTGGGAAAACCATTCAGATAGGATGCTGGATCGGCCGCTCGATTACAGTACCTAACTAAAAAGAATGAACTTTTTTAAAATACATATTTTCAAAAGCATAGTCACAGCAATAGTTGTGACTATGTTTTTTTCATGTGAAGACAATTTTAATAAAGTTCAAAAAATAGGAATTTTACAAAATCAGCCCATAGGTGAGGCAGAGGATATAGACCTCAAGTACACCGAATATAATGATACCGTTGTAAAACTTCTCGCCAATCTTATCAGTCCAAAAATGTATGATTATTCTAATCGGGATTTTGGGTTTTCAGAATTTCCAGATGGTATTGAGTTAAAGATTTATGACGAGAACAACAACAAGACTACCATATTGGCCAATTACGCCATATTCTACTCAGATACAGACGTTATTGATTTGCAAGGTAATGTAAGAGTCGCTACTCATGAAAAAGACACTTTGTTTACAGAGCAACTTTACTACAACCAAAAATTAGAATGGGTGTTTACTAACGAGCCTTTTTACTTTAAAAGACCCACCACCAATCTTAGAGGAACAGGTTTCGATTCTGATAAAGACTTAAAGAAACGTCAAGTATTAGAAACTAGTGGAGTTATAGAAGTGGATAATTGATTATCTTTGTCCTCAAATAATTCTACAGCTAACGCATGAAACTTTTAAAATTCTTTCAATACGCTTATATCATTTTTGCGGCATTATTCTTATGGGATGCCGTTACCAATTGGTCTGTAGATAGAAATAGGGCATATATGTCACTTCTATTTGCTGCACTTGCCATTTTTATGTTTTTCTTTAGAAAGCGTTTCAGAAAAAAGATTGAAGAGCGCAATAAAAAACAATAATTTATGACGCTAGATATAGTCATAATCATTGTAATGCTTTTACTTTCAGCCTTTTTTTCAGGGATGGAAATAGCTTATGTATCGTCCAACAAAATTCATATTGAAATTGAAAAAAAACAAGGCGATTTTTTAGGCAGAATTCTGGATAAGCTTACAGCAAGACCTTCAAAATATATTGCCACCATGCTTATTGGCAATAATATAGCGTTGGTAATTTATGGTTTTAAAATGGGTGATGTTTTGGTGCGTTGGTTCCAATCCATGTTGCCATCAGACAGCGCTACGTTAACTTATATGTTCGTTAATTTAGAGCTGTTAACGCAAACTATTATCTCGACCTTGGTAATTTTAATTACGGCCGAATTTCTTCCAAAAGTATTTTTTCAGATTTATGCCAATTCATTATTAAAAATTTTAGCATTTCCTACTTATATCTTTCATCTTATATTTTCATTTATATCGGATTTGGTCATTTGGATGTCCGATGCTGTATTAAAATACATTTTTAAAGCTTCTGGCGAAGATGCTGTTTTAGCAATGACTAAAGTAGAGTTGGGCAACTATATCAGTGAACAAATGGAATCTGTAGAAGACCACGACGATGTAGATAGTGAAATTCAGATATTCCAGAACGCGTTGGAATTTTCCGAAGTGAAAGCTCGTGAAGTGATGGTGCCACGTACCGAAATTACAGCGGTGGAAATTTCTGATTCTATAGAAAATTTAAGACAATTATTTGTTGAAACAGGAAGGACCAAAATAGTGGTTTATAAAGAAAATATAGACGACATTCAAGGTTACGTACATTCGTTCGAGCTTTTTAAAAAACCACAAACAATTGAATCTATTTTAATCCCAGTTGGTTTTGTGCCTGAAACTATTCTCATAAAAGATGTTTTAAATATCTTGACTAAAAAACGTAGAAGTATGGCAGTAGTCATAGATGAATATGGAGGTACATCTGGCATAATGACTGTTGAGGATATTATCGAAGAATTATTCGGCGAAATTGAAGACGAACATGATTCCATAGAAATGATTGAGGAGCAAATCAATGATAAAACTTTTCGGTTTTCTGCGCGTTTGGAAGTGGATTATATTAATGAAACTTACAAGCTCAACCTCCCAGAAGGTGAAAATTACGAAACTTTAGGTGGGTTAATCGTGAATTCAAAAGAGGGTATACCAGAAGTACAAGAGGATGTATCCATCAATAATTTTAAGTTTACAATCGAGGAAGTTTCATCTACAAAAATCGATGTGGTCCTGCTAAAAATCTTGGAAGTTGATTAATCTTGAGCACCTCAGATAAAAACTACTTTTCAACTTTCATTATTTGATATAAAATACTATTTTCGCAGACTTATTTACACGTAATAAAAACAGTAAAATGGCAGTTTTAAATAAAATTAGACAACGCTCGTTAGTGTTAATCTTGGTTATTGCAATGGCTTTGTTTGCTTTTGTAATTGGAGATTTGTTCAGAAATTCGACAGCTTTTTCGGGTGGACCGCAGGATGTGATTGCAACCGTTAACGGCGAAGACATTTCAAGAAATGATTTCATGCTAAAAGTGAAAAATTACCAAGATCGTTTTGGTGGTGGTCAATCTTCTACTCAAGCCATGAATGCCATCTACAATCAAGAATTGCGTAGAATTATTTTAGATTCTGAATTTGAGAAAGTAGGATTGTCAGTAGAAAAGGATGAAATGAGGAATCTGTTGAAAAACAGCTTTTCGTCATATCCGGAATTCCAGGACGAGAATGGCAATTTCGATGTCAATCGTTTAAACGCTTTTATAGCGAATCTAAAAGAGGTCTCACCAGAAACAGTGCCGCTTTCTAACTTTCAAGTTAATTATGACAGTTGGACTACAAACGAGCAGGCAATTGCTACTAATGCGCTTCAACAAACATATTACAACATGATTAAGGCTGGTGTGGGTGCAACGATTGCAGAGGCCAAAAATGATTATATGGGAGATGCACAGACTGTAGATGTTAAGTATGTGCAATTACCATATGCAAGTATTTCGGATAGTTTGGTAAAGGTTTCTAAAAGCGAAATTAAAGAATACGTAGAAAATCACGAAAGCAAATACAAAGTAGATGCAACAAGAGAAATAGTTTACGTAGAATTTAAAGAAGAAGCTTCAAAAGCTGACGAGGATGCGATCAAAAATAGGCTTATAAGCTTAAAAAATGACAGAGCAGAGTACAACGTAAATACGAAAAATACAGATACAATTTCTGGTTTTAGTTCTACTGATAATATAGAAGAATTTGTCAACGCAAATTCAGATGTAAAATACAATGATGCGTTTTTAAGAAAATCTCAATTACCAGCAGCAGCTCAGGATACATTAATGAATATGAATGTTGGTGAGTATTATGGTCCTTATAAGGATGGTGAGTATTACAAATTATCTAAGGTTGTTGCGACTGAGAGATTACCGGATTCTGTGAAGGTGCGCCACATATTAATTCCATATGCAGGATCGAGTAGTGCAGATCCTACAATCAACAGAACAAGAGCTGAGGCTAATGCAACAGCAGACAGCATTTTGGGTGTTATAAAAGCTAACCGTTCAAAATTTGTTGATTTATTAGAATTGTCTTCTGACAAAGTAAGTAATGAAAATGATGGAGAAATTGAATTTGCATATAATGATTCATTTGCACCAGAATTTAGGTCCTATTCATTTGATAACAATAAAGGTGATATTGATGTAGTTGAAACATCATTTGGTTATCATGTAATTGAAATTTTAGACCAAACCAACTTTAACAAAACTGTTAAAGTGGCTACGATTGCTGATGAAATAGAGCCATCTGATGAAACCCTTCAGGAGGTATTTAATCGAATGTCTAAATTTGAAATAGCAGCTAAAGATGCTGATTTTACAGAATTAGCTAAAGAACGTGAACTAACGGTAAAACCAATTACATTTAAAGAATTAGACGAAAATATTCCAGGCTTAGGAAGCCAAAGAGAGATTGTACGTTGGTCTTTTGATGAGGATACAGAAGTTGGAGATTACAAAAAATTTCCAGTTTCAGGTTTTGGGTTTGTAGTAGCTAAATTGGTTGAGAAAAACGAAAAGGGATTGATGAATGTTGAGGATGCTTCTGTTACAGCATTACCAGAGATAAGAAAAGAAAAGAAAGCAAAACTATTGCGTGATAAAATTTCAGCTTCAAGCGTAGAAGATATCGCGAAAAATCAAAATCAGACTGTTAAAACGGCTTCTGCTGTTTCAATTAAAAGTACAACACTTTCTGGAGCAGGAGTAGAACCAAAAGTTGTTGGTGCTGCCTTTGGTTTAAAAGAAGGAGAAACGTCCAAACCAATTGACGGTTCAAACGGTGTATATGTCTTGCAGGTCACAAAAATTAATAGTGGGAGTGAGTTGGATAACTACAGTGCTATAATGAATAGGTTGAGCACAGCAAGAAAAAATACAGTACAAGGTAAAGTATATAATGCCTTAAAAGAAGCTGCCGAAATTGAAGATAATAGAGCTAAGACGGTTTATTAACCAGTTTTAGAAGAATTTAAAAAAAGGCTTTACAGAAATGTAAAGCCTTTTCTTTTAAAAACTATATCGGTATGTGTTTTTTCTGTAATTGGGTGTGATTAGACAAGAATCATTTCGTCAAAAGGGAGGATAGTTTTAAACCCTTTTGATTTAAAGTATGAAGTTGGATCAACTTCGGAAGTCGCCACAACAAAATCACCACCCCAAGCTCCAAGACTTTTAACAGACCCATCATAATCATTGAAAAGTCTTGACTTTACAGTTTCCTGACCAATCAATCTTGAAATGATAGTCTCATGTCTGTCAATTAATTTATTAAATTCTGAAAGCCATTTTGAAGCAATAATTCCTTCAGTAATACCGCTAATGTCGTTAATTATAGTTTGGTCGATTTTGCCTAAATCTCGATATGCAGCGATACCATCTCTACTATTTTGCTTTTGGTTGAGATAAACAAAATAGAGTTGATTTTTAAATTTTGGATTAAAATCGATAGGTAAAACTATTTTAGAGCAGTCAGATTTTAGTAGAAAGGTAATTGGAGCATCGTTTTGCGCGCAAGCAATATCATAACCACTGCCACTAAAAGTTTTTTCAAGAAGTTGATAGGCATCAACTTTAGCCCAATTACTAATATTATTGATTAAGGTAGAAGAGGTTCCCAAACCCCAGAGTCGATTAAAATTCTGTCGTGTGGTAACAGTATAACCATGATTGTTGATTAAAAATTCTGAATTCAATTCGCGTGCTGCTCTTAATATCTGAATTAACCTGTCTGAAATCTCATTGCGAGATTGACTTTTATGAGCATGTATTTTGATGTCATCAATTGAAATTTCATCCTCAAACCAAACCTTTCCTAAGTCATTATAACTTTTCCATTTAATATTTTCGGAATCGTCAGCTTCAACAGTTAGACTTTGCCCAAACTTAGTTGGCAAGGCCAACGCCTTTGCGCCATCTAAGACTACGTACTCACTCGTGAGTAGTAATTTTCCGTTACTTCGATATGTTTTTACCGCTTTGATATTTTTGAATTAAAAAAGATTATTTTCTAATTTCCTCAATAGCTTCCACCACGGAGCTATGAGTAACAACATTAGTTTTAAAATGTTGAATCAGTTTCTGTTTTTCAGTTTCGGTAGCTTCAAACTGATTGAGAATATTCATTAGGTGCATTTTCATATGTCCTTCTTGAATTCCTGTGGTGGTCAGGGACTTTACTGCGGCAAAATTCTGAGCTAATCCTGCAACAGCTACTACTTTCATTAAATCTTTAGCCGAAGGTTTCTGTAACAATTCCATAGAGAATTTAACCAAAGGATGTAAACTTGTTAGTCCACCAACCGTACCTAGAGCGAGTGGAATTTCCATCCAAAACTTAAATATACCATCGTCAATTGTGCAATGAGTGAGGCTTGAATATTTTCCGCTTTTTGAAGCATATGCATGCACACCCGCTTCGACCGCTCTAAAATCATTACCTGTTGCCAAAACCACTGCATCGATACCATTCATAATACCTTTGTTGTGCGTGACTGCTCTATAGGATTCAATTTCAGCGATGTTTATCGCTTGCTTAAATTTTTGTGCAAACAATTCAGGGTTTGGTATATCCTTACTTTTCAAGTCCAAGACCGGACAACTTACTTCTGCTCGGACTAAACAATTAGGTACATAATTAGATAAAATGCTCATTACAATATCCAATTCACCCTTTAATAACCGTTTGGCTTCACTCTTAAATGTTGTTGCAAATTGTTCTAAACAAGAATTAATAAAATTTGCACCCATTGCATCCAATGTTTCAAATGTGGCATGCAGTTGGTAGTAGTTATTAAGGTCATTGGATTTATCACGTAATTCGATATCTGAAATGCCACCACCTCTGCGTTGCATATTTTTTGTAATGGCTTCGGTTGCTCTTATAAGTTGTGGTTTTATGGTTTCAAAAAAACTTTTCAATTCTTCAAAATTACCATCATAAATAAAATGTACTTGTCCTATTTTTTCAGTCGAAATCACTTCAGCCTTAAACCCGCCTCTATTCAACCAAAATTTTGCGGCTTTACTTGCTGCAGCAACAACCGAACTTTCTTCAATGGCCATAGGAATGGCATATAACTTTTCATTGATTGAAAAATTAGGTGCAACACCCAATGGCAAATAATAATTGGTTATAGTGTTTTCTATGAACTCATCATGTAACTTCTGAAGTTTTTGATCCGTATTCCAATAGTTTTGGACAAGGCTTCTCGCCGTTTCTTTTTCGGTAAAATAGGTTTCTAAAAGCCACTCAATCTTTTGCGATTTAGTAAGTTTTGAAAAGCCAGTAATAGGGTTGGGCATTTTATTTTTGTTTAATCAAAACAAAGATACTATGATTGGCATAAAATGTGTTGCTAAACTGATATTATTGACGATTTGCTGTTAATAATAACCGTTTTTTGCATAATTTTTAGTAAACTTGGCTTTGCTATATTGAAAAATAAAATTTATGAAATTGAAACTTTTTGTAGCCATTTTTGGTTTTTTGATTACTGCGTCCTTAACTGCTCAAAATAAACAGATTACACTTGAAGAAATCTGGGGAGGACAATTTAGAACTGAAGGCATGCAGGCCTTACATTCCATGAACAATGGTAAACAGTATTCAGTTTTAAATATTGATAGGCAAAACAGAACTTCAACTATAGACCTTTACGATTATAAAACCTTAGAAAAGGTAAAAACCTTGGTGTCATCTGCGGATCTAGCGGAGATTCAAGGTTTTTTTGATTATGAATTCAGTGAAGACGAATCAAAATTAATTCTTACAACCAATTCAAAACCTATTTTTAGACGCTCTACTTTAGGTGAATATTACGTTTACGATATAGCATCTAAAAAAGTAACTAAGGTCTCAGACGATATGGTTCAAGAACCAACATTATCGCCTGATGCTACAAAAATCGCTTACGGTTATGACAACAATCTCTACGTAAAGGATTTAAAAACAGGAAGTGTGGAGCAACTCACTAATGATGGCGTAAAGAACAAAATTATCAATGGGATTACGGATTGGGTATACGAAGAAGAATTTAGTTTTGTACGTGCTTTTGATTGGAGTACGGACAGTGACCAATTAGCATTCATAAGGTTCGATGAGACCGAAGTGCCGGAATTTTCAATGGATGTTTTTGGTAGTGATTTGTACCAAACTCAACAAGTTTTTAAATATCCAAAGGCAGGCGAAATTAATTCTAAAGTATCTTTGCATATATATGATTTAGAATCCAAAAAGCTTTCGGAATTAAAAGTAGATAAAGCATACGAGGATTTTTATATTCCAAGACTTAAGTGGACCAAGGATGACGATGTGTTGAGTGTCCAATACATGAACCGTCATCAAAACGAATTGGACTTATGGTTTATCGATACGGATAAAATGTCATCAAAATTGGTGCTCGGCGAAATAGACAAAGCTTATATCGATGTCACTTTTAATTTGACCTTTTTAGAGGATAATAGTTTTATATGGACGAGTGAAAAAGATGGATATAATCATATTTACCACTATAATAAAAAAGGTGAGTTAATTAACCAAGTGACTGAAGGAAATTGGGAAGTAACCGATTATTACGGTTTTAATGAAGATGCCAATACAATTTATTTTCAATCAACTGAGAACGGTTCCATTAACAGAGACGTATATTCCATAAAGTTGAATGGTGAAAATAAAAAACGGTTGACTAAAACGGAAGGGACCAATAATGCTTCATTTAGTACGGACTTTACATATTTCATTAATACGCATTCTAGTGCGACTACTCCACCTGAATATACACTAAACAACGCAAAATCTGGAGATGTTGTAAAGAGTATTATAGATAATGATCAATTGTCCCAGAAAATGGGTGATTATGTAATGTCACAGAAGGAATTCAGTACCATAAATATTAATGGTAATGATTTAAATATGTGGATGATAAAACCTGCCGATTTTGATGAGAATAAAGAATATCCTTTATTTATGTTTCAATATTCTGGTCCGGGATCGCAACAAGTGGCCAATCGTTGGAATGGTTCTAACGACTATTGGTATCAAATGTTAGCACAACAAGGTTACATAATTGCATGTGTGGATGGAAGAGGAACTGGTTTTAAAGGTGCTGACTTTAAAAAAGTGACTCAAAATGAATTGGGCAAATATGAAGTAGAAGACCAAATCGAAGCAGCGAAAAAATTGGGTGATCGACCTTATATAGATGAAGATAGAATAGGTATTTGGGGCTGGAGCTATGGAGGATTTATGAGTAGTAACGCATTATTTAAAGGTAATGATACTTTTAAAATGGCAATTGCAGTTGCACCAGTAACCAGTTGGAGGTTTTACGACACCATCTATACGGAGCGCTATATGACTACACCTCAGGAAAATCCAAGTGGTTATGATGAAAATTCGCCAATCAATCACGTTGATAAATTAGAAGGTGACTTTTTATTGATTCACGGCTCAGGAGACGACAATGTACACTTACAGAACACTATGCGTATGGTGGAAGCTTTAATTCAAGCTGACAAACAATTTGAATGGATGATTTATCCAGACAAAAACCACGGAATTTACGGAGGCAATACAAGACTTCATTTATATAAAAAGATGACCAATTTTATACACGAAACTTTAGGGGATAAAAGAGAGATGGGAAAAAAGGAAGAAGAAAAGTCATCTGAAATAAAAGGCTAAACTAACTACTAACTAAATAATTACACATGGAATTTAAATTTGGAGGTTCGGCAACCAATCAAAAGACCGTTTTAGGTCACCCATCAGGACTATTTGTACTGTTTTTCACTGAAATGTGGGAGCGTTTCTCATATTACGGAATGCGTGCTTTACTCGTACTTTTTTTAACCGCTGCCATTTTAGGTGAAGGTGGTTGGGGCTGGGAACGCTCGGAAGCTTTGATCCTTTACGGATGGTACACAGGCCTTGTTTATATCACACCGATTATTGGTGGCTTTATTGCAGATAAATTCACAGGTTACAGAAATGCTGTGGTTATTGGTGCATTTTTGATGACTCTTGGCCATGCATCTATGGCATTGGAAGTTACGGCTGATTCATTTTTCTATATTGGATTAGGACTTTTAATTATAGGGAATGGAATGTTTAAGCCAAATATTTCTTCCATGGTTGGTCAATTGTATAAATCTCAAGGAAAAGAAAAGGATGCTGGCTATACTATTTTTTATATGGGTATAAATGCTGGTGCATTCTTAGGAATATTATTATGTGGTTATATTGGCGAAAAAGTTGGATGGCATTATGGCTTTGGTTTAGCTGGGATATTCATGTTTTTCGGTATGTTACAATTCTTTTTTGCACAGAAGATATTTGGAAGAATCGGTTTATCTCCAAAAGGAACCCAAGACTTTGATGATGCAATTGAAGACTCAGTAGAAGAAACAAAAGATATTATTGAAGAAGTGGCAGACCATGCTTCAAAATCAAAAATTACAGCAGATAGACTTAAAGTAATCGGTGTATTTTCGTTTTTCACAATTTTCTTTTGGTGGGCTTTTGAGCAAGCGGGTGGTTCTATGACCATTTTTGCTGCTGATTATACAGATCGTCTTTTAACAGGTGACGGAGCTACAACTTTCAAAATTGTCAATACATTGCTTACTGTCGTCCCAATGCTTATAATAACATGGGTTTTATTGATGTTATTTAAACAAACCTTTTCAAAATTCGCATTATCAAATTTATTATTGGGAACAAGCTTTGTTATAATTTGGGGTATAGTGATTTGGATGTTGCAAAAAGAATTTACTTCTGAAGAATCAGAAGTTCCAGCATCATGGTTTGGAATCTTAAATTCCTTCTTTATTATAGCTTTTGCTCCTTTGTTTTCAAAAGTATGGGAGAGTAAATACAATCCAACAGGTCCAGTGAAATTTGCTATAGGATTAATTTTATTAGGACTAGGTTTTGGAATTTTGGCTTATGGGTCTATGGGAATTCCGTTAGGAGCCAAGACTGCCTCAGTTAGTATGATTTTCTTGATACTGGCATACTTATTTCATACGCTTGGTGAACTTTGTGTTTCGCCAGTAGGGCTCTCTTACGTAAGTAAATTGGCACCGTTAAAGTTAGTAGGAATGATGTTCGGTATCTGGTTCGTTGCCAATTTTATCGCTAATTTAACTGCAGGTTGGACAGGTAGTTATATTGATCCTATTGTTGAAGAATATGGTATGAGCACCTTCTTTTTAATTTTTACAGCAATACCTGTAGGAGCAGGAATTATAATGTTAATTTTAAACAGAACGCTTATAAGAATGATGCACGGAATAAGATAACCAATCCGTTAAAATAAACTAAAATGCTCCTGAAAAGGAGCATTTTTTGTAAGTTCGGTACGAGAATTGCAACAAATCGATTATGATGAAAAAAATAACAATAAGCCTACTGTTTGTTATTGTATTTACTACGACAGCAATAGCACAAGAGATTAATTGGGTCACTTTAGAGGAAGCGGTCGCCCTTCAAAAAAAGGAGCCTAAAAAAATAATGATGGACGTTTACACCAATTGGTGTGGACCTTGTAAAATGTTGGATAAAAACACATTTCAAAATCCCGATGTGGTAAATTATATTAATACAAATTACTACGCCGTAAAGTTTAACGCAGAAGGAAATTCTAAAGTAACTTATAAAGACAAAACATTTAGCAATCCCAATTACGATCCTGCGAAAGCAAACCGTCGTAATAGTCCACACGATTTTACGCGTTACTTAAAAGTTAGAGCTTATCCTACCATGGCATTCTTTGATGAAGAGGCTAATTTTATAACTCCAATTTCTGGATACTTAAAGCCACAGCAGTTAGAGTTGTATTTAAGACTTTTTAAAACAGATAAGTACAAAGAGATGAAAACACAAGAACAATTTAATGAATATTTTAAAGCCTTTAAGCCTAGTTTTAAAGGATAAGTAAGAAGTTATTTTGTTAAAATAAAAGCTCCCATTTCATTGGTCTGATGAAATGGGATTTTTTTGTTTTTACAGGTCGCTTTCCAACGTTTTACATAAGATTTATAGTTGCTCGCATCTGCAATAACATGCTTTGGTTTTAGGCTGTCTATAAGCCGATTGATGTTTAGTCTTGGAGAATTTCTAAGCAATATATATTCGGGTTGAAATGATAGGCTTTTGTAAACGCCCAAACTGTCAATCACCAACATTGTTTGGTTATTAAACTGATACACAGAATGCAAACTATCCATTGTTAGTCTCTCCATTTGTTCACCAACTTTATAGTTTTTAATTACATTATCTGACTTCAACTTTATGGTGTCCAGATTGTGATACAATGTTAATTTAGAATGCTGTTTATGCCCAATCATAGAGTATCTACTTTTATTAAAAACAATAAATTCCTCATCTGTATTAAAATAAGCATCGTAAATCCATAAGCTTTGAAACCCAATTATGGCGAATAAAGCAATGGCAGTCCACTTAAAATTTCGATATTTATAAACTTGAACCATAGCTACAATGATGAGATAGGCCAGAATAACCTGCATTATAGTAAACGGAATATCGCGAAACAGAAAATCTTCAAACTGAGCTACCCAAGCGATAAAGCCATTTAAACTTTCTATAACATAACTATAAAAATCAACAACAAATTCAGGCAAAAAGTTGATTAGAGCAAGCGTAATTGTAAAGATGCCAAAGCCAAGAATTAAGCCCAAGAACGGTATCACGACTAAGTTCGAAATAAAAAATAGTCCCGGAAATTGATGGAAGTAAAATAAACTAATTGGCACCACACCAGCTTGAGCTGCCAATGTCACAGTAAATATTTGCCAGAATTTGTCTACTAGCCACCATTTAGGTTTCCAAAGTTTATAAATTATGGGCTGTACACTTACGATGCCCAAAACTGCGAGATAACTCATTTGAAACCCGACTTCAAATAAAAATGTAGGCTTGAATAATAAAATTATAAAAGCAGAAATGATCAATGTATTATAAATATTCGTCGGTCGTTTTAAATGCATCGCAACACTGATAATACTAAACATTGTAACAGCTCGCGTCACAGAAGGAGATAAACCAGCAATTATGGCAAAGCACCAAAGCAAAATTACTATGATAAATGGCCTTAAAAAGTGACCATATTTTATATATAGTAAAGGACGAAATAAAAAATTGAGAATCAACAGGATAATACCAACGTGAAGGCCAGAAACTGCTAGAATATGTATTGTCCCAGAATCGACATAGTTGTTGTAAATTTCTTTATCAATAGTCTGTTTTTGACCGAGAAGCAAGGCATTAATAATGCTAAGAACATCATCTTTGAAACCAGCTTCAATCAATCTTAAATTTATTTTACTCCGAAGGGCATCTGCAAAACCATAAATAGTTGACTTTGAATTTGACATCGGAAATAATTCAGAATGATTGAGATACATTTGATGATGAACCTGTCTGAGTTCAAGATATTCGGCATAATCGAATTGATGCGGATTTAATGGTTTTTGAATCTTTTGAAGAATTGCCGAAGTAGAAAAAACGTCATCAACCTTAAAATTTTCAAACTTTAAACTATCATGATTGATGTTAATCAACAATTTGCCTGATGTATCGTTATTATTAAAAGCAACAACAGATACTATATATTTAGAATTATACAAATCAGGTTTTAAACGTTCTCTTATTTTAAATGTAATGTGCTGTGATCTATTACTGAACGCTTCAATGTTTGAATAATGATTTTTGCTCAATGTCTCATCTTGAATATTGTAAACAACAGCACCAATACAGGTCATAACAATATATGCCAACAATCCAAAAGCTATATTCTTATCAATTTTGGATCTACGGAAGAACCAAAGTAGACCGACCAATGTGGTTAAACCGATTGTAATACTTAGAATAAGATTAAAATCCAACACAAAATAGTGCCCAATAAGAATGCCTGACACTAGGCATAGACAAAGTTTTATGATGGTAAAATTGAGTAACTTCATGAATATGAGTTACTAAAATAGAAAAAAAGTGTTATAAAACGCGTCGCGCTTGTACAAAAGCGAAATACCAATATTTTTCCGCTAAAGTCGAAAGCATCACACCTCTACTGCTTGAGGCATGAATAAACTCAACATTTCCAGTTCTCACATCGGTAACAATACCTACATGGTTAACGCGTCTGCTGTTTTTTTTGGTGGCAAAAAACACCAAATCCCCAACATTGACTTCTTTTAAATCTACCCAATCTCCATGTGTGGCTAAGTCTTTGGTTGTTCTAGGCATACTAATGTTGTTTTCCCCAAAACTGGTGTAAATTAGACCAGAACAGTCCATACCTCGTTTGGTTGTACCACCGTATTTGTAGCGAGTGCCCTCAAATTTTTTAGCCTCATCAACAATGTTTTTGGCAATCTTAGAAGCCTTTGGTGGTGCGCTGACGTTTATGGTAGGAGCAGATTGTCTTTTACTACTTGAATATGTCTTTTTAGACTTACAGCTGGTTACCATTAAAATTAAAAGTATAGATGGTAAAATCCTTTTCGATAATAAAATAGCTTTTGGCATTTAGGTTTTATAATTTGAGATTTTCGAAACAATCAACTTGGCAGTTTGTTCGCTAGCACCTCTACCACCTAATTTCTTTTCCAGTTCATAATAATCTAAAAACAATTGTTCACGTTTTTTAGTATCTAAAATGGCAATTAATTCTTTTCTTAGTCGGTTTTTGTTCAAATCTCCTTGAATTAATTCCGTTACCACTTCTCTATCCATAATTAGGTTTACGAGCGAAATAAATTTTAACGTAATGATTCGCTTGGCAATTTGATATGAAATAGCATTTGCTTTATAGCAGACCACTTGCGGCACTTTAAACAAGGCAGTTTCTAATGTTGCAGTTCCAGAAGTCACTAAAGCTGCAGTTGAAAGACTTAGCAAATCGTAAGTTCTATTGTCAACAAATTTTACATTATTCTGCTTAATAAAACCTTGATAAAACTCATAATCCTGGCTCGGCGCTCCAGCGATTACAAATTGATAATCCTTAAATTCATTAACCAAACTTAGCATCACACCGAGCATTTTGGTAATTTCTTGTTTGCGGCTTCCGGGCAATAAAGCAATAATGGGCTTGTTGCTTAGTTGATAATTTTCTTTAAATCGTTGTTCGGAAACTTTTGGTCTATTTGCAACGGCATCAATGAGCGGATGACCAACAAAATGTACATCATAGTTGTATTTTTTGTAAAATTCCTTTTCAAAAGGAAGTATCACATACATCTCATCTACATTCTGTTTTATTTTTTCAACGCGTCCTGCTCTTGATGCCCAAACTTGAGGAGAAATATAATAGTGAGTATTAAAGTTTTTTTGCTTGGCCCACTTAGCAATACGCAAATTAAAGCCTGAATTATCGATAAAAATAATCACATCTGGCTGAAATTTTTCAATATCAGATTTGCAGAATTTTATAAACCCCAAAATTGTTCTAAGGTTGAGAATCACCTCAGCAAAACCCATAAAAGAACGCTCTTTATAGTGCGTCACCAAAGTACCACCAACAGCTTGCATTAAATCTCCTCCCCAAAACCTAATGTCTGCGTCACTGTCTTCTTCCAACAGCGCTTTCATGAGATTGGAGCCATGTAAATCTCCTGACGCTTCACCAGCAATTAAATAATATTTCATGCATTTTCGGATTTAGCGAACATTATATTTTGTCATTTAATTAGCGTCTTTACCATTTAAATTCCACGTATTCAAATTCTGTATTTCACGATGAGCCGTCATATCAAACTGAACGGGAACAACTGAAACGTAGCCATTTTCTAATGCCCATTCATCGGTGTCCTCACCGTTATCCATATTTACAAACTTACCCGCAAGCCAATAATATTCACGACCCATTGGGTTGGTACGCTTGTCAAACTCTTCTTCCCAATTGGCGCGTGCTTGCCTGCAGACTTTTATGCCTTTGATCTCTTTTTCTTCAATATTTGGGAGGTTCACATTGAGTACAACACCTTTGGCCATACCATGCTTAAGAGCTTGTCTTGTTACAGTTTCTACATAGGTTTTGCAATGTTCAAAATTGGCATTCCAATTATAATCTAATAACGAGAATCCAATGGCAGGGATGCCTTCAATACCAGCTTCTAATGCAGCGCTCATAGTGCCTGAATATATCACATTGATGGAAGAGTTAGAACCATGATTAATTCCAGATACGCAAATATCAGGTCTTCTGTCGAGGATTTCGCGGACGGCTAATTTTACACAATCTGCAGGTGTTCCAGAACAACTGTACTCAGGTTGTTTGCCATCTATGTCAACTTTTTCTAAGTAAAGTGTATCATTAACGGTAATGGCGTGACCCATTCCACTCTGAGGGCCATCTGGTGCTACTACAACAACATCGCCAATTTTATTCATTACAGAAATTAAAGTTCTTATACCTGGAGCTGTTATTCCGTCATCGTTAGTTACTAAAATCAAAGGTCGTTTTGGCATATGGGCTATGGTTATTTGTCTTCACAAAAATACTAAAAAGCATCTCAAACAAGCGTAAATTCAGGTTTAACAAAAAATTAGTGCCGTGATTTTTTATGGCACGATTTTTTCTTCTATTTTAGACAAAAACAAATTTGTTCCAAATTAGATTTTAAAAAATAAGGAAATATGAAAGGGAATTATAAATTTTTGTTGCTGGCATTGCTCATAGCCTTTGCTTCATGTAGTTTTACCAGTAAAACATTTGATGATCCGGATAAAGATAAATTGTTGGTACAATTAATCACCTATGTATTGGATCAAGGGCATTTTAATCCACAAGAATTAAATGACGATTTTTCAACCAATGTGTTCGAAGATTATTTGTATCAAATAGATCCATTTAAAAGGTATTTCTATCAATCGGATATCAAAGAATTTGAGGTTTATAAAAATCAGTTAGATGATCAACTCAAGGATTACGATATAGCTTTTTTCAACTTAACGCATGAAAGGCTGTTGCAGCGGATCGAGGAATCTAAACAAATCTACTCAGAGATTTTAGAAAAACCTTTTGACTTTACGCAAGATGAAGAATTCTCTACTGATTACGAAAGTTTAGATTACGTAAAAAATAAACGTGAAATGAGAGAGCGTTGGAGAAAACAACTTAAGTTTTCTACGATCGCCAATTATGACGATGTTGCTGGTGATAATGAAAATAAGTTACAAGATGAAATGTCAATTGAGGCTGAAGCTAGAAAAGATACCAAACAAGCATTAGACGAACTTTATGACTTTATTGACGATAGAGATAGAAACGATTGGTTTGCGGTATATATTAATGCTATCGTAGAGGAATTTGATCCACATACATTTTATTTTGCACCAGAGGATAAAGAAAGATTTGATGTAGCCATGTCTGGTAATTTTGAAGGTATTGGAGCCAGATTGCAGAAGAAGATGGATGCTATTACGGTAAACGAAATTATAAGTGGAGGACCTGCTTGGAGGGCCAATGAGCTCGAAGTCGGTGATCAAATTATTAAAGTAAGACAAGAAGGCGAGGAAGAAGGTGTTAAAGTTGTTGGAATGCCTTTAGATGATGCCATTAAATTTATAAAAGGTCCAAAGGGAACCGTTGTTACCTTAACCTTAAAAAAAGTTGATGGTACAATCGAAGATATTTCGATTCGAAGAGATGTGGTAGAGCTTGAAGAAACCTACGCAAAATCTTCAACTGTAATTAAAGATGATAAGAAATTTGGACTAATCAACTTACCTAAATTTTATATCAATTTTGAAGATTACAATAAACGTAATGCTGCTTCAGATATTAAACAAGAAATTGAAAGATTAAAAGAAGAAGGCATCCAGGGATTGGTTTTAGATTTAAGAAATAATGGTGGTGGTTCTTTGCAAACTGTAGTTGACATCGTTGGTTTATTTATTGAAGAAGGTCCAGTAGTACAAGTTAAAACTACAGGCGAGCCTAAAGAAGTATTAAAAGATACTGATAAATCAATTGTATGGGATGGTCCATTGGTAATCATGGTCAATGAACTTTCGGCTTCAGCTTCCGAAATTTTAGCCGCTGCGATGCAAGATTACAAGCGTGCAATCATTATCGGAAGTAAACAGACCTATGGAAAAGGAACGGTTCAGAATGTTTTGGATCTTAACCGTATGGTGAGAAACAATTCTAACGGAGATATGGGAGCCTTAAAATTCACGACACAAAAATTCTATAGAATAAATGGTGGTTCTACTCAACTTGAAGGAGTAAAAAGTGATGTTGTAGTTCCGGACCGTTATAGTTTTATTGATATCGGAGAGAAGGATTTAGAAAACCCATTACCTTGGGACAAAATAGAATCTGTAGATTACGAACTGTGGGGAAATTATTTTGATTATGATACTACCATTAGTAAAAGTCAAGCACGTATGGCAGCAAACGAGCAATTAAAGCTTATTGAAGCTAATGCTAGATGGGTGAAAAAGATTAGAGACCGTGAAATTTACTCTTTAAATTATGATGATTATAAAAGAGAAATGGAACTAAACGAAGAGGAAGCAAAACGTTTTGATCAGTTATCTGAATACAAAACAGACCTTACATTTTCATCATTACCATATGAGAAAAATTTAATGCAAAAAGACTCTGTCTTAAAAGAAAAGCGTGAGCGTTGGCATCTGGCTTTGGCAAAAGACGTTTATGTGGAAGAGGCTCTAAATGTATTAAACGATTTAAAGATGACATATGCCATAAAAAATAAAGTGGCTACTTCTGTCAAAGATTAATTATATTATGCTTTGTTGTCCAGTCTTAAGCTATGAAAGGTTATTGGATAGTTAGATTTTGAAATATTAAGGCAGAATGGCAAACCAAAATAATTCATTAACAAGATTAGCGCTTCAAAAGTTCAAAAAAAACTTTTGGGGCGTTTTTAGTTTGGGATTGATTGCTCTAATTGGTGTTATTTCAATATTTGCATATGTTTTTGCACCAGATGCCTCTAAGAATGCCAATCAAATGCATTTGTCAATTCATTCTAAGCCACCTGGTTTCGAAGTGCAGATGCTCACTATTCCTTCCAATATTGCGGTAGACCAATCGTTAGTTTCTAAACTGTTCTTTGGCTCACAAAATACGGATACCGAAATACCAATTACGTCTTATAAAGTCACAGGTAATACTCTAACTTACACCGAGTATGCCTCAGACGGTTTGCAGGGATTAGAGAAGCAGATAGACCTCGATCGTTTTGAAAATAATAATTATAAAGATCATATTGAAAATAGAACCTTCCTTTTTGGCACAGACAAATATGGAAGGGATTATTTAAGCCGAATTTTGATTGGCTCTCGTATTTCATTCTTTATAGGGTTTGTTGCTGTTTTTATCTCATTAATTGTTGGGCTTTTAATGGGTAGTTTGGCAGGTTATTACGGCGGAAAAGTTGATGTTATTATCATGTGGATCATTAACGTTACATGGTCAATACCAACTCTTTTATTGGTTATAGCCATTACATTGGCTTTGGGGAAAGGATTTTGGCAGGTTTTTATCGCTGTAGGTTTAACGATGTGGGTGGAGGTAGCTCGTGTTGTACGCGGACAAATAATTAGCGCAAAAGAAATGCAGTATGTTACTGCGGCTAGAGCTTTGGGTTATAGTGATTACAGAATTATTACTAAGCATATATTGCCTAATATTTTTGGGCCATTAATCGTTATTTCAGCAGCGAATTTTGCAGCCGCAATTCTAATAGAAAGCGGATTGAGTTTCTTGGGTATTGGAGCACAACCGCCAATGGCAAGTTGGGGAGCAATGATAAAAGACCATTATAATTATATTATTCTGGGCAAACCTTATTTGGCTTTAATACCGGGAATTTGTATTATGCTTTTGGTAATGGCATTTATGTTGGTTGGTAACAGTTTGCGTGATGCTTTGGATGTGAAAGGATAATTATTCGTCTTCTTTAAAAAATAATGTCCATTTTTCAGGATCTAGATGTATGGCCATGTAATCTGCTCTATATTCGCCATTTCTTATCAATGTTTCGCCATTAGGTTTAATAGCGGCAAAAGAACCACATAATGTTTGAGTTCTAAATAATTTATCTCTGAAATAATTATTACGATCCATATAGAAATATTCATCTATTCTATGGCGTCGATTTCTTAACTTCATTCCATTTTCGAACAAGCAGATGAAAGTGATTCCCTGTTGTTCGAGTTGTAATTTAATAGGATTTAAAAATTCTTTTCTATCATTTATTTCAAAAGCAGTCCATTTATCATCCCTGCTTGAGGAACATAAATCACCTTTATAATAGTATTCTAGAATTATTGAATTGGTATCGGGAATTTTCTGCGACGTGATTTTTTCAAGTTCTTCTTTTATAGATTTATAGTAAAAACTTCCTCTTTGATATAGACTTTTCTTTAAAAAAATATAGCGTTTTTTATTATCACCTAAGGAATCCCATCTTACCAGGCCTAATTCCTTATCTCTCAATTTGTTTTGGGCATATCTCTCACTAATAGTATCGCCTTTTTCATCAAAATATATGCGTTGTTGAGAAAAAACAAATAATGATAAAAATAGAAAAATCATTAAACTGATCAATAATTTGATTTTAAACATTTTGAAATCATTTGCGGTTTTTCAATTCCTCAATCTCATTATTCGTAGCTTCTATAAAGTCCAGAACTTCATCTTGTCCAATGCCTTTAGAAGACGATGTCACAAAATAAGGAGGTAATTCTTCCCACCATTTCAATAGCTTATCACAATAATCTTTAACATGGCGCTCAATAGCAATAGGTTTAAGCTTGTCGGCTTTGGTGAAGATAATGCCAAATGGGATGCTGTTTTCGCCCAAATATTGCATAAATTCCAAATCAATAGGTTGAGGTTTGTGTCGGATATCGACCAGCACAAAAGCTGAGATAAGCTGTTGTCGCTTTTCAAAATAATTAGTAATAAATTTCTGAAACTTCTTTTTTGATGTTTTTGAAACACGAGCATAACCATAACCTGGTAAATCTACTAAATACCAATTGTCGTTGATTATAAAATGATTAATAAGTTGAGTTTTTCCAGGTCGTCCTGAAGTTTTTGCTAAACTTTTTCTATCTGTTAGCATGTTTATTAAAGACGATTTGCCAACATTACTTCTGCCGATAAAGGCATATTCGGGTAAGTCGTTTTTGGGGCATTTTGCCACTTCAGAATTACTGACTACAAATTCGGCTGATTTTATTTTCATGTTACTTCGTACGAAAGAAAGAATCTTTTTTAAATTAAACTTTATTCGAATTGACGCGGTGCTTCATCAAAGAATTAATGAAAATATTTTGCGCGACTCCGTCTCTTTAAGAGATAATTTTTATCAATGAGGTGCTTATTAGAAGCTTATAAATTCAATATTTGTAGCCTTTACATTCCACGTTTATCAAGCCAACCATTCAAAATTGTATTAAATTCTTCAGGATGTTCCATCATAGCAGCATGGCCACATTTATCAATCCAAAAAAGTTCAGAATCTGGTAATAGTTCGTGAAACTCCTCGGCAACTTCTGGTGGAGTCACATTATCATTTTTACCCCAAATAATACAAACTGGTGTTTTCATATTTGGCAGGTCTTTAGCCATATTGTGTCTAATTGCACTTTTAGCAATAGCTAATGTTTTTACCAGTTTATTCCTGTCATTTACTGTTTCGTAAACTTCATCCACAATTTCTTTAGTTGCCACGTCTGGATCATAAAATACATCTTGTGCTTTTTTCTTGATAACCTCATAATCACTGCGCTTAGTGTAACCTCCTCCCATGGCGCTTTCGTAAAGTCCTGAGCTGCCTGTAATGATTAATGCTTTTACTTTTTCTGGATATAATTTTGTGTGATAAAGACCAATATGCCCACCTAATGAATTGCCTAATAGAATAACTTCATCAAGATCTTTAAACTCTATGAATTTTTTTAAATAATTGGCAAAACTCTTAACGTTAGTTTTAAGCAGTGACATAGTGTAAATTGGGAGTTCTGGAATAATAACCTTGTAGCCGTTAGAGCTAAAATGGTTAGTGACTGCATCAAAATTACTGAGGCCGCCCATTAATCCATGCAGTACAATAATTGGTGTGCCTTCACCTACTTCAATATATCTAAAATCCTTTTCTTTCTTTAAAAGGTGTGCCATGTACGGATTAGTGCTTGAGTGTTAAAAACAAATATAACTAAATCCTTTAGAATATAAATTAAACGACCATTTATCAACATTTAAAATTGCGAAAATGTTTTTAACAAGCTTTACACATCATTTTAAAATAAAATTTTTAGCTCGATTGATTACTATCGCTAGCATCAGGAAATTTGAAATGGTCCAAAATAGATATTCGGGTCAAAACTTATCAACAAAAGTGGGAGAATGTGGTAAAAAGTGGTGTTTTTTTCAATATATTTGAATCATAATCGTTAAAGTGGTAAGCGAAATCTTTTGAATTCATTTATAGGTACATACGAGTGTAAAGCTGATGCCAAAGGAAGGTTAATGATACCTGCTGGTCTCAAAAAACAGTTGTCGGTAGCATTGCAAGACGGTTTTGTTTTAAAACGAGCCGTGTTTCAGCCATGTCTGGAATTATACCCAATGGCAGAGTGGAATGCCATGATGCAAAAAGTGAATAAGCTCAATCGATTTAAGAAAAAGAACAACGATTTTATAAGAAGATTCACGGCTGGAGTAAAAATTGTCGAGGTTGATAATGCAGGTAGATTGTTGATTCCAAAAGATTTAATTGCTTTTTCAGGAATTTCGAAACAAGTGGTTTTGGCTTCGGCAGTTAATATTTTAGAAATTTGGGATAAGGATAAATACGAACGAGCTATAGATGATGCAGCTTCTGATTTTGCGGATTTGGCAGAAGAAGTAATGGGACAAGATGATGACGACAATGGAATATCATAATGCAGTACTACTCAAGGAAACCGTCGACGGTCTCAATATAGATCCAACAGGCGTCTATGTGGATGTCACGTTTGGAGGTGGTGGACACAGTAGGGAAATACTTTCTAGGCTTGGTCCCAATGGTAAACTCTATGCATTTGATCAAGATAAGGATGCGCTAAAAAATAAAATTGAAGACGACCGGTTTGTGTTGATTAATGAGAATTTTAGATTCATCAAACGGTTCTTGAGGTTTTATGGAGTGAAGGAGGTAGATGGTGTTTTGGCAGATTTTGGAGTTTCATCCCATCAATTTGATGTAGCAGAGCGCGGATTTTCAACACGTTTCGAAGCTGACCTGGACATGAGAATGAATCAAGACAGTAAGCTTTCGGCTTTTGAGGTAATTAATAAATATTCTGAAGAGCAATTGAGAGATGTGTTAATGCAGTATGGAGAATTACGCCAAGCACCTGCCATGGCAAGAGTTATAGTTTCTGAAAGAAATAAAACTGAAATAAAGACAAGCGAACAATTAAAAACAGTACTTAAGCAGTTTTTAAATCATAAAAAGGAAAATAAAGTGCTGGCGCAAATTTATCAAGCCATCAGAATAGAGGTTAATCAAGAAATTGAAGCCTTAAAAGAGCTGTTGCTGCAAACGCCAGAAATTTTGAAAAAAGGGGGCAGGTTAAGTTTCATTTCTTACCATTCTTTGGAAGACAGATTGGTGAAAAGATTTATCAGAAACGGATTGTTTGAGGGAGAGCCCGAACGTGATGTTTTTGGAAATTTTGAAGTGCCATTGAGAAAAGTAGGAAAATTAATTGTGCCATCCCATAATGAAGTAAAACAAAACAACAGAGCGAGAAGTGCAAAGTTGAGGGTAGCTGAGAAATTATGAAAAAGAGTATTTACAGCATATTGCGTGGTAAATTTCTAATCAGTGATGATTCGTTTAAAAATTGGCGCATCATCATTTTTGTTTCGGTCTTAGCAATTATCATGATTGCAAGTTCGCATAGCGCAGACAAAAAAGTACACGAGATTGCAAGACTTACAAATGAAGTCAAAGAAATGCGTTCTGCCTTTGTAGATGGAAGATCAAAACTAATGCGATTAAAAATGGAGTCATCCATCATAAAAAAAATGGCGGATAAGGGTGTTCAGATTTCAGAAATTCCACCCACTAAAATTAAAGTTAAATCATCAATACAGAATTAAGCTTTGGCAACAACAGAGACCAACATATTAAACAGATTGTACTTCGTGGCAGGCTGCATGTTTGTGTTTGCTATGGCTGTGGTGTTTAAGTTATGTACAATTCAATTTGTACAGGGAGACAAGTACCGTGACCTAGCCGAAAAAAGAACTGTAAAAGATTTCGAAATTGAGCCAAATCGCGGTAATGTGTATTCTGCTGATGGTAGTTTGTTGGCAACCTCAATTCCCAAATATGATATAAGGATTGATGCCATTCAACCAAAAAACAAGGTTTTTGAAGCCCATATTAATGCTTTGGCAGATTCTCTTGGCAAATACAGAGGTAAGCCTAAATCATATTATGTAAATGTTATTCGTAAAGCAAGAAAAAACAAAAACAGGTATTTTTTGTTAGCAAGAAATATCAGTTACTCTGATTATGTGAGGTTGAGAAATTTCCCTTTACTCAATTTAGGCGCTATCAAAGGAGGGCTTATTGTGGAGCAAAATACAAGAAGAGAACACCCTATGGGAGGTATAGCCTCAAGATCCATCGGTTATGAGCGTTTTGATGAAGATGGTAACGTAACTCGAGCTGGTATTGACGGGGCCTTTGGCGAAGATTACCTAAGAGGACAAAAAGGAAAACGTCTAAAGCAAAAAATAGGAAACGGACAATGGAAACCAATTGCAGATTATAATCAAATTGAGCCACAAGATGGTTACGACGTATACACCACAATTGATGTTAATATTCAGGATATAGCCCATCATTCGCTTTTGGGACAATTAGAGGAATACGAAGCAGAACACGGTTGTGTAGTGGTAATGGATGTAAAAACGGGCGAAATTAAAGCTATATCTAATCTTGGTAGAAATAAGGCAGGAAAATATTACGAAAGATTGAATTATGCCGTAGGCGAAAGCCATGAGCCTGGTTCCACCTTTAAGGTTATGGCAATGATGGCTGCGCTAGAAGATAAAGTGATTGATACGTCTACTATAATTGATACGAAAAAAGGGACTAAATATTTCTACGGACGTACCATTAGCGATTCGCATCGTGGTGGATATGGTAAAATTTCTGCAGCAAGAACGTTGGAAGTTTCGTCTAATATTGGATTAGCCACCATAGTGGATGATCACTATTCTGATAACCCTGAAAAATTTCTAAAACGACTAAAACAATGGAAACTAAATAAGCCACTTGGAGTTTCCATAGTTGGTGAGGGGATTCCGGATATTCCAGAGCCTGGAGCATCCAATTGGAGTAGAAACGCATTGCCATCTATGGCTTATGGTTACAACTTGACTATGACTCCTTTACAGACTTTGGCATTCTATAATGCTATCGCCAATAAAGGAGAACTAATCAAACCAAGGTTTATCAAAGCCGTAAAATCTTTTGATAAAGACATAGAAGTGTTTAACAAAGAGGTGTTAGTCGAAAAAATATGCAGTGACAAGGTTTTGGCAGAAATGCGAGATATGCTCAAAAACATCATTATTAGAGGTACAGGTGAGCGCATGTATTCCGAAGTGTTTTCAATGGCTGGCAAAACAGGAACGGCAAGAACCGATTATGCAAATGCAGAAGAATGGAATAAAGACAGAAAATACATTTCGTCTTTTGCAGGCTATTTTCCTGCAGATCAACCAAAATACTCTTGTATTGTAGTAATTCACAAGCCAAGTACAAAAGTTGGCTATTATGGAGCGGACGTTTCTGGTCCGGTTTTTAAAAGAATCGCACAAAAAATTTATACAGACACACCAATTATAGATGAGGTGGATAGTTTGAATTTTAACAACAATGTGGTCAATAAGGAATTCGAGAATTTCTACACCATGTCACGCAAGTACAAAACACTTATGCCAAGTGTCATCGGTATGCCTGCAATGGATGCAATCGCATTGCTAGAGAACTTGCAGATCGATGTAAAAGTGAAGCTCAACGGTAGTGGGATTATAAAAAAACAGTCTATTAACAAGCTGCAAAAATTACAGCCAAACCAAACCATAGTTTTAGACGCGTCATGATGGTTTTAAAAGACATATTGTACAAGGTTACTATCAATGCAGTCGTCGGCAGTACGAGTATTGAGGTGAATAAAGTTGAATTTGATTCACGTAAAATCGAATCTAATGATGTCTTTGTGGCTATTTCCGGTACAATAAACGATGGGCACAAATTCATAGAACAAACGATTGAAAACGGAGCTATTGCTGTAATCTGCGAAAAACTCCCAAAGCAACTTAAGGATGGTGTTACGTATGTGAAAGTGACAAATTCTAGTCAAGCATTGGCACACATGGCAGCCAACTTTTTTGAGTATCCATCACAAAACTTAAAGTTGGTTGGAGTTACAGGTACAAACGGTAAAACAACGGTTTCTAGTTTGCTATATCAATTGTTTAAAAAAGCAGGCTATAAAGTCGGATTGTTGTCTACCGTGAAAATTATGGTAGATAATAAAGAATTTAAGGCCACCCATACCACTCCAGATTCATTGACTTTGAATAAGTATCTAAAATTAATGAATGAAGAGGGTGTGGAATACTGCTTTATGGAGGTGAGTTCACATGGAATTCACCAAAGCAGAACAGAAGGTCTCGATTTTAAAGGTGGAATTTTTACAAACCTGTCCCATGACCATTTGGACTATCATGAAACCTTTGCCGAATATCGGGATGTCAAGAAATCATTTTTTGACAATCTGCCTCAGCATGCTTTTGCATTATCAAATATAGATGACAAAAACGGTTTGGTAATGCTTCAGAACACACAGGCAAAAAAATATACCTATGCATTAAAAAACTACGCCGATTATCGTGCTCAAATTCTAGAAAATGAATTCAGCGGTTTGCTTTTAAAGGTAAATGAAAGTGAATTATGGACACGATTAATAGGAAGTTTCAACGCATACAACATTCTTGCTATTTATGGAACAGCTGAATTGCTGGGCTTAGAAAAAGATGAAACTTTAAGACTTATTAGTGAGCTTGAAAACGTTAGTGGACGCTTTCAATATTTAATTTCTGATGAGAAAATTACTGCAATTGTAGATTATGCCCACACACCAGATGCACTTAAGAATGTGTTGGAAACCATCAATAGCATTCGAACAAAAAACGAAGAATTGATTACAGTTGTTGGCTGCGGTGGAGATAGAGATAAAACCAAACGTCCAAAGATGGCGCATATCGCTTCGGCTTTAAGTACAAAGGCCATATTTACAAGTGACAATCCACGAAGTGAAACCCCAGAAACTATCATTGAAGACATGGAAAAAGGGGTAGAGCCACAAAATTTTAAAAAAACATTATCAATAACCGATAGGAAACAGGCGATAAAAACGGCATGTCAAATGGCAAAGGCTAGCGACATCATTTTAATCGCTGGAAAAGGTCATGAAACCTATCAGGAAATAAAAGGAGAACGCTTTGATTTTGATGATTACAAAATTGTTCAGGAGTTTTTAAAACAATTAAAGAAATAGAAAGAATCTAGAATCACGATTTTAGAATTACGAATTAAAATTGAAACAACAATTAAAAAATAGAACTCAGAAATATGCAGCAGATTGCTGGTGCTTATGTGCAAAATTTCCTTTGTCGAGAGAATACAATGCCTTTTGCAATCAATTGATAAGATGTTCAAGTTCGGTTGGAGCAAACTATAGAGCTGCATGTCGTGCAAAATCTGATGCTGATTTTATCAATAAGCTAAAAATTGTTGAGGAGGAGACCGATGAAAGCATGTATTTCTTGGAGCTGTTACTTCAGGTAAGTGATAAAGAACCCCAAGAAATAAAGCGTTTGCATAAGGAACGGAATGAGCTACTGGCAATAGTCGTAGCATCAATAAAAACAATGCGAGCCAAAAATCGTAAATCATAAATCAAGAATCTTAAATATAAATAATGCTCTATTACCTATTTGAATATCTAGAAAAACAGTTTCAATTTCCTGGCGCTTCGCTATTCGGATTTTTGACGTTCAGAGCTGCTGTTGCTATGATTCTGTCTTTGTTGATTTCTACCATTTTCGGTAAGCGAATCATTAGGTATTTACAGGCCAAGCAAGTAGGTGAGACTATCAGGGATTTAGGATTAGAAGGTCAAGTTGAAAAAGCTGGGACACCAACTATGGGTGGTATTATTATCATTTTAGCAACCTTAATTCCAGTAGTATTGTTGGCTAAGCTTGAAAATGTATATGTCATTCTTTTAATCGTGACCACACTGTGGATGGGAGCCATCGGTTTTATTGACGATTACATCAAAAAATTTAAGAACGATAAGGAAGGGTTAAAAGGAAAGTTTAAAGTATTGGGTCAAATAGGTCTTGGTATCATAGTCGGAGTAACATTATTCTTTCATAATGATGTGACAATTAAAGAAGAATTACCAATCCAAGAGCAGCGTACTTTATTAGCTGAAAATCCGGATTTGCCGCCTGCAAAACTATTTGATGTTGAAGAGAAATCAACCAAAACAACTATTCCATTTGTAAAGAATAATGAGTTTGACTATTCAGACTTAATCACTTGGATCAGTCCAGAGTTAGAAAAATATGCATGGATCATTTTTATTTTGGTAAGCATTTTTATAATAACGGCAGTATCAAATGGGGCAAATCTTACAGACGGCATTGATGGGCTTGCCGCAGGAAGTTCAGCTATAATTGTTCTGACTTTAGGAATTTTTGCATGGGTCTCAGGTAACATCATCTTTTCAAAATACTTGGATATTATGTATATCCCAAGAGTGGAGGAAATCACAATTTACATCACCGCTTTTGTTGGTGCGCTTATTGGTTTTTTATGGTACAACACCTATCCAGCTCAAGTTTTTATGGGAGATACAGGAAGTTTAACTATAGGTGGTATTATCGCAGTGATTGCCATTGCGGTAAGAAAAGAATGGTTGATTCCAGTGCTGTGTGGCATCTTTCTGGCGGAGAACCTTTCTGTGGTAATGCAGGTGAGTTATTTCAAATACACGAGGAAGAAGTTTGGTGAGGGAAGGCGCATTTTTAAAATGTCGCCATTGCACCACCATTATCAAAAGTCAGGCTACCACGAAAGTAAAATCGTTACACGCTTTTGGATCATAGGGATTTTGCTGGCGATTATATCTATAGTGACATTAAAAATTAGATAGTGTTTGTGATTCCTGCGAAGGTAGGAATCCAAAGAGAAATTAATAAAGAAATAGATTCCTGCTTTCGCAGGAATGAAAAAAATGAAGAAAGGAAGGCTGGTCATATTAGGAGGTGGCGAAAGCGGAGTTGGAACAGCACTCTTGGGAAAAGCAAAAGGCTACGAGGTCTTTGTCTCGGATAAGGGAAAAATTAAGGATAAATACAAAGACGTTCTTTTAAATAATGAGATTGAATTTGAAGATGAACAGCATACAGAATCAATAATTCTTAAGGCTGACATTGTCATGAAAAGTCCTGGAATTCCAGATAAAGTGGCTTTGGTAAAACAAATCCGAGAAGCTGGGATAAAAGTGGTTTCGGAAATTGAATTTGCATCAAAATTTACCGACGCAACTTTGGTAGCAATTACAGGTAGTAATGGTAAAACCACAACAGCGACGTTGACGCATCATCTTCTGAAACAAGAATTAGATGTTGGGTTGGCGGGAAATATTGGTGACAGTTTCGCAAAGCAAATTTTACAAAAGAATCATGAGACTTACGTATTGGAGATCAGTAGTTTTCAATTGGATGACATCATTGACTTTAAACCAAAAATTGCAGTACTGACCAATATCACACCAGACCATTTGGACCGATACGATTATAAG
The DNA here is from genome assembly GCF_013403975.1 of Winogradskyella ursingii. GTDB lineage: Bacteria > Bacteroidota > Bacteroidia > Flavobacteriales > Flavobacteriaceae > Winogradskyella > Winogradskyella ursingii. Next base: position 523,582 of record NZ_JABFDH010000001.1, read on the forward strand.
TTTGAAAATTATATCGCTTCAAAATTCAGGATAACAGAAAATCAGACGGAAGATGATTATTTCATCTATGATGCAGACGACGAAGTGATTTCAGCATGGCTTAAAACCCATCAAATTCAATCTAAAAAAATTCCTTTTTCATTAACAAGAAAAATTGAGGGAGGAGCCTATTACGACAATAATAAAATAATAATAACAATAGATAATAACCATATAATTATGCCAACAGAAAATATCACATTAGAAGGAAAACACAACATTAAGAATGCTATGGCAGCATCGACTGTTGCGCATTTACTTAAAATCAGAAAACAGACCATACGCGAAAGTTTAGAAAATTTTCAAGGGGTAGAGCATCGTTTGGAGCACGTACTTAAAATCAACAAAGTACAGTATATCAACGATTCTAAGGCAACGAATGTGAATGCCACATATTTTGCTTTGGAAAGTATGGATGCGCCAACGGTTTGGATTGTTGGTGGAGAAGATAAAGGAAACGATTACAAAGAATTGTACCAGTTTGTGAACGAAAAAGTCAAGGCAATTATCTGTTTGGGTGTAGACAACAAGAAACTCATGGAATCTTTCGGAAACATGGTAGATGTCATCATAGAAACACAATATATGAGTGAGGCGGTTAAAATCGCTTATAAAGTTGCCGAAGCTGGAGACAACGTTTTGTTATCGCCAGCCTGTGCAAGTTTCGATCTGTTTGAAAATTATGAGGATAGAGGACGACAATTTAAAAATGCGGTAAGGAATTTATAGGATGCTGTTTTCCTGCGAAAGCAGGAATCCACTCTGCACAAAGATTTAAATAGGTTCTTGCTTTCGCAAGAATGGAAAAATAGAAAATGCAAAATATTTTTTCACATATTAAAGGAGACAAAGCCATTTGGGCCATAGCCACACTATTGGCTATATTTTCATTTTTGCCTGTATATAGTGCTGCTAGTAATTTAGTTAATATCAATGGAGGAAGTACGTTCTCCTTTTTTGTGAAACATTTTATGCACTTGGCACTTGGTTTTGCAATAATCTATGGTATTCACAAAGTTCCTTATAAATATTTTCGGGGTTTGTCCATGATAATGATCCCTCTAGTTTTGGTGCTTTTGCTCATAACAATGCTTCAGGGCACAACAATCGATGGTGCTAATGCGAGTCGTTGGATTCAGATTCCTGTTGTAGGTGTTTCGTTTCAAACTTCGACTTTGGCTGCTGTGGTTTTAATGGTTTATGTAGCGCGATACCTTTCAAAAATAAAAGAGAAAGAAGTTACTTTCAAAGAAACTGTCTTGCCATTGTGGGTGCCAGTATTTCTAGTTTTAATTTTGATTTTACCAGCTAATTTTTCGACAACGGCAATTGTCTTCACAATGGTAATGATGCTGTCGTTTATTGGTGGATATCCATTAAAATATCTTGTTATAATTATTGGAACAGGTTTAGCAGCATTGACGTTTTTTATTTTGGTGGCTAAAGCATTTCCTGACGCTATGCCCAATCGTGTGGACACTTGGATGAGCAGGATTGAAAATTTTTCAAACGGAGCAGATACTGAAGCGGACTACCAAATAGAAAAAGCAAAAATTGCCATAGCATCTGGCGGAATTAAAGGTGTTGGTCCCGGTAAAAGTGTTCAGAAGAACTTTTTACCACAGTCGTCGTCGGATTTTATTTTCGCAATAATTATCGAGGAATACGGCTTGTTAGGTGGACTATTTTTGCTCATAATGTACTCGTGGTTATTATTCAGAATAGTGATTGTGTCGCAAAAATCAGATACCATCTTTGGAAAATTATTGGTGTTGGGAGTTGGTTTACCAATCGTGTTTCAGGCCTTGATAAATATGGCGGTTGCTGTGGAATTGTTTCCAGTAACAGGACAAACTTTACCATTGATAAGTAGCGGAGGAACTTCTATTTGGATGACCTGCCTAGCCATTGGTATCATACTAAGCGTCAGTGCAAAACGAGAAGAAATAAAAAGAAAAGAAGCATTTGAGGGTGATAATCCGTTGGATATTTTAAGCGAAACGATTTAACATTGAATAAAGAAAAAACATACAAATTCATACTTTCGGGAGGCGGTACGGGCGGCCATATCTATCCTGCAATCGCTATTGCTAACGAATTAAAAACACGTTACCCTAATGCAGAATTTTTATTTGTTGGAGCGGCAGATCGCATGGAAATGGATAAAGTGCCGCAAGCAGGTTATAAAATAGAAGGATTGTGGATTTCGGGAATACAGAGAAAATTGACGTTGAGAAACTTGGCGTTCCCATTTAAATTAATGACAAGCTTAATGCGTTCCCGCAAAATTGTGAAATCGTTTAAACCAAATGTGGCTATAGGAACTGGTGGCTTTGCAAGTGGTCCATTACTACAGGCTGCTGTTACTCGAGGTGTTCCAAGTTTAATACAAGAACAGAACTCGTATCCGGGCATAACCAATAAACTATTGGGCAAGAAGGTGAATACCATATGTGTTGCCTATGAGGGTTTGGAAAAATTCTTTCCAAAAGAAAAAATAAAACTAACAGGAAATCCAATTAGAAAAGAATTATTGCAGGTTAGCGGTCAGGAAATTGAAGGTAAAAATGCATTTAATTTAATCCATAAAAAACATACGCTTTTGGTATTGGGAGGAAGTTTGGGTGCCAGACGTATTAACGAATTAATTGAGCAACATATTGATTTATTTGAAAGTCTGAATGTTCAAGTCATATGGCAATGTGGCAAATTGTATTGTCAACAATACAAACAATATAATGATGTTAAACATGTGCAGGTTCATGCATTTTTAAATAATATGGATATGGCCTATGCTGCTGCAGATGTAATTATTTCAAGAGCTGGAGCTATTTCGGTTTCGGAATTATGTATTGTGGGTAAGCCGGTCATTTTTATTCCGTCGCCAAATGTGGCAGAAGACCACCAGACCAAAAATGCAAAAGCAGTATCTGATAAAAGAGCTGCGGTTTTAATTAGAGAAACAGATTTAGAAACAGATTTTGAACAGGAATTTTCAGAATTGATAAATAATCAAGACAAACGCAAAAAACTAAGTAAAAACATTAAAGAGTTGGCATTGGTAAACGCAACCAATGAGATCGTAGATGAGGTCATAAAACTGTTGAAAATAGAATGAAACTAAAGAGTGTAAATAACATCTATTTTATAGGTATTGGAGGCATCGGTATGAGTGCCCTTGCACGCTATTTTGTGGCAAACGGAAAGCAGGTTGCTGGATATGACAAAACTCCTTCAGATATTACAAATGTTCTTGATAAATTGGGTGTTGATATTCATTTTAAAGATGCCATCGAGTATGTTCCAAAGTCTTTTTTGAATTCTGAACAAACAACCATTGTTTATACACCTGCGATTCCAAAAAATCATTCAGAATTAAATTATTTTAAGCATAACGGTTTTAATATTTTAAAACGCTCAGAAGTTTTAGGAGAAATTACCAAGCAGACTATATGCTTGGCTGTTGCAGGTACGCATGGTAAAACGACCACAACTAGTATTTTAGGACATTTATTGAAGGAATGCAATGTACCGGTTACTGCGTTTTTAGGAGGCATCAGTGAGAACTATAATTCCAATCTTATTCTCAATGGCACTGAAGTGAGCGTAGTTGAAGCCGATGAATTTGATCGGTCGTTTTTAACGCTTTCACCAGATTTGGCATGCATCACCTCAATGGATGCAGATCATTTGGATATTTATGGAGATGCTTCAGAACTGATAAAATCGTTTCAGGATTTTGTGAAATGTATCAAGCCCAACGGTAAACTTTTTGTGAAGAACGGATTGCCGCTAAGTGGAATCACTTATGGTATTGAGGACGATTCAGATTACAGTGCGAAAAACATTAAAATAGAAAACGGGAGTTATGTGTTTGATTTTATAACACCTGACGAAACCTGTAAAAGTTTAGAATTTAACCTACCTGGAAGACATAATTTGTCTAATGCAATAATAGCCTTAGCGATGGCTGTAGAATATGGTTGCCCTATTAAACAGCTCGCTGAGGCATTAGCATCTTACAAAGGTGTAAAACGACGTTTTTCCTACCAGATTAAAACAGATGATTTGGTATTTATTGATGACTATGCACATCATCCCGAAGAGATTAATGCAGTGCACCAGGCCGTAAGGGAAATGTATCCTGGCAAGAAAGTTTTGGCTGTCTTTCAACCCCATTTATTCAGCAGAACTCGAGATTTTATGACTGAATTTGCGCAAAGTCTCTCAAAATTTGATGAGATTTTATTGCTGGATATTTACCCAGCTAGGGAACTTCCGATTACTGGTATAACTTCAAAAAAATTATTAAATAAAATTCAGAATTTAAATAAAAAGTTGATAAAAAAATCAGAATTGATTAATGAAATAAAAAATTCCGATGCTCAAATAATTTTAACTATTGGAGCTGGAGATATTGGTGAGGAAGTAAAACATATTAAACAAGCCTTTAAAGTTGAAAATTAATTATAACTATATAAAAATCACTGGTTTAGTCCTTTTAGTGGGGTTTCTTTATGCGTTTTCAGCCGACAGAAATAGAACTAGAAAAGTCCAAAATCCTCAAATTAATTTTATGGGCGAAAATAACTTGTTTATCACAGAAACCACTGTTAGTAAATTGTTAATACAAAATCAAAGGACAGTTGCGGAACAGCCTAAAGAAATTATAGATTTGAACGAATTGGAGATTGCCCTAAAATCTCATCCAATGATTAAGAAAGCAGAAGTGTTTATGTCAGTAAACGCAGAGCTTTCCGCTGAAATTGAACAAAAAAGACCTATTGCACGAGTCCATGCAAATGCATCATATTATGTAGATGATGAAGGTTCAGTGATGCCTTTGTCACCTAATTATTCTGCAAGAGTACCACTCGTTACTGGTAATGTTAAGAAAAGCAACCTCGATATAGTATACCAATTTGCAAAAGCGGTGGATGAGGACGAATTCTTAAAAAAACATGTCATTGAAATTCGTCAAAACGACGATAACACCATTGATTTTAGAATCAGGCAGAACGATTTTATAGTTCATTTAGGAACATTAAATCAGCTCGAAAAAAAGATAAATAATTTCAAGGCCTTTTATCAAAAAGGATTGAAAGACAAAATTTTAGATACTTACAAAAAGGTGAATCTAAAATTTGATAAACAAGTTATATGCACCAAAAAGTGAAGTATGGAACAGCATAACATAGCGGTAGGTTTAGATATAGGAACTACAAAAATTGTGGCCATGATCGGTCGCAAAAATGAATATGGTAAAGTCGAGATTTTGGGTATAGGAAAATCCAAAAGTATGGGTGTGCATCGTGGTGTGGTCAACAATATCACCCAGACCATTCAGTCTATACAACAAGCCGTTCAAGAGGCAGAGGCTTCAGCATCCGAGAAAATAGAGGATGTTACCGTAGGTATTGCAGGCCAGCACATACGCAGTTTGCAACATAGCGATTACATTACAAGAGCCAATTCAGAATTGGTTATAGATGAAGCAGATATTGATCGCTTAATTAACCAAGTGCATAAATTGGTGATGCTTCCCGGTGAAGAAATTATTCATGTTTTACCACAGGAATTTAAGGTCGATGGTCAGGCTGAAATTAAAGAGCCAATTGGCATGTATGGAGGAAGATTGGAGGCTAATTTTCACGTTGTGGTAGGGCAAGTTTCATCCATAAGAAATATTGGGCGATGCGTTAAAAGTTCGGGATTACAATTAGAAGGTATTACCCTTGAACCTTTGGCTTCTGCAAATGCAGTATTGAGCAGAGAAGAGAAAGAAGCAGGTGTCGCGTTGATTGATATCGGTGGAGGCACAACAGATTTGGCAGTTTTTAAAGATGGTATCATCAGGCATACGGCTGTGATTCCTTTTGGTGGAAATGTCATTACGGAAGACATCAAAGAAGGTTGTTCCATTATCGAAAAGCAAGCCGAACTATTAAAAATAAAATTCGGTTCTGCATGGCCTGGAGAAAATAAAGACAATGAGATTGTATCCATACCAGGACTGCGAGGAAGAGAGCCAAAGGAAATCACGTTAAAAAATCTATCAAAAATTATTCATGCTAGAGTAGTAGAAATAGTTGAACAAGTTTATGTCGAAATAAAAAACTACGGGCACGAAGAGCAAAAGAAAAAATTGATTGCAGGCATTGTATTAACTGGTGGTGGTAGTCAATTAAAGCATTTAAAACAATTGGTGGAATACATCACAGGAATGGATACTAGAATAGGTTATCCAAACGAGCATTTGGCAGGTGATAGTGATGATGATATAGCAAGTCCATTATTTGCAACAGCGGTTGGTTTAGTCATGGACGGACTAAAGCGTCATGACCGTAAAAAAGCAGAAGAGCTTGAAGTGGAAAATGAAGTCGAAAATGAAAGTATAGAGTCAGTACAAGCAGAAAATGAAACGGTTGTTGGGCCACCGAAAAAAGAGCGTCGTTCGTTCTTGGACAAGCTAACTGAGCGTGTCAAAGAATTTTTGGACAACGCTGAATGATAAAAACAAGACATTAATTAATTAAAACATAAAATCCCAAAATCAGAAAATATGAGCAACAACAATGAATTTGGAAATATATCCTTCGATTTGCCAAAGCATCAATCTAACGTCATTAAAGTTATTGGCGTAGGAGGTGGCGGTAGCAACGCTATAAATCACATGTTTCAACAAGGCATAAAAGGTGTCGATTTTGTAATATGTAACACGGACGCACAAGCACTTCAAAATAGTGGTGTTCCTAATAAAATTCAACTTGGTGTTGCTTTAACAGAAGGTTTAGGTGCAGGTGCCAATCCAGATGTTGGTGAAGAAGCAGCTGTAGAAAGTTTAGAAGATATACGCAGAATGTTAGATACCAATACTAAAATGGTATTTATCACTGCTGGTATGGGTGGTGGTACAGGTACAGGTGCTGCGCCAATCATCGCGAAAATGGCCAAGGAATTGGATATTCTTACCGTTGGTATCGTAACAATGCCGTTTCAATTTGAAGGCAAAATGCGAAACGAACAAGCACAGAAAGGGATTGAAAAATTACGTATGCATGTAGATTCGTTGGTGGTAATCAATAATAACAAACTACGTGAGGTTTACGGTAATCTTGGATTTAAGGCCGGGTTCTCAAAAGCTGATGAAGTATTGTCTACAGCTTCAAGAGGTATTGCAGAAGTTATAACGCATCATTATACACAAAACATTGATTTACGTGATGCAAAAACTGTATTGAGCAATAGTGGTACGGCAATCATGGGTTCTGCTGCGGCATCTGGTCAAACCAGAGCTCAGGAAGCAATCATGAAAGCTTTGGATTCTCCATTATTAAATGATAATAAAATAACTGGAGCCAAAAATGTACTGTTGCTAATCGTTTCAGGTTCTCAGGAAATCACCATTGATGAAATCGGTGAAATCAATGACCATATTCAAAACGAAGCTGGTCACGGTGCCAACATTATTATGGGTGTAGGAGAAGACGAAAGTTTAGAAGAGTCTATTTCTGTCACAATCATCGCGACGGGTTTTGATATCGATCAGCAAAACGAAATTTCAAATACCGAAACTAAAAAGGTTATTCATGCACTGGAGGATGCTGAAGATAAAATAGTAAAGGATCCAGCGATTATCACACCGGATATCACTTTAGAAAAGAAAAAGGAGACACCCATTGTGCGTCACACTTTAATCGAAGATGTTGAGGAGGAGCCAAAGCCAAAAAACAAGAATAATGGCATGGACTTAATCAAAACTTCAGATTTTTTAAAAAATATGAATGTGGTTTATGACGAGGTTTTAGATAAGAAAGAGGAGACCGAAGAATTTATTATTACGCCTATAAATAAGGCCGAAGTCATTGAAGAGTCAGAACAAGAGGAAGAGCAAATCACGCTAACATTTGATTTGCCATTGACCAATAAAGCAGAAGTTAAGGATGAACAGGAATCAAAAGAAGAAAAACTTTTTTTCAGTTTAGATGAAGACGTGAAGGATTTAAACGTCAATGAGCCTGTTGAAATTATTGCTGTTACGGAAGTCAACAAAGAAGGCGAAAAACGCTATGCTTTGGATGATTTTGAAACATTTGAATCTTCAATAAATACAAAGTCTGAAAAGACCGAAGTTAAAGAAGAAGTTGTTTTCGAAAAGAAAGTGCTTCCTGTTCAAGAAGAAGAGCCGCAACTTCAAGAAGAAATTGATCCTATGAATAGTCCAATCTCTGAGATGTTGATAGCACGTGCAGACGAGCGCAGACGTAAGATGAAAGATTTCAATTATAAATTCAATACAGCAAAAATAGACGAAATAGAAAAAGAGCCTGCTTACAAAAGACAAGGTGTAAATTTAGAGGATGCACAACATTCCTCAGAAACTAATGCTTCAAGAATGTCCGTCGGTACAGATGACAATGATGATATTCAATTAAGAAGTAATAATTCGTTTTTACACGATAACGTAGATTAATAGCAAATTTAAGTCATTGTGAGTAACACCTTGTCAAGCCCAAAAAGCCTACCTCAGCTTTTTGGGCTTTTTGTAGAAATATTTTCTAATATATAAATCTGAAATCAACCTCAGATTTTTAGTATCTTCGCATCCTAATAAAATTGAATAGATAATGAGTTTACAAGATGAGGTAATGACTGCGATGAAAGCAGCTATGAAAGAGAAGGATCAAACGGCTTTAGCAGCTTTGCGAGCTGTAAAGTCTGAAATTTTATTAGCTCAAACAGCGTCAGCGTCTAACGATGGTTTAACAGAAGAGGAAGAGGTTAAAATCTTATCCAAATTGGTCAAACAACGTAAAGATAGTGCTGTCATTTTTGCTGAACAAAACAGACAGGATTTGGCTGAACCAGAATTGGCACAAGCAGAGGTAATAAGCCAATTTTTACCAGCACAATTATCTGAAGAAGAAATCACAGTAGAAGTCATGAAGACAATAGCCGCAGTTGGTGCAGAAGGAATGAAGGATATGGGTAAGGTAATGGGTATTGTAAATAAGAAATTGGCTGGTCAAGCCGATGGGAAGACCATCTCTAATATTGTAAAGGCTAAATTGGCCTAATTTAAAAGTTTGGAACTTGGTGTCACCTTGAGCATAGTCGATAGGTCTCATCAAAAAAAAGGCCACGTAGCTCAGCTGAATAGAGCACTGGATTTCGGCTCCAGCGGTCGTAGGTTTGAATCCTACCGTGGTCACAATCACTCACATTGCGCTGTGGATGAGAAAGACAAAACCCATCAAGCTAGCTTGTTTGGGTTTTGTCTTTTTTTTAGACATTAGTCTTGGAAAGACTGGTAGTTGTATTTGCAGAATGCAGCTATTTTAGGCTATCTAATCCTTCCGTGGTCACGAATAAAATACTTCAATAGGAAAAAATGCTAAGCTCGCTTGAGCATTTTTTGTTTGAAGTATTTCCAAGCAGAAATATCTAATAAATTATTATCCAATAACTATATATTTCACTTTAAGGGTTTCAAATCCCAGAGTAAAGGCAGCAAGAAATAAACTACCAAGGTTAATAGAATTATGGAAATAACATTTAGCCAAATTCCTTTTTTGACCATATCTTCCATTTTAAGTAGTCCAGATCCAAATACAACGGCATTAGGTGGAGTCGCAACAGGTAGCATAAACGCACATGAAGCTGCAACGGTAGCACCAACTAATAAAAAGTAAGGATGTACGTCAATGGCTGTTGCCATAGAGACCAAAACAGGTAATAGCATTGCTGTGGTCGCAAGGTTGGAAGTGATTTCCGTCAAAAAATTTATTGATGCTACCAATACAAGTAATAAAACCAAAAGTGGTACGGTCTGTAACGATGTCATTTTATGGCCTAACCAAACTGCCAGTCCACTGGATTCAAATCCTAAGGCCAAAGCCATGCCACCACCAAATAAAAGCAGAATTCCCCATGGTAATCTAATGGTGTCCTCCCAATTTAAAAGTCTTTGTTTTTTATTCTCGGTTGGCAAAATAAACAAGATTAATCCGCTCGTAATCGCAATAATAGTATCATCAATAGCAGGAATAAAAGGTTGAATTAAAAGCGACCTACAAATCCACGCCAATGCAGTAAACAAAAAGACACTACCCACTACTTTTTCCTCAAATGATAATTTACCAAGTAGATTGAGCTGTCTGTTGATTTCAGCCTTACCACCTGGAAATTTTTTCTGCTCAAATTTAAAAGCAAAGCGCGTTAAATAAATCCAACATAATAACAGAAATACAACACTGATTGGAAATCCAAAACTGAACCATTGGTAAAATGTAATTTCAACACCATAACTTTCTTGGACCACTCCAGCCAAAACCAAATTTGGTGGTGTACCAATAAGCGTAGCAATGCCACCAATGGATGCACTGTAAGCTATAGCTAGCATCAATGCCTTTCCGAAAATTAGATTTTCATTCTCAATAGTTTCAGGTATATCTTTTAATTGAGCAATAATAGCCATGCCAACTGGAAGAATCATTACTGCAGTTGCCGTATTGGAAATCCACATTGATAAAAATGCAGTGGCAACCATAAAGCCTAAAATAATATGTACCACGTTAGTACCTATCACTTTAATAATGTTCAGCGCTATTCGTTTGTGCAAGTTCCATTTTTCTATGGCAATTGCTAAAATAAAGCCGCCAATAAAGAGAAAAATATACTTATGACCGTAAGAAGCAGTAGTGTCTTGTAACGATAATCCGCCGCTTAGAGGAAATAAGATTATGGGTAACAAAGCTGTGGCTGCAATAGGTAAGGCTTCAGTAATCCACCAAATGGCTACCCAAACGGCCGAGGCCAAAATGGCATTCGCTTCTTCACTTAAGCCATCTGGATGTACAAATTTTAGTATAACGAAAAATAATAATGGACCAAGAACAAGTCCGATTTTCTGTTTTGTTAGTCCCATATTTTTAAATAGTAATAGGAATGGATTTCACAATTATTCCAATTTCAGTGTTCTTACATTGGTATAGATATAGCAACAAATTGATGACTCTAAAGTACTGTTTTTTCACAATTAGAGTACACATTAAATTAAATACTATACCTATTACGGATTTAGAATAAAGATTTTTAATGAATTATCTTTCCTATATTTAGTCAATGTTATATTTGCTTCAAATCGAAAAATACGGTATTGGCCCAACTACCGAATTCATACTTTTATTTATTTTTTTTGCAAGTATGACATGGGTGGTCATGAGCAGATTTTACCGTTATTTTGAGCAGAACTATGCCCTCAGAAATGGTAAACCTTATTTTCTGAATCTGATACTTTTTCGTCAAAAGTTATCTAATGACCAGCTTAACATTTTAAGAACAAAATTCAGTTTTTTCAAAAAATTAAATGATAAAGAGAAAGAAATTTTCAAACATCGTTTAGCGGCATTCATTAAATCTAAAAATTTTGTAGCTAGGGAAAACTTGCAGATAACGGATGAAATGAAGGTCCTGATTTCTGCAACTGCAGTGATGCTTACTTTTGGTTTTCGTAATTATAAAATAAAAATTATAGACCATATTGTTGTATATCCTATGGCATTTTACTCGTACTCTAATAAAGTTTATCACAAAGGGGAAACCAATCCAAATTTGAAAACTGTTGTATTTTCGTGGGAGGATTTTTTGCAAGGATATGAGATTGGCAATGATAATCTCAATTTAGGTATTCACGAATTTGGTCACGCCATACATCTCAACGCCATGAGCCGAGGAGATGTAAGCAGTCTTATATTTATTGAAGGTTTTAAAGAGCTGACCACGTATTTACAAAATCATCAAGAAATTAGACAAGATTTACTACAATCCAAATATTTTAGAGCTTACGCCTTTACCAACCAGTACGAATTCTTTGCCGTGCTTTTGGAAAATTTTATTGAAACTCCAAGAGAATTTAAATCTCAATTCCCACATCTCTATCAATATTTGAAACAAATGCTGAATTTTAATTTTGGAGGTTATTAAATAGAGGTTATCATTCATTTTTGTTTATCAACCCATCACTCTTAAATAAAATAGTATTTTTAGACCATCGTAATCAAGATATAATGAAAAGAATATTAGTAACCGGAGGAGCAGGTTTTGTGGGTTCCCATTTATGCGAACGATTATTAAGTGAAGGCAACGAGGTCATTTGTTTAGATAACTATTTTACGGGTTCTAAGCAAAATATTGAGCATTTAATGGACCATCATTATTTTGAATTGGTGAGGCATGATATTACAAATCCATATATGGTTGAGGTAGACGAAATTTATAATTTTGCATGCCCAGCTTCACCAATACATTACCAGTATAATCCTATTAAAACCATTAAAACGTCTGTAATGGGTGCTATTAATATGTTGGGCTTGGCCAAACGTGTTGGAGCTAAAATATTACAGGCATCAACAAGTGAAGTTTACGGTGACCCAACGGTGCATCCTCAACCAGAGAGTTATTGGGGCAATGTCAACCCAATAGGATTGCGATCTTGTTACGATGAAGGTAAGCGTTGCGCTGAGACTTTGTTTATGGATTACCATAATTCAAACAACGTAAAAATTAAAATTATAAGAATATTTAATACTTACGGACCACGTATGCATCCTCAGGATGGCAGAGTGGTATCGAATTTTATTGTTCAGGCATTAAAAGGAGATGATATCACCATTTTTGGCGACGGAAAGCAAACTCGCAGTTTTCAATATGTAGATGATCTAGTGGAAGGCACTTGCCGTATGATGAATAGTCGCGACGAATTCATTGGTCCAGTCAATATTGGTAATCCAGTTGAATTTACTATGCTAGAATTGGCCAAAGAGGTTTTAGAACTCACCAATTCAAAATCAAAAATCATCTATTTGCCTTTACCTCAGGATGATCCTTTGCAAAGACAACCCGACATTACATTGGCGAAAAAGGAACTGAACAATTGGGAGCCTAAGGTGCATTTAAGAGAAGGTTTACAACATACCATTGCATATTTTGATGAGCTGCTCAAGTCAAAATAACAACATGTTCTAAATTAAAAAAAGCCTCTAGAAGAGGCTTTTTTAATACAATTTATTTGTTTTTTAAAGTGCGAATATAGCTTGGAGGTGTATCTGAAAGTGGTTGTTGTCAAACCCACTAAACTTATGGTCCAAGGCAAATTTGGCAACAGTCTGTGCTTTAATTCCAAATGTTTTTCTTCTGTTTACCCAATATAGAATTCCGCCACCAAGGTTGCCAGATATATTGGTATCCTCAATTGAAAAAATTCCCACACCTGCCAAACCATAAAAATCTAATTGGTCAAAATCTGGAAATAATTGTTGGCCAAAATAATATTTTACATGCGTATCAAAAGAAAGATAGGTGTAATCTTCAGTAAGTATAGCTCCGTCAATAACATCATTTTCAGAAAATCCATTGAGTGTAATGGACTCCTCTATAGCAAGCCCACTTGGCCAGACTAGTTCTATTGACGCTGCAATAGGGATTTTAAAGGCCCATTCATCAGGACTGTTAATAGGTGATTTAGATCCAATACTGTTAATAGCATTAAGTCCAACACTTGCAAACCATTCATTGTCACCACGCTGTGCAAAAACTGATGAAGTAAAAGTGATTAGCGTGAAAACTAATAATAATTTTCTCATGAGAAAAAAAATTGGTTAAAAATCAAAGTTAAACTTTATGGCTTATAAAACAAACACTTGGCAGAACTTATTCCAACGAATTATGCTTCGATTTTAGTAAGAGCTTGCTCTTTATTAATGCTAAAACACGTTTTCGATCTTTTAATATTGCTGTTCTATATTTAGAATTAAATAGAAACATATAAAATCTGTGCATAAACATACTAAAAGTAGCTAGCAACTTAAGACTTTTTACATAGACGTTATTTATCCAACGGTATTTTAATTTAAGCAAATAGAAACGGTTTTTATTGCTTATTGATATATTCATTGTTTGATGTAAATCACTAAAAAAAATCCCAAGCAATTTAAAGTGCTTAATAATATGCTTGTTTTTTGACGCTTTAAGATTACTAGTTTCGTCCTGTTTTATTAGGACAATGGTATCGTAGGCTGATCTAAAATCTAAATAATTATAATAGGTCCCGTAATCATTGATTTGATGATTAAAAATATTGTGCAAAATTAAATGCCGATTACATGGCAGGTAGAGTCTGCCATCACTAAATTTATGTTCAAGAATATCCTTTGGTTGAAGATGCTCACTTTTATACGTCGTAAAAAGTTTTAAGTGCAATTCCAACGCGCTTATATTGTTGGTTGTAGTTAACCTTGGCAAATGTTTAGAATCAAAAAAATCTGTGCCTAATGTTGATGCAATTGGTTTATAGCCATTCTCGACTACAAGGTCAAACGCTTTGTTAATTTGATGCTCTGCAATTAATATATCTATGTCTCCCACCATTCTTTCAGCAATATCTTTGTAATATCCTGAAACTAAAAGTGCCGTTCCTTTTAAAAAGACATGATCAATGTGGTGAGCGTTTAATAACTGAGACAATTCTTTGGCTTGTCTAATAATAGCCTCATTTCTATTTCTATTGATGGAAGTAATTTCTGCGAGGTATGTCTCTAGCTCTTTCGGTAAAAAATTGAGCAATTGCTTATTGTTCAATCGACAATAAATGGTTGGCAGCACTAAGTGTTTGCTGCCTTCGGTAACCATTGCGTCCCAATTCATCTTCTCATCTTTTAATTGTGCTTCCAACGCTTTGGGATTAGAATTAAAACTGAGGATATCTGCAATTAACTGGTATGTGGTAACAAGATTTGCCATGAAGCTACGCCGTCTTAATGCGAATATAAGATAATATTAAGTGGTGCTATTATCGGTAAAAATGTCTGTAACTAAATTGGTAACTTGAGCTGTATCACTATAGGTAAGTTCATACATGTTCACGTTCTGCAACCATTCTAAAAATGATTTGGCGTGAGCAGGATTAGGTGATAACCATGTATCTGGTATCAAGGTTTCCATAAGCTGAGCAACTGAAATAGATTCAAGTTCTGTCACCGCATTTTTTTTATAATTTACTAAAATTATGTTTTGGCACGTGTATTTGTTTTGAGTCGGTTTTGGAAAAGGAATGTACTTAATACGTCCTTTAGATGGATTAACCTTAAGCGTTTCAAAAGACTCAAAACCATCAACTAAAGGACTCAAAATATCGAAAGAACCCTCTTTTACCGATAGCGCAGCTGGATTGGTGTAAATATTTAAATCATTGGCTGCTAGAGGAGACACATCATCAGCTACGAGTTCAAAGCCCTGAGTGGCCAATAGTGCACACAACGTACTTTTTCCTTTGCCAGAAACTCCAATAAAAAGAACAGACGATGAACCATCACTTACAGTAGATCCATGAAACGTGCCAATCCATTCGTTTTCAGGCTTATTATGGATTGTACAAAACAAGTGCATCATAAATTTTCCCTGTAATTTATGATAAGCTTGCTTCGGTACTGTGGTCAATAGCTTATCGTTTTTATACAGAAATAAATCATCGTTTTCTAAGTAGATATCAAATACTGTATCTGCCGAATTGGTCGTTGCTATCTCGAGATGGGCAATTGCAGCATGAATAACTTTCTTAACCAAACTCGAATCGAAATAGACAGTAAAAGTTTGATTGTTATAACGATATGTAGTTTTAATATGCCTTTTGTTATTAGTCTTCTTTGTAGTGCTGAAATCTTTAACGTTAGCAGTTCTGTTGCATTCCTTTAAATAATTATGAAGATCCTGGGCAATGATCTTTAAATCTTTAATATTTTTTTGCGAAAGCGCATTTAGAAAATCCGGTAGATCTTTGGATTGGAGATAATAGTCTAAGATAGATTTAAATTGGTGGTCGACGACATTGTAACAATTGGATGGCTCAAACCATAATACCCAGTAGTCACCAAACGAGTATTCATAAGTTGGTGCAAGTAGATTGTCCAAAACTAAAATTGAAAATTAATCGAAAAGTCCTCCTCCTGGATCTGGTGGAGATTGCGCTTGGGCTTTCTGTGGGTTTAAAATCATAAACGTACCGACGGCAGTCAACGCTGCATATTTACCCATTTTTTTAATGGCGTCTTTACGTGTGATTTTATTTGTATTTTTTTCTTCTTTCATGGTGCAAGTCCATATTTTTAATTCAAAAATAATAAAATAATCTATTTATTTAAGCAAAACCCTATAAACGTTGATTTTAATATTATTTGATTAGTTTTTAAAATTATTTTAAAATTATTTTTTGAGTTTTACTATGACTATTGCTACTCAATTTTACTACATATATTCCAGTACTAATACTACTAACGTCAAAGGATTGTGATATTGTATTCACCTCTAATATTTTAGTTGTTACTAATCTACCTTGTATATCATATACATTTGCAACCGTCTCCTCAGATAATTGCCCATCTATAACAATGGTTCTCGAAGGTTGATCTGTATAGATACTCAACGAGTTAAAATCGTTTTCGGGAGCGGAAAGCACACTATTTGTAAAGCGCAGAAAGAAACGACCTGTACCGTTTAAATCAGAATTTGGTGTAAACACATAATCACCAGAATTCAATAAAGTAACCGTATTGGCAACATTATCTTCTAAATAAACTTCTACCTCACTTGGTAAGTCTGTATAATCTATAGTGAATGTAATTTGCTCACCTTGATTGGCATTTACGCCTAAAGGAATGGTTGTATCGTTTATATCTGTATCACCCAAGGATTGTACAGCAAAAGGTAAGCCTACATTATTTTCTACTAAATGTGAGTAAATAGAAAATGTGGGTGCGATATCTCCAAATACAGCAGAATCATAACCTGGATTAAGCCCACGAGTTGCATTTTCCGTAAAATAAAAATCCGTACTAAAGCTTTTGGATGATGTGGCAATACTTAATTTTAAATTTGAAATATTAACGTTATTTGATCTTCCAGTTATAAAATCATCTGTATTTCCTGAAGACCGCATAATATCCGTAAAATTAATAGAACCACCTCCAGCAGCGGCAGCAACAAAGAAACCTTGTGCTGGAGCTATTAAAAAAGTTGGGTTCATATCAGAAAATGCCTGGTTGTAAACTTGATAATCTGTGCCGTCATAGCCATAAACAGCTTCTCTTACGTCATCCAATACTGATTTGTTAGACGTATTTAAAAATTCAGACAATTTAAGGTAAGAGGGAAAAGGATTTCCAATTAAGTTCCATTCCATAAATTGAGGGCCAGAAACCGTAATTGGTATAGATACAGGAGTTGTTGGTAATGACCCTTGAAATAGTAAATTAGCTCCTTCGATTGTTGCAGCTCTATAACCTTTGCCAGATTCCAAAGTTTCTCCTAAGGTACTACTGTTATAGTTTTCAAAATCACCAGTTGTTTTATCAAAGGGTGCAAAGGCATAATCTGTTGTAACACCTAAAAAATTTTGGGCCATTACTGTTGTGTTCAACCCTGTGGTTATAAATTCTTGCCATGTTATTCCAGCAAGAGGTGCCGAAATTAAATCATTGCCTTCGGATGGTGCGGAGCTCATTATATTTGTAAAACGCGAATAAATTAGCGTTCCGGTTACGGAGCCATCTGCTATAATACTGGAGTAGCTTTGGGAATAAGATTGCAAATTTATTGAGTTTGTAACCAAAGAGAATCCAGTTGGGACATTGACACCTGCACCAGGCGTCACAAACATATCGTTTAAATTTGCATTGCTTGTTACTATATACTCACCATTTAAAATTTTCGCATCTAAAGTTCCAGTGGTGATATCCGGAGGTGATGGTGTCCAGTTATTGTTATAAAAAACTAAACCATTAAAAACATCTTCTACTTGAAATTCTGAGGTTGAGTAACCTTGGTTAAGTCCATCTTCATCAAATTCAAAACCCACTACTAAAGAGTTGTTGGCAGAGACATCTAAATTTAAAACAGAATAATTTATAGACTGACCTGTGGTAGTCGCTCCAACATTTGTTTCTACTCTTGCATCACCATCCAATATATAAAAATAGATAAAGTTACCTTCGATTGCACCTGCATTAGTTGATGAGGCCGTTATGTTTATGGTTGTAGAGCCAGAAACATCAATACTTTGGCTCATAAAAATACCTTGTCCTCCCCAATCATCACTCTGTAATTCACCGCTAACAACTTTAAAGGAATTCGCAGTACCATCAGTGATAGGAGCAGTATCGTAAGACAAATTCCAAGAATTTTGGATGCTTCCAAAAGGACCAATTGAAATAGGCCCTACTGCAGGTGGTGAAGCGGTTGTATGATCGGCAAAGCCGTCTCCATTGTTAGAGAAGTCAGCATCGTAAATAATTGTCTGCCCAAAGCCAATTATTGTTATACAAAAGGCTAAAAATAGCAGGTATTTTTTTTTCATAGCAGCTTATTTAAATAATAAGGTTGGTGATTTAAGACTTAAACAACTCAAATATAGTAAAATATGTAGATTTTACTATCTTTTTAATTATTAACCATGAATTAAGTTTGGTGATGGATTTTTTAATTGTGATGGCTATGTCGTTTATATAAAGATGTGGTTTGAACATTAAATCTTTGTGAACAAAAAGAGGATATATATATATATATATAAATTATATATGGTTGAAAATAAAAAAAGCACCTCATTAAAGGTGCTTTCAATATTTATTTTAAATAATTTAATTCAAAATTATCTTTTGTGACTTGGTTTGTTCTACATTGTTCAATTTTACTATGTAGACACCTGTGTTTAAGTTTTCAACATTAATCGTTTGTGATGTGTTATCAGTGCTTAAAACTGCAGAGGCTACTAATCGACCTTGTATATCGTAAATATTTGCTGTTGTTTCTAGACTCAATAAACCTTCAATGATAATAGTTTTGGTCGATTGTTGGGTGTAGATATTCAAGTTGTCAAAACTATTTTCTTGAGTACTAAGGACACTATTTGCTAAACGTAAAAAGAAACGTCCTGTACCTTCAATAGCACTACTTGGTGTAAAGGTATAAGCGCTAGTATTTAATAACGTAATCGTGTTGGCTACATTGTCCTCCAAATAAACATTAACATCGCTTGGCAGGTCAGAAAAATCGATTGAAAAACTAAGTTGTTCACCTTGATTGGCATTGACTCCCAACGGAATTCTAACATCAGTTAGATCATTTTCGTTAAGTGACTGTATCGCCATGGCTCTGTCTTGATTATCCTCAACCAATTGCGAATAAAATGCGCTATCACCAAAAGCTTCAAAGGAGGCAGCGTCATATCCAGGGTCTAAACCTAAACTGGAATTGCTATTAAAATAAAAATTGGTAAAATGAGTACTATTTCCAGTCAAAGCAAGTTTAAGATTGTAGTTGGTCGTGTTGGTTCTGCCTTCAATAAAATCGTCGGTGCCAACGGTGGTTCGCATATCGTCTGGGAATCCGCCTGAATTACCACCAAAAATAACGGTGCCAGGATTGCCGGTGACAATATTAACTTCACCAGCAGCTATAAAAAAGGCTTGTCCAGGTGCTATGTTCAATGTGTTGTTAGAAGCCATATTAATAATAGTAAAGTTTCCTGTTTCTGCTTCATTACCAGAATACGTACCACTATTGTAAGCATATATGGCAACGGCGTTTTCGTCTAAGAATACGTTATTTACTTCCAGCCAATCTTGAGCATCCACGTAAGTTGGAAATGGATTACCAATAAGATTCCAAAAGTTCCCAACTGCAGGGTTTGTTAGCGTAAAAGTCACGTCGTCAGCACTTATGGCACCTGTAAAGGTCAATGTTTCGTCCGCATTGGTCAATGCCGCTCTGTATCCTTTAGCTTGGACAAGAGCATCGGTACTTTGCGAAGTATAATTAATATATCTAGGTGATAATGATGAATTATCATAAGGTCCAAATCCGTAAGTGGTTAAACCAGGAATCGAATTTGAGGCTAATTTTGAAGCATTATCTGGAGTACCTCTGGTTAGAAATTGATCAAAAGTCTCAACTACTGACGGAAATAACGGTAAACTTATAAGATCATTACCTCCAGAAACTCCATCACTACCTTGTTGGTTCACATGACGCTTATAGGTTACGGTACCAAGAACGTTGTCATTTGAAAGTAAACTAGAATACTGGCTAGAAGTAGATCTTAAATTCACTGAAGCAGTCGCTAAAGTAACTCCCGAAGGTACCACGACTGCAGCACCTGCATCTACAAACATATCGTTAAACCCTACATCTGTAGGCAAAGTGTAGGTGCCAGATTGAATAATCGCATTTCTATTACTGTTTGAGTCGTTCGGGTCGGTGTTCCAGCTACCATCTTTAAAGGCCAGATAGGTTACAATTTGACCTGTCCCATTACTACCTGGAGAACCAAAATCACTGTCAATCCCTTCTGAAGTTGTTGATTCTTCCCAAAGACTACCGTCATTGTTATCCTCGATATCAGAACCAGTATATATCATGGCTGCTCCGGTTGGGTTTGGCCAAGGTGAAGAACCTGTGTAATCCACACGGTCAATTAAATTACCATTGTTATCTGTGAGTATAACTTCATCATCCTCATTGTTCAATTGAAAACCTGAATAATCATAATCTACCTCAACTCCACCATTAACACCTTCATCAGCATTTCTTCCCAATACAGCAAATCCTAAGGATGGCACTATAACAGAAGAACCAATTACATGTGAGTCTGTGCCAAAATCGCTAATGGTCCACGCGTTCATGTCGATATCGATATCTGTAGGGTTATAAACCTCGAAATACTCACCATTTACTTGGTCTGTGGCATCAGGATTTTGCATGATTTCCGTTATGATAAGAACTGGAACATCATTGTCCTCTATTGTAATGGTATGTTGGCTGATTGCTAAATCGGCAGTACCACTTGTCACAGCAATATCCAGAATTAAGGTTTCATCGTCAAAATCCGCATCTTCATTAATATCTAAAGAAACATTTAAAGTTTCATTTGCAGTAAAGGATAGAGAAGTTGTATTTAGTGTGTAATCTTCAGCTTCTGCCGTACTTGAGCCATTTACACTAACCGAAACTGTGACATCACTTTCATAATTGGTCATGGTCAAAGGTATTGAGGTGTTAAAGGTTGCATTGGTTTCGTTTTCAGTGCTTGTGGCAGAATCGAAAGTTATGGTTGGAGTTAAACTGTCGTCACTACCGGTTACTTCTAAATTGTCAAAAAAATATCTTTCTGTACCAACATTGTTATTTACTGAAATTTGAACAAAGGCATTATTGCCAGTTCCAGTTACTGTAGAAGAAAAATTTTGGAGAACTGAAGATAATTGAGTTGTTCCAAAAAACATAGGATCTCCTGTGATATCCTCATCTACTACTCCTTCAAATAGAAGCTGAGAGCTACCATCGATGAATACCCTAACTTCATAAATATCTGATCCAGCCTCAAAATCTCCACTTGCACCTGCATCAAAACTAAAAGTTAAATTAGAAAATCCATTGATTGAAAATGTTTGGCTTGTAAAGATAACAGTGCCATCTACGTCTTGAGCTTCAAATTGTTCCCCTTGAACAGCAAAATAATCAGAATTATTTGTAAAGGAACCTGCTGAGGTATCTAGAGTCCAATCTACTCCAGAGAGATCTAAGGTTGAGCCTATTTGTCCCTTATTGTTCTCGCCCGTAAATTCATCAGTATAAATTGTAGTCTGCCCAAAGCCCAAGCTACTTACTAAAACCGCTAAAGCTAAAATGTAAAATTGTTTCATTTCTCTGTAAAATGTTAATTATAAGGCAGGTCAGTACAGAGATTTGGGGCTTAAATATAGTAAAATATGTAAGATTTTTATGTTGCAATGGATTTAATACATATTAATTTCTACTAACGGAAAAAAGAGAGGATTAAATGCTAATACTTTTTGTTTTAGATTTGTGAGTGTATCAAGATGGCTTAAATCAATCTATTTAAAATAGGTAAAGCAAAGTTATAAGGACAGTTAAGGCTGGGTAATAATAAGTGACACCAATATTAACGGATAAAAGCAATATAGCGATCTGTAATTCATAAAATTTAATGCATGTGTGGTCTTACAGGCTTTATAAATTTAAATAATCAGCCACTAAACAGTCATGTGCTTAAGCGAATGACAGATGTACAAGCGCATCGTGGACCTGATGACCAAGGTATGGTTGGTTTTTCTTTATTTAAAGATCCTAAAGTCCAAATTATAGATAACGAAACCTCTCAATTTAGCCATCTTCATGCAGGTATTGGTTTTAATAGACTATCTATTTTAGACCTATCAGAAAAAGGACATCAACCAATGATATCGCACTGCGGTAACTATATTTTAGCCTACAACGGAGAAACTTATAATGCCTTATCGTTTAGAGACCAGTTAATTGCGAAAGGACATCCTATAAAAAGTCAAACAGATTCTGAAGTATTGCTCTATCTCTATATAGAATATGGGATCAATAAAATGCTGGATCTCCTTAATGGCATGTTCGCATTTATTATTGTGGATTTAAAAGCGCGAAAAAGCTTCATTGTTAGAGACCAAATTGGCATTAAGCCAATGTATATCTACCAGACGCCAGACATTTTGATGTTTTCTTCAGAAATAAAATCGTTTACAGAGCATCCAGAGTTTAGGGCAGAACTAAATACAGATCATTTCGACGAATTTCTTATGTTCAGGTTTTGCGCGCATGACCGCACTTTGTATAAAGCCGTCAAACAAATACCACCAGGGCACTACTATGAGGTTTCAGAGCAAGCGGTAAAGGTGAAACAATATTGGTCACATAATTTAACACGTAAAAGAAATATAAATCTTAAAGATGCTTTAGAACTGCTGGAGACTACATTCAAAGAAAGCATCAGATCACAGTTAATGAGCGATGTTCGTGTGGGTTGTCAATTATCTGGAGGTATAGATTCGTCATTGGTCACAACCTATGCTCGTGAGTTTTTTAATGCAAATATGGATACGTTCTCTATTGTATTTTCAGATATGGAATATTCCGAAGAAGCATTTATAAACTATGTTACAAATCATACCAATTCAGATTCCCATAGGTACCAATATTCCAGTCAATATGCATCGGAGAACTTTTTTAAAGCGACTTGGCATTTAGAACAACCTATGAGCATAGCAAACACAATCGGTATAAAACGTCTTGCCGAAAGAGCCAAAGAGAATGTTACCGTATTATTAAGTGGAGAAGGTGCTGATGAGGTATTTGGTGGCTACACAAGATTTCATGATTTGTCCTGCAGACACAACATGTATTTAAAACGCTTTTTAAAACTCCCGATCATTGGCAATAAAATCAAGTATAAATATAGGTTTGGGCGTACACCAGAAGACCTATTTATCTTAGGAAGTTCTGTCTTAAGTTTTAATGAGTTTAATACTTTTAGTATAGGTAAGGATGTAGAACAAGTCATTGCGCAAAGAAAAGAATTGTTTCCATCGGAAGGGGAATTGATTAAAAGAGCTTCTGCATACGATATAAAAACATACCTGGTCGATTTGCTAAACAGGCAAGATAAAATGACTATGGCGCATTCTGTAGAAAACAGAGTGCCGTTTTTAGATCGAAATATGATAGAATTAGTGTCCAGTTTACCAAGTGAATTACTGGTAAAAAGATGCAATAACCTATTGCATTTACAAAAACCCAATCTCTACACAAAACACATCTTAAAGCAACTTGCGGCAAAACGCTTTAATAACGATTTTGTGTACCGGGAAAAAAGCGGATTCCCTTTGCCGTTAAGCGACTTGTTTTTGAAATCAAAAATGAATGAACGCATAGAAGATCAATTACTGCCAGGAATAAAAACAAGAGGCTTATTTGATTATAAAGAGGTGTCTAAAATTTGGAACAAAAAAAATAATGGGTATTCTGAAAATGACTTGAGAAAATTATGGATGTTTTTTGCTTTCGAAACTTGGGCACAAACATTTTTGGATTCTGGATATAGAGGTTAGGCGATATACAGTGAAATATGAAAGTTTTTTTGTGAAATGGTTATTATGCAAATTAATTTCTCCTAATGGAAAAAGAGTGGATCAAATGCTAATCCTTTTTGTTTTAGATTTGTGCGTTAGTACATGTATTTTCGAAATCGAAAGATTAAGATACTAAAGACACAAGATTTTTAAAATTGAACAAAAGAGACTTAATTGGTTTGAAAAATATTAATACTAAAGATTATTGGGAAAAAAGATTTAGAACTAAAAATTGGGGAAAAAGCGGAAATCGGCAGACTAGAGAGTATGCTAAGGCCAATGTGGCTCAAATGGATTTAAATTCTGACTACGATGGTAAAATTTTAGATTTCGGTTGTGCGTTGGGTGATGCAATACCGATTTATAAAACGTCCTTTCCTCAAGCTAAGTTATACGGTATAGATTTTTCTGAAGAAGCCATACAAATTTGCAAGGAAGCCTATGGAGATATCGCAGAATTTTCAAGCGGAAACCATCAAAAGGTAAATAAGCAAGAGGTCGTTATCGCCTCTCATGTGATGGAACATATCACAGATGATAAACAAATAGTGAAGCAAATATTGTCGCAATGCAAAGCGTTGTATGTTTTTGTCCCATTTAAAGAAAATCCACTCTATAGAGAACATGTTAACTATTATGAAGAGGATTACTACGCAGACCTCAATGTAGAACAAAAGAAAATTTTCTTAGTACATTTTAATTATAGATACGCACCGATTGAAGCAGTTAAATCATTCCTAAAAGGTAAATTTACACTAACAGGTAGTTTCAAAAAAGAAATAATCATGTATAAAATTAAAGGCTCAATTAGTTAACGTTGTCAAACTCCACAAATAACACCATACAATCGTTTTGGGTGGCTCTTGGGAGCCTAAGTGCTTTTGGTTTAGCAATTGTAAGTTCAGCCATCCTATCTCGGTATTTAGATAAACAGGAGTATGGTACTTACAGACAAATAATTTTTGCCTACACCACACTATTAGTTGTGTTTTCTGCTGGTTTACCAAAAGTATTCGCCTATTTTTTGCCTCGCTATAGTTTAGCTGAAGGAAAAGCCATCGTGAAAAAGGTGAGCTTGGTTTTAGTGGTTTGTGGGCTCATATTTTCTTTAAGTTTATATGTCTTCTCTGGAGTTATTGCCAATATACTAGGCAATGAAGAATTAGCATATGGTTTAAAAGTTTTTTCTCCTGTACCACTTTTGTTATTGCCAACCTTAGGTATTGAAGGTATTTTTTCGACCTATAAAAAATCAATATATATAGCCATTTACAATACACTCACCAGAGGTATTATGTTGTTTTTTATAGTTTGGCCTGTGGTAATGTATGAGGCGAATTATATTTACGCTCTTTACGGATGGATATTGGCATCTGTCTTTACATTGGTGATCGCTTTATTTTTTAAATCCATTCCCTTTAAAAAAATAGAGAACATTAAAACCAATTTAGAGCTTAAGGACATTCTTAAATATAGTTTACCCTTAGTAGCTGCGAGTATTTGGGGAATCGCAATTAAGTCGTCCGATGTTTTTTACATCAGTAGATTTTTTGGTGCAGATGCCTATGCGGTTTACGCCAACGGATTTATCAATCTACCATTTGTATCTATGATTACATCTAGTGTTGCTGTGGTTTTAATGCCAATTTTTTCAAAACAATTTCATATCAATAAAAGTGATAATACAGCAGTACTCGATACATGGAGAAATACACTAAAGAAATCTGCAATTTTAATTTATCCATTGCTAATCTATTTTATGGTATACGCAGAAGATATCGTTGTATTGTTGTTTTCCGGTGACTATAAAAGTTCATCCAATTATTTTCGGATTAATCTAATGCTCAATTTTTTTAATATTATAGTCTTTGCTCCTTTATTTTTGGCAACAGGCAGAACTGTACTTTACGCAAGGGTTCATATGTATTTAGCTATTGCTATTTGGGTTTTGAGTTATGCAGTTGTTGTTATTTTTAATTCTCCAATTGCAGTAGCTATATGCAGTACTTCATTGAGCATAATTAAAATTTTCATATTTGTATTTTTGGCATCAAAGATTTTAAAAATTAAGTTCTTAAAGTTTTTTCCGATGAAACAGATGGCATTATCTCTTATTCAATCCTTTGGAGCAATAGCATTGGTTTTTATCATTCAATATTATTTAATTGATATCGACAATTTGATTTTAAGGTTAACCATAACTTTTGTGATGTTTGGAATTTTTATTTTAAGTACAGGTAAAATATTTGGCATTAATTATTTTTCAGCCTTTAAACCACTTTTTAATAGGAAACAATAAAAAGGTTCTAACACTGTAATAATTAGTCCAAAGCTGAAAGAAATGACTTCGAAAAAAATCTTAATAGTTACTAAATTTTTTCATCCAGAGATTTCTCCGCGATCGTTCAGAGCATTTGAGTTGGCCAAAGAATTTTCAAGACAAGGGCATGACTTAACTGTACTGACTACAGAAAAACCGTTTGATTATTCTAACTTAGAGAGCGAATATGGATTTAAGATTAAGTCAATAGTAAAAAATGAACCGCCTGAAATCCAGGGTGATGGTATAAAGCGAATTTTTAGATTTAGTTTATTGTATTTTTTTCAATACCCACATATAGCACTTGGCAAATATTTCAAAAATGCTTTGCTCAAAGAAAAAGATTATGATTTATTGATATCGGTAGCACATCCTTATACCGTTCATTTTGGGGTAGCATTAGCAAAGGCAAAGAATAGAGTGTTAACAAAAACTTGGGTTGCAGATTGTGGCGATCCCTTTGCTAATAATCAACATGGTCGCTTGCCATATCCATTTTATTATAGAATCATCGAAAATTGGTTTTGTAAACGTGCGGATTTTATCACAATACCTATAAAGGAAGCAATCAAAGCATATCCAAAATTTTGTAGAGAGAAAATAAAAGTGATACCACAAGGTTTTAATTTTAATGATACTAAGCCTTCTTTTGTGGAAGGCTTAAATGATGTTCCAACTTTTGCCTATGCTGGTAATTTGAGTTCGGGCTTAAGAGATCCTAGACCTTTATTAGATTTTTTAATTGAGACCAACAGAGATTTCAAATGTATTTTATATACTCGAAATAAAGATTTCTTAATACCTTATAAATCTAAATTGGGAGATAAGCTAGAAATAAAGGATTATGTGCCTCGTAAAGTCTTATTAAAAGTGCTTGGTAAAATGGATTTTTTGTTAAACTTGGAAAACAAAGGCAACGTGCAAAGACCAAGTAAGTTGATTGACTATGCTTTATTAGAAAGGCCAATTTTATCAATTTCTCCATTGAATGTAGAAAAAAAGAAAGTATTGGAATTCTTAAATGGAGATTACGAAAATACGTTGAGAATAGAAGATATAGATCAATATAGCATTGAGAAAATAGTTAAAGCGTTTTTAAATCTAAGTTGAGGAAATTTTGAAATCTAGAAAATTTATAACTACAATAAAATATTTCTTTTTCGGATTAGTGTTATTGTTTCTATTTCATTTTGAAACATTATATATTGGGCCAATAAAAATTTCCCACGCTTGGAAAGGTTTAGTATTGGTGTTTCTGCTGATTAGTTTATTGAGAAGAGATAAGAACATTTTTTTTATTTATAAACCTCTTATTGCTATAGCTACTTTGCAATTGTTTAGTATAGAGGTGTTTGTGAATCCAATCAACGCCGTCTTATTGTTTGCCACTATTCTTATTTTGCCTCTGTTCGGTATTTACGTTTTAAAATATTCAACAGTACAACTTCAGAAAGCTTTGTTATTTATAACCTCTTTTTTTATTTTATCATTTATTCCATATAAACTCGGTCTTATAGCTAGTTTGGGTGATATTTATAACTTGAATAAATATGGTGGCAGATCTGAAGGATTGATTGGTGCATTTCAAGGCGCACATCCTGCATCAATAGCACTTGCTGGATCATTCTTAGTCATACTTTACTTTTGGTTCATTAAAGCTTATAGTCGTCCGTTTCTTACAGTGCTTTTGGCATTAGGTTTTTATTTTTTAATAAATACTTATGTGAGAACAGGAATGGCAATGGTCGTTATAGGCGTATTACCTATGATTTTTTATTTTGGTAAAAAAGAAAAATCATCAAGATTTCGTCTCATAGCAATTAGTGGTTTTTTGGCCTTATTAACTGCCCTATGGGTAATGAATAATGAGGTGTTGCTCAAGCGAATTATTGGTGAAGATAAGTACTATAAAGAAGATTCATTTGAAACTGTCGGGAGTGGAAGAGGCCTTATATATCTAACAAATATTGAAATCTTTTCGGAGGCAAAAATGATGGAAAAGGTTTTTGGAATAGGGCAAACGGAATTGATTAAGCGGACAGAAAATAAAATAGGTAAAAGTCTTTTGTCGCATAATGGTTTTCTTCAAATATTAATATCAAATGGTATTATAGGGTTCGTATTCTTTTTGATCTATATAAGGTCTATATATAAGCTAAAAAAAAGACTTTTTCCCAATCATTTCGTAATAATATTTTCACTTTTGTTGGCATTTGTAACAATGAGTCTTGTTCAGGGATATGACATTATTTATTTTCATATACTTATGATGTTGTGTATCCCATTATATGTACAAGAGTCGTATATGTTTAATAATTTAAAAAAGGCAACTTTAAAGCAAATTTTAAAAAAATAGGTTTTGAAAGATAAACAAACAATAATGTTTATAGGTCCTTTGCCACCACCTTTGGGAGGTGTTGCAATAATGAATGAAAACTTTCAAAATTTGAATTATGAAAATTTTGAAACATTGGCATTTGACACGTCAAACAAAAAGTTGAGAGAGGATTTATCTGGAAAGGTTAGCTTTAAAAGCTTATTGCATAACTACTCTACGGTAGAGAGAATAAAAAAAACTGTACGTAAAGAAAGTCCACAATTAATAAATATTTTTGTTACTTCTGGTTATTCTGTTTTAAGGGATATATGGATCTTACGGAGTTTGAGCAAATTCAAAATTCCGACTATTGTACATTTTCATTCAAAAACTTGTGGTGAGTTTATACTAAAACCTAAGAGACTAAAATGGCTTGGGAGATGTTTCGATAAATATGCTAGAGGAATTGTGTTGCTCTCAAAATATCACTTGGATTTTTTTAAAGACTATTTCCCAAAAGAAAAGTGTGTGATTGTTGAGAACTTTGTTGATTATTCCAAATTTGATAATGTAATAGATTCCAAAAGTATCGATTTTTTATTTGTTGGTCGTTTAAGCAAAAAGAAAGGTTTTTTTGATTTGTTAGAAGCGGTAAATCTGTTAAAAAAGAAAGGAGTATGTTTTAAAGTTAATGTTATTGGTTTAGCTGTTAAATCAAGTGAAGAAAAGAGTATCAACCAATATATAGATAAAAATAACTTAAGGAACTATTTTGTGTTTCACGGTGCGGTTTTTGGAGAAAAAAAATTCAATCTTTTTAGACAAAGTAAACTTTTACTTTTTCCAAGTCATTTTGAGAATTCACCTGTTGTATTAAAAGAGGGCATTGCAGCTAAGATGGGTATTTTAGCTTCAAATATTACTGCAAATTTAATTATACTTAAGGGTAATAATAATTTTTTACTACATGAAGTTAAAAACTCAATTCATTTAGCAAAGCAAATGGAGATAGGCTTAAAAGACACCGCGCTAATAAATCAGATGTGCCATGATTCATCTGAGATAAAGAAATTCGACAAGTCAATAGCTCAAGAAAAAATTACAAAATTGTTTAAATCAGTAATTTAATGAGAAAAGAGCTACTACTTTTCTATGGAAAACTTAATTTTTTATTCCCAAAACTAATGGGAATAGCTTACCACAATTACAAAAATAAAAGATTAAAAAAATATAGAAACGAGTTCGATGCTCAATCGGAACTGTTGACCATGGTCAACAAAAGCATTAATACGATACCATATTACAAAACAAAATATGGCATCGATCCAATACAATCTATTGAAGTCTTTCATAACACTATTGACTTTATAGATAAAACAACAGTTATGGCCTATTGGGAAAAGTTTCAACTACCAAATACACCAAAAAATAAAGTTGTTTCTGGTACAACTGGTGGCACATCTGGCAAGCCATTAAAACTCATTTTACCCAAAGACCGTTATATTTTTGAATTGGCAACAATGCACACCATGTGGGAAAATGTTGGTTGGACAGGGCACACAAGAGGAGTTCTTAGAAATCAAAAACTAGATAAGAGGGAGATATTCAAAGTTAACCCAATTAAAAAAGAAATCATTTTTGATGGTTTTAATACTTCAGATGCATATTTTGAAAATATCTATCAGACATTAAAAAAGCATAACATTCAATATTTGCATGCCTACCCAAGTAGTGCTTTTCAGTTTTCTCAATTCCTACAGCGTAAACAAAAGAACACCAGTTTTATAAAAGCATTTTTATGTGGCTCAGAGGGTCTGTTGCCAGAGCAAAAACATTTAATATCAGATATTCTTCAAATCCCTATCTTTCATTGGTATGGCCATTCAGAAAAACTTATATTGGGCGGTTATTGTAAAGCGTCTCAACTCGTTCATATAGAACCTACCTACGGCTACTTTGAGCTTATTGACGAAGATGGGAAGCAAATAACCAAAAAGGGGCAAATTGGGGAAATGGTTGGTACGACACTTCATAATCCTTATATGCCACTTATCCGTTACAAAACGGGTGACTATGCAGAATATGCTGGCAATTATTGCGAGCATTGTCAGCGTCATTTGCCGTTGCTAAAAAAAGTTTATGGTCGTTGGGACAAAAACAAAATATATAAGTCGGATGGGACTTATATCACGACAACTGCCTTAAATTTGCATTCAGACATCTATAATAAAATTGCTGGAATTCAATATGTTCAGAAGAATAAAGGTGACTTAATTGTAAAAATAATTAAAGCAGAAAATTTTAATGCAAAAGATGAAGTGGTATTAGAAACGCATTATAAAAGTGCTTTTGGAAAAGAAAATAATGTCAAAATTCAATTTGTAGAGGCTTTACAAAAGCAACCAAATGGAAAATTCATAAATTTAATCAGTGAAATCAACTAAATGCACCAACTCACACAAAAACTAGGTTCTGGCGATATGATTATACAAGACGTGCCGTATCCGCAATTGGGCAAGGGCATGGTGATTGTAAAAAATCATTACTCTATCATCAGTGCAGGTACCGAAGGTTCTACAGTTGTGGCAGCACGTAAAAGTTTAATCGGCAAGGCAAAAGAGCGTCCGCAGCAAGTAAAGCAAGTTATAGATACTTTTAAAAAGCAGGGGCCAACCCAAACCTACAGAGCCGTGATGAAAAAGTTGGATGCCTATTCACCATTGGGTTACAGTTGTGCTGGAGAAGTTATTGAAGTTGGAGAAGGAGTTACCGAATTTGAAGTGGGAGACAAAGTCGCCTGTGCAGGAGCAGGTTACGCCAACCATGCTGAAATCGTTGCTGTGCCAACCAACCTGTGCGTAAAGATTAACGAGGATGCCGATTTAAAAAATGCAGCATATAACACGCTTGGAGCCATTGCCATGCAAGGAGTGCGCCAAGCAGACATGCGTTTGGGAGAATCCTGTGTGGTCATCGGTTTGGGACTTTTGGGTCAACTGACAGCTTTAATTCTTAAAGCATCAGGTGTTAATGTGATTGGTATCGATGTTTCTGAAGCTGCTGTAAAGCAAGCTATTGATAACAGTGTGGTAGATTTGGGATTGGCTAGAAGTACTTCAGGTATTGCAGAACAAATCAACAACGCAACCAACGGCATCGGAGCAGATGCAGTTATTATTGCAGCCGCAACAGACAGTTTAGATCCTATTAATTTTGCAGGTGAAATTGCACGTAAAAAAGGAAAAGTGGTGGTACTTGGAGCTGTGCCAACAGGTTTTGACCGCGATCCATTTTGGTATAGAAAAGAACTGGAACTAAAAATGGCGTGCTCTTACGGTCCTGGACGCTACGACCTTAATTATGAGGAAAAAGGAATCGATTATCCTGTGGCTTACGTGCGCTGGACGGAAAAGCGCAACATGGAGGCTTTTCAGAAGTTGTTACAGACCAATAAAATAAATATAGATTATCTAACAACGCACCAATTCGATTTTGAAAATGCCAAGGAGGCTTTTGATTTAGTCGTCAATAAAGATGAACCGTTTACGGGAATTGCTCTAAAATACAATACGGATAAAGCTATATCAAAATCTAAAATAGCCACGTCCGGAACTTCAGCTTTAGGTAAAATCAACATCTCCTTTATCGGAGCGGGAAGTTATGCCCAAGGGAATCTATTGCCCAACATTCCTGAAACTAATGAGATTGGTAGAGTTGGAGTGCTCACTAATACGGGAACCACATCAAAACGTGTGGCCGAAAAATTCAAGTTTCAATTTTGCGCCACAGAAGAAAACGATGTGTTGGACGATAAAACAAATACCGTATTTGTGGCCACGCGTCACAATTCGCATGGAGAATATGTGCTCAAAGCTCTAAAAGCTAATAAAAACGTCTTTGTTGAAAAACCATTGTGCTTAAAGGAATCTGAATTGGAGGAAATTATAGAAGCACAAGAAAACTCGGAAAAAGCGGTGACGGTTGGTTTTAACCGTAGGTTTTCACCGCTGTCCAAAAAACTAAAAAAAGCATTGGGTAAAAATCCAATGACCATGATTTACAGAATTAACGCTGGATCCATTCCTGCGGATAACTGGATTCAGGATGCTGAAATTGGTGGAGGGAGAATTTTGGGTGAAGTCTGTCATTTTATTGATTACCTCACTTATCTCAACGGTAGTTTGCCAACAAAAGTTTCAGCTTTAGCAATTCCGGATAGCAACAATTTAAATGACACGTTGAATATTTTAATTCAATTTCAAAATGGCTCATCTGGTGTTATTGGGTATTATGCCAACGGTTCAAAAAGCATGGCCAAAGAATATGTTGAGGTATTTTCGGCTGGACTTTCGGCAACCTTAAATGATTTTAAAGAGCTGAAGATTTACGGAAAAGGAAAGCCAAAAAAGAAGAAAATCCTTAACCAGAACAAAGGACAAAAAGAAATGGTTGAAGCTTTCGTTAATGGATTGCTTAACGACGGAAAAGCGCCAATTTCGTTTGAAGAAATAGTAGCTGTAACCAAAGCGTCATTCAATGTTTTAGAATCAATTAAACGTGGAGGACAGCAAGTTGAAATCTAAATTCACAAAAAGTTTTTCAAAACTAAAAACCTACTGCGAAAACGAAAACTTCAAAGGTTGGGATCCGTATGATGGTATTAACTCAAAGATCTTTCAAGCCTTGCCACTCAAACATTGGGATTTGGCAAGATTGGCTTGGATTCAAGGATTTAAAAGAAGTCCAATAAATTTAAGACGTTTACTTTTAGTGCCAAAACAGCACAATGCAAAAGGTGTTGGTTTGTTTTTGTTAGCTTACTGCAGACTTTACAAACTTGCCGAAAATGGAGATGAAACTTTTGGAACCAAAGTACAGCATTTA
This sequence comes from Winogradskyella ursingii, assembly GCF_013403975.1. Lineage (GTDB taxonomy): Bacteria > Bacteroidota > Bacteroidia > Flavobacteriales > Flavobacteriaceae > Winogradskyella > Winogradskyella ursingii. The sequence goes on from NZ_JABFDH010000001.1 coordinate 557,144, forward strand.
AAAAAGATAAAGGAACTGACAGAACTGCTTTTAGAGATGCGATCTAAGGGCTTTTCAGGCGCATGTTGGGGCTACAATTTCGATTGGCAGGCGAGACGTCTATTTCTGTTCAAAAAAAATACGCCAACCGTTGTAGCGACTTGCTTTTGTGTAGAAGCTTTGATTGAAAGCTATGAAATCACAAAAGATAAAAAAGTGTTGGATGTGGCGCTTTCAGCAGCAGATTTTGTCACTGAAGATTTATCAAGAACGCAGCATGGCAAGGGAATTATGTTTTCTTATAGTGTAAAAGATGGCAATAATACCGTAATTAACGCGTCACTTTTAGGCGCAAAGATTTTAAGCTTTTCCTATAAATACACTAAAAATGATAGTCATGCAGATTTGGCTAAACAGGCCGTAATAGCAGCATGCGAATTGCAGGAAATGGATGGTTCATGGATTTACGGTTTATTGGATATCCAATCATGGAAAGACAGTTTTCATACAGGCTTTAACCTAGATGCGATTGAAACGTATCAGCAAAATACAAGAGATAGGTCGTTTCAGAAATACATTGACAAGGGAATGAAATTTTATATCGAAAATTTCTTCGAGCCTAACGGAATGCCAAAGTATTACCATGATAAAACATTTCCGATTGATATACATTGTCCGGCTCAAGTTATCACTACCGCTTCAAAATTGGATGTGTTTCAACCCAATAAAGAATTACTTACCAAAGTTTTAAACTGGACGGTAGAAAACATGCAGCATAAAAAAGGCTATTTTTACTACCAGTATAGAAAAGGAATCAGTTCCAAAATATCATATATGCGTTGGAGTAACGCGTTTATGTTCAATGCTTTCGCACATTATTTTTTAGAACAGCAAGCCATTAAAAATGACATCTGAAACGCTCAACGGTATCATAACTTACGCGCCCGAATCTCGGGAGCAGTTAATGGACTATGCGTTTGAGCATAGTAAGATTTTAGTGGCCGTTAATGCTGAAAAAATATTACATGCCACAGATGAAAGTCGTAAAATCATCAACAGAAATTTAGGTTATCCAGATGGTATTGGAGCGGTTTGGGCATTGCAAAAAAAAGGACACAAATCCGCAGTTAAAATTCCAGGATGCGAGTTGTGGTTGGATATGATAGCAAAACATTACCAATCGAAATCATTTTATTTAGTAGGAGCAAAGCAAGAGGTTATTGAAGCCACGGTAAACCAACTAACATCTGAATTTGCAGGAATTAACATTTGCAACTTTAGAAATGGCTATATAAAAACAGAACAAGAAGAACTCGATTTAATTGAAGATATAAAAAAACACCAACCTGACGTGATTTTTGTTGCGATGGGTTCACCGAAACAAGAAGAGTTAATGGAGCGCATTCAAAAACAACACCAAGCTGTTTATCAAGGCTTGGGAGGTAGTTTTGATGTGTATACTGGCAATGTAAAGCGTGCTCCAGAATGGTGGGTGAAAAATAATATGGAGTGGGCGTACAGGTTAATTAACCAACCTTCACGTATTAAACGTCAGATTCATTTGGTAAAGTTCTTCTTAAATTTGAAATTGGGAAAGTACTAAAATATAAGACTGTCACATCAAGCATTGGTTGAAATAAAATATATTTTATTGAAACCACCTTGCATGGCAAGTCAAGATGCAATCAAACTAAAAAGTTTATGTCTAATACATACAACATCACAATAATAGCAGGAGCCAGACCAAATTTCATGAAAATAGCTCCCATCATTCACGCTATTGTAAAATCAAAAAACGAAGGGCACGCTATAGATTACAGATTGGTGCACACAGGACAACATTATGATAAAAACATGTCAGGCAGTTTCTTTGAGCAGCTTAAAATTCCGGTGCCACACACTAATCTAGAATGTAGTGGAGGCACACAGGCCGAACAAACAGCTGCTATTTTAGTAGCATTTGAAAAGGAACTTATGGCAAATCCTGCCGATTTGGTATTGGTGGTTGGCGATGTCACTTCTACTATGGCATGTGCATTAGTCGCTCAAAAATTACACACCAAAGTAGCGCATGTCGAAGGAGGTATCCGATCGAACGACTGGACCATGCCTGAAGAAATTAACCGATTGGTAACGGATAGCATTACCAATTATTTTTTTACCACCTCAGAAACAGCCAATAAAACCCTTAGAGCGAGTGGAGTTAAGGAGGAAGCAATTTTCTACGTTGGGAACACGATGATTGATACGCTTCTTAAACAGAGGCCAAATTTTAAAGCTCCTAAAATTTGGGATGAATTAAATTTAAAGGAAAAGCAATATATCGTGATGACGCTTCACCGACCAGCCAATGTCGATGAAGAAAGTCAACTTAAAGATATGATCGCAGAAATCATAAATCATACAAAGGATTTGCCACTTATTTTTCCTGTGCATCCTAGAACTGCTAAAATTCTCGAAAGATTGCAGATTTCCCATTCCAGATTGCACACAGTGGAGCCTCTCGGTTATTTGGAATTCAATTTTTTAGTAGAACGTGCCAAAGCCGTAATTACAGATTCTGGTGGTATTACCGAAGAAGCATCAGTCATGCTAGTGCCTTGTATGACCCTCCGTGATAATACAGAACGACCGGAAACAATGACGTTGGGCACGAATGAATTGGTAGGCACTAATCCAAAAAATATTCAGAAATATCTAGATAAATTGTTTGCTGGTCAATGGAAAACAGGGCAGGATATCCCTTTGTGGGATGGTAAAACAGCAGAGCGTATTATTGCTGAATTAATTATTTTAAGCGACGCTTAAACCAAATAACAGATACATTAACCTGTAAACTCCACAATAAACCCTTAATTGCATAGAATTTGTATATTCGTAAGCCTTGTAACTATGTTTTTGGATAAACCCTCAATATGATAAAAACATTACTCGAAAATTTCTCTCCAGAACAGAATTTATCGGTTTGGCTTATTGGTGCGTTTTTATTGGCATTTCTTATCGCATACCAAACATTTCCTACCATACTATACGTATCAAAACAAAAACATTTAATGGACGAGCCAGATGGCCATAGTTCTCATTTGGACCGAACACCAACGCTAGGAGGTATAGGTATTTTTTTTAGTCTTATTGTGGTGATGACCATTGTTGGTGCTTTTTTAAATACCAAGGTGTTGTTGTTGGTAATGGGAGGGCTAACGATTCTGTTTTTTTTGGGTCTTAAAGATGATCTCACAGTACTCTCGGCAACTAAGAAATTTGGTGGTCAGTTATTGGCAGCACTGCTACTTATTGTGTTTACTGATACCAGGATTATTGGCTTTTCTATGATTATGGATGTAGATGTTTTACCTTATTGGGTGTCCATTGGATTCACACTTTTTGTTTACATTTTAATCATAAATGCCTATAATTTAATTGACGGTGTAGACGGTCTGGCAGGTTCTATAGCATTAAGCGTTAGTGCTATTTTTGTTTATCTTTTTGTAAATGCTGGCGATTTGAGTTTAGCCACCATCGCAATTGCACTGTGTGGTGCTTTAATCGCATTTTTAAGGTTGAATTTCTCAAGTACCAATAAAATTTTTATGGGAGATACAGGCTCATTGATTGTAGGGTTTCTATTGGCTTTTTTTACCATCAGTTTTATTAATATGGCACAAACCAATGTAGATTCAAATTATTACAGATCTTCGCCAGCATTGGCATTTGCATTATTGTTCTACCCATTGATTGATACGTTACGCATTTTCTTCATACGGATTTTTATTCTTAAAACGAGTCCTTTTAGAGCCGATAGAAATCATATTCATCATAGGTTTATCAGGGCAGGTTTCAATCATGTTTGGACCACGATTCTAATCACTGGAATCAATCTGATAATCATTTATATAGCTTTCAATCTAACAAATAATCATCTTAACACACAGATTGTTTGGTTGTTGCTTTATGGCTCAGCATTATATCTTTTGCCATTCGCGATAAAAAAAATGGCGCGATAAAAAATTGCCTGACCTTGCTATGCTTAAAAAAATCCCATACTTTGCTTATACCTTAAATGCGACTATATTTGTTATTAAATAAATGCAGGCTTAATGAGATCAAAATTTTGTGGAATTGTAGTATTGCTGTTGTTATGTTCTTGTGCTTCTAAAAAAGAGGTACTTTATCTACAAGATGCTGATAGCGTTAATAACAGTACTTTGAAATATACCAATGCCACCATCCAGCCTAACGATATACTCAAGATTACTGTAGAAAGTATCGTTCCTGAAGCAGCCTTGTTATACAATAAGAATGCTGCCCAAACTGTTCAGAATCAAAATCTGCAACTACTTCAGCTCGAGGGCTATCTGGTTTCTATTAATAATACAATAGATTTTCCCGTTTTGGGCAAAATATCGACAGCGCAGAAAACCACGCAAGAGTTGGCAGATGCCATTACGAATCAACTTGTAGATGGTGAACACCTTTCCGATCCTATTGTAGATGTAAGGCTAATAAACGCCAAAGTGACTGTTTTGGGTGAGGTGAACAAACCAGGTGTATATAATTTTACTGAACAGAATATTACCTTATTACAAGCTTTAGGCTATGCCAACGACCTTACTATTAATGGTGAGCGCACAGATATTTTAATTACCAGAGAAGTTGACGGTGTGCGCAGGATTGCACACATTGATTTAACGTCTGCAGACTTTTTGAATAGTGAATTCTATTTTATAAAACCAAATGACGTCATCGTGGTCAACCCTAACAATCCTCAAGTAAAACGAGCTGGTTTTATAGGTGATGTAGGTACAGTCTTGACCATCGCCTCATTGGCTTTGAGTATAACCATATTATTAACGAGATAGCATGAGCAATTCGTTTAACAGTTTCGATGCTTTTAAAGAAGAGGATAATACCGATCTGAAACAAGAGGTGCAGCGTTATTTGCGTTATTGGCCATGGTTTTTAGTTGCTGTGTTTATTATGTTGGTTAGCGCATATGTATATTTGAGGTATGCGCCAAGAATTTACCAAACTATGGCAAAGGTCAAAATTTTGGATGAGTCCGAAGGTTTGGAATTACCAACATCAGCATTTGTTTTTAAGCGTACTAATATCAACCTCGAAAATGAGATTGAGATTCTCACATCATATCTCATAGTGGAACGTGCAGTACAAGAACTCAACCTGAACACGAAATTTTACGAAGAAGGTCGCATCCAGACGTCGCCTTTAGCACATTTACCCTTTCAATTTGAACAAATAATCGATACAGATAGTATCGCGTCCAATTTTAGCTATAAAGTTGATGTATACGCATCTAAATTTGTGGTAACAAATCTTCAAACAGAAAAGACCTTTGAGTTTCCTAACCATGATACTAATTTAAAAGATCATAATTTACCGTTTAATATTAGTCGTAATCAAGAAATGCCATTTGATGAAGTAATAGGCAAAACATTTATCATTGCATTTACTTCAGTTAAAAACGCAGCCTTAAATCTTAAGGCTAAAATTGAAGTGGAGGCCATTGGTGAGCAAAGTGATTTGTTACAATTAAGTATTAAGGGAGAAAGTCAAGAACTCTCTGAAAGTATTCTTAATACACTGATCGATATTTTTAATAAGGACGGCATACAAGATCGACAACTTGTATCTCAGCGTACTTTGGATTTTATCGATGAGCGTTTTGTGTATTTGGCGGAGGAATTGGATTCCATTGAGGTTGGCAGACAGGATTTTAAAGAAGATAACAATTTAGTGGATCTTACCATTGATGCAGAAATCGGATTGGAACAACGCACACAATCTGATGATGAAGTCTTTAGAATAAACAATCAATTAGCGCTAGCCAAATTATTGGAAAATGCCTTAAATACCAAGTCAAATTCGGGTTTATTGCCGGCAGATATTGGATTGGAAAATAGTGGTATCAACCGATTAATCGATGAGTATAATGCAGCAGTTTTAAATTTAGAAAAACTGCGCAGTAGTGCTGGTGCGAATAACCCAACCGTAAAACTGGCCGAAGGCAGAGCTGCGGAATTAAAAAATAATGTCAACAGATCTTTAAAATCTTACATCAATCAATTGGAGGTTTCACAATCACAATTGCAGCAACGCAATCGAAGGTTCGCTGGTCAGGTGTCCAGAATTCCAGAGAAAGAAAAATTATTGAGGTCTATTGAGCGCCAACAAAAAATTAAGGAGAGCTTGTATCTTTTGTTACTTCAAAAGCGAGAAGAAGCTGCGATTAATTTGGCGATCACTGAACCATCCATAAAGGTGGTGGAATACGCTCTTACTGGTGTTAATCCCATTTCGCCGAAATCAAAAATAGTATATGCAGGTGCATTATTGGGAGGTTTGTTAATCCCGTTTGGTATCCTGTATCTGATGTTTATGTTGGATACTAAATTGCACAGTAAAGAAGACATTACTGACGTGAATCCTGATATTCCTGTTATAGCTGAAATACCGGAGATAAAAAAGAATGACACAACTATTTTTAAAGACCCTAACGATCGATCTGTCTTGGCGGAGTCATTCAGGATCTTAAGTTCTAATGTTGATTATATATTGCCGATTAAAGATGGAGAAAAGGGTAGGGTGATTTATTGTACATCTACTATAAAAGGTGAAGGCAAAACCTATGTGAGTATTAACTTGTCTTTAGCTTTATCCAGTATCAATAAAAAAGTACTATTAATTGGGACGGATTTAAGAAACCCTCAAATTCATAATCATATTAATGAAGATAAGCACAAACCCGGCCTCTCCGATTATTTACACGATGTAAATTTTGAGTGGAGAGATGCTTTGATAAGCGGTTTTGAGCATCATCCAAATCATCATATTATTTTATCTGGAAACATACCACCAAATCCAGCACATTTATTAACTAATGGACGCTTTAAAAAGCTCATAGAAGAAGCAAAAAAAGAGTACGATTATATTATTGTTGATACGGCACCAACAATTTTAGTCACGGATACGATGCTCATTTCCCAATTAGCGGATGCCACAATCTATATAGCGCGAGCGAATTTTACTGAGAAGAATTTGCTTGGATATTCTAAAGATTTATACGACTCTGGAAAACTGAAGAACATGGCTTACGTTATCAATGGAGTAGGTGCGAGTAAATCCCATGGTTATGGATATAACTACGGCTATGGTTATGGTTACGGTAACAAAGCTTAAACGTTGTGCTTAGGTGTTTGCCAGACGCTTCAGTGTCTTGATTGTTTCTGGTTGGTTGTCACTTTTAAATACATGGCTACCAGCAACAAATGTATCTGCACCTGCTTCAACAAGTTGTTGTATATTCTTGTCAGTAACACCTCCATCAATTTCGATACGCGTTTCTAAACCTTGCTCATCAATCATAGAGCGAAGTTTTTTAATACGCTTATAGGTTACATCCTCAAATTTCTGACCACCAAAACCTGGATTAATAGACATTAAAAGAATCATATAACATTCAGGAAGAATATCTTCTAAAACCGAAATAGGAGTTGTAATATTTAAAACTATACCTGCTTTACAACCCGCATCTTTAATTTGTCTGAGTGTTCTGTGTAAGTGTACAGTAGATTCGTAATGTACCGTGATGATATCAGCACCACAATTCGCGAATTCTTCAATATAGCGCTCTGGCTTTTCTATCATTAAATGCACATCTAAGGGTTTGGTAGCGTGCTTTTTTATAGCTTTAATTATTGGCATACCATACGAAATGTTAGGTACAAAATGTCCGTCCATAACATCAATATGAAACCAATCGGCATCACTGTTATTTACCATTTCTGTGTCACGTTGAAGGTTGCCGAAATCTGCGGCAAGCATAGAAGGTGCAATTAATTTTGATGCCATTATATTGAAATGTTTAAAGTTGGCGCAAAGTTAAATAAATTATAAAGGATAGGTGTTTTTTGATTTGAAAGATTTATTCCTTTTAACTTGTTTAAAAAAGTACAACAAAAAGTATAAATTTTAAGGTAATTCAAAACAATTAATATGAATGTTAGCGGTACTTTCACTTATATAAAAAGTGAACCCACGGTAATCAGCCGTGGGTTCTTTCATCAATCAAAAAACGAACAGTTATGTGATAACTGTTGTTACCTTTATTAGGTTGGTCGTAAAATATACAAAAAACTAACCTAAATATGTCTTTAATATTTTGCTTCTCGAAGTATGTTTTAATCTTCGGATTGCTTTTTCTTTAATTTGTCTTACACGCTCGCGAGTTAAGTCGAACGTTTCACCAATTTCTTCTAACGTCATTGGATGTTGGTTGCCCAATCCAAAATACAACCTAATCACATCTGCTTCACGAGGCGTCAGTGTTTCCAAAGCACGCTCTATTTCCGTACGTAAGGATTCGTGTAATAAATCCTTATCAGGATTTGGCGATTCACCACTACGCAAAACATCGTAAAGATTGGAATCTTCACCTTCAATCAAAGGTGCATCCATACTGACGTGACGACCAGAATTTTTTAAGGACTCCTTTACATCGTTAATAGTCATGTCCAATTCTTTCGCGATCTCCTCTGGTGAAGGAGGACGTTCATGACTTTGCTCTAAAAACGCAAATGTCTTATTGATCTTATTGATAGAACCAATCTTATTCAAAGGTAAGCGAACTATACGAGATTGTTCTGCTAAAGCTTGAAGAATTGATTGTCTGATCCACCAAACGGCATAAGATATAAATTTAAAACCACGAGTTTCGTCGAAACGTTGTGCTGCTTTGATTAATCCTAAATTACCTTCATTAATTAAATCGGGTAATGTTAAACCTTGATTTTGGTACTGTTTTGCCACAGAAACGACAAAACGTAAGTTTGCTTTGGTAAGTTTTTCCAAGGCAGTTTTATCACCAGCTTTGATGCGCTGAGCCAATTCTACCTCTTCATCTGCTGTAATAAGATCTACTTTACCAATTTCTTGTAGGTATTTGTCTAATGATGCAGTTTCCCTGTTGGTTACCTGCTTGGTAATTTTGAGCTGTCTCATTTAAATTCGATTTGTACAATTTTATTGAACAATAGTCTGTTCTATGTTATTATACGTAAGAACACAATAAAATGTTACAAAACGGAAGAAAAAACTTTTAGATTTTTAATTGCTTAACCGTGTCAAGGTTGATGGCATCAAGGGTTTCATTGGTGAATTTGTAATGTCCTCTGGTCGTAATTAATTTGAATCTGTACGATTTAATCTGACTCAATGTGTTTAAAAACAGCCATTTAGATTTTAATAATCTCGGCTTTTGAGATTTTAAGCTTAAATCAAAAATGTGTTTTCTACCTTCTTTTTCGGCAACAATATCTGGTGTTACATCAATATCGCTACCTTTTTTGTGGTAGGATTTTGGTGATTCATAACCTTTCATGTCGGCTTTTATATTAGAAAATCCTCGGTTTTCTAAATAGGAAATTGAATTACTTAACTCTTCTGCGTATTTGGCTTTATCTTGTGGAATCATAACCTACAATATAACCAATTTGATGACAATTACAAATATTTAAGAGTTTTTAACTTTTTAGAAAACCGAGGAATTTGATATTTATACCCTTATTTGACCATCGCCATACACATAGTATTTATTGGTAACAAGCTGATTTAGACCTAATGGACCTCTATGGTGTAATTTGTCTGTACTAATTGCCAGCTCTGCACCAACACCCATTTGACCACCATCTGTAAATCGGGTTGAAGCATTATGATAAACCGCAGCACTATCTACATTTTGCATAAAACTTTGAGCTTCATCTGTGTTCTCGGTGATGATTGCAGCAGAGTGTTTACCTGAGTATTTATTTATAATTTGAATCGCTTCGTCCAGAGATTCAACCTCACCAATTAATAACTTTAAGGCTAAAAATTCCTCATACCATATATCAACATTAGAAACAGTTTCTTTCTGTGAAAGAATATCAGATACATTATCATCTACCAAGATTTCGACCTTGTGTTTTTCCAATTTCTCTTGAAGCATTTTCAGCTTGGTTTCATACTCTGGCAAGTTTTTGTTAATAAGCACTTTGTCCAAAGCATTGCATCCCGAAATCTTATCCGTCTTCGCGTTGATAATTACATTTACGGCTTTGCTCCAGTCTGCATGTTCTGAAACATATAGAAAATTATTACCTCTTCCACTTACTAAAACAGCACAAGTTGCGTGTGTTTTTACAAAATTGATCAAGCGTTCTCCACCACGAGGTACAATCAAATCCAACGGTTCTGTTGGGTTCTTTAAAAACTCTTGAGTTTCCTCACGTTTAAGATGTAAGAGCTTGATCCAATTTTTAGACAGGTTGTTTTCTTCTAATGCTTCGTGCCAACATTTTTCTAAAATCAAATTACTGTTTAAGGCTTCTTTACCACCTTTTAGTAGTATTTTGTTATTCGCCTTAAATGCTAAGACTGCAGCTTCAATTGTTACGTCTGGTCGAGATTCGTATATGATTAAAATCGTACCAAAAGGTGCGGTAGTGTTAACTATATTCAATTTGTTTTTAAGCGTTCTATTTGAAATTTCTTTACCAACAGGATCTTCCTGATTCATAACGGCTGCAACTGCAGCAATCATCTCATCGACTTTTTTATTGTTTACAATTAAACGATCGTATAATGCTTGATCTTCTTTTTGAAAAGCTTCGAGATCCTTTTTGTTAGCTTCAATTATTGTATTTCTTTCACGATCTAAAATCTTTATCATTGATTTTAGCACGCTATTTTTTATTTCTGTTTTTAAAAGTTCCATTTCTATTTATTTTGTTGAAGTTGAATTATGCACAAATAAATTTTGTACCAACTTCCTTATTATTAATTATATCTACAATGACATTTTCTCTTTTACCATTGGCTATGTAAGTAGGTATATCCTTGTTGGCAGTACCTTTCGCGATTTTTAGTTTAGATTCCATCCCGCCACGGCCTTCGCCTTCTTTTTTATTTGAAGCTTGGACGTATTGCTCAACATTCTGGTTGGTTTTTACCTCGATTATTCTCTCAGAGTCGTCATCATCAGGATGTCCAGTGTATAGACCATCGGTATCAGATAGTATAATCAATCGATCTGCATCTACTAATTCTGCTACCAAACTTGCCAGCTCATCATTGTCCGAAAACATGGACATGGTCAATGATACGGCATCGTCTTCGTTAGCAATTGGAATAACACCTTCAGAAAGTAAGCCTTCGTAACAATTAATCATATTGTCACGATGTTTACCAGCATCAAAATCACGTTTTGTCGCTAATACTTGGGCGCATCGCATTCCATAATCGTGGAAAATACTGTAGTAGTGACGCATCATACGTGGTTGTCCCACAGATGAATAAACCTGTCTTCTTATTGCTTTGTCCTTTATATTAGTTTCGCCTAGAACCTCCATGCCAGCCATTGCAGAACCAGAAGAAACTAAAACTACTTTTATACCTTCCTCGTACAATACGGCAATTTGTCTTACAAGTTCCCTAAGTACGGGTCCTAAAATTCTATTATCTCTATTTGTTAGTACGTTGGTCCCAACTTTTACGACCACACGTTTTATATCTGTATTCATAATTTATTTATCTTTTCCCAATTCTACAGCTCTATCAAAAGCAGCATATGCGGCATCTTGAATCAACTGTTTTACATTATTATCTTCCATAGAGTCAATGGCAGCTTGGGTGGTTCCACCTTTTGATGCTACTTTATCTATCCATGATTTTGGGGAAATATTATTTTGGTTAAAAAGTTCTATGGCTCCTTCAAATGTGCTACTCACTAATACTTTGGAATCATAATCCGAAAAGCCCATTTTTAAAGCTGCTTCTAACATGGATTGCATAAAATAAAATACATAGGCTGGTCCACTACCAGAAATACCAGTTGAGGCATCAATAAATTTTTCGGTATTTACATGTATTGATGTTCCTGTAGTATCCAATAGATTACGAACCATTATCAGCTCTACTCTTGAAACAGCCGAGGATTCTGTGTAAGATGTAACGCCTTTACCAACCTGCGCTGGTAAGTTAGGCATGGTTCTAATGACTTTTTTTGCATTCAATTTTTGTTGAATGGTTTCAATGGTGACTCCTGCCATAAGTGAAACAAAAATTTGCCCATCATTGAGCATAGGTTTCATTTCTTCAAACAAACTTTCAGAGTGGTAGGGTTTGACAGCTATAAAGATAATGTCTGCTTTTGGCAAACAATCCTCTAAACTATCAAAAACATTGAATCTAGAATCTTTGCGTAGTGTTTCAATTTTTTTTGGATCGGTATCGTAGATGCGTAACTTATGCTTGTTGAGTAATGACGATTCTGCCATACCTTCGGAATAAGTTAAGCCCATATTTCCGGCTCCAATAACTAATACTTTCATGTTTTTTAATTGTTAGTTGCTATATAATGTGCAAGTACCGTACGATAGTGCCAAACTGAGCGGTTAATTTTGAGAATTAGGAGATACTCAAACAAATCAGCAATTGTTTAAGAGTTTGGAAAGCTGAGACTGTTTAACTTATGGATTTCGAAATTGCTCGAATTAAAAAAGTTGATGAAGGTGACAGTCTGTCGGTGACAATTTGGAAGATTGATAAAAAAAATCCCACTAAAAAAATTAGTGGGACGTTTAATTTATAATTTATTTCTTTTCAGCTAAACCACGGGTTAGCCAACCACGCCTGTTTGCTGTTGCAATAGCATAAGGGGTAATCCAGAATAAAGCAAAAGTATAAAGTATACTGTAAGTATATGCCCAAATGGATTCCTTGATCTCATAACGGTAAGAGTAAAACATCACCGAAAATGTAGAGAGTATTAGAATGCTCAATAAAGTAGATCCTAAAAACAATAATGGATGCGTCAATACAAAGAATAGCATAAAAGCCATAAAAGGATAGGCCATGATTATTCTTGAAGCTTGTGTGATAAACAATAATCGGCTTCCAATTTTACTGCCTTCCCTAAAATCGGTAAATACGTATTTTGCCATTGCAATATTTTCTCTCACATTGCTGCGTCCCCAGCGAATAAACATTTTATACAAACCAGGATATTTTTCCGGTACATTGGTGTAGGCCACTGCATTTTTTTGGAATAAAACGTGTTTACCTTGTTTTAAAATCATGTTAGTCATGGCTCTATCTTCACCTATATCTGATGGTTGACCCATAAAAGTCTGGTTGATCCATTCTGGTAAACACTTAAACACAGCAGTACTGCGATAAGCAGCCAGAGCGCCAGGTGTACATAAAACTGAATTTAAGTTACTTTCGGCGGATCTCACAAACTCAAAACTCATTACAAAACTGACATCCAACATTTTAGGAAGCATTTCTTTTTTGTTGTTAAGCACTCTAATGTTTCCTGCAACTGCACCACAGTTTTCATCTTTTACAAATGGACTAACCAGATTCCTTAATGTATCTTTGGTCACAATAGAATCACTATCTACAGTAACGAAAACTTCTCCGGTTCCTAAATTGAAACCTCTGTAGAGGGCGTGTCGTTTCCCTTTATTTTCAGGTTGCTGGTAGATTTCTAATTTGTTGCCGAGTTTATCTTTTGCATCAAGCATCCAGTCCCAGGTATTGTCCAAACTACCATCATCAATAGAAATAATTTGAATCTTTTCTTCAGGATAATGGCTTTCTGTTAAGCTCATTAGGGTATCCCATACTTGTTTTCCTTCGTTATAAGCGGGTACAATTACAGTAATGCTAGGTAATTCTTTATCCGAAACTGTTGCAACAGGTTTGTATTTGTAAAAATTATAAGCTTTAAAAAGAAAAAACAATACTTGGTAAATAAACAAAACTGTAGCTATAACAACAAATGTTAAACCTAATGAAGTGCTTGTTTTATCAGCATTAAACTGTTCAAGATCATTGTGGAAGACATAAAAAAAGTATAGTCCGATACTAATACATACAAATGTGCTGATTAATATCATTCTATTATATGGACTTTCAGTTTTTCCTTTTGTATGAAAAATAGATTTGATATAATTGGAAAATGCCTGAATATTTTGATTTTTGATGGATTGAAGTCGTTTTAAAATATTGTTTGTGTTCATAAATCTTTTTGAGTTTGTGAATTTTACTGATTTACGACTGCAATCTTGTTTTGGACTATTTATAAGACTGTTATTTAAGAAACTTTAACTTGTTAAACTCATTAAGCTCATAATATTCACATTTTTTATGAAACTACAATAAATGCATATCAAAAAAACCCTAATAGATTTCTATTAGGGTTTTTAATTTTGATTAATAAGAGAGCATTAATCCTCTTTCTTATCTTCTCTAGGCTTTCTGTCGTCTCGGCGATTATCTCGTCCACGGTTATCTCGTCCACGATTATCTCTACCTCTGTTATTGTCACGTCCACCACGACTGTTGTTGTCTCTCGGTGGTCTTTCTTTAAAACCTTCTGGTTTTGGCAAAAGTGCCTTACGAGAAACTTTTTCTTTTCGTGTTCTAGAATCTATTCCGAAATATTTTACATCAAAAACATCACCCATGTTTACCACATCAGATACATTTTCTGTACGTTCCCAAGCGAGTTCAGAAACGTGTAATAAAACTTCGTTTCCTGGTGCGTCCGTATATTCCACAACAGCACCAAAATCTAGCATTTTTATCACTTTTACTTCGTAAACGCTACCAACTTCTGGTTTAAATAATATTGCATCGATTTTTGCCATAACAGCATCGATACCTTTTTTACCTACACCTAAAATTTCAACGATACCTTCTTCTGTAACAGGATCTTCATTGATAACAATAGTCGTATCAGTTTCTTTTTGCATTTCCTGAATCACCTTTCCTCCAGGTCCAATCAACGCTCCAATAAATTCATTAGGAATACGTCTTGTAACCATAGTAGGAGCATGCTCCTTAACTTCTGTATTTGGTTCAGCAATAGTATCAGTTAATTTCTCTAAAATATGAAGACGTCCAGCGCGTGCTTGTTTTAGTGCATTTACTAAAATTTCGTATGATAAGCCTTTAACTTTAATATCCATTTGGCAAGCTGTGATACCATCTGCAGTACCAGTAACTTTAAAATCCATATCTCCTAAATGATCTTCATCACCTAAAATATCAGAAAGTACAGCGTATTTTTCACCTTGAGAAATTAATCCCATAGCAATACCAGAAACAGGTTTCTTTAATTGAACTCCAGCATCCATTAAGGCCATTGTACCAGCACAAACTGTTGCCATAGAAGACGAACCGTTAGATTCTAAAACTTCGGAAACAACACGAACTGTATAAGGACACTCGTCTGGCACCATACCTTTAAGCGCACGTTGTGCTAAGTTTCCGTGCCCAACCTCACGACGAGATGTTCCACGTATTGGTCTAGCTTCACCTGTAGAAAATGGTGGAAAATTGTAGTGTAAATAAAAACGCTCTTCACCTTCGAAAGATGGCATATCTAATTGGTTGGCATCTCTAGATGTTCCTAAAGTTACCGTTGCTAAAGCTTGTGTTTCTCCACGTGTAAATATAGAAGAACCGTGCGTAGAAGGTAAATAGTCCACTTCACACCAAATTGGTCTAATCTCATCAGTTTTACGCCCATCTAAACGTAATCCTTCATTTAAGGTTAGGTCTCTAATTGCAGCTTTTTCAGCTTTGTAGTAATATTTTGAAATTAAATCACCATAATCTTCTATTTCTTCTTCAGAAAACGACGCTTTAATTTCTTCTTTAATTTCCGAAAATGCATTGCTTCTTTCATGCTTAGCAGATCCACCTTTTGCAATAGCATAGACTTTGTCATAAGCCATATCGTGAATCTTCTTCGCTAAATCTTCTTCTTCTCTCTCGCCTTCATATTCACGAGTTTCTTTTTTACCGAACGCTTCTGCTAATCTTACTTGCGCAGCACACTGTACTTTAATCGCTTCGTGTGCAAATTTGATTGCATCTGCCATTTCTTCTTCAGAAATTTCATCCATTTCACCCTCTACCATCATTACAGAATCTGCAGAAGCTCCTATCATCATGTCCAAATCAGATTCTTCTAATTGGGCACGAGTTGGATTAATGACAAATTCGCCATTTACACGACCAACTCTTGCTTCAGAGATTGGGCATTCAAAAGGAAAATCTGATAATTGAATTGCAGCAGAAGCGGCCAATCCTGCCATAGCATCTGGCATAACGTCATCATCATGAGACATCAATTGTATCATCACCTGAGTTTCAGAATGGTAATCTTTTGGAAATAATGGACGTAAAACACGGTCTACTAAACGCATTGTTAAAACTTCACCATCACTCGGTCTTGCTTCTCGTTTAAAGAATCCGCCTGGATAACGTCCCGCTGCCGCAAATTTTTCTCTGTAATCTACCGTAAGAGGTAAAAAGTCGACAGGACTTTGTTTGTAATTGGAAACAACTGTACATAATAACATACATTTCCCTGATTGCACTACAACGCTACCATGCGCTTGTTTTGCTAATTTTCCGGTTTCTATAGAGATTTCTCTACCATCACCAAGGTCTATGACCTCTTTGTAAGTCTTTGGAATCATAAAATATTTTAATTCGTGTGCCGACGTGCAAAGCATCGTCAGTACTGTTAAACAATGGTCGTTGTGTTGTTGTGTGTAGTAGTTGTGTGACCAATGAAAAACCGCTAGTCCTGAATATGTTTCAGGATCTCATGCTTATTTATCAATTCGGTATTTAGACGCTTCCGAACGCGTTGTATTACTTGGACTTCGCTCAATGACCGAAGCCTCTGTTTTTAACTAAAAAACCACGCGATTAGGCGTGGTCTTTTTTATGTTTAAAGTTATTTTCTTAAACCTAATTCTTTAACTATCGCACGATATCTTAAGATATCTTTCTTAGTTAAGTAGTCTAGTAGAGCACGACGCTTACCTACTAATTTTACTAATGAACGCTCAGTATTATAATCTTTACGATTATTTTTTAAGTGCTCAGTAAGGTGATTAATTCTGTGGGTAAATAATGCAATCTGTCCTTCTGCAGAACCTGTGTCTTTTGCGTTTTTACCATGTTTTTTGAAAAGTTTTTCCTTTTCTTTTTGATCTAAATACATGCTAATATTATTGTAAATGATTGTTATGTATGCTGAAAGATTTTCTTTCAAGCGGCAAATATAGTTATAATTTTTAAAATTTGGCGCCTAATGCATAATACTTTTTTGAGGTAATCTTTTTCTTGTTAAAGCAATTATTTGTTCGGAAAATTCCGAAAATTTGCGTAACTTTAAAATATAAGATGTCATATATCCCTCTCATGCCTAGACGATTGCAAGCTGTTAAAGAAGAACTTTTTGAAAGTGTTTTTACATACGCTAATGACGGTATTGCTATTGTCGGTTTGGACGGAAAATGGATTAAAGTGAATCCAGGGATTACAAAACTTCTTGGATATTCTGAAGATGAAATGTACCAACGGCGATTTCAGGGTATTACTCACCGTGATGATTTAGAGACGGACGAAAGTCAAATGGAACAGCTTCTTGATGGTAGTATTGATAATTATCAGATGGAGAAGCGCTATTTCCACAAGAATGGACATGTAGTTTGGGTGATTCTATCCGTTTCTCTTGTAAGAGATGATTTAGGTGAACCGTTATATTTCATTTCTATGATTACGGATATTTCTGCTCAAAAATCTGCTACTTGGCACCTTCAGTTTTTAATGAATGTTGTAAAAGGGCAAAACGAAAAGTTAACTGATTTTGCACGAATAGCTACCCACGACTTTAGAACACATGTTGGTAATCTGGGTTCGATTGTAGAATTTATGGAAGAAGATGAAGACACGTTATGTGAGACCGAGAATTTTAAGATGCTCAAAGAATCTATCTCTAATCTTAACGATACTTTAAAACATCTTAATCTTATAAGGTTGGATAAGCCAAATAGCTTTAATTCTCTCAATGAGCTTTCCTTGTATAATTATATAACAAATGCTATCTATAATGTTAACGCTATTGCCAAAAAATACAATTGCACTATTATTAATAATGTTGGTAAGAATACCAAGGTTTGGGGTATAGAGGCATATTTGGATAGTATTATACTCAATTTCTTAACTAATGCAATTAAATACAGATCTGCTGAACGACCGTTGACTATAGAGTTAAGCAGTTCTATTGATGGCGAGTATGTTGTGTTAAAAATCTGCGATAATGGTCTGGGTATTGATCTTGAAGCCAACGGTAATAAACTTTTTACGCTGAATGGCACCTTTCACAAGCACAAAGATTCTCGTGGTATTGGACTTTTTATAACTAAAAGCCATATAGAAAGTATTGGTGGCAAGATAGACGTTGAGAGTACCGTAGATGAAGGTACTTGTTTTTCTATTTATTTTTTAAAGGTTTAATTTAATATTCATTTTGCCTCTCTCAGTGGCTGATTCTTTATCAAATCAATATAGAGATTCACCTTCTTCTTTAAATCTTTTCTGTGTGTAATAAAATCCAAAAAGCCATGCTCCAATAAAAACTCCGAGGTCTGAAAACCGTCAGGTAACTCTTTACCAGTAGTATCTCTAACCACTCTTGGTCCAGCAAAACCTATTAAAGCTCCAGGTTCTGCAATATTAATATCTCCAAGCATTGCAAATGAGGCTGTTGTACCTCCAGTTGTTGGGTCCGTACATAGTGAAATATAAGGAATGCCAGCATCTGCCAATTGTGCCAGTTTTGCTGAGGTTTTTGCTAATTGCATAAGGGATAAGGCTGCTTCCATCATACGTGCACCACCAGATTTACTAATAATCATAAACGGTGTTTTCTTTTTTAAAGCATAATCAGCCGCTCTGGCAATTTTCTCTCCGACAACACTTCCCATAGAACCTCCGATAAAAGCAAAATCCATACAGGCAATGACTAGATCCTCGCCATTAGATTTGCCAACAGCACATCTTACAGCATCTTTTAAGTTGGTCTTTTTCTGAGCAGCTTTTAAACGGTCTGGATATTTCTTAGTGTCCTCAAATTTTAGAGGATCTTTTGATGATAGACCAGCATCTAATTCCTTAAACTTATTATCATCAAATAATATTTCAAAATATTCTTTGCTGCCGATTCGCACGTGGTAGCCATCCTCGGGACTAACGTAGAAATTTTCCTCTAGCTCTTTGGTATCAATAATTTTCCCCGTTGGAGATTTATACCAAAGACCTTTAGGAGTGTCTTTTTTTTCTTCTGTTGAGGTATGTATTCCTTTTTCTTTTCTTTTAAACCAAGCCATGTAGAATTACGATTTATGATTTGCGATTGCTGATTTAGTATAGTGCGCAATCGTTAGTTTTAGTTTCTGGTTGTGTAACACGCAAAATTACTATTTTATTAAATATAACTCAAAATTTGATATGAGTATCTCAAATTACGTCATTTAAATTCTAAAGAAAAACCCATTAAAACGTTGATAGTTAGTTTTAATGGGCTTTATATTTATTGGAAAATTTATTTAAAGTGTATCGACATTGTTTAAATCCTCAAACGCTTTTTTAAGTCGTGCCACAAAAGCCTCTTCACCTTTACGTAACCAAACTCTTGGATCATAATATTTTTTGTTAGGAACATCATCTCCATCAGGATTACCAATCTGCGTTTGAAGAAAATCCTTTTTATCTTGTACATAATCTCTAACACCACTTAAGAAAGCCCATTGCATATCGGTATCAATATTCATTTTTATAACTCCATAACCGATGGCTTCTCTTATTTCTTCCACGGTTGATCCAGAGCCACCATGAAAAACAAAATCAATGTGGTTGTGAGGTAAATTATGTTTTTTAGATAAAAATTCCTGAGAATTTTTCAAGATTTTTGGAGTCAGTTTTACGTTGCCAGGTTTGTAAACACCGTGAACGTTCCCAAAGGCAGCGGCAATAGTAAACTGGTCGCTTACCTTGCTTAATTCTTCATAGGCATAAGCAACTTCTTCTGGTTGTGTATATAACTTTGAATCATCTACATCTGTATTGTCAACACCATCTTCCTCGCCACCAGTAATACCTAATTCAATTTCTAAAGTCATACCGATTTTGCTCATTCGCTCCAGATAAGATTTGCATATTTCTATGTTTTCTTCTAACGGCTCTTCAGAGAGATCGATCATATGCGAACTGTACAGAGATTTACCTGTTTCATTAAAATGTTTTTCACTGGCATCCAATAACCCATCAATCCAAGGCAACAATTTTTTTGCGCAATGGTCTGTATGCAAGATTACGGGAACGCCATAAGCTTCTGCCATATGGTGGATATGTTTAGCTCCAGCAATAGAACCAGCAATTGCGGCTTTTTGGTCGTCATTGCTTAAACCTTTACCAGCATTAAACTGGGCACCACCGTTTGAAAATTGAATAATAACAGGTGCGTTTAAAGATTTTGCAGTTTCTAAAACTGCATTAATAGAGTTAGAACCAATAACATTTACTGCAGGTAGGGCAAAGCCTTTTTCCTTAGCCAATTTGAAAATATTTTGAACTTCTTTGCCGGTGGCAACACCAGGTTTGATATTATGACTCATAATTTTGATTAGTTGAAATTTAGAGGTTAAAAATACAATTTTAAGGTAAAAATACCGTGCTTTTTACAAGAAGATTTAATGTGAAACACCGAAAACGATATAGTTAAAGACGGGATTAAAAAGGGTAATTAATACCAATATTATAGACCGCGTTTCTAAAGTTATAATTTTTAAACCAACGATCTCCAATGTCCTGAGAGGGATCATAAGTTTTAAAGCCAACGTCAAAACGCAACACAAAAAAATCAAAATCATATCTAATGCCAAAACCTGAACCCACCGCAATATCCTTTAGGGAACCTAAATTAGTGAATGTAGCTGCTTCATCTTCAACATTATCCAGAACATTCCATATGTTACCTGCATCAATAAATAAGGCTCCTCTAAACTGACTAAATAATGCAAAACGTTGCTCTGCACTCAAATGAATTTTAAAGTTAGCCTCGTTAAATTCATTTGTAGTTTTTGAACTTCCGGGTCCTAAATTATATGCGGTCCATGCTCTGTTGTCATTGGGACCACCAGCAAAAAAACTCTCAGCAAATGGGATACTATTGGAGTTTCCATAAGGTATAGCGATACCAGAGTAAGTACGGAATGCTAAAATATTCTTACGGCCTAAATCAAAATATTTTATGTAGTCTATTTCAGTTTTGAAGTATTGGGAAAAAGCCACTCCAAAAACTTCATAACTACCATTGTCGTTTTTGGTCGATCCGATAAGGTTAGAAACACCCGAAAGCAAATTACCTGCAAGTTCTACTCTCCACCTGAACACCGAAAAATCATTGTCAAACAGATTTTGTCTTCGGTCTTTTTTATAATCAAAACTCGATGAAATAATAAGGTTGTTTTCGGTCAGTCTATTCTTTCTCTCATCAATATTGTTCACAACTGCAAAATCATCGTCGCCTGCAGATAATCCTGTGTTACCTGCTAATACATTATCTATAAAATCATCGGCAGGTGCAAAGGGATTGGAAGTATTATCATCATTTTCTAAAGTCTCATTATCACCAATAAAACCAATGTTCCGTGCAATGGTATTTAAGCGGCTAAAAGAGTTGGTGTAAACACCGAAGTAGTTGTTGGTATTTAAGTTTTTAACGAACTGAACATTAAGTGATTCAAAAGTATGGGAAACAGTATTCTTTGGTTGCCAATTGTAACTTACGATACCAGATAGCGTCTGCTTATCTAAACCAATGTTTTGTTGGCTCGTGGCGGAGAGATTTATAGCAGTATTAGGTGCCATATACTTTGGGATAATACTATCTGTATTAAATGGGGTAAAGAGGCGAGGGAGGGTTAACCTCATATTGGCTCCGAACTCGTTAATATCAAAAAAAGCATCCACATCATCAGACCGGTCCTTAGAAGCACCAACTGAAGCAATTCCGCTAATCTCTAGTGTCTCAGCTCCTTTAAAGACATTTCTTATTTTTAAACCAGTACTGAATGAAAATCCGATAGTCTGTATATTACTTTGCGTAATTTCTGGATGAAAGCTCAGTTGGTATTTTTTCTTAGGTTCTAAATAGATATTAGCGGTGAGCGTAGTGTCCTCTTCATTTTCTATATATTCTATACTTGGATACCTAAACATTTGTAAATCATTGAGGTAACGTGATGTTCTGCTTCTGGCCAAATCGCTATATTTTTCACCTTTATTTATAAACACTGCATCAGTTAATGCTTTTGGCCTAAAGCGTAATTTGTCTTTGCTATAAAGATTGTAATTTTTAAAAACCGTGGTGTCTGTTACCGTATCGAATCTATTTTCATACGTATCATCCGTATATAGATTGACTTCTTTTACCTTATATATTTTGAACGGAGTTACGGTCGATGAATCATCACCTCTAATAATGCGATTAGAAATTATTAAATCCGTATTAATTTTGTGTTCGGTGCCAATGGTATCTGTTTCAAACCTAATATAATCTTGGCCAAAATAATAGAAACCTTCATTCCTTAAATAGGTGTTGATGCGCTCACGCTCATTTTCGAAATTTTGCTCGTCGTACTGCTCACCTTTTTTTAATAGAGAAGCTTTACTGAATTTATTGTACAAAGAATCAATAGCAGGCGTGCTGATGATGGCATTTATAGAATCTAAAACGTAGGGTTTGTTCTTATTTACTTTATAAGTTATTTGAGCACGCTTATTACTGTCCTTCTCAATTTCGTAATCTACTTCTGAATTAAACCATCCTTTACTGAAATAATATTTTCTCAGCTGATTTGTTGTTTTAATGGTTTGTGTTTCATCTAATATCACTGGAGCCTCGCCAGTACGTTTTAACCAACTGTTAAAATTTCTTCGGGATGAAATGGATTTGTCAAACTGCTTTTTCGAAAGTAACGCAATTCTGTTATTAACTTTTGATGTGTCACTCAAGATGTTTGCATTAAGAATGGAATCAATATTTGGTCGTGCCAAATTGTAAATGTGAAGCCTGAGTGGAAAACTGATAAACCCATTCATACCCAAATTGGTTTTTTGAATAATGATGTTGTTAACGCGTTCCTCATTATTCACTTTGCCATCTTCTAAAATCGTATTTTCAGTGATGAGATGTTCGCCTTCATTTACTCGTTTTACAACGTTACATGAATTTAAAAACATAATCGCAAGCCATAAAAGAGCAATCCTTCGATACGAACGGAAGCTATTTACGGATTTAAAAATTGAATGTGGAGCACCCAAATGTTATGCTGGTTTTTTTTGATATATGTATGGGAAACAAAAATTAGTCCAAAAAAGGTTTACTTTGTAACACCTCTAACAAATGTAAATACATTTTAATGGTTACAAAGCATCAGATAAAGTTAATTAATAGTTTATCCCAAAAAAAATATAGACAGGAGCATGGTTTATTTATAGTTGAAGGAATTAAGGGAATTAAAGAGTTCTTGATATCTAATTTTCAGCTTGGAACATTATACACTACCAAAGATATCTTTGAAACTTCTAAATCAAAGCTTGTGGAAATCTCGGAAACTGAACTAAAAAAAATCAGTAACCTTAAAAATCCAAATATAGCCTTGGCGATTTTTAAAATTCCAGAACCAGTTGCACCAAAATCACAAGGTCTTATTGTGGCATTGGACGATGTGCGTGATCCTGGTAATTTGGGCACCATAATCAGACTTTGCGATTGGTACGGTGTTAGTCAATTAATATGTAGTAAGACTACTGTAGATTGTTATAATTCTAAAGTTGTGCAAGCCACAATGGGTTCACTAACAAGAGTGAATATTTGTTATCTAAATTTAGAAACATTTATTGCAAGCAGTAATACCAATGTTTATGGAACTTTTATGGATGGGGAAAATATTTATAATTCTGAATTGCCAACTGAAGGAATTATCGTTTTGGGTAACGAAGCCAATGGAATATCTAGTGCTGTAGCAGATCAAGTGAACCGAAGAATTACAATTCCGCAGTTTGGAGAAAATAAATCTACAGAAAGCTTGAACGTCGCAAATGCAACAGCTATAGTTCTAAGCGAATTTAGACGACGCTCTATTGAAAAGTAAAGTTGATGAAAACACCTCTAGTTTGCATCTTGGCAACATTGCCTGTCCAAGGACTATTTGGATCTGCATCTCTGATAATTTCGTCATTTATAGCAAAAACACCACGAATGGAAGGCGTAAATTTAAAGTAGAGGAGATATAGGTCAATTCCAAAACCTATTTCATAAAAATAGGTATTCTTTGTCATTCTAAATTGGCCCGCATTGTTGTCATCAGGATTGTCCTCGTTGCTCGAAAGATTAAGAGCGGCAGATAAACCACCAACAATAAAGGGTTTAAAATTGTTAATGCGTTTCGTCGAAGCTTTTAATAATAATGGCACATGGATGTAGGTAGATTTAATTTCTCTCAATAAATCAGCATCATTAAACTCCATGCCAGCAAAATAACTTTCATCATAACGCAAGGTGCGTGTTGTGAAGAAAACACCTGGCTCTAATCTCAGGTTCAAATAATCATTAATGCGCATATCACCAATAAGGCCCAAATGAAAACCACCGGAAGTATCGACTAATATATCTTCTAAATCTTGGTTGTAATTGAATTTGAAATCATAGTTGTTAAAACCAATAAAATAACCATAGGTAAACTTTTGCTGGTCAATATTATTAACATAATTGGTCACTTTCTCCTTCGTAAACAGCTGTGCAGATAGCGTTTGAAAAGAAAATAAAAGTGCAAAAAGAAAAACGATGTGTTTCATTATTTTGATTTGGATGCTGTATAAATAGTTGCCACTCCCATAGTTTGTGGCAGGTCTTTGACATTAATAAACCCAATTTTTCTCAAAATATTGTTTAACGCTTCTCCATATGGAAATACTGAAGCAGATTCACTTAAATATTTATATGCCACTCTGTCTTTTGAAAAGATTTTACCAATGGTAGGTAATATAAATTTAGAATATGTGTGATATCCAAATTTGTAAAAGGGATTGGTAGGTACGGATGTTTCCAGAATTACAAATATCCCATCTGGCTTTAGTACGCGTAAAATTTCAGCTAAGCCATTTTCAAGATTTTCAAAATTACGTACACCAAAAGCGACTGTAATAGCATCAAAGGTATGATCTTCAAACGGCAAATCTTCAGAATCTCCGATTACCATAGATATAATTCCGTCTAAATTTTTAGATTTTATTTTCTTTCTACCTACTTCGAGCATGCCATCACTTATGTCCAAGCCGATTATTTCAGTAGCGCTCGTAGAAGTAAGTCCAATGGCCAAATCGCCAGTGCCAGTCGCAATATCCAAGATGTTTTTTGGATTAGTCTTAGCGACAATATCCACTACCTTATTTCTCCACTTCACATCAATGCCAAAAGATATAACACGATTAAGACCGTCATATTCCTCTGAAATGTTGTCGAACATCTTAGTGACCTGAGCTTTTTTTGTCTCTTCGCTATCTTTGTAAGGGCGTACTTTTTTGGACATAAAAAATTTTTTGCAAATATATGGATTAGTTACTTCACCTTATAACTTTAAGTGCCTAACACATAATCAAACTTCTAACTTCTTAGTATATTTGCATCTTCATTAGATAAAGTAACGATGAAAATAATAATTGCAGGTGCTGGGGAAGTAGGATTTCATTTAGCTAAATTACTGTCTTACGAATCTCAAGAGATTACTCTTATTGATACTACTAAGGACAGTTTAGCTTATGCTGGTGAGCATTTAGATATTAGAACAATAAAAGGTGATGCAACTTCCATCGCAACTTTAAGAGATGCCAGAATTGATACGGCTGAGCTTTTTATAGCCGTGACATCTTCCGAGAGTATTAATATTACTGCCAGTGTTTTGGCAAAACAATTAGGTGCTAGAAGGACGATTGCTCGAATTTCAAATACAGAGTTTATTGAGAACAAGGAGGTGGTTGGATTTTCAAAATTTGGAATAGATGAACTCATATCACCAGAATCACTAGCTGCTTCAGAAATTGAATTACTTCTCAACCAATACGGTTTCAATGATACTTACCAGTTTGAAAATGGAGCACTCACTATGTTGGGTCTTAGACTAAGTAGAACAGCAACTTTTGTTGGCAAAACTGTAAAAGAAGCAGCAGAATTATATTCCGAAGTACATTTTATCCCAATCGCCATTCAGCGTTATGCCACTCAGTATACTATTATTCCAAGAGGTGATACCATTTTTAAAGAAGGGGATAAGGTTGTTTTTGTTACTTCCAAAGGAGGAGACGAAGAGCTCTTTGAACTATCTGGTAGAGTAAAGGTGGATATCAAAAATGTGATGATTCTTGGAGGTAGTAAAATCGGATATAAAACAGCTCGTGATCTTTGTGCCAATAAATTTAATGTGAAACTTATCGAAAGCAAAAAATTGATAGCCGAAGATTTGGCTGAAGAATTACCAAATGCATTGATCATTTGTGGAGACGGAAGAAATGTTGATATTTTAGATGAAGAAAGCATTTCTGAAATGGACGCTTTTATCGCTGTTACCGGAAATTCTGAAACTAATATTATGTCCTGTCTATTGGCAAAATCCAAAGGAGTAAAAAAGACCATTGCATTGGTTGAAAATATGGATTATTATCAATTATCACAATCTATAGGCATAGATACACTCATTAACAAAAAACTGTTGGCGGCCAATAATATCTTTAGATATATAAGAAAAGGAGAAGTTGTTGCCATGACGAAACTCACTAACATGAATGCTGAACTATTGGAATTTGTGGTAAAACCAAATTCTAAAATCACCAATAAGCTCATAAAAGATTTAAAGTTTCCGAGATCAGCGATTATTGGAGGGGTTATTAGAGATGGAAAAGGAATGATTCCGTTAGGCACTTTTAAAGTTGAAGCTGGTGATAGGGTAGTGGCTTGTTGCTTACCACGTTCTATTACAGAAGTAGAAACGTTTTTCTCTTAATTCATGGCAGGTCTTAAGCTCAATTATAAAATTATTTTTCATTTTTTCGGACTGCTGCTATTATTCAATGGTGGCTTCATGTTACTTTCTTCTTTAATAAGTTTAATCTACAAAGATGGAGTAACTCTTGATTTATTTTTAGCTGGAATTGCAGTTCTTATTATCGGTACTTGCACCATGGTGGCTACCTTAAAACACCGAAAGGAAATGAATAAGCGCGAAGGTTATATCGTTGTGGCTTTCGGTTGGATAGTGATGTCGCTTTCTGGAACTTTACCCTATTTAGTAACAGGTGCTATTCCATCATTTACAGATGCATTTTTTGAAACCATGTCTGGTTACACTACAACTGGAGCCAGTATACTCAATGATATTGAAATAATTCCAAAAGGGGTATTATTTTGGCGAAGCATTACCCATTGGATTGGTGGTATGGGAATTATTGTATTGGCCATTGCTATTTTACCTTTATTGGGAGTGGGTGGTATGCAGCTCTTCGCGGCTGAAGCGCCAGGTCCTGGTGGTGATAAATTGCATCCAAGAATAACGGATACCGCAAAACGTCTTTGGCTCATATATTTTGGCTATACAGCTGCGGAAACTATATTGTTGCAAGTAGCAGGTATGTCTTTTTTCGATGCCGTAAACCATGCATTAAGCACCTTGTCTACAGGTGGTTTTTCTACTAAAAATGCAAGTCTGGCATATTGGAACGATCAACCTTTAATACAATATATTGTCATATTTTTTATGTTTTTGGCTGGTACAAACTTTGTATTGAGCTATTATCTTTTTAAAGGTAAAATTTTGAATATTGTTAAGGATGAAGAGTTTAGACTTTATTTTAAATTTATCATTGGATTTACCATTGTTGCGTCTTTGCTCATATACTTTAGGGCAGATGTATCACAGTCTTCTATATTGCACCCAATGGTATTTGGTGAATTAGAAAGTGCTATACGACATGGTCTTTTTCAGGTACTGGCTATTGTGACGACGACTGGTTTTGTGAGCGCAGATTATACATTGTGGACACCTTTTCTAACAGTTTTTTTCTTTGGATTAATGTTTCTCGGAGGATCAGCTGGTAGTACGTCTGGTGGTGTTAAAGTAGTAAGACATCTCATCTTAATTAAAAATGGTTTTTTAGAATTTAAAAGAGCCTTGCATCCCAATGCCATTTTACCGGTACGCTATAATGGCAAATCTGTTTCAGGTGATATTGTTTTTAATATTCTAGGTTTCTTTATTTTATATATGTTATCCTTTATTATTGGAGCTTTGGTTTTTTCGACCTTTCAAATAGATTTTGTTTCAGCAGTTGGATTATCTGCATCCAGTTTAGGCAACGTAGGACCAGCACTGGGTGATTTCGGACCAGTTAATAATTACGCCGCATTACCACCTTCGGGCAAATGGTGGGCTTCCTTTTTAATGCTAATTGGCCGTTTAGAATTGTTCACAGTTCTTATTTTATTGACTCCATTCTTTTGGAGAAATCGATAATCTGCAATATGTTTTTAATTTAAAACGTTATTTTAGTCAACCCTAAATGCTATTACGATGCAAATAAGTAAGGTTAGTGCTCTGCTATTTAGCTCTATTTTAATTGTTTTCTTCACATCTTGTGTAAAAGATGTAGATTTTGAACAAGCCGAAAATATTACGTTGACTCCTACAATAGCGTCAAGTATTCTTTTCTCTAATAGTGAAGCTTCCCGTTTTTCTGATAATGGCATGGAACTAGAGACGGTTACTGACACCGTACCTGATATCACCATACTTAAGGACCAATTTGTAAACGATAATCTAATTAGAGCCGAGTTGGTGTTTGAAGCTGCCAATACTATAAATAGGACGTTTGGATTACAAGTAGACTTTCTTAATGAAGATGATGAGTTAGAACATACCTTTTCTTTTTTTGCTAATCCATCTTCCAATGGAAATGAAGTGATTACTAACTATACTGAAATTTTTGAGGATGATAGTTTAGAAGCACTTAAGTTTACTTCAAAACTAATTATAACTTTGTCTCTACTGCCCAGTAACGATGGTTCAATGTTAAATGAAAACTCGGAAGGTAATATAGGATTAAAGTCGAAAGGGATATTTTATTTTAATGTAGAACTGTAGAATGAAGCGTCATACATTATATACGTTGGCGCTATTTTTGGCTTTAACCCTTTCTTCTTTTTCTCAAAATAAACAACTATTATTTGGGTTTACTGATATTCCGCAATCCGTACTTATCAATCCCAGTACACAATTGGAGAACGACTGGTTCGTTGGTTTTCCTTTATTATCTCAACTTCATGCTAATGTTGGCTTATCTGGTGTTAGTGCCTTTGATTTGTTTGCTGATGACGGGAAAGATTTTAATTCAAAGCTGCAAGATGTTGTTTTTAGAATGGAAGCAACAGATTTTTACACCGCAACACAGCAGGTTGAAATTTTCTCAGGAGGATTTTCCAAGGGTAGTTCTTTTGAAAGAGATAGCTATTTTTCTTTTGGTATCTATTTAGAAAGCGATGTCATAGTTTACCACCCGAAAGACTACTTGGTATTGGCTTATGAAGGTAACGCCAATAATATAGGAAGACCATTTGATATTGGAGATTTAAATGTGAGTGCGGAAATGCTTTCGGTATTTCATTTCGGTTTTTCGAAAAAAGTGAATGAAAAATTAACCCTTGGAGCTCGAGCAAAAATTTACTCAAGTATTTTTAATGTTAATTCAACTAATAATAGAGGTGTTTTTATCACGGAAGAGGGTGAGAATAATTTGTTAAAACATACATTTATTTTAGATTTAAATGTCAGTACATCAGGCTTAAAAAGTCTTTTGAATGATGAAAACACTAATGCTACTAACGATACGCAAGAACTGGTTAAAAGAGTTCTTTTAGGAGGAAATTTAGGTCTTGGGTTAGATGTTGGAATGACATATCAGGTTTCTGATCAAGTACAATTTGAAGCTAGTTTACAGGACTTTGGCTTTATTAATCACACCAAAGATCTAGAAACCTATGACATAAAAGGAAATTTTGTTTTTGATGGTATCAATCCTGTTTTTCCAGAAGTAGGTGATGGACAAACGGCAGAGGAATATTACGAAGAAATCTCAGAAAATTTTGAAGAGCTTTTTGATACGGAAGCCGAAGCCGAGAAATATACAACTTTGAGACCAATAAAATTTAATACGGCTTTACGTTATGCCTTTGGAAAAAACCGTTCTAGAGACTGTAACTGTTTGGCAGATGATGATGGTTACATCAATGCTGTTGGTGTGCAGTTATATGCTATTAATAGACCAAAAGCACCACAAATGGCTTTGACTGCTTTTTATTACAGAAGAATTTTAAGAGGCTTAAGAGCAAAGGTGACTTACACTATGGATAGTTTTTCGTATACCAATGTTGGGTTAGGTATGTCTGCACATTTGGGACCATTAAATTTCTACATTTTAGCAGACAATCTTTTAGAATATCAAAATTTAGCAAAAGCGCAAAGTGCATCTTTGCAATTGGGACTCAATTTGGTCTTTGGAAGAGGTCAATAATTAAATAATTTCACTTTTTTTTCAATTTTTCTAATTGATAGCTAGCCTATAATTCTACTAGTGTTTTTTGATTTAATAAGTTTTCATCCTTTGCTATTGTTGGGACGAGGGTTGTAACAATTGTTTGATATAAGCGTCATATCTATGTAACCAATTAAATTTATCAATCATGGAATTAGTAATCAATCAAAAATTAAAAAATGTATCAGAACCCATTGAGGTATTTCATTCTAAACACGAAGGAATCTTACATTCTCACTACAAATCTGTAGTTAACAAGAATTTTAATGCAACCGATTCAAAGTCTGTATTCGGAATTAGACAACGACTTAAGGCTTCGCAGTTAAGTAAAATAGATCATACCGCTGCAATTTTAAAACTTTCCGTTTTTGCTTTGCTTTTAATAGTGTTGTTTTGATAAAACAGAATAGAATACTTAATTTAAAGATTTTCTTTTATTTATAGTTGCTACAGCTATATTATTGTAGTTAATCTTTTAGTATAACAAAAGACCTTTCAAAATATTGAATTTGAAAGGTCTTAATTTTAAATATCTAAATATAAAACTAGCTTAAAGCAATTTTTATTCGCTTTATGGCTTCGATAATATTGTCTTGTGAAGCAGCATAAGAAAGTCTAATACATTCTGGATTGCCAAAAGCTTCACCAGTTACCGTAGCAACAAGTGCTTCTTCCAGAAGAAGAAGAGAAAAGTCTGTGGCGTTATTAATTTTTTTACCTTTTATCGTCTTACCAAAATAAGAAGCCACATTTGGGAATACATAAAAAGCACCTTCTGGCTCATTGGTTTTAATACCATCGATTTCATTTAATAGACCCAAAATAAGTTGACGTCGTTCTTTAAACTCATCAACCATAAACTTTATTTTGTCAGGCGAAGCTTCTAAAGCAGTAATAACTGCACGTTGTGCAATACAATTAGCGCCACTAGTAACTTGACCCTGCATTTTGTTACAGGCTCTCGCAATCCAATCTGGCGCACCAATATAACCGATTCTCCAACCTGTCATAGCAAATGCCTTGGATACTCCGTTTACCGTCACTGTTCTGTTAAACATATCTTCAAATTCTGCCATACTAAAATGACCACCCTTAAAGTTAATATGCTCGTAAATTTCATCTGAAACCACGTATATATTAGGATGCTTTTTCAATACGTCTGCCAAAGCTCTTAATTCTTCTCTGCTGTAAACAGAGCCACTTGGGTTACAGGGAGAACTGTACCAAATCATTTTGGTCTTTGGTGTAATGGCAGCTTCAAGTTGATCGGCTGTCATTTTAAAATCATTTTCAATCGATGTTTGCACCTCAACTGGTACGCCACCATTTAATTTAACTATATCATTGTAGCTTACCCAATATGGACAAGGAAGTATTACCTCATCTCCATCATTTAGCATTACAGATGCCACATTATATAAAGATTGCTTTGCGCCTGTAGAAACAACAATTTGAGATGGTGAATAATTTAAATTATTATCGCGTTTAAACTTGGTAATAATGGCTTGTTTAAGCTCCACATAACCATCAACAGGTGAGTAGCTGTTGTAATTTTGGTTAATGGCTTCAATAGCTGCATCTTTAATAAAGTCTGGTGTGTTAAAATCAGGTTCTCCTAAACTTAGCCCAATAATATCTTTTCCTTCGGCACGTAATTCTCTGGCTTTTGCTGCCATCGCTAAGGTAGCTGATGTTGATAGGTTGTTAATTCTATCGGAAAGTTGGTTCATGAATAAGTAATATTGAAAATTATGCTTGTAACGCTGGTCTTGCACCCATTTCCTTTAGGAATTTGAAGTGCGCAGCAATAGCTTTTCTTGTCGTTTCGTATTCTTTATATGGTAAATTAAATTCCTTGGCTGTATCCTTCACAATCTTAGCAATTTTTCCATAATGGATATGGCTTATGTGTGGAAAAATATGATGCTCTACTTGATGATTCAATCCACCTGTATACCAATTGATAAACCAGCTTTTAGCTCCGAAATTTACTGTTGTTTTAAGTTGGTGAATGGCCCAAGTATTTTTCATGGTACCATCCTTTTCTGGCATAGGCATTTCAGCTTCGTCCATCACGTGTGCGAGTTGAAATACAACACTTAAAATTAAACCAGCTACATAATGCATAATCAAAAACCCAATCAAAACTTTATACCAAGCTATGTCGGTCAATAATATGGGAAGTACTATCCACATAGCAATATAAATGATTTTTGAAATGACTAATTTACTCCAATTCACAACGGGATTAGGTAATTTACCATAAGATAATTTACGTTTCATATAACGTCTCATTTGTTGAAAATCAGTCGTAATCGCCCAATTGATAGTTAACAATCCGTATAATAATATCGAGTAATAATGTTGAAATCTATGGTGATTATGCCAATCGGCATGTTTTGAAAATCGTAAAATTCTACCAGCTTCCAAATCTTCGTCATGTCCATGAATATTGGTGTAGGTATGGTGTAAAACGTTGTGCTGTACTTTCCAATTATAGACATTTCCGGCTAAAATATAGATGCTACTACCCATTAAACGGTTCACCCATTCTTTATTGGAAAATGATCCATGATTGCCATCGTGCATCACATTCATGCCAACACCGGCCATACCAACACCCATTACGATAGTCAATAAAATTTGAGCCCAAGTAGGTATATTTAGTGTAAGCAATAAAAAGTATGGAGTCAGAAACATTGCAAACATTACAATGGTTTTAACCCAGAGCTGCCAGTTACCGGTTCTTTTGATGTTATTTTCTTTAAAATAAGAATTAACGCGTTTGTTTAACGTCCTAAAAAATTTTGCAGAGTCCGTTCTAGAAAAGGATAAGGTCTGTTGTGCCATATGTTCAATTTTTAGGTTATAACGAAATTAATTTAAAAACATTATAACTGCGCAAAGATAGTCAATATATAAATCGCATGACTAGTCGTTAACAGTTTAAATTTAATCACTAAAATAAGTACTTTTGCCGAAACAAAAATATAATGGAACTTATCTTAAAATATTTCCCGAATTTATCTGAAAAACAAATCGAACAATTTGAGGCTTTGGAAGGTCTTTATAAAGATTGGAACAGTAAGATAAACGTGGTGTCCCGTAAGGATATTGACGAGCTATATTTGAAGCATATATTGCATTCTCTAGGGATTGCAAGAGTAATTGAATTTGCTGATAACTCGTCTATCTTGGATGTAGGAACTGGAGGTGGATTTCCAGGGGTTCCTTTAGCAATATTATTTCCGAATTGTCATTTTCATTTGGTAGATAGTATCAATAAAAAACTTAAGGTAATTGAAGCTGTTTGCGAATCCATCGAATTATCTAACGTGAAAACCACACATAGTAGAGTAGAAGCTATCGATGATACTTATGATTTTATTGTGAGTAGAGCTGTAACAGCAATGCCAGAATTTACAAAATGGGTAAAGGGGAAAATCGCAAAAAAGCAACAGAATGAAATGAAGAACGGTATTCTTTATTTAAAAGGTGGTGACTTAACGGAAGAGTTGAAAAAATATACCAATGTAAAAGCTTATCTACTGTCAGATTATTTTGACGAAGAATTTTTTGAAACTAAAAAAGTGATCTATTTGCCGTTGAAATATAAATAAGACCCTCCGTACATTAAATTTTATTTTGAGGTGTCAATTCGAATAATTTTGAGGCACAAAAAATTGTATAGAGAACTTTTATTATCATCTAAAAAAAATCCTTAAAACAATTAAGTCTTAAGGATTTTTAATGATTTATTTTGAGAAATTATTCTCCTAAAAACGGATATCTGTAATCAGTT
This sequence comes from Winogradskyella ursingii, assembly GCF_013403975.1. GTDB lineage: Bacteria > Bacteroidota > Bacteroidia > Flavobacteriales > Flavobacteriaceae > Winogradskyella > Winogradskyella ursingii. The sequence goes on from NZ_JABFDH010000001.1 coordinate 591,495, forward strand.
GGTGTTACGAAGGTTTCTTTAATTAGTCTTGGAGACACCCAACGCAATAAGTTTTGAGCACTTCCTGCTTTGTCATTTGTTCCAGACGCTCTTGCTCCACCAAATGGTTGCTGACCTACGACTGCACCAGTAGGCTTGTCGTTGATATAAAAGTTTCCTGCTGAATTCTGAAGTGCTTTCGTCGCTTCTTGAATCGCGTATCTATCGGTTGATAAAATTGCTCCTGTAAGCGCGTATTCGCTAGTTCCATCAACAACTTTCAGCGTTTCAGAAAACTTATCATCTTCATAAACGTAAATTGTAATTACCGGACCGAATAATTCTGTGCACATCGTTGTATATTTTGGATCCGATGTTACTATTACCGTTGGTTCAACAAAATAACCTTTGGATTTGTCGTAATTTCCACCAGCAATAATTTCGGCGTTGCTGTCTGATTTTGCACCATCAATATATTTGGCCAATTTATCAAAGGAACCTTCGTGAATTACAGCTGTAACAAAATTACCCAAATCTTCTGGAGACCCCATTTTAAAAGATTTTAAATCCTCTAAAAGATAATCTTTCACGTCTGACCAAATTCCTTTTGGAATATAGGCTCTTGAAGCAGCACTACATTTTTGACCTTGAAACTCAAATGCTCCACGTGCAATTGCAGTAGCAACTTGCTTAGCATTTGCTGTTTTATGAGCAACGATAAAATCCTTTCCCCCTGTTTCACCAACAATTCTAGGATAGGTTTTATAGTTGTGAATGTTGTTTCCTATTTGCTTCCACAATTCTTTAAATACATCTGTAGAACCTGTAAAGTGCAATCCTGAAAAGTCTGGACTTGCCAAAACAGTATCTGTAATCATTTTTGGGTCGCCAAAAACAACATTGATGACACCATCAGGTACTCCAGCTTCTTTAAAAATGTCCATAATTACTTTTGCAGAAAATACTTGGCTGTCACTCGGCTTCCAAACCACAACATTACCCATCAATGCCATACAAGCTGGCAGATTTCCTGCAATAGCTGTAAAGTTAAACGGTGTCACAGCATAAGTAAAGCCTTCAAGCGGTCTATACTCAACACGGTTCCATGCATCACTTGTGCTTTCTGGCTGTTCCATATAGATATCAGTCATAAACTGAACATTAAAACGTAAGAAATCAATAAGTTCACAAGCGGCATCGATTTCAGCCTGGTGTACAGTTTTAGACTGGGCAATCATGGTTGCTGCATTAATTTTTGCTCTGTATGGTCCAGCAATAAGTTCGGCAGCTTTTAAGAAAATACCTGCACGTTGTTCCCACGGTAATTGAGACCATTCTTTACGTGCTTCTAAAGCTGTAGAAATAGCGTCTTCAACATGTTGTTTTTCGGCCAAATGGTACTCTCCAACAATATGCTTATGGTCATGTGGAGGTGACATAGTTCTAGTATTTCCAGTTTTTATATCTTTTCCATTGATGTATAATGGCACTTCAACTTTACTGTTAAACATATTCTTATATGCCTCTAAAACGGCTTCGCGTTCAGGACTACCTGGTGCATATGTTTTAACGGGTTCGTTGACTGCTAACGGTACATTAAAGAATCCTTTTCCCATTGATAAAAATTTTTTTTCATTCCCGAGAAATCGGGAATCTGATTTATGTTGTTTTTTGAGATTCTCACTTTTGTGAGAACGAAATTTTGAAAGTGCAAAGGTATGGTTTTTAAGGTAAAATCCTAAGTTGAAACGTTATAGTTCTGTGAAGATAAGCGTGATTATTTTTGTATGTTGCAGACTGAAATTTTAGAATTAATAAATGCAAGAAAATAACGCTTTTATTTTAACGCTTGCTTATCCCGAAACAATTGTTTCGCATGCTAAGGAATGGTATTCTAAATTTTTAAGATTTGCGTTTATTGGTAATAAAAAATATGTCAGAGCAGGACATGCTGCTTTGGTGCTGATTGATAAATCCACTGGTGATTTAGAATATCACGATTTTGGTAGGTACATCACTCCAGCACCAAATGGAAGGGTGCGAGGGCGTGAAACCGATTTTGAACTGATCTTTCCTATAAAAGCCAATATCGAAAATGATAACATTACCAACCTCTATGAAATTCTGAAATTTTTAGCCACACATCCAAAATTGACTCATGGTGATGGGCACTTATATGCTTCGGTTTGCAATGCTGTTAATTATAACGAGGCCAGGGCTCATATCACAAGAATGCAAAACAAAGGTTTTATTAGATACGCAGCCTTTATAAAAGAGGCCTGTAACTGCGCACGTTTTGTTACCGATGCTTTAATAGAAAGTACAACTTCAGAAAAAATAAAAGTAAAACTTAAAAAATCGAAGCGATTTACGCCAAGCACTATAGGTAATGTTGTGAATGCAGATACCGAATCCAAAGTACATCTCGTTTCGGAAAAAGGGGAATTTAAAAAGTTTAATTCGACTGTGAATAAAGAAAACAGACGTTTGTTTTTGGACGTACTCAAAGATTATAATCCAAGTTTAAAAGGTACAATTAAGCCTCGTAACAATGCCATTAGAGCACAACATGCCCAATGGTTAGGTGGTATTGCCGCTGGAGCGTGGTTTGAAATTTATGATCTGGGAAGTGATACCGAATTCCGTTTTCGAAGAATTTCACCTTATGGAAATGTAGATTGTGATGGTATTTACAAAGTTGAAAACGAAAGTTTTGATATCAACTTAGAGTATAATTTTGTTCATTATTCTAATTGTCTTTTTTTTCATTTAGAGCAGAATTCGCAGGTTTTCCGGTTTGATTATTTAAAAGAGTTTAAATCATAGAGATGATTTTTCTAATCCTTTATGTTATTTCTATCGAGTGACGTTTGAGCGTCAAGAAATCCCAAAACTTAAAAAAAAATATAACATTTGAAGACTATAAACTGGGATTCCTCTTTTTTTTAAAATAACAAGATTTAAATAAGGGTGTAATCACCAGAAAAGAAGAAAATCAATCTAGTTAATTAAGCGCAAATGGAGCACTCAGCTTAAAAGAAGGGATATAGACCTTAAATTTATTGGTCTTTGTAAAGTTCACCATATTGTAATGGCCTTTCATAGCGCCAAATGGTGACGTCAATAAACAACCTGAATTGTAGGTGTGGGATTCGCCTGGTTTAAGAACAGGTTTTTTTCCGATAACACCTTCTCCTTCAACAATTTCTTCATTATTGAGTGCGTCGAGTATTTGCCAGTGTCGGGAATTTAATTGTACAGAATCCTTGCTTTGGTTTTCAATAGTTACTTTGTAGCCAAATGCAAAATGCACTTTATAATTTTTATAAAATGTACCTTCAAAATTGGTTTCGACAGAAATTTTAATGCCGCTTGTTACTTGTTGTACCATTGGTTTTAAAATGTAATTATGCTAAAATAGCATATTTTTTGAATGAACGCTAGATTTACGCTAAGATACCGGAATTTTTAACATTTTTTCGGCAACATAGGTTTCAATTGTGTTGAAAAAAGATAAAATATCTTCTTTTTTAATCACTGAATTAATCGTGACCATGCGAACAAATTCTTGGTTGCCAAAAGTTCCGTAACCTACCATAAGTTTTGCATCTTTATATAAAGCAGTACATAATTCTCTCGCAGGAATGTCTTTATAATTAAAACATACGGAAATAGAATCCTCAAAACTATAGAGAGCGTAATCTTTATTATTTAATATGTAGTTTCGAGCGACATCGGCCATTTCGAATTGGTGGTTCACGATTTTTTCTAAACCTTTTGAACCCACAGATTTCCATAGTGTCCAAATTTTTAAGGCATCATTTCTTCTCCCACATTGCAACGATGTTTTGCCCAGATTAAAGTCATCTCCATCCGTCTGATACAGATAATCGGCTTCATTTGAAAATGAATGGTGCAGTTGTGCTTTATGTTTTGTGACAATGATTGAGCAGCTCAATGGTGTACCCAACATTTTGTGAGCATTTACGCTAAAAGAATCAGAATGCTCTAAACCATTAACTAGATGTTTGTACTTATTACTGAAAATTACTCCGCCACAATATGCGCCATCGACGTGTAACCATAAATTGTGTTTTCTGCAAATTTTGCTAATTGCATTAATATCGTCAAATACACCGAGAACAGTCGTTCCAGCAGTGGCATTTACGAAAAATGGAATAAAACCATTATTCAAATCTTCCTTAATTAATTCATCTAAATGTGAAGATTGCATTTTCCCTTGTCCATTTGTTCTTACTAAACGCACTTGGTTTTTTCCAATTCCGCCAAAAGAGGCATTTTTTGCAATGGAATAGTGTGAAGATTTTGAGGTATAAAGTGTCATTGGTTTGGTAATACCTTCAGCTCTTATCACATCTTTTTTAGCATCACGTGCCATAATCATCGCCATAAAATTGCTCATGGAACCACCTGGAGCAAAGGTGCCATCTGCATCTTTACCATAGCCGGAAAGTTCACAAAATTTATGTAAAACTTCTTTCTCAATACCAACTTGTGGTCCTGCCACTTTATAGGTGTACATGCTGTTATTGAGCATTACAGCTAATAAATCACCTAGTGCAGCTTTTCCAATTCGGCCACCAAATAATTGATTAAAAAATGATGTTGACGCTGTTTTTGGTGTGTTTTTTATAATGGATTTTAAATTGCTCGTAAGCTCATCGTCAATTATACCTTCTTCATTTAAAGATAAATCTAATTTGTTGTAGAGTTCATGTGTCGGAATCGGTTGCGCTACAGGTTGAAGAGATTCTTCCTTAAATAGCACGTCACATAATTCTGAAAATATAGCAATGTCATTTTGCATGAGTTGTAATTGTGTTATTAAAGTGGGTTTGGTCTTAAGAAGTAGGAAATACTTACAGATTAGTTGGAAATATTAACTGAGGAAGCTTCTCCAAAACCAATCAATCTATCGAAACGTGCTCCAAGATCCCGATAATAAACCAAAGCTTTGTAATTATTTTCTGTCTGCCAAAAATTTCCACTAATAGCTCCTTCGTCGAGAATGTTATCGGCATCAACAGCGATATATTTATAATTATAAAAACCTTGTTTCAATCGCATCCAACCTTCATATCTATTGGCCTCAGAATTATAAATCATCTGTGTAATGTTCTCGATTGCGAAAGCATTAAAATTACCATAAATATGAATTTTCTTGTTTTCTACTTCATTAATATTAAGATAAAAATGAACCATGGTGTAATCAGCTTCAACATCCAGGTCAATTTGATCTACAGAAGTAATCTGAAAGTTTCCGTTGATATCTGGGTTATAAGTATAAGGTTGGTTTTTTCTAGATTGATCTGCAAATAAATAAGTGTGGTAAATATCTTTAAGGTCTATAGCCTGTATTGCCACGTTAGCTGCGCGTACATCTTTGGTTTCAAAAAAGAGGTATTCATTTCCGGCCCAAAAGGCAGATTCGGTATCATAACGATAAATAAGTTGGTTGCCCAAGGTGTACTGCGGTTTTAAATCTGAAATAGTGGTGTTGAGATTATTGTTTTTAATGATGTGGGTTTTTATTGTTTCCAGTGGATTGTTAAAATTGATACTATTGGTTGAAATCACTAGGTCTACAGACTGTTTTTCGTCAATAAATTTTACGTCTCTTGAGCGCTTTACTTTGACTCCCACACTAACCAAATCTTCATAAATCATAAATTTTCTACTGAACATTAATTCATTATAACCGTCATAAATGGAAATCATGTAATTTCCGCTTTTGAGCAATGCTCTAGTTTGTTCGTTGGGTATAGTCAATTCATAATGCGAATAAATCTGATAAGTATTGAAAGAGTTTCGGTAATTAAATATTCTTTGATTGTCCAGGCCTTTTAAATATTCGGATTTTACTAAATTAGAAGGGGTCCAATCAAAATTAAAATGCTCTATGACATAATAAAAATCTTCTTCATTGCCGTTCAATGCATCAAATTCCAACACAAGTGGTTCACCTAAATTTAAAATAGGTAATTGACCCCTTGTAGTATTACTTTTAAAGGTTATGGTTTTAATAAAGTCAGGTGGGCTCACTTCTACAGCTTGTGCAAAGAACAGCGCTGGGACAATTAATAATAAAGTGAGATAAAAAAAGGGTTTCCTCATTGTTAAAAATCTATAGTGCTTAAAGATAATCAAAATCTATGCCTTTAAAGAGCTCTCTTATTTATAATCACTATAAATAAAAAAGATGGGTTATATTGAAAAATATTTAAGCATTAATTCGTAAATTTGCACGGATTTTTAGATAACAGAAGATATGTCAAAAGACATCAAAATTAAAAAGGGTTTAGACATAAAGTTGGTCGGTGTGGCCGAAAAAACTACTGAAAATGCTATAATTAGCAATTTCTATTCTATTAGACCCGAAGATTTCCACAGTATCATTCCAAAATTAGTTGCAAAAGAAGGCTCCAAAGTAAAAGCTGGTGAAACCTTGTTTTATAATAAGGATAATGAGGAGATGAAGTTTGTTTCTCCAGTTTCTGGTGAGGTAACAGAAGTGGTGCGTGGGCCGAGACGTCGAATCGATGCAATTAAAATCACTGCAGACAAAGAGCAAACTTTCGTAGACCACGGAAAGTTTGATACCAATGCAACTGCTGAAAAAATCAAGGCACATTTATTGGCTTCCGGTTGCTGGGCTTTTATCAAACAACGTCCTTATGATGTTGTAGCAAAAGCAGATAGCACACCTAGGGCCATTTTTATTTCTGGCTATGCAAGTGCACCTTTGGCAGCAGACTTAGATTATACTTTAGCAGGAAAAGAAGCTGAATTACAAGCTGCAGTTACAGCATTATCTAAATTGACTGAAGGTGGAGTTCATGTTTCCGTTGGAAAAAACTCAAGTTCACCTTTGTCAGGTTTAAGTAATGCTATAATACATCAAGTTTCAGGACCACATCCTTCAGGGAATGTTGGTACATTAATAAATAAAGTAGGCCCTGTAAATAAGGGAGAAACTGTTTGGACGGTAAGTGCACAGGATTTGGTGATTATTGGAGAATTACTCATAACAGGTAAATTTAATGCCGAAAGAATTATTGCCCTAGCAGGTTCTTCAGTTAAAAAACCACGTTATTTTAAAACGAAAATTGGTTCTGAGATTTCAACAATGATTTATGATAATGGTGTTGAAAAAGATGGAAACGATCGTTTTATTTCTGGAAACGTTTTAAGCGGAAAACAGGTTGGTGCAGATGGTCATTTAGATTATTACAGTAATGTGATTTCAGTGATTCCTGAAGGCGACGATTATGAATTCTTCGGTTGGAACAAACCGGTTTTCGATAAGGTGTCAACATCAAGAGCGTTAACGTTTTCTTGGATGAATCCGAATAAAAAATACGAATTGGATACTAATACAAACGGAGAGCATAGAGCATTTGTGCTAACCGGAAATTATGAAGAAGTTTTTCCTCTAGATATCTATCCATTACAAATCCTAAAAGCTTGTATGTATCAAGATTTGGACGAAATGGAAGCTCTAGGAATGTACGAAGTTGCACCAGAAGACTTTGCGTTAACTGAATTTATTTGTGTGTCTAAACAGCCGCATCAAAAAATCATTCGTGAGGGATTAGATTTAATGCTTAAAGAAATAGGATAATATTAGGCTATCCTGGATGTAGCGCTGTACTCAGTCGAAGTTTCTAGGGTCTAAACATATAATAAAATGGGTTTAAAACAAAACTTACACAATCTTAAAGAAAAGTATAAAGGTAAAAAGATGGCACCTGCCTTCAATGCACTTCATACTTTTTTGTATTTGCCAAATGAAACGACCCATAATGGGACGCATATCAAGGCAGCAGACGATTTAAAGCGTACAATGAATACGGTAATCATGGCGTTGGTGCCGTGTTTAATCTTCGGTATGTTTAACGCAGGTTACCAACATTATTTGGCTTTAGGTGAAATTCAACAAGCAGATGGGTTTTTGGGTGCTTCGTTTTGGACACTTGACAATTTTATAATTGGAGCTTGGACAGTCTTACCGTTAGTGGTAGTGTCTTATGGCGTTGGTTTGGCGGTAGAATTTTTATTCGCAGTCATTAAAGGTCATGAAGTGGAAGAAGGTTACTTGGTTACAGGTATGCTTGTGCCATTGATTGTTCCTGTTGATATTCCACTCTGGATGTTAGCAGTAGCTGTAATTTTTGGTGTAGTCATCGGAAAGGAAGTGTTTGGTGGTACGGGAATGAACATCTTAAATCCTGCATTAACTATTAGAGCCTTTTTGTTTTTCGCTTATCCAACTTGGATGTCTGGAGATAAGGTTTGGGTTCATGGAGCGGTTGAACGCGCTGGTACGCCAGATGCGATCTCAGGTGAAACAATTTTAGGAGCTTATGCGCAAAATACATCACTTGCCGGTATCGATTATTGGGATATGTTCTGGGGAATCATTCCTGGTTCCGTTGGCGAGACTTCAAAGTTCTTAATTATAATAGGAGCATTATTTTTAATATTTACCAAAGTAGGTAGCTGGAGAATCATATTTAGTACATTAATTGGAGCATTAGTAATGGGCTTAATTTTCAACGGAGTTGTAGAAGCAGGTTGGATTGGTGACACGAGTAAATTCTACGGTCTAATGAGTGTACCGTTCTGGCAGCATCTAATAATTGGCAGTATTTTGTTTGGTGCAGTTTACATGGCAACAGACCCAGTAACAGCATCACAAACTAATAAAGGTAAATGGATTTATGGATTTTTGATTGGTTTCATTTCAATTATGATTCGTGTATTTAATCCAGCCTATCCAGAAGGAGTATTCTTAGCGATATTATTAATGAATGTTTTTGCGCCAACAATTGACCACTATGTTATTCAAGGTAATGTTAAACGCAGAATGAAACGAGTAAAAGTTAAAGCAGCATAATTATGGCAATTAACACGGATAAAAATAGTTACACCGTCATTTTCTCAATCGTTATGGTTGTGGTTGTCGGTGCGATATTGGCAGGTTTGGCTTCAGGGTTAAAACCAATGGTAAAAGCCAATGAGCGTTTTGAAAAACAACAGAATATCCTTTATGCAATGGGTATCAATAATAATGAGGGAGCAAATGATGTGGAATTTATTCCAACTGAAGAAGTTGAGGCTGAATTTAAAAAATACATCAAACAGCAATATGTGTTTCAAGGTGGAGAATTGAAAGAAAACGATGAAGCTTACCTTATTGACATTAAAAAGGAAGAAACAAAAGCGAAGAATGACGACTACGAAAGACGCCTACCTATTTTTGTTGGCGAAATGGAAGATGGCCAAGAAGTTCATATCGTGCCTGTAAGAGGTAAAGGACTCTGGGATGCAATTTGGGGCTTCGTAGCTTTAGATAAAAGTATGACTATTCAAGGTGTGTATTTTGACCATAAAGGGGAAACACCAGGTCTTGGTGCAGAAATCAAGCAACGTTATTTTATGGATGACTTTACAGGAGAAGAGTTTTTAGATGGAGAAGTGTTTAAAGGTATTTCTGTAGCAAAAGGGAATAACGATCCTAAAAATTTAATAAAAGACGATCAAGAAGTTGATGCTTTAGCAGGCGCTACAATTACGGGTGATGGGCTTGCGGTAATGTTGAGTAAAGACATTAAAATGTATATGCCTTATTTCAAGACCTTAAACTAATTATTTATATGGGACTTTTATCAAAAAAAGATAGCAAATTAATCATGGATCCCTTAGCGGATAATAATCCTATTACCATACAGGTATTGGGAATATGTTCAGCTTTGGCAATTACGGCTCAGTTAAAACCGTCAATTGTAATGGCAATTTCTGTGATGTTTGTAATGGGAGTAGGTAACGTGGTAATTTCTTTAATGAGAAATATAATACCATCAAAAATTAGAATTATCGTTCAGCTTGTTGTTGTAGCAACACTAGTGATTATAGTTGACCAAGTGTTAAAAGCTTTTGCGTATAGTTTAAGTAAGGAGCTTTCGGTATTTATTGGGTTGATTATAACCAACTGTATCATTATGGGACGTTTTGAAGCCTTTGCTTTAGGAAACGGAGTATGGAGGTCATTCCTTGATGGTATAGGTAATGCATTGGGTTATGGAGTAATCTTAATTATTGTTGGATTCTTTAGAGAGCTTTTAGGCTCAGGAACCTTATTCGGATTTAAAGTATTAGGTGACCCAGTTGAAAAAACTGGATTATACGCCATAGGTTATGAAAACAATGGTTTTATGGTATTACCACCAATGGCATTGATAGTTGTAGGTATTATCATTTGGGTACAACGTAGTAGAAACAAGGATTTAATCGAGGACTAAAAATAGTAAGCAGTAAACAGTGTTCAGTAGGCAGTAAGCCATTGACTGAAAACTGCCAACTGCAAACTGAAGACTTATAAAAAATGGAACATATAGAATTATTTTTTAAATCGGTATTTGTAGATAACATGGTGTTCGCTTACTTTTTGGGTATGTGTTCTTACTTGGCTGTATCTAAAAAAGTATCAACGGCTGTAGGTTTAGGTGCTGCAGTAATTTTCGTTTTAGCGATTACAGTGCCATTAAACTGGTTATTAGATCAATATTTACTGCAAGAAGGAGCATTGACTTGGTTGGGTGAGGAATATGCAGATTACGATTTGAGTTTCCTTTCATTTATCATGTTTATTGCAACTATTGCGACTATGGTACAATTGGTAGAAATTATAGTTGAAAAATTCTCACCAGCATTGTATAATTCATTAGGTATCTTTTTACCATTGATTGCTGTAAACTGTGCAATTTTAGGTGGTTCATTATTTATGCAATCTCGTGAAATTGAAACTTTAGGCTTAGCATTAAATTACGGAATTGCATCGGGAATTGGTTGGTTCTTAGCAATTGTTGCCATTGCAGCCATTAGAGAGAAGATAAGATATTCCAACGTGCCAGCACCCTTAAGAGGCTTAGGTATAACTTTTATCATTACAGGGTTAATGGCGATTGGCTTTATGAGTTTTGGAGGTATGTTAACAGGTGGCGAAGATGAAGCTACTGAAGAGAGCAGAGAAGATACAGTTGGGATGGTTATTGAAACACCAGCTTTAGAAAAAAATACAGAAACCGATCTTAGTATAGAAAACACTCAAGATTCTAACAAATAATTACGTAATTATGATATTAGCGGCAAGTACTATAGGAACAGTTATCGCAACAGTGGTAGCATTTTTGGTGGTTACCTTATTGTTAGTGAGCCTACTTTTGGTTGTAAAACAAAAACTATCACCATCTGGTCCTGTAAAAATTACTATTAATGGCGAACGCGAAATAGAAGTAGCTTCTGGAGGGACATTACTAAACACTTTGGGAAGCAATAAAGTCTTCTTACCATCGGCTTGCGGTGGAGGTGGAACTTGTATTCAGTGTGAATGCCACGTGCTTTCAGGTGGAGGTGAAGCTTTACCGACTGAGACACCTCATTTTAGTAGAAAAGAATTAAAGGAAGGCGCACGTTTATCTTGTCAGGTAAAAGTGAAGCAGGATATGGAAATTACCATTCCTGAAGAAGTTTTCGGAATTAAAAAATGGGAGGCGACTGTAGTTAGAAACTATAATGTAGCTTCCTTTATTAAGGAATTCGTTGTAGAAATACCTGAAGATATGGGTTACAAAGCTGGTGGTTATATTCAGATTGAAATTCCTCCATGCGAAATTAAATATGAAGATATTGATATAACAGCACATCCAGAAGAGCACGAAACACCAGATAAGTTTCAAGCAGAATGGGATAAATTCAATCTATGGCCTTTGGTAATGAAAAATACCGAAACAGTAGAAAGAGCATACTCTATGGCTTCCTACCCAGCTGAGGGCCGTGAAATTATGTTGAATGTTCGTATTGCAACTCCGCCATGGGATAGAAACAAAAATGGATGGATGGATGTAAATCCAGGTGTAGCATCATCATATATTTTCGCTCAAAAAGAAGGAGATAAAGTAACCATTTCTGGACCTTATGGAGAATTCTTTATAAACGAATCTGAAAGTGAAATGCTTTATGTAGGTGGTGGTGCTGGTATGGCTCCAATGCGTTCGCATTTATATCACTTATTCAAAACGTTGAAAACAGGAAGAAAAGTAACGTATTGGTATGGTGGACGTTCTAAACGAGAATTGTTCTACATCGACCACTTTAGAGAACTTGAACAAGAATTTCCAAACTTTAAATTCTATATGGCACTTTCTGAACCATTGGAAGAAGACAATTGGAAAGTTAAAAATAGCATTGATGATGAAGGTGATGGTTTTGTCGGGTTTATCCATAACTGTGTAATTGATAACTACCTTAATCATCATGAAGCACCAGAAGATATTGAATTATACTTCTGTGGCCCACCATTAATGAACCAAGCGGTACAGAAAATGGGTGAGGATTTTGGAATCCCAGATGAACACATTAGATTTGATGACTTTGGTGGATAGAATTCCATTGAAACAGTCCCGAAACTTCGGGATCATAATCGAGAATCAAAGACCATAAAAAAAGCCAGCATCTTAAAAGTGCTGGCTTTTTAAATTCATTAAAATTAAAAATATTTATACCTCAGTAATCCCTTCGGAAATACGCTTCAATTTTTCTATTGAAATGGGTTTCACAATATAATTTGAAACGTTTTGATATTGCTTCACACGTTCTTTATCTGCTGGGTCGATAGAAGAACTTACTATGAAAATGGTTATTTCTTTAGAAGATTCGATTTTTATAAATTCGTCCAAAAACTGCCATCCATCCATGATGGGCATGTTGATGTCAAGAAGAATAACATCTGGGATATTTTCACCAGAAATTATAATAGGTTTTAAGTTGTCTATGGCCTCTTGTCCATTCTTGTAAATCATAAAAGACTCACAAAAATCTGAAAGTTCCATCATGCGCTTTGCTCCAAATACAAATATTGGATCATCATCAATAATGCAGGCTATGTCAATTTGTTTCATGTTTTCTTAGGTGTATATAGAAGGTTGTACCTTTATTTACTTCGCTATTTACTTCAATCTTACCGCCAATGGCTTCGATTTGATTTTTTGTTATAAAAAGACCTAAGCCTCTTGAATCTTCATGATTATGAAATGTTTTATACATTCCAAATAATTTGTCGCCGTGTTTGCTTAAATCGATTCCTTGCCCATTATCTATTATCTCTAAAACTATATACTCTCCTTTTTCATAAGCACGCAATAAGATAACCGCATTTTCATGTTGTCTTTTGTATTTTATTGAATTGGTCAAAAAATTCAATAGTATGCTGTCAATATATGCAGGTATACCTGAAATGTTTATTTTAGGATCAACATCAACTGAGACTTTAGATTGTGTTTGTAAAATCTGGGCGGCAATTGAAGAAAGTACATTATCAATGCTTTTAGAAAGATTTACGTTTTCGACATTTATATTTCTTTTGGTATTCATCACCGCAACATCGTTAAGATTGCTAACAGTATCACCAAGATGGTTCACAGCGTCTTCTATTAAAGGGAAAATTGAATTTTTAGTTGTTTCTGGCACATCCATTTTCATAATATCGAGTAGCATATCCAAATTACTATAATGCGATCTGAGATTATGGGAAACAATATGTGCAAAATTCAATAAACGCTTGTTTTGGTTTTCAGTTGTAGCAAGTAGTTGTGCTACTTTACTACTACTTTTCTTTATTTGGGTCAAATCATTTATTTGTGCTACAAAGTGGAGCGGTGTGCCGTTTTTGTCCTTTACAATTGAAGTAGACAATAAGGCCCAAATAACGTTTCCATTTTTATGTAGGTAGCGCTTTTCGGTTTCAAAATAATTGATTTTGCCGTTAACCATGTTCATCATGGCTTTATATCCAACTCTAAGATCATCTGGATGAGTGATATCCATAAAACTAAGCTGTTTAAGCTCTTCTTTAGTATATCCAAAAGTCTTACAAAGACTTTTGTTTACGTTCAACCAACTGCCATTGAGATCTACAATAGCCATCCCTACCAAGGCGTTGTCAAATGTACGCCTAAGTTGGTCTTCTTTATATGCAAGTTCTCTTGCATTTTTTGTTTTTTCATCAATATCCTGAAACAATCCTTGCACCTTAATACATTTACCATTTTCTATAACAGGTATTCCAATGGCTCTAACCCATTTATCTTTACCATTTGCTGTAACTATTTGAAGTTCTGCATCATATTTTTCTAGTTTCTCTAGACATATAGTAAAAAGTTCAGTAATCCTGTTTCTGCTATAGCCTTGCTTGTAAAAAGAAATACCCGTTTCTACGTTGGGTATATAATCTAACGGCACTTCATGAATTCTTTTGGTTTCATCACTCCAGTAGAGTGAATTAGATTCGATATCAAATTCCCAAGTTCCAATTGAGGCAGCTTTTTGAATAAAATCCAATAAGGAAATATCACAGCTATGAGATAATATTTGTTTTGTTAGGGAGGACATAAAATAGTAGGTAGCTAATGTTCAGGCTTCAATATAGATTTATTTTTTGAATTTAACACAATTACATGTAGATAATTACGGTAAAAAGTAATTATAAGTACGATTATTCTTTCAAATATATATTTTTTCTTTGAATTTTCGGGATTTTTGGTTTGATATAGAATTTTGAATAGTGTCTATAGCCATGACATTTTCTATATTATCCAAACGGCAAAGTACAGCTATAACTTCGCTCAATCCGTTGAATAATATATCATTATCCTTAAAATTTTTCGGTTTCTGTAAACGATTGTTTTTGATGAATTTGTAACCACATCCTTTTAAAAAAGCAGTTTCAACCTGTAACAGTTCCATTGGCGAATACCCGTTAAATCTTCGTCCTAATTTTTGATTTAGCATACCAATATAGCTCAGTCGCGTCGTGCCATGTTTTTCAGAAAGATATTCCCATTGGCTTATATTATCTAAAATATTGCCCACTGCGCAGTGTTTACAATCTTCAGGATTTAAAGTGTTATTATGAAATGCTGAATATAATTTTTGTACGGCAAGGTTAAATCGCTTTGAAGTGATCATGTTGTTTGTTTTACTTGTATTAAGATACGAAAACCTTATGTTATTTTCAAAATGCTACATTATTTACGTTAAAACTAAATTTTAATTGAATCCAACTTGCCCTTTTACCGATTCAAATAATTGCTTTGAATCAAACCCAATTCCATCTTTAAAAACGGTTTCTAATTTTCTGATGTTTTTAATATCTGTTGATATGTCACCATCAATCAATAACAAGTCTGCAGTCTTTCCAATTTCAACAGTGCCCAATTCATTATCGACACCCAAAAATTTTGCCCCATTCAGTGTACAGATTTTAATAGCTTCTTCAACTGAAAAACCTGCTTCGACTAAGATTTCTACAGTACGTTGATTCGCATATCCTGCTACGGTACGACCAGCACCAGTAGGATCTGTACCAGCGACTAAAAAACCACCTTTATCGTGAAAGCGCTTCACCCATTTTAGATTTTTATTAAACATTGCTAAGCTAGCACTATCCTTTCCTTGTGCTCTTTCATAGGAAGTTTTAAGCCTTTCCTGTATTTGAGGAGCTAAGGCGTCAAACCCTCCGCCAGGAACTATTTCACGATCGGTATAAGGTTCAAAAACGTTAGGTGTGGTGGTAATTACGGTATTGTTTTTTATGAGTAAATCTATTAAATTGTTAATTTCTACACCATCTTCATCTTCTGCTCGCAATCCCGTTCTTGCAGCAAAAGGATCACAAAATTCGTCTTGTTTGTCTTTTGCAAAATCACTTGCAGCCATAAAGCCATGCTCCAGGTTGTCAATGCCAATATTGGATGCGTCTTCATATGTTAGTGAGCATAGATGACCAGTAACTTTTAATCCACGTTTGTGCGCTTCTTCAACACAAATTTTTAAATCTTCTTTAGTGATGTTGTTATATACCTTGAATGACGTTACACCTTTGTCTGCCCAATAATTTACAATTTTGGAAACTTCGTCCGTATTGCCAATAAACCCAAGCTCTGGCACTTTAGGACCTTCACGCTCTATAAATGGACCTGTAACGTGCATTTTCGGTCCTGTCATTTTACCTTCGTTTATCCATTTTTTTACGTTAAGATCTGTTTGCGGTTGTATACTTCCACCGGTTCGCATTGAAGTGACACCACCAGCAAGATACAAACGAGGAAAAGTAAATGTCATTTGACCGACGCTAAACCAGTTTTCAAAAGGTTTGGTGTAAAACAGGTGTTCGTGCAACATTACAAGACCTGGAATTACGGTTTTTCCTTCACCATCTATTTGTGTGATATTATTTGGGATTGAAGTTTCATCAGAATTTCCTAAAGCTGTTATTTTACCATCCGTAACAACAATTGTTTGCGAAGTTTTTATGGTACTGCCAGTGCCATCAATAAGTTTTACGTTTGTTATGGCGAAACTATTGGTATCCACAGTTATAAATCGTTGTACTTGTTGTGAGAACTCTTGTGCTTCAAACTGAATTGAAATCAAGAATACGATTATAAATAGTTTCAGTTTCATAATAATTGAGATTTCTTTAAAATTACGCAATTTTATTTCTCGAATAACAATGTCTATTTGTTTTACGTTTAAGTATTTATGAAAAAAGGAATACTTGCGTTCGTACTATTATCAGCAATTCTGCTTTTAGCATTTCAACTCAGGTTGATTAAAAGTAAGGAAGCTCAACAATTCATTGAAGAATAAACATTACTGAAGCAGAAATGCACTTTTTATTCAAAAAGCATTATTGTATTTTTGTTTTATGTCAAAACCTCTAACAGCTCAAGAGCTTCATAATTTAGCAATGAACCATGTAGGCAAAGATTTGGAGTCCCGTGGTTTTGAGTTTGTCGCCATTAATAGTAAGCTTAAACGTCATCCGCAATTTGTATGTATCGATAAGAATAGTCAGTATTTTTTTGTAGTTGTAAGAGCAGTTTTACTTCCTGAAAATCCTAATAATTATGATGTCGTTTGGATGGAAACATTTAAAAGACATGCTTATGAAAAAGATGCAAAAGTACTTTATGCAGGAGTAGGTTTGGGGAATCCAAAAGGCGAAGATTTGCCAATATATCTAAATGAAGAATACCTCATTGAATACAACGGCATCCAAATCATAGAAATGAATTTAAACTAACCTTTTGATTTCTGCGCGTCACACCGATATTTCCTGGCCTGTGCTTGTCGAAGGGTCGAAGTGAAGACAGAAATTTTATTGTATTTCATCAAATAAATCATGAAGATCTTAATTTTTTTAGTTTCAATTTTAACAGTAATCTCTTGTTCTGAAAAAGCACCCGAAAACATTAAGCTTTCAGGTCCAGTGTTTGGTACAGGTTACAATATTCAATATTATGCTGAAGACGAAGTCAGCTATCAACAACAGATAGATAGTCTCTTTGAGGTTGTCAATAATTCTATGTCCACCTACATTGAAGATTCCGACATTTCAAAATTCAATAGAAACGAAACAATTGAAGTTGATTCGCATTTTAAAACTGTTTTCAATACTTCCAAAAAAATCTTCAAGGAAACCAAGGGGGTTTTTGATCCTACAATCGGAAATGTAGTTAACGCATGGGATTTTGGCCCAGACCGCAACAAATTCCTTACCGATAGCGTGACCATTTCAAAATTGATGCAGGACGTAGGGTTTGATAAAATTATAATGCTCGAAGATCGATTTATAAGACCAGCGAATGCTTATTTGGATTTTAATGCTATAGCCAAGGGTTATGGTATTGATGTCATTTCAGAATTCTTGCAATCCAAGGGCATCGATAATTATTTGGTTGATATCGGTGGCGATTTGAGAACTGGTGGTATTAATGTTGAAAAGCAAAAAGGCTGGACCGTTGGTATAGATGACCCAAATTTTGATGGTACTCAGACCTACTCAAAAGTCATTGTGTTGTCCAACAATGCGATGGCAACTTCTGGAACCTATAGAAAATTTAAAACTGATGAAGAAGGCAATAGATACGCACACATCATAAATACCAAAACAGGCTATCCAACCAAAACCGAAGTTCTAAGTGTTTCAGTTATTGCGCCTAATTGTATGTTGGCCGATGGTTATGCAACCGCTTTTCAAGCCATGGGAATTGAGAGTGTAAAAGGTTTTTTAAAAACGCATTCTGAGCTAAAAGTCTATTTTATTTATGAAGATGAAAATGGGGAATTGAATAATTTAGGGCTAAATGGTTTTCCTGAATGATCTATTTGTAAACCACAGGAATAATTTCACCTTTCGCCAATCGATACTTGTCTACAGTTTCATCTGAAAGTTTAGAAGTATAATCAACTTCTTCAACCTTAAAACCTACGGAACGAAGTTTATCAAAATAATCCTGGCCGTAAATTCTAACATGGTCGTATTGTCCAAAGATTTTGGTACGTTCTTTTTTGTCCGTTATTGAATCATCTTCAAAAGTGGAATCGCGATTTAAGTCTTGCGGAATCTGAAAAATCCCGTAACCACCTTTTCTCATGACTCGATATAATTCTTGCATGGCTTTGGTATCATCCGGAATATGTTCTAACACATGGTTACATAGAATGATGTCAAAAGAATTGTCCTCAAAAGGTAAATTGCAAATATCAGCCTTCACGTCTGCAATGGGTGAATTTAAATCTGTGGTGGTATAATCTAAATTTTCGAGATTTCTGAAGCGGTTTAAAAAACATTGTTCTGGAGCAAAATGAAGAAGTCTTTTGTTGGCTTTAAAAAAATCTGTTTCATTCTTTAGATATAGCCAAAGTAACCTGTGGCGTTCTAAGCTTAAAGTTGATGGTGATAATATATTGTTGCGCTGCTTACCATAACCATATGGTAAAAATTTAATAAAACTTTTCCCATCAATTGGATCGGTATAGGTTTTTCCTTTGAGTAAGAATGCTAAAATAGGACGAATGGCATAGCTGAGCCTAATAAGTATAGGTCTTGGAATAAAATTTAAAAAAAGTCTGAACAGAGATTTCATTTTAAAGCGTTAAAGCCTTTTGTCTAAATTTATCTTCTTCATCTGAAGTGATACCCAAGGCCTCATGCACATAAGCAAAAGTCGAAAGAATTTCAGGTTGTCCATCTACAATCGCTATGTCATGTTCAAAGTGCACACTAGGCTTGCCATCTTGGGTTACAATGGTCCAACCATCTTTAAGTTGTTTCACTTTATGAGTTCCTAAATTGATCATTGGCTCGATAGCTACGACCATACCTTCTATAAATTTTTTGCCTCTGCCACGTCTGCCATAGTTTGGCATTTCTGGATCTTCATGCATTTTTCGACCCAAGCCATGGCCAACGAGTTCTCTCACGACACCATAACCTTCGGCTTCACAATATTGCTGAATAGCATAACCAACATCACCAACACGATTTCCGATTTTAAGTTGTTCTATACCAACATAAAGAGATTCTTTTGTTGTTTTAATTAGTTTTTTAGTTTCAGCATCTACTTCACCAATTTCAAAAGTGTAAGCGTGGTCACCATAAAAATCATTCATTAAAGCACCACAATCAACCGATACAATATCTCCATTTTTTAATGGGATATCAGTTGGTAATCCATGAACAACCGCTTCGTTAACGCTACAAAGTAATGTGGATGGGCAATCGTAAAGTCCTTTGAATCCTGGTAAAGCGCCTTGGTCTCTTATAAATTCTTCTGCTATGGTATCTAAATAGTTAGTGGTAACACCTTCTTTTATTTCTTTAGCTAACATGCCTAAGGTCTTAGATACCACTAGCGCACTCTGGCGCATTAATTCAATCTCTTCTTTGGTTTTTACAATAATCATGAGGTCCTAATTAAGTTGGCAAAGATAGCCAATTAATGCAAAATGCTATTCTTAATATGGTTTTGAATGGATGTTAAGATTTCACTTTAACCAACCGAACAAACCACCCTTTTTGGCTTTGCTGAGATTTGGCTCTTCTTTAGTAATCATCTGATATATTTCACCCCAACCAAGAATGCCTCCAATATTTCTATCATCTATAAAAATATCTGCATGGATTTTTCGACTTCTTGTATAATCAAATTTTTCTTCTGGGAAACTTGCGTTGACCGCATAGAATTCTATACCGTTTTCTTTACAAAAATCTATGGCTTCTTCGAGTTTAGTACCACTTCGGTATGTCCACAAAATTAGTCTATGGCCATCGCTCTGAAGTCGTTTTAATGTTTCAAATGCAAAGATTCGTGTCTTTCCTATCTTGGGATAGGCATCTTCTACAATGGTACCATCAAAATCTACTGCTATTATTAATCGGTCTTGAAAATTCATGCTATCATTCAATTAAGGGCAAAGGTACTAAATTACCTATTTATACAAGACTATGTTGAGTCATAGCTTCAGGTTGCGATAACCCTATCATTTTTAATATCGTAGGAGCAATATCACCCAATACCCCATCCTTAACGGTTTTTATATCTTTATCAATCAAAATTATTGGAACGGGATTGGTGGTGTGTGCCGTATTAGGTGATCCATCAGGATTTATCATTGTTTCACAATTACCATGATCTGCTATGAGTATAGTGCTGTAGTCATTTTCCAGAGCAACTGTAATTACATCTTTTACACATGTGTCTACGGCTTCGCAAGCGGCTATGGCAGCAGACATTACACCTGTGTGTCCTACCATATCTCCATTGGCAAAATTTAAGCATACAAAATCTACTTCGCCATGCTCCAATTCTGGTATTAGTGCATCTCGTAATTCAAATGCGCTCATTTCTGGCTTGAGGTCATATGTGGCTACTTTTGGGGAATTTCTTAAAATTCTAGTTTCACCCTTAAAAGGTTTTTCCTGTCCTCCTGAAAAGAAAAAAGTAACATGGGGATACTTTTCTGTTTCTGCAATTCTAATTTGTTTTTTATTATGTTTTGAGAGGACTTCACCTAAAGTATCGGTAAGATTGTCTTTGGTAAAGACAACGTTTATTCCTGCAAAGCGTTCGTCATAACTAGTCATGGTCACATAATGCAAATTTAATTTGTGCATGTTGTATTCATGAAAATCCAATTGCGATAAAGCTTCTGTTAGCTGGCGTCCTCTATCAGTCCTAAAGTTGAAAAATATCACAACGTCATTTTCTTCAACCGTAGCAAGTGGAATATTGTTGTGATCAACGGAAACTAGAGGCCTTATAAATTCGTCCGTAACATCTGCGTTATAATTATCCTGAATGGATTGTAACACATCAGAGGTGTGTGAACCTTCTCCATTAACTATAGCATCATAAGCCAATTTAATACGTTCCCAGCGGTTATCTCTATCCATAGCGTAATACCTTCCGGTAACAGATGCTAATTTACCTGTGGTATTATCCATATATGATTTGAGATTTTTGATGAATCCCAGTCCAGATTTTGGATCTACATCCCTGCCATCTGTAAAGGCATGAACAAATACATCACTCAAGCCAAACTCTTTAGCCGCATCCAACAGTCCATATAGGTGATTGATATGAGAGTGTACTCCGCCATCACTTACCAAACCTAAAAGATGAACTTTTTTATTGTTTTCTTTTGCATACCTAAAGGCGTTTTTAATCACTACTTCCTCTCTCAAAGTTTTATTAGCTACGGCAAGGTTAATCTTTGCCAGATCCTGATATACAATTCTTCCGGCTCCCAGATTTATATGACCAACTTCACTGTTTCCCATTTGTCCTTCGGGCAAACCAACATGCAATCCATCAGTTCTTAAACTTGCATTAGGGAATTTTGAGTATAACGAATCTATAAATGGGGTTTTGGCGTGGTCTATGGCAGAGACTTTCGGGTCGGGTGATGTTCCCCAACCGTCTAAAATCATAAGGATGACTTTTTTGTTCATGTGTTTTGCTTTAGTAATTTCAAATATAATATATCCAATAGGATAACACTTTTGAACACTAAAAATATTACGAGTTTATCTAATTTTTAAACCTGAATGATAAGAATGTTAATTAAAATTGAGTTTTTGTGATGGTGTTAACATATTTGTTTTCAAAGCGTTAAATAAATGTTATTTAGGATTTTACGGTGTAACACTTTTAAAAATAAGTCGTCTCTTTAATGTAATCAAAAATCAAATCAATTAATTTAAACATCATTCATCATGAAAAAAACAGCAGTAATCTTAGCTCTAGCATTGGGCCTTTCAATCGGAAATTTAAATGCAACAAACGACCTTTTAACTTCTAAAGTAGACGAAATCGTACTAAACAATGTAGAGGTTTCACCATTATGTAAAGCAATTGCATTTGGGGATTTAGAAGAAGTAAACAGACTTATAAAAGCTGGAGTAAAAGTTAATGAAAAATCTGAAGGTATGGCACCTATCCATTATGCAGCTAAATATAATCGCGTAAAGATTATTAGAGCATTACTCACAGCTGGAGCCGAAGTACACGAACTTTGCGATAAGGGATATACACCATTGACACATGCAAAGCAATCTAAGGCAACAGATGCCGAAAATTTCTTAAAAAGATTTAAAAAGAAAACTGTCTAGGAGTAGGCAATTATTTGAGTTAGTTAGTCAAAAAATGCGTCTTTTTTTAAAAGTCGCATTTTTGTTTACATAAAATCTAAATAAAGATATATTTTTAGCTTTCAATTTTTTGTTCTAATGGCATTCACCTTCAAGATTATCCCAAACTCAAATTTAGACTTGATTATACCACTGGTTTATGATCTCAACAATGGAAAAGTGAGCAAAAAAATCTTGAAATCTCGATTTGATGAAATGAGAAATCAAAATTACGAGTGTGCCGGTATTTTTGAAAACGATGAATTAATTGGTATTTCTGGGATGTGGTTTTGCACAAGGCATTATATGGGAAAATCTGTAGAATTTGATCATGTATTTATCAAGCCTGAAAACAGAGGTGGTGGATTGGGCAAAAAATTTATGAGCTGGCTTTATGATTATGTTAAAGAAAAAGGATGTAATTCTGCTGAATTGAACACATATGTTCAAAATTATCCTTCACATAAATTTTATTACAACGAGGATTTTGAAATTTGGGGCTATCATTTTTTGAAGCAATTATAGCTTATTTCAAAAAGCTTAAATCTGAATTTGTTTCAACTTCATATGCTGCTTTTCTATATTCAAAAATTCTGGCATCCAGTTTTCCTTTCAAACTTATTTCATTTTCTTTAACCTTTATCCAACTGCCTTCGCGCAATCCAATAACCGGTTGCGTATTGTAAGTATGAAATTCTTTTATACGCATTTCCCGAGTTTCTCCCATGTGTGTGCTATTGGGACTTGGGTCTAAATAATGCGGATTAATATTAAATGGCACCAAACCCAAGGTTTTAAAACTTGGAGGATATACAATGGGCATGTCGTTGGTTGTATTCATCGTGAGTCCGCAAATATTACTGCCTGCGCTTGTTCCTAAATAAGGCGTTCCTGATAAAACGACTGCTCTTATCGATTCTAATATAGCGTTTCTATAGATTTCATTTACAAGCACAAAAGTGTTGCCACCACCCACAAAAATTCCTTTAGCGTTTTTTATGGCCTCAACGGGATTTTTAAACTCGTGTAGTCCTTTTACCTTTTTATCAATTTTTGCAAAAGCTTCTTTAGCCTTTTCGGTGTACTCATCGTGAGAAATTCCACTTGGTCTGGCGTAGGGTACAAATAAAATTTCATTTACAGATTCAAAATGGATTTTAAGTTCTTCGAGTAAATATTCTAAATAGCCACTTCCGTGAATGGTTGAAGTACTCGCTATAATTAATGATTTCAAAATGGTAAGTTTTAAATATTCAATTTAATCCCTCATAGATTGTTGTTACTCTTATTTAACATAAATTTACAAGCGTTTTCCTATGAGTTTAAAATTATAAATACGAAATTTAATACTTATAACCAATTCTATGAAATATACAGCACTATTACTTTTTAGCCTTTTTACAATAATCACTTTTGGTCAGGACGTTCAACGGACTAAGGTCAACGGTAAAATAATTGTGTCTTCCGAGGATAAGGAAGGCGTAACCGTTTATAATACTTCTTCGAACAAAGGTACTGTTACAGACAAAAACGGAAATTTTGAAATTAATGTAGCGGTTAATGATGAGGTGGAATTTGGTGCGCTCCAATTTAAAAATTTCACAGTCACTGTAACCGAGCAGGTTGTGAGAACCAAAACCATGACGGTAATTTTGGTGGAGGAAGTGAATAAATTAGATGAAGTGGTACTATTGCCATTTGGATTAACGGGAAATCTTAACGTAGATTTAGATAACGTAAGGACGTATAATGCCAGTTTAGATGCGATTTATTTTGGTTTAAATAATATCGATGACTTTGAGTTTTCCGCAGATTATAAATCCAAACCTGATAATGCTGCTTTTAGGGAATATCAGCCAGAAGTTCGAAATATGTTAGATTTTGTAAATCTTGCAAAATTGTTTTGGTCTAAAAAAGATAAAGAATCCGATACTGAGCTTACAGAGGCAGAAAAAGCGGTTCCAAAAACACCAGTTCAAGAAAAAATAGATACATATGGAGCTGACTATATGGCAACTAACTTTAACGTACCTACCAAACAATATGGTGCTTTCATAGATTATGTTGAGGCAAAAGGCATAGACAAGACGCTTTTAAATAACGGCAATGAAGTGCAGTTTTTAGAACGAATTAATAATCTCAGCAAAGAGTTCTTGAAAAACAGAGGTGAAAAAGAGTAATTATATTGTACTGTTTTTGGTTGTGATTTGTTCGTGTGTGCTAAATGCTCAGCGCAAAGAACTTAGAGGTCAACTAATTGCCGATGACGATGTAGAAGGAATTCACATTTTGAACAAAACGGCTGCTAAATATGCCATTTCAAATGAGGATGGCAGTTTTTTAATTCCTGCAAAAGCATTCGACACTCTTACCATTTCGGGTTTAAAATATGAAATCAAAGAAGTCATTATCATTAAATCCATGGTAGAACTAGGTAGCTTCTCAGTGCAGCTAACTGAAAAAATCAATCAACTTAACCAAGTTGTTATCGGTAAATTATTAACGGGTAGTTTGGAGTCTGACCTTGAAAATTCCGATGCTGAAACCGAAATAAATTTCTACGATTTAGGAATTCTTGGAAACGTAAAAAAGCCGTTAACACAAAATGAGCAAAAGTTACATGATGCTGATGGACAAGATTGGGGTGCGATTGGTTTAGGCTTCAGTCTCAATTTTCACAAATTATTAAATCGAGTGAGCGGCCGCACCAAAAAACTTCGAGAAATCGTAGAATTGGACAATAGAAACAAGTGCATCACAAGGTTAAGGAGAGAATATGCCGAAATTATCTTCGAAAAGGATAGTTTGGCAGAGCATCTTAAAAATGAATATTTCATGTTCTGCGAGGAAGATCCTGCATTTGAGCTACTTTGTGAAAGAAATAATGATCTTAAATCTATTGAATTCCTAAAATCAAAACTTATAGCTTATAAAGAAAACAGAAAGGAATTTACAAAAGACTAAATTTGGAATACTTTTTGAAAGCTACAGAAAACTCACTTACTTAATTATGATGAAGCCACTACATTTTTTATTTGCATTTTTAATGTTTTCGTTATTAATATCTACCAGCGTGAAACATGAATATTATGTGAGTGTCACAAAAGTAGAATATTCAAAAAAAGCGCAGTCTCTTCAGATTATCAGCCAAATTTTTATTGACGATTTTGAAAAGCTCCTTCGAGAACGCTATGACGAAACAATTACTTTAGATTCAAAAGATGAAAACAAATTGGTGGAAGAATATATGAGCCGATATTTGTCAGATAAACTCAAATTAAAAGTTAATGGGAAGTCTTTAAATTTTAAATTTATTGGTAGAGAATACAAAGACGATATTACCTATTGTTATTTAGAAATTGAAAATGTTTCACAAATTAATTCAATTCATGTAGTCAATAAGGTTTTATTTGACGTTTTTCCAGACCAACAGAATATTGTTAGACTAAAATTAAAGAATAAAAATAAAAGTTTTTTACTTACACCTTCTAAAGATAGTTGCTTGTTAAATTTTGATTAAAACAAGTCTATAACCGCCTAAAATCGCTATTTTAGGCATCATTTAATAACACTAAAATCAATTATGAAAATTCTTAAGTATTACTTATGCGCCATTATGTTTGTGTCAGTGAGCGCATTTGCCCAAGACGAGGTAAAACCAGAGCGTAAACCAGGTCACACCAACGAAAACAAATTTAAACAATTGTATGATGAATTTGCTACACCAAATATGTTTAGAACAGGTTCTGGTGCACCGGGACCAGCTTATTATCAGCAGCAAGCAGATTACAAAATGGATATTGAAATCGATGACGACAATGCCAGACTGTTTGGTAACGAAACCATCACATATACAAACAACTCACCAGATGAGTTAAAATATCTTTGGGTACAGTTGGACCAAAATATGAGAGCTGAGGATTCTAAAACTCCATTAATCAATAATGAAAGACCACAAGAAGCTACCTATCCAAGTAGTTTTACAAATAGCTATCTTAAAGAGCCTTTAGACAGAGGGTTTAATATAGAACACGTAAAAGATGTAAACGGAAAAGATTTGCCTCATATGATCAATAGAACTATGATGCGAGTAGAATTGCCTAAACCAATGAAAACAGGTGATAAATTTTCTTTCAAAATTAAATGGAATTACAACATCAATAATCATGTGACAGAAGGTGGTCGTTCTGGGTATGAATATTTCGAGGAAAACGATAATAAAATTTACGTTATGGCACAGTTTTACCCACGTATGGCTGTTTATAATGATGTAGAAGGTTGGCAAAATTCACAATTTTGGGGACGCGATGAATTTGCTTTACCATTTGGTGATTTTGATGTGAACATTACAGTGCCTGCTGACCATATTTTGGATGGTACTGGCTACTTAACAAATAGAAAAGAGGTGTTTACTTCAGATATGATGAAACGTTATGAGAAGGCAAAAAAATCTTACGATGAGCCAGTAATGATTGTAACACAAGCTGAAGCTGAAAAAGCTGAAAAAACAAAAAGCAAGGATAAGAAAACTTGGAAGCTTTCTGCACAAATGGTTCGTGATTTCGGTTTTGCTACATCACGTAAATTTCTTTGGGATATGATGGCTGTTAAAGTTGGCGACAAAGATGTCATGGCAGTTTCTATGTACTCAAAAGAAGGTAACCCTTTATGGGAACAGTGGTCTACCAAAGCAGTGGCAAGTACTTTGAAGTCTTATTCTCGTATGACGTTCGATTATCCTTACCACAAAGCCATTTCAGTACATGCACCAATGGGTATGGAATACCCTATGATTTGTTTCAATTTTGGTCGTCCTGATGCAGAAGGAAATTATTCAGATAGGACTAAATACGGAATGATCAGTGTTATCATCCATGAGGTAGGTCATAACTTTTTTCCAATGATTGTAAATAGTGATGAGCGCCAGTGGACGTGGATGGACGAAGGTCTAAACACGTTTGTGCAATACGTTGCAGAACAAGATTTTGGAGAATGGTATCCAAAAGCACTTTCGCCAGATGATAAAACTTACCCTTCCAGAAGAGGTCCTGCTCAAAATATAGTAAGGTATATGGGTGGAGACCAAGATTTCATAATGCCTATTATGACAAAAGGATTAAACACCTACCAATTCGGTAATAATGCATACGCCAAACCAGCAACAGGACTGAATATTTTGAGAGAAACCATTATGGGTCGTGATCTTTTTGACTATGCCTTTAGAGAGTATTCTAATCGTTGGATGTTTAAACACCCAACACCAGAAGATTTTTTCCGTACCATGGAAGACGCTTCTGCAGTAGATTTAGATTGGTTTTGGAGAGGATGGTTTTACACCACAGATTACACAGATATTGGTGTAAAAGAGGTAAAGAAATATCAGGTGTCTAGTACGCCTACAGCAGCAGTTAAAAAGCAAATAGAAGCTCAAGGCCGTTCAGTTGATGATTTACCACCTTTAGTATATTTTGTTGAAGAAGGCAGTGAAGATTATAATGAGAATATGAAAGGTGGAGACCTCATGGAAAATACTACAACGCTCAATGAATATGTAATGGATAATTTTACACCAGAGGAACGTAAAAAGTTGAAGTCGCCAAAGTATTTTTACAATATTACTTTCAATAAACCAGGAGGATTGGTAATGCCATTAATTGTAGAATATACCTACGCAGATGGTACTAAAGAGAAAATCACTTATCCTGCACAAGTTTGGAGGTTGAATGACCAAGAGGTAAGCAAAAATATTGCAAGCGAAAAAGAACTTGTTTCTGTCGTTGTTGATCCAGATTTAGAGACAGCGGATGTTGATACTTCAAATAATTCTTGGCCTCGTGAAGCCACAGAGAGTGAATTTGATAAGTTTAAAAACACAATTAAAGATTAAGTTTTTAAGTATAAAATAATATAAGCCGACTTTAATAGTCGGCTTTTTTTTTGAAATTTTTGTAATATCAATATTTGAATTAATACAATTTAAAGAAATACTTAATTAATATTATTAAGTTAATGTTAGATAATTTCAATTTCAAACTAATTATATTTGCATCGTGATACAGTTAACAACATTTCTATTCATCGGTGGCACTGAGCTCATCTTTATCCTATTTATAGTGGTAATGGTTTTTGGTGCAGATAAAATTCCGGAAATCGCAAGAGGCCTAGGAAAAGGGATGCGTCAACTTAAAGATGCGACCAATGATATTAAACATGAAGTGACCAAAAGCGCCAAAGAAAATAATGTGATTGACACCGAAGTCACAAAAAGCGTGAACGAAGAATTAAAGAAGGTTAAAGACGATCTTGAAGATTTTACAGGTTCCCTAAAGCGGGATATGTAATTATTTTTTCCGGCTTATGGTCAAGCCATCTCTAATTGGTAACACGACTGTTTCAATCCTATCATCAGTTTTAAGTAAAGTATTATAATCTAAAACTGCTTTGGTAGATTGATCTTTACTGTTTAATTGTTCAACCACTTTACCGTGCCACAATACATTATCTGATACTATGATACCGGCAGGTTCCAGTTTATCTATAATCAAATGGAAGTAGTTACTGTAATTGGGTTTATCTGCATCAATAAATACCAAATCAAAATTCATATCCAATAGCGGAATAATTTCTAAAGCATTACCAGTGTGTTGATTAATTTGGTGACCGTACTGAGACTTATTAAAATATTTTCTTTGAAAGTCTACCAGCTCTTCATTTATATCTATTGTGTGAATTATCCCATCTACGTGTAATCCTTCAGCTAAACACAGTGTGGAATAACCTGTAAATGTACCTAATTCTAAAATTGTTTTTGGCTGGATTAATTTTGAAATCATGCTCAAAACACGCCCTTGATAAGGTCCGCTGAGCATAATAGGTTGTAGTACTTTTTGGTAGGTTTCTCGAGTAAGCTGTTGAAGCAGTTCTGGTTCTTTTTCAGAATGTTCAACAATGTAATTATCCAGTTTTTCGGGTAGAAAATGCATTATGACAAAATTCGTTTTAATAATTTGTCTTTTGCAGTTTGATCATCGCCACAAAGCCACTGAATCACATTATCTTCCCAAATGGCATCACGTTCAGTCTCGCTAATAATATTTCTTTCTATGGCCAAATCGAGAATCTTTCCTGGATAAGATGATTGTTTTTCGCTTTCCATTTCTCCTAAAGGGTAAGGATCGTCTAAACCCATTAAAACTTGTTTAGAACCTTGATTCTTAATTAGTAGTTCTAATCCTCCGGTGTCATGAACTAAGGTGTCAAAAAATATATTTCTGTGGCCTACTGCTTTTCTTGGATGGCTTTTACCCTCAAATAAATCTGGACGGCCATCGAATCCTTGGATACGTCGACCAAGATTAATTTGTGCTAATTGTCCTCCATGTGCAAAGCAAGTTCTCATGTTAGGATATTTGTCTTGATAACCGTTTAAAGTCAAAAAATGATACGCATCTGCACATTGAGCCAACATCCAAATGAGATGAAAACGCCAAGACGTATTTTCGAGCTTTATGAATTTTTCTCCATCATAAGGATGAATTTCAACAGCAAGATTGTATTTATTAGCCAGTTCAAAAATAGGCTCGTTTTCTTCATCAAAAATACAGCGCCATGTACCAATAGTATCCATGTAATGGGTTGGTAAACAAAGCAATTGCATACCTAATTCCTCGACACAACGCTCGATTTCCCAGCATGCTCCCCTCACAAATCCTGGATGAACTACAAAACCACATGTGAATTTGCTCGGATTTTCACGCTGAATTTTAGCATTAAAATCATTCTGAAATCTTAATGCTTGCTTCATTTCCTCTACACGAAGACCATTGCCATATAGTTGAGATAAATTCAACACAACAGCATGGTCAATTTTAAAGCGTTCCATCCAAGCGAGCTTTTCATTTAAGAAAAAGCTCGAATCGGTTATTGGTCGGTTCCAATCTTTTTGTAGCATATATTTACGGTCTTTATCGACCCAAAAAATGCCTTTATCTTTCATAAACTGAGGTATATCCTCAGGATAGGGTAGTAAGTGAGAGTGACCGTTTATTCTTAATTTATTTTTCATATGTTATGCTGTATGCAGTCTAAGCATCTCTTTTTGTCATTCCTGCCAAGGCAGGAATCTATTCTCAATTGAATAATTGTAAGTTTTATGGATTCCTGTTTTTGCAGGAATGACAATACTAGTCAATTTTAACCTTTTTTGGAGGTTGCATCACCTCTCCACAATTTGGACATTTCCGTTTGTCTTTATCACCATAATATTTATCGAAAATCTTAGGCATGTCTGTTTCGATATTATCTAAGGTAAAATCTTCTTCATAAAGTTTAGTGGTACAATTTTCGCAAAACCACACTAATGCATCTTTAACACCTTCTTCTCTTGGGTACTCAATAACAAGTCCCACAGTATTGGCACCTCTCTGAGGAGAGTGAGGCACTTTTGGTGGCAGTAGAAAAATGTCACCTTCTTTGATATGGATGTCTTTTGGCTCACCATCTTCAATCACTTTTAAAACTATATCTCCTTCAACTTGATAGAAAAATTCAGGTGTCTCATTATAATGATAATCTTTTCGGCTGTTAGGGCCTCCAACAACCATGACTATAAAATCGCCATTTTTCCATACCACTTTATTACCAACGGGTGGTTTTAATAAGTGACGGTTCTCTTCGATCCAGGCTTTGAAATTTATGGGTGGAAATAATTTACTCATGACTTTGTCGTTTTTTGTCATTTTGAAACTTCAACATTGGCTATCTCAAGTATTGAGAGATTACTTCATCATTCTTTACTAGAAAACTTAATGTGACGCTTCCTTGTGACATTTTAAATGTTAGTTATAAAGTTACAAAGATTTTGTTCGTCCTCCATCAACAGGAAGATTAATTCCGTTGATATATGCCGCACACTCACTCGCTAAAAATGTAATAGTATTAGCTGTCTCTTCTGGTTGCGCAAAACGTTTGGCCGGTACATAATTTTTCATAATGCTTTCCATTTCTTTTTCTGATGTACCTTCACGCTCAGCTTTAACTTTAATAATTTGGTCCAAACGAGCTGTATTTGTAAATCCAGGCAATACATTATTTACGGTAATACCTAGTGATCCTACTTCTACAGATAATGTTTTTGCCCAGTTGGCAACTGCATTTCTTATAGTGTTGCTAACTCCTAATCCAGGAATAGGCTCTTTTACAGAAGTCGAAATCACATTAATTATTCGTCCGTATTTTTCAGATTTCATAAAAGGCAAACATGCTTGTGCTAAAATTTGATTACAAACCACATGCATCTTGAAAGCATTTATAAAGTCGTCGGTTGAAGCAGATTCTATCATTCCGCTTTTTGGCCCACCAGTATTATTAACAAGAATATGAAACTCTCCTTTGCTTTTCATTTTGTCTTGTAAATCATCTGGATTGCTAAAATCTGCAACGATGTAATTGTGATTACGATGCTGAGGTAATTCTGATAATACCTGCTTTAATTTATCTTCGTTTCTAGATAGTAATGTTACGTTTACACCTTCTTCAGCCAATGCCAATGCTGTTGCTTTGCCAATACCTTGGGTGCTTCCGCATACTAATGCGTTTTTGTTGTTGAGTTTTAAATCCATAATGTTATCTGTGTAGGTAGAAATTTTTTTAAGGTTAATATTTTTTATGATATGCTGAAGTTCTTAAATAAAATCAGCAAAAGCAACTTCAGCAGGGCGCATCTTCGTCAGTATTTTATACAAACATTCTTGGCCTCAGTGAAAAAGCGCAAAGCTTCAAACCCACCTTCGCGGCCAACGCCTGAAGCCTTTACTCCACCAAAAGGGGTGCGTAAGTCTCGCATCATCCAGGTATTGACCCAAACAATACCAGCTTGCAATTGGTTGCTCATTCTCATAGTACGTTTTAAATCGTTAGTCCAAAGTGTTGCTGAAAGCCCGTATTTTACTTTGTTGGCCATTTGAAGTGCTTCATCTTCAGAATTGAACGGCATTATAGTAACGACTGGTCCAAAAATTTCTTCTTGGTTAACTCTGCATTCGTCAGATCTTATTTCCATCACAGTTGGCTCTAAATAATAACCATTTTCGAATCCTTTGACCGTAACCTTGTTTCCTCCACATAAAATTTTCCCTCCTTCATTTTTACCGATCTCGATATAATCCATCACTTTTTCGAGATGTGATTTTGAAACTAAAGCTCCAATATTTGTGTTTTCGTCTGATGGATGCCCAACTTTTAGAGCTTGCACTTTTTGCACAAAGTCTTTTTTGAATTTTTCATACATCGAAGCTTCAACAAAAATACGACTTCCACAAAGGCAGATTTGACCTTGATTTGCAAAAGAAGAGCGAACCGTTGTATGCAACATTTCATCATAACCACAATCTGCGAAAATGATATTTGGGTTCTTTCCTCCGAGTTCTAGCGATAACTTTTTGAACATCGGTGCAGCTAC
Organism: Winogradskyella ursingii; assembly: GCF_013403975.1. Lineage (GTDB taxonomy): Bacteria > Bacteroidota > Bacteroidia > Flavobacteriales > Flavobacteriaceae > Winogradskyella > Winogradskyella ursingii. Next base: position 624,488 of record NZ_JABFDH010000001.1, read on the forward strand.
TTTAGCAATATGCGCTCCTGTTGCTGTTCCGCCAGTAAAACTGATTGCTTTAATTTCGGGATGTTCAACAATTGCTTGGCCCGTTGATTTTCCTAAGCCATGAACTATATTTAACACACCTTTTGGTAAAGCCGCTTTATTGCAAATTTCACTCAATAGATATGCTGTCATTGGTGTAATTTCACTTGGTTTAGCAACTACACAGTTACCTGCAGCCAAAGCTGGAGCAATTTTCCAAGTAAATAGATAAAGAGGAAGGTTCCACGGGCTAATACAACCAACAACTCCTATAGGTTGTCTAAGAGTATAATTGATGGCATTCTGGCCTACGCTTTCGTGGCTTTCACTGGCAAATTGGGTAATTGCATTTCCAAAAAATCTAAAATTACTCGCTGCTCTTGGAATATCTACTGTTTTAGCTAAGCTTACTGGTTTGCCATTGTCTTTACTTTCAGCTTCTGCAAAACTTTGCAAGTTATCTTCCAATAATTCTGAAATTTTTATTAGTATTCTGCTGCGCTCTTCTAATGTGGTTTTACTCCACTCCAAAAAAGCTGACTTTGCTGACTCGTATGCTTTTTCTACATCTTCCTTGGATGAGTTAGGGATTAGCCCATAAACTTCTCCGTTGGAAGGATTATAGTTGTCTAACCAATTATTTTCAATTGGATTTTCGAAGTTTCCGTTTATGTAATTTTGGATTTTCACAAGGCTATTTTATATAGAGAATCTATTTGTTTTAAGCAAAAATCATAAGACTCAGTCAATTCTCTTTCATAATAAAATAAATCATTCATCATTATCTGAACTGAAGCCAAGATTTTACCAAAACTTTTAGGATCCGTTAAATCAGTATTAAAGAATATTTGAGTTGATTGTGACGTAAATTCGTTATAGCTTTCTTGGTATGTATATAAATTATTTAAAGAATTTAATAGAACAGGATTAAATTCTTTGCTTACACCAGACTGAATACTAGTTTGAAATGCTGCATCTCTCAATCGTGGTGTTCTCATACCGCTCCAAAATCCTAATGCTTTTTTGATATCTTTTTCATTTTTAGACATATCAATTTTTGGAAGAGTATCTTTAATCATTATATGGTAATCCTTTACACTTAAAATGCTCTTTTTATTAGTTTTTATTTCGTCTTTCAATAAGTTTAGCGTAGTTGCGATGTTTTTTTTAATCTTTTTTTCTTCGTTCCAATTGTTAAATTGAAGCGCCATAAATATGCCAATAAAAACTAATATTATTTCTCCGATGGCATATAAGAGATACTTACCAAACCTACTTTCAGTAATTAATGAATGTCTTATTTGTCTAAAGAATTTAATCATTATTGGCTTTTTTTGTAAGCCATAACTTTAATTTCAACCACCAAATCAGGATGAGGTAATTGATGCACGGCAACCGTTGTTCTCGTTGGCCCTGTTTCTTTGTCAAAAAACTCAGCGTAAGCTTTATTGTAATCTGCAAAATCATTCATATTAACCAAAAAAGAGGTGACGTCGACGACATCTTTTAAGCTTGCTCCAACGTTGTGAAGATTCTTGTCGATATTTTTTAAGACTTCTTGAGTTTGAGTATATGCGTTTAGTTTTTTAGTTCCCATATTGTCAATAATATCAACACCAGCGATAGTGTTATCTGGTCTTCGCGAACTGGTGCCTGAAACAAAAATAAAATCGCCGACTTTTTTAACGTGTGGGTATGCTCCTCTCGGTGTTACACTAGTTGCTTTAGAAGTGGTAATCTCGTTATTCTTATTACTCATATTATTTATCTTTTATGTCGTGGCAGTAATTTATTTTAAAGATTATTGTATAATTCATTTCTGTATTTGCAGAAATAAAAATTCATCATAATCCAGCAACCCTATCATCTTCTAAGATTGCTTCAGTTTCTGTTTTTACTTTTTCTAATATATTTTTTAATTCTGAATTATCGTAAATATCTATTTTAGCTGAAATTGCTCTGTCTGAGAGCAAATTTAAAATAGCTTTATCCTGAGCACGACCCCTTAGCATTGCTTCTCTGTAACCAATATCTTCATTAAAAGTAACCAAACTATATTTTGAAGAATAGTCTTCCGGAAATTCTTTTTCCAATGCCATTTCAATTTTTCTTTTTTCTTGAAAAATTTGCCGCCCAACATGGTCTTTCATTTCATGAAAATTGTCAATCGCTAAATCCGCAATGGCATCTGTGTCTGGTTTTCTTTTCTTTTCGTAGGTTTTAAATATAGCCTCCCAGTTGTTTAAATTTTCATCTAAAACTTTGTCAAATTCAACTACATCTTCAAAGGAGGCATTCATCCCTTGACCGTAAAAAGGTACAATCGCATGTGCCGAATCTCCCATAAGTAAAGTGTTACCCTTATAATGCCATGGTGAACATTTTACGGTGCCTAATGGTGCTGTTGGATTATCAAAAAAATCTTTAACCAAGTTAGGCATCAATTCTAATGCATCTGGAAACTCTTTTTTAAAGAATTCCGTTACTTTTTCGGGTGTAGTTAAATTGTTAAAGTTGTACTCGCCTTCGGCATAACTTAAAAACAATGTTACGGTAAAACTGCCATCTAGATTTGGAAGCGCGATAATCATAAAATCACCTCTTGGCCATATGTGCAAAGCATTCTTGTAAGTTTTGTAACCACCATTATCTGCTGGAAGAATACTTAATTCCTTATAACCATGAGTTAAATATACCTGAGAAAAACTGAATAAAAATTTCTTTGCCAAATAATAGCTTTTTCTCAGCGCAGATCCGGCTCCGTCTGTAGCAATGATACAGTCTGCATCTTCAATAAATTCTGCTTTTGTATGGTAATCCTCAAATAGCGCTGTCGTGTTTTCGAAATCTATAGATTTACATTTCTTGTTAAAATGAATGGAGACATTATCGTGTTTTTCGGCTTCTTTCAAAAGCAAAGCGTTGAGATCTTGGCGCGAAATAGAATTGATGAATTCATAATCACGTCCACTGTAATTGGATAAAAATGTATGACCCTCTTTATCATGAATCATGCGGCCATTCATGGGAATGCAAAGTTCTTTTACTTTGTTTTCAATGCCGACCAACTTCATTGCTTTATTACCTCGGTCAGAAAATGCCAAATTGATTGAGCGACCTGCCGAAATATCCGTTTTCCTTAGGTCTGGTCTCATTTCGTAGACTGTAACATTGTAGCCTCTTTGTCCTAACCTAAGGGCTAGTAAGCTGCCACAGAGTCCGGCTCCGATAATAAGTATGTTTTGTTGCTGATTCTTCATGTTTGTCTTTCCTAAGAAATAAGTGTTTTATTGTATTAATTTTCTGAATTCCTGTCTTCGCATGAATAACAGATTAATTTAAAATCTCTTTCAACCTTTGAACCATATAGTATACATCTTCAAACGAATTATATAGTGGAACAGGCGCGCAACGGATTACATCCGGTTCTCTCCAATCGCTTATAATCCCAGCTTTGGTTAATTTATCGTGTAAACTTCTGTCGGTATTTCTTACCTGTATAGATAGTTGGCAACCACGCTCATTAGGATTTGATGGAGTGATTATTTTGATGCTGTCATTATCCATTTCATTGATTAGAAATTCAAAGTAACCTGTTAGTTTTTTTGATTTTTCAATTATTTTTTTCATTCCAGCTTCAGCAAACATATCTAATGATGCTTTAATTGCAGCCATAGACAAAATAGGTGGATTGCTGAGTTGCCAACCTTCGGCACCTGGCAACATATCAAAATCATCACGCATTTTAAAACGCGTTTCCTTATTATGGCTCCACCAACCAGTAAATCGATTAAGGCTTTTGTTGTATGCATGGCGTTCATGTACAAACACTCCGCTTAAACTTCCGGGTCCGGAATTAAGGTATTTATAACTGCACCAAATTGCAAAATCGGCTCCTGAATTGTGTAAATCTAAATCAACATTTCCTGCGCCGTGAGCACAGTCAAAACCAACGATGCAGCCATGTTTATGACCGAGTTCAGTAATCCGTTTTAAATCAAAAAACTGACCTGTATAATAGTTAACGCCACCAATCATTATAAGCGCAATTTCATCACCTTGATTTTCGAGAATAGCTTCTAAATCCTCATATTGTGCTAATTCTTTGTTTTCTTGAGAATTCCAAAGAAGCAAGCCTTCTTTTTCATCAAAACCATGATGCCGCAACTGAGATTCTACTGCATATTTATCTGAAGGAAAAGCATCACCTTCAATCAATATTTTATAACGTTTTTTCGTCGGTTTATAAAACGACACCATCATCAAATGAAGGTTGGTGGTCAAGGTGTTCATGACAACAACCTCAATAGGTTTTGCGCCGACGATGTTCGCCATGTTTTCTGTAAGAAGTTCATGATAAGATAGCCAAGGATTTTTACCATGTACGTGGCCTTCCACACCTAATTCTGCCCAATCCTTCAATTCTTGGTGGATATAATCTTTGGTAATTTTTGGTTGTAGTCCTAAAGAATTTCCGCAGAGATAAATACTATCACTTCCGTCAGAATGTTTGGGAATATGAAATTGGTTTCTGAAATGTGAAAGTGGGTCATTTGTATCTTGCTGTTTGGCAAAATCCAATCCTGATTTATATTCGGTCAATTTAAATTGGTTTTTTAGGTTGCTAACAAAAATAAGGATTATAAGTGAAGGTTTAAAGCTCAAGAGTCTGATTGAAAATGACTATCTTTAGTAAAAAGTATCTTAATTGTGGGAAAAATCAAAGAGTATAGTAATGGTGAAGTTACGGTAGTTTGGGAAGCTGAAAAATGTGTGCATTCCGGTATTTGCGTTAAGGGGCTGCCAAACGTATTTCAACCAGATAACCGACCTTGGATCAAAATCGAGGCAGCGACTAATGACCAATTGGTGAAACAGGTAAAAGCTTGTCCCAGTGGTGCATTAACATCTTATATGAATGGGGATAAGGATAAACCAAAAACTAATTTTGAAACTAGAATAGAGGTGATGGAAAATGGACCGTTGGTGTTTTACGGTGATGTAAAAGTGAAACACAAAGATGGTAGTGAAGAGTCAAAACAAAAGACTACAGCTTTTTGCCGTTGTGGTGCGTCTAGCAATAAACCCTATTGCGACGGAGCTCATACCAACTCTGGTTTTAAAGGATAATAACTTAAAATTTGAAGAGTGAAAAAAAAAGCGCTTCAATTATTAAATTGAAGCGCTTTCTGAATATATATGGACGCCTAAGGCGGAATATTCTATTTATATTAAATACGTTGACAAATATAATTTGGATTTTTTTGGTTTAAACTTTAAGATTTTTTTAAGATTTGTAAGTTGCACTTATTTCATTATAATATCGACATCAGTAAAATTCAAATTCCAATTACCATCTGCCATTTTATGATCGGTTGCAATTTTAATTCCGTTATAATCTTTGTAATTTTCGAAGGTTGTTGCCATTGAAGGTTCAGGGGAATTACCTTTCCTGAACACCCATTCTTTAATCATATAATCATCATTGTAAAAAATATCGTAAGCGTCTCCTGGTGTATAGCCGCCTTCACTTGGATAGGTTATTGTAATCATATCCATTTCAGTTTTACTAATTGGAGCTTCTGCTTTTTTAGGTTGTGAGATAGTTGCAGATGCATCCCAGACCATTTGAAATGGTACAAATGCCCAATACTTATCATTAATAAAAGCTCTGTCTGCACCTATGTGAGAGCTATCCATTTCTTTTCTATTGTACGTTACTGTGTTTTCATCAGTCGTCATACTAATTTGATCCATTTTCGGATTCCAACTCCAAGAACGTCCTTTTCCTTTAATGGTGTCTCTATCCACCTGAAATGTGAATTTTATTACTTCAACATTCTTCCAGTTTTCGTATCCATGAGCATTAGCAATTTTTTCCGCAACCGTTAGTTCCTTAGATTCTTCTTTAATTTCTGTTTCGGTTTTTTCCGATTTGCAAGCTGTGAGCATGAGTAAACACAGCAAACTTAGGTATAGTGGTTTCATATTTAAAAGTTATTTTAAATTTACACGTAAATTTAATCAACCGTGCAGGAGAACACTAATTATTTTAAGGTAAATAAAGAAACATGGAATAAGAAAGTTTCCATTCATGCTAAAAGCGATATGTACAATATGGCTGAGTTTAAAGCAGGTAAAACATCACTGATGCCTTATGAATTAAAAGCTCTTGACGAGGTAAATGGAAAATCTTTATTGCATTTACAGTGCCATTTTGGACAAGACACCTTGAGTTGGAGTAGGATGGGAGCCAACTGTGTTGGTGTGGACCTAAGTGATGAAGGTATAAAGCTGGCAAAACAACTTAATGAAGAATTGAAACTTAATGCCGAATTTATTTGCTGTAATGTTTTGGACACCTCTAAAAATGTTGATGCAACTTTTGATATCGTTTTTACAAGTTATGGAGTCATTGGATGGTTACCAGATTTAAAGCCTTGGGCCAAAATGATAGCTGAACGCCTGAAAATAGGAGGAACCTTTTATATGGTAGAATTTCATCCCATTCTATGGATGTTTGATTATACCGACGGTGAAGCAAAACTGAAATATCATTACAACCAAAAAGACGTGATCTACGAAGAATATAAAGGTACCTATGCAGATCAATCGTCTAATATGATGAGTAAAGAATATGGCTGGAACCACGGACTTGCTGATGTTATCAATGCTCTAATTGAAGCCGGATTGCAAATAGAATATCTAAATGAATATGACGAGAGTCCGTATGACGTATTTCCAAATTTGATTCAAACAAAATCAGGAATGTACAAAATGGAAGACCAGCTTTTCCCTATGATTTTTGAGGTGAAGGCTCTAAAGGTTTAGTGGGTCTTTTTTAGAATTATATTAAGCGTAGTCGAGATGCAGTTTAAATACTGAACTCTTTAGGGTTTCTCGACTACACTTGAAATATTAGATGTAGAAAATTAATGTCGTTTAGCTTCCTCTTTCAGTAACTCTGGAAATTTAGCCTTAAATCTATTTAGTCTTGGGACTGAAACATTTCTAATGTACCCTTGATTTGGATTACGCTTTTCATAATTTTGGTGATAAGCTTCTGCTTCCCAAAATTTTTGAAAAGGATAAACTTCTGCTGCAACTTCTTCACCTAGTTTGTTGGCTAAAGCAGCTTTCTTTTCTTCAATAATTTTCTTCTGCTCATCATTTTGATAAAAAATAATAGAACGGTACTGGGACCCTCTATCGGGACCTTGGCCATTAACTTGGGTTGGGTCTTGAGAACCAAAGTATACATCCACTAAAGTTGCAAAACTCACTATATCCGGATTGTAAATCACTTCTACAGCCTCTGCGTGACCAGTTCTACCAGTATTACTTGATTCGTACGTCGGATTTTTTGTGTGGCCACCAGCATAACCGCTTATAGACTCTTCGACGCCTTTAACACTTTCATAAATAGCTTCGACACACCAAAAGCAGCCACTCGCAAAATAAGCTTTTGCCATTCCGTTTTGCATTGATACTTCAACCGGATCTGCATTCATGACGGCTTGTTGTTTTGGATTATTTGTTTGTGCTGAATTATGACAACTGAACAACAATGCGACACAGATTACTGTAAATAATTTTTTCATTTTATCCTAAATTTAAGTCAGAATTTCATGTATTGAAATCCTGATGTTTATTTTTCTTTCTCTAGTAGACGAAATAAAATACAAAACCTTAAGTCGAATTTGTTTAAAATTTTATTAAAAAAAAAGCCTTCACAATTTGCGAAGGCTCTAATATTTATAAAGTAGGAATAATTATTTACTCAACTTAGCGAATAACTTATCCATTTTTGTTTTTTCTTCTTCTGCCAATTCAGCATCTACTAAAATACGTCCACTGTGCTCATCTGTAATAACTTTTTTACGAGATGCAATCTCTACTTGCACTTGTGGAGGAATTGTAAAAAACGAACCACCTGAAGCACCACGTTCGATTGGCACAACGGCTAGACCGTTTTTTACGTTGTTTCTAATTCTATTATAGGCGTTTACTAAACGATCATCAATTTTCTTTTGAAATTTTTCTGATTCGTTTTTAAGCGCTTCTTCTTCCTTTTCAGTTTCCTTTAAAATTTCGTTCAGTTCACCTTTTTTGTGTTTCAAGTGATCTTTGCGGTCTTTTAAACGCTCTTTAGTTTCAGAAATTACTTCTTTTTTCTGCTCAATCTGCGCCTTAAATTCTTTAATATGCTTCTCAGCCAATTGAATTTCTAATTCTTGAAATTCAACTTCCTTGGTCAATGAGTTGTATTCTCTGTTATTTCTAACATTCTTTTGCTGCTCACTGTATTTTTTGATTAAAGCTTTTGCTTCTTCAATTAAGTTCTTTTTCCCTTTAATCTCATCATCAATAATAGCAAGGCTATCGTTTAGCTTATCCATTCTTTTGTTGAGTCCCTCAACTTCATCTTCTAAGTCTCTTACCTCTAAAGGAAGTTCACCTCTGACATTTCTAATTTCATCGACTCTTGAGTCGATTAATTGTAAATCATACAGTGCTCTTAAACGTTCTTCGACAGAAACTTCAGCTTTTTTTGCCATAATTATAAATACTTTACCGGATTTGTATTTGTCTTTGATAAAATGATTGCAAAATTAGTAATTTTTTTCGAGAGATAGTCTACTAAAAACGTTTTTGTGAACTGCTCGCTTTCGTAATGTCCAATATCTGCTAAAAGGATGTTGTTTTCAGCTGTGAAAAAATCATGATATTTAAGATCTGCAGTTACAAAAAGCTCAGCGCCAGCAGATTTTGCAGCATTAATGGCAAAACTTCCCGAACCACCCAAAACAGCAATTTTCTTAATAGGCTTATTCAAAAATTTTGAATGTCTAATGGCTTCGGTATTCATTTTGTTTTTTATGTACTCTAAGCAATCTTTTTCGTCCATAGCATTTTCAAGCTCGCCAATCATGCCAATACCTATGTGCTGATTGGTGTTTTCTAAAGTGGTTATTTCGTATGCCACTTCTTCATATGGATGTGCTTTAAACAAGGTATTTAAGATTTGGGATTCCAAATGTTTTTTAAAAGTCACTGAAATTAGCGTTTCTTCTTCTGTCTGCAATTTACCTTTTTCGCCAACCACTGGATTGGAATTTTCGTTACCCAAGTATGTGCCTTTGCCTTCCAAATTAAAACTGCAGGATTCGTAATTGCCAATGGTGCCCGCACCAGAATTGAATAATGCTTCTCTTAAATTATCGGCATTTTCCTTTGGTACATAAGTTTGCAATTTTTTGATTGTACCCGATTGCGGAATTAATATAGACTTTTTCTTGAGGCCTAGTTGGTCACAAATTATAGAGTTAACACCATTAAGAGCGTTGTCCAAAGCAGTGTGAATGGAGAATATAGCAATGTTATTTTGAATTGCTTTGATCACCACACGTTCTACATAAGTTTTTCCGGTTAGTTTTTTAAGGCCTTTGAATATAATAGGATGAAAACTTACAATAAGATTGCAATTGCTTTTAATGGCTTCATCTACTACCGCTTCGAGCGTATCTAATGTAACCAAAACCCCAGACACTGTTTGTTTTTTGTCTCCCACTAAAAGGCCAACGTTGTCAAAATCCTCTGCATAGGCTAATGGCGCTAAATCATGTAAATGGTCGATTACATCTTGTACTATCATAAGTGCTAATTTGTTTCAAAAATAATATATTTTAGTGCTCATGAAGTTGATCCGCATCATATTGTTTCCGGTTGTACCTATTTATTATGTAGTTACTCTGCTGCGTAATTGGTTGTATGACCAGGGTTTAAAATCCTCAAAATCATATGATTTCCCAGTTATCTGTGTTGGAAATCTTAGTACTGGTGGTACGGGAAAAACACCTATGATTGAATACTTAATCAGATTCTTGAAGGATGAAAAAAATATCGCAACATTAAGCAGAGGCTATAAAAGAAGCACAACTAGTTTTGTATTGGCAGATGAAACTGCTGATGCCACAACTATTGGTGATGAGCCCTTTCAGTTTTATCGAAAATTTGATAAGATAAAAGTAGCAGTGGATAGAGATAGGCAAAATGGGATTGAACAATTACTTAATTTAAGCTCCAAAACAGATGTTATTTTGTTAGATGATGCTTTTCAGCACAGAAAAGTAAAAGCAGGATTAAATATTTTGCTCACTTCTTATGATAATCTATTTTATAAAGATATAGTGTTGCCAACCGGGAATCTGCGCGAACCACGAAATGGTTATAAACGTGCTCAACTTATTGTTGTAACTAAATGTCCCGCAACTTTATCTGATTCTGAAAAGAAACGAATTATTAATGGAGTAAAGCCAGTATCTGGTCAGCAGGTATTTTTTAGTAATATAATTTATAGCGAATATATATATTCCGAAGACAAAACAATAAATTTGAAGGATTTAGGTCAATTCACTTTAGTTACAGGGATTGCCAAAACATCACCTTTAATAGAACATTTAGAATCTTTAAATTTAAAATTCGATCACTTAGAATATCCTGATCATCATAATTTTTCAAAAAAGGAAATTGATTTAATCAAGAAAAAAGAATTGATTCTCACTACGGAAAAAGATTATGTGCGTTTATCCAATGAGACTGAACTAAAAGGAAAACTTTTCTACTTGCCAATTGAGTTAAATATTGAAGATGGAAAGCAATTTAACTCGCAGGTAAGAGCGTTTGTAAATTAAGCAGTGACTTTATTTTGAGCCGTTATAGCAGCGAATAATTTTTTCTCAAAATCCTCCTGCTTAAACGGTTTGGAAATAATATCGTCAAAACCAGCTTCGTCAAACTCGTGCATTTTGTCTTCTAAAGTCACAGCAGTTAAGGCAAAAATAGTAAGTTCTTTGTCGAACGTTCTAATAATACGCGTGGCTTCCAACCCGCTAATGCCAGGCATATGGATGTCCATGAGCACTACACCGTATTCAGTAGTTTTTACCCTTTCTACAGCGTCTTCTCCATTGTCTACAATGTCACAATAAAGATTCATTTTGTTCAGAATCTTTTTAGTTATCATCTGATTGATTTTGTTGTCCTCAACGACCAAAATCTTAAAGTTGCTTAAATCTAAATTTTCCATCTTACTAGATTTTTTTGTTACTACAGTTTTTTGCTTTTTGTCTTCTTCTGCATATTCTAGAGGAATTTCAAAAAAGAATGTCGTGCCCTGTCCAAGCTCACTCTTTAAATAAATTTTTCCTTTTAGAATCTGAATAAGACCTTTAACAATAGATAGTCCAAGACCAGTGCCACCGTACTTTCTGTTAATTTGTACAGAGCCTTGAGAGAAACTCTCAAACATGTGGTCTTGCTTTTCTTTTGTAATACCAATGCCATTGTCTTCAATTTCAAAACGGAGCTTGTACTGTTTATCCTTTTGGTGGATTTTGTTTACACGCACCCAGATATCTCCATCTTTAGTAAATTTAATGGCGTTTCCTAGTAGGTTAATTAAGATTTGGGAAATCTTTAACTGATCACCGTAAAACGATTCCGGTAAATCATCTTCGTAATTATAGTGTAACGTCGTACCATTATCGTTGGCGGAATTGCTAAGAGCGGATATAACGTTGTCTATTTTGTTTTTAAGGTTGAATTGTTCTGGATCTAATTCAACTTTATTTGCTTCAATTTTATTGATTTGAAGTATGTCGTTAATAAATGTGAGTAAATAATCTCCTGAGAATTTAAGCGACTTTAGATGTGGGATTTGATGCTCCTTTGGGTCTTCATCCAAAAGCATATTGGTTAAGCCTGTGACGGCATAAAGTGGTGTACGTAGTTCATGCGTAACCGTAGATAAAAAGTTGGCTTTAGTCTTAGATGCCAATTCTGCTTTTTCTTTTGCTACAATAAGCTCGTCATTTTTTTTGTGGAGCATATTGTTGGTTTTAAGTCTAATATTATTGTTCTTATATAATGAAAGTGTAAGAAGCGATAAAATTGTAATTAAAGCAATACTAAGAATGGTGGTGATCCTCGTGAAATTACTATCTGCGCTAACTTCGTCTATTTGTTCTTGCAATTGACGGTTTTCGGCACTTTTGTAGGCACTTATATATTTTCCGTTGGATTCAGCAGATAAATTGTCTCTTTTTATATTAAGCATTGAATCAGACAGATCCATGTGCTTTTTAAGATAGTCTACTGAACTTTGGTAATTACCGTTTTTTTCATGGATTCTACTCAAAACAAGATAACCTTGATTGACATTGGATGTAAGGTCTTCGGACTGTGCCAAAACTAAACCTTCCTCTGCTTGATTTAAGGCTAGATCATTATTATTTAGTTCACTAAAAACTCTACCACTTTGTATTAATGCACTGCTCAATGTACGAGCTTGGTCATATTGTTTTGCTATAATAATGGCTCTTTCAAGTTGGTCCTTGGCTTCTTCATAACGTTCTAGTGCTATGAGCGCTTTTGCACGGTTAAGACAGACTTCCGAAATATATTCTTCTAAATCTTCTTGCTCAAACAGCCCAATTGAAGATTTGTAATAGTCTAATGCGGTTGTATAATCCTCTTTATAGCTATAAAGTAATCCTTTGATATTGTAGGTAATTGCCTGATTTGGGTAATCACTGATTTCACGTTGTATTTGCAGTGCGCTATTAAGCGAAATATTGGCATTTTCAGGTTCATCTACAATATATTGAACCTTGGCTATTTTTGTATGGATTTTACCTTGACTAGATTTGTCATCGATCTTTATGGCAATTTCAAGTGCTTTTTCGAGATTGTCCTTTGCTTCAAAATAATTGCCTCTACTACTATCTAGTTTTGCTTGTGCAATAAGATTTTGAAGGTCTAGAGATAGCCTATCAGGGTCTTCCTCTCCGTTCTGTTGAGAGAAAGCCAGACTACAGAAGAATACTAAGAAAACAAATATGTAATATTTGAATTGGGACATTCCAGCTCACATTAGTTAAAGCAAATATAATTATTTATTCGACAAAAGTGCTTTTTTGTCCGATAAATTGCAGATTAAATCTAATATTCTTGAACTATAACCGGTTTCGTTATCGTACCAACCTACGAGTTTTACCATATTACCAATTACCGATGTCATTTGTGCATCAAAAATACATGAGTGCTCATTACCCACAATATCGACCGATACTATTGGGTCTTCGGTATATTGTAGTATTCCCTTTAGGCTGCTGCTCGCAGCATTTCTAAACATCTTGTTAATCGCGTCGATCGAAGCAGCTTTTTTAACATTAATGGTCATATCCGTAAGAGAGCCATTGGCTACTGGTACTCTGATGCCACAACCTCCAATTACATCAGATAAGTCTGGAAAAATTTTGGTTAGTGCTTTTGCTGCACCTGTTGTAGTTGGTACGATCGATTGTCCTGCAGCTCTGGCACGTCTTAAATCCCGATGAGGTTGGTCGTGCAAACTTTGGTCCGTTGTGTAAGAATGGACTGTTGTAATATAAGCCTGTTTGATCCCGAAGTGCTCTTTGATAAGCGCAATCATCGGTGCTGCATTATTAGTGGTACACGAAGCGTTGGAAAGTATGGTTTCAGAACCATCCAATATATTATCGTTTACTCCTAAAACAATAGTTTTTATATCATCTTCTAAAGCAGGAACTGATAATAAGACATGCTTTGCACCATTTTTTATATGATACTGAAGTTCTACTTTAGTTTTAAATTTTCCTGTGGATTCAATAACAAAATCTGGTTTAACCGTACTCCAATCAATCGATTTTGGGTGTGATTGATTATATAGTGGTATAACCTTGCCATTAACTATTATAGCATTATCATTATGAGTAATAGTTTCATGTAATACACCGTGAATGCTGTCATATTTTAGTAAATGTGATAATGTCTTAGCATCTGCCAAATCATTAATAGCAACCACATTGATTTTTGGGTGATGGAGTGCCAATCTAAATACGCGACGACCAATTCTACCAAATCCGTTAATGGCAATATTAATCATTAATTGATGTGTTTTTGCGCCTTGTAAGAAGACCTTACCAATGCGCTACTTTCTACATGTCTAAAACCAATATCCAATCCAATAGCTCTGTACTCGTCAAATTCATCTGGATTTATGAAACGTTTTACGGGAAGGTGTTTTTTGCTAGGTTGAAGGTATTGACCAATTGTAACTACATCAACATCGTTATCTCTTAAATCGTGCAATGTTTCTATAACTTCCTCACGTTTTTCTCCAAGTCCAAGCATAATCCCAGATTTGGTTCGTCGCTGTCCTTGTTCTTTTAAATATTTTAAAACACCCATACTACGGTCATATTTGGCCTGGATACGGACTTCGCGCGTTAGTCGTCTCACCGTTTCAATATTATGGGATACGACTTCTGGTGCTACTTCTAAAATCCGGTCAATGTGTTTTTCGACACCCTGAAAATCCGGAATAAGTGTTTCTAGAGTAGTTTCAGGATTCATCCGTCTTACCGCCTTTACAGTTTCCGCCCACATAATACTACCCATATCTTTTAGGTCGTCTCTGTCTACACTAGTTAAGACGGCATGTTTAATTTGCATGATTTTGATAGAACGAGCAACTTTTTCTGGTTCGTCCCAATCTACTGTCTCTGGTCTTCCTGTTTTAACACCGCAAAATCCGCAAGAACGCGTACAGACATTACCTAATATCATAAATGTCGCTGTACCTTCTCCCCAACATTCTCCCATGTTTGGGCAGCTTCCGGAGGTGCAGATTGTATTGAGCTTATATTTGTCAACAAGACTTCTGAGTTCAGTATATTTTTTGCCTGTAGGTAATTTTACTCTAAGCCATTTGGGCTTACGTTCAGGTAAAATATTTGAAGCTACTTTGGTTTCCATGCACTGTTCTTTTTTGGAAAAGCAAAGATACAAAGTAATTAATTAAAACCGCTTAAAGTATAGTGAGATACCAAATTCCAAAACCTATTAAAAACAGAATGCCGAGCCAGCTTAAAATATGCATTTTTATACTTGGTCTCCATGATTCCGGAACATGCTTGGATGTCATTAATTTATAATTTAAAATGGCATAAAATGGTGCAGTTAAAAAAGAAAGAACTGTTGCAACTTTAACCAAACTACCTAACTCTGCACTAAGGAAAAAGAAAATAATTATGGTTCCTAAGAACAAAATGCCCAACCATACCAAATAAGTGGTTTTGCCGACTGACTTAAATAATAGTAGTGTTGTGCGATCCATAACTCTTGGTGATCCATCAAATGTGGTAAGGGTTGTACTGAACATGGTTGTAAAAGCTGCTACTCCAATAATTAAGTAAGCCCAATCTCCAAGACTTTTTGTGTACATATTTATGAGTTGTTGGGAAAATTCACTGGCATTTACGCTAATAACTTCTCCGGTATTAAAAATAACCAATGCACCGAGAGCCAAAAAGCAGATACCTAAAATGATGGTAGCTATGTAACCGATGTTAAAATCAAACAGAGCTGATTTTGTTTCAAAAGAGACTTCTTTTTTGTTTTTTTCAATCGCCCAAAGAGAGTGCCAAATGGATATGTCTAAAGGCGCTGGCATCCATCCCATAAACGCTATTAAAAATACCCAACTTGTTTCGTCAGGAAAAATTTGTGTAAATGAAATGGTTTCTGATGAGGATATAGCAGTTGAGCAAACGGCAATAATAGTGCTTATAGTCAAGGTAATTATAATTACTTTCATTAATACATCAAGTAATTTATAACGACCAACAACAAGGATAATAAAGCAAATAAGTAATATTAGAACTGTCCAAATTTGAATACTTGAGATAGTTAAATTGCCAATTGCAATAGGGTCAAAATTACCAATGAGTGTAGAAGCCAAACTTGCGGTTACGATAGTTACGGCAGTCTGTATGGTAAACATGGAAGCAAAAGTGAGTAAAAAATAAAAAGACAGGACACCTTTGCCAAACCTACGGTAGCCATCTACTAAACTTTCTCCTGTAGCTAAAGCATACCTCGGACCGTATTGAAAAAATGGATATTTAAATAAATTGACCAATAATAATGCCCAGAGCAATCCAAAACCAAAATCTGCACCTGCACGAGTAGATTGGACTAAATGAGAAACTCCAATGGCCGCTCCTGCAAAAAGCAATCCAGGACCTAATTTTTTAAGCGTTGTAAGCATTACTCTTGGTGATTATTTCGGCAAGTAATTTTTTGGCTCTTAACAATTTTACTTTAACGTTGTTTATTGGATCCTTCAATTCTTCGGAGATTTCCTTGTAGCTCAACTCTTGAAAATATCTTAAATTGATAACCTCTTGATAATGGGGTTTTAATTTTTTTATATCTCTTAAAAGGTTTGCCAGATTTTGTTCTGTTATAATTTTATCTTCAGGTGAAGGCGAATCGTCTGCAATATTATGGTAGTCATCATTATTACTTTTTAATGTGTGTTTGAACGAAGATTGTTGCTTTCTTATTAAATCAATATGAAGGTTTTTTGAAATAGCTATTAACCATGTTTTAAACACATATTCGTCTTTATAGGTGTCAATTTTATCAAAAGCTTTTGAAAAAGTCTGAATGGTAATATCCTCAGCATCATTTTCATTTTCTGTACGTTTTAGTTGAAATAGATAAACGTCGTTCCAAAATTCATTCAACAGAAAATTAAACGCAGATTGGTCGTTCTCCTTCGCCTTTGTGATGGCTTCTTTTATTTCCAATGTTTGGGTTGAGCTATTAGATTAGCACTAAAGATACTTAATTGTGTTATAACTAGAAAGAACTCTAGTATGGGTACAAAAAAAGTTAAATCGGATTCGTCTAATTTTTTGGTGGTATACGCCAATGTTGTCCATTGAATTACAAAACGTAAAACTATTAAGCTAATTACCCATTCCCAATGATAATTTGTAATGAGCAATCCAATGCCAACAGCCCAAAATAAAAATTGTGTGATATAAAACAATCCTAACAAAAATTTGTGCAATGGTCGATAGAATTTTGCAGTGCTTATATGTCTACGCTTTTGTAAAATCCAAGCCTTAAAATTTAACTTAGGTTGGGATACTGTGAAGCTTTCTTTATTATAGCAAATGGATGTGTTGGTTTTGGTTGATACTTCGTTTATAAATAAATCGTCATCACCAGATTTTAACTTAACATGGTTTTTAAAGCCCGAATTGTTAAAAAATAATGACTTTCTGTAAGCCATATTTCTACCAACTCCCATATAAGGTATTCCCATATTTGCATAAGAAAAATATTGAAGCGCTGTCATAACAGTTTCAAAACGAATCAATTGATTTAAAAATGAGAATTTCTTTTTAGCATAGGCACCATAGCCTAGAACTACAGACTTTTGGTTTGAAAAATGACTGCTCACATGCATGAGCCAATCTAAAGAATTTGGTTTGCAATCCGCATCGGTAAAAATGAGAAAATCATGGGTTGATGCTTTTATACCGAGCGTTAGAGCATATTTTTTATTGCCCCAAAATGTTTCGTTAGACACCACATTGACCACTTTTACATTTGGATTTCGGGCGTCAAACGATTTCATAATATCTAGCGTATCATCAGAAGAACTATCATTTACCAAGACAATCTCAAAGTTGGGATGATTTTGTCCTAAGATAAGCGGAATGTTGCGTTTAAGATTTTCAGCTTCATTTTTGGCACAAACTATTACTGAAAGCGGAATGTTCTTTTGTTTATTAATCTGAGGTTTTACGACTGAAAACGAAAACAAAAAACTAAAATAGTATGCTATTTGAAGGGTGACAACTGCAATAAAAGTGTAAAATAGCAGTGAGGTAAGCACCATTAATGATTAAGAATGTTGAGGTTCGTTGCAATTTTCAAATTGGTCTGGTGTTTTACCACAAAATCCACAGGCCTCACCTTCTTTATTGAGAAAGGGGTTTTGGCTTGCGCAGGTACCAGCAAATTCTCCATCTTTTTTTGCCCAGAGTTTTATCGCAATTCCTGCCACTCCCAAGCCTAATAAGACTAATGTTATAATTAATAATTTCATTATTTAAACTTATATGTTGCAAAGATAAGGTATTTGCATCGTTTTTAAAACTTGATATTATTTGAGTTTTAGACAAAAAAAGGTGCTAATTGCTTAGCACCTTTTTTAAAAATTTATGAAAGTTGATTATTTTTCATCTTTTAGAGAAACCTCCGCAACTTCGGTGTTATTGTTTTTCTCCTTCATGCCTTTAGTTTCAATAGTGATACTTAAAGCAGAGGCGTCTTCCATATAAGGAATTGGTCTTAATTTTCTATCAGCTTCGTCCAAAATACCTAGATTTACCATCTTTCCCTGAATATCTGCCCACATTTGATAGTATTGTTCTTCGGGAAGTTGTGGCAATGTAATTACATCTACCATAGACGTTTTATCTACTGGGTTAATGTATGCTACTGTCTTTAAATCTTTAGCCCGATCATTACCTCTAATCACATATTTTTTGGCATCAGGATTGTTCAACTTCGTTAATTCCATAGAAAGCTCGTCCAGTTTGGAATTATTATTTTCAATATCGTTTCTTAAGTCAAATATCTCTTCAACAACCACATTGTTTTCGTCGTTCAATTGTTGATTTTTCTCATATAGCATATAAGAAGAAGCTGCAAACAAAATTGCGGCTGCACTTGCAGCTATGCTAAACCAAGGCGATCTTCGTTTTTGAGTCATGTGTATCACTTTTGGCTCATTTGAGGTTTCCAACGAGTTTAGAACATTGTCCAAAACGTGAGAAGGTGCATCTACAGCATCGACTGATGCCATAATTTCTAAATTATCCTGTAATTGCATGTAAGCTGCTTCAACCTCAGGGTAATTTGAAATAAAGAATTCTACCTCAGCCGTTTCTACAACCGAAGTGTCACCTACTAAATACTTATTCAGTAAGTTAGAATTTAAAAAGTTATGTATATCTTTTTCCATTTTCAAAATATTTTACGGATTGTAAACTTTTTTCAGTTCCCTTAATCCTATTTTTAATCTGGACTTTATAGTACCTAGTGGAATATCTAATTCGTCACTCGCTTCTTGTTGCGTCATGCCCTGAAAAAACAAGGCGTCTAAAACGATTTGATACTTTTTGTCCAATCTACCAACATGCTCTTTAATGTCCATGACATCTTGATTAAAGTTTGCTGTTGGTAATATATATACGTTAGAAGTATCGATTTGGACTTCTTTCTTATATCTGTTATTAAAACTTCGCAATTTGTCAATGGCTGTATTTCGTGCAATTCTAAAGAGCCAAGTAAAGAGTTTGGCTTTTGTAGGATCATATTTAGAACTGTTTTTCCAAACCTTAATAAACGTTTCCTGAAGTGCATCTTCTGCAATTTCTTCGTTTATCGTTATTTTCAAAATAACACCATAAAGGCTGTGCGAATAATTTTCGTAAAGTAAATTCAACGCGCGTTTATCTCCTTTTTGAAGTAAATCAATTATTTTTTGCTCTGTAGCTGTGATGCTCAAAATGTTAAAGTCTTATTTATTTTGATGGTTGAAACGTCCAAATTTGATTCTGAGACGTAAATATAGTAAATACACCTTTAGAGGTGTATTAAAAGGAACTTTTTAGAATGATTTTTATCTTCATAAGAGGTTGATTAATAGCATTTTCAGAAATTATTCTAAATACAGAAGTCACAATATAGATTGTGGCTTCTGTGCGTTTATATAATATTGACTTCGGTTTCGATATCAATTTCGAATATTCTTTTGACTGTTTTTTGAATAAGTTGTGACAATTTATAAATATCATTTCCGTCTGCATTGCCATAATTAACCAAAACTAAAGCTTGTTTATTGTGTACACCGTAATTATTGAAACGTTTTCCTTTAAAACCGGCTTTCTCAATGAGCCATCCAGCTGGTACTTTTACTTCCTTATCTGAAATAATATAAGAGGGTATATCTGGAAAATTGTCTTTTAATTGGTTAATATGTTCTGTTGAAATAACTGGATTTTTAAAAAAACTACCACTGTTTCCTATCTCTTTGGGGTCTGGTAACTTACTCTGCCTTATGTCTATAACGGCTTTAGATATATCCTGTATTGTTGGATTTGTAATCTTTGAAGCTTGAAGCTGGGTTTTAATGGCGCCGTAATCCATAAATAAATGATGCTTGTTTTTTGTCAGCTTTAAATTCACACTTACAATAATGTATTTTCCTTTTAGATTTTGTTTGAAAATGGATTCACGATAACCAAATTCACATTCGTCCTTAGTAAATGTTTTTATAGTTTGGTCCTTTACATTCATGGCTTCACAGCTCACAAATACGTCTTTGAGTTCAACTCCATAGGCACCAATATTCTGAATAGGTGCAGTACCAATATTTCCTGGAATTAACGATAAATTTTCAACACCTCCATAATTGTGGTTTAAACAATATTGTACAAAGTTGTGCCAGTTTTCGCCGGCATAGATTTTTAATTGAACATAGTCATCATCTTCTTCAACAATTTCAATCCCTTTTATATTAATGTGCAGTACCAAAGCTTCAATATTTTTGGTCAATAACATATTGCTGCCGCCACCAAGAATAAAAATCGGCTCGTTGCCTTTATTTTTTAAAACTTCCTCAAGTTGCGGTACTGTTGTGACGTTACAATATGAAGTAGCTTGGGCATCTATGCCAAAGGAATTATGTGCTTTTAAGGAAACGTGTTGACTTACGGACATTAGTCTCTATATACTTTTAAAGCTTCTTCTAGAATTTTTATGCATAGTTTTAAACTTTCTTCGTTTAAGACATAAGCTATTCTAATTTGGTTGAGTCCAACGCCTGGTGTAGAATAAAATCCTGCAGCCGGAGCTACCATAACTGTATTGTTATTATAATGGAAAGATTCTAGCAACCATCTAGCAAAATCATCTGAGTTTTTTACTGGCAATTCTGCTATGCAATAAAATGCCCCATTTGGTTTGGCCACCTTTACACCTTCAATTTTTTCAAGACCCTCGATGAGTATATTTCTTCTTTTTACATATTCCTCCTTAACGTCATCAAAATAACTTTGAGGTGTTTGTAGAGCTGCTTCACTAGCAATTTGTGCTAATGTTGGCGGACTTAACCGAGCTTGTGCGAATTTTAATGCCGTTTTAATAACCTCAGGATTTTTAGAGACCAAATAACCGATTCTTGCTCCGCACATGCTGTAGCGTTTAGAAACTGAATCGATAACAATGGCGTGATCTTCTAAACCTGCCTCTTGAAGAATAGAAAAATGAGAAATACCGTCATAAACAAACTCACGGTAAACTTCATCGGCAATTAGAAATAGGTCGTGTTTTTTAACGACTGCAGCTAGTTGCCTAATTTCTTCTTTAGAATACAAATACCCTGTTGGGTTACCAGGATTACATATTAAAATTGCCTTAGTTTTTGGTGTTATCAATTTTTCGAATTCTTCAATTGGTGGAAGCGCAAAATTATTTTCAATCTTAGAAATAACAGGTACTACATTCACGCCCGAAGCTGTAGAAAACCCATTATAGTTGGCATAAAAAGGTTCCGGTATTATAATTTCGTCGTCTTCATCCATAATGCTGCCAAATGCAAAAAGCAAAGCTTCGCTACCGCCTGTAGTAACAATAATATCATTATGGGTAACTTCAATGTCGTTACGTTTGTAATATTCAGCAATCTTTATTCTATAATTTTCTGAGCCTTCCGATCTGGTGTAAGCCAAAATATCCAACATATGGAATTTTACAGCATCCAAAGCTACCTCAGGTGTTTTTATATCTGGCTGTCCAATATTGAGATAGTAGACGGTTTTACCCTGTTTATGGGCTTCTTCGGCAAATGGGACCAATTTTCTTATTGGTGATTCTGGCATATTTAGCCCTTTGGCTGAAATCTTTGGCATACGAACGATTTTAAGGCGCTAAGTTCTGAAAATTCCTAAAGTTTATTTAAAAATAAATGCTAAAATCTTCCAATAAATTAAGAATTCGTAAATTAAATAAATTATACCGATGTTGAAAGCCCTAATTAAATACTCTATTTTATGTTTTACGGTTTTCTTTGTTTCTTATGGTAATGCTCAGGGAACGGCTTTTCTAAAGGATAAAGTCAGTGAGAAAATAGATTTTGAACTTATTGGAAACCTTGTGCTTATCCCTATTGAGGTCAATGGTGTAAAACTCTCTTTTTTACTGGATACAGGTGTTAGCAGACCCATATTATTTAACCTTTCTGATAGAGACTCTCTAAGTCTCAAAAATGTACAGACTTTTTATTTACATGGCTTAGGTGCTGAGGGTAAAATCGAAGCTCTGAAATCCCAGAACAATAGATTTAAACTTGGCAATGTTAATTTTAACAATAAAGATTTATATGTGCTATATGATGAATCAATAAATTTTACTCCTCGACTAGGTGTACTAGTCCACGGGATTATTGGCTTTGATATTTTTGAACATTTTGTAGTTGAGGTCAATTATAGTTCAAAGTATTTACGCTTGCATAAGCCTCAATATTTTAATGCTAAATCTTCTAAAAAATGGAAGACCGTACCCATAGAAATTCATAAGAAAAAGCCATATGTAGATGCTAAAGTTAATTTAGAAGGTTCGGTAAAAGATGTAAAACTACTTATTGATACGGGAAGTAGTGATGCTTTATGGTTATTTGAGGACGAAAACAAGAACATACTTCCCAATGAAAATTATATGTTTCATGATTTTTTAGGAAAAGGGCTAAGCGGTTCTGTTTACGGGAAAAGATCTAAAGTAAATAATTTTAATATTGTCGATTTTAGCATCCCTAAAGTGAATGTTGCGTTCCCCGATTCAGTTTCTGTAAATACGGCTAGAGTTTATGAGGATAGAAATGGTAGTGTCGGTGGTGATGTTCTAAAACGGTTCAATTATTATTTTGATTATGGTAATAAAAAGTTGCATCTCAAGAAAAATGGACTTTTCAAAAAACCGTTCACTTATAATAATAGTGGTATCGTTTTGGAATATAACGGATTTATGTTTGTAAAAGAACGTATTCGGGCATCAAGTTTAGATAGTTATGGCAATAAAACCGAAGGAACTACTGTGCAAATTAATGAATCATTAAATTATATGATGTCTGTAAAACCTGCATACAAAATTGTAGAGATAAGATCGTCATCAAATGCATACAAATCTGGTTTAATGGTTGGAGACGTTTTAATAAATGTCAATGGAAAGCCAGCGTATAATTTTAAATTACCTGAGCTAAATAAAGTTTTTCATGATAAGACAGGGAAAACTATAAAATTGAAAATAAATAGAAATGGAGTAGATATGCTTTTCAAATTTAAACTGGATAATGCCCTAAAAAGAAGTGAGCCTTTAAATTAAAGGCCCACTTTGATATTTTAATTAAAAACAAGAGACTATTACTGCTCAATTACACTCTTGCTTCTTTGCTCTAAAACACTGGTCTTATTTGGATCAACCACCAAACCTTTAATTTTAAGTGCAATCGTCGGAGTCTCGGCATTAGAAATAACCGTAATCGTTTTTCTAATTGGATTAACCCTGTTGGTATCGTACTTTACCTCAATCTCGCCCTTTTCGCCAGGCATAATCGGACCTTTTGGCTTCTTAGGTACTGTACAGCCGCAGGTAGATTTTACACTCGATATAATTAAAGGAGCATTACCAGTATTGGTAAACTCAAAAGTTCTTACACCATCTGCACCTTTTTCAATAGTGCCGTAGTCAATAACATCAGTCTTAAATTCGATTTTTGCTACTTTTTCTTGAGCAAAAGATCCTAAACTGATCATTCCTACAAATAAAATTGCTATTAAATTTTTCATCATTTAAAGTTTAAATTGATATTCAAAGCTACTTACTTTTTCAATTTGAACAAAATTTATTAGACGTAATACATTCTATTTAACAGAATTTATGGTTTGTCTTACCATATTAACGTCTTAATAATTTTTCAAAAAAAGAAATATAAGTACTTTTGTGAGTTACTTAGCAAAAACGATACCAAAACATGGAAATCCCATCAAAATATAGTGCATCAACAGTAGAAAGCAAGTGGTACAACTACTGGATGGAACATAATTATTTTCATTCTGAGCCAGATGAGCGTGAGCCTTATACCATTGTAATTCCGCCACCTAACGTAACTGGTGTTTTGCATATGGGACACATGTTAAATAACACAATACAAGATGTTTTAATCCGTCGTGCCAGATTACAAGGTAAAAATGCGTGTTGGGTGCCGGGTACAGACCATGCGTCAATTGCAACGGAAGCTAAAGTTGTGGCAAAATTAAGAGCTGAGGGTATCGATAAAAATGATTTATCACGTGAAGAGTTTCTGAAACACGCTTGGGATTGGACCCACGAGTATGGTGGAGTGATTTTAGAACAGTTGAAAAAACTGGGCTGCTCATGTGATTGGGAAAGGACTAAATTCACCATGGACGAGGATATGAGTGAAGCTGTGATCAAGGTTTTTGTTGATTTGTACAATAAGGGCTTGATTTACAGAGGCTACCGAATGGTCAATTGGGACCCAGAGGCCAAAACCACCTTGTCGGATGAAGAAGTAATTCATGTTGAAAAACAAGGTCAATTATATTATTTAGAATATAAAATCGAGGGTTCTGATGATAAACTTACCATTGCAACCACAAGACCCGAAACTATTTTTGGTGATACAGCCATTTGCATCAATCCAGCTGATGAGCGTTTTACGCATTTAAAAGGAAAAAAAGCTATCGTGCCCATCTGTGGAAGGGTAATTCCAATTATTGAAGACGATTATGTAGATGTAGAATTTGGTACAGGTTGCCTAAAAGTAACACCAGCACATGACGAAAATGACAAGGTTTTAGGTGATAAGCACAATCTTGAAGTCGTTGACATTTTTAATGACGATGCCAGTTTAAACAGTTTTGGTTTGCATTATGAGGGTCAAGACCGCTTTGTTGCAAGAAAAGCAATTATAAAAGAATTGGAATCCGAAGGTATTTTGGTAAAAACCGAAAACTACATTAACAAAGTAGGTACCTCAGAACGTACAAAGGCAGTAATTGAGCCACGTTTGAGCGACCAATGGTTTTTAAAAATGGAAGACTTGGCGCAACCTGCCATTGATGCAGTTTTAAAAACAGACGATATTAAATTATTTCCAAAAAAGTTCGAGAATACCTACCGCCATTGGATGGAGAACATTCGTGATTGGAACATTTCGAGACAACTACTTTGGGGACAACAAATCCCAGCATATTATTATGGAGATGGAAAAGAAGATTTTGTAGTCGCTGAAACATTGGAAAACGCAATTGAATTGGCGAGAGAAAGAACATCCAATTTGGAGCTTCAAGCTTCCGACTTAACACAAGAAACCGATGCGCTAGACACATGGTTCAGCTCATGGTTATGGCCTATGAGCGTTTTTGATGGGATTCGTAATCCAGAAAACGAAGACATTAAATATTATTACCCTACCAACGATTTGGTCACAGGGCCAGATATTTTATTCTTTTGGGTGGCACGTATGATTGTCGCTGGTTACGAATACAAAAACGAAAAACCTTTTGAGAATGTTTATCTCACAGGATTGGTACGCGATAAGCAAAGACGTAAAATGTCTAAATCGTTGGGTAATTCACCAGATGCTTTAAAGCTTATTGATGATTATGGTGCAGATGGAGTGCGAGTTGGTTTATTGTTAAGCTCGGCTGCTGGAAATGATCTCATGTTCGATGAAGATTTGTGTCAGCAAGGCAAACAATTCGCCAACAAAATATGGAATGCATTTAGGTTAGTACAAGGTTGGGAAGTTGATGCTCATATCAATCAACCAGAATCATCTAGAATTGCTCTAGAATGGTTTGAGTCTAAATTTCAACAGACACTTTTAGAAATCGAAGACCATTTTGGTAAATACCGCTTGAGTGATGCTCTAATGGCGACTTATAAGCTGATTTGGGATGATTTTGCTTCATGGTTACTGGAAATTATTAAGCCAGCATATCAACAACCTATTGATGCAAAGACTTTAAAAAGTGTCAACCAAATTTTTGAAAACCTGTTAAAAATTCTTCATCCGTTTATGCCTTTTCTTACAGAAGAAATTTGGCATTATATCGATGAGCGTTCACCAGAGGAAGCACTAATCATTGCTAAGTGGCCAGAGAAAAAACAAATTAATAAAACATTGATTTCACAATTTGATATTGCCGCAGAAGTTGTTTCAGGTATCAGAAATATTAGAAAACAAAAGAATATTGCGTTTAAGGATGCCGTTGGTTTTTCGGTGATCAACAACGAAAATGTCGCGAATACTTTTGATGAGGTCATTTCAAAATTGGGGAATTTAGATCATTTTAATTATGTGTCCCAACCATTGGACGGAGCATTGACCTTTAGAGTAAAATCCAACGAATATTTTATTCCGATGGAAGGCAGTATAGATGTAGAGGCAGAAATCGTAAAACTTACCGAAGAACTTAATTATACTCAAGGGTTTTTAAAATCGGTACAAAAGAAACTTTCCAATGAGCGCTTTGTAAACAATGCACCTGAGCAGGTAGTAGCTTCAGAAAAGAAAAAAGAAGCTGATGCTTTGGCTAAAATTGAGACGATTAAAGCGAGTTTACAGAGCCTCAATTAAGATTTAAATCAAACTCAAATCCTCAATCTGTTTAGCCATATTGAGGATTTTTTAGTCCTAAAAATTCTTAATTTAACTTAACATTCACATAAATTGTTAAAGGCGTAAACCATTTTGTTAATTACCTACAAATATTTAAGACGACTTTAGTTTTATAGATTTTATAAGGTGTGTTATTTCTTTTAATTTAGAATTAATAATAAATTCAAAACTTATGAAAACTACAAGATTTATAACCAGTATATTGTTGGTTGGCGCCATATTTACGGCATGTGATGAAAATAAGAAAAGCAATTTAGATGCAACGTCCCAAACTAACGAGAGGGAAATGACAGAAATGACAGAAGTAACCTCCGTGGAAGATAGAGATCGTATGAATACCTCTAATAGCATGGAAAAATCACAAACTACAAAACGAGATTATACCATGAAAGATGGTAGTGAAATATCATACGAATATGATGATAGAGGTGTAAAAACCGTATCTGCTTGGGATGATTATAATACGTTGAGCTATGAAATGGATGAAATCGAAAAGGTTGATATCAATACAAAAAATATCCGTATGGTTAGTCTAGACGGTATTATTTCTAATCTCGGAAACAGTGTGCCTCAATGGTTAAAAACTGAGGAGGTCATGGAAGACGTTGCTGATATTCAAAAAGAATATGAAGAATATAAAGCTGAAAAGAATGCATCTTTAGATGAAAGAAATGAAAATCTCGAAGAGATATCGGAACAGTTTGCTGATTTCCGAGAGGAATTAAGAGAGACAATTGAAAAGTATTTTGAAATCCATAGAGACGCCGTCGAAGAATTTAATGAGGAAATGAAAGACGGTGATTTAGAAGATGCTGTTGAAGAATATAACGAAGAGATAAAAGAGCAGGATGAGATAGCAGACTATAATGAAAAGATGAATAAATAGTCCCTGTTTTCTACAAAATACTCTCAAGGTCAAGTTGAAAAACTTGACCTTTTTTTAGTGCACTATAAAATCAGTTTTGAATTTCCTTTATCTAAAAATTAAGCGCTCTAAATACTAAATTACCACTCATTAATCTTATTACTATCCAGCTTTATAAAGATAAAAAGTAGAATTGTAAAACCCCAAAGACCGGAACCGCCATAACTAAAAAAGGGTAGTGGGATTCCAACTGTCGGAATCAGGCCCATCACCATTCCGATATTAATGGTAAAATGAACAAATAGAATTGAAGCCACTCCATAGCCATAAACACGACTGAACTGCGATTTCTGGGATTCTGCCAAAAATAAAACGCGTATAATTAGCAGCACAAAAACAATGATTACAAAACTACTACCCAAAAAACCCCATTCCTCACCAACTGTACTGAATATGTAATCGGTTTCCTGTTCTGGTACAAATTTTCCGGTTGTGCGAGTCCCTTCTAAAAACCCTTTACCACTAAATCCACCTGAGCTAATGGCTTGCTCGGATTGGATGAGATTATATGCTTCGGCCTTTTTCATTCGTTCTAGCTTAGCTGGGTCTTTTTCCAAACGAAGCCAAAGGCTAATTCTGTTTTGTTGGTGCTCTTTCAAGCCGTGTTCATAAAATAATTTAACCCCATAGGAAAACCCGACACATACAATAAACACAAGTAAATATTGGAAGATGGATGTGCGTTTGGTCTTCCGCAAAAAATAGCTTGAAGTAATGACTATTGCTGTAATTACTGCAGTAATCAACACGCCAAATTTCAAACCTAAAACAGCTAATAGAATTGTAATTATTGCAATAGCCAAATAAACTTGTTGAAGTCCCTCCCTGTAAAACACAAAGAAAAAAGAGGCATAAACAATGGTGCTTCCTGCATCGTTCTGGAGCAAAATTAAAATAGCTGGTATCATGATTATAGCCACAGCTCGTAATTGGTCTTTAATGGTTTGCATATTGGTTTGCAAATCACTAATATATTTGGACACGGCTAAGGCTGTCGCAAACTTCGCAAACTCACTGGGTTGTAGAGTCATACTGCCTATTGCATACCATGAACGTGCACCATTGATTTCTTTTCCAAAGAGAAATAATCCCACTAAGGCTAATAGTGCAATTAGATAAATAACACTGGCAAATCGTTCGTAAAATTTAGCTTCAACGGATAGAATAAGAATTATAAGTACAAAGGTAAGTCCTACAAAAACAAGCTGTTTTCCATATAATTCGCTAGTGTCAAAATAATTGGTAATCTCGCCAGTATGCGAAGCAGATAAAATATTAAGATACCCAAATGCTACTAAAAGAAGAAAGAGTATAATAGTAAGCCAATCGAACTTTAAGCGTCTTTGGTTTTCTCTTAGCATATAATTATTGTTTTACCGTGCTTTGGTTCTGATTTTCGATTGCGTAATTATCTATGACCTGTAGTGTGGTTTCTCCATTGATTTTAAAAGGTTCTCCAGAATAAGGTTTTGCATATTCATTCTCTAGACTGTGTGTTAAAATCCAGTTTTCCATGTGTTTAAGTGTAACCTCACCTTTAATGTACTTTTCAATCATTAAACTGGCCATTCGCCCAGCAAATCGGCTTCCCCAATAACCGTTTTCTACAAATACAGCAATAGCTATTTTTGGGTTGTCTTTGGGAGCAAATGCGACGAAAATTGAATGGTCTGTTAGTTGAGTTTTAACGCTGTCTATTTTCACAAAGTTTTCTGCAGTACCTGTCTTTCCACAAATATCGATGCCTGGGACTTTGAGTGTTGCAGCAGTACCTTTATTATAAACATCAAACATACCCTGTATCACAGGCTCAAAATGCTCTTTGTCTATCGTGGTGTATTTTGGTGTTGTATATTGACTCGGAATTGTTTCTCCCTCAATAGATTTTATGATGTGTGGGGTAAAATAATATCCACGATTACCAATCGCTGCTGCCATATTCGCTAATTGAATTGGTGTCGCTTCGACTTCACCTTGACCGATAGCATTTGATACAATGTAGGTTGAACCCCATCGATTGTCCCCATAAGCTCTGTCATAATAATCTCCATCGGGAATTCTTCCTGGTTGACCAACCGATAAATCGTTGTTCAGAAAATTACCTAATCCAAAACTACGAGCGTGTTTGGCCCAGGTGTTCATTCCTTTACCTGCATCATCATATTTATCCACAATTCTACGGTAAACATTCACAAAATATGCATTGCAGGATTGAGCGATTCCGCTATTCATGTCTACGGGACTTTTATGATGGTGACATCCTGTAAGTCTTCTACTGCCATAATAATAACCCATGCGACAAGTAAATCTGTCGTTGGTATCGACCACATCTTCTTGTAAGGCAATCAATGCATTTATAACTTTAAATGGTGAACCTGGAGGATACTGTGCCTGCAAGCCTCTATCAAAAGTTGGGTTCGCAATACTATCTCTATATAATTTTGAAAAGTTCTTTGAACGGTCTCGACCCACCAGTAAATTAGGGTCGTAACTTGGTCCAGTAACCATGGCTAAGATTTCGCCAGAACTTGGATCTAATGCAACAATACCTCCTCGTTTGTGTTTCATTAACAATTCACCATATGCTTGAAGCTCGGAATCAATAGTAATGGTAATGTCTTTTCCAGGTTTTGGTAAAGTATCATAAATACCATCTTTATAAGGACCAATGTTTTTATTGAATCTATCTTTTTGTATAAATTTGATGCCTTTTGTACCACGCAGAGTCGTTTCATACGATAACTCGATACCCTGTTTACCAATAAGGTCACCCATTTTGTAATACGGTTGTTTGGAAATAATGGAACGATTTACTTCTCCGATATCGCCAAGCACATTTGCACCTATAGTTGTTTGATAGCTTCTTAAAGAGCGTTTCTGAATGTAAAACCCTTCATACTTACGCATCTTTTCTTGTAAAACCGCATAGTCTGATTTAGAAAGTTGAGGTACAAATGGCGAGGGTAGGCGAGGAGAATAATTCGTTGCCCTATCCATTTTTCTGTTATAATCTTCTTTGGTAATTTTTAAAAGATTACAGAATTCATTCAGATTAGCGGAATCCAATGGGACGACTTCCCTAGGAATAACCATGACATCATAAGAGGGTTGGTTGGCAACTAAAAGTTTACCATTTCTGTCATAAACATAACCGCGTTTGGGATAGTTAAACTCCTTCTTAATAGCACTATCCTCATAAAGATTGTAAGCAGAAGTATTATAAACTTGAAGATAAAATAATCGGGCAATAAAAATGATACCAACAAGGACCACGGTCATTAATAGTAACAATTTTCTCATTTTCTTTTTCGGCTAAATAGAATTATAATTAATACACTAAGTATTATAGTGAAAATACTAGAAAATAACGTTTTTTTAAATATTAAAAGTATGCCTGAAATGTTAAAAATCTCAAGCGAAAATAGCACCAAATGATGTAGTACAGTCCCAAGGGTGACGTATGTGATTAAATTTCCAGTATCAATATTGCTGAATTTTAAACTTTGATGTTCGTACAACATACCAAACGAGGCTTTAAGCATCACTGGTCTAGCATAAGCCAGACATACTGAGGCTGCAGCATGCACTCCTCCTGAGTCTGAAAACATATCCACGAGAATTCCCAACAAGAAACTTAGCAGTAAAATAAAAAGGCGGTTATTATTGTTGTTGTCGTTAATTGGAAATAATAAAATGAAAATGATATAGATATACGGATTGATATAACCGAAAAAATTGATATTGTTACAAATAGCAATTTGAACCACTAAAAGTAGAATAAACCTAATGATATTTGGGGCTGTGGCATTAGTCATCCGTTGTGTTCTCTAAAAATTTTATTTCGGTACGGTCTAAGTTTTCAAGAATATAAACTGTACCTATATTGGTCATATCATTAAACAGCTTAACTTGAATCTTATAAGTGTCACCACCAATATCAGTTTCAAAACTATCAATAGTACCTATGTTGATGCCTCTGGGAAATATAGCCGATTGACCACCTGTGACAATAGTATCTCCAACTTTAACTGGGGCAAAAGTCGAGACATCATCTAGCTGAACAAACACTGGAGACTTGCCATCCCATTTTAAGGAACCTGAATGGTTGGTTTTTTTTATTCTTGCATTAATCCTGCTATTCTTATTCAAAATAGAGAGTACTCTTGCATAATTTTTAGAGACCTTATCAATAATACCCACAATTCCATTTGAAGTAAAAACACCAAAATCTTGCTTTAAACTATCGTTTTTTCCTTTATTGATGGTGAGATAATTGTTAGTAAGCGAATAACTGTTTTTAAAAACTTCTGCTTTTATAACTCTATATGCCTCTCTGGAATAAGTCGTATCGACATAAGAAGAATCACTGTCAGAGCTTAAGTTAAACAAACGCTCTCGAAGCCGTTTGTTTTCTTCTGCAAGAATTTGATTTTTATCTTTAAGGTCAAAATACTGTCCAACAGAGTTTAACGTTCCATAAACACCTCCAGTAATTCCATTTGCAGAATGGATAAATTGGCTACGATGATAAGAATGTGATTGTATGGTAAGCGCCATTGAAATCCCAAAAAGCAATAAAAACAACAGAAAGGTTTTGTTTCGTATAACAAAATTGAAAATTTGTTGCATTATCTACTTCTATTTAATCAATACGCTTTTGTATTTAGATAAGTTTTTAAGCACAATCCCTGTTCCTCTTACTACAGCTCTTAATGGATCCTCGGCAATATAAACAGGTAAGTCGGTTTTTTGCGATAAACGTTTATCAAGACCTCTAAGCATTGAGCCTCCACCTGCAAGGTAAATCCCTGTGTTATAAATATCTGCTGCTAATTCTGGTGGTGTTTGCGATAGGGTTTCCATTACAGAGTCCTCGATTCGTAATATGGATTTATCCAATGCTTTCGCAATTTCCCTAAACGAAATCTGTACCTGTTTAGGTTTTCCCGTTAACAAATCTCGTCCTTGAACGCTCATGTCTTCTGGTGGCAATTCTAATTCTTCCGTAGCTGCACCAATTTGGATTTTGATTTTTTCAGCCGTTCTATCACCAACATACAAGTTGTGTTGGGTGCGCATGTAGTAAATGATGTCGTTGGTAAATACATCACCCGCCACTTTTACAGACTTGTCACAAACAATACCACCGAGAGCAATCACTGCAATTTCAGTAGTACCACCTCCAATATCAACAATCATATTTCCTTTAGGTTGCATAATATCTACACCTATACCAATGGCAGCTGCCATTGGTTCGTGAATCAAGTAAACTTCTTTTCCATTCACGCGTTCACACGATTCTTTTACTGCTCGCATTTCCACTTCTGTAATCCCAGATGGAATACAAACCACCATACGTAAGGCAGGGTTGAAAAATTTCTTTTTTAGAGCTGGTATGTTTTTAATAAACATGCTGATCATCTGCTCAGAAGCATCAAAATCTGCAATTACACCATCTTTAAGTGGACGAATGGTTTTAATATTTTCATGCGTCTTACCTTGCATCATATTGGCTTCTTTACCAACGGCGATGATTTTTCCGCTAATGCGGTCTCTGGCAACTATAGAAGGGTTATCAACTACTACTTTATCGTTGTGGATGATCAATGTGTTTGCGGTTCCTAAATCAATGGCTATTTCTTCCGTTAGGAAATCAAAAAATCCCATGTGCTATTTTTGAATTATTGGGTTATTTTAGTCAATATTTACGACTATCTGTAAATGTAATAAATAATACGTTATTTCTTAGGGTATGGACGTTTATTGCATGTAATTTTTCTTGGTTAATCTTTGTCTCTTTTTAAACGCAGAATAGTTTCTTTTGTTATATGGACATTTAATTAGCAAAAACAAATACCTTTTAATGCTTAAAGTGACGTGTACCTGTAAATACCATTGATACTTTATTGTCATTACAATAATTGATGCTTAACTCGTCTTTTATTGAACCTCCTGGCTGAATAACAGCTTTAATTCCTGCGTTATCTGCTATCTCCACGCAATCCGGAAAAGGGAAAAATGCATCACTCGCCATAACCGCTCCATTCAAATCAAAATTAAAGGACTTAGCTTTGTGTATGGCCTGGTTTAAAGCATCAACACGGCTCGTTTGTCCTGTGCCACTGGCACAAAGTTGTTTGTTCTTTGCTATTACAATAGTATTGGATTTGGTATGCTTGCACAATTTTGAAGCGAAAATTAAATCTTCAAGTTCACTAGAGCTTGGTGCTGTTTCAGTAACCGTATTTAAATCATCTAAACTATCGGTTTTGTTGTCTTTATCTTGAACCAAAACCCCATTCAAACAAGTTCTAACAGTAGTTTTTGGTAGGTCGACATCATTCAAGATTAATAAGATACGATTCTTTTTTCCTTTCAAAATCTCTAATGCTTCATCGCTGAATGAAGGTGCAATAACTACCTCGCAAAACAATTTATGAATTTCCTCAGCAGCAGCCTTGTCAATTTCGGTATTGGTGATTAAAATACCACCAAAAGCAGAAACTGGATCTCCTGCTAATGCATCTAAATAAGCTTGGTGTACTGATTTACGCTGTGCAAAACCGCAAGCGTTGTTGTGTTTAAGAATAGCGAATGTTGGGTCTTCACCTTTAAATTCCATGATTAAATTCACTGCAGCATCTACATCAAGTAAATTATTATAGCTCAATTCTTTGCCATGAAGCTTGGTGAATATCCCATCAAAATCTCCGAAAAAGAATCCTTTTTGGTGAGGGTTTTCACCATAACGCAACACTTTTCCATTATTTTCAGAAATCTTTAGAGATGGAATTTTATGGTCTTTGTTGAAATAATTAAAAATAGCAGAATCATAATGAGAAGAAACATTAAATGCCTTTGCAGCAAAATTCTTACGATCTTCTTCTGACGTTTTGCCGTTTTTAGTATTCAGCAATTCTAGAAATTCCGAGTAATCATCAACCGATGAAACACAGGTCACATCAGCATAATTTTTTGCTGCCGCTCTTATTAAAGATATACCACCGATATCAATTTTTTCAATAATATCTTGATTAGTAGCGCCTGAAGCAACGGTTTTTTCAAATGGATATAGATCTACAATGACCACATCAATTTGTGGGATTTCAAACTCGGCTAATTCTTTTACATCGGATTCATTGTTCTGACGGTTCAGAATACCGCCAAAAACCTTTGGATGTAATGTTTTTACTCGACCACCCAAAATAGAAGGGTAGGACGTTACATCTTCCACTGGCACAACAGTAATGCCTAAATCTTTGATGAATTTTTCGGTGCCACCAGTTGAATAAATAGTGACGTTAAGTTCGTCCAATCGTTTTACAATTGGTGCCAACCCATCTTTGTTGAATACAGAAATTAAGGCTGAAGAAATAGTTTTTTCGCTCATAGTGATGCATTGTGATTTAAAACTGCAAAAATACGGATATTCAAAACGATAAGCGAAGTGTTAAATGCAGTTTGTTCCATTTTTTTGTAACAATAAATTGTTGAAAACGTCCTATCTTTAAATCGCGATAAAAATATAAGTCCATGCTTGTTTATTTAAGAGTATTTAAAGAGAGTTTGTCATTTGCAATCAATGCACTTAGAAACAACAAACTCCGTACGTTTTTGTCACTTTTGGGAGTAACCGTTGGTATTTTTTCGATTATTGCGGTATTAGCAGCAGTCGACTCTTTGGACAAGAATATTAAAGATAGCCTATCTGGTCTAGATAAAAATACAATCTATCTAACCAAGTTTTCATTTGGTCCAACTGAAGTGCCACGATGGAAACGAGATAACTTTCCTCAAACCGATTACGGAGATTATGAATTTGTAAAACGAAATGTCCCTAATATAGCCGCTTCGGCCTACGTTATCTTTGGTGGAGGTGAAACAGTGAGGTATCAGGCAGAAACGTTGACGAATATTAACATCACACCTGTTTCGCACGGTATATATGAAATTGACGATTTAAAAATTGGAGAAGGTAGATTTTATTCTGAAATGGAATCCGAAACAGGTGCCCCAGTCATTGTGCTTGGATCAGAATTGGCAGAAAACCTGTTCGATAACCTCAATCCAATAGGAAAGCAAGTAAGAGTTTACGGTAGAAAATTAACTGTTATCGGCGTTCTTAAAAAATATGGTACAGGATTAGGTGATTCGCCAGATGGAAAAGGTTTTGTTCCTGCAAATTTTGTGCGACGATTTAGAAATGGAGGTGTCAATGGTCTTCCTGGAGCTGTAGTTATTAAGCCAGAATCAGGAGTTGATATTGCTGCGTTTGAACAAGTCTTGGTTCAAAAATTTAGAGCACATAGAGGTTTAAAAGCAGATGAGGATGATAATTTCTTTATCAATAAATTAGCTGGTTTAGTCTCTTTCGTAGACGGAATTATTGCTTCATTAAATTTAATTGGCTGGGTCATAAGTGGTTTCTCACTCTTGGTTGGTGGTTTTGGTATTGCCAATATTATGTTTGTGAGTGTTAAGGAGCGTACCAACCTAATCGGAATCCAAAAATCATTGGGCGCCAAAAACAGATTTATTTTGTTTCAGTTTTTGTTTGAAGCTATTATTCTTGCCGTTGTTGGTGGTTTGGTCGGATTGGCATTTGTCTGGATTATTGCTCAAATTATGAATGGAGTAGTGGGCGAAGAATTTGAATTCGTGCTCTCATTCGGGAACATGTTCTTAGGATTTGCACTTTCTACTTTAATCGGCTTAATTTCGGGTGTAATTCCTGCGATTTCGGCATCACGATTGGATCCCGTTGAAGCAATTAGAACTGGAATGTAAGATCTCTGTAGAAAAACAGAAATACTCATGTTTTTTTATATTAGAGAATTGAAGCCACTTGAGTACAAACAAATTCTAAAAATCGTTCGTCAGCTTCAGTAAAAGGGTCAGGTGTGTTAGAGTCAATATCTATCTGCCCAATATTTTCACCATTCACAAAAATCGGGATAACAATTTCTGCTTTTACCGTAATGCTACAGGCGATGTAATTGTCTTGGGCGGCAACATCTGGTACCACAAAATTTTTATTACTAACTGCTACTTGTCCGCAAATCCCTTTGCCAAAAGGTATTATGGTATGGTCAGTTGGCTCACCAACATAAGGCCCAAGCTTCAGTTCGTTTTTATCACCGTTTTTAAAATAAAAACCAACCCAGTTGTAATAGGGAACAGTATTTTCTAAAAGTTCGCAAATTTTTAGCAAGCGCTCGTCTGTGCTAAGATGCTCTTTATTGATAATGGATTTTACTTCTGGTTTTAATTCTTGTAAGGTCATTGGGTTGAAAACTTTTGGCAAAAGTATCTAAATTTCGACTATATTGAATTATTGTTTATTGTAATTTTAACATCAACCTGAAATAAGTTTTTGCATTGAAAGCATTGCTGATAAAATACAAATTAGTCATTAGATTTATTTTACTCTTTTTATTAGTCTACGGAGTGCTTACTTTTGGCTATAACCTCTATTTAAATCTCTCCACGGGAACCAAGTTCTACCCAGATTACGCCACCCATTTAGTAGCCAAACAAACAGAACATCTGCTCAATAGTTTTGGTTATGATGCCCAGATACTGCCGCATCCTAATGAGCCATCCATGAAGTTGATTCTAAATAACAAATATTTGGCACGGATTATTGAGGGTTGCAACGCTATTAGTATTATTAACCTCTTCGTCTCTTTTATCATTGCGTTTTCTGGACGGTTAAAAACTACTTTGTTATACTGTTTTGTTGGTAGTGTCATTATCTATATTTTTAATTTAATTCGAATTGTTGTATTGTCTATCGGGCTGTATCATTATCCTGAGCACGAAGAAATCTTACACACTGTTATTTTTCCAATGCTCATTTATGGAATCGTATTTTTGTTGTGGATGTTTTGGGTAAATCGTTTTTCAAAATCCATAAAACAGAATGTCTAAAACCGTCCGCTACATACTAATTGGTCTACTTTTTTTTGTGCTAGTTGCTATCCGAGGATTTCAAGATGAACTTTTTTATGACCCATACCTCTCATTTTTTGAGAATGATTATTTGTACATAGATAATCCAAGACGCGAAGTTGCCAAGTTAACAATCTTTACAAGTCTTCGATTTTTGATGAATACATTGGCTTCATTAGGTATATTGTATTTGTTCTTTCGAGATAGAAGTATTATAAAATTTTCATTGATTATATATATGATTTCTTTCGTGGTACTTATAATTCCATTTATGTATTTTGTCATCAACCCGAAGCAGGAAGATTATTACTTATTCTTTAACCTGAGAAGATTTTTAATCCAGCCAATTCTGTTAATTATTTTATTACCAGCGTTTTATTACCATAAATTGAAACGTTAATAGTTTTCTAAATCAAATTTAGATATTTTAAAATTTATTAATTTCGCATTATGCAAGTGACGATTTTAAATAGAATTACTTCTTTGATTTTGTCTGTAATGGTAGTGTTTTCAACATTCTCCTTTACGGTTGAAAAACATTATTGTGGTGATAGTCTGGTTGATATGTCTGTTTTTTCTGAAGTTCAGAAATGCGGAATGGACTTGTCTGAAGCTGTAGCTTTGGATAAATCATGTTGCAAAGATGAGGTCGATGTAGTTAAAGGTCAGGACGATTTAAAAATCACTACTGAGAAAGAGCTGTCGTCGTCACAAGTTGTATTTTTTAAGTCTTTCGTTTTTAGTTTTGAAGCGCTTTTTGAGAGTCTGTCTAAACAAATAATTCCACATAAAGATTATTCCGCTCCAAATCTCGTTGCCGAAATACATGTTTTGCACGAGACTTTTCTGATTTGATTTTAAATTAGCTTTTTAAGCATTTCGACTATGCTCTATTTGAAAGTTGAGGTAACTTAATTTATTACTACATTTTAAAAAATCAAAAAAATGACACATACATATAATGTTTCAGGCATGACCTGCAATAACTGTAAAGCTTCGGTTGAAAAATCGCTTTCAGCATTATCAAATGTTGAAGATGTTTCTGTAAATCTAGAAGAAAAAACAGCAAAAATTAAAATGACATCGCATATTGAAGTTGATGCACTTCAGGATGCACTTTCTGATAAATATCAAATTTCAAGAAAAGAAGAGAAAAACGTATTCAGTTCGTCAGCTAAAACGGAACAAAAACAAAGCGATTTGAAGCAATTGTTCCCTTTGTTCCTAATTTTTGGGTACATCACAATTGCTTCAATTTTATTGAATATCAATCCGTGGGATGGTAGTAGTTTTATGCTCGATTTTATGGGACTGTTTTATATCGTTTTCAGCTTTTTTAAGTTGTTGGATTTAAAAGGCTTTCCAGAAAGTTTTAAAATGTACGATCCTCTGGCAAAAGCGGTTCCTGCTTACGGATGGATTTATCCTTTTATTGAAGTAGCCTTAGGGTTAATGTTCCTTATGCGTTTTCAAACTGATATAGCATTAATATTTACAATTGTGATTTTAGGTATTACTACTTTTGGAGTCACAAAAACTTTGTTAAGCAAAAAGAGTATTCAATGCGCTTGTTTGGGCACAGCACTTAATTTGCCAATGACCAAAGCGACATTTATTGAAAATACCATTATGATTATTATGGCAATTATCATGCTTACTAAAACATTTTCTATATGAAAAAGTTAGTTATTCTACTAACATTTTTGCCATTGGTTGTTTTTTCGCAAGAGCAATTAAAAGGGATTGTTTTGGAGTCGAGTTCAGACAAAGAACGTCCATTACCAGGTGCCAATGTGTATTGGTCGGGTTCATCGGTTGGGACCATTACCAATGACGATGGTACGTTTGCATTACCATATAAATTTTCGTTTGAGAAGTTGGTGATTAGCTATGTGGGCTTTAAAACCGATACAATAAAAGTAAGCGAAAATAAATACATTAAACATGTATTGCAGGCATCATCGGAGTTAGATGCAGTGGTTGTGAAATCCAGAAACCAAGCTACGGCCAGATCCTACCTAAAAGCAGAAAATACGCTTTTTGTAAGTAGTGACGAATTGCTCAAAGCAGCTTGTTGTAACCTCTCGGAAAGCTTCGAGACCAACCCATCAATCGACGTTAATTTTGCTGATGCGGTTTCAGGAACGCGGCAAATTAAAATGTTAGGCTTGGATTCGCCATATATTTTAATCACAACAGAAAATGTACCCGCTATCAGAGGTGCTTCACAAGCCTATGGACTCAGTTTTATACCTGGTACTTGGGTAGAGAGTATTCAGATTACCAAAGGTGCGGGAAGTGTGGTCAATGGTTTTGAGAGTATCGCAGGGCAAATTAATGCAGAACTGGTAAAACCTACAACAGACGATAAATTATTTGTGAATGCCTATGGCAGTGTCAATGGTCGTTTAGAGCTTAATACGCACATCAATCAACAGGTTTCAGATAAGTGGAGTACTGGCTTGTATTTGCATGGCAACTTACGTAATCAAAAGTTTGATAAGAATGACGATAGCTTTTTAGATGTGCCACTTAAAGAGCAGATTAATATCATGAATCGTTGGCAATATACCAATGGCAAAAAAGGGATTGTGAGTTTTATTAATCTGCGTTACCTTAATGACAATACTCAGTCTGGTCAAATAGGCTTTGATCCCGAAACCGATAGAGGTACCACAAATTTCTGGGGAAGTGAAATTGATACGGAACGTTTTGAAGTCACTACAAAATTAGGTTACGTAAATCCTGAAATTCCTTACCAGAGTTTGGGCTTTCAAGCCGCGTTTAGCCGCCACGTACAGGATTCTTATTTTGGGTTGAATTTGTATGATATAGAACATAACAGTTTTTACTCCAACTTGGTGTACAACAGTATTATCACAGATTCTCGCCATAAGATAAAAACCGGTTTGAGTTTTACGTATGACCATTATGACGAGTTGGTAAATACCGATACGTTTGAGCGTACCGAAAATTCGGTCGGAGCGTTTTTTGAATATGCTTATGACAATTTGGATAAGTTGACCTTAACAGCAGGTTTACGAGCAGATCAACATAATAGATTGGGCTTTTTTGTGACGCCAAGGCTGCATATGCGTTATACACCTTGGGAAAAATCAGCATTGCGTTTTTCAGTCGGACGAGGAAAACGAAGTGCCAACATTTTTGCTGAAAATCAGAACCTATTTTCTAGTTCAAGACAAATTAATATTTTAAATTCTGGTGGAAGTATTTACGGTCTAGACCCGGAAATCGCTTGGAATTACGGCTTTAGCTATCTGCAAGGTTTTAATTTGTTTGAACGAAAAGCAGATATCACGTTGGACTTTTATAGAACCGATTTTAAAAATCAAGTGGTCGTGGATTGGGAAAACCCTTTTGAAATTAACTTTTATAATTTGGAAGGCGATAGCTATGCCAATAGTTTTCAATTTGAGTTCAACTATAATTTGTTTAAAGGTTTTGATTTGCGGACTGCGTACAAGTATTACGATGTACAAACGGATTATAATTCAGGTAAACTTGAAAAACCATTGACACCAAAAAACCGATTGTTTGCAAATACTTCGTATGAAACCAATGAAAAAGAGAACGGGAGTCAATGGAAGTTTGATGCCACATACAATTGGTTAAGTTCGCAGCGTTATCCAAATACGGATTTAAGTCCTTCCGAGTTTCAATTATCAGAACGCACACCAACTGTAGGGACGTTAAATCTACAGGTCACGAAAGTATTTTCACCTGAATTTGAAATATATATAGGAGGCGAAAACGTAACCAATGTAAAGCAACCTAACCCAATTGTTAGTGCAGACAATCCGTTTGGTTCAAATTTTGATAGTAATTTTGTATATGGCCCAATTTTTGGGAGTATGTATTACGCAGGACTGCGGTATCGGATAAAATAAAACGTCATCCCTGCACAGGAATAAATAGAGATATTAACAAAGTAAAACAGATGTCCATTTTAATGGAATCAAAAACATAAAATAATGAAAAAAATAACACTAATATTCACGTTGTTAATCACAACAATCACCTTCGCCCAAAACAAAAATGCAAAAGCATCCATGGAAGTCGATGGCGTGTGCATGATGTGCAAAGAACGCATTGAAAAAGCAGCCATAAGGACCAAAGGCGTAAAATCTGCCGTTTGGAATGTAGATACTCACGAATTAAAACTCATTTTTGATGAGCGTAAAACAAATGTAAAAGCCATATCAAAAAATATTGCTGCCGTTGGCCATGATACTAAAGAAATCAAAGCAACTGAAAAAGCTTATAATTCTGTACACCCATGTTGTAAATACAGAGATGATGAAGTCAAAAAAGACCATAAGAAGGAAAAGGGAGATGGGAATTAGAAATTTGAACTAAATACTCAAGCCTGAATGAAAATTCGGGCTTTTTTGTTTTACTCTAATACTTTCAAAATACCCTCGGAAATATTTATACCTAGTTCAGTGGCTTCCTTTTTAATTACAAAAGAACGTCTTATGGCTTGCATCATGTTTTTCAAAAGTTTTTCAACTTTAAAGGCGTATTTTCATTCTTAAATTTTTTCATTTTAGTGATTTACATATTAAGTTTAAGAAATAAAATTTAATTGATTTTTAATTGAATTTTTACCAACCACAATATCAATTGAAATATATGATTGATTAACATTAAAATTTTCTGATAAAACTAAAAAAGCAACAGACAGATTCGATTAGAAAATTCTTATTGCGATAAAAGTTAGATTGTTTTATTTTAGAATGATATAACTAAAGCAAGGTATTTAATGTTGGAGCGATTAAAAATACTAAGATGAAAATTGTTATTAGCGGTATGATTGTTGTGACATTTGACAGGTCTAACTAATTTTAATACTTACTATTATGAAAATCACTCTCAATTTTTTTGCTTTAGTCCTTCTAACAGTTTTAGTTTCATCTTGTGATAATGAATCCATTGACAATTTTACAACTGATAATGAACAACTGGTTTCAATTAATGAAGTTGTTAAAATAAATAATGATCCAGTTGGAGTAAATTATAGGTATACATTGAATAATAATTTGAACACCGAAATTGAATCTGATATTGGTTCCAGCCAAGTTCAAACATTTGAAGACGGGAAAATCGTTTTAATAGAATATTATAACGATGGTACACTTAGAGGATTAGAAACCTACGATTATGATCCGGATGATCGCATTATTAATATTGCTGGTGATTTTTCAAACAACATTCAAGATTTTAATCGCTCCTATGAATATATTGATAATGAAATATTTCATACAAGAACTACGTATAATGAGGATGGAAGTATTGCAAATGAAAATGATTTGGTTTTTAACCTAAACGGGGATAACCAAATAATCAGATGCATGAGTTTAGATAACGAAACTTCTTGGGAAGCATCTTACGAAAATGGGAATTTAGTAAATTTTATTGCTTATAACGGATCAGAAATTAAAGGAACTGCCTCATTTGTTTATACAAGTGAATTAGCTTCAGAACCTTACCAAAAAGAGCGTTATCGTTTTGGACCAGAGTGGCGAAACAATATTATGCTTAGTCAAATTGGTGAATACGCGTTTAAGCAATTAGCGGAATTAGGAACCAACTATTTATCTGGTTATACCTATACATTAATGTCAGATAATACTACGATAACGCTGACCGCATCCTATGAGTTTGATGAACAAGAAAGGTTGATAAAACAAAACAAAAACAAAATGTTTTTTATGAC
Source organism: Winogradskyella ursingii (assembly GCF_013403975.1). Taxonomy (GTDB): domain Bacteria; phylum Bacteroidota; class Bacteroidia; order Flavobacteriales; family Flavobacteriaceae; genus Winogradskyella; species Winogradskyella ursingii. The sequence continues at coordinate 667,775 of NZ_JABFDH010000001.1, forward strand.
TCCTATTGATAGAGTGCTGACTTACCAATACCAGTAAATAATTATCAATATAAAAGCTCTTGATTTTCATCAAGAGCTTTTAAAATTTTATTGACCTTAGCCAATAATTATCTATAGCGATTTGCCATTACATCATGCCTGGCATTCCGCCGCCACCCATTGGCATTGCAGGAGCATCTTCTTTAATATCTACTAAAGCACACTCTGTCGTTAAGATCATGCCTGCAACAGAAGCAGCATTTTCTAAAGCGATACGTGTTACTTTTTTAGGATCGATGATACCAGCTTTTAGCATATCTACATAAGTTTCTGACTTAGCATCGTAACCAAAATCCTTTTTGCCTTCCATTACTTTATTAATAACTACAGAGCCTTCTCCACCAGCATTTTCTACAATGGTTCTCAATGGTGCCTCAATAGCTTTGTTTACAATTTGCACGCCAGTTGATTCGTCTAAATTGTCTGTTGTCAATTTTTCTAAAACTTTTTTGGCACGTACAAAAGCGACACCACCACCAGCAACAATACCTTCTTCTACGGCAGCTCTGGTTGCGTGTAAAGCGTCATCTACACGGTCTTTCTTTTCTTTCATTTCAACTTCAGAAGCAGCTCCTACATAAAGTACGGCTACACCACCAGCTAATTTAGCTAAACGCTCTTGAAGCTTTTCTTTGTCATAGTCAGACGTCGTAGTTTCAATCTGTGCTTTTATTTGGTTAACACGTGCTTTAATGTCAGCAGCTTTTCCTTCACCATTAACAATTGTAGTATTATCCTTATCGATAGTTACGGTCTCAGCAGTACCTAACATAGAAAGATCAGCGTTTTCAAGAGAGAAACCTCTTTCTTCAGAAATTACCACACCTCCTGTAAGGATAGCGATATCTTCTAACATTGCTTTTCTTCTATCTCCAAAACCTGGTGCTTTAACAGCAGCGATTTTAAGTCCACCTCTAAGCTTATTGACAACCAATGTAGCTAAAGCTTGCCCTTCAACATCTTCTGCGATGATCAATAACGGACGACCAGACTGTGCTACTGGCTCTAATATTGGAAGAATTTCCTGTAAATTAGAAATCTTCTTATCGAATAATAAGATGTATGGATTTTCTAAATCTGCAATCATCTTATCGGAATCTGTTACAAAGTAAGGTGAGAGATATCCTCTGTCAAACTGCATACCTTCAACCACATCTACGTAAGTATCAAGTCCTTTTGCTTCTTCAACAGTAATCACACCTTCTTTACCAACTTTTCCGAAAGCCTTGGCGATTAATTCGCCAATAGTATCATCGTTGTTCGCTGAAATTGCGGCAACCTGCTTAATCTTATCAGAATCGTTACCTACTTTTTGAGATTGCTTGTCTAAATCTTTTACCAAAGCTTCAACCGCTTTGTCAATACCACGTTTTAAATCCATTGGATTTGCACCAGCAGCAACATTTTTAAGACCTTCTTTTACAATTGCCTGAGCCAAAACTGTTGCGGTTGTTGTACCATCACCAGCTAAATCGTTAGTTTTAGAAGCCACCTCTTTTACCATTTGCGCTCCCATGTTTTCTAATTCATCCTCTAGCTCAATTTCTTTTGCTACAGACACACCATCTTTTGTGACTTGTGGTGCTCCGAAGGATTTACCAATAATTACGTTACGTCCTTTAGGACCTAAGGTTACTTTTACTGCGTTTGCCAAAGCATCGACACCACGTTTTATACCGTCGCGTGCTTCAATATCAAATTTTATATCTTTTGCCATTGTTTTTATGTTTGCTTTTAGCTGATAGCCATTGACTATGAGCTAAAATAATTAGTTAATATTATTATGAAATTTTTATACCGCTAAAGGCGAACTGCCAAAAGCTAATAGCAATTTAAATAATCGCCAAAATATCGCTCTCGCGCATCATTAAATAGTCTTTACCTTCAAGTTTTAATTCGGTTCCACCATATTTTCCGTAAAGAACAGTGTCTCCGACTTTTACTGTGATAGGTTCATCTTTCTTACCATTGCCAATTGCTACAACAGTCCCTTTTTGCGGTTTTTCTTTTGCGTTATCGGGAATGATAATTCCAGAAGCTGTTTTAGTTTCAGCCTCCATAGGTTCTACAAGAACGCGGTCTGCTAAAGGTTTAATGTTTAAACTCATTTTAAATCTATTTTTAGTTGTTTAATTAAATTACTTTCCTATCTATTGACAGGCTGTTGTGTGGGTTTCGAAAATTGTGCCAAGTCGCAATGACTGACAAACTTTCAGACATAAATAGAAGACATAAAAAAAGCCAACTATAATAGTTGGCTCTTCGTTATATATTTAAATCTAATTACAGATTATAAAGAATCATTTAAGGTTCCTGAATCATTGGCAGAAGGTGTTGGAAGAACAGGTAAGTCCGTTGTCTCTTCAGTGTCCAACGCTTTTGATTCTGCAGTTGTCCCACTGTCAATAGCTAAATTAGATGCTAATATGAGTACAATAAGCGCTGTTGCCAATGCCCAAGTACTTTTGTCTAAAAAGTCTCCAGTTTTCTTTACGCCACCTAATTGTTGTGTGCCTCCTCCACCAAAAGATGAAGATAAACCACCACCTTTAGGGTTTTGTACCATAATGACAACGACTAATAAAAAAGCCACTATCACAATTAATATCAAAAAGATTACAAATGTACTCATGTTATGTATTGTTATTTTCTTTTAGTTCTTCTACCGCTTTAATTTGGTGTGCAAAGAAACTACTTTTTTCTGGATATTTCAAACTTAAAATTTTATAAGATTGAATGGCTTTATCATAGTTTTTTTGTTCGAGATAAATTCGTGCCAAAGTTTCAGTCATGAGACTGTCGGAAACGGCGTCATCGTTATTAACCAGCTTAGGTTTTGGACTGTTGGACGTGACTGGTTTTATCTTTGGGTTTTCACTGATAAAGCGATTAATGATCTCCAATTTATCCTGAATCGGCGGGGAAATTGATTCTGATTTTTCTTGTTGAATGTCTTCTGAATCTCTTTTAATAGGCTTGAAACTTGTAATTTTTAACCACTCCGAGAAAGAATGATTCTCGGATTTATCAAACTCTAATGGTTTGCCGATTTTAAGCTGTTCCTCGGGCTTTATATTTTTTACATCGACAGAAATAATTGAATCCTCAAGCTTTAAAGGTTGTGTTTCAATTTTTTGGTTCGGGATATATTTTTCTTCAAATAAATTAGGATCCAAAACACCCTCTGTTGCTTTAATGTGTTCTTTTAATTTTTCGTCAATTGTAACACTTTTATTTACCGAAATATCGTCAATTCCATTGACTTCTAAATTTCTAATGGTGTCCGAATTCTGCTGAATTTGTTGAGATATTTCGTTTTGGTTAAAAACTTCAGACGTGATATAATCGAACAAAACACTTCTGTCCGTAGTATGTGCTGCCGTAATTTTTAGTGCATTATTATATCTAAAACTCTCTTTCTGTTTTAATCCTTTGAGGTGTAGCGCATGTGCCGCCTGGAAATAAGGATATTTTTGTAATTGAGCCGACAAAGCTTCCGTCTGATTTGCCGTAATGGCTTCGGGATGCTGTAACAGATATGTGAGTTCATTTATATGCATAAGCTACCAATCGCCTAAAGATGCATTTAGGATATCTTGTGTAATACGTTCAAAAATAATCTCAAAAGCTTCGTCTTTTGTCCCACCAACTAATTGAGCGTTGGCAGGATAATCATAAAAGAATGAAAAGTTTCTTTCAAAATCTTTTTCTTCATTGAGTGTGTTGTAATATCTTACGTTAACTCCAATGGTCAACCTATTTTGTGCAGCTGTGTTTTGTGCAGTTGCCGTCATTGGTGCAATTCTATATTCGGTAATTTCGCCTTCGTAAATGATTTCTCCACCAGAGTTGACCAAATTTAAACTGGTCTGGTTCACAATTAAATCTTGAAGAGTATTTCTAAAAAGCAGGTCCAATCCAGGCTCGACCAATTGTGCATTATTCTGAAAGTAATTGACCTGAAACGAATCTGCATTGGTGCTGATTCCCGTAAAGGAATAAATCCCACAACCTGTAAGAGTTAGCGTTGCAAAAAGAATGAGAATGAATTTTGGTAACTTCATATATAGTATAAACTTTAATGCTTAACGCTAAATTTACAAATCGTATTGTTTTATCTTTCTGTAAAGGGTGCGCTCGCTGATGCCAAGTTCTGCGGCCGCCAATTTTCGTTTACCGTCATGACGCTCTAAGGATTTTTTAATTAGTTCTAATTCTTTATCCTGTAAAGATAGGGTTTCTTCTTCTTCAATTTCTTCTGCAAAATAATACTTGTCTTCTGGTTCGTGCGAGGTAGGTGTCACATTTTCAGATTTCTCAGGAATTGAGAGCACTTCTAAATCCTCTACAGCATTCTCAAAGTCTTCATCTTTATCGTCATCTCCATAGATTTTCTGAATCAACTTTTCGTTGTCTTTTTCTACATTACCATCAACACCATTTTTCATAAGTTCCATAGTGAGTTTCTTGAGGTCGTTGAGGTCACTTTTCATATCAAAAAGGACTTTGTATAAAATCTCACGCTCACTACTAAAATCACTTTCGGACTTAGATTTATTAATTACGGCAGGCAAATTACTTCCAGCATCCGGTAAATAGTTTTTTAGTGTGTTGCCATTAATAGTACGGTTCTGTTCTAGGACAGAAACTTGTTCGGCAACATTTCTTAACTGCCTGATATTGCCATTCCAGCGGTATTTTAACAGTAGGTGAACAGCTTCATCTGTCAATTTTACAGTAGGCATTTTATATTTGCTCGCAAAGTCGCTTGCAAATTTTCTAAATAATAAGTGTATATCTTCTTTTCGGTCACGTAAAGGAGGAATGTTAATCTCTATTGTGCTCAAACGATAGTATAGATCTTCTCTGAACTTTTCCTTTTTAATCGCCTCGAACATATTAACATTTGTTGCAGCTACAATGCGCACATTGGTCTGTTGTACCTTGCTTGAGCCAACTTTTATAAATTCACCATTTTCCAAAACACGAAGCAATCGTACTTGTGTAGTAAGTGGCAGTTCTCCAACTTCGTCCAAGAAAATAGTGCCACCATCTGCAACTTCAAAATAACCTGAACGGGTTTGTGTAGCACCAGTAAATGCACCTTTTTCGTGACCAAAAAGTTCACTGTCAATGGTGCCTTCGGGAATTGCACCACAGTTCACGGCAATGTACTTTCCATGTTTTCGGTGCGAGAGTTGATGTATAATTTTAGGAATACTTTCTTTACCTACACCACTTTCTCCAGTGACTAATACCGAAATATCAGTCGGTGATACTTGGATGGCTTTTTCTATGGCACGGTTGAGCTTAGGATCATTTCCTATAATACCAAAGCGTTGTTTTATGGCTTGAATTGATTCCATTGGATTTTTTAATTATTGAATGAAAGGCCAGTTGCCATTCCTATTAAAGTCGCACTCGTACAATCCGATATATGAACATTTACCAAATCCCCAATCTTATAATTTTCTTTTGGAAATACTGCAACCACATTTTGTGATGTTCTTCCGGACCATTCGGCATCAGATTTTTTTGATTCTCTTTCAATTAAAACTTCAACAGTTGTGTTGAGGAACTCTTTAGTTTTTAGTTCGCAATGTTCTCTTTGTAAACTAACGATTTCCGCCAAACGTCTTTTCTTGGTAGCTTCAGGTATATCGTCTTCCATATTACGACCAGCCATAGTGCCAGGGCGTTCAGAATACATGTACATATATCCAAAATTGTATTTAACACGTTCCATTAGACTCAAAGTGTCTCTGTGGTCTTGCTCAGTTTCGGTAGGAAACCCAGCAATTAAATCTTGACTGATAGAGCAATCTGGGATGATTCTTCTAATATTATCAATGAGTTCAAAATATTCCTCTCTAGTGTGCAGTCTGTTCATTGCTTTTAAAATACGGTCACTTCCGCTCTGTACAGGTAAATGAATGTGCTTACATATATTATCGTATTTCGCCATCGTTTCAATTACATCCAGCGTTAAGTCTTGTGGATTGGAGGTTGAAAATCGAATTCTCATTTTGGGTTGAGCTTTTGCGCAAAGCTCCAAAAGGTTGGCAAAATTTACAGCAGTCGCTTTTTGAAAATCAGACGCTTTATTAAAGTCCTTTTTCAATCCGCCTCCATACCATAAATAACTGTCCACGTTCTGTCCTAAAAGTGTAATTTCTTTGTAACCCTTGGACCAAAGATCATTAACTTCTTCGATAATACTTTGTGGGTCTCTACTGCGCTCTCTACCTCTTGTAAATGGAACGACACAAAATGTACACATATTATCGCAACCACGGGTTATGGAAACAAAAGCAGTAACGCCATTGGTGTTAAGTCTCACGGGAGAAATATCTCCGTAAGTCTCTTCTTTAGAGAGAATCACGTTTATAGCATCTCTACCTTTATCAACTTCGGCCAAGAGATTTGGCAAGTCTTTATAAGCATCTGGCCCTACGACCAAATCCACAATTTTTTCTTCCTCTAAAAATTTGGTTTTTAAGCGTTCTGCCATACAGCCCAAAACACCCACTTTCATTTTTGGGTTGATTCGTTTTACAGCATTGTATTTTTCTAAGCGTTTTCTTACCGTCTGTTCTGCCTTATCTCTAATTGAGCAAGTATTCACCAGAACCAAATCGGCATCTTCTAGGTTTTGAGTGGTATTGAAACCTTCGTTAGACAGAATGGAAGCTACAATTTCGCTGTCACTAAAGTTCATAGCACAGCCATAGCTTTCTATAAAGAGTTTTTTGTTATTCTCTTTTCTAGGATTTATAATTAAGGTTTGTCCTTGTTTTGTTTCGTCTATTGTTTTTTCCATCAATAAAGTTGAAATCTTTGAGATTCAATAAGCATGCAAAGATACGTTTATTTATACGTTGTGACAAAGTGGCAGACACAATATTTATTTGAATATTTCATGAAAATGCCGTTCTTTTGATATACCAACCAATAGTATAAAATATGAAATTAGAGCAAATTCAAAGCCGAATTCAGAATGCCAAAGATTTAGACTTTGGGGATATTTTTAATTCTTCTATCGAGCTTTTTAAGAAAGTTTGGGTTCAAGGTTTAGTTACCATTCTATTGAACATGGTTTTAGCTATACCTGTAATGATGATTATTTATATCCCTCTTTTGTTATCTGGTGTTATGACATCGTTTAATTCTTACGACTCTTATAACACATACAATTCTTATGATCAGTATACGCAATCAGAAATGAGTCCAATATTAATAGGTGTTATGGTAATACTTTATATTTTTTTTGCTGTAGCAATGGGAGCCATTAGTTTTGGGTTAAAGGCTGCTTTTTATAGAATTTGTAAATTTAAGGATCTGGAACAAATGGGTAGGGAAGATTATTTCTATTTCTTTAAAAAGCCATATCTTAAAAAAACGATTCTCATTTCTCTAGCACTTACTGGTATTGCATTACTTGCAGTCTTATTGTGCTTTTTGCCATTGCTTTACGCAATTGTACCGTTGAGCTTTATGGTAGTGATTTTTGCATTTAATCCAAATATGCCAATTTCGGATATAATAAAGCTAAGTTTTGAACTTGGTAATAAAAAATGGCTCATCACTTTTGGATTATTATTTGTTAGTGGTTTATTAGCTGGTATCGTAGGTATGTTAATGTGTTTTGTTGGTATATATGTAACTTCTTCTTTTAGCTATTTACCAACTTATGTAATCTATAGAGAAATTATAGGTTTTGAAGATGAAAATCAATCGCTTCAAATTGAAGAAAACACTACAATTTGACGCAACCTTTTGATGGTTATTGTATCTTATTAATAAAGTATACTACAAACTAACAACCAAAAAATATCTTCAATCATGAAAAACTTGATTCTTGTATTAGCCTTATCGCTTATTTGGTCATGCGATACTTATGAAACTCAGACAGAAACGTTTATTGCTACTGTGGCAATTCCTGAAACAATTTCAAAAGCAGAATGGAGAGCCAAAGTAGAAGTGAAATCTCCTAAGCCAATAGAAGCTGTTGGTAAAATTTATGCCTATCAAAACTATATATTTATCAATGAAAAGCTCAAAGGCGTCCATGTGATAGATAATACAAATCCTTTATCACCTCAATTTATAAGTTTTATCAATATACCAGGTAATGAGGATATTGCTATAAAGAATAATTATTTATTTGCTGATAATGCCATCGACTTGGTGGTCTTCAACATTTCTGATATTAATAATATAAAAGAGGTTGAACGCTTGGGAGATGTTTTTGACTATTATTTTGAGTACACCATACCAGCCGCTAATAATGCTTTTATCGACTTTGAAAATTACGATAGAAACACTGAGGTAATTGTCGGTTGGACTTATGAAGAAAGAGAGTTTGCGGTAAACTATAATGAAGATTATTATAGTCTTTCTAATAATGATGCTTCTCAAGGAGGTAATGCGGTAGGAACAGGTGGCTCCTTAGCACGTTTTCAAATTGTTGAAGATTATTTATATACCGTTGGAGAATACGAATTAAATGCCTTCAACATTTCCAATTTAGCTCTACCCACATTTGTTAATAGCTACCACGCTGGTTGGAATATAGAAACCATGTTTCATTCTGATGGATACCTGTATCTAGGAGGTGATAATGGTATGTATATTCATAGTATTCAAGATCCTGCAAATCCACAGTTTATATCAGAATTTAATCATTGGCAAGGTTGTGACCCTGTTGTTGTCGATGGTGATTATGCCTATTTGACTTTAAGAGGTGGTAATGAGTGCGGACAAGAATTAAGTGTTTTGGAGGTCATTGATGTTAGCGATAAGTCCAATCCAGTCTTGGCGGCACGTCATAACTTAGATAGCCCTTATGGGTTAGGATATAACTCCGATAGATTGTTTGTTTGCGATGGGGCATCTGGATTAAAGGTGTACGACAAATCCAATCCTTTAGACCTTCAGCTTGTGGCAGATTTTAGTGATGTCCAAGCTACCGATGTAATTCCGCTGCAAGATAGATTGCTTATGATTTCTGAAAATGCACTCTATCAATATGAATATAATAACGAAAACTCAATTGAATTGATAAGCACATTTATGCTGAATTAAAATATCGTGAATTTTATTTTAAAAGCCTTTCAATTGAAAGGCTTTTTTTGATACTATTAAATGTAAAATCACGATAAAATGTACTGTATTTAAGACCAAATTAGGTTTGTAAATTTATTTTCATATACATTTGTAACCTCAAAAAAATAAAGAATGCCAAAAAACCTAGTCATAGTTGAGTCACCTGCAAAGGCAAAAACCATAGAAAAATTTTTAGGAAAAGATTATAAGGTAGAGTCCAGTTTTGGGCATATCGCAGATCTTCCGTCAAAAGAATTAGGAGTTGATGTAGAAGGTGATTTTATGCCCAAATATCAAGTTTCAAAAGACAAGAAAGATGTCGTTAAGAAATTAAAGGACTTGGCAAAAAAAGCCGATATGGTCTGGTTGGCCAGTGATGAGGACCGGGAGGGAGAAGCAATTGCATGGCATTTGGCAGAAACTTTAGATTTAGACAAGGAGAAAACAAAACGAATTGTGTTTCACGAGATTACTAAAAGTGCAATCAACAAAGCCATAGAAAATCCGAGAAACATTGACTATAATCTAGTGGATGCTCAGCAAGCAAGACGTGTGTTGGACCGTATTGTTGGTTACGAATTGTCACCTGTATTATGGAGAAAAGTAAAAGGTGGTCTTTCTGCTGGAAGAGTTCAGTCAGTTTCTGTGAGACTCATAGTTGAGCGTGAAAGAGATATTCAAGCTTTTGAAGCACAAGCATCATTCAGGATTGATGCTGAATTCAAAGCTGAAAATGGTAGCTCATTTAAAGCCAAGTTGCCAAAGAATTTTGATTCGGAAAAGGAAGCTCTTGGTTTTTTAAACGCTAACATTAAAGCCTCATACGAAGTAGCGGATTTACAGAAGAAACCAGCTAAAAAATCACCAGCTCCACCGTTTACAACATCTACTTTACAGCAAGAAGCGTCGAGAAAATTAGGATTTTCGGTAAGCAGAACTATGAGTAATGCTCAACGTCTTTACGAGTCTGGTCTTATTACTTATATGAGAACGGATAGTGTAAATCTTTCTGATGAAGCAAAAAAAGGAGCACAGAACGAAATCGAATCCGCTTACGGTGAAAAATACAGTAAGCCAAGAAACTACAAAGGTAAATCAAAAGGAGCTCAAGAAGCTCACGAAGCTATAAGGCCAACCAATTTCGAAAATCATACCGTAAAAGCTGAGCGTGACCAGGCCAAGTTGTACGATTTGATATGGAAACGTGCCATTGCATCCCAGATGAGTGATGCTAATTTAGAGCGTACTAATCTTAAGATTCAAATTAATTCAGATAAAAAAGTTAGCGAGCAATTTACGGCTAATGGAGAAATTATAACTTTTGATGGATTTCTAAAAGTTTATCTTGAAGGCACCGATGATGAGGATACAGAGCAGGAAGGCATTTTGCCAGATTTGAAAGTAGGTGAGGCTCTACAAAATAAATATATCACTGCAACCGAACGATTTACAAGACCACCAGCACGTTTTACAGAGGCTTCATTGGTTAAGCAATTAGAAGAATTGGGGATTGGACGTCCTTCTACATATGCACCGACCATTTCTACAATCCAGAATAGAAATTATGTAGAAAAAGGTACGCATGAAGGTGATGAACGAACATACAAGCAGCTCGTACTGGAAGGAAATAGTGTTGAAGATAAAACTTTAACCGAAACGACAGGTTCTGCTAAGGGCAAGTTGGTGCCAACTGATATTGGCATGATTGTAACCGACTTTTTAGTTAATCATTTTGAAAGTATTCTCGATTATAATTTCACTGCAAAGGTAGAAGAAAGTTTTGATGACATAGCTGAAGGGAAGGAAGACTGGAGAGCTATGATGAAAGATTTCTATAAAGGCTTTCATCCACAAGTCGAAGATGTACAGGAAAATGCCGAACGTGAATCTGGCGAACGCATTTTAGGTACAGATCCTAAAACAGGAAGACAGGTCAGTGTAAGGCTCGGTAAATTTGGGCCTATGGTACAATTGGGAACTCAAGACGAAGAGGAAAAACCTCAATTTGCAAGTTTGGCACCAGACCAGCAGTTAAATTCCATTACGTACGATGAAGCAATGGATCTATTTAAGCTTCCAAAAGCATTAGGTCATTATAAAGAAGAAGAAGTAGAGGTGAACATTGGGCGTTTTGGACCATACGTTCGCTTTGGTAAAAAATTCGTCTCCCTGCCAAAAGGTGTAGATCCATTAAGTGTTGAAATGGATGAGGCGATGATATATATAAAGGAGAAAGAAAAAGCAGATGCACCTATTTATGTGTATGATGGTTTAGAGGTGACTAAAGGAAAAGGACGCTTTGGACCATTCATTAAATGGAACAATATGTTTATCAATGTCAATAAAAAGTACGATTGGGATAATTTATCTGAGGAAGACATTGTAACTTTGATTGAAGAAAAAATTCAAAAGGAGAAAGATAAGATTATACATAATTGGGAGGATGAAGGCATTCGTGTAGAAAAAGCGAGATGGGGAAGACACAATGTAATTAAGGGTAAGACTAAGGTTGAATTGGCAAAAACGGTAGACGTTAGCGAAATGACATTAGATGAAGCCAAGGAACTCATAGAAAAAAAGGCGCCAAAGAAGAAATCTAGAAAAAAACCTACAAAAAAGAAAACAACAAAAAAGAAATAGACACTTATGAATTTTAATTTTCTTTCGCCAGTTTCAGATTCAGTTTTGGCACACAGCGAACTTTTAGCACCGCAAGCCTTAGGTAAGAGAATAAAAATTCATTCAAAAAAAAATGGCATTCCGGATTTAGACGGAGTACAATTAGCCATCATCGGTGTCCAAGAAAATAGAAACGATGTCAATTACATGGGTGCAAAGCTTAACTTTGACGCCATACGTAAAACATTATATACACTTTTTCCGGGTAATTGGCACACAACTTTAGCCGATCTTGGTGATATTGAACCAGGAGAAACCGTTGAAGATACTTACTTCGCTATTAGAACGGCAATCAATGTATTAGTAGAAAAAGAAGTTATACCTATAATTTTAGGAGGGAGTCAAGACCTGACTTATGCCAATTATCGTGCCTATGATAATTTACTTCCTATGGTAAATATTGTAAATGTAGATACTAATTTCGATTTGGGAGACGCCAATCTTCCTGTTAAGAATAACAGTTATGTTGGTAAGGTCATTGTAGAGCAACCGTATAATTTATTTAATTATACCACCATTGGTTATCAAACCTATTTCAATTCGCAAGAAGAAATTGACCTTATTGAAAAGTTATATTTCGAAGCTTATCGATTGGGTGAGGTTTCTGCAAATATAAATATGGTAGAACCATTATTGCGGGACGCACATATTGTAAGTGTTGATCTAAAATCGGTAAGAGCTGCAGAAGTGAGTGATAATCAAAAATATTCGCCTAACGGGTTTTCAGGAAAAGAAATTTGTTCTATAAGTAGATATGCTGGTATAAGTAATAAGGTATCCTCTTTTGGTATTTACGAATATCAAAATTCACAAAACGATAGTGCAACTTCTATGTTATTATCACAAATGATTTGGTATTTTATTGAAGGTGTTAATTGCAGGGTAAAGGATGATGATTTCTTGAATAAAAATAACTATCAAAAATACAATGTGCTTGTAGAAGATGATGAGCTTATATTCTATAAAAGTCTGAAAACTGGACGTTGGTGGATCGAGATTCCTTTTTTGCCAGACGTTAATAATAAATTAAAAAAGCATACGTTATTACCATGCATGCACATCGATTATCTGCAAGCAACCAAGGGTGAAATACCTGAAAGATGGTATAAGGCTTTTAGGAAGAACAGCTATTAAATCGAGCACTTTGTCGATTATTCATACAAAATTAATCGACGAAATGCTTTTTTTTAAGATGAAATGCAAAAAATATTTAAAAAAAGTTGTTTTTTAGAAAATATATAAATATGTTTACCACCTCGAAAATAACAACGACTAATTTAACCTCGTGTTACTATGAATATTAAGAAGCTAATTTTATTAACCACTGTGCTTGTGATGGTTGCCAGTTGTAACTCTGGAGACCGTGGACAGTTAGTAGGTACCAAAGGAAAAAAATGGCACCCGGAAAAACCATATGGTATGACCCTTGTTCCAGGTGGTGCTTTTATAATGGGTAAGTCTGATGATGATTTGGCTGGTGTTCAGAATGCTCCGACAAAAACAGCAACAGTACGTGCCTTCTATATGGACGAAACTGAAATTACTAATAGTGAGTACCGTTCTTTTGTAGAATGGGTAAGAGATTCTATTTTAAGATTAAAGTTGGCAGAAATGGCAGACTTAGAAGGAAAGACTCCAGGTAACGGCGATATTGGTGAATTTGCTTATTTGGATTCAGACCCAGATAATTTGAATGCTTACGAAAGCTATATGCTCAATACTTATGGTAATGAGCAGAGAAAGATAAACCGTGACGTGGACTTGATTTATGACACCAACGATTACCCAGATGAATTGTATGCTGAGGTAATGGATGGTATGTATCTTCCATTAGAGGAATCTTATAATGGCCAACGAACTTGGGATGTAAAGCAATTTAAGTTCCAGTATTCCCATATGGATATTGCTAAGGCCGCAAAGGATAGAAGTTTGAGTAGAGCTGAGGTTATTACAAAAGAAGAAGTAGAAATATATCCAGATACAACCGCATGGATTCGAGATTTCGCTTACTCATATAATGAACCTATGCATAACGATTATTTTTCGCATTCAGCTTATGACGATTATCCAGTAGTTGGAGTTTCGTGGAAACAAGCCCAGGCTTTTTGTCAATGGAGAACTTTAAAGCATAATGCATTCCAAAAAAGTAAAGGTCAGCAACCAGTAAATGTGTATAGATTACCTTCTGAAGCAGAATGGGAATACGCAGCAAGAGGAGGATTACAAGGAGCAACCTACCCTTGGGGAGGACCTTATACTAAAAACGATAGAGGTTGCTTTATGGCAAACTTTAAACCATTGCGTGGTGACTATGCGGCCGATCAAGCTCTTTACACAGTAGAGGCAGATGCCTACGATCCTAATGATTTTAACTTGTACAATATGGCAGGGAATGTATCGGAATGGGTAAATGGCTCATACGATCCTGCGTCCTATGAGTTCTCTTCAACTATTAATCCTAATGTCAATGATGCTGATAACGCACGTAAAGTTGTTAGAGGAGGATCTTGGAAAGATGTCGCTTACTTCTTACAAGTTAGTACAAGGGATTATGAATACGCAGATTCTGCAAGAAGTTATATCGGATTTAGAACTGTTCAGGACTATATGGGTACCGAGGTAACTAAGAATGCAGCAACAAATTAATTTTAACCTTAACAAATAACCAAATTAACTATTAACCTACTTAAGTTACATCCATAACCGACTTAAGCTTAAACTAAAACAAATTATGGCACAAAAGAAATTATCATCGATGAATATGGTCTACGGACTTGGAGCGGCAATTGTAATTATTGGCGCGTTATTTAAAATTCAACACTGGCCTTATGGATCATTAATCTTAACGATTGGTATGATTGTAGAAGCAATTGTATTTACAATATCAGCTTTTGAAAAACAAGGAGATGACCTGGACTGGTCTTTAGTATATCCAGAATTGGCTGGAGGGGCAGTAACAAAGAAAAAAGGTATTAAAGAAGAGCCAAAAGATGCTGAAGGATTATTATCTAAAAAATTAGATAACTTACTTAAGGAAGCTAAAATAGACGGCGAACTTATGGCAAGTTTAGGAACTAGCATCAAAAACTTTGAAGGTGCAGCAAAAGGAATTTCACCTACTGTAGATGCTATGACAGCACAGAAAAAATATAGTGAGGAATTATCTTTAGCGGCAGCACAAATGGAGTCATTGAACAGTCTTTATAAAGTACAGATGGAATCTGCGAACCGTCAAGCAACTGTTAATGAAGAGGCTGTAGAAAATGCCACTAAATTAAAAGAACAGATGCAGTCATTAGCATCAAACTTATCATCTTTAAACGGTGTATACGGTGGAATGCTTTCTGCAATGAACAAAAACTAATTGGTTTTTATAATCTAATTTATTAATTAACACTAAAAACTAATTACAATGGCAGGAGGAAAATTATCTGCAAGGCAGAAAATGATAAACTTGATGTACCTTGTCTTTATTGCAATGATTGCAATGACAATGACTAAAGAGGTATTATCGGCATTCGGTTCAATGGATGCAAAGTTTGAAGCAACAAACGAGTTAACAACAGCTTCAAATGAGAACTTACTTAAGGGTCTAGCTTTAAAAGCTGAAGAAAAACCAAAAGAGTTTAGAGTAGCGGCTAATAAAGCAGCTCAGATTAAACAAATCTCTGATAAATTTGCCAACTACATAGGTACCTTAAAAAAGGATATCGTAGTAGGTGGCGGTTACGAGTTAGAAGATAATGGTGAGCTTCCTTTTGAAGAAATGGACAAAGGCGATTATCTTGATGAAGCTTGGTTTACTGGAGACAGATTGACCAAGAAGGGTCAAGAAGTTATGGAAACTTTTAGAAAATATAAAGAGGACATCAAAGCTGTTTTAGGTGATGAGGTATCTTATAATAATGCAATACAAAATTTTGAAAAGCGTTTTGATTTAAGTGACGTAAAACCAGAAGAAGCTTCTGCAGTGAATTACTTAGATTACAATTTTAAAGGTTTTCCTGCAATCGCATCACATGCTAAATTAACAGCGATTCAAAATGATGTAAGAACTACTGAAGCTAACTTATACAACTTATTTTTAGGAAATTCGCTTGAAGAAGCTGTAACCCTAAAGAATTATCAAGCAATTGTAATCCCGGACAAAAATGCGTTTTTTGCAGGAGAAAAATTCCAAGGAAAAGTAGTATTGGGTAAATATGCTAGTGTAACACCAAACAAATTGATGGTAAATGGTAACGAAGTGTCTTTGACAGAAGAAGGTGCCATTGATTCCTTAGGAAATGCCAGACTTAATTTCACAACAGGTAGTGTTGGTGAGAACGAAGTCAAAGGAACATTTACATTCATGGAAAAAGGTGAACCATTGGAAATTCCTTATGTTGGTAATTACGTTGTGGTTCCACGACCAAATTCGGCTACTATTTCTGCCGACAAAATGAATGTGGTATACAGAGGTGTAACTAACCCAATGACCATTTCTTTCGCAGGTGTACCTGATAATAAAGTAAGTGCTAGTGCAGCAGGATTAAAGTCTGTTAGCGGTACTGGTAAATACGAAATGAGACCAGGTTCTGGTAGAGAAGTAACTATTAATGTTACAGCTACATTAGACGATGGTTCTAAGGTAAGTGATAAGAAAACTTTTAGAATTAAAGACTTACCTAAGCCTCTAGGCGCATTTAACGGTCAAGAAAGTGGAGCTAAATTACCACGTAATAATGTGGAAATTGGTAGGTTATCTGCTGATTTTGGAGATGATTTCGATTTCAAATTACCTATCAATGTAAATTCATTTACGTTTAAGGTTCCTGGAAAGCCATCAATCAACGTACAAGGTAACCGTTTAAACTCGGCTGCTAAAAACGCATTAAGATCGGCTAGAAGAGGTGATATCGTTCAGTTTATCAATATCAAAGCAAGTGCACCGAACAATCCAATCAGAATCAAAACTGTTACAGCGGTTGCGATAGAATTGGCGAACTAAAATAAATATTAGAGATAGACGTTTTAGAAATAATTAAAAGTCTCAAATTTAATACATAGACAAAATGAAAATGAAGCAATTATTAATACTCTTTGTTGGGATGATAGCCACTGGTGGTTTGTTTGCACAAGCAAATATCCTCAATGCCAAGATTCCTGAAGAGATCGGAGTAAAAACAGAAGCACAGTTGCTATTGGATAATGACAAACCATTGGAATATGGTTATGTAGATGATAGAGACATTTTGTATTCTAAAATGACTTGGGAAAACGTGGTCTTAGACGAGCGTGCCAACTTCCCTTTATATTTCCCAGTTGACACTGCGAATATTGGTAAGGACAGACGTCCGCTATTTTATGTGTTAATGGATAATATTAAAAGTGGATATATTTCTCAAGTATATAGTGACTCTTATTTTAGAAATGAATTATCTCAAAAAGATCTTGAAGCTTCTTTAAAAAAGGTTGATACATTAGATATCGGTTACGACCAGTTTAATGCAGATGGTTTCGTTGATCCGGAATATATTGTAAAGCGTAATATTGATGCATATGATATCAAGTCTTATTTAATTAAAGGACTATGGTATTTCGATAAGCGTCAAGGCGAATTAAAGTATCGTATCTTGGGTATTGCACCAGCTGCACCAGACGTTAACTTTATTGATTCAGATGACGAGGCAAACAAAGTGCCTATCCCAATGTTCTGGGTATTTTTTCCAGAAATTAGAGATATTCTGCATGAAGCCAAAGCTTTTAACGAGCGTAATAGTTCAGTGCCAATATCTTTTGACCATCTCTTAAACAGTAGACGTTTTAGTGGTATTATATACAAAGAAGAAAACGTTTATGGAGACAGGGAAGTTAAGGAATACGTAGCTGAAAATGCACTTATGCAGCTTCTGGAATCAGAACGAATCAAAGATAAAATTAGAAATTTTGAACAAGACATGTGGAATTATTAATTAGTTCTATATCTCAAAATAAACGAAACGCTCACTTTTAAGTGGGCGTTTTCTTTTTTTGGTTCCAGTTATTGGAATGCAGTCACAACAAGTTAAAGAAGGGATTTGTTTTTGTCATCAATGCATCCGTTGTCGAAATAGAATTATTTACTTTTGCCTCAATGAAACAAACAGATTACATCATCGTAGGTTGCGGATTGGCAAGCATAGCCTTTTGCGAACAGCTGAGAGCGCAGAATAAATCGTTTTTGGTGTATGATGATAAATCACAAAAGTCATCTATAGTTGCAGCTGGTCTTTACAATCCAGTTGTATTAAAACGTTTTACCGCAGTCTGGAAAGCTAAGGAGCAATTGGATTTGGCTTTGTCCATGTATACAAAGATTGAAAATGATTTAAACATAAAAATTGATTATAAGCTAAAAATTTTAAGACGATTAGCTTCAATCGAAGAGCAGAACTTATGGTTTACAGCAAGCGACAAACCAGCGTTAGAGCCATTTCTTTCAACTAAAATCATAAAAAACCAAAACAACTGTATCGATGCACCATTCGGATTTGGTGAAGTTTTAAATGGTGGAAGAATTGATACCCATACTTTAATTGTTAATTACAAATCATTTCTGGCTCAAAACAATCAACTAAAAGAAGAACGATTCGATTATAACTTTTTGAATTTAAGTCAAAATGAAATCAATTATGCAAATATTGAAACACAACATATCGTTTTTTCCGAAGGTGTAGGAGTAAAACAAAACCCGTATTTTAAAGACTTACCTGTCAGAGGTAATAAAGGTGAAATTTTGACCATCAAAGCGCCAAAATTAAAAATGGCTGAAGTCATTAAATCATCGGTGTTTTTAATTCCTTTGGGCAATAACCTATACAATGTTGGTTCAACTTACGACCGCGAATACAAAAGCAATACACCTACAGAATCAGCTAAATCAGAATTAATTTCTAAACTTAAAACTTTTTTAAAGTGTGAATTTGAGGTCATAAATCACGTAGCGGGAGTCAGACCCACGGTAAAAGACCGAAGACCAATAGTTGGTACGCACCCTAATTATAAAGGCTTACATATTTTAAATGGATTGGGTAGTAGAGGTGTAATGATAGCACCGTATGTTGCAAAGCAATTATTCAGTCACATAGAAAAAAACAAAGATTTGGATAAAGAAATTGATGTCAATCGATTTAGTTAAAAACCCAGTTTAAATCATTTCTTATTTTGATGACTTCTGAGCCAGTTCTTTATTATAACCGACAAAAAGATTAATCCAAATATTGCGCGAGACTCTCATTATAATAGGCATAAAGGCAATTAAGGTTAATACTATTGCAATAAAAGCGGTTACTAAAGAAGTTTCAATCAAAATATAGCTAATTATAAAAGCAGCCACAGCAAAGGCAATACCAACCCCATAACTAACGTACATTGATCCATAGAAAAAAGAAGGTTCTATTTGGTATTTAAAACCACACTTCGAACAGCGTTCATTCATCTTCAGAGTTTCAGAAATGATATAAGGATTTTTGTTCTCGTACATTGATTCGTGATGGCATTTTGGGCAGACGCCAAATAAAATGCTGTACATTTTCATTCCTTTTTTAATCATATTTAATAGTTTACTTTTGCATTTTTTATGACATAGCAAAGATAACTAATTAAGCACTTTGCATTGTAACAATTGCTACAATAATAGCAATTGTAATATTGACTAAAACTATGCTAAACATACATAATCTATCCATATCATTTCAAGGTGAATATTTGTTCGAGGACATCACATTTAAATTGGGAAATGGTGATCGCATCGGCCTCATAGGTAAGAACGGAGCAGGCAAATCTACGATGCTAAGAATTCTTTCTAAAGAACAAGAGCCAGATACTGGACAGATTGCAGCCGACAAGGATTTAAAGATTGGTTTTTTAAAACAGGATATCGATTTCGATTTTGGAAAGACTGTTTTAGAAGAGTCATACGAAGCTTTTAAAGAAATTAAAGCATGCGAAGCACAGCTCGAAAAAATAAACACGCAGCTAGCCGAAAGAACCGACTATGAAAGTGAATCCTACAATCAGTTGATGATTGACCTAAATGACGTTCAGCATCAATATGAAATTTTAGGAGGTTACAATTATCAAGGTGAAACGGAGAAAATCCTTCAGGGTTTAGGATTTAAACGTGAAGATTTTGACAAACTAACAGATACATTTTCTGGTGGATGGCGCATGAGAATTGAACTTGCGAAATTATTACTTCAAAATAACGATTTGTTACTTTTGGATGAGCCGACCAACCACTTGGATATCGAATCCATTATTTGGCTCGAAGGATTTTTGAAGAACTACAGCGGAGCAGTGGTCATCGTATCTCACGATAAAATGTTTCTTGATAACGTTACCAATCGTACCATTGAAATATCACTTGGTCGCATATACGATTACAACAAACCATACACGAAGTTTTTGGAGTTGCGCAAAGAGATGAAAATTCAGCAATTAGCAGCTCAAAAGAATCAGGAAAAACAAATTCAGCAAACTGAAAAACTGATTGAGAAATTTAGAGCTAAAGCCAGTAAAGCCACAATGGCCCAATCACTCATAAAAAAACTTGATAAAATAGATAGAATTGAAGTCGATGAAGATGATAATAGCGTTATGTCGCTAAACTTCCCAGTATCTGTTACGCCAGGGAAAGTTGTGGTTAAGGTGCAAAATGTATCTAAATATTATGATGATTTACGGGTTTTACATAATGTGAATTTAACCATCGATAGAGATATAAAAACCGCTTTTGTAGGTCAAAACGGTCAGGGAAAATCAACATTGGCAAAAATTATTGTTGGAGAAATAAAACATGAAGGTAAATTAGAACTGGGTCACAACGTGCAAATCGGTTATTTTGCCCAAAACCAAGCAGAATATTTAGATGGTAGTAAAACCGTTTTGGATACGATGATTGATGCTGCAAATGAAACAAATAGAAGTAAGGTTAGAGACATCTTAGGTTCATTTTTGTTTAGAGGTGATGAAGTGGAAAAGTATGTAAAAGTACTATCTGGTGGTGAGCGTAACCGTTTAGCATTGGCAAAACTATTGCTACAGCCATTGAATGTGCTTATTATGGATGAGCCCACCAATCACTTAGATATAAAATCAAAAAATGTATTAAAAGACGCCCTTAAAAAATTTGAAGGCACCTTAATTTTAGTCTCTCACGATAGGGACTTTTTACAAGGTTTAACGGACACTGTTTACGAATTTAAAGATCAAAATATAAAAGAATATTTAGGCGATATCGATTTTTATCTCGAGCAACGTAATCTCGAAAACTTAAGAGAAGCCGAGAAAAGAACAGTTGTAGCCAATAAGCCAAAAGAAACCAATAAACAAACCTACGAGGATCAGAAAAAATTAAAATCCCTCAATAATAAGCTGAGTAATACAGAGTCTAAAATTAACCAGCTAGAGAAAGAAATCAAAGCAGATGACGTAAAGTTGGCTACTAATTATGATGAGACGGCCTCAGACCCTAAATTCTTTGATGCTTACCAAAAAAAGAAAAAGACTCTGGATAAGTTGATGCAAGACTGGGAAAACCTCCAGTTTCAATTAGATGAGTTATCATAATTGCCATTAGGCTTTTAAGTTTTTTTTAACTGCATACCATTGCCAATTGAATATTTTTGTAGCTTATTCTTTGTTTTAAATTTCAACTCAAAAAAACAAGGGAACTAACCATCAAACTAATATTTAATGAGGAAGTTACTGTTATTGGGCATAGGTGCTGTTATTATTATTGCAGCGTGTGTTGGTGCGTATTTTATCATAGAGAGTAATACAAAGACCAAACCCACGGTTGCTAAAGTGGTTAAGACCGTTTTTGTGGATACGGTAAAAAATTCAACCGTACCAATCACAATTCCAGCAAATGGAAACCTTGTTGCAAAAAATCGATTAGAACTTTTTTCAGAAGTACAGGGAGTGTTCGAGAGTTCATCGCAGGATTTTAAACCAGGACAACCTTACAGAAAAGGACAATTATTAATTGGAATCAACTCTAGCGAATACTACGCCTCGGTACAATCTGCAAAAAGTGAATTGTATAACCTCATTACTTCCTTAATGCCAGATTTAAGATTGGACTATCCTGAAGCATTTCCGATTTGGCAAACCTATCTTCAGAATTTCAATATGGATAAAGGTGTTGCAGAATTACCAAATTCCAAAGATGAAAAAGTCAATTATTTTATCACGGGACGTGGTGTGCAGTCAGCATACTATAATGTGAAAAACCTTGAGCAACGACTTTCAAAATACAGAATTTATGCGCCTTACAATGGGATTCTCACAGAAGCTCTTGTTAACAAGGGCACGTTGGTGCGACCAAGTCAAAAGTTAGGAGAATTTATTGATACTTCGGTATATGAGCTCGAGTTAGCAATCAGCAAAACATTTAGCGATCTACTGCAAATAGGTGAAAAAGTTACCTTAAATACATTAAACAAACAAACCAATTACACAGGTACGGTTGCAAGAATTAATGGACGGATCGATCAAGCAACACAAACAGTAACCGTTTTTGTAGAAGTCAAAGGAGATGATCTTAAGGAAGGTATGTATCTGGAAGCTCAATTAGAAGCCAAAGAAATTCCTGATGCATATAAGCTTTCACGAAAACTGTTAGTGGACCAAACGGAAATCTTTGTTATAAAAGACAGTGTTTTGGATATAATCAAAGTGAATCCTGTTTATTTTTCTCCAAAAGAGGTTGTTGTAAAGGGAATTCCTGAAAACACCATTATACTTTCCAAATCAGTTCCTGGAGCTTATGCAGGTATGTTGGTAAAAGTAAATGAAGAATCAAATAATTCTGAAGCAGCAAAAACCCAAGGATAACATGAGAAAAGTTATTGCTTATTTCATTAAATATGATGTCGCAGTTAATGTTATCATCATTGCATTTCTCATTTTTGGTGTATTGGGTATGCTACGGCTTCAATCTTCATTTTTTCCCTTACAAGAAGCCGAAATCATCTCAATAAATATTGCTTATCCAGGCGCTGCACCACAAGAAATTGAGGAAGGTGTTGTGCTTAAAATCGAAGATAACCTCAAAGGATTGATCGGTGTCGAACGAGTAACTTCCACGTCGCGAGAAAATGGAGGAAGCATAACGGTAGAAATTGAAAGTGACGAGGACATCGACGATATGTTGGCCGAAGTTAAAAATGCCGTAGACCGTGTTCCTAATTTTCCAACGGGAATGGAGCCTTTGGTTGTTGCCAAGCAAGAACGAATCAGGCAGACTATTGATTTTTCAGTTAGTGGAGAGAATATAGAGCTTACAGCTTTAAAACAAATAGGAAGAAATATTGAAAACGACCTTCGTGCGATGGAAGGTATTTCTCAAATTAATATCACGGGTTATCCCGAAGAGGAGATAGAAATTGCGGTGCGTGAAAATGATTTACTCGCCTATAATCTCACGTTTGCTGAAGTGGCTGCTGCAGTATCGCAAGCTAACATTTTAACTACTGGAGGTAATATAAAAACAGATTCTGAAGATTATCTCATAAGAGCGAATAACCGATCTTACTACGGTGACGAACTCAACAATTTGCCTGTGAGAGCACAAAATGATGGTACCATCGTTCGGTTGCAGGATGTTGCTACGGTAAGGGACCGTTTCTCGGAAACACCCAATGCTTCGTATTTTAATGGAAATGTTGCCGTAAATATAGAAATTACAAATACCAATAGTGAAGATTTGGTTTCTACTGCAGACCAAGTGAATGCATATATTGAAGAGTTCAATCAAAAATATACTGGAATTAAGATTGATGTAATTACTGACTCTTCAATAAGATTGAACCAACGAACGCAGTTACTTTTAGAAAATGGAGCAGTTGGAATTTTATTGGTGTTATTTTTCCTTTCTATTTTTTTAAACACAAGGTTAGCATTTTGGGTAGCCTTTGGGTTGCCTATCGCTTTTTTGGGCATGTTTGTTTTCGCCGCACAATTTGGAGTTACCATTAATGTACTTTCGCTGTTCGGGATGATTATTGTTATTGGTATTTTAGTAGATGATGGTATCGTTATCGCAGAAAACATCTATCAGCATTATGAAGCCGGAAAACCTAGAATTCAAGCAGCAATAGACGGTACTATGGAAGTACTGCCGGCAATTCTATCGGCAATTACTACAACAGTTTTAGCGTTTTCAACATTTCTTTTTCTTGAAGGTAGAATTGGGGATTTTTTCAGTGAAGTCTCAGTCATTGTTATTTTGACTTTGGTCGTATCTCTGGTTGAAGCATTGATAATTTTACCTGCTCACATTGCGCATTCAAAAGCATTGGTAAAAATGTCTACTAAGGAAAAAGAAGAGAAGAAAGGCATCGCAAAGGCTTTTTTAAAACTTAGAAAAATCAACGAATATGGCGATAAATTTATGGTGTATTGTCGTGACCGTATTTATAGTCCGGTTTTAAATTTTGCACTCAATCAACGCTTTATAACTTTTGCCATATTATTAGCTTTTATGATTCTTACTATAGGTGCTAATATGGGAGGCATTATTAGGACGTCCTTTTTTCCAAGTATTGCCAGTGATAGGGTGAGTATCGATTTACTGATGCCAGAAGGTACCAATCCAAAAATAACGGATTCAATTATTACATTGGTAGAAGATGCTGCATGGCGTGTTAATGAAACGTTTTCAGAAAAACAATCAGGGAGTAAGCAAGTTGTAGAAAATATAACCAAGCGTGTTGGTCCTGGAAATAACAAGGCAAGTATAAATGTGAACCTCCTGCCAGGAGAAGAACGTGATTTTGGCTCACCTGAAATTACTAATGCCATACGAGAAGAAGTAGGCAATGTGTATGGTGTAGAACGCTTAACATTTGGATCTGGTGGAAATTTTGGTGGTTCACCTGTGTCAATTTCATTATTGGGAAATAATACCGAAGAGTTGAAACGTGCCAAAACTGAATTAAGAGAAGTATTAGAAGAAAACCCGTTGCTAGCTGATGTAACGGATACAGATCCTGAAGGCATAAAAGAAATTAACATCGACTTGAATGAAACCGCTTATGCGCTTGGTCTCAACTTAAGAGATGTGATGAGCCAGGTAAGAGCGGGATTTTTTGGGTTGCAAGCCCAGCGTTTTCAGAGAGGTCAAGACGAAATTAGAGTCTGGGTGAGATACGATAGGGAAGACAGAACATCCATTAGTGATTTGGACGATATGCGTATTGTGTCTCCATTGGGACAGCGCGTACCGTTCAGTGAAATTGCTACTTACGAAATTAAACGTGGAGACGAGAGCATTAGTCATTTAAATGGGCAAAGGGAGATTCAGGTCAATGCAGATTTAAAAGATCCCAATGGGAGTGCAGCAGAAATACTGTTGGATATTCAAAATAATGTAATGCCAGAAATCCTTTCAAAATACCCTACGGTAGGAGTGTCTTACGAAGGGCAGAATCGAGAGGCGGGAAAACTTTCAAGATCGGCAGAAACAACCGTTCCGGTGGTCATATTCTTAATTTATGTAGTGATTGCATTCACATTTAGAAGTTATAGCCAGCCATTGATGCTTATATTATTGATACCATTTAGTTTTATTGCCGTGGCTTGGGGACATTGGTTTCACGATTTTCCGATTAATATCCTCTCCATGTTGGGTATAATCGCACTCATTGGTATAATGGTGAATGATGGCTTGGTTTTGATAGGTAAATTCAATTCCTTTTTAAAATCAGGAATGAAATTTGAAGACGCTTTGTACGAA
Organism: Winogradskyella ursingii; assembly: GCF_013403975.1. Classification (GTDB taxonomy): domain Bacteria; phylum Bacteroidota; class Bacteroidia; order Flavobacteriales; family Flavobacteriaceae; genus Winogradskyella; species Winogradskyella ursingii. The sequence continues at coordinate 693,360 of NZ_JABFDH010000001.1, forward strand.
GCTGGAAGAGCAAGATTCAGAGCGATATTCTTAACCTCACTGACCACTATAGCAGGTATTGCTCCGTTGTTGCTGGAAAAAAGTAGACAAGCACAATTCTTAAAGCCAATGGCGATTTCCATTGCCTACGGAATAGGTATTGCTACTATTTTGACTTTGATAATTTTGCCGCTATTATTGTCTGCAACCAACAGTTTCAAAACGAATACGAAATGGCTTATTTCTGGTAAAAGAGTACCAAAGGAAGATTTAGAACGCGCCATAAAAGAACAAAAAATAGAAGATAATGAACATTAAAGTCTATCTCACATACGGCTTGTTTTTCTTTGTAATTGTGGCTACTGCACAACAGGTGCTGTCAACAGATGAAGCCATTAAGTTGGCATTAGAGCATAATTATGGCATCAAGATCGCTGCGAATACTGTTGAGGTCGCAGACAACAACCAAGGCGTACTTAATTCTGGTTATTTGCCTACGCTTACAGGCAATGGAGGTGCTAATATTGAAGTTCAGAATTCTGAAGGTCAATTGGCCAATGGTGAATCTCGAGTAGCAGAAGGCGCAGAAACAAGACGGTATAACGCTTCAATCAATCTCAACTATACATTGTTTGATGGTTTGGGGCGTTTGTACAATTATCGAAGATTGAAAGAGCAATATCAACTGTCGGAGTTGGAAGCTCGAGAAACTATTGAAAACACTATGTTGCAAATGTTTTCTATTTATTACACCATAGCACAGCTTTCAGAAAATACCGATGCATTAGAGGAAACACTTCTTATTTCGAAGGATCGTTTAACGAGAGCTGGATACCAATTTGATTATGGTCAGAATACTAAATTAGATGTGTTAAATGCTGAAGTAGATATCAATAACGATAGTATTAGTTTAATCAATATTAGACAGCAGCTAAAAAACACTAAGCGCGATTTAAATGTGGTGATGGGCAATGCATATTCAGAAGAATTTCAAGTGGATACGGATCTTAATTTTTTAATGCAATTAAATAAGGAAGATTTACTCGTAAAAACAAAGGCTAATAATGTGTCACTTTTACAAGCCGAAAGCAATATTAGCATTAGCGAATATGATATCAAAACCAGCAAAGCCCAGTTTTTACCAACTGTTGGTCTCGTTGGCTCTTATGGTTGGAATGAATCTACCAACAATAGTCCGTTGGCATTCGTATTACAAAATGCAACTACAAGCTTGTCTGCAGGATTAAATTTAACTTGGAACCTTTTTGACGGAGGCAGCACCATAACTCGAGTAAAAAACACCGAAATTTTTCTAGAAAATCAAAAGCTTCAAAAAGAACAATTAATAATTGATATTGAACGGAATTTCAATAATGCATGGGACGATTACCAAAATAAACTGCTGATTTACCAAGTGCAAGAAGATAACATTCGAACATCGGAAAATAATTTTGCACGTACAGAAGAAAAGTTCAAACTAGGTCAAGTGACTTCAATCGAATTCAGACAAGCACAATTGAACCTATTAAATGCGGAATTAAGCAGAAACCAAGCAAAATACGATGCTAAATTGGCCGAAATCACCGTGCTTCAATTGAGCGGAGAGTTGTTAAACGTTCAATTTTAAAAAAAAACCTGATAATGGAAGAGTATTTCTTTCAATGTCCATACTGTTGGGAACAGATTTCGATGCTCATCGATACATCTCAAAGACAGCAAAATTACATTGAGGATTGTGAAATTTGTTGCAATCCTATTCAGATTTCAGTGATTACTGAAAGTCGGGAAATCATTAATTTTCAAGCTAAAAACATAGAACAGTAAAAAATCGTAACTAGGTAGTAGATAGGTTTATACGTAATTTCGATGTGCAGTTCGTCGAAAAAATTTGTACATTCGACCGATTGCGTGTATATTCGTTAGTAACAATGTGCCCCTCCGCATTTAAATTGTGTCCCTCCACACAAATCTACAAACATGAAAACCTACAAATTAACACTGTTGTGTGTGCTTTTTTCTGCATTTGCATTTTCACAAGTTTCCGATATCCAAAAAAACGCTTTAGTTGATTTATATAATGCAACTAATGGTGAATCATGGAATACCTCTTGGGATTTAGACGCACCAGTTGCATCATGGAAAGGAATAACTATTGAAAATGATGATGTAATCGCCATTAAGCTAAGTTTTAATAATATGGATGGCGAACTTCCTGAATCAATTTCAAATTTAAGTGCGCTTAAAACTTTGGATTTATCTTTCAATAAAATTAGGGGTCAAATACCAAACGCCCTTACTGATGTATCGAGTCTAGAAAATTTAATTCTTTTTTCTAATAGGTTAGAGGGAAAAATTCCTGAAAATATTGGTAAGCTTACCAGTTTAAAATCTTTAGAAATATATAACAATAACCTTGCTGGTGAGATCCCAGATTCAATAGGTGAGTGTAAGAATCTATCAACTATATTACTGAGCAGTAATTTGCTTATGGGAAAATTGCCGTCAACTATTGCCAATTTGACCAATCTTAAAGTGTTGAGTGTTTTTGATAATAATTTATTGGGTACTATACCATCCTCGATTGGTAAATTAACCCAATTAGAAGAATTAGTTTTGTCTAACAATGCTTTTTATGGGAATTTACCTAACGAGCTAGCACAGCTAACCAATCTTAAAACTTTATTATTGAGCAATAATGGCTTTAAGGGTAATTATGCTATACTCAAAGACAAATTGCCTAATATCGTGGATTTTGATTTAGATGAAACAAATTTAAAAGGGGCTTTGGCAACTTTGGACACAGAAGACGAGGATTAAAAACATTATATATTTAGTTTTAATTATTAGTTGATGGCGCTCAAATTTATTTGAGCGTTATTTTTTTAAATTGTTTCTGTAGTTGTAAAAAAGTATTATCTTTGCAGTCCACTTAAATAAAGTGGGGCATATTAAGTTCGTCGGGCTCATAATCCGAAGGTCAGGGACCAAGTGAAATTAGTATTATATCGCGAGGTAGAGCAGTAGGTAGCTCGTCGGGCTCATAACCCGAAGGTCACTGGTTCGAGTCCAGTCCTCGCTACAAAGGCGAAAGTCATAACTTAAATGTTGTGACTTTTTTTCATTAATGAGGTGACTGCCAAAAGAGAAGTTTATGCTGAGGGCAGTCGAAGTAAGTCCAGTCCTCGCTACTAAATTAGAAATCATAACTTAATCGTTATGACTTTTTTATTTTCAGGTGAAATTATATTGATTTGGTATTTTATCTCAATCTTCAACTTTAGATAAAAATCTTCTAGCAGAAATACCATGTAATAGAATTGACACTAATATTACTAAAGCGACAATAGAATAAACCTGATTGAGATTATCAAAATCTCCATGTTTTACAGCAAATGACAAGTAAAACACAGAACCAATACCTCGAATGCCAAAAAATGAAATTGCCAATTTCTTTTTTTGGCTTAAATTCGTTTTAAATAAACTTAAATAACCTAAAATAGGCCTAGCGACAATAACTAAACAAACACTAAAAATGATTGTGGCTAGGGAGTTAAACTCCAAAACTCCTGCCATAACAGATCCGCCAAAAAATATCATCCAAAAAACAATTAGAAATTTTTCAACGTTGGTTATAAAAGATAGATTAGGATCGCTAATATGCTTATTATCATATTTGTGTTTATGAAAGTTTGCGAATAAGCCAGCAAAAAACACACTTAGAAATCCATAGGAATTAATTAATTCTGCACCGCCATAAGCGATTAAAGTAAGAGATAGGGCTACAAATGCCTGATGGATTTTACGCTCTGTTTTTTCTGAGAGTTTTTGAGTAATATAGCTATAACCGTATCCAATTAAAGCTCCTACTAAAATACCAACCACGACTTTGTACAACACGTAAAATCTTAGCCATTCAGTCCATTCTTCATAAGCTAACGAGCCGCTTTTGGACCATAATATAGCCAGAAACACAAACGGAAAAGCTAAACCATCGTTAAGTCCAGCTTCTGCTGTTAAATTGTATTGGACACCAGTATTTTTCTCAGAAGGGGATTGTTTCTTGTTCAATTGTATTTCTGAAGCCAAAGCAGGGTCTGTTGGTGCTAAAACTGCAGCTAATAATAAAGATACGTGCCCTTCAAAATTTAGGAGAAAATAAGAGATGCAAAAAATCACTCCCATAAATAAGGGCATTGTAAAACCTAACAGCCGCAATGGATGAAGCCATTCTTTCCAAGAATAATTCAGTCCTATTTTTAACCCTGCCACCATAAGGCTTATAATAACCACCAATTCAGAAAACCGTAAAGTCAAATCCACGTCCCATAATGGGTCTGGCCAAGGTAGTGGTGCGTTTAGGTAATAAAGAATAGCACCAAAAAGTAATAATGGTATTGTGAAACTTATTTTAAATTGTTTTAATAAGATAGGGAGGAAGCTCGCAAAAATTGAAGTAATTCCTATGATTAACAAAATGATAAAATAAGAGTCCATTAGAAGAAATTTAAATAGATAAAACTTTGATAAACATAAAGTTCAAAGTACTAACGAGTACTATAACAATGAATGTTTGCATGTGTGGGTAAAATTAAACCATTTGCAATCCATCCATTTGATATAAAAATAAAAAATACGATAACTTAAACTTAAAAAACAAAATTTAAGGGCATACTTTGAAGTCAGAATTATTTAAGCAGTGTTCAAAATAAATAAATTTTATGAAGAGTTGTCTAAACAAGATTTAATTTCCTGTTAGAAGTATATAGGACAGACAATGAGAAGGACGATTGTGATAGACCTTTTCCCTGCTGTCGAGGGTGAGGAACTCAAGTATTTTCTATGTATGGTTGTTAATAAAAAAAATCAATCAGTTTGTAAGGTTTAAATTTAAATTACGTCTTTACTTTTTGTCATAATGTGTTATGTAAATCATTTGGATTTAGATATTAATTAGATGTAGTTTTCACAACTTTTATCTAAATCTATTTGTTATTTTTGATTTAAAATAAGTTTCATCATAGCACATTGGTCATTGGACGAATACATTTGTATTCATACGTAAAATTTAAGTAATTTTACCCCAGTACAATACTGATTTTAATAGCAAATGATAAAGATAATTACTGAGGAACGTGAATGGAATGCCGCTATTCAGCAAGCAAATCATTCCGATTTTTACCATACGTACCATTATCACGACTTATCTAAAAAAGATAACGAAAATCCAGTATTGATAAAATATGAAGACGATAAATCTGCCATATTACTTCCTTTATTAATAAGAGATATCGAGAATACCGAGTACAAGGATGCGACTTCTGTATATGGTTATTCTGGTGTGTTAAGCTTAACAGATAATTCGGATTTTGATCATGTTAATTTTAAACATGAACTGGACAATTGTTTTAAAAAGAACAAAATTGTGTCGGTATTCTCACGGCTACACCCATATTTAAAACATCAAGAGAATATTTTATCTAATGTAGGCAGAATTGTTAATCCAGGAAATGTTATTTATATAGACCTTACCGAATCTTTAGAAGTACAACGGTCGTATTATAGTAGAAGGTTAAAGACTTATGTTAATAAAGCTCAATCGTTGTGTTCTGTTATTAAGGGACATACTAAAGAGCATATTGAAATTTTTAAAGAACTCTATTATGATAATATGCGTAGAGTTAATGCCAACGAAAGTTATTTTTTTGAAGAGCGTTATTTTTACGAATTAATGGATAGTAGTGATTTTGAAACAGATTTGCTACTATGTGTATACAACGAAACTCAAGAAGTTATAGCCGGTGGATTATTTATTAAAACAGGGGAAATTGTTCAGTATCATTTATCGGGTTTAGGTGGGGACAAGTATAATTTAAGTCCGGTCAAATATCTTATTGATAACATGCGTGTTAGAGCTAAAGAAGAAGGTTATAAAGTTTTTAATCTTGGAGGAGGAAGATCTAATAAGCAAGATTCCCTTTATGCCTTTAAAGCGAGTTTTTCCAAAAATTTCAGACCTTTTCTATTGTGGAAGTACATTGCAGATGAGGAGGTATATGCAGACTTAGTGAAAAAACTAGATGAGATGCATATGGAAGATGAGGATTATAATAAAGATTTTTTTCCATCTTACAGAAGATTACTAACTAAGTAATTTCGTTGTTGTGATTGGTAATATCCCGTTTTTGTCTGCAACTTTCAAATCTATATGGCTTAAGCATTTTAATAGGCATGGTAAATCCGTACAAAATTTTAAGTGCTTGTCTGGCTTAGATTTTATTGATCACCCAAAATTTCCTGCGCTTTTTAATGTGGGATCCACACACACAAAAGGCATTAATTATACATTAAATGCTGAAAATCAAAAGGATATTTCTAATAATACATTATTGATTTTTGATGTTCCAACATACTTCAATATTCAGACCTCAGACAATCAAGGGGAATTAAAATGTTATAAATCCAAACAATATCCAGGTTTTTTAATCGAAACTTCAAAATTTGAAAGCCTTAACGATTATATGCTTTCGCATTTTAGTAAAAACAGTAGAAATAAGAATAATAAGTACAAAAGACGTTTGGAATCTTCTTTTGATATTTCTTACAAAATGTTTTTAGGACAAATTTCAGAAGCTGAATTTGAGTCAGTTTTCAAGGCGTTTAAGACACTTTTGGAAAAGCGCTTTGAAGACAAAAAAATTACCAATAACAATTTAGAAAATCAAGAATGGGAATTTTACAAAGAGGTGGCTTATCCAATGATTCTTGAGAAAAAGGCCTCCCTATTTGTCATATACGATGGTTCTACAATTATAGGTGTAACTCTTTGTTATCTCTCGGAGGAAATTCTTTTTGACGCTATTACAGTTTTTGATATTGATTATTTTAAATTCCATCTGGGCTCAGTTACAATAATGAAGCTAATTGAGTGGTGCATTGAAAATAAGATTAAAATCCTTGATTTTTCCAAAGGTTATTTTGACTATAAGACCAGGTGGTGCACTCAACAATACGATTTTGAATACCACATATATTACAATACAAAATCTCTCAAATCAAAAATTACAGCAGCTGCAATAAAGCGTTTTTACGATGCTAAACAAACACTACGGGAAAAGAACATTAATGAAAAACTGCACAAACTCACTTATAGGCTTAATAATAAGCCGAATACCATAATGTCAAAAGTTAGCTATAATTTTGAAGAAATAAATAATTCTATTGTTGAGGATAAAAAGACAATTATAGATTTTGAAAATGCCGAAGATAAAAGTTATAAATTACTCATTTTTGAATTCCTTTACTTATACGAAGAACAATATGGAGCAATAAAGCTCTTTCAATTTGATACAGACAATCATAAATTTTTGATTGAAGGTGAAAAAAAGTCAATAATTGCTACCATAGAAACTAACTAAACTAACATAACCTAATACTACCAAAACGTGTTATTTAACTCGCTACAATATTTAATTTTTCTGCCAATAGTATATATGCTTTATTGGTTTGTTTTTAAGAAAAATTTAAAGTACCAGAATCTGCTCGTTATTATTGCCAGTTATATTTTTTATGGCTGGTGGGATTGGAGATTCCTGTTTCTAATTATATTTAGTACGCTGTTAGACTTTTATGTGGGTCAGCAAATCTTTAAAAATTTAGACGAGAAAAAGAAAGCCAAATATTGGCTGTGGCTAAGTGTAGCTTGTAATGTTGGTTTGCTTGGTTTCTTTAAATACTATAATTTCTTTATCGATTCTTTTGTAGATATGTTCTCTGCCTTTGGTTACGAAATGAAGAGCACTTGGACACTTAGAATTATACTCCCTGTAGGTATATCGTTCTATACGTTTCAAACCATGTCATATTCTTTCGATATATATTACAAAAAATTAAAACCTACTAAAGATGTGGTTTCATTTGCTGCATTTGTTGCCTTCTTTCCGCAATTGGTTGCTGGACCAATTGAGCGAGCATCCAACTTATTGAGCCAAATTACCAATACGAGAACCTTTAAATATGAACAAGCTACAAGCGGATTAAAATTGATTCTTTGGGGCTTTTTTAAAAAACTGGTGATTGCAGATTCACTGGCACCAATTGTGGATGATATTTTTGCTAATTATGGAACTTATCCAGCTTCAACATTAATTTTGGGTGTTGTTTTGTTTAGTTTTCAGGTTTATGGTGACTTTAGTGGTTATACGGACATTGCTATTGGTACGGCCAAATTATTTGGTATTGAGTTAATGTCTAACTTTAAGTTTCCAAATTTCTCAAGAAACGTTGCTGAATATTGGCAGCGCTGGCATATATCGCTTTCAACTTGGTTTAGACATTACTTATACATCCCAATGGGAGGTTCGCGAGTTAGCAAGCTCAAATCGGTGCGAAACATTGCAGTAATATTTCTGGTCAGTGGTTTGTGGCACGGTGCCAATTGGACTTTTGTATTCTGGGGAGCTATACATGCTTTGCTATACATTCCTATATTTTTAATGGGAAGAAACAGATTGTATGCAGATAACGTAATTGCCGAAAATAGTTGGCTGCCGTCAATAAAAGAAATAGGTCAAGTACTCTTAACGTTCATTTTGGTTACTTTCTCAAGAATATTTTTTAGGTCGCCATCTATTAGCGATGCATTTAATTACATCAATCAAATTACCACTAATTTTGCTTATGAAGCATATGTGCATCCAATGGGTTATAGAATGTTGGATTTTTATGTGCTTTTGGGAATTTTCACTCTTTACGAGTATCTCATTCGAAAAGATGAACGAAGTCCGTTTAAATTTAAATATGCAGCGGTAAGATTGTTCTTGTATGCACTGGTTATCATTAGTATATTATTATTCTATGATGATGGAGTTAATAGATCATTCATTTATTTCCAATTCTAAATGGTATGAAAAAGTTTATTTTAAAAACAGTTTTATATATAGTACTCATTCTCTTAATTGTGGAGGTGATAGTCAGACTGTTTCATCTATATACAGAAGATCCACCACGGTTTATTGATGAGTATGGTGTCGAAAAAAGGGTGCCAGGGCATAAGGGTTATGCTGTAACCGGTAACAGGAACCAAAATTATTCTCGCTTTAGTATTAATGAAGCGGGTTACAACTCACATCGTGAGTTTTTGCCAACAGCAGATAAATTTGAAGTGGCGATTATTGGAGATTCTTTTATTCAAGGGTTTCACCAAGATTTTGATGATTCCATTGGTAAAAAGACAGAAGCATTGTTGCCAAATACAGAAGTTTATGAATATGGTTATGATGGTTCTGATTTTGCTAGCCATTTGTACCTCATTCAAGCCTACAAAGAAGATTTTGATCTTATTGATGAGATCATTATATACTTTAATTATGATGTGCATTTGGAGCGCGGCGAGTACGAACCCAATTATGATCGTATTAAAATGTTGAAATCAACACCATTTAAAATTCGTGATAACATCAAGATTTTGGCTTATGGGTCTAAAATTGGTGTTTTAGAACCTCTAAAAAGAATGATAACTGGAAAGGCATTTGAAGAAACCAAGCCTAAAGGATACCAAACCAATGAGATAGAGAAGGAGGATGATGAAGCGCAGAAACAAATAGATTTGCAACGCCTAGCCAATTTCAAAAGAGCAATCAACCTATATGGTTTTGATAAAAACAAAACTGCATTAATGCTCGATTCAAGAAAAACTAGTAAAATGTTACTGAATTATTTAGGCGAAAGCGGCATTACCTATATCGATTATGCTAATGATTTTAAACAGTCCAAAAAATCTACAACACTCATTTACGATTGGCATTGGAATAATCATGGAAGAAGTGTTATAGCTAAAACAATTGCAGATTATATAGAGAAAAAGGATAAAAATAATTAGCCAACTTAAAGGATGTGAAAAAAGAAACGCTGAATTTTGTTTCAGAATTATTCACTAAGAATAAAATTCCATACTACTATACGGACATCTCAAATGCCTATGGCAATCAAACTATTTTTAAAAATCTAGATCAAACCACTATTGATGCCGACTTTATGGTTATTGAAGATTTGCCAAGGTATCTTAATATTCAGCGTTTAGAAAAACCGAAAAATATTAAATCGTTGCTATTAAAACAGTATCCTGGATTTCTTATGAATTTTGAGGGTATAGAAGATTTATCAGATTATTTAAAACAACGCTTTGGCAAATCAAGCATTTATAAATTACGGAGAGAACAACGGAAATTAGAGTATTGTTTTGATATCAGTTACAAAATGTACTATGGTGAAATGACCAAAACTGAGTATGATTTTATATTTGAGGAATTTTATAAACTTTTAGAGATTAGATCTGTTGAAAAAGGTATATTAAAAAATGCTCATCTAAATTATAAGGCTGAGTATAATGAAATTTTACATAAAATGATTTTGGAGAAAAAGGCATCGTTTTATGTCATTTACAATGGTAAAAAACCAATAGATATTTGTTTAAATTATTATTTAGCAGATACGGTTTATCAGTATTTGCGCACTTATGATATTGCGTATTCAAAATTTAATACAGGATATACTGATTTAATGATGCAGATTGATTGGTGTATAAAAAATAATAAAGCTTGCCTTGTCTTTTCTAAAGGTGATTTTTATTGGAAAAGACGCTGGTGTAACGTGATTTACGATTACGATTATGAGGTGTTTTACAATACATGCTCTTTAAAAGCTTTGATCACGATGCAAAAATTCACAATTATAAAAAGATTAAAACAATTTGTTAGAGAGAGAGGGATAATAAGTTCTTACCATAGATATAAAGAACAAAAGCGCAAGGCAAAACTTCCTTTAGTAACTACTAAAATAGAAATATTAGAATCAAGTTTTAGTTTTGATGATCTGAGTTTAACTAAAATAGATTATGAGACAAAAAACTTTGATAAGCTGAGAAGAATTGTTTTTGAGTTTCTGTATCAGTACAATGAAAAGCAAAAAGATATTTCTCTTTTCAAATCAAATAATGAACTGCAATCCTTTTATGTAATAGGTAAAATGATTAATGCTAAATTATCAATATAAATTAATAGTTCTGGATAATAAAAAAAATGAAAATTTAATTAAATCTGTAGTCTTCAAATAGGTTAAATTTTCCATAAGGAATACTAAGTTTGTTTGAAATTAATGCTCACATTTTAAAATTATCTCGATAAATTAATAAATTCATAGTGATTATATTAGGGAATTATTAAGATAGATTTCACGCAAGAAGGGTTGTCTTACCGAGAACTTTTTTTGGTATAATAAGATATCTGAAAAGATTAGTATCTTATTTTGTTATGGCATGATTTTTAAATCTTTTTACAACTATATAAATAATAGCAAGGAGAAATAGTACGCCTAAAATCCAAGGCCAAATTGGTGATGATTGAGTAAATTGAATAGGCGAAGTGTCTCCGATTAAAACCAGTCCAGCCCAATATTGTGGTGATAAGGTTCTACCCTCGGCACTCGATAGATATTCTAACTTTGCTTTTTGTAGCGCTTCATCTTTACGTAAACCTTTTTTCAGATGGTTGTAGAACATCTCAATAATTTTAGCACTGGTTTGCTCGTCTATCTTCCAAAGGCTAGTCAATATACTCTCACTGCCAGCGTAGTTAAAAGCATGCGCAAGTGAAATCATCCCCTCCCCAGGTTTATAAGTTGGTTTGCCTGTTTCGCAAGCGGTCAAAATGGCTAAATTTGATGATAAGTTTTCGTTATATATTTCATAAGTATAGAGCGAATTATCATCATCCGAAATATTTTTTGCAAAGATAAGACGTGATAGTTCTGGTGATACATTATTAGATTCTGCATGCGTGCCAATATGAATAATTTTATGTTCTTTTGCCCGCTCTGTAAAGATTTTTTTGGATGCATTTTCATTCAGAAATGATGTTCCATTAAAGAGTTTGGTATATTCTTTTGCAAGATTTGCAGCAAAAGGTTGTGGTAATAATTGCATGTAGGTTCTATCTACGCTAAGTGAGTCTGTAATTGCAACACTGTAATTTTCTTTCATCTCATTATTAAACTCAGGTGCAAACGCTATAAAATCGTTGTCATAGTGTATGGTCTTTTTATCCTTGTCTAACAGATATAGACTGTAGTTGTATGAAATGATATACTTCGAAAGTAACATAGAATTGGCAAGATCTTTAAGAGAATTTGTCTGTCTAACGGTTAAGGTCTCAAAGCTTAAGTTAAATAATTCATGATCTGGAATAATGACTACTTTATTCGTGACAATCTTATTTTCAAAGGGTTTCCAGATTTGATTGTAAAGCTTAAATAGTGATTTGCTGTTTTTTTCTTCCTTTAACAAATTGTCTGTTAATGAGTTTATTGTGATTCCAAGATCAGCTCCATCTAACTTGTGCAATGAGCTGGAATTAGAATCTAATAGAAATACGTATAACTCTTCACCAATAAAAAAATACCTTATTATAGTCGTGTCTTCAGGTACGTTTGATTGGATGTTTCCCAATGATTGCTTCAATGTTTCATACCTTAATTTGTAATATTTAGGATAGTTAAGTTTTAAATCTTCTAGAAAATCGACCCATTCTTTATTTTTTGAAGTAAAATATTGAGTTGTATTAGTTTTAAAATCGGTTTCCAGTCGAAGCAATGCTAAGCTGTCTTTCAACTGTTTCTCACGTTTTAATATTGATTCTGGTAACTTATAAAATTGGATATTTTCCCTTACACCTATTTTAGAACGAATACGATTGTAAATTCTGGACTCGTGCATAGAAATGAGATGATCCAAATATTCTTTTTTGTTAGTAAGACTATATAATTGCAGTGCAATTTGCATTGAGAAATCCAATAAAGATGAGGTTTTAAATATATAGTCATTTCTGTCAATATCAGAAGTGTATTTTGAGGCATTATTGTTGAGCTCGTCTATAGACTTTTTAAGAGCTTTAAAAATTGAGGACACAGCCTCCACATCTGTAGTGTCAATCAAGTTATAATTAGCTCTGCTTTTATTAAAATTAGCCGCTATTTTTAATTCATGCCAAAAGATTGAATCCATGTTGGTTGTGGCTCTGTTTCTTTCTATGGCATCTAAGCTTTTGTTAGCCCAATTAATACTCTCATCATATTCTTTTAGATTAAGTTTTATTTCGGCTAAAAGATTATATGCTTTTATGGTTTCAAGTTTTTCACCAGTTTCTGTTGCCTTTACAACATCTAGTAAACGGTTTGCTGCGTTATTTGCCTCTGGTGCAAAATTATTTCTAGAGTAGAAAGCAGCGGCTTCCCTAAGTTTTGTGAGCCTATCAAAATTGTATTTACCAGGGCTCACAATGTTATATAAACTATCACAAGTTTTATAAGCTTTGTAGGCCTCTTCGGTGCGACCAAAATTCTCAAGAATATTGGCTTTGGTTCCTATGCCATAAGTCATATAACCTGCATAATTACTAGATAAATTCTGGAATTTTTCATTAGATTCATCAATCAGTTTAAGAGCTTCTTCATTATCATGAGCTACCCATTTACCTTGCGCTAACTGATTTGTAAATATGACTTGTTGAATGCTGTTTTTCGGGAAGTATTCTTGGGCTTTATTATAATTAAATTCAAAGAGTTGAATGGCACGTTCTATTTGACCTAATTTTACGTAATTACTTCCCATATCATTTATGGTGGCCAAATAATTATACCTAATGTTGTCTATGCCTGGATGATTTGAAGACGAGTCAATAAAAACCTTATATTTTTGTATGGCATCCTGCTGATTTTTTAGTGACTTTTGAAATTTGCCCTGATTCATATAAATTATGGCAATATTTCCATTCAGTACTGCTGGATAGTAATAGCGTTCGCTCAATGTAACTCCTGATTTTCCTAATGCCTTAACTCCCTTATCAAAGTAATAGAGCGCACTATCCAATTTGTTCTCATTTTGCATCATTAAACCGACAATATTGCCTGCATTATAAATATTTGTTGCCGTTGCTTTTGGATTTCGTTCGTTAATATTAAAAGTTTCGATACCATGCTTTTTTACCAAATCAAATTTTCGCATAAAATAAGAAGTACTCGCTAACCCATAAGTTCGTTTGGCCATTTTATTCAATCTATCTTCCGTTGTTTTTTTTGCAACTTCTAATCCTAGTTTATTATAATTATAAGATTCTTGGTAGAGTTGGTTTTCTACAGTGAGAGTGGCCATATCCGAATAAGCGTTATAAAGCGCCTCTGGATTTTGGGTAATTTTTCTTAAGCGTTCTAACGCAGACTCACTTTTTTTAATAAAATCAGAATCCCCTTTAAGTTTAGCAATTCTTCCAAAAAAATAGGTGAGATTAGAGAGTGAATCGTACTGCTTGTTATTGAGATAAAATTTTTCTTGTAATTTCAATTCTATTTCAGCCTTTTCTAAAGAATCAGCATCAATTAAATTTTCGATATTTTTTATTGAATATTCATTATTTTTTTGACAAACTGAAAATTGATAACTTATTATAAAAAGAAATAAAATAACTTTTTTAAAATTATAAAATCTTCTCATAATCAATAATTTATAACAAGTTTTAATTGTTTAGAATAGAAAGTAGGGCTTTACTTTTTTCTGTATTAGACAGCTTAAAATTTGCTTTTGCTTTATTAACGTTTCCATTTTTTAAATAGGCTAGTCCTAAATATAAATAAGCATCATTAACTAGTGCAAACTCCTTGTTTAGAGTCGCATCTTCCAAAAATAAGACTGCTTCGTTCTCATTGTTATTCGCCAAATGAGCCACACCAAGAAAGTAATTTAGCGTATCATTTTTTGGTTTGGCATTCTGCAAGGTCTCCCATTTCTTTATAGCTGTTTCAAAATTTCCTTGCTTATAATCCACCATAGCCTCATAAAACTCATAATTATCATTACTGCTCATTGTAGTTGGCAGACCAGGATCTGGAGAAAAATATTCTGCATAAAGACGCTCATTTGGATCCACTCTAAATTGCCAAATACTCACTGCTCCAATAATAAACATGGCTGCTATGGCAAGCTTTTTCCAATCGATATGGCGTACATTGGTTTCAGACTTGGTAGAGATTTTTTGCTTGTCGATCTCGTTATGGAATACATCAAGCTGGTCTTTCATCTCTTGTGTCTCTATACCTGTAAGAATAGTTTTTATGTCTGCTACCTTATTTTTAAAATCTTCGTCAGTCTCGAGTCTATACTCAAATTTAGCCGTTTCATCTTCGGATAGCTGACCTTTGAGATAAGCATCAATGATTTCAAATTCTTGCTGTGTAATGTTATTAGGTTTCATTTCTATTAATCTTTATTCAGGGCAATTTCTCTTAATTTTTGCATACACCTGTATTTTTTATTCCGGGTTGAGGCAGAATCCAAAGACAGTTCTTGTGCGATGAGATTCATGGACTTCTTTTCAAAATAAAACTTACGCAGTAAGCTTTTACATGCTTCGCCTAAACTTTTAAAGGCTTGCATTACATCTTCTAATCGTTTGTCTTTTAAAATGTCATCATCAATATCATTATTTTCTTCATCTTTTATTTCAAAATGATGCAGATGTGAGGCCACGATTGTCTTTTTATAACCTTGCGAAC
Source organism: Winogradskyella ursingii (assembly GCF_013403975.1). Classification (GTDB taxonomy): domain Bacteria; phylum Bacteroidota; class Bacteroidia; order Flavobacteriales; family Flavobacteriaceae; genus Winogradskyella; species Winogradskyella ursingii. The sequence goes on from NZ_JABFDH010000001.1 coordinate 708,936, forward strand.
GCAACACGTCTAACCATTTGTTTTTTGCTATTGTATATAGATAACCATTTATGGAAGATTCCGTTTGTGGTATAAATTTATTCTGTTTTATGTTTTGCCAGACGGCCAAGAAGGCTTCTTGGTATATATCTTTTGCTTCATCCTTAGACCCACTGTTTTTTAAAACCAACAGTTCTATTTTTGGGTAATTTGAAATATACAGATTTCTCAATACCTCCGTATTGTTATTCTTTATGGCTTCAACAAAGCTCTCTTTTGCAGTGAGGATGATTTCTTTCTTTTGCATTGTGTTTCTAAATATAATAGAAACCAACAAGTTATCAAATCATCTCCGACTAATTCATTATTTATTCTGATAAAACATTTTTTGTTCATCCAACTACACATAGAAAGACATTACGGATTTTAAAGCTTGAAATTAACATGGCAACACCTTGTACAAAATGCTATATCTGTCATGTCAAGATTTATACCTTAATCAAAGTTTTTAGTACTGTCTTTTACATCTACCTCTGCGTCTTGGGCGTCAGTGTTAGAGTTAGATGTGTTTTTACACGTAGTATGCAGCTGTGGGTCCAATAACGTTAGCACATAGCTGTGATGTAAAGTTAGCTAAGTTGTTATTGTTATTGTTAGTGTTGGATTCTTAACTGCATGAGACAAAAATAAAAGTTAAGACTGCGATTTTTTATATACTTGGTAGTTCTCATAAATTAGATTTGTTTTTTAGAAAATGGAAGAGTTTAATAATGTCATCATTTTAGTACTACCTTTGTATTAAATTCTTTCTATATGCACAAAGCAGGTTTTGTAAATATTATTGGTAATCCCAACGTGGGTAAATCCACTTTAATGAATGCCTTTATTGGTGAAAAATTATCTATTATCACTTCTAAAGCCCAGACAACTAGACATCGTATTTTGGGTATTGTAAACGGTGATGATTTTCAGGTAATATTAAGTGATACACCTGGTATTATAAAACCAGCATACCAATTGCAGGAATCAATGATGGATTTTGTAAAGTCTGCCTTTGAAGATGCCGATGTGTTGATTTATATGGTAGAAATAGGAGAGAAAGAATTGAAGGATGAGGCGTTTTTTAAAAAAATTACCAATTCAAAAATTCCTGTTCTGTTATTGTTGAATAAAATCGATAAATCCAATCAAGAACAAATGGAAGAACAGTCAGAGCTATGGCAAAATAAAGTGCCAAATGCCGAGTTTTTCCCAATCTCAGCAACTGAAGGATTTAATGTTCAGAATGTTTTTAATAGAATTATAGAATTACTTCCCGAATCTCCTCCATTTTACCCAAAAGACCAATTAACAGATAAACCAGAACGGTTCTTTGTCAATGAAGCAATCCGCGAAAAAATATTAATGCACTATAAAAAGGAAATTCCTTATGCGGTAGAAGTCGATACAGAAGAATTTTTTGAGGAAGACGATATTATCAGAATGCGCTCAGTAATTATGGTAGAGCGCGAAACGCAAAAGGGCATTCTGATCGGTCACAAGGGTTCCGCATTAAAACGCGTTGGCATAGAAGCCAGAAAGGATTTAGAAAAATTCTTTGGCAAGCAAGTGCATTTAGAACTATATGTTAAAGTGAATAAAAACTGGAGAAGCAACCAAAAACAGTTAAGACGTTTTGGTTACAATAACAAATAGGCGGTTATAGGTACTCTTTTCTAAATTTAGTAAACTTTATTATTTTAAGGTTGAGTCAAGCACAAATCACAGATCGTGAAACGAAAATCATAAATTAAAAGCTACCTTTGCAATCGCTTACAGGATATGTAATGCAGATTAAATAAAATATTATGGGAAATATTGTTGCTGTTGTAGGAAGACCAAATGTTGGAAAATCGACCTTTTTTAATCGCTTGATTCAAAGGCGCGAAGCAATTGTTGATGCCGTAAGTGGCGTAACAAGAGATAGACACTATGGCAAAACCGACTGGAACGGTCGCGAATTTTCCGTTATTGACACTGGAGGTTATGTCGTAGGAAGTGACGATGTTTTTGAGGCAGAAATTGACAAACAAGTTGAACTTGCCATCGATGAAGCAGATGCCATTATTTTTATGGTAGATGTAGAAACTGGTGTAACAGGTATGGACGAAGATGTCGCAAATTTATTAAGAAAAGTCAATAAACCTGTTTTTCTTGTCGTAAACAAAGTAGATAACAACAAACGCGCAGCAGACGCTGTAGAATTTTATGCACTTGGCTTAGGAGAATATTTCACAATAGCTAGTATAAATGGTAGCGGAACGGGTGACCTATTGGATGCAGTAGTTGAGGCTTTACCAGAAAAGGAGGAGGTTGATGAGGAAGAATTACCGAGGTTTGCAGTGGTTGGAAGACCTAATGCAGGTAAATCTTCATTCATAAACGCCTTAATTGGTGAAGAAAGGTACATTGTTACTGACATTGCTGGAACGACCAGAGATTCTATAGACACGAAGTACAATCGTTTTGGTTTTGAATTTAATCTTGTCGATACCGCTGGCATCAGAAGAAAAGCGAAGGTAAAAGAAGATTTAGAATTTTATTCTGTAATGCGTAGTGTGAGAGCCATTGAACATTGCGACGTTTGCTTATTAGTATTAGATGCCACTCGTGGTTTTGATGGACAGGTACAGAACATTTTTTGGCTTGCTGAACGCAACAGAAAGGGTATCGTAATTTTGGTAAATAAATGGGATTTGGTCGAGAAGGAAACCAAAACTGCTAAGGAATTTGAAAAACATATTAGACAAGAGATAGCACCATTTACAGATGTACCAATTGTGTTTATTTCGGTATTGAATAAACAACGTATTTTCAAAGCTATTGAAACTGCAGTAGATGTTTATAAAAATAGAACCAAGCGTATCAAAACAAGTGTGCTTAACGATACATTACTTCCGGTTATAGAACACCAACCACCACCAGCTTACAAGGGCAAGTTTGTAAAAATTAAATACATTATGCAACTGCCAACACCGCAACCTCAGTTTGCCTTCTTTTGTAATTTACCTCAGTATGTAAAAGAGCCTTATAAGCGTTTTTTAGAGAATCAATTACGAGATAGATTTGATTTTTCTGGTGTTCCAGTAAGTGTTTATATGCGTAAAAAGTAAACTTTATATTTCTTTTAAGAAAATTCATACGATTTTCTTTTTACTTGCGTTGTCGTAACTAGCTATTCATCAATCAATCAACTATGAAGAGACTATTTTTAGTTTTTGCATTACTTTTTGCATTTCAATCTTATTCACAAGAAAAAAAATTTGAGATTTCAGGCACATTAATAGGGGCAGATTCAAAACTTCCATTAGAATCTGCTACAATTTACTTAGAGCGTGTAAAGGACAGTAGTGTGGTTACCTACACAATTTCTGATAAAGAGGGGAAATTCAATTTGGAAAACACTACATATGACAATGATCTTAATTTCTACGTCTCATATGTGGGTTATAAAACCTATTTCAAAAACATACAAATAGATAAAGAAATTATAGATTTAGGTACCATTAATATGGCTATTGACGATAATATGCTAGGAGAAGTATTGGTAAAATCTACCGCACCCATAACGATTAAAAAGGATACCTTAGAATTCAATGTAAAATCTTTCAAAACAAAAAAGGATGCGAATGTGGAAGATCTACTCAAGCAATTGCCTGGCGTAGAGGTTGATGAGGAAGGAAATATTACTGTTAACGGAAAACCGGTGAATAAAATTTTGGTCAACGGCAAACCTTTTTTTGGCAACGATCCTACCATAACCACTAAAAATCTTACCAAAGATATTATTGAAAAAATCCAAGTTGTTGACACCAAGACCAAGGCAGAAGCGTTTACCGGAGAATCTGGCGATGAAGAAAATAAAACCATAAATCTTACCATTAAAGAAGAGAATAACAAAGGCATATTCGGTCGTGTCTCAGCGGGCGCTGGTACCAATGAGCGTTATGAATTTGCTGGAATGATCAATTTTTTTGATAACGACCAACGTGTGAGTGTGTTAGTGGGAGGTAATAATATCAACACACCTGGATTTAGTTTTGGTGAAATTTCAAAAATGTTTGGAAACGCAGGTGGAATTTCATTTAATAGTAATGGTTCTTTTTCCGTTGGAGGACGTTCTTTTGGAGGTGGGCAAGGTATAACTACGTCCCAAAATGCTGGCGTTAACTATGCAGATGATATTGGTAAAAATACCGAGGTCGCCGCAGATTATTTTTATTCCTCAAGCAGTTCTGAAAATGAAAGCGTTTCAGAACGAGAAACTATTTTAGCGGATTCGCGCTTTTTTACAAATTCCAACTCAGTATCAATAAACGATACGGATAGTCATTCTATTAATTTAGAGTTTGAAATTGAGACGGATACCACGTTTCAAATCAACATAGAGCCTTCTTTTAATTATTCAAATTCTCAAACTCGTTTTAATAGTAGCGATGAAACATTAGATGAAGACTTAACCTTAACCAATCGTTCTCAAGTGAATTCAAACGTTACAAGTGACGTCAGAGGATTTAACAATGAGATTTCAGCCACAAAGCGTTTTGGCGATAAGGGAGCATTTGTAAGAATGAGGTTAGAAACGGAAATTAATCAGCAGGATAGTGAGGATTTTCTTAACTCAGTGGCCGAGGTCTTCGGAGATAATCCAGAAACCATAATGCGCGACCAGTTTACCGATGGAGAGAACAATAGTTATGGTGTTTCAACCGAAATTAGATATCGACTTCCTCTGTTGGCTCAAAAGCTATTTATGGATATGCAATACGAATATGCTCGAGATAAAGACAATAATAGACAGAGCACGTTCGACTTTAATAATGATACACAGGATTTTTCGGATTTTAATACTGATTTAAGTACGGATTTTAAATATACAGATATAAGAAATATCCCTGAGATAGGTATTAGTTATCGTGACGATAAATGGTCTGGAAGAATAGGTGCTGGTTACAATATCAGAACATTGAAAAATGAAGATCTTTTAAGACCACAATTTAATGTAGAGCGACAATTCAAAAATTTTCAGGCTGATGCAAGATTGAATTATAGATTTGGTCAGGGAAAGAGCGTTTATGCTAATTATCGATTAAGAAATAATCCTCCAGGATTGAGGCAATTGCAAGCTTTTACAGATGTGTCAAATCCATTACGAATTGTTATTGGAAACCCTAACCTCGAACCATCAGACAGGCATAGCGTATTTGCAGGTTATTATAATTTCGACTGGCAAAAGCGTACCGGAATTTATGCAAACTTGAATGCAACTGTTACCAATAACCAAGTCATATCCAAAACAACGGTAGATCCAGAAACCTTAAGAAGAACCACGACTTATGAGAATGTAGATGGTAATTATAATTATGGCATTTCAGGTAGTTATTCAAAAGATATTAAACTGGACACAGTACGTACCGTAAAACTACAATTTAGGGCGAGATATAACTTTTCTAATAATATCAATTTCAATAATGATGTAAAATACTCTAGTAAGGTGACTACTATTTCTCCTCGTTTTGGGGTTGATTTTCTGTGGAACAAAGTCATGGAATTTAAACCATATTACGAGCTTAATTTTACCAATAATGCATTTGATATAAATGCTTTTGATGATAGGGAATTTACGAGCCATAACGCAGGAATACGAACAGCAACTTTTTTACCTAAAAAGTTAGAATGGCGTAACGATGTCGTTTTTAATTATAACCCAAATGTGGCTGCTGGATTCCAAAAATCGGCTTGGTTCTGGAATTCTACATTAGCCTATTCTGTATTAAATGATAAGGGCACTGTAACGCTAAAAGTTTATGATTTACTCAATCAAAACACTAACGCAAGAAGAATAGCAACTCAAGACTACATTGAGGATACTCAGAGCACCGTCTTGAGACAGTATTTTATGCTTAGTTTTAGTTACAAGTTTAATAGTCTGGGAAGTAAAGGTGAAACTGGTAGGGGTGATGTTATCTTTTTTGACTGATGATTTTTGAAAAAAAAAGCTAATCCCATAGCAGGATTAAAGAATCAATTGCTCTGTCTATTCCTTCGTAATATTTTCTTTTTTGGAAGTGTGGCACTACTATTGACTCGATAATTTCTTTGCATTCATAATCAGATATGGTTTTTTCAGTACCTAATCCGGTCGAAATTGCGATTTGTCTATCGTATTTTGAGATAGTAATAATTAACCCGTTGTCCTTTTCCAGTTTTCCAACACCAAGTTTATTGGCGACATTCGTGCTATAAACTTGAATACTTTGGTCTTGCAAGAGTGAATCTATAATAAGAACTGCAATCTCATTGGTAGTCTGACGTTCATAATCCAAAATTTTTAAAGTCAATGAGTCGCGTTGCGATTTAGAAAATAAATCTGAAGAATCTATAACAAAACTTTGAAAACTGACTGTCGTGGCTTTATTTTTAGGACTTTTACAGCCAAGAAAAAAACAAAGCACCAATGCGATTATTAAACTTGAATTTTTGATATAATAGAGTTTATTTGACTAATCAATAATTTACCATCCTCCAGAAGCTCCGCCACCACCAAAACTTCCACCACCAAAACCTCCACCGAAGCCTCCACCTCCAAAGCCTCCGCCAGAAGATGAGCCTCCGCCAAATATACCACCTCCAGAGGACGAACCTCCTCTGTAGTTTCCACGTCCCATATTGCTCAAGATAATAGCTTCCAAAATACTTCGACTGTCTAGGTCATTACCTCTGTTGCCGCCATTACGACCACCTCTACTTTTTGAAATAATTATGATGAAAACTATAAATATGAAAAACAAAAAGATAAATACGCCAACGGGAAATCCGCCTGAATCATTTTGTCTAGTGCCTTGGTATGCTCCTGTCATGACTTCGAAAATGGCATCTGTACCACGATTGAGTCCTCCGTAATAATCCCCATTTTTAAAATAGGGAATGATGTCACGCTCAATAATCCGTCTGCTCATAGCGTCGGTTAAAAGATACTCAACACCTTGTCCAGTATTGATGCCAATTTTTCTGTCGTCTCGAGCAAGTAGAATAAAAATACCGTTGTCCTCTTTTTCTTGGCCAATTCCCCAAGATTCTGCCCATTGTGTCCCCAAATAATTGATGTATTCTCCTTCTGTCGAACTGATTATGGCAACGACAATCTGAGTAGAAGTAGTGTCTGAATACCTAACGAGCTTATCCTCTAAATTTTGCTTTTCTGAAGCGGATAATAAATCGATATAATCGTAAACGCTAGTTTGGAAATCTGGTTTTGGAGGAATATCATATTGTGCATAGCCTATTGAAACTATGCCTAAAAAAAAGACAAAAATTAATCTAGAAATAAATGGTTTCAACGTTAACATTAACTTTTTGAGATTGTGTTATCCAGTTCATTAATATCACCTTTATTCCATGGGAAGTGCGAAGAAAGTACTTTACCAGCTTCAGCAATGCCATCTATGAGACCTTGTTTAAATTTTCCTTGTTTGAACTGATTGGCAATTTTATCACGTGTAGAGTTCCAAAAGTCAGCATCTACAACATCATTAATGCCCTTGTCACCATAAATTACAAAGGATTTTTTATCAACAGCAACATAAATCAGCACACCATTTTGATGCTTTGTATTGTCCATTTTTAATACATGAAAAATTTCCATTGCATGCTCAAATACATCTATATCGCAATCGCGCTCAATGTGAACACGAATTTCGCCCGAGGTATTTTTTTCAGCAATACGAATAGCTTCAACAATTTCAGCTTCTTCCGCTGAGGTTAGGAAATCTTCAATATTGGACATATATTATTCTAGTTGAAATCAAAGTTAACATCCGGAGCATTTTCACTACCAGCATCAGCTTCATAATAAGCCTTTTCATCAAAGCCTAAAGCACCTGCCACTAATTTAGTCGGCATTTGTCTAACGTAAGTATTATAGGGCTTTACAGCCTCATTAAACCTATCACGAGCAATATTAATACGATTTTCAGTACCTTCTAGTTGACTTTGAAGTTCAAGAAAATTTTGGTTGGCTTTTAAATCTGGATACCGCTCTACGGTTACCAATAATCTTGAAAGAGCGCCACTTAAGCCACTCTGTGCTTCTTGAAATTGGGCCATGTTTTCCGCTGTTAAATTATTAGCATCTATAGTTGTAGAGGACGCCTTTGCCCTAGCTTCTATAACGTCGGTCAATGTTCCACGCTCAAAATCAGCTGCTCCCTTCACTGTATTTACTAAGTTGCCAATAAGATCGTTTCTTCTTTGATAGCTACTTTCTACATTTCCCCAAGATTGGGTGACTGTTTCTTCTAAGTTAACGGCTTTATTATTAACGCCCATTCCCCAAATAACGAGAACTACGATAAGAACTATAGGAATGATCCATTTTTTCATATTGATTGGTTTTAAAGTTGAGTTTTAATTTTGATGAGTTGTGCTTTTATATCTTCAAGCTTTGCAATAATTTCAAAGGTTTCCAATGCTTGTTTCTTTTCTTCTTTTAGATGTGTTTTAGCACCTTCCAGTGTAAATCCACGTTCTTTAACTAAGTGGTAAATGAATTTTAGGTTGTTTATATCCTCTGGAGTAAATTTGCGATTGCCTTTTGCATTTTTTTTTGGCTTAATAACGTCAAATTCCTTTTCCCAAAAGCGAATCAATGAAGCATTCACCTTAAAGGCTTTAGCTACTTCGCCAATGCTATAATATCGTTTTTCTGGAAGATCTATGTGCATCTTAATCGAGGGATTGATTTTCTAATGATGCCTTTTGTAAAAGTATATCGTATTCTTCCGCAGATAGGTTGCCATAATAGAAGTTAATTGGGTTGATGCGTTCACCATCCTTAAATATCTCGTAATGCAAATGCGGAGCTTCAGAACGTCCTGTACTGCCTACATAACCAATAAGGTCACCGCGTTTTACACGTTGGTTTACTCTAACATTATATTTGTAAAGATGTGCATAAAGTGAAATATAGCCAAACCCATGGTCTATTCTAATGTGGTTACCATAACCCGTAGAGGCATTATCTGCACGTTTTATCACACCGTCTCCTGTAGCGTAAATAGGTGTGCCTCGAGGTGCGGTGAAATCCATACCAAAATGGAATTTCCTAACTTTAGTAAATGGGTCTGTTCTATAGCCATAACCAGACGCCATACGTGTTAAGTCCACATTATTTATAGGCTGTATAGCAGGTATAGCCTCCAAAAATTTTTCTTTATCCTCAGCTAATTTTGCAATTTCATCGAGCGATCTAGACTGTACCACAATAGCTTTTTCCAAAATATCCAATCGTTTGTTGGACTCTGTAATTAATTGCGAATTGTCAAACCCTTCGTATTTTTTATAACGGTTGATGCCGCCAAATCCCGCACGTCGCTGTTCCTCTGGTATTGGGTTGGCTTCAAAATATAATCTATAAATGGCATTGTCACGTTCTTCTACATTTTCCAAAGCTGCAATGGCATCATCCATACGTTTATTCAATAATTCGTACTGTAGTTCCATGTTCTGCAATTCCCGAGCTAATTGTCTTTCTTTTGGAGATTCAATAAAATATCCGGCTATGGAAACAAACAGAAATCCGAATAACGCAGCAGCTACCACAAATACAAGAGCGTATTTAAATGTGGTACGCTTTTTCCGCTTTATTTTGCGGTAAGAAAGCGTTTCGGAATCATAATAGTATTTTACCTTAGCCATATTTGAATTTATGCTATTTTTGCAGCTAATAGACGTACAAAGCAAGACTATTTAGTTAGCATAACGACCAAAGATAAAAATAGTTTTGTAAATGTGGTAATTAAACAACGATAAGGCTTTCTTTTAATATGAAATCTCAAAATATACGATCCAAATTTTTAAAATTCTTTGAAGACAAAAAGCATAGTGTTGTGCCATCTGCACCTATGGTTCTTAAGGACGACCCAACCTTAATGTTCGTTAACTCTGGTATGGCACCATTTAAAGAATATTTTTTAGGAAATGCTGAACCGAAAAACAATCGTATTGCAGATTCACAAAAATGTTTACGTGTTTCTGGAAAGCATAACGATTTGGAAGAAGTAGGCTACGACACCTACCATCATACACTTTTCGAAATGTTAGGTAACTGGAGTTTCGGTGATTATTTTAAAAAGGAAGCTATTGCCTGGGCTTGGGAATTGTTGACCGAGGTTTACGGAATTGATAAAGGTATATTGTACGTCACTGTTTTTGAAGGAAGTGAAGATTCAGATAAATTAGAAATGGATTCTGAAGCTTATAACATCTGGAAACAATATATTTCTGAAGACCGTATTTTAAAAGGCAACAAAAAGGATAATTTTTGGGAAATGGGAGATCAAGGACCTTGTGGACCTTGCAGTGAAATCCATGTAGATATTCGTTCTGCTGAAGAAAAGGCTAAAGTAGATGGTAAGACTTTGGTGAATATGGATCATCCACAAGTTGTGGAAATCTGGAATCTCGTATTCATGCAGTACAATCGAAAAGCAAACGGTACATTAGAAAATTTACCAAATAAACACATTGATACAGGTATGGGCTTTGAGCGTCTTTGTATGGTGCTTCAAGATGTACAATCCAATTATGATACAGATGTATTTACACCAATCATCCGTGAAATAGAAACCATTACAGACAAGACGTATGGTAAAAACGAAAAAGTGGATATTGCGATACGTGTGATATCAGACCACGTACGAGCTGTGGCGTTCTCAATAGCAGATGGACAATTGCCAAGTAATACTGGTGCTGGTTATGTGATACGTAGAATATTACGTCGTGCGGTGCGCTATGGATTTACTTTTTTAGATAAGAAAGAGCCTTTTATATATCGATTGGTTGATGTGTTGAGCAAAAAAATGGGAGAAGCATTCCCGGAATTAAAGGCTCAAAAGCAGCTGATTGAAAATGTTATTAAAGAAGAAGAAACCTCTTTTTTAAGAACTTTGGACCAAGGGCTGGTGTTGCTCAATGGTATTGTTGAAGAAACAAAAGGAGACACCGTTTCTGGCGAAAAAGCCTTTGAGCTTTACGACACTTACGGGTTTCCTATCGACTTAACCGCTTTGATCCTTTCGGAAAAGAATTTGAAGTTGGATGAAAAAGGCTTCAATGAAGAATTACAAAAACAGAAAAACCGCTCTCGTGCTGCGAGTGAGATGTCCACAGATGACTGGACCATATTAGTTGAAGATAACGAGGAAGAATTTGTTGGTTACGATCATTTAAGTGCCAATGTAAAAATTACGAGATACCGAAAAGTTACGTCTAAGAAAGAAGGTGAAATGTATCAATTGGTATTTAACCTAACACCATTTTATCCCGAAGGTGGTGGACAAGTAGGCGATAAGGGTTATTTAGAAGATGTGCATGGCGATGTAGTTTATATCTTGGATACAAAAAAGGAAAACAACGTCATAATTCATTTTACTAAGAATCTACCACGGCATTTAAATGAAACGTTTAAAGCTGTGGTTGATGCAAAGCAACGTTACAGAACGGAGTGCAACCACACTGCAACACACTTGCTTCATCAGGCACTTCGAGAAATTTTAGGAACTCATGTGGAGCAAAAAGGTTCTGCTGTACATTCTAAATATTTACGCTTTGATTTTTCACATTTTTCAAAGGTTACTGACGAACAGTTAAGGGACGTCGAAAACTTTGTGAATGCAAGAATTGATGGTAAATTAACACTTGAGGAAAACCGAAGCGTGCCAATGGATAGAGCTTTAGAAGAAGGAGCTATGGCACTATTTGGCGAAAAATATGGTGATGCCGTGCGTACTATTCGATTTGGAAAATCGATTGAACTTTGTGGTGGAACACATGTAAAAAATACAGGAGATATTTGGCACTTTAAAATTGTGTCTGAAAGTGCAGTTGCTGCAGGTATAAGACGTATTGAGGCCATTACAAATGATGCCGTGAAGGATTTCTATGCAGAAAACAACAAAGCTTACTCTGAAATAAAAAGCTTGCTCAATAACGCAAAGGAGCCTGTGAAAGCGTTACAAAATCTGCAAGATGAAAATGCCAGTTTAAAAAAGCAAATTGAAAATTTATTAAAAGATAAAGCGAAAAACATAAAAGGCGAATTAAAAAACGAACTTACCGAAATTAATGGTGTACAATTCTTGGCAAAAAAACTCGATTTGGATGCTGGCGGAATTAAAGATGTTTGTTTTGAATTAGGTAGCCAGTTTGAAAATTTGTTTTTGTTATTCGGAGCAGAAAATAATGGGAAAGCGATCTTGTCTTGTTACATCTCAAAAGAATTGGTGGCTAGCAACGATTTAAATGCAGGGCAAATCGTAAGAGAGCTTGGGAAATACATCCAAGGTGGTGGTGGTGGGCAGCCATTCTTTGCAACTGCGGGAGGTAAGAATCCACAAGGAATAGAACAGGCCTTAGAAGCTGCCAAGAATTATATTAAATAGCTCTATTGTCATCCTGAACTAGTTTCAGGATCTCATTACGATATGAAATTACAAACTAATATACCATTTAATAAACAACAGCACAATCAAATAGACTATGGTTCTAAGACAATACTTTTAGGCTCATGTTTTACTGAAAACATTGGAGAAAAATTTGAGTATTACAAGTTTCAATCTTTAGTCAACCCTTTTGGGATTTTATTTCATCCTTTGGCTATTGAAAATTTGGTGACCAAAGCAATCAACAGAAAGTATTATTCTGAAAATGATTTAATTTTTCATAACGAGCAATGGTTGTGTCTAGATGCACATTCAAAATTAAACTCAACTACAAAAGATGAACTTTTACAACAAGTGAATCATCAAATAGATGAGGCACATCAATTCTTAAATTCAGCTTCACATATCATTATCACTTTGGGTACAAGCTGGGTTTATAGAGAAATTTCGAGTGATAAAATTGTGGCAAATTGTCATAAATTACCACAAAAAAGATTCTTAAAAGAGCTACTTTCAGTTGATGAAATTTCAGAATCTTTGCAATCCGTAATCAGCTTGGTAAGGGATACAAACCCTAAAGTCAATTTTATTTTTACGGTTTCTCCGGTAAGACACTTAAAGGATGGTTTTGTCGAAAACATGCAAAGCAAATCCCATCTGGTAGCAGCGATCCAACAAGTAATTGAACCTCGAAAACAGCTGTATTATTTTCCGTCGTATGAAATTATGATGGACGAACTTCGAGATTATAGATTTTATAATCAAGACATGATTCACCCTAACCAAGTGGCGATAAATTATATATGGGATAAATTTAAACATGTTTGGTGTTCTGAGGACACTTTGAATATTCTAACGGAAGTTGAAACAATTCAAAAAGGATTAGGTCATAAACCGTTCAATTTCAATTCTGAGTCACATCAAAAATTCTTACTAGACCTAAAATCTAAAATCGATTCACTTAGGTCAAGACATCCAAACATAAATTTCTCTTAAATAGGTCTTTAAGGGAGTTTATTATATAAAAAATAATGTTTTTATTTGTAGATGCTTAAAAGTGTATTCTATCCAAATAAAGCAAATTCCTATGCGTGGGCAAATGTGTTTTTGCTCATCGTTTTGGTTGCTATTGGCAAGGTCGAAGCTTATGCAATTTTGTTTGGATATTTTTTGGAAACTATCATCATCGGCATCTTTAACATATTTAAGATGTATTTGGCATATAGGCACAATGACAAAAAGGCGTCTATTTTTGGGACGATAGTATTTTTCATTATGCATTATGGAGGTTTTGTTGCTATTCAATCAATTTTCTTATTTGCCATATTTTCATTCGGTAAAAACAGTTTTATAAACGAACCTTTTAATATTATAGAAAATTTTGAAGCTGTTATGAAATTGGACGGGATGGACCTCATACTCACAATTCTAGTTGGTACACAACTCATTAAATTTATTTTGGACTTTTTAATGCCGAAGAAGTATGAACTTTTTACAGTCAATGAAATTATGTTCAAACCCTATTTTAGAATTTTCATTCAACAATTTACGGTTATCATTGGTTCGTTTTTTATAGTCTTTTCAGAAGGTTCAGTGATGGCGGCCATGTTACTGATTTTTCTTCGCTTTATTGTAGATTTTCTCTTCGTAGCTATAAGAGAAGACAGCAAGTTTTTGGGCTATGTTATCAACCGCATTTACAACGGTAAGGTGAGTAAACCTGAACTTAAAAAGCAGCTTTTGTTGATTACAGAATAATATTGATATTTATTAAGAGTTTGGGTTTTTAACGTGATTTTTCAAGAGTTTTTTAACTATTAATTATCAAAATACCTGCGAGGTTGCAAAGTTTATTTAAGTGATAGAATTACAAGCAAGAAAACGATTCGTCTTTTTAAAACGGTATTCATCGAATAAATATTAACTAGCTGATAAATAATTATATATTCAAGGTGCTATTAATCAATTTGACAAAAGGTGTCATATAATTCTATTGCGAAAATAGAATATATCTGATGCCTTTTGTTTTTGTATTAACCTATTCGTTAAGGGTTTCAGGACAGAATAAACAACATTATTTAACCAATACGCTCTCAGGTACCAATAGTGTATAATCACCTTTATGTCTAATTACATCACGGACAATAGAAGAAGAGATAAACGATGTCTTCGCAGCAGTCAATAAAAATACAGTTTCAATTTTTGATAATTTTCGGTTCGTATGTGCTATAGCTTTTTCAAATTCAAAATCTGCTGGATTTCTTAAACCTCTCAAAATAAATTTAGCATCAATGCTTTCGCAAAAGTCAACAGTTAAACCTTCATAAGTCACCACTTTTACTTTTTCGTTGTTTTCAAATGCCTTTTCGATAAAGTTTTTTCGTTCTTCAAGAGAAAACATATAGTTTTTGTCGGCATTAATACCAATAGCAACAACGACCTCGTCAAACAGTTTTACACCACGTTTTATAATATCGTAGTGTCCGTTGGTAATTGGGTCAAAAGATCCTGGGAAAAGTGCTCGCTTCATCGATGTTGTTTTGTTATTGCTAATAAAAATGGGAATCTTTATTTTAATTCAAAGATAAATATTAATTTTTCAAAGCTTCTTCAATAGAATTATCAAATAAATCTTTCAAGCTAATGCCAGCAGCAGCGGCTTGTTGTGGTAATATGCTTTCTCTTGTTAAGCCAGGTATTGTATTCATTTCGAGTAGATAAGGTTCATCATTTTTAAAAATGAATTCACTTCGCGAGAATCCTGTCATGCCTAAAATATCATAGATCTTCTTAGCTTCAGTTTTTACCTTATTGGTATAATCTTCGGAAATTCTTGCTGGTGTTATTTCTTGGGATTGACCTTCGTATTTGGCTTGGTAGTCAAAAAAATCATTCTCTGATACTATCTCTGTAATTGGTAAAACGGTGGTTTTACCTCTATAAGAAATCACACCAACCGACACTTCAACTCCGTCCAAAAATTCTTCGATAATAATTTCGTTATCTTCTTTAAAAGAGTTTTCAATAGCTGCTTTTAGGTCTTCTTTTTTGTAAACTTTGGAAATACCAAAACTGCTTCCGGCTTTATTCGCTTTAACAAAACACGGTAGCCCAACCTTTTTTATAATGGCTTCTTCATCAATAGGATCGCCGAGATTTAGATAATAATTTTCAGCCATTTTAATCCCATAAGGTTTTAAAGTGGCAAGGAAATCACGTTTATTAAAGGATAAAGCCGCTTGATACATAGAACAACTGGTGTGCGAAATATTCAGCAAATTAAAATAGCCTTGCATAAATCCATCTTCACCGGGAGAACCGTGAATGGCATTAAAAACACAGTCGAACGCTATTTTTTCACTGTTTACTGTAGTTGAAAAATCGTTTTTATCAATTGGGAATTCTTCACCTACATTATTTACATAAACCCATTTATCCTTAAAAATATGAATGCGATAGGCATTGTATTTGTTACGATCTAATGTATCATAAACTACATTGCCACTTTTGAGCGAAATTTGATATTCACTCGAATAGCCACCCATGATTATAGCAATATTTTTTTTCATATTCATTGCCCACAAAAGTGGGTATCTACTGATTTCAAAATTCTAACGTAAAAGTATTGTTTTTTTTGAATAAAGTAAATCGCTTAAGTGATACGTATATAAATTTTATTGCGTTATATATTTTATTAGTTTTGTCATCAATTATCTAGCTCATGAGTTTTGTTAAGTTTCTGACCAGTAAAGTGTTTTTAAAGCAATTGGTCATTGCCATTGTGGCCGTTGTGGTCTTGTGTTTTTTGCTGTTAAAATGGTTGAACATATCTACAAACCACGGAGACTTTGTAGTTGTGCCTGATTTAAAAGGAAAATCCCTAGAAACCGTGAAGATAGAATTAGAAGATAACGATCTTACTTGGAAATTACAGGATTCTGCAAATTTTAATCCTAATTATCCAAAATATGCCGTCATTGAACAAAATCCAGAAGCTGGGTCTCAGGTAAAGGAAAATCGCAAAATCTATTTAATTCTCAATCCGTCTGGTTATCGCAAGGTTGAAGTACCAAACATTATGAAACGGACCTTTAGACAGGCCAAACCAACTCTAGAGGCACTTGGTTTTAAAGTGGGCAACATTACATATGTAGATTATATAGGAAAAGATGTGGTTATGGGTATGAAACATGAAGGTAAAACTGTAACAGCTGGCACTATGCTACCGCTCACTTCTACCATAGATCTTGTTCTTGGAAATGGCAACAGGCCATAATTTTAATTATTATGGTAAACATCAAAGACATGTCAGAGGATGAAGACGAACTTTATGAGCACTACGCTTTTAAGGTAGAAAAAGGGCAGCAACCACTCAGAATTGATAAATATTTAATGAATTTTGTTGAAAATGCCACCCGAAATAAGATTCAGGCAGCAGCAAAAGATGGGAGTGTTTTTGTGAATGACGTTCCTGTAAAATCTAATTACAAGGTAAAACCCCACGATTACATTACGGTGAAATTTGAGCATCCACCACATGAGAATTTATTGGTTGCAGAGGATATACCTATCGATGTGGTTTATGAAGATGACGACTTGCTTGTAGTTAACAAATCAGCAGGTATGGTTGTACATCCTGGTCATGGCAACTATTCAGGAACTTTGATAAATGGCTTGATTTTTCATTTTGAAAACCTACCCAACAATTCCAGTAACCGTCCAGGTCTTGTGCATCGCATAGACAAAGATACGAGCGGATTATTGGTCGTTGCAAAGACCGAAATTGCAATGGCGCATTTGTCCAATCAATTTGCCGAAAAAACCAGCGAACGCGAGTATGTCGCCTTGGTTTGGGGAAATGTTGAGATTGAAGAAGGAACGGTTGAGGGTAATATTGGCAGGCATCCCAAAAACCGATTACAAAATACCGTTTATGAGGGAGAAGAAGCGTATAAGGGTAAGCCTGCAGTAACCCATTACAAAGTTTTGGAACGTTTGGGCTATGTAACTTTATTGAGCTGTAAACTCGAAACAGGTCGTACACATCAGATTCGTGTACATATGAAACACATAGGACATACACTGTTTAATGACGAGCGCTATGGTGGTGAAAAAATTCTAAAAGGAACAACCTTTTCAAAATACAAACAGTTTGTAGAAAATTGTTTTAAAGTATTGCCTAGACAAGCATTGCATGCTAAAACCTTGGGGTTTGAACATCCTACAACAGGTGAATTTTTAAGATTTTCAACCGAAATTCCGGATGATATGCGACAGTGTATCGAAAAGTGGAGGAATTATGCTAAACATGTTGGTTAATTTTTTTCAATTTAGGTTTCTTAGTTGTGTTAGTTGCTTGCTTAATCTTTTTTACGCATAATAGATAGCCCTTATACCATCATCAATATTACTTTTAATTAATTCTTGAAACTCATTTTATTACATTGTATTTTTACATTGAAAAAGAAATAATTTTAATAAAAAATGAGATTCCTGTTTTCGCGGGAAATAGCCTATGAAACTAGTACTATCACCAGCAAAATCGCTCGATTACGAAAGCAAATTACCAACTCAAAAAACGACCGAAGGACTATTTTTAGATGAAGCAGAGCGTTTAAATAAATTACTCAAAAAAAAATCGAAAAAAAAGTTGTCAAACTTAATGAGCATTTCTGATGATTTGGCTCAACTCAACTATGAGCGTAACCAAGAATGGGAACTACCGTTTGATAATGAAAATGCAAGACAGGCTATTTATGCTTTTGCGGGTGATGTTTACAGAGGTTTAGATGCTTATACAATTGACACTAAAAAATTAGATACACTTCAAAATACAGTTCGAATTCTCTCAGGATTATATGGCTTGTTGAAACCTATGGATTTAATTCAGCCCTACCGTTTGGAAATGGGAACAAAAATGACAGTGGGTAGAAATAAAAACCTCTACGAATTCTGGAATAAGAAAATAACCAAAGCCTTAAATGAGGAATTGGAAGACGATGAAATATTTTTGAACCTCGCAAGCAATGAATATTTTAAAGCCATTGATACAAAAGCTTTAAAAGTGCCAGTGATAGATGTTAATTTTAAGGAATATAAAAATGGCAAGTATAAAATTATAGCTTTCTACGCAAAAGTAGCCAGGGGCTTAATGGCAAGATATATCATAGATAACGATGCAAAAACATTGGATGATATCAAAGGTTTTAATCTTGAAAATTACGGATTTAGTGAAAAATTATCTTCGGACAACGAATTAGTCTTCACAAGATAGTTTGTTAGATCTGGCAGGTTTTTAAAACGGTACAGTTCTTAAAATCAACAACAACAAAATTTCATGTTCTATTACTATTTTATAATCGCCATCCAAGTATTTTGTTTTTATCATATTTTTAAAAACCGAAACCCGTTTTATTGGTATTTGATCATTCTTTTCGTCCCATTGATTGGAGCTATAATTTACATGTTTCAATATGTCTTCAATAAACAGGATAAGGATAAGGTTCAAGATAGCATTACCAATGCTGTCAATCCAACCAAGAAGACTCGGGATTTGGAAAAACAATTGGAGTTCTCTGACACCTACGCCAACCGAATAGCTTTGGCTGATTCCTATTATCAGAATAAAAATTTTGTGAGTGCCATTTCTAATTATAAAAAATCTTTAGAGGATACAGTTCAAGATGATTTCTATGCGCAGCAGCAGTTGGTATTAAGTTATTATCAACTTCATAATTATGAAAAAACTATCGAACATGCTGAAAAGATTCAACAAAAACCGGAATTTAAAGGCTCAAAACAACAATTCTGCTATGGTATGGCACTTAAAGAGGTAGGTGAAACTGAAAAAGCGGAATTTCAGTTGAAACAAATAGACCGACCATATTCCAACTATAGCGAACGATTGGAACTCGCCAAATTATACTTAGAGACCGACAGAATCAACGTAGGTAAAACGCTTCTGGATGAAATTTCAGCGGAATCCAAAAATATGACCGAGCCCAACCGACGTATTTATAGGAACACTATTCTAGAGGTTGAGCGCCTGTTGAGTTCGCTGTAACTAGAAATGGTCATTACTGCGGAGGCTGGAATCCACTATAAATTATAACTATAGAGTGTTTAAGCACAAACATCCATACAAGCCATTTATAAAGAACGATACTACAAAACTCATTGTTGGCACCTTGCCGCCACCACGATTTTCTACTGGTGAGCTCTTAGAAAAAGATGTAGATTTCTGCTACGGGAGCTATTACAATTCGCTTTGGTTGTTTATTGATAAAATCCATAATCTCAATTTGCGATTTGATAATTCTCAAGATGCCATAGATCAAAGGAAACAATTTTTAATTGAGCAAAAAATAGGTATATGTGACATCGTCGAAAGTGCCGAACGTGAAAAAATCGATGCTTCAGATTTAGGCATGAAAGATGTAAAATTGAGAGACATCGTTGGCTATTTGCAACGATATCCAAACATTGAAACTATTCTATTTACAGGAGGCAACAGCAAGAATGGTCCCGAATATTTCTTTAGAAAACATCTAAAAACTTATGGACTTAAA
Organism: Winogradskyella ursingii; assembly: GCF_013403975.1. Classification (GTDB taxonomy): domain Bacteria; phylum Bacteroidota; class Bacteroidia; order Flavobacteriales; family Flavobacteriaceae; genus Winogradskyella; species Winogradskyella ursingii. The sequence continues at coordinate 728,962 of NZ_JABFDH010000001.1, forward strand.
CTAGAATTGGTAAATAACGAAGTGCCGAGAATTCATAAATTTGAGCTTTGCCATCCTGAACTAGTTAAGGGATCTCGTGCTAATGAGATTCCTAAATCACCGCGCTCATTTCAGACTGACAACATTAAAAATAATGTTGAGCTTGGTAAAGGTTTGGTTACTGAGAATAGTAGAAGTATAAAAACCGTCTCACTAACTTCAGGCTCTGGAGCGGCTAACATTTCCATAAGCCGATTGCCGCTTTACAAACAACTAAAAGCCAAAAACCCAGATTTTAACACGTTTGATTTTCGGGTGATGCAGTATTCGGAGTTTATTTAGGGTGTTTTGTTCAATGACTTTAATATAGACTGTTTCAATTTTCTATTTAAGGCGTTAAAAGAACTTAGTTGAAAATTTTTACAAATTTAAGTTTTATGTTCAACAACGTACATTAGTTTAAGAAGATTTACTTAATTTACAATTAAAACCTCAACCCTTGAAAAAAACACTACAAATAGCCAACGGCATCGCGTTAATTTCAACCATATTTATCAATTATTTGTCTAACACAGGTGCATTAAATAACACTACCATAGGTGAAGTTTCCGATAACTACAATTCTTTATTTACACCATCAGGTTACACCTTTGCGATATGGGGACTTATCTATTTAATGTTATTTGCTTTTGCGGTTTATCAAGGTCGAAGTTTGTTCGTAAAAGTGAAAAATGATGATTTTGTGCTTAGAACAGGTTGGTGGTTTGTACTGTCTTGCGTATTTAATTCAGCTTGGGTTTTTGCGTGGATATATGGTTATACAGGTATATCTTGCATATTTATATTTTTGCTCTTGTTGTCCTTATTGAAAATTGTAATGAATAATCGCATGGAATTTGACGATGAGCCATTTCCAGTCATTGCTTTTCTTTGGTGGCCATTCGTTGTATATTCTGGTTGGGTTACAGTAGCAAGCATTGCTAATGTTTCAACATATTTGGTAAAAATAAACTGGGATGGTTTTGGGATGTCTGAAGCATTTTGGACCATACTGCTCATCGGTATTGCTGTAGTCATTAATCTTTTTGCCATTTGGAATCGTAATATGCGCGAGTTTGCAGTAGTTGGAGCTTGGGCTTTAATTGGTATCGGGAATGCCAATAAAAATGCAAATGAAATGGTGATGTATTCAGCATTTGTTGGTGCGGCTGTTCTATTGCTATTTGCTGCTGTTCACGGGTATCAAAATAGACATACCAATCCATTTACAAAACTGAAGCAATCTTTAAAAAGTACTGATAAATAATAAAATAGATTTCTACCTTGCAACGGCATAAATAGCCGTAACTTCGCGCCAAATAAAAAGGAGTGACCTAATCATTAGATTGTTGAGTTTACTTCATAAACTTAATATATGTCATTCAAATCATTGGGCTTATCTGAGCCTATACTCAAAGCTATCCAAAAAAAAGGGTACGAAACACCATCACCAATTCAAGCTAAAGCTATTCCTCCAGTATTGGAAGGAAAGGATGTATTAGCCTCGGCACAAACAGGAACCGGAAAAACTGCAGGCTTCACGCTGCCAATGTTGCATTACTTGTCTAACAACCCTCATCCAAAATTTAGACCTATAAGAGCATTGGTATTAACACCAACGAGAGAGTTAGCGGCCCAGGTTTTTGAAAACGTTAAAGAATACAGCGAATTTTTAGATATAAAAGGAGCGGTAATATTTGGTGGAGTTAACCAAAAACCTCAAGTAAGCAAGATAAAACAAGGAATTGATATTTTGGTTGCAACGCCTGGACGTTTATTGGATTTGAAAAATCAAGGATTATTGTCTTTAAAGCATATTGAAATTTTTGTTTTGGACGAAGCAGACCGTATGCTGGATATGGGTTTTCTGCGTGATATTGAACGCGTCATGAAATTGATGCCAAACAAAAGGCAAAACCTTATGTTTTCGGCAACATTTTCAAAGGATATTAAAAAGTTGGCTTACTCTATTTTAAATAATCCCGTTCAGGTTGAAGCTACTCCAGAGAACACGGCCGTTGAAATTATTGAGCAGAAAGTCTATCGTGTCGCTAAAGGCAAAAAAACAGGATTGATTATAAAATTAATTTCTGAAGGCAATTGGCAACAAGTTTTAGTTTTTACAAGAACCAAACATGGAGCAAATAAGCTGACAAAAAAGATGGTTAGTGCAGGAATTACAGCAGCTGCAATTCACGGTAATAAAAGTCAAGGAGCACGAACTAAAGCTTTGGCTGGATTTAAAAGTGGAAAAATTCGGGTTTTGGTAGCAACCGATATTGCGGCTCGTGGTCTTGACATACCGCTTTTGCCACACGTTATCAATTTTGAATTACCAAATATTTCTGAAGACTACGTTCATAGAATCGGCAGAACCGGTAGAGCAGGGGCAGAAGGGCAAGCGATATCTCTTGTTAGTGCAGATGAAACTACTTACTTAGCTGGAATAGAAAAACTAATAGGCGAAAAGATTGAAATGGAGATTGTCGACGGTTTCGAGCCCGACCCGAATGCTTCAACAGAACCCATAAAGCCAGGACAGAATAGAGGTAGAGGAGGAAATCGCAACTCTGGTTCTCGAAATACTGGTGGTAATAAGAATTCAAATCGAAACAGAAGTCGAAATAGAAGTCGAAATCGAAATTCAAATTAGTTCAAACTGTCACCGCGAGCGTAGTTTAGAGGTCTTAGGCATTTTATTTAAGAATGTATATCAGAGGTCTCAACTGTGTTCTACCAGCCATAAATAGGATGTCAACACAACCCAACAATCCACTTCACGGAATAAAATTAGAGCAAATAGTAACAGAACTACAAGCGCACTATGGTTGGGAATATATGGGCTATCAAATAAATATTCGTTGTTTTACACACAACCCATCGGTGAAATCTAGCTTAAAATTTTTGAGACGCACACCATGGGCACGGACTAAAGTTGAGAACATGTATTTAGATATGCTGAAGAAAAATAGAAAATAAAATCTATAAATTTAGATTATTTTAAATCGGTCAAAGCGCCGTAAACAATCTTTTCCAATTTAGAATTTATGTCTCCATTGTAAGGTGATTGAAGCACCTGTCTTAGTTGAATAACTATTAAATCGTTAACAGGATCTATCCAAAACGTAGTGCTAAAAGCTCCGCTCCAACTGTATGTTCCATCAGGTCTTCTGGGATGATCTTTTGCAACATCAAAACCATAACCAAATTTGGCTTTGCCCCAAGGATATGCAATAGAATCAATTTGATTTTGATGCATAGATTGAGCCGTTTCAGCTTCTAAGATACGATTACCGTTAAGAATACCGTCATTGAGCATTGCTTGGCAAAACAGGTAATAATCTCTTGCTGTACCAGTCATACCACTACCGCCTGACAAGTAAGTCTTTGCACCTTGAGTTGGGTAATTGGCAATGTACATTGAGCCCATTTGGGATACTTCATTTATCTTTCCATTAGAGCCAGTAACATAAACCCGGCTTAAATCTTGAGTAAGAGAATCATTAAAATAGAAATCCAAGTGTTCTATTTCTAAAGGTTTGGTAATATGTTCTCTGATATAATCATCTAATTTCTGACCTGATGCCACTTCAACAACACGGCCTAAAACATCTGTATTAAGTCCATACATCCATCTTTCGCCTGGTTGGTGCATTAAGGGAAGATCTCCAAGCTTACTGGCAGTTTCCTCTATGGTTATTGGTAAGGAGGTACTTAAGTCTGGAATATTGTTTTTGGCTAATATCGCACCATTTACGCGAGGATTCATAAACCCATAAGGTACACCTGCTGTTTGAGTTAATAAGTGTCTTATCGTTGGCGCTTTATCTGCTGGTTCGGTCGTCCAGGTAGTGTCTGTTGAATTAAAACTAGTTAGTACCTCAGTGTCATTAAAAGTTGGAATATACTTGCCAACAGGATCATCTAAATCAATTTTTCCGTCTTCGACAAGTTGCATGGCAGCAACAGAGGTCAAAGGTTTGGTCATTGAGGCCATTCTGAATAAATGGTCCATTCTATAAGGTTCTGTTTTGGCAGAATCTGACCATCCGATGGCTGATTCATAAACAATTTTTCCGTCCTTGGCGATTAAAGTTACCGCTCCTGGGTATTTATCAGCTTGAATGAACGATTTAACCATTTCTTCAATCTTGTCAAGGCTGTCTGCGATCATGCCAACTTCGGCTGGTTGAGCCATTTGAAATTTTTTGACTAAAGTGGTCTCTTTGACTTCTTTTTTGCAAGAATAAAAGCATAAAATTGCAAAAAGAGGAATAAAAATTATTTTAAGTTTCATATGTGATGGGTTGGTTTTATTCGCAATATATTTATTGTTAATCTTCATCTTCTTTTTCAAACTCAATGACATGGGCATCAAATTCGGCATCCTTAAATTCGTCTCGACTCATCCAATATTCTGAAGTAATTAAAGTATAGCTTTGTTCACCATTAGATTTCAAATCCCATATTATAGATTCTGCTTCATCAAACTCTTCCTTTCCAGCGAGCTGAGTTGAAAACAAGCGTTTAATCACGTTATTGATTGCTAATGTGGTATTGAAGGCCTTCAGAACATTTTCTTTAGTGATTGCCTTATTTGGTGTCATTTCAAATTCGACGACGGTAGCTTTAGCATTTGGGAATTTGCCATTATAGGCTTTATGCAATAATTGACTGATATTAAATAAATGGTGGTGCAATGAAATATCTGCATATTCCTCGGATATTTTGTCCTGAAGCATTTCGTGCGAAATTTGGTCAATTTGGTTTTCATTAAGGTGGTCAGATAATCTATATTTTAAAACAATAGCTGCTGCTTCCGGAGGTTCAAAATCTGTAATTGCCATAAACAACAATTCCTGTAGTTCTTCAAAATTGGAATTACCTTCTGCTTCTAGTCCAAATTCTTCGAGCAGTGTTGTAAAATCTTCTTTTGTCCAAGCGTCTTTTAATTCTTCAACCGTCTTTACGCTGTTAATTATAATGTGGTATTTCATTTCAATTTCATTTCTATATGGTCATCTCTGCTTTTGAGATAATTTCTTGTTTTTCTTTTTGTCTAAATAATGACGTAACACTCCACCTTTTACTGAGTTGACATCAAACTCAACAATAAAGGCATTATCATCAATTTCTTCAATAATGCGGTGCATCTTTTTAATATCGATTCGGTTAATTATGGTGTGTATAATATCAAAATCTTGCTGTTCTCCTTTACTGCCAAATCCTTTAGAACCTTTATAGGTAGTAAGTCCTGCACCCAATTGCTCCATGATGGCTCGTTTTATTTTTATATAATGAATTGAAACGATTGTAACACCAATAAAGTCTTCAAATCCTTCTATGGTGAGGTCGGTAACCTTGGCAGTAACAATATAAGTGAGAATGGAGTATAAGGCGACTTCTACCGAAATAGCATAAGCCGTAATGCTGAATAATACAATGTTAAAAAGCAGGATAACCTGGCCAATACTGAAACCGAATTTATCATTGAGATAAATCCCTAGAATTTCAGAACCATCTAAAACGGAGCCATTACGGATAGCGATACCAATTCCTGCTCCAAGAAAAAGACCTCCAAATATTGAGATCAAAAGTTTATCGTCAGTGATGGTATCAAAAGTTTCGAAATGAATAAAAAACGCCAATCCCAAAATACTGATTATGGATTTTAATACGATACGTTTCGACACAGTGAAATAACCCAAGATTAGAAACGGAATACTCAAAGCTATTAAAAGAATTGATACATTCACATCTAATTGAGTTTGTAATAAAAGTGCCATTCCGGTTACGCCTCCATCCAAAAAGCCATTGGGTAGCAGAAATGCCTTGAGTCCAATACTAGCTAAAACAATACCTATGGCAATCTGTCCAAATTCCGTAATAAAATTATATGTTTTTGAATGTTTCAAATGGTTGGTTTTAGGTATTGAAGTTACAAAATGATTATTATCTATCTCAGAATTATGAGTATTAAAAAATCCCCTAGAAACTCTAGAGGATTGTGGCTTTAAATTCTGCCATTTCCATACCACCATTAACATTGGTGTCTATTATGGAGCAACGCTTTTCAATCAATGCTGTCTTAGATTCGTTTTTTAGACGCTTCACTTTAAACTCGTAAAACGATATTGAACCCTTAGCGTCAGCATCTAAATTTTTAAATTGTTTCTCAATATTCTCTTTTTTCTTAAGCATTTGGGAATGACACAAAGCCGAAAGCTAATGCGCAAAGACCGTATAAAAGTCTATGCTAGCATACAGGGTATTTCTTTATTGTCGAAATTCGTAGACTTCTGGAATAAAAAATAAAATAATGATATTTTCAAATTATTTTAACTGTCTTAAACCTTCGTAAACCACTATAGCGACAGCATTAGCCAAATTAAGACTTCTTATTTCTTTACTGTATAACGGAATTTTAAATAGCTGGTTTTTATGTTTTTCCGTTAGTTGTTTTGGTAGCCCAACAGATTCTTTCCCGAAAACGAGAAATGTGCCATCGCTATAGTCAATCTCCCAATGCGATTTGTTCCCGTGACTCGATAGGAAAATCATTTTTTCATCCTTATTTTGAAGAAAAAAATCTTCAATTGAATTATAATAGATAACATCTAAATGCTGCCAATAATCGAGACCTGCACGTTTTAGTCTTTTATCATTAATCTCAAAACCAAAAGGTTTAACTAAATGAAGTCTAGATCCTGTCGCCAAAACTAACCGACCGATATTACCGGTATTATTTGGAATTTCGGGTTCTATAAGTACAATGTTTAATGGCATAAAAAAAATAAAGGCCTAAATTATAATTAATTTAAGCCTTTATCCAATATAGAACAAGAAAATTATTTCTTCTTCTGTTGATCTTTAATTGTTTTTTCGTCAATATCAAATTTATTGGTGTCCGTTTTGTTTGCAACACCTTCTGGATTAGTCGGATTCTTTTGTTCCGTTTTTCTATCAAATTTTTTATTATCTCTTATTATTCCCATGATTTCTATATTTTTTTAATTGAACATTAAGATACAGAAAATACAGCCACATATGTCACAAAGCCCTCTTAAAACCTTGGCGTTTTGTGTTAAAAATTATTAATTGTCGCTTAGAATAGACGATACAAAATCATTTAAATTTTCCGTACCATCCTTAGTAAGATGTTTTATGAAAGCACTACCAATAATGGCACCTTTTGCATATTGAGTAGCTTGAGCAAAGGTTTCATTATTAAATATACCAAAACCGACGATTTGTGGATTATTGAGGTCCATGTTTGAAATGCGCTCAAAATAGAGCTTCTGATCATCTCCAAATCCTGTCTTTGCGCCAGTTGTACTGGCAGAGCTCACCATATATATAAAGCCGTTTGAAACTGAATCTATAAAACGAATACGTTTTTCTGAAGTCTGTGGCGTAATTAGAAATATATTGATGAGACCGTATTTCTCAAATGTAGATTTATATTGTTCAGAATACACATCTACTGGTAAATCTGGAATTATCAGTCCATCAATTCCAACTTCTTGGCACTTCTTGCAAAAAGCTTCTACACCGTATTGTAATATTGGGTTGAAGTAGCCCATAATAATTAGTGGAATAGATACTGACTCGCGGATATCTTCCAATTGTTTAAAGAGTAGATCACTAGTCATTCCGTTCTTTAAAGCTGTAGTTGAGCTTTTTTGGATTGTTGGCCCATCAGCTAATGGATCACTGAAAGGCAAACCAATTTCTATCATATCCACTCCGCTTTTTTCCAGATTTTTAATGATAGTTTCTGTATCATCTAAATTTGGATATCCAGCAGAAAAATAGATGGATAATAGCTTTTTCTCTTCCTTAAGTTTTTTGTTTATTCTATTCAAAATTTATTTTTTTTCTTGTCATTTCGAACAAGTAGGATGTGGCAATGAACTAATGGCAATCCTTTTCTACCGTTCGAAATGATGTTATAAATTAAAATACTCAATATAATTTTGTAAATCCTTATCGCCACGGCCAGATAAATTCACAACAACAATATCATTTGGCTCAAATGTTTTGTGCTCAAAAATAGCCAAAGCATGAGAGGTTTCTATGGCAGGAATTATACCTTCTAATTTTGAAAGTTGCATTCCTGCCTTCATGGCACCATCATCTGTTATAGCAATAAATTCTGCACGTTTGGTCTTATATAGATGTGCATGCATGGGTCCAACACCAGGATAGTCGAGTCCTGCCGAAATAGAATAGGGCTCCGTAATTTGTCCGTCTTTAGTCTGCATTAATAATGTTTTACTACCATGGATAATGCCTTCTTTTCCTAAAACGGAAGTGGCAGCGCTTTCTCCAGAATCGACACCTTTTCCGGCAGCTTCAACCGCAATTATCTTGACATCTTCATTATCCAAATAATGATAATAGGTGCCAGCGGCATTACTGCCACCACCAACACAGGCGATTAGGTAATTAGGATTTTCTGTACCTTCTTTTTCTAAGAGTTGCTTTTTAATTTCTTCTGAAACCACAGCCTGAAATCGAGCTACCATATCTGGATAAGGATGCGGTCCAACCACACTACCAATAATGTAGTGCGTGTCAACGGGATTATTGATCCAATCGCGTATGGCTTCGTTAGTTGCGTCTTTGAGCGTTTTACTACCTGAAGTTGCTGGTACGACCTTGGCTCCGAGCATTTTCATGCGTGCTACGTTTGGTGCTTGACGTGCAATATCAATTTCTCCCATGTAGACGATGCATTCAATTCCCATTAGTGCACATACGGTAGCCGTAGCTACACCATGTTGACCAGCTCCGGTTTCTGCAATGACTCTAGTTTTGCCCAGCCGTTGTGCCATAAGAATCTGCCCTATAGTATTGTTGACTTTATGCGCACCTGTATGATTGAGGTCTTCTCTCTTAAGATAAATTTTAGTGTTATACTTTTCTGAAAGGCGTTTGGCAAAATAGAGTGGTGATGGTCTGCCCACATAATCTTTTAATAAAGCATGAAATTCCTCTTGAAATGATGCATCTGCCATGATTTTAAGATAATTCTGCCGTAGCTCTTCTACATTTGGATAAAGCATTTCTGGGATGTATGCGCCTCCAAACTCTCCGTAGTAGCCTTTTTCGTTGATGTTGAATGTTTTTTTCATAGTTTTTTGGTCATTCTGGAATGAAAGAAGTAATTGAGAAATCTCTAAGGTCGAGATGTCTCAAATACGTTCGTCATAACAAATAGTATCTTTAAATTTCTTTAATTCATCAATGTTTTTTAATCCTGCTTTGATTTCAAACATACTGTTCACATCGATGGCGTAACAGTATTTTGATTCGGGTTTATTTAGAAATTCTTTAATGCTTTCAGTTTCTGCCAAACCAATGCCGCCGCTAAGAAAATAGGGTTTAGTGGATGGATAATCTTTTAGTACCTCCCAATTAAAAGTGTAGCCATTGCCGCCAGGTAACTTACCTTTTGTATCGAATAAAAAGTAATCGCAAACATCCTCATAGTCGCTCAATATGGTAAAATCAAAGTCGTCTTTAATCGAAAATACTTTTATGATTTTGAAATCGTGTTTTTTGTAAATGTGCTGATCACCATATCCGAAATCTGCTTCTTTGATAGCTTTGCAATATGATGGACTTTCCGATCCATGAAGTTGAATAACATCTAATTTGTACTCTATAATTTTGTGTACTATATCTATAATTTTATGATCGACAAAAACACCAACTTTTTTAATTGATTTTGGTAATTCCGGAATTTTTCCTTCAAAAAAACGAGATGATTGTTTATAGAATATAAAGCCCAAGTAGTCTGGTTGAAGTTTTGCCACTTCAGCCGTATTAAGTTTCATTCCGCAGACCTTTAATTTCATGACTCCAGTCTATTTATAAATTCTGTTGCATTTGTGCCAGGATTATCCGTTTTCATAAAGTTTTCTCCAATCAAAAAGCCTTTGTAGCCGTAAGGTTGTAATTCTTTTATAGCTTCCACAGAGCTGATCCCACTTTCTGAAACTTTGACAAAGTCATTTGGAATATACTGGCTGAGTTGTTTGGAAGTTTCTAAACTAACTTCAAAAGTTTTTAAATTTCTATTGTTTACACCAAGCATATCCAAAGATGGCATAATGGATTTATTCAGTTCTTCTTCATTGTGAACTTCTAGTAAAACATCTAATTCTAGACGCTTCGCGAATTCTGAAAATTGCTTGATTTCAGCCTTAGATAAAATTGCCGCGATCAATAAAATAACATCTGCTCCGTATGCTTTAGCCTCTAAAATTTGATATTCATCAATTATAAATTCTTTTCTTAATAGTGGCATATTGCAACTTGCCCTTGCTAAGATTAAATCGTCTAGTGAACCACCAAAATATTTACTGTCTGTTAAAACGGACATTCCACAAACTCCGGCATTTTCGTAACCTTGAGCTACATCTTGTACATTTAAATTTTGATTGATTTCAGATTTTGAAGGTGAGCGTCGTTTATGTTCAGCAATAATTCCGGTATTGCTATTTCTAAGTTTTTCAGTTAATGAAAAAGTGTTTCTTTGAAACAGCACAGAATTTTCTAATTGCTTAATAGGTATTAGTGATTTGCGTAAATCGACTTCTTTTCTTTTATCTGCTGTTATTTTATCTAGTATGTTCATGCTCACTTCCCTTGAAAACGGGAATCTTTTAAAATGATTATTCTATTTTATGAGATCCTGAATCAGCACTTCGACTACGCTAAGTGCAACGGTTCAGGATGACATTATGCGCTGCTTAACTCAATCAATTTATCCAAACTCTTTTTTGCTTTTCCACTCATCAAAGATTCTTTTGCCAACTCAAAACCCTCTTGATGTGGAATTTGCTTTACTGTGGCAATTGCCAATCCTGCATTTGCACAGACTACATTTGTTTGTGCTTCAGTTCCTCTGCCTTCTATAATTTTTTTAAATATGTCAGCTGCATTCTTAACAGTGTTACCTCCTGAGATTGCAGAAGCGTCAATTTGATTGATTCCTAAATCTTCTGGCTCAAAAAGCGTTTCAGATTTGTTTGAGATGACTTTTGTTTTTCCTGTCAAAGAAATTTCGTCGTAACCATCTAATGCATGTACCACAGCATAATTTTTATCTGTTTCTTGATAGAGATAGCCGTAAAGCCTTAGTAACTCTAAATTGAAAACTCCGACCATTTGGTTTTCTGGAAAGGCTGGATTTACCATAGGACCGAGCATATTAAAGAATGTTTTTACGCCAAGTTCTTTTCGTATTGGTGCTACATTTTTCATAGCCGGATGAAAGAGTGGTGCGTGTAAAACACAGATTCCTGTCTCGTCCAAGCTTCGTTTTAAAAAGTCTTTATTGTTGGTGAATTTGATGCCTAAATATTCCATGACATTAGAAGAGCCACAAGCCGATGAAACACCGTAATTACCATGCTTTGTAACGTTAACTCCGGCGCCAGCTGTGACAAATGAAGACAATGTAGAAATGTTGAAAGTATCCTTGCCATCACCTCCAGTACCACATAAATCAATACTGTTATAGCCTTTAAAATGGACTGGAATACATAGTTCTAATAGTGCATCCCTAAAACCTCGTAATTCTTCAATAGTTATGCTTCGCATCATATAAACTGTTAGGAATGATGCAATCTGATTTTGGTTGTATTGACCTGCTGAAATGTTTACAAGGACGGTTTTTGCTTCGTCGCTGCTAATACTTTCTTGATTAATAAGTCTGTTTAATATTTCTTTCATCCTATCCCTAACCCTTTCCTGAGGAAAGGGAACTGTATTGGTTATTAATTTAAAAAAGTTCTTTCTCTAATTCTTTCCTAAGGAAAGAGAACTGTTGTGGTTATACGTTGCTAAAAGTCCTTCCCTTTGGGAAGGATTCAGGATGGGCTTCACTGATTCACCCAATTTTCTAATATCTTTTTCCCATCTGGTGTCAAAACCGATTCGGGATGAAACTGGACGCCTTTCACGTCATAAATTTTATGTCTTAAGGACATTATTTGTCCGTTTTCATCGAACGAGGTGGCTTCTAAGCTTTCGGGCAAAATGGTACTCACTACCCAAGAATGGTATCTCCCAACTTCAAAAGTTTTGTCGATATTTTTAAATAGCACCTCATCTTCAACAGAACGTGTTACTATTGTTGCAACACCGTGATAAACTGTATTTAGATTTTCAATTTTTCCTCCAAAAACCTCACCAATAGCTTGCTGACCCAAGCAGACTCCTAATATACTTTTAGTTGCTGCGTAGGTTTTTATGATATCTTTTAATATTCCGGCTTCATCAGGAATTCCTGGACCTGGCGACAAAACTATTTTATCAAACGCATCAACTTCTTCAATGGAAAGTTTATCGTTACGTTTTACAGTTACTTCGCAATTGAGGTCTTCTAAATAGTGTACTAAATTATAAGTAAAACTGTCGTAATTATCTATTACTAATATTTTCTTCATATTAAATATCTTTAGCTAATTCGATCGCTTTCGTCAACGCTCCTAGCTTGTTATAGACTTCTTGTAATTCGCTTTCAGCGTTAGATTTTGCTACTAATCCGGCTCCTGCTTGCCAGAATAGTTTGTGGTTTTTGCTTAAAAAAGTTCTAATCATTATGGCGTGGTTAAAATTACCTTTAAAATCCATAAAACCAATAGCTCCGCCATAATAGCCTCGACTTGTTTTTTCATATTTTTCAATGAGCTGCATAGCCATATGTTTTGGTGCACCACTTAATGTGCCTGCAGGAAAAGTGTCTGCCACAACTTGCATGGTATCGGTATTTTTGTGGATTTTACCTGTTACCTTACTGACTAAATGAATGACGTGAGAAAAGAATTGTACCTCACGATAATTTTCTACTGTAACATTACCACCGTGTCTGCTTAAATCATTTCTAGCCAAATCTACCAGCATCACATGTTCGCTGTTTTCTTTGTCATCTTTAATGAGTGCTTCGGCCAACTCTGCATCTTTTAAGTCGTTCCCACTTCTTTTAAATGTGCCTGCAATGGGATGAATTTCGGCTTTGCCATCACTCACCACAAGTTGTGCTTCTGGCGAACTCCCAAAAATTTTGAAATTGCCATAATCGAAATAGAAAAGGTAAGGGGAGGGATTAATACTGCGTAAAGCTCTGTAAACATTAAACTCGTCACCACTAAACTCTTGCGAAAACCGTTTGGATAAAACTAATTGAAATACATCACCTCGGCCACAATGCTTTTTAGCAAGTTTTACGTGATTCTTGTACTCTTGGTCCGTGAGATTTGAATCAATTTCACCTTTGGATTTAAAATTGTACGACGCATATTGTCTATTCTGAATGAGCTGTAGAAGCTCATCAATATTATTGTCAGCCTCAAAACAATGTGCGAAAATATAAGCTTCATTTTTAAAATGATCAATAGCTATTATGTTCTGATAAACAGCGTAAAACACATCTGGTATGGTTACAGAACCATCCTTTTTTGAAATCTCTATATCTTCAAAATATTTAACGGCATCGTAAGCTGTATATCCAAAAATACCGTTATTGATGAATTTAAAATCACCCACATTATCCACTTTAAACCTTTGCGTAAATTTGTGGATTTCTTCAACAACGTTAGTCGATGTTGCACTATCTGTTTTAGAACTACCATCGGGAAACGTCTGGTGAATGATTTCATTTTCAACTTTTATAGACGCAATTGGATTGCAGCAGATGTAAGAAAAGCTGTTGTCATTAGCATGGTAATCGCTACTTTCTAAGAGTATACTATTAGGAAATTTATCCCTAATCTTTAGATAAATGCTCACTGGTGTAATCGTGTCTGCGAGTATTTTTTTATAATGGGTTTTTAAGCTGTATTGTTTCATTTATGCTGAATTAATTTCAGTTTTTTTTTTTTTTTTTTTTTTTTTTTTTTTTTTTTTTTTTTTATTTTTTTTTTTTTTTTTTTTTCTTTTTTTTTTTTTTTTTTTTCTGTTTTGGACAAATTAAAAAAGGCTTGTCGTGATTGACAAGCCTTTTTCTTATATAATTTAACATACCAAGGATTATTTCACGAACATGAGTTTGAGAAATTCCACCACCAAGTATGATTTGTATTTGTTTTCATTTTGTAAGTGTCAAATATAGAAATGATAATTTGCTTATTCAAATATTTGATTTAATTTTTTGTTAATTATTTATTTCACTTCAGTTACATTAATAACTTTATAAAATGAAACAGATATTACTTATGCTTTTTGTAGCGTCGGTTTTTTCATGTAAAAATGAAAAGACTGAAACGGCAACTGTTGAAACTAAGAGTGAAATTATATCATCTGACGAAAAAACTCCGGTTAATTACCCTTTTACTATTTATGATTACGATGGTCTAGAGCCATTGATAAATAAAGAGGACGATAAGGTGCACGTAGTTAATTTTTGGGCTACGTGGTGTGCGCCATGTGTAAAAGAATTACCTTATTTTGAGGCAATTAATAAAAAATATGACGATGATGAGCTTGAGGTACTTTTAGTCAGTTTAGACTTTCCTAAAAATTACGGTTCTAAATTAGTGCCTTTTTTAGAGAAGCATGATTTACAATCTCAAGTTGTTGCTTTTGATGATGTAGATCAAAATCGATGGATTCCAGCAATTAATAACGATTGGTCCGGTGCAATTCCTGCTACTATTATTTACAAGGGAGATCAAAGAAAATTTTATGAAAAATCTTTTACACAAGAAGAATTAGAAACCGAGCTTAAACAATTTTTAAAATAAAATAATTATGAAAAACTTAAAATTATTGGGAGTAATGGTGTTGGTATTGACGCTGTCTGCTTTCTCAACCACAACTGAAGATAATGGGTATGAAGTAGGTGATTTGGCAACAGATTTTAACCTAATGAATATTGATGGTAATAAAGTCTCCCTTTCGGACTATACTGATGCGAAAGGTTTTATTGTAATTTTTACCTGCAACACATGCCCTTATGCAGTAGCATACGAAGATAGAATTGAAGCACTGAACAAAACCTACGCCCCAAAAGGGTATCCTGTTATTGCGATTATGCCAAATGATCCCGATGTAAAACCAGGTGACAATATGGAAGCGATGAAGGCTAGAGCTAAAGCAAAAGGATTTACATTCCCTTATTTGATGGACGACGGACAAAAAATCTATCCGCAATATGGTGCCACAAAAACTCCACATGTTTATGTGCTACAGAAAACCAGAAAAGGTAATGAAGTGAAATACATTGGTGCAATTGACGATAATTATAAAGATGCATCTGCTGTTAAAGAAACTTACACCGCTGATGCTGTTGATGCACTATTAAATAACGAAGAAATAGAAACTAAAGAAACTCGTGCTATTGGTTGTTCTATAAAGGTTAAAAGCTAGATTTTTAATAACTAAAGGAGTTTTAAATCTCAAATTAATTTGGGATGAAATGTTAAATATTAATCCGAAGTGTAACGCTTCGGATTTTTTTTCGTCTATATCATAAAGAAATGTTAATTTTGCTCCTTAATTTAAAGCTCAATATGGCAGATTTATCACAACAAGATTGGAAAGAACAACTCGAGGCAGACAATAATTCTACAATTTTAGATGTTAGAACGCAAGAAGAAGTTGATGAGGGTATCATTCCAAATGCCAAACATATAGATATTTACAAGGGCCAAGGTTTTATTGATGAAATAGAAAAGCTCGATAAAAGTAAAAACTATTATGTGTATTGCAGATCTGGAAATCGTAGCGGACAAGCCTGCGCATTGATGAATCAGTTGGGATTTGAAAATGCCTATAATTTACAGGGTGGAATGAACGAATGGCAAGGTAAAGTGGTGAAGCAATAATTTTAAAAAGCAGTTATTATGAAAAATTTTGGTCTTATTGGTTTGCTTTTATTAAGTATTTGTTTAGCCTGGAGCTGTACAAATGATCGGAGTAACACTGCAGAAGTAAAAGTAGTTACTGCTGAAGAAATGGAAACCATTTTAGAATTAGAAGATGTGCAGTTGGTTGATGTTAGGACAGCCGAAGAATATGCAGAAATACATATACCCAATGCACAGAATATAGATTTTAATTCTCCTACATTTGATGAAGATGTAGAAAAACTGGATAAAAAAAAGCCAGTGATTTTGTATTGTAAGTCAGGCGGTAGAAGTGCCAAATGTGCAAAAAAACTTAAAGATGCTGGTTTTAAAAAAATCTATGATTTAGAAGGAGGAATTTCAAAATGGCAGCACTCAGATAAAATAAAGCTTGAAAGAAAGTCATAAATAATAACCGAGCTACATGTTCGGTTTTTTTTTAATTCTTAAGGTTATTATAAAATAATTAGTCCGTATAAGGTTAATAAAACTGCATCCATTACATTTGCGTTTCAATCCTTGTATTTATGACGATTAAGAAAGCACTCCTATTTTGCCTCTTCACTTTTGGTTTTTCGATCAACCTTTTTTCTCAAATATTAGAACCTGTAAAATGGGAATCATCAGTTGACAAAATTTCAGAAACAGAATACAATTTAATTTTTACAGCCAATATTGAAAAAGGCTGGTACATTTATTCTCAAAAAAGTACAGGCGGCTTTGCTCCAACAACGGTATTTGAATTCCGAAATCAAGAAAACAACTATATACTAACAGGCGAAACTTCAGAGCCTGATGAGGCACCAGTATTTGATGAGATTTTTGAAGAAGAAGTCATTAAATTTAAAAATGAGGCAGTATTTACTCAAAAAATAGAGCTTTTAAATTCCGAATTAAAACAAATTGAAGTTTATGTAGAATACCAGACCTGCGATAATGAAAAGTGTATTCCTGGCGATTTTACCTTCAATATATCTCTTGATGGAACTAATGTTGAAAAAGAAAGGGCCACAATCGACGAGAGAAGCAAAGAGTTGTCAAAAGCACTTAATCTAAACGTCACAGGATGGGATAATTATGAAAAGCAAACTGTAGAAGAACAAAGTAATCTGAACATTTTTTTACTTGGCTTTTTAGGCGGACTAATTGCGTTATTAACGCCATGCGTTTTTCCAATGATTCCTCTCACGGTGTCGTTCTTCACCAAAAGTGCCAATGATCCTAAAAAAGGATTATTCAATTCTATTTTGTATGGTTTTTTCATCTTCTTAATCTACGCATTATTGAGTTTGCCGTTTCATTTGTTAGATTCATTGGACCCTGGAATTTTAAATAATATTTCAACCAATGTCACCCTAAACATAATTTTCTTCATCATTTTTATAGTTTTTGCTTTTTCATTTTTCGGTTATTTTGAATTGACATTACCACAATCTTGGAGTGCCGCCATGGATAGTAAAGCCAATAAAATCGGTGGATTTATTGGTGTATTTTTTATGGCATTAACATTGGCTATCGTATCGTTTTCATGTACGGGACCAATATTGGGAACCTTACTGGGTAGTTCACTTACGGCAGATGGTGGTGCTATGCAACTCACCATGGGTATGAGTGGTTTTGGCTTGGCATTAGCATTGCCATTTACATTATTTGCTATGTTTCCTAAATGGTTAAATACATTGCCAAAATCTGGAGGTTGGTTAAATACTGTAAAGGTTGTTCTCGGGTTTATTGAGTTGGCATTAGCATTAAAATTCTTGTCCAATGCCGATTTGGTAGAGCATTGGGGAATTTTAAAACGTGAAGTATTTATAGGACTTTGGATCATCATTGGCGTAGCCTTGGCCTTGTATTTATTTGGGAAAATCAAATTTCCACATGATGGTCCATTAAACCAAATTACTTACGGTCGAGCAATAACTGGGCTTTTGGTGATTGGTTTCATTATTTACCTTATTCCAGGATTGAGCAATACAAAACATGCGAACCGAAAATTGTTAAGTGGCTTCCCGCCACCAATGTTTTATAGTTTATACGACAAGTCTTCCGAGTGTCCATTGGACTTAAATTGCTACAAGGATTTGGATAAAGGTATCGCAGCCGCCAAAAGACAGAACAAGCCGATATTATTGGACTTTACGGGTTGGGCATGCGTTAATTGCCGTAAGATGGAGGAGCAGGTGTGGAGTACCTCAGAAGTTTACAATATTTTGTCTGACGAATATGTGATCATTTCACTTTACGTGGATGATAAAAAAGAGCTGGAAGAGTCCAATCAATTTCAATATTTAAGACCAAACGGAACTGTTAAAAATATAGAAACCATTGGCGATAAATGGGCAACCTTACAGACCATTAATTTTAAGAATAATTCTCAACCTTATTATGCCTTGTTAAATCATAATTTGGAATTATTGAATGCCACTAACGCCTACGAGCCAAATGAAGACGCTTATTTTGAATGGCTTAAAACTGGATTGGAGAATTTTAATAAAAAATAGAATTCTGTTATTTGAGAATCTTTATCATTCAAAAATAATATAGAATTAGTTATTTGAGACTAGAAGTAATCACAATATTCTAATAATTGTTATTCTTGCTCTACCCGATTTTTTCATCAGATAAGTTTGTCTCTCTTTTTCTAGATTTAAATAACAAAACCAACATTAAGGAAGCTATACTTATGGTTAGAAAAATTATGTTGATAAGTTGATAGTCATCAAAAATGATTACACTAGAGCACCAAACGATTAAGTATATGACGAGGGCAAAATCTAAAATCTTTTTCATAATAATGTAGGATTAATTTGGTTAGAAAACGGGTCAAGTTATAATATTAAATAATTACTTGCTTGTTTATGAGCGTTATGTAACTATCAGAAACAAAGCTAGTTAAGCTCATGAGATAATCCCTTATACAATTAAGGTCTGAAGTTGTACAATTATGATAAATTACATATCTTATAAGTAATAATAAATCAATATTAGACGGTTATGTTTTTTTAAATGTGTTATCTTATAAAATATACATCTTCAAACGGAATTCTAAATCTTGGTCCGTAAATTCCTTTTTCATCACGAATGCCACAACTAATTACCATATTGATTTCTGCACCACTCGGCAAGTTTAAGATCTTTTTTACTCTCAATGTATCACTACCTTCCATAGGGCACGTATCGTAACCTATAGCAGCCATGCTTATCATAAAATTTTCAGCAGCGAGCCCAGCACTTTTGTGGGCCACAATACGCATATCGCTCAACCGGACCTGTCTGTATATGGGTTGGAACAAACCAATAATCTGAAAAACGATATATTTTAAATAACCTAAAATTCCAAGAAAATCAGTATAGATAGTAGGAATAAGTTTACTGTAATAGCTCGTTGCCATCTTTTTTCGTTTCAATTCGTTATCACTCAAATTGGGTTTGTCATAGACTCTATTCAGAAAATCCAAATTTGCCTTGGTCCGTTTTTTCCAAAGATCCTTTCGAGTCACGATTACCACCAATTGTTTTGCGGTCTTTGCTGCATTTTGATCCAAGCAAGCGTCTGACAGTTTTGTTAAAATAGCTTTATCCGTAATGTGATAAAATTCCCAAAGTTGTAAATTACTGCTGGTCGGAGCTAGTGAAGCGTTATAGATACATTGTTTAACCTTTGCTGTGTCTATAGATTCATCTTTGTAAATTCTTGTTGAACGTCTATAGGCAATGGCTTCCGATACTGTTTTTTCCATATCAAATTTAAGATAGATTTAATCGAAGATAAGTTGAAAAACTTTGTTACCCATCAGATAGCCCAATCCTAAAACCAAAGGGTAGCCGATAAAGAGCCAGAGATAATCTATGATATTTATTTTGGTAAAAGCGGAACTGCCGTGTGCCGAAAGTAATTCAATAAAATCGTACCAAGACTTTAGTCCTAGTTTTACGACGATGCCATTGGCAATTATGGCAATAATTAAAATAGCTAAACCTATGATGTAAATTTTAAGCATAATTAAGTTGTTTTTACTTTCAATTTCTCAGCATGTAAATCCTTTAGTTTTTCAAGTTTTGGTGATATAAAGGATTTGCAAAAGGGCTTCTCGGGATCTTTTAAATAATAATTCTGAATGTCTTCACGAGACGCTCTAAATTTTGAAAACGTTAAGACTTTTGTGATCAATTGGTCATTGTAATCGCGTTGGAAATTCCCTAGCAATCTCTCACATTCCGCCTTTTGTTCTTTGGAAAAAGCATAAACAGCAGAGCGGTATTTCTTTCGCATAGAATGGTTAGAGGTACTGTTATGGGTTAATAAATGAATTTCTATAAGACTTTTAAGAGAAATTATTTCGGTATTAAAATGAACGATTACAGCTTCAGAAAAAGTTTGGTGTTCTCCAATTGAAGCAATATAACCTTGTTCCACACGATCAACCCCATATAGAGATTGAAAAACTGCTTCCGTACACCAATGGCATCCACCTCCTAAAGCGATTTTAGTCTTCATGTGCGGCACTATGGTTCTTTAAAAAATGAATGATTTTATCTATTGGCATTTCGCAGGGTTTGAGCAATTCTTGCCTGGAAGTGATATAATAATTTAAACTAATAAAATCAGTACCACCAAGTTCTTCTGCATAAATTTTTATACTACTACCATTATTAAAATCTGTACGGGTAACTCCATATGTTTTATGTTTATAAGAAACTTTAGAGTAACCGATTGGAAATTCTTGTATGGTTTTTAAGAGCATAAAATACGCTAATGTACCTGGCCGTTTTTCAGCTTATCTGAATGTAGTTTACGCAATTTGGCTAATTTTGGATCTATCACAAAACTACAATAACCAAAATTGGGATTGTTTTTGTAAAAGTCCTGATGCTCTTTTTCCGCCTCATAAAATATTTCTGATTTAGAAAGTTCAGTGACGATTGGTTTATCGTAATATGGCTTCAAGCCTTCAAAAACTGCTTCGGCAATTTCTTTTTGCTTCTCATTATGATAGTAGATTACGGAACGGTACTGTGTTCCTCTGTCGGCACCTTGTTTGTTCAACGAAGTTGGGTCATGAGTGGTCATGAAAATGATTAAAATATCTTCATAACTTATCACATTAGCATCAAAAGTCACTTTTACCACTTCAGCAAAACCCGATAGTCCGGAGCAAACCTCACGATAAGTGGGTCTTCCTGGTGCATCTCCAGCTGTGTAACCGGAAACCACATTTTCGACACCAGCAACGGCTTCAAAAACCGCTTCAGTGCACCAAAAACATCCGCCTCCTACGGTTGCTGTTTGAAGATTTTTACCTGCCATCGACACGCTCTTTTTGTAAGGTTAATGATTCTGAATTGACACAGTAACGCAGTCCACTTGGTTCTGGACCATCAGGAAATACATGACCTAAGTGGGCATCGCAAGTATTGCACATTACTTCGACCCTAACCATTCCTAGAGAAGAGTCTTTTTCGTATTTGATGGCATTTTTTTCAATGGGTTGAGTAAAGCTAGGCCATCCTGTTCCTGAACTAAATTTTATGGTGGAGTCAAACAATGGTGTATCGCAACAAATACAGTTGTATTTGCCAGCTTCGTATGCGGTGCAGAGTTCGCCACTATGTGGTCTTTCCGTACCTTTTTGTCTGGTGATTCTATATTGTTCTGGTGTGAGTTGCGATTTCCATTCGGCATCGCTCTTTTCGACACGTCTGTCTGGTTTAGGATTGCCGTTTACTGCAAAGTCTATAATATTTTTCCAAGTGAGCATAAATAGTTTTTTGCTTAAAATTAATAGAAATAGACGATTTCGCAGTTAAAATCACGTTAAGAATCCCTAGACGTTAAACGGATACTTTAGGAAGCCATTTCTACGCTATCATTTACTGTAAAGGTGTCTTGATAACTTTTGGGAGTAAGTCCATACTTTTCCTTAAAGATCCTAGAGAAGTAGCTTCTGCTAGAAAGTCCAATTGTATAAACCACTTCAGAGATATTTAATTCATTTTTACTAATGAGCTTTTCTGCCATTTTTAGGCGCTCATTTCTAATAAAATCATTAGCGGTTTTTTGGTAAAGAAGTTTAAATGCCTCTTGAAGTTTACAAGGCGAAAGTCCACTTTCTTGACACATTTCCTTAATAGTTTTAGGTAATTCTGGATTCTCTTTAATTTGTTGGCTCAAAGCTCTAACGCATTTTATTTCTCTTATGGTTAATGAGCCTGTTTTGTTTTTCTGAAAATCTAAATCCTCTTTATATTGTTTAAGTTGTAGACTGAGGATGATTTGCAAGTTACCTTGAAATAACAAGGTGTTTTCAATGGTATCCGTTTTAATCTTGTTGAGCCTTTCGATTTTTTCAGCAATTCTTAAATTAAATGATCCAATATGAGAAAAAGAATTTGTATTAGATCTGTTTTTAAAATAATCGAATACTCTATTATTAATGGCGTGTGTAAGTTTAGGGCCATCGTTTTTCATGACTGTTATAATAGCAACTTTGTATTGCACACCTTTTTTAAAGGTTAGCATGGCTTTTGAGCTTGTTTCAGAAGCATAGATACAAGTTCTAAATTCCCTGATGTCGTTTTTTATCTGTTTTTGGGAATCTTCGTAACTTAAAACACCCTTTAAACTATAAATGAAATAAATGTGATTGGGATTGACCATTTTTTTACCCAATCTTACATCTTGATTAAAATTTACATCGTATTCAATGTAAATATAGCTTCCATTTAACGCAGTACCGTTGATTGTGCCATTTCCAATCTTATTATTGAACGAAAAGGAATAGTCATTAATTTTTCGACTAAAATTCCCTTCTATTTTTTTTGAAAAAGTTCTAAAAAAGGTGTCCAGGTTTTGGGAGTTGGTGTTGAGGGTGATCATTGGTTGAGTTTTTTAAGTTTGCTATTAATTCTATAGGCTAGTCATTACTTTTTTGTATTACTAGTCTTTTGAGACTTACCTTTCTCCTTGAGAGATATAATTCTACCGACTCTGGAATTGAGAATTGGTTTTTGATTGACGTTTCGTGTTATCATTATATATGTTTTTTATGTATGCAATTTAGATTTAAACATAGCTTTAGCTATTATACAATTATTAACTAATGTTATACTATGCGGTGTAACTTATTGTAAATTAGTAATTTATTTATTTCACCATGCTCTAACTAAAGTATGGTGTAATTCAATTTTTGTTTATTGAAACTTATTATTGAATTTTGAAATAAGTGTAAGGTTTTGCACCGAAGTGCTCTTCAAAAGTTCGATAGAACTCCTTTCTTGATAGAACTCCATTTTGGTAAATAACCTCTGCAAGGTTTTTTTTGCGGATTTTATATTCCTTTACAATCTGTTCTAGTTTAATAGTGTCAATTAAATGATCAGGACTACTCTTAAAAACCTTTTCGGTGCCTAATTTCAATTTTTCAATTGATAAATCAAGATTGCGGCACAGACAACCAATGGTCAGAGGTCTTTTTCTTTGGGATTTTATTATCTCAGGCAATTTTTTAATTAGGTCTAATTCCTTGGATTTGAGAACGGTAATTTGATTCAGATTAAAAAAATGGTTTAAGAAAATATATTTAAGCTCTTCCTTATAAGTTTTAGCCAAATCTTTCACTCGTTCTAATTTGTCATTCTTAAGTTCGAGCTTTTGGGCAATTTGCTCTATTCTGCTCGAGTCTGAAGTGAGTTGAGTATACAAGCTGTTTTTAAACCCTAAATTTTGATTGTTCTTACTATTATATGGATGATTTTTTATTGCTAAATTTTTTAATTTGTTCTTAGCCATTCCAAAATATATAAGTTCAGAATCTTCATATAAATCGTAGGATATCTCCTTTCCGTTTTTAACAATGATTGTTGTAACGTTTGGTGGGCAGACGATTTCATCACGAAATTCATCATCTACCAAAACTTTAAAACTTTTTTGTAATGGAAAAAAGAAATGAACATTAGCTTCGTTAACTACCTTCTTAAATTCTCTATGCTCAATATCTTGAGTGGAGAGTTTAAATAAGCCCAAGCTGGTATTGCAGTCCAAAAGTCTACTGCTATCAATCTCGTGAGATTGTATTGGGATATGATTTTTTTTGGTGGTATTTACAAAATTCAACCTCATATGGTTATTCTTTTTATTTGTAATTAGTACAGCCCAATACTTCGCTTTAAGAGCGAAAATGTAGGGGTTGTAATGTTAATTTTTTAACTATATTTAGGTTTCTTTAAGTCTGGAGGAAATTTAGTAGTTTAGAAAAAAGAAAGTTAGCTATAAATTGACCATAAATCTTTATACAATTTCAACATTAAATTGTATAACTTTAGACCAACCAACCTGATAGAACTGAATGAGGCTACACGTAAAATTTGATATTGAAAAAATTTGTAAGGATCTGTTGTCTCATAAACTAGATGAGTTAGGTGTAAACTATAACTTGAGCTCATTTGGTGAGGTTGAAATCATGCAAACTTTAAATGAAAAGGAGAAAAAGCAATTGCAACATATACTCAATAATTCTGGGATGAAAATCGTGAATGACCAGAACATGATTATTGTAGAAAAAATAAAAGCCTTAATAACGGAGCTGATCAGGCAGGATGCCACATCTGCTAAAATAGTCGTATCGGATTATATAGAAGGTAAACTGCCCTATTCGTACAATTACTTATCCAGAGTTTTTTCTGAGGTTACTTATATGTCTTTGGAAAAGTACGTGATTCTTCAAAAAATAGATTACGTCAAGGAACTTTTAATGGAGCAAAACTTAAGCCTTACTCAAATCGCTTACAAGCTCAATTATAGTAGCGTAGCTCACTTGTCAAAGCAGTTTAAAAAGCACACAGGTTTTAGTCCTTCCTCCTTTAAAGAATTAAAGAAAAAACTAAAAAATAATACAACCAATCAATAATTATTTAAGCAATCTATGGCATTTGAAAAGTTGAATATCGTCCTTGCCGATGACGATGATGATGACAGAGAAATTTTTAAACTAGCTATTTCTCAAATTGGGGTAAATACATCACTAAAGATGTTTAAAAACGGTGTGGAACTCACGGAGTATTTACGTCAAGAAGATACAATACTGCCCAATATTTTATTTTTAGATTTAAATATGCCTGCAATGGACGGGTTTGAGTGTCTTAGGGAAATTAAAAAAAATCCAGGTCTAGGCCCTATTACAGTAATTATTTACTCTACATCATCATCTGAAAAAGATATTGAAAAGACTTTTTTAGAAGGTGCCAATATTTATATCAACAAGCCTTCTGATTACGAAACGCTTAAGACTGTCCTTAAGAAAGTATTGACTTTAGATTGGCAATACCAGACATCCATCTTAAATCGTGATAACTTTTTGTTTAGGTTTTAGTTAATATCAGACCATATAATAATTGTAAAATCTGTATTGCGAATAAATAATTAGACTGTGAGTGAAACTGTAAAATCTAATAAGGACAAAGAAATGTTTGTTGTCGGTGTTGGTGCCTCTGCAGGAGGTTTGGATGCTTTAACTAAATTTCTAAAAAACTTTAATGAAATCGATGTAGATCTATGTATTGTCATTGTAATGCATCTCAGTCCGGACTATAAAAGTCAACTGGCACCTATTTTAGATAAAAGATGTAAATGGCCTGTAATTTCTGCGGAAAATAATATGTCTCTAAAAAAGGGACATGTCTATACCACTCCACAGAATAAACAAATTCGCATTCAAAATAATGAATTGATTTTAGAGGAATTATCTTTAGAGCACGCACATACGCCATCTATAGATAACTTTTTTGTGTCTTTGGCACGTGATAATGCAAAAAAAGCTATCGCTATTATTTTATCTGGTTTTGGTAAAGATGGTGCTGCTGGTATATCCACGATTCACGAGCTCGGTGGTTTCACCATTGCTCAATTGCCAGAAACTGCAGAACATAGAAATATGCCAACGGCAGCAATAGAGACTGGTCACGTAGACTTAATTGTCCCAGCAGATCAAATGTATGATGATGTTATACAATACATTAAAAACTCTAGAGCCATAGCAACTAGTAAGAGAAAAAAAGAACCAATAGATGCTATTTTTAGTTTATTGGAAAAACGTAGCGGCACAGATTTCTCGATGTACAAACCGTCTACTATTATGAGGCGTATTAATCATAGAATTAATACGCTACAATTGCGAAACATACTAGAATATTACGAACTTATAAAGTCCAGCCCAAGAGAGTTAGACAATCTATTTGATTCTGTCCTAATTGTTGTAACTGAATTTTTCAGAGATCTCGAAGCCTTTGACCAATTAAGGAAGCAACTCACAGAAATGATGGAAGATAAAAAACCAGGTGATTCTATTCGTATCTGGAGCGTAGGTTGTGCAACGGGCGAAGAACCTTATTCTATTGCAATTCTTTTGCATGAATTAATAGGTCATAAAATCCACCAGTACAACGTTCATATTTTTGCATCAGATATTGATGAACGTGCCATTAATTATGGTCGTAAGGCAATCTATCATAAAGACACATTGGGCAATGTGCCAGCCGAAATCATTAATAAATATTTTGAAAAAACAGATGATATTCATTTTGAGATAAAAAAGGAAATAAAACAACATGTACTTTTTACTCGACATGACATTACTAATGATCCTCCTTTCGTTAAACTAGATGTGGTCGTTTGCCGAAATCTGCTTATTTACTTTAACAATAATCTTCAAAAGCAGAGCTTTCAGATATTTCATTATTCTTTGAAGCCAAAAGGAATATTGTTTTTGGGTAAATCCGAAAGTGTCAGTGTAGCAGCAGATTTGTTTTCAAATGTGGGAAAAGGTAAAATCTATAGAAAAGCTGAAGCTGCACTTAATTATCAGCTAAAATTTTCGAGACTTCGAAGTAGAAATCAAGAGCTCAAAAAACAGGAAAAGCAAAATAATATTCGCAATATGAGTATTGCAGATGTTGCCAAAGAGACCTTGTATTATAAATTGGACAATCCATTTGTAGTAATCAACGACAATGCAGAAATCAAAGAGGTACATGGGAGTCTAAGGCTCTATTTGGAGATTAGCGAAGGTACAATGAATGCCAACTTGCACAAAATGGTGAACCCAGAGTTGGTTACTGTTCTTAAAGCCGTATTGACGCAAGTAAAAAAAACCAGTATATCACATACCAGTCACGCTGTAAAATTTAGACTTTATGAACAATGGCATTATGTGCGTATAAAAATAATTCCACTGATTTACAGAATTAGTAAGGTACAATACTATATGGTGATATTTGAAAAAATTGAACCAAACGAAGGTCACCTTGAGCTTCAAAAGAAACTGGAAACTTCGGATTTTGTCAATCTTCGAATAAAAGAACTTGAAGATGAATTAACCTCTACGAAGGAACATCTTCAAATTTTTACGGAAGAATTAGAAGCTACAAATGAAGAGCTTCAAAGTATTAACGAAGAATTGCAATCCTCTAATGAGGAACTAAAATCTAGTAACGAAGAACTCGAGACCAGTAATGAAGAACTGCAATCGGCAAATGAGGAGCTTAATACGGCCAACCAAGAGTTACGCATAACCAACGATTTACTATTGGAAAAAGAACAAGAGCTTAAGGCTGAAAAAGAAATTAGTCAACGTAACGAGCTTATATATAAAACCATTGCAGAAAACATACCAGACGGTGTTGTAGGTATTCTCAATAAAGATTTTGAAATTGAATACTTATCTGGGCAAGCCTTGAATGGAGACTTGGCCGAAGACTTTATAGGACAATATATGCCTAGCCTAAACCCATCAGAACGTGAAGCCAAGCGTATAGAAAAATTATGTAAGGATACGCTTGATGGCAAGGGAGGTTCCATTGAAGTAAAATATAACGATCAATTTTTTGAGATAAAAACCGTAAAATTTAAAATCCCATATTTAGAGGAAGATAGAATTTTGTATTTGGCACTTGAAGTTACAAATACCAAACTTAATCAGATAAGGTTAGAAACTGCCATAGCTGCATCTAATATTATAGTTTTTGAACACGACTTTATCAACGATAGAATATTACCCAATAAGTTACTGTCTCAATTCTTAGAATTAGATTCTAAAAAGCCCATTAATTATGCATCGCTTAATAGCAAGATACACCCAGATGACCTCTCGATACGCGAAAAAAATTTAAAGAAAGCAAAGAAAACAGGTAATATTAATCACGAAATCAGAATTCAATTAAAAAATAAGGTAAAGCATGTGAGAATTACTGGTAAAGTTCTTTATGACGAGAATAAAAAGCCAATACGAGCTTATACAGGTATTTTAGATATAACTAAAGACAAAGTTTTCTTAGAAAAAGTAAAAGAGAGCGAAGAGCGCTTTAGGACCATATCAAATGCAGCACCCTTAACCATTTGGATTACGGATAAAAATGGTATGTGTACTTATATCAATGAATATTGGCTCAAATTTACAGGAAGCACAATTAATGATAATCTTGGAAGAGGATGGCTTAAATTTATACATAAAGACGATGTAGAGGCTGCAGAAAAAGCCTATGCAGATGCCCATACAAAGAAAGAGAAATTTTCCTCAGAATATCGAGGGAGAAGGGCAGATGGTACATACTTCTGGTTTTTAAATCAAGGTATTCCTGCTTTTGACATGAATGGAAATTTTAATGGTTATTTGGGGTCATTTGTAAATATTAATGACCAAATAGAATTTAGAGATAAATTAGAGAAAAAAGTAACACAGCGTACAAAGGAAATTTCTAAAGTGAACGATGAGTTGGTAAAACTCAATATGGACTTGGAGGAATTTGCCTATATGGCGAGTCACGATCTAAAAGAACCATTGCGTAAAATAAGAACTTTTAACTCTTTGATGCGTTCTAAAGATATTGATGGAAATTCATCGGAAGAATATTCTAAAAAAATTGAAAGTTCGGCAGAACGCATGGTTGATCTTATTGATAGCATTTTAGAATACAGTAAATTTGAAGACGCCAGCGATGATTTTGAAGATGTAGTTTTAGACGAGATACTTGAACAGGTCAAATCAGATCTTGCTTTGATTATCAAAGAACAAAATGTAAAGATTAAAAATAAAGACTTAGGTAGTCTTAATGGTATTCCAATACGAGTTTATCAACTGTTTTCTAATTTAATTCGTAATGCTATAAAATTTAACAAAAACAGCCCAATTATTGAAATAAGTACTTCTGTAATTAATGGTGAGGATATGCCAAAGAAATTAAATGCAAATCCGGAGCTTAATTTTAAAAAATTAATATTCAAGGATAATGGTATTGGACTTGATTTGTCTAAGAAAGATTATATTCTAAAGCCATTTAAAAAGCTCAATTCAAAAAGCGATTATCCAGGAACGGGAATAGGTTTGGCAATATGCAAACGTATCATGGATATGCATCACGGATGTATAGACATTGAAAGTAATGCCGGTGAGGGTTCAAGTTTTATTCTTTATTTTCCAATTCTTGATAAGTAAAGCTTTAACCGCATAAGTTTAATTACGGTCTATAGGTAAAATCACATGAAATTGAGTGCCATTTCCTACTTCAGAATCAATATGTATATGGCCCTTATGGTTTTTTACTATTGTTTTGCAAAGAGCCAACCCAATGCCACTGCCTTCATATTCACTTTGAGAATGTAATCTTTTAAAAATAGCAAACACTTGCTTTTGATGCTTTGCATCTATACCAATACCATTGTCAGAGACTGTAATTTGAGTGTATTTTTTATTTGGATCTAGCTTATGGTTTTCAATGGCGCGATCTGAAAGATTTTGGCTATAAACTTTTATGATTGGTTTTACGTCATTTCTGCTGAATTTTAAACCGTTGGATATAAGGTTGGTAAATAGCTGGCGCATTTGTACAGGTATAGCTTCTATAACAGGAAGTTCATCAATATGTACATCCGCACCTGCATTATTTATAGTCATTTCTAAATCAAAGGTAATGTCACTTAATGTGGCGTTGAGATCAGTTTTGTCAAATAATTCCTCTTTGTCCGAGATACTCGAAAAGGTGAGAAGATCTGCAATTAAAACAGACATCTTATGTGCGGATTTTTCAATTTTTTTGAGATATGCCTTTTTGTCTTCAACATCATTTTGGTTTAATAAGCTGGCAAAGATTTGTATTTTTCTAAGAGGTTCTTGCAAGTCGTGGCTCGCTACACGCGCAAAATTCTCTAAATGTTCGTTGGCCTTATTCAGCTTGGTAATGGTATCTTTATATTTTTTTAAAGTATTTATACGTTCAGTGGCATCTTCAATCGCCAACAAAATCATTTTTTGGTCTTGTCCTGGATAAGAAATTTCTTTGGCGTTAAGGAACAATTGTCTACTGCCTAAGCCGTTGAGGTTTATTTTTAATTCAAAATCCACCAACTCTGTATCCTTTGGTATTAGATCATGAAGTAATTTTTTTAGTTCATTATTATTCCATTGACCTTGCTGAATTGTATCTATGGTTTTGCCTTTTAATTGCGATTCCATAACCATAAAATGCTTTCGAAAGGAAGCATTTGCCGAAATTATGCACAGTTCCTTATCCAGTACCAAAAAAGGTTCTCTTAGCGTTGTGATTATGCCTTCTGAGTAGGTTAATGCGTTTTCTAATTGTTGTTGTTTTTCCAGTAATTCTTGGTTGACAATTACCAATTCTTCATTAGAAGATAGTACTTCCTCTTTTGAGGTTTCCAGTTCTTCATTTAGGCTCTGCATTTCCTCATTATTGCTCAACAATTCTTCGTTAGTCGTTTGCAAATCTTGATTAACCTGGCTTTGTCGTTCTCCTATTTTGTGCATATCTGCACGTGTTAGGGCAAGTTCTTTTTCTAAAACATCATTTTTTTCTTTAATGCTATTATCAGTACTTCTAACATTTTTGAAACTATGTACTAGTTTCTCTAGGAATGACGGTTTTTTTGAGTTTTTCTTGAATATAATGAGATAATGCGGTTCTGTATTTTTATTTAGCTTTACTATTTCAAAATTTATGCTTTCGGTTTTATCGTTGTTTTTTATTTGAATCTCTTTTTTGTACACACCTAAATCCGTCCCGTCTTCGCTCAGTTTGTGCACACCGTTCCTGATTTCAAAAGCCATGGAAGATGGCACCATATTAAGAATACTGTGGCTTGGTTTACCACTTTGCACTTTAAGAAATTCTGAAATATTTCCCTGAGTATTTATAACTTGAAAATTTTCATCTATTAATGCGTTTGTGGGTGCATAGGAAGATAGCAGTACATCTTGTGCCTGTTTATTAACGTCTAAATTAAATTCTGGTTGTTGGTCTAAAACCATAGTGTTGATTTCTTTGGATTTGTTTAATCCCGATTTAAATGGTAGTCTGTAATATTTGCCTTTTCCCTGTTTTCGGCTATAGGTCTTGTTCTTTTTTGACAACGTTAAAAACAAATCGGAATCCGTACCAGCTGTTTCAGATTTACCTAATAATAAAACGCCTTCTGGGTTCAATGCAAAATGAAAATTTTCTAAAACCTTCTTTTGAAGAAAGGAATCAAAATATATAAGCACGTTTCTACAGCTTATAAGATCCATTTTTGCTAATGGTGGATCGGTAATCATATTGTGCTTTGCAAAAACGATATTTTCTCTGAGTATTCTACTTACTTGATATCCACCATTAAATGGTTTAAAGAATTTCTGTTTTTGCTCAGTACTAAGATTTTGCAGTGCGCTTTCACTATAAACGGCTTTTCTTGCCTTTTCAATAGATGCGCCAGAAATGTCTGTACCGAAAATCTGAATATTAAAATAGTTTAACTTATTCTTTTTTTCTAATGCTTTAAACAAACATATGGCGAGTGTGTAGACTTCTTCTCCTGTAGCACAACCTGCACTCCAAATTCTAATAGATTCATCTTTGTTTTTTTGTTTTGAGATCTTGGCCACAAGTTTTTCGCAGATATCCTCAAAAAGGCCTGGATCCCTATAAAAAGAAGTAACTTTAATAAGTAGTTCTTGAACAAGGACCGCTGTTTCCTCATTATTGGATTGTAAACATTTTAAATAATCCTCTAGACTGTTAACTTGGCAGATGGCCATCCTTCTAATAATACGTCTATAAAGCGTGGGCCTTTTGTAGTGTGTAAAATCAATTTCAGAATATATTCGAATATGGGCAATCACCTTCCTAAATAATTCTTCTTCAATAATACTTTGGCTTTTGCCGTTGTAAAGACTATTTAGTGGATAATGTTGAAAGTATGATTTAATTTTTTCTGGTATTTCTTCTGGCTTAAGAACAAAATCGACAGTATCACCCTCATCTGAATTTGAAAATATCTGTTTGTCGTCAGACCCTTCTGTAGAAGCGGTAAAACTAATACCTCCATTTTCCTTTATATGTTCCAGACCTATACTATAAGCAGTTGTAGTATCAGATAAAATTATACCGACTGCAAAATTTTTATACCCATCGGCTAGACTTGTAAAAAAATTGTCTTTAGTTAAATTAGATTGGTCCTTATCTCTTTTTAAGTCTAGATTTAGGCCAAGTATGGCAGGTGATTGTTTTTCCGTGATGACATAAACCTTGTTAGGTGTTATCACCGTGGTTTTTGTGACTTTTTCAATAGGTAACTTTGATTCTTCGGCAAGATTGTCTATTAACTCCTTTTCGTGAGAAGTGCTTAGGGTATGTAAAATCACGTAGGCGATATTTGCATTTTGGTCCGTGTAGGTTAGAATTTTTTTTAATAAATCTATGCCGCCAAAAGAACATGCAATACCAACAATAGGAAATTGTTGCTTTGAAGCTTCTGATTTATTGCTTACCAAGTGCATAATTTTAGGGAATAGTTAAAGATACATTATTAAAGATGCTTTTCTAATAAAAAAGGTATTATGATTTGTGCAAAAAAAACGATTTGTTGTCCGTAAAAACTTAAGATCTGCTGATTTAGGTTATAAATCCAATGACGTTTACCAAATTCATAACTAATGATTTGAGAAACCTTCACAAGTTGCTTCTTATATTTGTAGCGTTCTATTAACAATTTAACTTTTTCCAACTAAGAAATGAAAGTAAATAAATCGATAATTAGAAGTACAACTTTCTGTTTAGTGACTTTATTCATATTGGGTTGCAATTCAGAAAAAAACTCTAAAATTTCTATTGAAGAATCATATGCTTCTAAAGTAGATTCCATAATTCAATTAATGACTATTGAAGAAAAACTGGGACAACTCAACTTGCCAACTGATGGAGATATCACAACCGGAACGTCCAAAAGTTCTGATGTTGCAAAACAGATTGAAGAAGGTAAGGTTGGAGGTCTTTTTAATGTGAAATCGGTTGAGAAAATTAGAGAAATCCAAACCATAGCGGTCCAACAAAGCCGTTTAGGTATTCCGTTGCTTTTTGGCATGGATGTGATTCATGGTTATAAAAGTACATTCCCAATCCCTTTAGCGCTTTCATCATCATGGAATATGGAATTAATTGAAAAAGCTGCGCGTATTTCAGCACAAGAGGCAAGTGCATCTGGGATTAATTGGACGTTTTCACCTATGGTCGATATTTCAAGAGATCCACGTTGGGGACGCGTTTCTGAAGGTAATGGTGAAGACACGCATTTGGCCGGTAAAATAGCGAAGGCTATGGTAAAAGGTTACCAAGGAGAAGATTTAGCCGCAAACAATACTGTCATGGCTTGTGTAAAACATTTTGCACTTTATGGCGCGCCAGAAGCTGGTAAAGAATATAATACGGTAGATATGAGCCGTATTAGAATGTACAACGAATATTTGCCACCCTACAAAGCCGCAATCGAGGCTGGTGTAGGTTCGGTAATGTCATCTTTTAATGAGGTTGATGGCGTGCCGGCAACAGGAAACAAATGGTTGCTCACAGATCTATTACGAGAAGAATGGGGTTTTGACGGATTTGTGGTAACCGATTACACTGCCATCGAAGAAATGCAATACCATGGTGTGGGCAATTTTCATGAAGTTTCTGCTCAGGCACTTAAGGCAGGAACCGATTTGGATATGGTTTCCGAAGGTTTTCTAAAAACATTAAAAAAATCCCACGAGGATGGTGTAGTAAAGATGAAGGATATTGATAAGGCCGTAGCACGAATTCTTACTGCCAAATTTCAATTAGGGTTATTTGATGATCCATATAAATACTGTGATTTAAATAGAGCAAAAAGTGAGGTTTATACCTCTGAAAATAGAGATATGGCACGCCGGGTCGCTACAGAATCTATGGTGTTATTAAAAAACGAAGATCAACTATTGCCCTTAAAAAAATCTGGAACTATCGCCGTTATAGGCCCATTAGCAGTGGCGAGCAATAATATGGCTGGCACTTGGAGTGTAGCAACCGATCAGGAAAAATCCATTTCTGTATTCGAGGGTTTACAGCAAACAGTTGGTGATAGAGTGACTATTCTGCATGCAAAAGGCAGTAATCTCGATTATGATTTAGAGCTCGAAAAACGCGCTACGCTGTTCGGAAAAACAATTACAAGAGATGGTAGAACGGACAAGCAATTACTGGATGAAGCACTAAGAGTCGCATCCCAAGCTGACGTAATCGTAGCAACCTTAGGTGAATCTGCCGAGTTTAGCGGTGAGAGTAGTAGTCGAACAAATTTGGGTATTCCTCAAGTCCAAAAAGATTTACTAAAGGCGTTATTAGAAACAGGAAAACCAGTGGTGTTGGTATTGTTTGCTGGTCGTCCATTGACTTTAGTTGAAGAAAACGACACGGTTCCAGCCATACTGAATGTATGGTTTCCTGGCAGTGAGGCAGGTTTTGCGATTTCTGATGTGTTGTTCGGTGATGTGAATCCGTCAGGGAAGTTAACGATGACATTTCCGCGAAATGTGGGTCAAATTCCCATATATTATAATCATAAAAATACAGGTCGACCGTTAAATAATTCAGAGGGAAAATTTGAGAAGTATAAAAGCAACTATTTAGATGTAAGAAATGAACCGTTATATCCTTTTGGGTATGGTTTAAGCTACACCACTTTTGAGTATTCAAATCTTAAAATAGATAAAACATCTATTGGTATGGATGAAGAAATTAACGTATCGGTAGATGTAAAAAATACAGGTAACTACGATGGAAAGGAAATTGTACAACTGTATATTAGAGATGTAGTTGCTTCTGTAACTCGACCAGTCAAAGAGCTTAAAGGTTTTCAAAAAATACTGATTAAAAAGGATGAAACAAAAACCGTTAATTTTACAATTTCAGCTGAAGATTTAAAATTTTATAATTATAATTTGGATTTCGTGATAGAACCTGGTGACTTTGAAGTATTTGTGGGTGAAAACTCTAATACAAATCTCAAAACATCTTTTCGACTAACATCAAGGAATTAAGAGAAAAATTTGAACACACTTAAAAGCCAACTTTTATAGTTCGATCAATATCAATATGAAAAACATAACCATAATTTTTCTGCTTTTGTTAGGCTCAAATGTTTGCGCGCAAAAGATGGAAACTTATATCTATGCCATAAAGGGTATGGATACGTTGAGAATGGATGTGTTCTCGCCAAAGAAGATAAAAAAAGCAGATAGACTTCCAGTATTGCTTTGGATGCATGGTGGTGGATTTTCAGGAAATAACCGCTTTGATATTGCAGATAATAAGTTGGTAAAATACGTCGCAAAAGATCATAATTACATTGGTGTATCCATTGATTACCGCTTACTGCGAAAGGGAAAAGCCACAGGTTTTGGTTGCGATTGCTCCAAGGATGAAAAATTGGAAACTTTTAAACAAGCGGCTATCGATTTTTTAGATGCTGCTCAATTTTTAGTCGAACGTGCAGATGAGCTTCATATTGACACATCAAAATTAATTGCTGGAGGCAGTAGTGCAGGTGCAGAAGGAAGTCTTAACGCGGTTTTTATGCGTGATTATTTTATAGACGATAAATCAAAATACGAGAATGTATCATTTGCGGGTGTATTTTCTTGTGCAGGTGCAGTAGTTGATGCTAGTTATATAACTTATGAAAACGCTATTCCGTCCGTATTTTTTCATGGTACTGATGATCAATTAGTACCTTTTGGTAGCGCATCGCACCACCATTGCGAGCCCACTAAAGATGGTTATCTAATTTTAGATGGTTCTTCGGAAATAGCAACGCAACTCGAAAATTTAGAAACATCGTTTTACTTTAATATTGTAAAAGGAGGACAACATGAAATCTCTGCCATACCGTTTTTAGAATTAGATAAAATTTTCAACTTTTTTGAACGGACAATTATTAATAACGAAATCATTCAAACCAAGATTATAAAAGATAAACCATCAATTAAAAATTAATAGCTGCAAGAAGGAAATATTTATTAATGCTAATTGTCTTTCGGTAAAATAATAAGACTATAAAATATTCCTCTTTTCGGTCGCATATTCCTGTTTATAAATCTTTATAATTACAAAAAACAGACTTACTAATAACGGACCAAAAATAAGACCCATAAAACCAAACAGTGGAATACCAATAAGCACTCCTATTAAAGTAATAAGTGGATGTACATTGTCAAGTTTTTGTAGCACATAGAGTCGAATGATATTATCCGTCACGCCAACAACTGCTATTGCGTAAATTAAAATTCCCCAAGCTTGGAAGGTATTACCGCTAGAAATGCTAAGAATAAAAACTGGTATGGTACCTAAGGCATTTCCAACAAATGGTATCATGGAACCTATGGTTACTATTACAGCCCAAAAGAACGGGTCTGGAATACTAAAAATTAAGAACCCGATTAAGGCTACAATACCTTGCGCTAATGCCACAAGCGGAATTCCGAGGGCATTGGCTTTCACCATTTCATAAATTTCATTAGCCATAGTTTTGAGGTTGGATTCCCCAATCGGTATATATTCAAATAGGGATTTTTTTAGTTGTTTTTTACTGGTAAGCATGTAATACAGGAGAAAATACATCACGGTAATAGCAATAAAGCCATTAAAAGTACTACCAGCAAAGGCTTGAGACTTGTCAGATAGCCATGAAGATATTCTGCTAGTATCGATTTGTGAAGTTAAATCGTAACCAATCACTTGTTCCATATGAGCAAGTTCAGATTTTAAAGAGCGTATCACTTTTTCAGAATTTTCTATTGCTTTTGTGACACGTTTTCCTAAAAGTAAAATGATCCCAGCTAATGGTAATGTAATAATCAGTAACGACATCAGCATTAAAAACCCTGCTGCCAAACTTTTTCGCCATCCTCGTTTTACAAGTTTGGACATAATTTTCTGAAGAATTACGTAAAGTGTTATCGCACCTAACACACCAGAGAAATAAGGCGTCATCTCCTTAAAAATATGATACCCTATAATTAAGATTAATAGAATGATAAAAACTTGCCTAATGGTTTTGGCGCTGATCATGGCTGGAGGTTTAAAAAGTTCATTTAAGCAATTCGCTCTTAATTATTCCTTAGCGCATTGATTAATTGTTTCTTGTTCATTTTAGATCTTCCGTCGATACCTACATTTTTAGCTTGATCGTAAAGTTCTTCTTTAGTCCAAGATTCATAAGGTTGAGCTTCTCCTCCTTTTTTTCCTGAATTTGGCGTGTTTGCGATTCTTGCAGATTTTTCTTTGCTATAGCCTTTATCTCTTAAAGCTTCGTATTGGTCTGGATTTTTTATTCTTGATTTTCCCATAATTATCTAAAATTTTATATTTTAATTTGAAATTATAATCTTTAGATGTATTGCGTTGACACAATCATTTAAATTATTGACTTATTCAGCAATTACGTATTTTGATAAAGTTTAAGTTGATCCTTTGGCATTGTTTTTGGCAATCCAAATTACATGTTGATGTAAGATTATTTTAAAGCCAATCGGCTTTTTGCAATAGGGTTAAAAATTAAATATAACTTGCAGGAAACATGTCAAGGGTCTTTAATAATGTCCCATTTTTAATTTATCTTAGTCAAAATAATATGTATTATAAAACAACTATGAAAGTATTGAATGCCCTATTAATAGTTTCTTTTTTCTCGATGAATCTAACCGTATCCGCACAGACTGAAAGTGAGCAAACACGACGTTTTAAACTTATTGATGCCGATAGAAATGAAGTTATTACCATTAGAGAAATGAAAAAGTTTTATAATGGAAAAACCAATAAAGATGGTGAGCCAATTGATGCAAAAAAAATGTTTTATGGTTTGGACGCTAATCGTAATAGCATCATCACTTTAAATGAATTTATAAAGGATTTTGATTTGCAATTAGCTTACGAATATGTAGATAGGTGGGAATATAAACCAACTGAAGAAGGTGCAGACAAAGTCGCTGAAAAATTCACAGAGATAGATAGTAATTTAAACAAAGAGTTAACTCTCGATGAGATGATTAATTTTTACAGAGGTATGACCAATAAAGAAACCGGTGACCCTATAAATGGTAAATTAAATTTTCATACTTATGATGCTAATAATGATGGTGTTGTAACACAGGAAGAATTCGCCATGGAGTATAATTGGAAAGAAGATTGGGGGCGAATTGAGAGTGCTGCAAAAACTGTTGGTGAGAATCAAAATGACGAGTCCTCAGAAGCCTATATTAAAGAGAGAATTGATATTTTTGAGGAAGTAGATACTGACAGTAACTTTAAGGTCACTTTAGAAGAGCTTAGTGCATATTACAAGGGTAAAACAAATAGTCAGGGCAAACCAGTTAATGCAGAATTTCAATTTTACGGACATGACAAGGATGAAGACGGAATAATTTTGTTGGAAGAATTTGCTTCTAAAATTGATTTGGATCTGGCCCAACGTAAATTTAAGAAAAGAAAAGAATAGGGTAAATTATCAGACTACATTTATACTAACCACCATTTTACCAAAGGGTGGTTTTTTATTTTGTTTAGGTTTTGAGATTGGACAAAAATTGGTAATTTCAATAATAATGAGTGTTTTTCTATTGGATTATTTAGAGGCTAGTTAAGGTTTTTATTTTTTCAATTGCTTATGCTTCAATAATAGTTGTATAAAAGCACTCTTACTAACTTTAAAATCAAGATTTTTACAAAAAATACATTTCGACTTAACATGAATAAATTCTCCAATAATCTGGTTGCCCGCCAATTGATAACAATTTTAATATGTTTTATTGGTGCTCAACTTAACATCGATGCTCAGGAATCTAAAGAAATTTCAAAAACTATCTATTTTACCTCTAATGTTGGGCTAAATAAAGATTCAAACTCAATCAATATTCTAAATGCGATTGTTAAAGCCTCAGAAAAAGATAGCAATGCTGCTTTTGTTGCTTTAGGAAACAGTACCAGAATAGGTGGATATCCTAATAAAAAGGAAGAAAGGAAAGATGAAGAAAATTTTCTAAAATTAAATCTATTAGAACCTCTTAAAGATTTTAACGGTCAGGTAATATTTATTCCTGGAAAGAACGAATGGAATAAAGGAGGCCACAAAAATATTGATGACTTAGAATCTTATCTTCAAGATAATAGTGAAGCCAAATTCTGGCCAAATGATGGATGTCCAATAGAACGTGAAACACTCAGTGACGAAGTAGAATTGGTAATGGTAGACACGCAATGGTATCTTGAGGATTGGGACAGTCATCCTTACATTAACAATGAGTGTAAAATAAAAACACGGGAACAATTTTTTCTTGAATTTAAAGATGAATTAAAAGATGAGCAAAACAAAACCATTGTAGTGGCTTTACACCATCCTGTACTCACTGCTACAAGGCAAGGATTGATAAATCGTTTTGGCGGATTATCGAAACAAGCATACTATCATAACGATATGCAATATTTGGTAGGGAGATTAGAAACTTTGGCGAGCCAATTTAACGATGTGATATTTGTGTCTGGAGCAGATAAAAATTTACAGTTTTTAATGGATGATCAGATTCCGCAGATTATCAGTGGAGCCACAGGAAAAACCAGTAAAACCAATCCTGAAACAGATAAAGGCTATTTTGGATCAAGTGAACAAGGGTTTGCAAAACTAAATGTATTTAAGGATGGAAGTTCAGAAGTAGAAATTTATACCGTAAAAGGAAATGAAACCACCAAAGTTTTCAACTCTAATATCAAATTAAAAAAAGGTGAACTTGAAGATTTTAACTATCATAAAAAAGAGGATTTTAAAGCGACATATAGAGATGCCATCTACACGGAAGAAGAAGTAGATAAATCTGGATTTTATAAATGGTTTTGGGGAGACCATTACAGGGAAATATACGGTCGTAAAATTGAGGCTCCAGTGTTGTTTTTAGAAGACTTGCCAGACAATGTTAGGGCAATTACAGAAGGAGGCGGGAACCAGTCGCGAAGTCTTCGGCTTATTGACGATAACGAAAATGAATATACAATTAGAGAACTACGAAAGAGCGGTGTTCGCTTTATACAATCCAAAATTAAAGATCATTATGTGTTGGATTATATGAATGAAACAATTGCAGAAGACATAGTCCAGGATTATTATACAACAGCGCAACCTTATGCGCAATTTGCCATTAGCGATCTTTTGGAAGCTATAAATATTCCGCATGCTAAGCCTAGAATTGTTTATGTGCCAAAGCAAAAACGACTGGGTCGTTTTAATGAGAATTATGGCGATAAATTATACATGTTTGAGGAGCACGTTGGCGATGAAAATAAGGATTTTGAAATCTTCGGAAAAGCTGATGATATCATTAGTACAAAAGATATCTTATTGGAGTTGCAGGACGATAAAGATGTTAAAATTGATGAGGATCTTTATATTAGAGCACGACTTTTTGATATGCTTATAGGTGATTGGGATAGGCATGAGGATCAATGGAGGTGGGCATTACACGAACAGGAAGACGGTACGCAATTGTATAAACCAATTCCTAGGGATCGTGATCAGGCATTCCCAAAATATGACGGTGTTTTTCCTGCAATTCTTAAGCTAACTTCACCATTAGCACGAAATATGCAGACGTATGCTCCCGAAATTCAAAATATTAAAACTTTTAATAATGCGGTTTATTATTTAGATAAAAATTTTATCAACAGAGCGGATTGGCAGACATGGAAAACCCAAGCTGAATATCTTCAAAATAATTTAACAGATGAGGTTATAGATAACGCTTTTGCAAACTTGCTAAAGGATACTAAGGACGAAAGTATAGATAATATAAAATCTATATTAAAGCAGAGACGATCCAACCTTGTAACAATCGCCAAAGATTATTTTAGCTATTTTAAAGAGCACGAAATTATTGTTGCCACCAATAAGGATAATAAAATAGACATTATTAGAAATCCAAATGGTAAGACCGAGGTAACAATACTTCAAAAGGACAAAACGCTTTTACAGAACACATACGATAAGAGAGAAACCAAAGAACTTTGGATTTATGCTTTAGACGGTGACGATGAAATTTCAGTTACTGGAGATGGTGACCATTACATTCAAATTAAAATATTTGGTGGTGAAGAAAACGATATCTATGACATTGCTAATAATCGAAATGTAAAAGTTTACGATTATAAATCGAAAGATAACACCTTTAAAACACCGGTTAGTAAATTCCTGACAGATTCTTATGATATTAATAATTACGACCCAGAGAAACGTAAGAATTCAACTAACGTAATTTTGCCAACGGTTGGTTTTGATCCGGATGCAGGTCTAAGTTTGGGACTGACCAATACACTTACTACATATAGTCTGCTCAGAAATCCATTTACAACAGAACATATTATCAATGCCTCATATTATTCTGCTACATCCGGTTTTGAAATGTCTTATAAAGGGGAATTTGCACATGTATTTTATAATTGGAATTTAGCATTAGATGCGAGGGTTACAAGTGCAAACTTTGCAACAAATTTCTTTGGTATTGGAAATGAAACTGAGTACGATGAAGATGATGTTGACCTGGATTTTAATAGGGTAAAGATTGAGCAATGGCATTTTGAGCCGTCTTTGATTTATAAAACAAGTGGTAACGTGAGCGCACACGTAGCAGCTCGTATAGAATCACATACGGTTGATTATTCTGATAATGGTTTTACTCAAGCATTTTTTAATGAGGATAACGACGTTTTTGACAACCAAATTTATGCTGGTGCTGAGGTGGGCGTACACTTTAACAACAAAGCCAATTTGCTGAGTTTTCCGAGAAGAGGATTAGAATTTGGTATTACAGCAGGATATAAACAGAATGTAGATTCAGAATTTGATAATAAGTTTGCTTACGTTAAGCCAATGGCGTCAATTATTTATCCAATACATGAAAGCGGTATGGCTGTTTTAGCAACCAAAGCAGCAGCTAATTTTATTCTTGGTGATAATTATGAATTTTACCATGCAGCTACCGTTGGTGGTAATACAAGCTTACGAGGGTTTAGAAATGAAAGATTCTTAGGTAAAACATCGTTCTACCAAACTACTGATTTAAGAGTGTGTTTCTTGGAAGTACGTACAGGAGCCGTTCCCTTAAGAATGGGTGTGACTGGTGGTTTTGATTATGGTCGCGTTTGGAACGAGAATGAAGATTCAAAGCAATGGCACAGTAGCTATGGTGGTTCAATTTTTATTAACGGATTTCAGGCATTTACAGCTAATGTAGGCTATTATTTGAGTGATGAAGATAGTCGTATTATTTTTACAGCTGGATTCAGATTTTAAATAGCACCTATGCAAAAACAGATCATTGATTTTTTAAAGGGAATAAAAAATTACCTAAAGAAAAAATTTAATCATCCAGATTCAAAATGGCCATATTTTATTACGGCAACGGTTGCCTTAGCTGTTGTAATAATTGGTATTATATTATTTGTGAAGTTGACACATCGTACCATGTCGGAACTTCTCCAAGATTATGATACAGCCATTACACAATCCATTCAGAGTTATCGTTCACCATTTCTTACAGATTATTTAATAGCAGTTACAGAAATAGGAGATGTGTGGGGCTATGCCGTAGTATTTACAGCTATAATTGTTACTTTTCTATTGGTTTTCAGGAGTTGGAAATACATTCTTCAACTTACTTCGGTTTTAGTGTTGGCATTGAGCTCTAATGTTTTGCTCAAACAAATTATAAATAGAGCACGGCCATCAGGAGAACATCTGGTTACAGTTGAGACTTTGAGTTACCCAAGTGGTCATGCTATGCTTTCCATGGCGTTTTATGGTTTTTTGATTTATTTGTTTTATCAGTTTAAAATGCACATCGTTATAAAAAGCATTCTAATTACACTATTTGCTTTACTAATTTTAAGTATTGGTATTAGTAGAATCTACTTAGGAGTTCATTATCCATCAGATGTGGTTGGCGGCTATTTAGCCGGAATAATTTGGTTGATACTGTGTATTGTTATATTTGATTTAATCAAGATTTTTAGAAGAGATCCTGAGACTTAACTTATACTGATGGAAAGTCCGTTGTTTTGCTCATAACATTGAAACATTTTTTAAAAATTCGCAGTGTTGTTTGGTTGAATTTAAAACTTACGCACCTTAATTTTATTTCATATAAAAACCCACTTTGATAAAAAGAACTTTTTTCTTTTTAATTTAAATGGGTTTATTTCATTTTTTAGAAAAGTTGGCTATTCCTCTTCTTCTTTATTTGCCTTATCTTAGGTCGTAACTTTTTTCTTTTTATTCCCTAAATCTGAAGTTTCATTTTTAGCTACTCCCTTCGCATGCGGAATTGGATGTTTTCCGACCGTATCTTCATTTTTTGATTTTTTCATGGTATTTGTTTTAAACTGATTTACTTAAAGCTACGTTAATTATGAGAAAATGAGGAGCAATTTATGATTTTTAACATAATGTTTAAATTAACAAGGATAGGACTTTCTGGAAGTAGAAATTGGGTTGATTGTTCGCTATATTTTTCAATATCTAAGATTGTTCATTTTTAATAATTTCTTATATCAATTAAAATTCTCAATTGATAGCAAAAACTAAATTTTCTATTTTTTTTACTCTTTGGAGCTTGGTTGGAATATTATTGATTGTAGCTGG
Organism: Winogradskyella ursingii; assembly: GCF_013403975.1. Classification (GTDB taxonomy): domain Bacteria; phylum Bacteroidota; class Bacteroidia; order Flavobacteriales; family Flavobacteriaceae; genus Winogradskyella; species Winogradskyella ursingii. The sequence goes on from NZ_JABFDH010000001.1 coordinate 772,855, forward strand.
ATTAACACTCTATCTTTCCGTAAAAAAAGATAAAGAGCAAAAACACAATATTCAATCAAACTAAAGTTGTTAACGATTCTAATGAGTACAAAGATAAAATCCTGTAAGTTATAAACTTACAGGATTTAAAGTGGAGTCGGAGAGAATCGAACTCTCGTCCAAACAAGTAACCAAAGGGCTTTCTACACGTTTATTCTTTTCTTGTTTTTTCGATTGCAAGCTGGTTAAAGACAACCTACTTACAACTTAGCTTCTTAATCTCGAAAGGGCATCAAAGCACTACCCAATCTTAGTCAATATTTACGATGCCTCTAAAAAGAACGCCACTGACTAGGGCTTTCTGGAGACATTTAGCCTTCCTGCCTCGCAGGAATAAGCACGAATCTTACTATAATTCAGATTATGCAGCTAAAGCGTAGTTATTCTCGCCGTTTAAAAGTTTGGTTCAGCCTTTTACGTGTTTCAAAACCATTACACGACGTGCTTACCATTTAATTAATCTCGCTGTCAAAACCAGTCGACCCCTTTTATGAGATAGCAAATTTTTATTTGCCTAATCGAATTAATCCTGAACATATTTCAGAATCTCATCAATCTTAAATGATAATTTCAACTTTCTGAGCGTTTCCTTTTGCGTATACCTGCAAGATTTAAAATATACTTGTTAGGATTGCAAAAGGTCTGGCTGTTCGCTATATCTTTTGCCCAAACGGACAAAAGGATGCCGCTGCCATCCCTAACGCACCATACCAATGATCATTACACAATGCCCATTGGCCCGTTTCTTTTCTCGAAACAGAGGATTGCAAATGTAAACAAACTATTAGAATCCTCTATAGTTATAAATCAAATATCATACCAACTCAATATTAGCAGTATTATTCAATGTTAGTGTCAGGGTATTTAGACTTTATGAGCATAAAAACGCCGTATAAGGCTATACCAAGTGCTACAAGTCCCATAATAATTGAACCAAATTCATTTTGTAAAAAGCTAAAAGCATCCGTTCTGTTAATGTCGCCACTAGAACTTCCGAATCCGGCTTTAAAAAACAAGAATGCCAAAATACCAGCGACGATACCTCTAGCTGTAAAGCCCATTTTTCCTGCTTTGGTTAGTAAGTTTTGTGCATCGCTGTCAATACCAGAATGCTCAATGTCTTCTTTAAATTTTCCAGAGTAAGCTACATAAAATTCATATATAGCTTTTCCCAATAAAATTATTGCAATCACAAAAGCGATTATATTGCCGTAATCAGAATTTAAAAGTGCAGAGGCAGGGCTACCATTACCGCTGGTTCCGCCAAGCGCCATGCGTAATGCAGAAAAGGCTAACAGCCCATAAATAAGGCCACTAAATACGTATGCACTCCGCTTAAAATACCCTTTAGCATCATCGTCATGGTTTTTTGGGTTGCCAAAACCTTGATACAGCCTATAGAAGGTATAACCTATAAGACCTAGGCCAAGGGCAATCAATAGTATTTTTCCATAAGACTGTTCGGCCACGAATTGTAAGATATCGTTTTTACCGCTTTTACTACCACCTTGGCCAAAGGCCGCTAGAGCTGTCAGTACACCGATTAATAAATAAACAATACCTTTTGCTCCCATCCCAAAACGGGCAAGTGTTTCTTTTTTTGAACTCATTTTTTTGTTGGTTTAATAATATTGTTTTCAATAAAAGAAAATTCAGTGGATTTTATTTGTCTTTTTAATACAGATACTAGCTCTAATACGATTAAATTAGCAATAGATAAAGGCATATGAGCCAAAAGAATTTTAAAATATTTCCCATTTTTACATAAAATTTATAGGCTATGATACAAAAAGGAACCAAAGTACAATGGGATTGGGGTAACGGCTCGGCCCAGGGAAAAGTAATTGATACTTACACAGAAGAAGTTACCAAAACCATAAAAGGAAACGATGTAACACGCAAAGGGGAATCAGGAAACAAGGCGCTATATATTGAGCAAGACGATGGTGATAAAGTCCTTAAAAGTGAAAGTGAAGTACAGCGTGTCGATTGATTTGTAAACACGTTTAAATAGGCTTACTTTCGTGCAAATTATACGATTCCCACTTCTATGGGAATGAAAAACATCCATTTTTCAATGAAATTCGCCATCATCAAAGAACGTAAAAACCCGCCAGACAGACGCGTGGTATTGTCGCCAGAAACTTTAGCAGAAGCGCAGCTCGATTTTCCCGAGGCGCAATTTGTCGTGGAGTCTTCAGACATAAGGATATTCCCGGATTCTGAATATGAGAAATTTGGTTTCAAAGTTACGGATGACGTTTCTGATGCTGATGTAATGATTGGTGTTAAAGAAGTTCCGAGTGAACACTTAATTCCTAATAAAAAATATTTTTTCTTTTCACATACTATAAAAAAGCAGCCTTATAATCGTGATCTGCTCAAAGCCATTTTAAATAAAAATATCGAGCTTTATGACCATGAAACCATAGTCAATCAAAAAGGATATAGATTAATAGGTTTTGGTCGCTATGCAGGTTTGGTTGGTGCATACAACGGCTTTAGAGCATTGGGATTACGTGATCAATTATACAACCTACCAAAGGTTGAGGGCTTGGCAGATCTAAATGAAGTTAAAAGCGAATTGGATAAAATTACAATCCCAAACGTTAAAATCTTACTTTCGGGAACTGGCAAGGTGGCACTAGGTGCACAAGAAATTCTGGATCATTTAGGCATAAAAGAAGTGAGTGATGCATTGTATCTAACTTCAGAATTTACAGAACCAGTTTACTGTAGAGTTGATGTCATGGAATATGCTAAACGTAGCGATGGTAAAGTGGGTAATCGATTGGCTTTTTATAAGGATCCAAAAGATTACGAAAGTAATTTTATGCCCTATGCAAAGCAAACGGACTTTTTTATTGCTGGACATTTTTATGGTAACAATGCTCCTTATTTATTTACGAGAGAAGATGCTAAACACCCAGATTTCAGAATTAATTTAGTTGCAGATATAAGCTGTGATATCGATGGTCCTGTGGCTTCAACAATTCGTCCATCTACGATTGCAGACCCTTACTATGGGTACAATCCACAAACAGAAAAGGAAGTGGGTTTTGACGCTGAAAATGCTATTACGGTAATGGCTGTGGATAATTTACCCTGTGAATTACCAAAAGATGCTAGTGAAGGTTTTGGCGAAACATTTTTAAACCATGTATTACCGGCCTTTTTCAACAAAGATGAAAGAGGAATTTTAAAGCGTGCCAAAATCACTGAAAAAGGTAAGTTGACTGAACGATTTAATTATCTTCAGGATTATGTGGATGGTAATTAATTAGTTGGATCATAGGTTATAACTTTTAACTGCGGATTTTTTAAATCAACATAACCATAATTGATGTTGTCTTCTTTGTCAAATTTCCCGTTTTTGTTCGTGTCAGATATGCTCTTGACATAAAGCCTGTTGAGTTTCGTAATGATTTTCCAATTAACGATTTGCGCTAAATCTTTAGTTAGCTTTTTAAGATTTGAGCCATCTATTTTACTAATGTATAATGCATTTACATCGTTATGGTCAATTTTAGAGTCACCGTTGGTATCGGCATCTCTGACTTTATAAATCATATATTCAAAATTTCTGTTTTTTCGGACATTATCAATAAAACTAACAGAGTTGATTTCTACAACCCGTTTAAATAAAGGAGCCAATTTTAATGAATTAACATGTTGAAATTTAATATTAGTAAATTCCCCTCTTAAAGAATGACTATTATGACTTGATACGTTGTAAGATACATTGTCATTGCTTCTGGAATAGCTTGAAAATCGGGTTCCATATTCAGTTATATAGCCAATGGGATGTATGAGATAGTCGATGCTATCAATGGCTATTGGAAGGTCGGCCACTTCTCTTTTTGTAGAATCTTTAATTAATTCTTTGGTTTCAGAATTAGTATGATCAATCTTTTTAATATCATTTTGGCAGCTATTTAGTAATGCGAAGCAAAACAGCAATTTGAGAATGTTATTCATTTTATTTAAGTTTCAATTTGGTTCAAATTTTTAAACACCCAATAACCGACTATTAAAAATCCTCCAAAACCGAAGGTGAATAACCAAGCTTCCAAATATGGCTAATCGGTGCACGTATGGTTTGCGGTGCTGAATTTGGATTATCTTATTTTATTATGTTCAATTTTAAAAAAGTACTTTGAAAAGCAAAGTAAGAAAGCAAAAATTTTTGGTTATGTATTGTTAATTAGTTTTTCTAAAGCTTCAATATGTTTTTTAAATTCGGCTTTACCGAGTTTTGTAGCACTGTAGCTTGTGTTTGGTTTTCGTTTAATAAATTGCTTTTCAACTAAAATATATTCAGCTTTCTCCAGTGCTTTGATGTGACTGGCTAGATTACCATCTGTTGCACCTAGCAATTCCTTCAACATATTAAAATCTGCAAACTCATTTACCATTAGAATGGACATGATACCTAGCCGAATTCTATGATCAAACAGTTTGTTTATGTTGGTTATAATGCTCATATTTTTCTTAACTACCGGCAAGGGCACTTCCGAATAGGCCGACAGATAGTTCTACCCAAACCAACAAAACTAAGATTAGTACAGCTATAATTAAAAATGTTCTTTGTTTTTTTGACTTTATTGTTCTGATTATAAAATCAATCATGAAAATTGTGCCATAAAGTATGCATGCAGCTATTAAGAAATCAAAGGGTGACCAATTGATTTCAGTTGAAAAGAGCATGCCAATTGCTGGGATAAGTAATACCAGAATTGGTAGTGCGAAAAGTAATAAACGTCTTTTTTTAAGTGTCATAATTTTATGATTTTACAGTATCATATTTAAAATGCATCCAAGTTCCATATATTATATGCATGATTCCGAAACCGATAACCCAGAGCCAAAATCCATAGTCTGGGTAAAGGGCAGCAATCAATCCCAATATAATTTCTATATAACCTAAATATTTAATATCTCCTATGCTATGTTTAGATGCACTCACCAAAGCCAAGCCATAAAAAATAAGCATTAATCCACCTGTTTGACCGTATTTGCCATGACTTAAAATGATTAAAATATACAAACCGCCAACAACTAATGGGATTAAAAAGTTAAACAGTAATCGTCGTGAGGAGCTATCCCAAATCTTTTCTCCGTTTTGCTTCGCTTTTCTGGTCGTTAATAAAATTGCTGTAATAATACTGAATAAGGCAACCAAAAACAGAATGAACATTGAGGTTCTGAATACCCATCCGTCTAAGACTAGTGTGCCGTAACTATAAGTTGTAACCAACCAATAAGTAGCCGCAGCGCCAATCAGTGCATAAATTCCAGCTAATATCCCAGATAATCCGCTGAGCGAGATAAAGCGGGACGATTTGTTCATGAGATTTTTAATCTCACTAATATCTTTTAAATAGTCTTCGTTACTCATGATAAAAAAGTACTTTGAAAAACAAAGTAAAATAAATTAATTGAATTGCACAAAATATTTTTGGCATAAATTAATTAAATTTAAATTCTAATAACTTAACAATCTAATCATGATAGAACTTTTACTTGCAATAGCCAATATTTCAGGCGGCATATTATTAGGCTTGGCCACTTTGGATAAATGGGATGGGGAAAGTAATTTTTTTAATAAGATAGCTGGATTTTTGGCGCCATTTCAAACAGCTATTGGTCTTGGATTGATTATCCTTGCCATACTTGAATTTTGGGACGGATTGTTGTTTAACATCGCAAGTATTCTTGGTGGAATTTTACTTTTAACACACGTTTTTGTAAAAGTACCATCGATTGAAACAGGACTGAGAAAATTATCAGATAAACTTATGCCGTTCAAGGCAATTATTGGTATTGGGTTAATTGTTATTGGGATTGTTCAATTGTTTTAATCAGTTTTGAATCCTGCTGAAGTATACATATTAAAACAACCAGAGCCTTACAAATCTATCTTGCTGCAATTGCAATCTATTATTGAAGCAGTTGCACCTAAACCTGAATTGTTATACAAATGGCGGTTGCCATTTTATTATGCAAACGGTATTCCGTTATGTTATCTTAACCAATCTAAAGATTATGTGGATTTTGCTTTTTGGCATGGCAAACACATGGAAAAATATAAAACTCATTACGTGACTGAAAACAGGAAATCGGTGATGTCATTACGCTATAAGTCAGTTGAAGAAATCGATGATGAGGTAATTGTATATGTGATTCAAAAACAATTAGAAATCAATACCAATCCCTTTAAACTGATCTCAAAGCCTAATCGTTCTAAAAATTAGAAATTGTTTTTCTAATTGCTACTAAATTAGTGAGCAGCCCTTCTAATTTATCTAAGTGCAGCATATTTGCACCATCACTTTTGGCATTTGCAGGATCAAAATGGGTCTCTATAAAAAGTCCATCAACATTATTTACAACACCAGCTCTGGCAATCGTTTCAATCATATCTGGTCTCCCTCCGGTAACACCAACACTTTGGTTGGGTTGCTGCAACGAGTGCGTCACATCCAAAACAGTTGGCGCATACTCACGCATGGTTGGAATGCCTCTAAAATCTACAATCATGTCTTGGTAGCCAAACATAGTACCTCTATCGGTAATCCAAGCTTTTTCATTGCCTGCATCTTTAACTTTCTGAACTGCATGTTTCATGGATTCCGGACTCATAAATTGCCCTTTTTTCAAATTCACTACTTTTCCCGTTTCGGCAGCAGCAACAACCAAATCGGTTTGTCTTACTAAAAATGCCGGAATTTGGAGTACATCTACATATTCCGCAGCCATGGTGGCATCGGACGTTTCGTGAATATCGGTAACCGTTGGTACATCAAAAGTTTCAGAAACTTTTCTAAGAATTTTTAAAGCTTTTTCGTTGCCAATGCCTGTAAAACTGTCAATTCTACTTCTATTGGCCTTCTTAAAGCTACCCTTAAATACATAAGGTATTTTTAGGTCGTTTGTAATTTTTACTACCCTTTCGGCTATACGTAGTGCCATATCTTCACTCTCTATGGCGCAAGGGCCACATAGTAAAAAGAAATTGTTAGAATCGGTATGTTTTAGTTTCGGAATTTTTGTCAAAGCTTCAGACTTAAATATTAAGTTGCAAAGATACTATTTATCTCCATTCCATTCATGGAACGAGTACTCTTGATTCTGTAATCTTAAAACAAGTTTATATGGATTTCTATTTTAAAATACCTTTCTGATGCTATTACGTACGATCCATAGGGACATGATCAGATTTGCGATAACCAAAAGTCCGCCAAACAACAGAAATTTTTGTGAAGATTCAGACCAATTTACAATATTGAACACATCAGATAAATAAGCCAGTACCAAATAAGAAGATAGGCAAACGAAAACGATACCCAGTGAAAAATTCAACTTTCTACTCGGTTTGATCAGTTGCCATAAAAAAGGAATTGCGAACAAGAGAATAGGGTAAGCCGACAGTCCTTCGCTCTTATTTAAATCTGTAAACCAATATATTATTACAGATAAAAAATAAAGGTAGGGTATGTACTTTGTGTATTTACTAATTGTATTCATCGTATTTACATCTTTAGGGTTTCGCTCGTCGTAAGACAGGCAGTTGTAAATGACCCAATTAGCGGTTATTTTTGGGCAGGTATTTACTTTTAATTAGTTCTTGAGTGTTAAGTTACAAAGGCAAATCGTTTCTAACATAAAATATAACATATTATTAACGGAATCATGTAAATAAGATGTACCTTTGCGCGCTTAAAATCAGCATACAGTTATGGCTAAGATTAAAAATATTGCAATCATTGCACACGTAGATCACGGTAAAACGACATTGGTAGATAAAATAATGTACCACTGCCAGTTATTCCGTGAGAATGAAAATACAGGAGATTTAATTCTTGATAATAATGATTTGGAACGTGAGCGTGGTATTACTATCACCTCAAAGAATGTTTCGGTTATTTATAAGGAAACTAAAATTAATATCATTGATACACCTGGTCACGCCGATTTTGGAGGTGAAGTAGAGCGTGTATTAAATATGGCAGACGGTGTTTTGTTATTGGTAGATGCTTTTGAAGGACCAATGCCCCAAACGCGTTTTGTATTACAAAAAGCGATTGACCTAGGGTTGAAGCCTTGTGTAGTTATCAATAAAGTTGATAAAGAAAACTGTACTCCGGATGAGGTGCACGAAAAAGTGTTTGATTTAATGTTTGAATTGGGTGCAGAAGAGTGGCAGTTAGATTTTCCTACAGTTTACGGTTCTGCAAAGAATAACTGGATGAGCGACGATTGGCAAGATGAAACTGAAAACATTGAGCCATTATTGGATATGGTTATAGAACATATTCCAGAGCCAAAAATTGAAGAAGGGACAACTCAAATGTTAATAACCTCTTTAGATTTTTCTTCATTTACAGGTCGTATTGCAATTGGTCGTTTAACGCGAGGTGAACTAAAAACTGGTCAGCAGATTTCTTTAGTAAAAAGAGATGGTTCTATAGTAAAAAGTAGAATTAAAGAGCTTCATGTTTTCGAAGGTCTTGGACGTAAAAAAGTTGATGATGTACAGACAGGAGATATATGTGCTATTGTTGGGTTGGAAGGTTTTGAAATAGGTGACACCGTTGCCGATTTTGAAAACCCTGAAGGTTTAAAGACCATCGCTATCGATGAGCCAACCATGAGTATGTTGTTTACTATTAATGATTCGCCGTTCTTTGGTAAGGATGGAAAATTTGTAACATCTCGTCACATTAAAGACCGTTTGACTAAAGAACTAGAAAAAAACTTGGCACTAAGAGTTGAACAAACTGATAGTGCAGATAAATTTATGGTTTTTGGTCGTGGTGTCTTGCACTTGTCCGTACTAATTGAAACCATGCGTCGTGAAGGTTACGAGCTTCAAATTGGTCAACCACAAGTAATCATTAAAGAAATTGATGGTGTAAAATGTGAACCTTTTGAAGAAATGACCATTGATTTACCAGAACATGTTTCAGGTAAAGCAATTGAGATGGTAACGATGCGAAAAGGTGAAATGATAAGTATGGAAGCAAAAGGTGAGCGTATGGTATGCCAGTTTATTGTACCTTCTCGAGGTATTATTGGTTTGCGTAACCAATTGTTAACCGCTACTGCAGGTGAGGCTATTATGGCGCACCGTTTTAAAGATTATCAACCATTAAAAGGTGGTATTCCAGAACGTCAAAATGGTTCTTTGGTATCTATGGAAAACGGTCAGGCGATTCCTTATTCAATTGATAAATTACAAGATAGAGGTAAGTTTTTTGTAGACCCAGGAGAAGATATTTACGAAGGTCAGGTGATTGGTGAGAATTCTCGTGGAGATGATATGACGGTTAACGTTACCAAAACCAAAAAGTTAAGTAACGTACGTTCTTCAGGAGCTGATGATAAAGCTAAGATTGTTCCGGCAATTAAATTTTCTTTGGAAGAGGCATTGGAATACATCCAGAAAGATGAGTACGTTGAAGTGACGCCAAATCACCTTAGATTACGTAAGATTTACTTAAAAGAAGTAGATCGTAAGCGTAATAAAACGATGTAATAATACATTCAATTATATTTTAAAGAGAAATGCTGTAAAGTGTTTCTCTTTTTTTGTACTTATTTTTTGGCTATAACATAAGTGCTTATTCCAAATGGAAAAGTAATGAATTTTAACAGTTTGTTTTCTGTATTTAAAAGCCACAATAAAATCGGATTAAAAGAACCTAAATCATTTAGGTCACCAGATGTGGTTGAGTTTTTATGTGAAGAAAATTTGTTGCTAAAAAACCTATAGACAAATAAAGGTCCAAATAGAAAGAAATTCCAATAACCTGAAGATATTATATTAAAGTTGCTGTTTTTGAGTAAAGTTGTTAATTGGTTTTTTCTGTATCTTCTATAGTGTAAGTTAACTTCGTCGTGTGGACTCCATAACGACATAAACGCTGGGACAAACACAAAGATTTTACCATTTGAGTTTAATTTTTCATGCCAATGTTTTAAAGTTGATTGATCGTGTTCTATATGCTCCAAACAATCCGATGCTATTATGATATCAAATTTTTGTTTTATTTGGATCGACTCTGCAGACATTTCATAGCAATTGTCTAATCCTTTTTGCTTGCAATTAATAATGGCTTTTTGGCTTATGTCAATACCATACAGATTTTTCTTTTCAAATCCTGCCTGCTCTAAATCTTTTAACAACCAACCAGACGAACAACCAATATCAAGGATGGTACTTGATCTGTCTTCATTTTTTAGCAATTGAAGTATATAATTTCTTCTGGCCTTAAACCAAAAATGCCTTTGCTCAACTTCATGATACTTTTGCTCAAAGTTCTTTTTCATACACCTCTAGATGGTATTTTTAATTTTAAATAATTTGAAAAATAAGGTTTTACTATAATGAAAACAACTCTCAAGCAATGTAATATGTTATCAATTTAATTACGATAGGGAAAATGACTATTGATTAAGATGCTATATTTGAAATTCAATTTAAGCATGTTTTGTCAACTAAAAATTTGAAGAATCGTAATGGCATCTGTTTCTAAGTACAAATTCAGCATTACTTTGGTCTTGATCATAATTATTCAAATAATTTTAATGTTCCAAGGTTTTGATGTTTGCGATGATGGCTTTGTTCTCACGTTCTATCAGCAAATTTATTCTCATCCAACAAGTGTAGAATACAATTTTCTATATTGGTTTTCAGGTATTTTTGGAGGATTGTGGCACATGTTGAATGAAGATGGAGGCGTACTATGGTTTAGGATTCTTGGTGTTATAGTTAATACAAGCACCTTTGTAATAAGTTACAATATCCTCAAAAAGCATATTGCCTCAACCTATTTGCTCTTGGCATTGGTAATGGTGATGTTTGTTAATGACTATGGGTTTCTGACTTTTTATCACAATCATCTTACCGCTTTATTGACAGTTATTATTGTGTGGTGCATTTTATATGGTCTTAAAAAAAAGGTTTTATCCTATTTTTTTATTGCTGGATTTATTTTTGTTTTTAATGGTTTGACCCGACTTCCAAATTTTGTCATGGCATGTTTGTTTCTGGTTATACCTTTCTACTATTTTCTAAAAGATAAAAACTTAAAAAAATCAATTAAGCCCTTAGTTTTATCAATTGTTGGGTTTGCAACTGGATTAGTGAGTGCCTATTTATTGTTACTGGTTCTAGGTCAGTTAAAAACTATGGAAAATGCCCTATTAACCATGATAGATGTCGGAAATACAGAAGGCAGTTCGCATAATTTTAAGACACTTTTAAAAGCGCAATTTCAAAATTATCTAAATATAGCATTAGATTTATTACAAGTAATTGTTGTTTTTTTTGTTGCCATATTAGGTTTAAGGTTAATAAGAAAACAGGCAGTTTTGCGATATCTGTTTCTCATTGCATTTGGTATAATAATTATGATATGGTTTGATAAAAACGGTATATATGCCGTATATGCCCTCGCATATGTTGGCTCAATCTATATAATTGTCAATAAGAATTTCACTATTGAATTAAGAGCTATTTCATTTCTGGCATTTATGATGTTACTGGGAATGACCATTGGTAGTGCTGGCGGGATTTTAAACACAGGTTATATAGCAATATGGATTGCCTTACCGCTATTTTTTATTGCTTTCCAGGATATACTTTCTAGATCAAAGCAGTTATTTTCCAATAATTCTGATACTACGTTTCAAACGTCATCATTAATATTGTGCACTCTTTCTATTTCTTTTTTGATTCTTAAATCTTATAGAATTTTTAATCAAGCTTATTTTGATGAAGGCAGTAGGTTACAAAAAACCTATGCAATAAATAACAATATGGCAAATCATATCTATACGACCGAAAGACGAGCGCAAATTATTAACGATCTATTAAACAACCTTGAGAAATATGTAGATAAGGACGATTACCTATTTGCATACGATCACATGCCTATGTTGCATTACCTGACCGAGACGCGGCCTTACATTTATAACCCATGGCCAGGCATCTATGATGATTACTCTTTAGAAAATAAAATTAAAAAAGCTGAAAAGGAAATTAGTGTTATGCCTACTGTCGTTGTACAAAAATTTAATACTATCATCAGGTTTTCTGAACCCATAGAAGACTATATGATACCTGAAAAAAACAATGAAGTTTTGCATGGAAGTAAATCTATCGCTTTAATGAATTCATTTCTTCAAAGAAATAATTATAGAATTGTTTGGAGTAATTCGTATTTCAATATTTATCAATCTTATGAGGTACGATAAAATTATTCATTTAACTTATATTAGTACCATAATAAAAATTTATGCAACAAGCCGATATCTCAATCATTGTACCTGTATATAACGAATCTGAAAATCTACGGACGCTGTATAGTAGATTATTGGAGGTTGTTAAGAGTTTACAGGTCACCTATCAAATAATATTTATTGATGATTGTAGTGGCGATGACTCCATGGCTAAGATTTTAAAAATAAGTCGAGAGAATCCTAATGTATATTTCTTAAGCCTTACCAGGAATTTTGGTCACCAAGTGGCTGTTTCGGCAGGGTTAAATTATTGTAATGCGGAAGCAGTCGTAATTATTGATGCAGATTTACAAGATCCACCAGAGATAATTTTAGATTTATATCGTGAACATCAAAAGGGATTCGATGTTGTTTATGCTAAAAGAGCAAAAAGAAAGGGTGAATCTTTATTGAAAAAAATAACTGCCAAATTATATTACAGATTATTGAAGCGCTTGGTAACATTCAAAATTCCTTTAGATGCTGGAGATTTTAGGCTCATATCCAAAAAGGTTGTAGATGCTCTTAACCAAATGCCAGAACATAATAAATTCTTAAGAGGTCAAATAGCATGGTTAGGATTTAAGGAATCTTATGTTGTATTTGATCGTGACACGCGCAAACATGGTAAGAGTGGTTATTCATTTGGTAAAATGATGCGTTTGGCTTTTGATGGTATTACAGGTTTTTCAGATAAACCATTATTGTTTGTAAGTAGATTGGGTTTTATAATATCATTGTTTTCTTTTTTAATTATTGTTTATGCTGCATTTTCCCATTTTGTTTTAGAAAAAACAATTACAGGTTGGACATCACTTATCATCTGCGTGGCTTTTGTTGGTGGTATTCAGTTGCTATCCATTGGTGTTATTGGCGAATATATTAGCAGGATAAACTCAAATGTCCAGAAGAGACCGTTATATATTGTGAACTCCACTAACATTAAAAGTGAAGCTAATTCAAACGAAAGCTAACAATATTGTTTCTCTTAATTTTGTACATTCACCCATAATCAACCTTAATCCTTACTGTTATTTATACCATTAAAAAATATAAGCCTTTAGATAAAGCAAAATGGGATAGTTTCCACTCTAAAAGTAATCAGGATACATTTCTCTTTCAGCGAGATTTTATGGATTATCATTCAGATCGATTCGAGGATTTTTCATTGATGGTATATAAAGATGAAAAATTGATTGCCTTATTGCCTGCCAATACGGTAGGTAGTTCAGTTTTTTCGCATCAAGGTTTAACCTACGGTGGGTTGATTTATTCAGAAAATTTAAAAACCAAAGATGCGATTTTGATGTTTCAGTCTGTTATGCAATTTTTGTTTCAGAACGGTATCAAAAATTTAATGATTAAGGAATTACCTTTTATTTATCTAGAAAACCTCACAAACAACCCATTGAATTATCTGTTGTTTAAATCTAAAGCAGAATTAATTAGAACTGATATGCATTCTGTGGCCAAGGTAAAAAATGCTAAATTTTCAAACAGCAGAAAAGAAGGATACAAAAGAGGGTTGAAGCATGATCTCAAAGTTGAGGAATCAGAAAGTTTTGAAACATTTTGGAATGAGATTCTGGTACCAAACCTAAGGAAAAAGCACAATATCGAGCCAACTCATTCACTTGAGGAAATCTCACTTCTAAAATCAAAATTCGAAAAGAATATTAGACAGTTTAACGTTTATCACAATGATAAAATAGTTGGTGGTACGACTATTTTCGAAACTAATAATCTGGCTCATTGTCAATATATTTCAGGAAACGAGGATAAGAATGAATTGGGAAGTTTAGATTTTCTTCATATTCAATTAATAGAGAATATTTACAAAGACAAGCGTTATTTCAATTTTGGTACATCCAACATCAACGCCGGGCAAAACATCAATGAAGGTCTGCAATTCTGGAAAGAAGGATTTGGGGCGCGATCTATTACACAAGGATTTTATAATGTTGAAACTAAAAATCACAAGCTTTTTGAAAACGTATTGCTATGATTAAATTTTTGGATTTACATAAAATTAACGATCGCTTTCGAGATGAGTTTCATCATGTACTGAACCAATCACTGAATGCTTCAAACTATATATTGGGAGAAAATGTTTCAAAATTTGAAGCTGAATTTGCCGAGTACTGTGGTGCTGAGTTTTGCGTAGGTACTGCTAACGGGTTAGACGCACTTACGCTGATCCTAAATGGATACATCAGTCTTGGTAAATTGAAGAAAGGGGACAAAGTTATTGTGCCAGCTAATACGTTTATAGCGACTATTTTATCCGTTATCCATGCTGGTTTAGAACCCGTGTTGGTTGAGCCAGATCCTGAAACCTATAATTTAAAAGCGAGTGAAGTCGAAAATCACATTGATAAAAATGTAAGGGCCATAATTATGGTGCACTTATATGGGCAATTGGCCGATGCCAAAAATCTAATAGAGCTGTCAAAAACCCATAATCTGATATTACTAGAAGATGCGGCTCAAGCTCATGGCGCAGTCAAAAATTTAAATACCCAAATTTTAAAAGCAGGAAGTATAGGAGATGCTGCTGCATTCAGTTTTTATCCGAGTAAAAACCTTGGAGCTTTGGGTGATGGAGGTGCGGTTACAACCAGTGATAAAGATTTATATGACCACCTAAAGTTGTTGCGTAATTATGGTAGCAGAGAAAAATATAAAAATGAAGTTGTAGGTGTTAATAGCAGACTAGATGACATTCAGGCTGCATTTCTAAGAATAAAATTGCCATTACTTGATCAGGACAATAAAATGCGAAGAGCTATTGCCAAAATGTATCTTAACCAGATCGTTAACCCTAAACTACAATTACCCAAAATTAATAATGGTGAAGGTCACGTGTTTTATGCTTTTGTAATTGAAGTTAATAATCGAGAAAAATTAATAAAACATCTAGAACTCAATAAAATTGAGTGGCTCATTCATTATCCAATTCCACCTCATAAGCAGTTGGCTTTAAAAGAGTTTTCCCATTTAAACCTTCCAATAACCGAAGAGATCCATAAAAGAATAATAAGTTTGCCTATAAGTCCAGTGATGCCAATCGATGAAGTTAAAGGTGTGATTAAAGTTTTAAATACGTTTTAATTGAAAAAATTCAGACATTATATAAACACGAATGTGTTAATAAAGGCCGGAAATCTTAATACAGCAAATATTACTATCAGGATTCTATCTGGTATTATTATAACTAAATTTATTGCCGTACATATTGGACCACAGGGTATGGCCTTAATTGGAAATTTAAGAAATTTTCTAAGTGCAGTACAATCACTTGCCATCGCAGGCTTATATGATGGAGTAGTTAAGTCCATATCAAGGTTTAAGAACGATGCCAAGGCACTTTCTGTCACCATTTCATCAGTTTATTATGTTGGCTTTTGCTCTTCTTTGGCACTTGGATTTCTGTGCTATTTTAATGCTGAGCTCATCAATAATTGGATTTTTTCTGCAAATTACAACTATACATATGTCATTAAGATAATGGCAATGGTCTTGCCTTTTTATGCTCTAAATATGTTTGCATTTGCCATAATGAATGGTTTTTCCAAGTATAAAATTCTTCTCATCATAAATATCATTGGGCAAATTTTAGGCCTATTGGTCACCTTAATTTTAATTTGGCAGGAAAATATCAATGGTGCATTATTAGCGATTGTAATTACACCAGCTTTAGGGTTACTCATTACAGTTGTCGGAATTTTATATAGAAAAAATTTAATGTCCGATATTAAGGTTTCGAACATTAGTCCAGATGTATTGAGAGGTTTGGGGCCATATATGCTTATGGCTTTAGTATCTGCTATTGCCATACCAATTGTTATGATACTCATAAGAAACTACCTTATTGCCGAAATAGGTATTAAACAAGCTGGTTATTGGGAAGCTATAAATCGTGTGTCTGATTATTACCTCATGTTCATTAACTCATTGATAGTTCTTTACATACTGCCTCGTTTTTCAGAAATTAGTAGTAAGAAAGAATTTCGAAAAGAAGTTTTCAGTTTTTACAAGTCGGTAATGCCAATATTTGCCGGAGTCTTGATTCTTGTTTATTTGAGTCGCTCCCTGTTGGTTGGAATTTTGTTCACAGAGGATTTTAGACCAGTTGAAGATTTGTTCGGGTATCAATTGTTAGGTGATTTTATGAGGGTACTTTCTCTGGTCATAGCCTATCAGTTTCTAGCGAAAAAAATGTTTGGGCATTTTATTATAATGGAAATATTCCTTTTTATAATCATGTATGTATCTAGTATTTATCTAATAGATGTATTTGGGCTAAAAGGTGCTGTAATGGGTCATTGTCTTAGTTATTTTATGCATTTTGCACTTATCATACTCATTTTTAGTAGTTCACTTTTTGGTGTAATTAACGAAGATGGTAGTGAAGAATTTTGAATCTATTTAAGTGAAATTACCACAATTTATAAGCAATAATTTAGTCTTTAAGATTACATCGCTAAATGCTGTGGTTATTGCCATTAGATTGGTAGTATCTGTCTTTGTGCAGCGACTATTGGCCATTACAGTTGGTGAAGCTGGGATTGCCAGTATTGGTCAAATTCGTAATTTTTTGGCTATGCTTACCAGTACGTCTACTCTAGGTACGTTTAGTGGTGTGGTTAAGTATGTGGCTGAATTTAAGGAAGACCAACCTGAGCTTTCAAAAGTTTTTTCAACAACTTCAATATTCTTATTGGTTGGGTCATTAATATCTTGCTTTGTCTTGTTTGTCGGAGCAAGTTATTTTTCTGACTATGCATTTGACTCGGTAGATTATACCTATGTATTCCGTTTGCTGGCTGTAATTATTCCGTTCATTGCTGTGAGTAGAATTATCAATGCTGTAGTAAGTGGACTCTCTGCCTATAAAAAATACGCGAAAATTGAATTGATCAGCTACCTTCTAGGGGCAATTCTGTTAATAATCGGTCTTTATTCTTACAATTTGGATGGGGTAATTGTTGCGATTGCTCTGGCGCCTGTCATTCAGCTATTGGTGTTGTTAATAGTATTCGGAAAAACATTAAAAAATTACTTGAGCTTAAAAAGGTTGAAGTTTAACCTGAGTTATAGAAACCAGCTTTTGTCATATACCTTAATGTCTTTTGTTTCGGCATTTCTTATTAATTATATAGAATTGGATCTACGAACATTAATCACGGATCGATTAAATATTAATGAGGCAGGTTATTGGACGGCCATGACCTTTATCTCAAAAAATTACATGGTTTTTGCTACGGGACTATTCACATTATATGTATTACCAAGTTTTGCGAATATTCATTCAAGGTTTGAATTTAGAAAGGAAGTGGTTACAATTTATAAAACCATCTTACCCATTTTTGCAGGCGGAATGGTATTGGTTTATATTTTAAGGACATTGATTATTCAGGTAGTATATCCAGATTTTACTGGTATGGAACCCTTATTTAAATGGCAATTGTTGGGCGATTTTATAAGATTATGCTCCTTGGTTTTGGCATATCAATTTTTAGCAAAGCGCATGGTTAAGAGCTTTGTTATTACAGAATTAATTTCCATAGGTCTGTTTTATGGATTATCTATAACATTCATTAAGTTTTATGGAACTGAAGGAGTCGTTATAGCTCATTTTGTGAGACATATTATTTATTTAATTATTGTTTTGCTCATTGTAATGAATAGTTTTAAAAATCATGACAAATAATCGCTAGATTTTCCACTTTTTTAGATATGACATGGAGCATTTAATATGGTCATGATGGAGCGCAACAAATTCTCTAGCTTGTTCTGATATTTCAACAATTTTATTTGGATTTAAAATTAACCATTCCAATTTTTTAGCTATTTCTTTTGCATCAGGTAAAGCATTAATACAAATAGTATCTTCTTCTACATTATAGTAATCTAACCACTCAATTTCAGCACCTGTAAAAACAATTTTCCCCATAGCCATTGCCTCCAATGCATTAAAGCCTTGATCATATGCATAAACTTGATCCAATAAAATATGTGAGCGGTCAAATCTAGAAATGTATTCTATATAAGGAAGGTTTCTAACAGTTTCAATCTCTATTTTGTTAGAGTATTTACTTTCTATAATTTTTAATGCTTTGTCAAAATGATCATTACCTTTTTTGAAATAGTTATCGTTATTGATACCGTGAAATATGATAATTTTTTCTTTTACCGATGGTAATTTGAATTTTAAACTTGACAAATCAATGGCGTGGGGAATCATTCCCATATATTTTGGGTGACCAATTAAAGGGATATGATAATCTAGATCGGTTGCAATAACACCTGAAATTATTGAATATAAATATGTGTGAAGTTGTTTGTAGTTGTTGTTCAAATAGCGTAAACCAATAGCATGGTGTCCTTTAGGTATTCTACCTTCAAAATAAGGAGTGAGAATAGAGTACCTGAATTTTTTATCATACGCATAAGATATACTAGGATAATCTAAACCACAAGAGAGCAAAAAGAATTTGGCAGACAAGTTCCACTTCCTTAACCAATCTATTAGCTTTATTTGGCTTTTTAAAGTCACATTAAACGGAGCTTCATTCACAAACTGAACAATATCATGACCCGATAAAAATTCTTTGTGTCTTCTAAATTGTTTTTTAACTAAAAATGAAGAAATGTATTTATGAATAAACCCAAGCTTAAAATGATACAGCAACTTAAGTAATCTATTGTTAGAACCTTCAGAAATTACAAGATCAACTTCTACTTTTTTAAAACCGTCCGTATTACTTACTACCTTTACATCATGACCCAAAGTTTGGAGACCTTTTTTGATATTGTAATGTGTTCTGTTATATTCGCCAACAAGTAATATTTTCACAATAAGCAGTTATTCGATTTTTATATTGATATTGTAAATCTACTAAATTATATGGCAAAAAAAATTTGCATAGTATTATCATCATTAAGTAATGGCGGCACGGAGCGATTTGGTGCTACATTGTCTACAATGCTAAGCAAATTAGGTTATGATGTGACCATTTTTATTACCCATGATGCAATAGAATACCCTTACTCCGGTCGATTGTACAGTTTGGAAGCGGAGTCTAAAAAATCATTAGGTGTAGTGGGTAAGCTCTTGTGTATGAATAATTTTTTCAGGACACAAAAGTTTGATATTATCATAGATAATCGTTTGAGATCACAATTCTTAAAGGAATTTTTAGTGTACAGAATATTTTATAGAAATGCTAGAATTATTGCGATGATTCATAATTTTAGAGTGTCTAATTATTTTCCAAAAAATGCATTTTGGTCAAATTTAATATATAATAAAAGTGTAGAGTTTATTGGAGTAAGCCGACGAATAATGGAACGCTCTATTGATGATTATGGAGTAAAAAACATAAACTACATTTACAACCCAATACATTTTCGAATTTTAGAAGAAAAGTCCGTAGCTTACAAAGTAGAATTACCATTTAAGTTTATTCTATATTTTGGCAGGTTCGAAGAGGTGGCAAAAAACCTAACATTATTGATAAAAAGTTATGAAAATTCAAGACTCAGGCAGCAATCCATTAAATTAGTGTTGATGGGAAAAGGTGAGGATGAGTTTTATCTTAAATCTTTGGTCAATGATCTAGAATTAAATAATAATGTGATTTTTATGGATTACAACTCAAATCCTTTTCCTTACGTAAAACAATCATTATTTACCGTGTTGAGCAGTAAGTATGAAGGTTTTCCAATGAGTATAATAGAATCCTTAGCCATTGGTACACCTGTAGTTTCTGTAGATTGTGAGTCAGGACCTCGTGAGGTAATTATAGATGGCAAAAACGGTCTGTTGGTAAAAAATAACGATATACAGGTTTTATCATCGGCTTTAGATCGTTTTGTGAATGATCAAGAATTATATCAAAAATGTAAGGATAATGCTAAATCAAGTGTTGCGCATTTGGATGTCAGCGAAGTAACCAAGCAATGGAAAACCCTATTAGAGGATGAAAAATAATACAATAGAAAATTGCCGTATAATTGAAATTCCAAAAGTCCACGACGAGCGTGGAAGCTTGGCAGTTATTGAAAAAGGTTGTTTTCCTTTTGAAATTAAACGTGTCTATTATTTATATGACGTCCCTTCTGACGCTTTTAGAGGTGGTCATGCCCATAAAAACTTGAATCAACTTTTAATTCCACTTAGTGGTAGTTTTGAGGTACTGTTAAAAGATGGAACATCCTCAAATCGAGTATTACTTAATAAGCCCAATAAAGGATTACTGATTGTTCCTGGTATTTGGAGAGAAATTGATAATTTTTCTTCTGGTTCTGTGTGCCTGGTGCTGGCTTCAGAAGTTTATGATGAAACCGATTATCTTAGAGATTTTAATGAATTCCAATCATTTAAAGGCTGAAATATAAATGCCTTGTTTCAAAAGTAAGGCTTGAATGTGTTTAGCTGATTTCAATATAAAGTTGGGCATCCCAAGCAATAATCTTTGCTTCCAATTGAGATTTGAAAGGTTGATATCATCTTTTAGAATTAGAAACAACTCAGTCTCGTCCAAAACTTTACTTCTAAGGGCTACAGCATACCTATTGATGTCCAAATAGTGCTTTAAAGAATCATTCTCAGCTTCTTCTTTTTTGAAATTATTTATAAAATCCAATCTAGTCCAATTGGTTTCGCGTTTTGTTAGACTGTCTGCAATATAATATCTGTAAGACATAGTTATCTCAGGGTTAAACGAAACCTTATAGTTTAAGGCAAACCTGATCCATAAATCTAAATCTTCGGACGTGTCTAGTTGCGGATTAAATCCTCCCAACGCATCAAATTTCTCTTTGCTAAAAGCCACCGCAGATGTCCATGCCACAGAGTTGATAATACTCGCTTTAAAAAAGTCTTTAACAATCAACGGTTCTGTACCGTAATCAAAGTTAAATTGAGCAGGTTGTTTGTTGCTTTCAGTTAAAAAGACTTCGTAATTATTGCAATATAATCCAGCTTCCGGAAATTTTTCGATTTGAATTTTTAAAGCCTCAAGATGGTCATTGTACCAATAATCGTCGGCATCAATTAAGGCTATATATTTTCCGTTTGACTGAGCTATGCCTTTATTCCTTGCATCCGCAACACCCTTGTTGGTTTGGTGTATTAATCTTATTCTAGAATCTGTAAATCTTTCAACTATAGTTGTGCTTTGATCTGTAGAACCATCATTAACAATTATGATTTCAAAATCCTTGAAACTCTGTTGAATCACACTGTTCAATGTTCGCTCAATAAAGTTAGCTTTATTGTATAACGGAATGATTACAGAAAAATAGGGACTCATTTTGTTTTAGAAGTTATAGAGCATAAATAACCCAATTTATAAAAATCAAATAGAATAATAGAAGGGTAATTAGAATTGAAGTTCATTTTCAGCAATGGTTTGGAGATTTTAAAAATGAATGCGATTAACCAATTCAGACCAAATTTACCAATTATGGAGTGCCATTTCTTGATCTTCACCTCTTTGATATGCATATTCTTATTCTTCTCTAACACTAATAAGTTTCTTAAGCTTTGTTTGGTTTTTTCAATAAATCGGTCTGCACTTTCCTTAGAATCGTGAATAACGGGATTATCAATAAAACTAATGTCATAGCCATTGGCTTCAATTGATTTAAAGAAAACGAAATCTTCATAACCATATGTTGTAATGGTTTCATCAAATGGAAAAGTCTTGACGATTCTTTTCTTTATCAGAAAATTTGCTGAAGTATATATTCTTCTCTTAACTACACCATGTTCGCAGCACGCTTCTTTTTTCTTGGTATAAAGCCAGCGTAATCGATAAGGTTTTTTGGGTTTTACGTGTTCTTCTTTCATTCCACCGATAACGATATCTTCCTTAATGTGGTTGAGGTAATTAGATAAAAAATCAGCTGAATATGGCATTGTGCCTGCGTCAATGAACAAGAGATTTTCAAACGTGGCCTTACTGGCTAAAAGGTTTCTAATGGCACTTCTACCAATGTTGTTATCAAGAATAATAAGTTTAGTCTGATTGAGATTTTCAATTTTTGTAGGGCTATACATCAGTTGACTTGAAGCGTCATCGATAATTACAATCTCATAATCTTTATTACAGGATTTTCCCTGTTTGTGAATTTCCTCTACCAAAGGCAGTACATTGTAATTATAAACTGGTATCAGAATAGATAGCATAAGTTAGGACTTTGTTGCAACAATTACGGTTTCTTTCTTAAACCCAAAATACGAAACTTCATCAAAATGTAACCTTTTGGTTGTAAAACCAGCTTGATGTAATCGTTCTTCTAAACCTTCAACAGAATAAATTCTAACATGGTCTTGTTGCCCAAATGCTTTTAGTCTTTGTTCTGCTAAAGTAATGGAGATATCTTCGTAAATATCTCCTTCTTTGTAAGGCGTTTGAATGTAACACTTACCATTTGGTTTTAAAACGCGGAGTAGTTCTTGCATAGCCTTTCCGTCGTCTTCTACATGCTCAAGTATATGATAGCAAATAACTAAGTCGAAGAATTTATCTTGAGCAGCAATCGCTGTTATGTCATATTTATAGTCAGCCGTAAATTCATTTTCAAAATCCGAACTATAATAATTGACTTCTAAATTATTGAATTTTTTATAGAGTGATTTCGGTGGTGAAAAGTGCAATATGTTGCCTTGTAAAAGGCCATTTTCCTTTAGCGTTGAGTATAATCGTCGGGTTCTACTTCTCGAACCACAATTGGGACATAACAAATCCGTATCAGCTAAGATTACAAAACGGTTAAGCTTATACTCGCAAATATTACATTGAAAACTATTACCTCGATATCTTAAACTTACGATTTGTCTAAAAAACTTCTCGTTTTGAGATAAAATCTTCTTAGGAATTATTGATTTAGCAATTCGCTTTAAGCTATCGTACATTATCAATTTTTTCGTTGCACCACTTCAAAAACCTTATTCTCATCACATTTTAAGGTTTTGCTAGGGTATTTTAGCAGAAGGGCATAATCGTGCGTAGCCATTAAAATGGTGTTGCCGTTTTTATTAATGTCCTGTAAAACTTCCATCACTTCAATGCTTGTTTGTGGGTCGAGGTTTCCAGTAGGCTCATCGGCGAGAATTAATTCCGGGTCATTAAGAAGAGCTCTGGCAATGGCAATTCGCTGTTGCTCGCCACCAGAAAGTTCGTGCGGAAATTTAAATCCTTTAGTTTTCATGGCGACCTTGTCCAAAACTTTGTCAATACGGTCTTTTATCTCGTCTTTTTCTTTCCAGCCCGTAGCTTTCAAAACAAACTCCAAATTCTGATTAATAGTTCTATCAGGTAACAATTTAAAATCCTGAAACACAATTCCCAATTTTCGTCTTAAAAATGGGATGTCTTTTTCTTTCATGGTTCTTAGGTTAAAATCTACGATAGATCCTTCTCCCTCGGACAGTTCTAAATCGCCATAAAGCGTTTTCATAAAACTACTTTTTCCACTTCCCGTTTTACCAATGAGATACACAAAATCACCTTTTTGCATTTCAAAATTAACCTTGGACAACACCATACTATCACCTTGATAAATCGTGGCATCCTTTAATTGTAAAACAGTTTCAGACATAGCTTTTGTTTGGAATTATATGAATGTAAAAGTATTATTAATAAAATCAATTATCAAATGTACAGTCAATAGTTTAACGCTCGATATTTCTATTCTGTATATCATTTTTTAACATTTTAAATCCTTATATATAATTATAGACTATTTCTATCGTTATAGAGATTATATTTGAATCATCATTTAGTAATAATCAAAAAACGAATCACATGCATACGGTTAAGCACGTTATCATTGCTGTTCTCTTACTTATCAATACTGCTGTTTTTGCTCAAAAATCCGCGGTTTACACTACTGATTTGCAGGAATATCAAAAAGCACTTACGCTTTATAATAACCAGCAATATAAAGCAGCACAATCACTTTTTGAGGATATTAAGTACGAAACGGAGGATGCTACTATTAAATCAGATTGCGCTTATTACATAGCCAATTGTGCAGTTAGGCTCAACCAAAACAATGCAGATGATTTAATAACTGAATTTGTTGAAGAATACCCAACCAGTACTAAACGTAATACAGCTTATCTAGATGTGGCAGATTATTATTTTGAAAATTCAAAATACCCTTATGCCAGAAAGTGGTACGATAAAGTTGAAGAAAACAGCATAGCACGGTCTGAGCGAGGTCGTTACAATTTTAATTTTGGATATAGTCTTTACGCTACAGGAAGCGAAGAACAGGCTAATAAATACCTTAACCGTGTGATTAATTCCAAAGAATATGGGTCGCAAGCCAAATATTATATTGGTTTTATGGCTTACGAAGGTGATGATTACGATACTGCAAACGAGTATTTTGACCAAGTCAGTGATAACGAAAAGTACAAAGAGAAACTAAGTTATTATAAAGCCGATTTAAATTTCAAACTTGGAAAATTTGAAGAAGCCATAGAATTGGCCGAAGCACAATACCCAAAAAGTTACGCACAAGAAAAATCCGAACTTTCAAAAATTATTGGTGAAAGCTATTTTAATCTGGAAAAGTACGAAGAAGCCATTCCACATTTACAAGCCTATAAAGGCAAAGGTGGCAAATGGAACAATACAGACTATTATCAATTAGGCTATGCTCACTACAAGCAGAATGACTTTGAAAAAGCGATTTCAGAGTTCAATAAAATCATTGACGGCAATAATTCGGTAGCTCAAAATGCCTATTATCACTTAGGAGAAAGTTATATCAATTTAGATAAAAAACAGGAAGCATTAAATGCCTTTAGAAATGCATCGCAAATGGATTTTGATGAAAAAATTCAAGAAGATGCTTGGCTCAATTATGCTAAAATCAGTTACGAAATTGGTAATCCCTACCAATCTGTACCGCAGGTTTTGGCCGGCTATCTGGATAAATATCCGAATACTAACTATAGAGAGGAAGTTGAAACGTTATTGATTGATTCATACATCACATCAAAAAATTATAAGGAAGCTTTAGAATTGTTGAAAGGTAAAAACAGTTTCGAAAACAAAGTAGCATATCAAAAAGTAGCATTTTTCAGGGGAGTTGAATTGTATAATGAAACCCAATATAGTGAGGCTTTGGATATGTTCGAAAAATCCTTGAAAGAACCTCGTGACCCAGAATTTGTTGCTAAAGCCACATTTTGGAAAGCTGAAACCGATTATAATCTCACAAATTATAATGAAGCTTTAATTGGTTTCAAACAATTTAATGGTTTGGCTGAAGCGTCAGGTTTACCAGAAAATGACAATTTGAATTACAACTTGGCATACACCTATTTTAAGCTGAAAGATTACAGCCAAGCTTCAAATTATTTTGAAAAATTCATCAACAAGAATTCAGGTGACAAGCTGCGTCAAAACGATGCCTATCTTAGGTTGGCAGACGGTTATTTTGTGTCCAGCCAATATCAAAAGGCGATTAATGCTTACAATAAAGCTATTAATATCAATGAAATCGAAACGGATTATGCTGCTTTTCAAAAAGCCATGAGCCAAGGCTATTTAGGTAAAACGGCTTCGAAGATTTCAGAATTAAATACATTCATCAATGGTTATTCAAAATCCGCTTTACGAGACGATGCCATGTACGAATTGGCAAATTCTTATGTGAAGCAAAATGAAAGTGATAAAGCCATGCAAATGTACGATCGATTAAACAATGAATACAGTCGAAGTGCTTTCACATCAAAAGCCTTATTGCGTCAAGGTTTGGTCTACTACAATGGCAATGACAATGAGCGCGCTTTGGGAAAATTCAAAAAAGTAGCTCAGGATTTTCCTGCTTCAGGTGAAGCCGTCCAAGCCGTTTCTACAGCACGTTTAATTTATATCGATTTAGGTCGTGTAGACGAATATGCACGTTGGGTAAAAACCTTGGATTATGTGGAGGTTACAGATGTTGAATTGGATAATACCATGTATTTAGCGGCAGAAAAACCGTATCTGGATAACGATACAGACAATGCCATTAGGCAGTTTAATAAATATCTCAATCAATTTCCAAACGGGATACATGCCTTAAAATCTCATTTTTATTTAGCACAATTGTATTACAAAAAAGACTTGTTTGAGAATGCGCAACCACATTACAAAGCTGTAGTTGATGCCTCTAAAAATGAATATACGGAACAGGCAATGGTAAAGTTGTGCGAGATTTATTTGAACAACAAAAACTGGTCACAAGCCATACCAGTGTTAAAACGTTTGGAGAGCGAAGCAGATTACCCGCAGAACGTACTTTACGCACAATCTAATTTAATGAATGCCTATTTCCAGACAGACCGTTTCAATGAAGCAGAATCTTACGCAGAGAAAGTGCTCAGCAACTTAAAATTAGATAACAAAGTAAAGAGCGATGCACAACTAATAATAGCGCGTTCTGCCATTAAAACTGGTAATGAAGATAAAGCGCAAAAGGCTTATGCAGATGTTCAAAAAATAGCAACTGGAAGTGTTGCTGCCGAAGCTTTATATTATAACGGTTATTTTAAAAATAAGGAAGGCAATTACAAAGCATCAAATGCTATAATCCAGAAACTAGCTAAGGATTACAGTAGCTATAAATATTATAGTGCTAAAGGCTTGGTAGTTATGGCTAAGAATTTCTATGCTTTAGGTGATGCGTTCCAGGCGACATATATTTTAGAAAGCGTTATTTCTAATTTTCCGGATTTTGACGATGTAGTTAACGAAGCAAAATTAGAACTCAATAGCATAAAAGCACAGGAAGCAAGAACAAATTCATCAATCGAGACAGACGACAATTAAATTCCTTAGAAAAATAGATTTTTAAGAGTCAATTTTTAATGTCTTAATCAATATAATTACACATGAAAATCGAACATTCATTTATAGCATTTTTCTTTTTAGGATTGGCGTTATCCTTTGCCCAAGAACGTACAAAAGATACTATCGCAGACCAAACGGTCAACGTTGTAAAACCATATACGCCGACCATTTCGGATGCTTTTAAAATTAAGGACACGCCTAAGTTGGCAGATTCCAATACGGTTAAGAAAAAGGAAGTGAAATACAATATCTTTTCAATTCCTGTGGCCTCCACTTTTACACCAGCTAAGGGAAAAGCCGCCACTGTAGATAAGGCAAAGCCAGTAAAATTATTTGATAATTATGCGTCAGTTGGTGTGGGAAGTTATACGACTATTTTAGGTGAAGTATATCTCAATCACGAACTCAGTAGTGGTGAGAATGTAGGTGGTTATTTTAGTCACCATTCGTCACAAGGTGGCATTGATGGTGTTTTATTGGACGATAATTTTGCAAAAACCAGTTTGAATGCTCATTATTCTCAAAAATTGAGAGATTTATCTTGGAAAGTAGATGGAGGCATGGATTTACAAAAGTATAATTGGTATGGTTTGCCTCGGGAATTTTTTGGACAGGCAGAGGCTGAAATGATTGATCCTGGCCATGCTTTTAATAGCTTTTATGTTGGTGGAAAAATTAATTTTGATGATGCCTTAGTCAAGGACGGAAGTGTAAGATTTAGAAGGTTTGGTGACGATCAAGATTCTGGAGAAAACCGATTTGTAGCTAGAACTAGTTTTGATGTTCCTGTGCAAGATGATTACATTAACGCTGAATTTTCAATAGATTATATTGGCGGAAATTTTGACAATACATATACAACAAATGATGAAATAAAATATGGTAATGTCACTTTCGGTTTGGCACCGTCATATAGACTCACAGAGGATGACCTCACTGTAGATTTAGGTATTAAATTGGTCTACCTTAATGATACCGAATTTGATGATAATAAGTTTTTTATCTATCCAAATATTGAAGCATCTTACCGCTTGGTCGATGAAATATTGATTGGTTATGGAGGAATTAAAGGAGATTTAAATCAGAATTCCTATTACGATTTTGCAAATGAAAATCCGTTTGTGTCACCCACTTTAGGTGTTGCTCCCACAGATATGGCCTATAATGCATTTTTAGGATTAAAAGGAAAATTATCAAACAATGTAAGTTATAACATAAAAGGTAAATATCTGGCTGAAAATAATAAGGCATTATTTAAAGCGAATGATGCAAGAGGAGATGCTGCGCGAGATTACCAATATGGAAATTCCTTTGGAGTAGTTTATGATGATGTGACAACATTTTCGGTAGCAGGTGAATTGAATATTAATGTAAATAGAAATTTCACCTTAGGAATTAAGGGTGAATATTTCGGTTACGATGTGGATAATGAAGATGAAGCTTGGAACCTGCCTGATTTAACAGGTTCGGTATTTTTAGATTACCAAATTTCTGAAAAGTGGTTTGCAGGCGGTAGTGTTTATTTTGTAGGTGAACGTAAAGACCAACAGGATTTGGTTGCAACATTGTTTCCTAATCCACCAAGTGCTGTAACAACCTTAGAGAGTTATTTTGATGCGAACGCACATTTGGGCTATAAGATCAATAGTCAATTGGCATTGTTCGCCAAAGCTAACAATATCGCAAATCAAGATTATGAACGTTATTTAAATTTCCCAGTTCAAGGCATTCAGTTTTTAGCTGGAGCTACTTACCAATTCGATTTTTAATATTATCATTGTAATCCTTCGTGGTACAAGCAATATCTACTTGGACAATTATATTAAAAGAAAATATTGATCATGAGTTTATAATAAAAGCGCTTCAATTGAAGCGCTTTTATTATTTTTACAACGTTCGTCAGTTCGAGTATTTCGAAATTTTCAAGAAGTTTTCAATTTAAAAAAATAACCAAAATGAAAAAACTACTAACCATTCTTACCATTTTTACATTATTTTCCTGCCAAACAGAAAAAGATAAAGTAGACCTAATCGTAACCAACGCAACGGTGTACACAGTCAACGGGAATTTTGAAAAAGCTGAAGCTTTTGCTGTGAAGGACGGTAAGTTTCTTGCGGTTGGAAATACTGATGACATTCAAAACCAGTATGAATCTGATAATATTATCGATGCCAATGGGCAGACCATTACACCAGGTTTTATTGATGCACATTGTCATTTTTTAGGATTGGGCTTCAATCAACAAGCCGTGGATTTGGTAGGCACTAAGAGTTTCGATGAGGTGGTGCAACGTGTTTCTGAATTTCAATATAAAAACAAACAAGATTATATAATCGGTAGAGGTTGGGATCAAAATGATTGGGAGGTCAAAGAATTTCCGAATAAAGAAAAATTGGACGAGTTGTTTCCAGACACACCAATTGCATTGACCAGAGTAGATGGGCATGCTATTATAGCGAATCAAGCAGCACTGGATTTAGGAAATGTCACCACAGAAAGTAGAATTGATGGTGGCGAAGTAGTGATAGAAAACGGAAAGCTCACAGGTGTCTTAGTCGATAATGCTGAAATGCTCGTGATGCAACATTGGCCAGAACCATCGAGAGACGATGTGGTTAGCGCACTTATGGCTGCCCAAGAGATATGTTTTGATTTGGGTTTAACTACAGTTGACGATGCTGGTTTAAGTCAAGAGTCAATAGAAATTATTGATAGTCTTCAACAATATGGAGATTTAAAAATGCGTGTGTATGCCATGGTTTCAGCTTCGGAAAAACACCTTGATTATTTTTTGGATAAAGGCATTATAAAAACAGATCGTTTAAATGTGCGTTCCTTTAAGTTTTATGCCGATGGTGCTTTGGGCTCACGAGGTGCAATGATGAGAAAACCATATTCGGACAAGCCAAACCACTACGGTTTATTAGTCACGGATTTAGAAACATTGAATAAATCTGCCGAGCGCATAGCAAATTCAAATTATCAAATGAACACACATGCCATTGGAGATTCCGCTAATCACGCAGTTCTGGAAACTTACAATAAAGTGTTGGAAGGCAAGGAGGACAGACGCTGGCGCGTAGAGCATGCGCAGATTGTGTCACCTGAGGATTTTGACTTATACGAGAATGTGATGCCGTCTATCCAACCAACACATGCTACGAGTGATATGTATTGGGCTGAAGATAGAGTAGGAGCTGAGCGTATAAAAGGTGCATATGCTTTTAAGGATTTGTTGGAAGCTTACGGCAAAGTGGCATTGGGAACTGATTTTCCTGTGGAGCAGGTAAGTCCGTTTTTAACATTTTATGCCGCTGTTGCGAGACAGGATTTGGAGCAATATCCAGAAGGTGGATATCAAATGGAGAATGCGTTATCCAGAGAAGAAACCTTAAAAGGTATGACCATTTGGGCAGCCTATTCAAATTTTGAGGAAAACGAAAAGGGCAGCATCGAGGTAGGTAAATTTGCTGATTTTATTATGCTAGACAAAGATATTATGACGGTCGAAGCTTCTAAAATCCCTAATATCAAAGTGGTTAAGACTGTAGTTGGAGGAGAGGTGCAAAAATAAAGATGCGTCATTCTAAACGCTGACTGAGGCATCAAAAGTCTGTTTAAGAATATCTATTGATTCTGTAACTAGTGAGAAATGGTATATCTATAATTTAATTCTCGCCAAATAATCAAAATGCTCGCCATTCACGACCTTTTCGCATGTTAAACCAACAGTTAAGCAAGCGGTTTTCAACGTTTTAAAATCCAGATAGAGCCACTTCAGAGGCACTTCCTTTTCATCTTTATAGCTTAAGAAATAGTCAAGTTCGCCATAATAGCGTTTGTCATCTTCTGATTCAAAATCACCATCATACATATAAGCAATGTCAGAAGAGTCAATTAATATTTGACCATCAGTTTTTAAAATACCTTTTAAGTGCTTCAGGTAATTTGAAACTTGAGACAATTCCTGAAAAATTCCGGTCCCGTTCATTAAAAGTAAGATGGTATCAAAGCTGTCGGTTTCATCCAACAGTGATTTAACTTCAGCTTTATTGACACCTCGTTTTTTAGCAACTTCAATTGCTCCTTCTGAAGTATCGATAGCCTTTACCTCAATATTCTTGCCCTGAAGCCACAGAGAATGGTTACCAGCACCACAACCTACATCCAAAACTTTTCCTTTAGTTAGCTGAAGTGCTTGTTGTTCTAGTTGTGGCATATCAGAATAACCTCTAAATAAATAAGGCAATGGCAATTCATCTTCATCAGAAATATTGGTCCACGTGATAATATCTTCAGAATATTTTCCTGAATGGTAATCTATTAAAGCTTTTCCGAGAATATCTTTCATGCTAGGTCCTTAGAGCAGGAATCTTTAAATGTTGTTTCGAACTTGTTAAATTGCTGTTTTGGCACATCATTTTAATGATTATTTTTACATCATGCAAGACCAAATCAACAACCTTCCAAAGCACGCCAAAGATAAGCATAAGGAGAACAAAACCTTTTTTGCGAAGCTTAAAAAGAAACCGCCAAAGCAACTCGATTATTTAATGCAAGAATTGCATGAAGCCGAATTTGAGCGTACCGACTGTTTGGAATGCGCCAATTGCTGTAAAACTACTGGGCCGCTATTTACAGATAAGGATATTTCTAGAATTGCAAAACACTTTAAAATGAAAGAGCAGCAATTTATCGAGGCCTATTTGAGATTGGATGAGGACAAGGACTATGTATTGCAATCCGTCCCGTGTACCTTTTTAGGAACAGACAATTATTGTTCAATATATGACGTAAGACCAAAAGCATGCCGAGAATTTCCACATACCGACCGAAAGAAATTTCAGCAAATTTCTAACTTAACTTTAAAAAACGTCGCTATTTGCCCTGCAGCCTTCAACATTGTTGAGGAAATGAAAAAGCGAATTAACCTTTAAAGAAAATTAGGAATAATTTTTGATACATTACCATTAAAAAAGCTAATGAAAAAGACTTTATTATACATTACATTTATAATAATCACTTCGCATTTTTGTAAGGCACAACCATGGATGACCTCTTTGCCAATTGCCCAAGATTTAGCTCTTGTACAGAATAAAATGGTCCTTATGGTATGGGAGGAAGCTACACTATATCCTTATCCTGTAATTGTCGAAAATCAACAAGGAAATCGCATTTTAATTCCCAATCTGTTTACTGACGAAGTTGTAAGTCCACTTATCTGGAAAAATTTTATTCCTGTTATTGTTAATGAAGATAGGT
Organism: Winogradskyella ursingii; assembly: GCF_013403975.1. GTDB lineage: Bacteria > Bacteroidota > Bacteroidia > Flavobacteriales > Flavobacteriaceae > Winogradskyella > Winogradskyella ursingii. Next base: position 805,306 of record NZ_JABFDH010000001.1, read on the forward strand.
ATGAAGATTTGTACCTTGAAATAAAGGGTAGACGAAGTCAGAATTATATCGAAAAATTTAATGACGATTCCATTAAAATAATGGATGTTAACGGAAATATTCTTAATGTAAAAACGGTGTTTGGGGATTACTTGAATATTAGTGAACTAATTCAAAAATATTATTTAGACACTTCAAGATTAAACACAGAACTAAGAAATTATAGAAAGGATAAGAATTTTTATTCAGCTTATTATTTGGCCGAAAAATATTTGGAATATGCCATATTTGCCAAAACAGAATTACGACCGGAATTGGTAAACCTTGCCGATATTTATATCGATGAAGCTAAAGAATTCGCAATAACCGAAACGCCAGAAGACCAAAATAAATTGAAACAACGTGCGGATCTGTTAGAAATTCAACAGCATTTAATACTTAGTAATCCTCGAAAAGTAATTCGTCAATTAAACCGGATTGATAACGAGGAAATTCATGAGGTTAATCTATCTTTTGTTGCATTTTTATATTTCACCGCATATAAAATATTAGACAAAGAGGAAGATGCGCAATTGTGGGTTTCTAAAGTTTCTTTAGTAAATTTGAAGAAATCGGAACTTTTGGTCAACATTAATAAATAGATTTTGGAAGCTATTATAGAATATTTTGAAACGATACCAACACTTCATAGAAGTTTGTTGCTTGTTGGTGGTATTACATTCTTTTGGCTGCTTGAAGGTGGTTTGCCGTTATTCAGGTTTAAGTACAAAAAATGGAAACATGCCATCCCTAATTTTTTCTTTACGTTAACGACCATTTTAGTAAATTTCGGGCTAGCATTCTTATTGCTAGGAACATCAGATTGGGTGAAGGAAAATGACTTTGGAATTATTAACTGGTTACCAACAATGCCATTATGGTTATATGCTCTAATAGGTGTTTTATTGTTGGACTTTTTTGGAGCTTATTTAGCCCATTATGTTGAGCACAAAGTAAAGCCTTTGTGGATGGTACATTTGGTACATCATACAGACCATAACGTAGATACAACCACAGGAAACAGGCACCATCCTTTGGAAAGTGTTGTGCGTTTTACGTTTACTATGCTAGGAGTGCTTATAGTAGGTACGCCAATAGCTTTGGTGTTCTTGTATCAATCACTTTCAGTTATTTTTACCCAATTAACTCATGCTAATATTAAATTACCAAAAGCTGTAGACAAAGCCATAAGTTATGTTCTGGTTTCACCAGATATGCACAAAATTCATCACCATTACAGACTACCGTATACAGATTCTAACTATGGTAATATTTTCAGTATTTGGGATCGTATGTTTGGCACTTACATGTACATGGAGCGCGAGGATTTGGTTTATGGAGTCGATGTCTTTCCAGACGAAAAGAAGAACAGTAACATTTCGGATTTATTAAAGCAACCATTTCAAGCTTATGAAAAACCAACACTTTCTGCTGAAGTTAAAAAATAGCTTCCTTTTGCTATTTGTTATCCTAATTATGAGTTGCAACACATCAAAAGAATTAGATATCCAAGGTCATCGTGGTAGTCGTGGTTTAATGCCAGAGAATTCATTGCCCGCATTTGAAAAAGCGATTGAATTGGGTGTTACAACCTTAGAACTGGATATTGCAATTTCTAAGGATAAACAAATTGTGGTTACTCACGAACCTTATATGAATCCTGTCATTTGCTTAAAACCAGATGGCAGTCAGATAAGTGATTCCGAAGAAAAAATAAATCTTTATAAGCTGAATTATGAAGACATCAAACAATATGACTGTGGTAATAGATTTCACCCACGATTTCCAGACCAGGAAAAGCTAGAGGTTTACAAACCATTATTATCAGAAGTTTTCAATTTAGCAAAGAGTGAAAATTCTAAGGTCAACTTTAATATTGAAATAAAATCCGAACCAGACTATTACGGCGTTTTTACACCACAACCCCAAGAATATGTAAAATTGGTTTTGGATGAAATCAATAAAGATGACATGTTTGAGCGGGTAAATTTGCAATCGTTTGACATCAACATTTTAGAGGAGATCAAAAAACAATCTCCCCAAATGCCAGTAGCGTTGTTAGTAGATGAAAGTGAAAATATCTCAGAAAAACTAGAGCAACTTTCTTTTAAACCCGAAATAATAAGTCCTTACTTTAAGCTGTTAACTTCAGAATTGATTCAGAAATATCATAACAAAGGATTCAAGATTATACCTTGGACCGTCAACGACGAACAGGATATGATTGAAATGTTACGGTTGAATGTTGACGGAATCATAACGGACTATCCTGATAGACTCATTGCTATTCTGTATAAGTAAAGTTTTCAACAATTTTATTAACAATTTTGCCGTTCTTCTATTTTTTGTGTAGTTGGTGGATATTCTTGTTTAATTCAAACAAAAACAAATTATGTTTAACAAGGATTGATTAATTGCTGTTGAGTTTTTTAACTTAATAGTCACATACCATTGAAAAATTTTATTCGCATTTGCATTATTGCGGTGCTTCTTTTTTTATTGAGTTTTACGTTACAAGCGCAAGAAAATTACGCTAGACTAGACAGGAACAGGAATATTCAAGCCAAAGGACTTATCCATAAATTAAATAAGACCAAAGATACACTCATTCTTCAGAGTGATAAAAAAATCAACTACCTCTATTCGGTGAATAAAAGTGACGAGAGAACACTTGATGCTTACATTGACGATAAATCATACAAATTACCTTTAAATAAACTAAAAAAAGGGAAGCATGTCCTCGTTGCGGTGCAATCGCCATTACGTATCGTTTTTGTGATTCATATTTTAAAGGAATTTGCTCAACACCCAATTTCAATTACAACTGAAAAAGATGGTGTTTCTGAGCCTAAGGTTGCGACGACTTTAAGAAATAAAGAATAAGATTGTCATTCAACATATCCAGAAATAACAGCTATTTGTAAAGCAGATAAGACTGACGTAATTTTCTGTATTTATCCAAATCGGTTTGCCAAGTCGCTCTAATTTCAGCTTCACTCAATCCTGCTTCAATTTGCTGTTGCAATTTTGCAGTTCCGGCATGAGTTGTAAAGTTAGCCTTATTAAACACCTTGGATTTGTCTATGGCATTATTGTATGCGTCCATCACGTATTTTAGTGTGAATTGCCTTTCGGCTTTTACATCAGATAAATCTACTCCATAGCAAACTTCATTATTATGTTTGGGATATTTAGACCCAAAATTAGGCTGTGGAGTATAGCTAAAGGAATAATGATTTTTATTCAAAAAAGGTGCGCCATAGCGCTGAAATTGAAATTCTGTACCGCGACCAGCATTGATGTTGGTCCCTTCAAACAGACCCAGACTTGGATATAGCAATATAGATTGGTCGTTGGGTAAATTGGGTGAGGGTCTTATCGGCAAACTATAATTACTTTCATGTGTATAATTTTCCATTTCTATAATTGTGATTTCGCATTTAATACCATCGTTCAACCAAGATTCTCCATTGATCATTTGGGCATATTCGCCAATCGTCATACCATGAACTAAAGGTATTGGATGCATGCCCAAAAAGCTGGAATGTTCATTCTCCAATACTGGGCCATCAACATAATTACCATTAGGATTTGGACGGTCTAAAATAAGTAGTGGAATATTATTTTCCGCACAGGCTTCCATTACATAATGTAAAGTTGAAATATAGGTGTAAAAACGAACGCCAACATCCTGTATATCAAAAACCATGATGTCCAAATCTTCTAGCTGAACATCTGTCGGTTTTTTATTTTTTCCGTGCAACGAAAAAATAGGTAATTGCGTTTTGGTGTCAACACCATCTTTTACATCTTCACCAGCATCAGCCGTGCCTCTAAAGCCATGCTCAGGTGAGAATACTTTCTTTATTTCAATATTTAATTTCAATAGAGAATCTACTAAGTGTGTATAAAGCCTTTCTTCTTTTCCCTTTTCACTAATTTCTGATTTATCTCTGAATATAACTGAGGTTTGGTTCGCCACAACACCAATCCGTTTATCTTTCAAAATCGGCAAATAAATTTCTGTCCGATTTGCACCTAGTAGAATCGCATCTTCTTCATGAATTTGTTTCAGAATCTCGTCATTGGACGAAGCATCATTTTTAGTCTTAGAGGCGCAAGAAATAGCTACCAAGACAAATAATAAAACTGTATTTTTGAAAACCTTAAAACGCATATAAGAAGTTTGAATTTTGAGTTGTTTATAGCCAAACGTATAATTGGCACTAAAGCGTATAAAAGTAGTGTTTCGGCACCAATAATTAAAATTGGTATCGCAGCGATTGCTATTGGTATCATCGTGATGCTCATTGCAATTGCCACGGGTTTTGGACTTCAACAAAAAATAAGAGATAAGGTTGTGGCATTCAATGGCCATATTGAAATCACAAACTTCGATACCAATGCTTCGGACGAATCCCAAGTGCCACTTTCCATAAATCAAGAGTTTTATCCCGATTTTAACTCTGTAGAAGGTGTGAAACACATTCAGGCTGTTGCCACAAAATTTGGAGTCATCAGAACGGAAACGGATTTTGAAGGTGTGGTCTTTAAGGGTGTGGGTGCAGATTACAATTGGGATTATTTTGAAGAATTTTTGGTGGAAGGCAGATTGCCCGATTATACAGGGCAGCGCAACGAGGAAATTCTTATTTCCAGTTATTTGGCCAATCGATTGGGTTTTAATGTGGGTGATACATTTCAGACTTTATTTGGTGAAAATTTTAATAAGCTACCGCGTATCAGAAATTTTAAAATCGTGGGTATTTACAATTCTGGTTTTCAGGAACTGGATGAAAAATTTTGTATTGTAGATTTACGCCACGTCCAAAAATTGAATCGATGGGAAGACGACCAAGTAGGCAGTTTTGAGGTATTCATTGACGATTATTCTCAGCTTGAAACAATAACAGAAGAGGTCTATAAGGAAGTACCTTCGCTCATGAATGCTAGACCGGTCACCAAAAAATTCTATCAGGTTTTTGAATGGATAAAAATCTTTGATAATAATACTTACGGCATCATTGCCATTATGATTATAGTAGCTGGCATTAATATGATTACGGCTTTGCTCGTACTTATCTTAGAACGCACACAAATGATCGGAATCTTAAAAGCTCTAGGCAGTTCTAATTGGACGATAAGAAAAGTGTTTTTATACAACGCTTCTTACTTAATTGGGCTAGGATTACTTTTCGGAAACATTATCGGTTTAGGTTTGTTGCTTATTCAAAAACACTTCAAACTTTTTCCTCTAAATCCAGACACCTATTACGTTAGTGAAGCTCCTGTTTATCTCAGTTGGGATTATATCTTATTGCTCAATGTTGGTACCTTTATTGCCTGTCTTCTAATGTTATTGATTCCTTCTGTGATTATTTCAAAAATTTCACCGGTTAAGGCTATTCGTTTTGATTAATATCTCTTTTCTTGAAGTTACGCTAGATTTGTCTAAGTGAACCATAAAGAATCATTTTTATGAATTAAAACTAGAAAAAAGAAGTTTGCTATGCTGTCTATGCAATAACACTATATAATAACAAAACATTAATGATTTCTGTTTTTCAAAAACATATCATTTACCGTAACTTTGCAACTTCAAAATACAAAAATGGACTACGCAGAAAACATACTAGGTACAATCGGCAACACGCCAATGGTAAAAATGAACAAACTTGTTGAGGATTTACCATGTTTGGTACTCGCTAAATACGAAACATTTAATCCAGGTAATTCAGTTAAGGATCGTATGGCATTAAAGATGATTGAAGATGCCGAAGCTGATGGCAGATTAAAACCAGGCGGAACAATCATTGAAGGTACATCTGGAAACACAGGAATGGGCTTGGCGTTGGCAGCTATTGTTAAAGGCTACAAAAGTATCTTTGTGATAAGCGATAAACAATCCAAAGAAAAAATGGATATTTTACGGGCTGTAGGTGCCGAGGTAGTGGTTTGTCCTACAGACGTTGAGCCAACCGATCCGCGCAGTTATTATTCAGTATCCAAAAGGCTGGGCGAAGAAACACCTAACTCTTGGTATGTTAATCAATATGATAATCTTAGTAATACCAAAGCCCATTATGAATCTACAGGTCCCGAAATATGGAAACAAACCGATGGTAGAGTTACACATTTTGTAGTAGGAGTAGGAACTGGTGGAACGATTTCTGGAGTAGGAAAATATTTAAAAGAACAAAACCCGAATGTAAAAATTTGGGGAGTAGATACCTACGGTTCAGTATTTAAAAAATACCACGAAACGGGAATTTTTGACGAAAATGAAATTTATCCCTACGTTACAGAAGGCATTGGTGAGGATATCTTACCAGAAAACGTAAATTTTAAAATCATCGACGGTTTTACTAAAGTGACAGATAAAGATGCAGCGGTGTACACACAGAAACTTGCAAAGGAAGAAGGTATGTTTTTAGGTAACTCTGCAGGTGCTGCTATAAAAGGTGTGCTTCAGTTGAAGGAGCATTTTAAACCTGAGGATGTTGTGGTCGTTTTATTCCATGACCATGGAAGTCGTTATGTGGGTAAAATGTTTAACAATGAATGGATGAGAGAAAAAGGATATATTGAATAGCTAATTTCTCGAGTTTGATTTTGAGAAAATAAAAGTATCAACTTCTGCCAATATAAATTTAATCCTGATTATTCATCAGGATTTTCTATTTTAGAACCATGCAAGAAGATTTTCTTCACTACATCTGGAAACTCGGCAAGTTTGATACTTCAAGCCTGACAACTACAAAAACTGAAACTGTAAGTGTTAAGAACTTAGGTCAGCACAATTTCAACGCAGGTCCAGATTTTTTTAATTCACAGATTGTTATTGATGGGCAACTTTGGGCTGGAAACGTAGAAATTCATATAAAATCATCAGATTGGTATCTGCACAATCATGAAACAGATTCAGCTTATGATAATGTAATACTTCATGTGGTTTGGGAGCATGATTCCGAAATATTTAGAAAAGATAATTCTCAAATTCCCACTTTGGAACTAAAACGATATGTTGATATAGATTTATTAAATAATTATCAGCAATTGATGCATTCCAAACTTTGGATTAATTGTGAAAAGGATTTTCCGAAAGTGAATGATTTTCTGCTCAGCAATTGGTTAGAACGATTGTATATAGAGCGTTTAGAACGAAAGTCGAATGAAATTTCAGTTTTGCTCAAAGCTTCAAACAATAATTGGGAAGCGGTCCTGTTTAAAATGTTGTTAAAGAATTTTGGACTAAAAGTAAATGGTCCTTCTTTTTTTAGTTTGGCCAATTCTATTGATTTTTCCGTGGTTAGAAAGGTTCAAAGGAATGTTATACAGATGGAAGCTCTATTGTTTGGGCAATCTGGTCTATTGGTTGATGAAGTTGAAGATGCTTATTTTAAGGAATTACAGCGTGAATATAATTTTTTGAATCAAAAGTTCAATTTAAATAATCAAGGCGTTGCGCCGTTACAATTCTTTAGGTTGAGACCGCCAAATTTTCCGACTATTCGTTTGTCGCAATTTGCTAATTTATATACAAAAGAGCCTCAGCTATTTTCAAAAATTTTAAATTTAAATAGTGTTGACGATTTTTACGAGTTGTTCAAAATAGGCACAACGCAATTTTGGATGACTCATTATACATTTGGCAAAGTTTCTAAAGTTGCCAAAAAAATGCTGACGAAATCTTTTGTGGATTTGTTACTAATTAATACCATCATTCCAATTAAATTCAGCTATGCTAAGTCACAAGGTAAATCGGCCGAAGATGATATTTTCAATCTTATTAAACAGCTCAAAATTGAAAATAACAGCGTTGTTTCAAAATTTCAGGATTTAAAATCTATAGAAAAAACAGCATTGAGTTCGCAAGCTTTGATTCAACTTAAAGCGGATTATTGTGATAAAAATAAGTGTTTGCAATGTGCTGTTGGTAATAGTTTAGTAGTCAAAAATTAAGTAAATTGCAGGCATGAATTGGTTTTACGAGCTATTGTTGTACTTTCAAAAACGCGGTTATTACGTATGTCAGCGTATAGCAGATCGTTTGGGCATACGTGCAAAAATTGTTAGAACCTCTTTTATGTACCTCACATTTGTAACTGTAGGTTTCGGGTTTGCGCTATATTTGTTTTTGGCCTTTTGGATGCGAATTAAAGATATCATTTACACTAAACGTTCTTCTGTTTTTGATTTGTAGTATATGAATAATCCCTTATTAAAATTATTTCGGTCAAAAATTTACACTGCACTGATATTATTATTGTTACTACTCTGTGTAGGTGTGCTTGGATTTAGGTTTATTGGAGATTATGAGTGGATAGACTCACTTTACATGACGGTTATAACTATAACCACAGTTGGTTATGCCGAAGTGAACCCGTTGGATGTGAACGCAAAGATATTCACTATATTTTTGATTCTTACTAGTGTAGTTATTGTCGGTTATGCGATTTCCATTATTACCGAATATATTTTAAGCAGAAATAATTTTGAAGATATAAAACAACGTAGAATGCAAAAGAGAATTGATGCTATGACCAACCACACGATTATTTGTGGTTATGGTAGAAACGGAAAGCAGGCAGCAAAGAAGTTGCTGGCCTATAAAAAGCCTTTCGTCATCGTGGAGCGTAATAAGGAGTTGATTGATAAGTTCCGTGAAGACGATGATATTAATTTCGTTCACGGAAATGCAAATGAAGATGATGTGCTTATAGAAGCAGGAATTAAACGAGCTAGTGCTTTAATCTGTGCATTGCCAAAAGATTCGGATAATTTATTCATTGTACTCTCAGCAAGACAGATGAAGCAAGATTTGACCATTATCAGTAGAGCTTCACAAGAAACTTCGTATAACAAATTGAAACTAGCAGGAGCTAACAATGTGATTTTGCCAGACCGTATAGGAGGAGATCATATGGCATCACTGGTGGTTATTCCGGATTTGGTAGAATTTATAGATAATTTGGGAATTGTAGGTAAACGAAATATCAATATTGAAGAGGTAAGAGCCGAGCAACTCTACAATGCAGAAAAGGAATTGACCATTCGAGATTTGGACTTGAGGCAAAAAACTGGCTGCACGGTTATTGGCTTCAAGGATAGCAATGGCGAATATATTGTTAATCCTGAGGCGAGTACAAAATTGGTAAAAGGTTCAAAAATAATAGTATTGGGTCGTCCAGAGCAAATACAAGCCCTTAATTCTGAATATAAGATTGTACAGGCGTAAATCGTTTTTAACAGGTGATGCTTTAAAAATTCGTTTTTTTTTAGCATCTTGTCAACCTTTATAATAATTACCTAAGATAAACTAACAAATAACTAAACTCATGAAGAAATCTCTTCTATCGATTTTTGCACTTTTATTGCCCTTATTAAATTTTGCCCAAGAAACAACATCTGAAAAAATAGACAGAATATTTAAAGATTATACAAGTTGGTTTGTTGATGGTATTTTTTATGAAATTCCATTTTCGGACACTTATAGAATTCCTTGGGTGCTCATTGTTTTGGTTGGCGGTGCCTTATTCTTTACATTTTACTTTAAATTTATTAATGTTACTGGTTTTAGAACTGCTATTAAGGTAGTTAGAGGTCAATACGAAGATATTGAAAAACATGGAGCGGCTAAGCTTTATGGAGATGAAGAAATGAGCCCGGAATTGGCAGCGAAAATTGCAGGAGAAGATGAGCCAGCAGCAGATACATTATATGGTGATAGCACCTCTAACGAAGATGATGATGTTATCGAGACCATTAGAGATGAGAGCGCAGATGGGGAGGTTTCACACTTTCAAGCATTAACGGCGGCATTATCTGCAACTGTTGGTTTAGGTAATATTGCAGGTGTTGCCGTTGCATTGTCAATAGGTGGGCCAGGTGCAACTTTTTGGATGATTTTGGCTGGACTTTTAGGAATGGCATCAAAATTTGCAGAATGTACACTCGGTGTAAAATATAGAGATGTTGGCGAAGATGGTACCGTTTATGGAGGACCAATGTATTACTTAACCAAAGGGCTCAAATCAAAAGGAATGGGTGGCTTTGGTAAAGTGTTGGCTGTTTTGTTCGCCATATTTGTAATCGGTGGTTCATTTGGTGGTGGAAACATGTTTCAAGCCAACCAAGCCGCAGCACAGTTTGTAAAACTTTTTGATTTAGAATCGACATCTAATGCTGGTCTGTATTTTGGTTTAGTAATGGCTGTATTGGTTGCAATTGTTATTATTGGTGGTATTAAGCGTATTGCTAAGGTTACGGAAAAAATAGTTCCATTTATGGCTGGTATATACGTATTAGCAGCATTAATTATTCTAGGAGCTAATTTCACATTAATCGATGACGCATTTATGCTAATTTTCGAAGGAGCTTTTTCCGGATTAGGAATTGCAGGTGGACTTGTTGGTGTAATGATTCAGGGTATTAGAAGAGGAGCCTTTTCTAATGAGGCAGGTGTAGGTTCTGCAGCAATTGCACACTCTGCGGTAAGAACAAAATATCCTGCTTCAGAAGGTATTGTTGCACTTTTAGAACCATTTGTAGATACGGTAGTTATATGTACAATGACAGCGTTAGTAATCGTAATTACAAATTTTGATGGTTCATTTATGGAATATGGTGTTGAAATCACAGAAGGTGTTGAAATAACAGCGACGGCATTTGATTCTGTAATTCCACATTTTTCTATTGTTCTTACCGTTGCGGTAATTTTATTTGCATTTTCAACTATGATTTCATGGTCTTATTATGGTATGCAAGGTTGGGTATTCCTTTTTGGTAAAGGGAAAGTGACTGACTTAGTTTATAAAATTTTATTTTTATTCTTCGTAGTTGTTGGTGCATCAATTAGTTTAGGTGCAGTAATCGACTTCTCGGATGCCATGATATTTGCAATGGTAGTTCCAAATATAATTGGTGTCGTTATACTTTCACCAATTATAAAAAGAGAACTTAAAAAGTACTACAAGGCAATTCACGTAAAGGAAAATGCTATTGAAGAAGGTGCTAAAGATTTGAACGATATTTTGTAAAAGTTATATAAATTTATAATGAAATCCCATTTCCAGTTTTCTAACAAACAACGGAGTGGGATTTTTTTATTGCTAGCCATAATAGTCATAGCTCAGTGTTTTTATATTTTTGTTGATTTTTCGGAAAATGAAGCGATTCCCATTTCAACAGAATTAGAAAAATTTAGATCTGAACTCGATTCACTCAAATTAGTGGAGCTAGAAAATTCCAAACCAAAAATATATCCTTTTAATCCAAATTACATAACAGATTATAAAGGTTATACATTAGGTATGTCAAATGAAGAAATTGATAGGCTTCACAAGTTTAGAGAAAGGAATCTATGGGTTAATTCTGCCAAGGATTTTCAAAAGGTCACAAAAGTATCAGATTCATTTCTATCAACAATTTCACCGTTTTTTAAGTTTCCTGATTGGGTGACCAATCCAATACCAAAAAATAATTTATATAATAATTCCTATTCAAATAATAGTAAACCCAAATCCTATGACCAAAAGATAGATTTGAATATTGCCACTGTAGACCAGCTAAAGAAAGTTTATGGTGTAGGCGAGAAATTATCAGAACGGATCATCAAGTATCGAAATAAAGTAGGCGGATTTGTAGCAGAGGTTCAGTTATCAGAGATCTACGGTCTTTCACCCGAAGTTATTGAACGTATCAAGAATGATTTTACCGTAAAAACGCCGAAAGCAATTAAGCAATTAAATCTTAACACAGCGTCTCGGGATCAGTTGGTGACAATTCAATACGTCGATTACGAAATTGCCAACAATATTATCGAAGAACGAACACTCAGGGATGGCTTTAAATCATTAGAAGAATTAACAAAAGTTGAAGATTTCCCCATCAAGAAATTCGATATAATTAGGCTATATTTGTACCTATAATAAACAGAGATACATGGCTAATTTATATTTTACAGAAGAACATAACTTATTTAGAGAAAGTCTAAGGGATTTCCTTCAGAAGGAAGTCGTACCGCATATAGATAAATGGGAAGAAACGGGTCACATTGAGCGTTTCATCTGGAAAAAATTCGGTGATATGGGTTATTTTGGTTTGGCCACACCAGAAAAATATGGTGGACTGGATTTAGACCTATTTTATACCGTAATTTTCTTAGAAGAGATGCAACGCATTAATTCTGGCGGATTTGCTGCAGCCATGTGGGCGCACGCTTATTTGGCTATGACCCACCTCAATAAAGAGGCTAATCACGAACAAAAAGAAAAGTATCTAACGCCAAGTGCATTGGGAGATGCCATTGGGTGTTTATGTATTACTGAACCTTTTGGAGGTAGTGATGTGGCTGGTATGCGCACTACGGCAGTTAAAAAAGGTGATTCTTACATCATAAATGGCTCAAAAACCTTCATTACTAACGGTGTTTACAGTGACTATTTAATTGTGGCTGCCAAAACCAAACCAGAATTGGGTAACAAAGGCATCAGTATTTTTGTGATGGATCGAGATACGGAAGGTATTTCTGCAACTAAGTTGGATAAACTTGGGTGGAGAGCTTCGGATACTGGTGAAATTGCTTTTGATAATGTTGAGATTCCTGCTTCGAATTTAATGGGAGAAGAAAATCAAGGTTTTCCATATATTATGCAACATTTTGCTTTGGAACGTTTAATTATGGGAATTAATTCTCACGCTAGGGCAGAATATGCGTTGGAATACGCTAAACAATATATGAGCGAACGTACGGCTTTTGGTAGAACCATTGATAAATTTCAAGCGCTTAGACATACATTTGCCGATTGTACAACTCAAATGGAAATCTGTAAACAGTTCAATTACTATGTTGCTAAAAGATTGGATATGGGAGATTATGTCGTGAAAGAAGCTACCATGTCTAAGTTACAGTCCACTAAAATGGCCGATGATGTCATTTACCAATGTCTACAATTTTTAGGAGGTTATGGTTATATGGAAGAATATCCTTTGGCGCGTATGTCTAGAGATAGTCGACTTGGTCCCATTGGTGGTGGAACATCTGAGATTCTTAAGGAAATCATTGCAAAAATGGTGATTGATGAGAAGGATTATAAACCCGCTACTTAAATCATTTTAAATGAAAGTCACCCCTAAATCTCTACTAACCCTAATTTTTATAAATGTTTTTTATTTTGGGTTTTCCCAAGTTGAACTCAAAGGTAAAATAGTTGATTTCACTCAACTTTTACCATTAGAAAATGCAAGTATTTATGTAAAGAATACCACGATTGGTACCGTCAGTAATTCCGACGGTAAATTTGTACTTCTCGTTCCGCCCGAGTTCGCAAAAGACACACTAGTAATTTCTTCAATAGGTTTTAAAAGTTATAAAGTTCCTGTTGAAGAATTTGACAATTCTATGGATGTTTTTCTGGAAGAAGACATCGCCTCATTAGATGAAATTGTTGTTGTTGCCGAAACCCGACCAAAAACAGGAAACGATATCGTTTTAAGAGCACTTGAAAGATTACCAAAAAATTTACCTGATTCTGCATACATTCAAAAAGGATTTTTAAGGCATAAAGAACGTAACACGCGCGAATTTAAATGGCTCATTGAAAGTGCCATCACTGTTTACGATTCTGGTTTTGCTTCAAATTCCGACGAATATTTAAAAGTGAATGTAGACGAAGTCCGGAAAAGTTACGACTTACGCGATGTGGATAGTATTTTTTCTTATGTCGCGTATAGCAATAGAAATTTTAACAGAGCTAGGTTAAAACCTACCGATGTCAATCGCAATGATGTATCAACGGAGCAACTGGTAAGAGCCATAAAATGGAATGATACTAGAGTAAATGGATTGCAAAATCTTTTTCAGGGTAAGTTGAACCTTTTGCGAAATTCCACTGATCCAAAAGCCCTCTTTGGCGAAAATATTTTAGATAAACATCAATTTCAGCTAGATACCATTCTTGTTAACAACGATCGTAAAATCTATAAGATAAAAATATCAAAAGGTTTTGATTTTGTGGGATTAGACACAAAAGGGATTTATAATGAAGGTTTTGAGGCCAAAGGCTGGCTCTATATTTATTATGACAATTATGCCATAAAAAAAATTGAATACGAATTAGTAGCTGCCTCAAAAAATCAAAAAATCAGAAGTAAGCGTCTTTTTGGAACACAGACCAATCATAAACTTGTAATCAATTACATTGAATACAATGATAAAATGTACCCCAACTATATTTATTATGAAACACCAAAATTGGTTAACGTAGGATTAAAAGTACAAGGTAAAATTAGTGAAGAAGAGATAGATAGATACAACAAGGAAGAGCGTTATTATAATACCATTCAAGAAATATTGTTCTCAGAAATTATATTGAATAAAGAGGAAATTGATGCATCCTTAAATAAAGAATGGGATATGGATATTTTTTCACCAAAGCCATACAATAGAACCTTTTGGAGAAACTACAATGTGCTTTTAGAAAGTGAGGAGGACGAAAAACTTATTCAGGATTTAAGCAAAAGAGCATCATTGTTCAAGGATTAAAAATTTCAATCAATATATTCATTCCTAATCTCAAAACGTTATATTTAGTCTTATAATATGAGTTTATGAGTCTTCAAGCATTTTCAGATTATCTTGTTTTAGAAAAGGCCTATTCTAAACATACCGTTAAGGCTTATGTTCGAGATATTGAAATGTTTCAGTATTTTTTGGATGAGCATCATAGTAAAATAGAAATTTCAAAAGCCAATTATTCATTAATTAGACAATGGGTTGTAGAATTAGTAAATAGTGGCATTTCCAACATGACAATAAATAGGAAAATATCTTCGCTAAACGCTTATTTTAAGTTTTTAATGAAAGTTGGAGATATAACTTCGAATTCACTAAAGCAGCATAAAGCATTAAAAATTAGCAAAAAAGTACAAATACCATTTTCCGAACAAGAAATGTTGTCTGTTATAGAAAACTCTATTAAAATTGTTGATTTTGAATCTGCCAGAAATCAGCTAATTATTGAATTGTTCTACTCGACAGGAATAAGACGAATAGAATTGGTGAATATCAAAACTTCTGATGTGGATTTTAGTAATCAGCAGTTAAAGGTGTTGGGTAAGCGAAATAAAGAGCGGTATATACCTTTACTACCATCAACCATTAGGATAATTTCAACTTATTTGGAGTATAGAGAAAACTTGCCAACGATTAAAGATTCGGAGATGTTATTTTTAACCCAAAAAGGTATTAAAATTTACGAAATGCTTGTTTACAGAATAATAAATAAGTATTTTAGTGAAGCATCTTCAAAGGCCAAATGCAGCCCTCATGTGCTCAGGCATTCGTTCGCGACCCATTTGCTCAATCAAGGTGCAGATCTAAATGCTGTAAAAGAACTTCTTGGTCACACAAGTTTGGCAGCTACACAAGTATATACGCACAATAGTATAGCAGAGTTGAAAAAAGTGTATGCCAAATCCCATCCAAGGAATAAGCGTTAATTGTTAGCGCAGTTATAATAATTGTGCTTGGGCAAACACCAGGTACTCATGTTAAATTTTTAAATTGAAAGATATGAAAGTGAACACTCAATCCGTAAATTTCTCAGCAGACAAAAAGTTGATTGATTTTATTCAGAAGCGAATGGATAAGCTAGATTTATTCTACGACAAAATTATTCAATCAGATGTATATTTAAAAGTTGAAAACACTAGTGATAAAGAGAATAAAATATTTGAAGCAAAAGTGAATGTCCCTGGAGATAGTTTTATTGTAAAAAAACAATGTAAAACATTTGAAGAAGGGGTGGATGTAGCAGTGGCTTCGTTAGAACGACAGTTAAAAAAACGAAAAGAAAAATTAAGAGCACATTCTCTATAAAATTTTTTCAAAAATGTTTTGAATAAAAAAATAAAACCTTACATTTGCAGTCCGTTAGAAATAGCGGGCTTTTTTATGACCCATTTTTAGTGTCAAAAAAGTAGGAAAAAGCCGATGTAGCTCAGCTGGCTAGAGCAGCTGATTTGTAATCAGCAGGTCGTGGGTTCGAGTCCCTCCATCGGCTCTTTAAAGTTCAGGTTTGTATTTAGAACTTTAAAATTGAAATGTTGAATTTAAGTTTTGGGGAGATACTCAAGCGGCCAACGAGGGCAGACTGTAAATCTGCTGACTACGTCTTCGCAGGTTCGAATCCTGCTCTCCCCACAAAGAATTTTAAATAAGCTGTTGTCAAAAGCTCGCTTTTGTAAAGCAGTGTTTTAAAATTCTTAGTGAAGGGTTTCCCTTCGCGGATCACTGAGCGAAGCAAAGTAATCCTTATATATAAACCAGGAATAAGAGATAAAAGTTTTATTCTTGATTTAATTGAAAAGGGTTGAGCAAAAGGCAGAGATCCATTTGAAATATTGAACACCTTTCAGAATGTAAAAGTTTTGATAAAATGCGAGAGTAGCTCAGTTGGTAGAGCGTCAGCCTTCCAAGCTGAATGTCGCCGGTTCGAACCCGGTCTCTCGCTCTAAAATTTACGGGTTACGATATGCGGTTTAAGAATCGTAAATCTTTAATCGGCAATCGTAAATGATAAGCCGGTGTAGCTCAGGGGTAGAGCGTTTCCTTGGTAAGGAAGAGGTCACGAGTTCAAATCTCGTCATTGGCTCTTTTCTAAGACAATTAGAATTAATAATTGAACACTAATATTAAATAAGAATAAAATAAATTAAACATGGCAAAGGCAACTTTCGATCGTTCAAAACCACACTTAAACATTGGTACTATTGGACACGTAGATCACGGTAAAACAACTTTAACTGCTGCTATTACTAAAGTATTAGCTGATGCAGGTTTATCTGAGGCAAGATCATTTGATCAAATTGATAATGCACCAGAAGAAAAAGAAAGAGGTATAACAATTAATACTTCTCACGTAGAATATGCAACAGCGAATCGTCATTACGCTCACGTTGACTGTCCAGGTCACGCGGATTACGTTAAAAACATGGTTACTGGTGCTGCTCAAATGGATGGTGCTATATTGGTTGTTGCTGCAACAGATGGTCCTATGCCACAAACACGTGAGCATATCTTACTTGGTCGCCAGGTAGGTATTCCTCGTATCGTTGTATTCATGAACAAAGTGGATATGGTTGATGATGAAGAGTTGTTAGAATTAGTAGAAATGGAAATCAGAGATCTTTTGTCATTTTACGAGTATGATGGTGACAATGGTCCTGTAGTAGCAGGTTCTGCTTTAGGTGCACTTAACGGTGAGCAAAAGTGGGTTGATACTGTAATGGAATTAATGAAGAATGTGGATGAATGGATTGAAGAGCCTGTTCGTGATATGGACAAGCCTTTCTTAATGCCAATTGAAGATGTATTCTCTATTACAGGTCGTGGTACTGTTGCAACTGGTCGTATTGAGACTGGTGTAGCTAACACGGGAGATCCTGTAGAAATCATTGGTATGGGTGCTGAGAAATTAACATCTACAATCACTGGTATCGAGATGTTCCGTCAGATATTAGATAGAGGTGAAGCTGGAGATAACGCTGGTATCCTTTTAAGAGGTATTGAGAAAACTCAAATCTCTAGAGGTATGGTTATTACTAAGCCAGGTTCTGTAACACCACATGCTAAATTTAAAGCTGAGGTTTATATCCTTAAAAAAGAAGAGGGTGGACGTCATACTCCATTCCATAACAACTACCGTCCACAGTTTTATGTACGTACAACTGATGTAACTGGAAATATTCACTTACCAGATGGTGTTGAAATGGTAATGCCTGGTGATAACTTAACTATTACTGTTGAGTTGATTCAGCCAATCGCTATGAACGTAGGTTTACGTTTCGCTATCCGTGAAGGTGGTAGAACAGTTGGTGCTGGTCAGGTAACCGAAATTTTAGACTAAACAATACAGTTAAATAAGTAGTTAAGGTGTCTCGATATTTCGGGACGCCTTGATTATTGTTTACGGGTTTGCTCATCCCGATACATATCGGAAATAAGAGTGAAACTCAAATACGGGTTTAGCTCAGTTGGTAGAGCACTGGTCTCCAAAACCAGGTGTCGTGAGTTCGAGTCTCTCAACCCGTGCAAAATAAAATTGAAGTAAGAAATTCTTAAATGAATTTCAGATACTTTTAAAAAATAAATATCAAATGGCAGGATTTGTAACATACGTAAAAGAATCGTTTGACGAGTTAAAGAATAATGTTTCATGGACACCATGGCCAGAAGCTCAGAGATTAACGGTGATTGTAGCAGTATTTTCAATTATATTTTCTCTAGCTATTTGGGGAGTAGATACTGTTTTTAGTAGAGCAGTAAAAGCTTATTTTCAGTTTATCAACTAACAATTATACAAAGGGAATATGGCAGATAAAAAATGGTATGTTGTTAGAGCTGTAAGTGGTCAGGAAAACAAAATTAAGACTTATATCGAGAATGAAATTTCGAGATTGGGTTTAGAGGATTATGTAGATCAAGTTTTAGTACCAACAGAAAAAGTTATTCAAATCCGTAACGGAAAGAAAATAAACAAAGAGAAGGTTTATTTTCCTGGTTATATAATGATTCAAGCCAATTTAAGTGGTGAGATTCCTCATATTATAAAATCCATTACAAATGTAATTGGGTTTTTAGGAGAAACAAAAGGAGGTGACCCTGTCCCATTAAGACAATCTGAAGTAAACAGAATGTTAGGTAAGGTAGATGAATTAACACTTGAAGCAGACGCTAATGTGGCAATTCCATTTACTAAAGGTGAAACCGTTAAGGTTATCGATGGCCCATTCAATGGTTTTGATGGTACAATAGAAAAGATAAATGAAGAAAAGCGTAAGCTTGAGGTAATGGTGAAAATATTCGGAAGAAAGACACCATTAGAACTCAGTTATATGCAAGTTGAAAAAGTATAATAATTGTTACAATAAAGATAGCGAATTTATCTAGCTTCCAATTTAGATAATCGCATTAAACATTTAGAAATGGCAAAAGAAATAGACAAAGTAGTTAAGCTACAAGTTCGGGGAGGTGCTGCGAATCCATCGCCACCGGTAGGACCCGCTTTAGGTGCCGCTGGAGTTAATATCATGGAGTTCTGTAAGCAATTTAATGCGAGAACACAAGATAGACCAGGTAAAGTTTTACCTGTGGTAATCTCTGTTTATAAAGACAAATCGTTTGACTTTGTAATCAAGACTCCGCCAGCAGCAGTACAATTATTAGAAGCGGCCAAAGTAAAGAAAGGATCTGGAGAACCTAACCGACGTAAAGTAGCAAAAGTAACCTGGGATCAAGTTAAGGCAATTGCTGAGGACAAAATGCAAGATTTGAATGCATTTGAAATCGGTTCAGCCATGAAAATGGTAGCTGGTACGGCAAGATCAATGGGTATTACTGTTAAAGGAGGCGAAGCTCCAAACTAAATTTTACAAAATGGCAAAATTAACAAAGAAGCGTAAAGAAGCATTAGCGAAAGTGGATGGAAGTAAAGCCTACTCTCTGCAAGAAGCTGCTGATTTACTAAAAGAAATAACTTACACGAAATTTGATGCTTCTGTAGATTTAGCAATCAGATTAGGTGTAGATCCACGTAAAGCCAATCAAATGGTGCGTGGTGTTGTTTCCTTACCTCATGGTACAGGAAAAGATATGAAGGTTCTTGCGTTAGTAACTCCAGATAAAGAAGACGAAGCTAAAGAAGCAGGTGCTGATTATGTTGGGTTAGACGAATATTTACAGAAAATTAAAGATGGTTGGACTGATGTTGACGTTATAGTCACTATGCCAAGTGTCATGGGTAAATTAGGACCGTTAGGTAGAGTATTAGGACCAAGAGGTCTGATGCCAAATCCTAAAACAGGAACAGTAACTATGGATATAGGGAAAGCTGTTAGTGAAGTAAAAGCTGGTAAGATTGATTTTAAAGTAGATAAAACAGGAATTGTTCATGCGCCAATCGGAAAAGCATCATTTAGTGCAGATAAGATTGTAGGCAATGCTAAAGAATTGTTATCGACTATAATGAAATTGAAACCAACGGCAGCTAAGGGCGTATATGTAAAAAGTATCTATATGTCAAGCACTATGAGTCCAAGTATCTCAATCGACGCAAAAACATACAGTAGTTAAACTTAGAATATTATGACAAGAGAAGAAAAATCCCAAGTAATTGAAGAGTTGACTGCTCAATTAGCAGATAATACAAATATCTATTTAACAGATATTTCTGGATTAGATGCAGCGACAACTTCAAATTTAAGAAGAGCGTGTTTCAAGTCTAACATTAAGTTAGCTGTTGTTAAAAATACACTTTTAGAGAAAGCAATGAATGCATCCGAAAAAGACTTCGGTGATTTGCCAACAACTTTAAAAGGAAATACATCAGTAATGTATTCTGAAACTGGAAACGCTCCTGCTAAGGTAATTAAAGAATTCCGTAAAAAATCTGAAAAGCCTTTGTTAAAAGGAGCTTTTATAGAGGAGTCTATTTACATTGGCGACGATTTACTTGATACCTTAGTAGATATTAAGTCAAGAGAAGAGCTTATTGGTGAAATTGTAGGATTATTACAATCACCTGCTAAGAACGTTATCTCAGCGCTTAAATCTAGTGGTGGAACCATCGCTGGTTTAGTAAAGACGTTATCCGAGAGAGAAGGATAATTAAATAAAACACACATTTAGAATAAAAATAATACACACAATTAAACAATAGAAAAATGGCAGATTTAAAAGATTTCGCAGAACAATTAGTTAATTTAACAGTAAAAGAAGTTAACGAATTAGCTACTATATTAAAGGATGAGTACGGTATTGAGCCGGCTGCTGCTGCTGTTGCAGTTGCTGCAGGTGGAGGTGCTGCAGGTGGTGAGGCCGCTGAAGAGCAATCAGAATTTGATGTAATATTAAAAGCAGCTGGTGGTTCTAAACTAGCAGTTGTTAAATTAGTAAAAGAATTAACTGGTCTTGGATTGAAAGATGCAAAAGGATTAGTTGACGACGCACCAAGCCCTATTAAAGAAGGTGTTGCAAAAGACGAAGCTGAAGCATTAAAAGCACAGTTAGAAGAAGCAGGAGCTGAGGTTGAGCTTAAGTAAGCTCACTCAAACCTACAAATTATGGTTTAGGCTTATCCCGCAAAAAATTTCGGGATAAGACCTAGACCCTTTTGTGTATATAAGCGTTATATGCACTTTATAAGTTTTTATCATATAAATCTCGTTCATCGATGTTAGCAAAAAAGGCTGAAAGAATAAATTTCTCTTCTATTGTAAATAGAACAGATTACCCAGACTTTTTGGATATTCAAATTAAATCCTTCCAGGATTTTTTCCAATTAGAAACAAAGTCAGAAGAAAGAGGAGCAGAAGGGTTGTATAACACCTTCATGGAGAACTTCCCTATTACAGATACACGTAATCAATTCGTATTAGAATTTTTGGATTACTTTATCGATCCGCCAAGATACACCATAGAAGAATGTATCGAGAGAGGATTAACTTATAGCGTACCGTTAAAAGCAAGATTGAAATTGTATTGTACGGATCCCGAACATGAGGATTTTGAGACAATCGTTCAAGATGTATATTTAGGTACTATTCCTTATATGACACCAAGCGGTACATTTTGTATTAACGGTGCTGAGCGTGTTGTTGTTTCACAGTTACACAGATCGCCAGGTGTATTCTTTAGCCAATCTTTCCATGCCAATGGTACTAAATTGTATTCTGCAAGAGTCATTCCTTTTAAAGGGTCTTGGATAGAATTTGCAACGGACATCAATAGTGTGATGTACGCATACATTGATAGAAAGAAAAAATTACCAGTAACAACACTTTTCCGCGCTATTGGATTTGAGCGAGATAAAGATATTTTAGAGATTTTCGACCTTGCTGAAGAAGTAAAGGTTTCAAAATCTGGATTAAAGAAAGTTATCGGTCGTAAGTTAGCGGCACGTGTATTAAACACATGGCACGAAGATTTCGTTGACGAGGATACAGGTGAAGTTGTATCTATTGAACGTAACGAAATTGTTCTCGATCGTGATACTGAAATTGACAAAGATAATATTGAAGAAATCCTTGAAGCTGAAGTAAAAACGATTCTTTTACACAAAGAAAGCGCACAACAGGGAGATTACGCAATCATTCACAATACATTACAAAAAGACCCAACAAACTCTGAAAAAGAAGCTGTTGAACATATTTACCGACAATTACGTAATGCTGAGCCGCCAGATGAGGAAACCGCTCGTGGTATTATTGACAAGTTATTCTTCTCTGACCAACGTTACTCTCTAGGTGAAGTAGGTCGTTATAGAATGAACAAAAAATTAGGTCTCGATATTGGAATGGACAAACAAGTTTTGACCAAAGAAGATATCATTACCATTATAAAATATTTAATTGAGCTTATCAACTCTAAAGCAGAGATTGATGATATAGATCACTTATCTAACCGTCGTGTACGTACAGTAGGTGAACAATTATCATCTCAGTTTGGTGTTGGTTTAGCGCGTATGGCTCGTACTATTCGTGAACGTATGAACGTACGTGATAACGAAGTATTTACTCCAATTGATTTAATTAATGCTAAGACCTTATCGTCTGTAATTAATTCATTCTTTGGAACAAATCAGTTATCTCAATTTATGGATCAAACAAATCCTCTTGCAGAGATTACGCACAAGCGTCGTCTTTCAGCATTAGGACCAGGTGGTTTATCAAGAGAGAGAGCAGGTTTCGAAGTGCGTGATGTTCACTATACGCATTATGGACGTCTTTGTCCAATTGAAACACCAGAAGGGCCAAATATTGGTTTAATTTCTTCATTATCTGTTTTCGCTAAGGTGAACTCAATGGGATTCATTGAAACACCATACAGAAAAGTAGAAGATGGTGTTGTTGATATTAAAAACGAGCCTACATATTTAAGTGCCGAAGAGGAAGAGGATATGTTAATCGCACAAGCAACAATTGAAGTTGATAAAAAAGGAAAAATCCTTCCAGAGAAAATTATTTCTCGTCAAGAAGGTGATTTCCCAGTAATCGATCCGGTTAACGTTAATTATACAGATGTTGCGCCAAACCAGATTGCATCGATTTCAGCATCGTTGATTCCATTCTTGGAGCATGATGATGCTAACCGTGCATTAATGGGGTCTAACATGATGCGTCAGGCCGTTCCATTATTACGTCCAGAAGCACCAATTGTTGGTACCGGTTTAGAGCGTCAAGTAGCTTCAGACTCAAGAGTATTGATAAATGCTGAAGGTGAAGGAACTGTAGAGTATGTTGATGCAGAAAAAATAATCATCAAATACAAGCGATCTGAGGAAGCTGCAATGGTAAGTTTTGATAGCGATACCAAGGAATATCCTTTAGTAAAGTTCAGAAAAACAAACCAAGGTACTTCTATCAATCTTAAACCAATTGTGGTTAAGGGTGACAAAGTTGCCAAAGGTCAAGTACTTTGTGAAGGTTATGCAACGCAAAACGGGGAATTGGCACTTGGTAGAAATATGAAAGTAGCCTTTATGCCTTGGAAAGGGTATAACTTTGAGGATGCGATTGTTATTTCAGAAAAAGTAGTTAGAGAAGATGTGTTTACATCGATTCATATTGATGAGTATTCATTAGAAGTTAGAGATACCAAATTAGGTAACGAAGAGTTAACTAATGATATTCCAAATGTTTCTGAAGAAGCTACTAAAGATTTAGATGAAAATGGTATGATTCGCATCGGTGCGGAAATCAAGCCAGGAGATATATTAATTGGTAAGATTACTCCAAAAGGAGAATCCGATCCTACGCCAGAAGAAAAATTACTTAGAGCTATCTTTGGTGATAAGGCTGGTGATGTTAAGGATGCTTCTTTAAAGGCTTCACCTTCTTTAAATGGTGTTGTGATCGATAAGAAATTATTTGCTAGAGCAGTAAAGGATAAGAGAAAGAGGGCTCAGGATAAAGAAGATATCGAAAAACTGGAAGATGCTTACGATAAGCGTTTTGATGACTTACAAGCAGTTTTAGTTGAAAAACTATTCGCTATTGTTAACGGAAAAACAGCACAAGGTATCTATAACGATCTTGGTGAGGAGATTATTCCAAAAGGTAAAAAGTACACTTTAAAAATGTTGAATGCTGTAGATGACTACACACACTTAACATCAGGAAAGTGGACTACTGATGACCATACGAACGAACTCGTTGCAGATTTAGTTCATAACTACAAGATTAAGGAAAATGACCTACAAGGTTCTTTAAGACGTGAGAAGTTTACGATATCTGTAGGTGATGAATTACCGGCAGGAATTATCAAATTAGCTAAAGTTTACATCGCTAAGAAGCGTAAACTTAAAGTAGGTGATAAAATGGCAGGACGTCACGGTAACAAGGGTATTGTGGCACGTATAGTCCGTCAAGAGGATATGCCTTTCCTTGAGGATGGAACTCCGGTTGATATTGTATTGAACCCATTGGGTGTACCTTCTCGTATGAATATTGGTCAGATCTACGAAACCGTATTGGGATGGGCAGGTAAAGATTTGGGTAGAACGTATGCAACACCAATTTTCGATGGTGCTACGTTAGATCAGATTAATGAATATACAGACGAAGCGGGTATTCCAAGATTTGGACATACTTATCTTTATGATGGTGGTACAGGAGATCGTTTCGATCAACCAGCAACAGTTGGTGTGATCTATATGATTAAACTTGGCCATATGATTGACGATAAGATGCACGCACGTTCTATCGGGCCTTACTCATTAATTACACAACAACCATTAGGTGGTAAAGCACAATTTGGTGGTCAGCGTTTTGGTGAGATGGAGGTTTGGGCACTTGAGGCTTATGGTGCATCAAGTACATTGCGTGAGATCTTAACTGTAAAATCAGATGACGTTATAGGTAGAGCTAAAACTTACGAAGCTATCGTTAAGGGAGAGCCAATGCCAGAACCAGGACTTCCAGAATCGTTCAACGTACTTATGCACGAATTGAAAGGTTTAGGATTGGATATTAGATTAGAAGAATAAATTAAGTCGGCAGTAAGCAGTCGTCAGTAGGCAGTAATTATACTGCATTTTTAGAACGACTGAGGACTGCAAACTGCAAACTGAAGACTATAAAAACATGGCAAGAAGACAAGATAAGAATACAATTCAGAAATTTAATAAAATTTCTATCGGTTTGGCATCGCCAGAGACTGTTTTGGCAGAATCTCGTGGTGAAGTTTTAAAGCCGGAAACTATTAATTATCGAACTCACAAACCTGAACGTGATGGTTTGTTCTGTGAGCGTATTTTTGGTCCTGTAAAGGATTTTGAATGTGCTTGTGGTAAATATAAAAGAATACGCTACAAAGGTATTGTATGTGACCGTTGTGGTGTAGAAGTAACTGAAAAGAAAGTACGTAGAGACAGAGTTGGTCATATCAATTTGGTTGTACCTGTAGCTCATATCTGGTACTTCCGTTCGTTACCAAATAAAATTGGATACCTTCTTGGATTACCATCTAAGAAATTAGATATGATTATCTATTATGAGCGTTACGTGGTTATTCAACCTGGTATCGCTAAAAATGCTGAAGGTGAACCAGTCGAAAAAATGGATTTCTTAACTGAGGAAGAATATTTAAATATATTAGAATCTATTCCACAGGAAAACCAATATTTAGACGATTCAGATCCAAATAAATTCATCGCCAAGATGGGTGCCGAGTGCCTTATCGATTTATTAGCAAGAATTGATTTAGATCAATTATCATACGATTTAAGACACAAAGCTAATAACGAAACTTCGAAACAACGTAAAACTGAAGCGTTAAAGCGTTTGCAAGTTGTCGAAGCATTTAGAGATTCTAACGAGAATAGAGAAAACAGACCTGAGTGGATGATTATGAAGGCAGTGCCTGTAATTCCACCAGAATTGAGACCTTTAGTACCATTAGATGGTGGTCGTTTTGCAACTTCGGATTTAAATGATTTATACCGTCGTGTAATTATCCGTAACAACCGTTTAAAGCGTTTGGTCGAGATTAAAGCACCAGAGGTAATTTTACGTAATGAAAAGCGTATGTTGCAAGAATCAGTAGATTCTTTATTTGACAACACACGTAAATCCTCTGCCGTAAAAACGGATTCTAACAGACCGTTAAAATCTTTATCAGATTCACTGAAAGGTAAGCAAGGACGTTTCCGTCAAAACTTATTGGGTAAGCGTGTTGATTATTCTGCACGTTCGGTAATTGTTGTTGGACCTGAATTAAAATTGTTCGAATGTGGATTGCCAAAAGATATGGCAGCAGAACTTTATAAGCCATTTATTATCAGAAAACTGATTGAAAGAGGCATTGTTAAAACTGTAAAATCTGCAAAGAAAATTATAGATAGAAAAGAGCCTGTTGTTTGGGATATCTTAGAGAATGTTCTTAAAGGACATCCAGTATTACTAAACCGTGCTCCTACATTACACAGACTTGGTATCCAAGCATTCCAGCCTAAGCTTATTGAAGGTAAAGCGATACAATTACACCCATTAGTGTGTACTGCATTTAATGCCGATTTCGATGGTGACCAAATGGCTGTGCATTTACCGTTAGGACCAGAGGCTATTTTAGAAGCTCAACTTTTAATGTTGGCTTCTCATAACATATTGAACCCAGCAAATGGTTCGCCAGTAACTGTACCTTCTCAGGATATGGTACTTGGTCTTTATTACATGACCAAGCTTCGTAAGACAGATAAGGATTATACAGTTAAAGGTGAAGGTTTAACGTTCTACTCTCCAGAGGAAGTAACTATTGCTTACAACGAGAAGAAGGTTGATTTAAATGC
This sequence comes from Winogradskyella ursingii, assembly GCF_013403975.1. GTDB lineage: Bacteria > Bacteroidota > Bacteroidia > Flavobacteriales > Flavobacteriaceae > Winogradskyella > Winogradskyella ursingii. The sequence goes on from NZ_JABFDH010000001.1 coordinate 832,170, forward strand.
AGGAATTAAAGTAAGAACAAAGGACTTTAATGATGAGGGAGAGTTAACAACACAAATCATTGAAACAACAGTTGGCCGTGTACTTTTCAACGAAAAAGTACCTGAGGCAGCAGGTTACATTAATGACGTTTTAACTAAGAAATCGTTGCGTGAAATTATTCACGGCATTCTTAAAGTAACTTCTGTTCCTGAAACTGCTGAATTCCTAGATGAAATTAAAACGTTAGGATACAAGTTTGCCTTCCAAGGTGGATTGTCCTTTAGTTTAGGTGATATCATTATTCCTCAGGAAAAGCATACTATGATTGCCGCAGCAAATACTCAGGTAGATGGTATTATGGGCAACTATAATATGGGACTTATTACTAATAACGAACGTTACAACCAAGTTATTGATATCTGGACTTCAACCAATGCTGAATTGACAGAATTATCAATGAAGCGTATCCGTGAAGATCAACAAGGATTCAACTCGGTATTTATGATGCTAGATTCTGGTGCTCGTGGATCTAAAGAACAGATTCGTCAGTTAACTGGTATGCGTGGATTAATGGCTAAGCCTAAAAAATCTAATGCAGGTGGTGGTGAGATTATTGAAAACCCAATTCTTTCTAACTTTAAAGAAGGACTTTCAATTTTAGAATACTTCATCTCAACTCACGGTGCTCGTAAAGGACTTGCAGATACGGCTCTTAAAACGGCAGATGCTGGTTACTTAACTCGTCGTTTGGTAGATGTTTCACAAGATGTTATTGTATACGAAGAGGACTGTGGAACCTTAAGAGGTATTGAAGTTTCTGCATTAAAGAAAAACGAGGAAATTGTAGAGAAGCTCGAAGCTAGAATCGTTGGTAGAACATCACTGAACGATGTCTATAATCCATTGACTGAAGAGTTGATAATCGAAGCTGGTGATCACATCAATGATGCGATTGCTAAGAAAATTGGGGATTCTCCAATTGAATCAATAGAAGTACGTTCTCCATTAACATGTGAGGCCAAAAAAGGTATTTGTACTAAATGTTATGGACGTAATCTTGCTACCGGAAAAATGGTACAACGAGGTGAAGCTGTTGGTGTAGTTGCTGCTCAATCAATTGGTGAGCCGGGTACACAGCTTACTCTACGTACATTCCACGTTGGTGGTATTGCAGGTAACATATCTGAAGAAAATAAGTTAACCGTGAAATTTGATGGTATAGCAGAGATTGAAGATCTTAAAACCGTTAAGTCAAAAGATGGTGAAGGAAATGTTGTAGATGTAGTTATCTCAAGAACTTCAGAATTAAAATTAGTTGATGCTAAAACAGGTATTGTTCTTAGTACAAATAATATCCCTTATGGTTCGCACATTTTTGTGAAGCCTGGTGAGAAAGTTAAAAAGGGTGATGTAATCTGTCAGTGGGATCCATACAACGGTGTTATTATATCAGAATTTGCTGGTAAGGTGAAGTATGAAAATATCGAGCAAGGTATTACATATCAAGTTGAAATTGATGAGCAAACAGGTTTCCAAGAGAAAGTAATTTCAGAATCTAGAAACAAAAAGTTGATACCAACTTTGTTAATTGAAGATAAGAAAGGTGAAACCATCCGTTCTTACAATTTACCTGTTGGTGCGCACATTATGATTGACGATGGTGAGAAAATTGACATCGGTAAGATTTTGGTTAAGATACCGCGTAAATCTGCAAAAGCAGGTGATATTACTGGTGGTCTTCCTCGTGTAACTGAATTGTTCGAAGCACGTAATCCGTCTAATCCTGCAGTAGTAAGTGAGATTGATGGTGTTGTATCTTTCGGGAAAATAAAACGAGGTAACCGTGAGATTATCATCGAATCTAAGTTGGGTGAGGTTAAGAAATACCTAGTGAAACTTTCTAATCAGATTCTTGTACAAGAGAATGATTACGTAAAAGCTGGTATGCCATTATCTGATGGATCTATTACACCAAACGATATCTTAAATATTAAGGGCCCATCTGCGGTACAACAATACTTGGTTAACGAAGTACAAGAAGTATATCGTTTGCAGGGTGTTAAGATAAATGATAAGCACTTTGAAGTTGTTGTAAGACAGATGATGCGTAAAGTAAGAATTATTGATTCTGGTGACACTATTTTCTTAGAAAACCAATTAGTTCATAAATCAGATTTCATTGAAGAAAATGATGAGATTTTCGGAATGAAAGTAGTTGAGGATGCAGGTGATTCTGAAAACTTAAAATCAGGCCAGATTGTATCTGTAAGAACGCTCAGAGATGAGAATTCTAGTTTAACAAGAGAAGACAAAAAACTTGTAACGGCAAGAGATGCAAGTCCTGCGACGGCAACTCCGATCTTACAAGGTATCACTAGAGCTTCACTACAGACTAAATCATTTATCTCTGCGGCATCGTTCCAAGAAACAACGAAGGTTCTTAACGAAGCAGCTGTAAATGGTAAGGTTGATACACTAGAAGGACTGAAAGAAAATGTAATTGTAGGACATAGAATACCTGCAGGTACAGGTGTCAGAGACTACGAAACCATTATCGTTGGTTCTAAAGAAGAGTTTGATCAAATGATGAAAGCTAAAGAAGAAATGAATTTCAACTAGCATTTGTCACTCCTGCGAAATCGAAGATTCACGAATTCATTAATTTTGAATGGCAAATCAATGAGTAATGCAGGAATCTAAATAATTAAAGCCTTCATTCTGTAAAGTTTGAAGGCTTTTTTAATAAAAAAATTAAAGAATAGAAACGAATATTATGGCAGAAGAAAAAAAGAACCCTAAAAAAGGACAGATTAACATAGAATTAGATGAAAAGGTAGCAGAAGGCATCTATTCTAATTTGGCAATAATAAATCATTCTGTATCGGAATTTGTTGTTGATTTTGTTAGCATTATGCCTGGTACTCCAAAGAGCAAGGTAAAATCGCGCATTATACTAACGCCACAACACGCTAAGCGTTTGCTGAAGGCATTAGGTGATAATGTTCAACGTTTTGAAAAAGCCCATGGTGAAATTAAGGACTATGAGCAACCACCGATTCCTTTGAATTTTGGACCTACTGGTCAAGCTTAATTTTTATTATTCTCTTTTTAATTAGGTGTGCTTAGCATCTTTTTTCTGAGCAAATAAAAGGTTCATTGAATTTGTAAATCATAAATTGAATTTCCCAGTTTTCAGAACCCAAATAATTAATTCTTTATGAATTTAATCGTTTGGGTTTTATTGTCCACGTGGTTTTTTATAACTATAAAATATATCCCTTTTTCTATTTGAGGTAGATAAAACTTATTGCTATCTGCTTGTACATTTTTCATAATTAATTTACCGTCAATATGGTACAAATTTAATAAGGTAAGTGGATGTAATTGACTATTGAAAAATACGGTGTTATCTTCAATGGGATTATACAATAAACTAATCGGTTCAATTAGATCACTGTCACTTACTGAAAGAGCTTCGTTACATGCTTCCGAATTTGAATTCACGTCCTCAATAATATTACCAGGAGTTAAGTCTTTTCCATTAAAGCCAGAATAATTAGAAGGGTATTTTTCTGCTCTGAACAGAACGTTGGTAGTAATTTCCTCCTCAGAAGAAAATTGATCAATAATAGAGGATTGCCCACTTGGGTTTCTATAAACCCAAACAATATCACCACTAGGATTAATCTCAACCAGTTGTCCTTTAGAACTTTCACAAAAAATTAAGTTGCCGTTTGGTAAAGCAGTAACGCCACTTCTTGTAGGTTGATAAAATGTTTCACCTCTTATTTCTCCATCCCAACTGAAAAAGAATTCCGAGGGACTAAATTTGTCGTTTGTCATTTCGTACCCAGTGAGTGTCGGGACTGGTGTCAAAATATTCACCGAGCTATGGGTTTGTGTTGCCCCAACATCATTGTTGAAAACTGAAATTTTATCTTCGTTTGGATAGTTTTTTGGTATCCATTTTGGGTCGTGCTGTTCAAACAGTTTACGATCAGCGGATGTACCTTGTCTATAAACCTCAGGATTTCCCCACCTCCATATAAAATCACCGCCTTTATTATAATTGCCGCCACTATGTGATGCTGCCTCAGCAGTCGTTGTGCTATGATCTATTATGTAGATTTCTCCTAAACTCTTACAAGACATAATAATTTGATCTAAATCTGAATTATAATCAATGCCATTCATATGGATCCAATCTTCATGTGACATATTATAATCTTCATAATTAAAGTCTATACGTTCTGGGTGATCAGCTACATTCCCAAAGTTTGCTTTACTAGAATCAAAATCTTGAATAAGCCGGTCAGCAAAACGCCATTCCCAAATTATTTGTATGTCGTTAGTTCCAATAGGTTTAAATTCCATAATTTTTTCAGACCTTAAAACATCATCAACCAAGGCTGGGTTTTTGCCTAAATTAATTTGTTCTTCTACACTAATAAACTCTCTAACTATAGCTAAAATATTACCGTTGGGCATAGGTTCAATATCGTGATGTTGTCTTAGATTGAGTTCTTCTACAAGATTAAAACTCCAAAGTAGTGTATTATCCCAGTCTCGAAGCTCTATCCCTTCTGAGCCAGACCTTAATATGGTACCATCTTCTAGCAAATATGGTACTGCCCTAGGTGTACCATTAAAAGACCATTGATTAACTACTTGACCACAGTTATCAATAAGATATGTGTCTGAGTTGGTCAAAGGTGAAAATAAAGTATAGCCATCAGCAACATTATTTTGATCATTGTAAAGTAGACCAACGGTTTCTTGAGCAAAAACTGTGCTTTTCCCAATTAAAAGTATTAATAAAGGGAAAAAGAAAAGTAATTTTAATTTCATCGCTTTTTTTTGGAAAAATACAATTTTTTGTGCTATTCACAGAAAAAATACATGGGGCGCGATTAAAATTTTAGGCAGAATCTTTATGATTGAAATAATAGTTTAAAGCACCAGAAGGACACTTTTTTATTTGTTCAATAATTTTTTCAGTTTTTTCACCGTTTAAATCAATCCATGGAATAACCGAATGCCTAAAGACATTAGATAATTGTCTTGCGCACAGACCAGCATTTGTACAACATCTCGGTGAATAGGTTACAGTGATCTTTTCGTTACTGAACGCGTTAGTAGAAGTATTCATAAGTAGATTAGTTTGGGGTTAATCTTGATTTGAAATTAAATTTCACACTATAAGAGTACTAAAAATACCGATAAAAAGCAATATAAATTCGACGAAATACATGAATATTTAAGATTTTCAACCATATTTATTTTTATTGAGCAATATTTTATTGTCTGCAATAGCTTATGTTGTTGGTGTATAAAGATCTAAACATAAGCACTTTGAGCATAAAACTATTTTGATTTAAGTCAATATTACTTTTTACCACATTTCCCTGATTTTTTTCAACATAATAAGACTCTCCATTCACCTCAAAATTAACATAGCCGCTTTTGGTTTTATTGATTCTTCTAACAAATTCAAACAGTAAGTAATTGTATGGTTCAGCTTTATTCCATTCATCTTTTGGTTGCAAATTATCAATATTGGTTGATTTAATAATAACTACTTGCTTTTGATAATCGAAAAGTTGCAGGTCATCAGGAATGAAAAAATGATTGTTTTTGCCATTTTCAGTAACCAAATTACTAAACATTGAAAATGAAGTAGTTGTTTTTAGCCCTAGATAAGGTGAAAAGCCATTGAGAAAAACCAATATCGGAAACATCCAATAAACAAGATGTTTTGAAGACAGCTTTAATTCAATTTTATTATAGTTAAGCTTGATATTCCATAGATAAAAAGCTATGACAATTACTGAATAAATAATCCAGATTAACCCGACAGTCATATTAAATATACGATCCGAAAAAAATAATGAGCTAATAATTATGGCAATAACAGACAATATAAAACCAACAATAACATATTTTCTATATGACTTTAATACGACAATTGCTCTGCTTATTAACCGATCTGATGAAAAAAGCATTAGATAGGTAAACATCATAGCTGTGAAACTTACAATAGCACCCAATCCTTCAAGGGCTAGAACGAAATGGAAAATCATACCCACTAATACACCAATGGTTCTCGTTCGTTTAATTAAAAGAAGAATGGGAATTACTAGTTCAGCAATCAGTGAAAAATAAATCGAAAAATTAGCAAGAGCTATTTGATTATTACTGTAGAAATCTTCAATAAAACCTATGTTCATCAACTTTAGGTTGTGAAGCATATTTTCAAACAAAACGGCACCACAACTTATGTCTGTATTAAAATATGAGTAATTTAATTTATGGAGCACTGCAAAAAAATATAGAATGATTAGGCTGGTTCTAAGCAGTGGAATTGCATTTTCAGCAAAATAATTAGATAATGATATAGAGCTTTTTAAAAGTTGTTTTTTTACAAGATGAACAATAATAACACTTGCCATTAAAATGCTAATAATTGTTTCATAAAATAAATGGTTGACAATAAGGGGTTGTCGCGAAAAATACCATAAAGCCGATAATATAACAGCAATTACAAATAGCACAATGTACTTAGTAGCTGTTATCAAATAAGTGAGGCAACACAATGTTATAAGCCAAGCTAACGGAACGGAATCTGTAAACCATTCTGACCAAATTAACTGATGAACTAAGGTAGATATGCACCAAAATATCGAGAAGCACTTAAAAATATCGATGTTGTTTTTTGATGCTGAAAGACTCATTTTTGAAAAGATTTTGCAACGTGAATTCAAACCTTGAATTACAAACATAAATCTTTATTTAATCTATGGCTTAATTAATCTCGTTTTTAAGTTCATGAGAATTGTTTTTAGGATTTCACTCAAATTCTGAAGTCATATGGAACTTAATGCTAGGATATTTTTGTTGTGTCATTTGAAGTGAAAACATAGAATCGGCCAAAAACACCAATTGGTTACGTTTGTCTCTTGCCAAAAAGCGTTGTTTTACCCTGAGAAATTCTTTAAATTCTTCACTCTTCTCATTATCAGTCTGTACCCAGCATGCTTTATGAACGTTGAGGTTTTCATAGGTACATTTGGCGCCGTATTCATGCTCCAATCTATATTGAATCACTTCGTATTGCAGAGCACCGACAGTGCCAATTACTTTTCGGCCATTTAAATCTAAAGTAAATAATTGAGCCACACCTTCATCCATAAGCTGATCGATTCCTTTATAGAGCTGCTTTGATTTCATCGGATCAGCATTGTTGATATATCTAAAATGCTCTGGTGAAAAGCTAGGAACACCTTTATAGTTTATATTTTCTCCTTCCGTGAGTGTATCACCTATTTTAAAAGTACCAGTGTCTTGAAGTCCCACAATATCTCCAGGATAAGAAATGTCCACAATCTCTTTCTTTTCAGCGAAGAATGCATTGGGACTCGAAAATTTCAGATTTTTATTGTGTCTAACATGTAGGTATGGTGTATTTCTTTTAAATTCCCCAGAAACTATTTTTACAAACGCTAATCGGTTTCGGTGATTTGGATCCATATTAGCATGAATCTTAAATACAAAACCAGTAAATTTCTTTTCTTCAGGTTTTACTAAACGCTCTTCACTGTGTTTAGGTCTTGGTTTTGGTGCTATTTCTACAAAACAATCCAATAGCTCTCTAACTCCGAAATTATTTAATGCCGAACCAAAAAATACAGGTTGTAACTTACCATTTAAATATTCATCTTTATTAAAATCAGGGTATATACCTCTTACCAGTTCTATTTCTTCCCTTAGGGTATTTGCGGCTTTGTCGCCGATTAGCTGGTCTAGCTCTGAAGATGACAAATTGGAAATTTCAATGGTCTCTTCTATATCCTTTCTACTATTACCGCTAAATAGATTGACATTTTTTTCCCAAAGATTATATATTCCCTTAAAATCATAGCCCATTCCTATAGGAAAACTTAGAGGACTTACCCTTAAGCCCAATTTTTGTTCCACTTCATCCAATAGGTCAAATGCGTCTTTTCCCTCTCTATCTAATTTATTGATAAAAACGATCATGGGTATGTTGCGCATTCTGCAGACTTCAACCAATTTTTCAGTTTGTTCCTCAACACCTTTGGCGACATCAATAACTACAATAACGCTGTCTACAGCAGTTAATGTTCTAAAAGTGTCTTCAGCAAAATCTTTATGACCAGGTGTATCAAGAATATTTATTTTAATACCATTGTATTCAAAGGCCAAAACGGACGTTGCGACAGAAATACCACGTTGTCGCTCAATTTCCATGAAATCACTTGTCGCCCCTTTTTTAATTTTGTTGCTTTTTACGGCTCCAGCTTCTTGTATGGCACCTCCAAAAAGTAATAATTTTTCGGTTAGTGTTGTTTTACCTGCATCCGGATGCGATATGATTCCAAATGTTCTTCTTCTGTTTATTTCTTTTAAGAAACTCATTGCTTGTATTTAAAATGGGTGTGCAAATATACTACGTTAATAAGATATAGATATAAATAAAAACCAAGTTTGAAATATTACGTATGTATAATTATAAGTTTAAAATTTAATAGTTTAGTGATTTTTTAGAACAACCTACACCGATAATCGGCAGTTGATTATCGAGGAAAAAACGAACTCAATATTTAGATTTGTTTGAAAGAAAATTTCTACTATATTTGCGATTTATCCGATATTTATCACTTTTAATCGATAAAAAAAATGTTATAAAAACGTTAACAGTTTTTTAAAATTGATTAATTTTGAGAATTATTAATAGTACAACATTGGCCTACAACAAAACATGACAAGAAAACCTTGCTCATTGGCACTGCCTTTGAGTCAAGGTTTTCTCGTTTTTCATAATTACAAAAATATTTAAATAGAACAATTTTACCTATATAGCATATGAAAATCTCTACTCGATTCTTCAAAACTAGTTTTTTGATATTTCTGTTGTTAATGACAACAGGAGCTTTTTCACAACAGCAACCAGTTTTTAATAATACTCCAGGGGCAACCCTATTGCCGGGAAGTCCTCCAACTCAAACAATAGGTGCAAAATATATTTTTCAGGATGTAGAAGTATCAGCTGATGGCCTTTTGGTTGATGCGATATTTACCATTGTAGATATTGTTGATGCTTCAGTAGAAGATGTCGATGCCATAAATGGGCTTGAAGCCAGATTTGAGCCAACGAATATAATTACGGCTATTGGTGGCTATGTAGAGTGGCAGTTAGAGTTTGTACTAGATGGAACAGTTACAAACGCATCTGATGTTGGAGTAAAGGCAAGATTGGATTCGTTTACAATGGAAGCCATTGATGTGGATGGGCAAGAGTTTTTTGAGGCAATAGTTACAAATTCGTACACCTTAGAAGGAGGTACAACACCACCGACCGAACTGGTTGTATCACAAAATGGAGCCTTTACGAGATTTCAAAGTGATGCAGATTTTGCCGCAGGTATAGACGAAGCTAATACAGAGTATGTGGTGCGAATCAATTATAGCAATGTCAGTACAGTTAATTTTAGAAATGGAAGACAAGTTGCCAGTGCAACAAACGTAAGACAAAACTCTATAAGTTTTTTAGGGGAAGTAAATTTTGATACGGAAAATACAACCGTAGTTAATCAGGCTCCAGTAGTTTTAGATAATCTAGGCAACTCTATTGTACAAGGTCAAACATTTATGGGTAACATATTAGCGGGCGCAAGCGACCCAGATAATAATGAAGATTTTACTACCGTAAAATTAGTTGACCCTAACGATCCAGCAAATGTCGGTTTACCAGGTTCTCCTCTTGTGATTCCAGGTGAGGGAACCTATTCTTTAGATACTGCAGGAAATGTAACTTTTATTCCTTTACCAGCATTTACAGGGTTGGCTTCAGCATTGTATACAATAGAAGATGATCTTGGAGTTGAGTCTAACCAAGGGATTTTAGAAATAACAGTTTTGCCAGATGGTGATGGCGATGGCCTTGAGAATTCTGATGATGACGATGATGATAATGACGGAATCTTAGATATTAACGAATACGCAATTATTGATTGTACTGCAGAAGCTGTACCAAGTTTTGGAGCAGCTCAAGGTCCTAATAATTATTTAGGCTCAGATGTCACTAATCCTACTGTTGGTGATTCATATTTATATAACGACGTTTATCCTGGAGTAGATGCCATCGTAACCATAGTGTCTTCTACGGATACGGCAATTGTAGAATTGGATGTTACCACCACTGGAATAGATAGCTTTTTTCAGCCTCAAATTCAACATGCTTCTGCAACTAGCTTTACCGAGTTTAGGATTGATTTTGTAGTTGCAGATACTACAACTCCTGCGCCTCCAGCTAATTATACATTAACTGCTATTGATAATGATGTTTTCGAGTATGTCACTTTTGCTAATGGCTATACTAATAACGTATTGGTTGATTCTCCTACCAATGAAGTATTATATACAGGGAACCCTGCCAATGCAGGTGGTTTTGATGTGGGTTACGTTAGTGATGGATCTTTTGTAGCAGGTATAGCGGTTAATACTCCGCAATACCAAACAGCGGCTACGTATTCTAATGTATCCTCATTTCGTTTTAGGTTTGGAGATACATCATCAAATACATCTAACCATTCAATGGCCATAGAGCCTTGTATTCCAGAAGATAACTGGGTGAGTGATCCCACATTTTATAGCGAAATGGATACAGATGATGATGGCACACCAGACCACTTAGATTTGGATAGCGACAATGATGGCTGTTTTGATGCAGTAGAATCAGGCGGAAACGATCCAGATAACGATGGTGTTATTGGTGAAGCACCATATACCTTTGATGGAAACGGATTGGTTACAGGTACGAACGTAACAGGAGGTTACGACGGTGGGAATGGTAACGAAACTGAAGCCGTACAGGTCAATATCAATACAGCTCCAACTGACCAAACAGAAGTTTCAGGAGATCCAGCAAGTTTTACAATAGATGCAACTGCTGATGCTGCAACAAGTTATACGGCAGGTACACCAAGTTATGGCACGCCTGGAAATTCAAATGCTGGCATAAATTACCAATGGTATATTGGAGACCCAGACTCAGGTGGCACATTAATAGACGGCACAGATACCAACTATACAAATTTTGATACGGCAACTTTAAATATAGCAGATGTTACAGGTTTGGACGGTACACAATACTGTGTTGTTGTTACTCATGATAATAATGTTTGTGTTAGGGAGGTAAACTGTGCAGAACTGTTTGTAGCATGTAGTGTAAATGCTATTTCTTCTTCAAACGAAACAGCGTGTAATGATGTCAACGGAACACCTGGTGATGTTACAGACGATATTTTTACCGCAGACATCACGGTAACATTTAATATAGCACCAACAACTGGTACATTAGACCTCTCTGGCGATGGTACGGCTTCTGTTTCTGTGGTTGGCTTAACTTCTCCGCATACATTTACTAGTGTGGAATTACCTGCAAATGGAAGCGATATTTCATTAACAGCAACATTCTCTGACGATACAACTTGTACACTAACAAATCCATCTGTTGTTACAGCTCCAAACGAATGTAGTGATGACGCATGTTTTGATGTGGTACAAGGTGGAAATCCTACAGATGCTTTAACTGCAGGAGATGTCACGTTCAATTTTGCTCCAGGAACTGATCCAAATGATGCTACTACTTCAGCAATGTTGAATTCAATAACCATCGCTGGTCAACCAAATCCATTTTCTGGAATTTACAGACCAAACCAAGTGATGTATCAATTCGCAAATCCAGGCGCCACTAGTCAATATATAAGAGATCAAACAGCGGCTACTGCAAACATCATAGATGGACCTGCGATTTTTAACCCTGCACTTTTAGCAGCTAATTTTGAAAATGATTTAAGACATTACTTGTCATTAGATGAGACAATTACAGATACTGATTTTGTTGATTTTGTTTACAATTCTGAAATCAAATCCGCTTCAAATCGTTATATAGTTATAACTGAAAGAAATGGAAATAATGAAATTCAGGTTCAAGCGTTAGATAATACGCTTTCAACATTTGGTAACACAATCGTTGCCAATTCAGGGAATTATATAGACTCTGGGATTATTACAGATGTGAGTCAGAATATACATATTGCAATTTTCCCACTTACGGCATTAGTGCCTGCTGGTACAGATATTCAAGGTATTAAAGTAACTCAAATAGGTGCGAGTACGAATGCTATTACTAATGATGGTGGAGATGGAAAAGTTTTTATTCTTTATGATACAGCATTTTTAACGCCACCTCCTACTATTAACCCTTCAACTGCAGCAATTCAACCCACTTGTCCTGATAATGAAGGTTCAATCACAATTGATGCGACAGATAATGGAGGTGGAACTTTAGAATACAGTGTTAATGGAGCTGCTGGACCTTGGCAATTATCTAACGTGTTTAATAATTTGCCACCTGGTACCTATACTCCAGCCGTAAGATATCAATCAACTCCAGATTGTACTGAAGTTTCCGATAGTGATATTGAATTAATTAATGCATTGTGCCCAAGCATTGACTTGGTTAAAAGTGTTTTAAATGTAACTACGGCTGGCGCACCAGGACTTGTAGATGATATTATTAATTATGAATTTACTGTAACTAATACAGGTGGAGTAAACTTAACTGACATAGCGGTGAGCGACCCGATCTTGGGAACTGTAACGTGCCTGTCGACAAGCCTTTCGCCAGGGGACAGCACGACATGTAGTGGGACTTACACGGTCCTGCAGTCGGATGTAGATGCAGGAGGTGTTGAGAACAGTGCCTCGGTAAGCGCAGAGGGACCTGGAGGAGATACAGGCAACACGGCCGATGACGTCACGGACGTATCCGATACCGGAACGGAAGCCGACGGGACTGCGGTAGCGGACCCAGCGAACGAGGAGACGGACGACCTTGACGATGTGAACGGAGACAACAACGATGCCGACCCAACGAACGACGTAACACCGTTCGATATCGCACCGGACCCAAGTATAGAGATCCTCAAGAGCGTATCGAGCGT
>NZ_JABFDH010000020.1 GCF_013403975.1 Winogradskyella ursingii
GTTACGTCACCTGTAATAGTTAAATCGGTTGCATCAACATCACATTCTATTGTAACATCAGCAGGTACTGTAAAAGTCGGTTCCGTTGTATCGACAACTGTAATCGTTTGATCCTCGGAAACCGAATTCCCACAGGCATCGGTTGCTGTCCAGGTTCTGGTAATGGTCTTTGTATTCCCACAGGCTGCAACTTCAATATCCGTAAAATCCACATTCGGTATCGCACAGTCATCTGTAGCGGTTGCGGTTCCGGTATTGGAAGGTGTACTGTCTTCTGTACATTCGATTGTGATATCATCTGGAATTTCTAAAACTGGTGCTACGGTATCGATAATTGAATAATTTGCGGTAGTGGTTGCAGTATTTCCACATTCATCAATAGCCGTAAAGGTCACCGTGATTGCACCATTGGCACAGTTCACATCAGTGTTTGCACCATAATCATTAGACCAGGTCACATCACCACAATTATCCGTTGCTGTGTTTCCTGCATTGTTATCAAGCCATGCCTCTAAGGTTCCGTCTGGAGTTATGCCACATTGGATAACAATGTCCTCGGAATTAGTAGTATCGATAACGGGTTCGGTATTGTCCTCAACGGTAATGGTCTGCACCAAAGTTGTGGTATTGTCACACTCGTCGATCAATGTCCATGTTCTGGTAATGGTCGATTCGTTTGCACATGAGCCAGCAGTAACCGCATCGCTAAACGTTGCTTCAAGACCAGTTGAGCAGTTATCCGCTTCATCTGTCACGTCACCTGTAATAGTTAAATCGGTTGCATCTACATCACATTCTATTGTAATATCAGCAGGTACTGTGAAAGTCGGTTCCGTTGTATCTACAACAGTAATTGTTTGTACCAAAGTGGTCGTATTGTCACACTCGTCTGTCAATGT
>NZ_JABFDH010000021.1 GCF_013403975.1 Winogradskyella ursingii
CGTTGGCATTCATTAAAACCAATCAATACTAATTGAACTTAATAAGTGAATAATAAAACCCTGAATTTTATAATAATTGGACTTTATCTGATTTCATTGTTTATCGAATCATTTAGTGGAAGTGGCGGAGTTTACGGAATTTTTGCTCTGATTTTTGGCGGATTTTCAATCCTTATCGGAAATTTATTCGCATTTGGAGCTTGGACAGCGAATATCTTATTTTTTATCGCGTTAATCCGAAAATCAAAACTGAATACAAAACTGACTTTAAGCGGAATAGCAGTATTGCTCGGAATTTTAGCAATATTTGTTACTGATTTACCAATGCATATGGGTTCAAGCACATCACCTGTGAAAATCGGAATTGGATTTTATTTCTGGATTGGTAGTTTGACCTTATTTTTTGTGAAAAACCTAATGGAATATATAAAACTGAATAAAAAATAACGAAATGCCAACAACGTGTATAATTCATTACGGCGGAATTTCCTATCGGAAATTCCCTGCACTTTTGCTATCTTTCGGTTTACGTCGGAATAACACTGCGTGTCATTCCGTAACGAAACCATACACAAACACGTT
>NZ_JABFDH010000002.1 GCF_013403975.1 Winogradskyella ursingii
TTCCCGCAACACCTATCTGAAAAAAATTTGAAATTCTTTTTTCGGTGACGCTTCGTATGGCAATGAACTCCTGAAACCTGACATGCTGCCTTTGTTTCGGGGTGCAAATATAGAACCCTTTTTCATTCCCGCAACACCTTTTTCATTTTATTTTTTTTCTTTTTTTTAATCCGCTAAAAAACAAGTTGTTGCAGCCTATTTTTTTTAATAAATGTTAATTGTATACCTAAATAGGAATAAATGAAAGTTATACAGGCTCTATATGAAGACAAGAATATTCTATTAAAATACTTTAGAATATTCCACGCGTTAGCGATAGAAGCGGCATCCTTTCTGCGAGATCATGAGCTCACCTCTTAAATATAATTGTACTTGGGTTGTGTAGATAAGGTACTTATACATAATAAAGACGGCTTCGCAGATAGATATAGCGGATAGCGCAGCCGTTTTGCCACTTAAAGGCAAAATCGGAACGCACTTAAGGTTCACAGAAAGAAATCCCAAACGAGACCGAAACGAATAGTGAAATCTCTAAAAGGGTGATTTGGTGCAGAAAAGTAATCAAAGCCAGTGAATGATGAGTTGAAATGTTCTGCTTTAAAAAATATCCGAGTTTGACGGATTTTTGCGTTTATAAAAAAATCTAACCGCGGGAATCCTCCAAGTTTGGTTTCATTTTGTGTGTAAAATTCTGCAAGTAATGGGTCGTAACCATTCATGTTATATTCTGTAAAGTAATTGAGGGTTACACCTGTTTGCAAAGTCATTGCTTTTTTAAACAGTTGATTTGTATAATAAAGAGAGTTTCTTGTTATTAACGTGGGAACATTAAGCACGTTTAGGTCACTTACTGTACTTTGGTACATTACCGTATTATCCAAAGCAAAGTTACCTAGTGTGAACTCTTTTTGGACTTTAAGTTTCAAATATTGAATAGAACTGTTATACTGTTGTGGTTTTATAATTCTATTTTCGTCAATTTTATTTTGTAAATTAAAATAGGTATAGTTGCTAATGTTTGAGAGGTCGAAATACGCATTGAGGTATTTGTCTGATCTAATATTAAAACTTAGCTGTTGTTTATTCACATTCTCAAAGCTGCCATAATTGTACCAATTATAATTTGTGTAATCACTTTGATATAAGAGATGATTATAGTTTGGTAATCTTGAGCTTATTTGGACTCCCCCATCCAGACTGATATCTTGATTAAGTTTGAGTCCAACCATTCCATTGAATATACTTCCGCTGAATTCTTCTGAAAGATTAATCTGGGCACTACCATTGATATCTATCTTTCCTATAGTCTTAGAATAGGATGCGGTTGTTCCTAGAAAATTAGATTTTATTCTATTTGGAATATTTTCAGACGGCAATAGAACAATTGTATTATATCCATAATTTATATTGGTATAAGTGAGTCCGAATTTAAAATCACCTAGAATATTGTTATAATACCTCAATGCAATTTCAGTATGAAAGTTTTCTAATGTGACTTTATCATTTATATTATTCGAAAAAGAATCACCGAAAAAATTTTCTGCAGGTGAATCTTGGACATACTGATAATATTTATCTTCAAAACTTATTTGGTTAAGTAACTGAAGCCTGTTTTTACTAATTGAATCATTTTGTCTAATGATATCGTAGTCGTGCTCAAAATAAAACCGTTTACCTTCTAGAATGTTTTCAGCATTATTAAAATTTGGATCAAAAACAGAGCGATCAAGAAATTCTTCGTCACCAGAACGAAAATCTTGAACTCCATCATCTGTGAGACCACCATTTTCCTGATTGAGTAAATCCTGCATAACAATATGCCCTTTGGCGCTATATCGTTTATTTTTGCTCGTATAATTTGAAGTGAATCTGAAATTACCAGTACTTGTTAATACGTTTTGATAATTACCAAGTGATCTAAGACCTTTGTAGGCTATCGAAAAATTAAATTGATTCGACAGATTCACTGTAAAAAAAGCATCTAATAATTGTCCTTGTTCAAATGCAGTTTTATATGTAAGCCTGGTCCATGGCGTCGGGACTCTGTAGTAATTAATATCTTCAACCTCCATATAATTAAAATGTCTAGATCTGGCGGCAAAAAGGGGTAGAATAGAATTCTCCTCTGTATTTACTATAAGAGAGTTATACGATTGGCCAATATTGGTAAATGGCAAAAGACCGAAGTCATCTCTTTGAAGATAGTTAAATTTATAGTCTTTTTTAATTGTTAAAGTCGTGTCGACTGAATTCGTGTCTCTGGAAAAAGAGATAATTTTGTAGTCTACTATGTTTGCTTTTTTATTATTATTTAATGAATTGGTTTTGTTGAAATTTCTTAGAGAGTCTCTTTGCTGAAGTTGTTCATTTTTTTGTTCCCTCAGAATTTTATCTTGCGCTCCAAGAGAAGAATAAATAAAGATTACCAATATAATAAATATGAAATTTTTCATTGCCTAAAAATAAGCTTCAAAAATAGAATTACCTAGAGACATAAAACAAAAAAAGCGACTTATTATTATAAGTCGCTTTTAATTTTATAAAAGATAAGTACCTTAAATTTTTGTCAATCTAAATGAAGCTGCATAAGGGCCGCCACAACCAACTAAAGGATCTTCGGTATAATTAATTGTAATTACTTGATCATTACAGATGTCCCATGGAACACTATCTGCTTCTGATGCTGCGTCAAATCCATAAGCAGGACCACTACAGCTAATACCAGAACTAGAAAACTGACCTAATGTTACTGTATCATCAGTAGTAAACTCAAGTGCAAAAGGCACTAAAGCTCCACCTGTAAATGCTGGTAATATTGAAGCTGAAAACAATCTTCTATTTGGATCTGAAGGATCAACAGTTAAAGTAACCGTTCCAGAACCAATATTCTCAGTTCCATTACCTGGACCAATTTGAGCCATTACATCTTCAATTGTGTAATTACCTACAAAATAATCATTTGGTAATACATCAGGATTAGAACATGGAATAGTGACCGTGTGAACTGTAGGTCTTGTATCTTGAATACCAACAGTAACTCCTTGCTTATCAACAGCAGTTAATATAACATCAAATGATGTCACAAAATCTCTACCAACTTCCATATTTTGAAGTGGTATGTTAATACTAACCACTCTATCGTAATCTGAAGGATCTGCAAAAACTGATCCCGTACGATCAGAAGGAAGTACAAACTGAGTATAATCACCATCATTGGCAGCAGTAGTATAACTAATTGATAATCCCTCCTTGTAAATTGGCACATTAACTTGAACGTTAATACTGTGACTTGGCACAGTTTGTCCTGTTGTTGAGGACGCAGAAGCGAACTGAACCCAACCAGTTTCTGGACTTTGCTCACCTAGGTTATTATTATCTTCATCACAACTTACTGCCATGACAAATAATAATAATGAGGCCGATATAATTTTAATTGTATTTTTCATATTCATTTTTTTTTAATTAACAGTAAAATTTTGAGATTCAGAACCACCAAATTCTCCGCCTGAAATCAACACCATACCGTCTAAAACAACTTCATAAGATCCGTTACCATATGCACAGCAAATACCATCTCCAAAACTATCAAAAACAGTTAAAGTGTAAGTTCCATTTAAAAGGCACAGATCAATTGATGCTGCAGTTTGACCAGAATAATCTCCTTGCTCAGCGCTTGCAACTACAGAACCACTTGAATTAGTAACCTCCCAAGAAGTCTCGCCTGGATAATCGTCAAAAGTAAAATTCAGTACTAAATCTGGACAAACAAATTCTGGAGTGAAGTTTATATTTATTGAACTGTTTCTAACTCCTACAACATCATCAGGTAATGATAAGTCAATTTTTAATGTATAATTGACACCTTCATCAAGTGAATCAAAATTAAGAGTTACTGGTAATGAACCAATATGTGAACCAGCAGGAATTGTAACAACACCAAGTGAATAATCCGAAGGATTAGCAGTAGTAGCTTCTGGATCAGTATCAGCCATTACATTAAAAGTTCTATCAGTATCTGAAATTGTAGTTGAAGTTACCTCAAAATTTAAGGTTACACCTTCCTCTGGAACAGTTACCGAAAGAGTAGGTGACGTAAAACTAAGACCTGTCTGGCCCGTAGTTGGATCAAATACTACATCTTCGGTTTTCTCACAGCTCATAAAGGCTAAGAGAACTAAATTTAATATTAATATTCTAATTTTCATAATTATATTTCTTTTTAATTAATAGCCTGGGTTCTGAGTTATACTAGGATTTGCATTTACTTCTACCTGAGGTATTGGCAATGTAAATCTATAATCTGATGCTGGTAATTCACAAGCACCACCCTGTGCACAATCAATAGGATTTCTTGAGATACCACCTAAAATAGACTTATTTCTTTTGATATCTAAAAACCTTGCTCCTTCATAAGCCAACTCCATACGTCTTTCGTTCATTACATCAGCCAAAGCTTCAGTTGAATTTGCATAAGTTGCAAGAGGTGTATCTGCACCATTACGTGCATCTCTTAACTGCTTAAGTGTAAGTGCTGCACCAGGTAAATTATTTTGTGCTTTTACTTGTAATTCAGCCTTTAGTAAATACATCTCAGAAACTCTCATTGCCTTTATATTATTAACGAATGGCGATGAGTTACCAGGATATTTGTGAATCAGAATGATGTTTTCACTAATATCTGTTGGACCACCTTCTGCAACATTGATATCATTAGTTAAATTGATATTAACTCCTAATCTTACGTCGTCAGCTGCTTCTAAAGTATTATAAAGACCATTAGAAGCCTCCAAGAAAGGTCCAGCACTATTGGTGAAATACCAGATTCCACCAACTGGAGTCGTTCTAAAAAGTTTAAAGATTACTTCAGTGTCATCTTGATCAAAGAACATGGCAGCATATTCAGCTGGATTAGCCAAAGGATATTGACCAATCAAATTATCTGCTAAGCCAATACCAGATGCATCGTTTCTTAATAAAGCAACTCTTGCTCTTAAACCTGTAATGAAATCCTCAGTTATAAAACCATTATTGTTGAATCCTGATGATAGAAAACCAGACGCCGTAGCTAAGTCCTCTAAAATAAAATCATACATTTCACCAGTAGTATTTCTAGCGAAAACCTCAGTTACAACAGGTACTCGATCAGAAATGATCGCAGACAAAGCTGATTCATCTAAGTAATCTGTAGTAAAATAAGTATGTAAATGGTAATGAGCAACTGCTCTTAAACCATATAGTTGACCCAAGATGTCATTAAATGCTACTTGTTCGTCAGCTGAAACATCAACAAATACTGATGCCTCAATAACTCTGTTAGCAGCGTTTATCATGTCATAATAAGAATTCCATAGTGCTGTTACGTTTCCTGAACTTGTTGGGAGCAACCAGTTAAAAAACGGGATCTGTTGACCACCACTAGCATAACCAGGTTTAACGTTATCAGTAAATATAGAGTTATACGTTATATCTGCTTCAAAGTTATATTGAGCATAAACTCCATTTAAACCCTGTTGCAAATCACTAACGCTCTCAAATGTAATCTCCGGAGTAAATTCATCCTCTGGAACAATCTCTATTGCATCGTTACATGCAAAAAAGAGACTTACAATCATTAATACAATAAATTTATTATTCATTTTCATACTATTTTTATTAAAAAGTTAAATCCACACCTAAGGTGAATATTTTTGTTGTTGGATAGTCAAAGAAATCCGAGTTTCTAAAACTTGACTCTGGATCCCAACCTCTCCACTTAGACCAGGTAATTAAATTTTCTGCCTGAACGTAAACTTTAGCACCTTTAATGAAATTAGCATCCTTTAATGCCTCTGCAAAATTATAACCTAATACAATATTTCTAAGTCTTAAGAATGATGCATCCTCCAAGTATCTCGTTGTCAACAAGTTTCTAACAGAAGTAGAACCTGCACGTGGAATACCTGTAACATCACCTGGCTGTTGCCATTGGTCATTAAATAAAGCCAATGAACCGTTAGATAACGTAGTTAAACCCGGATCTTCAATTACACCAAGACTACCATTGTAACGGTAAATGTCAGCTACAAAAGAAAATTGCGTATCTAAGGTAAAGCCTTTAAAAGCACTATTAAATCCAAAACCACCTTGGTATGTTGGATAGACAGACTTGTCTGTCCAAACTCTGTTACTAAGGTTATAAGTCTCAGTTAAATTTCCATCAACATCTCTATAAAGTGGCTGACCATTCGCTGGATTAACACCAGCCCATATTACAGCAAAATATTCACCTAATTTCTCACCAACACCTAAACTATTTGTTCGGCCACCACCTAACACTTCATCAACACCATTAGGTAATTCAGTAATCTCATTCTCGTTATAAGAACCATTAGCGAAGAAACTAATACTAAAACCATCAGGATTAGAAATAGCACTATAGTTTATAACCGCTTCAGCACCTTTATTAGTCAATTGACCAAGGTTAGCAGAAATTGTATTCACACCATTTAATGCAGATACTGGTTGAGATTGGAATAAGTCATCAGTAACTTTATTATAAACATCGATAGATCCGTTTAATTTATTATTCCATAAACCAAAGTCAATACCAAAGTTAGTTTGTGTTACAGTTTCCCATTTTAAATCTCTATTACCAATTTGGTTAGCAAACAAACCAACCGAATTATTATAACCTGATCCTTGAGCATACGTATCAAACGTCGCATCGTCAGACCCATAGTATCCTCCAGTAATACGATCATTACCAGTTACACCATAAGAAGCTCTTAATTTCAAGTTATTAAATACAGAACCATCCATGAAGCCTTCTTTGTTAATGTTCCATGAACCAGAAACAGACCAGAATGTACCCCAACGATTAGATTCAGCAAATCGAGATGAAGCATCACGTCTTACAGATCCCTGAAAGTTATATTTGTCATCATATGTATATCTTAATACACCAAAGTATGAAAAGATACCAATTGTAATCTCATTTAAAGAAATACCTGGGATATATGGAAATTCTGAACCGTCTAATGCAGCTACACCATCATCATTTAAATCCTCGAAAGTATCTCCTGGGATAAAACTTGTACCAAATTCAAAAATCTTAGGGTTAAGACCAACTTGCGTAAAGCCTGAAGTATTTAAATAAGATTTGTTGTATTCTGTAAATACAGAAACATCCAAATCATGATCACCCCAAACGTTATTATAATTAAGACCAACTAAGTTGTTGAATCTTGCGTCTCTTGAGTAATTTTCAGCATTTGTTCCTTGAAACTCAGCATCACCACCATTAACGGCAGTAGAACCATACACACTTGTAGGGTCTTCAATAAAAATACCTCTATTATAAGTGTAATCTAAACCAAATCTTATCGATGCACTTAAATTTTTCGCAAATTCATAATCTGCATTTATAGAACCGATAAATTTAATTTCTTCAACTCTGTTTGTATTTAACACTGTATTATTAAGTGCTGTATAAGGAGTATTATCAAAAGTATCTAAACCAGAACCTACAGTATTTAATGTTCCATCAGGGTTAAACTGAGAGAAATATGGCAAAGCCACATAAGGTACAAGGAATGGATTTGATAAGTTACCAGTACCCTCATTTTGAATGAAGTTGTTCTCACTAAAGTTTAAACTTAAATTAGTTCCGTAGTTGAACTTGTTATTTGAACTTTTACCAGACACATTAGATCTTAAGTTAAATCTCTGTAAATCACTTCGTAAAGTCACACCACTTTGCTCAAAATAACCTAAAGATGTGAATGTTGAAAACAATTCTGATCCAGAACTTAAACTAAGGTTGTGACTTATTGTCTCACCTGGTCTAAAAAACACGTCTTCCCAATCCGTGTTTGTCTGGCGGGAAATTGTAGCAATTTCTGCATCTGTTAAATTCGAACCAAAACCAGAACCTACTCTTTTATTATAAGTTAATTTCTGGAATGAATTCATTACGTCAAAATTCTTATCTGGTAGTACAGAGTAACCAAACTGGCTTCTGTAGTTAATCGCTAAATCTGAACCAAAAGTTCCTTTTTTCGTAGTAATGATAATTGCACCGTTAGCACCACGGTTACCGTAAAGCGCAGAGGCAGATGCATCCTTTAATACTGTAATGTTCGCAATGTCGTTGTTATTCAAACTCCTAAAGTTATCCTCATCAACCGGAACACCGTCAATTACAAATAATGGCTCAATGTTACCATTAATAGATCCTACACCACGCAAAAGAATAACACTATTTGCTCCAGGCTGTCCTGAACCAGTACCGATATTAAGACCTGGTACCTGTCCTTGTAAAGCCGTCGCAATAGATGCGTTTGGTCTCGAATCTACAGTTTCTGCAGATAACGTTGTCACTGCCGAAGTTGTTGTAGTTCTTTTTTCTGTAGTAAAACCTGTAACAACCACCTCATCTAAGGTGTTATCTTCGTTCATACCTACATTAATAGTTGTATTAGCACCAACCGGTCTTTCAACCGTAGCGAATCCTACAAATGAAAATACCAAGACATCGCTTGGAGTGACTTGAATGGAATACTTTCCATCAAAATCTGTTTGTTGACCTCTAGAGGTACCTTTTACTAATACAGTTGTTCCAGGGAGTGGTAATCCATCCGAAGCTGTTGTAACTGTACCTGTGACAGTTTTCTCTTGTGCAAAAGAAAATTGCATCACGAACGCCATAAAAAGCGTTAATAACCATGTTAACTTTAATTTCATAAAACAATTATTTGAGTTAGTCTAGTTGCAAACATCTTAATTAAATATTAAATAAGCAAGTGTTTTTGCTAAAAAAATGTTAATGGTTTTTGGTATCGACAGAATTGCCTCTAAATCATTGCACACAACGTTTTCAACCTTAAACTCATCATTTAGATGCATAATATCCAAAAGGGTTGCGTTAAAATTTTAACTTTGTTCAAACTTTTAACATTTGGACCTTAAAAAACAATTTAGCTCCTTAAAATTTGAATGCGGGACAGATGAAGCTGGACGTGGTTGTTTGGCTGGTCCGGTTACTGCAGCCGCTGTTATTTTACCAAAAATATTTGAGAATTTAATTTTAAACGATTCTAAAAGGCTCACGCACAAAAACAGATTACTACTTAAATCAATAATTGAGGAAGAAGCCTTGTCTTTTGCATTCGCGCATATATTTGAAGATGAAATTGACAACATTAATATACTCAATGCTTCCATCAAAGCCATGCATTGTTCTATTGAAAAACTCAAAGTTGAACCTAGTTTTATAATTGTAGATGGCAATAAATTTAAACCCTACAAATCAATTCCGCATCAAACCATCATCAAAGGTGATAGTAAATATTTGAGCATTGCAGCTGCCTCAGTAATTGCAAAAACAACTAGAGACAGTTATATGGAAGATATCCATAAGGAATACCCAATGTACAATTGGAAAAAAAACAAAGGCTATCCAACAAAGGAGCATAGAGCGGCTATTAGAAAATTTGGTATAACCAAATACCACAGAAAATCATTTAGATTATTGCCAGAGCAATACAAATTAGATATATAACTTTTTATATTTGTACGAAACATAATTCTCTTAATGAAAAAATTCATTTTTTTATTACTCTTAGCAATTAATCTTACTGCTTGCCAAAGAGACTACGATAAAAAATTACAGACTTATCTCTATATACCTTCTAAAAGCTCAACGGTAATACAAATAAACGAGCTTAATGATTTTTTAAATGGCCAAATCAATCAAGAAATTATTAATGATATATATAATAAGGAGTTAAATACCTCATTTCAATTTCTAAAACACCTCACTCCTAGAGGGAAACTATACTTGTCTTTTATCGAAAATGATCAGAAAGCATCGGACTATCTAATACTCACACAAACTGACTCCACCTTATTTGTTAGAGATTCTATTTCTAATTTTATTTCTGAATCTTTCTCTGAAAAAGACATTGAAAAGGTACAAATTGACACAACCACCATATACATTAGAACGCTGAAAAACTTATTCGCAGCATCAAATAGTTTGGAGGTCATACAAACTCTTAAAAAAAACAATAAAAACAGCAGTCTCGAAAAACTCATAGAAACCACAAACAGTAAATCTGTGGCTTCTATTATTTTTAGAAATAACAAATCAGATTATTCAAAATTACTTTTTAATGTACTGGGAGATAGACAAGAAGTAACTAATTTTACTGTTTTAGATCTGGACTTCAGTGATACGAGTCTAAAATTCAATGGTGTTGTAAATTCAAAAGATTCCATTAAAACGATTCTTGATTGTTTTAAAAACACGAATCCTCAAAAAATAAAAAGTATTGATGTTGTTTCTGATAATTCTAGTTCATTAACAGCTTTGAGTTATGACAACTTTGCAACTTTCAAAAAAAACCTGGATGAGCTATCACCAACAAATAATGATACACTTCCCAATTTCTTAAATTACACGGATGAAATTGCCCTTGCAGAAATCCAAAGTAAAAAAGTCTTAGTTACGCATGCACTTGACTCGAATCTAGCTTTTGAGGCTATAGAGGATAAATCTTTTCATGAAACATATCGCGATATCGATATTTATCTCAATGAAAATAACAGTTTTCTAGCATCTTATTTTCAACCAATCATAAGTTTTAGTGATGCCAATTATTTTATAGAGTATAATGATTTTTTGATTTTCGCCGAATCAACGGAATCCCTTAAATCGATTATAAGTGATGTACTCAATGACAAGGTCCTATCTAAATCAAATGCTTTTCAAAATATTCAGAACAATCTAAGCAACGAGTCTTCATTATTTATATTTAAAGATGCTGAAGCGTTGTCCGAGATTTTAAATGAAGACGTTAAAAACTATAATGCTAACGTTGTACAATTCGTTTATGAAAAAAATTATGCGTTGGTCAATGGTATTTTTGAAAAATATAAAAAACGTTCAGCCAATAATGCAGTTGAAGAAAATTTTACGACTAAAATTGATGCAGATATATTATTTGCGCCTCAAAGTGTAAAAAATCATAATAGTAACACCAACGAAATTGTTGTTCAAGATATAAATAACGTCATCTATCTTATTTCTAGCTCTGGCAATATTCTATGGAAAAAACAATTACAAAGTAAAATTCTGGGAAAGGTCGAACAGATAGATAGTTTTAAAAACGGTCGATTACAATTGGTTTTTGCAACAGAAAACAGTGTTTATGTTCTCGATAGAAATGGTAAGGACGTTGGCGAGTTTCCACTTAAATTTCAAGACAAAATAACGCAGCCATTATCAGTTTTTGATTATGATAAAAGAAAAAATTATAGGCTTTTGGTTACCCAAGGAAATAATCTATTAATGTACGACGCTAAAGGCAAAAGAGTAACGGGTTTTGATTATAAAAGTGATGGTTTTGTAAACTCACAACCCAAACATTTTAGGATTGGCAGTAAAGATTACATTGCTTTTACAGCTGGTGAAAAACTAAAAATTTTAAATAGGCAAGGAAATATTAGAATTAACGTTACCGACAAGTTTAAATTCTCAGATAACGAGTTGTACTTATATCAAAATAAGTTTACAACCACTAACACACTCGGACAATTAATACAGGTAAGTACTTCGGGTAATATAACTACCAAATCACTCAGTCTTTCTGAAAATCATCATATTGAGACCACGAGCAAGACATTGGTTACGCTTAACGATAATCGATTAAAAATTAGATCCAGAACTTTAGATTTAGATTTCGGAAACTATACATCTCCAAAAATTTTCTATCTCAACGATAAAATATACGTTTCCGTATCAGATTTACAAGCAAGCAAAGTTTATCTTTTTGATAGTCAAGCTCAACCGCTACCTAACTTTCCTGTGTTTGGCACCGCGGCTGCAGAACTACAAAAAACAGATGGAGAAAGCGGTTTAGAACTTATAACACAAAGCGATTCAAATACAGTCTTAGTTTACAAACTATACTAAATTTACAGCAGAATATACATTTTCATTTTTTGTTTACAATAGTTATTCTTAATTTTAGAAAGCTATTAATCAAACACTTACAATGAAAAAATTCAACTCTCTCAAAAAAACAGGGCTTGCCATTGCGCTGTTCTTGTTTATTATCCCAAACCTTGATGCCCAAACCAAAAAACTGAAACGCCCAAAGAGCAGGGTCGGTATATCTAGCGTAGATAATTTTGTTCAAGAATCCTTTAACTTCTATGATAAAGTATATAAATATGACGGTTACGCTGCGGCCAGGACACCATTAGAAGATGAAGACTTAGATGTTTTAGAAGAAGCACTAGAGGACATCACAATTCTCAGCGAAAGTGCACCAGACATTTTAAGCGATCTCGATGGTAAAGGAGCTTTAAAACAAGCAAAAGCAACACTTCAGATCAATCGTGCCAAAAAAGCTCTAAAATATAGTATTACTACCGCAAAGGAGCTGATTATGGGAGAACGCGAGAGAGAAACTACTGATGAGGATAGGAATGCCGAGAGCGACAATAATGAAGACGATGATTACAATGAAGAAATGGATGAAGGTACCTCTACTTCTGAAAATGACGATGATGCAGAACCAGATAACGTATCGGACGGATTAGAGGTTTACAGTAAATATGATTTTGTTCCTGGAGACAAAACCATCTTCTATGATGATTTTTCCCAAGATTTTGTAGGTGATTTACCGAGTCGGTGGAACACGAACGGTTCTGGTGCAATCGTAAAATTCAATAAAGTTGAAGGCAATTGGTTTGAGCTTAAAGCAGGTTATAGATTGTACGTAATTCCGGATATAAATGAACTGCCACAAGATTACACCATCGAATTCGATGTATTGACCTCAGGAATGGATAACCAAACCTCGTCTGGAGCCAAGCTTAGTGTTATTATTAGCGACACAAACGGCTTTAGTGAAGGACAAAAGCATTATGCGGCTGTATCTATACCATTAGGCCAATATGCGGCTTTTAACATTCGGGCTTTTAACACCTTTAATGGCAAATCAACCATAAACTCTTCATTAAGCGCAGATATTAGAGACGAAATAAAAAACCAACCGCACATTGCTATTTCCGTAACAAAAAAGCGCTACAGACTTTGGATAAACGAAGTAAAATATGTTGATATACCTCGATTTATTGATCAGTTGGATGTACTTAATTATCTCAAATTTCACGCTTATGGCTTAAAGGATGGCGAAGAACGCGTGTTTATAAAAAATATAAAAGTCGCTGAAGGTGGTGTGGATTTAAGACGAAAATTATTGTCCGAAGGTAGAATTTCAACAAACGGTATTTTGTTCGATTCTGGCTCTGCAAAAATACAGCCGCAATCATTGGGCATTGTACGTCAGATTTCCCAAGTTTTAATGCAAGATTCAAATATTAAACTTAATATTATTGGTCACACGGATTCTGATGGATCGGACGAGTCCAATTTAAAACTATCCAAAGACAGAGCAGCCGCTGTTAAAGATGCTCTAGTGAACATTTACAATATTTCTTCAGACAGACTTACCACAGATGGCAAAGGGGAAAGCCAACCTGTTGGAGATAATACCACTGCAGACGGTAAAGCACAAAACAGACGTGTGGAATTTGTAAAAATCTAAACCCAACCAAATCTAAAGTCCTTGAATCATTAAACGCCAAATTTACTTTGGCGTTTTTTAGTATTCAATTGTTGGTTTTTGTAGTATTGTAATTTTGATAGAACAATCACTTTATAAGGTTTTCAAAACATAACAATTTTAAATTTTCACCTCTCCATCTACCTATGATCAAACGACAGAAAGCATCAATTAAAAGCTGCATTATCCATAAGGTTGGCAACAAGTTTAATGGTACGAAAAACGCATTTTCAGATGCAAAAGTAGATTTTGACGAAGCCACTTACAACTTAATGCTACCCTATCTTTTAAAGCCATTTGTAAGCGTTGCAGAAAGCTACCGATTTCACCACCACAGCGATGTTGGTCTCAATGAGATTAACACCTATGCAGATCAATTATTTAAAGAGGAAACCGATTTTGTGGAAGTGTCAAAACACATAGCTACGCACTTATTTGAGCAGAGTAATTCTGCACAAATTAAAACGGGAGATGTATTAGTTTGCCTTTTTGAAAACGTACAATACGAAGATTATTTTACGGATGCCATCGGCATTTTTAAAATTGAAAACAAAACTGAGTTTTTTCAGACCTATTTAGAAAGTGGCAATTACGATATTTTGGTACAGAAAGGAATACAGGCCAAGAAAGTCGATAAAGGATGTTTGATTTTAAACACTTCGGACATGGAAGGAAAAATAGTATTCAGTGTCGATAATAATACGTACGATACACAATATTGGATCAAGAGTTTTCTAAATATTAAATATCCTGATGACAGCAATCAACATACTAAAAATTGCATCGAGCTTTGCCGCGAATTCTCAAAGGAAGTATTACAACCAAATTTTGGTGGACAAGCACAAAGTAATTTCCTGGCAAATACAGTAGATTTTTTCAAGGAAAATGAAATTGTAAATATTGATACTTTTAAGGAAGAAGTGTTTGACGAAGAAGACCAAATTCAGCTATTCGAAGATTACAAGAAAAGTTACGAATCTGAAAACAAAATCCTAATTCGTAACCAATTTGACGTCTCGGAAATTGCTTTAAAAAAGCAAAAGCAAAAAATCAAAACGGAAATAAAACTGGATACCAATATCCAAATTAAACTCGACGTGGATGCACCAGACGCTTCTGCGGAATACCTAGAGCGTGGTTACGACGAAGAAAAGAAAATGCATTTTTATAAGGTGTTTTTTAATGATGAGTCTTAATTTTACTTTGTAAAATTAAGATGCTAATTTAGTCTAACGTCTGACATAAGTCATTGAAACGGACTCATATCACTAAAATTAAACGAAACTCGCCTCAAAAAGCTCACCAAAATGCTTCAACAACTTCCGCTTAACCTCAGCTTCTTCCACCTTATCGACTCCCAATTCAACATTTAAAGAGGTAACAGCTTTTCCGCGAATACCACAAGGAATAATATTATCAAAATAGCCTAAATCCGCATTCACATTAAGTGCAAAACCATGCATGGTCACCCAACGGCTAGCTCTTACACCCATAGCACAAATTTTCCGAGCAAACGGTGTACCGACATCTAACCACACACCTGTTTCACCAGGACTACGCTCAGTTTTTAGGCCGTATTCAGCTAAAGTGAGGATAATCATTTCCTCTAAAAATCTAAGGTATTTATGGATGTCTGTAAAAAAATTATCCAAATCTAAAATAGGGTAACCCACTATTTGCCCCGGACCGTGATAAGTAATATCTCCACCTCTATTTATTTTGTAAAATGTGGCGTTTTTTTCTTTGAGTTGATGCTCATTTAAAAGTAAATTAGAGAGATCTCCGCTTTTACCTAAAGTATAAACATGCGGATGCTCTACAAACAGAAAATGATTATCAGTTTCTAGGCCTGCATCTTCCCTTCTATTTCTAATTTTAGTATCTAAAATGGCCTTAAAAAGGGTTTCTTGATAATCCCAAGTGTTCTTAAAATCTTTAGTGCCTAGATCTTGAAGCTGTACAGTTTTATTCATCTACAAATTCCACGTTCACATCCAACAATTTTGGATTTTTAATAAAGTCTAGCCAATTGGCCCTATAACTAACAGTTTTTCTATCAGCTGAGATTTCAGCCCCTTCAAAAGACACCGATTTTACGGCTTTCGGGAAGGTTAATTTTACGTTATAGTATGATTCTTCAAAATATTTTATAAATTCTTTATCACCTTCATCGGTTTCATCGAACAACTCTTCCATAACTTCTTCACTTTCTTCAGTTACACTCACCATAGTAGTTCTTGAAAATCCATCTGTGGTAAGATCATACCTCACAGTGCTATCATCGGTACCCATAAATTTCCCCAAAGGAGAGCCACTTTTCATAGCTTCTAGCTGGTCGCCTTGTTGATTAAGGCTTTGTACTTTTTTTATTTTATCCTGTATGTTTTTTAAATCTTCAATAGATTCAAACTTCATTCCTATCCCAATATCCATTATCCCAGCATCTTCGTCCAATTTCATGTTCATGAACATATTTCTCACAGCTTCCATGGCTAATTGTTTCTTTTCTGGTAAACTAGCAATACTATCCTTGTAGGTTGCCATAATATCTGCAAACACCATGGTAGTATCCATTACCTCACCTTTTTCTTTGTTTTCATCATTTGAGTTGTCGCCACCCATCGCATCATTAAATGCCTGCATGGCATCACCCATTTGATATTTAACTAAATATTCACCAGAATTATCACTGTTAAAAACAATGGATTCGGTAACATTACAGCTCGTAAAAACACAAGCCAAGGCCAATAAAAAAATAATGTTTTTCATTTTGAAATCTTGATTTTTCACAAAACAAAGATAGGGATTTATCGCTCAGGATTATTGAGAATAACCAATGCTGCAATTACGCCTGGCACCCAACCGCAAAGCCATAGTAAAAATGTGATGAAGATTGAGCCGCAACCTTTGTCAAGTACGGCCAAAGGTGGGCAAATAATAGACAGTATAACACGCCATATACTCATAGTTTCGTTTTTTGATTTTGATGTATTTATATGTCGACAATTCGTCTTATTTGTTACACTTTTAAAATGCAACTATTTCATAGTCAACTAAAATTATGTAGTTTCGTTTTATGCGTTTTAAAATTCTGTTATTGCTTTTATTTATTGCGGCCAACTGCCGAGCACAATATTCCTTTTCAGGACAAATAAATCCTGATGAGTGGCAAAACGCAGTCTATCTTTCTGTAGTTGAAGATTATCGCAAAATGTCCGGTGTCTATTCCGAACAAATTATCGCAAAAACTATAGCAGATTCGACAGGTTATTTTGAATTTAAAGGTGATATGTTAGATGCTGATAATAGAATTTACCGCATCCACGTGGACAAGTGCTCTGATATTCAACAGGACTTTAATCACTTTAATGGCCATTGCAGCGATAGCGAAGAACTGTTGTTTGTTGCAAATAATTCAGACGTCTTAAAACTGCCTGTTACGTTTGGCAATCAAGTGTTTTGTAGCATTGATTCGAGTAACCCAAAAGCTAATGTTTTTGTAAAAATCGATTCGCTCAAAAACGATATGCGATTTGCTTACAGCGAAATTCGAAGCGAGGCTAACCGAAAACTCAACAATAAAAAATGGTTTAAAAACTTGCAGAATTTTGGTAAATCTTTGAATGAACCTTTAGCGTAACTAAACATTTATGCTTACCTCTCTGATAGAACAAGTGATTTACATAACTATTACGTAAAAGATCTAAAAACCAATACTTATTACGACGATTTAAAAGAAAGATTAGAAATCACTTACCCAAATGCGGCATATACCAAACAGTATATAGATGAACTAAATGCAGACCGATACATGTTGGCAGCATCAGATGAAAATTCAGAACTAAGTTGGAATTTTTATTTGATATCGTTCTTAATTATTTCTTTGATCGCAAATACTTTGTTATTTCTTCACATACACAAAATCAGGCAATCCAAAACTGAAGATTTAAAACAACGATTGTCCAAACAAGAACAAGTCGTTTTAGAGCAAATTCTTCAAAATAAAACTAATAAAGATATTGCAGAAGATCTTTTTTTGAGTGTAAGTACTGTAAAAACACATATTAATAATATCTACAAAAAGCTCAATGTACAATCTCGCGATGATGCAAAATCACTCTTTATTAAATAATTACAAAATTCAACCTAGGGTCTAGTACCTATTTCAAACCTTTCATTTTGAAAATTTTCAATTGATTTTTTGAGTTTTGATTTCTAATCATTCAAAATATCAAAAAAATGAAAATCATCTATTTTCTTATAGGACTATGCATGTTTCAGTTCTGTTTAAATGCACAACATCTTAACAGGGAAATTTCCACGGTAAACCAATACCCCTACTTATTGGGAAAAATTGACAAAAGTGGATTGGAAAGAGAAAATTACGCCTCTTGGTTTAATGCAAATTATGAAGACTACCAACCTAACAACACCATTATTTCTGAGTTTGCTTCAAAATTAAAATCTTACGAAATTAAACTGTTTATGGGTACTTGGTGTGGAGATAGCAAAAGGGAAGTACCAAGGTTTTATAAGATTTTAGAAACTGCCAACTTTCCAATGAAACAACTCACTTTAGTGGCAGTAAGTCGTGAACCAAAGATGTATAAACAAAGCCCAGAGCATGAAGACGCCGGACTAAATATCCATAGAGTCCCTACAGTGATCTTTTTTAAAAATGGAAAGGAAGTAAATCGGATCGTGGAGCAACCTGTATTAAGCTTAGAGGAAGATATTAAAAAGATTATTATCACAAACGACTATGAACCCAACAATAAAATAGTAAGCGTTATAGATGAAATTCTGAAATCAAAAGGCACCAAAGGACTCAAAAGAGAGAGCGAAAAACTACTTAAAGCTTATGAAGGCAAAGTGAGCAATATGTATGAGTTGAACACCTACGGTCGAATTTTACATGGCACTAATCGTACAGAAGAAGCCATTGCTGTATATAGATTCAACACCATACTATTCCCAAATGATTCTAAAACCTATATGAGCTTGGCAAATATCTTAGGCGCGAGCGGTCAGAAAAATAAGGCGATTAAAGTTTTGGAAAATGCCCTATTAAAATTACCAAATAATAAAGATTTAAAGGAAAATTTAAAGGCTATTAAATCGAATTGAAAACATATTCCCTAATTCTTGTAAATAATGTAATTTTGCACTTCTAAAATCAAAAGAATGCAACTTTCAGAACAAGAATTAGTACGACGAGAAAAGTTAGAAAAACTACGCAATATGGGCATCAACCCATACCCGGCCGATTTGTTTCCAGTGAACCACACTAGCAAACAGATTAAATCTGATTTTGAGGAAGGAAAACAGGTCACAATTGCTGGCCGTTTAATGTCGCGTCGCATTCAGGGTAAGGCTTCTTTTGCTGAGCTTCAAGATAGCGAAGGTCGTATTCAAGTATATTTTAATCGTGATGAAATCTGTACAGGAGAGGATAAAACCCTTTATAACGATGTTTATAAAAAACTACTAGATATTGGTGATTTTATAGGAATAACTGGCGAACTCTTTACGACTCAAGTTGGTGAGAAGACGGTTATGGTCAAGGATTTTTCGCTTTTAAGCAAAGCATTAAAGCCATTACCACTTCCTAAAAAGGATGCAGAAGGCAATGAATATGATAAATTTAACGATCCCGAACAGCGCTATAGACAGCGCTATGCAGATTTAGCTGTAAATCCGCATGTGAAAGAAGTTTTTATTAAGCGTACTAAGCTTTTTAATGCTATGCGTCAATTTTTTAACGATGCTGGATATTTTGAAGTGGAGACACCAGTTTTACAACCTATTCCCGGTGGAGCGGCAGCACGTCCATTTATAACGCATCATAACAGTCTGGACATTCCTTTGTATATGCGAATAGCCAATGAGCTTTATTTAAAGCGATTGATTGTGGGTGGTTTTGAAGGTGTCTATGAATTCTCTAAAAACTTCCGAAACGAGGGTATGGATCGCACACATAATCCTGAATTTACCGCTATGGAAATTTACGTGGCTTATAAGGATTACAATTGGATGATGGATTTCTGCGAACAATTATTGGAGCATTGTGCGATTGCTGTCAATGGAACTACAGAAGCGACATTTGGCAAGCACAATATTAATTTTAAAGCACCTTACAAACGCATCACCATGCGTGATTCCATTCTAGAATTTACAGGTTTTGATATTGAAAACAAATCTGAAAACGAAATAAGAACTGCGGCTAAAGACATGGGAATTGAAGTAGATGAAACCATGGGTAAAGGTAAATTGATTGATGAAATTTTTGGTGAAAAATGTGAGGGGAATTATATTCAACCCACATTCATAACGGACTATCCAAAAGAGATGAGCCCATTATGTAAAGAACATCGTGAAAATCCCGAGCTCACCGAACGTTTTGAGCTTATGGTTTGCGGAAAAGAAATTGCTAACGCCTATTCAGAACTTAATGATCCTATAGATCAACGCCAGCGATTTGAGCATCAGTTAAAACTCGCTGCAAAAGGTGACGATGAGGCTACAGAATTTATAGATTTTGATTTCTTAAGAGCCTTAGAATACGGTATGCCACCTACCTCCGGAATGGGAATTGGCATGGATAGATTAATTATGTTTTTAACCAATAACCAAAGTATTCAAGAAGTATTGTTCTTCCCGCAAATGCGACCAGAAAAGAAAAAGGTGGAGCTTAGCGATAACGAAAAAGCTATTTTCGAAGTCTTAAAATCTGAAAAGCGAATGGATTTAAATGACCTAAAATCCAAATCTGGATTGAGCAATAAAGGTTGGGACAAAGGAATTAAAGGCTTAGGAAAACACGGATTAACCAAAGTGGAAAAAACCGAAGACGGTTTATTTGTTGAGATCGTCTAATTAAGCGTCAAAAAATAAAATTTACTAATACCTATTATTTACATAATCAAGTTAAAAAAATATTAAAGTCGTTAATACATTTAACAGTTTGTTTAGAGATTACGTATTTTCAGCCCAATTAATAAAAAACACTAATTTTGAGACAACTATCAATTAAGCTACTCTTCGTAGTTGCAGCATTTTTAGCTTTTTCATGCTCAACCGCAAAAAAAGCAAGCAAATCTAAAAATGGTGATGCCACAGCAATGGCAAAACCGCCAGGAAAAAAGCCTGGAAAAAATGATCCAAAGCCTTACGATAAGGTAATTACCAAAGACGCTAAAAGTGACCAAGGTCTCTTTACTGTGCACAAAGTAGATGACAGTTATTTCTATGAAATACCTGATTCTCTATTTGAGCGTGAAATGCTTATGGTAACTCGTATTTCTAAAACAGCCTCAGGACTCGGTTTTGGTGGTGGAAAATTGAGTGAACAAGTATTGCGCTGGCAGAAGAAAGACAAAAAAGTCTTACTTCGTATGGTATCACACCAAGTAGTGGCAGCAGATTCACTGCCTGTTCACGAAGCTGTAGTTAATTCTAATTTTGAGCCTGTTATTGCAACATTTCCTATTAAAGCATTTAGCAAAGATTCTTTAAATACTGTAATTGATGTTACAGATTTGTTTGAGAAAGACACTAAACCTTTTGGCTTTCCTCAAAGAAGAAGACAACAATACAGAATTACACGTTTAGACGGTAATCTTTCTTACATAGAAAATATCAAAGCTTACCCAAGAAATATAGAATCACGTACAGTGAAAACTTACGCAGCAGGTCAACCACCTTCTAATTCAAACACTGGTGCTATTTCTTTAGAGATTAACAACTCAATGATTTTATTACCAGATGTTCCTATGAAGAGACGTATGTTCGATCAGCGTGTCGGCTGGTTCACTAGTGGACAAACTGATTACGGGTTAACTGCACAAGAAAGTAAAACCGTAAATTATCTAGACCGTTGGAGATTAGAAGTCAGAGACGAAGATATGGCGGCTTTTAAAAGAGGTGAGCTTGTTGTACCTAAAAAACAGATTGTCTATTATATAGATAGAGCAACACCTGAACAATGGAGAAAATACATTAAGCAAGGAATCGAAGATTGGCAGGTCGCTTTTGAAGCCGCTGGCTTTAAAGAAGCAATTATAGCTAAAGACCCACCAACAGTAGAGGAAGATCCAGATTGGTCACCAGAGGATGCACGTTATTCTGTAGTACGTTATTTAGCGTCGCCGATACCAAACGCCAATGGACCTCACGTTAGTGATCCAAGAACTGGTGAAATTTTGGAAAGTGATATTAACTGGTACCACAATGTAATGACATTGCTTAGAAACTGGTTCTTTGTACAAACTGCAGCTATCAATCCAGATGCAAGAGGCGTTGCATTTAAAGATGAAGTGATGGGACGTCTAATTCGTTTTGTTTCTGCTCATGAGGTAGGACACACATTGGGCTTACCGCATAATATGGGAAGCAGTGTTGCTTATTCAGTAGAAAAATTAAGAGATCCAGAATTTACAAAAGAATTTGGTACAGCTCCATCGATTATGGATTATGCTCGTTTTAATTACGTAGCGCAGCCAGGTGACGAGGGTGTTGCACTTATGCCTAACATCGGACCTTATGACAAATATGCTATTGAATGGGGTTACAGACCAATTCCTGAAGCAAAAACTGCAGAAGACGAAAAGAAAATTTTAGATAGTTGGATTTTAGAACATGCAGGTGATCCAATGTACAGATTTGGAAGACAACAATTCGGAGTCGTTGATCCAAGTTCACAAACTGAAGATTTAGGTGATGATTCTATGTTAGCTAGTGAGTATGGTATTAAAAATCTTAAGCGTATTGTACCAAACCTTATAGAATGGACTTCTGAAGACGGTAAAAATTATGACGATTTAGAAACAATGTACGGACAGGTTTTAGGGCAGTACAATCGTTATATGGGTCATGTAGCTTCTAACATTGGAGGTGTATACGAAATATACAAAACTTACGATCAAGAAGGTGCTGTTTATACTCATGTCGATAAAGAAAAGCAAAAAAGAGCCATGGATTTTATCCAGACTCAATTGTTCTCAACTCCAGAATGGTTATTGGACAACAACATCTTCAATAAAATTGAAAATGCTGGTAGCCTTGATCGTTTGAGAAACACACAAGAAAGAACTTTGAACAATCTTTTAGATTTTGGACGATTGGCCCGCATGTCTGAAAACGAAACCATCAATGGCAAAGACGCTTACGGTATGTATGACATGATGAAAGACCTTAGAACTGGCCTTTTTAGTGAATTGCGTTCGGGTAGAAGCATTGATATCTATAGAAGAAGTTTACAACGTGCATATATTGATCGTATGGCTTACTTAATGACTAATGAGCAGCCACCAATTCCAGCACAGTTTAGAAGATTCGTCGGTACAACATCTGTAGATGTGAGCCAGTCTGATATTAGAGCGGTTGTAAGAGCAGAATTAAAATCTTTAAGAAGTTCTTTAAGATCTGCTAGAGGTGGTGATGCCATGAGCAGAATCCATATTGCTGACGCAATCGAACGTATCAATGATATTTTAGATCCTAAGAACTAATGTTGTTAGTAGCACATTAGGGGAAAAAGGCTTCAATTAATTTTGAAGCCTTTTTAATTTAATATGCTTTGTATCTTTTAATGATAATCTTCAAAACCCACAAGGTTATTATGCCCTGTACCTTTAACAGTTTTAAAATTCACGGAGATATTTGTATGTTGGAAAGCGATATCTTATAAATAATGAAAGCGCCATTAACGGTGTGCAGCGAGCCGTGACATTGGTCAGACTGTAGTAGGGCGCATCTTAAATTAGCACATTGAAACCGTATCTTGTAAAATCTACAGCAAACTTTCCCTACCCTTTAATGCTTTTTAAGCTTTCTTTTAATCAAAGAACAAGACTTTTGCTTCTTAGTTCTCATAGTCAAATTGAAAATTCTTTAGGAGCTTCTCTGGCTTGGATACCATATAATCCTGCATATAGTATAACGCAATACTAATAGACCTACAATAAGTAAACTAATTGAATTCTAGAATGCCATAAGATAGCCTTAGCCATTCACAAGATACAAATTATTGTAATCCTTTTGATTTCTTGATTTTTTTGAGAAAT
The DNA here is from genome assembly GCF_013403975.1 of Winogradskyella ursingii. Taxonomy (GTDB): domain Bacteria; phylum Bacteroidota; class Bacteroidia; order Flavobacteriales; family Flavobacteriaceae; genus Winogradskyella; species Winogradskyella ursingii. The sequence continues at coordinate 23,678 of NZ_JABFDH010000002.1, forward strand.
GTTATTCAATGAAAGTGTAAACTATAGCAATAGATAAAACGATTGCGATAAACGCAGAAATATAATTTAATACATTAAATTTTCCGTTGTACATTTTAATTCCTCGAATACTTAATACAATTAAAACTGGCTGAAGCAACGCTAAAGGTAAGGTTAGCAATTCCTGAACGAAACTAATCCCAACCCAATCAATCTTTAGGTATTGAAAATTGATATATAAGAAAAAGAAAAAACATGCGCTTATAATTGCAAAACAAAAAATTATATAGACGATGCTAACTGTTTTCATAGATCAAATGTACCCAACATTTTTTAACAATGAGGCAATCATATCCATATTAATAAAAAGTTAAAAATAAATTACAATTTAAACGTTTTCAAAAACTCAAGGTCTTACTAAGGAACTTAAAAACAATTGATAATGAAAAATTTATTAGTAATCGCCCTCGCATTAGTTACCCTTAATGGTGTGGCACAAGAGAGAAAAAAAGACTCAAAAGACAGAAAAGATAGAATGGAGCGGATGAAAGATATAACTCCCACAGAAATAGCAGATCTTAAATCAAAAAAGCTGACTTTGGCATTAGATTTATCAGAAGCCCAGCAGAAGGAAGTTTATCAACTCATTTTAACGGATGCAACAGAGCATCAAAAAATGAGAGCAGAACGTATAGCTAACAAAACAGAGGATGCGAAACCAACTAAAGAAGAAATGGTTAAAATGCGTAACCAAAAGTTGGATCAACTGATTGAAATGAAGCGTAAGATGAAATCAATTTTAAATGCTGAACAATATGAAAAGTTCGAAAAAATGAGCCATAGAAACCGAAAAGGAAAACGCAATCACAGAAGAAAAATGTAAACCTATATTATTTATTAAAAAACCTCGCGAAAAGCGAGGTTTTTTAATAAATCTATGAAACCAAATATAACAGCAAATTTGGTCAATATGCGTTAAAATTCTAAACTAACTCAATAGGACAAATAGACGAGCATGTCTTTACAGCTCCTTAGCAATTTCATCAACTGCCGCAATAGTCTCATTCAGGTCCTCATATGTTAAAGCATCGGTTACAAACCAAGTTTCAAAAGCACTTGGTGCTATATATATTCCTTTTTCAAGCATACCATGAAAGAATTTTTTAAACGTTTCGTTATTCCCTTTGGCGGCACTTTCAAAATCCACAACTTCATCTTTTGCGAAGTGAACCGAAATCATTGAACCAATTCTATTAATTGTATAAACCACACCATTTCTATCCAAGGCATCAGCAATACCGTTGTGCAGATATTTTGTTTTTTCATCGAGACGGTTCATTAAGCCCTTGTCAGTTTTTATGGATTTCAACATAGCTAGACCAGCAGCCATAGCAAGTGGATTCCCACTCAAAGTTCCTGCTTGGTAAACTGGACCTTCTGGAGCTAAATGACTCATAATTTCATTTCTGGCCGCAAATGCACCAACTGGTAACCCACCACCAACAACTTTTCCGAAACACACAATATCCGCATCAACATTCTTTAATTCCTGTACTCCACCGTTTGCTAATCTAAAGCCCGTCATCACCTCATCAAAAATTAATAAAATATCATTCGCATCACAGATAGTTCTCAAACCTTCTAAAAAACCTTCTTTTGGCGGAATACAACCCATATTGCCTGCAACAGGTTCAATGATAATAGCAGCAATTTGATTTTTGTTAGCACCAACTAACTCCTTTACATTTTCTAAATCATTGTAGGTGGCTAGCAAAGTGTCCTTAGCCGTACCTTGTGTTACTCCCGGACTGTTAGGCGTACCAAAAGTGACCGCTCCACTACCTGCTGCGATTAAAAACGAATCGCTATGACCATGATAACATCCCGCAAATTTTATAATTTTATCCTTTTTTGTAAATCCTCTCGCCAAACGTACAGCACTCATACACGCTTCAGTTCCAGAGTTTACAAATCTGATTTTATCAACATTTGGGACCATAGAAACGGCCAACTTTGCAATTTCAGTTTCTAAAGCCGTTGGCATCCCAAAAGATGTTCCTTGTTTGGTTCTCTCAATTACCGCATCCACCACTGGAGGAAATGCATGACCCAACAACATTGGTCCCCAAGAATTAATGTAATCTATAAACCTGTTACCATCTTCGTCATACACATAAGCTCCTTTGGCTGATTTAGCAAAAATTGGCGTGCCTCCAACGGCGTTAAATGCCCTAACTGGAGAGTTAACTCCACCCGGAATCACATTCTGTGCTTCCCTAAATAATTCACTACTTCTTTTATATAACATGTTGTTTTAATTCGGTATTAGAATTTCTTGACCAATTGAAAGTTCATTGGTCTCCAAATTGTTTAAATTTTTTATCGCTTCAACCGTAGTCCCAAATCGTTTAGATAATGAGTATAACGTATCACCTTTGACTATAATGTGCCTCCTAACTCCAGAGTTTACTCTTACTTTTATAGGTGCTTTATTTCCTAAAACTTCTTCATCGTATTCGTATAGTTTATAACGCTCTATGAGACTTATAAGCTTATCCGGATATTTTCTGTCTGTAGCATATCCAGCAGCCTTCAAACCTTTGGCCCAACCTTTATAATCATCAGGTTTAAGTTTGAATAAATTTGCATAACGACTTCTACCTGTTAAAAATTCCGAATGGTCTTCGTAAGAGGATTCTGCTCTATTATATTTCCTGAAGCATTCTTGTGAACTGTCATCATCATGATATATTTTACCACCCGTCCAACCATGGCATTTGATACCAAAATGATTATTGGCTTCGACCGACAATCTTCCTCGACCAGAAGCAGATTCTAATATGCCTTGAGCCAAAGTTATACTTGCAGGAATCTTTGATTTTCGCATTTCGTCTTTTGCTATTTCGGCAAACTGTTCAATATATTGATCTGTAGAAGTTGGTACCTTTAAGACTGTAACCTCTTCTTTTTTGACAGTTTCAGTAGTTTTAGTAGTGGTTTCTTTTACGACTACTTCTTTAGAATCTGATTTACTATTCTTTTTTTTGGTCACAATCCCTTTTTTTGGACCGCAGTTAAACGTAACCAAAACCAGCAATAAGATGATATATTTGATTTTCATTTTTTATATTTCAATTAAGGGCCAATTTTTACGTTTTAGTTTCAAATTCATGCCTGCGACACCTTGCAATCCTCCAGAATGAATAGCCAATATTTTTGAGTTTTCAGGAAAATATCCCTTTTCAATCCTATCTAAAATTCCAAACATCATTTTCCCTGTGTAAATTGGATCTAACGGAATGCCATAATTCAACTTAAATTGATTAATAAACGTAATTAATTCTGGCTTTATTTTTCCATAACCGCCAAAATGGTAATCGGTAATTAATTTCCAATTATCCTGTTTTGCAAATTTACGAATATCTTCTTGTAAAAAATCACCTTTCAAAGCTGGAAAACCCAAAACTGTCTGGTGTTTTTTAGAACTCCTTATCACTCCCGAAATTGTACCACCTGTTCCTACGCAACAGCAGATGTAATCAAATTCTTCATCTTGTGGATTTATAATTTCTTCGCAGCCTCTAATCGCTAATTCATTTGTACCGCCTTCTGGAATTAGGTAGAATTCGCCGAATTTGGATCTTAGGTTTTCAATGAATTCTGCAGTGGTTTTTTTCCGATACGCTTCACGAGATACAAAATGAAATGTCATACCACAAGATTGCGCATATTTTAACGTCGGGTTAGATTCGACTTTGTTTCTCAGTTCTTCTCCGCGAATAACTCCTATAGTTTTGAGGTCATTAATTTTTCCAGCATATGCCGTTGCCGCAATATGGTTTGAAAACGCACCACCAAAAGTTAGCAATGCATCATTTTTAAGAAGTTTAGCTTCAGCAATATTATACTTTAACTTTCTGTATTTATTTCCTGAAATATGCGGGTGGATTAAATCTTCACGCTTTATATGCAGCTGAACATTTGAATCATTTTTAAATTCTATTTTTTGAGTTTCCGAAGTAGTCATATAACTTTCAAAAATAGTTGATAAAATTCCAAAATGGACGTTTTTTTAAATAGTCTAGTTTGGCATCATTTTGAAAAGCTTCGCGTTCAAAGGATATGGTTTTGTAAGCTAAATTCCAATTTTTTTGCTGAATTAATCGCACTAAAAATTCAACTATATAAATGATAAAAAAAGGAACTATCAGTAACTCAATTTGTTGCCTTAAATGTATTTTTTCGTGGTTGATGAGCACTTTGTTTTTCGCTAGCGATTTATGTTTCAAAAACACAAAGGGAAAGATGGTAATCCCAATATAACCTTTAGGCACCATATATTTCGAAATTAATATCATGTTTTATTTGGTTCAAAAATCAATCCATTTTCATTTGTACGAGAATGAGAGACCAGTATTTTTTGTTGAATTTTTCAAGAAATTACTTTCTCGAATTTACATTATCTTTGTTTAGATATGAAGAAATATGTGCCAATTGAAGATGGCGATTACTATTTAACACCCGAAGGCTATCGCTGTTTCACAGAACAATACCATCTTAAACGTGGCTATTGTTGCGAAAGCGGTTGTAGACATTGCCCTTACGGATTTAATTCAAAAACGAATAAAAAAGACAACTCTAAATAATGCAAGAAATAAAAGTTTCATTTAAGAATCAAATTTTAGAAGGTATCCCAGATATTTTACCTGTACCAAAGGCGTACGATGAAACCATAAATCATGCACCTAGGAGAAAAGACATCTTAAATACCGAAGAAAAAAAATTAGCATTAAGAAATGCGCTGCGTTATTTTGACCAAAAGCACCACAAATTGCTTTTGCCAGAATTTAAAAATGAACTTGAAACTTATGGTCGTATCTACATGCACCGCTTCCGCCCAGATTACAAAATGTACGCGCGACCAATTGATGAGTATCCTGCAAAATCGAAACAAGCAGCAGCAATCATGCTGATGATTCAGAATAATCTGGATTATGCTGTGGCACAACATCCGCATGAATTAATTACTTATGGTGGAAACGGAGCGGTTTTTCAAAATTGGGCACAGTACCGATTGACGATGAAATACCTTGCTGAAATGAGTGACGAACAAACGCTTGCAGTGTATTCTGGACATCCAATGGGCTTATTTCCTTCTCACAAAGAAGCACCTCGAGTTGTTGTGACTAACGGCATGATGATTCCTAATTATTCCAAACCAGATGATTGGGAAAAATTCAATGCTTTGGGAGTGACACAATACGGTCAAATGACTGCTGGTAGCTATATGTACATTGGCCCTCAAGGTATTGTCCATGGTACAACAATTACGGTTTTAAATGCGTTCAGAAAAATAGGAAAAGAGCCTAAAGGTAACTTATTTGTGACCTCAGGATTAGGCGGTATGTCTGGCGCCCAACCCAAAGCAGGAAATATTGCCGGTTGTATCACAGTCTGTGCAGAAGTGAACCCAAAAATCACACAAGTCAGATTAGATCAAGGTTGGATTGATGAAAAAATCACAGATTTAGACCAATTGGTTGAACGTGTTAAACAAGCAAAAGCCGAAAAAGAAACCATCTCAATTGCCTATTTAGGGAATATTGTTGATGTCTGGGAAAAGTTTGATAACGCAGATATTCATATTGATCTAGGAAGCGACCAAACTTCATTACATAATCCTTGGGCTGGAGGTTATTATCCTGTTGGACTTTCATTTGAAGAAGCCAACCAGATGATGGCAAATAATCCTGAAGAATTTAAGAAAAAAGTTCAGGAAAGTTTACGCAAACATGTTGAAGAAATAAATAAACACACCGAAAAAGGCACCTATTTTTTTGATTACGGTAATGCATTTTTACTAGAAGCTTCGAGAGCTGATGCTAATATTTTTAGAGATAAAGAAGGAAACTTAGTAAACAAATCCCACCTCTCTTCCCTTGGGGAAGAGACCGAGAGATGGGCATATCCATCTTATGTTCAGGACATCATGGGACCTATGTGCTTTGATTATGGTTTTGGACCGTTCCGATGGGTTTGTGCATCAGGAAAACCAGAAGATTTAGTAAAAACAGATGCTATTGCATGTGAGGTTTTAGAGGAAATAAAAAGGAATTCACCTGAGGAGATTCAGCAACAAATGGCCGATAATATTCAATGGATTAAAGGTGCCCAAGAAAACAAACTTGTTGTAGGTTCTCAAGCCAGAATACTTTACGCAGATGCAGAAGGACGAATGAAAATTGCAGAAGCTTTTAACAAGGCTATTGAAAGCGGTGACATTGGCTATATCATTTTAGGAAGAGACCATCATGATGTTTCAGGAACGGATTCGCCATATAGGGAAACCAGCAATATTTACGATGGTTCTCGCTTTACCGCAGATATGGCCATCCACAATGTGATTGGAGATAGTTTTAGAGGAGCCACTTGGGTGAGCATTCATAATGGTGGAGGTGTTGGCTGGGGAGAAGTGGTCAACGGCGGATTTGGTATGGTTCTTGATGGTACTAAAGAAGCATCAAAACGATTAAAACATATGTTGTTTTGGGATGTTAATAATGGTATCTCAAGACGAAGTTGGGCACGAAACAAAGGAGCTATTTTCGCAATAAAAAGAGCTATGGAAGTAGAACCCAATTTAAAAATAACATTACCTAATATAGTCGATGATGATTTATTAAAAACAATTTAAAAAAAAAGCAATATGAAACATTTGAAAAATGTTCACGAACTCTTTCGCAATAGAAACCTCGTGAGTAAAAGAATTATTAAAATTATTCCGCTTTTGGCATTTGCCATCATTTTATCATCTTGCAGCTCCGTTAGAGTTGCAGCAGATTACGACAAAGAAGCCAATTTTGACCAGTATAAAACTTTTGCCTTTTTTAAACCTGGTATTGACAAAGCCGAAATAAGTGATTTAGATAAGCGTAGGATTTTACGTGCTATTGAATCAGAGTTAATGGCTAAAGGCATGACCAAATCCGAAAATCCTGATATGCTAGTGAGCATTTTTACTAAGTCTAACCAGCGCGTTGATGTTTACAACAATGCATGGGGAGCTGGCGCTTGGGGCTGGGGAGGTTTCAACCGTTGGGGTTGGGGCTGGGGACCTGGCTTTGGTTGGGGACCTGGTTGGGGTGGAAATAACGTTTCTACCAGAACAGAAGGCATGCTATTTATTGATTTAGTCGATGCAGATAAAAAAGAATTAATCTGGCAAGGTTCTGGCACAGGATATCTTGTGACCCGAAATGTTGAAAAGAAAGAAGAACGCATTAAAGAATTTGTATCTAAGACCATGGAGCAATTTCCACCAGAGAAATAAAATTAACAGCATTAAATAATTCACAAAGCACTAGTAAAAACTAGTGCTTTTTTTATTCTCATTCTAATTCACCAGACCATTAACCTAAATACCATATCTTTGCCGACTTTTAAGGACACGAATTATGATATTAGGTCAAACCACTAGAAAAAACTTTACTCAGAACCCTAAGAATGATATCCTCTCCGGCTTAACGGTTGCATTGGCTTTGGTACCAGAAGCTGTTGCCTTTGCTTTTGTCGCAGGTGTTGACCCATTGGTTGGACTTTACGGTGCTTTTATGATGGGAATCGTTACGGCACTTTTTGGTGGAAGACCAGGAATGATTTCTGGCGCAACAGGTGCAATGGCCGTGGTAATGGTACATTTAATTCAAAAAGGAAATGAGGTTGGTTTAGCACTTGATAATCCTGTTGAAAATCTCGGGTTACAATGGTTATTTATTACCTTACTGTTTGTGGGAGCGATTCAAATTTTAGCGGGTGTTTTTAAACTCGGAAAATTTGTTAGATTAATTCCGCATCCTGTGATGATGGGATTTGTAAACGGCTTGGCTATTGTGATATTCCTATCCCAACTCGGTTTATTTCCGAATGCAGTTCCAAAAGATATATCATTTTTTAGTAATACTTCAGAATGGTTTTCAGCGCTTTATTCAAACGCTACATTCTGGAAAATGATGGGTTTTATTGGTTTAACCATGGGAATCATGTATGGTCTACCTAAAATAACAAAGAAAATACCTGCTGCGCTAGTAGCTATTTTGGTGGTTGCATGTATCACAATTTTTGGAGGTATCGAAGTAAATACGGTTGGTTCTTTTATCCAAGAAGGTGGTGGTAAAGGACTTGAAGGAGGCCTACCTACATTTCAGGAGCAAATATTCGGTTTTTTTAGTACGCTTTCTGGGCATTGGAGTCTTATAATTTCAACAGCATTTATTCTAGCAGCTGTAGGTTTAATTGAGTCCTTAATGACTTTAAATCTTATAGACGAAATGACTGAAACTCGCGGAAACGGAAATCGTGAATGTATTGCACAAGGAGCTGCAAATACTCTAAATGGCCTATTTGGCGGAATGGGTGGTTGTGCCATGATTGGCCAATCCATTATCAATGTAGATTCTGGCGGACGAGGACGATTATCTGGTGCAGTTGCAGCAGTGGCACTACTCTGCTTCGTATTGTTTGGAGCACCTTTAATTGAGCAAATTCCTATCGCAGCTTTAGTTGGAGTTATGTTTATGGTAGTTATCGGAACGTTTGCTTGGAGTAGTTTCAGGATAATTAGAAAAATTCCGTTGTCTGATGCCATTGTATTAATTGCTGTTTCGGCGATTACGGTTTGGCAGGATTTAGCTATTGCGGTTATTGCAGGTGTAATTATTTCGGCTTTGGTGTTTGCTTGGAAAAATGCTACTATGATTAGAGCACGCAAGCGCATTAAACCAGATGGCACAAAGACTTATGAAATTTGGGGACCTTTATTCTTTGGTTCAATTCAGAATTTCAATAGTAAATTTGATGCTAAAAATGACCCTCAAAATGTTGAAATTGATTTTGTAGAATCTCGCGTGAGTGACCATTCTGCATTGGAGGCTATTTTCAATTTAGTTAATAAATATGAAGCTGAAGGAAAATCCATTAAGCTAAAACATCTGAGTGAAGACTGTAAATTACTGATGTATAAGGCGAGTCCAAAGTTCAAGGAAGTGATTATTGAAGATGTTGATGACCCAAGATATCATTTGGCCGCAGACCCAGAAAAGTTTTCAAAACCGCTTTCAGAATATAATCTTTAACATTAGTTTCACTTTTAAGAAGCAATTATAATCGCGCTAAGAGCTAAGCCTTAGATGATTAGCCAATTTTCAATTTTATTTTTGAAATAAAACTTCAAAATAATTGAGAATCAATAATTTAGAGTACCTTTGTGGCTTAATTTAATATATTTTAATATGAGTACTGGTACAGTAAAATTTTTTAATGACTCTAAAGGTTTTGGATTCATAACAGAAGAAGGAAACAACAAAGAGCATTTTGTACACATTTCTGGTTTAGTCGATGAGATTAGAGAAGGGGATAATGTAGAATTCGATTTAGCCGAAGGAAAAAAAGGATTAAATGCAGTAAATGTAAAAGTTATATAAGTATATATCTTACAATCTTTTTAAAAACAGAGCCTATCTTTTAGATAGGCTTTTTTTTATTCTACATCTGTACGTTTTTCTGTTCTGGAAATTGACTCGGAATATCATCTAATTCTTCATCGAGCATTTGTCTTAAATCAATTTCGATACCTCTAGCAATTGTAGAAATTGGTACGTCGTTAGATGTACCTTCAAAAGGGTTTTCACCAACTCTCGCCATACGTTCCATCGTATGAAATGCCCATGATACAATAGCGCAAAACGGTACTGCGATCCATATAAAATATTTTCCGACCAAATAGAAATCGTCAACCATAGATTTACCGATTTCAGCAAATTCCGGAATTAAACCAAAAGGCAACAAAATGGCAAATACTCGTGTTAAGTACATAGATAAACTCGCATATTGCCTCGGATAAGGGAAGTTTTTGATGCGTTCGGACTTACCTTGATGCGTAAACAAAGATTCTAAAATGTTTTCCAATTCTAAAAAAGCAAATTCCCAAATCAATCCCACTTCTTTTAACTTTCTGATATGTGCCGATTGCAGATACAATAATGCTGTCTGTTTATTAGATTTGCTCATTACATAGTGACGTTCTTCATCAGACAAATAACACTTCAAGTTATCATCTAATGTTGATGTTTCTTCTGGTATAAAAATCATTTTTCTCCACTCTCTATTAGTTTTTGAGGTGTGTTGGGTTTCCCAGGTTTTACGTTGCCGCATTGCATAGCGCAAGGCAGTCATCCAGGCAATATGCCTATAAATTAATATTTTCTTTTCTGTTATGATTTCATCATCAGAAACAGGTGGCGATTTATGACTATTGTTCACCATATCCTGTACTTTCATTCCCCAGGTGCGTGAAGTATTCACAATTGCTCCCCAAATCATGCGTGCTTCCCATATGCGGCCATAAGCCGAATTATTTTGAAAACCAACCATAAAAGCAACAGCTGTACCTATTAAGGCTACAGGCGTCCAAGGAACGTTGAGAAATGTAAAGCCAAAAACTTTATACAATATGGTAATAATTCCAGCATAAAAAAGATAAATTAAAGTTTCTCCTCGCGTCCAAAGTATCATGTCTTTAACCGAGTATCGTTTTTTAGTGAGCATTTAGTTGGGTTTAGAGAATAGTAAGGTAGTGAAAATGCTACATTAAATTAAATAAGGTTTCGCATGACCGTTGTCAACGAGCCATTCATTAATGTCAATACCATTCAAAAAAATATTTGCCAAATAACGTCCATACTTGCCTTGTTTATCTTTGTAGGAATTGATAATTACATCTTGGTCAAGAATCATTTCGCGCAGAATATCACGCACTTCCAAACCACGTTCTCGCTCTGGACCTCTTAGCTCTGGTGTATCTATACCATAAAGTCGAAGTTTCATTTGTTGAAAATGCAGAAAACCCAGATCTACCATCGCTGTTACGGTATCTCCATCGTAAACATCTATAATTTTTGCTTTGTATTGATACATAACTTGTTGAATATAATTGTCTTATTCCAAATATAATTTAATTATATCTAGTAGATAAAAACAAACAAAAAAGCCAACCTAGAAAAGATTGGCTTTAGCTTAAATAATCGTAAGTGAACTAATTATCGTCATTTTCTGTTTTGACTTTAATTTTGGTTTCACCATCTTCCTCTTTGATTTTCACTTCTTTGTTTTCAGTTTCCATTTTGATTTTAGTTTCATCTCCATCAACATTCTTCTTTACATCGGCACCTGCATCTTCCATTTCTTCCATTACTTTTTCTTTCTCCGTTTGCTCTCTACAAGAAGTTACCGAAAAGATTAGGCAAAGTGCCATAGTCATCGCTAGAATTACTTTTTTCATATTATTACTAGTTTAGAATTTGAGCCAATATACTCTAATTCTGACTAATAATTTAATAATTCTTGAGCCTTAGTTTTTACCTTTTCAGTCGAAGGAATCATAGTTTCTTCTAAAGTTGAATTTAAAGGAATAGCAGGCATATTTTCACTACCAATAGTCATTACTGGAGCATCGAGATACTTGAAACATTCTTCTTGAATTTTCCCAGACAAGGCTCTCGCAAAACTATTGTTTGACGGTTCTTCTGTTACGACCAAGCATTTTCCAGTTTTCTTGACTGATTTCATAATCGTGTCTTCATCTAGTGGAAATAATGTTCTCAAGTCGATGATTTCGATTTGGTCGCGCATATCCAATTCGCCCGAAGCATTATAAGCCCAATGTACACCCATTCCGTAAGTCACTATGGTTAATGTTTCAACACTTTCCTGCTTCCAGATTTCTTGCAATACCCATGCTTTCCCAAATGGCAATACGTAATCTTCTGCTGGTTCTATTGATGTTGCCCCTTTTGTCCCTGGCACTTTAGACCAATACAATCCTTTGTGCTCTAAAATCACAACTGGATTTGGGTCGTAGTAGGCTGCCTTTATCAAACCTTTTAAATCGGCACCATTACTTGGATAGGCTATTTTAACACCTCGAATATTGGTCACCACACTTTCTACAGACGAACTATGATAAGGTCCACCACTACCGTAAGCACCAATTGGCACTCTAAGAATCATACTCACTGGCCATTTTCCGTTACTTAAATAGCAACTTCGACTTACTTCCGTGAATAATTGGTTAAGCCCAGGCCAAATATAATCGGCAAATTGAACCTCAACAATGGGTTTTAACCCAACAGCTGACATGCCTACAGTAGAGCCAACAATAAATGCTTCTTGAATTGGTGTATTAAAAACTCTATCGTCCCCAAACTTCTGCGCCAAAGTAGCTGCTTCTCTAAACACTCCACCTAATCGCCCTCCAACATCTTGTCCATAAAGCAAACACTCTTTATGCTTTTTCATCAGTTCCTCAACGGCGAATAAGGCACAATCTACCATCACCACTTTTTCTGCACCTTCTGGTGCGCGTGTACCTTGTTCTTCTGTAATTGTTGTAGGAACGAAGTCGTTTGTAAATAAATCTTCCGGTTTTGGGTCTTCGGCCTTTAAAGCTCTTTCGAAATCAGATTGGACTTTTTCTTTAGCTGAATTTTCTATTTCTAAAATTTCTTTTTCTGAAAATCCAGCATCTAACAATTGTTGCTTTAAGACTGGATATGGATCGCGGCTTCGCGCCTCATCTAAATCATCTCTATACCATTCCATTCGCACACCAGAAGTGTGGTGATTTAATAAAGGTACTTTAGCATGAACCAAAAATGGTCGTCTTTCTTCTCTGATAGTTTTAATGACTTTTTCTAAAGCCTCATAGCTTTCAGTAAAGTTTGCTCCGTCAATTGAAATAGCTTCCAATCCGTGAAATCCTTGTGCGTATTCATAAGCATTTTGTGCTCTTGTTTCGGCTTCATTTGCCGAAATATCCCAACCATTATCCTGCACTAAATATAGAATTGGCATTTGCTTTAAAGCTGCCATTTGAAACGCTTCTGCGATTTCGCCTTCGGTTACTGAAGCATCTCCAAGTGAACAAACCGAAATCGGATTCTCAACTGAAGAATCGTTTAAACCCTGTAATTCTTTATACTGCATTCCCATTGCAACACCTGTTGCAGGAATAGCTTGCATACCTGTTGCTGAAGATTGATGCGGGATTTTTGGTTTGTCATCATCCTTTAAACTTGGATGCGAATAGTAGGTTCTTCCGCCTGAAAATGGGTCGTCTTTCTTCGCTAACAATTGTAACATTAAATCAAAAGGTTCCAACCCAAATGACAATAACATAGCATCATCTCTATAATATGGAAACGTATAATCTTGAGGCAATAACTGTAAACCCAATGCAATTTGAATGGCTTCGTGACCACGTGATGTGGCATGTACGTATTTTGAAACTTGCTTGAAGTTTTCTTCGTATAACTCTGTCATGGCTTTCGCTGTGCAGAGTTTTGAGTATGCTTTTTTTAAAATATCTTTATTCATAACTGTCATTCCTACTTAGGCAGGAATCTAACTTTTTAAATATTCATTATTTTGGATTCCTGCATTCGCAGGAATGACAAAACTGTTTTTAATCATTCCGTCAGTTCGAGTGAAATTGCTTTTTCTGCAATTTTGTATCGAGAACTTTTAATTACTTCTCGATACAATTTGTTCGTGCCTCACAAATCACTCGAAGTGACGTCCTTTTTAATTGTGGCAGTTACTTCCGCGTTAGGGATTGAACGACCTGTTTGAGCTCTCCCGACTTTGTCGTCGGGAAGCGAGTAGTGAAAGCCCGACCCTTGTGGTAACGCCCTTATCCACCTATTGCTTATCTATTTTGGTCATCCAACCAAATTTGTCTTCAACTTTTCCAGTTTTTATATCGTTTAATCGCTGATTTATTTCTATCCCAACAGGACTATCGTGAGACACGTGAATGGATTCGCCATCCAATCCAATTTCCTGAATGTAAGCAATACCAACTGCCGTACCTGTCCCAAATGCTTCTTTTAAGGTACCATTTTTAGAGGCTTCCCTAATTTCATCAATGGTGATTTTTCGTTCTGTGACTTCAAAACCGCGATCTTTTAATAAGGCAATAACACTCTTTCTGGTTATACCATCCAAAACACAACCGTCTAATTCTGGAGTAATAAATTTGTCATTAATCTTAAAAAAGATATTCATCGTACCCACTTCTTGAATGTACTTGTGCTCAACTGCATCTAACCACAACACTTGGTCGTAACCTTTGGCTTTTGCCAATTCTGTTGGACGAATTGCGGCTGCGTAATTTCCCGCGGCTTTGGCCTCTCCTGTACCACCTTGAGCTGCTCTAATGAATTTCTTTTCGGCCCATAATTTTATACGCTTGCTGAAAAATGGTCCTGCTGGCGATGCCATGATGATGAACTTGTAATGTGTTGCGGCACGCATACCAATAAATGGCTCATCTGCGTACATAAACGGTCTTAAATATAAAGCACTGCCGTTCATTGGCGGAATCCATTGTCTGTCTAAATCGACCAAATGTTTTAGACCATCTACAAATAACTCAGTGGGAATATTAGGCATACCCATACGGTCGGCACTAAAATTCAAACGATTGGCATTATCCTCTGCCCTAAACAACATTGGATTGCCATCTGAATCTACTGTGGCCTTCATACCTTCAAAAATGGCTTGTCCGTAGTGCAAAGCCATTGCTGCAGGATGCGTTGGAATCATTCCCATTGGAATTATCCTTGGGTTGGTCCATTCGCTATTGTCGTAATCACAGATAAACATGTGATCAGTGAATGTAGTTCCTAAAGGTATATTGTTGAAGTCTAATTTATCGAGATTAGATGTTTCTGTTTTTTGTATTGAAATATTGTAGCTCATGATTTTATGTTGATGAGATCCTGAAACAAGTTCAGGATGACAAACGGTTAATATTTTTCGTCAGTTCGAGTGAAATTGCTTTTGCAATTTTGTATCGAGAACTTATTTGTAATGACTTCTCGATACAATTCCGAATGCATTCGGAATCACTCGAATTGATGTTAATTTTTATATTTTTCTATTGACATCGAATTGCTCAAAATAGTCGGCAACGCGTCGTACGAAGCTTCCACCTAGAAAACCATCGACTACGCGATGATCAAAGGACAATGATAAATACATCATACTTCGAATTGCGATTTCGTCTCCTTTTTCGGTTTCTATGACTTCTGGTCTTTTTTTGATGATTCCTAATGCTAAAATGGCAACTTCGGGTTGATTGATGATCGGTGTTCCCATGACACTGCCGAAAGTTCCAACATTGGAAATGGTGAATGTGCTTCCTTTTATATCGTCTCCAGCGAGTTTGTTCTCTCTAGCTTTACTTGCTAATTCGTTGACATTTTCAGCCAAGGTTTTTAAATCTTTGGTGTCTGCGTTTTTTACCACTGGCACAATTAAGTTTCCACTTGGTAGTGCCGTTGCCATTCCGATATTTATATCTTCTTTTACAATAATATTGTTACCATCTACAGACGCATTGATATTCGGAAAATCCTTAACCGCTTTTGCAACAGCTTCTACAAACAAAGGCGTGAAGGTTAATCGCTCTCCATATTTTTCTTGAAAGGCTTTTTTGTTAGCGTTTCTCCAATTGACCATATTGGTTAAGTCGGCTTCAACATAAGCAGTAACGTGAGGCGATGTATGTTTTGAATACACCATGTGGTCAGCAATCATTTGGCGCATTCTATCCATTTCAATGACTTTTCCTTTGCCTTTATCGAATGTCAATTGTGGAATACGATATGCCGTTGGATCTTGGGTTATTGGCTGTGCAAATTTGTATGGACGGCCTTCTTCTATATAATTGAATACATCACTTTTTCGCAACCTGCCTTCGTTTCCAGTTGCTGGAATTCGAGCTAATTCTTCAAAACTAATGTGATGTTCTTTGGCTATTTTTATGATTAATGGTGAAAAGAAAGTGTTTGTATTGTTGACTGAAAATGAATTTGAAGTAGAAACTGATTGTGTTGGTTTTGGTCGCTTACTATCTTTTTTCTTTTTTGGAGATTCTTCGCTATCGCTCTGAATGACAATTTGCTTCTTTGATGATTTCACCTCTTCAGAAACTTCAAGTATGGCAATCACTTCTCCAACTGGAACAACATCTTTCGCTTGAAACAATGTTTCTTTTAAAACTCCAGATGCTGGTGCGGGAACTTCATTATCAACTTTATCAGTTGCCACTTCCAAAATGATGTCTCCTTCATCAAAGCCATCACCTTCGGCAACTAACCAATTTATGATCGTTCCTTCGGTGATACTTTCACCCATTTTAGGCATTTTTAATTCAAACTTGCTCAAATTCTAAACTTTTAAAATCAGCAATAAAATTAAGGTATTTTAGATATTTTGTTCGTTAAATACTCTATAATTAAATTTAATAAGAATATAGTTCTTTTTATTCATTGAAATAAAGAATAATATTCTTCATATATTTACAAATTTGCACTTTTAAAAAATAATTTTCTGATGGCACACAGTCTTGACAAAATTGATACGCAAATCCTTGCTATACTTCAAAAAAACAGCAATAGAACTACAAAAAGCATTGCTGAGGAATTGGGCATGACCACTTCTCCTGTTTTTGAGCGTATTAAGAAGTTAGAAAAAGAAGGTTATATTAAAAAGTACGTTGCTGTTCTCGATAATAAAAAAATCGGGATTAAACTAACTGTATTTATTGGTATTACACTGCAAGGTCATACGAGAAGTTATTTAGAAAAATTTGTAACCGAGATCAACAATTTTCCGGAGATTGTAGAATGCCATCGTGTTAGTGGAAATTTTGATTATTTACTCAAACTTATTGTGGAAGATATTGAAGCTTACGAAACCTTTATTATTTCTAAATTGACTCTACTACCCTACTTAGGTAATGTGCAGAGCTTGATTACGCTTTCCACTGGCAAAGAAACCAATGAAATTGATTTGAGTAGGATTTGAAACTAATCTATTCTATTAAGTTTAGTGGAACATACTAATCAAAAATAAAAAAGCAATTAAATCAAAATACTTCAGTATTTGTTCATCTTTATCAAGCACGTCAATCAGATTATACATTTTGACAGATTCTATATACTCTCGTAGATATTTTGGCATAATATAATCATGATTTCTATATTTGATCAAATCCATAATCTTATTATCTGTAATTTCTTCTTCTAGCCTTTCATACTTTCCGTCTGTAAACCTTAGGGCTATGTCTCCTTTTTTTAGAGAATCAAACACAACCATATAATCTTTCCCGTACCAATAGCTGATAATCTCGTATGCCTCTGACAAGGTAAAACTTCTTCTCCCTTTATATCCAAGACTGTCAAAATAGCTTAAAAATGTTCCTTTGTCTTCTATCTGAACGAGCTCTCGTATAGTTGAGGCAGGAATAATTTTTTTACCATCAGTTTTTTGAAACATAAATTTTATGAGAAATTCTTTATCGATTTTATGACGATGATATTTTAAAATATCGTCTGGTAGGATTCCTGAAACATGAAGAATATAAATCAATTTTCGGTCAAATTCATCTATTTTAGAACAGAAAATAGTCTGAAGCAAAAAACCAAATCTTAGCCCATGCTTTTTGTTATAAGAATAACTGAAAATTTTGTTTGTTTCCATATGGAGAAATGAACCCTGCCCATTAAGACCATAGGCAGAGTTTAATTTGCATTGATAAATTTAGTCTTCATCACGTGAGTTATGATACTCTTCATGATCTGGGTTTAATTGGTTTGCGTGATTGTCACGATCTGACTGTGTGTGCTCTGCACTGCTATTCCATGCCATAATTTTATGTGTTTAAGTAAAACAAAATATTATGTCACAAATTTATACAGCTAAAAGAATAACTAAAAAGAAATTTTCTACGATAGCAATTATCTTTTAAAAGTTTCTCGAAGCGTTTTATAAATATCGTCTTGAACTTTCATGTTTTCAGGCACTTCTCTTAAAGGCTCAACCGCTCTCAATGACTCATGACAATCCTTGGGCAATTGTTGATAGAGTTCAGTCCCTTTTGTTTTCCAAGCAATCATTTCATCACTGACCTGTTTAACTACTTTTGCTGGATTTCCAACGACTAAACTTCGTTTCGGAATTATAGTTTCTGCCTTTACAAATACCATTGCTCCCACGATGGATTCATCACCAATTTCGGCATCGTCCATAATCACTGAGTTCATTCCGATAAGACAATTTCTGCCCAAATTTGCTCCATGAATAATAGCTCCATGACCAACATGAGCGCCCTCTTTTAACACGATGGATTTTCCCGGAAACATATGCACGGTACAATTTTCCTGAACATTCACACCATCCTCTAAAATAATTTGTCCCCAATCTCCGCGAATTGCAGCTCCTGGACCAATATAACAGTTTTTGCCAATAATAACATTTCCTGTTACGGCTGCCAATGGATGCACAAAACTGCTTTTGTGTACAACTGGCGTGTAGCCTTTAAATGAATAAATCATATTTTTTGAATATGTCATTCAGAGCAAAGCGAAGAATCTCATCATGAGATTGCCACGTCCTTCGTCCTCGCAATGACGTCCTTATTTATAAGTTTTCAATTTCTCTTTCGTAAATTCAGAAAGCACTAATCTTCCGCTCGTTTCTGCACGCTCAGCTAATAGTTTGTCCCAATCTTCAGTACCCTTCCAGAAAATTTTCTTCATTTCTTGCATGGCTTCAGGGTTGTAGGTACATAAATGCTCTGCTGTTGTTTTTACGGCTTCATCAAGTTCTTCAGTGCTCTCATAAACCTGTGTGAACAGTCCTTTTTGTTTTGCCCACTCTGGTGGATAAAAAGAGTTCGCATCAATAGCGATTTGCGACATAGCGCTTAATCCCATTTTGCGTTCTATGGCTGGGCCTACGACGAATGGTCCGATGCCAATATTTAATTCGCTCAACTTTATAGCTGCAAATTTTGTTGCCATACAATAATCGGTGGATGCTGCTAATCCGACTCCGCCTCCAACGGTTTTTCCTTGGATACGACCGATTATGAATTTTGGACACTTACGCATCGCATTAATCACATTGGCGAATCCTGAAAAGAAGACTTTTCCCGTGGCTGCATCGTTGATGTTAATCAGTTCCTTGAAGCTTGCTCCGGCGCAGAATGTTCTATCGCCTCCACTTTTCAAGACGATAACTTTTATATCGTCGTTAGTTCCTGTATCTGTAATGGTTTGGGCTAATTCTGCCAAAACATCTCCCGGTAAGGAATTGTGTGCTGGGTGAAAGAATTCTATGTATGCTACTTCGTTTTCTATGGTTTGTTTTACGTATGGGTCACTCATGTTTTTCATTTATTGTCATTCCTGCGAAGGCAGGAATCTATTTTAATTTTTATTCTATTCTGGATTCCTGCCTTCGCAGGAATGACAAAATTACATTAATCCAAATTGTTCAAAATGGTGGTTTAAGTGTTTTCTTTCGAGTAAATACCACTCATATTTGTTCATTTCTCCGAATACCATATTATTTAGTTTGGCTTCTGGATTTTCTTTGAAATACTCGATGTATTTTTTGCGTTGTTCTTTGAACTTTTCAATTGCCGTTTCTAAATCGGCATGTCTCAATTCATCTAAAGTGTCTTTTTCTAATAATGGGAAATTGGTGTTTTTCGGAAACTTGTCGTAGTTGTATAAACTCGCATGTACCTTTTCCAAAATCTTTTCTGGTGTATTCACATCAAAATCTTGAATTTCTCCCGAGGCGATTTTATAAGTGTATTCCAGATGCTCAACCATGTGTTGTGGTGTCATAATTCCCCATTCAGGCTTCATATCTGACTTCAACTTTGATAGCAATTCATCTATTTTTTCGTCTGTCATTTCTACAAACGTTTCCTGTTTTTTCTGAACCATAGTTAATATGGTTGCTACAGCAACTAAAGGACTATCCTTTTCAGTTTTTTCGCTTTCAGGTCTGTTTTCAAAATTAGCATCAAATACTTCGACATGCCACTTTACGATTCCGCTTGGGTGTTCTGTTGACGCCACATCTCTATCGACTTTCTCCTTACACGTCAGTCGAACATAAATGGTGTCATTATGGTACAACGGTCGTAAAAACCGAATACTATCCAAACCATAATTTGCAGCGACAGGACCTTTATTTGGATATACAAACAAACCTGCTGCGGCCGAAATAATGAAATAGCCGTGAGCCGTTCGCTTTTCGAAAATACTTCCGTCTAAAGATGTAATATCCGTATGGGCATAAAAATGATCCCAAGTGAGATTGGCAAAATTAATGATATCTGTATCTGTTAATGTACGCTTATGTGTTTTAAGCGACATTCCTGGTTCAATATCTTCCCAATGATATTGAAAAGGATGCTGTTCAGCCTCCTTATACTTTGCGTGTTGTTGATAAATACCAGTGATTTCAGTAATTGTAGTTGGCGAACCCTGTATGGCCGTTCGCTGTAAATAATGCTTAATACCTCGCATGCCACCCATTTCTTCTCCACCACCAGCTCGTCCTGGACCACCATGTACCAAATATGGTAATGGTGAACCGTGACCTGTACTTTGTTTTGCCATTTCACGATTAATCACTAAAATTCGTCCGTGATGCGATGCTGCATTTATGGTGTATTCTTTAGCAATCTTATCGTCATTCGTCGCGATTGAAGACACTAATGAGCCTTTACCCATTTGTGCCAATTGAATGGCTTCATCCAAATTTTTATAAGGCATTATGGTACTTACTGGACCGAAAGCCTCACGTTCGTGAATAATTGTATTTTGAAATGGATGATCTGCTCTTAATAAAATAGGGCTGATAAACGCACCTTTTTCGGCATCCGCTCCAATGGTTTCAATTTTATCTAAATCTCCATATACGATTTGGGCTTCTTTCGCTAAATCATTTACTGAATCTCTTACGGCTTCAACTTGATGACGGCTGACCAAAGAACCCATTCTAACTTCTTTTAATCTTGGGTCTCCGATTGTGACTTTATCCAATGCTTTTCCTAAGTGGACTTGAACGTCTTCAACTAAATTTTCTGGAACGATAACTCTTCTGATTGCGGTACATTTTTGTCCGCATTTAACGGTCATTTCTTTTCGAACCTCTTTAATGAACAGGTCGAATTCCGGTGTGCCAGGTTTAGCATCTTCTCCTAAAATTGATGCATTAAGCGAGTCTGCTTCCATAGTGAATGGCACAGATTCCTCAATTAACCTTGGATGTGCTTTTAGCAATCGACCCGTTGAAGCAGAACCTGTAAAGGTTACAACATCTTGGGATTCAACTGTATCTAATATGTTTTTAACGGTCCCGTTAATTATTTGAAGTGCACCTTCTGGCAATATTTTTGAATCGATAATTGTTCTTGCTACAGCTTCAGCTAAATAAGATGATGAAGGTGCAGGTAAAACAACGGCAGGAACGCCTGCCATCCAATTTACCGCACATTTTTCTAACATGCCCCAAACCGGGAAATTGAAAGCGTTGATGTGTACTGCAACTCCTCGTTTAGGCACCATGATATGATGTGCCATAAAGCGTCCGCCACGAGACAAATCGATTGGGTCTCCTTCTACGTGATAGGGCTGATTAGGAAATAGTTTTCGCAAAGATGCGTTTGCGAATAAGTTACCGAAACCACCTTCGATATCTATCCAGCTATCAACTCGTGTGGCACCTGTTCTATAACTCAAATCGTAGAATTGATCTTTTCTTTTAGTGAGATATAATGCTAACTTTTTAAGCATGTTTCCACGTTCTTGAAAAGTCATTTTACGAAGCTTTTCTCCTCCTTTTGTTCTTCCGTAGTTTAGGATTTCAGGAATGTCGAGACCTTCAATTGCAACGCTTGTAAAGGCTTCGCCAGTGACAGCATCTAAAATTGGTGCTCCCTCTTCTTTTCCAGTTGTCCATGAACCTAATATATAATGCGGTATTTTATTCATTTCGTATTTGTTTTTATTTATGTTCATTTTGTCTTGAAACAAAACGAACCAAAAATTCAAGTTGAAATGAGGAATTTTTCAATCTCTTATTGAGCTTGAAAACCAAAAATAAAATCTAAATTTCTTCCAAGGCTTCAGAAATTCTTAACGATTTGATTTTTATATTCTGCATTTCAACGACCACCTCTTGCTATCTATATTCTATATTCTATGAGCGTAGCGGTCTATTTTCTATTCTACTCGTTCAATAATAGCTGCATATCCTTGACCAACACCAACGCACATAGTCACTAAAGCGTAGCGCTTGTTTTGCTCTTGCAACTCTAAAGCCGCGGAATATGCTAGTCTTGCTCCTGTAACGCCAAGTGGATGCCCAATCGCAATAGATCCGCCATTTGGGTTCAATCTTGGGTCATCATCTGCAAGTCCCCATTCCCTAGTACATGCCAATGCTTGTGCAGCAAAAGCTTCGTTAAGCTCAATTATATCCATATCATCCAAAGTCAAGCCTGCTTTTTTGAGCGCTTTATTTGAAGCTTCTACCGGACCGATGCCCATAATTCTTGGCTCCACACCAACCACTGCCGAACTTACAATTCTTGCTAATGGTTTTAAATTGTATTTTTTTACTGCGTCTTCTGAGGCGATAATCGTTGCTGCTGCGCCATCGTTTAATCCTGAAGAATTTCCAGCTGTGACGCTGCCACCTTCTTTTTTAAAGGCTGCTCTTAATTTTCCTAAAACTTCTAATGAGGTATTAGGTTTAATAAATTCATCCTCAGAAAATTTAATTGGGTCTTTTTTGCGCTGTGGAATTTCCACGGTCACGATTTCTTTTGCCAGCCTTCCATTCTCTTGCGCCTTAGTTGCTTTCATTTGGCTCCAATAAGCGAACTTATCTTGGTCTTCTCTTGAGATGTCATATTTTTCTACTAAATTTTCGGCAGTCACTCCCATGCCATCGGTTCCATATATTTCGTGCATTTTTGGATTAACAAATCTCCATCCGAAACTAGAATCGTACATTTTGGAATCGTTACCAAAAGCACTTGATGGTTTTGCAATGACGTATGGTCCACGCGTCATATTTTCTACACCTCCTGAAATAAAGAGGTCTCCATCTCCAGCTTTAATAGCTCTGTTTGCATGGATAATTGCCGATAAGCCCGAACTGCAAAGTCTGTTTACCGTTTCGCCAGGAACTGTAAATGGTAGTCCGGCTAATAATGCTGACATTCTCGCTACGTTTCGATTGTCTTCTCCTGCTTGATTGGCGCAACCCATAATGACATCGTCGTACGCTTCTTTTGGGATGTCTGGATTTCTTTTTACAATTTCTTCAATGACAATGGCTCCCAAATCGTCTGTGCGAACTGCAGATAACGTGCCTTTGTAATTTCCTATTGGTGTTCTAATTCCGTCTATTATGTATGCTTCTTTCATTCCTATCCCTAGCCCTTTCCTGAGGAAAGGGAACTTTTTTAATTATTTTTATTTTTTTTGGCGTTACCTGAAGGTCGGGCTTTCCGCTATATCTTTTTTGATGTTGGCTTCGAGAACCTCAGCCATAACTAAAAAAGGATGTCGCTTCAATCCCTAACGCACTAACTTGCTATGTTTTTTTCTTGACTCAAGTTCATTGCCTTTTTGCCAAGAGATTCCTGCCTGCGCAGGAATTGTTCAATTCAAGAGGGCAGAAAACGTATCACCGTTTCTCATATCCCCATTGTTATAGCCTTTCATAAACCAATCCATACGCTGTTTTGATGTTCCGTGTGTAAAACTATCTGAATTCACGCTTCCTCTGGTTCGTCTCTGTATGGCATCATCTCCAACCGCTCTTGCTGCACTCATAGCCTCCTCAATATCGCCAGCTTCTAATAATTGCTTATTATGATGAGCCCAAACTCCTGCGTAAAAATCAGCTTGTAACTCTTGTGCGACAGATAATTTGTTTGCCTGTGTTTGATTCGATTGCGACTGTAATTGACGAACTTTGCTCGATGTGCCCAAAATTGTTTGAATATGATGGCCAACCTCGTGAGCCGTTACATAGGCAATGGCAAAATCACCTCCTTTAGCTCCAAATCGCGTTTTCAATTCATCAAAAAAAGCTAAATCCATATATACTTTTTGGTCAGCCGGACAGTAAAAAGGTCCTGATGCCGAACTGGCACTACCACAAGCAGTATTGACCGCACTCGTAAATAAGACCATGTTTGGTTCTTTGTAGTCTCCTAAACTGTTTTCTCTAAAAAGCCTACTCCAAGTTTCTTCGGTATTTATAAGTAAGAAATTCATAAATTCACCCATAGCTTTATCTTGTTGGGTTAATTCACGTTGCTCTACTTGTTGTGTAGTTTGAGAGCCACCAACTTGTTCAATTATTGGTGCCAATTGTTGGCCAGTTTCCCCACCAAATAATTGCAATAAAATTACAACTACTGCGATTACGCCACCACCAGCCGCTAATTTACCTTTATTGCTCATCCCTCGACGGTCTTCGAAGTTATCGCTTTTTTTTCTGCGTTGCCATTTCATAATTCGAAATTTGATTGGTTAACTATTTCTATTCTTCCCATTGTTTTTGAGTTCGATAAACGACTCCTTTGAACAAAGCTACTAATTCTTCTCCACGTTTCACTTCTACGATGTTAAAACCTAGTCTGTTATTTACTTTTTCGATAACGGATTCAGCGACTAAGTAATCGCCTTCGTTTAATGCTTCGATATGATTGATGCTTGTTTCAATTGAAACTGCATAGTTGCCGTGTGTATTGGCCGTAAATCCGAATGCTGTATCTGCTAATGAATAGCTTATTCCGCCATGTGCTTTGTTCATGCTGTTTAGCATATCCTTTCTAACGGTCATTGCTACCTTGCATCTGCCAATTTCACATTCTAAAATTTCAATTCCTAGCCATTGGCTGTAGGCGTCTTGGCTAAGCATTTTGTGTGGTATATCTTTTCCTTTCATTCCTATCCCTAACCCTTTCCAAAAGAAAGGGAATTTGTTCAGTTTATATTTATATGTCATTGCGAGGACAAAGAACGTGGCAATCTTTTTAAGAAATTCCTTCACTTCGTTAGGAATGACGCTCTAATTAAAAAACGTTCTATTCTCTCTATTCATTTTTCGCAACAGCGGACTACAACGGTATCTATCTTCGTGGTATTCGTTATATAATCGGTCTAATGCATCAACACATTTATCGATTCCTATCTCGTCTGCCCAAGCCAATAAACCTTTAGGATAATTCACACCTTTGGTCATGGCATTATCAATATCTTCTGCTGAAGCAATATTTAAAAACAAAGCATCTGCAGCCTCGTTGATAAGCATTACTATAACTCTATTAAATATTTTTTCCGCTAGTGCTTTATCCTCTTTTGGATTAGGTTTCGTTGCTCCTTCCGAATAATCGTAATAGCCTTTTCCTGATTTTCTACCTAAATAACCAGCTTCTGCAAAACGTTTCTGCGTAAATGCTGGCTTGTATCTTGGGTCGAAATAAAATGCGGTAAATACGGTTTCAGTAACAATATAATTAACGTCATTTCCTATAAAATCCATAAGCTCAAATGGTCCCATTCTGAAACCACCAATAGTTTTTAAACTCCAATCGATGGTTGCAAAATCGGCTATGCCTTCTTCATAGATTCTTAATGATTCTCCATAAAACGGTCTAGCGACTCTGTTGACAATAAAACCAGGTGTGTCTTTTGCAACTGCTACAGTTTTTTTCCAATCCTTAATTGTTTGAATTGATTTTTCCAAAACGTCTTTTGAAGTTTGAATCGCAGGAATCACCTCAACCAATTTCATTAATGGTGCTGGGTTAAAAAAGTGAATTCCGATGCAACGCTCTGGTTTTTTTAATGAGGCAGCTATAGAAGCAATAGACAAACTTGAAGTATTTGAAGCTATGATACAATCGGCAGAAACATAACCCTCTAATTCTGAAAAAACTTTTTGTTTGATATCAAGGTTTTCTATAATGGCTTCGATAGTTAAATTTGAATCAGATAAATCTTTCAAATTATCTACATAGCTAATGTTTCCTTGAATTCTGTTTTTTTCGTCAGAATCAATTCGGCCTTTTTCAATTAATCGATTTAGGATTTTTTCAAGTGATGCTTTGGCTTTATCTAAAGCAGCTTGATTGGTATCGTATAATTTTACTTTACAATTAGCAGTTGCGGCTACTTGTGCGATGCCACTTCCCATTGTTCCACTTCCTATAATTCCTATGTTCATGTTTTTATTTTTCATTTTGAAAACACCCCTAAAGTCCCCTCAAGGGGACAATCCTTCAAATAATCAAAAAGGTAGATTTGTTATATCAACATTTCCGCCAGATAAAATAATTCCGACATTTTTATTTTTAAATTCTTCTTTATTCTTTAGTACTGCTGCAAAAGGTACTGCACACGATGGTTCAATGATGATTTTCATGCGTTCCCAAATGAGCTGCATAGCTTCGATAATTTCGTATTCTTCAACACGAATAATCTTCTCAACGTGTTTTTGAATGATTGGAAAATTTCTATCGCCCAAATTGGTTCGTAAGCCATCAGCAACTGTATCTGCCGTATCGTTTGTTTCAATTTTACCTGAAATTAATGAGCGATAAGCATCATCTGCTTCCATTGGCTCTCCACCTATAACTTTACATTTATTCGAAAAAAAATGTGCCGCTAAAGCAGTTCCGGCAATGAGACCTCCACCTCCAACAGGCGTTAGTATCACATCTAAATCCGGCTGTTCTTCCAGTAGTTCCATTGCTGCAGTTGCATTGCCGTAAATTACTTCAATCTGGTTGGATGGATGTAAAAATGATGCACCCAGTTCCTCCTTAACCTCGTTAGCTTTTTTTTCTCTTGCTTTGGCTGTGGATTCGCACTCAATTATATTTCCACCGTAAGTTTTAACTGCATTTTTCTTAACCTGTGGTGCATTTTCTGGCATTACAATATTCGCCTTTACATTCATTTTTTTTGCCGCCAACGAAACTGCTTGTGCAAAATTACCTGAAGAATGTGTTACCACTCCTTTTTGTCTTTCACCTTCTGATAGCGATAATATAGCATTGGTTGCACCTCTCATTTTAAAGGCACCCATTTTTTGGAAGTTTTCACATTTAAAGAATAAGTTGCATCCTGCTTTTTCATTTAACAATTGTGATGTAAGTACAGGTGTTTTGTGAATGTATGGTTTTATCCTTTCGTGAACTTTTATGAGGGTTTGTTTCAAATTGTCCCCTTGAGGGGACTTTAGGGGTGTTATCAAAGATGTCACTTTTTCTTCAAGAGTCATACAAACACTGAATATATTATTCTTGACATCGCTATCAGAAAACCTAACAAACTTCACTCCTTGATTTTCTAATTTATTCTGTCTATTAGCATCTTCAAAATATCTAAATGCATGTGAATTACCATCTATTTCAATGGCTAGCATTAATTCATGACAATAAAAGTCAACGATATAATCCAGCATAGGCACTTGCCTGTGAAACTGAACTCCTAAGGTTCTATTTTTTATGTTTTTCCATAATAAAACCTCAGCTAAGGTGCTATTTTTTCTTAGCTCTCTTGCAAGCTCTTTTAGTTTTGGATTATATGGAATTATTTTATTTTTCAATTCTTTACACCCCTAACGTCCCCTCGAGGGGACAATCTTTCGATTAACCTTTTTTTAATTTCCTTTAAAATTTGGCTTACGCTTTTCTATAAATGCGGCAACGCCCTCTGCGTAGTCGTTACTGCTTGCAGCTTCGATCTGTAATTTAGACTCTAAAGCCAGTTGAGCGTCCAAATCATTTGTCATTGATTTATTGAACAATTCCTTAATCATACCCAATGCTTTTGTTGGCATATTTGCTAGTTTCTGTGCCAAGCCATTGATTGTTGCTTCGAACTCATCTGTTGAAACGCACTTATAAATCATTCCCATTTTCTCTGCCTCTTCCGCTGAAATTTTATCTCCTAACATCGCTAAAGCTAAAGCTTTTTGGAAACCAATTAATCGTGGCAAAAAGAATGTTCCTGCGCTATCAGGAATTAGTCCTATTAAACTAAAAGCTTGAATAAAGCTCACTTTTTCATGTGCCACTACAATATCGCAAGCCAGTGCAATATTTGCTCCAGCACCTGCTGCTACTCCATTTATGGCTCCAACAATCGGTTTTTTAATATTTCTGATTCGTGTGATTATTGGGTTATAATGTTCTTCTAATATTTTTTTGAACCCTGGGTTTAGTTCTGGCGAAGTGACTTCTTTTAAATCTTGACCTGCGCAAAATGCTTTTCCGCTTCCAGTAAGTACAATTGCTCTCACTTCAGAATTTCGCTCACAATCATCTAGGATATCCTGAAGAGTTAATGCCATTTCGCGGTTGAAACCATTGAATACTTCAGGTCTGTTGAGCGTGATGTAGGCTACTTTGTTTTCTATTTTTAGTTTTATACTTTCTGTCATATTTATTTTTTTATTGTGGATTCACATCACACTTCGACAAGCTCAGTGGAACAGTGTGGAATGACAAACCTTATGAGATACTGAAACAAGTTCAGCATGACGACAACTCTTATTTTAAACATTTAAAATAATCGAAAGGCTCTTGACAATCGTCACATTGAAACTGTGCTTTGCATGCTGTTGAGCCAAACTGACTTACCAATCGCGTGTTTTGCGAACCACAATTGGTACATTTTACGATTCGTTTTCCGTTTAGTAAAACATCTTTATCTGCTTCCGCGCCTAAAGGTGCCGCTATGCCGTAATCTTCTAATGCTTTTCTCCCTCTCGGTGTTATCCAATCAGTCGTCCAAGCTGGATGTAAGATTAATTCAATTTCTGAATTATAACCTGCTTCTTTTAATGCTTTTTTTATATCATCTCCAATGACATCCATTGCTGGACAGCCACTGTAAGTTGGTGTAATTTCGACTTTTACCGTATTATTTTCTATGACTGCAGAACGTACAACTCCCATGTCCATGATTGAAAGGACAGGGATTTCTGGATCTGAAACACCTCCCAAAATTGGAATTAGTTTCTTGTCTATGTTTTGTTCTGTTGTTGTCATAATTTTGAGACCTCTCGACTACGCTCGAGGTGACGGATTGGTTCAGTTTATGAGATTCTTGCTTTCGCAGAAATTTGTTACCATTCCATATTAGGATAAGCGCGTTGCATGTATTGCAGTTCCGCTAATAAATATCCCATGTGCTCTGTATGAATGCCTTTTTTCCCTCCTTTTTGGAAGTATTTTGATTCTGGCACTTCTAATGTTGATTCTTCTAAAAGTTCACTAACATTCTCGTAATAATCTTCCTTTAACTTAGTAACATCAACACCTATACCTTCCTTAACCATCGCTTTATCGGCTTCAGTTTGATGAAATAATTCATCAGTATAAGTCCACAAATCGTTTATGGCTTCTTGCATTTTTGTTTTGCTTTCTTCAGTTCCATCTCCTAAGCGCTTTACCCAGTCTGAAGAAAATCGCTCATGGTAACGTACTTCTTTGATGCTTTTTTTCGCAATGGCAGAAAGCGTTAAATCCTTGCTTTTTTCTAATTCTGTAAGAAATGCCAAATGATATACATCGAATAGAAACTGACGTCCAATAGTATATGCGAAATTCGTATTTGGCTGTTCCACCAACAATACAT
This sequence comes from Winogradskyella ursingii, assembly GCF_013403975.1. Classification (GTDB taxonomy): domain Bacteria; phylum Bacteroidota; class Bacteroidia; order Flavobacteriales; family Flavobacteriaceae; genus Winogradskyella; species Winogradskyella ursingii. The sequence goes on from NZ_JABFDH010000002.1 coordinate 53,254, forward strand.
TTAGATATTCTCGCTCTTTACGGAGCATGGCAATATCGTCTTCAGTTCTCCCGTCATCCGCTATTTTAGCCGCATATTGAAAGTAGCTTCGCACTTGACCGAATAGGTCCAAAGAAACATTGGTACAAGCGATATCAGTTTCCAACGTTGGACCATGGCCACAGAGTTCTCCCAATCTTTGTCCCAGGATTAAAGAGTTATCTGCGATTCCGAGTATATAGTTGTATAGGTTTTTGTTTTTCATTTCTTATTGAATTGAGATGCTTCGACTCTTCGACTGCGCTCAGTGCGGAAAAGCTCAGCATGACATTTCGTTACATTTTAAATAATTCATTATTATGAGATCCTGAAACGAGTTCAGGATGACAAACCATAGATTTGTTACATGTGCTTCACCTCATCTGGCAAATCGTAAAATGTGGGATGCCTATAGACTTTGTCCTGAGCTGGCTCAAACATTTCACCATTATTCTCAGGGTTTGAAGCTGTTATGTTTTTGGATTCTACAACCCAAATACTTACACCCTCATTACGTCTTGTGTAAACATCTCTTGCATTTTCCAATGCCATTTCTGCATCAGCAGCGTGAAGGCTTCCTGAGTGCCTGTGCTCTAATCCGTTTTTACTTCTTATGAAGATTTCCCAAAGGGGCCAGTTTTTTGTTGACATAATATTTATTGCTAAATACCTACAAGGTTTTAAAAACCTTGCTGGATAATTAAACCGCTTCTTTTTCTTTTCTGTTTTGTTTCTTTTCGGCATGAGCCATTGCTGCATCTCTGACCCATTCACCTTCTTCCCAAGCACCGACTCTTGCTTTCATACGTTCTTTGTTCATAGGACCATGACCCTTGACAACTTGCCAGAATTCGTCCCAATCAATTTCACCAAAATCGTAACTACCGCGTTCTTCATTCCATTTTAAGTCTGGATCTGGAATCGTAAGTCCGATTAAATCTGCTTGTGGTACTGTTTGGTCAATGAACTGTTGACGTAAGTCATCGTTGGATTTTCGCTTTAATTTCCATTTCATGGATTGCTCCGTATGGATAGATTCTGCATCTGTTGGACCTAACATCATAAGACTTGGCCACCACCAACGGTTCAATGCATCCTGAGCCATTTCTTTTTGCTCTGGAGTTCCATTAGCCAACTTTATCATGATTTCATAACCTTGACGTTGGTGAAAACTTTCTTCTTTACATACACGAATCATCGCACGTGCATAGGGTCCGTAAGATGTATTACATAATGGTACTTGATTGATAATTGCTGCACCATCTACTAACCAACCTATAGCTCCCATATCTGCCCAAGTAACTGTTGGGTAATTGAATATTGAAGAGTATTTTGCTTTGCCTGTATGTAGTTGCTCATACATTTCATCTCTGGAAATCCCTAGAGTTTCAGTTGCAGAGTATAAGTATAAGCCATGACCGGCTTCATCTTGAACCTTGGCCAGCAAAGCCACTTTTCGTCTTAACGACGGTGCTCTTGTGATCCAATTACCTTCTGGAAGCATACCTACAATTTCGGAATGCGCGTGTTGGGACATTTGACGAATATGCGTTTGGCGATACTTTTCTGGCATCCAATCTTTAGGTTCGATTTTTTCGTCACGTGCTATACGTGCTTCGAACTGTTCTTCTAAATTTTTTATTTGTTCTTCACTCATAATTTTTAGCTTTTAGCTATTGGCTTTTAGCCTTTAGCGTGTTGAACTTTAATTTTTTTCCTATCCCTAACCCTTTCCAAAGGACAGGGAACTGATACTTATATTTTTTGATTTATTATGGATTCCTGCCTACGCAGGAATGACAAATCATTACAATTAAACATCAAAATCCACAACCACTTTATCGGTTGTTGGTACGGCCTGACAGCTTAATACCAAGTTTTGACCTACTTCTTTTTCATCCAAGGCGTAGTTTATTTTCATTTCTACGCTTCCTTCTTTTACTTCGCATTTACAAGTACTGCAAACGCCACCTTTACAGGCGAAAGGCAAATCTGCTCCTGCGTTTAAAGCAGCGTCGAGAATGTTATCGAAATCCTTTGTCATTGTAAAGGCGAACTCCTTTCCTCCATCTACAATGGTGACTTCTGTACCTTCAACATTTTGCTGCGCTAACCTTTCTGCTCTTTTAATATCTTCATCCGAAAGTCCTTTTACGAACAGCTCAAAATGAACCAATTCTTTTGGTAATCCTGCTTCGACCAAATAGTTACTTACATATTCTACCATTTGCTCGGGACCGCATAGAAAGACTTCGCTCGTGTCCGGAATATCAATGAACGTGTTGGTGAGCAGTTTCATCTTTTCATCATCAAATCGCCCATTGAACAAATCAATATCACGTCGTTCCTTAGTGAGAAAATAATAAATCTCAAGTCTTCCGAAATACCTGTTTCTCAACTGCTCCAATTCTTCTTTAAAGATAATGGATTTTGCTGTTTTATTCACATAAAACAACTTGCAAGTTGAATTTGGCTCTTGTGCTAAATGCGATTTTATCATTGATAACACTGGCGTTATACCACTTCCTGCTGCAAAAAAGAGATAATTCTTTGATTTTTCTGAACTAACTTCTACACCAAATGTACCACTTGGTGTCATAACCTCTATGGTGTCACCAGCTTCCAGCTCTTCATTAACGAAAGTTGAAAATTTGCCTCCAGGAATCAGTTTTACAGCAACTTTCAATTTATTCTCAATAGGACTTGAGCATAATGAATATGATCGACGCACGTCTTCACCATTGATATCTGCCTTAAGCGTTAAGTGCTGACCTTGACGAAATTTGAATTCCTCTCTTAATGCCGGAGGAATTTCAAATTCAATTACAGAAGTGTCATCGGTCTCCTTATATAAATCTGCAATTTTTAACTTGTGAAATTCTGCCATTCCTATCCCTAACCCTTTCCTAAAGAAAGAGAATTGTTATCTGATTTAACTTAATCTTACTGAACAAACTAACACTTGTTAGTTTGTGTAGCAAATATACAAAATAATATTCTTAATTAGATGTTAATTCCCTCAATGAGAATCTCACTTAGGCCGTTGGCTAGTTCATTTGAATTAAGTGTATCCTTTTTAGGAATCCACAAGTAAAGTGAACGCAACGTTGAAAGCATGGAAAACATAATAATTTCAGGATTACTATTTTTTATTTCATTTGCTGAAATTCCTTGTTCTATTATGGATAGAAAATTGGCTTCATATTCATTTCTAAGCTTCAAATAATACTCTAGTTGATCTTCGAGATGCATCCAATCGTTATTTAACGCTGCTATTCCATTGGTATTATTAGATGATATGCTGACGTGAAGTTCTACAACTTTTTTAAGTTTTGAAATGTTAGACTGTTCCGAAGCTATAATCGCCCTCATTCCATGGGTAAAATCTTCCGCAACTTCAATTATAATAGCTTTGAGAATATCTTGTTTTGAATTGATATGATTGTAAAGACTCGCTGCTTTGATACCCATTGCCGAAGCTAAATCCCTCATAGTTACAGCACTGTAGCCTTTTTCTTTAAAAAGTTTGGCGGCAGTCTTAATAATTTCCTCTTTTCTGGTTACCTTTTTCATCCTATCCCTAACCCTTTCCTGAGGAAAGGGAATATAAAATTCACTATCGTTTTCAAATTGTAATTTGTAAATTTAACCAAAAAGAAACTATGGGATTTTTGGAATATCTATTTGGTACTAAGAAGCGAAAAGTTGAAGAATATATTGAGAATGGAGCAGTTATTTTAGATGTGAGAAGTCAACGGGAATGGGATGCAGGACATATAGAAAACTCGATACATATACCATTGGGCGAATTAAATAATCGTGTTGATGAAGTTAAACAATTAAATAAACCCGTTATAGCCTGTTGCGCTAGCGGAGTACGTTCTGCTAAAGCTTCAAAATTTTTGAATCTTAATAATATTAATGCTATTAACGGTGGAGGATGGGTTAGCGTGAAGAAGAAACTCTAATCATTTGTCAATCTTTTAAAATCCCGATATTTTGAAGCCCTTCAAGACTTTCAACTGGTGCTTGGTTGTATTCTAAGGTCCAACCTAAGGAATTGGTTAGAATAAAGAATTTTGATAGTTCGCTAATCAATCTATTTTCCGCGTTGGATTTTAGATCTGATGCTTCAATTTTTTTCATCAGTTGTTTTTTAACCGTATTCTTAATATCGTTATAATCCTTGGCTTCAAACTGGTTTAAATAATCTGCCTGTACATCGTAATATTCCAAGTCTGGACTGACTTTTATTTCTTCTTTAGGAATGCTTAAAATTCGTAATGTTTTGGTAGTTTCATCAATTTCATATTCAATTTTACTTAAGTCATAAGCCACAGTGACATCAGCATTTACGACCACTAAAGCTTTCTTTTCAACTTCAATAAAATTCCCGAATAACGCCTTTGAGTTTTTATAGCTGAAAACTTCACTAAAATGGCCTTCGGTCACAATTAGTTTACCAACATTTTTAACTTGCTCTTGAATGAGCGCTGAATGCTCCTTGAGCTCAATTTTATCTTCGTTTTTATCTCCACAGTATTTGAAGGTAAAAAGAATAATCAGTGTAATAATAACGCCAAATAGTATTTTTCACATAGGCTAATTTAATAAAATTAAACCATCCATTTTGAAGAAAAAAATATCTTTAAAACTAGAGACATTCAGGATTCAAAGTTAACCAGTGATTCTCACAGTAAGTTACTGAACTCTTTCCCACCCCATAATATTGATACAACATCAAGACAATTTTAAAATAAAATAAGACAAACCGAAACCATCACAATAAACAATTTAAGAATTCAGACGTTCCACCTTGGCACCTAATTTTGGTTTTTTGTCGAAACACCTTACCTATTAACCGAATAATTTAGCATTGTATCTAAATCTTGGTTATGACAAAATCTTTGCCCTTAATTTTGATTTTAAATAGCTACATATCCTATTAGGAATGTCGTTATTTAATTGTTTCCCAAAAACAAAAAAAACCTACTTATGAAACTACTGTATACTATAGCAATCCTGCTATTGACCTCACTTGTTTATGGTCAAAAATCTACATTAATCCAAAACGTTAATATTGATGCCAATGAATTAAAGCACCGGCTCAATATTTCAGGCGACAGCTTAATTTTAGAAGGAGAAAGAAAGATCGATAAAGTAAATATCTTTAATAGTGATTTTCAACAAAGCTTCATCGTTCAAAAAAATTCCACTATAATTCCTTTAAACAAAGTACCTGTGGGTAGATTTGTTACTGAAGTAAAACTTAGGGACAAACATGTTATTATAACGCTACTACGTCATGATATCATTAAAACGACACCGGCGTTGGCAAAATTAAATGAATCTAGAAATTTCGTAAATCTTGATGTTGTGCCATTAATTGCAAAAACAGCTCAGAATAAAAATGATGAAACGCAAACTTTAGAGAGTGACGACCTGATTAAAGAGAATGAGATTCTCGATACTAAAAACAGCATACTGACAAACGAAAACAAAGATGAATTATCTACCACATTTGTTGATAAAGGTAGAACAGAAAAAACCCCTGAAAAAATACGAACTGCTTATTGGGTAATCAACATGATTAACAATGGTCATAGTTCACGCAAAGTGACTAAATTTGCTGATATAAAAAATGTTGAAAGACTTATAGAGCAGCACCAATTGGACCTCAAATCAAAAAACGGAAAATTTAATGAGCTTACGATATTGGAGGTTTATGACACCAGAAGTTTCTTGAAATTTAAACGTATAAACAAAGATTTCAGAACTTCGAGAGATTCAGATGAAAGTTTCAATTCCTACCCTTATTTTGAATCGACCAAACATTCAAGAGCATTATAATTTACTGTTTTTTAAGTTCTAACTTCTCGGCAAAATAATCGCAAAAATCTTTCATAGTTGCGGTCATTTTTTCGTCTTGAGTAGCCCTTAAAAATGTATCGCTCATAGTGACCAAAGTCTGATGAAAGAAAAGTTTCATTTCATCAACCGGCATATCTTTAGTCCAAAGATCAATCTTTAAGGTTTCTTGAGCATTGCTGTCCCATACAGATAACATTAATGCTTTAGCTTCTTCATTGTCAATGCCGCCATCTTGGGCAGACCATTTTAGTTTCTCTGGCACTCGGTTTTCGTCGAGTTCTACATTCAGTTCAATTTTAGATGTTATGGTTTTGGACATTATTTTCTCGGTTTATATTTTGATTTATTAAAAAGAAATTCGGGTTCAGTTTGCATAATTTCCATGATATCCTTACCTGAATTTATAGCATAAGCTCTCACAATTTGCCAACCTAAATATTGGCCTAATCGTCCAGGCGATTCATTATCTATCTTTTCCAAATAGAATTTAGAAAATGGTGCATTAGCAATAAAGCGTGCCGACAATTTATTATCTGAGCTGTACAATAGTTCTTTCTCTATAAAATAGCTCCAAATTGAACTTTCATTGGCTTTAGCCCATTCTAACTGTTTTTTGGTATAACCTATTTTTTCTGTATCAGATAAAAATGGTGTCATGACATCTTTAAAATAGAGCAATTTGCCAAAATAGACCATTTCATCCAACAAGGTCTTTCTGTTAGTTTGATAAGCGTATTGATTAGCATAACCCTCTGCGACATCTGCGATGATCTGTTGCTTCGTCATATTTTCCGTGATATATTTTGGGAAACTTTGGTAGAATTTATGTTCACTTCCCAAATAGTTATCCAAAGCAATTAAAACCAAAGAATCGTTCACAATGACACTGTTTCTATAATCCACATCATTGGTCAATGTTACTACCCTCGGTGCTTCAAAAGTCTTCTCGTAATACTTGAGGTGTTGAAATAAGCTTTCCAAATGATCTTTTGTTTCATTTAGATTAGTAAATTTAGATTTCACTTCATTTAGCAATTCAACCTGAAGCGTATCGTTCATTTTTGCTATTACAACTGAATCTGGCACACGTTTAGAAAACAAAAACGGAAATTGGTTTTTTAAATCTTGTAAATCCTCCGGATTCGCTTCCATAAAAGCAGTATCAAAGCGCTCAATGTTAAAATCGACATCAATCGCACTAATTTCTTCCGCAAGTTTTGAGTCATTATCACAAGAGAGTAAACACAACCCAAATAATAAAATAAAATAAATTCTCATAGGCTTACAACAAAACATTTTTAATGTTAACTGCTTTCCGTTATTTTTGTTATGCAAAGGTACACTTCTTTGTGTTAAATGATCAAAAATTATGCAAACAGAAAAGGTTGTAAATCATATTGTAAATTGGTTAAAAGAATATGCCACTAATGCCAAAGTCAACGGTTTTGTGATTGGTATATCTGGAGGAATTGATTCGGCAGTAACCTCAACCCTTTGTGCAAAAACCGGATTGGATTTGCTATGCTTGGAAATGCCGATTCATCAGGCGGCAAGTCACGTTACTAGAGCACAAGAACACATTACTAATCTTAAAAAACGTTTCCCAAACGTGTCAGACAGTCGTGTAGATTTAACCCCAGTTTTTGAAGAATTTAAAACCGAAGTCAGTTTAGAAGGAAAACAAACCACAGTGGATATGGCACTTGCTAACACAAGAGCAAGACTAAGAATGACAACACTATACTATCATGCAGGTCTCAAAGGTCTATTGGTTGCGGGAACAGGTAACAAAGTGGAAGACTTTGGTGTTGGCTTTTACACCAAATATGGTGATGGAGGTGTGGATTTAAGTCCAATTGCAGATTTGTTAAAGTCTGAAGTTTATGAAATAGGCCAGAATCTCGAGGTGCCTGATTCGATTATGAAAGCGGCACCAAGTGATGGGCTATTTGGTGATGCGAGAAGTGACGAAGATCAGATAGGAGCCTCGTATCCTGAACTGGAATGGGCAATGCAAATGAAAGACGAAGGAAAATCAGCTGATGACTTTAAGGGCAGAAAACGTGAAGTTTTTGAAATATTTATGCGCTACAACTCATCAAACAAACACAAGATGATTCCAATACCAATTTGCGAAATTCCCAACAAATTAAAATAAATGTTGCATTTTATCGAATAAATATTTAGTTATGTTAGAATTTCGTTATTTTTGTTTAACAAATCTCCCCTAGATAGCGTTTGCTTATTTTTTTACTGAACTAACAAACCAAAAAAAACCATTTATCATGATACAAATTCTGATTGTGGACAATCATCCTATTGTGAGAACTGGCCTAGAACTTTTTCTTAATAGTAAGCCAGATTTCAAAGTCGTCGGCACACTGGGCAGTGGAATAGAAATATTTGATTTTATCAGACAAAATAAAGTCGATGTAATTATCTCTGAAGTAGATCTACCCGAACTCAATGGAATTACGGCTTTACGTGCCATAAAGAAAGAAAATCAATCCATCAACGTACTCATGTTTAGTCATCAACCTGAGGAAATTTATGCTATAAGCACGTTAAAAGCTGGTGCTTCCGGATATCTAAATAAGGCTGCTAGTACTGAAGCAATTGAGACAGCAGTACGCAAGATTCATGGTGGAGACGTATCTCTTAGCGACAAAATGGATAAGCATTTGAGATATGAAGATACGCGTAAAAGTAGAAGTCGATTATTCAAAAAGCTTTCTACCCGAGAGGTCGAAGTTTTAAAGCTACTTTCCATCGGAAGAAAAAACAAAGAAATTGCTGAAGAATTAGACATCAACGAAAAAACAGTTAGCACCTATAAGGCCAGATTGTTTAAAAAACTGAATGTAAATAATATTGTGGACTTGATTCATCAAGCCAAACACCACAACCTTACGGCATAATTAAATTAACCGCCAATAACTTTACCTAATTTACGAGATAGTAGCATTTTGAGACCTACGTAGTCTTTTACATCTTCTATTATAGTTCTAGAATCTGATTCTTCCCGCAGCGTATCATTTTTATATTCTGCCACTTTTTTATCTATTAAATTACATCTCAAACTCAAGATAGTCTGACTTACCAACTGCGAAATTGTATGTTCCTTTTGTTTGGGTATGATCTGATTGCGTTGCCAATCGTGCAATCGGTATTTTTCATCTTCCATTAAAATACCAGTAACCATACTAGCCGACTCTTGGTCTAATTGATTTATAAAATCTTTAGTAGAAAAATTTTCATCTTGATTTAACCTGTCAATGATGCTATAATAAAGAGCTTTAAATTTTTCATTGGAAAATTGCATTTCGTCTTCTTGGAGATCTAAATATATTTTTTCAAAAACACGGGTTTCGTGGACGGTTGGCTCTAAAAGTAAATCGCCCGAAGCTTCGTCTTCTTTCAAAATTAAATCTTCAAATTGCTCTTTCCTATCTCCGTAAAGCATTAAAATTTCAATGATTTTACGTTCCAATTCATATTGAACATCAATTTTCCGTTTTGGTTGTTCGTTTTTTACAACTTCAAATGCTTTTTGCTCTTGTTTGAACTGTTTATTGGCTTCTAGTGCATCTTTTTTATTGATTTGCGCCAAAGTATTAAAAAGAACATTTTCGCTAATATCCATGATCCGTGCGCATTCTTGAACATATACCTCACGCTTAATCTGATCTGGAATTTTGGAAATACTGTTTACAATTTCCCTTATAGTCTCAGCCTTCTTAATTGGATCATTAGAAGCTTCTTTTACTAATAAAGATGCTTTAAACTGGATGAAATCCATGGCATTTTCCTCAAGATAATCCTTAAGTTCCGTTAAAGAGTTAGATTTGGCAAAACTATCAGGATCTTCACCATCAGGAAACATACAAACTCTCACATTCATTCCCTGTTCCAATATTAAATCAATACCTCTAATGGACGCCCTAATCCCAGCTGCATCACCATCAAAAAGAACCGTTATGTTATTTGTTAACCTATTTATTAGACGAATTTGATCTGGAGTCAATGCCGTACCCGAAGAAGACACTACATTTTCGATACCAGTTTGGTAAAATTGAATAACATCCGTGTAACCTTCAACCAAAAAACAATTATCTTCCTTTGCTATAGTTTGCTTGGCAAAATACAAACCGTATAAAATCTTGCTTTTGTGATAGATTTCACTTTCAGGTGAATTAAGATATTTTGCCGCTTTTTTATCGTTTACAAGAATTCTTCCTCCAAAGCCTAATATCCTTCCGCTCATACTATGAATAGGAAACATAACGCGACCCTTGAATCTATCAAAACGCTTCTCTCCTTTAACAATTGTGAGACCTGTTTTCTCCAAAAACTCCAACTTATAGCCTTTGCCTAATGCCTCATCTGTAAAGGCCTGCCACTCGTCTAGTGCATATCCCAATTGAAACTTTTCAATAGTTTCCTCTGTAAAACCTCGCTCCTTAAAGTAGCTCAGACCAATCGATTTACCTTGGTCTGTTTTATGAAGTATTTTTTGAAAATACTCATTTGCATATTCACTGACTAAGTAGAGACTTTCGCGTTCGTTCGCCTGCTCCTTTTCCTCATCGCTTCTTTCTGTTTCTTCAATTTCAATATTGTACTTTTTGGCGAGATATTTTATAGCTTCTGGATAAGTAAAATGTTCATGCTCCATTAAAAAACTGACGGCATTACCACCTTTACCACTTGAAAAGTCTTTCCAAATTTGTTTTACAGGACTCACCATAAAACTTGGTGAACGCTCATCCGTAAATGGACTCAAGCCCTTAAAATTACTTCCTGATTTTTTTAGCTGCACAAAATCACCGATGACCTCTTCTACTCGAGAGGTTTCAAAAACTTTGGCTATGGTGTTCTGTGTGATCATACTATTTCCTACGAAGGCAGAAATTTTTTAATGAATTTGACAACATAATGGATTCCTGTCTTTGCAGGAATGACAAGTCTGTAAAATTAAGGTAAAATTTAATTTGCTGAAATATAAAAAAATAAAAAGCCTTAGCTAAAAAAGCTAAGGCCAATTAACACTGAAAATATTGGTTGGTTAGTCCATATCAAATCTCAAACCTACGGAAATGGTGTTTTGTTCAATTGCTTGGTCCTTAAACAAAGGATTAAGATCGTATTTCACATAAACAGCTGTGTCTCCAAAAGCCACATAACCACTAAGACCATATATAAATTCGTTGACGTTAAAACCTCCACGCTGCTTATCTTTTTCACGATTACCATCTTCAGAATATTTTAGTTTTTGTCTGTGCGCCAAATTAATGCCAGCATAGCCACCAAGACCCATTTTAAACTTTTTACGTGTCGAATATCTGAAATAAGTATCACGTTCAATTTTTTCTGAAGGCCCAAATTCAAAATGAAGCGGAAACACTAAATTAGTTGTTCTGAATTTTGCTTTTTTTAGATCCAGTGGAAATTCCTCAAGGGTTATATCTCCATCGTTGTTCACAAAATAGTTGTTGTCTTTTATATCCAACTTATTCCAGTGTATTGAAAATCCATACTTTAAACGTAAGAAATTAGAGTTATCAAAAACCCTTGTCTTCCAAGCATATCCGAGTTCTACAAATCCTGAACCACCTAATTTATATGGGGAATCATCTATTGATTGACCGTCAATTAAGGTATTATTAAAACCAATTGCAAAGACAACATCGGTTGTGGTACGCCTGTCATAAATTCTAGGTTTGTCATCAGACCGTTTTCCTAAATAAATAAAACTATCGCTGTGATCTTCACTTCCCCCAATTCTAATAACAAAAGAATCTCCGTAGTTGTTATTTCCAACCTTATTATCCTTATTTCTAACCAATAAAGCAATCTTGTTATCAATTATTGCTAATCGGTTTTCAATATTTGCTGCTCTCTTTTTTGCTGCTTCTTTTTTAAGTTCTTCTGCTTGGGCAGCAGTAATCTCTTTTTGATCCAACCTTCTGTTTATCGCACTAATTTCTTTTTTCAGTGCTTCCCGTTCCTCGGCTTCGATTTTCTGTTTTTCTTTTTGAAGGATTTCAATTTCATAGCTGATTTCCGCTACCGAGGTAGAATCTATTTTCTTTTCCTGTCCTTGTACATTTACAGTAACTAATGAAATCATTAGAAACACTGCGATTCTTGTAATTGTGTTCATAATTGTTCGTTTTTTGATTAATGATTATTGATGAAAATTTTATCTAATTCTATTAAAATGCCGCTTTGAGAGCCTCAGTTACCATACTTCGGGTACCTCAGTGACCGCGCTTAGTGTGACATTGTATCTTCTCTTTTATGAGATCCCGTTTTCAAGAGATTTTAATTATTCCGCTCAGCAACTGCAGTTTTTACCGTCTCAAAACTTGTCTTTAAGGCATCAAAAACTCGACTTCTAAATGATTGGCCCATTTCATCCTCTACACTTTGCAACAGTGCTTCAGCATTTACTGATTGTGCAGATTCTTTGAGTTGCTTATCCATTAAAAGCTCTTGACTTGCCAGTTTTAATAATGAGTCTATTTCTCTATCTGTGACTCCAGTATTTTCGGATTTTAAATCCTCTAGTGCAGATGCCACTGCTCTTCTCATTAACAACTCATCTTCGTTTAAAACTGATTGTTTTTTAGCTTCGATTTTTTCATTCATTTTTTCTTCTTCAACAGCATTTGAAGCTAGTTGTATCCTTTCCTTTTTATTAGTCTGAATTGTCGATTTATATTCTATTATTTCTGGTTCCTCGGTTGTTTTTTGCTCTTGAGGTATTTCAACTTTTGGTTCTGCTTCGTTTGCCAATTCAATAGTTTCAATTTTATTTAGAGTTGAATTCTTTTTCTCTTCGTTTTGTTCTTCTACAAGAATAGGCAGACCGGATTCTGACTCGCCTGAACCAAAAAACTGATATGAAACCGTAAACATTATTACAATTGCAGCCGCCATGCCCAACCACCAAAACCACGGGTTTTTAGTTGGCTTTTCTTCTGCTTCCAATCTATTGGCCAACTTAGACCAGCTATCGGACGATGGTGATAGGCTCCGCTTTTCGAGCTTATCTTTTATTTGTTCTTCAAATTTAATTGGTGCCATAACTGGTGTTATTAAGTTCTTTAATTTTAGTCTGAAGCATTTGTCGTGCTTTAAATAATTGCGACTTTGATGTGCTTTCTGTGATTTTTAGTAGGTCTGCAATTTCTTGATGTTTGTAACCTTCAATCGCATACATGACAAAAACCATTTTGTAACCTTCCGGAAGGCTGTCGATGAGCTGCTGGATTTCCGCTACTTCAATATTAGTTTTGATATTATTGCTGTAATCCTTTTCTAAATACTCATCTTCCGTTGCAAATTCAATCCGCTTTTTTTGCCTTAAATATGAAATGGCCTCTCTTACCATGATTCTTCTTATCCAACCTTCAAAACTGCCTTCGCTTCGGAATGACTTTAAATTTTTGAATACTTTGAAAAATCCATTCAGCATCACCTCTTCTGCCTGATGCACGTCTTTAATATAATATCTGCAAATACTTAGCATTTTAGGCGCGTGCAACTCGTACAACACATGTTGTGCTTCACGATTTTGTTTCGCAGCTCTTTGTATGAGTTTTGTTTCGTTTTTATGAAGTTGAATAACTTTCATTGCATAAATTACACTTGACCTTCTATTTATATAGACGCAAATATTGGACTAATGGTTGTCTGGAACGAGAAAAATAATTAATAAATTTTTTAATTATCTGATTTTTAAGGTTTTATTTTCAGAGTGTTACTTTTTTTCAATAAAATAATTATGAATTTTTACTCTAAAAATACGCTTAAAGTCATCTCAAGGGAAATATTAAAAAAGATTATTTTTTTCTATCAATCACATAATCTACCATGAGCTTAAGCGAGGCTTTGTATTGTGATTCAGGATAATGGGATAGTAGATTGAGTGCTTCTTCTTGGAAAGATTTCATTTTTGAAACAGCATATTCTAAACCACCTTTTTCTTTAACAAAAGAAATGACTTTCTTAACGCGTTTCTTGTCTTTATTATGGTTTTTTACTGAATTGATAAGCCATGATTTTTCTTTTTTAGAACAATTGTTAAGAACATAGATGAGTGGAAGCGTCATCTTTTGTTCTTTGATATCGATACCTGTTGGTTTTCCAATAGCTTCTTCCCCATAATCAAACAAATCATCTTTAATCTGGAATGCCATACCAATAAGTTCGCCAAACTTCCGCATAGCCTCCACATCTGATGAATTTGGTTTTACCGAAGCGGCACCTAAACTGCAACAAGCCGCAATAAGTGTTGCCGTTTTTTGTCTGATGATATCATAATAAATATCTTCTGTAATATCTAATTGTCTAGCTTTTTCAATTTGAAGCAGCTCTCCCTCACTCATTTCACGAACGGCAACCGAGATAATTTTTAACAAGTCAAAGTCATTGTTATCTATTGAAAGCAGAAGTCCTTTAGACAGCAAATAGTCTCCGATAAGTACCGCAATTTTGTTTTTCCAAAGGGCATTAATGGAGAAAAATCCACGACGTCTGTTGCTATCGTCTACTACATCATCGTGTACCAAGGTTGCTGTATGTATCAACTCTATAACCGAAGCCCCTCTGTAAGTACGATCGCTCACTTCGCCGTTATTCATCATTTTGGCCACCAAAAAAACGAACATTGGCCGCATTTGCTTGCCTTTTCTATTGACAATGTAATGTGTAATCCTATTGAGAAGTGCGACCTTACTTGACATTGCGAGCTGAAACTTTTGTTCAAAAAGTTCCATCTCGTATGCGATGGGTTGTTTAATCTGTTCGGTAATTTTCATCTAACTAGAATCGTATGCTAAGACAAATATAAACTTCTAAAACCATTTATCCTTTATTTGCCAGCTGCCCACAAGCGGCATCGATATCCTTTCCTCTACTGCGTCTTACAGTAACCGTAATATTATTGGCTTCAAGAACACTCACATACATATCCAATGCTTTTGGATTAGCTTGTTGAAATTGGCCGTCATCAATTGGATTGTACTCGATTAAATTGACCTTGCTCGGTGCAAATTTGCAGAATTCCACTAGGGCATCCACATCCTTACGACTATCATTAATACCCTCCCACACTACATATTCATAGGTAATTCTATTTTTGGTTTTGGCATACCAATATTCTAAAGCCTCTCTTAAGTCTTTTAAAGGAAATGTTGAATTGAAAGGCATTATAGAAGTACGCACCTCATCAATTGCTGAGTGCAGCGATACAGCAAGCTTGAATTTCACCTCGTCGTCTGCCATTTTTTTAATCATCTTAGGCACACCTGAAGTTGACACTACAATACGTTTTGGTGACATTCCCAACCCTTCGGGTGATGTAATTTTTTCTATGGCTTTTAATACATTATTATAGTTCATCAACGGTTCTCCCATTCCCATAAATACGATGTTGCTCAACGGTCTGTTATGGTATAAACGACTTTCGTTATCAATGGCGACTACTTGGTCGTAAATTTCATCCGGATTGAGATTTCGCATACGCTTTAAACGAGCTGTGGCACAGAATTTACAATCCAGACTACATCCTACTTGTGAAGATACGCAAGCCGTTGTTCTTGTTGCTGTAGGGATTAAAACGGATTCTACTATTAAATCGTCATGAAGTCTAACGGCGTTTTTTATAGTACCGTCAGAACTACGTTGCATCTGATCTACTTTTATATGATTAATCACAAAATTATTCTGAAGCATTTGACGTGTTTGCAATGAAACATTGGTCATATCCTCAAAACCATGTGCTCCTTTTTTCCATATCCACTCATAGACTTGATTTCCACGAAAAGCCTTATCACCTTGTTTCACGAAAAATTCTCGCAGTTGTTCTTTGGTAAGTGCCCGTATGTCTTTCTTTTTTACTTCCATTGAATGCAAAAGTAGTGAAATGTATTGTTTAGTTCGATTTTATGCGTAATGGCATAAAATTTAAAATTTGCTTAGACTTGTAATCTATGAATTTTTATAGATGCGTCTTAGCATATAATAATTGATTGCATAAAAAAGCCTCAATTAAGAGGCTTTAAGATTTATTATATTTCGATAATTATATAATGAGCATGGCATCACCATAAGAATAGAATTTATACTTTTCTTTTACGGCTTCTTCGTATGCTTTTTTCATGAAATCGTGACCAGCAAATGCAGATGTCATCATCAACAAAGTTGACTTAGGTGTATGAAAATTGGTAATCATACAATTAGCAATGCTAAAATCATATGGTGGAAAAATAAACTTATTGGTCCAGCCCTCAAAAGCATTTAACCTGCCACCTGATGATACTGAACTCTCAATGGTTCGCATAGAGGTAGTACCAACAGCACATACACGCTTCTTGTTTTCAATACCTTTATTTACTTTAGCAGCAGCTTGCTCTGTGATGACGATTTCTTCGCTATCCATTTTATGCTTAGACAAATCTTCAACTTCAACAGGATTGAATGTTCCTAAGCCAACATGAAGAGTTACCTCAGCAGTTTCAACACCTTTAATTTCCAATCGTTTTAATAAATGCTTAGAAAAATGCAAACCAGCCGTTGGTGCTGCTACCGCTCCTTCATTCTTAGCAAATATAGTTTGGTAACGGTCTTCATCTTCTGGCTCTACATCTCTTTTAATATATTTTGGAAGTGGTGTTTCACCAAGCTCTGTTAGTTTTCTTCTAAAGTCTGTGTATGAACCATCATATAAAAAACGCAAAGTACGCCCTCTAGATGTAGTGTTATCGATGACTTCTGCTACTAATGTCTCATCTTCACCAAAATACAACTTATTACCAATTCTAATTTTACGTGCTGGATCTACTAATACATCCCAGAGACGCTGATCTTGGTTTAATTCTCTTAATAAAAACACTTCAATACGTGCACCCGTTTTCTCTTTATTACCAAATAAGCGCGCCGGAAATACTTTTGTATTGTTTAAAATCATTACATCACCTTCGTCAAAATAGTCGATAACATCCTTAAAAAGCTTGTGCTCTATGGTTTGTTTTTCTCTGTTTAAAACCATCAATCTGGCTTCGTCTCTATGTTCTGCGGGATGCTCAGCTAATAATTCGTCTGGAAGGTCAAAACTAAAGTTTGATAATTTCATAGGTAATGTCTTAATTTTTTAGAAGTTGCAAATATACAATCTCAAGATAGGGGTTGTCAAGTAAATGAGCGTTTATTTTACTTGAAATCCTATTGTGCTCAAATCTTCCCAAAATTCTGGATAGGATTTACTCACTACATCACCTTTTTCGATGATTAAATTTGTTCTTAGAGCCAAGGGCGCAAAAGCCATTGCCATTCTGTGATCATTGTATGTCGCGACCGAGATTTTGTTATTGATTGTTTGAGATGAATTGAGGTGCAAACTCTCATCAGTTATATCTACTTGTGCACCAAATTTTTCCAATTCGGTTTTTAAGGCAATAAGTCGGTCGGTTTCCTTTATTTTCAAAGTATGCAGACCTGTCATTTTACATTCTGCACCTAAACCGAATGCAGTAACTGCAATAGTTTGTGCAATGTCTGGCGCATCATTTAATTTGAAATTTAAATTTGAAAGATTGTCCTTTTCAACTTTTGTTAATTTAATTTGATTGTCTTCAAAATTAGTTTCAACACCAAAATTCTTATAAATCTCAGCCAAGACCGAATCGCCTTGTAAACTCTCTTTTTTATAGGATGAAAGTGTTATTTCAGTTGCAACAGCACTTAAAGCTACGATACTGTAAAAGTAAGATGCAGATGACCAATCGGATTCAACGATCAAAGTTTTTGGTTCAACTTTATCAATAATTGGTTTAACTATAATTGTGTTTTTTTTAAAATTAGTTTCAATTCCTATTTCATTCAACAAGCTCAATGTCATTTTAATGTATGGCACTGAAGTGATTTTTCCGTTAAGTTGAATTTCTAATCCGTTATCTAATTTTGAAGCAATAAGAAGTAAGGCTGAAATATATTGACTGCTGACATTTGCATCCAGACTAACTTTATTTTTTGCCAATTTTGTACCCTGAATTTTCAAGGGAGGAAAACCTTCATTCTCTAAATATTCGATTTTTGCACCTAGCGCTTTTAATGCATCAACCAAGATTTTAATTGGACGCTCTTTCATTCTTGAGGAACCCGTAATTGTGATTTCCCTGCCTTCCTGAATTGAAAAATAAGCTGTTAAAAAGCGCATCGCAGTACCAGCATGATGAATATCTATAAAGTCACTACCCGTTTTAATAGCTTTTTGCATTAAAACTGAATCATCTGAATTTGAAAGATTTTCAATTTTAATATTTGGATATAAGGCCTGAAGTAAAAGTAAACGATTAGACTCGCTCTTTGAACCCGTTATTTCTACTGCCGATGATTTATGGATTGTTGATTTTTGAAGCGTAATATTCATATAAAAAAGATTCCCGCCGAAGCGGGAACAAAATTACTTTAATTTCTCGTTATTATGATGTCTATCGTGGTCTCGTTTTGTTTTTTTTTCCATCTTTTTATCAAATGAGGTCTGTAAATCTATACCTGTTTGATTCGCCAGACATAAAACTACAAACATTACATCTGCCAATTCCTCTCCCAGGTCTTTGTCTTTGTCGCTTTCCTTTTCGCTTTGTTCTCCATAACGTCGTGCGATAATGCGAGCAACTTCACCCACCTCTTCAGTGAGTTGTGCCATATTGGTAAGCTCGTTAAAGTAACGGACACCATGCTCTTTAATCCATATATCTACTTCTTTTTGGGCATTTTTAATATTCATTCTAGCTCTTTTTTAGAACAACCTGTTCAGCTTGTTTTTGTATGATTTTTTCATAAAAATCCTTGAAGATTTCATAATCTGCAGGATCAATTAAAGAATTATTTAATTCTAATGTGATATTAAACTGGAGAAAAGATCCATTTTGTTTTCCGATAAAACTGTATGTTGCTATACCATTATTAAACTCTATAATTTCACTTTGCGGCATTGAATCTACAACGTAATTCTCTGGCAATTTAATATTCACCAAATATTTATCATTAAATGGGGTTACAAAATCTATAGGATAATTTCTTTTATCCAATTTAAACGGACTCTCTTTATCTGCCATGAAAAGCAAGGGCGTAAGGTATATGTTATCACCGATAACATCGACAGCATCAGGCAACTCATAATTATACGACAATTTTAAAGGTTCCATAATTTGTTTAGAGTTTTCCATTGCCAAATCGCTTATTTCTATTGCACCTTTATTTTTTTCAATTGCTTTTCTATGGTCATCTGAACTCATAGATGTATAGCGTTGTCTGTAATTCAAAGCAGTATGTGAAGTTAAACCTTGCATTACCTTACCTGCTGCAGAAGCATCATCGTTTAGTGTAACGTTGAGCATTGTGGATGTGTTAGAAATGTTAGATGGTCTCAGTGGAATCCAACCAGATGTTCCGTTTTCTTTTACAATCCTTCCTTGCCAATTAAGGGCTCTCACAGGTAATATATTAGGTGCACAATATGGTTCTGTTGCGTCAAGCAATACTGCATTCTCACCATCTTGTACCAAACATACCACATAATTAAACCCATTTCTTGTTGGAAAAAGTGGAATCCCATTATTTTTAGTACTTACCAATACGGGATTTGCTTCTATACCTTGAGATTTAAGCATAGCTATTAATAATAAATTGATGTCTCCAACATTGCCCACACCTTCCTTATATGCATTTTTTATTCCTTTTTGTGCTGTGTATCCGTTGTTGCCATTCCATTTTACTTTACTCTTTACGTAATTAAAAAGCGCTGCTGTTTTTTCGAACGGTTCGCTTGCACCACCCAAAACAGAAGGCAAATCTTTTTTAAAAAAATTATGTCTCGACAATTCACCTCCAAAAGAATCATAATCATAAATAGTTTTTGAGACCTTTTCCCAATTGGAAGACAGAGCCTTTTCAACAGTGCCAATTTGAGTCAGGATAGCGGATAGCTCTAAACTCATTTTAGACAAATAATTATCAATGTTTCCTGCAAAAGCCTCAGCTCTGACAGCTGGAATATTTTCTTCATCGATTTTTATCGTATTGTCGAAATATTCACTTTTGGATTGTGAAAATGATGTGCCTGTAGCTGTAAAACCTTCACCTCTATTTGTATTAGTTGAAGTAAATGTCCTATTATCCCTACCCTCTTTAATCTTAGGATAATAAAACGCCTGAATGTTCATTTGTTTGTCATATTGATAATACTGAGGAGTCGCAATTGACATGACTAATTTGTTAGTTGGAATAAGTGCCTGGAAGTACAAATCGTCTATTTGCAGAAATGGCGAGACAATTTTATAAGTATATTCTATAACCGATCCGTCATTAATATTAGGCATGGTGAGGGTAGTAAGCTCTAGATACTCGTTAAATTGCTCTTCAAAAATCCCATCTTTTTTCAACTTGTCCTCATCGACTTTACCTTCTTTGATATTGTAGGTATAACCTTTAAGACCTCTTAGTTTTTCATTCGCGCCAGCCTTACTTTTATATAAGTATATTTTTTTTGTAGCCCAATCATAACCTTCTTTATTGTAAATCTTAATTCTCTCATGGACCTCGCGCTCTTGCATAAAACCGTCTTCTTTAGTGTAAGTAAAACTAATGGTTTCTTCTTTGTACAATATAGCTGCATTTGCAGATGAGTCCAAAGGGTGTACTGTTTCAGCAAGTTCTACTTCCGAGACTTTACCAAATTTGTAATCTTGGGCATTAATAATGGTAGTGCTAAATAATAAGCACATTGTGATGTAAAGATTTTTCATGTTAAAAAGTGATTGATTGTTAGATTGGTTAGATGGATATTAAGACGATTTTGGCATTATCTGCCTTAACAATTTTTTTGTTGAATTCCCTAAATTTCATATAGTCATCTTTTTCATAATTACCCTTCTTCATAATGTACTTCCTAGAATATTTTAATTTATTTCCTTCTAATGGTTCGATGTTATAGCTGTAACTACCAAATTTAGTTTCTATGGATTCATTATCGTTCATGGCTTCAACCTTCATGTTTTCTGGTATTTTGATTATAAACTCATCAATATCTGTAAATCCTCTTGTAATTTTAAAATCTGATTGCCGATTTTCGTAGCGAGGAGGTACAGCAGAAATTTTATTGAACATGTTAGGCTGTAGAATAAGTCTATTTCCTGTTTTTGAAGCATAACTAGTGGCATTAACTGCTATTTTTTCGGTATAGACAATATTCTCTTTGTCATTTTCGAGGATCATTTCGCCAATGTCTAAACTATTAATGTTATCCCAATAGTTCTTATAGTACATCTTTTGATCTCTAACGTTTTGATTTTCGAGGCCTTCATGCAGACCATATTGATAACCCGTTGTTTCAATTTTCACTTCCGCAGTAAAGCCACCATTTTCATTCAAATTGATTAATGCATCCGTAAGTTGCTTGCTCTCCTCTTCAGAATAATACTTGGTATGTACAATTTTGCCACCTTCTGGCGTGATCAAAAGCACATCCCTATCGTCTGTAAAACCAGCAGTAAAACCGAAAGGGTTTGTTTGGCTCGTGCATTCAAGAAAAATGTTTTCTTCTTCATTTGGTAAGCACAAAATAACATGATTGCCTTCGGTTACTGAAAAATCCTTATCTATATTTTTTAAATCGGTATCTCCATAAACTACGGTATAATAAGAAGGGACATCCACGGCTTCTAATAGCGCTTTTGTATAATTAGTTAAACCCTTACAATCCGCATAACCCAACCGGTCCACCTCATTGGCCAACATTGGTTTCCATCCTCCAATACCAACTTGGACGCTAATATATCTGGTTTTGTCTTGCATGTACTTATAGACCAGTTTGGCACGCTCTAACTTATCTTCTACTCCCTCTGTCAAAGCCTTTACGTCATTAATTGCAGTTTGTGGCAACTCATCCGTACCCATGAGTAAATTGTTATACATCCATTTTCCGAAATCTTCCCATGTGTTGTTTACCCCTTCGACACCTTCCATATCAAATTGAGTTAAGGCCAACTTGAGTCTTGGCGTCATCTCAGAAATATTAGGGCTGTATTCTTCAGGTTTGATGGCCTTTAGATTTTTTGCCACCACGTGGTGTTTTCCATTAGTTTCTACATTGAAGTTTTCAAAATTTTGAGACTTTGCTTTTATTTCGACATCCGAGTTGTTGATTAACTCATATTCTGAATGTTGTACCGATAAATAGTAACTATCTATTGGATTCCATTCTGGGACAAAGGCTGTACTCCTCTGCTCTACTTCAGAATAAAATTCTATTGTATAGGGATAGTTAACTGGTGTATAATCCAAATATTTTACTCTAAAGTCTGAATACAAAGTACCGCCACTTACTGCGCTCTCATCATTAAAATCTCGAGATTTTACTTTTTTTATTTCCTGGCCAGATGCATCAAAAATTCGAACTTCGAGATCTTTAATTTTAATATTATTATTATAATGCTCAAAGGCATCATGATGTCTTTCCCCATATTTATTAAAAACTGTAACAACTCGTTTTGTAGTAACATGCATCCTATTGTAAGCAGAAACTTCAACAACCTGTTTTTCGTAACGCACTACGGCATTTGCTTTTGGTATTAATTCAAAAGGTGTTTTAGAAGAAATATAATCGTTGTCTGTTTGTGCAAATGAGAAAATCTGGAATAAGAATAGCAGGCATAGAACCCTCGAAGGAATTTTCGACATAAAATTTAAGCTTAGATTAGGACTTACAATATAAAAAGTAAATCTAATCCACCCAATTATTGGATTACCAAAGTACTTTCCTACCTTTTAAAGTAATAAAATATACGACCAAATGCAGTTTATTGCTTAGTTTCAGTTCTTTTTCTGCCAAAATAGTTAACCGATAGTAGCACAAAACATGGTATTGCTATAAATTTTAATTCACTTAATATAACTTTTAATCCCCATTCTGAAAAAAATCTACGGATGCCAATTGGAGATACTCTAATTTCTCTGAATGAAAAAAAATATCTCGAATTTTCAAATGGTATAAAAAACCCAACACCCTCGCCTCCTGTGGTCATGGCATCAAGAATACCGTGTGACATAGTTGATATAAACAGAACTAGGAAAGCAACATACTTTCTATCCTTAAAAAATATTAATGAAATTAAACCTCCCCAAACTGTGGCAAACAAAATAGAATGTGTAAAACCACGATGACCTAAAGGGTGAAGATAATCAGTACCTAATCTAAAAGCTATAACATCTAAGTCTGGCAACATCGCAGATCCTATGGCCAAATACATTAAAAGTTTATTAGATTTTTGATCTATGACTTTTGTCGCTGTGTATGCCACTAACCCATGACCGAAAATTGATGCCATTACTCTCTATTTTTTGAGTCTATAATAATGGTTACTGGACCGTCGTTAACCAAATGCACGTTCATATCTGCTCCAAACTCTCCTGTCTGTATGGTTTTACCCAGCTCACTTTGAAGTTGACTAATAAACTGCTCGTATAACGGAATGGCAATATCAGGCTTAGCCGCTTTGATATAGCTCGGACGATTACCTTTTTTTGTACTCGCATGAAGGGTAAATTGACTAACAACAATAATATCACCATTGCAATCATTTAGAGAAACATTCATTACACCTTTCTCATCAGGATAAATCCTAAGATTAACAATTTTTTTGCACAACCAATCGATATCATCTTGCGTATCTTCTTTTTCAATTCCGAGCAAAACCAGAAGACCTGTCTTAATAGCTGCCACTTTTTGGTTATCGATCTCAACTGAGGCTTCAGAAACTCTCTGCAAAACTATTCTCATTCGCTATCCCAGTTATCAGTTCTATAGTGTTCATCTTCACCCTCCAAGATCTGAAGATAACTTCGGTATCTAGTGTGAGGTAATTCATCGTTATCCAAAGCTTCTTTTACAGCACATTTGGGCTCATTGACATGGATGCAATTGTTAAATTTACAGTCTTGCTTTAATGCAAAGAACTCCGGAAAATAATCTCCCACTTCTTCCTTCTCCATATCCACAACTCCAAACCCTTTAATACCAGGTGTGTCTATAATTTTAGCATCAAAACTTAAATCGAACATTTCGGCAAATGTTGTGGTGTGCTGTCCTTGCATATGCTGATCTGAAATTGCCTTTGTTTTTAAATCTAAAGATGGCTCAATGACATTTACCAATGTAGATTTACCCACTCCTGAATGACCTGCAAACATACTTACTTTACCCTCCATCAATTGCTTTACCATCTCGATATTTTCTCCTGTATTTGCTGAGATTTCAATACATTCATAACCAATTTTTCTGTACAGATTAGTGAGGTTTTTTACTTCGAGCAATGTAGCTTTGTCATAAGCGTCAATCTTATTGAATAGCAAAACAGTTTCAATACCATAAGCCTCTGCTGTTACTAAAAAACGATCTATAAAACTCGTAAATGTGGGTGGGTTGTTAATGGTCACCAACAGAAAAACCTGGTCTATATTAGCTGCTATTATATGCGTTTGCTTGGACAGGTTCACCGATTTCCGAACGATATAATTTTTCCGTTCTTCAATGCGATTTATGACTCCCGTTTCAGTATTATTTTTAGTTTCTAGCTCAAACTCAACCTTATCGCCCACGGCAATAGGATTGGTACTTTTAATGCCCTCCAACCTAAATCGGCCTTTTATGCGGCACTCGTAAAATTTGCCATTTAGGTTCTTAACGGTGTACCAACTACCTGTAGATTTGTAAACTGTACCTGTCATTCAATCAGATTAGACTACAACAAAGAAACGATTTTAAACCAAAATATGTTAATTTTAAAACTATAATCTTAAATCAGAAAAAACACATGAAAAAAATTTTACTCATTACCGGATTAGTGGTTGCAGGCTTTTTTTCTTTCTCTTTTATTAATGATGAAGAACCTGCCGCTCAAACAGAATACAAGGTAATAACCGCTGTCGAATCTATTGTGCCTAGTGGACTAGGAAGATCAAGGCTTATTTCGTCTAACGAAGATCGTAATTTTGAAGAATTTACTTCTGAGCGCTCAGACGATGATGATGAAAGAAACAAATCTAAACGTAGTAACATTAGGGTCAAGGATTTTGAAGAAACCAAATTGCTTAACTTTTATAATATTGCTGGTATTCGCTTTCAGAATATTGTCGCAAATGACGCTGTTGTAAGTTCTAAACTAACTGCAATGGCTAACGAAGGCTGGGAATTAATGTTTATAAACAGTGCCGTGGAAAGTGACAGTGGTGAAGGTGACGGTCAAGGAATTTTTGTGACGCGTTACACTTTTAAGCGTGAAAAGTAAGTTGCAAATGCCATTATAGCAAAATTGAGCATAGCCGAAAAGCATGTTATTTTTCGACTATGCCCAAAATGACATAGTATATCTAACGTTTAAATGCGATTAATTATTAATAATCTTTTCTTGATGGTTAATCGACTCTTGGTGGATGGCCTTAAATACACGAAGAATAAATTCCTCACTTAAGTTTTTCTCATCACCTTGAAGAATCATTTTACCCA
Organism: Winogradskyella ursingii; assembly: GCF_013403975.1. Classification (GTDB taxonomy): domain Bacteria; phylum Bacteroidota; class Bacteroidia; order Flavobacteriales; family Flavobacteriaceae; genus Winogradskyella; species Winogradskyella ursingii. The sequence goes on from NZ_JABFDH010000002.1 coordinate 78,716, forward strand.
AAATCTCATTCCAACGTTTAGATTGTAGTACCGCAACATTATGTTCTTTTTTGAGCTGTCCTATATCGTCGGCTATATTCATACGTTTGCCCATCATTTCAATTAATTGATGGTCAATCACATCAATCTGAGTTCTTAGCGTGTTTATTTTGTTTTTAAATTCTGTAGCCTCACCAACTTCTTTACGAATTTTTAGATCCTCGGTGTATTTAACTAAATCGTCAGGAGTAATTTGTTGGGCAGCATCACTCCAGGCATTGTCAGGATCGTGATGTGTTTCTATCATTAATCCATCGTAGTTTAGATCTAAGGCTGTCTGACATAATTCAAAAATTATGTCACGACGACCAGCAATATGAGAAGGGTCTAGTATTAATGGTAAATCTGGAAAACGATTCTGTAAATCTACCGCAATCTGCCATTCTGGATTATTCCTGTATCGTGTTTTTTCATAAGTAGAAAAACCTCTATGAATTACACCCAAATTATTAATATCATTAGTATAAAAACGCTCAACGGCACCTAACCATAGGGATAAATCTGGATTAACAGGATTCTTAATCAGAACAGGTTTATCAGTTCCTTTTAGAGCATCCGCAATTTCCTGAACAATAAATGGACTAACGGTTGTTCTTGCTCCAATCCATAGAATATCTACATCGTGTTTAAGAGCCAGCTCCACGTGATTGGCATTGGCAACTTCAGTAGTAATCATCATGCCAGTTTCTTCCTTAGCTTTTTGAAGCCACTTTAGCCCCAAAGCTCCTACGCCTTCAAAATTTCCTGGACGGGTTCTCGGTTTCCAAATTCCTGCTCTATAAACCGTTGCATCACTGTCCTTTAATTTATGTGCTATTTTTAAAACTTGCTCTTCAGTTTCGGCACTGCAAGGACCTGCTATTACCAATGGATGGTTAAGCTTAAATGCGTCTAACCAGTTTCTAAGTTCTTTTTTATTTTCCATAGTGCTATTAACTCTTTATCAATTTTATTTTATTCCGTTTAATATATCTTTTATATGATTGGTTGTTTCCATCTCCTTGTAAACAGCCCCAAAGTTCTCTTGTTCCATTAATTTTTTAAAATGCTTCAAATTGTTAATGTATTCATCTAAAGTTTCGATGACATTAGTTTTGTTTTGTTGAAAAATTGGGGTCCACATTGCTGGAGAACTTTTTGCCAAACGAACAGTACTTTCAAAGCCGCTACCAGCCATATCGAAAATATCGCGCTCGTTTTTTTCCTTTTCAATTACGGTTTTCCCCAACATAAATGAGCTGATATGCGATAAATGTGACACATAGGCAATATGCTTATCGTGTGCCTTTGGGTTCATGTATCTTATGCGCATACCTAAATCTGAAAACAACTTCAATACTTTCTCTTGAAGCTTAAATGCCGTTTCTTCAACTTCGCAAATAATATTGGTTTTGTTTTCATAAAGTCCAGTTATAGCTGCACTCGGACCAGAATATTCCGTTCCGGCAATGGGATGTGCTGCCAAATAATTTCTTCGTTTTGGGTGATTTTTAACTATAGCACAAATATCTTCTTTTGTTGAACCTGCATCAAATACCACGGCTTCATCAGCAATATGATTTAAAACCTCAGGCAAAACTTTTAGTGTGGCATCTACAGGTATGGCCAAAATCACTAATTCAGCTCTTTTTAAATCTTTTAGTGTAGCTTTTTCGTCAATAATCCCTAATTCTATAGCTTCATCTAAATGTGCTTCATTATTATCAATACCATAAATTGTTGCATTTGGATTTAATTTTTTGATATCCAGCGCAAAGCTTCCTCCAATTAGACCTGTTCCTATGATGAATATTTGTGTCATACTCTTGCTATAGCTTCATTTATTGTAGATTCTGATGCACAAAGCGAAAATCTCACATAACCTTCACCATTGCTCCCAAATACTGTTCCTGGTGCAATGAAAATAGAGTGTTCTTTTAATACTAAATCCGTAAATTCTTCAGACTTAATATGAGGAGGTAATTTTGCCCAGACAAACAAGCCTATTGCATATTTATCATAAGTACAATTGAGGGCCGTAGCCAATTTCCAAATGAGTTTTCTTCGTTCTTGGTAGACGCTATTTAGACTTAAAAACCACATGTCGGAACTTTTCAGCGCTTCTACAGCACCTTTCTGAATACCGTAAAACATCCCAGAATCCATGTTACTCTTTACTTTTAGTACTGCAGTTAAATAATCATAATTACCTACCAACATACCAACTCTCCAACCTGCCATATTAAATGTTTTACTTAAAGAATTAAGTTCCAAACAAACATCTTTTGCATTTCTATATCGCATAATGCTAATAGGTCTATCATTGAGCACAAAACTGTAAGGATTATCATTTACAATTAAAATATTGTGGCGTTTTCCAAAGGCAATTACATCGTCGTAAAACTTATTGGTAGCTTTTGCTCCGGTTGGCATATGAGGATAATTGATCCACATGATTTTTACTTTCTTCAAGTCCATACGTTCTAACGCTACAAAATCAGGTTCCCAATTATTTTTTTCGGTTAAATCGTAAAGAACAGGTTTGGCTTCTAACAATTTTGTTACGGCTGCATAGGTAGGATAACCTGGATTGGGTACTAGAACCTCATCACCTTTATTTAAAAAAGCCATGGAAATATGCATGATCCCTTCTTTACTACCCATTAATGGCAACACTTCTGTTTTGGCACTTAAATTAACACTGTAATGCTGTTTATAGAAGCCAGCAATTGCCTTCCTCAGCTCAGGCAAACCTTGATAGCTCTGGTATTTATGAGCATTAGAATCTTTAAGACTATCACTAAGTGCGTTGATGGAACTGTTGGAGGGCGCTAAATCTGGACTTCCAATGCCCAAATTAATAATTGGCTTTCCTTGCGAAATCAGAAAAGCAACTTCTCTAAGTTTTTTAGAGAAGTAATATTCTTCTACACTTTTTAGACGGTTAGCGACTTTAATCATGATCTTGCATTTTTATATTCACCTAACACTTTAAAATTCTCTGCCATAAGTTGCATTATCGAAATGGATTTCTCATAATTCTTATATGCTTCAAAAGTTACATCGACAAAAAAGGCATACTTCCAAGGGGTTTCTATTTTTGGTAAGGATTGTATTTTGGTTAGGTTAAGTTTACAATCGCTCATAACATTAAGTATAGTAGCTAAGCTACCACGTTTGTGATCCAACTCAAACTTTATCGATGCTTTATTAATTACTTTTTTTTCTGTTTCAAATTTTTCTTGCTTAACGATTACAAATCTTGTTTCGTTGTGGTTTATGGTTTGAATACGTTCTGCCAAAATCTCTAAACCATATAAATTGGCCGCATTTTTACTGGCAATTGCCGCAATACCTTTTAAACTTCTATTAGAAATTTGTTTGGCCACGTCGGCCGTATCCTTAGCTTCAACCAGTTTAATGTGTGGATAATTTCTAAAAAACACCTTGCACTGCAACAATGCCATAGGATGCGAATGTACCTCTTGAATATCCTTAATCGCCTGTCCATGTAAAGCCAATAAATTATGCTGAATATCAAGATAATACTCACCAACAATTTTTAAATTATGTACATCGATTAAGGCATAATTTGGAATGATAGAACCAGCAATAGAATTCTCTAACGCCATTACCACATGTTCAGTTTCTTCTGCCAATAGAGCATCCACAGCGCTATCAAATGTCATACACTCTACCACATCTGTGTCAAGATTAAAATAGCTCTGTACCACTTCGTGATGAAACGAGCCTTTGATCCCTTGTATGGCAATTGGTTTTTTCAAGTTTTTAATTTTTTATATGCTCTTAAACGAGTTCGGGACTCTTTAACCAAATATGGTTAAAAAGAAAAAGTCCCGATTAAATCGAGACTTTTATAAATTATATATTTTAAATAAAACATACTAAGCCTCGTTCCCTTTGCTGAAAAAGAAATAAAACCAGTTGTAATATGCTTTAGATATGTTCATTTTTAATTATTTGGCTAATGTAACTAATATTTTTACAAATTAAAATTGTTGAAATACTTTTTTAAGATTATCGTTTAATTTTAAAGTATATGTATAAATGTACCATCAAAATTATATAATAGCTATTTTTGAATAAATTTCATCCAATATGTCAATTGAAGTCCAAAACGTAACAAAACAGTATAAAGATCAAAAGGCGCTTGATAATGTATCTTTTAAAGTGAAGGATGCTGAAATTGTTGGTTTTTTGGGGCCAAACGGTGCTGGTAAATCTACCATGATGAAAATCCTTACCACTTATATCGAAGCTTCCGCAGGCTCTGCGAATGTTAATGGATATGACGTTACTGACGAAAAAAAGAAGGTCCAAAGCAGCGTTGGGTATTTGCCGGAACAAAATCCACTTTACACCGAGTTGTACGTAAAGGAATATTTGAATTTCAATGCCAATGTTTATGGCACTTCAAAATCTAGAATAAATGAAGTTATTGAATTAACTGGATTGAGTCCGGAAGCGCACAAAAAAATTGAACAGCTATCTAAAGGTTACAGACAGCGCGTGGGATTAGCAAATGCACTCTTACACAACCCTGATGTTTTAATTTTAGACGAACCCACTACAGGTTTGGATCCTAACCAACTAGTTGAAATTAGAAATTTGATAAAATCTATAGGCAAGGAAAAAACCGTCTTTCTATCTACACACATTATGCAGGAAGTCGAGGCGATGTGCGATCGCGTAATCATTATCAATAAAGGAGAGATTGTTGCGGATAAGTATTTAAAGGACTTACGTAAAGGCCAAGAGCAAATAGTGATTGTGGAATTTGATTACCGGGTCGAAGATGTTTTCCTGTTAAAATTACCCAATGTAACTTCAGTAAAAAATACTCACGATTTTATTTACGAAATTACATTCTCTACCAAAGACGACATGCGCTCACATGTATTTGATTTTGCACACGATAATAAACTGAAAATTCTTCAGCTGAATCAGAAAAATACGAGTCTGGAAAGTTTGTTTAGGGAATTGACCAGTACATCTTAACCCTTCGAATTAAAAAAAGGTTCATTATCGCAATAGTGGTTAGCTTAACGCAACCAATTGCGACAATCAACATCTAATATAAAAAAGAGTTGTGCTATGAAAATAAGATTTGACTTCTCATTACTATTGTTATTGATGTTGGTGTTATCATCTTGTGAAGATATATTTGAACCAAGCGGAATCGAAACGAGGGTTTATGGTCGAATGTATGATAGTCAAAATGAATTACCTCTAACAAATCATAAATTAAGAATAGGTGAATACAATTTAACACCTGGATTCGGTTCAGCACCGAACATTGATTTTATTCAATATGTAGATTCATCAACAACAGATTCAGCTGGTTTTTTTGATTTTGCGTTTACTACAAGTGGTCAAGGAGACAGATATCAATTGGAAGTCGATTTTGATTATGACAATTATTTTGGTTTAACTGATGATAATGTCTTTGGGCTTTTAAACCAAGAACTTAGCACTGAATTAGATACTTTAGGAGTAGATAATGAAATAAATTACGAAGTTTTATTTTTTTTTCCAGTAAATCTGAAATTTACTCTTGATTCTGATGTTCAGTTTTTACCAATTAGAATACGTGAACCTTTTAGTCGTGTGGTAGATAATTTAACCGAAACTGGAGTTGGAATAAGTCGTATTTATCATATTGACAAAAATTTAAGTTGGCAAATAGAATTAACTAGAACAACATCTGATGGACAAGCGCAACATGTGATTTTTGATATGCCAGCAACTAATAGTACTGATTTAGCAGAATTTGAATTTTATATAAACGATAGTGATTTTATTGATTATTAAAACTCTACACATAACCCAATACACACTTAATTACCGGTTTTACATTACTTATGGGAATCTTCGCAGATTTTCTATTTGGTTTTACGTATTTAAAAACGCAACCAGTCATACAACCGCGTTATTCAAAAATTAACTTGCCAATATAAATTTGCTCAACATCTACAATTGGTGGTTGGTTAACCGAAATCAAATTTCCTGTACCTCTGAGTTGACCTTTTAATGATTGTTGAGGGTTTACAACCATATCGTTACTTCCACGATGGGAAATTTCAACATTTTGAGCCACTAGATCCCTACCTTCAAACCGTCCCGTACCAGAGAAGAAACCGACAAAAAGGTGGTCGACTTGTCCTTCTAAATAAAAGAATGAAATATTATTGGAAATGATATCTAAATTTTGAGAATTGACATTTAACCTAAAATCACCGACGGTGAATTCTGTGCTTTCAGAAAAATCTTCTGAAACCAAACTTAATTCAGAATAATTTAAAAGACCATCTGATGAAACTTCATATTGGGACGATGTTCTTATTTCCGTGATATTCGGTGATTCCACATAAATTTTTGTAATGCCGAAATCCCTTACATAATTGCAGGTATTGTTGTCTGTTAATTGCAATCGGTTGCCAATGACCTCAACAACAACATCGTTTAAAAGATTTTTTCCGGTTTCAATGGTGACCTTGTAATCTGGCGCTTCTTTGATTATTAATTCGATGTCACGGTTAACAAGAATTCTTTCAAAACCCGAGACTTCAACTTCTTTCTTAATAATTTCTCCTGCTGTTTGAAAACAATCGTTAGCATCCTCGCTGTTACAGGCAAAGATTAATAACAATAATATATAAATCGTTTTTTTCATATTTAAAACATTAATAATGCTTTAACCTTCATAAATAACTATAATCTCACTCCAATTCCAAATTCAACTGCTTCAGCTTTTGCTCCGTGGGACTTTAAGGTAATGGCACCAAAAAGCTTCTTTCCAAAATACCGTTTTAAACCGATTCTAATGTAAGTCCTGCCTTCAAAATCAAATGGATAATAAATGTAATATCCCAATTGGGTCTCTATAGACATTCTGTTGATAAACAGTTCGTGACCTGCAAACAAGCCAATGCGTTTATAATCTTCATCTCCACTTACATTTTCCTCCGGAAAAGAAATTGATTGGTAATAAATCAACTCTTCCAAAAATTTGGAAAAAAACACATCTGCTCCAAATTGGATTGCACTTGTATGACTCAAGCGTTTATCTGCATAAGCAGAAATTATATAAAACGGAAACTGACCGCTGCCAATGATGTCACTTTGGTTAATTCCGCCTCTAAAAGCAAGATTATATTTTATGGGTTCTGTGAATTTTTTGTCTTTTGGGTTCTTGGTATATTCAGCATCCTCATTATCCAAATTATAGGTAATTCCCACGTTAAGTGCCGTGGTATTAATACTAGTATTTGGTGCCTTTACATTGGCATTGGAATAATGGATTAGAGACAAACCTGCCTGAAATCCGAAATGGTCAAAAATGCGTTCTTTTTTATAATTTAGCATCACATATGTTGAACTTAAAATATGTGAGCCAAAGGCAATGTTTTTAGGATTTTCAAACTTGTCGTAGGGATTATTATTGTAAGCTAATCCTTGACCCAATCGCAACATTAAATTGCGATTAAAAAAGTAAAAATTGTAGTGTGCGTACAACCCAATATTATTACCTAGTGTTTCATTTTTTAAATCTTGATAAATCAACGAAGCCCCATAATCGGGATAGTTAAAGCGTTGTTCCCAGGCCTCGTTACCAAAGGTTTTTTTGTTGTAACTTAAAATAAACCCCTGAGGACGACCAGATATTAAATGAAGAATATCATTATTGTGCAACGCAATGGCTCCGCCAAAATTATTGATGTCTAAATAGGTGTTTGAAACCGGCTTGTCTTGAGAAAAAGATACTAAGCCAGCACAATAAACAAAATAAAAAAGCCAGTATTTCATTCTACAATGATTACTGGCAAAAGTAATGATAAATTACAATTCTGTTTTAATGTTTCTATACGTTATCAGATAAAAGTCGCAATCAGCAATGAAGCAACAGTTAAGATGATAACCTGAAATATAAAACGCGCTTCTTTTTTATTTTTTCTTATCAATTTCATGACTATATCCTTTCAATTTTTTGCAAAGGTAAATCCTATTCTCGGTTAAATTGTTATTAAAACCCAAACAAAATGTTATTAAAATGTTTTAAAAAACCTGAGATGCAATTTCCCTCACGTTATCGCTTTTTCCCATAGAATAATAGTGCAATACCGTGATGCCTTTTTTCTGCAATTCCTTGGACTGTTGCACACACCATTCTACACCTACTTGTCGTACTTGTTTGTTATCCTTACACTTTACTATTTCAGTAATTAAATCTTCGGGTAGGTCGACGTGAAATCTATGCGGAATTAAATTCAGTTGTTTCTTTGTAGCAATTGGTTTTAACCCAGGAATAATTGGCACTGTAATACCCTCTTGCCTGCATTTATCCACAAATTGAAAGAATTTCTGGTTATCAAAAAACATTTGTGTGACTATATATTCCGCTCCGTTTTTTATCTTTTTTTTCAGGAAATGAATATCGCTTTCTAAGCTTGGTGCCTCCATATGCTTTTCGGGATAAGCAGCAACACCAACACAAAAATTGGTAGTTGAACAATTCTGAAGTTCTTCATCCAAATACAATCCTTTGTTGAGATCAGTAATCTGGCTTACTAAATCGCTGGCAAAATTGTGCCCTTCTTTTTCTGGCTTGAAATAGGTTTCGTTCTTTACCGCATCACCACGCAATGCCATCACATTTTCAATACCTAAAAAATCAAGATCGATCAAGAAATTTTCTGTGTCTTCTTTGGTGAAACCACCACACAAAATATGCGGAATAGCATCAACATTATATTTATTTTGAATTGCAGCACAAATCCCAACTGTTCCTGGTCGTTTCTTTACGATTTGCTTTTTTAAAAGACCATTACCAACATCTTTATAGGTGTATTCTTCACGATGATACGTCACATCTATAAAAGGTGGATTAAATTCCATCAACGGATCAATATTGTCAAAAATGGATTGAATATGTTGTCCTTTTAAAGGTGGTAGAATTTCAAACGAAAATTGTGTTTTTCCGTTGGCGTTTTTTATGTGGTCCGTTACTTTCATAATATTGCCCACGAAAGTGGGTATCTCTTTATTATTTTATTTTTGGCGTTACCTAAAGGTCGGGCTGTCCGCTTTATCTTTTTTACTTGTTCTCGATACATCCCGACAAAAAAGTCGGGACACTCTAACTGACGTAAAAAAGGATGCCGCTTCCATCCCTAACGCACTAATCCGCTAAATTTGGGCTTAACCATTTTCTGGCTTCGTCCTCACTAATGTTTCTTCTTTTGGCATAATCTTTTAATTGGTCTTCGGTAATTTTTCCCAATCCAAAATATTTGGCCTCGGGATTTCCAAAATAATATCCACTGACACTTGCTGCTGGCCACATGGCTAAACTCTCTGTTAATTTTACTCCAATGTTTTCTTCAACTTTCAATACTTTCCAAATAGTTTTTTTCTCCAAATGGTCTGGGCAAGCAGGATAGCCAGGAGCTGGCCTAATGCCTTTATAGCTTTCCTTTATTAATTCGTCATTAGATAAATTTTCATCGGAAGCATAAGCCCAATGTTTAGTCCTAACTTCTTTGTGCAAATACTCTGCGAAAGCTTCTGCTAATCTATCTGCTAATGCCTTAATCAATATAGAATTGTAATCGTCGTTATCAGCTTCAAATTGTTTTGCTAATTTTTCTGTGCCGAATCCCGTGGTGACACAGAAACAACCGATGTAATCTTTGATGCCTGATTCTTTTGGCGCTATAAAATCTGCTAAAGCTATATTTGGTTTTCCTTCTCTCTTTTTCAATTGTTGACGAAGGGTTAGGAATTTGAATGTTGATTGGTAATCCTCTAGCTCGCTGTGTGATGCTGAATCAAGTTTAGCATGACGATTATTGACAAGTAATTCAATATCATCAACATGCACAGTATTTGCAGGAAACAAACCGAAAACAGCCTTTGCTTTCAATAATTTTTCATCAAAAATTCGTTTTAATAATTGTTTTGCATCCTCGAATAATTCCGTGGCTTGTTTACCAACAACTTCATCTTTCAGTATATCTGGAAATTTACCGTGCAAATCCCAACTTCTAAAAAATGGACTCCAATCTATAAAATCTTCGAGTTTTGTAATATCAAAATCTTCTATAACTTGAATACCGAGTTTCTTCGGTTTTACAATTTCTGTATGCCTCCAATCTATCTTGAACTTGTTCTTTCGCGCATCTTCAATAGAAAGGTATTCTTTTCGTTTGCCACGCTTTAAAAACTGTTCTCTAAACTTATCGTATTCTTCCCGAATTTGGGATTTATAAATCTTATTATCTTTTTTAAGTAATTCGCCAACCACAGTTACAGCTCGCGATGCATCATTAATATGAACAACGGAATTGTTATAATTCGGTGCAATTTTTACTGAGGTATGTGCCTTTGATGTTGTTGCTCCACCAATAATCAATGGAATATCCAAGTTTTCTTTTTCCATGGATTTTGAGAGGTACACCATTTCGTCAAGCGACGGTGTAATTAATCCGCTCAAACCGATAATATCCACTTTTTCCTCAACAGCAGTTTGTATTATTTTTTCAGGTGGCACCATTACGCCTAAATCCACAATTTCGTAATTATTACAACCGAGAACCACACTCACTATATTTTTACCAATGTCGTGTACATCTCCCTTTACCGTTGCCATTAAAATTTTTCCGGCAAATTCTTGCTTACCATCTTTCTCTGCTTCAATAAATGGCTGCAAGTATGCCACTGCTTTTTTCATTACTCTTGCAGATTTCACTACTTGTGGCAAAAACATTTTTCCACTTCCAAATAAATCTCCAACCACATTCATTCCAATCATTAAATGGCCTTCAATCACTTCAATTGGTTTATTTGAAGCCAATCTTGCTTCTTCAACATCTTCAATAATAAATGCATCGATACCTTTTACAAGACTGTGGGTGATCCGTTCCTGCAATGGTTTTTCTCTCCATTCCAAAACTTTTGTGATATCCTCTTTTTTATCGCCTTTTACAGTTTCGGCAAAATCCAATAAGCGTTCCGTGGCATCATCACTTTTATCCAATAACACGTCCTCGACATGTTTTAATAAATCTTTTGGAATTTCATCGTAAACTTCTAACATTGTTGGATTAACAATTCCCAGATTCATGCCGTGTTGGATAGCGTGATACAGGAATGCCGAATTAATAGCCTCGCGAACGACTGTATTTCCTCGAAACGAAAACGATACATTACTCACTCCTCCAGAGACATTAGCATACGGTAAATTTTCTCGAATCCATTTGGTGGCTTTAAAAAAGTCCAGCGCGTTTAAACGATGTTCATCCATTCCTGTGGCAACCGGAAAGATATTGGGATCGAAAATGATGTCTTGAGGTGGGAAGTGAATTTCGTTCACCAAAATATCATAAGAGCGTTTGCAAATATCGATACGTCTTTGGTACGTGTCAGCTTGCCCAACCTCATCAAAGGCCATGACAATTACTGCAGCTCCGTAACGTTTTACAAGTTTTGCTTGTCGTTTAAATTCGGTTTCTCCTTCCTTTAAACTTATTGAATTGACCACACATTTTCCTTGAGCGACTTGCAGTCCGGCTTCAATAATGTGCCATTTGGAACTATCAATCATTAATGGAATTCTAGCAATGTCAGGTTCGGACGCAATCAGGTTTAAAAACTTGACCATAGCATACTCACCATCGAGCATACCTTCGTCCATATTGACATCCAAAATCTGTGCACCACCTTCAACTTGGTCTCTGGCTACGTCTAAAGCCTCGTCATATTTTTCTTCTTTTATTAGGCGAAGAAATTTTCTTGAACCTGTAACATTGGTGCGTTCACCAACATTTATAAAATTACTTTCAGGTGTAACCACCAAAGGCTCTAATCCGGAAAGGGCTAAATATTTCTTACAGTCACTCTCTGCCATTATGCAAATTCTTTTATCAATCTAGGCTTATAGTTTTTTGCAACTTCTGCAATCGCCTTGATGTGTTCTGGATTAGTACCGCAACACCCTCCTATAATGTTTATTAATCCCTCTTTTAAATAATCTTCAATTAAGACTTTCATTTGTTTTGCGGATTGATCATACTCGCCAAAAGCATTTGGCAGTCCTGCATTGGGATGTGCGGATGTGTAAAATTGAGTTTCGTTGGACAATCTTTGCAAATAAGGTTTAAGCTGCTCTGCTCCCAAAGCGCAATTAAATCCAATACTTAGCAACGGAATATGTGAAATTGAAATCAAAAATGCTTCAACCGTTTGACCAGATAACGTTCTACCCGAAGCATCTGTAATCGTACCTGACACCATGATCGGAATATCAATTTGGCGTTCTTCTTTTACTTCTTCTATACCGAATAAAGCGGCTTTAGCGTTGAGCGTATCAAAAATGGTTTCGACTAATAGGACATCTACTCCACCATCAATTAATGCTTCAACTTGCTGCTTGTATGCGACCCTTAATTCTTCAAATGTAACAGCTCTATATTCTGGTTTATTAACGTCTGGAGACATGCTTGCTGTTTTGTTGGTTGGTCCAATACTGCCTGCCACGAATCTTGGTTTTTCTGAATTTTTATTTGTGAATTCTTCGGCTACTTTTTTGGCAATTTGTGCCGATTCATAATTCAATTCATATACCAACTCCTCTATATTATAATCTGCCATGGCTATTGTAGTCCCTGAAAACGTATTGGTTTCGACGATGTCTGCTCCAGCTTCAAAATATTTTCTGTGGATATCTGCAATGGCTTGAGGTTGGGTTAAGGATAACAAATCATTGTTCCCTTTTAATGACGTTGGGTAATCCTTAAAACGTTTTCCTCTAAAATCTTCTTCGGAAAAATTATAGCGTTGTAGCATGGTGCCCATCGCTCCGTCCAAGACTAGAATTCGTTTTTTTATTTCTTCTTTAATGTTTACCATATTTTTTTAAATGTTCTCAATAGGATTTCTATGGATTCCTGCCTTCGCAGGAATGACAAAAAACTAAGATTCCAAGGCTTGCTTTAAATCTTTAATAATATCGTCTGTGTGTTCCAATCCAACGGAAACTCTTACTAAACCTCCCGTAATTCCCGTTAGCAATCTGTCTTCTTCGGTAAGTTTTGCATGTGTGGTGGATGCTGGATGCGTTACAATTGTTCTGGTATCACCCAAGTTTGCGGAAAGCGAAAGCAGTTGGATACTATTAAGAAATTTTCGGCCTGCTTTAATACCTCCTTTGACTTCGAAAGCGACAATACTTCCCCCTAATTTCATTTGCTTTTTCGCCAATTTGTATTGTGGATGGGATTTTAAAAATGGGTATTTTACCAAATTTACCTTCTCGTGACTTTCCAGAAATTGCGCTATTTTTAATGCGTTTTCGCAATGTCTATCGACTCTTACTGGTAGCGTTTCCAAACTTTTGGATAGTACCCATGCGTTGAAAGGTGATAAAGCTGGCCCTGTAATTCTTGAAAATCTATAAATTTTTTCAATCAAATCCTCTCTACCAACTGTAACTCCACCTAAAACACGGCCTTGGCCGTCCATTAATTTTGTTGCGGAATGGATGACTAAATCCGCTCCATATTTTATCGGCTGTTGCAAATATGGTGTGGCAAAACAATTGTCTATAAGCAGTAAAATGCCATGTTTTTTGGCAATATTACCCAACAGTTCTAAATCCAAAATATCAACAGCTGGATTGGTGGGACTCTCGGCAAAAATGATTTTTGTATTCGGCTGAATTAAGCTTTCCATTTTATCGAGTTCATTTACCTGAAAATAGCTGACATCAATATTCCATTTTGGAAACACATTATTATATAAGGATTGTGTGGACCCAAAAACGCTTTGTGACGAAATGATATGATCACCAGCATCGAGCAAAGCTGATAATGTTGAAAACACTGCAGACATACCTGATGCAAATGAATAACCACGTTCTGCACCTTCCATTTGGCAAACCTTATCTACAAATTCTGATGAGTTTGGATTAGAGTAACGACTATAAATGTTGCGGTCTTTTTCGTCTGCGAACGAAGCTCTCATATCCTCAGCATCTTCAAAGACATAGCTTGAAGTGAGATATAACGGATTGGAATGCTCCAAGAACTGAGAGCGCTCAATTTGTGTCCTAATCGCTATGGTTTCTGGATGTTGCTCCGCCATATTAATTGAGTTGCGCTGAAATTTTAATAATATCGCTCAAGACACCTCTTGCGGTCACTGCTTTTCCGGCACCTGCACCCTGAATAACCAATGGCCGTTCTTTATATGACTCCGTATAAACCTCAAATAAGGTATCTGCACCCTTAAGTTGACCTAACGGTGATGCTTTGGGCTCTGAAACCAATTTGACATCGAGTGTGTTCGTGATTGTATCCAATTCGCCAACATACCTTAATACGGATGATTTTGGCTGTTGATTTTTACTTTTTTGAAAAGCTGGGTTCAACTCTGTGATTCGTTTGTTGAATTGGCTTAAGGTGGTTTTCCCATTCAGTTGTTTTGGCACTAAAGACTGGATTTTTACATCTTTCAATTCCTGCTTTAAACCTAGCTCTCTAGCAAGTATCAATAACTTCCTTGCAACATCCTTTCCTGATAAATCGTCTCTGGAATCTGGCTCTGTTAATCCTTCGTTGGCAGCTGCATTCAAAATATTTGAAAAATCTTCATCTTCCTCCGAAAATCGATTGAAAATATAACTCAAAGAACCCGAAAACACACCTTTAATTTTAGTGATACCTTCACCTGAATTATGCAAATTTCTAACGGTTTCAATAACTGGCAAACCGGCTCCCACATTAGTTTCATACAAAAATTGTTTGTTGAATTGTTTCAAAGTTTTCCTGAGTGATTCGTAAAATTCAATGTCTAAAGTATTTGCTACTTTATTAGCTGAAATTAGATGAAACCCAGAGGCTATTAACCTATTGTAATTCTGAACGAAACCTTCACTTGCCGTAACATCTATGGCAATTAAATTTTTAAGTTTTTGATTTTCAACATAGCTTAAAATATCTTCAAGTTTGTAAGGCACAGAAAATTTGTCGAAATCTGCTTTCCAATTACCCTTTCCATTTTCAGCAAACAGTGCTAATTGCGAATTGGCGATTATGGGTACACGAAGGTCAATATCCTGCTGTTTTTTAAGCTTGGTTTGTGTTGAATTGATTTGATTGAGTAATGTAGAACCTACATTACCAATCCCGAATATGACTAAATTGATTGTTTTCATTTTTAGTTTTTTTTATGTCAAATATGGGACGCAATAATTTTATGAGTTGCTTGTATTCAATTAAAAATGCATCATGTCCATGAATGGATTTGATCTCTCCCATAGTAACATTTTGCTTTACTGATTTTAGTTGCACGTAAGTATCCCAATGCTCTTCAGTCTTAAATAATAAATCTGATTTTATAGTGATGAGATGAATATTGGATTCGATTTTTGAAGCCACTTTCAAAAAATTAGTTTCATTTCCTTGGGTAATATCAATAGTCCTTAAAATCTGATTCATGAGTTTGTATGCTGAAAGTTGAAATCTTTTATTCATGAAATTTCCGTGATGGCTCAACCAACTTTCTACATTATAAAATCCTTTTTCTTTTTCGGTTCTATTAAATTTGAAGGTGAAAGATTCCGGTGTTCTATATAAAGTCATAGCATGCAAACGCGCATCAAATAAAGGATTCTTTGAATTATTGAGAATACTATCTTGAATATGGCAATTTGCAATCACCCAATCCGTGGACTTCCAATCGGTTGCAACAGGAATTAAATTTTCAATCAACTTTGGTCGCAATGCTGACAATTCCCAAGCAATTCCACCACCAACTGAGCCTCCGATAACTGCAAAAAGTTTATCTATTTCTAATGCTTTAAGTCCTTCTGAAAAAATTTCGGCAATTGTACGAGCAGTGAAATCTTTATAATTTTCGATGTTGTTTTCTTCTAAAACATCGTATTTATTCCCTGGTACATTAAATGCCAACACTGTATAATTGTTGGTGTCAATACATTTATTCATACCGATTAAATCGCTCCACCAACCGTTATTGCCACATACATTACTATTTCCTGTCAACGCATGGTTTACCAAAACAATTGGCGCTTCATATAATGGTTTGCCAAAAGTTTGGTAAGACAACTTTATATCAATTGTCTTATTGTTTTCAATATTGAAATTTGGAATATCTATATATTTTAAATCACTCATCCTTAATGTTTAAATTGAAGTGCATAAAAAAATGTTTAAATAGATGCCTTTATAATTAAAGGCACCTATTTACTTTAACAACACTAATACAATTTAATTTTGAACTTTTTTTGTTTGGTTTACTGTAGCAAAAGCCTCTTTTAAATCGGCTTTGAGGTCATCTACATTTTCAATCCCAACAGACAATCTTACTAAGTCTTTAGTAACACCTGTGCTCTCTTGAGCTTCGTCACTTAGTTGTTGATGTGTTGTACTTGCTGGGTGAATGATGAGTGATTTTGTGTCTCCAATATTCGCTAGAAGCGAAAACAGTTTAGTAGAGTCCGTTACTTTTTTAGCCGCTTCAAAACCCCCTTCTAAACCAAAAGTTACGATACCACTCTGACCTTGAGGTAGATATTTATCAGCTAAATCCTTATAGTCACTTGAATCCAATCCTGGATAATTAACCCAAGCCACTTCATCTTGTTGCTGCAGCCATTTTGCCAACTCGAGTGCATTTTCACTATGCTTTTTAATTCGAAGTTCTAAAGTTTCCAAACCTTGGATAATTTGAAATGCATTAAATGGACTCAATGCACCTCCATAGTCCCGTAAACCTTCAATCCTCACTTTTGCTATAAATGCAGCTTCTTCCAAAGCTTCACTATAAACTAAGCCGTGATAACCTGCTGAAGGTTCCGTGAATTCTGGGAATTTTCCATTAGTCCAATCAAAGGTTCCAGCGTCTATAATTGCTCCACCCAAAGCTGTACCATTACCATTAATGTATTTGGTTAATGAATGAATGACGAGGTTTGCACCATATTCTATTGGATTTAATAAATATGGCGTTGCCACAGTATTATCCACAATTAGCGGTACTTTGTGCGCTTTTGAATGTTTTGAAATGGCCTCAATATCCAATACATCCAATTTTGGATTTCCAAGGGATTCAATAAAAAAAGCTCTGGTATTCTCTTGTGCTGCTTCTTTAAAATTTTCAGGGTTGGAAGGGTCAACGAAAGTCGTTGTAATGCCATGTCTTGGTAAAGTTACACTTAACAAATTGTATGTTCCACCATAGAGACTGCTTGAAGCCACGATATGATCTCCCGCTCGTAACAATGTAAGTAATGTTGTAGCGATTGCAGAGGTGCCAGAAGCTGTAACAACAGCAGCTATACCTCCTTCTAAAGCAGCTAAACGCTGTTCTAAAATATCGTTTGTGGGATTGTTGATTCTGGTATAAATATTACCAGGTTCTGCTAAAGCAAAAAGATTGGCAGCATGGTCTGTATTGTTAAATACGTATGCTGTTGATTGATAAATAGGAACTGCTCTAGTTCCGCCATTTGTTGTGACATCATGTCCTGCGTGCAACGCTTTTGTTGCAAATTTTTGTGTACTCATTTTTCTAGTTTTTTGAGTTAAAATAAATTAAACCAAAAGCCAAATAAGCCTCGTCTGAAGCGTACCTAATAGAAAAATGTTATAAGAAAATGCTAATCACAGATGGGTGATTAGTCTTGAGTTATCTATCTAGAATTGCGAGAAATGATTCGCAGCTTCAAGTAGAATTTAGCACCTTCTCAGTAAGTCTAAGGGTTGCTAAGGCTTCAGCGGGTCTAATCCCTCCACCTTTCTTGATAACATTTACGGAAAATTTTAAATTCAAATTTCTTCGTTGCTTCAAAATTTTAAAATCCTCATTTACAAGAGTAAACTGCGTTTTTAAAATACATTGCGCCTTGAACTTTTTCTCTAAAAGTTTTCCTTTTCAGTAAGTTTTTGAACTTTGTGAATACAAATATTGCGTTATTAAAATTGAAATTCAAAATAATTTTCAAAATTTTTACATATTTTATGACTTTGACAAATTATTGATGCCTTTTTAATCAAATATTTAATCAACCTTAAAACCAGGTCTTGCCCATATACTTATTTCACTGAAATATAACCTCATAGAAAGTTTTTGGTTTTACTTAACACCTTAAAAATTTTTATCTTAAATTTTAATCTGTACTTTTGCCCAGATTAAAATTAAGAGGAAAAATTTGTCTGATTGCAACCTCTCTGCTTGACGTAAATCGGAAAGCATATTCCAAATCGAGTTTGGGATAAAAAAATGCTAAAGCAGTAAGTATTCTACTCCTCTAGCGACCGAAGCAATCTCATTTTTTTTCAATATCAAATAATTAAAAAAAAAGCGTATATGGCTTATTTATTTACTTCAGAGAGTGTTTCTGAAGGTCACCCAGATAAAGTCGCAGACCAAATTAGTGATGCACTTATTGATAACTTTTTAGCTTTTGACCCAGAGTCTAAAGTAGCTTGTGAAACTTTGGTAACTACAGGGCAAGTAGTTTTGGCAGGAGAGGTAAAATCCAAAACTTATCTCGATGTGCAAAAAATCGCAAGAGATACAATAAATAAGATTGGGTATACCAAAAGCGCTTATATGTTTGATGGTAATTCATGTGGCGTAATTTCAGCCATCCATGAACAATCTGAAGATATTAATCGTGGTGTGGACCGTGCTTCGAAAGAAGAACAAGGTGCAGGTGACCAAGGTATGATGTTTGGGTATGCCACTAATGAAACGGATAATTATATGCCGCTTGCTCTTGATATTTCGCATACCATTTTAAAGGAGTTAGCGGAGTTAAGAAGAGAAAACAAAAATATAACCTACTTAAGACCAGATTCTAAAAGCCAGGTGACGATAGAATACAGTGATGACAATGTACCTCAGCGCATAGATTCTATTGTGGTATCGACACAACACGATGATTTTGATAAGGATGACGACGTAATGCTTTCAAGAATAAGGAAAGATATAATTGAAATATTAATTCCACGAGTAGTTGCCAAGTTACCTGAGCACATTCAACCTCTTTTTACCGATGACATCAAATATCATATCAATCCTACAGGAAAGTTTGTTATTGGTGGACCTCATGGAGATACAGGTTTGACAGGTCGAAAAATAATTGTTGATACATATGGAGGTAAAGGTGCTCATGGTGGTGGTGCATTTTCGGGAAAGGATCCAAGTAAAGTAGATAGAAGTGGTGCATATGCTACGCGCCATATCGCAAAAAATTTAGTAGCAGCAGGACTTTGTGAAGAAATCTTAGTACAAGTATCTTATGCTATTGGTGTGGTTGAACCTATGGGTATTTTTATTGACACCTACGGTACATGCCCATTTAATCTTACGGATGGTGAAATCGCTAAAAAAGTTACTGAACTTTTTGATATGCGACCAGCTGCAATAGAGAGCCGTTTAAAACTCCGTCAACCAATGTATAGTGAGACTGCGGCTTATGGTCACATGGGACGAAAAAATGAAACGGTTTCCAAAACCTTTGAACAGCCGTATGGTGAACCAGCAACTATGGATGTAGAATTATTTACTTGGGAAAAATTAGATTATGTTGATAAAGTAAAAGCTGCTTTTGAGATATAACTGTTAACTGTTAACTGTTAAAATAAAAAAAAGCCTTTTCAGAATTTTGAAAAGGCTTTCTTTGTTTAATTTCTACCACCATCACGTTGTGGCGAACGTGGCTCAGGCCATGTACGTTGTTCACCAGTTCTGGGATTCACAGGAAGCACAATCTTTTCTCTTGATGTTTTTTCATCATCCTCGGATGCCATATAAGTTAAAATTGCAGTTAGGATGGCGTTGTTTCTAACGTCATCAAAAACAATTTTATCGTATGTATCCCTGTTAGTGTGCCATGTATAATTCCAATACGACCAATTTAATGCGCTTAGATTAATTGCTGGAGCTCCTGCAGCCACAAAAGATGCATTATCTGATCCACCACCACTTGGATTGCCAGGAAAATTAGTTTCAATATGTTGGGTAATATCCCTTGGTACTGCATATAACCAGCGCGATAAATAATCATAAGCATGTAAAAATCCTGCTCCGGAAATATTAACTACACGACCCGTTCCATTATCCTGATTAAACAATGCCTGTACATTCTCTACAATTTCCGGGTGATCTTCTACAAAAGCCCTCGACCCATTTAAACCTTGCTCCTCACTTCCCCAATGACCTACTAAAATAGTTCGTTTAGGATTCGGATATAATTTTTTTAGAATCCGCATGGCTTCCATCATTACCAATGTACCTGTACCGTTATCCGTAGCGCCTGTTGCGCCATCCCAAGAATCAAAATGTGCAGAAAGAATTATGTATTCTTCTGGTTTTTCTGAGCCTTTTATCTCTGCTATGGTGTTAAAAGTTGGTACCCTTCCTAATTCCTTTGATTGTGCTACTATTCTTATTGTTGGTTTATCTCCATATTCTGCTAATCTATAAAGCATGGTATAGTCTTCTAATTCTAGATCTACAGTAGGTATTTCTTTTGTACGTGCACTAAATATTTTGCTTACACCAAAACCTCTGGACCAATAAGAGTCAACTATACCTACCGCACCAGCTTCTTCTAACACAGGAATTATTGAACGAGAATTATACCCAGACCGACCAATATTTGCTCGCCACTCTTGAGATTGGGCATCTCTTTCATCTTTCATTTTTTTGAATGATTCTTCAGTAGCAAATTCTTCCCAGTTGTAGTCTGGACGGCCCGTTGGTTGATTCATTGCAATCAGGACAAATTTTCCTTTGACGTTAGGCAACCACTTTTGAAAATCCAAAGAATCTTTTATATTTTTTGGTAATGTAATCACTTCACCTGTTACGCCTTTTTCCGATGTGCTTGGATTCCATGCCAACTGCATACCTTGTAATGTTTGCACTCGTGGCGTTAGCATATCTATATGTGTAATACCACGTTCCCAACCGCGCCATTCTCCCCATTTTTCCTTTCGAGCGTCGATTCCCCAAGATTCGTATTTAGCTACAGCCCAATCGTGAGCTTTTTGCATCTGTGGCGTCCCGACCAGTCGTGGTCCGATCACATCGAGCATTTCGTGTGCTAATTTTTCTAGATGGGAATTTTCGTTGGCTTCTTTAACAATAGCTTCTACAATAACGTTGTTTTCTTGTGCTATTAAGCCATTGAAGCTTATAAAGAATGCGGCAATAGTTACAAATAAGTGTCTTTTCATTTTTAATTGGTTTAGGTTATTAAATTACAATTTTCTTTGAAATTAAGATATATTAATATGAAAAAACCCATTGAAAAAACATCAATGGGTCTTCGTTTCGGAAAAAGGATAATTTACAAGGTATAAATAACTCTTAATGTTACAAACCTTGGCTGTATAAAAGTTTCTGAGCTAAATACTGAAATGTTATTAGAGCCATTACTCACCCGAGAATCTATATCCAATAAGTTTGAAGCTCTAATCTCATATTCCCATTTGGCATCTTTATCTTTTCGATAAGAAAGGCTTGCATCCCAATTCTGAAATGATTCTGTTGGGCTAATATCACTACTCTGCCTTGTATATGAATAATCTGTTCTAAAAGTCAATGCCTTCCAGATATAAGCATCAAATTCTATAGTAGGTGTTTGGGTAACAAATTGCGTATCGTTATTTCCTTGACTATTATCGTTTACTGTATAAGCATATCTGAGACTCACATTGGGTGCTTCCCTAAAATTAGTTCGCAATTCTGGCGTATATGTTTGTGAAAAGCTCTCGTTGACAGAACGTCTATCTTGTATAAATTGATTGTTTTTATTATAACTAAATCTAGTTCCCAATCGAGCTCTTATTTTTCCAAACGTGCGTTCTACACGACCAAAAGCGGTGAAGCTTTCGTCTGCAAAATTAGAGTTGAAAAAAGTGCTCGTTCTAATTACGTTGTCAAAATTGGTAAGAGATCTTATCTGATCAATATTTTTATTGTAATTAAGAATAGCAACCACATTTGTATAATTAAATAGGTTGAAACTAAAGTAGCGCAACTGTAAATTGTGCGATAAAGAGTTTTGTAATCCTGGCTCACCATAAGCAATGCTATTATAGTTATTTAAAACCAGCCCTTCTGCCAGATTCGTAACGTCCGTAAAAGCATTTCTCATATTATACCTAAATGTTAGGTTTTCACTTTTCTTAAAATCGATACGTGTTTCAAAATCTGGTAAAATTCTAAAGAAGTTATCCTCAAACGTTTCACCAAACTGCGTGTTCTTGTTACCGTAGGCATGAAGCGAAAACCCTGGTGTAATGGTGAATTTACCAGTTTTGAACCTATAATGTACTCCTAAATAAACATCGCTGAAATTGTATTCTGTATCATTTTCATTGGTCAATAAATTTCCATCTTCATCTTCCAAATTTGCCGTTGGGTCAAAAAATGAGCCATCATCCAGAAACTGGAAAATATTAGAATTAAATTCTTGACGACTCAGAATAGTTCCTAAAGTCAAGTTAATATTACTTTTGGAATTCAAGATATTATAGTAGTCCAATTTAGCATCGAGTTGATTAGATTTAATCCGTCTTTCCTGGTTAAGATTATATCCAAATTGGTCTTGGTTTAAGCCTAAACTTTCAGCTGTATTGTCAAAGGCATCAGTGTCTGCATTTGGATCATTTGGTAATAACGCATTATAGAATGGGTCTTCGTCCTTGATTAGATGCTGAGCTTCAAAAGCAAAAATGTTTGTTGCGTTTAGTGTATAATAATAATTTAGATTTTGGTTGATGCTATATGGTTTGGCTTCATCTAACTGATTGATACTACCTACGACGTTAGAGAATAAATCCTGTCTTTCTTGATCGTCCGAAATTCTACCCAAAATATCATAATCCAATTGATTGTTAACGTTTGGCTTGTATTGTGCGCTTAATTTTAAAAGCCCTTGATTTGTAGCTTCTCTTCCAGTTTCTACCGTTCGTTCATCTGGGATTCCTAAATCAGAATCTGTATACTCCACAAACGTTTCCTGTCTTGTTCTTAACCTATTGCTACTGTAAATAGCAAAACCGCTTAAATCCAATGCTTTGTTTGGTGCGTAACTAAAATTTATTGCGCCCAATTTTGCTTCAATTTCTTCAGCATTGCCAAGGTTGGTTAATCCACCAAGACCGTTATCCCCTAAGTTGATGCTTGTGCCGCTACTGTTGCTAGGTCTTCTAAAACCACCTCCAAAATTTCTGATATCTCTACCTGTTAAAGCTACTTCTCCAACATTGTTTAAGTCTCCGATTACGTTGACACTGTATTTTGGACTATAATAAAACAGTTTAGGTTGCACCAAATATAACTCATCATTGGGTGAAGGTGCTACACCACCACCTGCTGTGACGTTACCAAACCAAAAGTTCTCTTTTCCCTCTTTTAATCTAATATTAATAGCCGTATTATCTTGATTGTTTTGAACACCACCTAGCTGCCCTACTTCCGCGTAGTTTCTTAAGACTTCGACTTTATCAACCGCATTTGACGGAATATTTTTTGTGGCCAATTTAGTATCCCCATCGAAAAAGTCCTTTCCGTTTACCATAAGTTTATTAACCACTTTGCCTTCGACCTCGATTTGTCCATCGGCATTGATTTCCACTCCTGGCAATTTCTTGAGGACATCTTCTAATTTTCGTTCTGTACCATTTTTAAAGGAATCTGCATTATAAATGAGCGTATCTCCTTTTATGGTCACAGGCATTTCGTAGGTAAGCTCCACGGCATCCAACATGTTATCTTCAAGCATTTTAAAATCCTTAGTGATATCAGCTTCTGAAGTTGTAACAGTTTCGTCTATAGATTTGAGACCTATATAACTTACCTGAATTTTATATTTACCGTTTTTACCTAGAGAAAGAACATATTTACCTTGATTATTGGTAATGGCATACGACTCTAAAGAATTGGATTCTTGATTTATTGCAATGACATTAGCAAGTTCCAAAGGTGTACCGATGCTATCTCGCACCACTCCTTGCATTTTGATTTGAGCAAAGGAACTGCTTGCTACCAGTAAACCTAGCAGGACTAGTAAATTCTTCATGTGTAGTTTGATTTTTTTGGTTGGTAAGTAAAATGGCTTCTATTGGAAAAGCCATTTTATTTAATTGGTTATGTATTTCTAATTAATAGTTTTAGTTTCTGCGACCTCTATTTCTTCCTCCATACATCTCACGCATCTCTTCCATTTTTTTCGTAATAATGTCATTATACTCAGCCTGGGTCACTTCTTTACCTTTTTCCGGTTTTTCTATGTTTTCTTTGTCTTCGGGATTCAGGACTATTTTTGTACATAAGATCGTAGTTCTGTCCGCATTGACTTCTAAAATTAAACCTGGTAATCCCCAAAAATCATCTGGTCCTTGATTAATTGGTATTTGAGGTGTGTACCATGCTATAACTTCAATACTTTTTGGAATTTCCACCTCACTCATTGGGTCGTTATCATTTTTAGTTGAGTCCTTTTCTTTTTTGGTCTCTTCGTTATTATCACGACCACCGCGTCTTCTCATACTTCTAAAATCAAAAGCGTCGACTGCTTTGGTTGCAGTTGCTTTAAAACACGTGTAAGCACCTATTTGTTTGGTTTCGGTTCCCATTTTCCATTCGAGATCTTTAAGCTCGTCTTTAATTAAAAATTGTTTCCCGAAAAATTCTTGGTCTTGGATAACCTCTTTTTCCTTTACGTTTTTATATTTTGGACCACCAGTCATGCTGCTTCCAAATCCTCCAAAACCTCTTCCGCCTGCGCCTGGCGCTTCAAGCTTTTCATCCTCTTTGTATATCGATTCTGTTTTATTGAAGGTAAGTATGTATTCTTTTTCCAGGAAATTCTTCATACGTGCTTCAATTCTCTTTTTTTGCTCAGGAGTCATTTCGCGCCCTCCCCATTCTCCAAGATCCATAGTAGTTTTGGACATGTAATAGGCCTTTCCTTGAAAATCCTGTGCAAATACACCGAAACCGATAAAAAGAGTAAGTGCGAATAGTGAAATTTTAAGTGGTAAATTCTTCATTTTAATCTGTCTAAATTATTTTTTTTAAAATCAATTAAATTGCTCTGACGGCATAATTGACATCTTTTAGACTCTAAAAAACAATAAAAGTTAAACCTAGATACGTTAAACTCTTGTTAAAGAAATCTAACCTCGTCTCCCGCCTCTATTATTTCTAAATTCTTGCATTTTTCTTTTAATGGTTTCCTGATATTTAGACTTAGTTATTTCTTCACCTTTTCTTGGTGCTTCAATTTCAGTTTTTTCTTTAGGGTTCAGTACAATTTTAGAACAAAGCACCGTAGTATTGTCTGCACTTATTTCTAAAATCAATCCTGGAAGACCCCAATATTCTGATGGTCCATGGCCCACGGGAATTTGCGGTGTATACCAAGCCTCAACCTCGGTCATTTCAATTGGTTCATCGTCTTCGTTCTCGTCATTTCTTACACTGTCCCATGAAAAATTGTACCATTGCAAATCAGATTTGGGTATGGACGCTGTAGCTTTAAAGCAGGTATAACTTCCTACCTGTTTACTTTCTGATCCCATTTTCCACTCAATTGGCTGCAACTTATCTTTTACTAAAAAATTCTTACCATAAAACTCTTGGTTTTGAATTTGTGTATTCGTTGTTAAATTTTTGTATTGGTTGCCAGGTGTAAAATTTTTGCCCCAAGAATCGGTTGCTCCAGACATGGCATCGAGCTTATCTTCCTCTTCAAAATATGATTCCTCTTTATTAAAGGTTAATACATATTTTTTTTCCAGTCTATTTTTTAATCGAGCTGCAACTTGCTTTTTTTGCTCTTCGCTTAGCCTTGCTCCCCAATTTCCCAATTCCATCGTTGATTTCGAATAATAATAAGCGACTCCTTGGAACCCTTGGTTTGTTTCGTTGAAGACTATGGTCTTTGGCACTATCAAAGTAAATGTTAGCACCACTAATTTAGTTAAGATTGATTTCATGATAAACCTATGTTGTTTTGTTTAACGAATATACTGTTATGTTAAACAACACTTGCTTTGTTTATCAATAAATTAACATTGTCACAATTGGTGCCTTAAACTAAAAAACGATTACCCACCAATTCTTATTTCTATCGATTCGCCTTTTCTACCATTTTTAGGTGCATAACGCTCCATCATCTCTTTGGCCTTTTTATCCATAATCTCATCAAATTTTTGTTGGTTCACTTCCTTTCCTTTAGTAGGTGCTTCGATTTTAACTTTTTCTTCTGGATTCAACACAATTTGACTACACATAATTGTTAACTTCCCATCATGCACTTCTAATATTAAACCAGGTAAACCTTGATACTTAGCAGGCCCGTTATTGATAGGAATCTGTGGCGCATACCATGCTGTAATTATGTGATCTTGCATTTCCGGCTCTTTATCAACTTCTTTTTTATCATTAGAGCTACTGAAGCCTGAATCATTGAAAACTTCCACTTGTTTAGTATAGGTAGCTTTATAGCACTGGTACTCTCCTATATATTTAGTGTCCGCTTCTAATTTCCAATCGATTTTTTCAATATCATCTTTGATGAGAAAGATCTTGCCCATGGCATCCTGTTGATTCGTAAAAGTTTGATCTTTGGTGTTTTTATAAAGTACATCATTACCTCCACCAGAACCAACCATGACCATTTGAAAGTTTCCGCCACCAACTTGTGGTGTATCGAGGCTTTCTTCTTCTTTATAAATTGACTCACTTTTATTAAATGTAAGTTTAAAGGTTTTCTGAAATTGCTTTTTCATTTGTGCCAATATTTGGGCTTGCATGTCGGAATTAACCTTTGTACTGTCCATCTTTATATTGATACTTCTCTGTGTTCTATAGGTTGCAACACCTTGAAAATCTTGCGCAAATCCTTTGGATACTGCGAGTACAAGAAAAATAGTGAGTGTTCTAATTACTGTTGCCATAGTTTATTTTTTATCGTTATAATATTTAACGGCCGCTTTGCGTATGACCTCAACACTTTTAATAAGTCCTTCAATATCGTTACTATTACCATCCACTTTATAAGATACGTGGGACTCAATACCATCATCCCTCTTTTTTCCGTTACAGATAATCTTTATTGAAATCGCTTCATTTTCACTCGAATGTTTAAAGAGTTCTCTTAAATCTTCAATTTTAAAATTTGATTCTAAATCGTCTGCCGAATCTACACTAACTTCGATCTTAACATTTTCTACTTTTACAACTTTGTCCTTAGTTACATTACCATTTATTTTTTTGGATTGCCCAAAGCTAGTTGTTGAAATTAATACTGCTAGAATTACAATTACATACTTCATGATTTTGTTCTTATGATTAATACCCTACAAATATTAGCTTTAATATTTCATTTTTAAGTTAACCAACGTTAACGAGTGTTAACCGATTAGTAGTAATTCATTTTAACGTTTACTTTTGAAGTATGAACGACAAACGCTACAGTTGGATTTTATATACTATCGTTGCTGTGATAATAGCAACTATAGCAATACAAGTCTATTGGAATTATAAAAATTATCAAACCAACAAGCAACAACTTATTAATGATGTGCAAATAAGTTTAGATAAAGCCGTCGATGATTATTACGCAGCTTTGGCAGAACGCACTACCGTCGGTGTTTTTTTAGAAGGTGATGAGCAGAAAAATGCTTTTGACGACAATAGCAAACTCTCCAAAATTTTAAAAAATATTGATGAAACCGATAACGAATTCGTAAACTTAGATTCTATAGATACGCAAAGTATTGAAGGTATCACAATAGTTAGAGGGTTTAAGGCAGACTCAATGGAGAAGAGGCATGATGAAACTAAAAATCCGGTCTCAATAGATGAATTTAAATCAAAAATTGATAGTATAAAAAACGTTAATCAAGATCTTAACTTTAAAAATGTAGAGTTTTTAACATCCAAGGTAATGATTTCGATAACAAATGATACCCTTGATTTAAAAGCTGTCGATAGCCTTGTAGCACAAGAATTAGAACGCAAAAATATCGCTGTAGATTTTTATTTAGATTATAAAAATCCTGAACATTCTATAGAACATTCCATAGAGAATGGAAGCATGCCAGAATTAAATCCTAACCACGAATCTAATGATTACCTTCAGACAGATACAAAATCCACATTTCTTCCAGAAGGTACATTTTTGACCATTCTTTTTACAAATACAACAAAGGCAATTTTAAATCGTATTCTTGGAGGCATTCTAATTTCAACTCTTCTCGTTTTAGCAGTAATCAGCTGCTTATTCTATCTGCTAAAAATTATTAAACACCAAAAGCAATTGGCAGAAGTTAAGAACGACCTCATCAGTAATATTACTCACGAGTTTAAAACACCTATTGCTACCATAGGAGTAGCATTGGAAAGCATGAGCAACTTCAACGCAATTGAGGATAAAGAAAAAACAAAAAAATACCTTTCGATGTCTACAAATCAATTGAAAAAATTGAATCTCATGGTCGAAAAATTATTGGAAACTGCCACTTTAGATAGCGATAATTTAGAGCTGAACAAGGAACCTGTTGATATTGTTAAGCTACTCAATTCAATAGTAAACAGGTTTAAAATTCAGTTTGCAGAAAAGGAATTCAAAATCAATTTTAAGACTGAAAGTTTATTAGTGAATGTCGATACATTTCATTTTGAAAATGCCCTGAACAACATTATAGACAATGCTGTTAAATATGGTGGCCCTATTATTTTAATTGATTTAGTTACGAAGAAAGACAACGTTGGTATTCTAATTTCTGATAATGGTAGATCCTTAACCAAGGCAAATAAAGACCGTATTTTCGAAAAATTTTATCGTGTACCGAAAGGGAATACACACGATGTAAAAGGTTTTGGGATTGGCCTGTATTATACAAAAACAATCATCGACAAACACAATGGTTCTATTCAACTAGAACTGAGCAATACTGCTACAACTTTTAAAATTATACTTCCAAATGGCCAATAACATAAAATTACTATTGGCTGAAGATGAAGCAGCTTTAGGACAAATTATAAAAGAGAGTCTAGAAACACGGGATTTTGATGTCATTTTATGCGATAATGGTGAAAAAGCATTTGAAAAATATAAGTCTGAAATGCCAGAAATTTTAGTGTTAGATGTCATGATGCCTAAAAAAGATGGCTTCACTTTAGCTAAGGAGATAAGAGCCATTGACGATACTGTTCCAATTATATTTTTAACAGCTAAATCACAAACTGCCGATGTAGTTGAAGGTTTTTCTATCGGAGGAAACGATTATCTCAAAAAACCATTTAGCATGGAAGAGCTTATTGTTAGAGTCCATAATTTGATAAGCAGAACTAAAGTGCAAAAAATTGCAGACATTTTAGAAATTGGAGACTACACCTTTGATTTTCCAAAACAATTGCTTCAATATAAGTCTGAGAACCACATTCAACTCACCCACAGGGAAGCTCATTTATTGTTTCATTTAGTCAAAAACAAAAATAGTGTTTTAGACCGATCGCTCATTCTAAACAAGCTTTGGGGAACGGAAGATTTTTTCACAGGCAGAAGTATGGATGTTTTTATTTCAAAACTCAGAAAAAAACTGAGCCGTGATGAGCAAATTCAGATTATTAACGTGCGCGGTTTTGGATATAAGTTGACCGTTTAAATAAATGTGGAGCAATTTTTGTAATTTTCTAAATTATATGCTCTAAATCCCATGCAAAAGATTTTACTTCTTTTATTATTTTCTAGTTGTTTCCTTTTCGCTCAGAAAAGTATTAGAGTAACCGCAATAGACTCAACTGAATTGAAAGTTGCCACTATTTTTGGCATTGATAATTTTGAAACTCTATATTATACTACTGAGGACAATACATTTTACAAAAAAACCAAAGACACAACAATAACCTACACCAATTTTCAGTTGGGAGGAGTGACCACTGCGAATATATTCAATCCTCTAAAAATCAACCTATTTTATCAAGATTTCAATACGGTCATAATATTAGATAATCGACTTGCCGAGATATTTAAAGTCGATTTCAACACGCTTCAACCTTATAAAAACATTAGTCATGTGTCAACAGGGTTTGACAACACGTTATGGCTTTTTAATCAAGATTTACAAGTGCTGGAATTATATGATTACAAGGCCAATAAAACAAGATTAAAAACAGTTCCTGTACAAGCCAAAGTGCTCGATTTAAAGAGCGACTATAATTACTGCTACTTACTTACAGAAAATTACCTATACATCTATAATTACTTTGGAAGTCTCATTAACAAATACGAAAACAAGAACTATATAACTATGGCTTTTAGCAAAGGTCATTTGATGCTTAAAAAAGATAATTTATTATTTATTTTACATAAAAATGAAGACGAAATTCTACCCGTTAAACTTCCTGATTTGTTAATAAATCAGTTTTTGGTAACCGACGAAACCTTGTATATTTACGACGACAAATACCTTCGTCGATACCAACTTAAAAAGGATTAAAATATGCATATTGCTGTTGCAGGAAATATAGGAGCTGGCAAAACCACTCTCACAAAATTATTGGCCAAACACTATAAATGGGAAGCACAGCTTGAAGACGTGGTGGACAATCCGTATTTAGATGATTTTTACAATCAGATGGAGCGCTGGAGCTTTAATTTACAGGTTTACTTTTTGAACAGCAGATTTCGTCAAGTCAATCAAATACACAATAGCGGCAGGGATATAATCCAGGATAGAACAATTTACGAGGATGCACATATTTTTGCACCCAATTTGCACGCCATGGGACTGATGACCAATCGGGATTTCGAAAATTATTCTTCGTTGTTTGAATTGATGGAGTCTTTTGTAAAAGGTCCAGATTTATTAATTTACCTACGTAGCTCCATACCAAATCTTGTCAATCAAATTCACAAAAGGGGTAGAGACTACGAAAACACAATTAGCATAGATTATTTAAGTCGGTTAAACGAGCGCTACGAAGCTTGGATTTCAAAATACGATAAAGGCAATTTGCTCATCATTGATGTTGATGATTTAGATTTTGTAGCGGAACCTGAAGA
The DNA here is from genome assembly GCF_013403975.1 of Winogradskyella ursingii. Lineage (GTDB taxonomy): Bacteria > Bacteroidota > Bacteroidia > Flavobacteriales > Flavobacteriaceae > Winogradskyella > Winogradskyella ursingii. Next base: position 109,872 of record NZ_JABFDH010000002.1, read on the forward strand.
CTTGGGAGGCATCATTAATAAAATCGATGCACAAATCAATGGTTTATTCTAAACCTTAGCTTTTAGCTAACACTCTTTCAATTTTATACACCTATTTTTGCCCTATGAAATTGTACAATTCTAAATACTACCATCGTGATTTATCATGGTTACGCTTTAACCACCGTGTACTTCAAGAAGTAAGCGACAAGAGAAATCCGCTATACGAACGCATTAAGTTTTTAGCCATATTTTCTTCAAATCTCGATGAGTTTTTTAGGGTAAGAGTTTCAGATATAAGACAAATAAAAAATATTGAAAAGCCGCTGAGAAAAAAGCTGATCACAAAACCCAATAAGGTTTTAAAGGAAATTAAAAAGCAGGTTCATATCCAACAAGAAGAATTTGGAAAAATTTTCAAGGAAGAAATTATTCCAGACCTTAAAAAAGAAAATATATTCCTCATTGACTATCACGAATTTTCGGAAGAACAACAGAGAATAGCCAACACATATTTTGAAACGGTGCTAAAAGAGCTTCTTAACCTCGACTCATCTTTTCACACCAATCCAGATTCTATTTTTGTAGAGAATGAAGCTTCATATTTAACTACTCTTTCGGGTGAAACTTTACAGTTGGTGAAAATTCCAGATAGTGAGCCACGTTTTTTCTCATTTCCGTCTGAAAATGGCAAGCATTATATCACTTTTATAGATGATATTTTAAAATACGGTTTAGGAAAAATTCACCCAGACGATAATGTTCGCTATTACGCGCTAAAAATTTCTCGTGATGCCGAATTGTATATTGAAGATGAATTTTCTGGCGATTTAATGAAAAAAATCAAAGATGCTCTTCCTAAACGAGATAAAGGCCAACCAACCAGAGTTCTTATAGATAAGAGGATGCCAGAGCATCTTCAGGAGATTATTAAAGATGCTCTTGATATTTTTAATGCAGATTTGGTTCTAGGTGGCAGACATCATAACTTCAAGGATTTCTTTTCGTTTCCAAATCCAACAGATACAGATTTATCATTTAAGGAATTAAAGCCAATTCCGCATCCAGTACTTTCAAAAACTAATAATATTTTTGAGACTATTGACCATAACGACCAATTACTGCATTATCCTTATCAGCAATTTCAACCAGTAATAGATTTGGTAGAAACTGCTGCCGAAGATCCTAATGTTACTACAATAAAAATGACTCTCTATAGACTTGCGGATGAGTCTAGACTGAATACAGCCATTGCAAAAGCTGCAAAAAACGGCAAGGAAGTTATTGTCTTTATTGAAGTTAAAGCACGCTTTGACGAAGATAACAATATGAAATGGGGAAGTATTTTTAAGGAAAACGGAGCAACTGTAATTTACAGCTATCCCGACATAAAGGTACATTCCAAAATTCTATATATAGAGCGTAATGTCGATGGCAAAAAAAAACGCTATGCTTACATTAGTACAGGAAATTTTAATGAAAAAACCGCAAAACTTTACACTGACTATGCTTTGTTAACCTCTCACAAAAAAATAACTAAGGATTTAAATAAAGTTTTTATGGTACTGCAAGGTGTAACTATTATGCCAAAAACCAAAAGACTTTTAGTTTCACCTTATACAACAAGGGCCTCTTTAGAGAAGTTAGTAAATAAAGAAATCGAAAATGCGGAGAATGGAGAAGACGCTTCCATTATTCTAAAGATGAATAGTCTGCAAGATAAATCGATGATTAAGTTACTCTATCGTGCAAATAATGCAGGCGTGAAAATTCAATTGATTGTAAGGGGTATATGCAGCTTAGTTCCAGGTATAAAAAATCAAAGTGAGCATATAGAGGTAATAAGCATTTTGGATCGCTTTTTAGAACATGGTAGGGTTTATATTTTTGGTAATAACGGAGAGGAAAAGATGTATATAGGTTCAGCGGATTGGATGACTAGAAATTTAAGTCACCGTATTGAAGTGCTTACGCCAATCTTGGATAAAGACATTCATAAAACATTGAAGGATTTAATAGATATTCAGCTTTCAGATAATGTAAAAGCTAGAATAATTGATGCTGACCAGAAAAATACTTATTTAAAAAATTCAAAAAAAGAGGTAAGAGCGCAATATGCTACTTATGCCTATTTTAAGCAATAAATCCGTGTTTTCTAGCATGTTCTATTGCTTGCTCGCTGCTTTCTACCATAAGAACCATTGTCGTTTTATAGTTGTCCACTAAACCTTTTACGCGCAGCATTTTCTTTTTATGCTTTACACTTCTGAGGTAGATGGCCAAAATCCTGTCAGGAAATTCTTCTGCAATTTCCATGTATATATCTGGGTCATGCTCTCCACTGTCTCCAATTAAAATAAAAGGTAAATTTGGGTATGTTTTTAATAAATTTAAAATTTCCTTTTGTTTTTGTGGTTTTTCGTCTAGTGGTTTTTTTCTTAAAAAATTACTTAGACTTCTCAATAAAATTGGTCCTTTAGGAAAATTGTTTTGCTTTAAAAACAGTTCTAAATACCGATAAAGATTCCATGGGCTGTGACTAACGTAAAAAATAGGATTGGCATTTTCTCCAGATTTTCCACGATGTAATTTATGATAGAAATCGGCAGCACCTTCTAATGGACTTCTGTTTTTGGCATGCTTAAAAATTGAATTATAAATCACCTTCCATTTAAGAAGGGATACGACACCAGTATGGAGTATTGTATCATCAATATCGCTGGCCACACCAAACTGAGCTTTGTCTGATGGTATCAGTAATTCACCCGGAAATCTATTATCATTTTGAATAGTACGCTCAATATTAACATCATCATAAGAAAGAGTAAATGATAACCAGCCCTCTTCATTGGCAAGAGATTTTAAGTCTTCTAAATTTTCTTCAACTTTATAATAACCGTTGTCATCTGTTGTGCATTTTAAAACTTTATTGTTGGGTAGTTTTACATTGATACCGACATGTTTAATTTCGTCGGCTTCAAACCGCTTCCAGGTATTTACAGCCAAGTGCCAAATTTTTTGAGCTTCTAAGTCAATAGACTCGTCTTCTATAGCCCTTCCTCGAGCGTAGAAATGCTTATTTGTCCCGTAACTTTGAAACGCAATAATCTGAAGTGGGTCTTTTTTAAAAAATGCCATTCTTAGTCTTAAACGTCTAAAAATAACAAAAAGCCATGATTAACATGGCTTTTTAAAATTCTATTTAGGACAACCTAAACTTTTATCTAACGATCAATTTCTTTACTGAAGTAGATCCTTTTACATCATATAGCTTTACGAAATAGATACCACTAACCAATTGACTTATATCAAGTTGTTTAGATTGGTTGAAACTGTCAAGTACGTATTTTTTAACTATTTTTCCATTTATATCAGAGATACTAGCTCCTTTGAGTTGAATATCTCCGCTATATGATACTGTGAAGGTTTCAAAGGCAGGGTTTGGATACAGTTTTACGGTATTTTCATCAAAACTTTTTTCATTAATACTCAGTGTTGAAAAATTGCCTTGGTACATACCATTTCCATGCGTTCCAACTAATAAAACTTCATCTTCAGGACGAAAAACCAAACTAGTTACCAATGCAAGACCAATTTGGTCTGCACCTTCTATTTCCCAATCGGTTGTTAAAGGATCGTCTGATCTATACAGACCTCTTGCCGTACCAACAAAATAACCCACATCTCCATCTATTTCAGCTATTGCGGCTGATCTCACAGAAGATGACTCTAAATTTCGTTCAACCAAATTCCAAACAGGATTTCTACTTGTAACATTTTCGGTTATATAAATACTATTAATACCGTAATTTGAATATACAACCATAGCAATGTTTGGGTCAGAAGGGTGTATTGCTACTCCGCTTACTATAGAATTTGTTGTCGCATCTGCTGGCGTAATATCTCTGGCAGTACTTAAGTCAGTTCCCCGTGGATCTTTATGAATAAATACACCACCACTATCTCCACCAATTAGAGTGAAACTTGTAGTTGCATTATAAGTCCCTCTAGTAGCAGCCATGCTCCTGATATCTTCATTAGTTGGCAAACTATTTATATCTGACCAATTAGTATTACTAGCCGTTGGAGCATCGAGGTTTCTAAATATTTTATTTCCATCAGCATAGTATAAAGTGTTGGTTTCAGTATCCAAATAAAAATAAGTTACAAATATGCTATTATTAGCGGTCGAAGGTCTAATATCAAACGCCTGATTTCCATTTCTTAATGTTCTTATATTACCTAATTGAGAACCATAATAAAGCTGTATGTCACCAAAATTTGTTGGACCTGTTCCTGTTCTTCCAACAGCTACTGAAACACCGTCTCCACCAGCGAAATCTAACATTTCGGTATTACTAGACAAACCGATTGCCAAAGGTCCGCCTAGAGTAGTGCCATTATCTTGTGCTCCACCTATTACCAAGTCTGTTCCGGCCTGAGGATCTAAATTAACATGATAGTACTGGTATGTTTGATAATTATTATTCAAATTAGTCCAACCAACAGTCCCTGCCGTTACATCAGCACTATGTATTCCACCATCAGTACCTGAGTATAATAAATTAGGATTAAATGGACTAAACACTAAATCTTGAATATCTGGGTGGTGCACATCTCCTCCACCTAAATTATATTTTCCGTAGCTATTATTACTTACATAACCTCCTATTCTATTAAATTCTGCATCTACATTGATATTATTAATACGATATACGTTTGTACCTCCAATAACTACAAAATTTTCATCATCTGGTTTTACCGTAACCTCCAAATCATAACCACCTTGAATAGCAAATGGGTCATTCCCTGAAAGATTCCCTCCTGGCTCGTCTGGCAGTTTTGCGCTGAAATCTGTCCAATCATCTAATGTAAAATTATAACGCCACAAATCTGCTTCTATACCACCATTAACACCGTTTTCATATAATGCATAAACAATATTTTCATTTGATGCTGCAGTTCCTAAAACAATTCTGCCCGTTGGTGTCCATCCTGCTGGGCTACCATTATTAGCAATATTAACAAACCCTCCATTACCTGTAGGGGAAGTATACACTCCTGCTAATGTACTTCCTCCTGGAAAAGCAACATAAACTCTACCTGTATTGGTTATTTTCACGTCCGATTCTCTACCTCCGGTTGTATTATCTAATTCCAAATTGAAGTTAATACCATCATACCTATATAAACTTCTATTAGCAGCTACAAACAACTCACCTGTAATAGGACTGACCGCTAATGAATTAATTAAATCAAAATCTGAATCGAAACTCTCCTGAACGGAATTAGTACCAGGTAATTGATTCCATGTCAACCCATTATCTGTTGACTGCCAAATACCTTGACCTAAATAAAAAGGTCCACCATATGAAGCGCTATTACCTAAAAGTTCTCCTGTACCATAATACCAAATATTCTGAAATCCAGGTCTTGGATCTTGAGCAACTGCGGTTACGTTATGTATCTCATTATTTGAAGAAACTTTTGTCCAGTTTGATCCACCATCTGTAGATCTAAACATGCCACTGCTTACGCCACCAGCCAACATTGTATTTCCCGTATTATCACTTATATCAATTGCAAAAGCTCTTGTTCTACCTCCTAGGTTAGACGGTCCACGAGAAATATAGGTACTTACAAAATTTCTTGATGAGTTTACATTATTCTTCGCTGCGATGGCCGATAATAATTCTTTCTCTTTCTCTTCTAATGGTATCAATCCAGTAATTGGATTTTTTTGCATATCATACTCGAATTGAACACGCTGTTCAACCGTCATTCTTTTTTCTTCTAAAGTTTTTTTGGTCGTCTTTTCTTTTTTAAGAGATTTTATTGATTGAGTTTTTACCTGGTGCTCGCATGAGAATAAAGTAAAAAAACAGACTAAACTTAGTAGGAGTAATTTTCTCGTCATAGCTTCTTAATAAATAAATGGGTTTGGAATAAATTTTTTATCGTCAAATATATCGGATAAACGCAAAATAACGTGCATAAAATTCAAAAACTAATAAATAAAGTTGCTTAAAACTGATAATTAGATAATATTACCAGGAAAAAATAATAGACCTAATCTCAAAAGAACCATGAGTCTGGCCATAACCACATCACCAAAAGTCCAAATACGATAACGGTTCCGAAAGAAATAATGATCCATTTAGCGATTTCTTTAGTCCCCAAAACAATGGCCATAATACCTTTAAAAAGCATATTGGATAAGCCAGCAAGCAATATTAATTTCCAGCCAACCATAGCTTTTAATGTTCCTTCTTTAATTAATTGAGAAAGCGATAATGTAATGGCATCTACATCCGTAAGACCACTAATAATTGAAATGATATAAAGTGCATTATTTCCGAATTTTTCTTTTGTGAAAGCCACGGCTAATAGAATAAATCCATACAATAGTCCAAAAATTAAAGCACTTTTGAATTGTGCGGGATTATCTGGCTCAGGCATTTCCTCATCTTCTTTATCATCTTTATTAATGAGATAGAACAAACCTACACACAATAGCACCATAATTAAAATTACGGCTCCAATCGGTACTGCAATAACACTTAAATATTGCGGTATAACTATACCAACCTCAATCAAAACCCTAACAAAAGAGATTGCTGAAGCTGTAGTAATAACAAATACTGCTAATTTTGTTATTTTCTTATTATCTGCAGTTTTTCTCGCATAGCTTACGGTTGTTGCCGTACTACTAATAAGTCCACCTAAAATACCATTCGATATAAGACCGGCTTTTTTTCCAACAAATTTGTATATAAAATAACCAACTACACTGATCCCTACTATAAGCGTAACCATTAACCAAATATTTCTTGGATTAATAACATCTAGTGGTCCATAAGTTTCGTTGGGTAAAATGGGTAAGATGACTAAACTAATTCCGGCCAAAGTCATTATTGCAGATATATCCTTAGGCTTTAACTTATCTATGAGACCATGTAAATGCTCCTTGACATATAATAAAATTGCCATAGTAGCACCCACAATTACACCAACAATCTGACTGCCCAAAACCAAATAAGCACCTATTGCGAACATTAATAGAGCAGCTACTTCTGTAGTTTGCCCAATGTCTGTTTGATCTAATTTTTTGAGTTTAATATAATTGGCCATAAGCATCATTGCGGCAATTGAAATGCCTAAAACTGGAAGAATATAAGGATTATCATAAGCACGAGTTAAAAACCCGGCCATAACACCCATTATAGAAATAAGAGTAAACGTTCTTACACCAGCCATGTGATTATCCGTACGTTCACGTTGCATACCCACAAGCAAACCTAGACCGAATGCAATGGCTAAGGTTATTAAGTCTTCGTAATTCATTGATCGTTTTGTCTATAAAATTATTGATTAAAATATAACAATTCGTTCGTAGTAATTAATTCAAAACGAAAATTTATTATCTGATTAGCACTATATGATATGTAACATTTTATCCATAAAAAAAAAGCCACATCTTTCGATATGGCTTTATATTTATAAATGAATTTCGGTTAATTCTTTTTAATATCTATATTTTTGATTACTTTTTTAATTTCGCCCTTATCATTTGCAGTAGTCTCTTCAAACGCTTTAAGCTCTGCTTCGACCTCAGATATGGTTCCTGTAAATTCTTTTTCCTTGGCAACTTCTTTTCCGTTTTCAATTGCGGTATAAGTAATAGTTGCTTTAGCCAAATCATTGGTATCTACGTTCATCTCTATCATTACTTCATTTTCAGCCAATCCTTCTTCCACATGACCTCCTAAAATTGGTGCAATAACCAAACCGATAAGGCACGTTAATTTAATCAAAATATTCATAGAGGGACCAGATGTATCCTTAAATGGATCACCAACCGTATCACCAGTTACTGCAGCTTTATGAGCATCTGAACCTTTATATGTCATTTTTCCATTAATTTCAACTCCCGCTTCAAATGATTTTTTAGCATTGTCCCATGCACCACCTGCGTTATTTTGGAATATAGCCCAAAGCACTCCAGAAACAGTTACACCAGCCATATAGCCACCAAGCATTTCAGCAATAGCTAAAGAACTCATCCCGAAAATCATTGGAACGAAAGCAATTGCCAATGGAAAACCGATAGTTAATAAGCCCGGTAACATCATTTGTTTTAAAGAAGCTTGCGTAGAAATTGCTACACATTTATCATATTCAGGTTTTCCCGTACCTTCCATGATGCCAGGAATTTCCTTGAACTGACGACGCACTTCATAAACCATTTCCATTGCTGCCTTACCTACGGCGTTCATGGCCAAAGCTGAAAATACCACTGGTACCATACCACCCACAAATAACATAGCTAAAACAGGTGCCTTAAAAATGTTGATGCCGTCGATTCCAGTAAATGTTACATATGCTGCAAATAAAGCCAAGGATGTTAGTGCAGCTGAAGCAATAGCAAAACCTTTACCCGTTGCCGCAGTTGTGTTTCCAACTGAATCTAAAATATCTGTACGCTCTCTTACGATTGGTTCCTGCTCACTCATTTCAGCAATTCCACCTGCGTTATCCGAAATTGGTCCAAATGCATCAATTGCCAACTGCATCGCAGTTGTTGCCATCATTGCAGAAGCCGCCAATGCGACACCGTAAAATCCAGCAAAAGCATAAGAAGCCCAAATAGCGCCAGCAAACAATAATACTGATGGGAATGTTGAAATCATCCCAGTCGCTAGACCAGCAATTATATTAGTTCCAGCACCGGTTGAGGATTGTTGTACGATTTTTAATATTGGACTTTTACCCAATCCTGTATAATATTCAGTTACGGAAGAAATAACCGCACCCACAAAAAGACCAACTAAAGTCGCATAGAATACACGCATGCGTGAGATGTCTTGTAATCCTTCACCAAAAAATTCCATTTTCATGGTTTCTGGCAACATATAAATACAAAGCCCCAAACAAGAAAGAGCAACTAAAATAATAGATGTCCAGTTACCAATGTTCAGTGCTCCCATAACCTGAGCCTCTTTGGCATCGTTATTTTTAATTTTTACCAACATAGTTCCGATAATCGAAATGATAATTCCTACACCAGCAATAGCCATTGGTAATAAAATTGGGCCAATACCACCAAAACCGAGTTCAGCAATATCACCACCCATATCTTTGATTACATAGTTTCCTAATACCATCGCTGCTAATACGGTTGCAACGTACGATCCAAATAGATCGGCTCCCATACCTGCAACATCACCTACGTTATCACCAACATTATCTGCAATAGTTGCAGGATTACGAGGATCATCTTCTGGGATACCAGCTTCAACTTTACCAACTAAATCAGCTCCAACGTCTGCTGCTTTTGTGTAGATTCCGCCACCAACACGAGCGAACAAAGCAATCGATTCAGCACCTAAAGAGAATCCTGCTAATGTTTCTAGTACAATGGTCATGTCCATTGTATTCGTCCACTCACTTCCCATAAAGAACCAAAAGAAAAAGATGAAAAAGGCTGTTAAACCTAAAACAGCTAAACCAGCAACCCCAAGTCCCATAACAGTACCACCACCAAAAGAAATCTTAAGTGCATTTGGCAAACTTGTACGCGCAGCTTGTGTTGTTCTTACATTAGTTTTGGTAGCGATTTTCATACCTATATTTCCCGCAAACGCTGAAAACACAGCTCCAAAAATAAAAGCTACTACTATCAACCAATGTGTTGTTGGCACAACAAATGATACTACTGCTAACAGAATACTTACTATTAATACAAAAACAGCTAATAATCTATATTCTGCACTTAAAAATGCCAAGGCACCTTCGTAAATGTGATCTGAAATTTCTTTCATTTTCCCATCTCCGGCATTTTGTTTCATAACCCACGATTGCTTCACAACCATGTAAATTAAGCCTAAAAGCGCAAGTGCTATCGGCATATAAATCATTAATGATTCCATATTCTAGTTTTTAATTTGATTTGTTTTTAGCTGGGCAAAAGTAGTAAAATCAATGATAATAGAAAAACCCTTTTTCTTCAAATGAAAAAGGGTTAGATTTTTTTTATCTCTATATATAACTAAATAGTGAAACTTCTATTCTTTTTGTGCTCACTATTGTTATAACGATCTACACATTCTTGGTAGATTTTTACGGCTTCTTCTGCATTTCCCCAGCCACCAGTATCAACTTTCTTTTTTTCAAGGTCTTTATATACCTGAAAAAAATGCTCTATTTCCTTTAAACGATGAGGGTTTAAATCTGAAATATCTTTATTTTTATTCCAAATTGGGTCAGAAACTGGCACACATATAATTTTCTCGTCAGGGCCTTTTTCATCTGTCATATGGAAGACTCCGATTGGTCTCACCTCCATCACCACCATTGGGTAAGTTGGCTCTGTTCCCATAACCAAAACATCCAAAGGATCTTTATCCAAAGCTAAAGTTTCTGGTATAAAACCATAATCACCTGGATACATCATCGATGAAAACAACATCCGATCAAAACGTATTTTGTGTAATGTAAAATCGTATTCGTATTTGTTACGGCTTCCTTTAGGTATCTCTATTAATACATCAAAAGTTAATTTATTTTGGTCACTCATAATTGTTAATTTTAAAAGGGGTGCAAAGATAGTTTTTTGTTTTGTTATGAGCACATTTAAATTTGAATGATGTTTAAAGACCTTAGAGGTATTAAAATTGAATTGTACTTACATTTGGAAAATGAAGTTAACACCGATTATAGTACTTTATTAGTGTTTTAATTCCAATGTATTAAATGTCTAGCCTGGCTCTTTTTCAGAACCACTTTCTATTTTTAGCAACCCTTTAAAAGCGTCATAGACCGTATTACCTTCATAAAGGACCTTATACACTTCCCTTGAAATTGGCATATCAACCTTATAATCTCTTGCCAATTCCATGACGACTTTTGCGGTTTTTACACCTTCGGCAACTTCGTTCATTTCTTTAATGATTTGTTCCAAACTTTTGCCTTGACCTATCTGAAACCCTACGTGATGGTTTCTACTCTTAGAACTAGAACATGTGGCAACTAAATCTCCCATTCCTGCTAATCCTGAAAACGTTCTTCGCCTGCCTCCCATAGCAATTCCCAATCTGGTCAATTCAGACAATCCTCTTGTTATGAGCGCGGCTCTTGTATTATCGCCTGCATTGGCACCATCTCCCATTCCTGTAGCAATTGCCATAATATTCTTTAAAGCACCACCAAGTTCACATCCAATGACGTCTGTATTGGTATAAACCCTAAACAATCCAGTACTAAATACTTGTTGCAATTGTTGTGCAATGGTTTTATCTACCATTGCAATTACAGCAGCTGCCGCTTGGCCAGAGTGTATTTCTTTTGCAAGATTTGGACCTGTTAAAACACCTGCAGGATGACCTGGAAGTTCTTCTTCTATAATTTGGGTCATCCGCATTTTTGTATCCAATTCCAAGCCTTTAGAGAGACTTACGATTGGCACCCAAGGTCTAATATGTGGTTTCGCACTGCGTAATACCTCTCTGAAATGCTGAGAAGGGATACCCATTACAATAACATCAGCATTTTTAACCGTTTCTTCAATGGAAGTAGAAGCCTTTAAGTTTTTATTTAGTTTGGCACCTGGAAGGTATTTTGAATTGGTGTGTCCGTCATTTATTTCATGAACTGTATCCTCGTTTCTCGCCCATAAAATAGAATTACTGTTTTTCGCCGTTAATGACGCGACTGTTGTTCCCCAAGAACCTCCTCCTAAAATTCCAACGTTGAGTTTCATATAGTTAGTTTTCTAATTCATTAAGGTACAAATTCCTCACGTCTTCAATGTGTTTATTCATGTTTTTTAGTTTCCAAAGTGATGTATCCACAGGGTCTAAAACCACAACCTCAATATGGGTTGGCTTAAACATACTCGAACCTTTTGGCATAGCCATATAAGCATTTTTAATTACAATAGGAATTATTGGAACACCGGCCTGCATTGCCAAATGAAAAGCTCCTTTTTTAAATTGCCCTAAGGTTTTGCTTCCACTGCGCGTTCCCTCTGGCGCTATAGCCACAGAAACCCCGCTTTTTAAAGCCTCAACTGCTGGTTGCATAGCTTCAATAGCTTTTTCTTTATTGGCTCTATCTACATAAATTGCACCTAATGCTTTAAAAATTGGGCCTACAGGTGTTTTCTCTAATTCTTTTTTTGCTACACCTGTAAAGTCATGTCTTATTAACTTCATTATTATAAAGAAATCTGCAGCACTTTGATGGTTAAAGCAGAAAACAGCTGGTCTAATCTCCTCTAAATTGTGCTTCCCTTTTACTGCAATTTCTAATCCCGCCATCTTTGAACCTAAGTCTCCAATACTTGAGAACGTGGTGTTGGCCGCTTCTTGTCTAGACATGGTCATCGCACCTTTAAATAAGCCTTTCACGGCAGAAGGATATATACTTGCGGCCGCTAAAGCGGTTCTAAACCCATTAACTACTGGTTTTTCATTTGGTTCGTCAAATCTTAAAATTGGCCAATTATTTTCAAATGCCATTTGTGATAACCTTTGATCTGGATTTGTCGCCACTGGATTACCTACAATTTTTAACAATGGAAAATCTTCAATACTATCTGTATAAAAATAACTTTTAGATAAGTCTGTATTATTTTTTTTAGCAAATTTCCGAGCTGCTCTTGCTTTACCTTCTCCCCAACACATTTCTGAAACGCGCCCTGTAAATTTACCATTTCGCAACTCCATTTCTGTGGCATAGATATCGTTAATACCCAAAGCCTTTGCTATTGGCTGAATCTGATAGGTTGTTGCCGCAGAAATTATCACAATTTTATGACCTTTTGATAAATGTTTTTCTATTAATTCTCGAGATTCCGGATAGATTGTCTCTTGCAAATAATCCGTAAAAACTTGCTCTCCCAATTCAGTAAAAGCTGATTCGGCAATTCCCTTTACACCCAGAGCTGCTATCTTGGTAAGGACTTCAAAATCTCTATTTCCAGTAGCAAAAATGACTGCTGTGGCAAATTGTGTGAGGTATTCCTTTGCTGTGGTTTTTCCACTAAAGAGACGTGTAGTCATAAATTTCTTTGCAGAAAAATCATTGATGAGGGTTCTATCCAAATCAAAAAAAGCAGTGATGTGAGGTCCTTCTTCGACTATTTCTTTTTCGTTGTTTTTATTATATAGAGAATCTGGAACAAGCGTTTCCTCTTTAGTTCGATTTTTTAGTCCTTTTTTATCTTGAATTGTTTCTATTTGCTTTAGGTACACCAAACGTTCAGATAGATCTTCTAATTGATTCTTCCAACTTTCTAAACTGTCATAATCTATTTTTCTATCTACAGGAACTAAATTCGCATTTTTGGCAAAGCGGAGTGCATTAATCAAAAATGGTTTAGAAACACTATCTAAACGCGTAATTTTAGATTGCCAATGCAACTCCTTTCCTTTAAACATGGCCAATTCTATAAAGTCATCGTCATTAAAATCATCGTCAGTATCCCAACTATTTAACGCGTGGCATACGACTTTATCAGCTTCCAAATAGGAAAGTAAAATTGCTCTTGAGACAAATAAATCCTGCGTTTTCAATAATTTGGATACTTCACCTTTAGGATCTGCTAATATGGCTCTCCAGTTTTTATCAAATCTGGCTAATTCCGTTTCGATTTCACTACTAAATTTTGGTTTATTCGTGTAGAAAAATTCAAACTTAAATAAGTTACGAAGTCTCATAATTTCTTCCCAGAAATTAGTAATTCGATTTGAGGATTGATCATCTTTAATTTTAACCAATGCCATCTCAATAAAAGCTTGATGGTACAAATGTCCTGAAGCCATGTTTGCATAGTAAGTTGCAGGTAAATATTCGGTCGCTAACAGACTATATTGTGCACGTTGTCCTGCTCTACTTTTTTGGACTATTCCTGCTCCCTGCAACAAATTTAATGCAGACTGTATCGTGACACCAATCTTTTTACCACGATCGATTAAAACATCTTCTTTCTTCTGGCCTATATAGGTCATTAATTTATTGACCTTGAATTCAATTTCCTTTTTAGTTAAAGCAAAATCGTTTAATAGCGCGTGACAGACTAAAGAAACCGTTGTTACTGGGGTAATTGCGTTTGCTCTGTGAATCACTTCAAAAGCAAAACGAGGTAAAGTGTTTTTATCGACATAACTATCTTCTTCCATATCAGGAATAATGGCTTGTTGATCTCCATCTATCTCAACTGGATCCCCAAACCGAATGGCTGCACGACCATAATCATTTCCTAATTTTTTGATGTAACTTAATGCCTCTTTTACATTTTCTGCTTTCTTTTCTTGCCCTTTGCCTTCTTCTGTCATTTGTTTAACATCCGGTATGAGGTCATAAACAATAGATACAGGAACATACTTAATAGGCCTTGAGCTCTGCAATTCTCCTTCTTTAATATATTTTAAAATCCCCATTTGAGGATATATAATTTTACCCGTTCTTGAGCGTGTGCCTTCTATGTTCCAGGTTAGGTGATCTCCCTCATCAATTATGGTGGAAATATAGTGGCGTAATGCTGCTTTGTAAATAACATTATCCTTAAAACTTCGTCTTATAAAAATGAGTCCTGCATTATTACCAAGCTGTTTTAACCCTGGAAACGCCAAATTACTGCCTCCAAAAGAATAAGGTATTGGCATCCCATAACGTGCCAGAGTGGAAATTAGAACTAATGTATCTAGATAGGTTTTGTGTGTCATGATGAAAGCTACAGAGTTTTTCTGCATCAGTTTCATCAATTTTTTTATGCCTTTTGGATCTACATCAATTTTTTCACTATAAGCTCGGGAAAGTATATAATCGAATCCTTTCACCGACAATAATTTTGCCATTGGATGTTGCTGTGCGTATAGTTCTTTTATATAACTAGCACCTTGTTTTTGCACATCCTTAAAATCTAACTTTTGCTCAATAGCTATTTGCTTTAAAGCTTCTTGAAATTTATGATGTTCAATAATATGATCCATGACTGATTATTTTACGACTGGCCTGATTGACTTATTATTTTTAAGCGCTTTTCTTGCTTTGTTCCAAAAATTAGGATACAAAAAGCGTTCGATATTTGAGCCCACATTCCTCAATTTCTTACCTTGAATATTTGCACTGAGCATATTGGCCGTTACCAATAATACGCTTACATTGGCGCCCAATCCGGAATGGCTTCCAAATACTTCAATATTTTTTATATCCTTACGGGAGGTTTCCGCTTCCATACAATGTTTCCATGGCACCAAACCGTCAGTCTTTGTATATATACATGTTACAGGCACAATTGGTATCGGCTCGAGTTCTGCTAAAAATCGTTCGTTTCTTTCTTTTAGTGATTTTCCTCTAAAAAATTCCAACAGACCATAAACTGGTGTTTTCATATCCATAACTCCCCATATGGGCGAACCAATAGTTAAGATTTGTTCCACTTGATCTGGATGTCTATTTGCCATGATTTTAGCAAATATGCCACCACCACTCCAACCGACGATACTTACTTTTTCTCCATGTTTTTCATAAATATCATGTAGTTTTTCTTCTAATCGTGGTATGTAGTGCGACTTGACCATATTAAATCCCAAGTCCCATTTGTAGGTCGTAAATCCTAATGATTTCAAATATTTTCTAACAAAAGATGTTGAATTATCATCACCTAAATAAGGAGGGATTAATAACACAGGCTTACCTTTACTTTTTATACGTTTGGGGATAAAAGGATAGAAACAATAAATTGACGACCACTCTAACAATGATCGTGATTCCATAATCATATTGAATAATGGTGGTTGCGGAATTTTTTTATTAATTGAGGTGATTTCTTGTTTAAAACGTTCCACAATTGAATTAGTGTATTTGATCTCCTCTTGGTCATCACCACCTGAAAGATTTTCAGCAATACCCTCCAAAATAGTTTCTAAAGTTATATAGTTTCTGCTAGATCCCAATTCTTCACAAACTAAAATGGTTTCTGCAAGTAAAAGCTCTATATTTTCATGTTCATCTTTATTAATTGCATTAATTAATATGTTGATTTCATTCTCAAAAGGGTGTTCTATTATTTGTTTTCTCGTTAGTTCTTTAGCTTCTTTTAATGTTTTACCATTTAACATGCCCAGGGCCACTGCCAAACGTGAAAAAATTCGATATATAATTTGGGTTTCTTCCATTGTTTAATTAATCGTTTGTATGCGCTTTTAACCAATCTAACAATTCTTGCTCTACTTCTTTAGAATTGGTTTCGTTTAACATTTCGTGTCTTCCTCCTTTGTACAAATTGAAAGTGAAATCGTTAATCCCACATTTTTGGTATTGCTTTGCTACCCGTTTTACCCCTTTGCCCATTTCTCCTACTGGATCTTTATCACCGGAAAACATTAAAATAGGTAAATCTTTGGGTGTGGCATCAAATGCTTCAGGTTTATTAAGAGTTTTAGAGTTTTTAATTATATCCAAAAACACACCTAATGAAAAATCCTCTATTCTATAAGGGTCCTCCGCAAAAATATCTACTTGTTCTTGATCACTACTTATCCAATCTAGCTTTGTTCTATTCGGTTTAAATTTTTTGTTGAATTCACCAAAAAAGAAAGATTTTAAAAAATCATTTCGTCTCGCTCTTCCTCTAAAGGCAGTCACAGCAGAGGCGGTTACAAGTCCAATATTTCCCAGTCCCTTTATAAAACTTGCCGTCCCTGATAAAATTAATGCATCTAATTCGTCCCCATGTTGAGTGACATATTTTCTACTTAAAAGTGATCCCATACTATGCCCGAACAATATAAATTTTGAGTTTGGATGCTCGGATTTCATAAGATTTGATAAAGCGTACATATCACTTACACAATCCTCAAAATATTCTTTACCATCGTAATAACCAAAAAGGCGTTTAATCTCGGCTGTTTTCCCATGAGCACGGTGATCATTGGCATAAACCGAATACCCTTCTTCTTGCAAAAGATGGGCAATGTGATCGTAACGGCCCGCATGTTCGCCTAAACCATGTGCTATTTGAACAATTCCTTGAAAAGGTATTTTGGGATTAGCATCCCACTGGTAGTAACAAATGGGTTCACCATCTGCAGATTTTAAAATATCTGTTTTATAATGCATTTTTTATCTTTCTAAAAACGCGGTGAGCAACTTAATCAGTTTGGTTTTTCCTGCCGCAGTTCCCGTTAGTTTTATTCTTCCTTGTATCTGTAGTTCATCAAGCAGTAATTTGCCTTTATAAAGGGCATAGAGTATTTCGTCTTCAATCTCTACTAATACTTTTGGATCTAAATTCTTATTTTTCTTAATTATAGCTTTAGACTTGGTCAGATCAATTTCCCATGTTTCAGTTGTTGCACCAAGTCCAACTTTTATACAATAGATGCCTTTATGTGCTTTTACTTGTTTTGGATTGTCTTTTAAAAACTTTTTTAACGTGTTAAAAAACAATGTGCTTTTACTTTTCTTTTGTTTTGACGGTTTTGCGTTTGATTTCGTTGCTCCTAAATTCTGAATTTGTTCCTCCAACTCATTCGCCGATTCTCTTATATATCTTGAAAATACATCTGCATCTGGCATTGTTTTAGCGTCTGATGTGGTAGTAATACTTACCTGACCATTATAACTAAATGCAGCTATAATTAAACCGAAACCATCAACTACAGGTGTTAAACCAAATATAGAAACCACCTTATGCCCATTTAAATATAACAAACCGCGAGGCCCAGGAACATTTGTGATTGTCACATTAAAAGGTGGCCTGTGTAAATCTTTAATATTGTACTTACTGTATAAACCTGCAGCTAAATTTGCCAATCCAAAAGGTACTGCATCCGCCATTTTAGATAGCGTTTTTGCGCCGAGTGTGTTATGTCTGGATTTCCCCAACATGGTTTGCTCTTGTATATATTCTAACCGCTCAAGTGGACTATCGATATGGGTTGCCAATTGAATCATCATATTAGAAATTTGATTGTTCATCTGTGTGCTGTTTTCTGTTCTGATCGAAATAGGCACGTTAGCGACTAAAGGATGAAGCGGCAATTTTTCTTTCTCCTGTAAATAGCGACGAATAGCACCAGCGCATATAGCCAAAATAATATCGTTAATACTGCCTCCCATAACCTTACGGAGAGCATTGATCCGATCAAAGGATAAAATAGCCGTTCCCCAAGTTCTTTTAGCAGAGATAGATCCGTTAAAAATTGAAATCGGTACTGGAAATTTAGTTGAACTAAATTCCTTTTGAATACTAAGCCTTTTCGCTGCTCTACTTTTTATAAAACTGTAAGCCGTCTCCGCAACTGTTTTAGGAATTCTAAAAGGATTTTTTAAAAATCCATAACCACTTTTTAGCAATAAGCTAAGCTCATCTGGCAGCGGCTCTGGGTTAAAAGGTTTAGGTTTAGAAGGTTTCTTTCCATTACCTTCCGCATCAGTATCGTATAGTACACCCATAATACCAACGCCAGAACTACCATCTATCATTACATGGTGTACTTTAGTGACTATAGCAACAGATCCTTTTGGCACTTGAGCTATTTCATCAATACCTTCTATAAAATGTACCGACCATAACGGTCTTCTTAAATCTAATGGAGAACTGAATAATGTCGAAGTTAGATTTCTCAACGTCTTCCAATTAGACGGATCCGGTAATTTAATACGATTAAGATGTAAATCTAAATCGAAATTTGGATCATCTACCCAATACGGATAATCTAAATTCATCGGAACACTAAGTAAGCGTTGCCTGAACTTAGGAATAAGATGCAATTTGGAGGCTATTATGTTTTTAAAATCTTCGAATTTTAATGAACCTTCCACAATATTCAAGGAAGCGATATGCATTGGGCTGGTGGGTGACTCAGCATACAAGAACGCAGCATCAGATCCCGAAATTTGTTGAATAGAAGCATCAAATGCATCTTGAACAATATCCTTAATATCCATTTTTTTTGACATTAGCCACTCGGTTTTATAGTGTTTTCAATATTTTAATTTGACCTTTAAAATACTAAAAAACACCTATTTATTTGTTTATTTTCAAGAGTTGCAAGATACGCATTTTAACAGAAATACTATGCACGCATAGTATTTTTATTTTTTCAATCTACTTTAGATTAAATTTTGCGTTATAAAGATTTATAATTTTCGATTTTTATGTTTTCTGCTTTTAGATCAAACATTAAATTAAACAATCCAAAAAATGTTCTGTTCATATAAATGAAATGGCGGGAACCTCTGTTGGCATTCATATTTTGAGATCTCGTACCTTTGAAATAGCGCTCGCCTATGGCCGCAATTTTTTCGAAAAAGTCTATATCGGAAAAATCAAAAGTTTTTTCCCTAAAAGGTTGCGTAAAAAAGCTGAGTACATCATGAAACATTTCTGTAAAAAAAATCACTTCCTCTTTGGTGTCATCTTTTCTCAAAATTTCCAATTCCAATAATTTATTCTGAAACAACTCAGAGTTATCCAAAACTTCTTTGTTAAACAATTCAAAATAAGGGACATAAAAATCTTTAGGAATTATCTTCATACATCCAAAATCTATCGCTATTAATTTACCATTTTCAGAAACAAGAAAGTTACCTGGATGAGGATCTGCATGCACTTTTTTTAAGGTATGTATTTGATAGAGATAAAAATCCCATAGTGCCTGACCTAAGGTATTGGCTATTTTTGGATCAGAATTAAATTTTGCAAATTCTGAAAGGTGGATCCCTTCCATCCAATCCATGGTAATAATTTGACGTGAAGAAAATTCCTCATAATATTTTGGAAACAGAAGGTTGGGAATGTGATGGCATGCATTCACAACTTCTTTACTTTGCTCAATTTCCAACAAATAATTGGTTTCCTCCAAGAGCTTGCCTTCAACCTCTTTAAAATACACATCGGAATGCTCCCCCTTAATGTTGAACATCTTCATCGCAATAGGCTTCACCATAGCCAAATCTGATAATATGCTGTCTGCAACTCCTGGATATTGAATTTTTACGGCTAAGGTTTTTCCGTCTTTAACAGCTCGATGCACCTGACCAATACTTGCTGCATTTATGGCTTCGGAATTAAATTCGTCAAATATTTCGGAAGGATATTTTCTAAAAGATTTTTTGAAAGTTTTACGGACTAAAGGTGCTGATAACGGTGGCACGGAAAATTGAGAAAGAGAAAACTTCTCTACATAAGCTTGAGGCAGAATATTCTTTTCCATGCTTAACATTTGTGCTAATTTTAGCGCGCTTCCTTTTAGGTTTTTTAGACTATCGTAAATATCGTTTGCGTTTGATTCGTTTAATCTTTCTTTGGCTTCGGCTTCTGGATTAACCATTTTATCGCCATAGTATTTTAGATAATTTACACCAACCTTTGCACCGGTCTGTACTAGTTTTGATGCACGTTGAATTTTACTTGTCGGTATTTTTTTTATGGTTTTCATTTTATGCTCGCTACAGATAGAATCTTTTTTATTGAAACGATTTAGCATTAAGCTTAAAAGTTATTTTAATGCCATACGAAGCCATCATTTCACTTTTTCTTTATATATAAACTTTGCTAAATCAATTATATTATGGAGCGATGTAGTATCTAACAAATCCATTGCAGTAATAATGGATTTCTCTATAAACATATCTGTTTTTTCAAAATCTTCGGATGTGTCATCAAGCCAAAATTTAAAAACAAATAAGAATTGTAACCACGCTGATTCTTTAATGGTTTTATTTTGAATGGTTTCAATGGTATCGACATTCAGGCTAAAGGTTTCTAGATTCAAATCTTCAATAAAATCCGTAAAGCTTCGTTTTAACCTCGAAAAATCAGAAAGTGCTTGCAGTTGGTTTTCAAATCCTTTTAAACAAATCCGGATATATTCTTTATTTAAAGCTAGATTTTCAAAAAAGGTATAATATAAGCTCAGAAGCTTATCTTTTTTACTATAACTATGATATTCCGTACTTTGTTTCAAAACCACAACAGAATTCTGAAAAAGCATAAGATATATGGTTTTCTCCAAATCCTTGAACGAAGTGAAATGCTCGTAGAACACAACATCATCAAATTGGTGTGACTTAGCAAAATCCTCAATAGAATTAGGCTTGACTTGATGCTCAACCACATCATCCATATAAAAGGCGATGATATCCGCTTCTGAAATTTTAGTCTTTTTTGCCATAAGAAACTTTATGCTTAAAAATACGAAATGAACTCAGTAATACTAACATCTTTAAAACAAAAAAAACCAAGTTACACATTATATGCAACTTGGTTTCTACTAACCAATCTAATCAACACTCAACACTTAAGCCATAAGCTTAGTGAATCTTTTTTTGCTTAAAAGCATATGTTTTTTTACACCTGTTAGGGCATCGAAAACAAGATCTTGTTGCGTTGCCGCCAATTTTAAACTGTCTTTAATAGCTTTGTTAGCCACTGTTTGCCATTGCTCTGCAACTAATATACCTTCTGTTACAACTTCTTCGGTTGTATTAAGCGCATAACCATTTGCAGATTTTAATGTGCTTTTTGTTTTATCTATTGCTTGTACGACCATTTTTTTTGGTGCGTTAAGCATTGATTTATCTTTACTCATAATTATTTATATTTTTTGTTATGAACTCAACTACCCTAAGAATTAAGCAGTTCTATAACGTTCTACCCATTTTTCTAATCCTTCTGCTCCATCTTTGACAGCTACTTCAGCTTGTTTTTTCCAATCTTTAGCATCTGTATTTGCGAATGTTGTTCCCGCCTTTTCAAGAATTGCCTCTATTTCAGAAACTTCAAGTTTTGATAGATCAGCATATGTTTTTACACCGTTATTATTAAATGTGATTTCTGTTTTTGGACCTATACCGTAGATTAATTTTAAATCATCTTGAGCAACAGTTTTTACAGCTACTTTAGTTTCGGCTTTTACTGCCTCTACTTTAGCTTTACCTTTAGCATTAATGTCAGCTACTTTTTTAGCAGCTACTTTTTTAGCTTGAGTTGGCTTTACTTCTTTAGTTGCAACTTTTGCTTCAACTTTTGCTTTTGCTTGGGTTTTTTTAGCCGTCGTTTTAGCTTTAACAGCTTTTACGTTTGCTGCTCCTTTTGCTTTTATTGCTGCTGTTGTTTTCTTAGGATTTGTTTTTGCCGCTTTTTTTGTTGATTTCTTAGCTTCTTTTTTAAGATCTGCTTTGGCGTCTTCCAATTTATTTTCAGCTTTGTTAACGATTTTTGAAGCTTGCTTTAAAACATCTCCTTTAAGTTCGTTAAATTTTGCCAATCCTCTAATCTTCATGTCGTCAGTTACTTTTTCAGCTTTCTGAACCATTGGGCTTTCAGATACTTTTTCAGTAATATCCTCTACTATACCAACAACCTTTCTGCTTACTGGGTTGTTAGTTACTTTAATTTTGATTTCTTCAACCATCTCAGCGTCATAACCCACTAAATCTTTAGCTCTATCCGTCCCAGTCATAAACTGACCCTTTACAGCTTCAGCCGTGTCAAAGAACATATTGATTTGTTGTTCTCTTACTTTTTCTGACTTCTTAATTAATTTAGAAGCTAATTTTTGCCATTTTTCACCATTCTCAACAGTAGTATTTATTGCTGCTACTGATGCGTTGACTAAACTTGTATTCACTTTTTTTGCAACACTAGGCTTAATATCTTTCTTAGTTGCTTTTTTTGTCTTAGTTGCCATATTATTTTTATTTATAATTATCTTTTTAATTTTAATTCTGGTACAAACATACAATCAGTGAGTTACAAATGAGTTACACAGATGTGGCTGTGTTTAATTATTTAAATTTTGGTAAAAATTTTACCGCTTTTCCTTTTACAGTTTCTAAAGCATTAAATACCAAATCTTGATTTTTTGCAGAGGCTTTTAAACCTTTCTTTACAATTTTGGAAGAAATTCCCATTCCTTTTTCTGTTAGACTAAAAGATTTTATAACAACTTTTTCGGTGGTATTTAAAGCCAAATCATTTGCCTTTGTTGCTAATCCTAATACCTTGTTCGCAGTAAGGTCTATGATTGTCGATTGTGTTTTTTTCGTTTTGGTTGCCATAATTTTATAATTGTTTAATGTGTTGTTTTTAATTTATGGTACAAACATACAATCAGCCAGTTACAAACGAGTTGCAAATAACATTTGGTCTAAAAATTAATTCTGTTTTTTATGTGAAATCAGATAGAAACTAGATACTTTCTATTTCTTTAAGTAGATTTTTTGTAGCTGGAAGTGGGTCTATGCCATACTCCTCTTCCAATACATCTGCGCATTTTTGATAAGTTTTTATAGCCTGTGGTCTATTTCCCTTTATAATGTAGGCTTGCATTTGAAGTCGGTAGGCATCCTCCCATGTTTTGTCAATTGCGATTGCACATTGCGCCAGCCTTATACTTTCTAAGGGATTTTCATTTAGTATAATTTCGGCAAGTATAACATAAGCTCCTAAAATTAGAATTTGAGTTTTTTCACGTTCTTCAGAAGACCAATCCTCAAAAATTCTATTTGGCAAATAAACACCTTGATATAAAGCGATCGCAGATCTGTATGCCGCTTTAGAAATTGTCACATCTTCACCAAAAGCCTCATTACCTATGATAACGTATTGCTCTAAAGCTTCGACATCGATCCAAATTTTTTCTAAATCCAATTGATAGCTCACACCTTGCCTAATTACAAAACTCGCGTCAGTTCTTGAAGGTCTATTAGGCTCTAAAACCTTGTTTACGCCATGTAATGCTACTTTGAAATCACGGTCGTCACCTTCTTCCCACAGGTGCTCCATAATACGTTCTCTGTGGAGTGCGTGGCGTTGTCTATTGGAAATTAAATATTGGAGTAATTGAACGGTTTTATCCCTTCCCCATTGTTTAGCCTCAACTTTTTGATTTTCTCTCCACAAATTAAACTGCCCTAAGGTCTGGATACGAATTGATGCATCTTCCTGGAATTTTTTAAGTTCTTGCAATTTATCTTTGAGCTGACTCATGTAAAGCTACTTCTTTTTAGGTGCTATAGTTTTCTTGGTGGTTTTTGCACCAAGAGTCTTTTTTTGCGACTTACTGATCGCATCTACCTTAGTATTAAGTCTCTGCACCTCTTGTGTCAATTGGGATAAAGATTCTTTTATTAAATTAAAATCGGAGCGTGATGCATTTCTCCATTCATCAATTTTCACCTTGTCCTTTAAGTCCTCACCAAAATAACTGATCTGGTCTTGAAGATTGGCCACCTGTTTTCTTGGATCTTTAATAGTTTCCATGATAACTTTTGGCCCTTCTTTGGCGACAGTTTTCCAAAGTGAAAAACTCTTTTTCAATAGCGATTCTTGTTCTTCTGGTGATTCGTCTTTTGTAGCTTCTAAAGTTAAATCCGCCAATCTTTCTTGTATAAATTTTACTGCGTCGTTAAAATCGGTAAAACTTTTATCTTCGCCTCCTTGAACGTGAGAGACCTTACCTCGCCACTGCACTTTGGACTCTCCATCTTCTTCAAAAATAATTTGGTTAAACCTTACCATAAATGAAGCCGTCTGATCTGCTTTTTTAGCCATAATTTAGAATTTATATGGCTTACAAATTACAATTCTTTTTTGATACTCTAGAACGTGGGTTTTGCGAAAAATTTAAAATTAGTCTTTATAGCTCTTCAATTATTTTACAAATTAGAGCCCTAATAATGAAGGGGCTGATTTAAACATAAAGTTGCAAAAATGAGATGCTGTTGCCTAAAAATAAAACCCAAAACTGCCTGTAACTCCAAAACGTCTAGCATCAGGATTATCCAAATAGTTGCCTCTAAAGTTAAAATCGAGACGTAATATTTTAAATATATTGGCCACACCAAAACTATATTCGTAGTAGATCCGTGAGTCTGGTGCTATAAGCGGAATTTCAGCCGGATTACCAGTGGTACTCAAGGCTATATTTTCGTCAGACAGTTCTCCCCAAACCCCTCTAAGCCCAATTATGGCTCTTAAGTTATACTTTTTTAAGAATGGGATACGTGAAAATACTCGACCATTAAAATTATGTTCTAAATGCACAGAGGTGTAGGTATCCGTTACAAATTCGTAAAAATCCAATTGAGAAAATGTATTGTAAATAGAGAAATACGTCTGGTTTCCTGGCACTATACTCAATAAAGCCAATGGCACTTCACCAAATGTTTTCCCGGCTTCAATCGAAGTTGTAAAACGTCCAAAAGCACCTATACGTATCGGTTGAATGTAGGAAAATTGAAGCTTGGTATAATCAAAATCACTATTGAGTATGCCTTGGTCACCACGACTCACTTGTGCAAAAAGTCTTGCAAAATCACTATTCTTAACCCTACGTTCTACACCAAATCCCGTCATTTCACGTTTTGGGAAATAGGATAAGGACAACCTGGCTTCATATTGTTTTACCTCCGAGGATATTCCCGTTGGCGAATCTGGGTCGTTAAAGTCTAGACTAAACGTGGGAGAGGCAGATTCCAATTCCCGGTAACTACCATCTAATCTAACTTCAAAATTTCTTGAAGGCTCAAACGAAAAACCAAAATTGGTAAGGTTTATGTTTGTAAGCTTGTCGTTAATACCAGTATTGATTACAGATGAAGATGCCAAACTTCTGCCTAAAACATCTGTCGAACTCGTAAGACTGGCTCCGGTTTGCTCAACATCACGTCGCGTTCCACCAAATAGGATGAACCTGCTTTTTTTGTTGAGCAACCATTTCCCTGAAATACCATATTTAAATTTATCGTCCTTAAAACCGTAAGCCGTAAAACCTTCGATTCTCCACAAATCGTTTTGTCCAAAATAGGTTCTTCCTCCAGCTCTAAGTCTTAAGCCTTCAACTTCATTATAACCAAATGTGGAAAATATTGGACCATAATCAAAATTGATACTCGGAAATTCTACATATCCGGAAGCAAGGATGCTACCGATATTATAAAGTCGTTGAAACTTTTTTACGGTTTTTAAAGTATCTAACATTTTATAAACACCACGCTCATCTTTATTTAGAGATTCTAGTCGATTCTTCTCCCAAAATTCATCTTCACGATTATAAACATCGGTTTCATAATTATATACTTCTTTTTCGTAAAATTCTGGAGCTTTTGGAACATCAAAAACATAATTATCATAAAGTGTGGTACGCTTTCCGTAAACACCTCTGGATTGCTCCTTTTTATTTAAGGCGAAATCCGAAAGGAAATAGTCGCGTTTAATCAAGAAAACCGAATCATTGAGCACTTCAAACTCTTGTTCAATGTAAATTTCCTTTACCCAATTAATGTTGGCACTCTTTGATGCTTGAAGATTAATTTCCTTGATGGCATAAGTGGAATCATTGACCCAAAAGTCGCCTTTAAAAGTCAATTCATTTTTACGTCTTGGATAATAGATAATGTTGTAACACCATTTGTCTCCAATAAATGCACTGTCTGCTAAGACGTAATTATAGGTTTGTACACCTGTTCGGCTTAACGGACTCGTAAAACTCTTATCGAAGAATTTAAGGTAATTATCATACACATTATATTCTGAGTATAGATCATCAACAAAATCTATTATCACTTGGTTGTTGCTAAATCCCGAATTTTTATTACCCAATAATTCTTCACGCTCCTCATTGATTATGTTATCTCCATAAACTTTCTTAAAGGATTCATTGATAAAAATTGGCAAGTAAGTTTTACCAGTGATATTAGAAGTATCAACTTCTTTAAAAACGAACTCCATTCCCTTAAATAGTTTGCTTTTTATCAAAGCGCTATCTATGGTATTAAGGTCGAATTCTACTTTTTCATATTGCTCATATTGATACTGGTCAAATTGACTCAAGCCATTTTGTCGCTTGCGTTCCCAAATTTTCTGCAAAATTCTAATGGCAGGATTTTCAGAGGCTTTTTTGGATTGCTTTCCGGTAACAATAACGACTTCATTTAATGATGAAGCTTCCTCTTTCAATAAAAATTTTAAATCGTAATTGACTCTCTTGGTCAAAGGCACTTCAATCATTTCAAAGCCCAAGAATGATACGATGAGTGTTTCCCAATTTTCGTCAGATTCTAAATAAAACCTTCCTTCTTCATTAGTTATTGTTCCGATGGTAGAGCCTTTAAAAATCACATTCGCAAATGCAATGGGATTTTCATTTTCATCAAATACATAACCACTAACTTTGGTTTGTCCTAAAGCAGTCATCATTCCAAAAAACAAAAGGACTATAAGTAGTTTTATTTTCATAGTAATAAAAAAACTTCATCAACTACCGTGCTAAACTAACACACGTACTGATGAAGTTTGTATAACGCAGAAAACTGCGGTTTATTTATTTGTACATTACTTTTTTCACCGCTTTTATCACGTCCTCGCTATTTGGCAACCATTCTGCCAAAAGAACTGGTGAATAAGGCGCAGGAGTATCTGCTGTATTTAACTTTACAACCGGAGCATCTAAATAATCAAACGCCTCGGATTGTACTAAATAAGTTATTTCAGTAGCTACATTTCCAAATGGCCATGCTTCTTCCAAGACAACTAATCGATTGGTTTTCTTTACAGACTCCAGAATAGCTTTTCTATCCATTGGACGTACTGTTCTAAGATCTATGATTTCACAAGAAATACCCTCTTTTTCTAATTCGTCAGCAGCCTTGTAAGCCTCTTTTATTATTTTACCAAAAGAAACGATGGTAACATCAGTTCCTTCACGCTTAATTTCTGCAACACCTAAAGGTATGGTATACTCACCCTCTGGAATTTCACCCTTATCACCATACATCTGTTCGCTTTCCATAAAAATAACCGGGTCGTCATCTCTAATCGAAGATTTCAATAGTCCTTTTGCATCATAAGGGTTTGATGGAACCACAACTTTTAATCCTGGTGTGTTAGCAAACCAACTCTCAAAAGCCTGAGAGTGTGTTGCTGCCAATTGACCAGCTGACGCTGTTGGACCTCTAAATACTATAGGACATTTAAATTGGCCACCAGACATTTGTCTAATCTTAGCAGCATTATTTATAATTTGGTCAATACCAACCAAAGAGAAGTTGAACGTCATATATTCCACGATAGGCCGATTTCCCGTCATAGTAGAACCAATGGCAATCCCAGCAAAACCTAACTCCGAAATAGGTGTGTCTATCACACGCTTTGCACCAAACTCATCGAGCATACCTTTTGAGGCTTTGTAGGCACCGTTATATTCTGCCACTTCCTCTCCCATAAGATAAACACTCTCATCCCTTCGCATTTCTTCGGTCATGGCTTCACAAACGGCTTCTCTAAATTGAACTGTCTTCATTCTTTAATTTTTATTCGAACAACAAAAATAAGGATAAAAGAAAAACTAAGTAAATCTAATTTCTTCAAAATTTATTATGCGTGCATAGTAAAATTCAGAATTTTATATTTATCTTCGTGGACGAAAAATAATTTACATTATAAACAAAAAATTATTATGAAGATATTAGTATGTATTAGTCATGTTCCTGATACAACATCGAAGATTAATTTCACGGATGGTGATACCAAATTTGATACTAACGGTGTACAATTTGTGATCAATCCAAATGATGAATTTGGATTGACGCGTGCGATGTGGTTCAAAGAAAAACAGGGCGCGAGCGTGGATGTTGTTAACGTAGGTGGTACTGAAACCGAGCCTACTTTAAGAAAGGCATTGGCAATTGGCGCCGACACTGCAATCCGCGTTAATACTCCAGCTACAGATGGATATTCTGTTGCTAAAGAATTAGCCAAAGTAGTTAAAGATGGTAATTATGATTTAGTTATAGCAGGAAGAGAGTCTATTGATTATAACGGCGGGATGGTACCAGGAATGTTGGCCGCTATGATAGATGCCAATTATGTTGCCAATTGTATAAGTCTTGAAGTCGACGGAACTAGCGCAAAAGCAGTTAGGGAAATTGATGGAGGGAAAGAATCCGTAAGCACGTCGCTACCATTAGTCATTGGTGGGCAGAAAGGCTTGGTTGAGGAAAGTGATCTTCGTATCCCAAACATGAGAGGTATTATGATGGCGCGAAAAAAACCACTGAACGTAGTTGAAGCTGCTGACGCAAATGCTGAAACTTCAGTAAAGAGTTTTGAAAAACCTGCACCAAAAGGTGATGTAAAATTGATCGATGCCGATAATGTTGAGGAATTGGTGAACTTGCTTCATAATGAAGCTAAGGTGATTTAATCCTTCTCTAGCCTTCCAAAGGAAGGAAATGATTGAGAAAAACAAATAAACAAATTTGTCTTAGCCCTTTTATTCGTAAAGGGTAAGGATAGAAAAAAACAAAATTTATGTCCGTTTTAGTATATACAGAATCAGAAAAAGGAAAATTTAAGAAAGCGTCTTTCGAAGTCGCTTCTTATGCAAAAGCCATTGCAGAGCAAATGGGAACAACTGTTACTGCCATTACTGTCAATGCAGATGACACTTCTGCCCTAGGAGAATATGGCGTAGAAAAAGTGCTTAATGTTAAAGATAGTGGTTTAGATAAATTTAATGCCAAAACTTATGCAGCAGCAATTCAACAAGCTGCAGAAAAAGAAGGTGCTAAAGTAGTTGTAGTAAGCTCTAGTGCGAATGCTCGTTATTTAGCACCAATTCTAGCAGTTGGCTTGGATGCTGGCTATGTCTCTAATGTGGTTGAAAAACCATCCAATACATCACCGTTTACGGTAAAACATTCGGTATTCACTAATAAAGCATTTGCCAATACAGAAATTAATACAGACGTCAAAATCGTCGGTTTATCCAATAATGCATTCGGTTTGGTCGAAAATTCTGCCAGTGCAACAGCCGAAGATTTTACACCATCATTACCGGAATCTGGAGTTAATGTAGAATCGGTTGATAAAGCTACCGATAAAGTAAGTATTGCAGATGCAGAAATAGTTGTTTCAGGTGGAAGAGGATTAAAAGGTCCTGAAAACTGGGGATTGATTGAAGAATTAGCTGAAGTTTTAGGTGCAGCAACGGCCTGCTCAAAGCCAGTTTCAGACTTGGGCTGGAGACCGCACAGTGAACACGTTGGGCAGACTGGTAAGCCCGTAGCTTCAAATTTATATATCGCAATTGGTATTTCTGGTGCCATTCAACATTTGGCAGGTATCAACTCATCTAAGGTAAAAGTCGTCATTAATACAGATCCGGAAGCGCCTTTCTTTAAGGCTGCAGATTATGGTATTGTTGGTGATGCATTTGAAGTTGTACCAAAATTGACTGAAAAATTAAAGGAGTTTAAAGCTCAAAACGCATAATTTTACTAACTTGTAGTATTAAAGGGCTGTTTAAATTGGCATAAAATCGAAATCTGTTCACGCAGTTTGGTAAAGTCCTAATTTAAACAGTTCTTTGTCTTTTATAAAATATGAGCTTAGTTCGTTTAAATATCAAAGGCATTTCTTATAGTCAAACTCAAAATGGCGCCTATGCCTTAATCTTAAATGAGATTGATGGAGATAGAAAATTGCCTATAGTCATTGGTGCATTTGAGGCACAGTCTATTGCTATTGCATTAGAAAAAGAAATAAGACCACCTCGACCACTTACACACGATCTTTTCAAAAATTTTGCAGACCGTTTTGACGTAGTTGTAAAACAAGTGATTATTCATAAATTAGTGGATGGTGTCTTTTATTCCAGTCTAATTTGCGAACGTGATAAAATTGAGGAAATCATTGATGCCAGAACCAGTGATGCCATTGCCTTGGCTTTGCGTTTTCAGGCACCGATATTTACCTATAAAAACATTCTTGATAAAGCGGGAATTTATCTTAAAGTCAATCCAAAGAAAGACGATGAAGAACAAGATAGCATTCTCGTTGATGATATTATAGCCGAAGAAATCGAAGCAGTCGCTAGCGAAAAAGAAGGCTATAAGAACAAAACTATTGAAGAGCTCAACCAACTTTTAGAAGAAGCTGTAAATAATGAAGATTATGAAAAAGCTGCCAAAATAAGAGACGAGATTTCCAAACGTTAATTAACCACACATTTTATGAATCTATTTCTCAAGTTCCTACTTGCTATTTTCATTGGAATATCATCAATTACGGCACAAGAGCTTGAAAAAAATTGGCAGATTGAAGCTGTCACAAATGATTCTGGTGTACGCTTATTTGGCACTACTACCAAGGACACCTTATCCTTATTTAATGGAAGCTTTAGTTACTCCATCGAAGCAATGGATAGCCTTTATTTATTCTGGCGATTATTTAATACAAGACAAACTTTTGGTTTTTTATTATGACGAACCGAAAGAGTCTAACCAACGTTTCAGAATTTCTGAACATACCGATTCTACTTTAGTATTTTCTGGTAAGGGCATGAATTTTAATTTGGTTGCGGCAAAACCAGAAAATTCGCCTTCGATTGTTGATGTAGGTACCAGTAGTATTATACCAAGTGAAGGACCATCCATTAATAGCATTTGGAGAGGTGCTTTAGGCATGATAACTTTAATTTTTATTGCTTTCTTATTCAGTAGTAATCGTAAAGCAATTAATTGGAAAACCGTTGGTATTGGCTTAACTTTTCAATTAATTATTGCTATTGGAGTACTTCGGGTAGGCTTTGTAAAAACAGCATTTGAATGGGTAGGTAGCCTTTTTGTAAGCGTACTGGATTTTACAAGAGCAGGAAGCAAATTTTTGTTTGAAGGTCTTGTGGTGGACATGGATACTTTCGGCTTTATTTTCGCATTTCAGGTATTACCAACTATTCTATTCTTTTCGGCATTGACGTCGGTTTTATTTTATCTGGGAATTATTCAAAAAGTAGTTAGAGCTTTTGGTTTATTACTCACCAAACTACTAAAAATATCCGGTGCTGAAAGCCTCAGTGTTGCCGGAAATATTTTTCTTGGACAAACAGAAGCACCATTATTAATAAAGGCTTATTTAGAAAAAATGAATAAGTCCGAAATCCTCCTGGTAATGATTGGCGGGATGGCAACCGTTGCTGGTGCCGTACTTGCGGCATACATTGGCTTTCTAGGTGGTGATGATCCGGCATTGAGATTGGTATATGCCAAACACTTATTGGCAGCCTCGGTTATGGCTGCACCAGGTGCTATAGTAATTTCAAAAATATTGTATCCACAAACAGAAAAAATAAACACTGACGTTGAAGTGTCTCAAGAAAAAATTGGTTCAAATTTATTGGATGCTATTGCCAATGGTACTACCGAAGGTCTAAAACTTGCCGTGAATGTCGGTGCCATGCTATTGGTTTTTGTAGCCTTTATTGCAATGATCAACGGAATTTTAGGATGGGTTGGAGATATCAGTACTATTAACGAATGGGTTTTGGCAAACACTCCTTATCAAAGTTTGTCACTAGAATTAATTTTAGGCTACACTTTCGCACCTCTGATGTGGCTAATAGGTGTCGCACACGAGGATATGGCGCTTATGGGACAGTTATTAGGAATAAAATTAGCAGCTAGTGAATTTGTTGGATACATACAGTTGGCAGATCTAAAAAACGTAGCCAATGCGACACATCTTAATTATGAGAAATCAATAATTATGGCTACCTATATGCTTTGTGGTTTTGCCAATTTCGCGTCTATTGGTATCCAAATCGGAGGTATTGGCTCCTTAGCTCCTGGACAACGCAAACAACTTTCAAAGTTCGGTATCAAAGCACTAATTGGCGGTACTATTGCTTCATTGATCTCAGCTACTATCGCTGGGATGATAATTGGGTAGTCTAACTCCCGCTAAAAGAGGAGATTCTTAATCATAGTTAATAACTTTTAATATCAAAAACAGCGTCAATTCCTAAGATTTAATGCTTTTTTTTATTTTCGTTCCTGTAATGCTAAACGTATTAAGCATCTTACCCAAAGTATTTTTTTTAATTTAATGAAATTCCCATTTTTTCGGGAAATGCTATGAAACAATACCACGACCTAGTAAAACACGTTTTAGAAAACGGCAACGAAAAAGGAGATAGAACCGGAACTGGAACCAAAAGTGTTTTTGGTTACCAAATGCGATTTGATTTGAGTGAAGGATTTCCAATGGTGACTACTAAAAAGTTGCATCTAAAATCCATTATTTACGAATTACTTTGGTTTCTCAAAGGGGATACCAACACTAAATATTTAACAGAAAACGGTGTTAGAATTTGGAACGAGTGGGCAGATGAGAAAGGTGATCTCGGACCCGTTTATGGTCATCAATGGCGCAATTGGGCAAACGAAGAAATTGACCAGATAAAAGAAGTTATAAATTCATTAAAAAACAATCCCAATAGTCGTAGAATGTTGGTTTCGGCATGGAATCCTTCTGTTTTGCCCGATACCTCAAAATCGTTTTCTGAGAATGTAGCCAATGGGAAAGCTGCACTCCCTCCTTGTCACGCATTTTTTCAGTTTTATGTTGCTAACGGAAAATTGTCCTGCCAGCTCTATCAACGTAGTGCAGATATATTTTTGGGTGTACCTTTTAATATTGCTTCTTATGCATTATTCACAATGATGATCGCACAAGTTTGCGGATTTGAAGCTGGTGATTTTATCCACACCTTTGGTGATGCACACATTTATAACAATCACAGGGAACAGTTAGAATTGCAGCTATCTCGTGAGCCAAGACCACTTCCTAAAATGATACTCAATCCAGAAATTAAAGATATTTTCGACTTTAAATTTGAGGATTTTACATTAGTAGATTACAATCCGCATCCACATATTAAAGGTGCCGTAGCGGTATAAAAAAAGGCTTTCAATTTTGAAAGCCTCCTGATTCTTTTTTTGGTAGAATTACAAATTCAACACACCGTTTTCTGCAGATGCGAAATCATTCCAAGCAAATGCATCCGCCTGCTCATCGTTGATGTAAGTACCATCAACTACGTATCTAAATTCGTAAGAATTGTCGCTCTCAAGGTCAATAGTGCCTTTAAAAGTGCCATTTTTTAGTTTCTTTAACTCTGTAGCCTCAGTATTCCACTCATTAAAGCTTCCTACAACAGCTACATTTTTAGCTTCTTCTGCAGGAACAGAAAATGTGACTTTACAAACAGGCTTACTTTTTAAATACTGCTTTTTAATTGCCATAATAATAGATTTAATTAATGCCCAAAATTATAAAAGATTATACGTTTAAAAATGCAATAAAGACTTAATAACTAAAGAATTATCAATTTCTTAATTTTTTGGTCACAATATGGTATTCTAGATTAAATATCGGTGCTGATTTTAGCAATTTATTAATTAATTAAACAGACTCTTAATTGTTGATTTTCAACTAAATCGTTTTCGAAAACATCACCCTATTTCAATCTTTGAAAAGCTATATCGTTTTAGTAAAAATGCCTTACCTTTATCTTATAAATTAACAATTATGTTTGGTAAGAAAAAACAAACCTCAACCATAGATAAAGACCAGTTAGAGCTAATTGAAAATGCGCAAAAACGTATTAAACAAAAAAAGCGATTATACATTCATTTTGTCATCTTTTTGATCGGTGCTGTTTTCTTGATTTTAGCAAATACTGTATTAGGAATTGGTGAGAATTTTAAGATTGCTGGAATAGATTGGTTCGTTTATGCTATAGTTGCTTGGCTATTTCTCTTCATCTATCATTTTATAAATGTATTTATCACTCATAAGTTTATGGGAAAGGAGTGGGAAAAACAGCAATTGGATAAATTAGTCGATCAACAGAAAAAACGTATCGAAAAATTAAAAAAACAACTACCTGTAAAAGAAAGTCCAGCTAATCAAAACCAAATCGCGCCGAGTGATGTAGTGAGTTCAGGAAAAAAAAAGCCTAGTGGTCTTACAATGATTGTTGCTGCTGGCGAAAACAATGCCATTGGTAAGGATAACGACCTAATTTGGCATTTACGTGATGATTTAAAACGCTTTAAATCACTGACGAGTGGCCATCATATTATTATGGGACGCAAAACTTATGAAAGTTTTGCTAAACCATTACCAAACAGGACACACGTAGTAATTACAAGACAGCCTAACTATAAGGCACCGATTGGAGTTATCGTTGTCCATAATCTTGAAGACGCATTAGATGCTGCCCGAGCTGATGACCAACCTTTTATAATTGGCGGTGGTGAAATCTACAAGCAAGCGATGCCTTTTGCTCGTAAAATTGAGTTAACACGTGTCCATGCCTCTTTTGATAATGCTGATACGTTTTTCCCAGAAATAGACACATCGCAATGGGAAGAGGTTACCAGAACAAAACATGAGAGTGACGGTGATCATGCCTTTTCGTTTTCTTTTATTACTTATTTGAGGAAATAGATTATGTTTAGGTCCGTATTACAATTACTAGTTTTATTTGTAGGTTTTTCTTCTGTTTCCCAGTCAAAAAACCTATTGATAGTAGACAGTATTCCTTATACAGAACCTTTCACATGGAAAAAGTCTTCAATCGATACTGCGCACATTGCAAAAATTTGGTACGAAACAGATATTAATGAAATTAAAAAACTTGGGTATAGTAATTATGGTAAGATTACTTATATAAACACAAAGGCTTTTTTAGAAAGATCACTCGAACTAAAGAAAATACCTAGTTTAGCTCAATTGAAAAATAAATTGGGTACTTGGTATTACGGAAATTTACCCTATTCCGGACAATTTATTGATTACTACATCAACGGTACAAAATACAGGAAAGGAAAATTAATAAAAGGTAAATTAGAAGGAGAAGTAAAAATCTATTATGAGTCTGGAGAAATTGAGCAGATCCTGAATTATAAAAATGGTTTACAAAACGCACAACAATTTAGCTACTATACAAACGGAAAATTAAATAATAAAGGGTTTTACAATAATGGCAGTCGTATAGGAACTTGGAAATATAATTCCAACATGGGTTTTCTCAAAAGGAAAGAGGTCTATAAAAATAATAGGGTCAATAACAACATTGAATACTATTCGACTGGAAAAATAAAGCGCACTTATAGTGAGTCTATTGGTTTTTTTCATGACAAAGATTTCTATAGCATTAGAAACAAGTTGATGGCGCCAAAACAAGAGATGATCAATTACAGTTATTATTACGACAATAAAAAGTTTATTGAATCAAAACAGTATATAAAATCTCTAAATGCAATTAATAAATTAATTAAAAAGCAACCTAATATTGACGATTATTATGTGTTTAGAGCATTTCTTTACTATATAAACAAACAATATAATAGAGCTGTAAAGGATTTAAAGAAAGCTTTAGACCTCGAACCAACCAGTGAAGGCGTTAAGAAAAGATTGATCATTGCAGGAATAAAACATTTTGAAACCAATACCTCCGTAAAATTTGACGAGTTTATATTGCAACTTATCTGTACAAAATTGGCGAATAATGAGTTTGATGTAAAAGCCAATTTTGAAGTAGCAGATCTTTTAACCTTTAAAGATATGTGCTATTGATTTTATAATAATCACTAATTTTTATCAATGGTAAAAACTTTCCAAATTAGAATTTCTCTAAAAGAAGAAGCTCAACCCAATGGTCTGCTCAATAAAGCCGCTTATGATTTGGGCATTAAACCTACAGAAATTTCAGGTATAAAAACCCTGCGAAAATCCATTGATGCGCGTAAACCCAACATTATGTTCAACTATAAAGTTGAAGTTTACATCAATGAGCCAGTGCCAAAGGACTCCGAATATAAGTTTGCATATAACGATGTGTCAAATGCAAAACCCATTCACATTGTCGGATTTGGACCTGCCGGAATGTATGCTGCTTTACGCTGTATAGAGTTGGGTTTTAAACCTATAGTGTTAGAACGAGGTAAAAACGTAAAGGATCGAAGACGCGACCTGAAAGCCATCAATCAAGATCATTTTGTAAATGAAGATTCTAATTACTGCTTTGGAGAAGGTGGTGCAGGAACATATAGCGATGGGAAATTATACACCAGAAGTTTAAAGCGAGGCGATGTACGTAGAATATTCGAAAACCTGGTCTTTCATGGAGCCACAGACCAAATACTGGTAGATGCGCACCCACATATTGGAACTAATAAATTACCAAAAGTGGTTCAAAATATTAGGGAAACCATTTTAAAATATGGAGGTGAAATCCATTTTGAAACTCGGGTAACGGATTTCAAAATTCAGAATAATAAAATTAATTCTATAAAAACGCTTTTTGGCGAAGAATTTGAAGTTGAAAAATTGATATTGGCCACAGGCCATTCTGCGCGTGATATTTTTTATTTATTAAACGATAAAAAAATTGCACTAAAAGCAAAATCCTTTGCCATGGGTGTTCGAGTAGAACACCCTCAGCAAATTATTGACGGCATTCAGTACCATTGCAAAGGTGAACCTCGAAGCGACTTATTGCCTGCTGCATCATATAGTTTGGTTGAGCAAATTAATGGCAAAGGTGTCTATTCTTTTTGCATGTGTCCTGGTGGATTTATTGTACCCGCTGCAACTGCTCATGGCGAAGTTGTGGTAAATGGTATGTCACCTTCCAAACGAAATAATAAATTTGCAAATTCTGGTATTGTGGTAGAGATCAATGCCGAAAAAGACCTTTATAAATATGAGAGTTTCGGTGAATTAAAAGGGTTAGAATTTCAAAAAGATTTTGAAACATTAGCTTTTACAGCTGGTGGACGATCACAATCTGCTCCTGCTCAACGCCTCACTGATTTTGTTGAAGGTAAATTATCTTCAAGCTTGAATGACACTTCATATCAGCCTGGATTAAATTCGGCACCGATGCATTCACTTTTTCCTAAATTAATTGGCAGTTCTTTACGAAAAGGATTTAAATCCTTTGGCGAAAAAATGAAAGGTTACTATACGGAAGACGCCAACGTTATAGGCGTAGAGTCACGCACATCATCACCAGTAAACATTCCCAGGAAGGAAACTTTAGAACATCCAGAAATAACTAATTTATTTCCGTGTGGAGAAGGTGGTGGTTATGCCGGTGGCATTGTTTCTGCTGCTATGGATGGCGAACGTTGTGCTGAAGCGGCCTGTTCGTAAAATTTGTATTCTCAGACTTTATTTATAGTCCATGTAATTTCAGCCAAAAACTGCTATTGCGACTAATAACCGATTGCATTTTTATTCCTATTTTTGCAACACAAATTTGTAACTATGAACGCATATATATTTCCAGGTCAAGGCGCCCAGTTTACAGGAATGGGACAGGACTTATACGACACATCATCATTAGCAAAAGATTTATTTGAAAAAGCTAATAACATTTTAGGATTTTCCATCACGGATATAATGTTCAACGGTTCTGCCGAAGACCTCAAAGAAACGAAAGTCACGCAACCTGCAATATTTTTGCATTCTGTAATATTAGCTAAAACTTTGGGTGAAAATTTTAAACCAGATATGGTGGCAGGACATTCACTCGGAGAATTATCTGCTTTAGTTGCTGCCGGAGCTCTAACCTTTGAAGATGGACTTAAATTAGTATCTCAACGTGCCCTGGCTATGCAAAAAGCTTGCGAAAAAGAACCTAGCACCATGGCTGCTGTTTTGGGACTGGATGATGATATTGTTGAAAAGATTTGTGCCACAACTGAAGGTGTCGTGGTAGCTGCAAATTATAATTGCCCAGGACAATTAGTAATTTCTGGTGAAGTTAAAGCCATCAATAATGCTTGTGAAGCATTAAAAGAAGAAGGCGCGAGACGTGCCTTGGTGTTACCAGTTGGTGGTGCATTTCATTCTCCATTAATGGAACCTGCACGTGAGGAATTGGCTGCTGCGATAAAGAATACAACATTTAACAAACCAAGCTGCCCTATATATCAAAATGTTATAGCATCTGCTGTAACTGATGAAAACGAGATAAAAGCTAACTTAATGTCTCAATTAACTGCACCTGTACGATGGACGCAATCCATACAACAAATGATTGCTGATGGAGCCACTCATTTTACCGAAGTTGGACCAGGAAATGTTCTACAAGGCTTGGTTAGAAAAATAAATCGTGAGGTTGAAACTGCCTCCGCAAAAATTGCAAACAACTCCTAAAAAAACTGCTTTGAATAGAAATCTATTTATTACCCTTTTAATTATTTTCAATATAGCTATTGATCAAATTTCCAAGATTGTAGTTAGAAACACTTTAGAGCCAAGAAGAACCATTGATGTTATAGGAGAGTATTTTCAGCTGATTTGGGTTGAAAATAAAGGTGCTTTCTTAGGTATGGGAAGTGATATGAATCCGACATTGAAACTCATTTTTTTACTCATATTGCCAACTGTAGTTTTAGGCTATGTCATTTATCACATCGTTAAAACCAAAGAATTAGACCGGTTAAGTCTAATTGCTTTTTGTTGTATCATTGGCGGTGGTATTGCAAATGTGTTTGATCGGATTGTTTATGGTCAAGTCACCGATTTTTTCTTTATTGATTTAGGTGGCGTATTTAAAACAGGAATATTCAACGTAGCAGACCTCTCTGTTACAACAGGCATATTGATGTTGTTATTCACAGGAATATTCAACAATGACAAAAATAAAGAATTAAATACCGAGGCTTAACGTGCCAAACGGCAGTCTTCACAATCTTTAATTTCTCCGTAGTAAGTTTCGCGGTATTTATGAAGCGTTTTTATTGGGATATTTAAAAATTGCTTCTTGATATAGGTAACATTTGTAGTTAACGCACCCATCTTTTTGGTAAAACGACCTTCAAGTTTTGTTTGTCTTTTTATGCTTATCAGTTTCATTGTAATCAATTATCATTAATTACAAAACAACGAAGACTATTTACCAATGTCAAGAATAGAATGTTAAATAATGTTAAGTTAATTTTAGATTATCATATTGAAAACCAGGCATCATTAGAATTGTAGTATTCGTAATACATATTATCAATACCTGAGATTTTAATATTTTGGAAATTCAAAAAAATGTTCTATTTCTTATAAATTTCGCCATTTTTCATCACAAAACTAACGTTCTGCATTGTTGAGATATCGTTAGTCGGGTCATTATCAACTGCAATAATGTCTGCAAAAAAGCCTTCCTTTACTTGCCCAAGTTCATTTTCCATTTTAAGGATCATGGCGTTGGTTACTGTAGCACTTTGCAAGGCTTCCATGGCTGGCATTCCTGCTTCAACCATATACCCAAATTCTTTTCCGTTATCTCCATGATAGAATACTGCAGCATCGGTTCCAAAGGCAATACCTACTCCAGCTTTATAAGCTCTCCCAAACATATCTTGAATTTTCGGTCCAATATCTAATGCCTTAGGCACAATAATTTCTGGATAATAACCGTCTATTTTGGCCTTTTCTGAAACAAATTTTCCGGCTGTAATCGTAGGAACCAAATACACATCGTGCTTTTTCATCATTTCCATAGTTTCAGCACTCATTAATGTGCCGTGCTCAATGGTTTTTACACCACCTAATATAGCACGTTGCATACCTTCATCTCCATGAGCGTGAGCTGCAACATGGAAACCGTAATCTTTGGCGGTTTCACATATGGCTTTAATTTCTTCTATGGTAAATTGTGGGTTTTGTCCGCTCTTAGCGACACTCAATACACCTCCCGTTGCAGTTATTTTAATTAGATCTGCTCCATTTTTATAACGTTGCCTCACCGCTTTCTTGGCATCCTCTACTCCATTTACCACACCTTCTTTTGGACCAGGATCACCCATAAGTTTGAGTTTGGCTCCGTTGGTCGGGTCTGCATGGCCACCAGTGGTTGCCAATGATTTTTCAGCTGTAAAAATTCTAGGGCCTTTAACTTTATTGGCATTTATGGCATTTCTCAGTGCCACGTTTACGCCAGATCCACCCAAATCCCTAACGGTTGTAAAACCGTTCATTAATGTGACCTCAGCATACTTTATAGAGTTAAAAGCCACATCGGCATCATTCAATGTGTAATCTTCCAAATATGATTTTGGATTGGTTTCACCTTCAATATGCACGTGCATATCTATAAGACCAGGCATCACAGTTTTTGACTTTAAGTCGACTACTGTGTCTTTGGAACTATTTGAATTAACGTATCCATTTTCTACTGATGTTATTTTATTCCCTGAGACGATAACTGTCATCTCTGTCTGTACTTTACCAGATTTGGTGTCAATTAGCTTACCGCAGTGCAGATAGGTATTTTGCGCAGTAATGGATATAGAGATAAATAATGCGAAAACAATGAGTAAGTTTTTCATCTTATGAGTTTTTATTTATAAAATTTAATACAGTTGTGGTGATAAAATCGATTTGCTCATCGTCAA
Source organism: Winogradskyella ursingii (assembly GCF_013403975.1). Lineage (GTDB taxonomy): Bacteria > Bacteroidota > Bacteroidia > Flavobacteriales > Flavobacteriaceae > Winogradskyella > Winogradskyella ursingii. The sequence continues at coordinate 151,113 of NZ_JABFDH010000002.1, forward strand.
GTTCAGTGTGCATTGGTAAAGAAATCACAGATTTAACCAATTCATTCGTCACTTCAAAATCGGCTTCGTTGTAGCGTTCATCCGTATAAGCTTTTTGTCGGTGTAACGGAATTGGATAATAGACTCCGCATGGAATTTGATTTTCCTGTAAATGGGCAAACAAAGCATCTCTATCCACATCCTTTAAATTTAAAGTGTATTGGTGAAACACATGACAATCACAAGTATCACAAATATTGCCTTTGTTCTCACAATTTTTGGCACCACTTGGTATCGTAATGTTTGGATGATTCTTAAAAGCCTCATTATACTTTCTAGCCGCATTTCTTCTAGTATTGTTATATGTATCTAGATGAGGTAATTTAGCGTCTAAAACAGCCGCTTGTATAGAGTCTAATCTGGAATTTACACCAACTACATCATGATGGTAACGCTCATACATTCCATGGTTTACAATTCCTCTAATGCTATGTGCAAGATCATCGTTATTGGTAAAGATTGCGCCTCCATCTCCGTAACATCCTAAATTTTTGGATGGGAAAAAAGACGTTGAAGCTACATCGCCCAATACGCCTGCTTTTGTTTTGGACCCATCACTATGGGTATAGTTGGCGCCTATTGCCTGTGCGTTATCTTCAATAACATACAAACCATGCTCTTTTGCTAATTCTAAAATAGTATCCATTTCGGCCGGAAGTCCGAATAAGTGTACTGGAACGATAGCCTTAGTTTTTGGTGTAATTGCATTCTTTATTGCATCTATATCAATATTGAAGGTTATAGGATCTACATCTACCAATACAGGCGTTAACTGCAACAAAGCAATCACCTCTACTGTTGCGGCAAATGTGAAATCTGCAGTAATAACCTCGTCACCTGGTTTTAAACCCAAACCCATCATGGCTATTTGGAGAGCATCGGTTCCATTAGCACACGGAATTACATGCTTTACATCCAAATAATCCTCAAGATTTTTTTGAAATTGGTGCACCTTGGGACCATTAATAAATGCTGCACTATTCATGACCTCTTCAATGGAAGGGTCTACTACATTTTTTATTTTTGCGTATTGACCTTGGAGGTCAACCATTTGAATTTTTTTCATTCTGAAGCTTACTTTAAGAATCTGGTTACTGCACTAGGCTCTTAGCGAAAATACGAAATTGTAATCGCTATCCCAATGCATTTAATTGAAAGAAATGTATTTTAGCATAAATCTTAGTTTTTGAATATACTTTATTCCATAGGAATTCAACTAGCAAGCTTATTTATAAAGGCAATTGCGTTATTTAATCCCAAACTTAAGCAAGGTGTTTTTGGGAGGAGTCAAACGTTTGAATCGCTCAAAAAAAACATTAAAAATAATGACAAAACATTTTGGTTTCATTGCGCTTCTCTTGGAGAATATGAGCAAGGGTTACCAGTTTTTGAAGCTTTAAAAACGGAATATCCTAATCACAAAGTTGTCTTGTCTTTTTTTTCACCTTCAGGTTATGAGGTAAGAAAAAATACGCAGTTAGCAGATGTGGTGGTATACCTACCATTAGATACCAAAGTAAATGCCAAACGATTTCTTGATTTGGTACATCCAGATTATATCATTTTTGTGAAGTATGATATTTGGCCAAATATTCTTTTAGAAGTGAAAAAGCGAGATTTGAAAGCTATCTTGATTTCAGCTGTATTTAGGAAAGACCAGCGTTTTTTTAAATGGTATGGTGGTTTTATGAGGTCTTCCCTATTCGCTTTTGAGCATATTTTTACACAAAATGAAAGTTCTAAATCATTATTGGAAAGCATTAATTATAATGCTGTGTCAGTATCTGGCGATACACGTTTTGACCGCGTTTCAAATCAACTAAAAGCAGATAATAGGATTGACTTTATCGAAGAATTTATAGACGACGAACTTTGTATCGTTTTTGGCAGTACTTGGCCAGAGGATGATGCCTTGTTTTTGGATTTTATCAATTCAAATTCAGATAAGGATTATAAATTTATAATAGCTCCACATAATGTAAATTCAAAATACATAAGTGCAATTATAGCGCAGCTCAATTCGAATGTGGTTACATTTTCAGATAAAACCGGGAAAGATTTGAGTAAATTTAATGTCTTTATTTTAGATACCATTGGCTATTTGAGCAAAGTATATAGCTATGCAGAGATTGCTTATGTTGGTGGTGCCGCTGGAAAAACGGGTTTGCACAATGTATTGGAACCTGCTGTTTTTGGCATACCTATTTTAATTGGAAAAAACTATGATAAATTTCCCGAAGCGAAAGCATTAATACAATTAAATGGAATAACCAGCATAATTAATTCAGTTGATTTTAATCGTGAGATCACAGAATTGCTGCACAATGCTGAACTTCGCCATAAACAGGGAAATATCAACAGAAAATATGTTGAAAGCCAAAAGGGTGTCGTAATCCAAATACTTAACTATATACGTATATAGAACAGCTGAATCTTTTTACTAATGAAATTATGTTAAAATTTCTATGTTATTAGTATTTTAGCGACACTATTAATTAACACTAAACTCAATTAAAATGAAAAAAGTTGTATTAAGCATGGCATTAGTTGCATTGCTGGGATTATCATTTAACTCTTGTAGAGAAACAAAAGATGCTGGAAACGATGTAGAAGAAGCTGCAGAAGGTGCAATGGAAAAAACAGGCAAAGCTATTGACAATGCGGTTGAAGAAACTAAAGAAGCAGGTAAAGCTGTCGAAGACGCTGTTGACGAGATAGACAACGACGACAACTAAATATAAGTTATTAAATAAAATAAAAAGGTCTGATACATATCAGACCTTTTTTGATTTTAAAAATCAATGAAATTATTCCTTAACTAATTTAATGGTTTTTGTACCGTTAATAGATGAAATCTTAGCTAAGTATATTCCATTAGTTAGACCAGATGCATCAATATTTGCTTCTGATGCCTTAGGCTCTAACCTTATAACCTCCTTACCTAGTAAATCGAATACAACTACAGAGGTTATTGTTTGATCATTGCCTCTCACATTCCAAACATTATTTGTTGGGTTTGGAGAAACGGTGAAATCAATTAATTCGAATTCATTGGTGCTCAAGACTGTATTATTATGGAAATAAACATTATCAATATATGTTGGCCCAAATTCTGGACCTGCCATTACCAGTTGCATTTGTCCAACATTATTTCTCACATTTACACCTCCATTAAAAGTAGAGATTGGTATATCTAACGAAAGCCAAGAACCTGTAACTGTTGGTGTAACATTATGAAGTGTATTACCTGTAAAATTAGAATTATTATCAAAACCTTGAATTATAGTCTGAAAAATAGCTCCAGGATCTGGAACATCTCCTTCAAAAAAATAATCCATATGGTAGTGTGTGAATCCACTTAAATCTACACCATTAGGAATCCCAAACTCCCATTGAACATTAGCACCTGGAGCACCGGACAATTGAAGAAAATTATCACCGCCAACCATATAATCATCTATACTTCCTCCTCCAAAAGCACCAATCGAAGAACTTTCTGCGGTATATGCATCACTGTAAACGGCAAACACTTCAGCAGGATCTCTGGCTGGTGGCAATGGTGCAGCCGTAGTAGGCGGATTTGGACATGCGTCGCAATTTGGTCCGCCGCAATCGATTTCTGTTTCACCGTTATTCAAAATACCATCATTACATAAGTCCACAGTTTCTTGAACTGAAACGTTATCGATAAAAACAAATCCAGTTTCTGCTCCCATATCGAATATGACTCTATCTGGTACTGCATCACCGTAGTCAACCGTTACAGAGTATGTATATGTTTGAGATGTTTCAATTAAAATAGGGTTAGGATTTACTAAATTCGCACTGAAGGGATCAGCAGTTTGACCAAGTCCTACTACCATACCTCTTGTACCTGTTGCTGTATCGGTATATGCGTTAAATGTAATCTCATAAGTTTTGCCACTTTCTAAGACTATTTCTTGACTCAAATTAACAGAGAAAGGTGTACCTGCAGCTGTAATATTTGCTTCATTCACAAAGTTGCCGCTACCATCATCGACAGCATTAGCAGCATTGCCATACCATGGTGTAGCAACACCGGTTTCAAAATCGCCATTGGTTACTAGCTCTTGCGCGTAGCAGAAGGAACCAATTAAGATAAACGTTAATAAAGTAATTTTTTTCATAATTGAAGTATTAATTGTTAAACATAAAGTTTATCAAAATCATTATTACTTCAATTTTAAACCTGTGCTTTAATCAGATAAGTTAATAAAGGTAAGTTTGATTAAGATTGTAAAAAATAACCCAAGTAAATTATAAATTAAAAAGTTAAGTGCTAACTTTTTAATTTAATTTTATCTAAGATCAATAACCACATTTACATTTTTAAATATAACTCATTTCTAGTCCACAACTCCAGTATAATAACCTATGTATGGTTTTTGTATGGTTATAACTGATATCCTTTAAAGTTTTCCTAGAATGACCTCTTACGCTTTATAACTTTAAGTGTTCTCACCTCGGAAAAGAGACATATTTTACCTAAAGGTGATTGCTTATTTTAGATCAAATGTTTTGAAATAAAAAAAGAGCGTACCGTGTACGCCCTTCTTTTGAATATTAATCTAATTACTGGGGATTATTCCTTAACTAATTTTATTGTTTTTGTTCCGTTATTAGAGGCAATCTTAGCTAAATAAATGCCATCAGCAAAACCTGAAGCATCAATATTAGCTTCAGTTGCATTAGGCTCTATTCTAATCACTTCCTTACCTAATAAATCAAATACAGCTACAGATGTAATGTTTTGGTTGTTAGTCCTAACATTCCAAACATTGTTTGTTGGGTTCGGTGAAACGGTAAAATCTTCTAGATCAAAACTGTTTGTACTTAACACCAATTGATCAATATCTATCGTACCCAAAGCTGGTTCTTGAGCTGGATCTGCAATTACACCAAATACTGAGTAACCATATTGAATTATAAATCCAGATTGTAATTCAGCTGCAGAAGCGCTGACCGTGAAGTCGCCAGATGCGGGCAAAACAACAGTATTGTTTGTTACTGTGGCAAAACCGTTATTTGGATCTAAAGTCTTGATAAAGGCAATAGCTGAGTAGCCAGCGTCTAAGGTATTAGCTGTTACGGTCCCACTAAAATTTAAATCAGAGCCAGCTAGTGAATTATCCTCAGCAAATGCGTTTAATTCTACATCTTTATTTGGAACCATTGGAGATGAAAACCAATCAGGATTCCACATTGAACAGAAGGACTCACCACAAGGTGTAGCATCGTTGTTATCCCAAATTTGAAAATTAGGTGCTAAACTAATTGAAGTACTCGTTGGGAATGTTGCCTTTAATGTAGGCAAATCATTGTAATCAAAACCAAAGGCAAAAGTGCCGTCCGATATATTAAATGCATTGATATAGCCTCTAGTAATGTTAGATTCGTCAACAGAAACGTTGTTCTGGGAGTATCCCAAAAAGGTTATGCATAATAAAATAAAAGTAATTTTTTTCATAGTTAAATATTTAAATGATTAATTAAAATTCAATTTTGATCTATTCAAAATCGTAATATTATAAAGATAAAGAATGAAAATTACATTATTCGTAATAATACCTTAACAAACCTTATACATCATCAAAATATTATTTACTCGTTTAAAGACTCAATAAACATGGGCAGTTAAATCAATTCTTTAAAGTTCGTGACAATGTATAAATGAATAATGTTGTGGTAATGTTGTGTTTCCATGCGCTTATTAATATGATCAATTTTATAATTTAAAATTTTAATCGCTCATATTTATCCCATAAACCCCAACATGCCCCTACATCTCCTTCTTCACCAGTTTTCCAAGATTCGTCAAAGGACGAAAAATAAAACATATCAATGTTGTGTTTTTTCGACCAACGTTGTGCGTTTATAAAATATTTTATTGCATTTTCTTCTGAAGATTCCGCACCTTTTATATTTCCTCCTTTATTGGGCCAACCTGTTTCTGTAATTATCACTTTTTTTCCTTTACCAGCATCAGAAGCTTGCCCGAACATTTGCTGCATATGTGCAAACGCCCCATCAATATGGCACCCTTCCCAATATGGATAGCAGTTGCTTAAAATCACATCACTATATTCGACCAATTCTGGATGTTTGGAAAATTCGTAATAAGCATCAACATAACCTATTGGTATATTTGGCAATGCTTCTTTCACACGTTTCATATATTCGAGCAATTGATCTAAGGTTAGTTCTTCACGATACAAAACCTCATTACCAACTGCTGCAATATCAACTGTTCCTTTTTTTCCTAATCTAATAAGACCTTCTATTTCTTCTTCATTTTTCTCAAGGTCATCACTTAGCCAAGCACCAACTAAAGTGTTTAAGCCATGCATATGGGCTAATTTTGGTATATGCTCATTTCCTTCTATACACGAAAAAGAACGGATCCATTTTGTATAGGGTTTTAAAATCTCAATCCTACGCTCTACTTGTTCTGCAGTAATAGTATCTCCTGGCTTTTGTCCATCTTCATACATACTAAAACAAATGCCATGTATGCCTTTGTTTAGAGTTGCACGCCATATTTTTTTTAAGTCTTTTTTAGAATAGTCACTAAAATCTTCGCCCGAGTGTTCGGTGAAATTAACACCTCCGTAAGTTCTATAATCTTCGTCTCTATATGACATTTTATTTCTTTTTAATCAACCTTTAAATATTTAATCTATGGTTATAGCTTTGCGGAGATTCTTAGCTGCCTTTCTTTTCTGAAGTTCGGCAGTAATTTCCTCTGAGCGTTTTTCAGTGACATCGTAATTTCGCATAACTAATATTGCAATGAGTGTTCCCAATATTGGCAATCCGGAAAAGAATAATCGCAAGCCGGTAATTGTTTCTTCTGATTGGGATGGAGCATCTGCATTAAAACCAATATACGATAGGATTAAACCACTTAACAAGCCTGCAATTGCAAACCCAAATTTTACCATCCACCAATAGATAGCTCCAAAAATTCCCTCTCGTCGCAATCCCGTATTAAGTTCGTCTAGGTCAATTACATCAGCGGTCATTGACATCATAAGCGTAAACAAACTTCCAATTCCAAACGCAAAGAATGGCAATGCTACGATAAACATATACGGTTTACCAGGTATAAAAAGAAACCAAAGTAAAATATATCCAAGAATTGAAATACTTTGAGAAGCAATAAAGGCATTTTTCTTACCCATTATTTTAGACATCCTTGTAACAATTGGAATGACTAAAAATGTGGTTGCCAATGCTCCCAAACTTCCGAAAAGTGTAGGCCAAATACCAGCAGCTCCAGCATCTCCATCAAACAAATAATAGACCACAATAAAAAAAGTAAAAGCAGCGACGGTATTAAAAGCATTAAAAACCAAAAATGTAGCAATACATAATTTTCTAAACGGTTTGTTTTTGAAGGCCTCCTTAAAACCATCTACAATCTTCTTAAAACTGCTTCCTATATTCTTTAATGTTAAGTTCGCATAATCCTTATTAACGGTAGATTCGCTTTTGATAAAAATTGCTGGAACCATTGCACAAACCATACAAGCAATTCCTACCCAAACGGCAATAGTTCTTGTTGCAATATCTGCAGATTCGAACCATCCTTGGTCATACATTATGACCCAAAACCAAGGTGCTATGACCCAAGCCCACTGTCCAATCCATTGAGCAACTGCCATAATATTAGTTCTTTCATGGAAATCGTCACTCATTTCGTATCCCATAGCCACGTAAGGCACACTAAAAATTGTCAGTCCTAAATAGAACACAAAAGACCATAATAAGAAATAAACAAAATTGTAATCTATGCCATTTTCCCTGTGTAGTTGCCAAAGAATCGAAAATGAAATCCCCATTATCAATGCTCCTATAAAAACATATTGACGACGTCTTCCCCATTTCGATTTTGTATTATCTGAAATAAATCCCATAATTGGGTCTGTAACAGAATCAAAGATTCGAGGCAGGAAGAAAATCACGCCCCACATCCATCCCGGAAATCCTAAATCCTGTACCAAAACCACCATAAATATTCCCATCGCCGCAGGAAACATTTGATTGGCAAGCATTCCCAAACCGAAAGCGATTTTTTGACCCATAGGAACTTTATTGGTTGTTGTGGACATGATTATTTAGTTTTAGATGGAATTAATATAGTTTGTATGGCTTGCTGGCTTATTTTCACTTTTACAGTTTCCTCGCCAAGTGCCAACGAAAAATCTTTGGGCTCTTTCCCTTCATTGAATACCACAACCGCAATTGACCCATCGGGATTTTTTGCAGCAGTGACTTGAAGTTCGCTATCTGCTTTGTCCACTCCAATAACTTCTGCGCCTGGCCTCAAATATTTACTAAAATGTGCCATAACGTAATACAATGGGGTAAAGTAAACCTCATCTGCGTCTTCATCTACAATCACTGGTGCTGCACACCAGTTCTCAAACCAGTTTGGACCACCTTGACGGTTTAAGACCATGTTCCAATCGACCCAGCCATCTACCCAATTGTTAAGACAACCGATAATATCTCTGGCATAACGATTTGCTGGAGCATATTTTGGGTGTAAGTATTTTTTCTCATCTTCTCTCCAATCAAAACCCCAATCTGTGGCTTCCTTTTTCCAATACCAGGCATCGTCTTTCCATGCAGGCACTTCAGAATCTATACAGCCTTCAGTTTCAATCAAATATTTTTCTGGAGCTTTATTATGTGCATATTGCAAAGCCTCAGGAAACACCTCGTAAGTACTCTCATACCAATGTATAGCCACACCATCAAAATGTTTTGAGGATGCTTCATTTTTATACATTTCATCTACCCATTCTTTTAGACCATCACGATTTTGGTCATAACCTAGAATCTTAACCTCTCCTTTTCCGTCAGCTTCTAATTTTGGCCCTAAATAATTTTGCACAAAATTGGTTTCCTCTTCTGGTGTAAAGTGCATACTTTCCCAATTGTTGCCGTTTCCGTGAGGTTCGTTAACCGGTGTTAAACCCCAAATTTCAATTCCTTCAGCTTTGTAAGCATCCAGATATTTTGAAAAGTATAATGCGAACGTATCGTAATGTTTTGGCAATAGCTTTCCGCCAACGTATGCGTTGTTGTCCTTCATCCAAGGCGGTGCCGTCCAAGGTGACGCAATTATACCAAAACCATTTTTTGAAATTGCCATGGCATCTTTTATCATTGGAATTAAATCCTCACGATCTTCTTCTATGCTGAAATTTTCCAAATCCGTATCACCTGCAACTGATGCATAGGTATAGTTGTTCAACGAGAAATCACAAGAAGCAATATGTGTTCTAGTTAATGTATAGTTTGCACCTTCTTCAGAAAAATAAGCTTGAAGAATTGTGTCCCGATTTTTCTTGCTCAATTTGTTTAGCAAGTAGGCTGAAGACTCAGTAAAAGAGCCACCAAATCCTGTGATGGTTTGAAATTTCTGGTCTGGCAAAATCTTTATGACAGTAGCGGAATCTGCTTGAGAAAATTCAGTAATGCTAGTGAGTTTATTGCCGCTTTCTGAAGTCTCGTAAACCTCAACGTTTAGACCTCTTTTTTCTTTTTTTTCAGTATTACAACTCATCACCGTAAGAATTAAAAGATACAATACAATATGCTTCGATGTCTCCATATCACTGATATTAATTATCAATTTTATTTGCATTTGTGTATATGTCTTTCACAACCGAAAAGACTTTTTTCTTGTTTCTATCAATATCTACAATGCCCCAATACTCTTCATTTGGACTGCCATCAAACGGCACCCCTGTACTATTTGGCGCAGTGCCTCCTGTGTCTTGTATATCATTGTTTCCTGCTTTCCACCAACCGTCTGTGAATTGAAAAAGTGTAACGCCAGAGCAAATATCTCGACCGTTAAAAGTGGCTTTTAAAATAATTTCCGTAGCATCTGCTTGTGCTTTTTCATTGACACCTTCCTCGTAGCCGTCTTTAGCGATTTGCATATAGCTGTCCGCTCCTGTTTCGGATAAATACATTGGTTTTGAACTGACTTTCTTCCACTCTTCAAAGATGGTTTCTGGTCGGACGGAACGATAAACATTCATGCCCCAAACATCAATATTAGAACCTAAGGTAAGAGCTAACGAATCTGGTAGATCCCCATGAGCAGTGGTAACGGGATGTAAACTATCCTTTTTATGAATTTCCGCTGCGGCCTCATTCATAGCTTTGTACCAATTTTTAATGTCGCCTTCAAACCATTCTGGATGATAATTGTATTCATTACCCAATTCCCACATCAAAATGGCATTGTGGTTTTTATATTTATCCACATAATCGATAAATGAACCCGACAGAATATCGTTCTTACCACCTTGGTTATATCCAAAACCCACTATCACTTTTATCCCTGCTTCTTCAATTTTGTCCAGCACTTCTTTCTGCTCGATTGGTGCATAAACCCTAATGGTATTAATTTCTGCTTCAACCATTAACTTTAAATCTTCAGTCAGTGTACTAAAATCACGATTCTCTTTTCCTTTTGGTACCGGATGATAACAAATACCTTTTATTAAGTAATCTTTTCCATTCACCATTAACTGCCGGTCAATTGTTGAAATTACATTATTGGCCGATGTATTATCATTTTTTGTTTCGTTTTTACACGATATAAAAAGGATAAAAATCAAGATTGTAAGTAAACTGTTTTTCATTATTAAATTTGGTTATCTTGGATAATCTGTATTTGGTACATATACATTTTTCATCAACTCATCTATATTGCCATTAAATGTTTTGGTGATTGGCTTTCCGTCTCTTGTCAAACCTTCAAAAATGCCTTCGTCTACCAAATCCCAAATGGGATATTTGGCTTCGCTTTTAAGATTGATTAACCCAAAATGGTTTTCTGAGCCGAGAGGATTTTCTCTGTCTTTCCATTGCTCGTCAAAGGCTTCAAAATAGAAACATGAAATATTTTCGCTATTGGTCCAATCGCGCATGTGTTTGTAATACAAACCTTGCTTATATTCATCTGTTGCCCTTGAACCATTTTTGCCATAATGACCGTTTGATGTTGACGCCCAACCGGTTTCACCAATATGGATTGGTTTATTTACTCCAATGCTTTTCATGTAATTTGAAACACTATCGTACTGTTTTTTGGCAAAATTCAATGCTCTTAACATTGCTGAATCGATTTTTTCCTTGTCGGATAAATTTTCTTCGTTTTCAGGAACTTTCCAGAACTGTGGATTGTAGTGGGAATTGTGATATGGATAGGTATGCATAGAAATATAATCTACCGCTGTTGCCAATTTTTCTAAATCCTCTGTGTGGTAGCTGGCATCGCCTCCTCCCCAAGATGCAAAATCATCCGAACTGGTAATCCATAAATCTGCTGGTAATTCTCCGTTTGTCTTCAAATTTTGAAGATGGTTAACCCATTTTAAAATTATCCATGGCTGCACGTAGTAGCTTGTTGCCCATCGCACCATAGCCTCGTTGCCTACAGCCAAAATCTTTACGATATCTGGATATTGCTTTGCTAATTCTACCGCTTTTTTAATTTCAACAGGGTTTCTTTTGCTTTCTTTAGTATGGTCTAGTTCTCCGTTTTCCCAATTGAAGGCGTTTTTGCAATCTATCCAAATGCCAAGCATCACATACATTTCGAAGTCGGTATTCTCAGCTTTTAATTCTTTGATGGCTTTTAGCAGATTTGCAGCTTGGTCAAAATGAACATTATAGGTTCTTAACACTTTAATACCCATGGCGCTTAGGATTTTCATATCCTCTTTGAGTTCTGTAATTGTAGGCTGAACATCTCTGGTCCTTTCCCGATAGCCTCCATAGGAAATCGCTAAATAATCTGAATTTCCTAAAATATCTTTTGCGCTCAAACTTGCTTTATTTTGAATAGTTGTTGAATCCTTATCCTTCTTAGTATTATTACATGAAAACAATAGTATTAACAAAGCTAAAAGTGTCGCTATTTTTATACTTTTTTTCATTTGGCAACTACTATTTTAATGGCCTAGTTCAACATTAATATGATTGATTTCTCCTGTTCTATCAAACAACTTTATACTTGTTTCCCTATCTATTTCTAATCCTTTAAATTCTTTTATAGATTCATCAGAGAAAACGATGCTGACTTTATCTTTATCTGATTGCTTATACACAATAGGAACTTGGCAGTAGGTAAAGCAGAGTGAATCTTTCTCTAGCTCCAAAGTCCTCACTCCTTTATTAACATCTGTATATCTAAATATTTTAGGCGCTGATAAAAATTCCTTTTCTCTTAACAATCTTGGATTAAATTGCAATACTCCCTCTTTTACAAAAACTCCCAACTCGCCAAATCTGCAAAGAATATCTTCCTTTACTTGACCAGTCATGCCAGGTTGCTGTGTTCCTTTTCCGGCTGGCGTGTGCGAATATGGATCAGTTGGAAACGCTCCGTATAATTCCGGTGATTTGTGTACGCCAATGCCCTCGTTAATTTCGTAATAGTGCTCCAGTAATCTACCAATGGTTTCTTCGCTTTCATTTTGATTAACTGCCAATAAGCAATTTTCCTGAACCGCCAAAAGCAATTTGGATACCATGTGCCAGTAGATTGAGCCCAAACCTTCATAACCGAAAAATGTTCCCGACCTTCCTGTAAATGATTTATGGTCAAAAATATCTTCAAAAATGTTTAATAACAGAGATTTTTCAGTTTTAATCAAGTCAGCGTATTTATCTTCTGGCAATTGTTTTAATGCAGCTTTTAAACTATCTGCATTATTAAAATTACCATTGAAATGATACTGACCTGTACTGTCTTTTTCAATAATCTGGGTATTGCCATCAGCAACGAGTTGCTTTAATAATTTTGATTTTTCGACAGCTTTTGCAGGTATGTTGTTTTTATCTACAAATCGTGGCAATTCCTTATTAGGATACAAAATGTAGCTATACTGATCTTCCCTAAACAGCGCACTTGCCTTTAAGGCGTCTAACACACTCAATGCTTGTTTAGGTTTTAAATATCCTGAACTCAAAACGGCAACTTGGCCTTCTAACATTTCTGATAAATAAGAAATTGAAATTTCAGAATCGTTTTCAACCGTCATTAAATTATAGGCATGATACAGATTATCTTCTCTTTTATTTGCCTTAATAGTATGATCTAAATATTCTTTTAGAACAGTGAAAAATTCCTGTAATTCGGCTTTTGAAATCGATTGCTTATCGCTTGTAAAACCTGATTCGTAAATTTTCAATCTATAGTCGCTGCCTGCGTTTCCTAATCCATCAAGGATTGTTTTTCTTTCTTGGTCTGAAATTCTTCCAGAGAGTACATTTCTATGATCATTTAATGTTGAAACAACCAGTGTAAAAAATTGGGTTAGTTCTGTTGAAACCTTATAATTTTCATCTGAAGCATTTTCAACTATGTTTTCAATGAAATTGATGAAGCGCCTTAAATAATATAAAGTTACCATGGATACTCCGTTACCCACCAAAGCGTTATTTGCATCGTTCCATTCTGGGCGCTGGGTGTTTAACCATATACCTCCTTCTGGAATAAAATTGGAAACTTTTGCTAAAACCGTAGCCAATAATTTTTCGATTAAATTGACTTTATGGATTAATGAATTTTTATCTCTCAACAACGCACCATCCGCACCTAATCTATCTTTTTCTTGGTTAATTTTAACATCCAATTCGTAATCAAAATCTATAGTGTCCTTAGGATTATTTAAGGTATCTTGATAGCTCTTGATTTTGTAAGGTACGTTCGCATAAACAAATATATCTTGATTAAAACTTTTAGATAATTTGCTTGGATTATGGTTTTCAATGAACTCCAAAAACTTGAGCAAATAAATGATTTGATGGTCTCCCCAATAACCGATGTAAGACCAAGGGTCGTCTGCTTCAATAGTTTCCCAATCAAAGCCATCTTTAGTAACGCGGTATGGGTTATAACCTTCAAACGTTGTGGCATTCAAAAACTTGTGAATCATTCCTTCCATAAAGGCAGGATAGGAATGTGCTAAGGTTTCCCAATTCTGAAAGATGTCTCTCCAGTTTCCTTCGTAATCTAGAATTTTCGAACCATCTATCTCACTTCTGGTATTGATGGAAAACTTGTTCCAAGGTCGGCTTGGATCGCCATGTCTTCTGCTGAATTTTAAAGGCAGATACTCATAGCAGAGTCTTTTGAAGTTTTTGTCGTCATCTTGATCGGCAAGATTTTTTATAAAATCTACATTGAATACTTCAGGCAAATTTTTTAAAATTTTTTCTTTCTTTTTGGAAACTTCTTTATTGGCTTTGGCCAGATAGTTTACAAAATCATCTTTTTCTATTTGATAATTCTCATCAAAAATACCGCCTCTCATTATATTGAAAAGGGTATTTGCGAAATGCCTCGTATTTCTTAATTTGTTGTCTGTAAGCTGTATTCCGTCTGAAGCTCCAACTAACTCTATAAGATTCTTGGTGCCAGCATCGATATCGTTTTGCACCAGTTCTTCTATTTGAGTACTGCTTTTAATTTTTTCGGAAATATTATTGATTGCGGTTACTGTTTGATTCACGTTGGCCACGAACATCCAACTCTCATCACCCTTGGGTTTTATACTTAAATCTTTGGATATAAAATATGCTCCTTTTTCGGCTTTGATATCTGTTTCTTGATGAATCTCTTTCCCCTTTCTGAAATTATCTAACTGTAAGGATGAAATTAGATGGGTTGTATTTTGCAATCCTGAAAACCATACAGTGTTTGCTTTTAGAGCCTCACTTGGTTCAGCTTTATCAACTATAATGGCGCTTAATGCGAAAATACCCATACCAGAATCTTCTTCTAATTCGCACTTTTTATAAGCATCAATTAAGTTACTTGTTGCGTTTTGAAAATCTGATGACAAGCCGTAAGGCAGAATGTTTTGAAGTCCGTCTAAAATAGTAATTTCAACCTCTTCAGCAGAATTGTTTGCAATGCTCGCTTTTCTGACAAAACCATATTCATTACTTGTATTCCATTCGTATTTAAAGGTTAACTCTAAATCTTCATTTATTTCTTCAAATACAATCTTATTGCCGTAACTGTTTTTGTAAAGATTTCTTTGGGCAGAGTAAACACCTTGGTTTCTATTGGAAAACGGTTCCCACAACAATGTTTTATCTTTCTTATGAACCTGAATAATTGTTTTACTACCTGTGGTTTCTAATGATTCCGTGATTTTATCATCTGTATAATAAGGAAATAAAGCATTATTAGCATCTTTTCTGCCAGCTGTTAAAGCACCGTTACTGGAAATGAACATCCAGTGATTTGAGTTACTTACCAAGCTCATGAAGAATGATCTCATTTGATCACTGTTGGATATTTTGTAATAAGTTTCGTTATTTAATTGTACAAGTTCGCCTTTAACCTCTCTAATATTTTTAGAAGCGATTTGATTTCCTATATAGATTGGGTTTTTACTCATTGGTTGTTTAGTAGTTTTTATATAACTTTTTTTCAAAGTGATGCTTGTAAATCTGTGTCGTTTAATAAATTGTAATTTTAACAACTACAGAAATTTGGACCGTATTTTTATAGGGCCTAACTGATTGCTCTACCTTCGGTAACTATTCAATAAGGTTACTTCACAAATATTGTATTATAGTTACAATACGCTATTTCTTCATAATTATTGGTAAAGTCTTATGTAATCTATTTCCATACTATCTTCCGTAAAGCCAGATGGTATTTCACCACCCAAAGTACCACCCATGGCTACATTAAGAATTAAGAAAAAGTCACTTTGAAAAGGGGTGCTTGGTATAGAAGCATTGTTACTACTAATGACATAGTACTGCACGTCATCCAACAAAATTTTTATGCTATTGGCATCCCAAATTAAAGAATATGTGTGGAATTCAGTAGATGCATTAGTAATGGATGTGTCTAATCCATAACTCGCCACACCAGAAGTTGAAGTATTGTACCAATGGCATGTTCCCAAAACCTTGTTCTTATCCATTCCAGTTTGTTCCATGATATCGATTTCTCCACATCGAGGCCAGCCAATTTCTGGAAAGCTAGCACCCATCATCCAAATTGCCGGCCAAGTTCCAGCAGATGAAGGTAGTTTAGCCCTGACATCCACTCTCCCATATTTGAATTCAAAAAGATCAAGGGATTTTAATCTTGAAGATGTATAACCAGACCCATTAGCTTTAGCAGTGATTTTTAAGAGACCATCCTCGACTTTAACATTCTCAGAATTATTAGTATAGGTTTGTGCCTCACCATTTCCCCATCCACCTGCTCCTAGATCGTAAGTCCAGTTTTCGCTATTTGGTGCACCATCCATAAAAAATTCATCTGCCCATACAGGTGGTGTTCCAACATAATAAGCTACTGCAATAGTATCTGAAGAATCTATAGAATCATTTGTGCTTGAATATGCGTTAACAATTACTTCGTGATTTTCGACACCTTCAACATCATCAAATATATGTTGATATGTACCGTCAGTACTCATGACTTCAGTATTACCATCAATAACAAATCCGTATGAAACCGCATCGGTAGCTTGTGCATAAAAATCGACAACACCAGATCCATCACCATATATATTGTTACTATCAGCACCTTGTACTGTGGTATTTAAAACTAGGTTGGAAGGAATAATATCGTCTGTATTTTCTTCTACATAAACCGAAAATGTTTCGACTTCGCTAACAGAATCTCCATCTTCGCCATAAGCTTTTACAGTAAGTATATAAGTATCTGTCCCAACATTGGTGAAGGTTTTTTGAATATTTCCATTTGTACTTTCCTGTTCAGCATCACTTCCAAATTTAAAACCATAAGTAACGGCATTTGTTGCTGCGGCTGTTACATTTACAACCCCTGAACCATCTCCATTTGGATTTGCAGCAGTAGTACCAACGACATTGACAGAAACAACTAAATTAGATACTGAGTTGCTACCATCGCTATCATCAGAACTGTCACTAGAACAACTCCATAGTGTCAATAGCACTATTGAAAATAAAAAGTTTATAAATGAATTGATATATAACTTCATTAAGTTGAAAATTTAAGTTTTTAGTCCTCAGCGATGAGGATAAAACCCCAATCAAACTCGCCGTTGCCATCTGTTGACCTTACGGTGAATTCGTTTGCGGTACGCGATTCAATTTTATAAGTATGATCCCCTCCAATATAATAACCTAAAAATCCTATACCTGTAAGATTTAGGGTTTCAACACCTCCTGGTGCAGTGATAAACCATTGTTCCATATAGTCTGAATATGGGTAATTTTCTATATCTGCTCCATTTTGGGTACCTTCACCTGGACCATTAAGTTCATTAATAAGTACTTGACGACCAAAAACCGTGCCCGATGGATCTTCACCTCCATCATCATTTGTACTATCTGTTATATGCGTGAACGTTCCGTCGATATTAAAAATATAACGATCATCGTACATACCTACACCTTCTTTGTCGTTAGCTGGAGCCGAGAAAAAACCATTTAAATCACCACCTATCGCACCTAATCCAAAGTGTCCATCTGACTCGCTCTTTATTCTAAAGGTCCTGGAACTGCCTGCGGTTAAAAGTTCAATTAATGCTGCAGGTGGCTCGTATGTAGAAAGCACATCTACTTCTACAATTGTACTTGTGGATACACCAGCAGTCCCAAATGCTAATACTGTGATGGAATATGTATTTAGTCCTAATGTAGCAAAGCTATAAGTTTGTCTGCCAGATGGCGCAGGCGATACTGAACCATTATAAACAAACTGGTATGTTGTTGCTCCTTCTGCAGTTGCAGTTAAATTCACAACACCACTACCGTCACCATTAGGATTATTAGCATCTGCACCAACAACTTCAACGTTAACTTGAATGTTAGAAGGAGCTGAAATTTCTCCAAATTCTATATCATCCTCTTGGCAATTAGTGATTACCAACATTGAGAACAAACTCAATGCTATATATTTTAAATTTTTCATACTAAATGTTTTCTATTGTTAACTAACTTTAAATTAAAAAATATAAAACCGTTTAATTTAATTAATTGATAATACTACGTTATCTATGTTTACCATTCCTGTTTCTGCTCCCAAATCAAAAAGAACACGTGCGTCTGGCGCACCAAAACCATTTGCGGTGAGCGTTAGTGTATAATTAGATACTATAGTTGTAATATCCACAGATTCGCTATTATTAGCAAAATCACCTCCGCTAAGGCCGATTCCTGCAATTATTGATCGATTAACGTCGGACCACGCATCAAAAGTTAGGGTATAAGTTTCACCTGCAGTAATTTCCAGTTTTTGACTTAAATTAACATCGAATGAATTACCAGCTGCAGTAACATCTACAGAATAATAGGTATTACCGTTCATTGTAACAACGGGTGCCGGACTATTATCATCAACTCCCACAATCCATGGATCGCTTCCGTTCTCAAAATCACCATTAACCAATAAATTGTTTGTAATAATATTTAAAGACACGTTATCAATGTTAACCATACCTGTTTCCGCTCCTACATCAAAAAGAACTCGCGCATCTGGTGCACCAAATCCTGCGGCAGTTAAAGTGAGGGTGTAATTTGTAACGAATGTGTTTATGTTAACCGCCTCACTTGTATTGGCAAAATTCCCACCACTAAGACCAATTCCAGCAATTATCGATCTATTAACATCAGACCAAGCGTCAAAACTCAAAGTATATGTTTCTCCCTCAATAATTTCTAATTTTTGACTCATATTTACATCAAACGCATTTCCAGCAGAAGTAACGTCTACAGAGTAATAAGTATTACCATCTACAGTTACTACTGGAGCCGGATTGTTATCATCCACTCCGACTATCCATGAATCACTTCCGTTTTCAAAATCACCATTTGTTAATAATCCATCGTTAAATGTTCCTGTATTTGGAGAAGTTTGGGCAAAATTATCGAGATAAAAAGTCCAATCTGCACTACCGTCACCCACAGTTCCAAAATCGAAGAACCATACAATTTTTTGGTATTCTGGAGTTAAATCAACATCAGAAAAATCAACTGATACCTGCTCCCATGAGCTATTTCCAGTTAAGGTAACTTCCTTTTCAACAAATGTATTTCCGTCGGTTAAATTTTCTAACTTTAATAGAAACGTTCCCCCTGGTCTTGGAGACCAAACATCTAATGTTATTATGCTTTGTGAAGTTAAGTCTAAAGGAGAAGATAACGTAATAACATTACCTGCCCATATTTGTGGGCCATCTTTTATTGTTCTTACAACCTTAGCTGAAGGATTTCCCTCCATAACAGGGTTATCTATGACTTCTGCTACAGCTCCACCAAAATCACCAAGAGTAGTCGTATCAAAAACTTCAAAATCAATAGGTAATTCTGTTGGAGTTGATATTGTGATAGTCACCTCTTCTTCAGTAGTTTCCGTACCACCACTCAAGGCCACAACTCTAATCGTATAATTTCCTACCAAATCGTAAACATTACTTACAGTGCCATCTACAGCTAGTGAAGTAGGCTCTTCCTCTGGGTTTGATGTATTAAAATACACTAAAAAAGATGCAGCAAAATCAGCCGAAGCAGATACATTAACTTGAAAAGGATTGGACGGATCTATCTCTGCGGACACCGCTAAATTTTCAGGTGCTCTAAAAGACACCATTAATTGTTGATCGGCTTGAGTGGTAAGACCATTGACACCAGTAGCCGTTACTGTTACGGTATAGCTCCCTTCTGCATAAACATTGTCTATACTTTGACCAGGAGTTAACTCGGCAGTATTACTTGTTCCATCTCCAAAAGAAATATCGAATTTTGTTGCACCAACGGCAGTCGGTGTAATTGTAACTAAACCTGAGTTATCTTGAGTAATACTAAACTGTAATGCGACCTCACTAGGTGCAGCAGCGTCATCTATGAACTGAGTGCTTCTATCCTCTTCCTCACAAGCTATGAAGGCAATAAGTATAAAACTTGCTAAAATTAATTTTATCTTTTTCATCATTCTATATTTTAATATCCTGGATTTTGTTCCCATCTGTTTCCAGCTAACTGAATTTCTATTAACGGAATCGGAAATAATTCATTTTTACCTGACTGGAAATTTGGAATTTGCGAAGCGGCTCTTCCTGTTCTAACCAAGTCAAAGAAACGATGGCCTTCACCAACCAATTCTACTCGACGTTCTTGATAGATAGCATTTGTTAAATCCGCACCTGTTGCAGAAATGTTATTATCTGAATTACCGAAAGCACGCTCCCGAACTCTGTTTAAATACATTTGTGCTCTAGTGTCACTGATACCACCTCGATTGAGAGCTTCAGCTGCCATCAACAGAACATCTGCAAAACGTATGGCTCTGTAATTGTTAGGATTTGTAAGATTAGCATCTCCTGTGTTTAAATCACCTTGCCGAGCTATGTATTTTCTGTTGAAATAACCTGTATGCTCATACCCAGTGCCAAACGTAGCACCTGTCTCCTCTGCAAAAGCGTCTATGTCTAAAATAGCCGTTTCTAATCTCATATCGCCCTCCTCAAAAGCATCTACTACATCTTGAGTTGGTACATTGAAACTAAAACCAGACCCAAATAATGGACCGTTAAAATTTCTGATTCCATTAAAACCCACAGCTACATTACCTTCACTGCACTGTAAACAGCCAAAACCCGCACCTTCTATATCTGAATATTGAACTTCAAAAACAGATTCTATATTGTTTTCATTATCGTTTTCGAATATGGTACTGTAGTCTTCAACCAAAGCGTGAGGTCCGTTAGCAATTAAATTTTCTAACACCGTAGCAGATTCTGTAAATTTATCTTGATATAAATATATTTTACCTAAAAGTGCCTGTGCAGCGCCTTTTGTAATTCTACCTGTTTGGGATTGCACATAAGGTAAGTTGTCTACTGCAAAGATCAAATCTGCTTCCATTTGCATATAAATTTCTTCTTTTGGTGTTCTGTCGACAGAAAATTGGTCACCAAACTGTAATCTCGTATCTACTGCGAAAGGAACATCTCCAAACCATTTTACAAGTTCAAAATAGTAATATGCTCTTAGGAATCTTGTTTGTGCCAAAACACCAGCCTTACCAGGAAAATCTGTCTTATCCTGAAATTCCATGATGTAATTAGCTCTATTGACACCAGCATACATCCAGCTCCATATATCCCTAAGTTGAGCATTTATTGGTGTATGGATCATATCGTCGATTTCCTGTATACCAGGTACGTCATTTGCATTTTCTCCACCCGCTAATGTATTATCTGAAGCAATTTCTCCTAACATGACATTTAAGTATGTTGATTGCAACAAATCATAAGCCGCGATTAGGGCTTGTTGATAATCATCTTCCGAATTAAAAAAGTCCTCAGAGTTTTCTGCATTAGATTTTACATCTACAAAATCATCACTGCATGACCCCATGACAAACAGTGCTATAAAAATGTATGTGATTTTTAAATTTTTCATGGTACTATTAAAATTTTAAATTCATTCCTAACAAATAAGTTCTTGGATTTGGATAAAAACCATAGTCAATCCCGCCTCCAATCGGGTCACCTGTTGATGCCGTTGGGTCATATCCGTTGTATTCAGTTAACGTTATTAAATTGCTAGCTGAAACATATAATCTTAGTTTATTCAATCCCCATTTTTCAGCAGTTTCAGGACTGATAGAATATCCAAGCTGCACATTCTGTAATCTTATAAATGATCCGTCTTCCACATAAAAATCTGAAAACAAACTATTGTTTGTAGCTCCTGTTGTTACTCTCGGAAAACTATTAGTAGACCCTTCGCCAGTCCAACGATTAAGAAATTGAACAGTTCTGTTTGTGTTAGGAAGATTTCTCTCGTAATTTCTTACTATGTCATTTCCTATAGATGCAAATGCGTAGGCTCCAAAGTCAAAATTCTTATAATCTAAAGTTAAATTTAGTCCCATTGTAGCGTCTGGGATCGGATCACCAATATAAGTTCTATCATCATCGTTTATAACACCATCACCGTTGATATCGACGAAAATTAAATCTCCAGGGCTTGTATTGTTATTTAATACAGGCGAATTATCAATTTGTGCTTGATTTTGGAAAATTCCATTAGTACGGAAACCTCTAAAATAACCGATTGGCTGTCCGGCCTCCATACGAGATGGCGGATCTTGACCGATGCCAAAAGCCCCTCCTGGTATAAAATCATTTGAACCACTAACAGATACAACATTATTATCTACAGTAGCTACGTTATATTTAATACTAAACTTTAAATCATCATTGATTTGCTCATTATAACCTAATGCTAATTCGAAACCTTTATTTTCTACAATACCTGCGTTTATAAAAGGTGATCCCGAACCCGGTGCAGCTGCTCCTAAAATACCAGAAACAGGTGGCGAAACCAATAAGTCTTCTGTTCTCTTCTTATAATAATCAAGCGTTATATCTAACCTATTGTTCCAAAGTCTCATATCGAGACCAAAATCCAATGTTTTTTGTTTTTCCCATTTAATTTGTGGGTTAGATATAGCACCAGGTGTTGTGCCAAAGGTTAGTTGATCATCAAAAACATAAGTCCCTTCACCAGTTAATAAAGATATAAACCTAAACGAGCCTATTCTATCGTTACCTAAGATACCGTAGGACGCTCTAAATTTTAGAAAATCTATAATATTGCTGTTTTCTAAGAAGCTTTCGTCGGACGCAATCCAACCTAAAGACGCAGATGGGAAGTAACCAAACTTATTCTGAGGTCCAAAATTACTGGATCCATCACGTCTTACCACCGCTGATAATAAGTACTTTCCTTTATAATCATATTGAACTCTTGTAAAATAAGACAGCAATCTAGAATCAAAAGAAGATTCGAACGGAAATATATTTTGTATGTCGCTAGCTTCCTCTAAATTGGCGTTGCCAATGTTGTTATCCCTAATTTCAAACCCTACAGATCCAGTATTGTTACCTGAAGTCTTAAAAACGGATGTTCCTAATAGTACATTTAAATTATGTACCTCGTTAAAAGTGTTTTCGTACTTCAAAAAAGCGTCAAAAGTATAGTCTCTGAAGTAACTTGTAGTTTCTACCACTTGGTTTCTCTCAACGTCGAATACTTTATCAACTGTTCCTTGGATACCGTAATCTACAATTGGCGAGAAACTTTTTCCATCGACTTCCGCATAATTAAATTGATAACTAGCTTGTGCCGTAAAGTGATCTAAAAAGTTATAAGAGAGGTTAAGGTTACCATTTATTTTATCCACCAACCCTCTATTAAATGTATTGTCAATTTGTTTTAAAGGATTCACAACTTCAAAACCAAGATTTTCTGCCGCACCATTTACACCTATTGTTGGTGCCATATTAACTGCATTGAAAAGAACAGAACCAATACCAGTTTCAGGCAAAGTCCTTCTTACGGTATGTGTCCAAGTAATCCCAGAGTTAAATTTGAAGTTTTCCAGAAAATCCAAACTATAGCTACCTCTTTTTGTAAGTCTTGTAAAATTAGATTTACTTCCTCCAACAATACCATCTTGTGTTAAGAACGAACTACCAAAAGCGTAAGTGGATTTTTCACCACCACCCTTCATTGTAATGGCGTTGCTAAATATTGGAGCCGACTGAAAAACTTCGTCTTGCCAATCTGTTCCTTGACCTAAACCAGAGACGTTAGGAAATGGTAAAGTCTCACCATTTGCTGCATAAGCCTCATTTAATAAAAGTGCATATTCAGTTGCATTTAATAGTGGTAACTTACGTGTCGTTTCTTGCACACCACCATAGGTATTAATTTCAAAAGTGAGTGGCATGTTTTTTCTACCCGACTTTGTGGTTATAAGAATAACACCATTTGCAGCACGAACACCATAAATACCTGCAGTAGCATCTTTTAAGACGTTAACACTTTCAATATCATTTGGATTAATGACACTTAGATCTTCCACAACGGTTCCATCTACTAATATCAGTGGACGTGTGTCTCCATTGGTGGATACACCTCTAATACTTATAGTTGATGCCGCACCAGGTGAACCAGAGTTGGATACAATATTTACACCTGCAACCTGCCCTTGTAGCGCTTGCTCAATTCGTGTTGGCTTTAAAGTTTCTATTGTTTCACTTGAAACCACCGAAACTGCACCAGTAATTTCCTTTTTTGTCTGAGTACCATAACCAATTACCACTACTTCGTTCAAAGACTGCAAATCTTCTTCCAAGATAATATTAAGTGGCTGGCTATCTTTGATGGTAATCTCTTGGGTAGTAAAACCTATATAAGAAATCACAAGTACGGAATTTAACGGTACATTTTCTAAATAAAATTTTCCATCAAAATCTGACGATGTACCTGTTGCTGTGTTTTTAATAATCACATTAACACCTGGTAGAGGTTGTCCAGTTGCTTCTTCGGTAATTGTTCCCGAAACATTAACATTTTGCGCGTTCATTGCAATTGAAAGAACAAATGCCAAGAGTGTCAAAAATTTATTTCTCATAATTTAATTATTGAATACTGCAATTTAACTTAATCAAATAATAATTCTATAATTATTGGCTATACAAAAAACATACATCGCAAATAAAATGAACAAATATTACAGTTTAATCAAATACAGCGCTTTTTATTGCACATTTCGCAGTTTGCAATAATTTGCAATATTTATTTTTTAGTACGTAATATTTACTGTTGTATAGGTATTGTATAGGTCTTTTTATACTTTGTATAGTCGCTACAATTCCAAAATGTAATTTGTTAAGCTCTTTTTATGCTCTAATTCCATTTTCTTACGTAGCCTATAGCGCTTTACCTCAACACTTCTAGACGATATGTTTAGTAATGGCGCTATCTCCTTTGAAGAAAGATTAAGTCTTAAATATGTGCACAATCTTAAATCATTGGACGTTAAAGAAGGGTGTTTGGTTTTAACTTTTTTAAGAAAGTCTTTATCTGCATTATTGAACGCTTCTTCAAAAAGCTTCCAATCATCAGACGTGTTTAGGTTTTCGTTAATAAGTCTTATTACTGATTTTAATTCGTCTATATTTTTAATGTTAGACAATTCCTTTTTAATAGATCCCAACAATTCATTCTTATTGATCAAATTCATGGTTGAAATTCCTAATTCCCTGTTTTTGTTTTCTATATCTTGGCGTAAGTTTTCGTTTTTAAAACCCATTATTTGCCGTTGGCTCTCAAGCTCTTTTACTTCCAACTGTCTCTCTTTTTTTTCTAAGAGTCTTTTCTGTTGACGTTCATAATGTCTTTTATTAAACTGCTGAATAGCAAGTCCAACTAATACAAAGACTAACACATAACCCACTATGGCCCATATGCTCAAATACCATGGTTTTTTTATTATAAAAGGGTATTCTATAATATTTGAACTAATATTACCGTTGACCATAGCTCTAGTTTGAAACGTATATTCACCTGCTGGTAAATTCTCGAAAAAAACATTGGATTGATGAGACCAGGTACTCCAATCATTATAAATTCCATCAAGCCTATATTGATACTGTGTAGGTAAAAATTTATCATATTCCGGAACGCTATATGCAAATCTTATATTATTATCCGTGTTATTTAATGAAGGATTAACCGCGGTCAATTCCAATGGTTTTTCTTTGTTCTGAAGTGCTTGATAATTAATACTGTTAAGTTGTATTCTATATGACTCATCAATTAACTTATCTAAATCAAGTATAAGATAACCTTCTTTTGATCCTATAAGATATTTGTTAGTATCTAAACTTAACAAGTTCTCATATCCCGATTTACTTTTTCTTATTTCACTCGGCAAAAATATTCTCTGCATACTTGGTTCATCACTAATTTTGCCAGGCTCGATGTAAAATATATGATCTTTAGAAAAACCCCATAACCGGTTTGAATCTTTATCTACGACAGTTTTACCCGAAATAAAATTTTCCTGATTGAATAGCTCGCTCAGATCATCATCTTTTTCAAATTGATTTGATTTTGAATTATACCTAAAGACACCCTCATTGAAAACATAGAGTATTTCATCGTTATATTTTACTAAACTTGAATAAATACCCTTATCTACATTTTCGTTAAATTTCTTCAGAACTTTTGTATAGTTGTCATCAAGCTGTAATCGGTAAACACCTTTGTATTCATGACTTATAAGAAGTTCATTATTTGACAAAAACTCTATGTACCTTGATGATATATCAAAACCAGTTATCTTATTCCTGAAAGACCAATTGCCCTCATTATCTTTAGCCAAAACATTTAACCCCTTATAGTTACCCTGAAGTAAAAGATCAGAATTTCCTGGTACTGGTTTAATAATCCATGTTCCAATGACATCTGCAACCTGTTTTGCCTTTCCATTTTCAATCACAAAAGTCCCTTTATCATGACCACAAAAAATCGTTTCGTTAAATTTTGTCAAGTTCCATACTTGTCCTTTCGTTCCCTCAACCAAATCAAAAGGTTCATCCAAATTTAATTTTCTATAAAACAGCCCTTGATTTGTGCCCAAATACAGATTCTTATCATCTGATATCGAAGCATATATAGTTCCCAAAACACCAAGATTATCTTTATAAACCCTATAAGGTGAATCTAAATTTAAAAGGTTAATACCATTATCCAATCCCAACCAAATGTTGCCAGATTTGTCTTGATAAGTGGACAACACAGTGTTGTTGCTTAATCCATTTGCTTGATTAATCCTATATAGAACTTTACCTAATGGGTTTATAAGGATCATTCCGTTAGAAATAGTACCTAATAAATAACTACCATCATTAAGTTGAGTACTACTATAAATACTCATGTTCTGTAACAAATTGTTAACACTGACGTTCCATTGCTTTACATTTCCGTCGTAAATGTAAAATCCATTTTCCTTGGTCTGAATAAGTAAATCCGAATTATACGAGAAGAGATTTACAATTTCTTTATTGAGAATTTCAGAATCTTGAGTAATCAATTCCTCTCTACCATTCTCAATTTTATAAATTCCAGCAGAAGTTTTTTGAAAATAAATAGTGCCAGAAACATCGTAGATTTTATTAATTCGTTCATCCGATTCAATGACTTTGAATGTTTTATCAGATCTATTATAGATATGAATTCTATCAAATGATTGAAATAAAACCCAATTGTCGATTCCCAGGATCTTCCAAATTTCCTCATCTTCGATTAAGTTCAAATTCGATGATTTTACCAATGAATTATATGTTAATACTCCATATATATCTCGCTCCCAAAACCCGAAATCCATATAGCTCCCAGTGTAAACCTTCCCTTCTATAACTTCAA
Source organism: Winogradskyella ursingii (assembly GCF_013403975.1). Lineage (GTDB taxonomy): Bacteria > Bacteroidota > Bacteroidia > Flavobacteriales > Flavobacteriaceae > Winogradskyella > Winogradskyella ursingii. The sequence continues at coordinate 178,455 of NZ_JABFDH010000002.1, forward strand.
CTGATCTAACAATAGTTTGATCAGGCATTTTATATAATGTCCAATTCGCACCATTATACTCTAGCAAACCATTGTTGTTAGCGATATAAATTTTATTATCGTCCCCTTGACTAATTGCCCAGTTCTGATCACCAGCTGCATAATCCTGAGGCGTAAAAACTTGCAAAGGAGGTAACTCTTGCGCTGAGATACACAAGCAAAAAAAGAAACAAAAAATTAAGTGGAGTACAACTAATCTATTTTTAAAATACAACATCAGAACAAGAAGTTTGTAATAAGGTTGTTAAGGTAATAAAATAATGAATAACTTGTATTTATGGTATATCAGAGAGAAAAATATATCAGTATGTATGGGTGATGAAATTTAACAACATTAATTAACAAGGATAAAAAATCTTTAATTTTTTAAAATTACAAGAACACTCTTCAATCAAAAATTAAATCATAGAATATTTAAGCAAATCAGGTAAATAGAATGGCCCAAGATCCTGTTCGCGGAAGTATTACTGTTCTAGACGCAATTTTTTCGTCTTTAACACTTGATGATTTTATTGGTTTAATAAAAATTAATTACAATGCAAAATCAAGTGTATTTCATCAATATTTATCTATACGTTTTCCTTCTGTAACAAAAGAAATGCCTTGCTGACCATATGTTGTTAGCATAACAGCTTCAAAAATTGGCGGACTAGCGCTTGTTCTCCAATCAAAGATGAAATTTGCACCTGTACCACCCTCGTTGTCTATACCATCAATTATAATCTGCACAGTTTCCATTGATTTTATAAAAATGGGCTGATGAAAATAAGATCGTATTGGTTCACCATGAGTATTATAGAAAACAGCTTTTTCAATGTAAATTTCATTTTCCAAATTAGGATTGTGAATACTTACGGTAGCAGCCAAATCGGAAAGCGTTTCCGAATTTCTGACATAAATTTGAGAATAAACGGACAGGAAAGTACTACCGGTTTCTAGTGAATCTGGCATGCTATCTTTAACCATCCTTGCTTCCCATAGTTCTGGATCTGTAGAACTCAATTTACGAGGTTCTTGACAAGAAGTAGAAATAAAACATATAATTAATAAAAATTGCAAATACTTCATAATTATAACGGATTGGTTGAATAGATAAATTTAATAAATATGAATTGAAATGTATTATAAAAACTGAGCTTTAGAGAAAATCAAATTACTATGAACCTACAATATTTTATCTAATGGGAATAATTGCTTTGTTGATTATCTAACTATTTTTTGTAATTAACTCAATATAATACTTAATTTCATTTTCAAACTTACGATAGGGTAGAAAATTAGCTTTACGAATAGTTCTAAAGCAAAAAAGCCGAAACTTTCGTTTCGGCTTTTTCTGTACTGAAGACGGGACAAGAAACCTCTCATTTTAATACTTTTTGAAACCCTTAAAAAACCTATAAATCACTTATAAAATCAATATAAGTACCGTTATTACTACATTTTTTAAAAATGTAATGAAATTGAATAAAATTTAAAACGGCTGACTAAATGCTGACTAAACGCTGACTAGATTAAATTTTATCGTTATATTTGAGTGTTCAAAAGTTCAAAATATGGCAACGATAAAATATATACTTCAAAGCAAGTCGGATAACGCACCTATTTATTTAAGACTATCATTAAGCAAGTCCAAAGTAATAAAACGCAAAACAGGGTTAAACTTCAATCCTAAAAACTGGAGTACTGATACAGGACTACCAAAACAGAATTATGCAGATGAAAAAAATCTAACTTCAGATTTAAGAAAGTTAAAAGATTATGTACTGGACAAGGTTAACGATGCAAACAAAAAAGGCGTTGAGGTTACAGGCGACTGGTTGAAGCATCAAATCGATTTACATTTTGAACGCATCACAGAAAATAAACAAAGTGATTTAATTGTAGATGCTATTCAGAACCTAATCAATAACGCAGATTTTCGCAAAAATGCCAAAGGTGGTATAGGACTATCAAAAAGTAGGAAAAACGCTTACACTTCACTAAAAAACATATTTACAGACTACCAAAAAGAAAACAGTTATAAGGTTAAAGACGTAAACGTAAAATTTGCAAACGACTTTCTAAAATACCTTATCAACGATAAAAAATATTCAAAGAGTTACGCACTTAAAAAAATAGCAGATTTAAAAACGGTTTGTTTTGATGCTGAAACAGAGGGAATAAAAACGCATCCACAATTAAAAAAGATTGATAGCACTAAAAGTAAAAACGAAACAATAATTTATTTAACGCCTTTAGAACTTGAAAAAATAGCCAATGCAGATATAACAGCCGAAGCATTACAAAACGCTCGTAAATGGTTGTTATTAGGTTGTAATATAGGTCAAAGAGGTGGCGACTTGCTAAACCTCAACGAAAGTAATTTTGTAACTCGTAACGGTTATGAAGTCATAGAGCTTAAGCAACAAAAAACAGGCAAAAATATAACCATACCAGTATTGCAAACCACAAAAGATATTTTAGAAACTGGACTACCTTATAAAATATCTATTCAGAAACTAAATGAGCATATTAAAGAAGTATGCAGACTTTCAGAAATTAACGAAATGACTAAAGGCGGTATTATTGAAGTAACCAAAAAAGGCGAGGGCAATAAATACAAAAGAAAAACCAAAGGTATATACCCAAAACACGAATTAATCACTTCACACGTTTGCAGACGTTCATTTGCAACAAATCAATACGGAATATTACCAACCCCTTTAATAATGCAGATAACGGCACACAGCACCGAAAAGATGTTTTTAAACTATATAGGAAAAAACTCTTTAGACTATGCACAACAAATAGCAGACTTCTACACTTTACAGGCTCAAAAAGAGAAAAAAGAACCACAACTAAACGTAATTAAAAACGCATCAAATCAAAACTAAAGCATTTTCAATATGAAACTAAACCAAAAAACATTAAAGGTATTACTAGATAAGGACTACAAAATAGCAGAAAATGAAATTGAAAATCAATATAGATTTTATGCCAATTTTGACAAAGATATATCCGACTGGCTAAGTTCAATGCATCATTTTGGAGGCTATGGCGAATTTTACGAAATGGTTGCACTTTTTAACTCGAGATTATTTAATTAATATATTTACTGCAATAAGCAAGGCAACGCATAAATTTTAATGTTCAAATGGATATAATTAACGAGTATTTTACAACCTATTACCAATTAAATTATAAAAATTTTATTCAAAATTACGAAATTACTCTTTCGGAATTTACAGAAATATTAAGGCATAAGAATGTTGATTTTGATGACTTATCGACATCAGAAATAGAGGGGTTTTTTTTAAAAGAATTAATTAAAGCAGTTACCAAAAAGAACTTCGAAATAAATAAAAAAAGTAAGGAAAGAAACGAAATAGTTTTTAAAAAGATTGGAGTTACGGAAGAAGAATATTTTAATCTTGATTCTGAAAAATTTAATAAATATCACAAACTGCTTATTGAAGTATCTAAGGAGGTAACTGACCTTAACGAAAAAGAGACAATTTTTTTAACAAGTTTCAATTCAAAAATCCATTTTTTAGGAAATAAACTAAACAAAGCAGGGATTTCATACAGAGTTTTAAATGATGAAACAATAGTTTTTAACCAAAAAGAAAATGACAAGGAAAAAAGTATAGAAACAAAACCTCTAATTGACTTAAGCGAATCAAAAGGAACTGAAAAAATAATAATGCTTCAACAATTGGGAGTTTTAGATTTTCTTAAAAGTAAACAACCTTTTATACAGTCCACAAATAAATTAGCCGAAGCAATTAGCGGATTTACTGGAATAAACAGCGGTACAGTACAATCGTACATTAACCCAATGAACGATAATACGACAAATCAAAAAAACAACCCAATGACAAAACTCAAAACAGTTACAAAAGTTAATCAAAAACTTATTTCAATAGGCTATAATCCACCTCAATAAATCACTTTCTACGATTTAGGGAAAACCTAAAAAAAACCTAAACTCTATTTGTTGCAAACAAAACAGAAATATTATGCAACAAATTCAATTTATTGGCACAACGCCAAACGCACTTATCGACCTCATCGATGAAACGGTTAAGAAACGATTAGAAGACTTAAAAAAGAACTTCGAGCCAAAGACACCTAAAGAATATCTTTCAAGACAAGAAGTCGCAAAAATGTTATCGGTGGACTTGTCGACAATTCACAACTGGACTAAAAAAGGCATATTAACAGCGCATCAAATTGGTGGTCGTGTTTTTTATTTACGTACCGACGTAGAAAATGCAATAGTTAAACTTAAAAACTAAAGCATTATGAATACGGCAACACCACAACCAGTAACCCATATTTATAAAGAAATAAATGAGGGTAAATACAAAAGCGTAAAGCATTACGAACTACAAAAAACCTTAAACGGCACGTCTTTACTTTCAGATTTACTAAATGTTAGTAAAGACCGTATGTGTGCCAAATCTTCCCCTTTATTTTGGGTACAAACACACAACGGTAAAAAATGGGTTAAACCTAGACTTACAGGATTGTTTAAAACACCTAAAAAACACACCTATAAAGGCGATGCAATGGACAAAAAACATTTAATAATCGTTAAATTTTTAGACAATTACGATTATATGATAGTGTTCTACTTTAAAGACTTCTACACTCGAGATATTAAAACTGTATTGAGTTTTATAGATGCATCCATAACCGAAACTACAACCCTTACAAACCAATAGCACAAAAAAAGAGAGGCGTTCAAAACCTCTCTTTATTTGTTCAAATGTTGAGGTTATACGGCAACGCATACCCACAACTCAAAGATACTAAAATCTAATTGACAACCGACTTTATTAAAATAAAAGTAAGTAACAACGACCTGAAGCAATATTTTTGGTCGCACTCTCTATTATACTTTCATTCAGATAGTGAAATACTTTTATTTGATAATGAAACCATACACACCAAACACAAAAAGCAATATAACGGCATATTATTTGAGTTTACTAAACACGCCTTATATATCTATTTTAAGCCCCATTATTATTTCAACAACAACTTACACAACGCAAACGATTTTACAATCTTAAACTGCATTAAAACACTTCGAGAGTTTGCAGACACTTTCAAAGTAGATACTAAAGAATTACAAATAATAAATATTGAGTTTGGGTTAAATATTGTTATTCCTAAAAATCTAATTTGTGTTAAGGACTTTTTAACTCTTTTAACATACCACGAACAAAACCAGTTTTATACAGATAGTAAACATTCGTATTGTAAATACAGTACCACAACAAACAGTAACGGTAAAACAAACGTCTATAAGATTATTAAATGTTATGCTAAAGGCTTACAATTTCCTGTATATACCGACTTAAATACATTTAGGTTTGAAGTAAAAAGCAACCGTAAAAAGTATATTGAAAGTTTAGGAATAAAAAACCTCAACGACTTACTAGGACCTAGCACCTACCAAATATTAGAAAACACTATTTTAAAAGAGTTTGATAAGATTTTAATAATAGATGAACAAGCAAGACCAGGACTTACCAAAACCAAACTAGACAACCACAAAAAGAGGTTAAACCCTATTTACTGGCACAAACTATTAAACAAAAGTAAAAACGTATTTAGAACGAATTTCAAGTCGTATTATGATGCTTTAAATACTTGTGAAACGCATCTTAAAAAAGAAGTCAGAAAACTAATATTTGACAAACTGAAAGAACTAAAAAAGTGTGCCGTTTTAACACCCTATACAGAACAAAAAAAGTGTGCCAATTTAACTATATATAAAGGTAAAACCGGCACACATTTAAATAACCGATGTTTAGTAACTGGATTAAATATATCTATGCAAAGAAATGATAGTATTTTACTTTCACATACTGGACTTAAATATTACTACAAAACGGATCGTTTCACATACGACCGAATAAAAAACAAATATCTTTCTACTAATTGGATTAATTCAGATTATAAAACCCAAATAAAAGAGATTGCTCATAATATTAGAAATAAGCATAGTAATATTAAATTGAGAAACAAACGATTATACGAACCAAGTCAAATACAGATGTTTTAAAATAGATTCTCGTCGTTTTCCAAGTTAGTAGGGCCCTAAGTATTCCTAAGGTATTTACCCTCTAAAATACTCGAATTATAAAAGGTTTAAACAACGAGGTTACGGCGAGGGTAATTTTACGGTAAGGGATAGATAGAATTGTACAAAGTTACGTTTAGGTTAGGTTAAGGAAACAATAAATTAAATGTCAAGGAAACGTCAAGGACAAACGACAAAACCGCAGACATCATATCGAACCGCAAACAAAGATTTTTTGACAGTCACAACGCACATACGAGGAATAATTTAAAACAAACACTAAATTTTCAATTGGCTGACTAAATACTGACTAGATTACAAAAAAGAAAACCGCAATAAACTAACATACAGTTTATTACGGTTTTTCTAAGTACTGAAGACGGGACTTGAACCCGTACGTCCTAATGGACATTGGATTTTAAGTCCAACGTGTCTACCAATTCCACCACTTCAGCATCATGATTACAGACTATAATCAATATTGGTATATATTATAGAGCGAAAGACGGGATTTGAACCCGCGACCCTCACCTTGGCAAGGTGATGCTCTACCCCTGAGCTACTTTCGCAGAATTTTTAAAAGAACTTGTTCGCTCTAAAAGCGGATGCAAATTTATAATTTTTATCATAAATGCAAAGGCTTTTTTTATAAATAAATCGAAATAATTTTAAGCTTGTTTTTTCTTAACTAACATTCGTTTAATTTCATTGAGTTTCATGAGTGCCTCAACCGGTGTTAATGTATCGATATCCGTATTTAGAATTTCATCTTTTATATCCTCCAAAAGAGGATCATCTAAATTAAAAAAACTTAATTGAACATCGTCTTTTAACGTTTTTACCTTGTCGGTCAATTCATCGCTTGAATGTGATTTTTCAAGTTTTGAAAGAATTTTGTTAGCACGTCTTATAACTTGCTGTGGCATACCTGCCATTTTAGCAACGTGAATTCCAAAACTATGTTCGCTGCCACCTTCAACCAGTTTTCTCACAAAAAGCACATTATCTTTAAGCTCTTTTACAGACACATTAAAATTCTTAATTCGGATGAAAGTTTCGGTCATTTCATTAAGCTCGTGGTAATGTGTGGCAAATAAAGTTTTTGGTTTTGCAGGGTGCTCGTGCAGATATTCGCTAATGGACCAAGCAATAGAAATACCATCGTAGGTGCTCGTTCCTCTCCCTATTTCATCCAACAACACTAAGCTTCGGTCTGAAATATTATTCAAAATTGAAGCAGTTTCATTCATTTCTACCATAAAAGTAGATTCTCCCATCGAGATATTGTCACTCGCTCCCACGCGTGTAAATATTTTATCGACCAATCCAATCCTAGCTTTTCCAGCAGGAACAAAACTACCAATTTGCGCCAGCAATACAATCAATGCGGTTTGCCTCAAAATTGCTGATTTACCAGACATATTTGGTCCAGTTATCATAATTATCTGTTGTGCTTCTCTATCGAGATAGACGTCATTAGCTATATAAGGCTCACCAATCGGTAACTGTTTCTCAATAACCGGATGACGACCGTCTTTAATTTCCAAATCAAAACTATCGTCTATTTGTGGACACACATAATTGTTAGATTTTGCCAAACTCGCAAATCCACATAAGCAATCCAATTTTCCAATTAATTGTGCATTCTGCTGAACAACTACTATAAACTGGTGTATCCATTGCACCAATTCTGCAAACAATTGTTGCTCAATGGCTAAAATACGCTCTTCTGCTCCAAGAATTTTCGCTTCGTATTCTTTTAGTTCCTCTGTAATATAACGTTCTGCATTTACCAAGGTTTGCTTACGTATCCATTCTTCAGGTACCTTGTCTTTGTGAGTATTACGTACTTCTATGTAGTAACCAAATACGTTGTTGGACGCTATTTTAAGTGATGTAATACCTGTGCGCTCACATTCGCGCTCAAGCATACTATCTAGATAATTTTTTCCAGATTTTGACAAACCTCGTAACTCATCCAATTCTTGTGAAAAACCTTCAGCAATTGTGTTACCCTTTAATACATTTACAGGTGCTTCTTCGTTTAACGTTTGTTTAATCTTGTCACGCAAAACATCACATCTATTTAGATGATCTCCTAAGATTTTAAGCGCTTCATTGTCGCAACTTTCAGCAATAGATTTTATAGGAACTATGGCTTCCAAAGAATTTTTCAATTGTACAACTTCGCGAGGATTAACTTTAGTTGTTGCTATTTTTGAGATGAGACGCTCAATGTCACCTATATGCTTAATGTGACCTTGAATTTTTTGAAGCACAGTTTCATTATCCAACAAAAACTCAACTACTTCGTGCCGTTGTTTGATTTTATCGGCATGCTTTAATGGTAAAGCCAACCAACGCTTTAAGGTACGACCTCCCATAGCGGATATGGTTTTGTCAATTACATTGATCAAGGTTACCGCATTGGTATTAGTAGAATGGTAAAGCTCTAAATTTCGGATGGTGAATTTATCCATCCATACATAATCGTCTGTTTCAATTCTGGAAATAGTTGTAATATGCTCTAGCTTATTATGGCGAGTTTCATTTAAATAATGAAGTACAACTCCAGACGCAATAATACCTTCGTATAAATCTTCAATCCCAAAACCTTTTAATGTTTTAGTATTAAAATGTTTGATCAAGGTTTCATAGCCAAAATCGGCTTGAAACACCCAATCTTCCAGGTAAAACGTATGAAAATCGTTGCCAAAAGTTTCTGTAAAAACTTTTCTGGATTTTTTCGAAATTAAAACTTCACTAGGGTTGAAATTTTGAAGCAACTTATCAATATACTCCGCATTGCCTTGAGACGTCAAAAACTCACCTGTTGAAATGTCCAGAAATGAAATCCCAATGCGCTGATTATCGAAATAAACGGCAGCTAAAAAATTATTCGATTTTGAATTTAGAATATCGTCATTGAGTGCTACACCAGGCGTCACCAATTCCGTTACACCACGTTTTACAATTGTTTTAGTCTGCTTTGGGTCTTCCAACTGATCACAAATAGCTACTCGCTCACCTGCCCTGACGAGTTTTGGCAAATAAGTGTTTAAAGAATGGTGCGGAAACCCAGCCAGCTCTGTTTCACTATCACTACCAGCTCCTCGTTTGGTTAATGTAATGTTGAGAATTTTTGAGGCTTTAACAGCATCGCTGCCAAAAGTTTCGTAAAAGTCGCCAACTCTGAACAACAATAACGCATCAGGATATTTAACCTTGATGGCATTGTATTGCTTCATTAATGGTGTTACTTTTTTTGCCTTTTTAGCCACTGGATTTGTGTATTTTTGTTGTGAAAATCAACTTAATTGTAGGTCTGCTAAAATACTTATATTTTGAGGTTTGGTGAAGTCAAAGAAGTATAAGTTATTTACAGGTGTTGATAAGTCGAAATACTCAACCTTAAAGGTTTTAAAAACCCTCTAGGTCTTCTAAATGAAAACAAATGCGTAAACTAAAAAATAAAGAATTAGAACGACTGGAAATTTTAGAATTTAAAAAAGCTGAAAAATCTCCTATCATAATAATTCTTGACAATATTAGAAGTTTAAATAATATCGGTTCAGTTTTCAGAACAAGTGATGCGTTCTTAATTGAAAAGATCTACCTCTGTGGTATTACCGCAACACCACCACATAACGATATTAGAAAAACGGCTTTGGGCAGTACCGAAACTGTAGATTGGGAATATGTTGACACGACTGTTGATTTGGTAGAAAAACTAAAAAATGAAGGCATAAAAATTTGTTCGATTGAACAAGCTGAAAATGCGACCATGCTTAACAATTTTAAACCTCAACCCAACCAAAAATATGCTTTTGTTTTTGGAAACGAAGTTAAAGGCGTAAGTCAGAAAATTGTTAACATAAGTGACGCGGTTATTGAGATTCCACAATACGGTACCAAACATTCTTTAAATATTTCTGTTAGTTGTGGTGTTGTGGTATGGGACGTGTTTTCGAAGTTAAAACATTAGATTCTTTTCTGCCAGCTCGAGCATAGTCTAAAAATCTCAAAAAAAAATCTATTTTGAGATACCTCAATTATTTCGACAAGCTCAACACAACGCGTTGTTAATTTTGGAATGGCAAATTCGAATAAATGAAAAAGACAACAAAGAAACCTTGGCCTACAAAAGCCGTAATGAAACAAATTTACGAGCAACATCTATGGGGCGGAAACGATTCTGACTTCTATTCAGGTGAAGGTTCCCATGATTCAGCAATCATAAAACCCTATGTAGAAGCTGTTCGAGATTTTTTGAAGTCCAACAATAAAAAATTGAGGGTTTGCGATTTAGGTTGTGGCGACTTCAATGTTGGCAAAGAACTCGTGCCATATGCGCAACTTTATTTTGCCGTTGATATTGTTGAAGATTTAATCGAGCGAAATAGAAATCTTTTTAAGGAAAACAACTTAGAATTTTTTAATCTCGATATTTCAAAAGACGATATCCCTATGGCAGATTGCCTCATTTTAAGACAAGTGCTTCAACACCTATCAAATGCTGAAATTCAAAAAATCGTCAATAAACTTCACAATTACAAATATGTGATTCTTACCGAACACTTACCGCTTGGTGACTTTATTCCTAATAAAGATAAAATTACAAGTCAAGGAATTCGATTGAAACAAGGTAGTGGCGTGGATTTACTAGCTGAACCTTTTAATTTGAAAATTGAATCAAAACAATTGTTGGCGGAAACCGTTTTAAAACAACCTGAAAGCAAAATTGTGACGCTACTTTTTACGATGTTTTAGAGTTCATCATTCTATTAAATTTGCTGGATTACTGTGCATTCATTTTTATGGGATCCTGAAACGTGTTCAGGTTGACAAAACCAAAATATTACTAACTAATCAACACTATTTATCTCACCCAAAACCCACAAATAATCTTCACGGCTTTTAACAAAATCTTTATTTGAAATGTCAATGATCTTCACGTTCATTTCTGTTTGGCTCCTTAAAAATTCAAGATAACCTGCATTTATTTTTTCGAGATAATCGTCTTTAATGTTTTTTTCGTAATTACGACCTCTTTTTTTAATATTAGCTTGTAAACGTTCTGTATTCTGATAGAGATATACGTACAAATCTGGCTTGGCAATGTCTTTATATACTTGATGAAATAATTTACGATACAATCTAAATTCATCTTCGGGCAAAGTGACTTTAGAAAAAATTAATGATTTGTTCACGTCGTAATCGCTGACCATAAAATCCTTAAACAGATCCAATTGCGATAAATCATCGCTAATCTGTTGATAGCGGTCGGCTAAAAAAGACATCTCTAAAGTAAATGCATAGCGCTCTGGTTCTTTGTAAAATTTAGGTAAAAATGCATTGTCTTTAAAGCGTTCTAATATCAATTTAGCATTAAAATCTCGTGCTATTTTATTCGCTAAACTGGTTTTTCCGGCTCCGATATTTCCTTCAATAGCGATATAATTATAATCGCCAAAAGCATAAGCTTTCTTAGGGTTTTTCAACCATATATTTATAGATTCTATGACCGAATTATCCTCACATTCTTCAAGTAATAACTCGATAGATTTATTAAGCTGAGGGTGCTCAACTTCTTTGGCAATATCACAAAGCGGTTGCAACACGAACTTACGTTTGTGCATTTCGGGATGTGGAATTTTCAGCGAAGTTTCATCTATTATTTCATCTTCATAAAAAATAATGTCCAAATCGATTTCGCGCGATTCATAACCACCTGAAGTTTTTAATGTTCTTCCGAGTTTAGCCTCTATGTTTTGTAATGCCTTTAGGAGTTTTTTCGGTTTGAGTTGCGTTTCAACCTTGATACAAGCATTATAGAAATCGTCACCCTCAAAACCAAATGCAGGTGTATTGTATACTTTTGAGATTTTCTGCACCGCACCCACACTTTCGTAAATCCCGTCGATTGCAGACTGTATATTCTGCAGTTTCAGGCCTTTATTGCTGCCCAAAGCGATGTAAATGGTTTTGATGTTCGTCATAAGCTGAATTAGCAAAATAACTAAAAGAAAATTTATTCCTTTATCTTTACCAAAACTATTTATCAACCATTTTTAATGTCAATAAAAGACAAGCTTTTAGCCCAACGTATTTATCTTCTTTTAGGTGCTTTGTTTATCACGTCTTTAGTTGTTTCAAATTTAATTTTTCAGAAATTCTTTTATTGGTATCCCTTAAATATTGAAATTTTTGGATCAAAATTATTTGAGATTTCAGTGGGAATTTTACCCTATCCAATAACGTTTTTAATTACTGACTTGGTCAGTGAAATTTACGGAAAGAAACGTGCCAACGATATCGTGATTGCAGGGATTTTTGCTTCACTATTTTCAATTGCAATCATTCTAATGGCAGATTACGTACCGGCAATTATAAACTCTCCCATAAATGACGAGGTCTTTAAGCTAGTGTTTAGCAAAACAGTTTTGGCCGTGGGCTCTAGTATGTTTGCTTATCTTCTTGCTCAACTTATTGATATACGGATTTACCATTTTTGGAAAAAATTGACCAACGGAAAGCATCTATGGCTTAGAAATAACTTTTCTACTTGGCTTTCTCAATTTGTAGATACTTTATTTATTATCGGCCTATTATGTTTTTTTGAAGTTTTGCCGTGGTCCAGCTTTAAAGGCTTACTCATAAGCGGGTTTTTATTTAAAGTTTTAGTGGCAGCATTTGATACTCCTTTTTTATATCTTGGAGTTTACTTTTTTCGAAAACGCTTCAAGTTAAAAATCAACGAGGAAATTAGTCTAATTTAAAAGCAGATTAACCTTTAAATTCTTCTTAAAATTAGCTGAAATCACAACTATTCTGAGGATTTTTGTGTATATACATACTAAGCTATCTTTTAAACTTGACAATACATTACTTATGAAAAAAGTATTTAAAATAATTGGTATTATTCTACTTATTTTTATTGCTGTTCTTATAGCAATTCCTTTTGTATTAGAATCTAAAGTAGATTCCATAGTGCAGAATTATGCTGATAAAAATCTCAATGCCAAATTGAGCTTTGATGATATAGACTTGAGCCTCATTAAAAGTTTTCCAAATGCAAATGTGAGTGTAGATAATCTAAAAATCACCACATATGCCCCTTTTGAGGATGAAACTCTTGCCACTGCAAAATCCATTTCCTTTAAAATGCCAATTGGCGAGCTTTTCAAAGGGTCGGACGAGCCATTGACTGTCAATGAAATTATTGCTAACGAACTACTCTTGGTTATAAAAACAAACGCGACTGGCGCTGTTAATTACGATATCCTGAAGACGAGTGAAAACACTATAACCGCTTCAGATTCTACCACTACTGGGTTTACTTTTGATATTGAAAATTACGAAATTGACAATAGTGCCTTCACTTATATAGACGAAACCAACAATACGGTTATATATCTTACCGAAATCAATCATGAAGGCAATGGCACTTTTTCTGGCGGACTATCTGAATTAGAAACAAGAACAGAAGCTAAAGCAACATTTGCAATGGATAGTGTTGAATATTTAAGTAATAATATTATAAAATTAGACGCATTAATTGATCTGGATTTAGAACAGGAAAAATATACGTTTAAAGAAAATAAAGGATACATCAACGAACTGCCTCTCGAGTTTCAAGGTTATGTACAGCAGGTTGAAAACGGACAGCAGGTAGATATCAGCTTTAAAAATCCCGAATCATCATTCAAAGATTTCCTAGCTGTTATCCCAAAAGCTTATGCCAAAAATATTGAGACTGTAAAAACTACTGGAAATTTTACGGTCAATGGTATCATTAAAGGTTTAGTTTCCGAAGAGACTATACCTACTTTAGATATTAATATGCAATCAGACAATGCGTCGTTTAAATATCCAGACCTACCAAAAAGTGTTGAGAACATTATGATCGATGCTAATGTAAAAAACACTACAGGTCTTGTGGATGATACCTATATTGATATTAATAAACTGAACTTTAAAATTGATAATGACGTTTTTAAATCCGAAGCGCACATAAAAAACCTCACCAAGAATATTTTGGTAGAAGCCAACTTGGATGGTGTCATAAATTTAGCAAATATCACCCAAGCCTACCCGATTGAACTTGAAAATGAACTTAGTGGCATTCTCAAAGGTAATATTGTCACCTCTTTTGATATGGATGCGATTGAAACAAATGCATATCAACGCATAAAAAACAAAGGAAATATTTCAATTTCTAACTTCGTATTTTCGTCGGAAGATATTGCTAACCCAGTTCAAATCAATGAGGCAGATTTGACTTTTAAAGATGGATTTGTGAGCCTGAATAAATTTTCTGCATTAACGGGAAAGAGTGATTTTACAGCAACAGGAACGATTAATAATCTATTAGGTTTTATGTTGAGCGACAAAAACCTTCAGGGAAATTTCAACTTAAATTCTAATACGTTGGCAATTTCAGACTTTATGAAAGATGAGACAGATGTAACCACTAGTGCCAACGGAAGCACTTCGGCAACAGAAGCACTTAAAATCCCTGAATTTTTAGAATGTACGATTACCGCAAATGCGAACACGGTAATTTATGATAATCTCAATTTAAAAAATGTAAAAGGACAGCTAGTCATTAAAGATCAAAACGCCAATTTACGTAATGTCACTACGGATATATTTAATGGTAAAATAGGTGTTTCCGGTAACGTTTCGACCAAAGAGGCAACGCCCAGATTTGATATGAATTTGGCATTGCAGCAACTTGACATTTCGCAATCATTTAAAGATTTAGAAATGTTACAGGCATTAGCGCCAATTGCAAAGGTGATTGAAGGTAAGCTCAATTCAACCATAAATTTAAGCGGTTTATTAAACAACAGCTTTTCGCCAGATTTAAGCACTATTTCAGGAAACGCTTTAGCGGAAATACTAACATCTGATATTAATGTTTCACAAAGCCCTTTACTTCAAGGTTTGGACAGCAAGCTCGATTTTCTCGATCTAGAAGAATTAAAGCAAAATATCGATACTAGATTAAGTTTTGAAAACGGCCAAGTGTCTTTGAAACCATTCTCATTAAAATATAAGGACATTCCAATAGAAATTTCAGGAACACATACATTTACTAACAATATGAAATACGATGTGGTGTTTCAAGTCCCAGCCAAATACTTAGGTAGTGAGGTGAATCGTCTTATCGGAAAAATTAATGATAACGAAGTAAACAACCTTACCATTCCCGTTACTGCCAATATAAATGGAAATTTTTCAAATCCTAATATATCGACCGACCTTACGAGTGGTGTTTCCAATCTGACCAAACAGCTGATAGAAATTGAAAAACAAAAACTCATCGGCAAAGGAAAAGACAAGATTATTGATTTGCTAGGTGGTGGCTTAGGAAAAGATAATACTTCAAAAAAAGATTCGACAGTAACAGATAGCACCAAAACCAAGCCAAAAGATCAAGTAAAAAAGGGTGTAAAAAGCATTTTAGATAATGTTCTAAAACCAAAGAAAAAACAAACAGATTCTACCCAAAATTAATTTTCAAACCCAAAAACAGCTTTTTTTTGCCAATTTTTGTTAATTATTGCGTAATAATTTGCTTTTCTTAAAAATTGGGTTATAATGTGGGTTCACTAAATTTAAACAGGATACATGAGGCAGTTAAAAATCACCAAGCAGGTTACCAACAGAGAAGACAAATCATTAGATAAATACTTACAGGATATCAGTAAGATTCCTTTGATTACAGCAGATGAAGAAGTAGAGTTGGCTCAACGCATTAAAAAAGGTGACCAAGTTGCACTAGACAAGTTAACTACGGCGAATTTAAGATTTGTGGTTTCTGTGGCTAAGCAATATCAAAATCAAGGCTTAAAATTACCAGATTTAATTAACGAAGGTAATGCAGGTCTAGTAAAAGCGGCAAAACGTTTTGATGAAACTAGAGGTTTTAAGTTTATTTCTTATGCCGTATGGTGGATTAGACAAGCTATTTTACAAGCTTTAGCGGAACAATCTCGTATTGTTAGGTTACCGTTAAATAAAATTGGAACCATTAATAAAATTAATAAGGCATTTTCTCATTTAGAGCAAGTAAACCAAAGACCTCCAAATGCAGATGAAATTGCTCGTGAGTTGGATTTAAGCGTGCGTGAAGTAAAACAATCCATGAAAAATTCTGGTCGCCATTTATCTATGGATGCACCATTAAAGGATGGAGAAACATTTAGTTTATATGACGTTGTGAGTTCTGGAGAATCCCCAAGACCTGATAAGCAATTGATGAAAGAATCATTAAATGTTGAAGTTGAGCGTGCTTTAGAAACCCTGACACAAAAGGAAAGTGACGTCATTAGATTGAATTTTGGAATTGGTGATCAGCCACCAATGACACTAGAAGAAATTGGCGGAATTTACGATCTTACCAGAGAGCGTGTAAGACAAATTAGAGAAAAAGGTATCCGTAGATTAAGACATGCTAGCAAAAGCAAAATCTTAAAAACTTATTTAGGATAATTTAATTTTTTATTTTCAAATAGTTAGCATATATTTGCCGACCATTTGCAAGAATTAGATAACAATAAAATATCGATAAATGATTAAAATCGAAATCAAAGAAGGAGAAAATATAGAGCGTGCGCTTAAGCGTTACAAGCGTAAGCACAGAAACGTGCAGATTATGCAAAACTTAAGAGAGTCTCGTTATTTCACTAAGCCTTCTGTAAAAAGAAGAAGAGAAATCCAAAAAGCCGAATACATTCAAGGCTTAAGAGATCAAGAGGACGTATAGATCTTCTTTATAAATATTTTATAAAAGAGAGCAACTAATTGTTGCTCTTTTTTTGTTCTTTAAACATTCAGGTTTACGACCAAACCTTCGTTAGCTCTCACATTAAAAACGGTGTCATCTTCAAAAATGAGATACTGCCCTTTTATACCCATCAACCTCCCCGAATAATTTCGTGTTTTCTTCAAGTTAAGACTTTTAGGCTTTTCAGGATATTTTAGCACTGGAAAATGAAGATGAGTTTCAGCGTTGGTTTCAATAAAATAATCCAAAGCTTCCTGTGGAATATAGGATTTAAGTCGTTGTCGCCACTCTTCTAAATTTACGTCTTCAATATTATTTTTAAGCATGTTCCGCCAGTTAGTTTTGTCTGCTACATGATCTTTTAATGCTACCTCGGTTATACCAGCTAAATAGCGGTTGGGTACCTCAACCATTTCTATGGCTTCGTGCGCACCTTGATCTATCCATCGTGTTGGCACTTGGGTTTTTCGTGTTACACCAACTTTTACATTGCTTGAGTTTGCCAAGTAAACAACGTGTGGCTGTAGTTGTACTTTCTTCTCATAAGCTAAATCTCGATCCTCCTTATCTAAATGCGCAGTACTCAATTCTGGCCGCATGATCCAATCGCCTGCCACGGGCTGGTCAAAAAAACAAGTTCTACAAAAACCCTGACGGAAAATCGGCCTATCCAACTTACAACTTAAACATTGGTGGCCAATGAGCTGAATCTCAAGGGTATTTTCCAATAATTGATTAACATGAATAAAGTCGTTTTCAAAAACCATATAATATTGAATCGGTTCTGAAAACTCAGTTTGCATTTTAGTGAGTACACCGGTGTAGAGCATAAAAGAAATTTAGTATTTTTAGCATTAAACTTATTTCAACCTTTTGCGTTTAAGCGAAAATTAATCATTTTTTTAGCAAATGGAAAAGGTTGTAATTAGTTCACCACTAATTTAGCCAAAAGATAGCCAATCCATGCCAATCCCTATTGTAAATTCTATTGCTTCATGGTTTTTAAAGAAACGATTTCATCAAATCGAATTGTTTTTAAAATACCCGAATGAAGTACAGAACGAATTACTTTTTAGCCTTTTGAAACAAGCAAAAGATACTGAAATTGGCAAACAATATGACTTTAATTCTATAAGAACGTATAAAGAATTCAGTGAGCGTATTCCTATTGTAAATTATGAGGCTATGCAACCCTTAATAGAGCGTTCAAGGCAAGGAGAACACAATATATTTTGGCCAAGACCTATCAAGTGGTTTGCCAAATCAAGTGGCACTACGAACGCCAAAAGTAAATTTATACCAGTAAGTATCGAATCTTTGGAAGATTGCCATTATGCGGCGAGTAAAGACTTGCTCTGTATGTACCTAAACAACAACGAAGACGCACAATTATTCACAGGAAAAAGCCTGAGATTAGGCGGTAGTAAAGAATTATATAAAGAAAATGGGACTGTTTTTGGAGATTTGAGTGCTATACTTATTGATAATATGCCCTTCTGGGCAGAATTTAGTAGTACTCCGAGCAGTCGTGTTTCTTTAATGCATGATTGGGAGACAAAAATGCAGGCTATCGTAGATGAAACTAAATACGAGAATGTAACAAGTTTAGCTGGTGTACCATCTTGGATGTTGGTTTTGCTGAATAACGTTTTAGAATCTACCGGAAAAAATAATCTTTTTGACGTTTGGCCAAATCTTGAGGTGTATTTTCATGGAGGAGTAAGTTTCAACCCTTACATTGAACAGTATCGCACCATTTTACCTTCAAGTAAGTTTAAGTATTACGAAATATATAACGCTTCCGAAGGATTTTTTGCTATACAAGATCAGAATAATTCTGGTGAGCTTCTGCTGATGCTGGATTATGGTATTTTTTACGAATTTATTCCAATGGACACTTATGGCAATGAAGATCAAAAAATCATTCCACTTAGTCAGGTAGAACTGAAAAAAAACTATGCTATTATTATTACAACTAATGCTGGTTTGTGGCGTTATAAAGTTGGCGACACGATTAGGTTTACCAGCCTTAGTCCTCATCGCATTAAAGTTTCTGGACGCACTAAACACCACATCAATGCTTTTGGAGAAGAACTCATAATCGAAAATGCCGAAGATGCTTTAAAGGCTGTTTGTAAACATACCTCTTCTGAAATTGTAGATTACACAGCTGCCCCAATATTTATGAACGGTAAAGAAAAAGGTGCCCATGAATGGATCATTGAATTTAAGACACCACCGCAAAATATGGCCGATTTTGAGGAATTATTTGACAATCAGCTAAAATCCCTCAACTCAGATTATGAAGCTAAACGTCTTAATAATATGACACTCAACAAACCAAAAATTCACCAAGGCAGACCCAATCTTTTTTACGATTGGCTTAAAGAAAACAACAAATTGGGTGGGCAACACAAAGTACCTCGATTGTCTAATTCAAGAGATTATGTGGATCGTTTATTGCATCTTAATAAGATAAAATAACACGATGTTATTTCTTGTATATTCTAAATCTTTGCGATTTTGAATATCAAAATTCAGTAAACTCATCGTATAAAATATGGGTTTTATCTAAAAAAGCATTTAAACCTATTGATATTCATTCATATAGCCTAAATTTATTCTAATTAATTCATTTCCCTCAAATTATGAAATATTTAAATCCCTTTGTCTTAACGGCATTTGCATTTCTTTCGTTTAGTTTATTGGACAACTCAGTACCTACTATTAATAATGACGCTGCAGATTTTAACACCAGTGGTTACATTTTTACCGTGAATGTTTCTAAAATAAATTCTGAATATTCCGAAATACCGAGCGCAGTTTTTAGAGGCAAACTCGTTCTTACATCTACTAAGAAAATTGGTGCTATTGGTAATGGAATTGACGAGCACACTGATCAACCATACTCAGATTTATTCTGTACGGATATCAACTTAAAAAGAGATGAACTCTCCCAACCTATACTATTTAGTAGAATTCTGAACACAAGAGGTAACGAAGGGCAAGTTGCTTTTTCGTTGGATGAATACACCATCTATTACACTAGAAGCGAACGTGATAATTCTGCAAATTATCAATTATATAAAGCTGATTTAAAGAAAGACTCGTACGGAAAATGGATCAATCATACTTTATTGAATATTACTTCTGAAGCGTATTCAGTTGAAAATCCTCACATGTCTGCAGACGGACAATTTTTATATTTCTCTTCCAATATGGAAGGTGGATTTGGTGGTTTTGATATTTACAAAGCTCTAGTTAATGAGGACGGTACATTAAGTGAGCCAATTAACTTAGGTAGAACAATTAATACTGAGGAAGACGAAAAATATCCACACACTACTAAATCTGGTAAAGAAATTTTCTTTTCCTCAAAAGGTCACGATAGTCAAGGTGGTTTCGATATTTTTATCTCGAACAACTATAGGAATCTTAACTATACAGAACCAAGAAATTTGGGTATAAAAATTAACTCAATTAGAGACGATATAGCTTTTATGTTGTTAAATGACGAAAAAGGTGTGTTTTCGTCTAATGCAGGTAATCTTGGACAACGTTTTAATATGTACCAATTTAATGCGCAAGCAATTTACCAAGAATTAGAAGGTATTGTTGTTAAAGAAGATGGTAATGTTTTGCCAAATACCATTGTAATTTTACATGATAGTGACGGCAAGGAAGTAGAGCGCCAATTAACTGGACGTGACGGAACATATAATTTTAAAATAAGACCGTTTGAAGCTTACCATTTAACCACCGTAAAAGCCGGCTATAGAGATGCAATGGTACAATTTCAATCTGACAATGCCAACTCAGATGTGGCTTATAGAGAAGTATTGAAATTAGCTGCCAAAGAAAATCCCGGTAGAATTAAGTCTTGAGCTTTTCATCGTAAAAAACGACCGACCTAATTCATATATCGAGTTTTATTTGGGCTTTGTCCAAATTATAAAAGTTAAAACGCATATTGGGATTAACTTAGCTGTAAATAAATGTGCTATCAATTATTTATAATCCCTCACTGCTATTACCATATATTGCAATGCGATATTAAATTAATCAATCCTAATTAAAAACAAAAACCACAATTTCTAGTTTTGAAATTGTGGTTTTTTTATTAATTCTATTTCTCAACTATGAAACAGCCTTCAACTTCTTTAAAGTAGATTTATTCAATCTATTTTCTGCATAAGATTTCGTTACATTTAGTTTTGTTTCGTCGGAACCTGGCAGATTAAACATAGCATCGGTTAATATTTCTTCGCAAAGCGAACGCAAACCTCTTGCACCCAATTTGTATTCTATTGCTTTTTCAACAATATAATCTAGTGCGCCATCTGTAATGGTAAATTCTACATCGTCCATTTCAAACAATTTTTTGTACTGTTTGATGATAGCATTCTTTGGTTCTGTTAATATAGCTCTTAGCGTATCGGCATCCAAGGGATCCATGTGCGTGAGCACTGGCAAACGACCAATTATTTCCGGTATCAATCCAAAATCTTTTAAGTCTTTAGGAATAATATACTGCAAAAGATTGTCACTATCTATATTATCTACTTTTATAGAACTATAACCAATAGCTTGCATGTTAAGGCGTTTAGTGATTCGCTTTTCGATCCCATCAAACGCTCCACCTGCTATAAACAAAATATGCTCGGTATTGACCTCAATAAATTTTTGGTCCGGATGTTTTCTTCCTCCTTTTGGTGGTACATTTACTGTAGTACCTTCCAATAATTTCAGTAAAGCTTGTTGTACTCCTTCACCCGAAACATCTCTTGTAATAGATGGATTATCGCTCTTACGGGCAATCTTATCAATCTCATCTATAAATACGATACCACGCTCGGCTTTTTCCAAATTATAGTCTGCTGCTTGCAACAGGCGTGTTAAAATGCTTTCCACATCTTCACCTACGTATCCCGCTTCAGTTAAAACCGTAGCATCCACAATAGCCAATGGTACATTTAACATTCTGGCAATGGTTTTTGCCATTAAAGTTTTACCCGTACCTGTTTGGCCAACCATAATGATGTTACTCTTTTGTATTTCGATATCATCATCAGAAGCTGGTTGTAGCAAACGTTTGTAATGATTGTAAACCGCCACGGACATAACACGTTTTGAGTATTCTTGCCCAATAATATATTCGTCTAAAAACGATTTTATTTCTTTCGGTTTTTTGAGCATAAGTTCTGCACTGAGCTCAGTATTGCCTGCTTGCTTGGATTCCTCAATTACGATACCGTGCGCTTGTTCTATACAACGGTCGCAGATATGTGCATCTAATCCTGCAATTAACAAATTGGTTTCTGGCTTTTTCCTACCACAAAATGAACATTCTAATTCTTCTTTTGCCATGTTTTAATTTCAATTCAATAAAACGAAAAGTATTTAGGGTAACTCTATCTTATTAATTTAAAGTAAGCTGACAGAGAAGTTGACTTTTCGAACAACTTTTTAATAGCATGAGTTGTTTTAGTCGTAAAAAATATTATTTCTTTCGTTCTAAAACTTCATCAATCATTCCGTACTCCAATGCTTCGCCTGAACGCATCCAGTAGTCACGGTCGGAATCTTTTTCAACTTGTTCCAAAGAATTCCCAGAATGATCTGCGATGATTTGATATAATTCTTCTTTTACTCTTATGGTTTCCTTAAGTGCAATTTGCATATCGCTCAATTGCCCTTGTGTACCACTACTTACCTGGTGAATCATTACACGAGAATGCCTTAAGGCAGAACGTTTTCCTTTCTCACCTGCACAAAGCAATACAGCTGCCATAGATGCCGCAATACCTGTACATATTGTAGCGACGTCCGGTTTTACAAACTGCATGGTGTCGTAAATTCCTAAACCTGCGTACACGCTTCCACCTGGTGAATTAATATAAATCTGAATATCTTTTGAAGCATCTACACTTTGTAAGAATAATAATTGTGCTTGTATAATATTAGCCACTTGATCGTTGACTCCAGTACCTAAAAAAATAATACGATCCATCATTAAACGCGAAAACACATCCATTGCAACCGCATTCATTTGACGTTCTTCTATAATATTTGGTGTTAAGTTTGAAGGATTCATGCTAGTTACTATTTTTTGATAATAGTTAGCGTTTATGCCTTGATCTTTGGTAGCAAACTTTTCAAATTCTTTTCCGTAATCCATAGGGTTATTTAGTTCTTTAATTATATTTTAATTTTTTAGATTTCCTGAAAAACTGAAACAAGTCGTACACAAGTTAATTCAGGCTTAATAAAGAACTTTCTACTGAAAACTCTTTATAGAAAAGGCGTAAAACTTTTCAATTTTACGCCTTAAAGATACTAATTTATTCAATTATCTTTTAACTGTAGAATTCTTTAACAAAATCGTCATAGGTAATATCCTTGGTCTTGATATTTGCTTCGTCTTTATAAAGTTTCAACAATTTTTGACTCATTAGTTGCTCAGATAAACGCTTTACCTCTTCTTGATTGCCCAAAATTCGTGCAGCTATATCTTCCAATTCCTTTTCGGAAGGATTCATTTGCCCAAATTGTGCCATTTGACCTTTTATCATCTCCATTGCAAAGGCTTTGAGTTCTTCAAATTGAACTTGTAGCTTATGATCGGTTATCAATTTACCTTCTATAAGCTGATAGCGCATACTTTTTTCAGACTTTTCATATTCTTCTTTAGCCTGCTCCTCAGTCATTGGCTCTTCACCTGCTGTCTGCATCCACTTCTGCAAGAAACTTGCGGGTAAATCAAACTTAGTATTTTCAACTAAATACTCGGTAACGTCATTTAATAATTTCTGGTCACCCTGCTGTACAAATTGCTTTTCAGAATCCTCTTTGATTTTTTGTTTTAATTCAGTTACTGAAGTCACATTGTCTTTCCCGAAAACTTTATCAAAAAGCTCTTGGTCTAAATCTGCCAATTCTCTTTTGTTGATTTCAGTAATTTCAAAATTAACTTCGATATCTAAACCGTGAGCATCATCGTGAGGTACTTTTAAGAACGTCATCAAATCGTGATCATCGTTAAAAAGACCTTTAGTTTTTAAAGTGACAACATCTCCAACTTTAGCACCAATTAATTTTTTTGGATTTGTCTTTCCTTTTAATTTATCTAAAGTAATCGTTGCTGTATTTTCTATACCTTTTTCTTCGTTTCTAAAGACACCAGTAATTTCTGAGTCTTTTTCAACCGTATCTTGAGCAATTATTTTTCCGTATTGCTTTTGGATATGTTTAACCTGATTATCAATCATTTTGTCATCCGCAACAATATTGTAATGTGTTATTGCTTTTTTACTTTTTAAGTCCACGTTGAATTCTGGTGCTAGACCTAATTCAAACTCAAAAGAAAATGCATCAGAATCCCAGTCAAGATCATCCTGCGCTTTTGGCAACGGATTGCCAAGTACATCTAGCTTTTCTTCTACCAAATATTTTCCAAGGGCAT
This sequence comes from Winogradskyella ursingii, assembly GCF_013403975.1. Classification (GTDB taxonomy): domain Bacteria; phylum Bacteroidota; class Bacteroidia; order Flavobacteriales; family Flavobacteriaceae; genus Winogradskyella; species Winogradskyella ursingii. The sequence goes on from NZ_JABFDH010000002.1 coordinate 202,824, forward strand.
CTTGCAATAATTTGTTAACCTCATCTACTAATACCGCTTTTCCGTATTGTTTTTTAACCATACCCATAGGCACGTGTCCCTTTCTAAAACCTGGGATATTGGCAGATTTACGGTAATCTGAAAGTATTTTTTCAACTTTATCGCTATAATCTTCTTTTGCGATATCTACTTTAACAACTGCATTTAATGCATCGATGTTCTCTCTTGTAATATTCATTATTCTCGAATTTCTGTATCTAAAATTGGGCTGCAAAAATACAATTTTTTTTGCAACCCGACAATAGTTTTAAATGATTGAATTCTAGTTACTTTTTATCGTCTTTTAAGAAGGATTGCAGTAAGGACTGAAGTATAGATAAGAGCACACTAAAAAGTAGTGCGGTCCAAAAACTAGAGACACTAAATCCGTCAATAAGCTTGTCTGCCAACAAGATCATTAACGCATTAATGACCAATAGAAATAAACCTAATGTTATCACTGTAACAGGTAAGGTTAAAATTATCAAAATCGGTTTTACCAAAAGATTGAGAATGGCGAGCACAACGGCTACTATTATCGCGCCCAAATATCCATCTACAGCAACACCATTGAGTATATGCGCCAATACAAAAACGGCTAATGCGTTTATTAAAAGTCTGATGATTAAGTTCATAAAAAAAATATTAAATTATTGTACAACAAAAACAATAGGAAGCGAGTAAGGTACTATAATTGTTTTACCCCTTTGATAGCCTGGAGTAAGTTTTGGTATAAGACCAATTACTCTCATAGCCTCGTTCTCAAGATTAGGATGTGGAGCTTTTACCTCTATATCCTTTATAATGCCTAATTTATCAATCTTAAATTTAACAAAGATTCTTTGCTTACCTTGAAGCCCTACATTTGATGCTATATTAGAATTGAAATTTTTTAAAATTAATTCACTTATTTTCTGGCTCATGCAATTTTTTCTTGCCTTGTTGCCATAGATATCTTCACAACCTTTATACACCGGAACATGCTCAAATCTTCCATCTGGAACTTCGGTAGGTTTTAAAACAATTTTAGAATTGTTTGTTAGACCATCCTTAAACTTTATTTTAGTTTTCTTTTTGCCGTCTTTAGTAAACTGGGTCCAAGTTTTCTCTAGCTTTCCCTGGTCATAGCTACCCTCCCATTCTAGATCACCATCAACTGAATAACGCTTTTCTGTACCTTCTTTTTTGTCGTTTTTATTTTTTCCTTCGGTTCGCAACATACCATTTTCATAATATTGCTTGTATACACCATCTCTGTAACCGTCTTTATACGTTACCATCCATTCCGTAGTGCCATCCGCATACAATCGCTTCCATTCACCTGAAAGTTCATAATCTTTATAACTAGCTTCAACTTCTAAAGTTCCATCTTCCAAATACCCTTTGTAGTAACCTTCTTTTAGTTTATTTTCGGAGCGTATGTTTCCACTTTCATAATAAAACTTTCTAACGTAAATCCCTTCTATTTTTTCTACTTCACTCTTTATTGTACCATCTTTATAATATGATATATACTCCTCATCTCTTTTCCCATTAGTATAACTATACAAACTTGAGACTTGACCGGTTTTATAATAACTCTTCCATTTACCAACTCTTTTTCCGTTAGTGTATTGGCCTTCTGCTTTTAAGATTTCCGTGTCCTCGTAGTACTCTTTGAATGGTCCGTTATTTTGAGCAACTCCTAATTGAAAACTCAAAAGAAAAAGTACAAATGATAGAATTAATTTCATTTTAAAATTTTTGTTGAATTTAAACAAATTCAATTACTGCATCATAAAAATCTTTGGGATTTTCAGCATGCAGCCAATGGCCAGCATTGGCAATAGATTTAATTTTTGAGTCTAAGAAATGTCTTTTTATAATAGCCTCATCGGCTTCACCAATATATTCAGATTTGTCTCCTCTTAAAAAAAGAGTTGGCTTACTGAATGTGAGATGTATTGGTAGAGCCTCTCCGACTTCAGACACATTTTCTTTTAAAACTTCGAGATTCATGCGTAGCCCAAGTTGACCTTTTTTTACCCAATAAAGGTTTTTGAGTAGAAACATGCGAGTACCAATATCTGCGACATAACTACTTAGTGCTTCCTCTGCTTCTCCTCTGCTTTCAATCTTTGAGAAATCGAGATTGCTTAAACCTTCTAAAATTGCGTCGTGATGCACTGGATAGTATCGAGGTGAAATATCTGCAACTATAAGTTTTTCAATATAACTTGGATATTTTGAAGCAAAAAGCATGGCCGTCTTCCCTCCCATGGAATGGCCAAGAAGTATAATGTTATTTAAATTATGATCATCGCAGTAGCGTTTTAAATCTACTGCCATTATTTCATAATCAAATTCATCCGAATGAAAACTACGACCGTGATTACGCTGATCGACTAAATGCAATTGAAAATTTTCCTCGGCAAATTGGCGAGCTAAGGTTTTCCAATTATCTCCCATGCCTAAAAAACCATGAAGGATTACAAAAGGTTTTCCTTTGCCTATGATGTTGGAGTGTAAAATCATTTCAGCTTATCTAAATACATTTTAATCACATTTTCAGCCCCTAGATATAGGCTTTCTGCTATTAATGCATGCCCAATAGAAACTTCTAACAAACCCGTTATATTTTCCTTGAAAAACTGAATGTTTTCTAATGATAAATCATGTCCTGCATTGATGCCCAATTGCAAGGTATTTGCTAATCCTGCACATTCCATATAAGGTTTTATGGCCTCCCTATTTCCACGTGAAAATTTGTGCGCATAAGCTTCGGTATATAGTTCAATTCTATCTGTTCCCGTTTCTTTGGCTCCTTCAATTTGATGCAAATCTGGATCTACAAAAATTGAAGTTCTTATACCGTTACTTTTAAATTCCTGAATTACCTCGACCAAAAAATCCTTGTGCTTGATTGTGTCCCATCCTGCATTGGATGTGATTGCATCTACGGCATCTGGCACTAAAGTCACCTGCGTAGGTCTAACCTCCAATACCATATCTATAAATTTGGCTATGGGATTACCTTCAATGTTATATTCTGTATATACTTCAGGTTTTAAATCATAAGCATCTTGATACCTGATGTGACGTTCGTCTGGTCGTGGGTGAATAGTAATGCCCTCAGCTCCGAAACCCTGCACATCTCTTGCGAACTGAACTACGTTTGGCACATCACCACCTCTACTGTTTCTTAGTGTAGCGATCTTGTTGATATTAACACTTAATTTGGTCATACTAATGCATTTTAAAACACAAAAATACGAACTCAAGGACGCATTTTTGTGGTAAATTTTGATTAATTTGCGATATAAATTTTTACCAAATCATGCAATTACAGGACTTTGTTATAAACGATATAAAACCGATTAGCATCAATGATAAGATCAGCGATTTACAAATGTTATTTAATCAGTTGACTTATTCTCACATTCCTATTCATCGAGATGGTGTTTATATTGGTTGTCTTTCTGAAAATGATGCCCATTGTTTTGAGAAAGCCACATCCATTAATGATTGTATTCATGCAATAGAAGGCTTTTTTGTAAGGCCTGCAACTAATTGGCTCGATGTACTCGAAGCTTTCGCTCAGAATAATTCTAACATCATGCCAATTCTTAATAAAAAGAATCAGTATTTAGGTTATTATGAACTGAACGACATTATCCATTTATTTAATGAAACGCCTTTTTTTGCAGAACCTGGTGGTGTTTTGATTATAGAAAAAGGCATTCATGATTATTCATTTAGTGAAATTAGCCAAATTGTAGAATCTAATGACGGTAAGGTTTTGGGCGCTTTCATCTCCAAAATGGATACAGATTTAGTTCGTGTTACTATAAAAATTGGCAATGCGAGCCTAAATGAGGTGACTCAGACCTTTAGGCGTTATAGTTACAATATCGTATCAGGACATGAAGAGGATTCATATATTGAAAGCTTAAAAGAACGTTCGCAATATTTGGACAAATATCTGAATATGTAATTATGAAAATTGCGGTTTACGGAAAAAGTCATGGCAGAGATGCAACTAAAGAGGCATTCAACGTACTTCTGAAACTATTATCGGATGCTAATGTTAATGTCTATGTTGAAGCAGATTTTTTAGATCAGCAAAATATATCTGAAAACCTCATTTCTAACATTAAAAAATTTACCGCATTAGACACAAGCTTTGATTTGGTGATTAGCATAGGTGGTGACGGTACTATATTAAGAGCAATAACTTTTGTACGTGATTTGGGCATCCCTATTGTAGGTATTAACACTGGTCGATTGGGCTTTCTGGCCACAATCCAAACTACAGAAATCAAAGCTGCATTAGCACAGATTTTTAAAGGTAATTACAAAATATCAGAACGCTCGTTACTAAGTGTCACCACTGCACCAGACAATGAAGCGATTTCTGAAACGAATTTTGCATTAAATGAAATTGCGGTAAGTAGAAAAAATACAACTTCTATGATTACCGTCGTCACTCATTTGAATCACGAATATCTCACCTCGTATTGGGCAGATGGCTTAATACTTTCCACACCTACCGGATCCACGGGTTATTCCTTAAGTTGCGGAGGTCCAGTAATAACGCCAGACGCAAACAACTTTGTCATCACACCTATTGCACCACATAATCTTAGTGCAAGACCATTGGTTATTCCAGACCATACTGAAATAACATTAAAAGTTGATGGAAGGGAAGATCATTTCTTGATGTCCTTAGATTCTAGAATTGTAACCCTACCAAATACAGCAACAGTTACTGTAAGAAAAGCTGGATTCGCAATTAAAATGGTAGAACTGTTAGATGAAACTTTTTTAGATACCCTTAGAAAAAAACTGCTCTGGGGAGAAGATCGTCGTAATTAGACAATAAATACAAGCAAATTCTGTTTATCTGTAAGACAATTTATATCAAATCTTTACAGGCTTATCATAATTGTTATATTTGCAAATCCTAAAAATTTTATGAGGTATTTATTCCTAATTTTATTAAGTGTTTTATTGTTCCAAACTGCTTCCTCCCAGATTTATGAAGTTGGTGTTTTTGCAGGTGGCAGCAATTTTATAGGTGATGTTGGTGCAACCAATTACATTTCTCCAAATCAGCCGGCTTTTGGTATTATTGCCAAGTGGAACAGAAGTCCACGACACGCTTTTAGGGCATCTGTTATTTTTTCGGACTTAGAAGGTAAAGACAGTAAGTCGGATGATCCAAGAAGAGTGCAACGTGATTATGAGTTTAATGTTGGTGTTTTAGAACTTTCAGCCGGAATGGAATTTACCTTTTGGGATTTTGATTTGCACAAACCGGGTCTAAAAAGCACACCATACTTATATACAGGTATCACAATGGCCAACCATGACAATTATTATTTTGCAACTGATGGCACTTACACTTCAGAAAATACAAAAAGCTGGGCATACGGCATACCCATGATATTGGGTTATAAAGCAAATATATCCCACCATTTAATATTGGCGGCAGAAGTTGGTGCTCGATATACATTTTCTGATGAGCTAGACGGTAGTGTTCCGGACGCAAGATTTAGAGAACAATTCAGTTTTGGCAATACAAACAGTAACGATTGGTATGTATTTTCAGGAATTACCTTAACTTACACCTTTGGAAGAAAACCATGTTACTGCAACTTTTAAAATGAGTTTAAAAGAACAAATAAATAAAGAAAAACTACCCAACCATATAGCAATTATTATGGATGGCAATGGTCGTTGGGCAAAACAACAAGGTTTAATGCGTGTCATTGGTCACGAAAATGGTACAAAATCAGTAAGACAAGTTGTTGAAGCAAGTGCAGAGTTAGGTATTAAAAATTTGACGCTTTATGCATTTTCAACCGAAAACTGGAACCGACCAAAGCTGGAAGTACAAACATTAATGAGGTTGCTGGTAAAATCATTGAAAAAGGAAATAAAAACACTCAATGACAATAACATTAAATTAGCAGCCATTGGTTGTTTGTCTGATTTGCCTAAAAAAGCACATAACGAACTGTTGGACGTTATCGACAAAACCAAAAACAATAAGAATATGACACTAACCCTAGCTTTAAGTTACGGTTCTCGTGAAGAAATTGTTAATGTTATAAAGGAATTATCAGTTAAAGTTAAAAATAATATAATTTCTAGTGAAAGTATTGATGAATCAATTATAAATAAGCATCTTTACACGCAAAATTTACCCGATGTTGACCTCCTAATCCGCACGAGCGGAGAGCAACGTATCAGTAACTTTTTGCTTTGGCAGATTGCCTATGCAGAATTATATTTTACAGATATTTTATGGCCAGATTTCAGAAAAGAGCATCTATACGAGGCACTCATAAATTATCAAAATAGAGAACGAAGATTTGGAAAAACAAGCGAACAACTCACCTAAGCATAAAGTGTTGAAAGCATTCACGAAATTTACCTTTACCATACTATTCTTAATAGTTTCTTTTACCACTAACGCCCAGGTTAATGAAGGCGAAACATATGTTATCAATAATATTTCGGTAACTGGGAACACCAATTTTAGCGAGCAAACTATTATTGCTTATTCCAAATTAAGGAAAGGCGATGAGGTACAACTGGGTGGTGAAAAAATAGGAAATGCAGTAAAGACACTCTGGAAATCAAATTTATTTAGCAGCATAGATATTTACATCGTAAATATTGACGGAAACACTGCGGATTTAGAAATCAACCTCATTGATTTACCAGAATTAAAAGACGTTAAACTTGAAGGCGTAAAAAAGGGAAAAGTCGATGAAATTTTAAGTGAGAACGAATTAAAGTCAGGTGTTAAGGTCACAGAAAACCTTCTTACTACAACAAGAAATTATATCACAAATAAATACAAGAAAAAAGGGTTTCTTAATGCCAAGGTAAACATTATCACCACTAAAGTTATTGATTCTGTTGAGAAAGAGCGTGTAAATATGCTTGTAAAAATCGACAAAGGTGAGAAAGTAAAAATCAAAAAGATCAATTTTATTGGTAATGAAAAACTAAAGGATAAGAAGCTTCGAAAAGCGATGTCCAATACCAAACAGAAAAATTTTCTTAGAGTCCTAAAAAGGTCAAAATATATTGAAGAAGATTTTAGAGAGGATTTAGTGAGCTTGGTGGATAAGTACAAAGAAAATGGTTATAGAGATGCACGTGTGCTCTCGGATTCTATTATTTATAACGATGACAAAACCATTACTCTTAATATTGAGTTAGAAGAAGGTGAAAAATACACTTTTGGCAAAATTGATTTTGTTGGTAATACTGTATACTCAGATAGATATTTAGCAGCTGTATTAGGCATTAAAGAAGGTGATACTTATAATGGAGTAGAACTTAGAGAACGTATTGCAGACCCAAAAGATCCTGATGCGGCAGATTTAACTAATCTATATCAAAACACCGGTTATATGTTCTCAACAATTAACCCAGTTGAAGTGAGTGCCGCCGGAAATGTTATTGATATGGAGATCCGTATTTCAGAAGGAAAGCCTGCTTATTTCAACAGCGTTACAGTTGTTGGTAACGATGTTACAAATGACCATGTTATCTACAGAGAGATACGAACCAGACCGGGTGAACTTTATAGCAAATCTGATATCATAAGAACTATCAGGGAATTGGGACAATTGGGCTATTTTGATGCACAACAAATTGCACCTAACATTAAAAACCCTAATCCAGTTGATGGAACTTTGGATGTAGAGTATTCTGTCGTAGAGCAAGGATCTAGTCAGATTCAATTACAAGGTGGTTATGGCGGAGGTGGCTTTATTGGTACTTTAGGTCTGTCGTTTAACAACTTTGCAATTGGAGATGTTTTTGATAAAGATGCGTACAAACCAGTACCAAGAGGAGATGGACAAAGTTTAGCTTTGAGATTGCAGGCCAGTCAGTTTTTTCAAACTTATAGTTTCTCTTTTAGCGAACCTTGGTTAGGTGGTAAAAAGCCTTATCAACTTTCAACCTCGATATCTCACTCAAGACAGTTTTTATTTAATCCGCAAACTAGAAGAGCAGATAAAAGCAGACGTTTTAATATTACAGGTTTAACATTAGGCCTAGCCACACGATTAACTGAACCAGACAACTATTTCTCATTGTCGCAAGCCATTAGTTATCAGCATTACGATTTACAGAATTACAACACTGGTTTATTTACTTTTGGTGATGGTACATCCAATAACCTATCATATACAGTTGGTCTTACACGTAACAACCTTTATGTAGATCCAATTTACCCAACAGGAGGTTCAAATTTCTCTGTATCGGCTAAGTTTTCATTTCCATACTCATTGGTTAATGGTGTAGACTACAAAGCATTAGCCGAAGAACGCGATGATTTAGACCCGTCAGATCCCGATGATTTTGAACGTATTGGTGAGATAGATCAAGAACGATTTAAATGGTTGGAATTTTATAAAATTAAATTCAAAGCAGATTGGTACACAGAAGTTGCAAAAAAACTTGTTCTAAGACCTAGTTTAGAATTTGGCTTTCTAGGAGCTTATAATAATGATCGAGGTGTTATTCCCTTTGAACGTTTCTTTGTTGGAGGTGATGGTTTAGGTAATTTTGCATTAGACGGAAGAGAGGTTGTTCAATTAAGAGGTTATCCTAATCAATCTTTATCTTCTCAAGATGGTGGTTCAATTTATAACAAATTCTCATTAGAACTACGTTATCCAATTACATTGGGTGCCCAAGCTAAAATTTATGCTTTAACGTTTTTGGAAGCAGGACAATCAGTTAATGATTTTAGGGATTTTAACCCGTTTGAACTAAATAGATCCGCAGGTTTAGGACTTAGAATATTTATGCCGGCTTTTGGCTTATTAGGTATTGATTTTGGTCATGGTTTCGATCCTCTGCCAGGTACAACCGGAGCCAATGGCTGGGAAACTCATTTTATTATTGGACAGCAGTTTTAAGTTTGGCACGATATTTTCTAATAGCTTAATAAGAATTCGTCATGCTGCTAAAATTTTTAAGAATTTATTTCGTTAAATTTGAAGCAATGTAATACTGACAGATATTAAAGGTGTTTGGTATAACATTAATGTCTCAAAACAAAAACACAGAGCAATGATGAAATTTAAAGTTCTTTTTTTACTGGCAATTATAGGTCTATTGAGCTTTAGTGCAAATGCACAACGTGGAGTTAGAATTGGTTATATAGATACTGAATATATTTTACAAAATGTACCTGAATACCAAGAGGCAACAGCACAATTAGATCAAAAAGTCCTTAAATGGAAAAGTGAAATAGAGCAGCGATTAAATGAGATTGAGCTTAAGAAAAAAGAGCTTAATAACGAAAGTGTACTATTAACTAGAGAGCTATACGACGAGCGTCTTGAAGACATTTCTTTTGAGGAGGCTGAAATTTTAAAATATCAGCAAGATAGATTTGGACCTAATGGCGACTTAATGATTCAGAAGCGTCAACTAATAGCTCCAATTCAAGATCAGATTTTTGCAGCGGTGCAAGACATTGCGGAAACTGGAAAATACGATTTTGTTTTCGATAAATCCGCTGATGTTGTGATGCTGTATTCAGCAGAACGTTACGATATAAGTGAGCGTGTACTTAATACGATTACCAGAGCTTCAAAAAGAACTCAGGTAAAAAATAAAAGAGAACGCGAAGCCTTAGAGGAAGAAGAGGTAGTCCCTGAAGTGACAACAGAATTAGATGAGCGTACAAAGGCTTTAGAAGAAAAGAAAGCAACTCGAGAAGCAGAATTAGCAGCAAAACGTGCAGAACGTGAGGCTGCATTAGAAGCAAGAAGAAAACAGCAACAAGAAGCTAGAGAAGCTAAAAAGCGTGAAACAGAAGAGAGACGCAGAAAAATTTTAGAGGCTCGAGATGAGAAATCTGAAACTTCAGAACTTGAAACAAAAGGATTAGAAAAAGATACAACATTAAAGGTTAAACCTATAATTAAAGCCGATAGTACTAAAGCAAAATCTGAGGTAAAAAAGGATTCAACAGCATCTAAAAAACCAAAAACCGCAGCTCAAATTGCAGAAGAGAAGCGTCAACAAAAGATAAAAGATCGCGAAGAGCGAAGAAAAGCCTTAGAAGCTAGAAAACAAAAAATAATAGAAGAACGAAAAAAAGCACGTGAAGAACGTGAAAAAAATATAAAAAAGAGAGACTCAATTGCCAAAGCAAAGAAAGCTGAGGACAATGAAGATGAAAACAACGATTAATAATTTATAACACGTAATACAATTAACAGAAAAATGAAACATTTAAAAACCCTTTTATTCGCAACGGCATTATTTATTGGAGCTACAAGTTTTACTGCTGCCCAAAGTAAAATTGCTCATATCAATACGCAAGAGCTTATCAAGGCAATGCCTGAAACTATTGCTGCCCAAGCAGAAATAGAAAAATTAGGAAAAACTTACGAAGCGACCATACAAGGTTCGCTGAAAGAATTAGATACCAAGTTAAAGCAATATAATGCTGAGGCAGAAGCTCAAACTGAAGAATCTAATATTAAAAGAATGGAAGAAGTTGAAGGTATGAAGCAAAGCCTTAGTAAATACCAGCAACAAGCACAACAGGATTTACAGAAAAAAGAATTTGACTTACTGAAGCCTATTACAGAAAAGGCAAAAGCTGCCATTCAGAAAGTTGCAAAAGCTCAAGGTTATCAATATGTATTAGATGCATCTACATTAGTAGTTGCAGATGGTAAAGACTTACTTGCAGACGTAAAAAAAGAATTAGGAATATAATCCTTTTTTAAAATAAATTTATAAAAAGTCGCTTTGCTAAAAGCGGCTTTTTAATTTTATACTCATGAAGCGTAATCCCATAGGTATATTTGATTCTGGCGTTGGAGGCACCTCCATTTTTAAGGAAGTGCATACCCTTTTGCCTTATGAAAATTGTATTTATTTGGCAGATAGTAAAAATGCACCTTACGGCAACAAATCTGAAGCCGAAATACTGCAACTCTGCATCAAGAATACAGAATTTTTATTGAGCAGAGATTGTAAAATGATTATTGTGGCTTGTAACACAGCAACTACCAATGCCATATCCTATTTACGAGAACATTATAACGTGCCCTTCATAGGTATAGAACCAGCTATTAAACCAGCAGCGCTGCAAACACAGACCCAAGCCATCGGGATATTGGCAACCAAAGGTACGTTGAGTAGTGAGCTGTTTCACAATACAACCAATTTATATGCGAGTAATATAAAAGTGATAGAACAAATTGGAGAAGGTATTGTGCCACTAATTGAGAATGGTAAATTAAATTCCCCAGAAATGGAGTTACTTTTAAAAACCTATCTCAAACCCATGTTAGACCAAGATATAGATCACTTGGTGCTTGGTTGTACACATTATCCATATTTAATTCCAGTATTGGAAAAAATGCTTCCTACAAAAGTTAAAATCATAGATTCAGGGTTGGCAGTGGCCAAACAGACCAAAGCTATTTTGTTGGCCAACAGTTTGCTGAACCCTTCAGTAATTCCACCTGAATTAAAGCTATATTCCAACGGGAACGTCGAAGTACTTCGATCGCTAATTGGTGATGGCTTTACCAGTTCTTATTTAAATTTTTAATTAGGTTAAATCAGTACATCGCACTCTTATTCTATGAAATTACTTTTTGTTTATAATGCAAAATCCAGCAAATTAAATGCACTGTTAGATACTGGGCATAAGCTACTTAGCCCTTCTACCTATAAATGTCAATTGTGCGCGCTCACTTTTGATACATTCAGTGAAGATAAAACCTGGAGAAAATTTAGGGAAGACAGTAATATTGATATGAAATTTTTTCATAAGGATGAATTTGAGGCTCGATTCCCCAATGTAAATCTCATATACCCTACAGTTTTAAAACTTGAAGGCAACCAACTTACAACAGTTATAACAAATGAGATTTTGGAAGGTATAACTAATGTTGAAGATTTGATTGTAAATTTAAAATCCAATATTTAAGATGCTGAAATAAATTCAGCATGAGTAAGCCATTATTCTTTGAACCAACTTGAATATTTTACATAGTTGTTGGCAATTCTATCAATTTCACCTGTAATCAATTCTTCACTGATATCCTTTATTTTTTTGGCCGGGATTCCTGCATAAATAGTTCCAGATTCCACAATGGTATTTTCTATTACCACAGCACCAGCAGCAATAATACTGTTGCTGTGTATAATGGCATTGTCCATAACGATACTGCCCATACCAATTAGTACATTATCTTCAATGGTACATCCATGCACAATCGCATTATGACCGATGGATACGTTATTCCCTATTATGGTAGCGGCTTTTAGGTAGGTGGCATGGATTACAGCTCCGTCCTGTACATTCACTTTATTTCCCATTTTAATATAATGTACATCGCCTCTAATAACAGCATTAAACCAGACGCTGCACTGGTTTCCCATTTTTACATCCCCAACTATTGCGGCATTGTCTGCCACATAGCAATCGTCTGGAATTTGTGGGTATCTTCCTTTTACTGGTTTTATAATTGGCATAATGTTTCTTTAAATAAAAATATCCTTTAGAAGTCCCTTATAGTTAAATTTAGGAGATTGTTGCGTTCAGTCCCGTTTCCTGTTATTCTCTAAGCTTAAAACTACTTAAAAAAAGCTAATAAATCTGACTTTTTTGAGGCCGAGACCATGATCTCTTTTCCATTGCTCAAAATCACACTACCTCCTTTTCCTTTTTGGTATTTGACCACCTCATCAACATTGACTAAATAACTTTTATGAACTCTCGCAAAATTGCCGTCCTTCAAGCTTTCTTCGATATATTTAAGAGTTTTACTCACTAATTTTTTCTTGTTAGTATTTAAATGAATTTCTGTATAGTTGTCATCTGCTTTGCAATACATAATATTCGAAGTATCTATGACCTCAAATCCACTCTGTTGAGGAATGGTAATCTTACCGTTTACAGACTTTGTTTTTGGCACTAAAACGTGATCCTGCAAAGCGTCTTCTTTTTGTTTTATTTCAGTGACGTAATCTACGGCTTTGATGAGCTCGTCAATAGAAATAGGTTTCATTAAATAATATGAAGCATGAGCGTTTAAAGCATCAATAGCGTAATGATTGTAAGCGGTGACAAATATGGTTTCAAACTCTACATCACCAACTTTGTCCAATAGATCAAAAGCATTACCGTAAGGCATTTCTACATCGAGAAATACCACATCCAGATCGTTATTTCTAATGAGTACTAAAGCATCATCAATATTTGAAGCTTCACCTAAGAGATTGACATTGGGACAGTATTTGGCCAAATAATTCCTGAGAATTTCTCGACTATTTTCTTCGTCTTCTACTAAAATGGCGTTTAACTTCATAACTAATCTTTCTTTAATGTTACAATAACTTTGGTACCGGTATCATCTAAATTTTGAAAATCCTCAATGGAAACATCAACTTTATCTTTATACATGTTGTTTAATATGGCAACCCTCCTTTTAATGTTGTTCATACCTTTAGAATTTTGCTTTTTCTGATGTTCTGTTTTTAAAGCCTTTGAACGCTCCCTGCCAATACCATCATCAGAAATAGTGATGATTAGTTCATCTTTAGATTTCCGTTTTATATCGATATTTAAGTGCCCTTTTTCCGATTTGTAGCGTAGACCATGCCACACTGCATTTTCTATATATGGCTGAAGTAACATGGGTGGAATTTGAAAACTATCCACATCAACATTTTTATCTATATGAATGTTGTATTCAAACTTATCTTTAAACCTAAAATGTTCGAGCTTTGTGTATAGTTCTAATAATTCGATTTCCTGTTTCAATGGAATAAAATCCTCTTCACTATTCTCTAAGACTGCACGCATTAAAAGTGAAAAATCAGATAGGTACTTGTTTGCCGTACGTTCGTCATTTGTTGCAATAAAACTATTTACTGAGTTTAAAGCATTAAAAATAAAATGCGGATTCATTTGGCTTCGCAGCGATTTTAATGCCAATAAATTGTTAGCTAGACGCTGCTGTTTGATGTACTTGAACATTAAAAACCCTGTGACGAGAAGTAACAACAATCCACCAATGAGCGAATAAATAATAAGTTGCTGCCGCTTGTTTCGTTCTTGAGTCAATTGGTATTTGCTCAATGACAGTTTACGATCACTTTCTAAAGATGTAATCCTGTTCTGTTGCTCTGCAATGTTCCTGCTAAACCTGGCGACTTGAGATAATTCTTGCTCTTTTTGAGCGTAGATTTTATCTACGATATTCTTGTATTCGTTAATGTACTCAATCCCCTTTTCAGTTTCACCTGAGCTTATAAGCACTTCCGACAATTTTCTTGTGGCATCTTTACCAACAACTAAATCGCCTTTTTTATCTGCTTCTTCCTTACTCTTTTCAAGATATTCAATGGCTTTGGGAAAATCATTTTGAAGATAATATGCTGACCCTATTTTATAATTCTGTTTCTGGGTGGTAATTGGACTTTCATTTGTGATTACCGAGTCCTTTTCGATATCCTCAATACCTTCAATGGCTCGTTTTCTGAGTTCAATTTCGTCATCGTAATCTCTATTTCTATTATTAAACTCGGCGACTTCAATTTGTTCTTCAACTGCCCGTTTAACATTTTGTTCTTTAGCTAGATTTAGCGAATTATTGAAATATAATTTTGCTTCATTTTTTTTACCTTGAATACTGTAAGTTTGGGCTATCTTAGAATTTAAATCTGTAATTTTCGTGGATATTTTATGTTGTTCTGCAACTTTTAAACCATTAGTAAATGCATCAATTGCCTTTACAAAATTTTTAGAATTTACATATGCATCACCAATCCCTTCGTAATACTGGGTTTTCTCGTAATTAGATAAGCTTTCTACATCTATTTTACTATATGCTACAATACTGTTTTGATAATTTCCATTAAGCATATAAGCTTTCGCCAATTTTAATTTAGCAGAATTTTTTTTGGCATTTTGAAGACTTATTTTATATGCCGAGATGGCCAAATCGTACTGTTTCCAATACTTATATATATCACCCAAAAGTTCATGAGCTTCGGCACTTTGACGAGTTGTAATTTCAATATCTAGCGCGTCTCCTATAAACTTAATACTCTTCTCAGCATCTTTTTTTAAATAAACGTCTGCAGAATCAATCATTTGATTGAAGCTTTGGTTGTTTTTATCGAGTTTAATTTGTTGAGCGCTTCGGCGATCTCGATTATCTACTTTAATAGTAAGTCTATTATCATCACTTTGAACGGTATGAAAAATAGTTTCAAAATCCCTGTGCTTTATCACTAACTGATCGCCAATCTTAGCTTTTACAGTAAATTTACCATTATAGTCCGTCGTCGTATAGCGACCATTATTAAGTACAATAGTGACACCTTCATAGGGTTTTAGCGTAGAAAGTTCATAGACTTCACCGCGAATCGTAAACAGCTCATCCTGTGATGTTCCGAAGTTGCTATTTTGTTGACCAAATGAACCTGTGGTAAACCATAATAACAATAGTACGATATGAGAAAATTTGCAGGTAACCACAGTCTATATTTATTTTTTACAGACTAAACATACGACTTTATTTTAATTGTAATAATTGATAAATTCCTATTAATAGAATAAAAATGAACAAAAAGTGGTACACACTCAAAGTATTTACGGTTTCACACATTGAAACCGATTAGTCACTCATCGCGATTTTTTTCTTCTGAAATAAAAAAGAAAGGCCCAGTATATATTGAGCCTATTATTTTAATTTACCGCTGGGCAATTACATTCAAATTTTTCTCTTCTACAATTAAAGTTGTATCCTAAGGTAAGCTGATGGAAACCACCAGTATTAAAATTAACAGTATTTGCTTGATAAGAAAAGGTATACGCAAATACAAATTGATTATAATCCACACCTAAAAACGGTGTAATATATTGTAGCTTTTGGCTGCTAATACTAGATCCATCTCTAAATTCGGCACCGTCCAAACTGCGTCTATAGGATAGGCCTCCCCAAACTTTACCAAAATCCATTTCTCTATACACTTTGGCATTGACGTCTATTGAAGATTCTTCAGTTGCGTCTCTGTACATATACATTATAGATGGCTCGTAACTCCAAGGGCTTCCTAACTTGCTAAACGTGTATCCTGTAGATAATAGATATGTTCTTAAATTATCAAACTCAAAACCTTGGTCGTTAAAGTTAATACCTTCATTTTTTAGTATATTTTTCGCTGTAAAGTGCGCATAGAAATCAATGAAGTGATATGAAAACCCAAAATCTACATTAAAGTTTGTTGCACTTTGCTCAATACCTGCAATTAATTGGTCAAATTCACCTGGTGCCAAAAAATCAGTTTCATCTAATTTATACTGCAGAAATCCTGCGCTTAAACCAAAGGAAAGCATATTCAAATCGATCTCATTTCTAGAAAACATTAAATGGTATGCAAAAGTAGCATAACCACCTACTGTAGAATGATAACCATTAGAATCATTAAAGAAAATACCACCTATTGCAGATGGCGTATCTCCAATTCTACCATTGGCGCTTAACGTTTGTAAACTCGGAGCATCGTCTACTCCAAACCATTGCTGTCTTGCTGTTAATCTTACTTTCGCACAGTTGGCAACACCAGCCATCGACGGATGGATGAGATAGTAATTATCTGTTAGGTAGTCTGAATAAATCGGTACTCCTTCTTGTGCAAAACTAAAATTTGCCGTGATAACTATAAGTGCTATTAAACAATAATTTTTAAATCTCATAATGATTTATCGTTTCAAGGTGAAATGGGCATTGAATTCCTTTCGTTGTCCCGTTAAAGGCTCATTGTATGTGACCCTAAACCAGTAATCGCTTGTTGGCAATGGATTACCATTAAAGGTGCCGTCCCATCCATTACCAGTGGGACTCAGCTCTTTTAATAATTTTCCATAACGGTCAAATATATAAATTTTCGCATTAGGTTGCGTGCTTATACCAACAATGTTCCAAGTATCATTAGTACCATCACCGTTCGGAGTAAAGTAAAGTGGATAATCTATGACTAACACTTCTTCTGTCGCAATACCACAGCCGTTTTTATCTCTTGCCGTAATGGTTCTAATACCTGGTGATACATTTGTAAAAGTGCCTTCGTCTTGCCATGGACCACCATCTAAACTAAATTCATAATCACCGAATCCTGTAGCGGTCGCTTCAATAACATTTTTTCCCTCAAAAGCTTGTGTTGTTAAGTTGACCTCTAAAATTGGTGGTTCGCTTTCAGACACTTGGGTAATACCTACATCTAAGTCATTGACGCATAAAGTAGTTCTATCTGTTACAATGACCTGATACATACCACCTTGATTTGGCATTATTGCCCCGCCTGTTTCTTCGGGAAGCAAAGTGCTGTTAAAAAACCATTCGAATATATAATCTGCTACAGACAATTCCGTGTCAATTACTAATGGATCTAAAATTTCTGTACCGTTGGTATTAAGACATAACGTATAATTATCTTCCAGATTAAAATTTGGAAGCGGATTAACTTGCAATATCAAGCTTGTAGTATCGTAACAAATAAATTCGTCGCTCAAATTATCAAAAGTGCCGTCATTATTAAGGTCTACGGGATCACCCAAACCATCTCCATTAACATCTACAAATTCGAAAATACCGTCAGCGTTAGTATCAATTCCGTCCGATAAGCCATCTCCATTTACATCCAACAAATCGAAAATATCATCTCCATTTGTGTCAAAAATATCTAGATTGCCGTCAATATTAAGGTCTAATGCTGTTGACAAAGCTGAAATGTCCAAGGAAATTGCCACAACTACCAAATTATCATTATCTACTCTAGCGTAAATGGTTTGTGTATTAGATACATTCTCATAAATAAAAGGGATTGGGTCCGTACCTATATCCGCAGCCTCTTGTGTGGTATAATAACTAACTATATAACCTGTTGGGTCTTGTCCATCGAGCACCTCAGGGTCTAAGGTTGATAAATCGAACTGGACGCTATCATTAGTTGGGTCTCCGTCAATTTCCATATTGTCATCGCAAAGTTCATAAACAATTGGTACCATATCAGGGTTGGCAACTGCAGCTTCCTCAACACCAATATTAAAACTTTCTCCTGAGGCCGAACAACCGGTATCCGTATTGGTGATGGCCACATAAATTAATTGAGGATTTGATTGATTGGTATAAGGACTGGCAAGAGGAGCATTTAAATTTTGAGCATCACTTAGAGTACTATGATAGCTTACTTGGTAAAGCGATGGGTCTTGTCCATTTAAAACCTCTGCATCTTTTACTGTAAGATCAAAACTATCAATACCATCTGTGTTTACTTCACATGATAATAAATCAGAAATCGGCTCTATAGAAGGTAATGGGTTAACTCGAATAATAAAATTCACAACAACATAGCAATCCGAGACATTATTAGTGACCCTGACATAAACGATGTCTTCAGGCGTAGACACATTACTAAATTGCGTGGGATCTGCAATCATTTCACCATTCCCAGAATCTGCACCCTCTGGTGTTTCATGATAAGTTACTGTAATATCCGTTTCACCATTTAGTATAAGAGTTTCATTTTCGGTTAAATCAAAAACTTCAATACCATCTCCTGGATTATTAATATCACATCGTTCAATTGGAGTAATATTATCGCTTTGAGTTGGATTTGGAGTATCCAATACTTCTAGTTCTAAGGTTGTAAAACTTATACAATCAGTTAATATATCCCTAACAACAACATATATGGTCTGTGGATTTGCTGGTAGCCCATCAACTGATTGGTTGGTATATGCTGTAGGATCATCAATTTCATTTGTTAGGGCCTGAGCATCCGCATCACGTTCATAATATGTAACAACAATTCCAGTAGCTCCTCCAGTAATATCGATCTCTCTATCTGTGAGATTAAATTCGGTAAATTCATCATTGGCTGATTCTACATTCGCATTACATAATGATAAAGTAGCATCGTTAGCAGTTGGATTTTCTAACACAATCAGGTCTAAAGTCGTGATGAAATAACACGAAGGGTTTGCCACCAATTCCAATCGAACAAAAACTTGTTCCATATTTGGTACGACATTAAGATAAGGGCTAGCCAAAGGAGACATATCGTCATTTGCATTATCAAAACTATCATGATAGGTTACATTGACATCTGCTGGATCATTGGTTCCTATAACCTCATCATCTCTGTCTGTAAGCATAAATTCTGTAAAACCATTATTGGCACTATTATCACAATTCTCTAGAGGATCTAAGGAGTCATTTACAGATAAAGCATTGTATTCAATTTGAAAAGAGGTTATATCGAAACATAATTGATCTGTTGAAGCTATTCTTGCCCAAATCGTTTGGGTAGTTGTATTAGTATCTACGTAATTTAGTGGTAGTGCACCTGCATTATCTATGGCGTTTTGCTCTGTGAGATGATACGATATTTCATAATCGGCAGGGTCTTGTCCTCCAAGAATATCATCGTTGTTTTCAGAAAGGTCAAATTCCATGTTACCATCAGTATCGCACAATATTAAATCTTGAGCTGGGTTGGCTACCGGACTCTCCCTAAACTCAACTAAAATTGAGTCTGATGTGGAACAACCTGTGCCAAACTCTACATCGACATAATAAATACCTGGTTGGTCCACATCTAAGGTTGATGTGGTTTCTCCCATAATCTCAACTGTATCATTAGGCATATTTGGATCTGCTGCATAAAACCAAGTATGTGTTGCTGTAGATGCTCCAGTATCTAAAGTTACCTGGTTTCCGTCACAATCTGCTGTACCAGCATCAATTGTAAGGTCTTCACCCAAATCTCCACCTAGATTAAAACTTCCGGCCTCCAAAAATATGGCAGAGTCAAATGCAGAATCCCCTTGATCTGCTACCACTAATTTTATCTCATACGTCGTATTAGGAATAACATCTGCAGTTGCAGTTAACACAATGGTTCTTCCGCCATAATTAGTTTCACCAATATTATAGCCTTCAAAAAACATTTGATTTGCTGGACAATTCGCGAAAGCATTTATATTCGTTATACTAACTGGTGTCCCATCGGGCAATACAGCTAAATTAGTATATGCTGTTGTTCCTGCTTCCCTAAGCAAAAAAGCAAAACTATCAGAAAAATTGCATTCGTCACGTTGATTATACTCTTCCGATGCCATTATATACCTAAAACTTATACGATTAACGGTTGGGGTAAAATTAAATTTAACAAATGTCGCATCATTTGTGTTATTTTGCCCTAATGCCATTTCTAAGTCATTATCACCTGGCTGACCATTAAGATTACTCACTATTGGCGTAATAACCTGATTGCCACCCTGAAAAGCAACTCCTGTAGTTAATACTATCCCTTCTTCAAATGGAAAGTTAGTGGCACCACCATTTGTAAAGTATCCATAGCTTTTATTATTGGTATTACCTGGACTTCCATTTACCTGAACTGAAAAATTCTCGACCGCAGAACATCCACCCGTGACTAAAACTTGATCAACTAGTTCTTCAAGTGAAAGTTCGGATTGAGGATATGCTGAATTATTTACAGTTACCAACGCTGGTAAAACCACAACATCAATTGTAACGCTATCTTCGCAACCTAGCGGATTATCATCTTGTACCGTAAAGGTTACTGTATAATTTCCGGGTTGATTAAAAGTATTTGACACATCCGTTCCGCTCGCCGAATTGCCATCTCCAAAATCCCAATCGTAAGTTGCACCCGTTCCGTTACCAGAAAATGTAGCACTACCAGAAAAGTCGACTGTATCGCCAGGAAATACCTCAACAAATCCCGACCCGTTTTGAGCTGGATTGGTAGTATCTATAGAAGCAACGATCGTTTGGCATGGCGCCGCGCAAATAATATCTGCAGCAAATCCTGTAGTGTTTCCTGAGCCGTTGGTAGTGAACCTTAACGTTAAACATCCTGAAGTATTAGAAGCGGTCGCTTCAACTCTTCCAGGTGAAGTGGTGCCAGAAAATGTTCCTATAATTGGAGCAGTTGTATCCGTTCCATCATAAATTGTGAGGACATCTTGACCTTCTTGGGTACTAAATGGAATAAAGTCTAAGATAATAAGCTCACCTGCGTTGACCGAGCACAAAGTGGTGACTATATCTTCGTTATTGCTGTAATTGCCAGATTCGCCTCCAGAATCAAAAAGCCGATCTGGAGCACAGCGGTTAAAACTGCCATTTTGCATTGTAAGATCTTGTGAAAAACCAAAACAACTAATAAAGAAAATAACAAAGAAAAGGGTCTTTTTCATATTTAGTTTTTTCAAACCAACAGACATAAACATGACTTACATCATGCTATATTTAAGTAGCAATTTTTAATGAGCCCGAAATTTAACGAATTTATATGAATTGAATTACAAAACTCGGCCTTTAACATTAACGTATCCATTTGATATTTCATATTTTTGCAAACAAAAAAAGATGCCAAAAACAAAGATTTCTATTGTACCAACTTCAAACTCAGCAATACTGAAATTTGAAGCTGACCGGTTTTTGACCAACCATAATAGTTTTGAATTTAACAATATAGACGAGGCCAAAAACTCTCCTTTGGCACAACAACTGTTCTATCTTCCTTTTGTGAAGAAGGTTTATATAGCTTCAAACTTTATAGCTATAGAACGTTACAATATTGTAGAGTGGTCAGACGTACAGGATGAAGTGGCAGAGCAGATTGAGCAATATCTTTCCAGTGACGCCATTATAGTATCCGAAGAAGCACAGCAGCCAAAAGCAGCTGTTACGGTTTATGCAGAAAGCACTCCCAATCCTGCTGTTTTAAAGTTTGTATGCAACAAGGTCATTGTACCTACCTTATATGAATTTAAGTCTATAGAAGAAGCAAAACTTTCTCCTATGGCAATGGAGTTGTTTCAATTTCCGTTTGTAAAAACAGTTTTTATGGAGAAGAATTTCATATCCATAACAAAATATGATATTGTAGAATGGGAAGAGATTACTCTTCAATTAAGGGAGTTTATAAAAAATTATGTTGAAAAAGGTAAAACTATTCTTGCTGATAATGCGCCGAAACAACTTAATAAAACCGAAACTGCGATTGAGCAAAAATTTGAAAAATTAGATGACATTTCAAAAAATATAGTTAATATTTTAGAAGAATATATAAAACCTGCCGTCGCAAGCGACGGAGGTAATATTGAATTTAAATCCTACGACAAAGATACCAAGAAAGTAGAGGTGCTTTTACAGGGTGCCTGCAGTGGTTGTCCGTCTTCTACATTTACCTTAAAAAATGGTATTGAAAATATGCTTAAGGAAATGTTGAACGATCAAGCCATTACGGTCAACGCAATTAACAATTAGTTAACGACATTTGCTCCATAATTTCTTATATTATACTTTAAATAGTATTAATCTAAAATTAAACAAAATGGCAGTATTAAAAGTATTAGAAATATTAGCAAACTCTGACAAAAGTTGGGAAGATGCTACAAGAAAAGCAGTAAAAGAAGCTTCTAAAACAGTTAATAATATTCGTTCCGTATACATTAATGAGCAAACAGCAGTAGTAAAAGATAACGATGTTACTGAATTTAGAGTCAATGTTAAGTTGACTTTTGAAGTAAATTAACGTAAAAATCTAATCTTCAATGAGCGGTATAGTTTTTGATGTATTATAAGGGAAGATTAATTTTTTAAGAAATAACCAAAATAATTATTATGAAACATTTAATTATAATTTTTGCTGTTTTAGCAAGTTTTAATATTACAAACGCTCAATCCACGGCAAGTCCTACGAATGTAGACGGCGCTGGATTAATTGGTCAGTATATGACAACAAAGGTAACTGCAGCGAAAGAGCCTGAAAATATTCAAGGATCGAAGTATCTTTCAGAACAGTTCTTACCAATCAAAATTTTTAACCAAAAAGAAGATAAAAGGTTTTTGGCTAAATATAATGCCTTCACTGGCAATATGGAAGTTAAAGAGATGGATAGTAAAACTGATGATTTCTATGTGCTTTCGAAGGATATAAATGATATTTCATTAGAATTTACTACGAGTGGAGAATTATATCAAACCTATGAATACGTAAATGAAGATAATGAATCAAAAAAAGACTTTTTTGTAAATCTCGTCAAAACTAATAGAGTTTCTTTATTAAAAAAACAGGAGGTTAAATTTGAACCAGCTAAACCTGCAAAATCAAGTTATGAAAAAAGCAGGCCTGCAAAGTACGAGAGACAAAAAGATGAATATTACATTAAAATCGGCGCAGAAAAAGCTATGCCACTTCCTTCTAATAAAAATGATATAGCGGAGCTTTTTCCAAAGTATGAGAAGGAAATCAAAACTTTTATAAAGAAAAATAGAATAAAAACTTCCAAAGAGGAAGATTTGATATCGTTAGTAAAATATATCAACCAACTTTAGAGAGTTTACTCTGTAAGTTTACAGAGTTACAAGTATTTCAAATGTGTGAGTTTAAAATGTCTAACTAGAAATTTTATAATATGTATAATTTCTAATGTCACTTTGATCTTACACATTTTTATTTGGCTAGTGCCGAAATAAATTTTAACAACCTAAATATTAACCAAATTACATTACCAAAATTTTATGGAAACACAGAAATGGATTGATGCAGGATACAATTTAATTATTGAGTTTGCACCAAAAGTGCTCGCGGCAATAACTATATGGATAGTTGGAAGCTGGCTTATAAACATACTGATTAGAGGAGTCAGAAAAGCAATGAACAAAGCCAACTATGACGAAAGCCTAAAAACATTTTTGCTCAATTTACTTAAATGGACTTTCAAAGTTGTTTTGATTTTAGTAGTGTTAGGTACAGTTGGTATTGAAACAACATCATTTGCAGCAGTAATTGCGGCAACTGGTTTGGCGATTGGTCTTGCCCTTCAGGGTTCTTTGGCCAATTTCGCAGGTGGTGTTCTCATCCTAATAATAAAACCGTTTAAAATTGGTGATTTTATCAAAGCTCAAGGGGTAGAAGGAACGGTAAAGGAGATTTCTATTTTTAATACCAAATTAAACACTTTTGGTAATCAACTAGCTATCATTCCTAATGGAAAACTCTCAAACGACAACATCATTAATTTCACTGGCGAAAATATAAGGCGAGAAAATTTAACCTTCGGTGTGAGTTATGATAGTGATATTAAATTAACAAAAGACATTCTTCTTGAATTGGTCAATGAGCAAGAATTAGTGCTACAAGAGGAAGGAAAAATACCAATGGTTGTAGTGGCAGAACTTGCAGATAGCTCTGTAAATCTTTCTCTTCGTTATTGGGCCAAAAACGAGGACTTTTGGAATATACGCTGGACTGTCTTAGAGAAAGGCAAAAAACGTTTAGAAGCGGCCGGAATTGAGATACCATTTCCTCAAACAGATGTACATTTATATAAAGAAACGACTTAAGCCTTTTTCTTTAAAGCAACAAAATCCTTTAAATAATAAGGTTCAAAGTAAGCGACATCTTCGGTGTCGCTTTTTTTATATTTCAGTTCGGAAAGTAGAGCCATTTCTTTAGCTGACGGCAACTTACCCTCAATAAACACGGCATTTGTATGCTGAATAAGCTGTTTGGTCTTCTTAACTCCGTTACCAATAAAATACACCTTTGATTGGTTTAGAATTTCTTTGAAACTGTTTTCATCCAATATTTGAGCTTCTATTGATCGATGTATATTTAATTCCGAATCAAAAATAGCGGAATATACTTCCATACGTCTTGCGTCTAACATAGGTACTATAAAACCATCACCCGTATCAACCTGAAGTGCTAAGCTTTTTAGGGTGTCTATAGCCAATAACGGCTTATTGAGCGCGTAGCATAATCCCTTTGCTGAAGAAACACCAATGCGTAAGCCAGTATAAGAACCAGGTCCTTTGCTTACTGCAACTGCGTCAATAGATTTTGGGTCTGCTCCAGCCATATCAAAAACTTTATCAATAAAAACATGTAAGGTTTCTGCATGAGAATAGCCAGAATTGTAGTCTTCTTTTAAAACCAAAATCTCTCCATCTTGCGATAGAGAGACTGAGCAATTTGTTGTGGCTGTTTCTATATTAAGAATTAACCCCATTTTTAATTTTCTTAGTTTTCATTGTTAAGAGCCAAATCTTTACTTTTTACTTCAACGTCATCACCAGGCTTCAACATTTTAGACACCATATTATATGGTCCAGTAATAATTTTATCGTTCTTATCTAATCCTGACACGATTTCAATATTAGTGTCATCTTGAATGCCTGTTTTAACTACTTTTAATTTGGCCTTTCCGTTATCGTTTACAAATACGCATTCAAACTTTTGTTCCTCAACAGATCCTATCTCAGTGCTTGTTGGAGACTTACTATATGGTGAGCTTGTAGAACTTGTATCTGTTTTTATCACAATTGCACTAATAGGAACAGCAATTGCGTTCTCTCTCTTTTTAGTAATAATGTCTACAGTAGCTGTCATGCCAGGTCTAAAAGGTGAGTAGGTTTCAGGCTTTCCTTCGGTTAAATCTTCATAGGATTTTTCTAAAATTCTTACTTTTACCTTAAAGTTAGTCACTTGATCTGCCGCCAAAGTTCCCGCTGCTGAATTAGCTATTTCGGTTACTACGCCTTTAAATTCTTTCTTTAAATATGCATCAACTTCAACAATTGTAGAGTCTCCTATTTGGACCTTAACAATATCATTTTCATTTACATCTACTTCAACTTCCATGTTATTAAGGTTAGCCACTCTTAAAATTTCCGTTCCAGCCATTTGCTGTGTACCAACAACACGTTCTCCTAATTCGACGCTCAATAATGAAATTGTTCCGCTCATAGGTGCGTAAATCGTTGTACGGTTTAGGTTGTCTTTTGCTTCGTTTACGGTTGCAGCAGCGCTTTGCACATTATAATAAGCAGAACTTCTACTTGCCTGAGCAGTTTCATATGCTGCAACTGCCCTATCCCAATCTGCTTTAGAAATTACCCCTTTTTCAAAGAGTCTTTTACTTCTTTCGTAGTCTGCTTTAGCTTGTTTTAAATTAGCTTCGGCTTGTTCTAAACCTGCTCTTACATTTTGGTAGGAAGCTTGTGATCTACTTACTGCGGATTGTATTAAATCTGGATTTACCCTCACCAACAAGTCTCCTTTTTTAACTTCGTCACCTTCCTTAAATGGTAGCGCTAAAATTTCACCTGAAACTTCGGAAGAAATTTTTACTTCTACTTCTGGTTGAATTTTTCCGGTAGCAGAAACGGTTTCAACAATATCCTTTAAAGCTACTTCCTGTACTGTAACTTCTTTAAAGTTACCTTTTTCACCAAACCACCCCATTTTAGAGCCAGCCACTAAGACAATAAGTGCTACAACTACTACTCCAATGATTATTTTTACTGTTTTA
Organism: Winogradskyella ursingii; assembly: GCF_013403975.1. Taxonomy (GTDB): domain Bacteria; phylum Bacteroidota; class Bacteroidia; order Flavobacteriales; family Flavobacteriaceae; genus Winogradskyella; species Winogradskyella ursingii. Next base: position 229,258 of record NZ_JABFDH010000002.1, read on the forward strand.
CTCATAATTAAAATTTTAATTCTGTTGCGGGAATCCCAAAATACAATTCTAGAACTTTTAGCTTAAAAATGTAATCGTATTTTGCTCTATTCAATTCGATTTTAGAATTATCGTATCGTAACTTGGATTGACTGAAGTCAAATGCATTTGTTAATCCAACGTCGTAACGTTCCTTAGCATAATCATACGCCAACTCTTGGGATTCTACAGCTGTTTGTGCCGCTTCATAAGATTTTAAAGCACCTTTTGCATCTACATAGGCTTGGTACACCGTTGATTCGAGATCTAGTTCTGCTTGCTCTAATTGAAATTTGGTACGTTCCAAATTAACTCTGCTTCTCTGAATATTTCCTTTTGTGTTAAAACCGTTCAAAATGGGAATGTTAAGTGATAAGCCATAACCAATACCATCGTTTTGGTATAACTGATCAAAAAACGGATCTGCACCTACTTCTCTTGGAACGGTATTAGGAAATTCGCCAATTACCGCTTGTCCCGTTCCTTCAACAGTACCAATTTGTCGTACTGTAACTGGATCATTAGGATCTGCTACCTGAATAAATGAAGTTGCATCTGTATAACGTGTGTCATATCCAAAAAATGCCGAAAGTGTTGGATAATTTGCTCCTTTAGCAATTTGAAGATCTTTTTTTGCTAATTCTACGCTTTGCTCTGCTATTTTAATTTCAGATCTATTTTCTTTTGCTTTCGCTATTATTTCGTAAACATTTTTATTGGTAATATCTTCATCAGATATATCGTAACCTTCATCTATTATATCAAAATTTTCATAATCTTTAATCAATAACAACTGTGCTAAACTTATAAGTGAAATTTGTATTTGATTTTGGGCATTGATGATAGACTGCTGTTCACTAGCATTGGTAGCCTGTATTTCGAGTAGGTCTCCTCTAGGCAACGAACCTGCTTCTACCAATTGTTGAGTTCTTTCAATCTGCTCTTGAGTTACTTGGTTTTGTGATTGCAATACCTCTAGATTCGCTTTATTGAGAATAACCTGAAGATAATTGTTCGCCACAAAAAGAGAAATATCATCTTTCATTTTATCTAGACGGTATTGACTTGCCAATTTAGAAATATCGGCACGTTGCAACTGTCTAAAGTTTCTTAGACCATCAAATAGTGTATAACCGACGTTAATCCTTCCTGTAGCGGATAAAAATGTCGTGGTCTGAGCATTATTGGTTACTGGGTTAAAACTAAGTCCCGTATTTTCTGAAACACTGGTACTTGCATTTATACTCGGAATAAAATTTCCTTTAGCTGTTAATTTGTCGACATCTGCCAATTCTACATCCAGCTCGCTCTGCTTAACGGAAATATTATTCTCCAATGCATATTCTACGCATTCTTTGAGCGTCCATTTTTTGGATTGGGCTTGTAAACTTATTGTTACTAAAACAATGAAAAGACTAACTATTTTTTTCATAATAAACTATATGTCTATGTAAATGTGAAAGTGTTACACTAAAATTTTAAAATTATTGTTGGGCATATTGAGGAACGCCCTGAATCTGATTCCAAACCTTGATTTTATCGGCTTTGTTGATTCCGCTTTTTACTTCTACGAAGATACCATCACTAATACCTAGTTCTACTTCTTTACGCTCAAATTGCTGATCTCCTATAGCAACCTCGACATATGGTTTCTTTGTTTCTTTATCATATTGAACGAGGGCTTCTTTTATGGCCAAAACATTTTCAGCTTTCTCTAAAATAATTGACGCATTAGCACTTAAACCGGCTCTGATAAAAGTAGAATCTATTTTTTTAAGTGTTCCTTTAATTTCAAATTGAATTGCCCCATTTTCTGCTACACCCTTTGGTGCAATATAATCCAGTACAGCGTCAAATTTTTCATTTTCAATTGCTCCAACGGTAATTTCTAACGGAAGTCCTTCTTTTATCTTTCCGACTTCACTTTCATCAACTTTACCTTCGAAAATCATTTTCTTTACATCTGCCAATGACGCTATTGAAGTACCCTCATTAAAATTATTCGCTTCAATTACTTGATTACCTGCTTTTACTGGAACATCCAATACCATACCTGCCACAGTTGCCCTTACCTGTGTTTGAGCGCTGGCTCCAAGCCCGCTCGTTGTTCCTGTTTTTATGATATCATAATTCTGGCGTGATTGTGTGAGGTCAATTCTTGATTGTTCTACACGTTGTTTTGCTTGTAAATAGGTATTGTTTACTTGATCGAATTCATTGGCTGCAATCACACCTTTGTCAAACAATGCCTTTTGACGGTCGTAAATGGTTTTCTGTGTTTTAAAGTTTATTTCGGCCGTTTCTAAAGCATTTCTATTGGATGCAATACTATTTTTTGAACTCGTTAAAGTCGAAGCATTGGGTATTACTTTAATTTGCGCAATGAGATCTCCTTGCTTAACATATTCACCAGCTTCGATAAAAACTTCTTCGATAACACCTGATATATTGGGTTTAATTAAAACCTCTTCTTTTGGTACAATACTACCTGTTGCAACAGTTTTGACCACAATGGTTTGTTCTGTTGGCGAATCCGTTGTGTAAGTGATTGGATCCTCTTGGTTTTTCATCCATAAATAATATAACGAGCCGCCAAATATGACGACGATTAATATTAATAAGATTACGGTTCTAGTTCTTTTCATTTGTTGATTGTTATAATTTTTTTATTCTATTCTTAAGGCATCTACAGGTTTCATTTTTGTAGCGCTATTTGCAGGGATTAATCCTGCTAATACACCTGATACTACTAATATAATTAGAGCAGTAAAAACAACTGTCATACTCACGCTTGGATTAGCAAAATTCTCTACTGGACCTACATTATCAAGGATGGTATTCATAACCCAAATTACAAATGCCGCAAAGGAAATCCCGACCATACCAGAAAGTATTGTTAGAATTAAGCTTTCTTGTAAAATTTGGGATTTAATGGTCCATGGTGTAGCACCAAGCGCTCTTCTTACTCCGATTTCTTTGGTACGTTCCTTTACCACAATGAGCATGATATTACTTATACCAATAATCCCAGACATTAATACAAGTGCTCCTACAAAATAACCGACTATAGCGAGGATGCTAAATAGTCCATTAATTTTACCAAACTCCTTCGCCAAATCAAAATGACCAATGGCTCTTTCGTCCATTGGATGTATAGTGTGACGCTCGCGCATTAGGGAAAAGACACTTTCTTTGACATCCGTAATACTGGTATTGTCATTTGCGGTAATTGCCATCCAACTTACGTTATTTCCAAAGTTAAAGGCTTGACCGAATGTTGTAAACGGAACAAAAATAGTGTTGGCCTCTTCCTCAGAATCACCTTGACTGTTAGTAATCTTAAATGTTCCGACAACCATAAAATTAACTCCGTTTATTTTAATAAATGAGCCAATAATATCTTCGTCTTTATTGTAAAGGCCTTTTACGACATCAGGACCAATGACACAGATTTTTCTTTTTGCATTTATATCCGAATAACTTATAAAACGTCCCTGAAGAATATCCATGGGTTTCTGTTTTATAAATTCTGGATAATCACCATAAATCTGAAATGCTCCTGTTTTTGTGCCGCGTATCACATTGTTGGCACCATTGTAACCTCCTAACTGATTTCTAGGTGATACATATTTCAATTCTGGAAATTGTGATTTTAGCGCAGCTACATCATCAATTTTATAATTGAAACGTCTGGATTTCGGTAAGCCTTTGTATGGCATCGACGTACCTTGCGTCCACATAAACATAGAGTTAGTTGCAAAGTTTCCAAAACCTGATGTGACGCCATTTCTTAGTCCGTTGGTAAGTGCTAATAATAAAACCAAAATTGTTATGCCCCAGAATACACCAAATGCTGTCAATAAAGTTCTAATTTTATTAGCATTAAGTGCTTCGATTATTTCGCCCCAACGGTCTTTACTAAACATATTATTCGTCTCTTAATGCTACAATTGGTTTTATCTTTGCCGCTCTATACGCTGGAAGAAATCCTGCTAAAGCACCTGCAGCAACTAAAATAAAGACTGTGGTTATAGCGGTATTAAAATTAACTTGAGGATGTTTAATAAAAGCGCTATCTACTTGTGGACCTACCAACTCCAATAGCCCCAATCCTGCAATTAAGCCAATTAACCCAGAAAGCATCGTAACAAATACAGCTTCTTGTAAAATCATTCCAATAATAGATAATGGTTCTGCACCTAAGGCTTTCCGAATGCCTATTTCTTTGGTACGCTCTTTTACTATAATTATCATTATGTTCCCTACTCCAACCACACCAGCGATAATGGTCCCTATACCAATAAACCAAAAAACGGCTTTGATGGTATCTATAAGTGAGTATATTTTTTTCGCTTCTTCGAGTGTATTATTTACTCTTATTGCAGCAGTATCATCTGGTGCCACAATATGTTTTTGTTTTAAGTCATTCTCTATGGCCAATGAAAGGTTTTGAGACAGAGCCACAGCTTCATCAAAATTCTCGGACATTTTTACTGTGAAGGACATATCCCTTATATCATCACCACCGTTAAACGCATTTTGAACGGTTGTAATTGGGAGAAAAATACCGCTTTCTTCGCGCTCTCCTCCTGGATCAAAATACACTCCTACAACCTTAAAATTTATACCAAAAATAGAAATACTTTCTCCTATTGGATTTTCGCCTTTAAATAAATCGGATTTAACTTTATTGCCTATAACCGCAACTTTTTTACCTTCTTCAAGATCTGAATTGTTTAAATACCTACCAGTTCCTATGTCTGCATTTTCAATAAACTGATTGTCTGGCATCACCCCTTGAACACGATAATTTCCTGTCTCATTTTTATAGGCTACTTGTCCTCCCCAAATACTGTAGCTTGCAGACCTATATTCTAAAAATTCGTCGTAATTGGAATTGACATTATAGAAATCGGCATCCTTAAGTTGAATGTATCTTCCCGGATTTAAACCTTTGTAACCTTTTGTAGTTCGCCTTGTTCTAACACTAATTTCATTGGTGGCATCTTGCTGGAATTCTGAAGTCACCCCATTTTCGATACCTGAACTAAAACCGAGCAGGATTACCAAAATAAAAATACCCGAAGCCACAGAAAGACCAGTTAAGAAGGTTCTCAACTTGTTCTTACTTAAAGTTTCAAATATTTCTTGCCAACGCTCTAAATTAAACATGTTGATCTGCCCTTACCTGTTCCACTCTACTATCGTCAATGATAATACCGTCCTTAAGATTTACGATACGCTTGGTCATATGAGCTATGTCCTCTTCATGCGTTACCACCAAAATGGTTTTTCCTTCATCATTAATGCCTTGTATAAGTTCCATAACCTCATATGAGGTTTTAGTGTCCAATGCACCTGTGGGTTCATCTGCCAATAGTACCTTTGGCTCACTTGCCAAAGCTCTTGCTATAGCGACTCGTTGTTTCTGTCCTCCGGAAAGTTCACTAGGCAAATGATGCGACCACTCTTTTAACCCTACCTTTTCTAGATAGTGCTCTGCTTTTTCGGTACGTTCTTTTCGAGGAATACCTTTGTAATATAATGGTAGTGCAACGTTATCTGCTGCGGATTTATAATTGATAAGATTGAAAGATTGAAAAATGAATCCCAAAAATTCATTTCTGTATCGTGCTGCAATTTTTTCGTTAAGATTTTTTATTGGAACATTATCAAGAATATATTGTCCCGTATCAGCTTCATCCAACATACCAAGAATGTTGAGTAATGTCGACTTTCCAGAACCTGAAGAACCCATGATTGAAACTAGTTCTCCTTCTTTTACATCAAAATTTATACCCTTAAGAACGTGAAGCGAATTGCTTCCCATATGGTAAGATTTGTGCAAATCCTTAATCTGAATCATAATGCCGTTTGCTTAGTCTTGCAATTTTACTAAAAACCCTATGTTTATTCTGCCAACAAAGTGTTAAGACTTGTTTTGCAAAAACATATTCATTAGACTTCCAAAAACTAGAATTGTTACAGTGATTATTCTGTTTTATTTTGTTTTAGGGTTTTGCTGTATTTTTTGTAGATAAAAAAACCAATCGCAAACACTAAAATGTAGGGAATGGCCATTAGGTAGACAATTCCATCGTTAATACCCTCTGCAGTAGATTGGCCTTCTTCACTTTCTAAAACAGCACGGCACATGGCACATTGGGCACTTGTACTCCATGTGAACAAGATAGAAAAAAGTAAAAAAATGATTTTGTGTTTCATTTCAATATTATTAGACTTGCTAGGTTTTGAAAACCTGCAAAGTCAGAACTGCTATGCATAATATGGCGAAATCATCAGGTACACAATGACTCCGGTAATAGCAACATACAACCACATCGGAAACGTGTATCTCGCTATTTTCTTATGACGTTCAAAATTATTGGTTATTGCTCGCACATAGGTAACAAGCACAAATGGGATAATGACGATAGATAACAATATGTGAGTGATTAATATGAAAAAATACACATATCTTATTGAACCTTCTCCTCCGTATTTTGTCGAATCACTTGTCATATGATAAGCAACGTACATCACTAAAAATGCCACAGAAAGCATTATGGCGAATTTCATTAAACGCTCGTGAAGTTTTCTGTTTTTATTTTTAATTGCTAAAAACGCTGCAATTAAAACTACTGCTGTTAATCCATTTATAGAGGCGTAGATTGGTGGCAAAAATGATAAGGGCTCAACATCAAAGCCAAGCTTTCGTAAATTGACACCAAAAAGTGCTGCTACAGCTAATGGAATGACAACAGATAATACCACAATCCATTTGTTGTATTTCTTTTCTTTATCAATGTTGGTTGAATTCATATTTATTCCTTTAATAGCTTGGCAATATCTTCTTTCAAAATTGTTATTTCTTGTGGAATTCCATCCTCATCAGCACCATCTGCCTCTGCTATAAGTCCGTTATAAAAAATTAATGGGTTACCAAATTTGTCGGTACGTGACCTGATATAACCCTTTTTGTCAATTAAGGCAAAGTTACCCGAATGCTCAAACCCTCCTTCCACACTTGGGTCTTGTGCGGTGTAAAGATTAAATCCTTCATTTGCCAATTTATAGATCGCTTCTTCATCTCCTGTTAAAAAATTCCAGTTAGGGTTAGTTACTTTATAATTCTCCGCATAAGTTTTTAGAACTTCTGGTGTATCTACTTTTGGGTTAATAGTGAATGACGCCACACCAAAGTCTTCAAAATTTTTAAATTCATTTTGTACCTCGACTAAATTTCTATTCATTATGGGACAAATAGTCGGACATGTAGTAAAAAAGAATTCTACAACGTACACTTTGCCTAAATAATCTTCATTGGTGATGGTTTTACCATTCTGGTTTGTAAAACTGAAGTTAGGAACCTGCTTTGGTTTTCCGTTAATTTCTAAATAAGCTAAGTCGCTTTTTGAAGAAGCGTTCTCAGTTACGCTTCCTTCTATTGTAATATCACCACTTCTACTTTCGTGATCTCTTGTAATATCATTGTCACTGACGCGATCAATGATTTTTGGAATAAATATGATTCCAAAAACTAAAATCACCGTTGCAATGCCTATATAAGAATAATTTGTCTTTTTACTCATTACTTTCTTTTAAATCATTAGCGCGTCTTGTGTTGGAATCGTCAAATTTACCTTTACGTTTTTGACGGTATTCGGTGAACAAAATACGCATATCGTCGCTCATTTTATTTTTAATGTCATCTACCTGTATGGTGTTGTATGAATATAAACCGAACGCTGGTTTATTCGCTTCAACCTCCTTTTTCTCTCTACCGTCAATTCTACCTCTTTGGTTTAAATCTTTGTCGATTATAAACACATTTTCTGAAGCTAAATTACTGTTTAGTTGTTGTTGGGACTTCAAGCTAGCATAAAGTTCTACTATCTGTTCTTCACTGCCATAGACATAATGCCAAAATTTTAAATCTTCGTATGTATTGACTTCTGATTTTAATTTTTTCACTTCTTCTTCTGTCCCTTTAGGAATAACAATTACAATTTGAAATTTCTTAAAACCCTTAAACTTATCATAGACCAATTCCTTGAGATTGGATGCCGCAATAACATTTTGCAGTGGGTTCTTACCCAAAAACCCTAATACAGTGATGTGATCCTTAAACATAATGTCTTCTTCATCTTCCGAATCAAATTCCTTAATATCTAAAACATCTTCGTAGACAATATTTAAGGGCTCGTAATTATGTTTTGCAGGATAGAGCATCAACAAAAAAGCGACTGGCAGAAAGAATAAAATACCCAGTACTATGTTTCGTTTTTTCTTGTTTTGTTGCATAATGCAAAAATAAAAAAGGTGGTTTAGAAAAACCACCTTTTATTATCATTTAACTTAAAATTCAAGTTTAAAAATCTTTTTTAATAAGTGCGTCTTCACCATTGTAAACTTCAAACACATAACCACCTTCCTGTAGCAGGATAAAGATCAAATAACAAATTAAAAATACTGCCGTCCATACCACCATACGTCTTAAACTTGCTTTTTCATCTCGCATGTGCATAAAGTCCCATGTGATGTAGTATGCTTTTACGATGGTTAAAAGGATAAAGATGAGGTTTAAGCTCTTCATGTAAATCACTGGTGAAAACAGAATATTGCCCAATGTTGCAAAAAAACCACCTTCAAAAGGCGTCATTAATGGTGTCATTAAACTTTCTGGTTTGTAGATACCCAATACAACTTCAATCGCTGTGACAATAGTCAAAAAAATCAATACACCCCAAATTTTCTGTGTATTGGATTTAAATTTTACCGTCCCTCTAAAAATTTCTAATTTATGTTCGTGTGCCATAATGTAATCTTAATATCGTTTTAAACTAGGTAGAAGAATGTAAATACAAATACCCAAACCAAATCTACAAAGTGCCAGTAAAGTCCAACTTTTTCCACCATTTCGTAGCTACCCCTTCTCTCGTAGGTTCCTAGAATCACATTGAAAAATATAATAATATTAATTATTACGCCTGATAATACGTGAAAACCATGGAAACCTGTAATAAAGAAAAAGAAATCTGCAAAAAGTGATGTACCGTATTCGTTAACCTGAAGGTTGGCACCTTTAACCACCAATTGACCATTTTTCTCAATCTGTCTTAAAGATTCTTCTCTAGAGAGTACTGTTTTCTGACCTTCCTCATTGATAATTTGCGACCGCACAAGGATATTTTCATTAGCAGCCAATCCTTGGTAAATTTCATTTACTGTATAATCTGGAAGAGTGCCCTCTTCTCTAAACCATAATCCATTTTTACGTTCGTGTTCTACTCGAGCATCTGGGATTGAGACCGCAAAATCATCGATTGAAATTCGCTTAAATTTCTCTTGGCCATCAACAGTTACATATTCACCAAATTGAAGGATGTTTCCACCTTTGGTTTGTACTGCTCCATAATCTCCCTGTATAAACGTAGCCCATTCCCAAGCTTGTGAACCCACAAAAATAGCACCACCGATAATGGTCAAGAACATATAAAATGTAACTTTAGCTTTATTCATGTGGTGACCAGCATCTACCGCCAAAACCATAGTTACAGACGACATGATAAGAATAAAAGTCATGAATGCCACATAGATCATTGGTAATTCTTGACCGTGCAAAAACGGAACGTGCGTAAACACTTCATCTGCAATTGGCCACTCGTTTATAAATTTAAATCTCGAAAAACCATAAGCCGCCAAGAAACCTGAAAATGTCAATGCATCCGATACAATGAAAAACCACATCATCAATTTACCATAACTTGAACCTAAAGGCCTATTGCCTCCACCCCAAGTTTTTCCTTCTGTACCAGTACTAACTACTGTAGAATCCATAGAATTTATTTAGAATTGTAAGATTGGACAAAAATAATCATTTTATTTATCTAAAGAAACATCAATCTTTAAATTTTGAAACTCATTAATCACGTGAGCTTCGAAACGTTTTAACACATTGAAAAATCATCTTGTTTTACTTAAAAAAGTAAAGGAAGAAAAACAGGTAAATCCACAGTATATCAACGAAATGCCAGAAATTGGCTGCCAATTCAAAACCAAGCATGTTTGTTGCATTATACTTTTGTTTAAAATGGTTATAAATTACCACCAAAAGACAAACGAGTCCTACAACAACGTGAGCAATATGTACAGCTGCTATTAAAAAAACATAAGACATAGTAATATTGCTGGTTGGTCCGGTAAAATTGTACCCTGCTGAAATGATTTCATCAAAACCAATAAACTGGTTATAAATAAAAGCTATTCCCAACCCAAAAGTGACAAGCAACATAGTCGTAACCACTTTTCTATTGTTCTGTTTTAGTGCGCGCTTTGCCAAAATTAAGGTTACACTACTCAACAAAATAACACCTACGCTGATAAAGAACGCATTAGGTAAATCAAAATTTGTTAACCAGTCTTCACGCGTACTACTCACAATAAATGCACTCGTCCATGCCGCGAAAGACATAATTAAAGAAATGATCCCGAACCAAAGCATCATCTTTTTGGACCTGGCTCTTTTTTCTTCTGGTGTTCCTTGTGTTAAATCCATTTTATCTTAAAAATTTATCTGCAACATATATTATTTGAAGCATGGTAATATAAAATACGCTCGAAAGCATCAATTGCTTTGCAACTTCCACTGTGCGTTTGGTAAACAATTTAAAAGCGTAAAAAAGCATTACCAATCCTAAAAGAAAAACCAAAATTGCACCAAAAATGGACAATTTTAAATCTCCCGTAAATCCAAAGACAGGAATTATTGAGGCAATAATTGTCCATACCGTATACATAATAATCTGTACTGCCGTTCCTTTATCTGGCTTTCCTGTTGGCAACATAAAGAAACCTCCTTTTTTATAATCCTCGTGCAAAAACCAGCCTATAGACCAAAAATGAGGAAACTGCCAAAAAAACTGAATGGCAAACAAGGTGCCTGGCTCAATCCCAAAATCATTACGCGCAGCCACCCAACCCAGCATAAAAGGAATTGCTCCTGGCAACGCACCCACAAAAACTGCCAATGGTGTTTTTGTTTTTAAAGGTGTGTAAACACAAGTATATAAAAAGATTGATATCGCGCCATACATGGCAGTTCTCGGGTTGATGATATATAACGTTATTAAACCCAAAATCGTAAATAGAGTTGCTATAACAAAAGCTGTATTCACGGACATTCTACCCGCAGGTATTGGTCTGTTTTTGGTTCTATCCATCAACGCATCCAAATCGCGTTCAATAATCTGATTGTAGGCGTTAGAAGCCCCTACCATAAAATAACCACCAATGGTCAGTAAAAAAAGCGTAAAAAAGTCGATTGTCTCAGCACCAAGGACATATCCAGCAATGGAAGAAAACACAACACTAATGGACAATCCCATTTTAGTGATTTCTTTAAAATCCGAGACTGCAGAATGTGTTGATATCGAAGATTTTGTAGTACTCAAAAGTGCTGCTTTTAGTTCTTTTCTTAGCGAGTGCAAAGATAACTTGAAATTTGATTACGAGCAACGTAAAATCATAGTTTTAACTTAAACCAAAATCTTCAGGTAAGTTTCCTTATTTTTATATGACAATACATTCCTAATTTATTGAAATATGAAATCTATTTTTAAGCTCTCAGTTTTATTTTTTCTACTAACACTAACTATCGATGCCCAAGGTCGTTTTAACGATGTGCAAATTGAAATCACAAAACTGACCGACCATACTTATATGTTAGAAGGTGCTGGAGGCAATATTGGTGTTTCTGTTGGAGATGACGGCGTGTTTGTGATTGATAATCAGTTTGCACCACTTTCAAATTTAATCTTATCGGCGATTGAGGGACTTAGCGATAAACCACTTAAATTTTTGGTCAACACGCATTTTCATGGCGACCATACTGGTGGGAACGAAAATATGGCTAATGAAGGAGCCACTATTATTGCACATAACAATGTTGCAAAACGACTTAAAGAACCTCAACGAGATGGAATTTCGACACCTAAAGCAGCAATGCCTGTTATAACTTTTAACGATAAATTAAACATATCTATCAACGGTGAAGATGTCGCAGTTTTCCACGTTGCTAATGCCCATACCGATGGAGACTCACTTTTATATTTTACCGAGAGTAATGTGTTGCACACCGGAGATACATATTTTAATGGACGCTATCCCTACATTGATTTAAATTCAGGCGGAAGTGTGGATGGTTATATTGAAGCTGTAAAACATGGCTTAATGGTGATTGATGATGAAACAAAAATCATTCCTGGACATGGAAAATTATCCAATAGGGAGGAATATAAAAACTTTTTGACCATGTTGGTAACATTAAGGAATAATATTCAAGCTGCGATTGATGCAGGGAAAACTGAAGAAGAAATCAAAGCAGATAGAAGCTTAACCAAAACTTACGACGATATGGACTATGGAAGTGGATTTATTAATAGCGAAAGAATCCGCTCAACTTTTTATAATAGTTTAAGGGAAAAATAATTCAAACTTAAAAATCATTATACCAGTTGAATAAATCAGTTCTCAATCCGACACTAAACCAAAACGTATTAGATCTCACTGTTGTTGGTGTGACAGCTTCAGGATTAAAGTCTCTGTAAATTATATTGGTGAACAATCTAAGATTAGTTGCTGGATTAACGATGTAGCCTGCCTGTAATTCGGTCATAAAACTATTTGTTTTGTTACCTTGTCCAATGACAATACCTGTATCTGCTACACGATTATTTTCATTAGAATAGATATCACCTCCATAAGCGAAATTATCTTCAGCCGTGTTAAAATCAAAACCACGCTGTCCCACAATCATTTTTGCATCTGCAAACCATCGCTTATAATTATAGCGACCAATCAATACTAATTCTCGGAAATTAGCTCCCCACAGGTGTGCCATTGGTTGATTAAAATGAGCGTAATTTAAGACTTCGGTATTGTGTGAATAGGTGTAAGGACGCACTTGGTTGTACTCTGCCTGTAGTAATAAATTATCAACTTTAAAGGCGTTGAAATACTTTGCACCTAATTGAAAACCTAATTTATTTTTCCAACTTTTTTCCCCACCTGTAATATCGCCAAGAGAAAATTCATCTATTAAAAATTGTCCGTAGATATTCACATTATTGTTCCATTTGTACTTAGAAGACAAACCAATAATAGCATTGCCTGAACCTTGACCTGTATTAAATTCTATGGCTCTAAAAAATATAATAGGGTTGAGGTAGTTAACATCAAAACCCCTATCATTTGTGTTGGACCACATCACGGCTTCAAAAAAACCAATATTAAGGCGTTTAGACACATTCCAACTCAAATAATGGTTGGCCATATATTTGGTAAAAAAAGCTTTATCTTCTACAAATTCTGGCCTTACATCTTTAAGCCACATCCATGTACTGGTATATTTTATTTTCCAGAAACTGGTGTTTAGTTTTAAAAAAGGATACGGACTTGAAACATCGCTCTGCAATAGTGAGCGGTAACCATCTCCGATAAAATTTTTGCCATGACCAAACTGAATATTTAAAAAATCTGCTGGTGTATAAGATAAATAAGCCTCTGCCACAGGATAATCGTAAGCATCTTCCTTAAAACGCTTCCCTATACCTCTTCCTGGAATTACCGCTGGATCTGGTCCAAAGGCTTTTAAACTTTCAGCATATCGATTAAAATAATCTGCAAAACGCCCTTGACTTTCATAAATGGAAGTGGTTAAATTAAAACGTTTTCCTAAACCTGCTTGTATAAAAACACCTCTTGTATTATTAAAGGTTGTGCTAAAATCGGCTTCAGTGTCCTTACCAACCTGCAAATCAAAAATAGGATCTACAGTAAACCAATAGTCCTTTCCTTGAACCTCAAAAAGTCTTTCGTTATAGAGTTTTCTACCTATCCAAGAATCGGTTTCTTTTTTTAAACTCTCATGTTCTCCTTTTATATCGTAATATTTAGAAACATCACTATATATAAAGGGCTTTGCCGCGGTATGACTATTGGTTCCAAGCACATTCATTTCGTAATCAAACCGCGCGTAATAAGAATGAGTAAACGGTACATTTAACTGACTCGTATATTCTAATTTTTGGTAAGGTTGAAGCTCATCATTGATCTTATCAAATTCATTAGATAAGGTAGCGTTTAAAATGTCTGTCTCAGATAATTGCTTTTCTTGCTGCTTCGCTGATTCCAATTTTGGTTGCTTTAAAGGAATTGCTATGTTGATACTATATTGAACGAATGTTGGTTTTCCATTGTAGGTGGCTGGTTGCACTTTTGGAAGCTGAGTAAATATTCTTTTGGTTTCTTCCTTTAATTCTTCATAAATGGCATCAACGTAAATGACATTAAATTCACCTTCACTATTTACTTCAAACAATACTTGAATATCTCCACTATAAGACTCCTCTTTTACATTATCAGGTATTTGAAAATTTTCGGAAATAAAATTATTTAGTCTAAAATTGAAGCATGATTTAAGCTGCTCTAGAGGTTTTGATTCACAAGCTTCGAATACAGGCGGTTTTTCGTATGTAGAAATGGTTTGTGCATCTATCTTTAAAACTATAAGAAGAAAAAGCAGAACCAAAATACGTGTCATCAAAAACTAAATTTTATGGTTGAAAGATACTTATTTTTTTGTGACCACTAAACACAAAAAAACCGCTATTGCAGTAATAACGGTTTTAGTTTTGATATAGTCTTTTAATGACTCTACTTGTTTAATTATTCACTTGAAAAACAATAGGCAGAGTATAAACTACTCCTACCGGTACATTACGCTGTAATCCAGGTTCCATTCTTGGAATTTTATTAATCACTCGATCAGCTTCCCTTTTTAATGCTGGATGAGGAGCCCTTATTTTTATATCTATAACATTTCCTGTTTTATCAATCGTGAATTGTGTAGAAATACGTTGTTTTCCTGTCAAGCCGTAATCCGCTGCTAAGTTGCCATTAAACTTATTGCCCACAAGTTTTGCGATTTTATCAGACATGCACTGCATACGGTCACTATTGGTTGTGTACTTTTCGCACCCAGGGTAGACTGGTACTTTCTCTATTCTTTCAAAAGGAACTAAATCCATAGGATCCACATCGTTGGGCTCTACCGGGATATCATCAATTCCAATCGATTTAAATTCGGGTTGCTTTTCCTCTGGAGTTACAAGCGCTGTTTCAATTGGTTCTCTAGTATCATCAACAACCTTCAAATCATCAAGAACCTCTTGACTCCTTTCGTTTTTTGACTCTTGTTTTTCTGGTTGTTTTACTTCAACCGCAAAAGGTTTAACATAATCTACCTTAATCACATTATCAATGGGCTCTGATTGAGCGAGACTTAGTTTGTGCTCTTTAAACTGCATTTCAAATAGCGCATAGGTTCCCAATAAACAAAGAATTAAACCGATCTGAAAATACAGGCTGGAGTTTTTTTGTAAATTTGCATCATGCTTTTGTGATTTTTTTACTTCGGGAGTGCTCTGACCAGCAATACCGAAATTCTTTTTAGAATTTTTCATAATACTTATTGTTTAAATGTTAATATTATGATAAAATCACAATAAGCATACCAAAACGAAAATCCCGTCCAATTAATTTTGAACGGGATTTTTATATGTAGTAAAACTTACTTTATTTAGTCTTGTACTGCAAACACTATTGGTAAAGAATAAGGTACAATTACTGACTTACCTCTTTGCTTTCCAGGTTTCATTTTAGGCAACAATCCGATAACTCGTTTTGCTTCCTTTTCTAAGCCAGGATGTGGTCCACGTGCACCTACACCAACAATATTTCCGGTTTTATCAATTTTAAAAGAAACGAAAATACGTTGTCTTCCTGCTGGTAAACCTAAATCACTTGCTAATTCTGTGTTGAATTTTCTGTTTACGAACTGTGAAACTTTATCAGACATACACTTTTTCTTAGCGTTATTGCCTTTTTCATTTTCACAACCTGGGAAAACAGGTACGTTTTCAATTACTGAGAATGGAACCTCTATATCTTCTTCTACCTCTTCAACCTCAACCTCTTCAACTTCAACAATTTCTGTTTCCATCTCGGTTTCTGTCGATTCAATAACAGTTTCCTCAACTTCCACTTCGTCCTCAACAACTTCGATAATTTCCGGAGCTGGTGGTGGCGGTGGCGGTGGTGGCGGAGGGGTTATAATTTGTTCAGTAATTGGCACTTCTTCATCTAACTCATCATCTAAGTTTAGAGAATCAAGCGCTATATCACTTTTATCATATGTCTTATAATTAATAGACATATACGTAATCGCCAACATTAAGGCCAGACCAACAGCAAAATAGATAGAGCTGTTACGGCTTACGTCTGAATTTGGATTCTTTTTAGGTTCCATAGTTCTTAATTTATTATAACATTGCTAATTTAACTAATAATATGTATAAAATGCAAGGCTTTGATTTATTTTAACTTAAATACATTTAATCTAAATGCAATTAGTGTGCCAAGTATTGCGCCAATGCAATTTGCCACTATATCATATACATCATATGTTCTATTAGGATTGAGCACATGCTGTAGAGTTTCTATGATAAAACCAAAAATGACTATAGTTATAAAAACTATAAGCAATTCACGAGTTTTTTTGGAATCTTTAAAATAAGTAATCCATAAAAATGCCAACCCTAAATAAGCAACGATGTGATATATTTTATCATCAAAATCAGATCCAAAATTTGGTAGATTATATAGATTGATGAAACTAACTATTACTAGTGCAATAGTGTATACTATTGAGACTAGTAATAATGCTTTTTTAACCACTGATTAAAGCTTTGTAATCTTCGGCTGTAAGTAAATCATCAACTTGAGAACTGTCGGAAAATTTGAGTTTTATCATCCAACCCTCGCCATATGGATCGGAATTCACCTTCTCTGGTTCGTCTTCAAGAGCTTCATTAAACTCAATGATTTCTCCAGATAGAGGCAAGTATAGATCTGACACTGTCTTAACGGCTTCAACTGTACCAAAAACTTCTTCAATATCTAAAGTTTCATCTACTGTTTCTACTTCTACGTAAACAATATCACCTAATTCGCCTTGTGCAAAATCTGTGATGCCTACTGTTGCAGTATCGCCATCGATCTTAATCCATTCGTGGTCTTTGGTGTACTTTAATTCTGATGGTATGTTCATCTTAAACGTTGTAAATAATTAGAAAACAAATGTAATTTTTTAATTTTTGGTTTTCAAAATTAATTACCAAAATTATACCTCAAAGTAATTCCCGATCTTAATGAGGTTTGTGGGAAGGACGTAGAAATAGCAAAATCAGAGAAGGTATAATCAAAATAAAAAATGGCTGTAAGATTTTTACTAAATGCATAATCCGCACCATATTTAAGTCCCCAAATTGTTTGGCCCGCTGTAACTTGATTATTCTCTAGGTCCAAATATCTTATTATAGTTTCGTTATCCCTAACTGACACATCCAATCGCATGTTTAGATCACTTTTAATAATTTGTCTAGCACCTGCTAATTGGGATCGAATTCTAACGTCCTTAAAACGATAACCTAAACCAAGGGTGTATTCTTCCCCTTTTATCTCCGTCATCAAATTGTTGTCAAAACTTAAAGAGAGTAATCGATCCTTCTTAATTTCTGCGAGTACTTTTAGCGAATTTTTTAATTCAAATTCTAACTTAACCAATGGGCTAAATTGCTCTTCTAAGTTTATATTACTGAACAATGTTCTACTTTTAAAATCGCCTGCCTGATTTAAGGCATCTGCATTTTGAGCTGAATCATAATCATCCGTTGGATCACCTTCAACAAAATCTAAGTTAGTTCTAAACTGGTTAATGGTGTATCGCGATCTATAACCATGTTGAACAGAGAAACGCCTAAAGGTTTTCTTGAACCAAGGAATTTTCATTAACCCTGTATATTTTATGGTCCAATTAGGAATTGGAACATCTCTAAATGCGCCTGTACTTACCTTATCTGGATTTGATCCTTGATAAGCCGATAAGAACGCTGGTAAAAGCACACGTTGACTATTTCTGCTAAATCCTTCTGGGTAACCATCCTCATCTCTATCAAACGGAAGGTTGCCATAATAATCCCTTGCCAATCTATTTGCTATGACCAATCTATTGGCTCTAAAATCATCAAATGTTGCCGACTCGTTTTCATTACTCTGAGAAAAAGCTGTTTTTATGAGAGCTGTTGAAATATTAAAGTTGCCGAAAGAATTGGTGATTAAATCTTCATACTCATCACTTAATCCATCACCATCTAAATCGTTGGCTCTAAATGTTTCTGAGGTCGTTTCTGAGTAAGTTCTATTACCGATTAAATTAATTTTTAAATCTTGCATTGGTTCGACCTCTGCCGAATAATCCAATGTGGTATTAGTATTATTTGTGTACTGTTGATTAAAGTTCTGGAACGTTGTAAGCCAGCCATTTTCTGCTGTCAATTCCCTAATATCTCTTTGGCTACCAAACGTATAACCCAAAGTTGGCCTCAACGTACCAACAAAACCAGGTGTAGGCAAATATCCTGGCAAGTACGTACCATTGGTTTCAGTATAACCAAATTGTATTCTCTTAACCATAGTAACAATATCTACAACCGTATTATATGCTTTTTTGCCTGTACTTGATTTGTTAGGGTCGTTTTGCTGTCCATTATCTGTGCTCGGAGTATTTGGTGTTGGAGCTCTTCTGGTTGTATTTCTCCTGCTGTTTCTCTGGTCTCCTTTTCTGGTCAAACCTATCGATTTGTAAAAGGTTTCCATATTAAGGGTTGTGTTAATATTATGTGTGTTTGAATTTTGAATCGCGTTACCTAAATTGAAAGAATTAAAAGTTCCTGGATTGTTTGGATCCTCCAACAATAAACCATCATTTAAATCCGAACCTTTTTGCCATTGAAACATCCCATTGTATGCATAAGTTGTTCTTAAAAAATTAAGAGCAGGAATTTTATACAATGGTAATTCATAATTCACCTGGATCTGTTGTGTCTGAAAATTTGGATCACCAAAATCAAAAAAACCATCCCAAACATCTAGATCTGGATCTTGCCTGCCATTTATACGGTCGTCCACAAAATAGTTACGGACAATATTAGTGTTAGCCGCGGTAAAGTTGAGACTTAAGGCATCAGTAATATTGTAATTTATAACATATTGAAAATCAAAAGTATAATTTCTTCTAAACAGTTCCTCTATTCCTATATTATTACCACCCAATTCTACTTCTCTAAATTTCTGTTTACTGAATTGCCTATTGATATCCGTATTTACAGAGAAGCTAGTTGGCAAGAGATTCAAATTGAAATCCTTCAAAATTTTTGCATACTTTCCTGTAAACAATGAATCGTTTTCCTTAAAAGGCTCAATACGAATAGGATTAAAAGCATAATTGTAATTAACACCAGCCCTTATTCTTTGATCTAATGCATTTTCAATTTCAAAATCGCGATGTTCTACTTTATTATAAGAATAGTTAAAAGTTAAATTTTCTACATCGTAGAATCGTTTTTCAGCTTCACCGGTTCTTTGTTTTTTTACCCCAATAAAATTGATACTTTTTCGTTTGGTATAATTTTCATTTACCTTAAGAATAGAATCTCTGTTAGTGGTATTTTCTAACTGGGTCTCTAATTCTATATCACGATAAAACTCGTCGAATTGAGGTGTAATAACTTCTTCACTCTGAGAATAATTAAACGGTAGCTGAATGCCCCATTTTTTCGGTAACAACTGTCCCAATTGCACATTAGTAACTACATCATAAGCTTTTAAGTCTTCACGACTTCTTTGGTTTGGTGATTGCTCAATGCCACCAAAACCAATAGTGCTTTGTTGACCAGAAGCACTGACATCCGCAAAATCCGCAATGTTAGTATCCATACTTAAAATGGCCGCCCAACCACCTTCATTATCTAACTCAGACATTCGTAATTCGTTAAACCAGACTTCACCACAAGCGGTTCTGTTCATAGCAGATGAACCAGAATTCTTTACACCAACCATTAACACCCTTATTTCACCAAAATTCGGATTACCTTTAATACCAATACGTTGTTGCCTAGGACTTGTATTTATATCTGCAAAAGGGGTATCTGGGTCAGTTAGCGGAACGTCTATTAACTCACCACCAATCACATTATAATAAGTTGGGTCTAATCCTGTTAACGATCCATCGGCAATACCTCTTGATTTAATTTGCTGAAGATATTCCAGTGGAATTTCTATTTCATTTTCTAATGGCCAAACTTCTCTTGGCGTGGAAGTAGAATTAGCAATAGACTCTTTTAACGGGATTTGAATTTCGTAAAAGTTATCAGTGAAATCATTCCCCATTCTTATAAATCCTATTAACTCACCATCATCTAAAGTTTCGCCATCTTGAGCTTCGGCATGTAAAAACATACGTAAGTTTTTGTACTGACGCATATCTACACTCACATACTTAAACACACCTCTGGAATCTGTTGGATCTAGATCACAAACCTGTAACACCAATGATTGCTCATTCTGTCTAATAATATTATTATTATTGTTAAGCTCTTCACGTCTTACACCTGGTGGTATTTCATAATTACCATCATTTTCTTGTACTCCCACGATAGCCACATTGAATTCTGCATCTGCACTGTTGTTAGTTGCATCACTATCTAAATCTTGAGTGAAGCGTCTCCAATCACTTCTAACTAAATCTAAAGTCGCAAAACGCAAAGTCGTATTTTGTGTAAAATCCTGAAGATACATTCTCGCAAAACGTACAGAACGAATATCCGATATACCGCCAATTGCATTGGTTGGTTCGTTAATCGGCAACCTGAATTGGTACCAAACCACATCACGTTCGTCACCGTTTGGCAAAGTCACCGTTTTGGGTTTTATATCATTAATTTGGGGATTATTTATGTTTAAGTTACTTGGTGTAATCTGTACTTCGTACTCAAAATAACTATCAATGGTATTCATTGTGTTATCTCGGTTAATATCCTCTACATCTGGCTGTGTTGTTGAACCTCTATTGGTGTCTGTAAATACATCTGGTGTGTTGCCTTCTTGACCATTATATTTTTTATATCGCTCAAATATATT
Organism: Winogradskyella ursingii; assembly: GCF_013403975.1. Classification (GTDB taxonomy): domain Bacteria; phylum Bacteroidota; class Bacteroidia; order Flavobacteriales; family Flavobacteriaceae; genus Winogradskyella; species Winogradskyella ursingii. The sequence continues at coordinate 250,375 of NZ_JABFDH010000002.1, forward strand.
TCCGTCTGTATTTAAATAGTAAGTGTAATTATCTTTAGCTGGATCTTCAAATCCTGAAAAACCACTTGGAAATTGCATTTGTTCATCCAAATCATCATAACCGTCAAATCCCACGTCTTGATTAGCTCTCTCTTCACCAGTCGTAGCAAACGTGTAAATTAAAGATTGGCTTTGAGGAACTACACCGCCAAAAACAGTTGGATTCAATGATGAAATATCACCATCTTCTGGCAGTCCATTTTCGTATTGTTTTTTACCATCCTTAAGTACATCCTCTGAAATATTACCTAGATTAATGGTCAAGGTTCCACCAGGATTTGTGGGATTATCCAAAAATGGATCTTGCACCCAAAATTCTATGTACTCTACATTAGCCTGTTCAAAGTCGGTAGATGTAATTTGTCTTGTTATACCAGCCCAACTGTTGCCAGGATTTAATGTGTCGTCTGTCGCATTTGGATCAAAATTATATGGTCCTCTTTCAGAAGGGTAGTAACTCAAATCTAAGGTATTGATTACTGAAGTTTGCCCTTGGGCTATATCAAATTGTGGAAAAATTTCATCTATAAAAACCCGTCTCGTATACAGGTTTGAAACATCATCGTCAGATATACCATCTGGTCTTTGATTACTATAAAAAATAGGGTCAATGGTATACCAGTTTAGTAATGCCCTACCATAACCATTTTCTATACCTGTGTCATCGTTTCCTGGAATGCTAGGTGGCAATTCTCTGGGCCTACTTGAAAGTGACCAGGCTAAAGGATTCAATAATTCAATAGAACCTTGAGTTCCTTCAAAATCATCAATATATGCTGTTGCTTCGCCATTAAAATCCGTGCCTTTTGGTGCACCTGGCAAAAGGTAAGCAAATTCACCTCTTACCGAGAGGTTAGAAGGCACGTCCGTATCAATATTCGGTAATTTATTCGCAAGTCGTGTTAAAAACGGAACTTCGGTAGAATAGTTACCGTTAAATCCAAAAATCGTATTATTAATAGGCTCAGAATCGAAGTTGGCTTTTTGTGTTATCGGTCTTTCGTTTAGGTTTAACAATGTTCCTCCTAAAACAAAATTTTCATTAAATTGATGCTCTACATTAATACCAGTAAAACGTCTTGTTTGCTGACCAAACAATGCATTATTTTCAGAAGATACATTAATTGGTGTGTTTGATGCCAGCAATGCTTCATCTAAAATCTCAACTCTTCCCGCAGCGTAATTCACGGTATAATCGATTCCTTCTACCAAAACCTGTCCATTAGCAGTTACACGAATAGATCCTCTTGCTGCATTAAACGGGATTGGGATACCGCCTCCACCACTGCTTTTAAACCTTCCTTTTATTTGAAATTTATTTTTTTCTGCTTCATCTCTTGCCGCAGTTTTAGTGGATTGGTAGAGTAAATCGTAAACGTACTTTTCTTGGTTTGGATTGGTATAAACGTCCTGTTCGTAATCCGAATCGTTATTATTTGGGTTTCCATCATCATCTAAAACATCAAATAGATATCGTCCAAAAGGTTCTGTTTTAGTAAAAATTATTTTACCGTTTTGTGTTATTACGGTGATTCCAGGCACATAATCAAAAAAACCATCGCCTCGTTCTTGTGGATCATTATTAAAGTTTAGACGATCTAAATGAAACAATCTAATTAAAGGTGTTTCCTGAATTTCCGTATCATCACCTGTAAACGGAGTATTATTATCAAATGGCGGAAAGGTTGTACCCTCAACAGGCCTTATATAATTTAACGGTGAAGCTTCTGTATAAAAAATGTTTAATCTAAAATCTTCTCGATCTAATTGAAATGCTCCAGTATCGTAGATGTTCTTCATCATAAGGTCCCAAACAGGTTGCTCAACTGCTGTAACCGCACTCTTTAACATTTTAAGAATTAAACTTTGGTTGTTGATAATTTGATTGCCGTTATCTGCCGTATCAACATCTGTAGCGTCCACACCATCATTAGCAAATTCACCAACTTGAAATACTTCGCCATTAATAGTATATTGAAATGCAACGGCCAAAACTTCATCATTTAATAATCGCTGATTTAATGAGATGTAACCTAATTCTGATTGTAAAAAATAATCACGCCCTTCTTCTAATTTTCTGGCCGCTTCTAGCTTTCCGTAATCGAAACCCTCATTAACAGGAATGTTAACCCCGTTTTCAACTTGGGTGATATCCCTAACCAAATCATTGAGCTGCGAACCTGGATTACCAATATTGGTTGGGTCAAAATCATTATTACTGTTTTTTGGTCGTGCACCAGGATCATTAATAAAACCTGGAGGTAACGGATTTAACCCAATATCCTCAGGCTCCGATTCTCCTAAATCCTGAAATGCCACAACATTACGCACATTTTCCGTTCTATTGCTTCTATTGGTAACCCATACTTCTACTCTTGTGATCTGCAGACCTTGATTATCTATAAACGGGTATTGTAATAATGATTGGTTATAAGTATCCCTAAAATATTGAGCTAAAAAGAAGTGTCTATTTTCATCATAGTCTCTTGCAAAGAATTCAAATTCCTCTAAGGTGCCTCCACCTTCGGCCACCACAGAATTGGATTCTGATTGTTGTTCCGAAAATACTGCTGTAACTCTCGTTTTACCAAATTGTAGCTCGGTCTTTACACCAAATAAACTTTGCGCTCCAGTGATCAGAGAGCTGTTTATCGGCATATTTACATTACCAACCTCAATTTTTCTAACGATATCGTCTTCCGTTGGAGTGTATTCTAATTTTACTAAATTTTGAAAATCAAGTGTTGCTTCTGTATCGTAATTTGCTGTAACTTGAAGTCTTGTACCTACTTTACCCAGCAAACTAAGACTTATTCTCTGATCAAAATCAAAAGTGAAATTAGTTCGGTTTCTAGGAGAAAATGAAGGGTTATCTTGTTTTGAAAATAATACTCCTAAATCTACATCAACTGATCCTTGAGGTATAATATTAATGGTATTACCACCAAAAATCGTTTCAAAAAGTCCTGAATTGACATAAAATTCTGGTAATAAGTTCTTTTGGTCTTCTTCGGTTCCTTCTTTTTGGCCGGCAGCAGCATCTGCCATTCTCTTATAATATTCCTTAAGTTGTTCCTGAAGTACCAGACGCTGAAATTCTTCTGGCGTGAGAATTAATGGGTAATTAATATTAAAATTACCTATTTTCTCAGTATAAATGTAACGGTCTAAAATAGGATCGTAAGTGTATTTTGAAACGATACTATTGGGATTTGGCATTTTAATTTTCCCAAGGGCAAAAGAAGTTTTAGTAGAGTCTTGTTCTGGTTCGTTATCCTGTGCAGTAACGGTAACACTTATTAGCATTACAAACGCCAATATGCACTTAAAATTAATAGATTGTAATAGGTTATAGTTACTGTTATTCAATTGTATTATAAGTTTTTGAGAGCCTCTTTTATTATTTGCTCAACTTGTGCATCAGGTTGTGTTTTTACAATTCTATCAATGGCTTTTTCTGCCAATTTTTTGTTAAAGCCTAAAACTTCTAAAGCAGATAACGCTTCATCCTTACTCGTATTGTTTGCTATTAGAGAAACTTCATCTATACCGTAAACTTTTAACACTTTATCCTTTAAATCTATAATAACTCGTTGGGCTGTTTTTAATCCGATTCCCTTAACGCTTTGTATTAAAGCCACATCTTCGCTCGCAATACCTTCCTTGACCTGTTGTGGTGTTAATGATGACAGCATTGTACGCGCGGTATTGGCACCAATTCCACTAACAGAAATTAGTAACTTAAATATTTCGCGCTCCGTTTTGGACGCAAAGCCATATAGCGTATGAGCATCTTCTCTAACCTGTAAAAAAGTATAAAGTTTTAAATTTTCCTGATCGGGAATTTGAGAAAACGTATGAAGCGAAATATTAACAAAGTAGCCGACACCGTTACAATCTAAAACAACATCAGTCGGGTTTTTCTCAACCAATTTCCCCTCTAAGTGTGTAATCATTTATGTTATGAAAAAGTTAAAAGCCAAATGTAATAAAATTATTTACATTTTGCGCTTGTATATAAAGACTGTCTCGGTGGATTATCTAAGGTTGAAAAGAAGTAAAAAAAATCATTTTTTCTGAAGTCGTTTTTCGCGTTCTTGCGCATCTACAACAGCAACGGTCACCATATTAACTATTTCGTCTACACTTGCTCCTAACTGAAGAATATGAACTGGTTTTGCCATACCGATCATGATAGGACCAATGGACTCTGCCTTATTCAATTCTTTCAATAATTTATAAGTAATATTTGCTGAATCAAGATTAGGAAATATTAAAGTATTCACCTTGCGACCTGCTAATTTTGAAAAAGGAAAAATATCCTGAAGCATTTTAGAATTTAGGGCAAAGTCTAATTGCACCTCGCCATCCACAACCATTTCCGGATAGGTCTCATGCAAAAAGTTTACGGCATCCCTTACTTTTTTAGCATTTGGATTTTCTGAGGATCCGAAATTTGAATAGGATGTCATAGCGATAACAGGCTCAATCCCGAACATCTTAGCTACTTTCGAAGTCATATATGCAATACGTGCCAAATCTTCTGCCGTTGGATTAATATTGATAGCTGTATCACTTAGAAACATTGGTCCTCTTTGAGTCATCATTATGTTCGTGGTTGCAACTCTGGTTACACCTTTTGCCATTCCAATTAGCTCTAACATTGGCTTTACAACTTGCGGGTAACTCGTAGAGTAGCCAGATATCACAGCATCTGCATCACCTTCGTTAACCATCATAGCTGCAAAATAGTTGCGTTCTCTCATTACTTTTTGCGCCGCATAAAGTGTAATCCCTTTCCGTTTTTTGAGCTTCCAATAAGCATCCGCATATTTGTTTTTTCGGTCTAGTTCTTCGTCAGATTTTGGATCGATGATTAACACATTCGCATCAAACTCAATCTCTTCCATTAAATCAAGAATTGTTTTTCGTCTTCCCAGAAGTATTGGCATAGCTATACCTTCGTCATAGGCAATTTGAGCTGCTTTTAGAACATCTAATTGGTCAGCTTCTGCAAATACCACACGTTTTGGATTGGTGCGTGCTCTTCCTAAAAGTAACCTCACTAACTTATTATCAGAACCTAATCGCTCTAATAATGAGTTTTTATATTTTTCCCAGTCTTCTATTGGTTCTTTAGCTACACCACTTTCTATAGCTGCTTTTGCAACTGCTGGAGGCACTTCGGCAATTAAGCGAGGATCAAATGGCTTTGGAATAATATAATCTCTACCAAAGGTGAGTCGAGTTTCATTGTAAGCCAGATTTACCTGTTCAGGAACTGGTTCTTTGGCCAATCTCGAGAGTGCCTTAACAGCAGCCATCTTCATAGCTTCATTAATTTTTGTAGCTCTTACATCGAGTGCTCCTCTAAATATAAATGGAAACCCAAGTACGTTATTCACTTGGTTAGGATGGTCACTTCGACCAGTTGCCATTATAATATCGTCTCTTGTATCCAGTGCCAATTGGTAATCGATTTCTGGATTTGGATTGGCCATTGCAAAAACAATTGGATTTGATGCCATTGATTTTAGCATAGACGGGGAGACAATATCTGCCATAGACAGGCCAATAAAAACATCTGCGTCTTTCATAGCTTCATCTAAGGTGTCTATTTTCCTGTGTGTTGCGAATTCAGCTTTTTCAGTAGAAAGGTTTTCTCTGTCTTTTCTGATGACACCTTTACTATCCAACATAACTATATTTTCTCTACTAGCGCCAAATGCTTGATATAGTCTTGTGCATGATATGGCAGCTGCACCAGCGCCACTTACTACAATGCTTACTTCATCTATTTTTTTATTTGCAAGTTCAAGTGCATTTAACAAAGCAGCAGCAGATATAATGGCAGTTCCGTGCTGGTCGTCGTGCATTACCGGAATATCCAGTTCTTCTTTAAGACGACGTTCTATCTCAAACGCTTCTGGAGCCTTAATATCTTCAAGATTTATACCTCCAAATGTTGGAGCAATCATCTTCACGGTTTGAATGAACTCTTCGACATTTTCAGTACCTACTTCAATATCAAACACATCAATATCCGCGAATATTTTAAATAGCAACCCTTTGCCTTCCATTACAGGTTTAGAGGCTTCAGGGCCAATATTACCTAAACCCAAAACAGCTGTACCGTTAGAAATAACGGCAACCAAGTTTCCTTTGGCCGTATATTTATAGACATTATTAATGTCCTTTTCAATTTCTAAACACGGCTCTGCAACACCCGGAGAATAAGCTAAAGACAAATCGCGCTGTGAAGCATGCTTTTTTGAAGGTACGACCCTAATTTTGCCTGGTATTGGTTTTGCGTGATATACTAAGGCTTCTATACGTTTGCTTTGTTTGCTCATTTTAGATTGGATTAAGTTGCAAAGATAAGTAATGAAACTTGGTATGAGAGAACTTAAATTTTAAAAAAAATGTTGAAATATATACAGCAAATTAAACCCAATTCAAAAACCCTCAAAACAAAAAACCATCTTAATAAATTCTTATTAAGATGGTTTTTCAAGTTTATTTTTATCTAGTTATTAATTATATTTAATAATATCGTTTACGACGTGCACAATACCGTTTGCTGTTTCAATATCTGCAGCTATAACTCTTGCCCCACCAACCGCAACTTGACCTGCATAGTTGGTAATTTCAATGGCATCTCCATTTTCCGCATCTAAAACTTTAGATTCGGTGAGTTGATTACTCATGATTTTTGATCCTTTAAAATGGCGATTTACGAAATCCACTAATTTTGCCCTGTTTGTCGGATTAGTTAATTCGGCAAAATCTTCTATACTCATTTCTCTGAATGCTTCGTTTGTTGGAATAAACAAGGTGTGCGACTTATCAGTCATAGACAAAGACGCATCTAAACCAGAAAGCATTAATAAGTTAGCGAATGTGGATAAGTCCTTATCCATATATATCAAGTCAACTGTTTTGTACTGCATTGAGTTTTTTACTCCTGCTAACGGCTCTTGCATATTCGTTTGGCTATAGCCAATGTTACCTACAAAGAATAAAGTTAGAGCTAGTGTAATTGTTTTAATCATATTTGTTTTCATAATATTTGTTTTTATGGTTATTAATTGTTTTTATAATTATTTTCTATTTATTTAGTTTTAGGAAATTCTTCAAACATATCGTCTACAAATTCCGAAATGGCTCTAGATTCATTTTGCTGAAAAATCAGGTCAGACGCCTTGCCTTCCCAAACCAGTTTCTTAGTATCCGTATCAACGAGTCTAAGAATTAACATACCTTCTTTATATCTATTGACATCAGTCTCGTAACCCACAAATTGATTGTAATCATAATAGTTATTATAATAATAATTTTGGTAGTATGGACTTACGGCATATCTTCTGTTATAATATCTTGGATAGGTTGCATAAACAGGTTCTTGAGTGACCTCCTTTTCTACATTTGTCATTGTAGTCAACAGAACCAATAAATCTGGATTGTCCCGATCTATATTATAACCTTGATTTTTCATGTTCTGATTAACGCTTTCAATGACCGACATGCCAACGCTGTTGTCATTTTCAAATTTCTCAAAATCATCAAAGTTGCTATTAGGTAAATACGCAAATGTTTGATAGTTGCTTAAGTCAGTCATTCCCATTTTTTCAGTAGTGACTTTTGGGCCACACGCCAAAAGGGTAATGGCTATGACCATTAATAATATTTTAGTTTTCATCATAGTTTTTATTTATACTAGTAAGATGAAAAATTTAAACGGGAAGTATGTTCGGAAAAGAAAAATATATTAACCTTAACAATAACAGTGAGTTAATCTAATGTTAATAACAGTTTGAATATTATTAAAATATCTTAATCTTTTAAGAATTTGATATTTCTTTTTAATCCTTTGTACTTAGTACGCTTGACTGCAGAGTTTTTAAACACTTTTTTAAAGGTGTCTTCTGTGATTTCCACCCAGTCCTTTTTAGACATGTTCAAAACTTCAGGATGTGGATTGAAAAGAGGTTCGGAATGTGGTTTACTAAACCGGTTCCATGGACAAACGTCCTGGCAAATATCGCATCCAAACATCCAGTCGTTAAATTGGCCTTTGAATTCCGTTGGAATATTCTCTTTAAGTTCTATAGTAAAATATGAGATACATTTGCTGCCATCAACCACATAAGGCTCGGTGATTGCATCAGTTGGGCAGGCATCTATACAAGCTGTGCAAGTACCGCAATGGTCTGTAACTGGTGTGTCGCAGTCCAATTCTAAATCTATAATCAATTCAGCAATAAAGTAGAATGAACCTACTTGTTGTGTTAATAAGTTGGAATGTTTCCCTATCCAACCTAAGCCAGATTTTGCTGCCCATGCTTTGTCCAATACTGGCGCAGAATCTACAAATGCACGTCCATGAACCTCACCGATTTCGTCTTGAATAAAATGTAAAAGCGATTTTAGCTTGTCCTTAATTACGAAGTGATAGTCGGTGCCGTAAGCATATTTGGATAGTTTATAAGAATCCTCATTTTGAGTTTCTGAAGGGAAATAATTCAGTAATAACGACACAACACTTTTGGAGCCTTCGACAAGTAAAGTTGGGTCCAAGCGCTTATCAAAATGGTTTTCCATGTAACGCATTTCTCCATGCATATTTTTTTCTAGCCACCTTTCGAGGCGAGGTGCCTCATCCTCCAAAAATTCAGCCTTGCTGATACCACACGATAAAAAGCCAAGGCGTTTGGCTTCGGCTTTTATAAGTTGTGTATGTTTTGCTGTATTCAATTGTAGTTTAAAAGAACTAAACTACAATTTTGTTTTTAATTACATCCCAAATCTGAAGAAGACATACTATCAGCGTTTGGAAAACAGTAACCAGAAGGCAAGGATTCTGGTACATATCTTTGCAAATTATTATCGTACAGAGATGTTTCTAAAAATGCTACCAATTGGTTTATTTCCGTTTCCGTTAAATTGAGTGGTAAAAATTGAGTGGACAATTTATCCTGTGGTACAGTTCCATTTTCAGCAATGGCTTCATTTTTATATTCAACAATATCTTTGATTGTGTTGAAACTTCCACCGTGACCAAAAAAACCAACATCCTTTAAATTATATAATTGTGGTGTTTTAAATTTATAGTCATCTTCAGCATTTCCTGTAAATCCACCTCGACCTTTTTTAGTGGCTTCGTCTACGATGGTCAGCACTTCTGCACCAGCCAAATCGTTCATTCCCAGTGCATGAAAATCCATACCGTTGAGTCCAGGACCAGAATGGCAGGTGTAACATTTTCCCTTATCAAAGAAAATTTTGGCTCCTTCTATTTCATTATCGCTCATTGCATTATCATCACCTCTTAACCAGTTTTGAAACGGTGCTTGGTTTGGTAATAACGTACGCTCATAAGCTGCAATAGCCAATCCTGCTGTTACTTTAGTATAACGTTCTGCTTCATTTACCTCTGGAAATGCTGCATCGAAAAGTACTTTGTAATCTGAATTGATAATTTCATCCGTATCAATAATTAGCCTGTGAACATCCAAACCGGCAATGGCTTGTATTTCAACGCCTTCAAAACCAAGATTATTCACTTCCTTAGGTGTCCCAACGGTCCATTGAGATTCCGTACCTTGATTGGTTCCTGTTGCTCCAAACTGGCCATTCCATAACATCACATCTTGATACGCAACATTTAAAACGCTCGGACTTCTAATAGGTTGCACATCTAAATCAGCTTCGGCATAATTACTATTTTTAATCCTGCCTTCTCCATGAATTCCAAAGCCTAAACCGCCTTCACCTATTCCTTGTAAAATTCCACTCTGAAAACCAGCATCTGCGTGATGACAACTTGCGCAAGAATAGGTATACATACCTTCATCCATCCGGGCATTTGAACCAAGACTCGTTTCGTGATATAAAAATTTACCTAAGTCTACTTTTGCAGACGTAATAGGATTATTGAGATCGTTGGGAATTGAAAAATAATCATCTGAAGCTGGTTGAATCAATTCGGTTTTTGAACCGTATAATTCAATCAATCGATTCTCGAGTTCTATTTGGTTAGAAATATCAGAATAGTTGTCTCTATCAGTATTACAAGAGGTGCAACACAATATCGCAATAAAAAATACTGCAGTTTTTGGTAGGAATTTCATGATTTAAAAGCTTTGCTTGGGATTCAAATTTAGAAATCTTCATAAACAAAGTGCTGAGAATTAGACCAAATACCTAAAAAAAAGTTAAAATCTAAAAAAGCCCACCTTGAGTAGAGCCTTTAATCTTACCTAAGTGTCTATAAGCCTGTTCAGTAACTTCGCGACCTCGTGGTGTACGCATTATAAAACCTTGCTGTATTAAAAAGGGTTCGTACACCTCTTCAATCGTTTCTGAACTTTCGCTAACTGCAGTTGCCAATGTGGTTAAACCTACCGGTCCTCCTTTAAATTTATCTATGATTGTAGATAGTATTTTATTATCCATTTCGTCCAAACCGTGAGCGTCTACATTTAGCGCTTCAAGCGCGAATTTTGCAATTTTAATATCAATGTTACCATCGCCTTTAATTTGGGCGAAATCACGTACTCGTCGTAGGAGAGCATTAGCGATACGCGGTGTACCTCTACTTCGTCCTGCAATTTCTATAGCAGCTTCCATAGAAATCGGTACGTTTAATATTGAAGAGCTACGTTGAACAATCGTTGTTAACAAATCGGTTTTATAATATTGAAGTCGACTACTGATACCAAATCGCGCACGCATGGGTGCTGTCAATAATCCTGAACGTGTTGTTGCACCAACTAGCGTAAACGGATTTAGATTGATTTGAACCGTTCTTGCATTGGGTCCCGACTCAATCATGATATCGATTTTATAGTCTTCCATTGCTGAATATAGATACTCTTCAACAATTGGACTTAACCGATGGATTTCATCAATAAATAAGACATCTCTATCTTCAAGGTTGGTAAGTAAACCAGCTAAATCACCTGGTTTGTCCAATACAGGTCCTGAAGTGACTTTAATACCAACATCCAATTCATTTGCTAAAATATGTGCCAATGTTGTCTTACCTAATCCTGGTGGGCCATGAAATAAAGTATGATCCAGAGCTTCCTCTCTTAAATTGGCTGCCTGAACAAATACTAATAGATTTTCTAAGACTTGGTCTTGGCCTGTAAAGTCATCAAAAGTGAGAGGCCTTAACTTCCTTTCAACATCTAGTTCCTCAGGACTAAAATTTTCGTTTGTTGGGTCTAGGTTTTCGTTCATGTTTATTTCCTGCAAAAGCGGAAGTATTTTGTTATTATTTAAACCTCAAGTTTATGTACACCTTATAAAATGGAAACTAAAACAAGTACCGTTTAAAGCAAATATAAAGAAAAAGACCCTTAGAAGAATTAAGGCTTCCAAAGGTCTTTTAATAAAATTATTACTAGATTCTTACGTGTGTAGGAATGTATTAATGCTGTAGTTCCTCTTCACCTTCGTATAAAGGTACGTTTTGAGGTACAAAATCTTCTTCGTGTCCTGGTTTACTATAATCATATGGCCATCTGTAAACAGTTGGTAAAGGGCCTGGCCAGTTACCGTGAATATGTTTTACAGGTGCTGTCCATTCTAAAGTGTTTGATTTCCATGGGTTCTGTTCTGCTTTTTTTCCGTAGAAAATACTACTTAAGAAATTGTATAAAAAGACAAGTTGTACAAGTCCACCAACCAAAGCAAATATGGTTATTACCATTTGTGCATTAGTTGTATCATCAAATAATGGAAAATTAGAATTGGTGTAATAACGTCTTGGTAAACCTGCCATACCTATAAAGTGCATTGGGAAAAATACTCCGTAGGCGCAAATTGCCGTAACCCAGAAATGTAAATAACCGAGATTTTTGTTCATCATTCGTCCAAACATTCTTGGGAACCAATGGTAAATTCCAGCAAATACTCCGTAAAGTGCCGATATACCCATTACTAAATGGAAGTGTGCCACTACGAAATATGTATCGTGTACGTTGATATCTAAAGCGCTATCTCCAAGAATAATTCCTGTTAAACCACCAGTTATAAATGTCGAAACCAAACCAATTGAAAATAGCATCGCTGGATTTAATTGCAGATTACCCTTCCAAAGCGTCGTAATATAGTTGAAGGCTTTTACCGCAGATGGTATTGCAATCAATAATGTTGTAAATGTAAACACTGAGCCAAGGAACGGATTCATACCAGAAATAAACATGTGGTGTCCCCAAACAATTGTAGATAAAAATGCAATCGCTAAAATCGAAGCTACCATTGCTCTGTAACCAAAGATTGGTTTACGCGAATTGGTTGCAATAATTTCTGAGGTAATACCCAACGCTGGCAGTAATACAATATATACTTCAGGGTGTCCTAAGAACCAAAATAAATGCTCAAATAAAACAGGAGAACCACCTTGATAATGCAATACTTCACCTTGAATGAATATATCCGATAAGAAGAAAGAGGTACCAAAACTTCTATCCATTATTAAAAGCAATGCAGCTGATAATAATACAGGGAAAGAGATTACACCAATTACAGCGGTTACAAAGAATGCCCAAATCGTTAGTGGCAATCTTGTCATCGACATACCTTTTGTTCTTAAATTTATTACAGTAACTATATAATTTAATGAACCCAATAATGAAGAAGCAATAAATATAGCCATTGATACAAGCCAAAGCGTCATTCCCATACCAGAACCTGGTTGGGCCATAGGCAGCGCTGAAAGTGGTGGATAAATAGTCCAACCTGCTGCTGCAGGACCCGCTTCAACAAAAAAGGACATTATCATTATAACACACGAAATAAAGAATAACCAATATGAAACCATATTAAGAAATCCTGAAGCCATATCTCGTGCCCCAATTTGCAAAGGTATAAGTAAGTTACTAAAGGTACCACTTAATCCTGCCGTAAGAACGAAGAATACCATTAAGGTACCGTGTATAGTTACTAATGCTAAATAAATATCAGCATCCATGACACCATCAGGTGCCCATTTGCCTAATAAGGCTTCAAAAATTACATTCGGCTGTTCTGGCCATGCAATTTGCATTCTAATCATTAAAGACATTAAGATGCCTATAATACCCATAAAAATTACACCAGTTAACAAGTACTGTTTAGCGATCATTTTATGATCTTGACTAAAAATATATTTGGTCACAAAGGTTTCTTTGTGGTGGTGTACTTCGTGATCGTCGTGAACGTGGTTTTCTGCTGTTGCTGACATAATCTCTTTTCTTTTCTTAAAACAATGTTTTTACTTAATCAATGTATTAGCAAAGGTCTTTTGCTCTTTCATCCAAGCGTCGAACTCTTCTTGAGTTTCAACTATAATTTTCATTTGCATGTTGTAATGTGACTTTCCACAAATCTTGTTACATAGCAATAGATAATCGAATTCATAAACCAAATCCTGTCCTGATTCAATTATTTCAGCACTTCTCTCTCTTCGCAGTTCGTTAATATTGATGACCTTCTGCTGAATATCTGGATTTTGACGCATTTCTTCAGTAGTTACTGTAGGTGTAAATCCAAATTGAGTTACCATACCTGGTACACAGTTCATCTGTGCTCTAAAATGTGGCATGTAAGCAGAATGTAGTACATCCTGTGAACGCATCTTAAACAATACCGGTCTTCCTGCTGGTAAGTGCAGTTCCGTTACGATAATATCATCTTGTGCGTTTGGATCTTCTTCATCCAAACCTAAAATATTGGCTTTGTCTAAGTCAATTAATCTAACGTTAGCTTGGCCTAAGGTATTATCATCACCTCCGTATCTCGCTTTCCAGTTGAATTGTTGTGCGTATAATTCAACAATCATAGGATCGTCTTCTTCAACATCGATATTCATAATATCGTTCCAAGTAAAGAGACCATAGATTATTAAACCAGCCAATACAATAACCGGAATAATTGTCCAGATAGCTTCTAATGTATTGTTATCCGCATAAAAGAGCGCCTTTTTACCTTTTTCTCCTCTATACTTATATGCAAAATAATGCAGTAGAAATTGAGTTACAGTCTGAACGAAAAAGATCACAATCATAGAAATGATCATTAAATTATCTAGTCCTGAACCGTGTTCTGAAGCTGAATTAGATACTAAAGGTAAATCACCCAAGTACATAAAACTAGCGATGGTTATAGCGTAAATAAACACTAAAAACCCTAGCATCAAATATCCATTTATCTTATTGTCCTTATCCGTCGCAACTTGATTGTTGGATGAGCCAGATCCAGCTTGAGCCAAATCAAAAATCTTTACCATTTGCCATAAGGCAATTGCTACAAAGAGTACAATTATAATCGTTAATAAAGCAGTCATTATCGTTTCTGTTCTTTTTTAATAATTAATAATGGAAATGTTCACTTTCCTTAATAAAAGGATTTCCTTTTGCCAATAGCGGATATTTGCCAAGTGACGTAAATACGACTAGCAAAAATAATCCACCAAAAAATAATATCGAACCTATTTCTGGAATTCCAATAAACCATCTATCACCAACAGTTGCAGGCATAATCATATTAAAGACATCTATGTAATGCCCACAAAGAATGACAATACCAGCCATAACAACAAACCATGGAATACGCTTATAATCACTATTCATCAATAGTAACAATGGAAATATAAAATTCATAGCTACCATACCAAAAAACGGTAATTTATAATCTTCAATACGTGTTACGAAATAGGTAACTTCTTCTGGAATGTTCGAGTACCAAATTAGCATAAACTGTGAGAACCAAAGGTAAGTCCAGAAAATACTAATACCGAACATGAATTTGGCTAAATCATGAATATGGCTATCATTAACAAACTCCAATAAACCTTTTGATTTTAAGAATATAGTTACCATTGCAATAACAGTGATACCACTTACAAACATACTAGCAAATACATACCAACCAAATAAGGTACTGAACCAGTGTGGATCTACACTCATAATCCAATCCCATGACATCATTGATTCAGTATAAATATAAAATACTAAGAATGCCGCAGAAATTCTGAAGTTCTTTTTAAAGTTTCTGTTGTCATTAACATCAGCATTATCTTGAGCGATAGAGAATTTTCTAGAAAAATATCTGTAAGCGAACCAGCCACCTAAAAATATAAAACCTCTTATCATGAATCCGGTTTTATTTAACCAACCCGATTTTCCTTGTATTAAGGCATCATGAGCCACGACCTCAGGATCCATCCATATAAATATGTGCTTATCAGCTAAAAATGCAATCAATAAAACTAATATTCCACCAGGCAACACATAAGATGTTATACCTTCCATAACCCTAAACAATACTGGCGACCAACCTGCTTGAGCTGCATATTGAATGGCATAAAAAGCCAAAACTCCTAATGCAATCATAAAAAAGAAAAATGCTGCAACATACATCGCAGACCAAGGTCTGTTATGGATTTGATGTAGTACGTGCTCTTCATGGCTCATTTTATGTCCTTCTTCTGCATGTGCAGCGCCTTGACTTAAAGTCCCGTCATCCTCACTCATTAATTCATGACCATCGACTTCTTCAACATGTAGTGTAGATTCAGCGTGTTCATCGTCATGACTCTCACTTGTATAAGTTGAAGTCTCTTCGTGAGATTCACCATGAGTTTCTTCTCCATGCTCGTCGGATCCGTGACCTCCACCATGAGATTCGCTAGCGAGTAATTCTCTTACATCTTCTTCAGTCTCATAATGATGAGCGTCTAAAAAACCGTAACCCATACCTAATGCTCCGAGGACCATTAAGACAATAGCACCAATTTTTAATCGATTTGAAATTTTATATTCCATTTATATAATCTTTATCTAAATCTATTTCTTTTCTAAATCTGCCTTTAGTTTTTCAACATAAGCAACTACTTGCCAACGCTCTTCTTCATTCAATTGGTTAGCATAAGAGCCCATAGTATTTTTACCGTAATAAATAACGTGGTAAATACTCCCTGTGGTAATTGCTCTACCAACATCATCATAGCTAGGAACTCCTAAGATTTTTTCACCTTGTACCAACTTACCTTGCCCATCTCCTTTGGCACCATGACAGATAGCACAATATATAGAGTACAATGGTCCTCCTTTGGCGTAATCTATTCTTATCGTGCTTAAGTCAGAATCTACATGTGTAGAATCTACTTCAGGTGAATCCAAATCTATTGGTGGTCCCAATGGGTTTGTTAAAGTTGATTTTGCCAACTCATAACCCTCATTAGTATCTTCAATTTCATAAGGCATAAAATTCCCTCTTGGAATTGTACCTTCTGCAGGAAGACGAGCTTCCATATTGTTCTCAAAGATTTCTACATCTCCCACTTGTACATTTGCTTCTTGATAAGCCTCATAACCTACAGACTCGTACATATTTGGCATGTACTGGTAGTTTCGACTAGAACTTTTATTACAGGCTACTAGAGATAATAGTATGACTAATACTACTGATATTTTTAGTGTCGCTTTCATGTTAATGTGCATCTTCTTTATCGATAATATTAATTTCTACAGCCCCTGTTTCCTTTAATAATTCTTCTAACGTGGCTTGATTGTCATGAATGGCAATCTCCATTAAGAAATGATCATCTGTTGTTCTAGGGTCTGGGTTTTCAGCTTTCTTAAATGGCCACATTCTACTTCTTA
Organism: Winogradskyella ursingii; assembly: GCF_013403975.1. Taxonomy (GTDB): domain Bacteria; phylum Bacteroidota; class Bacteroidia; order Flavobacteriales; family Flavobacteriaceae; genus Winogradskyella; species Winogradskyella ursingii. Next base: position 267,066 of record NZ_JABFDH010000002.1, read on the forward strand.
GATAAAATGTAATAACCATTAAGTGAGCCGCAAAAAATACAGTCAGCTCAAACATAATCGGCACAAAAGCTGGCATATTTTCTATATAACTAAAGCTTGGTTTACCACCAATATCTTGTGGCCAGTCTTTAATCATTATAAAATTCATCATTACAATGGCTACTGTTAGTCCTACACAACCATACATAAATGATGTAATAGCGATACGTGTTGGTGCTAATCCCATTGCCTTGTCTAGTCCATGAACCGGAAAAGGTGTATATATTTCTTCGATATGATGCTTTTCTGACTTTACCTTTTTAACGGCAGACATCAATACATCATCGTCTGTATAAATAGCATGAATTACTTTTGAAGCTTCCATAGACTATATTAATTGTTTAATAATTTTTTAGCTTGTCCGGACCAATCATCACGCTCTGCTCTTCCTGGAAAAGAACCTGTAATTTCGTCTAACAAGTCATATTCTCTCTTTGTCATTTTACTCACTTGTGCGTAAGTGTAAATACCTAAGGTATTAAGTACCTTTTCCATTTTTGGTCCAATACCACTTATAACTTTTAGGTCATCCGGTGTTTGCATTTCGGGATCAAATCTTCCAATACCTTCTAACAAATTACCTAATTTTTCTTGATCATCTTGAAGCGGTTTTGGCTCTGTAGTATCTTCAACCAATTTTAGGTTAGAGGTTCTTGCATCTGCACCTGTGCCTACAAGTGTTTCACCACTTTCTCTAATACGCTTGTAACGCTCACCTGATGATTTCAAAATCGTTTTCACCTCTGCTTGTGCTATTACTGGGAATGTACGCGAATACAATAAGAATAATACAAAGAAGAAACCGATAGTTCCGATAAAAATTCCAATATCTACAAATGTTGGTGAAAACATTGTCCACGATGATGGTAAATAATCTCTATGCAAAGAAGTCACAATAATTACAAAACGCTCAAACCACATTCCAATGTTTACAACTATTGAAATAAAGAATGAAAACATAATACTTGTTCTTAGTTTTTTGAACCACATAAATTGTGGGGAGAACACATTACATGTCATCATTGCCCAATATGCCCACCAATAAGGACCCGTAGCTCTATTTAAGAATGCGTATTGTTCATATTCCACACCAGAGTACCATGCAATAAATAGCTCAGTGATATAAGCTACACCAACAATAGAACCAGTAATCATAATTACAATGTTCATTAATTCTATGTGTTGTACAGTAATATAATCTTCTAAATTACACACTTTTCTCATAATGATAAGAAGAGTGTTTACCATTGCAAATCCCGAGAAAATCGCACCTGCAACAAAGTAAGGTGGGAAAATCGTGGTATGCCAACCTGGAATAACAGACGTTGCGAAGTCAAAGGATACAATAGTATGTACAGATAATACAAGCGGAGTCGCTAAACCTGCAAGTACTAAAGATACCTCTTCAAAACGTTGCCAATCCTTTGCTCTACCTGACCAACCAAAACTAATTAATGAATAAATTTTCTTTTGAAATGGTCTTACTGCTCTATCTCTAATCATTGCAAAATCTGGCAATAAACCTGTCCACCAGAATACTAATGAAACCGATAAATATGTTGAAATCGCGAAAACATCCCAAAGTAATGGTGAATTAAAGTTTACCCATAAAGACCCAAATTGGTTTGGAATTGGTAATACCCAGTATGCCAACCACGGACGACCCATGTGAATAATCGGGAATAAACCTGCTTGCACTACCGAGAAAATGGTCATCGCCTCAGCAGAACGGTTAATTGCCATTCTCCATTTTTGACGGAAAAGTAACAGTACTGCAGAAATCAAAGTTCCTGCGTGACCAATACCAACCCACCAAACGAAGTTAGTAATATCCCAAGCCCAGTTTACAGTCTTATTAAGACCCCAAACTCCAATACCTGTAGATATGGTATAAATAATACACCCTATTCCCCAAAGGAATGCTACTAAAGCAATACTGAACACAATCCACCATGCTTTATTTGCTTTGCCCTCGACTGGCCTTGCTACATCGACGGTAACATCGTGATACGATTTTTCTCCAGTGACTAAAGGTCTTCTAATAGGTGCTTCGTAATGAGACGCCATAATTATCTAGTTAATTCTTTAATTTAAATTTATGCTTTCGATGTGTTTCTCACTTTTGTTTGATAGATCACGTTTGGTTTTGTGCCGACGCTTTCTAATAAGTGATACATACGATCATTTTCTTTTAATTCAGCAATTTTACTGTCTTTGTCATTGATATCCCCAAATACCATAGCACCATTTCCACATGCTGCAGAACAAGCTGTTTGGAATTCACCATCCTTAACCAAACGTCCATCACGCTTTGCATCAAGAATTGTTTTTTGTGTTTTTTGAATACACATAGAACATTTTTCCATGACACCACGAGAACGCACTGTCACATCTGGGTTTAATACCATTCGTCCTAAATCATCATTCATAAAGTAATCAAATTCATCATTCTTATTGTATAAGAACCAGTTGAAACGACGTACTTTATAAGGACAGTTGTTCGCACAATATCTTGTACCTACACAACGGTTGTAAGCCATGTGGTTTTGACCTTGACGACCGTGTGCCGTCGCAGCAACAGGACAAACTGTTTCACAAGGTGCATGGTTACAATGTTGACACATCACCGGCTGAAATGCTACTTGAGGATTATCGGCAGGATTTTCCATCTCACCAAACTCGCTCAATGAGCTACCTAAACCAGAAATGTTTTCTTTCTTTTCATTATCTCCTTCAAACGAATCCTCGGATGAATAATATCTATCAATACGCAACCAGTGCATATCTCTACTTCGTCTCATTTCGGACTTACCTACAACAGGAACATTATTTTCTGCATGACAAGCAATCACACAAGCACCACAACCTGTACACGCATTTAAGTCAATAGATAAATTGAAATGATGACCAACTGAACGGTCAAACCCATCCCATAAATCTACCTCTGGAGAGGTTACTGGTGTTTCTATATGATTTAAGGAAACTTCTGGAACTTTATTCCAAACATGTTTATCCTTTGTATTGAAAATTTCTAGACTAGTTTCTTTAATGATATCTCCACGACCCATCAAAGTATTATGCAATTGGACGCAAGCAAATTCATGTACACCTGAAGCCTTACTAACACTTACATTCTGGGTAGTACTGAAATTCTGATACAATGGATATGCATTAACCCCAGTTTTCATTTCTTCTTTAATACCCTTTGCTGTGCGACCGTAACCAAATGCCATGCCTACTGAACCTTTTGCTTGTCCTGGCTGAATTATTACTGGTACATTTTCAACAGTTACACCATTTACTGTTACGTTGGCATAACTTCCGTTTAACCCTCCATTTGCGACATTTTCATTTGTTAAACCAAGTCTATCAGCATCAGCTTGTGACACTGTTAAGTAGTTGTCCCAAGTGGTTCTTGTGATTGGATCTGGAAACTCTTGCAACCAAGGATTGTTGGCTTGTTGACCATCACCCATACCTACCTTAGCATATAAAGAAAGTTCTAAACCTTCAGACTTTGCAGAATTTCCTAAAGCTCTTGCCGCAGTACCACCAGTTAATACTGTTGGTTGTGCATAAAGATTGTCTGTAGTATTTTCTTCTTCATTCTTCAAACCTAGACCTTGAGCCACATCATCAATAACTCCACCAACAAAAGTTTTATCCTCACTTTCTGAAGTAGTACTAGTGTTAGTCGTAGATGCTGAATTATTAACAGCTCCAGAAATAAACACACCATCTTGAATGGCTTTATTGAATGAAGCTCCTCCTAAAACACCTTGAGTCCAAGTAGATTTTATATAATCTCTGTATGTACCAGAATTTCCTGTCCAGCCCATAAGAACTTCCTGGAATTGTTTCGTATTAAACAACGGACGAATAGTTGGTTGCATCATCGAATAATGACCCGACTTAAATTCGAAATCACCCCAAGATTCTAAATTATGAGGAGTTGCTGCAATATATTGGCAATTGGTTGATGTTTCATCTTGCTTCATCGAAAACGCAACTGACAATTCTGTTTTCTTTAAACCTTCTTCAAAATCTGAAGCATTTGGCAAAGTATACATCGGGTTCACACCATTCATTATCAGCGCACCAACACGACCAGCTTTCATATCGGCAACTAATTGCATTACTGCTTGATCATTACCTTGTCTTGTTTTTACAGTGGTTTTAGGATCAAATGCCTTACTTTTTAAATGTTCATTGATTTCTAAAACCGTAGTTTGTGCATTTACGTCTTGAATACCAGATACCACAACACCATTACTACCCGCCTTACTCAATGCTTTCGCCGCATCTCTAACCATTTTGTCCAATCCTTCTGGCAAATCACCAGGTAAGGCAACACCAACAACATAGCTGTATAGCTTAGCCAAAGCCAAACGTTGCTGACTAGGTGTCATTGGCACACGTTGATCTGCATTAGCACCTGTTAAGGACATATTAGATTCAAACTGGATATGCTTGGACATTTTTCCGTTTGCCGGTATACGATTTTTTGAATAACCTGAATCATAGCCACCACTTTGCCAATCTCCTAAGAAATCTGCACCGACGGAAACAATGGTCATGGCTTTTGAAAAATCATAGTTTGCCATGCCTCTAACACCATACTTGGCTTGGTAGGCATCTAAAGTAGCAGATTCTGAGATCGCATCGTAGGCAACGTGACGTACATTACCAAATTTGGATTTGAAATCTGCTATTAATCGATCTGTTGATGGACTTGGCATTGAAGCCGTTAGAAGTACAATCTGCTTTCCATTAAGTCCATTTAATTTTGAGGTGGTTTCAGACATAAAAGTATCCCATGAAATGACGTCTTCGCCTTTCATTGGACCCTTGACTCTAAGATTGTCGTATAAACCTAAAACTGAAGCATTTACTCTTGCATTTGCCATTCCGCTTGTTTTAGAATCGGAATTATGCTCAATTTTAATCGGTCGTCCTTCTCGTGTTTTTACAAGTACACTTGCAAAGTCATAGCCATCTGCAATAGTTGTTGCGTAGTAATTTGCAACACCTGGAATAATTTCTGTCGGCTGAACTACGTAAGGAATAGATTTAGTCACTGGTCCTTCGCAAGCAGCCAACGATGCAGCCGCCGTACTAAAACCAACGTACTTTAAGAAATCACGACGCGTGGTAGATGAAGACTCTAAAGACTCCTTATCTCCTAAAAATTCGTCTGTCGGAATTTCCTGTACAAACTCATTCTGTTGAAGCGTCTCAACAATAGAGCTAGTTTCGTTTAGCTCTTCAACACTTTTCCAGTATTTCTTGTTTGATGACATAGTGTTAATTTATGATTTTTGATTTACGTTTTACGATTTCGTTTGCCTTAAACTGTCGCAATCCGTCTATCTTAATTCTTTAATTTTTAATAATGACATTTTCCACATTCTAATCCACCCATCTGTGCAGCCGTTAACTGATCTACACCATATTTTTTGGATAGCTCTTCGTGAATTTTAGTATAATATTCGTTATCCTGTACTTTAACATTTGTTTCCCTATGGCAATTGATACACCAACCCATAGTCAAAGATGAATGTTGATACATTATTTCCATTTCCTCAACTGGTCCGTGACAGGTTTGACACTCTACACCTGCAACAGAAACATGCTGCGAATGATTGAAATATGCAAAATCAGGCAGGTTGTGTATCCTTATCCATTCAACTGGTTGTGTTTTTCCAGTATATTGTTGTTCTGCAACATCCCAGCCCACTGCTTTATATAATTTTTGAATCTCTGCGTTGTAATCTACACCATATTCATTAAGTCCCTCTGCTTGCACCTCATCTGCTACTTGACCGATTGACTTATGGCAATTCATACAAATATTGAGTGATGGAATCCCGGAATGCTTACTAACTCTAGCTGATGAGTGGCAGTATTTACAATCTATTGCATTTGTGCCCGCATGAATTCTATGTGAGTAATGAATTGGTTGTACAGGCTCGTAACCTTGGTCGACCCCAACCTGCATTAAATAACCATATACAAAATAAGCACTTGCCAATAAAAGGAAAATTGAAGTCACTAAAACCAAGAATTGGTTCTGTACAAACGCTTTCCATATCGGAGTTCCTTTTTCTTTAATTGGTCTATCGACACCTTTTTCTTCCGCAAATCGATTTAATGTGCGATTTACCAAAATTAAGGCTCCAGCTAACAAGGCAAACAAAAGTGCCAATGCGCCTAAGATTAGATTATTTGAAGCACCACCTGTGCCACCTCCACCATTAACAGCAGGTCCTTCAGCAACAACAGGTTCAGCTTTTGGCTGAGCCGTGTAGGCCAAAATATCAGTAATATCCTGATCGGTCAACGTTGGGAATGCCGTCATGGCAGTCTGGTTGTACTCTTCGTAAATTTTATTAGCATAAGCATCACCAGATTTAATCATGGCAGCACTATTTCTAATCCAAGAATTCAGCCACTCTCTATCCAATCCCTCTTCTTCAGCAAGCCTAGATTCTACATTACGCAATGCAGGACCAGTCATTTTGTTATCTAACTTATGACAAGAAGCACAATTAGTGTTAAAAAGCGACTTTCCGTTAGTTGGATCGCCTTCTTGAGCTGTAAGTGAGGTTGAAAACGCGAATAATAAAATAAGACCTAAATGAAGAATATTTGAGGCTAATTTTCGGTAGATCACCTGTTTCATATTATGAGTTGAATTATCTTCTAAACTTTGGTACGATTTTTTCATTAAAAATGTAAAAAAAGATGTTTGTAAAAACTCATGCAAAAGTAAGATATAAAGTCGATTTTAGAAATGTTACAGAACTGTTAATAACTAATTTATACCAATTCTAAATAACATTTTTCGCACAATATCGTTGAATAACATACCTTTGTAATTAAACTCAGAAACATGACCTTAAAAACCACATATTTAGCCTTAGTAGTTTTCTTTTTCAGCTTAACTCTAAACGCACAGAAAGGTGAAGTTAAAATTATCCAAGATAGCGATATTGATAAATTATTAGAATTTAAGAAAGACATAAAAACGTCTGATATTTATAAAATTCAAGTTTATCAAAGCATCGATCCCGATAAGGCGCAAAGTGCTAAAGCGAATTTTTTGGATTCTTATAGTGAGTGGCCAGTGGATATTGTTTGGAATACACCGAATTATAAGGTTTGGGTAGGAAATTTTGCCACACGTTTAGAAGCTGATAGAGCTTGGGCCAAAATAAAAAGGAAATATATGAATGCGATAATCTTTCAGCCTAAATCGCATAATTAGTAACATTAAAAGTGCTACATTAGTTTTAGTTTCCACTTAATTACTTTGATCAATAACGGCAAGAAAGGTCGACGTCTTACAAATGCTTTTCTTTTATCTGTTGTAATATCTTCATAATAACATTTAACGAATCGTAAAGGGATTTTTTTGAACCTGTTGCTTGAGCTATGCATGCTATAGTTAGAAATGGCATAGTTTTTTTCAGTTGTATCTTTTATATTATAAAATGGAGATGAGTCATTAAAAGTTCTTATTGATATATCACAGTTATCTACCACATACATTTCTATAGCAAAAAGTAAATAATTATCTGTAATGGATTCTAGTAAATGACTAAACTCATGGTGTGAATGAAACTTTGTTTGATCAATTTTATAATTTTTATCGTTGGTGCAGTAAAAAACAGAATTGTAATCGAAATCTTTCATTTTTTTTATGATGATACTTTGACTCATACTCTCTCGGAGTTTCTTATTAAGCCTATCACCCCTTCTCAAATGCAAGCCTATAGTTGGCCTTTCTAAACTATTTAATATCTCATCACCAATGCGTTTTACTTTAACCGGAGCTTCGACCATAGGTATGACGAACTTAACCCCAACACCATGATAGAGTTTCGCTAGCTTAAAGGTATCATAAGTTTTCTTAAGATTCCAGAAGTTATCAGTGGCTAAAATTCGTATCACTATTTTTACGGGAGAATCGTAGTTGAATGGATGGTCGTTTATTTTTAGAACATCATTTGTATCAACATCATTATAAATTTTAAAAAAGTTTTCTTCTAAAATATAAGGGACATTTAAATTATCGATGCTGAGATACTCATCAATAAGGTAGCTTTCTACCAAACTACCTTGGTTGTGTTGAGCACCTAATACAAATTTAGGTAAAACCGCAGTCCTTCCGCTTAATTTTGCTTCAGCCAATAAAATCATTAGACAAGAGCGTCTATCGAGAAGCCCCTCTCCAAATCGTTTGGCAGATTGATAATATAAATATTTCGGGTTTTGCGACACCACTTTTCTATTGATCAAAACACAAAAAAAACCTGCTAGAATTCAGTGAACATCTAGCAGGTCTATTATAATTTTAAAACATTTCTATTTTAATTTTTTCTTTACCTCAACTTCTTGGAATGCTTCAATCACATCACCTATTGCGATATCATTGTAACCTTTAATTTGCATACCACAATCGTAGCCTTTAGAAACCTCTTTCACATCGTCTTTAAAGCGCTTTAATGCAGCAAGTTCTCCTGTATGCACCACTACACCGTCTCTAATAATTCGTATTCCCGAATTCCTAAAGATTTTACCACTCATTACCATACATCCTGCAATATTACCGATTTTTGAAACTTTAAATATTTCCCTGATTTCGGCTGTACCCGTTACCTCTTCCTTAACTTCTGGAGATAACATGCCTTCCATCGCGTCTTTAAGATCGTTGATAGCTGCATAGATAATTGAATAAGTTCTGATATCAATTTCCTCTTTATCAGCAATCATTCTTGCATTACCAACTGGTCTTACATTAAATCCTACGATAATTGCATCTGAAGCTGTCGCTAATAACACGTCGCTTTCAGTAATTGCACCAACACCTTTATGAATGATGTTTACTTGAATTTCTTCCGTAGATAATTTCTGGAAAGAATCTGTTAATGCCTCCACAGAACCATCCACATCACCTTTAAGAATAATATTCAATTCTTGGAAGTCACCTAAGGCGATACGTCTTCCAATCTCATCAAGTGTAATATGTCTTTGCGTTCTAACCGATTGCTCACGTTGTAATTGTGTACGTTTAGTCGCAATTTGTTTAGCTTCACGTTCGTCTTCAAATACATTGAACTTATCACCAGCTTGAGGTGCACCATCCAAACCAAGAATAGATACTGGTGTAGCTGGACCAGCTGATTTTACATCGTTTCCTCGCTCATCTTGCATGGCTTTTACCTTACCGCTATTTTTCCCGGCCAAAACGTAATCACCTACTTTTAATGTACCTGCTTGAACTAAAATAGTAGAAACGTAACCTCTACCTTTATCTAAATAAGCCTCGACAACCGTTCCGCTTGCTGCTTTATTTGGATTTGCTTTCAGTTCTAATAATTCTGCTTCTAGCAATACTTTTTCTAATAATTCTTTAATGCCAGTTCCAACTTTTGCAGAAATATCATGGGATTGAATTTTACCTCCCCAATCTTCTACTAAAAGGTTCATGCCTGCCAGCCCCTCTTTTACCTTTTCTGGGTTGGCATCTGGCTTATCTATTTTATTAATAGCGAATACAATAGGTACTCCTGCTGCTTGAGCATGCGATATGGCCTCCTTAGTTTGTGGCATTATAGCATCATCTGCGGCCACAACAATAATAGCAATATCCGTAACTTGCGCACCACGTGCACGCATTGCCGTAAAGGCCTCGTGACCAGGTGTATCTAAGAATGCAATTTTTTGACCGTTCTCTAATTCCACTCCATAAGCACCAATGTGCTGAGTAATACCTCCTGATTCACCAGCAATAACGTTTTCTTCACGAATATAATCCAGTAATGAAGTTTTACCATGGTCTACGTGACCCATCACTGTTACAATTGGAGCACGTGGTTCTAAATCTTTTGGATCGTCATCAGCTTCTTCGAATGACTCTTCGATATCTGCTTTAATAAATTCCACGTCATATCCAAATTCTTCTGCAACAATAGCTAAGGTTTCTGCATCGAGACGCTGATTCATAGTTACCATCATACCCAAAGACATACATGCCGATATAACTTGAGTTACACCAACATCCATTAAGGTAGCCACCTCACTAACTGTTACAAATTCTGTAACCTTAAGCGTTTTACTTTCTGCCGCTGCAATCTCTTGATCAATTTCTGTTTGCTGACGATGTTGGTCTCGCTTTTCTCTACGATACTTCGCGCCTTTACCTTTATTAGATTTACCTTGAAGCTTTTCTAAAGTTTCGCGGATTTGCTTTTGAACATCTTCCTCGCTTGGTTCTTCTTTTACTGTACGACCTCGAGCAGGACCTCGTCCTCTATTTCCGCCACCACGTCTATTATCGTTACCTGATCCAGATTTTCCTGCGTCGGCACCACCTTTACTAATACGACGTCTTTTACGCTTGTTCTTATTATCTGTGTCAGTTTTTTCGTCTTTCTTTTTCTTAGGTTTCTTAAATTTTGAAAGATCGATTTTTTCACCAACTGGTTTTGGACCAGAAAGTTTTTTGTACTGAGTTTTTAAAGTTGCTTCTGCTGGCCCTCCATCGTCATCTTCCTTAGCTAATTTTTCTTTTCTGCTTTCAACCTTTTTTGTTTCTTCTTCAATTTTGGTTTCTGGCTTCTTTTTTACGGGCGTTTCAGCTTTAGGTTCAGTCTTAGCTTCTTTTTTGTCTTCTACTACTGGCTTGGTGACTTCTTTTTCTTCAGCTTTTGGCTTTTCTTTATCAAGCTCAATTTTACCAACCTGTTTAGGTCCACTTAATTCAGCTTTAGCCTTAACAACTGCTTCTCTTTTAGCGTCTCTTTTTTGCTTCTCTTCAATTTCACGTTCACGCTGCTCACGAAGTTCTTCTTTTTCCTTGAGTTTCGCCTCGCTGACTTCTTGCGCTTTTTCACGCTTAGATGCATCTGTCTGAAATTCATCAGATAGCGTATCGTAAACGTCTTGCGAAATTTTTGTATTGGGACTTTTCTCTATCTCTATGCCTTTGGATTCTAAAAAATCTACTGCACGATCGAGAGAAATATTTAATTCCCTTAATACTTTATTTATTCTTGTTTGAGCCATAAATTGCCTGTAATATAACTTAAATATATGTGATACCTATTCAACTTCAAAATGATGACTGAAAATCATATTGAAAATTTGATTTAGGTATTATTATTCTTCAAATTCTTCTCTAAGAATTCTTATAACATCTAAAATTGTTTCTTCTTCTAAATCAGTACGTTTCACCAAATCTACAACATCCTGCTCCAAGATACTTTTTGCAGTGTCAAGACCAGCTTTGCTAAATTCTTCAATTACCCAACCTTCAATCTCATCTGAGAATTCCTTTAATTCTACATCTTCCTCTGCACCTTCTCTAAAGACATCAATTTCATAACCTGTTAGTTGACCAGCCAAACGAATATTGTGACCTCCTCTACCAATGGCTTTTGAAACTTCTTCTGGTTTTAGCAGTACCTCTGCACGCATATTCTCTTCATCTAATTTTAACGAAGTGACACGTGCTGGACTTAATGCTCTAGTTACAAATAGTTGAATATTATTGGTGTAATTAATCACATCAATATTTTCATTACCTAACTCACGAACTATTCCGTGGATACGCGATCCCTTCATACCAACACAAGCTCCAACAGGGTCAATTCTATCATCGTAAGAATCTACTGCTACTTTTGCTTTTTCTCCCGGTATACGCACTACCTTCTTAACAGTAATTAACCCATCAAAAACCTCGGGAATTTCCTGTTCAAATAATTTTTCCAAGAATAAAGGTGATGTTCTGGACATGATGATTGCCGGCTTACTTCCTTTTAATTCTACACTTTCAATAATACCTCTTACATTTTCACCTTTACGGAAAAAATCTGAAGGAATTTGCCTGTCCTTCGGGAGGATGATTTCATTACCATCATCGTCCAAAAGAATGATTGCTCTATGACGAATATGATGAACTTCGGCCGTATAAATTTCGCCTTCTAATTCCTTAAAGTGCTTGTATATGTTTGTATTGTCGTGTTCATGAATTTTAGAAATTAGGTTTTGTCTCAATGCTAAAATTGAACGCCTTCCTAAATCTATCAATTTTACTTCTTCTGCAACGTCTTCTCCTACCTCAAAATCTGGTTCAATTTTTTGTGCTTCAGATAACGCTATCTCTTGGTTCGGTTCTTCCACCTCACCGTCTGCAACAACGATTCTGTTTCTCCAAATCTCCAAATCACCTTTATCTGGATTGATGATAATATCAAAGTTATCATCATCACCGTATTTTTTCTTTAATGCACTACGCAACACATCTTCGAGAATCGCCATTAGGGTGACTCTATCTATTAACTTATCGTCTTTAAATTCCGAAAATGACTCAATTAACGCTACATTTTCCATAATTGATATGAATTAAAATTTAATTTTAACTTTTGCTTCTTTAATATTGTTAAAAGCCACTGCGACTTCCTTATTTACTGTTACTTTTCCCTTACCTACTGGTTTTGGCTCTCTAGTTTTCCACTTTAAAACAACACCATCTTCTGTTACCTCGCCAAGCTTTCCTTCTAAATTTTCTCCATCATTGGTTTTTACCTCCATATCTCTACCAATGTGCTTGTTATACTGCCTTGGCAAAACCAATGGTGTAGTGGCACCTGAGGACAAAACTTCGAGAGAAAAATCATGCTCATCCCGATCGATATTATGCTCAATGGCTCTGCTTATAAAAATGCAATCTTCTACCAAAACTCCTTTATCTCCGTCGATTATAATTTTGATAGCATTATCTGGTGAAAAGCTAAAATCTATAAGAAACAAATCTGGTCTTTCATCCAGTGCTTTCTGCAATAAATCCTCTACTGTATTCCTTAACATTTTTTAGTATAAAAAGAGGGGACTTTTAGTCCCCTCGTCTATTTAATTTTCGTAAACAACGGTGCAAATATACAACATTTTAATTTATTCTCCCAAGCTTACTAAAGTGGAATTATTTTATTAACTTTAATAGGCAATCTCAAAATCTATAAACATGCATAAAATTTTAGTCCCGACTGATTTCTCAGAACAAGCAGACAACGCCTTAAAAGTTGCCGCAATGCTCGCTAAAAAGCATAATGCAGAAATCTATTTGTTGCACATGATGGAAATACCAATGCAGCAGATAGACCCGATAAATGCGCATAGCGACGTGCCCGAAGCTTTATTTTTTATGAAATTGGCACACAAAAGATTTGAGGATTTAATGTCTAGTGATTTTCTCGAAGGCATTACAGTTCACGAAACCGTAAAAGCAGATATCACTTTTAATGAGATCAAAGAAACTTGCAAGGAATTTGATATTGATTTAATTGTGATGGGCTCACACGGTGCTTCTGGATTAAAGGAAATGTTTATTGGTTCTAATGCTGAAAAGGTCGTACGGACATCAGATGTACCAGTTCTAGTTATTAAAAATGAGCATAAGACTTTTGATATTTCAAAATTTGTATTTGCCTCGGATTTTCAAAATGATAATAAAGAAACCTATTTGCAAGCGGTGAAATTTGCTAAAATGTTTGGTTCAAAAATTCACTTACTTATGGTGAACACTGCCAATAACTTTCTCACAAGTTACGATGCAATGGCGAGGATTAACGATTTTATTTCAGGACAGGATTTTAAAAATTATACCATTACCATCCACAACGATCTAAGTGTGGAGCAAGGTATCCTTAATTTTTCTTCGGAAATTGATGCAGATTTAATTGGTATAAGCACACATGGACGACAAGGAATTGCCCACTTTTTTAACAGTAGTATCAGTGAAGACCTTGTGAACCATGCGTCCCGCCCAGTTATTACCTTTAAAATTTAAACTTATATCCTATGCATAAAAAAATCCTCATTCTTAAAAAACAAGGATTACAAATTCTATTGGCGCATTAGGCATCACGTTGACTTCGCTCAACATGATCGTATTGACACAACCATCAAAATATTAAAATTAAAAATCCCAATCAAGTTAATGAAAGGGATTTTTTTTGTTGGCCCACTAGGTCTCGAACCTAGACTCTTTGGTACCAAAAACCAACGTGTTACCAGTTACACCATAGGCCAATCTCTAAAAATTGAGAGTGCAAATTTAGAACAAACTTTTATTTCGACAAAAAAAAATAGCAAAATAATTGAAATTACTTAACGTTAACTTAAAAACTTAGGCGTTATCGTAATAATTAGTAAATTCGCCAGCATTATTATACAAGGTTTTCATGGCAGATTTTAACTTTAAGAAGTGGAATACCATCTTGGGATGGTTTGTTTTTGTGATAGCACTAATCACATATGCGCTAACAGTTGAACCAACTGTAAGTTACTGGGATGCTGGGGAATATATTCTAACATCTTCAAAATTACAAGTTGGCCACCCACCTGGAGCTCCACTTTTTCAGATGTTAGGTGCTTTCTTTTCAATCTTTACTTTTGGCAACAAGGAATATATTGGCATGATGATGAACATGATGAGTGCCGTAGCCAGTGCATTTACCATTCTGTTTATGTTTTGGACCATCACCTTACTACTTATTAAAATGGTGAAGTACAAAAAAGATTCAAATGTAAATAAAGCGTACGCTATTCTAGGAAGTGCGTTGGTTGGCTGTTTAGCATTTACATTTACAGACTCATTTTGGTTTAATGCGGTCGAAACCGAAGTTTATGCCATGGCAACATTAATTATGGCGATTATGTTCTATCTCGCGTTGCGTTGGGAACAAGATATGCATAAGCCACGAGGCAATCGATGGCTTATTTTAATTGCTTTTGTTATTGGTTTATCTTTTGGTGTTCACTTTATGGGACTGCTAACAATTCCTGCAATTGGTCTCATTTATTATTTTAAGAACTACAAAGAAATCACGGTTAAGAACTTTATAATTGCCAACATAGCTTCAGCTGCTATTCTACTTTTCATATTTAAACTTTTATTGCCATCTACCTTAAAACTATTTGGTTATTTAGAAGTGTTTTTTGTAAATTCCATCGGGTTGCCGTTTAATTCCGGAACAATCATAGCAGGCTTGTTAGTAATTGCTTTGTTTTATTTTGGCCTTAATTATACACGTAAGAAGAACTATAAACATATCAACACTTTAGTCCTTAGTTTAATGTTTATTTTTATTGGTTTTTCATCATGGATGATGTTGCCAATAAGAGCTAACGCACATGTGATTATTAATGAAAATGATCCTTCTGATGCACGTGAACTTTTGGCTTATTACAACTTAGAACAATATCCAGAAACCCATTTGTTTTACGGCCCACAGTTTACCGAAGTCTATTCGGGTCAAGACGAGGACAATCCCTATGTTGACGATAAGAAAAACTACGAAAGAGACGAAGAATTAGGGAAATACGTTATTCTAAACGATTGGGAAAACAGTAAGCAAAATTACAACCACGAGCATGCTTCCCTGTTGCCTAGAATGTGGAGTACTGAGCATGCCGAAAATTATATGATGTTTACTGGTCTTATAGATTTTAAACTAGATCCAAATTTTCAAAACAATGCCTATAGAGAGGCCCTTAACGCTGGACTCACTGAAGAGCAGGCCAGTCAATATTCTGTTCAAGAAAAAAGGAGATTCGATAAAATAATCTCTGATTTTAGAATGCGTGTTGCCAATGGCGAAATTGATTACGAAGACTACGACCAATTTTTGAGACGTTATGGACAGCAATATTTTGAGGTAGAAAAACCTTCATTTATAGACAATTTGGCCTATATGTTTCAGTATCAATTTGGGTATATGTATTGGCGTTATTTTATGTGGAATTTCGCCGGAAGACAAAATGACATCCAAGGTAAGTATGACGATTTTAATGGCAATTGGATTTCAGGAATTAATTTTATAGATGAATTACACATAGGAGTAACCCAAGATAACCTTCCAACAGACGCAAAGGAAAACAAAGCTCGCAATACTTATTATTTTCTGCCATTACTATTGGGGCTTGTTGGATTTTTCTTTTTACTAAAAGCCGATAAAAAACGCTTTTGGGTACTAGTGGTTTTCTTTTTACTAACGGGTTTAGCTATTCAGTTTTACACCAATGTCAGGCCTTTTGAACCTCGTGAGCGTGACTATTCCGTAGTGGGTTCATTTTATGTATTCTCAATATTTATTGGTTTTGGAGTGTATGCCATTTACGACCTTCTCAAATCTAATATAAAATCAAAATTATTAGCACCAGCCATTACACTGGCCTGCATAATAATTGTGCCTGGTGTTTTGGCAGCAAACAATTGGGACGACCACGATCGTTCAGGAAAATACACGGCAAATGCCATGGCCCGTAAATATTTAGAGTCTTGTGCACCTAATGCCATATTGTTTACTATTGGAGACAACGACTCTTTTCCTTTGTGGTATTTACAAGAAATTGAAGGTGTAAGAACCGATGTCCGCGTGGTGAACACTAGCTTATTTCAAACAGCTTGGTATATTGACCAAATGAAGCGTAAAGCTTATGAGAGCGACCCTATTCCATCTCAACTTACACATGAGCAATACAGAGATGGCACAAGAGATTTTATTATTTATCGTGAAATAAATGAGAAAATCGCCAATGACACCTTAGATATCGGGTCGTTTATGGATTTTATCACGAGCGATAAGCCTAACACCAAATTTAAATTTGTAGTTGAAAAAAGTGGAGAGGATCCAAGAGGTTATCCAAGTGGACTGTTAAATTCTAATTACTTTCCTACAAAAAACATAAGCATTCCAGTTAATAAAGAAAAAGTGTTACAAAATGGTATTGTTAAACCAGAGGATGCGGATAAAATTGAGGATAACATTTATGCTACAATTACTAGCAATTACATATATAAAAACCGCTTATTAATGCTAGATATCCTTGCTAATAATAATTGGGAACGTCCAATTTACTTCACAGGTGGAGCATTTGGAAATGAGGATTATATTTGGCTCAAAGACTATTTACAGTTAGACGGTATGTGCTATAAATTAGTACCTATAAAAACACCTGTAGATAGAGCTAACCCTTACGATATGGGACGTGTTGATGCAGATTTGATGTACGAAAAAGTAATTGAATGGGATTGGGGCGGAACTGATGAAGATATCTATCACGATATTGAAACTAGACGCAATGGCATTACTTACAGAGGTAATTTAGCACGATTAATTGAGCAACTTATTAACAACGACCAATTAGATAAAGCTGAAGAAATCGCTGACCTAGCAATGGAAAAAATGCCTGTGGATAAGTTTGGATATTACACATTATTAGAGCCATACATCAGTGCATATTATGAAATAGGTAAAGTTGAAAAAGGTCGCCAACTTTTTAAGGATGTGTCCAAGAAATATCAAGAAAACCTGGTTTACTTCAGCAGTATGTCTTTGAAAAATCAGAATGAATATATTGAGGAAATTTATCTAGACATTCAACGCTATCGTGCTCTAGTTGATGTATTAGTGATTTATGACGACAAGGAATTTGCCTTAGAAGAAACCAAAAAATTCAATGACTATTTAAGTTTGTTCGATCGATTATTGGGTCAGCCAGAACCAGAGGAAACGATAGTACCAGATGATTTGGATATCAACGATTTTATTAATGATAGTGCTAACATTTCACCTGAACAATAGACATAGATGCAAATTATTCCGGCAAAGACACCTGGGTTTGTAAAGACACTCTTCCCTAACTTTGTATGGAACATCAACACAGATAAAAAAGAACTATATCTGACCTTTGACGATGGTCCAACACCTGAAATTACTGAATGGGTTTTAGACAATTTAAAAAGTTATAATGCTAAAGCCACTTTTTTCTGTATTGGTAATAATATCGAAAAGCATCCCGCTATTTTTCAAAAAATCATAGATGAAGGACATACGGTTGGTAATCATACCTACAACCATTTAAAAGGTTGGAAACATAAGACCAAAAATTATGTTGAAGATGTTGTTAAATCGCAAGATTTGATGAATTCCCTATTCATTAATCGTAATTCTTCAATCACAAACCTTTTTCGTCCTCCCTATGGCAAATTTAAAAGCAACCAGAGTAAAAAAATAATGGAGTTGGGATATCGCATCATATTATGGGATGTACTTTCCTACGATTGGGATAAAACAGTTAGTGAAAAATCTTGTCTGGAAAACGTAACCTCAGCTGCCAAGGAGGGTAGTATCGTTGTGTTTCATGATAGTTTAAAAGCATCACGAAGTTTAAAATATACTTTACCGAAAGTTTTAGAATATTATAATGAAAGAGGATTTGAGTTCAAAAGTTTAAATGCTCATCATTTTAAAAACAATTTATAGGATTCCTGCTACCGCAGGAATTAGACATACTCTTGAATAATGTCAATAAGCGTATCAGCATCCTGCTCACCACTATGTCTCCATTTCATTTCACCATTTTTGTAGATAATTAGTGTTGGCAGACCCTTCACTCGAAGTGCTTCGGCCAAATCCTTATTTTTATCTACATCTATTTTTATAACTTTTGCTTTATCGCCTAGGGCGGCTGCAACATCTCTAAGTACGGGATGCATAGCTATGGATTGATCATTCGATTCCGTGTAGAAGTCTAATAGTACAGGAATATCGACATCTATTAATTCCCCAAATTTTGACATACGTTGTATTTTTAATCAAACGTGTTTTACAAATCCATGTAAATTTTTTTATTAAAAACCTATCTGGTTTGTAACTACCATTATAAAAATAAGCAATTGTAAGTAATTATGCTTCTTTTTTACCTCTTTTGAGTTCTATGACCGTAATTTCTGGCCAAATACCCACACGTCCAGGATAACCTAAATAGCCAAATCCTCTGTTAACGTTAATAGTTTGTCCCAATTCCTCATAAATACCTGCCCAATGTTTATAACGCCATTTTACCGGACTCCATTTGATCCAACCCGGAATTTCTATGCCGAATTGCATACCGTGTGTATGACCGCTTAATGTCAAATGGTAATGATAGTCATCTTGTATCACCACCTCATCCCAATGGCTTGGGTCGTGGCTCATTAATATTTTAAAATCCTTAGGATCAATATTTTCTGCCGCTTTCTTTAAGTCACCTGATTTTTTGAAACCACCTTTTCCCCAGTTTTCAACACCTACCAAAGCGATGCGCTCTCCATTTTTTTCTAGATAGCGACTTTCATTCAACAACAAATCGAAACCAATTTCTTTTTGAATCAATTTTAAATCTTCAAGATTTTGAGCTTTTTCTTCTTTTGAAGGCCAATCTACATAATCGCCATAATCGTGATTACCGAGCACGGAAAATTTTCCGTCTTTGGCTTTTAACCTTTCAAAAGTTTTCTTCCAAGGTAGCATTTCCGTAGCCTTATTATTTACCATATCACCTGTAAACAATAGTACATCGGATTGTTGCTCGTTCACCAAATCAACAGCATATTCAATTTTCGCTTTATTATCAAAACTTCCTGAATGTATATCACTGATTTGTGTGATTCGGTAACCGTCGAAAGCTTGTGGCAGATCTTCAAAATGAAGCGTATATTTTAATACTCTAAAATTGTATTTTCCTTTATACATACCGTATAACAAAGATGTAAACGGAATGGCGGCTAAGCCCAAAGCAATCTGACTTACAAATTTTCGTCTTTCTGGTATATAAAATACCTCGCGTTTTGCTATAAACCTATCATAAACACCAAACACACCTCGAATGATATCTTCTAAAAATAGTATGGGAACCAAAACCAAATTAAGTGCCATAAACGACAGTAGAAAACCAAAAGCATAACTTTTAATCGGACTCAACACACGTCCTTCTGATGCTCCAGTAAATTGATAGATAAAATTACCCGCAACAATTATGGCCACACCTATATAAAAATAGTGTATCCAAGAGTGTTTTGTTATCGTTTTTATAGCTTGAAAACCATAAAGCGTAAGCAAAATATAAACGATTGCAAAAATTATCCAGCGTGTCATAAATGGAATTTAAGGTGCAAATTTAGTGAACGAAACTACAAACTATCTTATTAAATTGTTAATGCTCTTGATTCTAAAATTAACCGAATCCTTAATTTCTGTATAAAATTCAATAGCTTTTGATTGGTTAGGCAACAAGTCGAAAAAATTATCCGAAAAACGACCATTTGTTGTTGTGAAAAGAAACACATCTTTTTGAAGGGTTTTACTTGAAAATTCTATATTAAAACCATCATCAGTTTTGGTGACTTTCTTTTGAATTTCTCCTTGTTTCAGTTTTAAGTCCTTTGGTTTTACAAAGTAGAATCTGGAAGATTGATTATTGAAATTTGAAATTAAGACCGTTTCGCTTTTGTTGATTTGAACCGTATTTAAATCAAGTTGATACATTATTTCGCTTGAAGTGGGATTTGCCGTAACTTCTTTTGAATCTTCCCAAATCACGTTACCATTAAAATCCAATAATTGTAGTGAAAGTGTTCCTTGTTTTGATTCTAAATCATCATTTACAATCCATGTTTTCAAAGTATTATTTTCAACTTTTGAAGAAATCAAAACATTCTCAAAACTACGTTTAGCTTTGTAATGTAACGCTTTCCAATGGCCTAAAAAATCAATACTACTCCATGATACTGCTGGCCAGCAATCGTTGAGTTGCCAATATAGTGTTCCCATATTATAAGGCTTTGCTCTACGTTGCGCTTCAATACCTTTTGTGATGCCGTAAGCTTGCAACAGCTGACTCACGTAAACATAATCCTCAGGATTTTCAGGAACTGGAAAATCGCGTTGCATATAGTCTTCTATAATTTGAAATCCTCTGGAATGTTTTTGATGGTTTTTAAAACCTTCAGAACTTATTTCAATCGAATCACTTTGATTAATATATCGTATCGTTTCATAACTCGGAAACGACTGAAACCCAAACTCGCTCATAAAACGAGGAACGTTTTCTTCGAGATGCTCAAAAGGATAGCCATCGTGCCAAATCCACCAATCGTGTGCATCACCTTCGGTTTTGTATTTTGGATTTCCTCTGCCGTATTTAGGCGAGCTTTCCCAATAATCCGTATCGGTTAATTGCGAAACCGTATTTGGTAGAATAGAATCAAAGACCTTTAAATAGTTGTTCCAAATCTCTTCTTTTTCGGCTTCACTTCTACCAGCTTGCCAGCCCCAACGATGCCAACCTTCTGAGTTTTCGTTATTGCCACACCAAAGTGCAATTGAAGCGTGGTTTCTTAGTCTTTTGACATTGTCAATTGCTTCTTGCTGCACATTCCCTAAAAAGTCATCATCACCAAGATACATGGCACATGCAAACATAAAATCTTGCCAAACGAGGATGCCCTTTTCGTCACATAAGTCATAAAACACATCATTTTCATAAATGCCTCCTCCCCAAACCCTGAGCATATTCATATTGGCATCCACGACATCACTCAACAATTTCTCATAATCGTCGTCCTTGACCTTATTTTGAAAACTGTGTTGCGGAATGTAATTCGCACCTTTGGCAAACACTGGCACATCATTGACTTTGAAATAAAAGGATTCACCTATGCTGTCTTTTTCAGTTATTAGCTCAATAGTTCTCAATCCTTTTTTTACCGATATGCTATCTAGGATTTTATCTCCTTCTTTGACGACTAGTTTAATGTCATATAAATATGGTTTACCAAGATTGTGTGGCCACCAGCGTTTTGGATTTTTGATTTGAAAATTTGTAGCCCAAGTGTAACCTTTAAATATTTCACTTGAAGATTTGTTTTTAATACCGTTTACATAAATAATATATGTGAGATTTTTATCTAATTCGACACTAGATATTTTTTTGATATCTGCTAAAAGGTTAGAGTTTGAACTATTCAATGAGGTTTGTTTCACATAGATATCTGCAATTCTAAAATCATTCCAACCCACCAATTTAATCGGTCTCCAAATTCCGCTAGTATTCAGTTTCGGTCCCCAATCCCAACCGTACTGAAACTGTGCTTTTCGGGTAAAAATGCGATTGCCTTCGGGTAGCCCATACGGTAATTTTGCTTTTTCTGTTTCTTCATATTTTGAAGTATGATCAAACAGGATTCGAATTTCATTGTCTTCTTTAAGAAGCGATTTAACATCTATGTCCCAAGCTCTAAAGGCATTATTAGCTTTAAGAATTAAACTATCATTCAAAAACACCGAAGCATAGGTGTCGAGACCTCCAAAATTGAGTGCTATATTTTTCTTTTGAAGGGTTTCCTCGTTAATAGAAAATGTGGTTTTGTATTCCCAATCGGCTTCGGAAACCCACTGCACTTTTTCTTCGTTATTGCCAATGAATGGGTCTTCAATAAGGTCGTGATCTAATAAATCTGAAAACACATTCCCAGGAACGGTTGCAGAGCGCCATACCGAATCTGTCGTTTTTTTGAATTGCCAATTATCATTAAGCTCAATTGTAACAGGAACATCATGATTAGGCTGACAACTAAAACAAACCAATATTAAAAATAGAAAACTATATCGCATCTAAAATGGCTTTTATTTTTTGAGGGTCCGAAACGGTTAAATGTTTAGAAAACATGGAATTTTCTTGTTCTATTGTCGTTGAAGCTGACGCATGAATTTCCTTTAAACCAGCTTGTTTAAATTTAATTGCATTTTCAGAATTTACACCTCCTCCTGCTAATATTGTGATTCTTCCGTTTGCGATTCCGTTGAGTTCCTTTAGCAATTCCAGTCCTTCTTCAGCAGTAGATTGCTGACCAGAAGTCAATATTCTTTTAACTGCCATTCTAATGAGTTGCTCTAAAGCTTCTCTTGGGTTTTTAACCTCATCGAACGCACGATGAAATGTAAAATCCAATGGCTTAGATAGTTCAACCAATTCTTTTGTTCTCTTAATATCTATACTGTTATCGTCTTTTAAAACACCTGACACGATTCCGGCGCAACCTAATTCTTTGCATATCTCAATATCATGCTTCATGATTTCAAATTCATCATTGGAATACACAAAGTTTCCTCCTCTTGGCCGGATCAATACTAATACTGGAATGTTTATATTATCTATGACTTGTTTTAATAATCCATAAGATGGTGTGATTCCTCCAACACTCAATTCCTGACATAATTCTATGCGATGCGCTCCAGCTTGTTGAGCATTTTTTGCCGATTGATATGAGTTGGCGCAGATTTCTAGTTTCATAGTTACTGTCATTCCTGCGCAGGCAGGAATCTAATTATTTTCAATTTCAAAGTGGATTCCTGCCTTCGCAGGAATGACAATCGTCTCGCCACTTCGAGTGATTTCGATTTTATCGGAATTGTATCGAGAAGCAATTCTAAATGTTCTCGATACACCACGCTTTTGGCGTGGCACTCGAACTGACGTATCAATTCACAATTATCTCATCAATAAATGTCCAAGCTTTATTGCCAGCACCTTGTTTTCCTTCTGGGATGGTGCCGTAGTTTGGGATTCTCAATTTTATGGTTTTTCCTTTCAGCTCTTTTTTAAGTTTGAATTCAACTATGTTCTTATCATTAGTTTGAAGCTTAATTTTTTCGATTTCTTCTTCAACTTCGATTTCGACTTCTAAAGGCGCATAAATCCACTGCCCATTTCCGTTATAAAACCGTGTTTCAATGGAATTGATTTCCTTTTCCTCACCCAAATCAATCGTAATCTCAATATCCTCTCCCCAAAATCCCAACCATTCTTTATCACCATAACGGGAATCACTACCCCTAATGCCGTTAATCAACCCTTCTGATCCACTGCCAGAATACGCTTTATGCGGTGCTTTGTCAATAGCGATTTTTGCTCCAACAGCTTTATGAAAATTAATGCTTTGAGTGAATGTTTTTCCGAGTTGTTTATTCTCCTTAAAAACTGCTGCTTTAATCGTTGTGCTTTCAAAAATTGGTAATTGGGATTTATAAATTTTGGAATTTAAATCAGGCACACTACCATCCAAAGTATAACGAATGGTTTTGCCCTTAGTTAAGGTTTTAAGTTCATAAAAAACACTATCATTTTTTGAAACCATATAACTGTCAATCTTATATAAATGATTGGCATAATTGATATCCAACGCGTCCAATCGGTTGTGAAACTTTTCTAATCGTGCTACAAAATCCTCGTAGTTTTTGTTTTCGGGTTTTGACCAAACAACTTCGCTCATAGCAAGCATTCTTGGGAAAGCCATATACTCCACTTGGTCTTCGGTTGGCATATATTCTGTCCAAACATTGCCTTGGGCTCCCAATACATACTTTGATTCTTCTACTGTTAATTCTTCCGGAATGGGATTAAATCCATACACTTTTTCCAATGGCAAAAAGCCACCAATGGCCAAAGGTTCATCCTCATTTTCAGATTGGTAATAATCGAAATAACAGTGCGAAGTTGGTGTCATGACAACATTATGCCCAGCCTTTGCTGCTTCTACTGCTCCACTAATTCCTCTCCAAGACATTACCGTGGCATTTGGTGCAAGACCACCTTCTAGAATTTCATCCCAACCGATGATTTGTCGGCCTTTAGAATTCAAAAAGCTTTCCATTTTTGTAATAAAATAACTTTGCAATTCGTGTTCGTCTTTTAGGCCTTCTGTTTCAATTAAGGCTTGGCAGTGCTCACAATTTTTCCATCGTGTTTTTGGTGCTTCGTCGCCGCCAATATGAATGTATGTACTTGGAAACAATTCTAAAACCTCATCTAAAACGTCTTCCAGAAAAGTGAACGTCTTTTCATTCGGACAATAAATATCCTCAAAAACGCCCCATTTTGTGGCAACTTCAATTTGCTCACCTGTACAGCCTAACTCAGGATAAGCTGCAATAGCAGCTTGTGCATGGCCTGGCATTTCAATTTCTGGGATTACCGTTACAAAGCGTTTTTTAGCATAAGCGACAATAGCCTTAATTTCATCTTGAGTGTAAAATCCACCATATCGCTTACCATCAAATTGATGTGGTTGATCGCTATAATGACCTATCAGCGTTTCATCTCTATAAGCCGAAATTTCCTGTAATTTTGGATATTTTTTAATCTCAATTCGCCAGCCTTGGTCGTCTGTTAGGTGCCAGTGAAAGGTGTTCATTTTTAACATAGCCAAGGCATCGATATATTTTTTAATGAACTCTACCGAAAACATATGGCGAGACACATCCAAGTGCATGCCTCTATATTGAAATTGTGGATAATCCCTTATTATAGTTGCTGATATAGCGATGTCTTTCCCTTTAAATTTACCTGTTTCAAATTCGGCAGGTAATAATTGCCTCAAACTTTGTACTGCATAAAATGCGCCTTGAGCAGTGGCAGCACTGATTTCTATATGTATTGGGTTGACTTCAATCCTATAGCCTTCAGGATTTGAAATGGCGGAATCCTTAACAAAATTAATTCTGTTTTCGACTCCCTTTGCTCTTTTCAATCCTGGTTTTAGAAATTCCGAAAGAAAATTTCCGGCAATACTAAATTCATCTTCAAAATGTATGGTGGTTTCAGATGATAACACAAACTGACCATCTCTAAATTCTTGATTTACAGGCGCAGGAATTAGTAATGCGTTGGCTGTTTCAACTTCATATTCAACACAACCAAAAATGAACTTTGATAAAAGTAAAATGAAGGCGATTTTCTTGAAATGCATTTTAGTATATTAGTTGCATTAAAATTAGCAATCTTTTGAAGAATCCTAAACTTATTTCGGCTTTCCTTGTCATCGCTCTCTTTTTTAGTTGCGAAGAAAAAACAGAAATTCCACCTGCCGAAAAAGACCAGCCACTTATAAATTACGTCAACACATTCATCGGAACTGGTGGTCACGGCCACACGTATCCTGGTGCAACGCTGCCTTTTGGGATGATGCAACTGAGTCCAGATACACGATTAGAAGGTTGGGATGGATGCTCTGGCTATCATTATTCAGACGAATATATTTACGGTTTTTCGCATACACATCTTAGCGGAACAGGAATTAGCGATTATGGTGATGTGTTGTTGATGCCAACCAACGAAACCAATTTTAATAATGGTGCAGATGGTAAAAAAGGGTATCGTGCGTACTTTTCTCACGAGAATGAAACTGCCGAACCTGGCTATTACAAAGTGCATTTAGATTCGACAAATATTGATGTGGAACTGACGGTTTCTTTGCGAAGTGGCATTCATAAATACCAATTTCCATCTGTTGAAAATCAATATGTGGTTTTAGATTTGGACCATCGTGATAAGGTTCTGGACCATAAAATCAACAAGTTGAATGACTATGAAATCAATGGCCTCAGACATTCTTCGGCTTGGGCTAAAGACCAGCGTTTATTTTACCATATTAAGTTTTCGCATCCTATTAAAGACATTGTTTACGAGGACAACGATGGCACAGCTATTTCTAAAAATTATAAGTTCGAAAGTAAAAAAGCCGTACTACTTTTTGAAAATCCCAATAACGAACCCATTCTTGTAAAAACAGGAATTTCAGCCGTTGACGAGAAAGGTGCTCGTGAAAATTTAGAAGCTGAAATCGGAAACAAAGATTTTGAAACCGTTAAAAAAGAAGCTCAAGACTATTGGGAAACCCAGCTTGAAAAAATAGTCATTGAAAGCGATGAATTGAATAAGAAAACTAACTTTTACACGGCATTATACCATACAATGCTTGCACCAAATCGCTATCAAGATGTGGATGGCCGCTATAGAGGTATGGACCTAGAAATTCATAATGCTGATTTTGATTATTACACGGTATTCTCACTTTGGGACACTTACAGAGCTGCACATCCGCTTTATACGATTATTGAACAAGAAAGAACAAATCATTTCATCAACACGTTTTTAGCAAAATATGATGAAGGTGGCATTATGCCAATGTGGGATTTGGCGGGAAATTACACGGATTGTATGATTGGTTATCACGCTGTTCCTGTTGTGGCAGATGCATATTTAAAGGGTATTCGAAATTATGATATTGACAAAGCTTTTGAGGCGATGAAACATTCGGCAACACGAGATAAATTCGGGCTGGAAGCTTATAAAGAATATGGCTTTATTCCCGTGGACGAGGAAAGCGAATCCGTTTCCAAAACCTTGGAATATGCCTATGACGATTGGACCATTGCGCAAATGGCAAAAGATATGGGCAAAACTGAAGATTATAAAAACTACATTCAACGAGCGCAGTATTACAAAAATGTGTTTGACCCAGAGACGAAATTTATGCGAGGTCGTTTTAGGAACACCTGGTTTGCACCTTTTGACCCTTACGAAGTCAACTTTAACTATACTGAAGCCAATTCATGGCAGTACAGTTTTTATGTGCCACAAGATGTTTCAGGATTTATAGATTTGCTTGGTGGTAAAGACCAATTGGAAGCACAATTAGACGAGTTATTTTCGGCAAAGACAGAAACTTCGGGTAGAGACCAGTCTGATATTACAGGTTTGATTGGGCAATATGCCCATGGAAATGAGCCTAGTCATCATATGGCTTACCTCTATAATTTTGTGAATAAACCACATAAAACTCAAGAAAAAGTCCATCAGATTTTAACTGAATTGTATAAAAATGATCCTGATGGAGTTTCTGGAAATGAAGACTGTGGGCAGATGAGTGCTTGGTACGTATTGAGTTCAATGGGATTTTATTCGGTAACACCTGGAAGTAATGAATACATTATCGGGACACCTTTGTTTGAAAAAGCAACTATTAATTTAGAAAATGGAAAACAATTTAATATTATCGCCAAAAATGTAAGTGATACAAACAAGTATGTTGAATACGTAAAACTAAATGGAAAGGATTTAGACGTTACTTTTATAACACACGATGACATTGCTTCTGGTGGTACATTGGAATTTAAAATGACGGACAATCCAGCAGTTTGGGGAAGCCGAGAAGGCCAAGAGCCAAAAACGGAAATTATCGAACATCTCATCTTACCTACGCCATATATTGAAAAAGGAGATATTACCTTTAGAGGTGAAACTGAAGTGGTTTTGAATACTTCAGAAAAAGATGCAAAAATTTACTATGCTGTTAATGGTGCAGATTTCGAAATTTATAAAGAACCTTTTAAAATTTCAGAAGATGCAAAAGTAAAGTTGTATTCAGAAAAGGGAGATTTAAAAAGTCCGATCTTAACAACTCCATTTTATAAGATAGACCCAAACCTCAGCATTACTTTAGAAAGTGAGTTTGCCAATCAGTATTCCGCTGGCGGAAATGATGCACTGATTGATGGGATTAGAAGTACGAAGAATTATAGAACTGGTAGCTGGCAAGGTTATCATGATACCGATTTGGTGGCGACTGTGGATTTAGGTTCTCAAAAAGAAATCTCTACTGTTAGTGTTAACTTTCTACAAGACCAAGGCGCATGGATATTTTATCCTACTGAAGTGCAATGTCTGGTTTCAAAAGACGGTAAAAATTATTCCGCTCTATCAACCCAAAAGATTGATGCTTCAAAACGTAATAGCGAACTTGAAATTAAAACTGTAGAATTTAAAATTCCAAAAACAGAATATAAATACGTAAAAATCATTGCCAAGAAATTAGGCGAGCTACCCGAATGGCATTTGGGTTACCCAATGGATGGGAGAAGCTGGATTTTTGTGGATGAAATTTCGATTAATTAAACTAACTAACAACTAATAAAATGAGTAATCAAAACAACAAATCTGCCTTAGCGACTTTATGCACGGTTTTCTTTTTTTGGGGATTTATAGCAGCATCAAACGGCGTATTTATTCCTTTTTGTAAAACCTATTTTAACATAGACCAATTTCAATCACAATTGGTGGATTTTGCGTTTTATGGAGCTTATTACATTGGAGCGCTACTACTATTTATAATGTCTGGTTCTATTAAAAAAGATATTATGAATAATTGGGGCTACAAAAATGGAATTATTTATGGTCTGCTGTTATCAGCGATTGGTGCATTCGTCATGTATCCTGCAACAGCAGGTGCTGAACAGGGTCAAACAAGTGTTTTTTATTTAGTACTTATAGCTTATTTTATAGTCGCATTGGGTTTTTCATTGCAACAAACCGCAGCCAATCCCTTCGCCATTGCCCTAGGAGACCCTAAAACAGGGTCACATCGATTGAATTTAGCTGGAGGCATCAACTCATTTGGAACAACCATTGGACCCATCGTGGTAAGCTTGGTGATATTCGGTTCCGCCTCATGGAGTACAGATGAATTAGCATCTATGATTTCCAATAACGAAATTTCATTAGTAACCGTACAAACCCTTTATTTAGGTGTAGGTGCATTGTTTTTGGTTGCAGCAGCCCTATTTTACTTCTCAAAAAAATTACCATCCCTCAAATCGGAAACAGTTTTTGAACCAGCCAATAAAGCACGAAATTTACTGGTGCTTTTAACCGTGGTTATTATTGGTTGTTTTGGCTATATTTTCAGTACGTATTCTGGTGGTGAAATTGCTTCGGAATCCTTAGAAAACACACGATTAATTGTATTGTTTATAGCCCTTTTTGCCGTAATTGTAGCTGTTTTTGTGGCGAATTCCAGTGCCTCAAAAAATCCTGAAGGTTGGGGAGCCATGAAATATCCGCAATTGGTGTTGGGCATGCTCGCGATTTTTATGTACGTTGGTGTGGAAGTGACCATAGGCAGTAATTTGGGCGAACTCTTAAAACAAGATGTTGATGGAACAGGTTCAAATTTATTAGGTTTGCCTGTATTGAACGATTCGCAACTCGGTATTTATATTTCTATGTATTGGGGCGGATTGATGATTGGCCGTTGGGTTGGTGCCATAACCGTTTTTAACCCAAGTAAAGGTTTGAAAAAAGTATTGCTGATTTTGGTACCTTATGTAGCATTCGGAGTTATTCTTGCCGTAAATTACATCGCTGGCAATGAATTTTCCAGTAAAGAAATTCTATTCTTCGCCATCTGCATTGCTGTTCAGATTGCTGGATTTTTTATCGCAAAAGACAATCCCGTACAAACACTCAAAGTATTCAGTTTATTAGGTGTCATTGCTATGCTTATTGGATTATTTTCATCTGGAAATGTTGCACTCTTCGCCTTTTTATCTGGAGGATTATTCTGTTCAATTATGTGGCCTTGTATCTTTACCTTGAGTATTGCAGGTCTCGGAAAATATACGTCTCAAGGTTCGGCGTTTTTAATTATGATGATTCTCGGTGGAGCTATCATTCCGCCTGTACAAGGGAAATTGGCTGATGTGTTTACGATTCAATCATCGTATTGGATTGCTGTAGGCTGTTTTATTTATTTGTTGTTTTATGCGTTTAGGACTAAAACGGTTTTGGATAAACAAGGAGTGGAATATTAATTTAGGATTTCCGCCTTCGCGGAAACGTACAATCAACTTTTCGATGAAACGACGTAAATTCATAAAAAATACTTCATTAACAGGCATTGGATTGGCTGTTGGTGCTTCAGCCTTAAATTGTAAAGAAAATAAAACTGAAAAGTCTAATCATATGATTTCAACTAAAAACACACTTCCAAAAGCCATTTGCACTTGGGGATTTGTACGTGCCAACGCCAAAGCTGGTGAAGAACTCGCAAAAGGCGCCAAAGCCTTAGACGCTGCCATTGCAGGAGTGGAAGTCGAAGAAGAAAATCTCAAAAATACAACGGTTGGCAAAGGGGGTGCGCCCGACCGTGAAGGTAACGTGACACTAGATGCATGTGTTATGGATAGCGATGGAGATTGCGGAGCAGTAGTTTGTGTTGAGAATATTACAAATGTAGCCTTATTGGCAAAAAAGGTAATGGAAGACACACCCCACGTTATGTTAGCAGGAGAAGGTGCTGAAGAATTTGCCTATTCTCAAGGTTTTGAAAAAGAAAACCTACTCACGGAAGATTCAAAAAAAGCCTGGGAAGAATGGAAAAAATCACCAGAATATAAACCCATAATCAACATTGAAAACCACGATACCATAGGAATGCTTTGCATCGATAAAGATGGAGATATTGCTGGAGCATGCACAACATCTGGTTTATCCTATAAAATGAAAGGTCGTGTTGGGGATTCGCCAATAATCGGTTCGGGTTTGTTTATCGATAACGAAATTGGTGGTGCAGTTGCCACAGGAATGGGTGAAGAAGTTATGAAAACAGTTGGCAGTTTTCTGATTGTCGAATTAATGCGAAATGGTATGAGTCCGCAAGAAGCTTGCGAGGAAGCTGTTAAACGAATTGTATCTAAAAACGATAGGTATAAAGACTTTCAAATCGCCTATATTGCCATGGATAAAGCAGGTAATGTTGGTGCCTATTGTATTCATGAAGGCTTTACCTATATGAATTATGAAGATAGTACTAATAAAAATGTAAAGGTGGATTTTTACAACAAAGCTTAAAACCATTTAATAGTCAACCGAGCCAACTTCTCTTTAAAATCGGTATAAGGTGGAAACAATAATTCTGTTACACCAAATGTATGTTGCTTGATTACTGCACGTTTATTGCTGAAAGCTTCAAATCCATAAAATCCGTGACTTTTACCGATACCACTATTATTAATACCACCAAAAGGTAAATTATGATTGGTATATTGGATAATTGTATTATTAATACAAGTTCCACCTGCTCTTGTATTATTTATGATTTTGTCTGTATTCGATTTACTCTTGCTAAAAATATATAAAGCCAACGGTCGCTCTTTAGAATTGATATAACTAATTGCCATATCCAAACTCTCATAAGTGACAATAGGTAAAATTGGGCCAAAAATTTCTTCTTCCAAAAGCGCTGCTTCAGGTTTTAAATCTGAAATGATAGTAGGTTCAATATATTTTGAACTGGCATCACTCTTTCCTCCAACTTCAAATTTAGCATTCAGTTTTTGAGCATTTTCAAGATAGCTATTCAACCTTTCAAAATGGTTGTCGGTTACAATTCTGCCATAGGAATTTGAGTCTTTTGGATTATTTTGAAAGAAATGTTGCAACCATTTTTTACAAGCTTGAATAAATTCTGACTTTATCGATTGATCAATCAACACATAATCAGGGCAAATACAAATCTGACCGGCATTAAGGAATTTTCCCCACATTATTTTTTTCGCTGCTTTGTCGATATTTGCTGTTTTGTCGATTACAGTGGGTGATTTTCCTCCAAGCTCTAAAGTCACTGAAGTAAGATGTTTTGATGCAGCTTCCATCACTATTTTACCAACTTTGGGAGAACCCGTAAAAAAGATATGGTTAAATGGTAGTTTCAATAGTTCCGTAGACGTCTCAACTTCACCTTCTACTAGAGCTACTTCATCATCTTTAAAAACGTCAGACACAATTTTTGCCATGAGAGCAGAGGAATTTGGCGTCATTTCCGAAGGTTTTATGATTGCGGTATTTCCTGCCGCTATTGCCGAAACCAAAGGTCCAAAGGTTAAGTTGAAAGGGAAATTCCAAGGAGAAATTATTAGACAAACCCCTTTAGACTCGTATTTTATATATGAACTTGAACCCAACATTGATACAGGAGTACTCACTTTTTGATTTCGCATCCATTTGTGCAAACAGGTTTTGGTGTGTTTTATATCACCTAATATGGCATAGATTTCTGTGAGCTCTGATTCTAATTTAGGCTTACCCAAATCATCTTTTAAAGCTTTATGAATGTCGTTTCTGTAAGTGACCTCAATTGCTTTTTTAAGTCGGTTTAAGATTTTTATTCTTTCATCGTAACTAGTTTTCCCAACCGTTATAAGATTGGACTGTTGTTTTAAAAACAGTTCTTTATATGTATTTTCTATATAGTCCATAATTTGTTGTGACTGTTTGGCTGAAGTGTTGATAGCATTTCATCGATAGTATTGTTATGTACATGTATTTCAGACATTTACATCTCTTATTTACATTTAAAAACAACGGTTTTATTGGGCTGACAATCCATTTTGTGTATTTCATCGATGTTTTTTACCAACCGATGTCACTTATCTAATTATCGGCTTGTTTCATCTAAAAATTTCATTCACATTAAATATCCGCCGTTTCTTTGACTCGAAGTTAAAACAAATATGCTTCAATTATGAAAAAAGGTTTAATCATTATCGCATTCTTAACGTTCTCTCTAGCAGGTTTTGCTCAGGAAGCCACAGTTGCGACAAATGACACTAACTTAGTTGAAACTGTAAAGACAGAACAGCCAGAAGCTAAAAAAGCTACTATATCTGCTGAAACGAAAGCGAAAGTTTTAAAATTAAACCACAAGAAAAGTAACGAAATCATAAGTATCAAGGCTTACCGTAAGAGTTTACATATTAAAGTAAAAACCGTAAAGCTTTGCTAATAAAATTAATGTGCTATTAATCATAAAAAGCCGAAACGTCTGTTTCGGCTTTTTTTATTCTATATTTTAAAATCACTTTCTTCATTTCGAATTTTAAGTTTCGTAGTTTTATAAACTTCAAAACTAATATTCATGTCAGACCAAAAACGTCTCTTTCTTGTCGATGCTTACGCACTTATTTTCCGCGGTTACTACGCTTTTATCAAAAATCCTAGAATCAATTCTAAAGGCCAAGATACCTCAGCTATTATGGGTTTTATGAACTCATTACTAGATGTCATTAAACGTGAGCGACCAGACCATTTAGCAGTTTGTTTTGATAAAGGAGGGAGTGTTGACCGTGTTGAGATGTTTGAGGAATATAAAGCAAATAGAGATGAGACACCAGAAGGTATTACTTCTGCAATTCCACATATTTGCAACATCCTAGAGGCAATGCATATTCCAATTATGGTGAAAGAAGGTTTTGAAGCAGATGATGTTATTGGAACACTTTCCAGACAAGCTGAGAAAGAAGGTTATAAGACCTTTATGGTAACACCAGACAAGGATTTTGCACAATTGGTTACCGATAATATTTTTATGTACCGACCAGTTTTTGGTGGTGGTTATGAAACATGGGGAATTCCCGAGGTTCAGAAAAAATTTGAGGTGGAAACGCCAATGCAGGTCATTGATTTTTTGGGCATGATGGGAGATTCATCTGATAATATTCCAGGCCTGCCTGGTGTAGGTGAAAAAACAGCTAAAAAGTTCATTAAGCAATTTGCCAGCATGGAAGGTTTGTTAGAAAACACTGACCAGCTGAAAGGCAAAATGAAGGAAAAAATTGAAGCCAATAAAGAACTTGGCTTACTCTCAAAAAAACTGGCTACAATAATGCTTGATGTTCCGGTTGAATTCAATGCCAAGGATTTTGAACTCGACCATCCAGATGTTGAAAAAGTAAAAGAAATATTTCAGGAATTGGAATTTAGAAGACTTCTCGATAATTTTTTAAAGACGTTTGCACCTCAGGATGAATCGGTATCAAATTCAACTTCAAAAACCGAAAAGCCAAAACCGACGGCTTCATTAAAAGAAAAGAAGTCAGCAGGTGCAGGTCAATTCTCATTATTCGGCACTTCGGCTACGGTCAGTGACAAAGACCCAGAGAATGCTTCAGAATTTGAAAGAAAAACCATAGCCAACACCTCACATTTTTACCAAAGTGTAGCGTCAGGCATGGCAACGAAATTATTTCTTAAAAACTTGATGAACCAAACTTCGGTTTGTTTTGATACGGAAACGACCGGCTTAAATCCAATAACAGCCGAATTGGTCGGAATCGCCTTTTCGTGGGAAGCTGGCAAAGGTTTTTATGTTCCTTTTCCTGAGGATAAAAATGAAGCTCAAGAATTAATCGAAATTCTTAGACCATTTTTTGAAAGTGAAGACATCGAGAAGATCGGTCAGAATTTAAAATATGACATCAAGGTTTTAGCCAAATACAATATTGAAGTCCGAGGTAAACTCTTTGATACCATGTTGGCGCATTACCTCATTAATCCAGACATGCGTCACAATATGGATGTTTTGGCAGAGACATACCTCAACTACACACCTGTTTCCATCACGGAACTCATTGGCAAAAAAGGAAAAAATCAACTTTCAATGCGAGATGTGGATTTAGAAAAGCAAACCGAATATGCGGTTGAGGATGCAGACATCACTCTTCAACTTAAAAAGCATTTTGAAAAAGAACTCGGCGAAGCCAATACACAAAAACTGTTTGATGAGATGGAAATTCCATTATTGCGAGTATTAGCAGATATGGAATTGGAAGGCATTAACTTAGATAAAGACTTTCTGAACTCACTTTCTGAAGAATTGAATAATGATATTGCTAAACTTGAAAAAAGCATTTACGAAGCTGCTGAAGAAGAATTTAACATTGCTTCACCAAAGCAGTTAGGCGTAATTTTATTTGAAAAAATGAAATTGGTCGATAAGCCCAAAAAGACCAAAACCGGTCAATATTCTACAGCTGAAGATGTGTTAAGTTATTTAGCCAAAGACCACGAGATTATTCAACAAGTTTTGGATTATCGTGGACTTGCAAAATTGAAAAGCACTTATGTTGATGCGTTGCCTTTGCAAGTTGAAGAAAGCACAGGTCGCGTTCACACAGACTATATGCAAACCGTTGCTGCGACAGGCCGTTTAAGTAGTAACAATCCAAATTTACAGAACATCCCAATAAGAACGGAGCGTGGTCGTCAAGTGAGAAAAGCGTTTGTGCCAAGAAATGAAGATTATACATTATTAGCTGCGGATTATTCTCAAATTGAATTGAGAATCATTGCCGCATTAAGCGAAGAAGAAACCATGATAGAAGCATTTCAAAATGGTGAGGATATTCACGCTTCAACAGCTTCAAAAGTTTTTAATGTTCCTATTATTGAGGTTACTCGTGAACAACGTAGCAATGCAAAGACTGTAAACTTTGGAATAATTTATGGTGTTTCGGCATTTGGTCTAAGTAACCAAACGGACTTGTCTCGTGGAGAATCCAAGGAACTCATTGACACATACTACCAAACCTATCCAAAACTACGAAACTTCATCCATGAGCAAGTAGATTTTGCCCGTGATAATGGTTATGTACAAACGGTTTTGGGTCGTCGCCGCTATTTGAAAGATATTAATTCCAGAAACGCTGTGGTACGTGGTGCCGCTGAGCGAAATGCCGTAAACGCACCAATACAAGGTAGTGCTGCGGATATTATTAAAATCGCAATGATTAATATTTTTAACAAACTTAAATCCAGTAACTATAAATCTAAAATGCTGCTGCAGGTCCATGATGAATTGGTTTTTGACATATACAAACCAGAACTCGAAGACATGAAAAAGCTTATAAAATCTGAAATGGAAAATGCTTATAAATTATCAGTTCCTTTAGATGTAGATTTGGATATTGGTGACAATTGGTTGGAAGCGCATTGATTTCAAAAATCATTAAAATATATAATGGTTGATTTTTAAATAAGTCAACCATTTTTTGTTTTAAGCAAAACATTATTAGTGATTAGCCCTAAATTGTAAGTGAAACCAAAATTTAAAATATCATGGGAACAAACGATAAAAAAAACGACAAAGAAGAAAATAACGAAACAAGTATTGCCGAAACTGCAATAAATAAGAAAGAAGTTGATGGTAGAGATATTAATCATCAACAGAAAGAGCGCAGAGAGATTCATCAACCAAGAGATAACGCCTAATAATTAATTGATAAAATAAAAATATGATCATTACAAAACTATTAGGACTTTCAACCGTATTTACAAAAAGTAAAAAAGCCAAACTTGCCATTTTAGGAATAGAAATGGTAATTCTTGGTGTTGCTCTTTACAATC
Organism: Winogradskyella ursingii; assembly: GCF_013403975.1. Taxonomy (GTDB): domain Bacteria; phylum Bacteroidota; class Bacteroidia; order Flavobacteriales; family Flavobacteriaceae; genus Winogradskyella; species Winogradskyella ursingii. The sequence goes on from NZ_JABFDH010000002.1 coordinate 303,792, forward strand.
AGAAACAGGAAAAGAAAAATAAACGACTGAATTCTTAAAGCTAAATGATTTTGAAGTAATTTTGCAATTATCATTTATATAATGAGCATTATTTCAAAAGATATTTCTAAAGCTGTTTCACTTTTAAATGAAGAAGAAATTGTAGCAATTCCCACTGAGACCGTATATGGTCTTGCTGGGAATATTTATTCAGAAAAAGCCATTAAAGCAATTTTTGAAACAAAGCAACGTCCGTTTTTCAATCCGCTGATTGTTCACATTTCTTCGGTAAATTATTTATCTACAATTGCTGAAGATATTTCCGAAAAGGCCAATAATCTAGCTGAGGCGTTTTGGCCAGGACCATTAACGATGGTATTAAAAAAGAAAAATACGATTCCGGAGTTAATTACCGCTGGAAAAGATACCGTTGCAATAAGAATCCCAAACCATCCTGTAACACTAGAATTATTAGACCAACTAGACTTTCCTTTAGCTGCTCCAAGTGCGAACCCGTTTAGCAGTATCAGCCCAACAACAGCACAACATGTTGAGGATTATTTTGGTGGTAAAATTAAAATGGTTTTAGATGGTGGTGCCTGTAGGAGCGGTATAGAATCTACAATTGTAGGCTTTGAAAATGATGAACCAATTATTTACAGATTAGGCTCAACCTCTGTTGAAGCTATTGAAAACGTGTTAGGTAAGATTCAAATAAAAAATAGAAAAAACAATCAACCTGACGCTCCTGGCATGTTGTCAAAACATTATGCACCTAAGTGCAAGTTAATTTTATCCGAAGATATCTCGGAAACGCTTCAGAATTATAAGAAACAAAAAACAGGAGTTTTAGCTTTTCAAAACAAAATAATCGATAGACATATCTTTTCCCAAATTATACTTTCTGAAAACGGCAACTTAGAAGAAGCAGCAACCAATCTTTACGATGCAATGCATCAATTAGATAAACAAGATTTAGATCTTATTATTGCTGAAAAATTTCCTGATTACGGACTAGGTAAATCTATTAATGACCGTTTGGAACGTGCTACAAAAAATTAAAGAGGATAATACTTTTTAAAACTACTGATTTCTAGACCAAAAATATATTACACAACGTTTGGTAATCAAATAGTTTATCGTAAATTTGCAAACTCTTTTTCGGAAGAGGAATGTATAATCTTTTACGCTGTGAAGCGTAATATTAAATCAAATTAGTGTGGACACATTAAGCTACAAAACAGTTTCTGCTAACAAAGCTACCGTTAATAAGGAGTGGGTTTTAGTTGATGCTGAAGGACAAACTTTAGGTCGCCTAGCTTCAAGAGTAGCAATACTTTTAAGAGGTAAGCACAAACCTAATTTTACGCCACACGTTGATTGCGGTGACAATGTAATAGTTGTTAATGCAGAAAAAATCAACTTAACTGGTAACAAATGGACAGATAAAAGTTATATCCGTCACACAGGTTATCCAGGTGGACAAAAAAGTCTGACTGCTACTGAAATGTTTGAGAAAGACCCAACCAGATTAGTAGAAAAGTCAGTAAAAGGAATGTTACCTAAAAATAAATTAGGTGCAGCTCTTTTTAGAAATTTAACTGTTGTTTCTGGTACAGAGCACGCTCACGCAGCTCAAAAACCAAAGACAATGAAATTAAACGAAATTAACTAATGGAAGTAATTCACAAAATTGGCCGTAGAAAGACGGCTGTTGCTCGTGTGTACGTTGCCAAAGGAAAAGGCAACATCACGGTGAACAAAAAAGACATGGCGGAATACTTTACTACTGGAACACTTCAGTATAAAGTAAACCAACCTTTAGCCTTGACTAACAATGATGGCAACTTTGATATTACTGTTAACGTATATGGAGGTGGTATCACCGGCCAGGCAGAAGCAATACGTTTAGGCCTTTCTCGTGCAATGTGCGAGTTAGATCCTGAAAACAGAACGATATTAAAGCCAGAAGGTCTATTGACTAGAGATCCAAGAATGGTAGAGCGTAAGAAATTCGGACAGAAGAAAGCGCGTAAGAAATTCCAGTTCTCTAAACGTTAATATCCAACAACATTTAATTCAGAACTTGAGTGATCAAGTTCTGAATTATCTTATTTTATTGAAAAGATTCTGAAATGAGTTCAGAATTAAAAGTTTAGCATCTAAATGGTTAAGGCGAGCAAAAGCAACCACTTAATCATTGCTAATTTAACAGAACGTAAACTATTAAAACATGGAAAAAGTAGAAGTAAAAGAACTACTCGATGCAGGTGTACACTTCGGTCACCTCACACGTAAGTGGAACCCAAATATGGCTCCTTACATTTATATGGAACGTAACGGTATCCATATCATTAACCTTTACAAAACAGCAGCTAAAATTAAGGAAACTTCTGAAGCATTAAGCAAAATTGCTGCATCAGGAAAGAAAATTTTATTTGTTGCAACAAAGAAACAAGCTAAAGACATCGTTGCAGAAAAAGCAGGTGCTGTAAACCAACCTTATATTACTGAGCGTTGGCCAGGTGGAATGCTAACTAACTTCGTCACAATTAGAAAAGCTGTTAAAAAAATGGCCTCTATTGACAGAATGAAGAAGGATGGCACATTCAATTCTTTATCTAAGAAAGAGCGTTTACAAGTAGATCGTTTGCGTGCTAAGTTAGAAAAGAACTTAGGATCTATCTCTGATATGACACGTTTGCCAGGTGCTTTATTTGTAGTAGATATAATGCGTGAGCACATCGCCATTAAAGAAGCTCAAAAATTGAATATTCCAATCTTTGCAATGGTAGATACTAACTCCGATCCACGTGAGGTAGATTATCTAATACCGTCAAACGATGATGCTTCAAAATCTATTGATAAAATTTTATCTATCGTAACATCTGCTGTAGCAGACGGATTAAACGAAAGAAAAGCTGAAAAAGCAGACAAAGAAGCAAAAACAGCTAAAAAATCTGAAACAAAGAAGAAAGACAACAAAAAGTCAGATGATAAAAAAGCTGAAGCTAAAGCTAAACCAGCAGCTAAAAAAGCAGCTGTAGCAACATCTGAAGAAGAAGAATAAATAACATTTAGAATACATTTAAAAGTCGTTTAATTCTTTTCTCTATAGAAAATTAATTATACGACTTTTTTTTAAATAGAAAAATTATGGAAAATACTGTAAAAGTTACTGCAGCAGAAGTTAACAAATTAAGACAAGCTACTGGTGCTGGTATGATGGACTGTAAAAAAGCTTTAGTAGAAGCTGGTGGTGATTTTGATAAAGCCATTGAAGTTTTACGTAAAAAAGGACAGAAGGTAGCAGAAAAAAGAGCCGATAGAGATTCTTCTGAAGGTGCTGCTGTTGCTAAAATTAATGACGACAACACATCTGGTGTAGCTATTGTATTAGGTTGTGAAACTGATTTCGTTGGTAAAAACGAAAACTTTGTCGCATTGGCAAATGATTTAGCCGATATCGCATTAAATCACAATACAAAAGAAGAATTTTTAGCTGCTGATTTCGGAGGAATGACAGTTGCTGAAAAATTAACTGAGCAAACTGGTGTTATCGGTGAAAAACTTGATATCACTGCTTTTGAAAGATTAGAAGCACCATACGTAGGACAGTACGTTCACATTAATAAAATAGCCGCTTTAGTAGGTTTATCTGCAAAAGTAGATAATGTTGAAACATTGGTTAAAGATGTTGCAATGCAAGTAGCTTCAATGGGAGCAACTACATTATCTTATAAAGATTTTGATCCAGCATTTGTTGCCTCAGAAACTGAAGCTCGTATTGCAGTAATCGAAAAAGATAATATCGAATTAGGACGTTTGGGCAAAACATTGAAAAATGTACCTCAATATATTTCTATGGCTCAATTATCTCCTGAAGTAATTGCTGAAGCTGAAAAAGCTATGAAAGAAGAGCTTAAAGCAGAAGGTAAACCAGAACAAATTTGGGATAGAATTTTACCAGGTAAAATGGAGCGCTTTATTTCTGACAACACAACGTTAGACCAAGAAAAGGCACTATTGGATCAGAAGTTTATTAAAGACGAAAAGCAAACTGTTGCTGAGTACGTTAAAACTTATGGAGATGTTGAAGTTGTAGGTTTTAAACGTGCAACTGTAGGATAACCCAATCCTCTTCAAAATGTAACGCTTATATAAAAACCACTATTCTAGTTGAATAGTGGTTTTTTACTTTAAAAAAATAAAAATACATATAACTATATTTGGCATTTTTTTCACTTTTACAGATGCTAATATTTACGTAGCTTTGTTCAACTTTCAAAACAACTATGAAATATAAAAGAATCCTGCTAAAATTATCTGGTGAAGCCTTAATGGGAAATCGTCAGTATGGAATAGACCCAGATCGTTTGGCAGAATATGCTAAAGATATTAAAGAAATTACAGAGTTAGGCGTTGAAGTCGCGATTGTTATTGGTGGTGGCAACATTTTTAGAGGTGTTGCAGGAGCCATGAATGGTATGGACCGAGTTCAGGGTGATCATATGGGAATGTTAGCAACCGTAATTAATGGCTTAGCATTACAAAACGCTCTTGAGGATGCCAATGTAAAAACACGCTTGCAAACCGCTATAAAAATTAATGAAGTTGCTGAGCCTTTTATAAGAAGAAAAGCGATGAGCCATCTTAATAAAGGTCGCGTGGTTATTTTTGGAGGAGGAACTGGTAATCCATATTTTACAACAGATTCAGCTGCTGTTCTACGTGCTATAGAGATTGAAGCAGATGTGATTTTAAAAGGAACTCGAGTAGATGGAATCTACAATACCGACCCAGAAAAAGATAGTACAGCGGTTAAGTTTGATCATATTACTTTCGATGATGTTTTGCGTAAAGGTCTTAAAGTAATGGATACTACGGCATTTACATTGAGTCAAGAGAATAAGCTACCAATTATTGTTTTTGATATGAATAAAAAAGGAAATTTACTTAAGGTGATTTCGGGTGAAGCAATTGGGACAGAAGTGAATCTTTAAGTTTTGGCTTAAATTTTGATAACTTTCAATTAAAATTTTAATACAATGAACGAAGACATTAAATTTATAATAGACACGGCAAAAGAGGCTATGGATGCCGCATTAAAGCATTTAGAAAAACAATTGGTAAATATTAGAGCTGGCAAGGCCAGTCCTGCTATGTTGGGTAGTGTAATGGTAGATTATTATGGTTCCCAAACACCACTTAATCAAGTAGCGAACGTAAATACATCAGACGGCCGAACCATATCTGTACAACCTTGGGAAAAAAGCATGCTTCAAGAAATTGAACGTGGTATCATGAATGCCAACTTAGGTTTTAACCCAATGAACAATGGTGACATGATTATAATAAACGTCCCACCATTAACAGAAGAACGCAGAACTAACCTTGCAAAACAAGCCAAAGCTGAGGCTGAAGATGCTAAAGTAGGCGTAAGAAGTGCGCGTAAAGATGCCATGAACGATATTAAAAATGCTGATGTTTCTGAAGACTTGCAGAACAATGCCGAAATAGACGTACAAGAACTTACAGATACTTACGTTAAACGTATTGACTCTATTTTGGAGAATAAGGAAAAAGAGATCATGACAGTTTAAATCATCATTTCACAATACTTTACATCCCAAATTATTTGGGATGTTTTTTTATAATAAAACTTTAACTACTCTATGCTTAAGCGACTATTTGTTGTTTTTATTTTTATCTATGCAACAACAAGTTTTGCTCAGATTACCTTTGTCGACAAAGACTCAATAAAAACAGCACAAGATTCCATAAAACGTAGTGCTTATCTCAAAAATATTGGCAATGGTTATTTACCATTTAACTATTTTAATCTGGACTTACGTTATCTGGTAAAGTTTAATCAATATGAAGGTTTTAGAACAGGTCTCGGTGGCATTACCAATGATAGATTTTCAGAGTGGTTTCGTCTCAATCCTTATGTTGTATATGGTTTTAAGGACCACAGATTTAAATATAGATTAAGTGGTGGTTTTAGGTTGCACGAACGCACTAACACTTGGCTAAATCTTGGTTATACGGATGACCTCTCAGAAACTGGCAGCTCTACTTTCTTGACTGATAAACGCTTTTTTACCTTTTTTGAACCGCGCTTGCTTAACATTGATTTGTTTCATCGCTATATCAAAAAATCAGTTGCCATAGAGCATCGTATGAGCAATCATTTATTATCTGAAACTGAGCTGTCACTTAACAAAATTAACCCTACATATAACTATACTTATTTATTGGATGGTCGCGGTTTTAATACATTCGATTTAAGCACAGCCAAATTAAGCTTGCAATGGAGTCCTTTTAGTGAATTTGACATTGTTGATGATGAAGTCGTAACTGTTAAAGATGGTTATCCAAAATTCACCTTGCAACTTACCCAAGGTTTTAAGTCAGTATTTGGAAGTGATTTCAATTTTTCTAAAATTGATTTTAGGACCGTTCAAGAATTTAATCATAAAAATGATGCTATAACCAACATAACATTGGTGGCTGGATTGGCTGGAGGTGATACACCTCTGACGCATTTATATCACGCTTATCCAAACAACATCAATAAAGAAACAATTTTACAACGGTTTTCTGTAGCAGGTTTAAACAGTTTTGAAACCATGTATTTTAATGAATTTTTTAGCGATAAGTTTTCAACCTTACAGCTCAAACATTATTTCCCGGCCTTTAAAATCTCGGATCGGTTCAAACCTCAATTGGTCTTAATTTCGAGGTATGCAGTGGGTGACATGAATAGTATTGATAGGCATCAAGGCATTCAATTTGGCACGCTTAAACATCTGTACTCAGAATCTGGTTTTGAAATCAACAAATTGCTCTTTGGTTTTGGTCTTAGTTTCGCTTACCGTTATGGCGGTTACCATCTACCTGAATTAGAAGATAATATTGCTTTTAAGTTTACTTTTAATATTTCTTTGTAAAATACATCGCTTCAAAATATTCAAATTAATATGAAAGCTAAAGCTTTTTTTATCTATTACTTTTTTATTATCACACTTTTTTCATGCCATCAGAAAGAGAGTGAAATTGTTATAACTGATTTTTCACATGAGTACGAGGAAACTTTATACGCAGCAAAAAAAAGTTCATATACTACCTCGATACTTAAAGTTAATGGTTTTGTAAATGACACTGTTTTAATTTCTTTTGGAGGTATTAACAAAAAAATAAAGGGAGATTTGGATTTAGAAATTAAGGAGGATTATTACGGCGGATTAAATATGAAATTTAAATTTGAACCTTTAAATGCAACTGATGGTAAATTGAAAATTAAATATGGGATTTATTAGATATTATACTTTTTTATAAGTTAATACCAACTCAAGCAATCGTCTTTGGCGAGCGCTTAGCTTTATTTGAATAATTTATCATATCATGATTATGAAAAAACACTTTCATGGCAAATTTTCATGTCGGAAATATAACAAGTGCAGTAAGAAATATTGATGGAAATCAGTATAATGAAGATCATTATAAGAAATTTGGTTGGAAAGGTTTATCTGCAATTGGTTTAGCATCAAACCCACAAATTGTTACTACTGAAGAATTAACAAATTATAATACTTTAGCTAATATACCTTTAAATGACAACCATAATTTAATTTGTGATGAATAAAAAAAAATTAGTCCTCTTTCTCTTTATAGCTCTATCTAATTGCTCAGATGATAATCGAATAGAAAGGCAAAATTTAGTCTTTAACGATATTTTCCAAGAACTTATCAAAAACAGTGTTCAAGATTACAGAAAAGTAACTTTCCCAAATCCAGAGCAAATAAATTCTTTAAAAAAAGGAAAAGATATAACTAAAAAATCCGGTGTGGATCAAAGGAAAATGTTAGTAGTTATTAATGATTCCATTAAAGCACCAACAGTTTTAAAAGGGAAAACTTTAAGTAACAAAAATGAACGGAGATATAAATTTAATTTTGATGCATTCCTTTCAAATACTAAAAGTTACAAACTGATATCAAATAATCAGTACAACAAAGAGAAGAAAAAATTAGAAGATAAATATTACTTTGGTGGATTTATAGATATATCAAATATAACTTTTGAAACAAATTTGAAAAGAGGATATTTTACCGTTAACTATAGATGCGGCAAATTATGCGGTCAAAAAAGCAAAATTTACATAGAGGAAATTGATGGTGAATGGGTAATTTATAAAACAGAATTAGTCAGCTTATCGTAAGAATTCTTTTATTAAAACCAAACTAAGCACTCGTCTTTGGCGAGTTCTTAGTTTTAAGTAAATAATTTATCATATCATGATTATGAAAAAAACACTCGTTCTTATAGCGATTTTAGCTATAATAATCAATCTTATGCTCAAATAGAAAAAGAATATAATATTCATCTGCTCTTAGATTCCTCTAAAAATGAGATGTCAATTTTAACCCATCCATCAACTGATAGTATCTTATTTAAAACGTTTAAGGTTTCCAAAAAACTGCCTAAAGAGCAATACAAATATGTTTTAGGTGTCTCTGGCAAAGGGAAAATAAGCAAATACATTCGTGGCAATACATCACATACTACAAAAGGCACTATTAAATTAAACTTTGTTATTAACGTCATTGATCTTTCAGAAGAAAGAGAAAACCTAAGTTATAAAGCTTATGAAGTTTCTTTTTGAGCTTAATTAAACATAAATAAGCTGTTAATTAGCCCAACAAACTTTTCTTAGGGCTAATTTTCTTCATTTTCTTTCTTTTTAAGATAACTTCAATTATTGAAATTTAACGTCTATTTTGTTTAAGTATATATTCCCATTAATCCTCACACAAATCCTTAGCTTTTTTCTACCTTTGCGGCTCATTTTGCACTTGTTGCGAATGGACTATTATTTTGTTTCATCAAAACACCATATTTAATAAAAATCCTTTAGTTTACGAGCAAAAGGGATGACTACAAATACATGTTTAAACTCTTAACCAAAGGATTCTGGGCTGCACTTGCGCGATTGATTTTGCGTAATAAGATATTTATTCTTATTGCCATCGTCGCGGCAACTTTCTTGTTTAGTACGCAATGGAAACATATGCGCTTCACCTACTCTGAAGCCAATCTCTTGCCAGACGATCACGAGGTTAATATTACTTACAACAATTTTTTAAACATTTTTGGTGAAGAGGGCAATCTAATTGTTTTAGGTGTCAAAGATTCTAGCTTATTCTCTGTTGAAAAATTGAATGCATGGAATTCACTCGCAGAATCGTTTAAAAGTTATGATGAAATTGAAACGGTCATCTCTATAAAAGACCTTCAAAAATTAGTTAAAAACAGTGATCAAGAAAAGTTTGATCTTGAACCTTTTATCAAAGATTCGATAACATCAATTGAAGAAATCAATCAACTTCAAAATGAACTGTTTAAGCAATATCCATTTTACGATAATTTTCTGTTCAACTCGGAAACCAAAACCATCCGTACAGCTATTTACCTTAAGAAAGACATCGTAAATACGGCTGCCAGAAAAGACTTTATCATTAATGATCTGGAAACAAAAATTTCAGATTTTGAAACTGAAACAGGCATGGACGTTCGTGTTTCAGGCATGCCTTATATAAGAACATTGAATGCCCAAAATATTGTTGATGAAATTCCGATTTTTATTGCAGGTGCACTTTTGGTTACATCATTGATTTTCTTTTTATTTTTTAGGTCGTTTAGAGCCACTTTTATTTCCTTGGTTGTAGTATGTGTTGGCGTGATGTGGACTTTTGGAATCATTGGTTTTCTAAAGTACGAGATTACAGTATTGACTGCATTAATTCCGCCTTTGATAATTGTGATCGGTATCCCTAACTGTATTTTCCTTATCAACAAATACCAACGCGAGGTTAAACTTCATGGCAATAAGGTAAAATCACTGCAACGTGTTATCACTAAAGTTGGTAATGCAACGCTCATGACCAATGTGACCACGGCTTCTGGTTTTGCAACTTTTATCTTTACCGAAAGCACGTTACTTAAAGAGTTTGGTATTGTTGCCTCATTGAGCATTATATCAATTTTTATTTTATGCCTTTTTATAATTCCTATTATTTACACCTTTGCACCTTACCCCAAAGAGCGTCATTTAGAGCATTTAAATAAACGTTGGATTGGCGGCTTTGTCGATTGGATGGAGAAAATGGTAAAACATAAAAGAATTGCCATATACATATCCGCAGTTCTGCTTCTTATTGGAAGTTTAATTGGTATTCACCAAATTAAAATTTCCGGAAGTCTTATTGAGGACATGCCAAAAAACACAGAGTTTTTTAAAGATATTAGGTTTTTTGAAAGTGAATTCAACGGTATTATGCCCGTAGAAATCATGGTAGATACCAAACGTAAAAAAGGCGTTATGAAACTCAGTACGCTCAAACGTATGAGTGAATTGGAAGAACTTATATTAGAAACACCAGAATTATCCCGACCGATTTCAGTCGTAAGTTTAGTAAAATATAGTAAACAGGCTTACTACAACGGAAACCCAAAATATTATCAATTACCAACAAGCCAAGAAAACAGCTTTATACTTTCGTATGCTAAAAACTCATCGTCCGATGTGGATTTGCTTACTAATTTTGTGGATAGCACTGGCCAATATGCGCGTATCACAACTTTTATGAAGGATATTGGAACGGATAAAATGGAGCGTATTGAAGAAAATCTTCAAACTAAGATAGACAAAGTATTTCCCGAAGAGCGTTACGATGTAACAATGACTGGTAAAGCTCTGGTGTTTCAAAAAGGGACTAAATATTTGGTACGGAATTTAGTGATTTCATTGAGTTTAGCGATTTTACTAATTGCCTTATTTATGGCATATATGTTCCGTTCGTTTAGGATGATCATAGTTTCTCTAATCCCAAATTTATTGCCATTGTTAATTACTGCAGGGCTTATGGGTTACGTAGGAGTGCCAATAAAGCCTTCGACTATATTGGTGTTTAGTATTGCATTTGGAATTTCAGTTGATGATACAATCCATTTTTTAGCAAAATACAGACAGGAATTGCAGGCCAATAATTGGAGGATCAAAAAATCAGTTTACGCTGCATTGCGAGAAACCGGAGTGAGCATGTTTTATACATCAATTGTATTATTCTTTGGGTTTTCTGTATTTACCATCTCGAGTTTTGGTGGTACGGTTGCTCTAGGAGCACTGGTTTCTGTGACATTATTGTTTGCAATGTTGTCAAATTTGTTATTATTGCCTTCACTTTTGCTTTCACTTGAACGTAATATTGCTAACAAGGAAACACTAAAAAAACCAACGATAGACATTATCCCTTCAGAAGATGAAGATGTTGACCCTTTAAAAAAATAACAATTACAATTATCTCAGTATTCAAATAATAGATTTATGATGACGAAAACCGTAGCAGAGTTACTTTCACAGGATGCCACATTGCAGGATGTTACAATAAAAGGTTGGGTAAGAACCTTTAGAGCTAACCGTTTTATAGCACTCAACGATGGCTCTACGATTAATAATATTCAATGTGTCTTGGATTTCGAAAATTTTGAAGAAGCGACTTTAAAGCGTATCACAACCGGTGCTGCAATACGCGTTACTGGCGAATTAGTTGAGAGCCAAGGCAAAGGACAGTCTGTTGAAATTCAAGTAAAAACTTTAGAAATTCTTGGTGATTCTGATCCTGAAACATATCCAATTCAGCCAAAAAAACACTCATTCGAATTTTTAAGGGAAAACGCTCATTTACGTACTAGAACGAACACCTTTAGCGCTGTAATGCGTTTGCGTTCTTCACTGTCTTTCGCTGTTCATAAATATTTTAATGACAATGGTTTCTATCATATGCACACACCTATTATTACAGGTAGTGATGCCGAAGGTGCTGGCGAAATGTTTCGAGTAAGTGCATTAGACCCAAAAAAACCACCTTTAAATGAAGACGGCACTATAAATTATAAAGAAGATTTCTTCGGAAAGGAAACCAACCTAACAGTATCTGGACAATTAGAAGCTGAAACCTATGCGATGTCGCTTGGTAAAGTATATACATTTGGCCCAACATTTAGGGCAGAAAATTCAAATACCTCACGTCATTTGGCAGAGTTCTGGATGATTGAACCTGAGGTTGCATTCATGGATTTAGCAGGAAATATGGATCTGGCCGAAGATTTCATGAAGTCTGTTTTAAGCTATGTGCTCGAAAACAATAAGGAGGATTTAGAGTTTTTAGAAAAACGTCTTTTGGATGAAGAAAAAACAAAACCTCAAAATGAGCGTAGCGAAATGAGCTTGATCGAAAAAATCAAATTTGTTGTTGATAATAATTTCAAACGTGTTAGCTATACAGAAGCGATTGATATTTTAAGAAATAGTAAACCTAACAAAAAGAAAAAATTCAACTATATAATTAAAGAATGGGGAGCAGATTTACAATCTGAACATGAACGCTTCCTGGTCGAAAAGCATTTTAAATGTCCAGTGATATTGTTCGATTATCCAGCAAATATCAAAGCATTTTATATGCGCTTGAATGAAGATGGCAAAACCGTAAGAGCTATGGATATTCTTTTTCCAGGTATAGGTGAAATGGTTGGAGGTTCTCAAAGGGAAGAACGTTTAGAGGTATTAAAAGAAAAAATGAAAGCTTTGGATATTCCTGAAGAAGAATTATGGTGGTATCTAGATTTGCGCAAATATGGTACAGCAGTGCATTCTGGCTTTGGATTGGGCTTTGAGCGATTAGTTATGTTTACAACAGGTATGGGCAATATTAGAGATGTGATTCCTTATCCTAGAACACCTCAAAATGCAGAGTTTTAATTTGGACATAAAACTGTTAAGCTTCAAAAAGCTGATAGGTTTTTGTTATTTTTATATCATTAGAAAAACTAAATGGCTTTAAAACAATTTTTACAATTTAAGCTTTCGCAAAAGCTCTCACCACAGCAGATTCAGCTCATGAAATTGATTCAGCTGCCAACACAGGCATTTGAACAACGTTTAAAGCAAGAGTTAGAAGAAAACCCTGCATTGGATACGGGCAAGGAAGCAGAGGCCAAAGAAGATAGTTTTGATGAGTTTGACAATACCGAAGATTACAACGACAATGAGACTATAGAAGCTGAAGATATTAATGTAGACGAATATTTGAGCGATGACGAAATCCCAGATTATAGAACAAGAGCTAATAACTATAGTGCAGATGACGACGACAAAAGTGTACCATATGCTGCTGGCACTTCATTTACGCAACATTTAACCAATCAACTTAATACGTTTAGACTTTCTGAACAAGAAGAGGAAATAGCCTACTTTTTAGTAGGGAGTGTGGATGAAAGTGGTTATATAAGAAGGTCTCTTTCTGATATTACGGACGATTTGGCGTTTACTCAAAATGTGTTCACTACAGAAGAGGAGATTGAAAAAGTATTGAAAAAAGTACATCAACTTGATCCAGCTGGTGTTGGGGCACGCAATCTCCAAGAATGTCTAAGTATTCAGTTGCACCGCAAAGAACAACATCCTGACGTTGAGCTAGCTACAAATATTATTGATAAGGCTTTTGAGCAATTCACCAAAAAGCATTATAAGAAGTTGATGCAGAAATTCAACATTACTGAAGAACAACTAAAAGGTGCTGTTGAAGAAATAGAACGACTTAACCCAAAGCCCGGAGGTTCGTACGCTGGTAATAACAAAATAGTAGAACACGTTGTACCGGATTTTGCCATTAAAATTGTTGATGGCGAATTAGAACTTACCTTAAATGGAAGAAACGCACCCGAGTTGCATGTGTCTAGGGAGTACAATAACATGCTCAAAGGATACAAGGAGAGCAAGGAAAAATCCAAAACTCAGAAAGATGCCGTCATGTTTATTAAGCAGAAACTCGACGCTGCCAAATGGTTTATTGAAGCTGTAAGACAACGGCAACAAACACTCTTTGTGACAATGAGTTCTATAATGAATTATCAAAAAGAATATTTTTTAACTGGAGATGAGCGCAAACTTCGCCCAATGATTTTAAAAGATATTGCAGACGAAATTGAAATGGATGTTTCAACTGTTTCCAGAGTTGCCAACAGTAAATATGTCGATACGCCTTATGGCACCAAATTGATAAAGGAATTCTTTTCTGAATCCATGACCAATGACCAAGGTGAAGAAGTCTCAACTCGTGAAATAAAGAAAATTCTTGAAACGGTTATTGAAGAAGAGAATAAGAAAAAACCGATGACAGATGAAGCATTGGCAAAAATCCTAAAGGAGAAAGGTTATCCTATCGCAAGAAGAACGGTGGCTAAGTACCGAGAACAATTAGACATTCCTGTTGCAAGGCTTAGAAAAAAGATTTTATAGAGTTTGGATGAAAAATTTTATTCTAAAAAGCATTTCTTTTGTTTTTCATCCACTCATTATGCCAATTCTTGGTGTTTTATTTTACTTTTCTAAAACAGCTCGGTTTATCCCAGAACCTATTGTAAAGGCCAAAATTTTCTCTATTACAATATTAACTATCGTACTACCAATTCTGCTATTTTTTCTTTTAAGAACAATTCGCAAAGTTGATACGATTTATCTAAAGAGCACCAAAGAACGTGTAATACCTTTATTTATAAATTGTATTATAACCGCACTTATTTTGTTAAGGGTCCTTACCATAAACGAAATCGTAGAACTTTATTATTTCTTTTTAGGTATTCTAATTTCTACTATTATTTGTTTGATCTTTGCAATGCTAAAAGTGAAAGCTAGCATCCATATGATAGCAGTATCGGGCTTTTTTATGTTTGCTGTTGCGTTAGGAATTCACTATCAAATAAACATTAATGGCACAATTGCCTTATTGGTGATAATAATGGGTGCTATTGCGACTTCGAGATTACATCTCAACGCACACACAAGTTTTGAATTGATAATAGGTAGCCTCACAGGACTCGTACCGCAACTAATTTTAATGGCATTCTGGCTATAGGATATAGAACATCAATCCTATTTTAAAAGACTTTAAATCTAAATTTTTATCTTCTAGTTTAGAATCGTTCTCAAAAATGTCATTAAGACCATAATATAGATGAAAATTCCAAGTGCCATAACCAGCACTAAGAGTTAAGCCATACTGGAGTGTATTAAATGCGTCTAAATTTGACAGTTTAATATCTCCTTGGTCACTCTTAAATTTCGTAGAATTATAGACAATATAGCCAAACTTAAAACCTGAATATATTCTCCAAAAATTATATTCAGTTGCTGTGGATGTT
The DNA here is from genome assembly GCF_013403975.1 of Winogradskyella ursingii. Lineage (GTDB taxonomy): Bacteria > Bacteroidota > Bacteroidia > Flavobacteriales > Flavobacteriaceae > Winogradskyella > Winogradskyella ursingii. The sequence continues at coordinate 319,036 of NZ_JABFDH010000002.1, forward strand.
CTCCACCTAAATTCTATAGGCAATTCTACTACATAAGTAGTAAATTTATTTTTAGATACATTTATTTCACTTTCATCTATAACTTTAAAAGTAGTGACCCTATCCATCTGATCAATAAGTAAATTTTGATTGTAAGAATTGGTTGATAGACCAATACCAGTACCGATAGCCTTATTCCGTCTTTCGTTTAAAGGCATATCACGTATAAATCCAAAATGGAAACCGGATGAAAACCCATTTTGCGAAACACCGCTGGGTTTATTGTTTAACAAGTTATAGGTAATTCCTGCGTAGAACTGATCTTCTCTGTATGCATTGTATAATTCTGAAACATCCTTATTAGTACCCTGAGATAAACTCCAAAGACTATTGATAAAAAATAAAATAAACATTCGAATTTTCATACACATAAAGCTACAAAATCTTTGAAGTTAAACTATAAAAAAACGTCCTGAAATATTTCAGGACGTTAATCATTTATAAAATTAAATAAAGAGATTATTCTTCTACTTTAGTATTTGTAATGTACATTATTTTTAATGCATTTGCTTCACGCAATTCTTGTTTGATATCAGAAACCAAACCTGCGTTTGTCTTCTTATCTACCTTGAGTCCTACAACAAATTTTGGCTGTAATTCCTCAATTAATTCTGATTGAGCCTGTAGCACTGCAGATTGTATATCCTCCACTCCTACAAAAGCGTCATTGATTTGAATTCGTGCCTCCTGACCAAATCTTTTGAAAGATTCACTAGGCTTACCTGCATAGATAAACATTGTTCTATCTTTTTTAAGTTTCTCAACTTGATCTGCGGCTGGTAAAACGTTTTCAATCATTAAAGAACTATCTCTCATTACAGTTGCCACCATAAAAAAGAAAAGCAACATAAATACAATATCTGGTAAGGATGCCGTTGAAATTGCTGGCAATTCTCCTTTTCCTTTTTTTCTAAATTTAGACATATGTGTTACTTTTAAATTTTAAGATTTATCTGGTTCTGCTTCAGAAAGTTTCATTGGATATAAATCCTTAATTCTTTCAATCTGATCATTTAGCTTTTCATCTTTACTAAATTGATTCTTCTCTTTTTCCTCCAACATCGATTGATACGACCTATTGAACAATCGCTGCGCTTCACGTTCTCTCAAGTAATTGTAGGCTGCAACGAGTTCGTTCTGTACCTCAATATACTTTTCATAAGACGTTTCCCTATCGTGTTTCATCGAAATAATGGCCTTATCAGGGTGGTCAGAAGAACTTTCTGAACGATCACCTTTACAGTAAGTACATGATTCGCCTGCCGCATTGGTACCTCCACCATTATCCAAAAAGTCAATTGCTGCCTCTTTTAAATTAGTTAACTTCATCTCTTCGTCTTCTACCAAGAGTTGATTGTTACGGTTAATTAAAACCGTAAAAATATTCTTTTCTTTAATAATAGGTGGCTCAACTTCAGAGTCATCAATAGGTGGCAAACTTCTTAACAATCCTTTATCCTTCTCTATAGTAGTTGTTACCAAGAAAAATATAAGTAGTAAGAAGGCAATGTCAGCCATTGAACCTGCGTTTACTTCTGGTGCTGCTCTTTTTGCCATAATTATATATTATTTATTAGTTATTTTTTTAGCACCTGAAAAAATCATAGCTAAAGCTGCAACTGCAATTAATATATAGAAGGCAATTAAACCAGCACCAACCAAATGTGATTGACTTTCGGTTGCCATACCATCCTGTAATTTGTATTGCATTCCATCACCACCCGATAGAACATAGGCGATGATTAATACTGCAGCAAATGCTCCGACTCCTATCAGAGTGCTTTTTAAAGTTGCTGTATTTGTGAAAAGATTTTTCAAAACGAAAATCACCACAAAAAACACAGTCAAACCTAAAATAACATAAGCTGTTATTGCCATAGGCTCAAATAGGCCTGCATTTTCACCGGACTTTATAGTCTCATCTCCTGCAGCGATAATTCTCACTAAGGATACGATGCCTACAAGACCAATAATGGCAGCAACTATTTTTAATATTTTGTGTAAATTCATAATTGTGTGGTTCTTTTATTTTCTTTTATATCTTACTAACATATCCATCAATGTGATTGATGCGTCTTCCATATCATTAACAATACTGTCAATTTTAGCAATGATATAGTTGTAAAAAATTTGGAGGATAATTGCAACGATAAGACCAAATACTGTTGTTAAAAGCGCTACTTTAATACCACCTGCAACTAAAGAAGGTTGCATATCACCAGCAGCTTCAATTTTATCAAACGCCTGAATCATACCAATTACCGTACCCATGAAACCAAGCATTGGTGCCAAAGCGATAAATAATGAGATCCAAGAAACATTTTTCTCTAACTGGCCCATTTGCACACCACCGTAAGCTACAACAGCTTTTTCTGCGGCATCAATGTCCTCGTCAGCTCTATCTAAACCTTGATAATAAATAGAAGCAACAGGCCCCTTTGTATTTCTACAAACTTCCTTAGCAGCTTCAATACCACCTGAGTTTAGTGCATCTTCTACATTTTGTGTTAATTTTTTAGTGTTTGTTGTTGATAGGTTTAAAAAGATAATTCTCTCGATTGCAATCGCCAATCCAAGAATTAAACATAATAATACAATACCCATAAATCCTGGGCCACCTTCAATAAAACGCTTTTTTAATTCTTGATGAAACGATAGTTCTTCAGCTGGTGCCTCCGCATCGTCTTGTGTTAAACTTGCAACAGTTGTTGCCGTTGTTGCTACTGTTGTTGCATTTGCGTTAACAGTTCCGATAGCCATTAAACAAGTAATGGCGAGAATAGAAAATAATCTTTTCATTGTTCTTAATCTTAATTTTATTAGTTAAAGTGTTAAAGATAAAAAAAAATATGTAATAACTGTGTAAAATATAAGCAGAGAGGAAGGGATTCGAACCCTCGATACCCTTTTGAGGTATACACACTTTCCAGGCGTGCGCCTTCGACCACTCGGCCACCTCTCTTTTAATTTTTTTTACAGAACTACAAGACTGCCAAATAACAAAAAAAACTTTGAACTCTAAAATTTAAGCCGTTAATTTTAGGACATTTCTCCTCTTAATGGTAATTCAAATACAGATTTAAATTCTTCTGAAGGTAATTGCACACCTAAAAGGTACATAAGTTTAGCAATGGCAGCTTCAGTAGTAATATCCTTTCCAGAGATTACACCAATGGATTTTAGTTTTGAACTGGTCTCATACTGACCCATGGCAACACTACCTCCAGCACATTGGGTTACATTCACAATTTGAAGCCCACCATCTAAGGCAGTTTTTAATAAGTCTATAAACCATGATGCCGTAGTGGCGTTACCTGAACCGTAAGTTTCTATCACCAATCCTTTTAAACCTTCTGTATTCAAAACTGCTTTTACTATAGGTTCAGATATACCTGGGAACAATTTTAAAATACCGATATTGGTGTCCATATTGACTCTTACAATTAGTTCTTTTGAACCATCATTTTTTAAAAGAGCCTCTTTATTAACGTTTAAATGCACACCCGATTCTGCCAAATGTGGATAGTTGAGCGATTCAAAAGCTTCAAAATGTTCAGCGTTGATTTTTGTGGTTCGGTTGCCACGATAAAGTTTGTACTCAAAATAAAGTCCCACTTCTTTTATAATAGGAACATTATTTTTTTGCAACGAAGCCATTTGGATGGATGTAATCAAGTTCTCTTTGGCATCGGTTCTTAAGTCTCCTATTGGTAGTTGTGAGCCAGTAAAAATGACAGGTTTATTTAGATTTTCTAACATAAAACTTAATGCAGAAGCCGAATAGCTCATGGTATCACTACCATGAAGCACTACAAATCCATCTGAATTATCATAATTAGATTCAATGATTTTTGCTATATCAATCCAATATTCTGGATTCATATTGGACGAATCTATCGGTTTTTCAAAAGACGTTGTTTCAATGTCGCAATCCAATAGCCTTAATTCAGGAATTTTAGTTAGAATGTTTTCAAAATCGAAAGACTTTAAGGAACCTGTATCCGCATCTTTTATCATTCCGATGGTACCACCTGTGTATATTAAGAGAATGTTCGGTTTTTTGTTCATCTATATGCCGAATATTTTTTTTGAATTTTCAGTTGTGATTGCAGCCACTTTTTCTTCACTAATCTCGTAAAGTTCGGATAATTTTTCCAATACCTTATATATATAGGAACTTTCGTTTCGTTTTCCACGATATGGTTTTGGTGCCAAATATGGCGAGTCGGTCTCTAAAACAACATGTTTTAAATCTATTTGATTAATGAATTGGTCTATTTTTCCATTCTTGAATGTCACCACTCCGCCTATACCTAATTTCATGTTATAGGAAATCGCTTTTTGTGCGTGCTCAAAAGTACCCGTAAAACAATGAAATATCCCGAACAAATCGTCAGATTTTTCACTTTCAAGAACTTCAAATATTTCATCAAAAGCATTTCTGCAATGAATGACAATAGGAAGTTTATATTTTTTAGCAAGTTGAATTTGATGTTTAAAAGCTTTAACCTGTAGATCTAAAGTTGTCTTGTCCCAATATAAATCAATACCTATCTCGCCAACAGCATAGAATTTTCTTGAAGCCAGCATATCTTCAACATGTTTCAATTCATTATTATAACTCTCCTTTTTGACGTGAGTTGGGTGCAATCCCATCATTAAAAAAATGTTTTTGGGAAAGTCTTTTTCAAGCTGAAGCATAGCGTTAGTGTATGTTGAATCTATTGCTGGAATGAAAAAACGTTTTACATTTACCTCTATCGCTCTTTCAATCATTGCCTTTCTGTCATCATCAAAGGACTCACTATATAAATGTGTATGTGTATCTGTAATAATCATATTGCAAAAATAATGGTTTAAAGGCGCTTGGTTTATTATATTTACCTAAAATCTGAATATGGAAACACTAAAAGATTTTCTACTGGAAAAAGGTTATTCTAAAGTGAAGTTAAAATTCACAAAAACCAATCATTTTGAAATTAAGGCAAGTATCAATGGTATAAAAGGACGGTTTATTTTAGACACAGGTGCTTCAAATAGTTGCGTAGGTTTTGAAGCAATTGAACGTTTTAACCTCAAAGTAAAAGATTCAGAAATTAAAGCCGTTGGCGCAGGTGCTTCCGATATGCTAACGCAGATTTCCAACTCAAACAAACTAAAAATCGGAAAGTGGAAAAAGAATCGCGTAGCTTTAATATTATTCAATCTTATACATGTTAATAATGGTCTAATTAATCATGATGCTGACCCTGTAGATGGCATTATAGGTGCGGATATTTTGAAAAAAGGCAAAGCTGTAATTGATTACCAAAAGAAATATCTGTATTTAAAACTGTAGGAATTTTTTAACATCAGTTTTCTTGCTATCTTTATTCTTAGATTAATAGCAAAATGAATCCGTCTATAATAATTGCAGATGACCATCCTTTGGTCCTCAAAGGTTTGCACGACTTTTTGAACGAAAATGACCATAACGTTTTAGCTAGTGCCAAAAACGGTAAAGAGGCACTCACGCTGATTAAAGCTCACGTTCCTGATATAGCTATTTTAGATATAAAAATGCCCTTTTATTCCGGTTTGGAAATTGCAAAAAAGTGCAAAGCTGATAATCTACCTACCAAAATTGTCCTCATCACTTTTGAAAAAGATGAAAAAACCTATCTAGCTGCAAAAAATCTAGGTATTTATGGCTATGTTCTTAAAGAGTTTGCATTAGAAGAGATTGAAAACTGCATTGATTCTGTGATTAAAGGCAAGCAATATTTTAGCCCTGAATTGCTAAAATTTCTTGAAGTAAAAGAACTACCCAAGCATTTAGACACACTTACTGATCACGAATTACGCATTGTGAAGATGATCTCTGAAAACAAAACAGGCGTAGAGATTGCAGATACACTTTCCATTTCACCAAGAACGGTTGAAAAACATAAAAGCAACATAATTAGAAAATTAAAACTAGAGAGCAAACAGAATAGTTTATTGATTTGGGCCAAAGAAAACTCTGAGTTCCTAGACCAATAACCAAACTTTTAAAAAAATACGTAAAGTTACGTATAGTATTGCACTCAGTTATTCCACATCTTTACACTGTTATTAATTAGGGTTAATAACGAGCTATTAATTAGTTCTTAGGGGATTACTTAAGCCTTGGATGAAAATTCAGGGCTTTTTTTATACCTAAAATCTAAAAATACGTAAAGTTACGTATAGTATGGCTTTATAATTATTGGCAATTTTACAGTGCTATTAATCAAAGCCTCAAATGAAGTTCTTAAAGGCTCTGAATTATTTTTAGTTCAGAGCTTTTTTTAAAACCTTAAAAAATTCAAGAATATGGAAAGAATGAAAGACAATGCCACTAAAAGCGATAAATTGTTTTTAATATTACTTATAGTGAGTTCTGTAATTGTTATATCAGCAAATATTGCAGTTAATTTTTTTAGTTAATTTTAGTTAGTTAATTCTTCTTTTTTTAGAAGAACAAAAAAAGCGCAATTTTAAGAAAATTGCGCTTTTTAGATTTTTATAATCGAAACAATTACATTTCTAATGCTCTCTTTACATCATTATCCATCAGTAATTCCGTTGGATTTTCCAATGCTTCTTTAACGGCCACTAAGAAACCGACAGATTCTTTACCATCAATAATTCTGTGATCGTAAGACAATGCAACATACATGATTGGTCTAATTTCTACATGGCCATCTATTGCTACAGGTCTTTCTACTATATTATGCATGCCTAAAATTCCACTTTGAGGTGGGTTGATAATAGGTGTAGACAGCATACTTCCAAACACACCACCATTTGAGATGGTGAATGTACCACCTGTCATTTCATCTACCGTAATTTTACCATCTCTAGCTTTTAAGGCAAGACGTTTTACTTCAGATTCAACACCTCTAAAAGATAGGTTTTCGGCATTTCTAATTACCGGTACCATTAGACCTTTTGGCCCTGAAACCGCAATACTAATATCTACAAAATCATAAGTAATCATTTCCTTACCATCAATCATAGAATTGACCGCAGGATATTGTTTTAATGCTCTCACAACTGCCAATGTAAAGAAACTCATAAATCCTAGGCTTACACCATGTTTTGACTTAAAGTCTTCTTTGTATTGTTTACGTAATTCAAAAATAGGTGACATATCTACTTCATTAAAAGTAGTTAACATGGCCGTTGTATTCTTTGCTTCCACCAAACGCTCTGCTACTTTACGACGTAACATGGACATTTTGCTTCGTGATGTACCTCTATTGCCACCAGTTGGTGTACCCATGGATGGAACAGCATTTACAGCATCATTTTTTGTAATTCTACCGTCTTTACCACTTCCCGGGACATCTTTAGCATCCACCCCTTTTTCAGCAAGTACTTTTTTAGCGGCAGGGCTTGCTATGCCAGATGCCTTTTTACCATCAGCAGGGTTAGGTGCTTTTGCACCCGTATCTTTGGTCTCGTTTTGTTCTTCTCTTAGTTCTTTCTCGACATTTTTTTCATTGCTGCCTTCATCACCACCATCATAGGTTGTGGTTGCATCTGCATCTGGCTCTGCACTTGTATCTATTAAACATACTACCGCTCCAACAGCAACTGCATCACCTTCTTCAGCTTTAAGCGTTATTGTTCCGCTCGCCTCTGCTGGTAATTCTAAAGTTGCCTTGTCGCTATCAACTTCGGCTATCGCCTGGTCCTTTTCTACGTAATCTCCATCTTGCACTAACCACTCGGCAATTTCTACTTCTGTAATAGACTCGCCTGGCGAAGGTACTTTCATTTCTAAAATCATGCTTTATCGTTTTAGTAAGCTATAATTTAACTTTGTTAGTTTATATATTTTCTCTTGTTGTCTTTGTTCTTATCAAAGACATAATCAATGACTTGATTGTGACGTATTTTTGAGCGCATAGAACTACCTGCAGCAGGTGCACCGTACGGCCTTCTACTTGCAAATCTAAAATCTTTGGATTCTTCAAAATTCATTAGAATATGACTGTAAGCTCCCATATTTCTAGGTTCTTCTTGTGCCCAAACGATGTCATCTGCGTTTTTATATTTTTTAATTATTTTTCGCATATCATCTACAGGTAAAGGGAACAGTTGCTCTATTCTTACAAAAGCTATATCGTCCCGTTCCAATTCTTCTCTTTTCTCAAGCAAATCATAATAGAATTTACCTGTGAGAAATACTAATGTCTTTACCTTATCTGCATTTACGGCTTTATCATCAATCACCATTTGGAAACTTCCAGTGGCAAATTCATCCACGGTTGAAACCACCTTTGGATGACGCAACAAACTCTTAGGCGTAAAAACAATCAATGGTTTTCTGTAATCGGCTTTCATCTGTCGTCGTAACAAATGAAACATATTTGCAGGTGTGGTACAATCTGCTACAAACATATTGTCCTTTGCACACAATTGTAAATAACGCTCCATACGTGCCGAAGAATGTTCTGCTCCTTGACCTTCATAACCATGAGGTAATAACATTACTAGGCCATTTTGAAGCTTCCACTTATCCTCTGCCGCAGAAATATATTGGTCCAACATAATTTGGGCGCCATTGCTAAAATCTCCAAACTGTGCTTCCCAAATCGTTAACGTTATCGGACTAGCCATAGCGTAACCGTAATCAAACCCAACTACTCCATATTCTGACAAGAGTGAATTATAAATAAAGAAACGCCCTTGCTTGTCGGCCATCTGATTATGAAGAATAATTTCTTCCTCACTATCCTCTACTTTTACCACAGCATGACGGTGTGAAAACGTACCGCGCTCAACATCCTGTCCAGAAAGTCGAACATCATTACCTTCTAATAAAATACTACCGTAAGCCAAATGTTCTGCCATTGCCCAATCCAAACGGTCTTCGTCGAACATGTCTTGTCTGGACTCAATAAGACGTTGAATTTTCCTAATGAATTTTTTGTCTTCCGGTAAATTGGAAATTGCTTTCGTGATTTTTTCAAGCTTGTCCTTAGGATAAGTTGTATCTACAGGTTCCATCATTTTATCCTCTTCTGCCGTGTTGAAATCAGTCCATTCATTTTGCATGAAAGGGGTGATTTCAGTTTTTTCAACCTTACGCGAATCTTCGAGAATTTCTTCAAGCTTATCCTTATATTCTTTTTCAATTTTCTTTACAAAGCCTTTGTCGATGACATTTTCCTTCAACAAACGTTCAGCATAAATATCTCTTGGATTACTATGTTTTGCTATTGCTTTATATAATAATGGTTGAGTGAATTTTGGTTCATCACCTTCATTATGACCATATTTTCTGTAGCCGAGCATGTCTATAAATACATCGCGCTTAAATTTCATTCTAAAGTCTAAAGCAAACAAAGTGGCATGCACAACTGCTTCTGCATCATCTGCATTAACGTGCAATACTGGTGATAGTGTTACTTTACCAACATCCGTACAATAAGTACTGGAACGTGCATCTAAATAATTGGTGGTAAAACCGATTTGGTTGTTGACCACTATATGAATAGTTCCATTGGTTTTGTAGCCGTCCAATTTCGCCATCTGGATGACTTCATAAACTACGCCTTGCCCAGCAATTGCAGCATCTCCATGCACAATAATTGGCAACACCTGTGATGGATTATCGGGATATTTGTCATCTTGTTTAGCTCTAACAATACCTTGTACCACAGGACCAACCGTTTCTAAATGCGAAGGGTTTGGTGCAATATTTAAATTTATTTTTTTACCAGTATCTGTAACACGGTCACTCGTCCAGCCTAAATGGTATTTAACATCACCATCAAAAACTTCCTGTTCGTAATCCTTACCATCAAATTCACTAAAAATGTCTTTGGCAGACTTACCAAAAATATTGGTCAAAGTACTAAGTCTACCACGGTGTGCCATACCCATTACAAATTCCTTAACGTCATATTCCGAGGCTTTTTCTATCAATGCATCCAATGCTGGAATCAAGGCTTCACCACCTTCTAAAGAAAAACGTTTTTGACCTACATATTTAGTGTGTAAAAAGTTTTCGAATGATACAGCTTCGTTAAGTTTTCTTAGGATTTTCTTCTTTTCGTCTTCTGAAAATTTAGGATGATTGTCATTAATATTAAGCTTATACTGAATCCATTCTATTTCTTCAGGCTTTCTTATGTACATATATTCAACACCAATAGAATCGCAATAAATACTTTCTAAATGATCAACAATGTTTTGTAAAGTCGTTGTTCCAAGTCCTAAAGTTTCACCAGCTGAAAATTGTGTTTGTAAATCATCTTTTGACAATCCAAAATTTTCTATTTCTAATGTTGGAGCATACTTTCGTCTCGCCCTAACTGGATTGGTTTTAGTAAATAAATGACCTCTACTCCTGTAGCCATTAATGAGCTTTACCACTTGAAACTCTTTCTGGACATGTTCTGGCATCTGGGTAGAAACACCTTCAACCACTTCTCCATTCATTCCGTAAGTTTCCGAGCCAAAATCGTAACCTTGAAAAAAGGCGCGCCAACTTGGCTCTACTGAATCTGGATTTTTTTGGTATTGTTCGTATAAATCAGCAAAGTATGCTGTATGAGCTGCGTTGAGAAAGGAATATTTATCCATTATTATTTATGAGACGTTGTCGTTTCAACAAATTTTATTCAAAAATACAACTTTTGTTAAATATAGTTTAGCTTTTATTATATTTATAACAATTAGAATAACACAATTGAAAACATGATAAAATCTAGCTCTCACTTTTATAAAAAAATAGCTATAACGTTAATAATGGTCGGTTTTTTTACGGCTTTTTCATTTTCCCAAAATAACAATTTTGAGCAGAACGATTTTTGGGATAACGTACAGTTTGGTGGTGGTATAGGTTTAAATTTTGGAGATGGTTTTTTTAGCGGAACTTTAGCACCAAATGCCATTTATCGATTTAATCCATATGTAGCAACTGGTATTGGTTTAAATTTTACATATAGCTCACAAAGAGATGTCTTTAACTCCACTGTTTTCGGCGGTAGCGTGCTTGGCTTATTTAATCCTATTAGGGAAATTCAGCTTTCAACCGAATTTGAACAATTGCACGTCAGTAGAAATTTTGACGAACAGTTTGCGACAAATTTAGATGATAATTATTGGTATCCCGCCATCTTTTTGGGTGTTGGTTATACCAGTAGAAATGTGACTGTTGGTATTAGATATGATATTTTGTACGATGAGGATAGAAGTATTTATACCGATCCTTGGATGCCGTTTGTACGGTTTTATTTCTAAACAAATTAAGAGAAACTATTTTTTTCTTTATACCAAACCTTCTGCCATTCTCTTTGTAAAATTAAAAAGGTAACATCTTCTGATAATTTCAAAGCATCCGAACCATCCAATGCTTTTATTTTCAATTCAGAAACATCAACAATATAAAGAAGGTTTAGATAATCCGCAAATTTTGACTGTATGAGCTGATAAATGGTTTCATGCAATACTAACTTAAGACTGGTAGGCAATGTTTCTTCATCAAATTCTAAATCAATATTTGCGTAAAGGAGGTCTTTGTTAAGTTGTTTTATGAGTTTTTTATAAAGGTTTAGATCATTGGCTTTCTCAATCAAAGACTCAAATGTGGATGGTAATTTCATTACACGCGTCGGTTCATTAACTGTTCACCAAATTCCTTTAAAATTGTCTTCTTTTCATCAGTAATATTTAGTTGTTCCAATAATTTAAACGCTTCATTCGTATAGTCTCTTACAGCTCTTAATGTGGCTTCACTCGCACCAGTACTATCAAAAAGTACCTTAATTTCAGAAACCTTATTTTCATTGGACATCTTTGAATCATTCATTTTTTTAAACAATTCTTTTTTATCATTTTCAGAACCCAACTCCGCTGTTTTAAGATAGAGATAGGTTTTCTTGTTTTCTAGAATATCACCTCCTGTCTGCTTCCCAAATGTTTCAGGATTACCAAAAGCATCTAAATAATCGTCTTGCAACTGAAATGCTATACCCAAATTCAGGCCAAAATCGTAAATGGCATTTTGATTCTCAACTGAAGTTTTAGCAATTATAGCACCCATTTTCATGGCGGCACCAACTAAAACCGCTGTTTTGTATTCAATCATTTTAAGATATTGGGCCATGGTAACATCATCCCTCGTTTCAAAATCAATATCATACTGTTGCCCCTCACAAACTTCCAAAGCTGTTTTACTGAATAATTTTGCTAATTGCTGAAACGTTTGTGGCTCATAATTTTCAAACAATTGATAGGCCAAAATAAGCATTGCATCGCCTGAGAGAATACCTGTGTTGGTATCCCATTTTTCGTGTACTGTCTTCTGTCCGCGTCGCAACGGTGCAGCATCCATTATATCGTCGTGCACCAATGAGAAATTATGAAACACTTCAACAGCTAAAGCAGCATTAAACGCTTTACTGTAGTCTGAACTAAAAACATCTGCCGTCATTAACGTCAAAACTGGTCTCAAACGTTTGCCACCGAGTCGTAAAATATAATTTATTGGATGATAAAGATTTTGAGGTTCTCTATCTACGGTAAAATCCTCTAAATATTTCATAAAGGATTCTTGATACTTTTCAATTGCCTGCATTGGACAAAAATAATTTAATTGTTTTAAAAAAAACATTACAAACGAGATGAACCAATGTTAAATAATCTATAAAACTTAGGAAACTTTTTTTGTTTTTAAAGTTTCCCACCTTACATTTGCACCCTGTTATGAGAGAAAAAATAATACATAAATCGGCTGACCTTTTTATCAACCTTGGTTTTAAAAGTGTGACCATGGACGATATAGCTAAAGAAATGGGTATATCAAAAAAAACTATTTATGTTCATTTCCCTAACAAAACTAAGCTTGTTGAAGCAACTACATTGCACATGTTCGAGACCATATCTTATGGCATTGATTGTATTTGTGCATTAGAAAAAAATCCCATTGAAGAAATTTTTGATATAAAACAATTTGTGATGGAACACTTAAAGAACGAAAAATCATCACCACAATACCAGCTTCAAAAATATTATCCTAAAATTTTTACGAGTTTAAAGTCCAAACAATTTGAGGTGATGCAAGGTTGCGTTACGGAAAATCTAAAAAGAGGATTGAGTCAAGGTTTGTATAGAGATAATATCGATGTTGATTTTATTTCGAGGATATACTTTAACGGTATGGTCAACCTAAAAGATCAGGATCTGTTCCCTCTTAAAAAATTTTCTATGAATACTTTAATGGAATATTATTTAGAATACCATTTAAGAGGTATCTGTACCCCGAAAGGGCTTGAAACATTAATCAGATTATTAAAAACCAATCAAAACTAAACATATAATGAGACAATCACTCATATTAATCACAAGTTTAATCATTGCTTCTCTAGGTTTTTCGCAAGAGAACATACCAAATAGATATAGTTTGCAGGAAGCAATAGATTTTGCTCTTAAGAACAATCGTACTGTCATCAACGCAGCACGTGATATAGAAGCTGCTAAAAAGCAAAAGTGGGAAACTACCGCTAGTGGATTACCACAACTAAGTGCCTCAGTAGATTATCAAAACTTTTTGAAACAACAAGTACAGGTAATTCCTGCTCAATTTTTTGGGGGCGAACCAGGTGAATTTCAAGAGGTAGTCTTTGGCACTAAACAAAGTGTCAATGCCTTCGCTACTTTAAACCAAAAAGTTTTTGATGGCTCTTATATAGTGGGTCTTCAGTCCGCCAAAGTATTTCTAGAAATTTCAAAGAATGCTAAAATCAAAACCGATCTGGAAATCAGAAAAGCGGTTATCGATGCTTACGGAAACGTATTATTGGCAGAAGAAAGCATTGAGATTTTAAATAGAAATATCGAAGTTTTAGAAAAAAACCTTTTTGAAACTTACAAAATCTACGAAAATGGCCTTGGAGAAGAAGAAAGCGTAGAGCAATTGCAAATCACATTGTCTGGTGTAAAAAGTAATTTGAATAATACCGAAAGATTAAAAACCTTGGCATACCAAATGCTAAATATCACCTTAGGATTAGACGTATATAATAAATTGGTATTAACCGATAATCTTGAAACATTAACTAGAGAACACATTGCACTATCGTTATTAAGTGTAGAAAACAACCCAGAAAACACTATTGATTATCGTATCGCTGCAAATGATACCAAGGCAAAAGAATTAATGGTTAAACTAGAAAAAAGTAAAGCATTACCAACGCTCAATGCTTTTTTAAACGGAGGCTATTCTGCCTTTGAAGATGAGTTTTCTTTTTTTGACAAAGATCAAGAATGGTTTGGCTCATCTCTCTTTGGACTTAATCTCAGTATTCCTATTTTCAGTTCAGGTATGCGGAGTGCAGCCACTCAACGTGCAGAAATTAACCTTGAAAAAGCCCAAACCGAACTTACAGAAACAGAGCAGCGTATAAAACTTCAAATCGCCTCCGCAAAAAGTAATTATCAATTCGCAGTTGAAGATTATGTGAATAAGACGGAAAATCTTGAATTGGCTGAGCGCATTGAAAACAAAAACCAAACCAAATTCTTTGAAGGAATAGGCTCAAGTTTTGAACTCAGGCAAGCACAAACCCAACTATATACAGCACAACAAGAATTGCTTCAATCGATGCTAGATGTTATCAACTCTAAAGCCGAACTTGAAACCGTACTAAACACACCAATCAATAATTAATAAAATTCAACCAAAATGAAATACATATATCAACTCACAATCATTGCTTTAATTTTTACTTCATGTTCTGGCGATAAAAAGAATTCAGTAGAAGGTGTTCTTGAAAATGGCGATTTAAAAACCATGAGAGAAAAACGAGGTGAACTTGTTAACGAGCAACAAGCTCTAAATGATCAAATAAAGCTTTTGGATGCTAAAATAAAAACAATGGATACCACTAAAAATGTGCCATTGATTACAACATTTAAAGCCAATTCAGAAGTGTTTAATCATGTTTTAGAACTTCAAGGAAACGTGACCACAAAAAACCTTCTAACCATTACTCCAGAGTTTAATGGTATCCTAACTAATGTCTACGTGAAAGAAGGTCAGAAAGTTAGAAAAGGCCAGCTACTAGCTAAAATTGATGATGGTGGGTTGAGCCAACAAGTAGCTCAATTGCAAATTCAAGCCGACTTGGCAAAGACTACATTTGAGCGACAAAAACGTCTTTGGGATCAAAATATCGGAAGTGAAATTCAGTATTTACAAGCTAAATCCACTTACGAATCGCAACAAGAAGCCGTTAACCAACTAAATAGACAAATAGCAAAAACAACTGTCAGAGCACCGTTTTCTGGAACCATCGATGATGTAATTACGGAGCAAGGAAGTGTAGTTGCAGCAGGACAAACACCGTTAATGCGTATTGTAAATTTAGATGACATGTACATCGAAACCGAAGTACCAGAGCGCTACGTTGCCAATGTTACAGTAGGAAAAAGTGTAAAAGTAGATTTACCAGTTTTGGGCAAAACAATAGACACAAAAGTACGTCAAGCTAGTAATTTTATTAATCCAGCCAACCGAACATTCAAAGTTGAAATTGCAATCCCAAATGAGAACAAGTCTATAAAACCAAATCTTACGGCACGATTAAAGATTAATGATTACACTAATGAAAATGCACTTTTAATACCGCAAAGTGTGATTTCAGAAAATGCAGAAGGAGAACAATATGTGTATGTAGTAAGTGATAAAGGTGCGGATGGTATTGGTAAGGCAAAACGTGTAATTGTAGAAACTGGTCGCCAACAAGGCGATGTCATTGAAGTTTTAAACGGACTCGAAGCTGGTGCAGAAATTATTAAAGAAGGTGCGCGAAGTGTGCGTGATGGGCAGTCTGTTGAAGTGATTAATTATAAAGTAGATGGTAATGAAAACGAATAAGAAGAACACAGAAAAAGAATTTGGTCTGTCCTCGTGGGCAATTAACAATAAAACCACGATGTATGTGCTTATTGCTGTATTCTTCTTTTTGGGAGTTTCGGCTTTCTTTAGTATGCCACGTGAGAATTTCCCAGAAGTAAACGAAACCAAAATTTACGTAAGTACAGTTTATCCTGGAAACACAGCAGAGGATATAGAAAAGCTCGTAACAGATCCATTAGAAGACAAACTGAAAACGGTCAGTAACGTCGTAGAAATAACCTCAACATCCCAAGAGGACTATTCTATGTTGATTGTTGAATTTGATGAAAATATAACCGTAGAACAAGCCAAACAAAAAGTAAAAGATGAAATTGATTCTGAAACTTCAGGCGAAGATTGGCCAACCTTTAACGGAGCAAAGGTAGAACCTGATGTTTTTGAGTTAAGTCTTTCTGAAGAAATGCCGATTCTTAACATCAACATTTCTGGAGATTATCCTGTGGAGAAATTAAAGGATTATGCAGAGTATCTTCAAGATGAAATAGAGGACCTTTCTGAAATAAAAAAGGCAGATATACGAGGTGCACAAGAAAAAGAGGTAGAAGTTGAAGTAGACATTTATAAAATGATGGCCGCTAAAGTCACCTTTAATGATATTTTAGGTGCCATAAGTCAAGGGAATTTAACGCAATCTGCTGGAAATATAAAGGCGAGTGGCCAAAGAAGGACTATTAGAGTGATTGGTGAAATTGAAGAACCATCAGAACTTGAAAATTTTGTCGTAAAATCCGAAAACGGTAATGCCATCTATCTAAAAGATGTAGCAGAAGTATCATTTCACGAAGAAGATAAAACCACTTTTGCAAGAAAATCTGGTAAGCCAGTCGTTATGCTCGATGTAAAAAAGCGAGCAGGAAAAAATATGGTGGCAGCCGCAGAACAAATTCAAGTGATTGTTCAAAATGCCATTGATAACGAATTTCCTCAAGATTTAGAGGTTTCTATCACCAACGACCAATCTTCTGTGACCATTGGTCAAGTAGATGATTTGGTCAACAACATCATCTTTGGAGTTATTCTGGTGGTAACTGTATTAATGTTTTTCCTCGGATTTAAGAACGCACTATTTGTTGGGTTTGCGATTCCTATGTCCATGTTCATGTCCTTAATGATATTAAACCTCATTGGTTACAGTTTAAATACAATGGTACTGTTTGGATTGATTATGGGACTGGGAATGTTGGTAGATAATGGTATTGTGGTAGTCGAAAATGTTTATCGCTTGATGGAAGATGAAGGCATGAGTAGAATTGAAGCGGCAAAAAAAGGTATTGGTGAAATAGCTTTTCCTATTATTATTTCAACCATGACAACAGTAGCTGCCTTTGTACCATTAGCTTTTTGGCCTGGGATTATGGGTGAATTTATGAAAATCTTACCTATTACGCTATCTGTAGTTTTGGGCTCATCTCTGTTCGTAGCGATTTTCTTCAACTCAGTCTTAGTATCTCGATTTATGAAAATCGAAGATAAGGAAATGCCGTTGAGACAAATCATTAGAACAACATCAATTGTTGCAGGTATTGGATTGCTCATTCTAATTTTTGGTGGTCAATATCGTGGGTTGGGAACATTAATGATTTTCACGGCGATTATGCTTTGGGCCTATCGTTTTTTCATTAGAAAATGGGCGAATAATTTTCAGAATAAATCATTGGTGAAACTTGAAAACTGGTATGAAAAGATGCTAACTGGAGCCCTTTCAAAAAAGCGACCTTATTTATTAAGTGGTGGTACGTTCCTTTTATTAATTGCCGCATTTATTGCTTTTGGAATTTCCGTAGGAATGCAACGTACCAAAATCGAGTTTTTCCCAGATAACAAACCCAATCAGATTATTGTATATATAGAATATCCTGAAGGAACAGCAATCGAAAAAACTAATGCCATCACCAAACAGATCGAAGAGCGTGTATACGACGTCATTAACCAAGATCAATATATGGATGACGGTCGTAACTTCTTGGTAGAAAGTGCAGTTTCACAGGTTGGTGAAGGTGCGGGAAACCCACAAACCGATGGTGGTTCTGCTGCAGAAATGCCACATAAAGCAAAGATTACTGCGTCGATGCGAGAGTATAAATACCGTCGAGGAGAAGACAGTGAATTACTACGTCAAAAAGTACAGGAAGCTTTAGTTGGGATTTATCCTGGAGTATTAATTTCAGTTGAGAAAGACGCAAACGGACCACCTGCAGGTGCACCAATAAATATAGAATTAGAGGGCAAGGACTACAATGAATTGATTGCAACTGCCGAACAGATGCGTAACTTCATCAATTCAAGAAATATTGCAGGAATCGATGAGCTAAAAATAGATGTCAATAAGGACAAGCCAACAATGCAAGTTGAAATCGACAGAGAAAAGGCTGGTGAGTTAGGTATCTCTGCAAGGCAAATTGGTGACCAATTAAGAAATTCTATTTTTGGGTCTAAAGCCGGCATCTATAAAGAAGATGGTGATGATTTTGATATCTATGTACGTTTTGACGAAGATTTAAGATATAATACAAGTGCTCTATTCAACCAAAATATCACTTTTAGAGATAATACAGGCCAGATAAAAGAAGTACCTCTATCTGCTGTAGCAAGCCAAAAGAACAACTCAGGTTTTAGCGCTATTAAACATAAGGACACTAAACGAGTTGTTACCGTTTATTCTGCCTTGGCACCAGGTTATACGGATGCGGGAGCGATAGTAACGCAAATTCAAAATGAAATGAAAAGTTTTGAGGGCTTGCCATCTGATATTAAAATAGATTATACAGGCCAGATTGAAGAACAAAACAAGCAAATGGCATTTTTAATGGGTGCATTTTTTACAGGTTTGGGATTAATTTTCTTCATTTTAATATTTCAGTTTAATTCTATTTCAAAACCAACTATAATTATGTTGGCGATATTCTTGAGTTTAATAGGTGTATTTGGCGGACTTGTAATTACTGGAAGTGCATTTGTTATAATGATGACCATGGTAGGAATTATTTCACTAGCTGGAATTGTTGTAAATAATGGTGTTGTATTATTAGATTATGCACAACTCCTTATAGATAGGAAGAAAAATGAATTAGGCCTGGAGGACGATGAATATTTATCGAGAGAAGATCTTTTTAATTGTATTGTAAAGGCCGGAAAGGCGCGTTTGAGACCTGTAATTCTTACAGCAATTACAACCATTCTAGGGCTAATCCCATTGGCTATAGGTTTAAATATTAACTTCTTTACGTTATTCTCTGAATTCAATCCAAATATTTACATGGGAGGTGATAACGTAGTGTTCTGGGGACCTTTAGCTTGGACCGTTATTTACGGGTTGTTAATTGCTACCTTCTTGACGTTAATCGTTGTTCCTATCTTATTCTATTTAAGTATGAGATTGAAGATGTGGGCGAGGCGAAAGTTTAGCTCAAATGATGCAACCATTTCAACAACGGAAGAAACTGAGCTTATTGAAAATAGAAGAATGTCATTAGACAAATAATAAGCGATGAAGTATAAACAAAATAAAAGCCTCAACAAAAGTTGAGGCTTTTACTATGAATTTAATTGAAAATCAATTTAATTCTGAAGTTCCGCAAATGGAGTCGGGAACTGATTGATTACATTATCTCCTTGTCTATCTAAAGGAATATTAGTTGGATTAAGCATATTTAATCTTCTCAAATCAATCCAACGATGACCTTCCGCAAGAAGCGAATATCTTCTCTGCATCAAAACCTCGTCGAGAAGTGCATCAGGATCGTTTTCATCTCCAGAATAATCTGGTAAACCGGCTGCATTACGTACTCTATTAATTGCCGCAACCGTTTCAGAGTTATTAGAACCTATGTTTGCTTCAGCATAAATAAGTATCAACTCTTCATTTCTAATCAAATAAACTGGATCTACATTACTATCGTAAACAGCTATTTGATACTGGGCAGTAAGCATATCGAAAGAAGTTGGCTCATCGAATTGTATTGCTTTTTCATCTACTCTAGTATCACCTGCTTCTGCATCTGCAATCCAGGTAGGGTGTATCATAAATTCTTGACCAGATTGAAAAGGTACATGGAATTGTGTATTGACAATATCATTACCCGTAAGGCCAAAAACGTGAGCAGGCCCATTGTACAAATCACCGTCTATATCAAGAAAAGAATCATTTAATAATGATAAAACCAATCCATCGTTACCTTGATATAAAGCAACTCTAGCTGCTAAAGCTCTATTGAATTCGCTAAAAGTAGCTGGTGTATCGAAATTAGAAAAACCACTACTTATTGGGAAAACAAAATCATCTGAAGCGTTTGCTAAATCTGTATTAGCTTCATTTAATAGTGCCATGATTGCAGTCAATGCCTCTTCATAAGACACAAAAGGTCCAAGATTGTCAGGATCGTCTACATCTATTCTAATCCCATTGTCAAATTGACGATTAGCTACCATTAAAAGCGCATAAGCCTTTAATGTTTTGGCATAACCATAGTAGCTATTCTTTTCCGCATCTGTATATCCTGCGGCAGAATTTTCGACGGATTTAATCAGAATGTTTGCCGATTTCACCACTTTATACCAGGCAGCAAATGCTCTAGTAGTTAAAAATCCGTTGTTATCCAATGGCCCTTTTAATAATTCGCCCGTATAACGTGGATCTACGCCTGTGAGATCATAATATTCTCTTCCCAAGATACTTACAGTATCATAATGAAAAGCAAGATCATTTCTCATAACGGCTTCCAAACCAACCGCAAGTAATCTAACATCTTCAGCTGTCGATCCTTCTTCGAAACTGCCCACTGTAGGAGCGTTTGGATTTTCAATATCTTCTAATTCGCAACCTGCAAAAAGCAGTACGGCAAATAAGAAGCATAATTTTATTGCTGTTTTTTTCATAATTTTTTTTTTAGAAATTTACATTAAAATGAAAGTTAATGAACTTTGACTGTGGGTAAGGAGTTACCTCAACGTTATTTGCCAACACATTGTTACCAAAGTTGGAAACCTCAGGATCATAACTGTTGTAATCAAAAATGTTAATTAAGTTCCTACCAGAAACACCTACTTTAATCTTATTAGCATATTTTATTAGACCATTTGGCAAAGTATAAAATAAACCAATTTCTCTAAGTTTAATGTAACCAGCATCTTCAATATATGGATCGGGATTCACAAAAGCTTGGCTTCCTCTAAATTCACCATTCGTCAATTCACCACTTGGGTCTAAATCTGTATCATTAAAATCCCAAGTAGTACCAGCCAAGTCATATAAGAGTGTTGATAGGTTAATATTATCACCACCTTTTTTCCAGTGCCATAAGAATGTAAAGTCAAAATTTTTGTATTTTATTTCATTGTACCAAGACATCTGAAAATCTGGCTCGGCATTTCCATACACAAAGAAACCATCGCCTTCCGGATCTCGTCTTGCGATTTCTTCAGCGGTAAAGTTATCTGGGTCATAAGTACCTACAATTTGTGTTGCACTTTTTCCTTCTTGAATTAAGAACGTACCCAAAGAAGCCGCGAAGCCACCTGTAGTAAATGAAGGTATATCGAGCTCCGTAATTTCAGATTTGTTTTTCCACCATTTAAAGTCGGCATTCCATGAAAAATCTTCTTTTTCCAAAATATTGGCATTCAGACCCAATTCAAGACCTCTGTTCTGTAAGGTACCTGCGTTTACAGGAGCCGCAGTAAAACCGGAAGATGTCGGAATTTGAGAATTAAGTAATAGCTCTTTTACTTGCTTGTCATAAAATGATACTTCCAAAACAAACTTATTGTCCAATACGCCTAAATCAAAACCAAATTCCAACTCTGATTGTCTTTCTGGACCTATATTTGAGTTTCCTCTAAGATCACCAGGGCTTAAACCAGATTCACCGTCTATAAATTGGGCATTCATAGTGGCAAAACGTTGATTAAATTGTGAAAAGCGTCCAGCCTCACCATATGCAATTCTTGGCTTAAAATAATTAACCGTTTCGATATTCCAAAAATCAAACTTACTTAGGTTAATTGCTAAGTTGGCTTTTGGATAGTAATAGAATCGATTAGCCTCACCATTATTGGTAGATTTATCCCCTCGAATACCCACTGTTCCTATAATTTTATCTTGATAATTAATCTCTTCCTGCACGAAGAAACCTTTATCTCTCTGTGGAATTATAGTTTGATTGGTTGAGATATTAGATGCTTGACTTAAACTTGTTTGCGAACCGTTAAGCCCAGTTCCGATAGTTAAAACTGTATTTCTGTCAAAATCTTGTAAAAAGCTACCTAATTGCGTAGTAAAACTCAATCCATTATCCAAATTTAAATCATGTACTAAAAATGCGGATATATTGTAATTTGTGTTCACTGTAGTACCAGAAATTGAAACACCACCTAAAGATGTTGGGTCTCTAAAATAGGTTAATGCACTTGGAAAAATACTAGTAGATCTTAGGGTATATTGGTCAAAACCACCTTCTAATACCAATTTTAATCTATTGTTATCATTTGTAAATAGTTTAACGTTAGTTTTTGCACTACCTATAAAACGATTAACCTCTTCTCTATTTGTTGTAAGAGCAACTGTCTCTAAAACATTAGAGCCTGCACCACCTTGAGGATAAACCCCATCTACTGGAAATAAATCTTCCCATGGATAGGTAAATGCCAAAGCATAACCTACAGTTCTATTAGCATTACCATTGTTAAAGAACCCTCTATCTGATTGCGAGTTAATATAGTTTGTGGTAACATATATATCCAACCAATCGTTAAAACGTTGACCTATGTTCAGTCTTACAGAACTTTTCTTATAACCAGTATTATCTACTAAACCAGGTTCGTTTCTATGGGTTGCACCAAAGAAGTAATCATTCATTTCGCCTCCACCAGATGTTGAAAAACGTGTGGTCGATGAGATTACAGTATTATCGAACAATTCAGCCTCATAATCATTTAAAACAGGATTATCAGGACCTCCAAGGGCAGTTATTTGAGCTTGCGTATAATCTCTTATCCCTAACAACTGTGTAGGACTTCTTAATCCTACGACTTGAGAGAATGAAGTCTGTGGCAGTCCAGATTTACCACGCTTAGTGGTTATAAGAACAACACCACCAGCAGCACGAGATCCATAAATAGCTGCGGCCGAAGCACCTTTTAATATTTCAACACTTTCTATATCTTCAGGATCTATATCAGCAATACGATTGGACGCATCATCTTGGTTAGTTGATGGGTTTCCACCACCAGCAGCTTCACTAACAATATTATTTCCTAAACCAATGGATTGATTATCTACATAAACTCCATCTACAATAAATAAAGGTTGTTGATCACCAAATACCGAAGTTACACCCCTTAATCGCATTGAAATACCTCCACCAGGAGCACCAGAATTAGCTTTAATTTCTGCACCTGTAAATTTTCCAGAAAGAGCACCATCCAATCCAGACTGTACCGTAACACCTGTCAACTTTTCAGCAGATACCGACGCAACTGCATTTGCCGCATTGGATCTTTTGGTAGATGAAGCTAGTCCAGTAACAACTACCTCGTCTAATAATGCCGCCGATTCTTCCATCTCTACATTGACAGTAGAAGCAGAATTAACATTTATTTCGACCGTTTTGTAACCCAGATAGGAATACACCAGAGTTGCTGGAAAATTATCTACGGCTAGACTATAATTACCGTCGAAGTCGGTTGTTGTCCCGTTAGATGTACCTTTTTCAATTATGGTTCCTCCAATTATGGGAACACCAGTTGCTTGATCTGTCATTTTTCCTGTGACTTCTTGTCCAAAAAACATCGAAGGCACCATAAAAAACGAAAACATTAGCAATTTAATAAAAACATGTTTGTTCTTCATTTGATTAGAATTAGTTAATATTACACTCAAATATCTGAATAATATTTAATATTTAACAGAAATTAAGAGTTTTTTTAAATATATGATAATCCTTGAATTCTTTTTGAATCGGGCACATAACGTTATATCATTAATTAATTTTAAATTTGCACGATTAAGATTATTATATGTACAGAAGTCACAATTGTGGTGAGCTAAGAGCATCCCACAGCAATACAGAAATTATACTTTCAGGATGGGTTCAAGGGATCCGAGATAAAGGTTTTATGGTATATGTCGATCTACGTGACCGCTATGGCATTACTCAACTTTATTTTGATGAAGAGCAGTCTTCAATAGAATTGATGGAAAAAGCCCAAAAACTTGGAAGGGAATTTGTGATACAGGTAAAAGGTAAAGTTCAGGAACGCGCTTCTAAAAACCCAAATATTCCAACAGGCGATATTGAAGTTTTAGTTTCAGAATTAACTATTTTAAATACATCCAAAGTGCCACCTTTTACTATCGAAGATAAAACCGATGGTGGTGAGGATTTGCGTATGAAATATCGCTACTTAGATATTCGTCGTAATCCGGTTAAAAACAGTTTAATGTTTAGGCACAAAGTGACGCAAGCCGTTAGAAATTACCTTTCAAACGAAGATTTTATTGAGGTTGAAACACCCTACTTAATTAAATCCACACCAGAAGGCGCACGTGATTTCGTCGTTCCATCTCGTATGAATGAAGGTCAGTTTTACGCTCTACCACAATCACCTCAAACTTTTAAACAGTTGTTGATGGTTGGTGGCATGGATAAGTATTTTCAAATTGTCAAATGTTTCCGTGATGAAGATCTACGCGCAGACAGACAACCAGAATTTACACAAATCGACTGCGAAATGGCCTTTGTAGAGCAAGAAGATATTCTTAATACTTTTGAAGGATTGACACGTCATTTGCTGAAAGAAATCAATGGTGTTGAAGTTGAAAAGTTCCCAAGAATGCTTTATGATGATGCGATGCGTTTGTATGGAAACGACAAACCAGATATAAGATTCGGGATGGAATTTGGAGAACTTAATGAAGTTGCACAACATAAAGATTTTAATGTTTTCAATTCAGCTGAATTGGTTGTCGGAATTGCAGTTCCTAATGGAAACATTTACACCAGAAAAGAAATTGACAAACTTATAGATTGGGTAAAACGACCACAAGTTGGTGCGTTAGGTATGGTCTATTGTCGTTGTAATGAGGATGGTACTTATAAATCTTCAGTCGATAAGTTTTACGACCAAGAGGATTTGTCAAAATGGGCTGAAAAAACTGGTGCTAAAGCTGGTGATTTAATATTAGTACTTTCTGGAGAAACCAATAAAACGAGAGCACAGTTAAGTGCCCTGCGTATGGAATTGGCAGAGCGATTAGGATTACGCAAGCCTAATCAATTTGCACCGCTATGGGTAATGGATTTTCCCCTCTTGGAATGGGATGAAGATACAGAGCGCTACCACGCGATGCACCATCCATTTACCTCGCCAAAACCAGGACAACTGGAACTACTAGACACCAAACCTGGCGAAGTTAAGGCCAATGCTTATGATTTAGTATTGAACGGAAACGAAATTGGTGGAGGCTCAATTAGAATTCACGACAAAGCCACGCAAGCCATAATGTTGAAACATCTCGGTTTTTCGGAAGAAGAAGCTAGAGCGCAATTTGGGTTTTTAATGGATGCTTTTGAATATGGCGCGCCACCACATGGAGGAATTGCATTTGGATTAGACAGACTGGTTGCTATTTTAGGTGGACAGGAAACTATTAGGGATTTTATTGCTTTCCCAAAAAACAACTCTGGTAGAGATGTGATGATTGACGCTCCTGCTCCAATCGATAAGGAACAACTAGAAGAATTGAGTTTAAAACTTAATTTAAAATCATAACTTTAGACCTGTCTGGTTTTAAGTCTAGATAGGTCTACTATATGTCAACCAAAACTAAACTCTATAAGCGTTTGCTGAATTTGAGATACAAGTATATCTCTGAAAAAAACTTTGTTTTTCTTTTAAGCCTAATCATTGGTTTGTTGGCAGGAATTATTTCTGTCACAATTAAAAATATTACTTTTTCTATTGAAGCAATTCTTGAAAAAGGAATCATACTTAGTAAAAACAGCATTTATTTTATATTGCCCATTATCGGGCTCTTTTTAGTTTACTTATTTGTAAAGTATATCTCCAAAAAACCGAGTGAACATGCTATTCCATCGATTCTTTATGCATTATCAAAACGCGATGGAGTCATCAATAAAACCAAGATTTATTATCCGCTTATTACAGCACCACTGACTGTAGGCTTTGGAGGTTCGGTAGGTTTACTAGGTCCTGCAATTGCATCAGCTTCAGCATTAAGTTCAAATCTGAGCAGAATGCTTCATATCGATAAAAAAACAAGAAGCTTACTAATTGCCTGTGCAGCCGCAGGTGCTATTGCATCTATTTTTAAGTCACCCATCGCAGCCATCATTTTTGCCATTGAAGTTTTTAGCTTAGATCTAACCTTCGCTTCGCTTTTACCATTATTAATAGCGTCTGTCTCATCTGTAATAACCTCCTATTTCTTCTTGGGAGACAGTGTACTTTTCAACTTTACAGTTTCAGAAAAATTTCTGATTAAGGACACCTTGTTTTATATAATTCTTGGCATTGGTACCGGAATTGCTTCCATATACTTTTCAAAAATATATTTTGGGATAACATCACTCTTTAATAGATTAAAATCTGCACGACACAAATTAATCATTGGAGGTCTTGCCATTGGCATAATGCTCTATTTTATTCCACCACTCTATGGTGAAGGATTCGGTTTTATTAACAATTTAATGATCGGGAACGATATTGAAGCTTTGGGCAATACTCCCTTTGATGAGTATCTAGATAATATTTGGATTGTTATTGGGTTATTATTTGGGATTACCATCTTCAAGGCCATTGCCATGACAACGACATTTGCAGCGGGTGGAACTGGCGGAATTATAATTCCGACGTTAGTAATGGGAAGTGCCCTTGGAAACGTAGTCGCCAAAGTCATTAATAATTGTGGACTAGGTTTCAACGTATCTGAAGCCAATTTTACTTTAGTTGGCATGGCAGGATTAATTGCAGGTGTACTTCATGCACCACTTACTGCTATTTTCCTCATTGCTGAAATCACGGGAGGTTATGAGTTATTCGTTCCTTTGATGATTACAGCTTCAATGTCTTTTATAATTAACAAAAACGGATTGGACCACACGATTTACACTAAGGAACTGATCGAAAAAGGAGCGTTACTGACACAGGATAAAGACAAAAATGTATTGATTTTAATGAAACTCGACTCAGTCATTGAGCAAGATTTTGTCCAGCTATATCCCGAAATGACTTTGGGTGATATGCTTAACAAAGGTGTATCCCAATCTAGTCGAAATTTATTTCCTGTAACCGATACTGACGGTAGTTTTGTTGGCATTATATTATTGGATGATATTAGAACCGTAATGTTTGACCAATCTTTATATGAATCCACAACGGTTGAAACCTTTATGCATCAAGCTCCAGCATATATCATTTATGAAAAAGACTCAATGCTGGATGTTATGCATAAATTTCAGGAATCAAATGCATGGAATCTGCCAGTAATTAAAGATGGTAAATATTATGGTTTTGTCTCTAAATCTAAACTGTTGACAGCTTACCGAATTGAATTGATTAATTTTACATCTTAATTCAAATCTTTAATAATTGAAACTCTTAAAAATTATAACTTTTATCGCGCTAATTGCATCAATTAGTAGCATCATCTGTGGTTTTATTCTAAAAGTAGATTTTTCTGAAAAACTAATTGGCTTTGGAGTTGTTGGATTGTTCTTAGTCGTTTTTCCGTTATTTTCTTATTACCGTTGGAAGGGAAAAAATCTTAAGGATTATATGCTAACAAAAGAAAATTTGGATAAAATGCGTGAGAACCAAAAAAAACAATAAATCATAATATTTTATTCTACCCTTAATCTATATTCTCTGTGAACCCTTTGTATATAAGGCATCGTGTTCTCAATAAATAAAAATTTTTAACCCATTAAAATTCAATATCTTAAAAAACAACGGTTTGTTAACATTAACACAGATATAAATTATATCTTTGCACTTTAATTTTTATTTATATTATAATGACTGGAACAGTTAAATTTTTTAATGATTCAAAAGGATTTGGATTCATTACCAACGAAGAAACAGGAAAAGACATCTTCGTACACGTATCAAACCTTAATGGCGTAGAATTACGCGAAGGTGATCAAGTAGAGTACACAGAAGAAGAAGGAAGAAAAGGAATGGTTGCTGCAAATGTAAGCGTTCTTTAAGACATACTTTATTAAAGTTTCAACGCTCAACCTTTGGTTGGGCGTTTTTTTTTGCCTTTATTTAAATTCTATCGTTTTGTTAATTTTTGGAATTTTCGCCAAATAATATGGTTGGGTGATCACGGCTGTAGCCATTCCCTCAGGAGCCTTCCTAATTACCTCAATAATAATTTTATCAGAAGTATTTTGAATATCCAATTCTAAACTATGACCTCCGGTACTTTTTACCTCATCAAAAACTGTAATTACCGAATGTATTGAAAAGTTAATATCTGTTTCAGAAAAGGAATTGGAGACTTTATTTACAGAATTCATTTTGGACACCAAATCGTTCCACTCAGATTCAGTCTCAATTATTCTGCTTTGTTTTTCTATCCCTTCTGAGCCAGACCCGTGCAAGTTACCCTTGCTAATTAAAACTATGTCCTCGTTTTTCAAATTGTCCTGATTATCTGTTGACTTACAGTTTAATGCAAGTAGCACGATCATAATTACGTATATCTTATTCACTGTGTTATTTTTTAATTCAAATTTCGTTTTTCAATAAAAAACCGTTTCATCAATATTGAAGCTTGCTCGGCTAAAATACCACGGACCACTTTAGTTTTGGGATGCAGTTTTGTTCCCATTGTTTCAAAACCACGTTGCTCGTCAGAGGCTCCGTAAACTATTTTTGAAATCTGGCTCCAGTATAATGCTCCAGCACACATTTGGCAAGGCTCAAGAGTCACATAGAGTGTGCAATTAGTCAGGTATTTGCCTCCCAAAAAATTGGCTGCTGATGTTATAGCTTGCATTTCTGCATGAGCTGTAACATCATTCAGTAATTCCGTTAAGTTGTGTGTTCTGGCAATAATTATATCTTCGACCACAATAATTGCACCAACGGGAATCTCTCCTTTTTCGAAAGCAACCTCCGCTTCCTGAAGCGCTTTTTTCATAAAATAAGTATCGTCAAATGGGTTGATCATAGATGTAAAAATACGATTCTAATTGAATTAAAAATACATTTGCTTATGGTACATTTGTAATTCTATGAGTAATTTTCTGAAACATATCAATCTCCCAAAAGATCTTCGCCAACTAAAATCAGAAGATTTACCTCAGCTCGCAAAAGAGCTTCGTAAATTTATTATAAATATCGTTGCCACCAAAGAAGGCCATTTGGGTGCTAGTCTTGGTGTGGTTGAGTTAACTATAGCACTACACTATGTTTTCAATACACCTGAAGATTTATTGATATGGGACGTTGGTCACCAAGCTTATGGTCACAAAATTTTAACTGGCAGGAAAGAGGTTTTTGAAACCAACAGACAATTAAACGGTATTAGCGGTTTCCCTAAACGAAGTGAGAGTGCATATGATTCTTTTGGAGTTGGGCATTCATCTACTTCAATTTCGGCAGCTTTGGGTATGGCAATTGCCTCAAAATTAAAAGGTGAGAACAAACAACATATAGCAGTTATTGGTGATGCTTCGATTGCTAGCGGAATGGCTTTTGAAGGTCTCAACCACGCAGGAGTCACGGATTCTAATTTACTCGTTATACTGAATGATAATGCCATTGGGATTGATCCAAGTGTTGGTGCTTTAAAGCAATATCTTACTAACGTAAAAAAAGGAACTCAGAAACAAGATAATATTTTTGAAGCTTTAAATTTTAATTATTCCGGGCCAATAGACGGACACAATCTCCCGCTTTTAATTTCAGAATTAGAGCGATTAAAAAATGTAAAAGGCCCAAAATTTCTTCATGTCATTACAACTAAGGGTAAAGGATTAAAACAAGCGGAACATGACCAGGTAAAATACCATGCACCTGGAAAATTTGACGCCAAGACAGGTGACTTACCATTAAAATCAAAAGTTGAGGAAGCTCCAAAATATCAAGATGTATTTGGTGAGACTATTCTGGAGTTAGCCCATCAAAACGAAAAAATAATCGGTATCACACCAGCCATGCCTACGGGTAGCTCACTTAAATATATGATGGAAGAAATACCGGACAGGGCCTTTGACGTTGGTATTGCAGAACAACATGCCGTTACATTAGCAGCTGGTATGGCCACCCAAGGATTGATTCCATTTTGCAATATTTATTCAACCTTTTTACAACGAGCTTATGATCAAGTGATACATGATGTGGCACTTCAAAATTTACCTGTTATTTTTTGTTTGGATAGAGCTGGTTTGGTTGGAGAGGATGGCGCGACCCACCATGGTGTTTTTGATTTAGCTTATTTGAATTGTATTCCAAATCTGGTGATATTTGCACCGCGTGATGCTATCGCACTTCGCAATATCATGTATACGGTGCAATTAGGAATTGATTTTCCCATAGCTATTAGGTATCCTCGCGGCAGAGGTCATATTTTGGAATGGAAACAACCTTTTGAGAAGATTAAAATTGGGAAAGGAATATGCTTAAAAAAAGGAAAACATATTGCTGTACTTTCCATTGGAACTTTATCGCATAACATTTCAGAAGCTATTTCAACCTTAAAACAAAAAGACGATATAGGACATTACGATATGCAATTTGTGAAACCTTTAGATGAAAAGCTATTGCATCAAATCCTCAAAACTTATAAAGCTATTGTGACTATTGAAGATGGAGCGGTAATTGGTGGATTTGGCAATTCTATTATAAGATTTGCCAACGATAATAACTATAAGCAAAAAGTTATCACTCTTGGCATTGAAGATGAATTTGTAGAGCATGGCACTGTTGGCCAGCTTCTAAAATTACAGAAGTTAGATACAGATTCTATTAGAAAACAATTAGAGCATTTACTCTTCACGCTCAACAATGGCTAATTCTGACTCTGTTTCAGAACTATTAACCTCAGCTGCTTCGTAATTTTTAGATGAGTTCTGTGGATTGGTAATGTCATCGATCATTAATAGGCAAGTCACCACAACCATGAAAATGACTAAGCCTCCAAGTATATTATTTCTCATAAGTAGGTAATTTAGTTGAGGGCTGATTCTAAAGTAAATAAAAACAAAATATCGTTAAATAACAAATTTATTCGATGAAATACATTCTTATAATATATTTCCTTTCAATTTTTGATGTAATAGCATCGCATTTGTGTCGGACAATTTAGACACATAGAGGCAAACAGACATCAGATTTGTATATAGGTGATCTTCGGTAATCAATACGGTTTGTGGTAAGCTATTGCGCAACAATTTATCATAATTAGAGACATTACCATCGTAATAATTAAATGCCATATTTCCCAAAGCATTTAAAAGTTGGTTTAAAATCTCATAACCTGCAATTTCTTTATTTATGACTTCTTTGGATTGATATACGTTTTTAACGCTTAACTTAATAATATCCTTAATCTGAGCTTTATATTGGCTCACATCTAATAATGCCGTCTCAAAAGTACCAGATAATATAGCGTCTTCATGCTTCATGAATAACGACACAGCCTCATCAATTAATGTACTTATAGCCAAAGCCCGTAAATAACTCACTCTATCTTCAGTGGTATGGAGAGCATTATAATTTTTGGTGATAATTCGATCTCTTACCAAATTTATAAGATACTCCAATGCATAGTCCTCTTCAATTAGACCGAGATTTATGCCATCTTCAAAATCTATAATTGTATAACAAATAT
Organism: Winogradskyella ursingii; assembly: GCF_013403975.1. Classification (GTDB taxonomy): domain Bacteria; phylum Bacteroidota; class Bacteroidia; order Flavobacteriales; family Flavobacteriaceae; genus Winogradskyella; species Winogradskyella ursingii. The sequence goes on from NZ_JABFDH010000002.1 coordinate 350,871, forward strand.
CATCTGCTGCTTCAACTAAATATGCTAAAGGGTGCCTTTGATAGCTCTCATTGTTTACGTCTCGCTTCATTAGTCCTAATTCTGCAGCAACATCTTTGAACATCGATTTTTCGCTTTGAAAAAACCCATATTTTTTATCCGCAATATGTTTAGTTGGTTTTTTGGGCAATGACTCTTTTGGATATTTCATAAATGCTCCCAAGGTAGCGTAGCTCAATCGGAGTCCTCCTTCCCTTCCCAGACGGCTTTCAGTCAAAATTTTAAATCCATTGGCATTGCCTTCAAAATCACACAAATCTTGATATTCTTTTGCTGAAAGTTGCTTTTGGAAGTCTGAACCATTTCCATTTTTGAAATAAGCTCCTATCGCTTTTTCACCAGAATGCCCAAAAGGTGGGTTACCAATATCATGAGCCAAAGCTGCAGCAGCAACAATAGCTCCAAAATCATTCATTTTGTATCCATGAACGTTGACTAAATGTGGGTGTTTTTCTAACAACAACATACCTACCTTACGACCTAAAGATCTGCCAACAACGCTTACTTCTAAGCTGTGCGTTAATCGCGTGTGCACAAAATCTGTTTTGGATAATGGCACAACTTGAGTTTTGTCTTGAAGTCCTCTAAATTCTGACGAAAAAATGATTCGGTCGTAATCTACCTCAAAACCCAATCGGGTTTCATCTTGTTCTTTTCTAAGTCTTTTATTAGAGTCTCCGTATCGTTTTAAGGATAGTAATTGCTCCCAGTTCATAGTGTAATATTTCTTTCATGCAAGATATATAAATTGAAAGGTAATTCATTATAAAAACAGTGTGTATTGGTTCTATTTTCAATGTTAAGTAATTGTTTCATTAGTATAAAATCAGTTAACGCTAAGCTAACCTTAAGCTAACCTTTTTATCACAAATGCTTAATTTTTGATTAACGCCAAGGTTGAGTAATGTATGTTTCTTTGCACCACATAATATGAAATATAACTGTATCTAAATTTTAACTCATGAAAAAAGTAATTTTAACCGCCTTAATAGCTTCAACTCTAGTTTTTACTAGTTGTTTTAAAGATGATGACACTCCTATTATTATCGAAGAGACTACAATTATAAATAATGGTGGTGGCGATGGCGGAACCGAGACTTGCCCTGTAGTTCCTGTGACTGGTGCTATAACAGCAAGTACAACATGGACGGCAGATAACATCTACCAACTGAATCAAAAAGTTGTTGTTGGCGCTGGTGTAACATTAACTATTAATCCAGGAACGATAATAAAAGGCTCTCCTGGAACAGGTTCTTTAGCATCTGCACTAATTATTGCCAGAGATGGTACAATTAACGCTCAGGGTACAGCAGACCAACCAATTGTATTTACAACCACAGAAGACAATATTACTTGCGGACAAACTGCCGGAACTAATTTGGACGAGAACGACACTGGTCGTTGGGGAGGATTGATTGTCCTTGGTAATGCTCCAGCATCTTTTTCTGGTGACATATTAGAGTCTCAAATTGAGGGTATTCCTGCAGATGATACATTTGGACTTTATGGAGGCAATGAACCTGCAGATAGTTCTGGTAACCTGCGTTACATTTCTATCCGTCATGGTGGTGCTCTAATTGGTGAAGGTAACGAAATCAATGGATTGACGCTTGGTGGTGTTGGTGCTGGAACTACAATTGATAACATCGAGGTCGTTGCCAACGTAGACGACGGTATCGAATTCTTTGGTGGTACTGTAAATGCATCGAACCTTTTGGTTTGGGCACAAGGTGATGATGCTTTGGATATCGATCAGGCTTATTCTGGCACAATTGACAATGCTGTTGTGGTATTAGGAGACAATTCTGACCATGCTTTTGAGATTGATGGCCCAGAAGGCACAGGTTCAGGTCAGTTTACTCTACAAAATGCAACTATTATAGGTAACACTGTTACTGCTAACGGGGAATATGCTGACTACAGAAGTAACGCCCAAGGGAATACTTCTAATATCTATGCTTTTGGATTTAAAGATTCATCGGATATTGAGTTGGATAATGACGGAGTTGCGACCAACTACAATAACGGTTTATTAACTTTTGGAACTTTCCATATTGTTTTACCTGATGGTGTTGCAAACGTTCAAGATATTTTTGCCAACAAAGCTGAAACGGTAACTGTATCAGACTTTGGATCTACTGCTACGGCCGTTACTATGGGTAATCAAACTGTTGGAGCAAATACCTCAAACCTTAGCTGGACGTATGCCAATACTGCTGGTGGATTAGGTTTCTAAAAAACACTTTTTTCAATTACTAAATCCAACGCTTATTTATTAGGCGTTGGATTATATAAATATCTATATGAAACATATACAAATAGCTTTAATTTTTGTTTTCATTCTGTTTACAAGTTTTGCCTTTTCTCAAGGTAAAGTTACCGGTAATGTTATCGATGGGGATTTTAACGAACCAATGGCTTTCGCCAATATATTGGTAAAAGGCACGACTAAAGGTACCACATCAGATTTTGACGGAAAGTATGAATTAGAGTTAGAGGAAGGTACTTACACTTTAGTTTTCTCATTTGTTGGTTATAACACTAAGGAAATTACAGATGTAATAATTAAGGACGATGAGATTGTTAATTTAGATGTCACTTTAGAAACCAACTCATTAGAAACTGTTGTTATTACCACTTCAACTAAACGTAATACAGAAAGCTCTGTTTTAAACCTTCAACGAAAATCTGTTGTCGTTTTAGACGGTCTATCTGCTCAAGCGATTAAAAGTTCTGGTGCCAGCAATGTGGCAAGTGCTGTAAAATCGGTTCCGGGTGTATCTATACAGGGAGGTAAATATGTTTATGTTCGTGGATTGGGTGACCGTTATACCAAATCTATCTTAAATGGAATTGATATTCCTGGATTAGATCCCGATAGAAATACAATTCAAATGGATTTATTTCCAACAAACATTTTGGATAATGTGATTGTACTCAAGTCTGCTTCTGCAGAATATCCTGCGGATTTTACTGGTGGTATTGTTGATATTGTCACAAAAGATTTTCCTAGTCGTGGCGAATACACGTTGTCATTAGGCACAGGATATAATCCAGATATGCACTTTAATGACAATTATTTAACTTCAGAAGGAAGTGACACGGATTTTCTCGGATTTGATGATGGTACGCGCGATTTGCCAATTAACCGTTATCAACCAATTCCTGGAACTTCAGAAGATAGACTTCTCTTAACCACTCTTACAGACCGCTTTCAAAAAGAATTAGCTGCTAAACAGCAAACAAGCGGAATGAATTTTGATTTTGGCTTTACCTTAGGTAATCAATACGATATTGGTGAAGACAGACTTGGTTATCAAGCTTCATTTTCCTATAAAAATGAAACTACTTTTTACAAAAATAGAATTGATGGTGGTTACATAAAAAACCCCCAAGATCTGTCCGATAATCAATTGCTTGCAGCTTTAGACTCTAGAGGTTCAGAAGGTATTAATAATGTGATTTTAAATGGTCTTGTCGGTTTAACATATAAAACTGATTTGTCTAAGTTTAAGGTGAATTTGCTCCATATTCAAAATGGCGAATCTACAGCAGGCTTCTTTAACCAAATAATATCACAGGACGGTACTGGTGGTGCACTAGAACCATTGACAAAAAATTCTATAACCTACACTGAGCGTTCTATCACTAATCTGCTTATTAGTGGACAGCACAGAATAAATAGTATAGACGATGATAAAGCGTTTAATTTAGAGTGGAAATTATCACCTACTTTTTCTAAAGTAATGGATAAAGGTCATCGTATCACTCCATTGCAACAAGCAGATGATGGTGACTCTTTTTTATCACCTTCGGCAGCTACATTCCCAATCCAGCTATGGAGAAATCTTTTAGAAGAAACTTGGAATGGTAAGGCAGATTTAGATAAAAGTATTGACCTATTTGGACAACCTGCCAAATTAAAGTTTGGTGGTGCATATACTTACAAGTTTAGGGATTTTAGCACTGATGATTATACATTTAATATTAGAGGTGATCAATCGTTTATTGCAGATGGTGATGTTGATAATTTATTGGATTCTGATAATATTTGGAATCCAACAAGTGAGACTGGGACGTATTTGATTTCAATTGACACCTTTAATCCTATTGATGCTTATGAAGGTGAACAACATATCGCAGCAACTTATTTTTCGGCTGAATTTAATTTAACTGAAAATCTTAAAACTGTGCTCGGTATCCGAGGAGAATTATTCAATTCTTATTACACTGGTACTAGAGACAACAATACTATTTTCTTTGATAGAGATTTAATTTTGGATGAGTATGACTTTTTTCCATCTGCCAATGTCATTTATGCGCTTAACGAAAAGTCTAACCTGAGAGGTTCATATTCGAGAACTACCGCAAGACCATCATTTAAAGAAGCTTCGGTATCTCAGATTTTTGATCCAATCACCAACAGATTATTTATTGGTAATATTGATTTAGTACCGACTTACGTGAATAATTTTGATTTAAGATATGAGCGTTTTGGAGACAATGGACAGATGTTCGCCATCAGTGGTTTCTTTAAAGATTTTACAGATCCTATTGAGCAAACCTTCTTTCAGCAGGCGACTACGCAATTAACTGTTGGTAATTTAGGTAATGCCAGCGTTTACGGTCTGGAATTTGAACTTAGACAGCGCTTAGGTTTTATTTCGGAAGGTTTAAACAACTTAAAGTTCAATGCTAATTTCTCATATATAAAATCCGAATTGACTATGTCTGACGATGAATTTCAAAGTAGGCAAGATAACGCAAGAGATGGAGAAACTATTGACCGTGAAAGAGATTTACAAGGTCAATCACCATACCTGATTAATGTAGGTTTTGATTACAATTATTCTGAAATTGGCTTACAAACAGGTTTGTTTTACAATGTCCAAGGAAAAACTTTGGAAGTTGTTGGTATCGGACCAGTTCCAGATGTTTATACAACTCCTTTTAATAGTTTAAACTTTACTTTGAATAAATCATTTGGAGAAGACAAAAAATCTTCGATAGATTTAAAGGTGAACAATATCCTTAATAGCACAAGATTAAGCGAGTATGAATCTTTCGGTGCAGAAAATCAGACTTTCTCATTAAGAGAACCTGGCACTGAGATTTCTTTGGGTTATTCATTTAAGTTTTAACTTATTTCTATTATAGAAAAGCATAAAAAAGGGCTTCCAAATTTGGAAGCCCTTTTAATATTTATTCGGTATTAAATTTATTTATCGTTTATAGCAACTTTTGTTTTGTTATCCCAACTGTTCACACTAACAATTTTAGAATCAATATAGTCCACTTCTTTCAATGAGTTGTCAGTCCAAAAGAACCACTTACCTACTTTTTTCCCTTGTTCGTAATTACCAACTGCTACTTTTTTCCCTTCGAAGTCAAAACTTGTCCACTCTCCATGTAATTTACCATCCGCATTAAAAGTACCAACCTGCTCTATTTCACCGTTATCATGAAAATAAGTTGCTATAGTGATTTCACCTTTCTTTTCTAGTTTAGGCTGTTGCTTATCTTGAGCATAAGTAAAACCTACACATAGCATTACTAATATTACGACTATCTTTTTCATACCTATTTGGGATTTATTATTGTTATAGTATCAAATATAGCACATATTTTACATTAAAACAACATTTACATAACATTAATTTAACATTGGAATTTTAGAGATACGTGTAACATTTCTACATTGGAAGACCAATATTTCTATTTCTTAATAATTAAATAATATTGGCTTTACATTATAATTACCTATAGTTCCCATATTTGGAGTGTCTTAATTCGAGACAATTAGTATTTCATATTTTATTAGTTTTTGTCGACCAATACTTATGAGTCCTAATGAGACTGCTTTTTTTAAAAGCAGTCTTTTTTTTGTACTTTTTGAAAAATTAATAGTTAGGAAACATTCAGTTAACATTAAAGTTGGTTATTTGCAGCGACAAAAACTAATACCTTAATATGAAATTTAAAATTGCGCTAGTAGCTATTGCTCTAATAGCACTTACTCCAATCAATGCTCAAGAAATCAGTGACACTTCCTTTGGCAAAGGGTTAATTAACTTTGTGGCCAAAGACAGTTCTTTTAGTGTAAAATTTGCCCCTCGTTTTCAAGTACGATCTATTTCCGCATGGGATCACGATGGAAATCAATACGGTAGCCCAGAACACAACTTTATTGTTCGAAGAGCTCGTTTAAAGTTTGACGGCTTTGCTTATAGCCCAAAACTTAAATATAAAATAGAACTGGGTCTATCCAATAGAGATATTTCTGGAGCCAACCAGTTTAACAGAAATACACCGCGTTATATACTTGATGCCGTCCTCAAATGGAATTTTTCAGGAAATTGGGAACTGTGGGCAGGCCAGACAAAATTACCTGGCAATGTTGAGCGTGTGGTGTCATCTGGAAATCTTCAATTAATAGATCGATCTTTACTCAACAGTCGTTTTAATATAGATCGTGATCTAGGTATTCAATTACGCCACAAAACAAACCTTGGCGGTGAGTTTTTGATGCGTGAAAAATTCTCAATTTCCCAAGGTGAAGGTCGTAATGTGACAGAGGGCAATGAAGGAGGTCTACAATATACTGCTCGTTTAGAGTTTTTGCCGTTCGGCACATTTAAATCTGGTGGAGATTATGTTCAGTCTGATTTAAAGCGTGAAGAAACGCCTAAATTAATGGTTGGTTTTACCTATAATTTTAATGAAGATGCCGTTAGAGAACGAGGTTTTGCTGGTGATTACATGATAAGAGCTGACGGTTCTATCTATGAAACAGATCAAACCACTATATTTGCTGATGCAATGTTCAAGTATAACGGTTTTTCGTTCATGGGAGAATATGCTAAGCGAACTGCCGATGACGAAATCGCCACCGAATTAGATGGTATTACTCCAACTGGAGATATTGTTTTAACAGGAGATGCGTTAAATTTACAGGCAGGTTACTTGTTTAAAAATAATTATGAAATAGCCGCTCGATTTACAACTTTAGATTTTGAAAGAGTAACCAACGCTCTTCCTACTAATCAATATACTTTAGGCGCTTCAAAATACATTGTTGGGCATAAATTAAAAGTACAATCAGATATCAGTTATACCACACTTAATGGGAATGATGACAGTATAAGATTTAGACTTGGTTTTGATATTCATTTTTAAGCTATAAAAAATAACAATTAGATAACGTTACACTTAAATTGTATAAGCATATTTGCAAACTATTTGAATTAAATAATTATGGATAATATTTACTTATTAATGCTAATTGCCATAACTACACTTGCTGTCTTTGATATCATAGTTGGTGTAAGTAATGATGCAATTAATTTCCTGAATTCCGCTATTGGTTCTAAAGCTATTTCTTTAAGAACAATTATGATCGTAGCCAGTTTAGGTATTTTTATTGGAGCCGTTTTCTCAAGCGGAATGATGGAGGTTGCCAGAAAAGGCATTTTTGTCCCTGCACAATTTGAGTTTGGAGAAATTATGCTCATTTTTATGGCCGTGATGATAACAGATATTCTGTTATTAGATTTCTTTAATACTCTCGGTCTTCCTACCTCGACAACAGTTTCTATTGTATTTAATTTACTTGGTGCTGCAGTGGTAATGTCAGTCATTAAAATTACGCATTCAGATTCTGAGACTTTGGCTGATCTTGGTAAATACATTGCTACTGATACTGCGCTTACCATTATCAGTGGAATTTTACTATCTGTTCTAATCGCATTCTCAGTAGGTGCTCTTGTTCAATGGGTGTCAAGACTTATATTTACCTTTAATTATGAGAAAAAAGTAAAGAATTTTGGAGTTTTATTCGGTGGTGTTGCTTTAACAGCCATTACATATTTTATCTTTTTAAAAGGTTTAAAAGGTACTCCTTACTACTCAGAAATGAAAAGTGTTGTAGAGGGTAATGAGATTTATATTATTATCGGAAGTCTTGTTTTTTGGACCTTATTTTCATTCATATTCGAAAAACTGACTAAAAAAACTGTTTTATTATTCGTGATTGGAGTTGGTACTTTTGGATTGGCTCTAGCTTTTTCAGGAAATGATTTAGTGAACTTTATCGGTGTTCCAATGGCAGCCTATCATTCATACGAAGCTTGGGTAGCTGGCGGTATGGACGTGACAATGTCAATGTCTGTATTAGAAGAAAAGGTGCCTGCAGAACCTTTATTACTTTTTATATCGGGAGCTATTATGGTATTAACGCTTTGGTTCTCTAAAAAAGCAAAAACAGTTGCTGAGACTGAGATTAGTTTATCACGCCAAGGTGAAACTCACGAGAAGTTTGAGCCAAATGCGCTTTCGAGATCTGTGGTAAAGTTCACAACTAATTTATCTACTTATTATAGTGCTTTAGTGCCTAAAGCATTTCGAATAAGCGTTGGTAAAAGTTTTGAAAAACCAAATGTGATGATTACAAAGGATCAAAGTATTGATGCTCCCGCGTTTGATATGATTAGAGCTTCGGTTAATTTAATGGTAGCCGGTGTGTTAATAGCTATTGCAACATCTATGAAATTACCTTTATCTACAACCTACGTGACTTTTATGGTGGCCATGGGTACATCTCTAGCTGATAGAGCATGGGGAAGAGAAAGTGCCGTATATAGAGTAGCCGGTGTTTTAAATGTAATCGGTGGATGGTTTGGTACTGCAATTGGTGCTTTCTTAGCAGCAGGAACCGTTGTGTTTTTAATCAATTGGAATCCATCTGTAATGATTCCGATTCTTTTGCTGATAACCGTATTTTTATTATACAGAAACTACAAAGCACATAAAGAAAGTTCTAATAAATTGGTTGAAGAAGATAGCCTTAGAGAAACCGGAAGTAGATCTGTACAAGGAGTTATTGTAGAAAGTGCCGGAAACATTTCTAATGTTGTAAAACGCGGAAACAAGATATACACAAATGCTGTTAACGGTTTAGCGAAGCAAGACTTAGCTCTGTTAAAAAAGAATAAAAAACAAATAGATAAACTATCAAAAGAAGTAGATAGTTTACGTGATAATATTTTCTATTTTATTAAGAATCTTGATGAAACAAGTTTAAGAGCAAGTAGTTTTTACATTAACATCTTAGGATATTTACAAGATATGACTCAATCTTTAGAATATATTTCTAAGGTTAGTCATAAACACATCAACAACAATCATAAAAAACTTAAGTTTAGCCAGATAAAAGAACTTAAAGAAGTCGATGATGCTATGGAAATGCTTTTTAGTGATACCAAATCGGCCTTTGATTCACGTTCTTTTGCTCAAATAGGGCTAATCATTAATCGCAAAATAGAAATATTGGATCTAGTTACAGATAAAATCGCTAGACAGGTTGAAAGAACACGCAATGAAGAATCAAGTCCAAAGAATACTACGCTTTATTTTGGATTATTGTTAGAGACTAAAGATCTTCTAAATGCCACAATGAATTTATTGGAAGAGTATCATGATTCATTTGACAGTTCTGTTGAACCAGCAACTATAACTGTTACTGATGAAACTACGGTTGATTCCGGTGATAAAAAATAATTAAAGTATCCCAACAATTAAAGCCTTAATGAAAATTAAGGCTTTTTTTATTCGACGTTTAGAATAAAGTCAATAACGCATATCCTAACAATGCACCTATTACAATTGTCCATATGGTAGTAATCTTTGTTTTAAAAGTGATATAGGCAGCAATAACAGCGATCGTAATACTTTGCCATTCTATTAATGTTTCTTTTGCCATTACAAAAAGGACCGCTAACATAACAGCTACAGCAGCAACGTTGACCGAATCTAAAAAATACCTTAAGATTTGAGAGTTACGCATTCTCGGTATATATGGATTCAATAATAAAACAAATAAAAACGAAGGTAAAAAAATACCAGCCGTCGCTACCAGAGCTCCTGAAAATCCCGAAAGCTGATATCCAATAAATGTTGATGTAGATAACACTGGGCCTGGTGTAAATTGACCAATTGCAATAGCGTCTATCAACTCTGACCTGGTTAGTAATCCACGAGTTACCAGCTCCGCGTCCAAATAAGCAAATAGTACATAACCACTTCCGTACAATATGGCTCCAACTTTCAAAAAAATCAAAAAAAGCTTAACCGTAGATATTTTTACAATCGATGAATTAATGCCGAGAAGCAGAAAAAATGGAGAGATGATACTTAAATTTGAATTCGTTTTAGATTTGAGATAGAAATAGACCGTCCCTAACACTCCTGCAGACAGTAAGGCAACAATTTCATTAACTCCCAATAAGCTTACAGACAGAACTAATATACCTATTACTACTAGCTCTGTACTCTTAACAGCTTTTTTTCCCAACTTTAATATGGCACTAGCTATAATAGCTAATACCGCTGGTTTTATACCATAAATAAATGGTTCTACTTTTGGTAATTCACCATACCTAACATATAAATAAGCAAGCAACGCGGTAATTATGGTTGCAGGTAGTATAAAAGCAATACCAGCTACAAACAGACCGGGTTTGCCAGCCCGTTCATAACCACAGTGCATGGTCATTTCTGTAGAATTTGGGCCAGGAATTAAATTAGTAGTCCCAATTAAATCCAAGAAATAGTCTCTTGTCATCCATTTTCTTTTTTCAATGATTTCATCTTCCATCATTGCAATATGCGCGGCTGGGCCACCAAAAGCAAAGCAACCCAGTTTAAAAAATACCTGAGCAACTTCTCTTAATTTTTCATTCATCTTTGAAATTTAACTATTTAACGTCTAATTAACATCTAAAAACTGATTCTGTTCCGTATATATATTTTTAAGAAAGTTAATTAATTAAAACATTATGAAGAAAATCTCAATAGTATTAGTCACAACCATTTTAATGACTGCATGTGTTTCAAAAAAGAAATACGTAGCATTAGAACAGCAAAATGGTGAACTAAAAAGCCAACTTACTAAAACACGTGTAGAGAATGAAGAACTTGAAGCAAAATTTGCTAAAATTCAAGACCGTGTGGATGAATACAATTCTAAATTAAATTCCTTGAATGAGGACGTAGAAGGTCTGAAGATTGAAAATGATATAAAAATTGATGTTAATAGTGATGGATCTGTTATGTCCAACGCTACTAAGCGTAAAATGCGCGAAACTTTGAAGAACGTTGATGCAGCTCAATTAGCCAATGCAGAAACGCTTAAGGATTCTATGAACCTTGCCGTACAGTACAATCTTAGAAAGGCGATGGACGAAAATATTGACGAAGATGAAGATATAGCAGTGAATATTAACGAAACTGTGGTTATGATTTCAATATCGGACAAAATGTTGTTTAACACTGGAAGTTATAGAATCAGTAATAAAGCAAACAATATTCTTCAGAAATTGGCAGATGTTATTAACTCAGAAGAAAGCATTGATGTTATGGTAGAAGGTCATACGGACTCAAGAACCATTAGTACTGAAAAGATTGCTGATAATTGGGACTTAAGTGTTTTAAGAGCTACATCTGTTGTTAGAAAACTTCAAGACCAATATAATGTTGCACCAGAAAAATTAATTGCATCTGGACGCAGTAGCTACCAACCATTGGTAGATAATGACTCAAGTGAAAACCGTTCTAAAAACAGAAGAACACGCATCATACTTTTACCAAATATTGATAAGTTTTTTGCGCTTATGGCAGCAAATTAATCCATTGATCTAATAAAGGTAAAGTTACAAAAGCACCCTCCCGTACAGTTCGGCATTGGGTGCTTTTTTTATTTCGTAATTTGTGGAAAAATAAAAACGAATGAAATCACTAATTTCCACTTTTATAATTTGCTGCACATTGTCAAGCTTTGCTCAAAACCCTACAGCAAAAGACATTTTAGAAAAATCCATCAACTACCACGACCCAAATAACAACTGGAAAGATTATAATGGCGAATTTACCGTAGTTATGACAACACCAAACGCAGCTAAGCGTACAAGTAATATCAAAATCAATTTACCAAAAGAATATTTTAGTGTCACTGCAAAGAGGGACACTATAACCACAACATATACCATAAATAAAGGTAAATGCGAAATGAGATATAATGGAAAGGTAGTTGATAGCACAAAAGCCGAATTAAAAAATATGTCTTGCGACAGAGCTACACTTTACAAAAACTACTATACGTATCTCTATGGTTTGCCAATGAAGTTAACAGACGCAGGCACCAATCTGAGTAACAAAGTTGAAAAGAAGACTTTTAAAGGGAAGAATTATTTGGTCATAAAAGTGACCTATGACGAATCTGTTGGTAGTGATGTTTGGTACTTCTATTTTGACCCAACAACCTATGCAATGGAAATCTACCAGTTTTTTAAAACAGATGAAAACGGCAAGGAGCAAAAAGATACTGGCGAATATATTTTACTTTCCGAAGAAGCTGTAGTAAACAGCATTGTCATGCCAAAAGTTAGAGCTTGGTATTATAATAAAGATGATAATTATTTAGGAACTGATACTTTGGTTGAGGATTAAATTTATCATATGTTTCCGTCATGCTGAATTGATTTCAGCATCACATCACGCATAATCGAATTAGAAGATTCTGAAACAAGTTCAGAATGACGGCCAACTAAAAAGCATCTCATTTCTGAGATGCTTTTTTTTAATATTCTTATTTAGGATTACTGCCTTCGCAGGAATTTGGTTACCCTTCACAACTAGCACATTCCTTCTTTTGCTTGAATTTTTGTGCTGCGTTCATACTGTGTTGGTAATAGAGTGATTTTACTCCTAATTGCCAGGCTGTAACATATAGTTTGTTAATGTCCTTAACTGGCATATCTGGATGTACCATAATATTCAAAGATTGACCTTGGTCAATATGGTTTTGTCTGTTTGCTGCTTGATAGATGATCGTCATCTGGTCAATTTCAGAATAGGTTTTAAAGACATCTTTTTCAAGCTCTGTTAATCCTTCTAAATGTTGTACTGAACCATCGTAGTCACGGATGCTTTTCCAAACTTCAACCGTATCCATACCCTTTTCTTTCAATAAAGCTTTTAAGAAAGGATTCTTAATAGTTGTCTTAATTTTAGCAATATCCTTTACATAGCTATTGGACCATATTGGCTCTATCCCTTGTGATACCTGCCCTAAGATAAATGCAGAAGATGTGGTTGGTGCTACAGCATTCAATGTTGTGTTACGTCTGCCATATCCTTTTAATACTTCTGGTTCACCAAATAGCTCTGCCAATTCTTCTGACGCCTTAATCGATTTTTCTCTAATGGTTTTAAAGATTTCACTGTTAAGATTAAAGGCTTCCGCACTATCAAACGGCAACATTTTAGATTGTAATAAAGAGTGCCATCCTAAAGCTCCCATACCTAAAGCTCTGTTTTCCTTTGCGAAGTTATAAGCCTTCTCCATGAACAAGAACGTTTGTCTATCGTCACGGTCTGGTGAATCTCTGTATACCTCTAATTTTGTTACAAACTCTTCCAATACAGCATCCAAGAAATAAATCATGGTTTCAACTGCATCTGTGTTTTTCCACTTATCGTAGTGCAATAAGTTAATAGAAGACAAAACACATACAAAAGACCATCTGTCGTTAGTTGGCAACATAATCTCTGAACACAGGTTACTTGCGTAGATTTCGTGCTTTTTTTCTTGATACACTTCTGGTGCATTGTTGTTGGCGTTATCTCTAAAGAAAATATATGGATAACCTATTTCACCTCTTCTTTGTAATACTTTTGCCCAAATGGCTCTCTTTTCAGAATCACCATCGATCATTTTCTGCATCCAATCGTTACCTACAGTAACGCCGTGCGTTAGCTCTTGTATTGGGTTACCTTCAGTACCAATTTCTAAAAATTCATTGATATCATTGTGGTCTATAGGAAGGTATGGCGAAAACCGACCGCGTCTTACAGAACCTTGGCTAACAACATCAACCATTTTCTCGAACAACTGCATAATGTGTACTGCGCCAGAAGATTCTCCGTTATTTTTTACCGGTGCACCTCTATGACGCAATTTCCCGAAATAACCCGACGTACCACCACCAAGTTTAGACATCATCCCAACTTCTGACTGCGTGTAAAGTATATCTCCCATATCATCAGAAATATGTGACCCGAAACAACTAATAGGCAAACCACGTTTCTTGCCAAAGTTAGACCATACTGGTGAAGCTAAAGAATAAAAGCCTTCTGCCATATAGCCATAGAACTTATCTGCAAATCCATCAATCTTTAAAATCTCTTCTGCTCTATTGGCAATTTCCCTGATTCTTTCCTCAGGTGTTGTGTCTTCTGTAAGGTAACCAGAGGATAAAAATTGACGGCTATGGTTGGTTAACCATTTAATTTCCGGTTCTTTTTTGGCCTCCTTAATGGCTTCTTTTCTTGCTTTGATTAATTCGTCTTGTGGTGAGGTTGTGGTAGTTTGAGGGTTTGCTACGTTGTTCTCAATGTCTAGTTTAGTGTTGTCGTTCATGGTTAATTAAAATAAGTCGTCGCTGGTTATACTTTTAGTTCTTTTGCTATAGTTGATTGAGCGTTTCACGAAGAAATCGCCATGCTTGGTGCCAATTATCTCATCATCAAACCATTCGGTCTCTTCTAATAAAGTATTATCTACTTCAAATACTTTATCAATACCAATACTTTCTAATGATTGGTTAAATCTGTTCTTTATAAATTCGTTGATTACATTCTTTGGAAGAAAATCCAATTCACCAGCTTCAAAAATCCAGTCAATAATTCTACTTTCAGATTCAAAAGCTTCTTGGCACATTACCTTTACAATTGTGTTATGTTCTTCACCGAACCAAGTTGGGTTTTCTTCTTTTATAATTCTAATAACATCAATTCCAAAGTCACCGTGAATCTGCTCTTCTTTTGAAGTGGCTTCAACAACGTTTGAGATACCTTTCAACATATTTTTATGTTTGTTGAAAGCCATGATGATCAAAAATTGGGAGAACAATGATACGTGTTCAATAAAGAGAGAGAACAGTAAAATAGATTCCGCATATTCCTTGTTATCTTCACTTTTTGCATTTTTCAATGCGGTTTCCAAATAATGTACGCGTCGCATTATTACTGGATTTTTCTTCAATCTCTTAAATTCGCTATTAAGACCTAGGATTTCCAAAAGGTGCGAGTATGCATCATGGTGGCGTACTTCACTTTCAGCAAATGTTGCACCAACAGATCCAATTTCCGGTTTTGGCATTTTGTGATAAATGTCTCCCCAAAATGATTTAACAGCAACTTCAATTTGAGAAATGGCCAACATAGTATTTTTAATAGCATTTTGCTCAACTACAGTAAGCCTCGTTTTAAAATCCTGAATATCACTCGTAAAGTTGAATTCTGAATGGATCCAGTATGAATGTCTAATCGCATCAACATATTCGTTAAGCGCAGGATATTCGTAAGGCTTTAAGTTGATACGCTTTTCGAAAATATTCGTCTTTCTGTTTCTGGCCTGCTCGTCTCTGTAAAGAATATAAGCTTTTGCGACATCCAAAAACTGACTATCCATTAACTTAACCTCAACCAAATCCTGTACTTCTTCTACGGTTGGCACATATCTGTAATCCTTTCCTTTTCTATCCAATAGCTCTTGCATCACTTTTACGGCAATTGTATTGGCATCTTCTTTAGTACCATTACCAACAGACATCATTGCTTTTTCAACAGCATTAGAAATTTTTCTTAAAACAAATGGACTTGTTTCATAATCTCTCTTAATAATTTCCGTGATCTCTAGTTGTTTGGTTTCCATAATTTTATTGTTTTAATTTAAAGCCTAGATAGCCATTAGAATGGTATCTATACCATCCTTGAATTCAATTATATTCCGTAAAACGTGTTATAATTTTTCCCTTAAAAGGAACAAAAAGGGATGTAATTTTTTAAAAATTGATGATTATGATTTATTTCTGAATCGAATTCCATAAAAATCATTTCTCGCTTAACCCTGAACAAAGATTGTTAATTGAAAATGAAAATAAAAGACAAAATAATAAACATTGTCAACAAGTTTTTAACAAACGGCCGTAACACCTATAAAACCTATAAAACAATCCTAAATCAACCTATATATCTGTATTTCAAAGGTTTATAGTATTTGCAATCAATATTTTTTTGTAGTATTAGTCTTATTAAATTAATCCTAAGCAACCGTAAACGTTATAGAGTTTTGTTTACTAAAATTTCAAAATACATCCATAAAAAAGAGCGCTCTTTAGCGCTCTTTTTTCCCTAATAACTAACTTAAATCGATTAAAAACAATTTTAAAAATTGTTAGTTAACTAATTAACACTTTAATATAAAGCTGAAAGAAATTTTCTTTCCTACTTTAAATGATCAATAGCATTACAACCGGTAAACAAACCCCTAATTTGTTTATCATTCGGTTAGTTTTGTTTATCAAATATCTTAATTAAAACGGCAAACTTAGTGGCTCGATGTATAATTGGTAAAAAAAAATGTATAACTGGTCCAGGTTAAATAATTAGTTGTGAGTAACTAAATACTAAAATCTATTTTATGCATTTTATACAATAAATGCTACATGTTACACATATTAGGTATTATGCCATAGAGAATATTATATATATTTATAGTATTAATCTAAGAACATGTTAAGAGCTGTAATTGTAGATGATGAACCTAAGGCCGTCCAAGGTCTTATTTGGGAGTTAGGTAATTTTAGCGATGAGATTGAGGTTGTAGCCTCTTTTACAAATCCTGAAAAAGCGCTCGATTATCTAGCAACCAATACACCAGACTGCCTATTTTTAGATGTGCAAATGCCTACTATTGGCGGATTTCAGTTTTTGGAAAAATTAGATACCATCGATTTTGCCGTTATAATCACAACGGCGTATGATGAATACGCTATTAAAGCCTTGAAGCATGAAGCCGTGGACTATTTGTTAAAACCTATAGATTCCGACGATCTAAAAGACACCATTGCAAAAATCAAAAAACATAGTGACCGTACTCTAAATGCAGCGAAGTTTGAGAGCATGTTGTCTAATTTTAATTCAAAATTTGACAAGAGACGCATTACGGTAAACACAGACGGTAAATTAGTTTTTCTCGACGTGGACGACATCATTTATGTAGAATCGGACGGTAACTATAGCACTTTGCACTTACAAGGCCAAAAGAATCTTTTGGTAACCAAAAAGCTGAAAGAAATAGATGCCATTTTGCCTGAACATTATTTTTTTAGAATTCATAATTCCTTCATTATCAATTTAAATAAAATAAAGGCTTTTGTTAAAAACGAAGGCTATGTTATCATGGACAGTAATCACAAAATCCCGGTCGCAAGACAAAGAAAATCTGATTTTCTTGAAAAACTTTAGTCCATGCGTTGCTTAAATTTAAAATCCATCATCAAATTATCTACACTGTATTTATATTTGATACTTTGTTATTTTTCTTCAGAAATAAACGCGCAATCTTCTGATTTTAAAGTCTTGGCCGAAAAAATTAGTAGGGACCAGCCTATATCTTATAATTTAATAGATTCCACATTAAACGCCTTTAAAAGAGATAGCTTAAAAATGAAGGTCTTTTTGGACGCTTCTAAAAAAAACGCTTATAAAGAAGGTGCTAGTTATGCCTTAAATGCGCTTGGTGTTATTCAAAGAAATATATCTAACTACGAAAAATCTATTGAGCTGCATCAAAAAGCAAATTCTTATGCCGACCAAGCTGATAATGACGAACTGAGAATTATAAGCTTGAACATGATTGGTGTGGCATACCGAAGAATGGATATTATTAAACCAGCATTAGATTACCATACAGAAGCTTTGGATATTGCCTATTCCGTTTCAGATCCATCTGAAATCGTTACGTATAACATCGCCGTTTCACAAAATAGCATTGGTAATATTTATCTCGCTTTGCAACAATACGATTTGGCCATTACACAATTCAATAAATCGCTTAAAATTGAAAGTCAATCTAGCAACAAACTTGGATTGGCCATAAACTATCACAACATTGGTTATGCAGAAGAGGCCAAAGGCAATTTGGACGCAGCACTTGCTAATTACGAGACATCTTTAGACTACAATAATGCTATAGATTCTGAAATAGGAAGAGTAATTTGCGAAAATAGTATTGGTGGTATTTACATTAAAAAAGAACAGTTTGCCAAAGCTGAACCAATTATAAAACGAGCATTAGAAAAAGCCTTAAAATTAGGTGATCAGTTTTATATTTCTTCATCTTATATCAATCTTGGACAGTTGGAGATTGGCTTGAATAGATGGTCGGCTGCAGAAAGAAATCTTAAAAAAGCATTAGAAGTAGCTGAGGCATATAATCTCAATTCTTCAATTGCAGAATCTAAAAAACTTTTAGCCCAAGTAAGTGAACAAAAGAATGATTATAAAACTGCCTTACAGCAGTACCAGGAAGCCGTAGCTATAGAGAGCACTATTCTTACAGAACAAAACCTTCAATATGTTAATGATATCGTTATCTCTTATGAGAATGAAATCAAGAATAATCAAATTGAGGCCTTGGCTTTAGAAAATGAAGCTGTAAACATGAGGTTAGAGCGCAATAGAAAAATCTTATTGTATTCCTTATTTGCTTTGGTCATATTTATTGCCTCATTTATCATCATCAACCGCACAAGAGCATTGCGTCACGAGAAACAAATCTTATTGCTAGAGCAGGATATGATGCGAAGCCAAATGAATCCTCATTTTATCTTTAACTCGCTTAATTCCATTAAGCTTTATATTATTAATAACGAAAAGGAAAATGCAGTTTACTATTTGAATAAATTTTCAAAACTAATCCGAAAGATTTTAATTGCTTCAAAAGAAAAAGAGACATCGCTGAGCGATGAATTGGAAACTATGCAACTCTACATGAATATTGAAAACATACGCTTTTCTAATGAAATTGAATTTGAAGTGAACATAGACAACACCATTAATACAGAAGTGGTTAAAGTTCCGTCGTTAATTCTTCAACCATTTTTAGAAAATGCCCTTTGGCACGGACTTTCTGCCAAGCCTGAGGACAAAAAAATCACCCTTAACGTATTTAAAAATTCTAATGATTACATCACTATAGAGATTATAGATAATGGCATAGGTCGTATTGCATCAAGCAGAATAAAGGCTAACAAAAAACTAAAACGAAAGTCTGTTGGCATAGAACTCACTAAAGCGCGTCTGGCCAATTTCTCAAAAGGTTTTTCCAACACATACAGTCTTTTGATTATGGACTTATACAGTAAAGACGAACCTATTGGTACCAACGTAACTTTGCGTATCCCAACAAAATCCTAGTTGCCAATAAATGCACCCATCATTGAGCCGTACTTGGTCGTATCGATGGACAAATCCGCAGCTTCAACCTTTGTACATTCCATGGTCATGTTGTTTTTTGACTTCTTTTTATCCTCGTAAATCATTTCCATCATCAACCCACCCTCTGCATATTTTTTCATTATTGCAGGATTAAATCCTTTGGGCATATTTTTTATGTTAGAACCAAATATCTGGTTGAAACTTACAGGAACATCATTTGTGATATAAAAAGTAATCTTTTGTTTATCATTTTCACTTACATAACCTTCACACTCATAACCAAGTATCGTTTTAGAATCAATTTCTTTGAAATTATAATCAGACATATCCTCTTCTTTTCCCATAAAATCTGATGCCTTTATATTGTTTTTCTGCACCACTTTTTTACCCATCATTTCCATAAACATTGCTGAGACATCTAGTTTAGTGTCCATAACCATAAACATTTTAGCGTCATCTTTACCTTTGGCCATTGCTTGCGCATCAAAACCAAAATATTGAGCATCTTGTTTTAGATAATAATCTAAAGTAAAATCGTCTTTTTTATGGGTCATTTTAAGTTGATAGTGGTAATCAAATTCATAGGTGTCCGGTAGTTCCACCTTATTGGCTTTACCAAATTGCGCAAATGCACCATGCGTTAAAAAGAAACAAAGTGTAAACGCGAGGATTTTTGTGTATTTAAAAGTTGTCATGACAAGAAGATTTTAAAAATTAATGCTTTAATATAAGCTTTAAAAACTTCAATAACTGCACTTTATGTATAATTGGTTGTAAAAAATGTATAGTTTGAAAATTACCTCGGCTTAGACTAAGAATGCTTAATATTTTCCGCCACCTTTTCCAATTCAATATACCAATCCTCACCGAATTTTCTAATCAAAGCTTCTTTCACAAATTTGTAAACTGGTACTTGAAGCTCTTTTCCGAGCGTGCAAGCATCATCGCATATCTCCCACTTATCGTAATTTACAGCTGAAAATTCGCTGTAATCCTTTACCCTAATTGGGTATAAGTGACAAGACACTGGTTTTTTCCAATCAATCTCACCTTGATTGTAAGCTTCCTCAATACCACAGAGTGCTGTTTTTTTATTGTCATAAATGACGTAGGCACAATCTGCACCGTTAATAAGTGGTGTTTCCAAATCGCCAAAGGCGGTGGTTACAGATGTACCTCGCTGTTCAATAGCTTCAACACCTTCTTTTCTTAAAAATGGTTTAACTTTTGGGTAGATCTTTTTTAAGATGTCTACTTCGGCTTTTTCTAAAGGTGCACCAGCATCGCCATCTACACAACAAGCTCCCTTACAAGCAGATAGGTTACAGACAAAATCCTTTTCGATAATGTCTTCTGATATTAAAGTTTTTCCGAGTTGAAACATGACGCAAAAATAGCTTTTTAAGTGGTAAATGCAACTTAAGTTTAGGATAGGTTAAAACAGAATAACCCAAGCATGAATTAGACTCTTTTCACTTACAAAGTTATTACTAATTTAATACTGAAAATCCTCAATTAAATCGCACCTTTGCAAAAATTATGATAATCAACGTTATGCAACTCAATTTCAAGGAAATATTTACAGCATTTATGGTACTTTTTGCGGTCATCGATATCGTAGGCAACATACCAATTATTATAGATTTACGTAAAAAGGCAGGACATATTCAAAGTGAAAAGGCATCTATTATTGCTGGAGTAATTATGGTCGTCTTTTTGTTTTTAGGAAAAAGTTTGCTCAACCTCATAGGCATTGACGTGAATTCTTTTGCGGTAGCAGGTGCATTTATTCTCTTTTTTATAGCTTTAGAAATGATTTTGGGAGTTACACTTTACAAAGATGATGGAATGGGTGGCATGACAGCATCGGTTTTTCCTTTAGCATTTCCACTTATTGCTGGTCCAGGAAGTTTAACTACATTACTATCGCTTCGTGCTGAATTTGCCACAGAAAATATTATCGTTGCTATTATAAGTAATGTTGTGGTAATTTATATTGTACTCAAAACTTCTCACCGAATTGAAAAAGTCTTAGGTGCCAATGGAATTAACATTATAAGAAAAGTTTTTGGTGTAGTTTTGTTAGCAATTGCCGTTAAATTGTTCGCCACCAACATAAAGGCACTGTTTATTTAAAATATTTTATTATGAAAATCTTCACTATAATTTTATCTGTAGTCGCAGCAGCACTAATTATTTTTAATGCGACACAATTAAATTTTGATGCTCTACTTGAAGGCAGAAGCTTTACAGCCCTACTGACCATTCTTTCAGCGGCTTGTGCTGTTATTCTACTTCAGATTTTAAGAATTTCTAAGAAAATCGAAAAACTACAAAAGCGTCGCTAATGGATTTTGATGTTTTAATAATTGGTGGTGGAGCCGCTGGATTGTCTTGCGCATTGGTTTTAGGGTCTGCGAAAGAACGCGCTTATGTAAATGACAAAAACATTGGGATTATCGCACATCAAAAAACGTCACACCTCCAGAATGCATTATTTAATAATGTTTTAGGATTGGATTCTGGAACCCTTGGTACTGATATTTTAGCAAAAGGAAGGACTCAACTTAATGATTTATACCCTCACGTGCACCAAATTGAAAAAGAGAAAGTAAAATCTATTGAGAAAGAAGGTAAAGACTATCGCATAACAACAAACAAAAACACATATTCTTCAAATATGGTTGTAATTGCAGTGGGATATACAAGTTTAATAACAATAAATGGTTTAGAAGATTATATTGAACCACATCCAAGAGCTGCGTTAGAAAAAAACAGAATCTGGCTTAAAAATGTTGACCATTTGGTGGATAAAAATTTGTACGTTGCTGGCACCTTGGCAGGATGGCGGAGTCAATATGCTATAGCTTGTGGCAGTGGCGCCCATGTTGCCACTGATATTTTAACAGTTTGGAATGATGGCAAGCACACTAAAGTTCACGATAAAGTTACTGCTTAAAATCGGATTGTTCTTGACTTAATAGAACCACTTCCTGCACCATAATATCTTCCTTATTAATGATTTCCTCAAAGGCATTGTCATCAAATAATTGGCGTGC
Organism: Winogradskyella ursingii; assembly: GCF_013403975.1. GTDB lineage: Bacteria > Bacteroidota > Bacteroidia > Flavobacteriales > Flavobacteriaceae > Winogradskyella > Winogradskyella ursingii. The sequence goes on from NZ_JABFDH010000002.1 coordinate 373,307, forward strand.
TAAGGTAGCTTTAATAAGTCGTCTAATTTCATCATTATAAGCCACAAAAGTAATGTTGACACGCTCTCTAGCATTCACATAATCCTGAAACCGGACGACAATATCGTCGCTTACTTCAAAATTATTAATAAAATCATATTTTGAAATACTTTGGTAAATGCTTCTATCTTTATCAAGTTCTTCAAACACAAAAAACCCAAAATGACCTCGCCGTCTTAAATAATTGATGGTTTCATTTTCAATAAGTTTATCGACTGGTACAAATACATCAGGAATTATCCCTCCACCACCATATACAATTTTACCTTTTGGTGTTGTAAATTTTAAGGAATCATCAACCACTATATTTTCCGAATCTGATAACTCGCCTGTTCTCAGCCTTTTGTAATAATCATTATGATAGGCTGTACTATTTCCGTTGTCGTATGGCCTTTGGATGGATCTGCCTGTTGGTGTATAATAACGAGACACAGTTAGACGAACCGCACTGCCATCACCTAATGCCATTTCACGCTGTACAAGACCTTTGCCATAAGAACGTCTCCCAACAATAATTCCTTTGTCATTATCTTGAAGTGCCCCTGCAATAACTTCACTCGCCGAAGCAGAGTTTTCATTAATTAGAATAAAAATTTCACCATCTTCAAAATCACCTCTTCTAGTGGCGAACGTTTTCTCCTCACGACCTTTTTTGTCTCTAGTGAACAAAATGAGTTTATCATCTTCTAAAAATTCATCAGCTATTTGTTCTGCAATACCAAGAAATCCACCAGGATTATCGCGTAGATCTAAGGCTAATTTTGTAGCTCCAAGTTCTTGCAATTCGTCCAGAGCGTCTTTAAATTCTTTGAAAGTAGATTCAGCAAAACGGTTAATTTTTATATATCCCAAATCATCCGTTAGCATATAAGAGGCATCCACACTTTTTATTGGTATGGATTGACGTTTTATTTCAAATTCTAATAAGTCGTCTTCTCCTCTTCTATAAACAGTAAGCTTTACCTTGCTCTTTTCGTCCCCTTTAAGTTTGCTGGTAATATCATTATTGCTCACCTCATTTCCGTAAAGCGTATCTCCATCTGCCATTAATATTCGGTCACCACTCAAAATTCCAGCGCGCTCACTTGGTCCGCCTTCAGTTGGTCTAATTACAGCTATGGTATCTTTATATGGGTAGAAGTTAATGCCAATTCCGACAAAATCGCCCTTCATATTTTCTGTAATACGTTCTAGGTCTGCCTTTGGGATATAAGTACTATGAGGATCTAGATTATCTAAAATCCCGTTAACTGTTACATCGACAATACTGTCAGTATTGACATCGTCCACATATTCGTAATCGATGTAATCTATGAGCCTGTTGATTTTATCCTTTTTGCTATTGGTAGTAAAAAGATTGTCCGAAGTATCAGTGAAATTCATTTTTCCGCCAATGACAACTCCAGCTGCAATTGCAACTCCAATAATTAATGGTATGTACTTGTTTTTTGTTGCCATTAAGCGTCTAAATCTTCAATAAGGTCAATTTTTATGCCTGCTTTTTTTAAAAAATCTATTCCTGAGGCATCTTTATAATCTTTGGAATAAACGACTCTTACAATACCTGCTTGATGTATTAGTTTACTACATTCCTTACATGGTGATAAAGTAATGTACAGAGTTGCCCCTTTACAAGATTGCGTTGAGGATGCTACTTTTAAAATGGCATTGGCCTCAGCATGAAGCACATACCATTTAGTGTAACCCTCGTCATCTTCGCAATAATTTTCAAAACCAGTTGGTGTACCATTGTAACCATCTGAAATTATCATTCTATCCTTAACAATAAGCGCGCCAACCTGTTTTCTTTTACAATGGGATAGTTTTCCCCATTCTTGTGCAATTCTTAAATAAGCTTTATCGTAACGTAATTGTTTTTTCTTTGACATTTAGAAATAGTAAGGCACTAATATAATGATAGTAACGAAGATAATTGGATAGTATTTTATAATCAATTAGCTACAAGTTAAAGTTTTACCAAACTTTGGTGGCTACCTTAACATTTCGCTATGAATAAGCATTGGGATGACCAAGCCTATAACTACAGCAGACAATACCATAACCCAGTCTCTTCTTGAAAATCTGAATAGTGTTTGGAACAAGAAACCTATAAATAGCACCACAAATACAATGATGATCTGCGCAATTTCTATTCCCAAGGCAAACTCAACTAAAAGCAAAAGCTTGCTGTCTGATGCACCCGCGAACATTATAAATTCTCTTGCAAAACCCAATCCATGAATAAGACCAAAGAACAATGCTGTAAAAAACAACAATCCAATTTTGGTATTTTTTTCCTTTTTACCAGCTGTAAATACATTGTAAATAGCGGTTATTAAAATGGTAAGCGGAATGAGAAATTCGACCAAGGAAGCATTGACTCTAACAACGTCATAAGCAGATAACACAAGTGAAATGGTATGGCCAATTGTGAAAACAGTAACTAATAGAAGTACGCGTTTCCAGTCTTTAAACACATATGGAACTGATAATACCACAAGAAATAATAGGTGGTCGTAGGCATTGAAGTCCAAGACATGATTAATGCCGTATTGTACATTGAACCAAAAATTCTCTAACATGATAAATTTATTTGGGATAAGCCAAAGTTACGACTAAAAACTATTTCTTAGAAAGAAAACCTAAGATGTTTCTCTATGATCCAAAGTAGAATTGATAACGACACGTTTAGGCTTTAAAGTATTATCCTTAAGTTTATCTATGAGAATATGAGCAGCAGTTTTTCCGATATCTATACCGTGTTGATTGACAGTAGTTAATCGCGGACTCACATTTTCGGCAAGTTTGTCGCTAGCAAAACCAACGATACTTATATCTTTAGGGAATTTCATTTTGAGATTATTAGCAACCTTTAAAGACAATAATGCTGCATCTTCATCCAACGCAATAATAGCATCAACTTTTTTTGAACTTAACAAAGTACTTATTTCGCTAAATAAATTTTCGACTTCAGATTCTATTACCATTGCCTTTTGCGATTGACCTATGGCGTCAAGATATCCCTCTTTACGAGATTTGCCGACACTTAAGTTGAATATGGAAGACACTAAGACTATACCCTTTCTTTTCTCTCCCATGAGCTGTTTGGTTAGGTTAGAAACGACCGTTTTATCATCTACCAAAACCTTGTCAAACTGATTATTTTTAAGAACTCTATCAAAAAATACGATTGGTTTTTTCTTCTCTAATAAATTCTGAAAATGTTGCGTGTCTTGTTTGACTTGTGTTTCTTCCGCAACAGCTACAATAAATCCATCCACAACGCCATTGGACAAAGTGTTTATCATTGAAGCCTCTTTTTCTTGAGACTCCTTACTAATTGAAATAATGATGTTATAATTATGGCTATTTAGTACTTCTTCAATACCAATAATGACTTTCGCAAAGAAATTATTCTGAATACTAGGCACAACTACACCAACCGTTCTTGTACGACCTGTTTTAAGATTAACTGCGATATTATTGGGTTGATAATGGTATAGTTTGGCTAATTCTGTAATACGTCGCTTGGTTTTTTCACCAATTTCAGGACTATCATTTAATGCTTTTGAAACAGTAGATATTGAAACATCAGAGATTTTAGCCAATTCTTTTAAAGTCATTTTTAGGGTTTGAATTTTAATTATTAAAGTTAAGCTGAAATAATTAGAATCGCTAATTAATTTGTTTCAAGCCAAAAAAACGATAATTTTTAAAATCTTTATAAACCCTACAATTCAAAAATTATTTTCAATTATGATATCCACACGAGTTGGATTCAACCCTTTTATCCTAAAATTATCTAATACCTATTTAATTCTATTACCTATAAACACATGGTAAAACTGAATGCTAATCACACCTCTGATAGTATTTTGAATTCTGATTCAAAACTCGTACTTGAGAAGTGATCCATTTTTGAAACGCTATTGAACCTTAGTTATTTTTCTGTTTTTGTACAATTACCTTTAAATTAAAAAATGAAAGATGAAAAAATAAGACCAATGAGCCTGTTGGAATTTTATCTCCTAAAATTTTATGAACCAAATAGCATCGGTATTTACAATATGTTGGGCAATAACCACAGTCCCGTTTAATACTCATTATTAATATGGTTTAGGCACATCTTGTGCACCATCCTAATGGTGCTAAATCACAATAAAGTCCTAGGAATGTTTATCAAAAAGCAGTTGTGATGAAGGGCAGATCCTTTTTCAATCTATGAATCCTATTGTGCTAGTTTTAGGGTTTCTGAACGATTGGGCACCCGTTTTAAATCTGGCTCGAACCGCATTGGCTTTAGAACAGTAGCCACTATCAATATTTTAAAATAAAATAATCCCAGTTTAAAAACTGGGATTATTTAGTACTCAAGGTGGGAATCGAACCCACACTCCCGAAAGAACTGGATTTTGAATCCAACGTATTTGATATTAAATTTTGCTAAATACACTTATAATCAACTGATTAATAAATATTTAATTTTTAATGATTTCATTTGATATGGTCTAAAATCAATAAATGTTGTACCTATGTTGTACCAAAAATGATTATCTTTATAATCTAAAATTAAGCGGTATGGCCTCAAATGCAAAAATAGTTATAAGAAAGAAACCAAATAAAGAAGGACTTTATCCTTTGGCAATCCGTATAACCAAGAACCGTCGCTCAACATATCACTATGTTGGTCATTACATTGATTTAAAAGATTGGGATGAGAAGAACTTACGTGTTAGAAAATCCCATACTAATGCTGACAGATTAAATAATTTAATTTCCACCAAGCTATTAGAGGCCAACAAAACACTAATAGATTTACAGTCCGATAAGAAAGATTTCTCTGCAAATCAAATAAAAGAAGAGCTCTATTCAGAGTCAAAATCGAGTACTTTTTATGAAGTTGCAAACGATTTTCTTTCCGAACTTGAATCTAACAAAAAACTCTCCCAACTGTCTACAGATAAGGCTCGCGTAAACCACGTCATAAACTTTAATAAGTCAAAGCAGTTGACCTTTCAAGAAATAGACGAATCCTTTTTGAGAAAATTCAGGATTTATTTAAAAAAATTAAATCTCTCGGAAAGGTCAGTCGTCAACAATCTCGTTGTTATAAGAACAATTTACAACAGGGCTATAAAAATGGGCATTGTTGACAGAAAATTTTATCCATTTGGCGCTGGTAAGATTAGGATTAAATTTCCTGAAACTGAAAAAATAGGATTGACCAAGAAAGACATAAAGTCATTTGAATCTGCTAAAAATCTTACTGAAAATGAAACTCACGCACGGAACGTATGGTTATTCAGTTTCTATTTTGCAGGTATCAGAGCTGCCGATTTGCTTAAAATCAAATGGTCAGATATTTATGACGATAGACTTCACTACCGTATGAATAAAAATTCCAAATTATTATCTCTCAAAATACCAGAAAAGGTCTTCCCGATTTTAGAATATTACAAACCTGAGAAGCAGAACAATGACGATTTTGTCTTTCCAGAAATGAAAAAGGCAGATTTCAAGGATGCACAAGATGTGTATGCCAAAACGAAAACAGCTACTAAAAAATTCAATAAATATTTAATAGGGGTTGCTAAGAAAGCAAAAGTTACCAAAAAGGTAACTATGCATATCGCTCGACATAGCTTTGGTCATATTTCAGAAGACAAGATTCCGATTAAAATGCTTCAAAAACTCTACAGACATTCATCGGTCACTACTACAATAAAATACCAAGCCAACTTCATCCACAAGGATGCTGATGATGCTTTGGATAGTGTCGTAAATTTTTAGATTAAGATATAGTTTTCCTAAACTGACAAAAGTCATAAAATACCCTGTACATCAAAGCTAATTTTGTCCTGTAATATTAAAATAACAGGTATGACAGGTTTAGCAAGATTAGAAAAAGATTTTACAGACAATGTAATGGGATATTCGGCATTAGGTATAGTGTTATCTACGTGTCTGGGGTCTATCGCAATTTTCCAAATACTCAATTTTGGTCACGGATTATTAAATATGGCGCTTGTTCTTGTATGTGTTAGCATTTGTACAATGCATAACGCAGCGATATTGACGGTACAAAAGCCATCTATGATATTTAAACTTTTAATGGCCAGCACAATCATTAACGGTCTTGTAATCCTAACGAGCCTTTTTATATGAAACGTGACGCCTATTTAGTTTCAAAATACAACGTTCCAGGCCCACGATATACCAGCTATCCCACAGTTCCTTATTGGGATAGGGATAGCTTTTCGGTTTCGGGCTGGAAAGAGAGTTTGACACAGGGATTACGCTTTCGCGAAAGCGGAAAACGACCAAGTATCAGCTTGTACATACACCTGCCATTTTGTGAGAGTATGTGTACCTTTTGTGGATGCACCAAGCGCATCACAAAGAATCATTTGGTTGAAAAACCGTATATCCAAGCATTACTGAAAGAATTAACAATGTATGCGGAAATTATTGGTCATAAACCGTTAATACAGCAATTGCATCTTGGCGGTGGTACACCAACGTTCTTTTCTGCCGAAAATCTTGAAGACCTCTTAATCGGCATTTTCAAGATTGCAGATATGGCTGAAGAAGTTGAATTTAGTTTTGAAGGCCATCCCAATAATACCACACGGGAACACCTCAAAATGTTCAATCGCAATGGATTTAAAAGAGTCTGTTATGGGGTGCAGGATTATAACGAGACTGTGCAAAAGGCCATCAATCGTATTCAGCCTTTTGAAAATGTAGAACGTGCTACGATAGATGCACGTGCAACCGGATTTACATCGGTAGGCCACGATATTATATTTGGGCTTCCATTTCAAACGCAGGACGATGTGATTAATACCGTCAACAAGACCATAGAATTGATGCCAGACCGCATTGCGTTTTACAGCTATGCACACGTGCCTTGGATAAAAGGAAATGGTCAGCGTGGTTATAGCGAAGAGCATTTACCATCGCCAAAACAGAAACGGTTACAATATGAAATAGGAAAAAAAATTTTGTTGCAGGCAGGCTATGTTGAAATCGGGATGGATCATTTTGCACTTAAAACCGATGACTTATATAGCGCCCAACAAAATGGTAATATCCACCGTAATTTTATGGGCTATACGTCCTCGAAGACTGATGTTATGATTGGCCTGGGTGTTTCTGCCATTGGTGACAGTTGGTATGGTTTTGCACAGAATGTAAAAACTTTAAAAGAATATTATGACTGCTTGCGCAACAATAATCTGCCTGTAATGCGTGGTCATATACTAAATGATGAAGACCTTGTCATACGCCAGCATATTCTAAATTTGATGTGTAATTTTGAAACATCTTGGAACGTTGAATCAATGCAAATTTCAGAAATTGGGGACATCCTCTTAAAACTTTCAGAAATGCAATTGGACGGATTGATTGAAATTTCAGAAAACAAGTTAAAAGTCACTGAATCGGGCAAACCTTATGTTCGAAATGTATGCTTACCTTTCGATTTACGTTTACAGCGTAAGAAGCCAGAAACTAAATTATTCTCAATGACTGTTTAAAATACAAAAAATTCATTGTTCGGAAAGCCCGCTTGAATATAGTTGTTCTTGCGGGTTTTCTATTTTCTTTTTTCAATATCCTCATTACGAATGCGCTCATTGCGGCGTTTACGGTCCTTTGCCTTTCTTATTTTATAAATTAAAAATACCGCAATGGCTATCACTACAATGCCATAAAGGCTATAAGCCACCCAGCCGTCTGTCCAACGACCTATATCTTGAAGTAAAATCTGTGTTGTTCTCATCGTTATCTATTTATGATAGTATCATTTTCAGGATCTTCGTTACTTTCGTTTTTGATATTTTGATTGCTACGGGTAAGGTTATAAATAACTGCAACAAGTACAATACATACAACTGCAAATACGCCAATTATTATTGTGCCTAATCCCCAATTCACAAGTGGCAAGAAGAGTGAGTTCATAATTTTATAGTTTTTTTGGTTATTCTTTGTTTTAATGACACAAATGGTTGTTCGATACTTTTTCAATGGCTACCATATTTGAAGGTGACACGTAGGGTATTCCCAACCCAAGTCCTCTTAATATAAAAAGCACACCAACGATAATTACAAACACAGGTATTGCCTTTAAAATACGTTGTTTGAACGTGGTATTTAAAAAATTGCCCAAATAGGTCGCAGTCGTCATCAAGGGAATCGTTCCTAACCCAAAAAACACCATATACAAACCACCTTCCCACGCGCCACCAACTGCTACGCTACCAAAAACTGCCATATAGACCAATCCACAGGGCAAGAAACCGTTTAAAAAACCAATGGTAAAAAAACTATCCATTGATTTTCGCTTGAGCTCTGCACCCAAAGCACTTTTTACTTTCCCGACCCATTTGTACATAAATCGAGAACCATTGTATTTACTGAATACTTTTGAAGGTAATATGATTGCCAAAATCATCAACACACCTATCACAATGGATATATGTTGTTGAAAGCCAAACAAATCCAACCGTCTTCCCAAAAAGCCAAAAAGCACCCCAATGGTTCCATACGTAAGTAGTCGCCCAACGTGATAGCTAAATATTTGCAACACTCGCTTTACTGGATTATTCCTATCTACCGGAAGTAGAAAGGCAATAGGGCCACACATTCCTACACAATGGAAACTGCCTAATAATCCGAATATGAGTGCGGTGATTAACATCGTTAATAGGTTATTTCTTTTTTGAAGCGGTATTTCTTCCCTTCGTATTCCCAATCTATGGTAATGTTCCAGCGACCGTCCAGCAAGCGATTGTCAGGTATGAGCAAATTAGGATCTGTGAGTTCCAGTGGAAGTTCAAAATCCAGTTGCTTGTTAGACGGTCTGTATAGGAACACTTTTCCTTTTATTTTTTGTGGCTCAAATTCTTCAGGAAATTGAAGTAAATAACCCATATCATTTTTAATTCCAGTAATCTGTTTTTCCATAGCAGCGGTGTTTTGTTGTGCATAAATATTGTCCTGCAATTCCATTTCTTTTTGGTAATAGCCTTCTGTAACCAAATCGTGTTCCAAGTTATTATCCGTCGTCATACGGTACACCAGAAATAAGATAAAGCCTATAAAAAGCGCCATCCCGATGACCAATCCCGTTCCCCAATTTATTTTCATAACCTTTAATTTTTATTTTTTAAAACTTGTTGTACATCCATCTTCTTCATTTTCTCGACCATTAGTTTTGCTTGACACGTTAGGTTGCCACCTGGTTTTCCATTTTGACAGCCGTTGCAGCAGTCGCTTTTGTGTTGGTTTTTCATATCTTATATTTGCTATTGAATTCCGAGTTTCATTCAACCCAGGCTTCAACCTTATTAGTAACTTCTTGGTCCGAGAAAAGCTGTTCGAGTCGTTTCTATCTGTTCTTCACCGCTAAATACGCCTATGACCACTTTATCCTTATCGCCGCTCAAAGCACTCGCATTTACCTCAATAAAAAGTGTGCCTTCGGCAAAATCGCCTGCTGGCACGGTAAAGGTTTCGTGGCTCACTATTTTAATCTTGCCATTGTGGGATAAAAGTTTAAAACGTACATCCTCAATGTCATTATTGGTTTTATTGACCAGTTTATAGGTGTACACATTGCTGATTATATTATCTGCTTTTCGTTCATATAACTGACCTGGCAATCGTAGAATATCTGCTTCCACATCGTTGCGCAGAAATAGCATTCCTACTAATACAGCTGTTAGAATTCCAAGAACCACGGTGTAGCCTTTAAGGCGTGGTGTGAATTCAAACTTGGTCTTCTTTTCTATATTTTCTTCGCTGGCATAGCGTATCAAACCTTTGGGCAGGTCCACGGCTTCCATTATGTTGTTACAGGCATCGATACAGGCGGTGCAATTCACACATTCCATTTGTGTTCCGTTGCGTATATCAATTCCTGTAGGACAAACGTGTACACATTGAAAACAATCGATACAATCACCTTTACCCGAGGCTACTCGGTCTTCTTTTTTATTGAACTTTGCACGACCCTTTTCTTTTTCACCACGCTTATGGTCATAAGCAACCACAATACTTTTATTATCCAGCAGCACGCCTTGCAATCTTCCGTAAGGACAGACAATGATGCAAACTTGTTCTCTAAACCACGCAAACACAAAGTAGAATACACCTGTAAAAATGATAAGCGAAATTAGCGTGCTCATATGTTCCATCGGGCCATCTGTGATATAGCGTATCAGGCGGTCACTACCTATTAAGTATGCCAAAAACACGTTGGCAATCAAAAACGAAATCACAAAAAAGACAAACCACTTTAAAGAGCGTTTGAGAATCTTTTCCCTGTTCCACGGCATTTTAGCCAGTCGCATTTGTTTGCCACGGTCGCCATCTATCCAGTATTCTATCCGGCGGAACACCATTTCCATAAAAATGGTCTGCGGGCATACCCAACCACAAAATAAACGTCCAAAGGCGACGGTAAACAGGATGACGAATAACACGCCAACCAACATAACCATCACAAAAATGTAGAAATCCTGTGGCCAGAACGGTAGACCAAAAATATTGAACCTTCGTTCCAATACATTAAAGAGCAAAAACTGATGACCGTTAATTTTTACGAAGGGTGCAGCAAACAGAAAAATGAGAAGCACGTAACTCACATACTTGCGATACTCGTACCATTTGCCCACAGGCATTTTTGGAAATACCCACGCTCGCTTTCCTTCTTCATTGAGCGTACCTATGGTATCTCTAAAATTATCTTTACCCTGTTCTGCCATTAGTTTGCGTAACTCTCAATTTTATGAAGCATCAATCCAGCTATATTCTTACCTCGTTGCTTCGCTTCTGTGGCTGTGATGCCTTCAAAATGCTCATCTATAATTGTATTCCACAATTTTAACCAATGGTCAAACTGTTTTTTACTCATTTCTGTCTTTTTGCTCAATTGGATATGTTTTACCATCGGATTTCCCTTAAAGCTCATCTTGCCCAGCAATACGGTTTCCCAGAAGCTGTACATTTTAGGCAGATGTAGAATCCAATCTACCGCAGCAACATCATTAAAGATGTAGCCTATAGTTTTATCTGCTTTTACTTTATCATAGAAGCTATTGACCAATAATTCTATATCATTCCTTGTTTCTATATCTTTCATTTCTTTTCATTCAAGAACAATAGGAATATAGCGTCATCCCAAGCCACAACGCTATGTTTCACATTCATTGGGATATCATAACTTTCGAAACGAGCAAAACGTTTACTTTCCATTTCTGTATTAAAATCTATTTCGCCTTGTACCACAAGTAATTTTGCTTTGCAAGGCGCAACGTGCTCTGCAAGTTCCACACCACGCCTTAAACCTATGGCCATTATTTTCGTTCCGTTTTCATCAAGTATTTTTTTAATAACGGGACGGTCGCTTACCTTTAGATTTTGTGCTACTTCGGTCATCATCTTTCTACATTTTAAGGTTTCAAAATCAATTTATACTATCATTAACTACATCGCCAGTTACGGGCTGGTCTTCTATAATCACTTGTACTTTTGTACTATCTATTACTTTTACGTCCACTTCTTCAATAGGTGCAAGTGGGTCCATCCATATTTCGCCTTCGGGTTCTTTAGCATCGGCTGGGTTGGTACCGTGTAGACTTAAAATATAACTTGCAACCTGTGCCATTTCGGAAGGTTTCAGTTCAGATTTCCAAGCAATCATTCCTTTTCCAGCACGTCCACCTTCAGAAATGGTCTTGAAGACATTTTTAATTCCACCACCTAAAATCCAATGGTCATCCGTTAAATTCGGCCCGATACCACCGCCACCACTTGCTTTATGACAGGCAACACAGTTTCCTGTAAATATGGTCTCGCCCGCTTTTAGGTCGCCTGCATCTGTCAATAATTCCACGGTATTAAAATCTACCAAATCCTTTGCTGTTTTTTTGTATTCTTCGATTTCTATCTTTGCTTCAGCAACAGCTATCTGATATTCCTCATCTTGATTTATTCCATCAAAAATGTGGTAGCGCGCCATATATACAATAGCAAAAATGATGGTTGCATAAAAGCCATATACCCACCACGGCGGTAGTTTATTATCCAATTCGCGGATGCCATCATAATTATGATCTAATACTATTTCGCCTTCCTGTTCAATAGGCTTGCTACCTAACAGTTTCTTATACGTGTCTTTAAACCACTTGAATTGATTTGCCTTTTCTACAGCTCTTTTCTCATCATACTTTGCTTGTGCTTCAGGCTTTAAAGTTCTATAGAGAACGTTTTCAAGCGCAGCGACACAAATTTCGGCTGCGGTGTAGGCTAATATTATAAACCCTAAAAATGCCCATAGCCAAGGTTGCTCTATAAAAATCGATGCTTCGCCCGTAGTGCCAATCCAATTCAGGAAAAAATACCCACAGATTGAGAATCCCAGTATTCTTAATATTGCTGCTGTCTTCATAGGGTTTCTTCGTTTTCGTTATTATCTAATTCTAACGGTATGTTGCTCACTTCTGCGATGTGCGCTTTCTTGGCGGTAAATACCCACCAGAAAAGCACTACAAAAAAGATGAAGAAAATGAGTAGGGAAATCATTGGGTAAATTTCTACACCATCTATATTTTCCAAGTTGCCTTTTATATATTTCAACATAACTATTGGTTTTGGTTTGTGGTTACTTCTTCTTTTGTTTTAATCTTGATATCTGTACCCAGACGTTGTAGGTATGCTATAAGAGCTACTACTTCACGGTCACGCATCTCAACAAACTCTTCTCCGTTTTCTTCAGCATATTTCTTGTTGGCCTCGTAAGAGCTTACAAAATCAGGATCTGTATATAAGTTCTTTTCGATTTGAGTTCCTTGTTCGTCCATCCATTGTTGTGCCCGTTCTATCTCTTCCATTGTGTAAGGCACACCCAAAGAAACCATTGCTTCCATTTTATCTTCAGTCTGTGATTTATCAAGTTCGTTATTAATAAGCCATTTATACGATGGCATTATTGAACCGGAACTTGTGCTCTGTGGGTCATAAAAATGATTTAAGTGCCAGTTATCACTATATTTTTGACCCACCCGCATTAAATCCGGACCTGTTCGTTTACTTCCCCATAGGAAAGGGTGGTCATATACATATTCCCCAGATTTTGAATATTCGCCATAGCGTTCCACTTCACTTCGGAAGGGTCTCACCATCTGTGAATGACAGGATACACAACCTTCACGGATGTAAATATCACGTCCTTCTAATTCTAAAGGTGTATATGGTTTTACGGTTGAAATTACTGGAACGTACTCATCCACCATCAATGAAGGAACAATCTGAACGATACCACCTATTAAAATGGCTATCGTAGCGAAAATTGTTAATTTTACGGGTCGTCTTTCTAACCAAGTATGGTAGCCTTCCATAGCAGTACGTTTTTTGGTTACGCGTTGTAACGGTGCAGCTTCGGCAAGTTCATCTGTTACTTTGCTGCCTTGACGTACCGTCATAATTACATTATAAAGCATTATGAATGAACCCAAGATAAACAAACTACCACCTATGGCACGCATCCAATACATAGGTATGATTTCGTTTAATGTTTCCAAGAAATTTCCGTAGGTCAACGTTCCATCTGGATTGAACTGTTTCCACATAGAAGCCTGTACAAATCCAGCTACATACATAGGCAGCGCATACATAATAATACCCAGCGTTCCTACCCAGAAATGGGCGTTGGCAAGTTTTGTTGACCATAATTTGGTTTTGAACAATTTTGGCACGAGATAATAAATCATACCAAAGGTCAAAAATCCGTTCCAGCCCAATGCACCAACGTGTACGTGTGCAATAATCCAATCGCTAAAGTGCGCAATGGCGTTTACGTTTTTAAGCGACAGCATAGGTCCTTCAAAAGTGGCCATACCGTAGCAGGTAATCGCCACGACCATAAATTTAAGAACAGGGTCTGTACGTACTTTATCCCACGCGCCACGTAAAGTCAACAGTCCGTTTATCATTCCGCCCCAAGAAGGTGCGAGTAGCATTATGGAAAATGCAACCCCTAAATTCTGTGCCCAATCTGGCAACGAAGAATATAATAAGTGGTGCGGTCCAGCCCAGATATAAATAAAAATAAGCGACCAAAAGTGTACGATGGACAGTCGATAAGAATACACCGGTCTATTGGCCGCTTTGGGTACAAAATAATACATCAATCCGAGGAATGGTGTTGTCAAGAAAAACGCTACGGCATTATGTCCATACCACCATTGTACCAAGGCATCCTGTACACCTGCATACACTGAATAACTTTTTAATGCTGAAACAGGAATTTCAATACTATTCACAATATGTAACACAGCAACCGTTACAAAAGTTCCTAAATAAAACCAAATCGCAACATATAAATGGCGCTGTCTTCGCTTGAGTATTGTACCTATCAAATTGGCACCAAAAGCCACCCAAATAAGTGCTATGGCAATATCAAAAGGCCATTCCAGCTCGGCATATTCTTTTGAAGTAGTGTAGCCTAAGGGCAATGTGATTGCAGCGCCTACGATAATGGCTTGCCAGCCCCAAAAATTCAGGTTGCTCAACCAATCTTTCCACATACGTGCTTTAAGCAATCGTTGCGTAGAATAATAAACACCTGCAAAAATAGCGTTGCCCACAAAGGCAAATATTACAGCGTTGGTGTGCAAGGGTCGCAAACGACCAAAGCTTAACCACGAAATACCGTCTGTTACGTTAGGAAATAAAAACATAAAGGCGAGCAGTAGTCCTACGCTCATCCCGATAATACCCCAAAAAATGGTGGCATTTACAAACTTTTTTACGATTTTATTGTCGTAGTAGAATTGTTCTGTTTGCATAATTTATTGGTTACTGGTTTGAATGATTTCTTTGTTATCGCTTTTTTCCTGCTCTTTTTTAGGTTTAACCAATTCATCTTCAAAAAGCATTCTAACAGATGGCGTATAGGTATCATCATACTGCCCTTTCTTTACCGAATACACAAACGCAATAAAGAAAATGATAGCAACAATCACACTCACAGTGATTAAAACATAAATAATACTCATACCTACCTGAATTATGGTGTAAAATTACTTGGATGAACTTGCATAAAAGATGACTTTTGTCAGTTGAGAAAAATTATTTTCATAAGCTCTCAAACCATTAAATACAATCCTAAAACCCCTGCCGTTCTATGTGCCTCGGCAAGTGTACTCTCTTTATCAAAATCAGTGTTGGCACAAAGCCTTTCGAGCGATTGCAATTTTAGTTGAAGGCGTTTATATTCACTTATTAAGTAATCCTGCATCACGAGACAATTTGAACATTGGCTCAGTTCGTATTTCTTTTTTAACTGAAAAAATAACTGTGCTATCTGATTGATTTCCTGTTTCATTTTAATTCAATTTTAGTTTTCAGATTTCTTCCGATGATATATGTACAAATGGTGGTAAACACCACAATACTAATTGAGCTTAAAGGCATTAAAATAGCGGCAACCACAGGTGCGAGATTTCCTGTCACTGCAAATCCCAGCCCAATGAGATTATAGAATAATGAGAACACAAAAGCGTATTTAATGATGCGAACTGACTTTTGCGAAAGCGTCATAAATTCAGATAAAGCTTTTAATTTACTGGCATCGATAATGCCGTCGCACGCAGGCGAGAATACATTTACATCTTCTGAAACAGCGATACCCACATTGCTCTGTGCCAGCGCACCCGCATCATTAAGTCCATCGCCTACCATCATCACTTTTTTACCTTGCTGTTGCAGCCTTTTAATAAAGTTGAGCTTGTCATCTGGTTTTTGATTGAATTTTAACTGTGCCGATTGCGGCAACTGTGTTTTTAGAAATTTCTTCTCGCCATCATTATCGCCAGATAGCACGATTAAGTTTGCCGTTTTACTCAATTCAGAAAAGAGTTTTTGCATCCCCTCACGATAGGTATTGTTAAACACGTAACAACCTTTGTAATCATCGTTTGTGCTTATGTGAACCTGTGTGTCAGTCGTTTCAGGTTGTTGATTTTTATTTCCTACAAAAGCAAAGCTTCCTACCTTTACGCTCGTTTTTCCGTAAATTCCTTCAATCCCTTTACCCGTTTCTTCCGTAAAATCATCCAGCGTACAGATATCGTTAATCTGCAACAATTCATAAAGTGCTCTGCTCAACGGATGATTGGATGCACGCAAAGTGCTGGTCAACACTTTTTGCTCATCTTCAGTAAGTGATATGCCTTGGTAGGTAATTAAGTTTTTGTTGTGCGTGGTGAGCGTTCCTGTTTTGTCAAAAACCACGGTATCAATGTTTGCCATCTGTTCAATGACGCTACTTTCTTTTAGATATAACTTTCGCTTCCCAAAGATGCGCAACATATTACCCAACGTAAATGGTGCCGCCAGTGCTATGGCGCAAGGGCACGCCACAATAAGTACGGCGGTAAAGACATTAAAAGCGATTGACGCATCTATAAATAGCCAAATACCGGTTGCTATTGCAGCAATGCTTAAAATAGAAAGAGTAAACCTTCGGCTTATCTGGTCGGTCAGGTTTTCAAAGGTGGTGGCTTTGTTTTTACTGAAAACTTCATTGTTCCACAACTGTGTTAAGTAAGATTGCTCAACTTCTTTGGTCACTTCGACTTCAATGATACCTGCCTGTTGACGCCCACCAGCGTAGATTTTATCGCCAGATTGTTTTGCCACAGGTGCTGCCTCGCCAGTTACAAAACTATAATCGATAAGTGCGCTTCCTTTGATTAAAATACCATCTGTGGGAATGAGTTCATTGTTTCGGATTAAGATGCGGTTGCCAGGTTTGAGTTCATAAACGGGCGTCTGTATTTCTTCCTGTTTTGACAATTGTGTTATTGCAATAGGAAAATAGGATTTGTAATCTCTTTCAAAAGAAAGAAATGCATACGTTTTTTGCTGAAAGAATTTGCCGAGTAACAGAAAGAACACCAATCCTGCAAGGCTATCAAAAAAGCCTGTTCCCCAATCCATTACTATATCTAAAGTAGAACGTAGAAAAAGCACTGCAATACCAATCGCAATGGGAACATTAATATTTAAAATGTGAGAGCGCAGACCCTTGTATGCCGATACAAAGTAATCGCGTCCAGAATAGAATACTACAGGTACGGCAAAGGCAAACATCAGCCAGCGAAAAAGATACTTAAATTGTTCAAGCCAAAACTCATCTACTTCAAAATATTCTGGAAAGGACAGGAACATTATATTACCGAAGGCGAATCCTGCCACGCCCAATTTGTAAATAAGGCTTCGGTCAATTTTCCTTTCTTTCTTGTTGAAATCTTCGAGCGAGATATTGGGCTCATAGCCTATTTTACATAATAGAAGCACCAATTCTTTCAGATTGACTTCTGAAGAGTTATATGTGATTCGAACTGACTTCTGCGGAAAATTGACTTGCGCATTTTTTACTGCTGAATGTAACTTGTTGAGATTTTCAAGCACCCAGATGCAAGAACTGCAATGGATGTGTGGGATAACGAACGAAACAATCTGAGTGTCCTGTTCGTCAAATTCCAATAACTGGTGAATAATATGTTGATTGTCCAGAAAATCGAAGCGGCCTTCAATAACCAAAGGTGTTTTTCCTGGTGTTGTTTGTAAGTCGTAATAATAGGTAAGATCATTCTCGTTGAGAATGTCAAACACCGTCTTACAACCGTTGCAACAAAAGAATTTTTCCTGATGCTCAATTGTTGTATCACGGCAAGCGTCGCCACAGTGATAACAATTTTCCATAATTTACTCTATACCTGTGGCAAAGGTTGTGAGAATGGTTCACGAAAAAGATGACTTTTGTCAGTTTTGCATTTTTAAACCCAAAAAGGGTCGTGGTATTCTGGTTTATCGGCAACTTCAAGATGTAACTCATCAATCTTTTTAAGTTGCTTTGTAGTAGCGATTTCTTGAATTTCATTAAACAGTATGCGCTCTTCAAATCGTATGTGCGCTTGAAGTTCTTCTTCCAGCAAGGATAAACTTTTCTCTACATTTTCGGTATCTGTGAACAGTCGTTTAATACGTCGGTGCTCTTTTAAGGCCCGTAATATCAGAGGGTGGTTTTTATCAAGAATAGGGAATATGTGCTTTTCTTCAGCCTCAAAATGTGGAAGAATTTCAGTTTTAAAAAACCAATCCCGAAAGTTCTGCATACGTTCTATAGAAGTGTTTTGAGCAAAACCTTTTCTTATTTTCCAAGAAAACAAGAGTCCAAAATGATGTTGCCTACTCAATGGCTGTAATGCTTTATGACGTTTAATAGGTTTTGGCTTGTCGTTCATACTAATAAATTACTATGGTTAAGGATGCAACATAAGGGTTTGATAATGGATTGCTGATGACTTTTGTCAGTTTGCCGTTATTTATTTTAGCATATTCTTAATATGGATCATTTATTATTTTTTGTATTTTAATCTTATGAAGATTTCAGCAATGACATTATTGGGTATCACGACCTTACTTCTTTTAACAGTCGTGATTTTTACAGCTATGGACTTTCCATTTAGCTGGGTATTTTATGCCACTTGTGGTGGGCAGATATTATTGGTATATACTGTTTATAAAGTACTTATTGATGATTACCAAACAGATAAAACCTTTAAGGATTTTTACGAGGACAGGCCGGATTTGGGAAGGTAAAATTTATGTTTTTATCACTTTCTTTCCTTCTTCCATAGTGAGCTTTATGGCGCGTCGCCAAAATATTGGGAACGGTTGGGCTCTGTAATGTCTGCTTGCAAGGTGTCCTATAATATGGAAACCAGCTTTAAAGAATTGAAAGTTATCCTCTTTTATATATAAATCCATCTCTTCAAAAACTTCTTTTTTGTAGGTCTCAATGTTTTCATAAATGACAATTGAATGTTTTAAAGTACCTTCATTTTGGCTATAGCATTTAGAAGCAATAAATTCCTCAATGTCTTCTGTTGCAAACCAAATTTGCAGATTAACTTTAGGGAATTGCTCTTTTACAAGTTCCCTCAATTGATGATATAATTCTTCTGATTGTAAAACAATCGCATACTCTACTAAAAGTGTAATAATGGTCGAGGATGTTATCTCTACGGTATCGTCACCATTATGAATATCTACCAGCTTATCAAAATTAGTTCTGAATAAAGGAAAGTCTTTATCTACCATATAATTGTTATGAAATGCCACGGCTAAATTTCTAATCCATCTCGTGGCAATATCCACTTTTCCAGTCTGACATAGCAATTGTAGTGCCATTGCGATTTCTATACTATGTTCGTCATACTTCGGATAATTGAGCGGTGGATTATTTAAAACAAACGAACCCAAAGAATCAGCTATAGCCAAAGCACTTCGGTAAATCTTATTAGTGATTTCTGGCGGACTGGTTGCTGCTGCAAATTTAAAATGCTGTATTTCAGTCAATCCTATACTCGCTAATATGCCTAACTGTTCCCAAGAATTTAAACTGTACTCAATGTAATTTTTAGAATAGCGGTATAAACTATGTCTTACCTTATAGTGCTTATGCACTTTGTTGTAAAATTCTATTCCAATTCTTCGCTTCAATTCATACAAAAAATAGAATTCTTGCTGAACATAGTTTTTTTCAAAATGATGGTTACGCGCTATCCAATCCCAACTAAGCAAAAGTGTTCTTTCACTTGCAATAAGGGCAGGTTTTAAATTATCAATATCCTGAGACCACTTAAATACAATCCCCAAGCACAACCTAACAAGCCTTTGTCGTTTTAAAATTTTCTGGCGTTGCTTTTCGCCAACGCTAAGAATCTTTTCGAGCAATTCATAATAATGAGACAAGTTATAGTCTGGAAGGTCAATAAAAGCTAAGGTCTTTCTTAGTAATGACTGATATTCTACAGGAAATAATTTTTCTGTGGCGAGATAAGTATCTAACAAATCTACCAAGGTGCCCGTTCCCCAAAATGCGTACTTACGTTTTTTCTTAGAGTTGTTATCTACATAATTTTTCCAGTTAATCTGTACATTTTGAACCATTTCGCCATTAGTGGCTACTACTATTTTTATGGGTAATTTTTTGTAACGCTTATCTAACATCGTTGGGATGTAAACGTCAATTACTTCATCCAGACTTGGCCTTACAGAGTTTACTTCTTTATTCCAACTACTTCGGGTCAGATTCTTTTGTTTTACAACAAACAAAAACACCTTTTTTTTACCATCCTCTGGATCTATGCCCACAGCAGCTATATCCACACCGTGTTGCCTACCTTTTTGTGGTTTTGAAATCGGTGTGATTTTCATAGCCATCAAAAGGTCTGTGATGAGGGTATCGAGTTCCCCATCTTCTTTAAGTAACGTTATGTATTCACTAAGTATAAATCTCATTTTCTTCTAACAAATGCTCTACCTTCAAGGCGTATTAATTTTTGTCCCAAAGGGTCTATAAACTCGCCTCTGGGCATTTCTGCGCTATGTGAAATTAACTTGGGTTCCATATGGCCGGAATATTCGCCTTCAAACTTCCCAAAGGATGTTTTGCCGCTTCTAAAATGCAAAGTGGTTAACATACTTAAAAAGCCAGTATCATTCGCTTCGTTTTCTTCATAGTCCTTTCTGAATTTTTTACTCTGTATCTTATTCATATGATTAAGACGCATTTCCGAAGGCTGGAATTCTTTTAGGATATCTAAATCTGAATACGCTTCATAAAATTTTTCGCCGTGAAATACAATCTCATCTATAATCTTCTTTAACGGTTTGACAGCATCCTTTTTCTTTTCTTTTAAAAATTCTATTGCCGAATAATAATTGAAAATCACATCATTTACCAACCTTGAACCAACAAGCTGTACAACCTCTTTTTCAGTATATTTTGTCTCCAAAATGGAATACAGCAATGTGGTCAACATATCTTTCTCATATATAAAGCCTATGATTTTATGGACAATGAATTCAATATCAATGTAGGAATAGGTTTTAAGTAATCTTGAACTCAGCTGTATGTGATGGGCGTTTCTGTAGCTAAGCTCTCTTAGCACATTAAAAACGGCTACTTGAAAATTGATGTTATTATTATTCAGCCATTCCGTAATTAGCTCATCAAATTGTTGTTTTTTAGCATCATAAATCTCATTGAAAACACTGTTGAAAAGTTTGATTTTTGAGGCATTTTCAGGACTGGTCTCGACCCAAATATTTAAAAATTGCTTTACAGTATCGTAGTGACTGGTTGTAAGCCTACTTAATTGGTAACTAAGGCTATTGTAAAGTCCTACATATTCGGTATTAAGATTTGTAAGTTTAAAAAGAACATTTTTGAAAAAATCAGACTCTTCTTCTATTTTCAATTCGTAAAGCAATAATTGATAAAGCTGATACCTCACATCATCCGAATCAATCTGCATTAAAGTCTCGATGTGTTTATCTGCATTTGGTAATTCTTTGCGATTGTTTCTATAAGCAAACAACACATTGGCCAATATTTTATTTGTTGTACTATCTTCAATAAGATTCGATAGTTCAGTCTCAATCGTGGCCTTAAAATCATCACATTCCTTGCTACTTAAATCAAGAAAACCAACTGTGGTTATACCTTTGGATTTATGGTCTTCATTATCACTATTAATAAGTCTTAAAATTTCGCTCGAAGCCCTTTTATAATCCTTTTTGAAAATACCAGAAAGTAATCTATCAAGTGGCTCTAAGTGAGAGGTACCCTTGAGACTTAACAATTCATTGAAATATGACTTTGCATAAACAATGTTGCGTTCACACAGACTATCCAATCCTTGGTTAAAGTGATAGATTGCCCCTTGCTTATTTGCCCAAGTGTGCAGTGTTTCAGTTTTTGATACTAATAGGTCAACTGGTGTATCTTCTATTTTTTTACAAAAACTATGATAGCCATCTCGAACCTCGTGGAACTTGGTGTCAGGTTTAAGTATTTTTAAAAAATCAATTATTTTGCTCATTTCACATAAAAATACCTACAAAATAGCTTTTAATTTGAACTAAAAAAGGGTTTTACTAAAAAGATAGTTGATGTGCTTTTCACACAGCTTGTTTTCCTCGTCATTATTGTGATTGTGGTCATTAGGATTAGATAATAGACTAATCATCGTTATTTTGGGCTATTTTCTGTTAAATTTGCAACAATATGAATGACCACAAAAATTCGCGTTGCGAGAATTGTATTATTAGGCAGATGAACAGCTTTAAAGCTCTTAAAAAGGAAGAGTTGAAGCAAATGGCTGACAATAAAGAAACAAAAGTCATCAAAAAAGGTGAAGTTATCTTTAGTGAAGGTGAACGGCTTAGAGGTGTATTTTGTGTACGTAATGGAATTTCTAAATTGTCTAAAATGAGCGATAATGGTCGCGACCAAATCGTAAAACTTGCCACTAAAGGCGAGGTTTTGGGTCACCGTTCTGTGATTTCTTCAGAAGCTACTAATTTAAGTGCCACGGCTCTTGAAGATATGGAAGTTTGCTTTATCCCAAAAACGCATATAGAAGAACCGCTACAAACTAATCCTGTTTTTACAAATGCGGTGCTAAAACATATGGCGCAAGAATTGAAATTTGCAGATGACGTAATTGTAAATATGGCACAAAAAAGCGTGCGCCAGCGTCTTGCCGAAGTACTGATGTATCTTGAAGATAATTTTGGGGTTGATAATGAAGGCTATTTGTACCTTCAACTTACCAGGGCCGATATTGCCGACGTGGTGGGAACCGCTACTGAACTATTGATACGAACACTTACCAAGTTTAAAAAAGAAGGTCTCGTTTCTACGACTGGAAAGCGTATAAAAATTGAAGATAAAAAAGCCCTCTACAATATAGTAGAAGGCATTTAATTATTCTAATAGGTTAAACTTCCAAATCTTTCAAATGCTGCTTCTGAAAGGTTTTTCCTAAAATCGGGATGAGCAATTTCAATCAATGCTTTGGCGCGTTGTTTCAGATTTTTTCCAAAGAGGTTTGCAACACCATATTCTGTTATTACATAATGTACGTGCGCTCTTGTTGTAGTTACACCAGCACCTTGATTGAGAAACGGTGTTATTTTTGAAATTCCTTTTGCAGTTGTGGAAGTCATAGCAAAAATAGGTTTACCGCTTTTGGAAAGTGATGCACCACGTATAAAATCCATCTGCCCACCAACGCCGCTATACTGCTTTCCGCCAATGGTATCTGCGCATACTTGACCTGTTAAATCTATTTCAATCGCACTATTTATAGCAGTCACATTAGGGTTCTGTCTAATGATGGCCGTATCATTGGTATAGGCGGCTTCCTTGAAATGTATCAATGGATTGTCATTTACAAAATCATATAATTTTTGGCTTCCCACCGCAAAACAGGTCACAATTTTTCCTTGTTTGATAACCTTGTGTTCGCCTGTAATGATACCTTTTTCTACCAAGGGTAATATACCATCAGAAAACATTTCGGTATGTATTCCTAAGCCTTTGTGGTTGCCCAAATTATTTAATACAGCATTTGGAATATTGCCTATTCCCATTTGCAAGGTTGCACCATCTTCAATGAGATTTGCTACGTTCTCGCCTATCTGTTTTTCTATTGCCGTAAGTGCTTCGCTATCCGTGTTTTTCATTGGTCGGTCATAGTGTACCGCAATGTCAATTTTTGAGGAATGAATAATACCGTCGCCGTGTGTTCTGGGTACCTTTGGATTGACTTGGGCAATTATTGTTTTGGCAGTTTCAATCGCTGGCAATGTAATATCAACAGATGTTCCCAAAGAACAAAACCCGTGTGTATCCGGTTCTGAAACTTGGATAAAAGCCACATCGAGTGGTAGGATTTCTTGCCTGAACAAATGATGGATTTCGCTCAAAAAAATAGGAACGTAGTCGCCATTACCTTTATTCACGGACTGTCTCACATTACTACCTACAAAAAAACTGTTTACTTTAAATGATTTATTATAGGGTTCTTGAGTGTATCGTGCATTGCCTTCGGTGTGTACTTGACATATTTCTACATCTTTAAGTTCTTGGTGTCTGTCGCAAAGTGCTTCAATTAAAAAATTAGGGGTCATTGCTGCGCCTTGAAAAAAGACACGATTTCCAGATGTAACTTTTTTTACTGCTTCTTGGGCGGTAACATACTTCATATTCATAGTTATTTTTCTTTTATAAAATAATGGGTCTTTAAAGACCAATTATAATTTTTGTTGAATGCGTAGGTTTGATTTTCAACCACACAATTACTGATATTTATAAAACTAATTTTCGAGGGTTTTACCAAATAACCACCCCAATTGTTAGGTTTTGGTACTTCTTTGTTTTGAAATGCTTTGTCCACTTTCGCAAAAGCATCATCAAGTAATTTTCTTGATGCTATTGTTTGACTCTGTTTCGAGGCGTGGGCACCTAGCTTACTTTCTCTTGGACGTACACTAAAATAATTCTGCGAAATAGCTTCTGGTAATTTCTCTGCGAGTCCTTCGATATGGATTTCAATCGAAATATGCTGCCATTGAAACAACAAATGAACTCGATTATTATACGCAATGTCACGTCCTTTTTTACTGTCGTAATTTGTAAAAAATGTTAACCCGTCCCAATCGTATTTCTTAAGTAATACCATCCGAGAATGGGGGAAACGATCTTGTCCTATTGTGGTAAGAAGCATTGCATTTACTTCGGAACCGTTGCTATGGTCATTGGCTTTGCAGAACAGCTTATGAAATTCCTGCAAAGGGTTATGATCTATCATTTTTTAAATCTTTACAGTAAGAACCGGAAGCATTGAGTGGTTCGCAATGTCTTCACCTATACTACCGTTCAATAAATGGGACAATCCTTTACGACCGTGTGTGGGAATGGCGATGATATCTGCACCTGATAATGATGCAAAATTGAAAACACCTTCCTCTACGCTGTAATCTGCAACACGATTTACTGTTTTAATAGCATTCACTGGGTCTGGATGGTTTACCTTGTTAAAGAAACGTAGTAGTTTTTCGTCCATTTCTATAGTGCTAATAAACTCTTTTCCAGGTAAGTTAACGTATAACAATTCTATTTGAACAGATAATAGTCCAGCTATCTCGACGATTTTAGAATAGGCATAACAGGCCTCTTCGTCAAAATTGCTCGCAAAAATTAATCTTTCGGGCGCAAAAGCAAGTTCATTTTCTTTTACTACGAGCAAAGGGATTTCTGAACTTCGCACCACCTTTTCTGCATTACTTCCTTTAAAAATTTCATTTAGGCCACTACTGCCGTGAGACCCCATCACAATAAGAGATGCATCTATATCCTTTGCAAAATTATTGATACTTGAAAAATTTAATGTTTTTTGCAGTACTGGTTCTACAAGTATACCTTTTAAATAAGGTTGCTTCAATAACTCAATATATTGTTTTTCTGCGAGCTTGGTATGGTATAATGTTTCCTCAAAGTTGGTCGTCCTTGTTAAAACACCTTCTTCTATTCCCGCCATATGTGTAAGCACAATCTTGGCAGAAATTTTTTTTGCTATGCTTGCACCTATTTCTAAAGCTTTACTACTGGTGCTGCTAAAATCTATGGGAATTAAAATTGTTTTCATAGTATCTGGTTTTAAATGTTGTTACAAAATTATGAGACCCATTGCGTAAAAAAGATGATTTAAGTCAGTCTAAATTATTTTGATGCCATCACTTCTCTTTTTTAAAAATCTTGAATCTTTTCTTTCATCTAAATACTTTTCATTTTTAATTTTCACAACATTTAGTTATCACGAGAATTTGATAGGATGGTCCATCTGCTAAGACGCTAAAATTTTATCAGGAAATATCGATTTGCTGACATAAGTCATAAAATTTTGATGACAGCTGGTTTAATTTTATGTTGAATTAAATTCAATGATATGACAAGGACATTAGACAAAACCGAAAATTTGCTACTACTCAGTAATAATTTCATTGGTTCATTGGGATATATTCATCAAAACACACCTATTGTAGTACCAATTACTTATTTCTATAATGCAGAGCAGAAGAAAATCATCTGTTATTCAGCTATCGGGCACAAGATTAATGCTATGCGTAAAAACCATTCGGTTTCTCTTTCTGTCACAGATATTGAATCTGTTAATGAGTGGAAATCAGTCCTTATTAAAGGCACGTATGAGGAAAGCTCGGGAAGTACAGCAAAAGCCTTACTTCATCAATTCTCTTTAGGGGTAAAAGAATTAATTATACGTAAGGAACTAAGGGATTTGAATTTTTTAAGTGAATTCTCAAGTAAAATAGAGAATGACGAAATACCAATTGTATTTACCATTACTATGGATGAGATAACTGGAAGAATCAGAAAATTTTAAGTCTGCTATGAACACAACATTCGTTTGACGAAGTTTAAAATACGAAGGTTGTGCAAACGCCATATTTAAAAAAGACCAAACTGACTTATGTCATAATTCATAGGATAAAAACCTTCTAATTTTGCCCTAAAGATTAAAGATTTTGAAAATTGAATTTAAATCTCATATTTTAAAATGTAAAGATTGTGCCGATGCCGTAATGAAGAAAGCGGCGAGCATAGAAGGAATTTCCAACGCTCACTTGGATGTCCCTAACGGCTATTTGATTTTGGACTGCATTTCGCACAATGCTTTGATATCGCTCGAAATGAGTCTTGCTGAAATAGGACACCCCATTAAAGGATTTCCTATTGAAGTTAATGAAGCCAACGATTCAGAAACAGAATTAATTTGATTTTAATTTTTAGCATTTAGAGCTTTGTTATAAAAACAAAGCCCTATCGCAAATTTGCGATAGGGCTTTTAAAATGTTATAGATTATTCTTAACTATATTATTTTTCCGCAACATCCGCTACCCTATTAGCTTCATCACTTTTTGTAAGTGTTAAGCGTACAATACTCTCTTCGAGTGCTTTTAGGCTGTGAGGTACACCACCGTTCAATGCGATGAGTTGCCCTTTGTTTAAATTTAATACCTTTCCTTCCACTCCAAAGTTGACGCTACCGTCCACAATTTCAACTACTATGGGGAACGATGTTTTGTGCTCTTTCATCTCATTCCCTTTATACATTGCAATACGTATTTCCTTGGTAAAAGTGGTTTCAAACAATACCTGTACAAGCGGTCTCTTTTCATTGAATTCTAGATTGTCATAAATAGCTGCTGTTTTCATCATAAATTATAAATTTTAAATGTATTATCGGTGGTTCCAGATAGCCATATACTGCCCGTGCGCCATCCTTCTGGCAGCTTCTTTCGCATTTTGTGCCAGTTGCCCTTCAAAAAGAATGTCTATAGTCTCAAACCACAAATTGAGCCATTGCCCAAAATGGTTTTGGTCTACGGTATGGTTTAGGTTACGATCCACATTCACGTGTTTTTGGGTAGGACTTCCCTTAAATTTTGCAATACCAAAAAGATTGGTTTCCCAAAAGTCGGTTAACTTTTCAAGGTGTTCAGGCCAATTGTCTTCAGGTATATGGCTGTTAAAAATTGGACCTAACAGGGAATCCTTCCGCACCTTCGCATAAAAACTATGCACCAGCAACGAAATATCTTCCCTGTTTTCAATCGTTTTTACCATCTGCTTTTATAGAATATGTATGATGTTTTAAACCTCTTAGAGGGCACAACTTTGATTACTTGACATCAGCTTTTGTTCCATTTTTAATGCTTTTGGAAACAAAATATTGTTTTCAAGGTGAATATGTAGATGAAGGTCTTTTTCAAACTCATCAAGCATAGAAAATGCAACTTTGTAGGTATTACAAGCATCTTTTGGTGGTGTGTATCCATCGCTCAGTTTTGAAATGTCCCTAAAAATCTGCCCGGCATTGTCGTGCTCGTGTTCCATCATTGAAATTGGGTTTTGTACAGTACCAAAATGAGCAGGTTCCAATGGTTTATTTTTGTCAATACTTTCAACCATCTTTTTAATACGTGGAAAAAGCACCAATTCTTCTTTTTTCATATGTTGTGCCAACTCGCCCGCAACGGCTTCAAATAAGCGGTTAATTTCAATAAGCTCTGGATGGCTTTCGCCGTGAACCTTGCAAAGTTTGGTTAAAAATTGCAATAGTACTGGTATCTTGCTTTCTACATATTTATGATGGGTCTTTTCAATATAGGTTGCCAGTAAGTCCAATGGCCACGTATTAAATGCCTGCGTATTATTTTGTACTTGTGTGGATGAGATTTCCAGTTTTTCCAGAATATCTTCCAAAGCAATATTATTTTTTTCACAAACTTCGTCCAGAGGTCTGTTTCCACGACAGCAAAAATCGATTCCGTATTCAGAAAAAACTGCAGCTGTTCTAAAATCTTCGGCTACAAATTGCCCTATCTCTTTCTTTTTAAGTGTTTCCATACTATTGTTATTTATTAAATTATAATTTGAATTTTTAATGTTTTAAGAATGATGTCCCAGCTTCAAGATCAAAAGCCAAAGTTTTGAGCGTAGTATTTTCCAGCATTTCTTTAAGACCGTCTCTTACTTCTGCAAATTGAAAATGTAGCGGGCAGGGCTTTTCTTCATTGCATTCATTAAGTCCCAACCCACAACCACTATAAATTTTGGTTCCGTCTATAATGGCTACGACATCTGCAAGCGTTGTTTCTGCTATACTTTTTTGGGATATTTCAAACCCGCCATAAGGCCCTTTAATCGAATTTATAATATTGCCCTTCACAAGTTGTTGCAACACTTTTGCCGTAAAAGCTTCTGGCCCATCTATCTGTTTTGAAATAGCAGAAATATTGACCCGTTTCCCCTCGTTCGATTTCATTGCAATAAATATTAAAGAACGGATACCATATTCACAAGCTTTTGAAAACATACATCAAATTTTATACTGCAAATATAAAAAAGATAAAATTGTCCGAAATATGACAAAAGTCATCTTTTACCCTTAGTATCTCATTTAAATTTGTAGTGTCAAAAGGAAAGACCTTCTGGCCATTACTAAAAATAATGTCAACTGATTTAAACAATTAAACCCAAAAAAATGAGAACAATAGGCAAATTCGCATTCCTTTTCACAGTTGGTATCCTCATAAGCTGTGGAGGGAAAGAAGAAAAAAAAGAAGAAAGAATCCAAATAGGGCAAAAGCCTAAAGTGGAATCTATTAAAGTTGAGGAACCAACATCTGATGAAGTACCAGCTTCCAAGAGAATTACCTTGGACAATAAGGGTGTGGGGGAAATTAAAAACCTAGAGTTACCTGCCACCATCGACAATGCAATGGTAGAAAGAGGTGCCGCTTTGTTTAAAACCAATTGTACAGCTTGCCATAAAATAGGAAAGCGTTTTATTGGCCCATCACCATCAGGTATTATGGAAAGAAGAAGTCCAGAGTGGATTATGAATATGATTTTAGACCCTCAACTAATGGTGGCTGAAGATAGATGTGCAAAAGACCTTTTAGTTGAATTTAACGGTGCTGCTATGGCAAACCAAAATATGACCAAAGAGCAAGCTCGTGACATCTTAGAATATTTCAGAACCTTAAAATAAGTAAACTATGAAACCAAGCAATTTAAAATTTTTAATAGGATTGTTTGCCCTTACACTAACACTATTTAGTTGTAAGAATGAATCAAGTGATACCAAAGTTTCAGATACTGAAGCTAGGTCAACCGCAACCTCAAAAGAACAAGGGCAGGCATTTATCGAAGGAGATGTGTCAAAACCCAACGTACTGCAAATAGCAATGAACTCGCCAGACCACACCACACTTGTGGCAGCCGTTCAAGCCGCAGACCTTGAAAATGCGTTGGTCAATGCAGGACCGCTTATGGTATTTGCACCTACTAACGAAGCCTTTGAAGCATTGCCGGCTGGCACAGTTGAAGACCTTCTGAAACCAGAGAACAGGCAAAAACTGGCTACTATCCTAAAGCACCACGTAACTGCTGGAAACTATGACAAGGATTTTTTGAAGAATTTCAAAAAATTGGGTCAAGCAGATGACACTAACGCAACCGTGGAGGTAAAAGGCGACGATGTGTATGTAGGTGGTGCCAAAATCATAGCCACAGTTAAAGCTGGAAATGGTATCGTGCACGTAGTAGATAAAGTGATTTTACCAACAGCCAATTAATAAAAAACAAGTAACCTTAAATATAGAACAGATGAAAAAATATAAAATTCATATACTATCGATTATTGGAGCATTTACGCTTCTCACTAGTTGCGGCAACAACAATGGTCAAAATTCTTCTAATGGAGCACTAAACGCAAGTGCAGCCGAAAAAATGTATGTTGCACCTGGTGAGCAGGATGAGTTCTACGCATTTATGTCTGGTGGATATAGTGGTAACCTAACGGTGTACGGCTTGCCATCTGGTAGAATGTTCAAGGAAATACCTGTTTTCTCACAATTCCCAACTTCTGGGTATGGCTATTCTGAAGAAACAAAACCAATGCTCAACACATCGCACGGATTTGTGCCTTGGGACGATTCTCACCATCCAGATATTTCGCAAACCAACGGAGAATTAGATGGAAGATGGATTTTCATAAACGGGAACAACACCCCAAGAATTGCGAGAATTAGTCTAAGCACTTTTGAGACCGAAGAAATCATAGAAGTCCCTAATAGTGCTGGTAACCACAGTTCATCGTTCATTACCGAGAATACAGAGTATGTGGTGGCAGGTACACGTTTTTCGGTACCGATTCCACAACGTGATATGCCTATAAGTGACTATAAAGGAAACTTCAAAGGGTCGCTTTCGTTCATTAGCGTTGACCCAGAACACGGTCATATGGATATTAAGTTTCAGTTAATGCTACCTGGCTTTAACTACGACCTTTCACACCCAGGGCGTGGAAAATCGCACGGTTGGTTCTTCTTTACTACGTATAATACCGAAGAAGCCCATACCCTTCAAGAAGTAAACGCATCTCAAAATGATAAGGATTTTATCGCTGCGGTAAATTGGAAAAAGATTGAAGAATACGTAAACAATGGTGGTGGCACTAAAATGCCAGCTAATTATGCACATAACGTATATGATGAAAGTACGCATACGGCAACAACCACTATGAAAAAAGAAGTGGTTACGGTTGACCCATTAAAGGTGCCAGGAGCAGTATATTTTCTGCCTACACCTAAATCACCGCACGGGTGTGATGTAGATCCATCTGGAGAATACATTATTGGTAATGGCAAACTTTCAGCAGACCTTACGGTACACTCTTTTGATAATATGATCGCTGCTATTGAGGCTGAAAAATTTGATGGTGAAGCCTACGGAATCCCAATCCTTAAGTTTGAAGACGTATTGGCAGGAACCGTAAAAAGTGGTGGATTAGGACCTTTACACACAGAATTTGATGGTAAAGGAAATGCTTATACGACTTTCTTTATCTCTTCTGAAGTAGTAAAATGGAAATTGGGCTCTTGGGAAGTATTGGACAGAAAACCTTCATACTATTCGGTAGGACACCTTATGATTCCTGGCGGAAACTCAAGAAAACCTTTTGGTAAGTATGTGGTTGCATTAAATAAAATTACCAAGGATAGATATTTACCTGTAGGGCCAGAAATGGAGCATTCAGCACAATTGTATGACATCTCGGGCGAAAAAATGGAACTTATTTATGATTTTCCAACACACGGTGAGCCGCACTATGCCGCAGGTATTCCGGCAGAGATCTTAGCACCTAAAGCCAAAAAAATCTACAGGCTAGACGAAAACAAACACCCGTATGCTATAAATAACCCTGGTGAGGCAAAAGTAACACGTGATGGTAACGAAGTGCATATTTATATGAGTACCATACGAAGTCACTTTACACCCGATAATATAGAAGGTATTAAAGTGGGAGACAAAGTGTATTTCCACATCACAAATCACGAACAGGATTTTGATGTTCCGCACGGTTTTGCAATGATTGGACAAAACACTTCAGAATTATTAGTTATGCCAGGGCAGACCAAAACATCGGTTTGGGAACCTAAGCAAGTAGGTGTATGGCCATTTTATTGTACAGATTTCTGCTCTGCATTGCACCAAGAAATGCAGGGATATGTTAGGGTTTCACCCGCAAATTCTAACATAGAATTGAGTTGGTCTCTAGGAGACTAATATTGGTTGCTTTTTAAGCAGGCAGTATGGCTATCTACTGCCTGCTTTTTAAATCAAAACGCTTTCCCATAAGCACTACACCATAAAAACAGCTAAAATGAAAAAGGCAAGTATACTAATGATTATAGGCTCATTGTTATTGTTGGGACTCTTCATATATCCATTATGGAATATACAGTTGGGTGCACCGCAATATCCCGAACCTTTGGGAATGAACATATACATAAACGGCATAAAAGGACAAAGTGAATTTGACATACAGAATATTGATGGGTTGAACCACTATATCGGGATGAAAACCTTGCCAAAACCTAGTGATATGTGGGAGTTTACCGTGTTCCCAATAGTGATAGGAGGTATGGCAGCACTTGGTGTTATTATTGGTCTCTTTGCATTTTTCAAAAAAATAAATCATCGCTGGTTCATAGGTTGGTTTGTGGTAATGACCATCTTGGGAATATTGGGAATGTACGATTTTAACGCTTGGATGGTAGATTACGGTACCAACTTAGACCCTAATGCCATTATGAAACTTCAAAATCCGGATGGCACGCCTATGAGCTACAAACCACCACTTTTGGGACACAAAAAATTATTGAATTTTGATGCTTATTCGTATCCAAGATTGGGCGGTTATTTAATGGGATTGGGAATGCTTTTAACTCTTGTTGCTTTTTTTGTAGGAAAGCGCTCTAAAAAAAATGCTATATGAAAAACAGAATGAAAATTTCACTTTTGGCACTATTGGTAGTACTTGCGGTTTCTTGCAATACAGAGCCGCAAGCCATAGATTACGGAAACGATGGTTGCCATTTTTGTAAAATGACTATTGTAGATAAAATTCACGGTGCAGAATTTGTAACCGAAAAAGGGAAGGTATATAAATTTGATGCTACCGAATGTATGCTGAATTACGCACAAGACACGCCAAATTCAGACACAGGGGTTTACTATACAAATTACTATGAAAGCCCGACAGATCTCATCCCTTCTTCAGATGCCACCTATTTAATATCTAAAGAATTACCAAGCCCTATGGGTGCAAACCTAACCGCTTTTAAAGAAAAGAGTATTGCCGAGAAAATTCAATCAGATTTAGGCGGCAACATTTATAATTGGGAAGAATTGAAGTCATATTTAAATAAATAGGTACAACCTTGAGAATCTTTTTTATATACAAAATCGTTTTTTTAATTGCTTGTTTCAGTATTACAACTGGCTGGGCAAAAACGATAACCGTTTGCAACACCTGCGATATAACTTCACTCAAGAAAGCGATTGCCGTAGCCGAGGCAGAGGATACGATTTTTATAAAAGAAGGAACCTACAAAGAATTCAATATTATTGTCGATAAACCCTTGATCATTAAAGGCGAAAACTTTCCAGTTATTGACGGAGAGGATAAGGGCGAAATTATCCGCATCACGGCAGATGGCGTAACCATTGATGGGTTGTTTATTATTAACGTAGGTACAAGTTACACCAGTGACCACGCTGCCATTCGCGTAGTGAGAAGTGAGGATTTCTTGATTCAAAATGTAGTACTAGAAAAGTTGTTCTTCGGAATTTATCTTGAAAAATCAAACAACGGAAAAGTATATCATAATAAGATTATTGGTGATGCGCAGGACGAATACAATTCAGGCAACGGCATACAGCTTTGGTATTGCAAAAATGTTGTTGTGGACCGAAATATTGTTCAAAAAACGAGGGATGGCATTTATTTGGAATTTTCAGATAACATAACCATCAATAATAACATAAGCACAGAAAACCTGAGGTATGGACTTCACTTTATGTTTTCAAACGATGATGTGTACACCAATAACACTTTTGAAAACAACGGTGCAGGTGTAGCGGTAATGTTTTCAAAACGAATAAAAATGCTGAACAACACATTTCATAAAAATTGGGGAACAGCCGCTTTTGGCCTTTTACTGAAAGAAATTAACGATGCCGAAATAAGCGGAAATACGTTTGAAGAAAATACCGTAGGCATTAATATTGAAGGCTCTAACCGAATAACGTACCACAAAAATAATTTTATAAGAAATGGTTATGCCGTTAAAGTATTGGGCGCGTGCTATACCAATGTGTTTGAGAACAACAACTTTCTGTATAACTCATTCGATATTTCTTACAACAGCCGTATTAACGATAACGTATTTGTAAACAATTATTGGAGCAGTTATACAGGGTACGACTTAGATAGGGACGGCATAGGTGATATACCATACCGTCCGGTGAAACTATTTTCATATATCGTAAACAGGACGCCAGAAACCATTATTTTAATGCGTAGCCTATTTATTGATATTATAGACTTTTCAGAAAAAGTTTCCCCAGTATTCACACCAGATAATTTAGTGGATGAGCGTCCCAAAATGAAAAAAATTGAATGATACACATAGAAAATCTATACAAAAGTTTTGGCAAGAATAAAGTGCTTGAAGGTATTGACCTATCTATTTCAGAAAAGGGTATTTTTGCTATCCTTGGCCCCAACGGGTCGGGTAAAACTACTCTTATAAAATCTATTTTAGGGATGGTAATTCCCGATAGTGGTACAATTTCGCTCAATGGTAATTCTATAAAAAACAAATGGAATTACAGAAACGAGATAGATTACCTACCGCAAATAGCCAATTTTCCTTCCAATCTTACAGTACGGGAACTTATAAAAATGATTAAAGACCTTCGAAACCTGCCCGGTGAAGACGAGCAGCTTATCGAGCTCTTTAAGTTAAGCCCATTTCTCAACAAAAAACTGAGCAACCTCTCTGGTGGCACAAAACAGAAAGTAAATTTGGTGCTCACCTTAATGTTTGACAGCCCACTAATCATACTCGATGAGCCAACAACCGGACTTGACCCCATTGCATTGCTTCACCTCAAAAATTTAATTATTCAGGAAAAAGCAAAAGGGAAAACCATCTTAATCACTTCTCACATAATGAGCTTTGTAGAAGAAATGGCAGACCAGATTGTATTTCTTTTGGAAGGCAAGGTATATTTTAAAGGTGATATAAAAACCCTTTTGACCCAAACCAACGAACCAAATTTTGAACGTGCCATAGCCAACCTTTTAACCGAACAAAATGTTTAAAATTTTAAAATATAGCTTTTTCGATTTAATACGTAGCCGCTGGAGTTATGTGTACCTGTTCTTTTATTTAACACTGGGATTCGTATTGCTTTTCTTAAATAATGACCTTTCAAAAGCTGTTATTACATTGATGAATGTCATCATTATCTTGGTACCATTAATCGGGACAATTTTTGGGGTAATGTACTATTACGACTCAAAAGAATTTACAGAATTGTTACTTGCCCAACCCGTAAAGCGCGCTTCGATTTTCTTAGGGCAATATCTTGGTGTCGCCATATCGTTGTCGCTGAGTTTGTTGATTGGTTTGGGATTGCCCTTTGTACTATATGGTCTTTTTCAATCCAGTGCGATTTGGGATTTTGTATTGTTATTGGTCACAGGAACATTTTTAACGCTCATTTTTACTGGCTTGGCTTTCAATATTGCGCTTTACAACGAGAATAAAATCAAAGGGTTTAGCTATGCGATATTGCTGTGGTTGTTTATGGCTGTTATTTATGACGGATTGTTTTTAATGTCGCTAATCCTATTAGAAGAATACCCGTTAGACACCTTTTCAATAGGTGCTACGCTTTTCAACCCCATAGACTTGTCGCGTATTTTGATACTCTTAAAACTGGACATCTCTGCTTTGCTGGGCTATACTGGTGCTGTTTTTCAGAAATTCTTCGGTACAGGACTTGGCTTTTTAATGGCACTTTCGGCACTTGCGCTATGGGTTGCTTTGCCTTTGCTCAATATTTACAGAAAAAGTAGAAAAAAAGATTTTTAGTTTTTTGGAACGAACGAATTCATTTAATTGTTGATAGATTTAAAACTACATAGCAGATTTGCATTGGGTTATTTTTTAATCGCTGCTGTATTGGGTCTTTTTTTAAGGTCGCTTCAAATTCTTGATATAGGCGTGGATTATAGGTATATAGTTCACGGACACTCCCACATTGCTTTATTGGGTTGGGTTTATCTGGCACTCATTACATTATTTCACAAACTCTTTTTAAACGAAAAAAAGAACAATAAGCGGTACCGACAAATTTATGTGTTTACACAAATAACACTGGTTGGAATGTTATTCACCTTTCCCTTTCAGGGCTACTCATTTCTGTCAATCACATTTTCGACCTTGTTCTTATTTGCATCCTATTGGTACGTTTGGTTTTTTATAAGAAATACACCTAAAAACCTGAAGAACAGTAATTGGTATAAGTATATACGAATAGCCCTGTTTTACAATGTAATTTCAACTTTGGGCCCTTGGGCTTTGGGGATTGTTATGGCTACTTTAGGCAAAGCTTCAATCTGGTATAAAATTTCAATTTATTTCTATCTACATTTTCAGTATAACGGTTGGATGTTGGTTGCCCTACTGGGCATATTGATTGCAATATTAGAAAAGAAAGGTATCCACCTTTCAAGAAACCAACACAACTATCTTTTCTATTCTGTGAATTTTGGGGTGGTATTTACGTTCTTCCTTTCTATACTTTGGGCAGCCCCAATAAAAAAATTTTATGTATTCAATGGATTAGGCGTGGTTTTTCAGCTTTTTGCTTTTCTTTTATTATTAAGATGGTTTTCTAAAAACAAAATGCTATTGAAAGGTAGTTTTAGTAATCTTCAGGTTCTAATCGGCAAGGCCGTTTGGGTTATTTTAGGCCTAAAGATTGTCCTTCAGCTCATTACTTCGATACCTTATTTTGCCAATCTGGCTTTTTCTATTTTAGAATTTACCATTGGTTATTTGCACCTAACTTTTTTGGGTGTTATAAGTATGAGCCTATTTCTCTTTTTTGATTACTTAAGATTATTTCGAATCAGTAAAAAAGTAGTCTATCTTTTTTTGTTAGGTTTTATTTTGACTGAGGCACTTATATTTTATAAAGGAATTATTGTGTGGCTAAACAAAATGATATTTAAAGGATACTATTTTTCACTTGTAGTTGTGAGTGCAATTTTAGTTTTGGCGATAATTTTACTAATGAAAATAAATTTAAGAAATTTTCTAGCTATAAAACAATGATTAGTAGCCAACTGTCTATTTGCAACTAAGATTTTTATATATAATTATAATCTTTTTTTAAAAAAGATTCAAGTTATTTCAACCAGCCGAACGATTGAAAAATTCTTCAAAAATTATAGCGGTTGGTTATAATCCTTATTTTTATTGTCAAACGAGGGCTTTACTTGGCCAAAAAATGAACTGCTATTTTTTTGTTTTAACTCGTAGCCTTTCTTGACAAATTTATCAGCGGCCATTTTCCAGTCCTTTATATTTAGCCCTCTAGTCAATTTCCAATCTTTAGCGTCATAATATCTGTAGAATTTTTTTCCTTCAATTTCTGACCAATTATTTTCTTTAAAAAAATTTAAAACAACCAGTTCATTTTTTGGCCTTGCCAGTTTATTTAAGTTTTCTAATGTTTTATGTTTATAATAAGGTACCAAATTTTGGCCTGTTGCTGGGACGCTGTTAGCCAATTTTTGACCATCTAAATCAAAAAAAATGGACATCTGAACTTTTGAACCTTGAGCGGGATGGCAAGAGGGATAATAGCATAAGTAACCCCAATCATTTAGGTCTTTTAGATAATTGTGATAGGTTGTTTTCGATTTAAATTTTGCCTTTTCCATAATCCATTCTCTGTTTATGGTTATCGTCCTTTTAAAAAATTCCCGATTCCATTTCTGAAAGAATGCCAGGTACAACGTAATATGGCCCTGCTTAATTCTATTGTCATTGTTGAAACGCTCAAAGGCTGCGTTGAGTTGAACTATGTAATTTACCTTTTCCATTCTCCGTCTTTATTTTTACTTGGAATGGACTTTTCTTGAAAGCCTTTATCTTTCTTTTCTACATACTTTTTTTCAAGAATCAATTTCTTTTTTGGCGGCTCTGTTTGCTCAAAAAGGGAATAGAGCATCGCAACTGTTGGTTTAGTTTGAGATTTTTCGATATCCTTCATTATCGCAATCATACCGTTCATTCGTTTTTTGATAAGCGTTGATATTTTTGATTCTAATGTTTCCATTCTTGGCCCCATAGATTCTGCTGGTGATATTCCGTTGTCTTCAAAAAATTCAAGCATTAGCAACAATGTCATTGATTGAGATTTTGATATTTTCTTGCAGAAGTCCCTGAATTTCTCAGCAACTGAAGCCTTAATTCCTAATTTTTCAAACCGCTCATTTTCATATCCTTTATCCATTTTTTCTGAAATTTTTATTTGGTTTTGTTGGGTTGAACAAGGTTTTTCTGAAAAACAATCACGAAAATTCAAATATTCAAAATTGCAAATCGCTGTTATCTATTGATTTTAAAGGGTTTTGTGTAAAATTAAATATTGTAACATCGCTTTAGCGTGTTACCCTCTTGCTATACAAACCCTTCATTACATTTTGCGTTTATAGTACTTTTTGCCAAAAGCTAAGAACCATAAAATACCCATCTATTCAAGTTCAATTTTTTAAGAGTTAGAATGTCTTTTCATTAAAGTATTCTTTAGTATCAGCTTAAAAAACTATCATTTTCCTAATCCAGACTCGACCATAATACTACAATTTCAAAGCCAATATTAGATGATATAATTTGGTGTCAATTAGTTGCCAGAATGTCATTTATTCACATACTTATTATATCCTGAGTGTTTTTCCTTTTCATTTTATGTTGAATGATATTGTCTCAATTGTTACTTACATTGTCTATTGTTAGAAAATAGATTGATGTAACCTTCGTATCATTTTATCCACTTACTTCCCATAGTGCCTTCGTTGTTACCTTTTCGGAAACGTTACCTAAAATTTTGAGCGAGTAAGGACTTATAAAAGTGAAGCCTGCCCTGAGCGTAGTCAAATGGGTGAGCGAACGGTTATGCAGTCCGTCTCGAGCTAAATTTTAAATCTTTGTGAAACAAAAGGAACAAGTAATCTTTTTCTAAAGCGGACTCTATTTCAAAGTTTCCCTCAAAAACAATAAGTTGATAAATTCAAGAGATTTTAATACGATAAAGAAACAAGAGCATATCAACTTTGAAATTGTGTCCAAGACTTTTTAAGTGAAGCTTATTCCCGTAATGCAGCTTTTGCAAAATGAAGGAAAATATGCTGAGCGTATTTTCAAGTTCAATGCTAATTAAACCGAAAAGTTTTTTACTACGAATTGACGGCATTTGATATCATATAAGGTAAAATTTAATTGTTCAAGGAAGAATAGCAAAATGTTGTACCTATGTTGTACCTGAGCATAAAAAAAGCCGAGATTTTTATCTCAGCTTTTTTCGTACCGAAGGCGGGAATCGAACCCGCACGCCTTGTGAGCAATGGATTTTGAATCCATCGTGTCTACCAATTCCACCACTTCGGCTTATTATTTTACGCTATTTCAAATTTGGATTTTGAATCCAGCGCGTCTACCAATTCCGCCACTTGAGCAATTTACTACCGATAGTAATCGGGATGCAAAAATAGAAAATATTTTCCCGTAAACAATTAAATTTAGTTGGTTTTATACTTTTTCTAGAGAAATAATTTTCTAAATTTGAACCAAGTATTTTTTAACCTCCGGCAATAACTAAATCTCTCAATACAAATGTCTAACGAAACCACAGAAGCAAAAATTTTTACATGTACCCAGAGTCAATATTTAGCAGAACAAATTGCTGAAGCTTATGGTGCTAAGTTGGGCAACGTTATTACCTCCACTTATAGTGATGGCGAATTTCAACCATCGTACGAAGAGTCTATTCGTGGTACCCGAATATTTATTATTGGCTCTACACACCCAGGACCTCAGAACTTAATGGAAATGTTGTTAATGATAGATGCCGCAAAACGAGCATCTGCAAGACATATAACAGCAGTTATGCCTTATTTTGGCTGGGCGAGACAAGATAGAAAAGATAAACCTAGAGTACCAATTGCAGCTAAGCTAGTTGCTAAAATGTTGGAAGCTGCAGGCGCCACTCGGATTATTACAATGGATTTGCACGCAGATCAAATACAAGGTTTCTTTGAAAAACCAGTAGATCATCTATTTGCTTCAACAGTGTTTTTGCCTTATTTAAAAAGCCTTAATTTGGATAACCTCACGATAGCCTCACCAGACATGGGAGGTTCTAAACGTGCCTATGCTTATTCAAAAGCATTAGAAAGTGACGTAGTTATATGTTATAAGCAACGTGCAAAAGCCAATGTCATTTCTCATATGGAGCTGATTGGAGATGTTACAGGAAAAAATGTAGTTTTAGTAGATGATATGGTAGATACAGCCGGCACACTAACCAAAGCTGCCGATTTAATGATGGATCGTGGCGCACTCAGTGTAAGAGCTATATGTACTCACCCTATACTTTCTGGTAATGCCTACGAGAGACTGGAAAAATCTAAATTAGAAGAACTCATTGTTACAAACTCCATTCCTCTTAAACAAGAAAGCAAAAAATTAAGAGTTCTGAGCTGTGCAGATTTATTCGCTGAGGTTATGCATAATGTACATCACAACAAATCTATAAGCAACAAATTCGTGATGTAAAACTTATTTTTTCCAATAGTTTGTTTTATTCTTTTAAAAACACCTTATTTTTTATAAGATTAAGCATTTAATTCTTACATTTGCACCCCTCAAAATGAGGGAATTAAATTTTAATAAAACAAATTTTTAAAATGAAATCAATTACAATCGACGGATCTCAAAGAGAAAGCGTGGGCAAAAAGTCAACTAAAGCCTTACGTAATGCTGGTCAGGTTCCTTGCGTATTATACGGAGGAGAAGCAAAGCCAGTACATTTTACCGCACCTGAGCTAGCGTTTTCAAAACTCGTATACACACCAAATGCGCATACAGTTGTGATTAAACTAGATAACGGTGACAGTTTTAATGCCGTAATGCAGGATATTCAGTTTCACCCTGTAACTGACAGAATATTACACATAGATTTTTATGAAATTTATGAGAATAAGACTATCACAATGGAGATTCCTGTTAAAACTATAGGATCTTCTAAAGGTGTTATGAACGGTGGTAACCTAAGAATGCCTTATCGTAAGCTTAGAGTAAAAGCCATACCTTCTAAATTACCGGATTTTATAGAAATCGATATCACTCCTTTAAAAATCGGTGATAAAGTTCTTATCGAAGAGTTAAAAAATAACGATTACGATTTAATTCACCCTAACAACACTGTTGTTTGTCAAGTAAGACGTAGTAGATTAGCTATCGTTGATGAGCCAGAAGATGATGATGAAGAATTAGAAGAAGGTGAAGAAGGCGAAACAGAAGCAGGAGATGTACCAGCTACAGAAACTGATGATGTGGCTGCAGTAAAAGAATAGATAGAACAATTCTTTTTTTAGATATTTAAAAAAGCATTCTTTACGGAATGCTTTTTTTATTTTTATAGAAATTGTAATTATGTTTAAACTTATAAAATCTTGGTTCGGTTTTGGAAGTAAAATAAAATTAGAAGAAATAGATATAATGAAGAAATTTTTGATAGTTGGTTTGGGAAATATCGGCGAAAAATACAGTAACACCAGACATAATATAGGTTTTAAAATCTTGGACCATTTGGCCGAAAATGAAAGTACCACTTTTGAAACTTTAAAATTAGGTGATATAGCCAAGATCAAAGTCAAAGGACGCATGCTGATTCTTTTAAAACCTAATACTTATATGAATCTCAGCGGTAAAGCTGTTAAGTATTGGCTTGAAAAGGAAAAGATACCATTAGAAAATTTATTGGTAGTAACAGATGACCTCAACTTACCGTTTGGAACTTTGAGACTCAAATCCAAAGGGAGTGCAGGTGGCCACAATGGTTTAAAGGATATCCAAGATAAACTTCAGACTACGATTTACAACCGGTTTAGATTCGGAATAAGTGATAGCTTCAACAAAGGTAATCAAGTGGACTATGTTCTTGGTGAATGGGATGAGGGTGAACTTGCTAAGTTAAATGAACGAATGGATGTGTCAGTAGAACTGATTAAATCGTTTTCATTAGCAGGTATTGCGCATACTATGAATAACTATAATGGAAAATAAAAAAAGACCGCTAATAGCGGTCTTTTTTTATCGGATTGCAATTCTAATTAATTAGAAGCGCTTTTTTTAAAATTAAACCTTAGCAAGATCTCGTGTGTACCGTTGCTTACACCGTTAATATCATCTCTTGTTGAGCTTTCGTAAGCATAACCAAAATCTACCCATTCTGCCATATTTATCATCAACAATCCACTTATTGCTTGGTCTGTTCTGTAGGCAGCACCAATTTCAAATTTATTAAAGAAACGGAATGCAGCAGTTGCATCTAGCGAAATCGGTGAACCACCAACGTATCTCAAAAGAGTTGAAGGTCTAAATTCCGTATTATCACTAATTCTGAAATTATATCCTCCAGATAGATAGATATGAGCTTCTTGAGTAGCTTGTGTTACTCTGCCATCAGACTCATCAATTCTTTCACTCGATAAAATCCTTGGTACAGAAAGTGACACGTAATACTTATCATGTAATAAGTAGGCTCCTGCACCGAAATTGGGTCTAAACCCTGTATCGATATTACTTAATGCAGGATCAGATCCACCGCCTAATGTGCCAAGATTATCTCTATCTACATTATATGTACCACCACCAGCTTTTAAACCTAAAAATAAATTCGCTGTTTCTGATACTTGTAATTTATAAGAGAAATCTATATTAAAACTGGTTTGCCTCTCGACAAATACTTGGTCATTTACAATGGTAAGCCCAACACCAATTTTGTCGCTTACAGGTTGTGCATAGAAAAAACTCTGTGATTCTGGTGCATCCCTTAAGCCTATCCACTGGCTTCTTATATTAGAGGTTAGACTTGTGTTGCCATCTGCCCCAGCGTAAGCTGGGTTGATGACATTCATTGTATATCTATATAATGTATAGTTAGGATCTTGTTGAGCATATAATGTCCCGAAGAAAAGAATCGCAACTATTTTTAATGTGTTTTTAAAAAATTTCATTTTGTACATTTTTTTAAATTTTATATGCTCCTAAAGCGTTAAGTATATCCATCCTGTTAATACTACCGCACCATCACCGTTTTGATCTATCGTATAATAATATGATCCTGTAGGTAAAGTGTCACCACCATTGGTTCCTTTCCAATCATTATTATATCCTTTGGCACTAAACACTTCGTTACCCCATCTATTATAAACCTTAATGGTCATATTAGGGAATCTCTCAGCATTTAACACTGTCCACGTGTCGTTAATATTATCACCATTCGGAGTTAAAACATTATTAGCAATTAGACCGTCACAGACATCACCAACACCATTAAAGTCTAAGTCTGACTGATCAGGGTTTGCTGTAAGTGGACAATTATCAAATGTATCTACAACACCATCATTGTCATCATCGTCATCACAAATATCACCTAAGCCATCATTGTCATTATCAGCTTGGTCAGCGTTACTTTGAGTTACACAATTATCATTAGCGTTAATCACTCCATCACCATCTATATCGTCATCACAAGCATCTCCTAAACCATCATTATCTAAATCTGCCTGATCAGTATTTGCTGTTAATGTACAATTGTCTACATCATTTAAGATGGTGTCGCCATCCAAATCATCTGGGTTAAGCACACCACAGATTTCAACAGAAACAGAATTGATTGTTCCTCCATCTAGGGCACCAAAAGTATCTGCTACGGTTACCGTCCAAGTTCCGTTGGACAGTTCTCCATAAAATACAGACAAATCTCCTTCTGGAATAAAACTACCAGTATATGGAGGAGATCCAGCTAAAATTGAAGTATCAGCTTCTTGGTCAAAAACAGTATCTGTATAATTGTCACCCGCTCCTCCATTACCTGAAGATAAATCTACGGTTTGTCCATTTGGTCCTGTAATAGAAATATCTAAATCAGCATCAAAAACATGATCAATATTTACGGTAACATTCACATCGGTAACAATAAGACTTGGCATAAAGGTTACTGAAGTAGTATATGTCGCATCAGCTCCACTTTCAGCTATCACGATAGGTGTATCTGTCGAAACAAGTGTTTCACAATTCTCATCACACAAATCACCAACACCATCGCCATCTATATCCTCTTGTCCTGGGTTAGCATTTTCGGGACAATTGTCATCACCATTTAAAATTCCATCACCGTCTATATCTGGATCACAAACGTCCCCAATCCCATCACCATCCAGATCTGCCTGATCTGCATTAGCTATTTCTGGACAATTGTCTGCATCATTTGGTAAACCATCATTATCTATATCTTCTTCTGGACTACCGCATATTTCCAATGTCCAACTATCAATAGTACCTGTATCAAA
Source organism: Winogradskyella ursingii (assembly GCF_013403975.1). GTDB lineage: Bacteria > Bacteroidota > Bacteroidia > Flavobacteriales > Flavobacteriaceae > Winogradskyella > Winogradskyella ursingii. Next base: position 417,872 of record NZ_JABFDH010000002.1, read on the forward strand.
CCCAGCATTATCAGATACATTTAATGTCCAATCACCACCTGAAAAAGCACCATAATAAACACTTAAATCCCCATCTGGTACAAATGTCCCTGTAAAAGGTGCTGAACCACTACTTATAGGCTCAGTTGCTTCTTGATCAAATACCGTATTGGTGTAATTCTGTGTGTTCGCAGCTCCGTTTCTATTAGAAAGGATAACTATTGTTCCGTTTGGAGCAACTAATGTTAACTCTAAGTCATTGACCCAAGTATGAGTTATATTCACAGTAACATTAACATCTGTTATCAAGGACGTGGTTGGTACATTTATAGTAGACCCAATTCCTGTGGGATTATTATCTGGGATATTGATAGGTGTATCCGAAGAATTATAAGATGTACAGAAAATATTTGCTGTGGTAAAACTTGCTTGAGAATACTCTCCAGTACCACAATCATTTACGCCTCTAACACGCCAAAAATATTCAGTTGTAATTGCTAAAGATGTTGGTGTATATGTAGTCTCACTGACCACTGTTCCTTCAACAATATTAGTAAAGGCTGCATCTGTGGCAATATCTACTTCATACGCGGTTGCATTAACGTCTGCTTCCCAGCTTAATACAGCTGCGTCTGCAGGTACATCTAATTCACCATTTGCTGGAGTAAGAAGATTCAATGTAGCTAAGTTGTTATCATAAACATTAAATTGTACGTCTGCCGAATGAGTTATCGTCCCAGAAGTACCAACAATTGAGAATGGATAGTTACCAACGTCTAATGTTCCCGTACCGGTAACCGTAAGTGTAACAACTGTCCCATCCGCTGATGCCGTAGCTGGCGAGAACGTACCTACAGCACCTGCTGGTAACCCAGTTGTAGTAAAAACTGTAGTACCAGTAAATCCAAGGAAGGTGTTATAAGTAAAATTATAAACTACATCGTCAGGTGAACACACATCAATAGAAGGATCATCTACATTCAATACGAATTCAGATTCTTGAATTGAAAAGTTTATTGGGTTAATAGCATAAAAAATATTGTTATTTCCCTCAACTTTAACCCTAGCTGTAGAAGTATCGCCACCTGTAAGAGGTATATTGACAACAGCAGATCCATTATTAGGCACATCAGTAGCCATTACAAATGGGAATGTAAAACCTCCATCTGTTGATAACAATATATTGACTGTTGGTGTATTTACTGCACCTCCATCTGTACCTGCAACATCCCAAGTTATTGTTTGATTAGATCCTGCATCCCAAGTAATGTCAGTTGTTTGGGATGTTACAGCAAAAGGACCTGAATCACCGTCTACTGTGACGGTCATGGTATCAAAATCGGTCTGTGGATTTTGACCAACACCATCAGCTTCACTGCGATCTCTAACTATTAGAGCAAAATTAAGTGATCTACTAACATTTGAAACGGTTTCCCAAGAAGAGTTATCCGTTGTTTCAAGTGGGTTGGTTTGGGTCAAGTCTCCAGTAACTACACGCTCTACAATCGGCATAAAACGATCTGTTGAAGTACTTGGTGGTCTTGATCTCCAAACGGCTCCAGTTGTCTTGTCCGGACCAAAGTTTCCTGATGTGGTAACTCCATTATCAATTTGCTCCCAAGTGTAGGTAAGCACATCATCCGTATCAGCATCTGTTGCCGCTCCTCTCAGAACAAAAGCAGTACCTCCTGGAATCGTAAAATCACTTCCCGCATCTGCTACTGGTGCATTATTGGTAATTGTCGTTCCCTCCCAACAAGTTTGGGTTTCTAAATTATCTAATATTTGAGAAATACTAAAATAATGGAAATAAGGGTCTGAGTGATCTTGCACATCATTAGATCCTGTAATACCAGCATAACCCATTATGGTGGTACCACTTCCAGGCTCTGCATTAACACCAGTGCCCTCACTTTGGAACGACCACGTGTGATTGGCACCCATTTGGTGACCTATTTCATGAGGCACATAATCAATATCGAAGAAATCCGCCATATATGGCCCACCATCGTTATCGGTAAAATCATGTTGAGAAAAACCTGATCCTTTTTGACCATCAACACAAACACAGCCAATACAACCAGCGTTACCATTTTTTCCTCCAAAAGCCAGTAAATGGCCTATGTCATAATTGGCCTCACCAACTTCACTTGTTAATGTTGATTGTAAGGCACCATTTAAGCCACTTGCTCCATAAGGGTCTGTAGAAGGATCTGGAAATACCAATTCAGTTCCTGTTACCAAGGTAAAAGTAACTGCCATATCTACTTCAAATACTTCATTATTACGGTTTAAAGTTGAAACGACCTGAGCGAGCGCATCTTCCTGAGCATCACCATTTCCATCATCTCCATCGTCCCAAAATTGGGTATATTCTCCATTTGTAGAAATTGCTATTCTAAATGTTCTTAAAGTTTGGTCATCTGCATCTCTATTTGCAAAACTATTTGTGTCTAGAGGTAAGACTTCATCTTCTGTCAAACAATCAAAATCTTTTAAACCTTCAGTTCTAACTTCTCTTGTGTAAGAAATATAAGAGGTTCTATCAGTTTTATTTTGAGGTACTGTAAACGTCATTGGTGCATTTGGATATGTAATCATAGATTGCAATCCATGAGACGTCACACTAAAGCGGGCTCTTACACCGGCATTTTCGGTGCTAAAACCCAAATATGTTTTAATATTTGGATAACGCTGTGAGAGTTCTTGAGAGAGAACGGGCGCTTCGACTACGCGAAATCGCTCTAGTTTACCTTGAGCATTTGGTAGGTAAACCATTGCATTAGACTTGCCCGTTACAAAGGCGCGCAATGGTGCATTAGTTAGTTCAGCCTTTAGACCATCAATATTTAGTTGATAGGTTTGATAAAAATTTTGATTGAGAGTAGTTTGCTTACCGTCATTATTTTGAATTGTTTGATTGGTTTTCTGCCAATAACCCTGCTGGGCAACAACAGAAAATACCGATAAAAACATGAATAATGACAAAACAAAATGTAGCTTTGTTTTCATAGTTAGTATTTAAAGAGTTTAAAATCATCCGAATTTAAGATTTTTTTAACGATTAAAAATTAATTGTCAGAAAAATTTGCAAATAAATATCCTAAAAACTTGAGTTTAACATCAGCAAAGTCCTTGACTATTGGCACATTTGACGGAGTGCACATAGGGCATCAAAAAATATTAAAACATATTGTCCGGCTCTCCAAGGATCATAACTTAAAACCTGTAGTGCTTACACTATTTCCCCATCCCAGAATGGTGTTGCAAAAAGACAAGACTATCCGGTTACTAAACACAATTGAAGAACGCGAAACTTTAATTAAATCTTTTGGAATTGAAGAAGTCATAATAAAGCCATTCACTAAAGATTTTGCTAGTATGTCTGCCAAAGATTACGTTAAAAACATATTGGTAGATGAGCTCAATGCCAAACAAATAGTCATTGGTTACGATCATAAGTTCGGAAAAAACCGAAGTGCGGATATCAACGACCTAAAACGTTTTTCTGAAATTTATAATTTTAGTGTAAAAGAAATCTCGGCAGAAGACATCGAGGACGTTACAATAAGCTCAACGAAAATCAGAAAAGCACTTTCCAACGGACAGGTTGCTCTTGCCAATTCTTATCTGGGATACAATTACTTTATGTCTGGCAAAGTTGTAAAAGGAAAAGGGCTCGGCAAAACAATAAATTTTCCTACAGCAAACATTTCTGTCGAAGAACAATACAAGCTCATTCCTAATAATGGTGTTTATATAGTGAAATCTTTAATTGAAGAAAAAACTGTTTACGGCATGATGAATATTGGCACCAACCCTACCGTTGGAGGTATAACCAATTCTATAGAAGTACATTTCTTCGATTTTAATAATAATCTCTATGATAATATTGTGAAAATTGAATTCTTAAAATATATTAGAAAGGAAGATAAATTTAAAAATCTCGAAGCGCTTAAAACTCAATTAACAAAGGACAAAAAGTTTGCCTTAGATTATATTGATTCAATAAATGAATAAATTTCTGTTTAAACATATAGACAATTCAAGTTTGATCATTTTTAGAATGATTTTTGGTTTGTTATGTTTTTTGGAAACTGCTGGAGCAGTTGTGACAGGGTGGATAAGACGAACTTTGATTGAGCCAGATTTCACCTTCTCATTTATTGGTTTTGAGTGGTTACAACCATTACCAGGCGATTGGATGTACGTCTATTACATCGTAATGAGCATATTTGGCTTGCTCATAATGGTGGGCTACAAATATAGGTTTAGCATGTTTATGTTCGCGGTAATGTGGACGAGCACTTACCTTATGCAAAAGTCCTCCTATAACAATCATTATTATTTGCTATCGCTATTAAGCTTTATCATGGTGTTCTTGCCAGCCCATCGCTTTGCTTCAATAGATGTAAAACTCAACCCTTCTTTGAGACGAATTTCCATGCCAAATTGGTGCAAATGGGTTTTTATCATTCAACTTTTAATTGTTTATACCTATGCTTCGGCTGCAAAATTTTATCCAGATTGGCTGGACACTACAGTAATTGAACTGTTAATGCGAAATAAAGCTGATATTTCTGTAATCGGTGGAATTTTACAGCATTCTTTTGTACATCATGTCATCGCTTATGGAGGTATTTTGTTCGATGGTCTGATTATTCCGTTATTGTTATTTAAACCTACAAGGAAGTATATTTTCTTTATTTCAATTTTCTTTCATCTGTTTAATTCCATCGTGTTTCAGATTGGTATTTTCCCGTATTTAAGTTTATCTTTTAGTCTTTTCTTTTTCGAGCCTAAAACCATTCATAGTTTATTTTTGAAACGGAAACCATTTTACGATAAAAATGAAGTTAGTGCGCCCAAACACAGTTCGATTATACTGGCCTGCCTATCAACTTATTTTATCATTCAGATGGCATTGCCTTTAAGGCATCATTTTTTTAAAGACGATGTGCTTTGGACCGAAGAAGGCCATAGATTATCATGGCGCATGATGCTTAGAGCCAAAGGCGGACGTACCTCTTATACCGTAATTGACACTAAAACCAATAATGCTATACGCATTAATCTTGATGATTACCTCACTAAAAAACAACAGCGAGGTGCAAGCAACAAACCCGACGTGATCTGGCAATTTGCCCAACATTTAAAAAAGAAATTTGCTCAAGAAGGTCAAGACGTCAAAGTTTATGTTACCTCTTATGTTAGCGTTAACGGAAAACCGTCCAAGCAGCTTATAGACCCTGAAGTGGATTTGGCCAATGAGCGATGGCACCACTTTAAACACCATGATTGGATTTTACCATCAAAATAGGCTGTCTTTTGTTTTAATCCGATCAATTTCTTACTACTTTTGTGCCTTATTTTACGTGCTCTTGCACACAAAGATTTAAAAATTCATTATGTTACAAGTTGCTTTTATTAGAGACCACAAAGAGGATGTTATCAATCGTTTGGCCAAACGTAATTTTGATGCTACTGAAATGATTGAAGAAGCTATTGCTTTAGATGAAGAGCGCAGATCAACCCAGACAAAATTGGACAACGCCAAAGCGGACTCCAACGCACTTTCTAAAGAAATAGGAAACCTCTTTAAATCTGGAGAAATTCAAAAAGCAAATTTATTGAAAGAGAAAACAACTCAAATTAAAGAGCATACAAAGGAACTTGAACAGCACCTAAACAATACTATTGAATCTTTGGATCAGGTACTCTATAAAATTCCAAATGTTCCCAATGACATAGTTCCTGCGGGAAACACGGACGAGGATAATGAGGAAACATTCAGGGAAGGTGACATTCCAAAATTATATGAAGGCGCATTGCCACATTGGGAGCTTGCAAAAAAATACGACATAATAGATTTTGAACTTGGCAATAAAATAACCGGAGCTGGTTTTCCTGTTTATAAAGGAAAAGGTGCACGATTGCAACGCGCGTTGATTACTTATTTTTTAGACAAGAACACAGAGGCTGGTTATACGGAATATCAAGTACCACATTTGGTGAATGAAGCTTCAGGTTTTGGGACTGGTCAATTGCCCGATAAGGAAGGTCAAATGTATCATGTTACAGAAGACAATTTATACTTAATACCAACGGCCGAAGTACCAGCGACTAATATTTTTAGAGATACTCTGTTAAATGAAAGCGAGCTGCCTATAAGTATTACAGGCTACACGCCATGTTTTAGAAGAGAAGCAGGTAGTTATGGTGCACATGTTAGAGGACTTAATCGTTTACATCAATTCGATAAGGTTGAAATCCTTAGGGTTGAACATCCCGACCAATCTTATAAAGCTTTGGAAGGCATGGTAGAACATGTAAAAATGATTTTAAAGGAACTAAAACTCCCATATAGAATTTTAAGGTTGTGTGGTGGCGATCTAGGTTTCACCTCAGCACTGACCTATGACTTTGAAGTGTTTTCAACAGCGCAGGACCGTTGGTTAGAAATTTCATCGGTTTCTAATTTTGAAACGTTTCAAGCAAATCGCTTAAAATTGAGATTTAAAAATAATGATGGTAAAAACGAACTCTGTCACACACTCAACGGAAGTTCTTTGGCATTACCACGCGTTTTAGCAGGTATCCTAGAGAATTGCCAAACTGAAGATGGCATCAAAATACCTGAAGTTCTATTGCCATACACAGGTTTTGACATGATTTCTTAATTTTAAATAACAAGTGTTTCTGGGTTATTTGTTAAAAAAAAGCGTATTTCATCTATTTTATGTGCGTTTCTTCGTTTTTCTGATTATTTTTTTTGAAGTTAGCATCACCCAATCAAGAATAACCTATTTATGAAAAATTTATTAAGAATAGCTATACTGGTTTCACTCATTGTGATGGTAAGCGAAGTTCTATTTTAAAATACCATGACAGAGTAATTGAATCATTTATTATAACAAGTAATGATTAATAGCACATTTATTTTGCTGGTCCAAATGCCTAAACTTTTTGTTTGGGCATTTTTTTATTAAAACATTCACAATATCTACTTTCAGCATTTGTTATATTTACAGAAACACCATACATGCGTTACCTACTTTTAATATTTTTCTTTCTTGTTTGCGCGAACTTTTCAATCGCTCAAAACAGCGAAGCGCTGGCAGATAATTACTATAATCGTGGAGAATTTAGTAAAGCGCTGGTGATCTATCAAAACCTGAATAAAGAACGGCCAAACGACTATAAGTACATTTACAAAATTATTGACACGCACCAACAATTAGAACAATATGCTGAGGCTCAGACCATACTTATTAACCGCTTGGTAAAATCTAGACGACCAACGTTAGTTATTGAATTGGGATATAATTATCAACTTCAAGACAGTTTAAATCAGGCCAAAAAACTTTACAAAGAAGCCATAGATTATGTCGATACTAGTCCAAATTATATTTACGGTATTGCCAAACAATTTGAAAGTCATTCTTTACTGGATGAAGCCGTTGAAGTCTATAGAAAAGGGAGGTTGCTCACACCAGATAGAGATTATAGCATTCAATTGGCTCGTATTTATGGCGAACAGGGCAATATCGAGGACATGTTTTCCAGCTACATCGAATACATTGCCTATAAACCAAATTATATTAACAGCGTAAAGCGTGCCTTAGGTGGATTTATTTCCGAAAATAATGACAACGAAAACAATGTTCTTTTGAGACGTGCATTACTAAAAAAAATACAGCAGCAACCCGATGTCTATTGGTACGAAATGTTGAGCTGGCTTTATGTACAGGAAAAAGCTTATAGTAAATCATTTGTTCAGGAGAAAGCTCTATATAAACGTTTTCCAGAGAGTCTGGATCGTATTTTTGAATTGGCTGTTACAGCTCTAAACGATGACGATCCAGATACCGCGACGGACATTTTTGAATATATTCTGGAAACTACTCAAGACCAAAGTACCTTATTAACAGCTCATCAATATTTGCTAGAAATTGCCACCAGAACAGCAGATGATAAAGAGCTAGATCGAATTGACCAACGTTACAAAGAACTATTTGAGCAGTACGGTAAATCAGAATTAACTTTACCATTGCAATTGGCCTACGGAGAGTTTTTGGCTTTCAATTTAAAAGATACAGAAACCGCAACGGCTTTTCTAAGAGAAAGCTTAAACCTGAATATTTCAGAATTACAAGAGGCGAAAGTCAAGCTATTATTGGCAGATATTTTGGTCCTTCAAGAACGGTTTAATGAGGCTCTGATTTTCTATTCCCAAATTCAAGCTAACTTAAAGAATAGCACCATTTCTCAAGAAGCACGGTATAAAGTGGCAAAAACAAGTTATTACAAAGGTGATTTTGATTGGGCAGAATCACAATTAAAAATTCTAAAGGCATCCACCTCACAGCTCATTGCTAATGATGCACTCGATTTAAAACTACTCATTTCGGACAATAAATACGAAGACAGCACACAAACGGCATTAAAGTATTATGCGAAAGCAGATTTGTTGGCGTTTCAGAATAAAACTGATGAAGCCATTTCTCTATTAGATAAAATTTTAATTGAGCATAAGGGTGAAAGTATCACCGATCAGGCCTTGTTTCAACAAGCCAAATTATTCGAGCAAAAAAAACAATACACAAAAGCAGAAGCTAATTATTTGGAAATCATTAAAGAATACAAAGAGGATATTTTAGCAGATGACGCCATTTACGCCTTAGCGGAATTATACTATTCCTTTTTGGCCAAACCCGAAGAGGCAAAACCACTCTACGAGAAAATCATCTTTGAGCACGAAGACAGTATTTATTTTGTTGAAGCTAGGAAGAAATTTAGGATGCTTCGTGGTGATGCGATAAATTAGTTTTAAGCCTCTATTGGCAGTTAATAAGTCTATGGGTTAAAATGTTCAACTTTGCGTCTTAGCAACGTTGGGAGCCAACTATTCTCGTCTAAATTCATACTTTTGTAAACGAATCCCATTTTGCTAATTCCTAATTCCGAGAATTATGATTATATACAACGTTACTGTTAACATAGATAAAAGCATTCACGACGAATGGCTAGTTTGGATCAAAGAACATATCCCTCAAGTATTAGCAACAGGAAAATTCAAAGAAGCTAAACTTACAAAGGTATTGGTTGAGGACAATGATGCCGAAACCTATTCCATTCAATACAGAGCACACTCAAAGCAAGCATTAATTGACTATTACAAAAATGATGCAGAAGGTCTCAGAAAAGCAGGTGCAGAAAAATTTGCTGACAAAATGTTGGCTTTTAGAACTGAATTGGAGGTTATCGATGAATATACAGTAGATTTCGATTAACCTATGAAAGCAAACGAATACATATACCTAAATCGTAAAAAGTTCCTTATTTCAAGTCTTTTTCTTATCATATTAGGTATTGTCATCTCCTATTTCAATTATGGCACTGAACCTTGGGAAACTGTTGGTGGATTTACTTGTGGCTTAGGATTTGGTCTAATTTTAATTTTCATCGGAATTAAATCTCCCAAAACCAATGACAACTAATGGGTAATCAACACCAAGTTAAAGCAAAAAAACACTTAGGTCAACATTTTCTAAAAGATGAATCTATTGCTCAAAAAATAGCAGATTCATTATCATTACAAGGCTATAATGATGTATTGGAAATTGGTCCTGGAATGGGTGTTCTTACCAAATATTTGTTAGAAAAAAATATCACTACGCACGTGATAGAAATTGATACCGAATCGGTTGATTATCTCAAAAATAATTACCTCACATTAGCTAATAGAATCATAGAAAAAGACTTTCTAAAATACGATTTAAGTTTAGTGTTTGAGGACAGGCCTTTCGCTATTATTGGTAATTTCCCTTATAACATTTCGTCACAAATTGTTTTTAAAACTTTGGAACTGCGCCATCAAATTCCAGAATTTTCAGGCATGTTTCAAAAAGAAGTTGCATTGCGCATTTGTTCAAAAGAAGGTTCTAAAATTTATGGGATCCTTTCGATATTGACTCAAGCATATTACGACGCCGACTATCTTTTTACCGTACCACCTTCGGTTTTTAATCCACCACCAAAGGTTGATTCTGGCGTACTCCGACTTACAAGAAAAGAAAACTACACTCTACCTTGCGATGAAAAATTATTTTTCAGAGTTGTGAAAACGGGATTTCAACAGCGCAGAAAAACACTCAGAAACAGTTTAAAAACCTTTAATCTGTCGGATAATTTAAAAGCAAATACTATATTTGGACAACGTCCAGAACAATTGAGTGTCGCACAGTTTATTGAGCTGACCACTTTAATTGAAAATGACGAAAAATAACGTCATTGGCAGTCTGTAGCACGAGGCAATCTCATTTAACAGATTGCTTTGCTCGACTCGCAATAATGTAAAACTATTACAGTGGAAGACATCCAAGATAACATACAGTTTCAACTTACTGATGAACTCGTTGAAAAAGTCGAGGTCCTAGTCGAGGAGCAAAACGACAAGGAACTTAAAAAACTTTTAAATGAATTTCACTTCGCAGATATTGCAGAAATTCTAGACGAGCTCAACCTTGAAGATTCTGTATATGTTATTAAACTTTTAAATTCTGAAACTACATCAGATATCCTCATGGAAATGGATGAGGACAATCGGGAAAAAGTTTTAAGAAATCTTTCCGCTAAAGAGATTGCTGAAGAAATAGAAGAGCTCGACACCGATGATGCGGCAGATATTATAGCTGAGCTTTCTGAAGAACGACAAGAAGCAGTTATATCCCAAATTGAAGATCAAGAGCACAAAGCCGAAATCCAAGAACTTTTAAAATATGATGAAGATACCGCAGGTGGACTCATGGCAAAAGAATTGGTTAAGGTTTATGAGACTTGGACGGTAGCTGGTTGCTTGCGGAGAATACGCGGACAGGCCAAGGATGTTACACGTGTCCATTCCATTTATGTTGTCGATAAAACTGAAAAACTTATTGGCCGTCTATCGCTCAAAGATTTAATTGTAGCCAAAAGCGAACAGAAAATAGCGGACATCGCCAAGGACACTGTTGATTGGGTCAATGTCCATGATGATGCTGAAGATGTGGCAAAAGTCATGGCCAAATACGATTTAGAAGCCATTCCTGTTGTGGATAACAATCAAATTCTTCTGGGTAGAATCACCATCGATGATATTGTTGATGTATTAAAAGAAGAAGCTGACAAAGATTACCAATTGGCTGCAGGTATTACCCAGGAAGTTGAAGCCGATGATAGTATTTGGCAACTCACCAGAGCACGTTTGCCTTGGCTAGTTTTAGGGTTGTTTGGTGGTTTGGGTAGTGTGTTTATCATGAAAGGTTACGAAGAAATCATGGAGACCGTGCCTTCACTATTTTTCTACACACCACTTATTGCAGCAATGGCAGGCAACGTAGGTGTACAATCCAGCGCAATTATTGTTCAAGGACTCGCTAATGATAATGTAAAAGGGAGTCTATTAGGACGATTATTAAAAGAGGTCGGTTTGGCACTTATTAATGGTGCTGTTTTAGCCTTATTGGTTATTCTGTTTGGTTTTTTAATTGGTCAAAATTCCACCGAGAGTATAGCCATTGCTGTATCCATGTTGTCCGTAATTATTGTCGCTGCCTTGGTTGGTACTTTTGTTCCAATTATTCTTGATAAACGCGGTATTGACCCAGCAATTGCTACAGGACCCTTTATTACAACGAGTAATGATATATTAGGCATATATTTATTTTTTGTGCTTTCTGGGCTTATTATTGGGTTTTGAAGTTGCGGAGCATATCCACTAATTAAATTTCTTTTTATTTTTATAGGATAACACCTAAAATCCTGTTAGCTATCGGCTGGACTTTCTTCTACAATTTTTCAAGAATTCAAAATGGCCATGCCTTCAATACCTAACATTAAAGTTTCGTAAATTTATAACATGAAACCAATCAACATAAAACAAAAATTTACAAAATTCAGTAAAAACTGGCATCCGCATCAAGTAGCTATAGTGGACGATATGCAAGTTATTCTAGCCAAGCTAAAAGGCGAATTTGTTTGGCACAGTCACGATAATGAAGATGAATTGTTTCAAGTGATAAAAGGGACGCTGTATATGCAATTTAGGGACAGAACGGAAGTCATTAATGAAGGAGAACTCATTGTTGTGCCTAAAGGGGTGGAACACAATCCAACCACAAAAAATGATGAAGAAGTTCACGTGCTATTATTTGAAAAGCTGAATACAGCCCACACAGGCAATGTACAACACGAAAGAACTCAAACCGAATATCCGAAAATATAGTTTAGCTGTCACATCGAGCATTGGTTAAAATAGAACAAATTTTACTGAAAGCACCTAGCCAAGCAAGTCTAGGTACCACATAAAAAGATTCCCGTTTTTAAGAAATTTAAACATGAAAATTATACACTTAGATAAAAACCACCCGTTGTTAATAACCCGATTTAATGATTTAGGCTTTACCAATCATGAGGATTACTCATCTTCAAAATCTGACATAGAAGCTAAAATTTCAGATTATGATGGCCTATTAATCCGTAGTCGTTTTTCGATTGACAAAACCTTTTTAGATGCCGCTAAAAATCTAAAATTTATCGGAAGGGTAGGTGCAGGATTGGAAAACATCGATACAGAATATGCGGAGAAAAAAGGTGTATTTCTAGTTGCTGCACCAGAAGGAAATCGAAATGCTGTTGGTGAGCATACACTAGGAATGTTGCTGTCGCTGTTAAACAAACTTAATAAAGCTGATAAAGAAGTTAGAAATGGCAAATGGCTACGTGAAGCCAACAGAGGTTTAGAACTGGACGGTAAAACGGTTGGCCTTATCGGTTATGGAAATATGGGTAAAGCATTCTCCAAAAAACTCAGCGGTTTTGATGTTGAAGTTTTATGCTATGATATCAAAGAAAATGTAGGTGATGGGAACGCCAAGCAAACCACTTTGAAGGAGCTTCAAGAAAAAGCTGATGTACTTAGTCTTCACACCCCACAAACACCTATGACGTTGGGAATGGTGAATTCAGAATTTATATCAAAATTCAAAAAACCGTTTTGGTTAATTAACACGGCTCGAGGTAAAAGCGTTGTTACAGAAGACCTTGTTTCGGCTTTACAGTCTGGTAAAATTCTAGGTGCTGGTTTGGATGTTTTGGAATATGAAAAATCATCCTTTGAGGATTTGTTTAAATTGGATACCTCTAATATCAGATGGATGCGAAAAAGTAAAAAAACAAAGTTGCCCGAGGCATTTCAATATCTAATTCAGTCAGACAACGTTTTGCTTACACCACACGTTGCAGGTTGGACAATTGAGAGCAACGAAAAACTTGCCCAGACCATAGTTGACAAGGTTAAAGCAAAATTTTGCTAACTTAGAGAACGCTAAACAATCAAAAAATGCAATACGATGCCAATTCACCCGAAGACTATATTAATCAAGTACCAGAGGAGCGTCAAGATGCTCTAAAAAAATTACGTAAAACGATTAAGGATAATTTACCAAAAGGTTTTGAGGAAGGCATGATTTATAAAATGATTGGCTATTATGTACCACATTCGGTCTATCCAGATGGGTACCACTGCGACCCAAAAGTACCATTACCGTTTATGAGTTTCGCTTCACAGAAGAATTCAGTAAATTTATATCATAGTGGCATTTACGCCCAAAAAGACTTGCATGATTGGTTTGTAAAAGAATACCCAAAACATTGCGAAAGAAAATTGGATATGGGTAAAAGTTGCATCCGATTTAAGAAAATGGATGAGATTCCTTATGAATTAATTGGTGAATTAACTCGTAAAATGAATTGCGATGAGTGGATTGAAATTTATGAGACAGCTCTAAAGAAATAATGAATACTATTTAGGATTTCAAATGATGAAAACCTTAAATATTGAAATAAATTCAGCACAAGTAAATTTAAGATAAGGATGAAAAAACGCGTCACAGGAATAGGAGGGTTATTCTTTAAAACCAAAGATCCAAAAGCTTCTAAAGATTGGTACAACAAACATTTGGGGTTTAATACCGATGATTATGGATGCACTTTTTGGTGGAAGGACAAAGAAGGTAATGACTGTTCTACTCAGTGGAGTCCGTTTAAAGATGATACCACTTATTTTCAACCTTCAAAAAAGGATTTTATGTTCAACTATCGTGTGGAAAATCTAGAGGAACTATTAAAAATTCTGCAAGAAGAAGGGGTCACAATTGTTGGTGATATGGAAACCTACGATTACGGAAAGTTTGCTTGGATTCTAGACAATGAGAACAATAAAATTGAATTGTGGGAACCTATTGACGCAGCTTTTAAGTAATCGCATTACTTTTTTTATTAATTTTAGTACTACAATAATCACAACTCATAAAACCAACCATTATGTCAGACGACAATAAAAATTTAGGAGATGATCTTAATGACATGCTCGATGATGCCAAGGACAATGCTAAGCAAACTGGTGATAAAATAAGTCAATCTGCGAAAGAATTTTCGGCGGATGCTAAAGAAAAGGCACAAGAATTTTCCAAAGAGGCTAAAAGCAGTGCAAAAGAATTTTCGGATGGTGCAAAAGAAGCTTTTGGTGGTCCAACCGGCGAAAACAAAAAACTACTTGCTGGAATTGTAGCTATAATATTTGGTGGACTTGGTATTCACAAATTTATTTTAGGTTACAATAAAGAAGGTGGTATCTTACTCGGCCTTTGGATTATAGGAGCAATCCTTACTTGTGTTGGTGTTGGTGTTCTGCTAATATGGGCGCTTGGCTTAATAGGATTGATCGAGGGCATCATTTACCTCACCAAATCCGATGAAGAATTTTATAGAACCTATCAACTAGGGCGAAAACCTTGGTTTTAATTTTGTTCTTAATTTTAAAATACAACTAACCCAGAATTAAAGTTCTGGGTTTTTTATTGTTCTATGTCCAAACCATAATTTGAAGGCAACATATCACCAACACGTTGCATTCCCAAATCACCACTAAAATAAACACCTAAAATAGGTGAGTAATTACCATAAATATCGACATAGAATTCTGGTATTTTTAATTCAATTTTAGATTGCATTTTTTTATTAAATAATATAGAAACTTCTTTTTTGAGAGTCACTATTTTAGAGTCTCTATTTTCAGTTTCTATCACTTTAAAATAGTCCCATTCGTTGACTCTAAATTTACCTGAAAACACGTGATAACCTTCTGCCTTTAAATTTTGATAAAACAAGGATCGCATAAAATGCTGTACTGAGCCTTTGTATGCTTTTTCTCTGTTTTTAAAAAATCTTTTCTTATGTTCAATATTGGTATCCTTGAAAAAGGAAGTTCCAAAATAAGTTAATGCTTTAATGTTAAAAACGTTTGTCTCGGGATTTGCCTGATAATAGCTTGCTTCATACTCCAAAATTTCAAATGCCACCTCATATTGTAAAGCGTTATTTTCAACAATGATTGGTTTTAGAGCACTAGCGTATAATGCCTTATTCTGCCTATTGTATCTTAAAATCAAATCTTCCTCATTTAGGATTTTACATGATTTGGCGAACCTAGAACTGCCTAAAAATTCTTTCCTAAACAATTTTAGTTTTTGCTTTCTCGTGAGTCCATCATCATAATCTAGATAGACCGCATCAAGAGTGTTTGCTGCTTCAACAAGGGCTATAATTACATTATTTTTAATTCTGTAGTCGTTAATAAAAACCTTTTGATAGCCAAGGTAAGATATAACCAATGTAGATTGCACTGCATCACTGTAGGTGATTGAAAACTCGCCCTTTTCATTGGTCGTAGTTCCAATTGTCGTATTATCAAAATATACCGAAGCAGTTTCTATGGGTTGTTGGGTTGCCTTATCGATAACTGTGCCTGAAAAGGTCTGAGCAAAGCCAAAAAATGGTACAATAAAGAAATAGAAAAAAACTCGATTAATCTCCATTACCATTCATGAATTTCCGTTCCAGCTCAGCTTGAAATTCTTCCATCACAGGCTTTACGGTACTCTCTGGCAAATCGGCGATTTTAATGTACATAAGACCATCAACAGCATTATTGAATAAAGGATCTACATTAAAAGCAACAAGCTTAGCATTTTGCTTAATGTATTTTTTTAACAGTACAGGCAGTCGAAGCGCACCAGGTTCTACCTCATCAATCAGTTTATCGAGCTTGTTTAAATCAGCTTCAGCTTCGTCAAAAACAAACTCTTTGTCCGCATCCTTTAGCTTTACTTTAAATTCTTTTTTAGGATGAACATATTGTGCCACGTAAGGATCATAATAATGAGACATCATAAATTCAATCATCAAACTTTTAGAAAAATTTGAAAACTGGTTGCTAATACTTACTCCGCCAATTAAATATTTATGTTCAGGATAGCGCAATGTGGTATGCACAATCCCTTTCCATAGTAAAAATAATGGCATCGGTTTTTGCTGATATTCCTTAATAATAAACGCTCGTCCCATTTCTATGGACTGGCTCATCATTTTATAAAGTTCAGGCTCAAAACGAAACAGATCCTGAAGGTAAAAACCATCAATGCCATGTGCTTCAAAAATCTTGGAGCCCAATCCCATTCGATAAGCACCGGCAATAATATTTTTTTCATTGTCCCATAAAAACATGTGATGGTAGTACGTGTCAAAAGTATCTAAATCAATAGCTTCATTCGTACCTTCACCCACTTCTCTAAAAGTAATTTCTCGTAACCTACCAATTTCCCTTAGAATATTCGGTACTGCTTTTGCTTCGGCCAAAAACACTTCGTAATTTTTACTTTCTAATAGTCTACAATCATTTTTTCTTAGTTTTTCAACTTCAGAAATCATGAGTTTAGAATCGATAGGTGTTACGATCCGTTTTGGTAGTTTTGGTACTTTTAAAGACGATTGTATATTATCTAAAATCTTCGGTTTATCCGCAAAAGCATTTGAAAGTATATAGGTTTTTCGTCTCAAAAAATCTGAAAAACCAGCTAAAGTTTCATGTTCCTTTTGGTCTGCAACTGAGATTGGCCTGCCTATTCTCACCTTAATTACACGTCTTTTTTGTGTCAATAATTCCGACGGTAATTTTGCAGTTCTAAAAGTATCACTGATTTTTGATAGTCTATAGAATAACTGGCTGTTCTTAGCATGAAAATAGATTGGTACTACTGGCACTTCTGCCTTTTGTATCAACTTCATTGCCGCTTCTTCCCAAGGTCGGTCCACTACCAATTTACCATCCCTGTATGTTGACACTTCCCCTGCCGGAAACACACCGAGCGGATGACCATCTCTTAAATGTTTAATCGCATTTTTAAAACCTGCGACACTGCTTTTTGCATCCTTTCTATCCTCAAAAGGATTGACTGGCATAATATATGGTTTCATGGGTTCTATCCTATGCAGCAAAAAATTGGCTATTATTTTGAAATCGTTGCGCTGTTCAATCATTAATTTCAACAATAATATGCCATCAATTCCACCGAGCGGGTGATTAGAAACCGTTATAAAGGGCCCTTCTTTTGGAAGGCGTTTTAAATCTTCTTCGGGTATTTCGAACTTAATCTGAAATTCATCCAGAATCCCATCCAAAAACTCAAGTTCACTCAGATGTTTGTTACGGTTATAAATTTTATTTAGAGTAGAAATTTTAAGGACCTTCATTAATATCCACCCAAAAAAAGTACCGACGAAGCCATATTTGTCTGCGTGAATGGCTTTGGCTACTTCTTTTGCGCTTACTAATCCTATATCAGATGATTTCCCCATAAAACAAATGTAGTAAATGTTATTTAGTTACAATTTGAACCGTTTGTTGTGTCAATTGCTTCAGCAATACCGTTTTATCTTTTTCCAATGCATTAATGGCAACATCGTTATAATGACGTATGGTATAAAGACTCACGTTTTCGTAAAACGTTACTTTGAATTTCGCTTTTAAATGCTGAAGCAGTTTTTCGAGATTATTATAAACATTTTCAATGCATACTGAAAAACTGATAGCAGAATTCTGAATAACGTCCACCTTCATTTTATATAAATGCAACAAGTTGAATATATCGCTTATATTTTCTTCAACTATGTATGAGAAATCCAATGAGGACAATGAGATTAAAATCTGATTTTTCTTAACGATAAAACAAGGAATTTCCGGCTCTATAGCTTTGCCCTTGCTCACACAAGTTCCTTTTTCTTCAGGATTTAAAAATGATTTTACGTACAGTGGAATTTCCTTTCGCTGTAAGGGTTGAAGCGTTTTAGGATGGATGACAGACGCACCATAAAATGCCAGTTCAATCGCCTCCGTGTACGAAATTTGGTTGAGCAATTGGGCATTTTCAAAATAGCGAGGATCTGCATTTAGCACGCCTTTGACATCTTTCCAGATGGTAACACTATTGGCATTGAGACAATAGGCAAAAATTGCGGCTGTATAATCACTACCTTCTCTACCTAAAGTGGTTGTAAAATTGTTTGCATCACTACCCAAAAAACCTTGTGTGATATTGAGAACGTTTCTATTAAAATTATGGGCGATATTGTTTTGCGTGGTGTCCCAATCTACATTGGCTCGTCTATAATAATTGTCCGTTTTTATATATTCCCTAACATCTATCCAGTTATTTTTAATGCCAATTTCATTGAGATAATGACTGACTATGGTTGTTGAAATTAACTCACCAAAACCTATTATTTGGTCATACACGTAATTGTAATCAGGCGATTTGTTACTTTTAAAAAAGTGGTTTATTTCATCAAAAAATAACTTTACTGCACCAAAAGCTTCGTGTCTTTCATTATCAAACAGTTCAATTAGAATTTCATTGTGATATTTAATCACTTCATGAATTGAGCTTTGTAATTCCGTTTTGTTTTCAAAATAATTTTCAGTGACCTGTTCTAGGGCATTGGTGGTTTTGCCCATTGCAGAAATGACGATCAGAGTTTTATCGTGACCAATGGTTTTTAAAACTTTTGCTAGATTTTTTACCCCTTCAGCATCTTTAACAGAAGCACCACCAAACTTAAAAACGCGCATTATAATTGTTTTAGATAGTTTTCAATTCCCTCTTTATTGAGTTGTACGACGTTCCAGTCTCGCATCACCTTTGCGCCTTTGGTTTCATAGAATTTAATTGCAGGTTCATTCCAATCCAGCACTTCCCAACTGATTCTTTTTACGTCTTTTTGTTTGCCATATTTAACTATTTCGTCCAGAAGTAAAGTCCCTAATCCTTTGCCTCTTTGGGACTGGCTCACTATTAAATCCTCAAGATGCAAAACAACCCCTTTCCAAGTAGAATATCGTGGATACACTAATGCCAAACCTTCTACTTTTTGTAAAACCTCAATCACAAAACACGTAAATTTAGGCTGTTCACCAAAACCATCTGCTATTAAATCATCTAGAGTAATTTCTACCGCCTCTGGTTCTTTTTCAAAAATTGCCAATTCGTTGATGAGCTCTAAAACTCTTGGCATATCTTCTTTTTTCGCTAATCTTGGTTGATTCATTTTTAGTTTTAAAGACAGAAATTCAAATATAAACCAAACCAACTTTAGATAACAATTTATTTGCTCAACGAAAACGTTATAGTTTGTTAAAAAACACGATATTTGTACGCTACTAATCAATATTACACAACTTTATGTCCAAAAGAAATCAGACCTTAGGTGAATTTATAATTGAGAATCAAGCTTCATTTAAATACACCTCTGGCGAACTTTCCAGACTGATTAACTCTATTCGTTTAGCCGCCAAAGTTGTAAATCATGAAGTTAACAAAGCAGGACTCGTTGATATTATCGGTGCTGCTGGCGACACGAACATCCAAGGTGAAGATCAGCAGAAATTGGACGTCTATGCCAATGAAAAATTTATCCAGACCATGACCAAAAGGAATATTGTCTGTGGAATTGCCAGTGAAGAAGAAGATGATTTTATTGCTATTAATAGCCAGGATGAAAACAATCAAAACAAATACATTGTACTAATTGATCCTTTAGACGGATCTTCTAATATTGACGTGAACGTTTCTGTTGGAACGATATTTTCAGTTTTTAGACGTGTCACACCTGTAGGAACTCCTGTAACCATTGAAGATTTTCTTCAAAAAGGAAACCAGCAGGTAGCAGCAGGTTACGTCGTTTACGGAACCTCTACAATGTTGGTTTATACCACAGGCGATGGTGTTAACGGTTTTACTTTAAACCCAGCTATTGGCACATTTTATTTATCACATCCTAATATGCAATTTCCTGAAGATGGTAGAATTTACTCTGTAAATGAAGGCAATTATATCCATTTTCCTCAAGGCATAAAAAATTATATTAAATACTGCCAAATGGAAGAAGGCGACCGACCGTATACATCAAGATATATTGGTTCTCTGGTGTCTGATTTTCATAGAAACATGATAAAAGGTGGTATTTATCTTTATCCTAAAAGTTCTCAAAATGCTAAAGGAAAATTACGTTTGTTATATGAATGTAACCCAATGGCATTTCTAGCTGAACAAGCTAACGGCAAAGCCAGCGATGGATTTATGAGAATTATGGATATAGAACCGACCGAACTTCACGAGCGTGTACCATTTATTTGTGGCAGCAAAAATATGGTTGAAAAAGCAGAAGAGTTTATGCGTAAAGCGCAATAACGATATAACCCAAAATAGAAAAAGCGACTTATCACTTAAGGTTATCTAAGTGTAGTCGCTTTTTTTTATGAGTTATTTTGAATTCTTTTACTCGTTCATCGATTTTATACCGTCAATGAATGTGTCCAAATCCACTTTATCGTGTGCTAGCACTAGTGCTTTATCTGCAATATATTTTACATTGGCAGAATTAAAACCTAACCCAACACATAATTTCTCTAGTAGCCAATGTTGGTTGGGCCCTTCGATATCGTCTGCCCAAACCATACGCGCCAAATCATATAGACGCTCTAAACGTACATCGTAAGACGTTGGTGGGTTAATAGGGTGACTCTTGTAATCTTTAAGTATTTGTTTGTAATCGAGTTCACTAATGTCTAAGCCTCTTGCTAAACGGTCTAAAAAAGCCTGTTCTTTATCGGTAATAACTCCGTCGCTCATTGCGACTCTTACTATGGCAGCAAAATGGTCTTCGTTACGCTTTTTAAATCCGCTATCAAATAAATCTGAAAATGACATGTTTTTTTATTTTAGTTATCCTGTAAAATGTGTGAACAAATATAAATCTATTAATACTTTTATCCGTTACCTAACCTTCAAATTATTGAATATTTTTTAAGCAAAACAGACAACATTCTGCAATTAAAAAGAATATTAAGTTTCACCACTTTATTAAAGCTGTTCAATTAATCCATTAAATATTCTTCATTTTATTTTTTTCAATATCCAAATAAAAAAATCATGTACTTTTGCATCTTCAAACAAAAGAAACTTGAGTAAAGTATCTATTGCCCAAACCCTCGCACAGACTTCGCAATTGCAAAATCTGCAATCTGCTATTGCCCAACCGCAAAATAAAATACATTTAAAAGGCCTTGTAGGTTCTTCTTTTTCTCTTGTAATTTCACAAGTATTCAAATCGGCCGAACAACCGTTTTTAATTGTTTTTGACGATAAGGAAGAGGCCGCCTACTACCTCAACGATTTAGAGCAATTACTCAACGACAAAGATGTGTTGTTCTATCCAGCAAGTTACCGCAGACCTTACCAAAATGAAGAAACTAACAATGCGAATGTACTCTTACGCGCTGAAGTTTTAAACCGGATCAATTCACGTAAAAAGCCGTGTATTATTGTCACCTATCCTGACGCACTTTTTGAGAAAGTAGTCACCAAAAAAGAGCTTGAAAAGAATACGCTCAAAATTTCCGTTGGAAATGAATTAAGTATCGATTTCGTTAACGAAGTTTTATTTGAATATAAATTTAAGCGGGTCGATTTTGTAACCGAGCCAGGCGAATTTTCAGTGAGAGGTGGTATTATTGATGTGTTTTCTTTTTCTCATGATGAACCATACCGAATCGAATTTTTTGGCGATGAAGTAGACAGCATAAGAACCTTTGATGTAGAAACCCAACTCTCTACCGAGCGTATTAAGAAAGTAAGTATAATTCCAAATGTAGCCAACAAAGCGATTGCTGAAAGCCGAGAGAGTTTTTTAAAATATATTTCTAATAAAACAGTGGTGTTTTCAAAAAATGCACCCCTTTTATTTTCCAGAATTGATGAGTTTTATACTAAGGCCGAAGAGGCGTTCAAAAATCTAAACTCAGAAGTTAAGCATGCCGAACCCGAAGAATTATTCTGTAATTCTGAATTATTAAAGCGTCAATTGTTGGATTATAGCTTGGTTGAGTTTGGTACTTCGGCTACGCTCAGCAGCCAAGATGTTTCTTTAGTCACCGAGCGAAGTCAAAGTGACAGGAGTGTAATCGCTTTCAATACAAAACCACAACCAGCGTTCAACAAACAATTCAATCTTTTGATTGAAAACTTAAATACCAATCACGACAACGGTATTACCAATTATATTGCCTGTGTTAGTGAGCAACAGGCTAAACGGTTTCATGATATTTTTGATGATGCCGAAGAAGAAGTACATTACACAACTATAGTGCTGTCACTCTATCAAGGCTTTATTGATGCTGAGCACAAGATTGCTGTTTACACAGACCATCAGATTTTTGACCGTTACCATAAATTCCACCTAAAAAATGGCTACGCCAAAAAGCAGGCCATTACCTTAAAGGAACTCACCAATTTAGAAATTGGCGATTACGTCACTCATATAGACCATGGGATAGGCAAGTTTGGTGGGCTTCAAAAAATTGATGTAGAGGGGAAAAAGCAAGAAGCAATTAAACTGGTCTATGGCGAACGTGACATTTTGTATTTAAGCATTCATTCACTTCACAAAATTACCAAGTTTAATGGCAAGGATGGGAAACCACCAACAATTTACAAACTAGGAAGCAAAGCCTGGAAGAACCTTAAACAAAAGACCAAATCACGTGTTAAGGAAATTGCTTTCAATCTCATTAAACTGTATGCCAAACGGAAGCTCAAAAAAGGGTTTCAATATGCTCCAGACAGCCATATGCAACACGAACTGGAAGCTTCTTTTATTTACGAAGATACGCCAGACCAAGTGACCTCAACGGCAGACATCAAAGCCGATATGGAAAGTGAGCGACCAATGGATCGCTTAATTTGCGGTGATGTTGGCTTTGGTAAAACCGAAGTTGCGATAAGAGCCGCTTTTAAGGCTGTGGATAACGGAAAACAAGTAGCGGTTTTGGTCCCAACAACAATTTTGGCATATCAACACTATAGGACATTTACGGAACGATTAAAGGATTTTCCTGTTACTGTAGATTATGTAAACCGCTTTAGAACTGCGAAAGAAAAAAGAGAGACATTAGAAGGACTAGCAAAAGGCGCTGTGGATATCATAATTGGCACGCATCAATTAGCCAATAAAAATGTAAAATTTAAAGATTTAGGGTTGCTTATTGTAGATGAAGAACAAAAATTTGGTGTAGCAGTAAAAGAAAAATTAAAAACAATAAAAGAAAATGTGGATGTGCTCACATTGACGGCAACACCGATTCCAAGAACGCTTCAATTTAGCCTGATGGCAGCTCGTGATCTATCGGTAATTACCACTCCGCCGCCGAACCGATATCCAATTGAAAGTCATGTCATTCGTTTTGCCGAAGAAACCATTCGTGACGCAGTGAGTTATGAAATTCAGCGTGGTGGACAGGTGTTTTTTATTCATAATCGCATTGAGAACATTAAGGAAGTTGCTGGTATGATACAGCGTTTAGTGCCAGATGCTAAAATCGGCATCGGTCACGGTCAACTAGACGGTAAAAAACTTGAAAACCTGATGTTGGCTTTTATGAATGGTGAATTTGATGTTTTGGTCAGTACTACCATCGTTGAAAGTGGCTTGGATGTACCAAATGCCAATACTATTTTTATTAATAATGCAAATAACTTTGGACTGAGCGATTTACACCAGATGCGAGGTCGAGTAGGTCGAAGCAACAAAAAAGCGTTTTGCTATTTTATTACGCCAGAATATTCTGCAATGACCACAGATGCCAGAAAACGAATCACAGCGCTGGAACAATTTACAGAATTAGGAAGTGGCTTCAATATCGCCATGAAAGATTTAGAAATTCGTGGAGCAGGTGATTTGCTGGGTGGTGAACAGAGTGGTTTTATAAACGATATTGGGTTCGACACTTATCAAAAAATATTAAACGAAGCTATTGAAGAGCTTAAAGAATCAGAATTTGCAGATTTATATAAAGATGATGGCAAACCTAAAAAATATGTAAAAGACATTACTATAGACACCAGTTTCGAATTGCTTTTTCCTGATGATTATGTCAATAATATTTCGGAACGTCTTAACCTCTACACCAAACTCAACGAATTAAAAACCGAAGAAGAACTGGCTAAATTTGAATCTGAAATCATTGATCGTTTTGGAGAGTTACCAACCCAAGTTTCGGATTTATTGGATAGTGTACGCTTAAAATGGATTGCCACAAAATTGGGTATTGAAAAACTCATTATGAAACAAGGAAAAATGATCGGTTATTTTATTCAAGATCAAAATAGCGGATTTTACCAGAGCAATGAATTTACCAAAGTGCTGCAGTTTGTACAAGCAAATGCCGATAAGTGCAAGATGAAAGAGAAAAAAACAAGAAATGGACTTCGCCTTATAATCACTTTTGAGCCGATTAAATCTACAAAACAAGCTTTAATCGCACTGTCACAAATATGAAACAATCAAGCCACTCACAGCATCTTTTGTGGCTTACCGTTGCTACTATTTTTATAAGCACCTCTGGTGCTTTGGGCAAATATATAGAAATGCCAGCACCTGCAATCATATGGTGGCGATCTGCATTTGCTACGGTTTTTTTGTTGGTTTTTTGTATCTACAGAGGCATTAATCTTAAAATAAACTCGAAAAAAGATAGGTGGACATTTGTAATAAGTTCAATCCTTCTAGGCGCGCACTGGATTACCTACTTTTATTCTCTAAAATTATCTAACGTTGCTATTGGCATGTTATCTCTATTCACATTTCCTATAATTACCGCCATTTTAGAACCGTTATTTTTTAAAACAAAATTCGACCCAATGTATATTGTTTTAGGAATAATGGTATTGCTTGGTATTTATATTTTAGCACCAGAATTAAATTTACAGAGTGGTCAACTTAAAGGGGTTTTGTTGGGTTTATTATCGGCAATCTGTTATGCTCTCAGAACTCTGATGTTAAAACAACATGTTTCAAATTATAACCCAACAATGCTCATGTTTTATCAGGTTGTGATATTGACTTTTGTTTTAATTCCTTTTTTGTTTTTTATGGATACTTCCAACATAAAAACACAATTTCCATTCGTTTTATTACTAGCTTTACTGACCACGGCGATTGGACATACCATGTTTGTAAACAGCTTAAAATATTTTAAAGTTAGTACCGCCAGTATTATTGGTAGTGCACAGCCCGTATTTGGAATTATCATGGCCTATTTATTTTTGAACGAAGTGCCAAGTACCAACACTTTTTTAGGTGGTACATTGATATTATTGACCGTTATTATTGAAAGCGTACGTTCTAAGAAAAAACCAAATTGAATGGTATGGCTCAATTATTGAAGTCGTATTTTAATAAACCACTATGAATTTGAAATTCATAGTTTTAGACAATGAATGAAACTCATCTTAAAGTATGTTGTCATTCCGACAGAGCATAGCGACGAGGAATCTCATAATTGTACAATCATGATGAGATTTCTCACTTCGTTCGAAATGACAAATACTTGAAAAACTTTATAGAAACTAAAGTAACTTTAATAAAACTGTTATTTTTTTTAACCTTTAACTAGATAATAAAATAGTATTGTAATTATGAAAAATTTAATGTTCCTGATTTTAATTTTTCCGCTTATAGGATTTACGCAATCTGTGAAGGGCACATTTACTCCAGCAGAGGATTTCACCTATGCCTTTTTATATAAAGCCACACCAGAAGGTGCTGATTATGTAGAACGCGGCAAACTAGATGGTTCAGGTGGTTTTGAAATTGAATTGGATTCTACAATTGGCGCAGGAATTTATAAAATAGTATATGCAGTGCCGGCTGAGGAAAATAATTTTGATTTCATTTATGATGGAAAAGAATCCATTGCTTTTAATTTCAGCTTTGAAAATGGTGTAGAATTCACCCAATCTGAAGAAAACAAGCTTTGGAACTCCTACCTGAAAAGTATGGAAATGGTGAACCAGACCATTAGTAATTATTATGCAAAAGATAATCTAGATAAAGAAGGTTTTACTTCCATATTTAAAGTTCTAAAAGACACGCAAAAGGCTTACGAAGAATCTGCCAAAGAAAAATTGGTAAATACATTTATCAAGGCCAACCGACCTTATATTCCGAGTGAATATGAAAATATAGGAACTTATTCAAAAAATCTAAAAGCTAATTATTTAAAGCATTTAGATTTTAGTGATTACATGTTACAGAGTTCCTCCTTTTTAGTGGATAGAGTGACGTCCTATGTGTTTAATATGGTGCAAAACCCAACGGATGACACTTACAAAACACATATAGATGATGTGGCTTTGGCCATTAACGAGGATAATGCAGTAATCAAAACCAGTCTTCTGGAAATTTTATGGCTACGTTTTGTGACTTTAGAAAATCATGATGTGGCCAATTATATCACTGACAGGTATTTATTGGATTTAGCAAATAAAACAGATAACAGAGTTTTAGCAGAAACCATTACCACTTACAAAAACACATCAATAGGAACTAAAGCACCAGATTTTAAGATTAAAAATAATAGTAACGAAACGAGCTTACATCAATTAACAGGTGCCGACCAATATTTGTTAATTTTTTGGAGCAGTGGTTGCGGACATTGCCTAACAGAATTGCCAATGGTTAAAAAACTTACAGCTAATAGACCCAACTTGAAAGTAGTTGCTTTTGGCCTGGAAGATGATGACACTAAATGGTCTGAGGAAATCAAAAACTATCCAGACTTTATCCAAACTATCGGTTTGGGTAAATGGGAGAATCCTGTTGTAAAAACCTACGGTATTGGTGCGACGCCAAGCTACTTTTTACTGAGTAAGGATAAAATTATCACTGCAAAACCTTATGATTTTGAGGAACTGAAAATGGTTCTGGAATGATTTCAGTAAAAGAAAAACGCCCAGCAAAACTCACGTTTTATCTGAGCGCTTTAGAAACTAAATAACCAACCAAATTTAGCTTCTTAAATTTGCTCTAGGGTTATCAACCTTTGGGCTTTTTTGTTTTCTCTTTTTAGGTTGATCTGTTTGTACAGAAGTTTTACCTTGTGCATCAGAAGACCTATAATATTGTATGTATCCTTTACCTCTAAACTCATATGTTGTACCAGAGTCTGCATGATAAAGTTCTACCGTACCATCATCAATAACGCTGAGTTCAAAAAATTCATTGTCAAAAAAGTCATAATCTAATGTTAATGTTTTTAGGTAGCTATTATTTGACACATCACCTACTCCATATACACCTGTATAATCCCAAAATATATTATCCGGATTGCTCACATTGGCATCTTGCGAACTTCTAAAGGTTGAGTCGTTGCCACCAGATAAAAACTGCAAATAGTTTTCTTCATCAAATTCGTTTAATGCACCAACATTACTCGTATAGCTTTTTTCCCAAGCCTCATATTCCTGTAAGAAATAATGAATATTATCATAGAACACAAAATCATAATCAAATGTTGCTCTTTGGTAGCCTTCTAAAAAATAAGAGGTATCATTAAATGGGTTGTATAATTCAATGGTATTATTATCAATTTGAAACACATCAAAGCTCTCAAAACCATCAATCACATGATCAACATCCAATATCATATCATAAGCATCATAGTTGCCAATTGGCACACCATAACCATTGCCTTGGCTTCCAAATCCAACTAAATTGTTATTGGCATATAATTCACCGTTTCTAAATGACAGGGTAAAAGCAATTTGTAAAAAAGGTGTTTCACCAGAACCCAAAGTTTCATTGATGTCCACGTACCATAAATCGTATGAATTCAATAATTGATTCAATGAAATTGCAGGACTGTTATCGTTAATATTTATCTCCTCAGTGTAACACGAGGTAAACAAAGTTGCAGTTAGTGCAAATCCTAATAGTAGTTTCAATGTCTTCATAATCATACGTTTTTAATGTTTATATTTTTGTAGTTTCAAAACATGTGCCAAAAATTTATTTTAAACTTATCCTTCTGTTTTTTAGATAATTACAAGGACAAGAAGTGTTTTACCCGATAGTAGCTTAGTAAGTAAGTCGAGAAATCTGTGTTATTAATGAAATCGCATGCAGACATTGCTCGATGTGACTGAAAAAACTCTACATTTTACATAAAAGATTTCTTATTTTTGAATCAGACAATCCATAATATTCTATGAACAACCTCAAAAATTATGCAGTATTCGGCGCAGGAAGTTGGGCCACCGCAATTGTAAAGATGCTTTGCGAAAATTTGGATGAGGTCGGTTGGTACATGCGCAGTGTTTATACCAAAGAACACTTACTAAAAGAGCAACACAACCCGAGTTATTTGAGTTCGGTAGAATTTAAAACGGAGCAGTTAAAAATTAGCAACGATATTAATGAAATGGCCGAATGGGCCGATGTGCTCATTTTTGTAATTCCGTCTGCGTTTATGTATTCTGAGTTAGAAAAATTGACATTTGACATTACGAATAAAGTGGTGGTTTCAGCAGTAAAAGGAATTATTCCTGAATCCGGAAAATTGGTTGGTGAGCATTTTCATGACATCTACAATGTTTCTATCGAAAATATTGCAGTCATTGCTGGTCCTTGCCATGCGGAGGAAGTAGCACTAGAACGTCTTTCCTATTTAACCATTTCATGTGCAGACCCCAAAAAGGCACAAGCCATAGCAGACAATTTATCGAGCGATTATATAAAAACCAAAATCAGCGATGATATCATAGGTACGGAATATGCGGTTATGTTGAAGAATATTTACGCCATTGCTGCTGGAATTGCCCATGGTTTGGGCTATGGCGATAATTTTCAGAGTGTATTAATGAGCAATGCGATTCGTGAAATGAAACGCTTTATTAAAAAGATGCACAAGATGAAGAGAAACATCAATAACTCAGCTTATTTGGGTGATTTATTGGTGACGGGATATTCTACATTTTCCAGAAATCGTATGTTCGGTAATATGATTGGAAAAGGTTACACCGTAAAATCTGCACAAATGGAAATGAATATGGTTGCCGAAGGCTATTATGCTACAAAAAGTGCTTACGAATTAAACTCTACAAACAAAAAGAAAACACGTTTACCGATTATTAAGGCGGTTTACGATATTCTTTACGAGAATAAAAATCCTAAGAAAGTGTTTGCCAAGTTGACCGATAAGTTGGATTGATCTTCATTGTCATCCTGAACTTGATTTCTGAATCTCATCATAATGAATTACGCATCAAGTGCCGAATGACAAATACTAAGGTTATTGCAATAAACAATGAGATTTTTGCTTTCCCAGAATTTTATTTCACTAATACCCCTTTCAACTGCATCAGTGGTAATTGCTGAAGCGCATTTTCATTAATCGTATTTTTTCTAAAAACATAAGTTTTATCAAACATTTGGCTGTCTTTAAAGAAGGTCACTTTAAAGGTGTTGTTCAATTCTAAAACCTGTTCTTGGAGATATTCAATTTTGGCGTAGCTTCTTGCCGGCAACATAGTAATAGTGTGTCGCATCGGTGGTGTCATCTTCTTATCGTTATAACCTTGCGAAACAATAAGTACCGTTTCTAAATCTGCATCACTATTATTTATGATGTAGGCATTCCAATCTTGAGTATTATATTCTGGGTGTTGTTCTTGCACAACTGCTACGTGAACATCTTTTACTTCTGGTATTTTTATGTCTTTTTTCACTGGGTTAAAGTTAAGTGTTTTGATTTTATATTTAAAAAGGCGATCTTACCTGATATTCATTACTAAAAAAATTTTTATAAATCTTAAATGGGCAAGTCTAAAAGAAAGAAAACGAGAAAATATAAATTGAACACTTCACTTATGCTTTCAATATTAGCCATAATTATTAGCCTTGGTCAGCTGATTTTCACGATGCCATTTGTCTTAAAACAGTTTGAAAAAGTCGAGCTTAAAGCTACAGAGATTGAATTTAGTAAAGTCAAAAATTTAGATGTATTAAATACTTCTTTTATAATAATGAATACAGGTGAAAATACTGCTGACAATGTAGAACTTCAAATAAGAACATTCAATGAAGACAAAGTAATATTTAATCCAGATATTTTTGAATTAATAAAAGGTGATAATACTAGCGCCCCAGTAAAAAATTTGATTTATAAGTGTGAAGCTATAGTTCCTAATGAAAAGGTTAGGGTTTATATAAAATCAAGTTATACAAACTATTTGGACTTCTATTCAATTGATACTCTCGAATACGAAAAACCCATCTCATTACCAGAATATCAATATGGCCCTACAATTATATATTTAAAACATTCTCTTGGAAAGGTGAATATTAGAAGAAAAGATTCACTATTACTCAAAGAGGTAGTTTATTAAGATAATTAAAATTTAATTTTAAGGTAAAAAAAACATTAATAATGAAATTCAAATTACTAATACTTTTTTTATTTATTTGTTTTTCAATATTCAGCCAAAACGACAGAATCTCAACCGTTGAAACCGTAGAAATCCTGAATAACAATGAAGCTGAAGCCTTATTTTATTTTCAAAATAATTGGAAACTTTTAAGAGAAAAGGCAGTTCAAAAAAACTACATCCATTCCTACCAACTTGTAAAAACACTATATACGAAAGAGACACCATTTCATTTAATGTTAATCACCACTTATTCCAATAAAGCACAATATGATAAAAAAGAAGCCCATTTTTCTGAACTCATTAAAGAAAAAGGTGCTTTAAAACTATTAAACGAAAAAGAACCTTTTGAATTTAGGAAGTCTGTTTTTAGTGTTGAAGGTGCTGAACATTTGGAATGAAACCCATCCCTAGCCCTTCCGAGGAAGGGAACTTTTATAATTGAAAATTTACACCACAACTTCAAATTTTACAATTTCCACTATTGAGAGGGGATTAAGGGGTGAGTTTTGATTTTGAAATATTTTTAAGCTTTTTTAATCCTAAAATGAATAATAAGAATTTGAATTAATACAATTATCCAATAAATAGGAAACCTAAAACAGGTATAGAGTAAATTAAAAGCATTATCTC
This sequence comes from Winogradskyella ursingii, assembly GCF_013403975.1. GTDB lineage: Bacteria > Bacteroidota > Bacteroidia > Flavobacteriales > Flavobacteriaceae > Winogradskyella > Winogradskyella ursingii. The sequence goes on from NZ_JABFDH010000002.1 coordinate 449,179, forward strand.
CTGGATTTGAGTTCACTTTTATTTCAATAAACATAGAAACTAAAGGAAATATGAGACCAAATAAAACATAAGAGAGCAGTTGGTATGCAACTATTAAAAACTTGAAATATATTTCAGAAAATATAATTCGTAATTATGAAAATTAAGATTAAGATTAAGTCAAAATATCCAAAATAAATATTGAAGAATTCCATTTTAAAGTGCACTCTTAAACTGCTCTAAAAACCTAACATCATTTTCACTTAGAAGACGAATATCACTAATCTGGTTCAATAACATGGCAATACGGTCAATACCCATACCAAATGCAAATCCTGAATATACTTTTGAATCGATGCCACAGTTTTCCAAAACATTAGGGTCTACCATTCCGCAACCCATAATTTCTAACCAACCTGTACCTTTTGTGATTCTGTAATCAGTTTCGGTTTCGAGACCCCAATATACATCTACCTCAGCACTTGGCTCCGTAAATGGAAAATATGATGGTCGCAACCTGATTTTAGATTTACCAAACATCTCTGTCGTAAAATATTGGAGCGTTTGCTTTAGATCTGCAAAACTAACGTCTTTATCAATATATAAGCCTTCAACCTGATGGAAGAAACAATGTGAACGTGCCGAAATTGCTTCGTTTCTATATACACGACCTGGTGAAATTGTTCTTATTGGTGGCTTGTTATTTTCCATGTACCGTACTTGCACAGAACTTGTATGGGTACGTAATAAAATATCTGGATTGGTCTGAACAAAAAATGTATCCTGCATGTCGCGTGCTGGATGATATTCTGGTAAATTCAACGCTGTGAAATTATGCCAATCATCCTCAATTTCTGGACCTTCACTCACATTAAAACCGATACGTGAAAAGATATCTATAATCTGATTTTTTACGATTGAAATGGGGTGACGCGCACCTATTGAGATAGGTTCTCCTGGTCGAGATAGATCGCCATAAACACCTTTTTCCTCTTCCTGATTTTCAAAGGCCACTTTTAAAGTTTCAACTTTATCTTCAGCGGTTTTCTTTAATTGGTTGATGGTCTGTCCAAACTCTTTCTTTTGATCATTAGCTACATTCTTAAATTCGGCAAAATACTGTTTCAAAAGTCCTTTTGATCCTAAATATTTAATACGGAATGCTTCAACCTCATCTTTGGATTGGGCTGTAAATGCCTCTGCTTCGGCAATGAGTTCTTTTAGCTTTTCTATCATTTTCTTTTATGCTGTACCGACTTGTGCCGGAATTAATCAGTATCTTAAAATTGAATCTGCAAATTTATAAAATCTTAATCTATATACTCTGTCTCAACGAAATAATTCACAATGGCCTCTTTCATTAAAATGCTTTGTTCTCCTGCCTTAAGATGTGGTAATTGCGCTTTTACTTTATAATGTGGCCAGCCTTCATCATCAACAAAATCAAACTCATAAAAACCATAAGGTTCTAAAACTTTACAAATAGCAATGTGCATTAAATCGAGTTTGTGGTCTTTTTTATATTCGCGATGTATCTGACCAAGCTCTTGAACACCAATAAGATATATAATGGAATCCAGATCCAGCTTGTCACCATCTGCAAATTGGTTAGAGAGCTTTTCCACCACCAATTCCCATCGTTCTTTTAATTCTTCGTCTCTTGCCATACTCGTTTCCCGATAGAACAGGAATTTCAATTTATATAATTTACTATTAAATCCTAACGTTATAATTATGCAAAGTTAATTTATATTTGCCTAAACCGCTAGTATTATGAGTGTCATTGATATTGTTTTAGCTGCTATTCTTCTCTTTGGATTGATTCGCGGACTTTTTAAAGGCCTTTTTGTAGAAGTTGCATCTTTACTAGCATTGGTTTTAGGAGTTTATGGCGCCATTCACTTCAGCAATTTTGCAGCAGAATTTTTAGAACCACGAGTAGATTGGGAAGAAAAAACCATTAATATTGTTGCCTTTGCAATCACTTTTGTGGTCATTGTGTTGGTGATTACCCTTGCGGGAAAAGCATTGACCAAACTGGCGAATTTTGCAGCTTTAGGTATCTTGAATAAATTGCTTGGCGCTGTTTTTGGTGCGCTTAAAATGGGTTTAATTCTCAGCGTCCTATTATTAATATTTGATAAGTTTAATAAAACACTTCCGTTTATGGATAATGAAGATATAGAAGAAAGTGTCCTTTATGAACCAGTTAAATCATTGGCTCCGATGATTTTTCCAAGTATTATAAATTCTGAGGATGAGCTTGAAGAGGAAGGCGTTTTTGATGACGATGTATAGCTCAATCATATTATTCAACGTTATTTAAAAAAGAAAAAAACCACTCTTTCGAGTGGCTTTCTATTTATATTTGATATACTTGATGTTGCATTTTTACAACATCACAACCTTACCTGAATGTAAGCTATAGACACCACCAACAATTTTTATCTCGCCATTATCTTCCATTTCTTTTAATATCTGGCTTTTTTCACGGATTCTATCGATGGTTAACTTTACGTTATTTTCGACTGTCTTAGCTACAAACTCACTGTTTGAAGAATCGGCTGCTCCCTCAACTTCATCGGCAGATTTTCTTACTGCTGGCATTATATTTTCTAACATTGAAGTAATGTTTCCTAGCTCTACACCATCACAAGCAGCTTTTACCGCTCCACAACTTTCGTGACCGAGTACTAAAACCAATTTGCTTCCTGCGGCTTTGCAAGAGTATTCCAAACTTCCTAAAATATCAGTGTTTTCAAAATTACCTGCTACTCTGGCAACAAAAACATCTCCAATCGCTTGGTCTAAAACTGTTTCAACCGGAACTCTTGAATCTATACAAGAAAGGACTACTGCCTTTGGAAACTGCCCACCTGTAGTCTGATTAATTAATGCTGAGTTATCTGTGCTTTCAGAATTTCCGTTTGTAAATCTTTTATTGCCTTCCAATAGATCCTTCAAGACACTATCTGGTGTCATTTTGCTTTGAACGTCTTTTGTTATTGCTGTATTTTTCATTTTATAATTAATTTATTCTCAGAACCTCTGATTAATGGGTTCTGATGTGAGTTAAACATTATTTTAATATTTGTCTTTGACGTTTGCTCTAATCCAAACTAAGCATTCATCAAAATTTTTGAAGATGTGTTCCTCAGGAATTAAATCTGGAATAATATCAATACGTTCCATCATATAACGTGGCTGTTTCAACACATTAACCATTAGAACATTGATATTCTGTTTTTTTAGATCTACCAAAACATCCTCCATGGCATATAGACCACTTTGATCCATATATTGCATCCTGCCCAACCTGATTACAACTGTACTCGCCGTAAAAGGTATCTGTTTCGCCAGTGCTTGAAAATCACTAGTGGAGCCAAAAAATAAGGGCCCATTAACGTGCTTTATAAACACTTCCTGTTTGAGTTTTTCAGGGAAATCAGATTCATCTGACCAAGATTCTTCCTTCAAGGTTCTAACTGAAGAACGCTGCGCTGTTAAATCACCTATTTTTTTCATGAACATTAATGAGGCAATTACCAGTCCAATACCTACAGCGTACACTAGGTTCCAAAATGTCGACAACACCAATACAATAAGCATTACCAAAACTTCCGAACTTAACTTAAATGGACCAAATTTGATGTCTTTTGGTAATGCAGGAATCGCTTTTAAACCTTTATAATCCATAACGCCAATACCTACAGTAATTAAAATACCTGCTAATACTGCAGCAGGAATTTCAGATGCTACAGGTCCAAGAGCTAATAGGATTACCAAAAGCAATACACCTGCAATCATACCAGAAAGCCTAGTCTTACCACCAGAATTGATATTTACAACCGTTCTAATCGTAGCACCTGCTCCCGGAATACCACCAAATATAGAAGCTATACTGTTTCCAATTCCTTGACCCACCAGTTCTTTGTTTGGTTTATGTTTGGTCTTGGTCATGTTATCAGCTACAACACTTGTTAATAAGGAATCAATAGCACCTAATAAAGCTAGCGTTATTGCCGTAAATATGTATGGTGTAATTGAAGCTAGACTAAATCCTGTAAATATTTCAAGTTTTGGTACTGGTAGTCCTGTAGGTATTTCTTCTATTGGTCTATAATCCAATCCAAAACCATATGCCACACCAGATACTACAATCAATGCTACTAAAGCACTTGGCACTTTGGTTGTTATACGTTTAAATCCATATACTATAAAAATGGTTGCCAATGCTAATATCAATTCTAACCAATTGATATTTTGAAGAGCTTTCGGCAGTACTTTAATAGTTCCTAACACTCCTGAGCTTGCAGATTTTGCTAACGTTTGTGATTCTTTGGCAATATCATCTTCCGTGGTTAGTTTGGCCCTTCTAATGGTTTCTTCAAAATTTTCTAAAACCAGAATACCCTCTCCCGCTTCTTCTTTCAAAATATTTTCCAGAATAATTTCTTCGGCCTGTGGTTTAAACTGGCTAACTAAATCGACATCTTCTTTTGGGTAATAACCAATTGCTGGTAAAATCTGTGTGATTAAGATGATCACACCGATGGCTGTCATAAAACCTGATACGACGGGATAGGGTATATACCTAATATATTTTCCCAAGCCAATCGCACCTAACCCAATTTGAATTAAACCTGCCAATAAAAAAACAGTTAAAATGGCTGGCAAGGCTTTTTCTACACTGCCATCATTTGCTGCAATTATACCAGCAATAATCACCATACTTACAGCTGTCATTGGCGCAGTTGGTCCAGAAATCTGGGTGTTTGTTCCACCGAAAAGTGCAGCGAAAAAACTGATAAAAATTGCTCCGTACAATCCTGCGCTAGGTCCAAGACCAGATGACACACCAAAAGCTAATGCTAACGGCAGTGCTACAATACCTGCCGTAATTCCACCAAAAGCATCACCTTTGATATGTTTAAAGAAGTCTTTCATAAAATAATTTTTTTCTAAATTAAGCTAATATTTACAATCGCGAAAATCGTTTTTTAACAATATTTAGAAATTTACGAACGCTATTACATTGATTTGGTCCCTATTTGAGTTTTCAAAAAACTGATTCATGTATCCTAGTTCCATTCTTAAGGTTTTGGAAAATTTATAGCCCAACCCACCATACAACCTATTTCTATCAAAGATAGATGATTCTGCATTAAGAAAAATTTCGTTGTAAGCAGAGAGGTACCATGGGTTTTTTCCCCCTTCTTCATTCTGTAGTGGCAGATTGAAACTAAGAAAATATCGAAATCGCATTCTAAAATCGTCCTCAACAAATCGCTGTTCAAACCTGTACCGATGACTTAAACCTAATCTCCCTATTTTTTGTTTGGTAATGTACTGTTGGTAAATACGATGTTCGTTTACAGAAAATTTATCATCGGTATCTCCAATATAATTTTCAGATAAGATATATCCGTAACCTAACAGTACATTATTATTTTCATCAATGTTATAACCCAAACCAGTACGCAGCAACAATTGTTCTAAATCGCCAATGGCATTGTAGTTTCTGTATTGAACTTCGTGATGAATGTTCCATTTTTCATCTATTTGTTTATTACCAAAGTATATTAACCAGTTACCGAGGTTACTATCTTGGGAAGTTGCAATATTTGAAAAAAACAATAAACTTAATATTAGAAATATGTTGCTTTTATTCGTCATAATTTATTCTGTTTTATAATGGTTATTTTGAAGTGACCATCAAAGATACATCTATCTTATCAAGTAAATCTATGATGTTTGTTTTGGCTTCAGTTGTTTCATTCCTATCTAAACACAATAGATTAACACCACTTCTTTTAAGATACATCTTTAGATTGTCCATAAACTTATCGTTATCATCGAAAGTATATTCTACAGTTTTAGCAACATTATCTATCGAATTGTTTAAATCAGAATGTATTTTAAATGCTGTAACCGGTTTTTTCGAATGACTTAATAGTTCATTCACAAATTTTAAATCGGTATAATCAGTATTGTTATTAAAAAAACCCAACGCAACTTCCTTGTCTGGTTCTACTGAATTAATTTCTGATGCTACCACCACTGAACCATCATAATTTTTTATGATGAAATCCGTGATTCTATCACCTATAAAATTAAGGGCTTTTGGTTTACGTTTACCAATAATTACCATATCTGGTTTGGATACTGTTAATCGATTTTTAATTTCGGTCTTAACATTTCCAATCGTGTGGTTATAACTTACATCAACTCCATTGGTTTTAGATATTGAATCTGCCAACGCTTCGAGTCTATTGTTGATAACCACAAATTCTTTGTTCATGGTACGCATTGCAGATAATTGGCTATCACTGCCAACTACTTCTGTCGGTTGTTTTACGTAGAAAAATTCAATATTAGCATCAATCATTTTTGCGAAGCTAATAGTGCTTTTTAAAGTACTATCTAATGTGTTTTCCATATCAGATAGCACTAATATTTTATATTTATTTGTTTTCATAACGCTCTAAATTAGCTTAAACTGATATTGGATTTTGGTCTTAATTGGAAAAATTCAATAAAACTTGGTGGATTCTCAACAATACCACGTTTTGAAATTAATTTGATATCAATATTTCTCTCCTTTGCCTTAAAAGCAAAATCATCTAAAATTTCAACAATATCATAATCAAGATATCTTGTTTTTGTAACATCAAATTCTAAATAGGTGTCTCTTGGTAAACTATCCAGCTCTTTTAAAATAGCACCTTTATTAAAGAAGGTCACTTCTTCAGCCAGCTCCATTTTAATTCTGTGTTTTCCGTTACTCTTATCTTCAATATGAAGAAAATGAGAATTTTGGTAGCTTTTTAGTAAGATAACTACAATACCTACGGCTAAACCTAAACCTATTCCCCATAATAAATCGATAAATACTATACCTAAAACTGTCACAAAAAATGGTACAGATTGTTTCCAACCTAGTTTGTACATTTTCATGAATAATGCTGGTTTTGCCAACTTATAACCTACAATTAAAAGTATTGCTGCTAAAACCGAAAGCGGAATCATGTTTAATAACCTTGGAATTAAGATTACAGAAATCAGCAATAAAAACCCATGAATTATAGCTGAAGCTTTGCTTTTTCCACCAGATTGGATATTTGCAGAACTTCTAACAATTACCTGCGTAATTGGCAAACCTCCAATTAGTCCAGAAAGAATATTACCTGTACCTTGAGCTAATAATTCTCTATTGGTAGGTGTCACATTTTTTTCTGGGTCTAATTTATCCGTAGCCTCAACACAAAGTAACGTTTCTAAACTAGCAACTAAAGCAATAGTGAATGCTACAATCCATACATCAGGACTTGTAATAACAGCAAAATTAGGAAAACTGAATTGGCCCAAAAATGAATCTATACCTTCAGGTACAGGCACACTCACCAAGTGAGTAGCATCAATTGCTAAACTCTCATTAGAATTTGTAAGCACATAGAACAAAATACCTACAACTACAGCAACTAAAGGCCCTTGAACAATTTGAAAAATCTTTCCTTTCTTTGAAAGTACATTGCCCCAAAGTAAAAGAATTCCTAAAGAAATAAACCCTACAACCATAGAGCCTATGATTAGGTTATCGAAAATACCAATCAGTGCTGAAAATGTATTTTCCCCAGAGGACCAAGTAAAACTGTCCGATCCCTCTGGTTCGCCATCATAGCCAAAAAAGTGTGGAATTTGTTTTAATATGATAATGATTCCTATACCGGTAAGCATTCCTTTAATTACTGAAGAAGGGAAGTAATATCCAATAATTCCGGCTTTTAAAACACCAAATATGAGTTGAATAATTCCACCTAACACAACCGCTACCAAGAAATTTTCATAACCACCCAAGGTGCCGATTGCAGTTAATACAATTGCAGCTAGTCCAGCGGCTGGACCACTAACACCGATTTTAGATCCACTGAGGGACCCTACAACAATTCCACCTACAATACCTGCAATTAATCCTGAAAATAAAGGCGCTCCACTCGCCAATGCAATACCTAAACATAGTGGTAATGCAACAAAGAATACGACAATACTCGCTGGTATGTCATTTTTTAAAGTTTTAAACATATATAATTCATTTACGCTAATGAGAAATATCAAAAGCTAATTTTTAATAATTTTTATGGACTAATGTTGTCCTGAAATTCGAAAAATTATGAAATGAATTCGGGTGGTGGTGAGACTAGGTTAAGGTGTGGTTTAGGGTATTTTTTAAATTTATAGATTCCTTTACCCTTCCTTTTTTTTGCATCAAAAAAAATTTCAGAATCTGAATCAGTTTCAAAAACTAATTTGAAGTTTTTTTCGTTTTCTTCCTCTTCACTGAGGCTGTAAAAAAATGAAATGTCTATTGAGTCATCAAAAGATGTGATGATAGTTGGTGCAGACAACAACGCTACAAATAAAATCGTAAAGAAAACTGCCGAACTATGTCTCAATTTTTGTCTCATAAGCGGCAAATATAACATTAAGAAATTATCAAACTGTTAAATAATTTTTAAAAAATATTCAACAATTTTATGTCTTGAGCAGAAATCCAGCCACTAGAATTATCCGAAATTTGAATTTTTTTCCAATCGTTATAACTTTCCAAAACTTGGACTTTGGTGCCTTCGTGGAGTCTAAATACTTCCTCACTAGATTTGTTTGGATCGGTCATTACCCTGCTTTCTTGAACAAACACTATAGCCGGATTATCCTTTTTTTGCAGTTGTTCTTTTTGAAATGCCAACGCCAAAGCCATACAACCAATTAACAAACTCAATATACTTGTAACAAAAGCAAATCTTTTTCTCGAAGTTGAATAAGAAAAATGATACAATAAAAATAGAAGAACAAATAAAACCACACCGACAATAGCAATAATTGCCCATGAGTCTCTACTCGCCATATTGACCACATTGTTAAAAATTCTTGAAAACCCAACTTTTGGAACATCACTTATAGCATCAATAGTCATGTTCTGCGCAAAGGACAAATTGTTCTTAATGTCTTCATCGTGAGGTGCTAATTGAAGTGCTTTTTCGTAATTATAAATACTTGGCGCTATATTGTTGAGCCTGTAATGAGCATTACCTAAATTGAAATACAAATCTGCCGAATGCTCACCACTGTTAAGAATGGCTTTGTATTTTTCAATGGCCTCAGAATATTTTTCTTGATTGTACAAGGCATTACCTTCTTCAAAGAGCTGGTTATTTTGCGTAAATCCGAACAAACAGAAAACAAAAACAAATATGTTAGCTAAAACTTTCATTCTATACCAATTGTTTATCTATTTGGGAAATGGTCTTTGCTGCCTTTTCATAATCATTTTGCATTGTAACTTGGGTAAATGGTGAGTAGCGAGCCATTTCACAACTTTTTAATATTGAAATAAATTCTGCCACAACCTCATCATTGACTTGTCTCTTTCTAAGTATTTCAACAATTCTTTCTTTATTCATTTCGCTGGTTTCAATGTTGAGTTTGGCTTTTAAGTAATTGTGCAATGCCTTTTCCAAAGCGACATAAAACGCTTCTTTGTGGCCAAGTGCTTTTTTGGCTTCACCTAAATATTTCCGTGCTAATCGGTCTGCTTTTCTAATACGATTTCCATGAACATCCGCATCTCTCCTATCTTTTGCTTTTCTTGCAACAATGGCTAGCGGAATAAATAAAAATGGCAACAAGAATAATGACCAAAAAACAGTGGACTTAAAAAATGGTTCTGATTTTATACTTGTAAAATTCGTTTTAGTTTTTATGAAAGCAAATGTGTTTGAGTTAGGAAAAACCGTTTGTCTAGAGCCATCAGTGATTGCATCTGACGTGTTTGAATTCGCCATTGGTCCTTCTAACACATCGATAATGATATCATCGGACGTCACACGTTTATAGGTTTCAGTCTTCGGGTCAAAATATGAAAAGGACAAAGTAGGCACTGGATACTTACCTCGATATTGCGGTACAATCGTATAAGTGTCGGAAATAGAACCTTGCATACCACCTAAATTAGTACGAACATTTTCTGAATGTTGCGGCTCGTAAACCTCAAGAGAACTTGGCACAGAAAGTTTTGGTAATTCAAATAATTTTAAATTTCCTCTACCAGATACTTCAATTTTGGCTTCAAGGGATTCTGTTGCGTTTAACTGTGTTTTGGATGTGGTAACCTTAAAATCGAAATCACCTACGGCACCTTTAAAGTCAGCAGGTTTATTTGTTTCAGGCAATGGTTTTACATTTATAGTTCTGGTACCTGCGGTTACTGTTTTAGGCACTTTGGTCATTAATGGACGACCAAAAATATCAGTTCTATTGGTTGGCACTTCAACCGAGACGTCCAATACCAAAGGTTCTAATTTTAATTTGCCTGTTTTCTGGGGATAGAGCACAGTCTTTCTGAGAACTACATAACGGTACTCCTCTCCTTTGTACATTCCTTTTTCAATATTCAGACCCTTAATCTCAATGTTTTGACTCCAAAAATCATTGTAACGTGGATTGTCTTTATAGTTCCAATTTCTTACACCAGTATCAAGAGAGACATACAATTTGTAAACTACGGTTATCGCCTCGTTTAAATAAGGGTTTTCTTTTGAAACCTCAGCCACTAAATGAATGTTTTCTGATGCAACATAAGCTGCATCATTGCCATCTTTTGGTTGTTCTACAGCAGCTGTAACATCAATGGTAACCGGAAATGTTTTGTAAGTCTCACCATCAATTTCTATAATGGCTTGTTTTATGGTGAATTTTCCACGTTTTTTTGGAGCTAAGAAATAACTATACGTTTTAGTGTAGGAACGCTTACCATTAAGCCAAGAATTACTCACTGATGTATTTGGGCCACCAACAACTGTAAAATCGGCAAAACTAGGTGGCACGAAATTGTCACCGTCTTTGTTCATTTCAAAATCGATACGTAACCGCTCATTGACACCAAGTTTTGTCTTGCTTACTTTAGCCTCAAATTTTACTTGGGCTGAAGCCATAGTTGCGGCAAATACAAAAAATAATATTGATATTGTTTTGATGAATTTCATTTTCAACTATCCTCTCATACATAGGTGGTTTTTAGATTCCTCACAGGATACTCAATATTGAGACTGCGACTGTAAACTAAATTACCAATCCTTTTCAGTTTTTACTTTGGCCCCTTTTTGTTTTTCGGCATTCATTTTTTCCTGAACCTTTTGTTCTTGGTTCTGCATGGCTTCTAAAATGTTCTTTATTTGTTGTGGAGACATTTGTCCCGGCTTTGGTTTTGGCTTTTCGTCTTTCTTATCCTTATCACCATTGCCATCTTCTTTTTTATCGTCTTTTGGCTTTCCTTTTTCGTCCTCTTCTTCGTCACCTTCTTTCTTGTCGTTATCGCCTTCGTCTTTATTGTCTTTGTTTTCGTCTTCCTTTTCTTGTTCTTTCTCTTTGTCTTTTTCCTCTTCCTTGTCCTTATCTTCCTTATCGTCTTCACCTCCACCATCTTTTTGCTGATCTGCACAATCTTTAGCTAGCGCATAGTTGTAGCGGGTTTCTTCGTCTTTCGGGTTGTTTCTTAAAGCGTTTTTAAAAGCTTCCACAGCTTCTTTGCACAATTCGTTTTGCATTAAAATATTACCCAAATTATGAAACGCTCTGTGTTTTTCGTCTTTAGTTGTAGCGGTTCTGGCAGCCTCTTTTGTTCTGAAAAGAGCTTCATCATAACTACCCTTTTTATAATAAGAGTGTGCCAAGTTATATGCACCGACTGTTTTATTTGGTGCTTCAGACAAGGCTTTTCTATATTCCATTTCGGCTTCAACATAGTTATCTTCCTCAACTAATTCGTTGGCTTTATAAACCAAGTCTGTTGCTCTTTTCTGAGCTTTCAATTGCGTTTTATCCTGTGTCTGTGCCACACTTGTAAAACCAATTAAAAGTGTTATTATGAATAGATGAAATTTCATTGTATATATCATTTCTTATCGCAAAGCCCTAAATTACTAAAGCCTTTGCTCTAGATGCGTTAAAATAATTCTAAAAATTTATATGGCCTCGTTGAATAAATTCAACTTTTTTAACCAAGCTGTTCTTCGTTCTAAAAAGAATATATCTATAAACAACAGAAAAATTCCGAAGGCCAAAAACCACTGAAATTGATCTTTGAAATCTGCTATTTGTTTAGATTCAAATTCCGTTTTATCCGTTTGGTCCAATACGTCTTTTATTTGATCTACCACTTCTGCTGTGTTGGTACCATTGATATAAACACCATTGGTTTCTTCGGCAATTTCTCTCAACGTGGTTTCGTCCAATTTTGTGATTACCGTTTCTCCGTTATTATCCTTTTTATAATTAAGTACAACTCCGTTTCGTTTTATAGGTATGGGTCCACCTTTGGTATCTCCAACTCCGACGGTAATAATTCTAATTCCCATTTCATTGGCTTCTTCAGCAATGTCCGTTACCTCCCCTTCGTGATCTTCACCGTCTGAAATGATAATCAATATTCTATTAGTTTGTTCTTCATTGTCATAGTAAGTCTTAGCCAACTTTATAGCTTCACCAATAGCAGTACCTTGGGACGAAAGCATATCGGTATTCATGTTCTGTAAAAACATTTTTGCAGAAGCATAATCTGTGGTAATAGGCAATTGCGGAAACGCTTTCCCTGCATAAGCAATAATTCCCACTCTGTCACTCGCTAAACTATTGATAATTTGCGTGACCAATTGTTTTGATTTTTCTAATCTATTAGGTGCAATGTCTTCTGCCAACATACTTTTTGACACATCTACTGCGAAAACAATATCGACACCTTCGCTTCTTACCGTTTCAAGTTTTGTGCCAATTTTTGGATTTACTAATGCCAAAGACAAACATGCAAAAGCGCCACAGAGCACAACAACTTTCAATATACTTTTGAATAAGGATTGATTAGGACTTAAACGCTTTAAAAGTGCGGAATCTGCAAATTTTTTCTGCGCAGAACGTCTCCATAATTGCAATAGCAAAAACAGCAGAATGATTACCGGAATTGCCAGTAATGTCCAAAACCATATTTTTTCATCGAGTCTAAACAAAACTTCTAAATATTGTATTTCTTAATAGTATTTCAATTAAAAGCAATAAACCTGCCAATAACACTAACGGTCTATATTTTTCTTCGTAATTGTAATATTTTTTCTCTTCGATCTCGGTTTTTTCGAGCTTGTTGATTTCTTTATAGATTTCAGCTAACTTCTGATTGTTGGTTGCTCTAAAGTATTTTCCACCTGTAACTTCGGCAATTTCCTTCAATAAACCCTCATCAATTTCAACCTGTTGCCTTCCGTATCTAAAACTTCCGTTCTGATTGATGGAAACTGGTGTCAGCGCCAAACCGTTTGTGCCTAAACCAATAGTATATGTTTTTACGCCATATTCCAGAGCTAATTCACTAGCAATTTTTGGATCTATAAATCCTGAATTATTTACACCATCCGTTAATAAAATGATGACTTTACTTTTGGCTCTGCTATCTTTTAAACGGTTAACAGACGTTGCCAATCCCATACCAATCGCAGTACCGCCCTCAATTATGTTATTATATTTTATATCTCTAAGGGATCTCAACACAATAGATTTATCTGTAGTAATCGGTGTTTTTGTATAGGCTTCTCCAGCGTATTCTACTAAGCCAATTCTGTCATTTGGTCTGCCATTGATAAAATCTGCTGCGACTTCCTTTAAGGCTTCTAATCGGTTGGGACGTAAATCTTTTGCCAACATACTTGCCGAAACGTCAATTGCCATTACAATATCAATACCACTTGTGGTTTTGGTTCGTGTGGATACATCTACTGTTCTTGGTCTTGCCAACGCTGTAATTAATAGCGCGAGAGCAATTAATCGCAACGCAAACAATACGTGTTTTAGCTTTGACCAAACAGAAGATGTCGTTTTAAAACCTTTAAGGCTGGACATTTTTAGTTCTGCCGTTTGGCTATTTCGCTTTACCACATACCAAATTACAGCGAGTGGTAGTAATAGCAACAACCAGAAAAAACCTTTATTTAAAAATTCTATATTCTCTAGCATTATTCTCTTTCTTCTTGTTGAGGCACTTCTGGATTCAGTTCGATTGAATTAACAATACGTTCTACCATTTCATCTGCGTAAATATCATCCTCCGGATATGTAATTACAATTTGCTGAAGCACATTGGCATTTGAAAAACAAAGCAATATATATTTAGCATCGGTACCATTGTTTGAAGTTGGTGTGTTTATATTCATAGTACCAAATGTTTTTAAGCCCTCAGCTTTATTTGGCGTTGTAAACTTCTCTCGTTTTACCGTGATATCTGTAATTCCTTTTGCCTCAAACCCTTTAATGGTTTCTTCTGAAACCTTTACTAAATCAAAAGTCGGATTTTCTGTTTCTGCAGTTTGCTCTTTTTGATTCGGAACTTTTAGTGTCGTTGTATTAATCGTAACACTAAAAACATCTAATAAAGTTCCATAAGCAAAAGTCGTCATGCGCATTTGCTGTTGTGCTTCATCTGGCAATTCCACCTCAATACGTCTTAAAACTCTAGGTGTTTCAATATAAACTGGTGGATATCCATAAGCACTTTTTACCCAGTCTTCCTCTAATAATTCTTTACTTTCGTGACCAATAATTGTGTCTTTAACATAGCTGAAACCATACTTGATTCCAAAACCAACGATTGTCGCAATAACTAAAAACAGGGAAATGGCAACCGTGATGATGACCTTATTTCGTTTCTGCTTTCGCTCTTGTTCTTCTTTATATTGTTGGTCCAGTAATTTTTCTTCTTCCGTAGGTTCTGGCAGAGCCTCTTTGACTTGGTCAATCTCTACGTCAATGGTTTTTCTGTCGATTTCCGCCAAAGCTACATCTGGTGACGACTTGGCAAATTTTACTAAATCCGCACGCTTAAAGATGGTTTCGATATTATTGATGTCATCTTTGCTTAGCTTAATTTGATTGCCATCTTTTAATAAATGTAATCTTGAAATCAATTCGTCCGTGGTGCTTTCCAACGCACGGTCATATACTTTCTCGTCGAGATATTTTCTGATGATGAAGGTTAATTCGGAATAATATTCCTTCATCTTATAATCTTGAAGATAATGGCTCTCATCCAATTTTTGTAATGCTAATTTTGCACGATCGTACGGTGGCAACAATGCAATTTGTTCTTCTTCGGTAAGTGGTTTCTTTCGCCAAATAAACCAATACAATAAAAAGGCAACTAATGCGATGGCAGCTAAAATATCCAATAACCATTTCCACCAATTACCCATGCTTTTGTCGACTTCAATGATGGGTTTGATGTCGTAAAGTTTTTGCTTTGTCGTATCGACTTCAATGGTGTTGACTTCAATTTTAAGCGAATCCGTGAAGAATGGCTTTTCTGCAATAATGATTTTTTGACGCGGAATGGTATATGATCCTGAATCAAATTGTGTTAATTTATATAATCTTGAAAGCAGGAACTTGGCGTCTTTTCTAGTGGTATCTATTGGCAATGCTTCCACCATTTCCAAAGGCATGAAGGTTTGACCTTCTGGAAATACAACCAATAATGATGAATCTGCTTCAACATTTATTTTATAATCGATTTGCTCTCCGATTCTAATCTTAGTGGTATCAACTTCAGTTTTAACCTGGGAAAAAGAAATCAAAGAACAAAGTACAAAGAGAAAAGACAAAACTATAGTTCTGAGTTTGCCGGCTTTCAAATTCTTATTTCGTAATTCGTAATTCATTATTCGTTTATCCTCTTCGTTTAAAATAACCCAACAACTTTTTTACATAGCTTTCATCAACTCTGCAATTGATAGCTCCTGCCCCAGATTTTGTAAAGCTGTCCTTGAAATAATCTACTTTTTCGTTATAGAATCTACTGTAATTCTGTCTCACTTTTTTGGATGCCGTGTTGACCAAAAGCAATTCTCCAGTTTCTTCATCTTCCATTTGAACCATACCTAAATTCGGGATGGCTTCTTCATGCTTATCGTAAACTCTTATGCCTGTAATGTCGTGTCTCCCTGCAGCAATTTTTAAATTTTGTTTGTAATCGTCTGCTATAAAATCTGAAAGCACAAATACAATTGCCTTTTTCTTCATCACGTTTGAAAGAAACTTCAACGCTTCAGCCACATTTGTTTTTTTGCTTTTTGGTTTAAATTCTAACAATTCCCTTATAATTCTAAGCACATGGGACCTCCCTTTTTTTGGAGGAATGTAAAGTTCAATTTCATCTGAAAATAAAATCAAACCTATCTTATCATTATTTTGCGTTGCCGAAAATGCCAACGTCGCTGCAATTTCAGTTACAATTTCATCTTTAAACTGATTTTGCGTACCAAATAATTTACTACCAGACACATCTGCCATTAGCATCATTGTGAGTTCTCGTTCTTCCTCAAAAACCTTGATGTATGGTTCATTGTAACGTGCTGTGACGTTCCAATCTATGTTTCTCACATCGTCACCAAATTGGTATTGTCGGACTTCAGAAAAAGTCATACCACGACCCTTGAAGGTCGAGTGATACTCGCCACCAAAAATATGATCAGACAACCGACGTGTCTTGATTTCTATTTTTCGTACTTTTTTAAGAAGTTCTTTAGTGTCCATGATCCAGTTTGCAGTTTGCAGTCTTCAGTTTGCAGTCAGTTTTCGAGTAAACAGAAAGCGACTGCTTACTGCCTACTGATTACTTTTTTACTGATTTTATGGTACCTCAATCACATTAACAATTTTGTTAATGATATCCTCTGACGTGATATTTTCGGCTTCGGCTTCGTAAGTAATCCCTATTCTGTGGCGCAAAACGTCATGAACGATGGCTCTCACATCTTCTGGAATCACATAACCTCTGCGCTTGATGAAAGCATAGCATTTTGCCGCTGTTGCCAAGTTGATACTTCCTCGAGGTGATGCTCCGAATGAAATTAATGGCTTTAAATCTGGAAGTTTATATTTTTCAGGATAACGTGTAGCGAAAACAATATCGAGAATATATTTTTCGATTTTTTCATCCATATACACTTCTCTTACTGCTTCTTGTGCCGTGAGAATCTGCTTGGTTGAAACCACTGGATTTACCTTATCGTAACTGCCTTTTAAATTGGCCCTTACAATGAGTTGCTCTTCATCTAACTTTGGATAATCAATAACAGTTTTTAGCATAAAACGATCAACTTGTGCTTCCGGTAACGGATAGGTACCTTCTTGTTCAACAGGGTTTTGAGTTGCCATAACCAAAAACGGTTTTTCCAGTATAAAAGTCTCATCACCAATGGTCACTTGCTTTTCCTGCATGGCTTCTAATAAAGCCGACTGCACTTTTGCAGGTGCTCTGTTAATCTCATCTGCCAAAACGAAGTTGGCAAAAATCGGGCCTTTTTTTATCGAAAAGTCGTTTTCTTTTATATTATAAATCAATGTACCGACCACATCGGCAGGTAATAAATCTGGTGTAAATTGTATTCTGCTGAAACTTGCATCAATTGCTTTTGAAAGCGTGTTAATCGCTAAGGTTTTTGCTAATCCCGGAACACCTTCCAGTAAAATATGACCTTGACCAAGTAAACCTATCAACAAACGCTCTACCATGTGTTTTTGACCTACGATGACCTTATTCATTTCAAACGTAAGCAAGTCTATAAACGCACTTTCTTTTTCAATCTTTTCATTAATTGACTTAATGTCAACTGTATTCGTTTCTTCCATATTTATGAGTTTAATAGCAAAACTATTTTTTAGTAATTTTTAAAGTGTTGCAAATTGTTAAAATTATTCTTGTATTGCTGTTAACAATTGGTTAAAAATAGGGCTTCACAATTCAGTTGCAAAGTTTTAACTATTTTTATGCAACAATTGCTATTAACCTTTTTGTAAACATACTAACCTTTGAAATATTCTAGAATAATTGCAGGTACCATGACTTGGGGAAGTTGGGGCAAGCAACTTTCAAAAAAAGAAATGGATGCGCTGATACACCATTGCACATCTCTTGGCATTACCACTTTTGATCATGCAGATATTTACGGCGCCTACACCACTGAAGCTCATTTTGGAAATGCTTTTAAAGACTCGGGAATTGAACGTGAATCGATTGAGCTAATTTCTAAATGTGGTATTCAGTACATGAGCGACAACCGTAACAATAAAGTAAAGCATTATGATTATAGTAAAGACTATATTATTTGTTCGGTTGAAGCATCCTTAACAAATCTCAACACCGAGTATCTGGATTTATTACTGCTTCACAGACCAAGCCCTCTTATGGTTGCCGAGGAAATTGCAGAAGCCGTTACTATATTAAAGAAGGACGGAAAAATAAAAGATTTTGGCGTCTCCAATTTTACATCATCCCAAATGGAAATGATTGGTTTGCGAACTGATATTGACGTTAACCAAATTGAATTTTCGTTGACTCAACATTCCGCAATGCATGATGGTACTTTGGATTATATAAAAACCTGTGGCATTAAACCAATGGCTTGGTCGCCGTTGGGAATCGTATTTAAAGAAGATAACGAAAAGACTCGACGAATCCATAAGCAACTTGGTGAACTGATGGATAAATACAATGCTACAGAAGACCAATTGATATTAGCTTGGATTTTGAAACATCCTGCTGGGATACATCCAGTTGTCGGAACCACGAATAAGGAGCGGTTAAAACAAGCCATGCATGCTACAAAAATTGAACTTGAACTAGAAGATTGGTTCTTGATTTTAGTAGCTGCCCAAGGTCATAAGGTGCCTTGATTGACTTGGCAGTCCAAGTACAGATGAAAGTATATAATCAACATAAAATTTTAGATTCTTGCATGCGCAGGAATGACTGAACTATGAGGAAAACAGCATTAATTACAGGCGCAACCAGCGGAATTGGCAAAGCTACAGCTCAAGAATTCGCAAAACAAGGTATCAATTTAATCTTGTGCGGCCGACGTCAAGAACGTTTGGATAAAATTAAAAAAGAGCTCTCCAAAAAAGTCGATGTACATACTTTAAATTTTGATGTACGTGACCGAGAAAAAACATTGGAAGCAATTGCTTCTTTGCCTACAGAATTTCAAGATATTGATATTTTAATAAATAATGCTGGTAATGCCCATGGATTAGATCCAATAGAAAATGGAAGTTTGGATGATTGGGATGCCATGATGGACATTAATGTTAAGGGTTTACTTTATGTAAGTAAAAGTGTAATTCCCAATATGACAAAACGCAAAGTAGGACACATAATCAATATTGGTTCATCAGCAGGCAAGGAAGTATATCCAAAAGGCAATGTGTATTGTGCCAGTAAACATGCAGTTTTGGCTATAACTGAAGGCATGCGGATAGACCTCAATCCATACGGTATTAAGGTAGGCGCCGTCAATCCAGGACTTGTTGAAACTGAATTTTCAGATGTCCGATTTAAAGGAGGAAAGCAAGCCGATGGCGTTTACAAAGGCTACAAAGCCTTGCAGGCAGAAGATGTGGCTGAAGTCATCTATTTTGCAGTGTCCAGACCTGCCCATGTTAATATTGCTGATGTTTTGATGTTTTGTACAGCTCAGGCAAGTTCTACAATTGTGAAAAAAAATTAAAATATAGTGATTTCCACTTTTGTGAGAAATGATATGATTGCTCAACTCAGATCTAAATGGATTAATTTATCTTCAAAATATGCTGAAGATGAAAAAATTACAATTACATTTTGGGACGAGATTTTGAAACACTACACTTCAAATAATAGATACTATCACAATCTTTATCATATTCAAAATATGCTTTTACAAGCCGAAGAGCACAAATCTGTTATAGAAGATTTTGACGTTTTAGTTTTTTCAATTTGGTACCATGATATCATTTATAAATCAACCAAAAAGGACAACGAAGAAAAAAGTGGGCTTTTTGCCAAAAAAGCTTTAAAAAAATTGAATATTGAAGAAAAACGAAGAGAAAACGTTCAGAAATTGATTATTTCAACCAAAAAGCATCAAATAGTTTTGGATAACAATCAAGATAATGCATTTCTCCTGGATTTTGATTTATCAATACTTGGAGCTGATTGGGAAACCTATAAAAATTATACGCATCAAATAAGAAAAGAATATAAAATCTACCCAGATTTTATATATAAACTGGGTCGAAAAAAAGTGCTTCGTCATTTTTTAGATCGAGAAACGTTGTATTTTACAAAAGCTTATAGATTAAAGTTTGAATACCAAGCTAGAGAAAATTTGCTAAAGGAAATAGAATTACTTTAAGGAGACATCTGCTTTCCCAGGATTGACAGCTATGATTAACAAAAGGCTTCTCATAAAAAACCTACTATCTCACAACGATGAGAACAGTTTTTATGACAAAAAGCGAAAAATTGACATTAGTTTTAAAGAGGGCAAAGCCAAGTTTTTGAAACATATCTGTGCGCTCTCTAACAGTAACCCAAAAAATAATTCTTACATCGTAATTGGTGTTGAGGACGAAGATAATAACATTGTAGGAGTTGATTTTTTTGATGATAGCAAAATTCAGAACCTCATCAATGCTTACTTAACAAATCCACCGATTGTACAATACGAAAACATCCCTTTTCCTCATTTACCAGACGATAAAGTAGTTGGATTGGTGACCATTAGGCCAATTGATAAAATTACTTCACTAAGAAAAAATATATGGAAATATTATGGCGGCTCCGTTTTCTTTAGGGACGGCAGCATTAGTATGCCAAAGGTTTTTGATATTGAGGTGAAGGATGTCAACTCAAAAATTGTTGCAGCAATTGAAAATCATGCTCAAAACAATATTCAGCTGACTTTGGATGGTGTGTTTGATTTTCTGAACAAACGGCAAGATTTTAATCCACAGTACCAAGTTTTTAAAGAGTATTTTGTACTGTGCTGGTCCGGACAAAAGAAGCAGGTTAAAGATGAAGTGTTTTTTTCTCGTGTGGATATTGAGCTCATTAACGAACAGGTCCGTCTATTCTATTCTGCATTAGATGAAGTTTCAATTTCCTATACCGAAGATTCCTTCAAAATAATTGAGTATGTACGGCTTGGACTTTATCAGTCTTATAAATATTATAAATTAGAAGAAACTACGATTCATTTTGATAATAACGCCAACTATTCCATATCGGCAGATTTGATTTTTCAACCACCACAATTCGACAAACGAGTGTTGCACCATATTTATAATGCTAATAATTCTATTTTAGAAAAACTTGAAAAAAGCCTATCACTTAACAAAAATGAGACTGCCGATTTAAAAAATCTAGCTTCAAGTTATCTCATTTGTTATCTCAATAGGTTCGATGATGCGCTTTTAAAATTGGAAGCTGCCAAGCCTTACATCAGAAACGAGAGCGAAATTTTATATCAATCCTACAAAGAAACCATTAGAATTTTACGTAAAGTGAAATACAGCTAATCGTCAGGGCTCTTATAAAATTTACCGACAATTTTTGCAACTTATCGAGATTAGAATTAAAAGCATACCAGTTATACATTTTTTTTAACCATTCATCAAAAAAATCAAGTCACTAAATAATAAATATGCATCTTTGAAGTGCTATTAATCAATTATATAACCTTGTTTCTCCCGATAAAGATTCGGCATTGGAACAAGGTTTATTTTTTTAAATAAAATTGAGGCTTTGTTGTGGTGAGGCAATAATACCTTCTGTAGAAACTCCCATCCAACTTTTGAGAATAGTCGCATAAACTTGTCTGAAGTCAATTTCGAATTTTATATCTCCGTTGTCATCCAAATCTTTGAGGCTTGCTAAGTTGTTGTAAAATCCAGCTGACTTTAGATTTTTACCAATAATGAAAATATTATTTGCTGCTCCGTGATCAGTACCGTTGGCCGCATTTTGTTTTACACGTCTTCCAAATTCTGAAAAAGTAAATATTAATGTATCCTCAAAACTCTCGTTTCGTTTTAAATCCTTTACGAAGGCCGAAACACTATCAGCATATTGAGACAGTAATCTTTTTTGTCTGTTAGGTTGATTGGCGTGTGTATCAAAACCACCAAGTGACGTGTAAAACACCTTTGTTTCCAATCCTGAATTTATAAATTGTGCCACATTCTTTAACTGTCTCGCAAACAGATTTTGAGGATAGTCCTCTTGAGAAAGATTAATCTTTGTATTCTCGTATATATACTTGGCCGAAGATTTGGCTTCAATCATAGTTTGGTATAAATAACCCAAATTATGTTCGCTCAAATGCGCATCATTATAATGATTAACTACGTTATTAAAATATGGATCTTTCGATGTGTTGTATAGCACACGATAATCATTGGTGGCTAAACCATTAAAATGTTCCCCTTTCATGGCCAAGCTCAATTGCTCGTCCATTTCCATGGCATTATATGGTTTTTTGCCATGCAAATCCATATATCTTCCTAGCCAACCGCTTTGTAAATATTCATCTGAACCACTTGCAGTTTGCCATATATCCATGGATCTAAAATGAGAACGTACGGGATTTGGATACCCAACGTTATTTAAAATTGAAAGTTCTCCATTATCAAACAGAGGTCTTAAAGGTGCCAAACTTGGGTGGAAACCTAAATCGTCATTCAATTTTATAATATCTTGGTTTATAGCCAACCTTGGTCTGGAATTGTAATAAATATCGTTGTTATGCGGTATGATAGTATTAAGCCCATCGTTACCTCCTGCCAACTGTACTATTACCAAGCGTTTGTAACCCAACCGCTCAGTAGCCACAGACTCTAAAGCCTTAACAAAACTTGGCACCAACAACATAGTACTCGCTAATGAGGAACTTTTTAAAAATTTACGTCTGTCCATAATTATGGTATTAACACATTTGATATTCTGGCAACGACATGAGTTGAATGCAGAAGTCTTGCTTCGATTTTTTATTCAGCGTATTGACGTATGCAATAGTTCCGTCATTAATATTACCTTGTATTATATAGGAAGCCAATTCTTCCGTCTCAACAGATTTATAACTTTTTGAAAAGGCATCCCAGTTGGGTATAGTTTTAAAAGGCAATTTACCTTTACGTCTTTCGAAATACTTTTCCTTAAAATCTTCACTAAAATCGCCTTCTACCTTTAAAGAGATGAAAGCATTATTAAGTAATATCGAAGGCAATTTGAGACGCAACATAATGGTGTTAGCGTCAATCCACGCTTTATCACCTTTCCAACCAGCTACATTTGGTGGGTCTAAAAGGGTTTGACCCAATATCCTCTGAAGCCTTATAATATCTCTCTCTCTTTCAAATTTTACAGGAACAGTATTCACAATTCCTACAAAGTATTCAATAGGCGATTTAATTTTAGCACCAATATTTTTTTCATCATAAAACCAATCTGACATAAACACATATCGCATGAGATTTTCAATGTTATAGTCTTTGTAAAACACATCTGCCATGGCATTGATATGATTTTTATTCGGAATTGGATTCACAAAATAGCGGTAAATCTTATTCGAAATAAACTGAGCGACCTGCCTTTCTTCTAAAATTATATCGATAATATCGTCGCCAGAAAAATCACCTGTTTTCCCGAAAAACGTTTTTGAATCGTAATCGTGCTGGCTTTTTATTAAGCGAAATGTTCCGCCGTAATCGTGGTTATACCCTGTAAATGCACGTGCACTTTCTTTAATATCAACTTCAGAATAATGGCCTTCACCCAAAGTGAAGAGTTCCATAAGTTCGCGTGCAAAATTTTCATTGGGTTTACCCTTTCGATTTTGTTTGCCATTTAGGTAACCTAACATCGCAGCTTCCTTTGAAACAGCTTTTACAAAATCCCTAAAATTACCTAATGTATGTTCTCGTAACGTATTATTGAATTGCTGAATATATATCACATTATTATCACGACATACAAAGTGATTGGCCCAAAATAACGTCATTCTTTCCCTGAGCAATTCTTTTGGGTTGACCATTCGTTCTATCCAAGCGTAATTGAGCTCCAAAACTTTTTTTCTGGATTTTGCTCTTACATCAGCTGCAAATTTTGGATCATCTTTTAAATCGGAACGTGTAATATTTTTAAAATATGACAAGTTCAATTCAAGTGGAGTTATAGTTTTGGAATCTTTAAAAAGCGTATCAACAACCTTCATTCTCTTTTTGTCGAAAGTTTTAGAGATATCAGGCTGTAGACCAAAACCGGCTCTCCAATATAAATGTTGAAGTTCTTGACGTTTCATATTAACTAAGACCCTTTAATGACGAAAACGTTTAATTAAGATTTTAACATTTCGGTATGAAACAAAAAAAGCCGAATCTCTAGAAACGGCTTTTAGAACTAAAATATTAAAGAATGGTTTAGAGATCAAATTTTATCCCTTGCGCCAATGGCAATTCATCCGAATAGTTAACCGTGTTGGTTTGTCTTCTCATATAAACCTTCCAAGCATCTGAGCCAGATTCTCGACCACCACCTGTTTCTTTTTCGCCACCAAAAGCGCCTCCAATCTCAGCACCTGAGGTTCCTATATTAACATTAGCAATACCACAATCTGAACCTGCATATGAAAGGAATTTTTCAGCTTCTTTCATTTCATTGGTCATAATGGCCGAGGATAATCCTTGTGCCACTCCATTTTGCTTCTCAATAGCATTTTCTACATCACCAGAATATTTCATTAAGTATAAAATTGGTGCAAACGTTTCGTGCTGTACAATTTCATAATCATTCTCAGCTTCAATAATGGCTGGCTTTACATAGCAGCCACTTTCATAACCTTCTCCTTCTAAAACACCACCTTCTACTAAAACATTCCCACCTTCGGCTTTTGCTTTTTCAATCGCAGCCAAATAAGTGTCAACTGCGTCTTTGTCAATTAACGGTCCTACGTGATAGTTTTCATCTAGCGGATTTCCAATTTTTATTTGTTTGTAAGCACCAACTATGGCGTCTCTAACTTTGTCGTAAACTGACTCATGGATAATCAATCGTCGTGTACTTGTACAGCGTTGTCCACACGTACCAACCGCGCCAAAAACAGCACCTGGCACCACTACTTTTAAATCTGCAGTGGGTGTAATAATGATGGCATTATTTCCTCCTAATTCCAACAAAGACTTACCAAAACGCTCTGCCACGGTTTTGCCGACAATCCGTCCCATTCTGGTAGATCCTGTAGCAGACACTAACGGTATTCTAGAGTCCGTAGTCATAAATTCACCAACTCTATAATCGCCATTTATAATACATGAAATACCTTCAGGCATATTATTTTCTTTTAAAATACCTGCAATGATGTTTTGGCAAGCAATTGAGCATAAAGGTGCTTTTTCCGAAGCTTTCCAAACACAAACGTCTCCACAAATCCATGCTAAGGCTGTGTTCCAAGCCCAAACGGCTACAGGGAAATTAAATGCCGAAATAATACCTACCACACCAATTGGGTGCCACTGTTCTCGCATTACGTGTCCTGGTCTTTCAGACGGAATTGTTTGCCCATTTAATTGTCTCGACAAACCGACCGCAAAATCACAGATATCAATCATTTCTTGTACTTCACCGTAACCTTCTTGCAAAGATTTACCCATTTCATAAGAAACCAATTTACCAAGTGGCTCTTTTAGATCTCTCAACTTATTTCCAAACTGGCGTACAATTTCTCCACGCTGCGGAGCTGGTATATCGCGCCAAGATTTAAAAGCTTTGGTCGCTGCATCCATTACCTTATCATAGTCTGCTCTGGTGGTGGTTTTAACCTTGCCTATTAATTGTCCATCTACAGGAGAATAAGATTCAATAACTTCACCATTGGAAAAGTTATTGGAACCTGTTGACGTTCCATTGTTTATATCTTTAACACCTAACTGGTCTAAGGCTTCTTTTATTCCGTAATCGGTAGCTACTGCTTCCATATTTGCTTAATTTTTATGAATTATTGAAATTTTATGCGAAGTTACTAATAATTTGTTGGTTTTGCTTGAACCAAGTCGTCTAAAAATGTAACTTTAAGGCACTTGTAAAATCTAATTTATTATGAAAAAAATCATTCCATTATTTCTACTTTTATTAATCTGTTTTTCGTGTGAAAACCAATCAAAATCAGATACTCCATCTCAAAATGAATCTGCTGAAATGTCTGAAGACAAAAGACAAGAATTCGCGATCGTTATCCATGGAGGAGCTGGTACAATTTTAAAAGAAAATATGACTCCAGAGCGTGAGGCCGAATACCAAGCCAAACTTGAAGAAGCCATTAGAGTGGGTTATGAAATACTTAAAAATGGTGGAAGCAGTCTAGATGCAGTCGAAAAAACCATCAATGTCATGGAAGACTCGCCGCTCTTTAATGCTGGTAAGGGTGCAGTATTCACCAATGCTGAAACCAATGAACTTGATGCCTCAATCATGGATGGCAAGACGTTAAATGCAGGAGCTTCTGCTGGAACCACCACGGTTAGAAACCCAATTAATTTAGCTCGTGCTGTCATGGAAAAATCCGAACATGTGATGCTCTCAGGAAAAGGTGCAGAAACCTTTGCAAAGGAGCAAGGTATAACAACAGTTGAACCAGAATATTTCTATACCGAAAACCGATTCAATTCATTAAAACGAGCAAAAGACAGAGAAAAAGTAGAATTGGACCACGACGATAAAACAGCATTCTACGACCCATTAATTAAAGACTCAAAATACGGTACTGTTGGTTGCGCTGCATTAGACAAAAATGGAAATCTTGCTGCTGGCACTTCTACGGGTGGCATGACCAACAAACGTTATGGTAGAATTGGTGATGCACCAATCATCGGTTCTGGGACTTATGCCAATAATGCGACGTGTGCTGTATCTAGTACTGGTTGGGGTGAGTATTTTATTCGTGGGCAAGTGGCTTATGATATTTCTGCTATGATGGAGTACAAAGGTGTTTCTTTGGAAGAAGCTTCAAAAGAAGTTATTCAAAATAAACTTACAAATTTAGGAGGCACTGGAGGAATTATTGCTTTAGATAAAACTGGTAATATCGTTATGGAATTTAATACCGCTGGTATGTACCGTGCAAAAATGAATGATAAAGGTGAGCTAACGGTTGGGATTTATGAGAAGTAATTTTTCATTTCGATAAACCGCTATACCGAGAAATCTCATGAGAAAAGCTTAATAGCTTAACTTTTGAGATTTTTCGTTTTAGCTCACAATAACAAAATTTATATTTTTTTTAACTTCTAACAACAGACTAAACCACAAAAAACCCACGTACTTATTTAACAAGAATGTCCCTATCCATTTTTTTCGTTACTATTTTTACTTATTAATACCCTGTTACCATGCGCATCAATAAACACCTTGTTTTTGTACTCCTTTTTATTTTAATTTATTCTTGTAAAAAAAAGCCTGTTGAAACTGATAACATTTTCAAGTTTCGAGATTATATAAACTACACTACTTCCGGGTTGGTTTCAGTTGTTGATCCCATAAAAATTAATTTTGCAAATTCAGTAAAAGGCTGGGAGAGCGAGCAGGAATTAGATGCTGATTTTATTAAAATCACACCTCATGTTCAAGGAAAATTAAAAGCGCTCAACAAAAACACCTTAGTTTTTACACCCGACGAGCCATTGGAACCATCAACTGAATATACAATCACGGTTCAACTCAATGAAATCTATAATTCCATGCCCGAGGGTTATGAAGATTACACATTTCAATTTAAAACCATTACACCAAGTTTTAATATAACGACTGGCAACCTTCAATCTTACTCAAAAGAATTGCAATACCTAACTGCCCGTTTACAGTCCGCTGATGTTATTTCATTAGAAGATGCCAAAAAATTAGTCTCAGCATTTCAAGATGAAAACACATTGGAACTGGTTTGGAATGAAGCTCAAAGTCGTTCAAAATATTTTGAATTTAAAATTGATAATATTAAACGCTTTGTTGATAATAGTAAAGTTGAAATACAGTGGGATGGAAATGCAATAAATTCAGAAAATAAAGGAGAGAACACTCTTACAATTCCAGGAAAAAATAATTTTACTATAGTAGACACTGAAGTCTTTCAGTCACCAGAACAATTTCTTTCCATCAACTTTTCAGATCCTATTGATAAACAGCAGAATTTTGCTGGGTTGGTAACCATACAAGGTGTTAAAAACCCAAAATATATTGTAGATGGCAATGTTCTAAAAGTATATCCAGACACCAAGTTAGTAGGTGATATTCAGGTAGACGTTTTCACGGGCATCAAAAGCACTGACAATTATAAACTAAAAAAAGCTCTTTCAGAGGTATTTCTATTTGAAGCTCTAAAACCACAGGTTCGTTTAATAAGTAATGGTATAATTTTACCAAATTCAAAAGATCTAAAATTCAATTTTGAAGCTGTAAATCTGAGTAAAGTTGATGTTAGAATCATTAAAATATATGAAGACAATGTGCTTCAATTTCTTCAGGATAACAATCTGAGCAGTAACGACCAATATTCTATTAAAAAAGTAGGCCGTCGCATTGCAAAGGAAACGATAACCTTGATTCATGACGAAATTCAAAATACTGGAAAATGGAAAGCCTACAGCATTGATCTTTCAAAATATCTTAATGCCCATCCTGGATCAATTTACCGTGTGGAATTAAGTTTTAAAAGGGATTATTCGTTGTACGACTGCAATTCAATTGCAGAAGTCACCAACATTGAAAATGATGAATATGAGGAATATTACGAAGAAGACTATTTTGCTTACGATGAAATTTCAGAAGATGACGAAGAATTACGTGAAGAGCGCTATTGGGACAACCTAACCTATAGTTACCGCAACCAGAATTACAGATGGAGGGACCGAGAAAATCCATGTACGGATTCCTATTTTAACTATGAGAGCAACAGTGTTGTTTCGCAAAATATTTTAAGTTCAGATCTGGGTGTTATCGCCAAACAGGGAAATGACAACACTTATTTATTTGCAATCACAAATATTATTACAACTGAACCAGAACGTGGAGCTAAAGTGCAGTTGTTCAATTTTCAGCAACAAAAACTGGCCGACGGAGTGAGTAACAGTGAAGGCATAGTAGAAATTGATGTGAAAAACAGGGCCGCTTTTGCCATTGTTTCAAAAGCGAAACGCGTTAGTTATTTAAAGCTTCAAGAAGGTAACTCACTGTCATTAAGCAAATTTGACGTTTCAGGAAATCGTTTAGAGCGTGGACTCAAAGGATATATCTACGGCGAGCGAGGGGTATGGCGACCTGGTGACAGTTTGTTTTTAACATTTGTTCTGAACGATAATGACAATAAACTACCTAAACACCATCCCGTAAAACTTGAAATCACAGATCCTGTTGGAAAATTGGTTTACAGAAAAATTTCCATTGACAACATCAACAATTTTTATGATTTTAAAGTGCCAACTTCGCAAGACTACAAAACAGGTAATTACAACGCAAAAGTATCGGTTGGTGGTGCTTCATTTTCAAAATCATTAAAGGTTGAAACCGTAAAGCCTAATCGATTAAAAATTAAAATTGATTTTGAGAATAAAATTTTAACCAATAATGAGCCATTACAGGGAGATCTCAAAGTAACATGGCTCCACGGTGCACCTGCAAAAAATTTAAAGGCCGAGGTAAAAGTTAAGTTCACAAATGCCTATACAACTTTTGACAACTATAAAGACTACGTTTTTAGTGACCCAACTAGAAAATTCAACTCCGAAGAAACCAATGTATTTGACGGTAGTCTCGATGCTAATGGAAATGCGATAATGAGTTCAAAATTAAATATCGGAAAAAATGCACCTGGTATGTTGAGCGCACAATTTTTAGTCCGTGCATTTGAAAATGGAGGTGATTTTTCCTTAGATGCTTTTACAATGCCTTATGCACCATATGAAAGTTTTGTTGGGTTACGTTCGCCCGAAGGAAGTAGATACGGTTCCTTTTTTACGGATGAAAATCACACCTTTAATTTAGCAACGGTCAATGCAAAAGGACAGCCAATTAAACGCGAAAATGTAGAGATAAAAGTCTATAAAATTGAATGGCGTTGGTGGTGGAATTCTTCTTATGATGATTTAGCCAGCTATGTGTCCAGCAATTTCCACAGACCTGTCCAAGAATTTATAGTAAATACCGATAACCGTGGAAAAGCGAATTTTAAACTCAATATTCCGGAAAACGAACGTGGAAGATACCTCATTAGAATTACAGATCCTGTGAGTGGGCACGCTACAGGTAGAACTGCTTATTTTTACAAAAACTGGTGGCAGAATACGCCATCGACAGATAAGGAAGCAGCAAAAATGCTGGTGTTTTCAACCGACAAGGAAAATTACATTGTGGGCGAAATTGCAAAACTTACGTTTCCTTCTGGCAGTGAAGGCAGAGCCCTAGTAAGTATTGAAAACGGCACCGAAGTATTACAACACCAATGGATAAAAACCAAACCTGGTGAAACTACAGTAGACATACCCGTGACCGAAAAAATGGCACCAAACGTTTTTATCAATATTTCTTTACTACAGCCTCATGCGATTACGGCCAACGATTTACCGATTAGATTATATGGCGTCATTCCTATGATGGTAGAAAATCCTAGAACTAAATTAGAACCTCAATTACAAATGCCAGACGTCATAAGACCTGAGGAATCCTATGAAATTAAAATTTCAGAAAAAAGCGATAAAACTATGACTTATACTATAGCTGTCGTTGAGGAAGGCTTGTTGGATTTGACCCGATTTAAAACACCAAATGCTTGGGATAAGTTTTACGCTCGTGAAGCCTTAGGTGTAAAAACTTGGGATATTTTTGATGATGTAATTGGAGCATATTCAGGCAGTATTGATCAAGTTTTTGCTATTGGTGGTGACGGCAGTGCTGCTGCAGGCAAGAACAAAAAAGCCAACCGTTTTAAACCCGTAGTGACCTATTTAGGCCCATTTCTTTTAAATAAAGGTGAAACCAAAACGCATCAACTTAAAATGCCCAATTATATCGGAGCCGTTAGAGCGATGGTTGTAGCAGGAAATAATAATGCTGAGGCTTACGGAAGTGCAGAAAAATCGGTACAAGTTAAAAAGCCGTTAATGGTTTTGGCTACGCTTCCCAGAAAGTTGAGTCCAGGCGAAAAAGTAACACTTCCCATTACGGTTTTTGCCATGGAAAACAAAGTGAAAAACGTCAATCTGTCTTTAAAGACGAGTGATGGAATTACTATAAAAGGTGAAGCTTCGCAAACACTTCAATTTAATAAACCAGATGAAAAAATGGCGTATTTTGAATTGGACGTCTCGCAAGCAAAAGGTATCAATACGGTAGAAGTTGTTGCCCAAGGAAATGGCGAACGCTCCACTTACAAAGTTGAAATTGACGTAGAAAATCCAAACCCAATAACATCACGAGTTATTGATAACGAACTCGACGCAAATACTAAAAAAACTATTGAGATCACAACATTTGGTGTAGCAGGTACAAATTCTGCAACGGTAGAATATTCAACCTTGCCACCAATGGATTTTACTAAACGATTGCAATATTTAATCCGTTATCCACACGGTTGTTTGGAGCAAACTACATCAAGTGTATTTCCGCAATTGTTTCTGCCAGATATGTTTGATTTGACATCAAAGAAAAAACAGGAAATCCAAAATAATATCGAAAATGGCATCAAACGTTTGGGACAATTTCAACAACCTAATGGCGCTATGAGCTATTGGATTGGAGAGAATTCAGCCAACGACTGGAGTACGAGTTATGCCGGGCATTTTATGATTGAAGCTGAGAAAAAAGGGTTTGTACTCCCTCTTACTTTTAAGAGTAACTGGATTGCCTATCAGAAACAAGCGGCGAGAAATTGGAGACCTAGTTATCGCATTTATCATTCAGATTTGGCCCAAGCCTATCGACTATATACATTAGCATTAGCTGGCAGTGCAGACTTGGCAAGTATGAATAGATTAAGAGAGTTTGATGAAATTTCTAATGAAGCCAAATGGCGATTGGCAGCAGCATACGCACTCGTAGGACAAAACGAAGCGAGTGAAGCCATTTCAAGAACTGCAAATATTAATTTTTCTTCTCCAAATTCTGATAATTACACCTACGGTTCAGTCGATAGAAATAGAGCTATGGCATTGGAAACCATGATTATTACTGGTAACGATAAAGCTTATGATTTAGCTAAAACAATTGCCAAGGATTTATCGAGTAACCAATGGATGAGTACCCAAACCACTGCTTATAGCCTATTGGCTATGGGCAAAATGGTTATTAAAAATGGCGGAAAAGATCTAAAATTAAACTATACCATAAACGGTAAAACCGAAACCATTGATACCAAGAATGCCATTGCCCAACGCAGCCTTCTTATTAACGATGGTAATAATAAATTGGTTATTACCAATCAACGGGATAACTTGGTTTATGTGCGTGTTTTAAATTCAGGAAAATTAAAATTGGGCGAAGAACTGGCCGAACAGCGTGGTTTTTCAATTTCTACAGTTTATAAAGATTTAAAGGGCAATAAAATTGAAGTTTCCAAATTAAAACAAGGTCAAGATTTTGTCGCCACCGTGAATATTTCTAATCTTACCAATAGTAAAGTTAACGACGTAGCATTGACACAGATTTTTCCATCGGGTTGGGATATTGTAAATACACGTTTTACCGATTTTGGAGATACTACAGTGAGCCAAGCACGATACACGGATATTAAAGACGACCGCGTCAATTTTTATTTTGATATAGGTCCAAAAGGAACATATGGTTCCAAAACATTTACCGTTATGCTGAATGCATCATATCTTGGCACCTACTATTTACCTGGTACACAAGCTGAAGCAATGTATAATAATGATTATTTGGTGCGGAATAGAGGGCGTTGGATTACTGTTGAAAAATAAAACTAAATGATAGACCTCAAAACATACTACGCCGTAATTTTCACCTCAACACAATCTGAAGAAATTGAAGGCTATGCAGAAATGTCAGAAAAAATGGAAAGTTTAGCAAAACAACAAAAAGGTTTTTTGGGTTTTGATTCTGCGCGTAACGACACTTCGACTTCACTTAGTAACCACATTGGGATTACCGTAAGTTATTGGGAAAATCTCGAAGCTATTAAAACCTGGAAGGCTAATTCTGCACATTTATTGGCCCAACAAAAAGGACGCAAGCAATGGTATGATTGGTATAACGTTAAAATTTGTAAAGTTGAGCATGAATATGAATTTGAAAAGTAGTTATCATTACTGGTATAGCATAGTAATGTTTAGTTATCGTTTCAATGCAAAATGCCCTCTCAATTGCTGTCCACCAATCTCTATAAGATACCAATAGTCCGATGTTGGTAAATCCTCACTATTAAATGTTCCATCCCAATTAATATTTCTATTTATGGCTGAGAACAATAGCTTACCGTAGCGGTCAAAAATGAAAACCTTAGAGGATGGGAAGAATTCAAGTGCATTTATAGAGAAAAAATCATTTACACCATCATTGTTTGGCGTCATAAATTTTGGGATAAAGAAATGTAAGTGCTCCTGAGATACTTCAAAATCACATTCTATAGACCGCACAAAAACTGTATATAATCGGCTAGGTTGATTATTAAAAACATTACAACTTTGAAAATTGACGCCATCAACGGAATATTGATAATCACCTTCTGTTAATAGGTTAACTATTATAGAACTGCCATCTGATTCAATAGTTTCAATCACTGGTGGGATAATTTCATTTACAGTAAAGGTGATGATCTCAGTTAAACAGCCATTTGTGACCTCAACTACGTAAACACCAGCACTATTAACATTAATAGATTCTGTTTCTTCACCACTATTCCACATATATTCCGGATTCACAATATCCGACTCTACTTCTAATTCA
The DNA here is from genome assembly GCF_013403975.1 of Winogradskyella ursingii. GTDB lineage: Bacteria > Bacteroidota > Bacteroidia > Flavobacteriales > Flavobacteriaceae > Winogradskyella > Winogradskyella ursingii. Next base: position 483,008 of record NZ_JABFDH010000002.1, read on the forward strand.
ATAATTTCGTCTTGACACAGATTGATAAATACATCTCTTGATTCTATAGGTTGGGTCCCAGTAATTTCCCATTGGCAAGTCTCATTATTGAATGTGGTAGATTGCCAGCACAGCAAATCAGTTGGCGCTTCGGGTTGCATACCAGAAACTTCCCAACTACATGTAGCATCATTAAAAAAAGTAACTTCCCAGCATTCTAAATTTGTTGGTTGAGGTGGTTGTGTTCCTGAAATTTCCCAACTACATGTGTTATCATTAAATGTAGCAGTTTCCCAACATTCTAAATTTGGTTGGGCTGGAGCTTGATTAATAATTACTTGAAAAATATCAGAAAAAGTAATACAATCCGAGTTATCCAAATTACCTTGAAACTCAGCAACCTTTGCTCTGTAGAATGCAGACGTCGTTACGTTATTAATGTTTAGCGATGCACCGGTTTCACCATTTATGTCAGTCCAATTCGTTCCATCTGTACTAATTTGCCATTGGTAAAAATGATTGCTGAATACAGCATTATCTGGCATAGCTGTAATTGTCTCTGAATACGGAACTTGGGTACTACATACCGTTACCGAATTATTATTGCTAGTATCTGCAACTGCAATAGAATCACCACAACTTTTAAAGGTGATATCATCAATTGCCAAATCATTACCACAACCACCAGAACCATTATTCAGCATTTTTAGGATTACTGAAGTTTGACTGGGAGCTGTTTGAAAAACCAATGCATACTGATCCCAATTTGGTGAGTTTGAGCCAAAAATATCTCCCGTATTTCCAGATGCCAGTAAATTAGTATCTGTATTATCCCAAATTTCAAACCTTACATTTATAGGAATTTGACTATTACCACAAAAGCCAGTAGATGGTGTTAAATTAATAAGCCATGATGAAAACTCATAAGTAGTATTTTCACAGAGACCGTTGATATTGGTTCTGTAAAATTCACCTGCGGTGAAATCAGAATTGACGATAAGCATTCTACCGTTATTATCATTTGGTGTATGATCATCAATATCAAACCAATCAAAATAATTTGAATTACTCGACACCGTGTAAAGTCCATCTTCCGGTGCTTGGCCGTTGGCATAAGTATATGTAGTTGTTCCTGCAGGTAAAGGGGAGTCCGTTAACCCTGTACCAAATGTTTCTAAAAATATCGGATCGCCAGAATTGCCCTGACAGAATCCCAATTGAGCAAACATGGATTCTGAAAAGATAAAAAGACAACAAATTAGGATTAGTTTTAGACTTAAAAAGGGTTTTCTCACGTTTAAATATATAGATAAATTTGTGTACTATCTTGCCTTTTCGATAAGATGGTTATAATAATCGCTTTTGTATAGCACATGTATAGGTTAATAAGGTTTTTTAAGAGAAATAAGTTGAAGTCAGTAGTGCTTATCGCCCTATTATTAGCGTATTATTTCTGCTTGCCAAAACATCTATTTAGAGATCCAACAGCGACAGTAATTACAAGTTCTTCGGATATTTTGTTGGGCGCACAAATTGCGGATGATGGACAGTGGAGATTTCCTACCAATGATAATATTCCCAATAAATTTAAAACTTGTATACTTCAATTTGAAGACGAATATTTCTACAAGCATCCCGGCTTTAATCCAGTTTCAATTTTCAAAGCTTTAAAGAAAAATGTAAATTCGGGTTCAGTAAAACGAGGTGGAAGTACAATTACACAGCAAGTAATTAGACTGTCTAGAAAAGGCCAATCTCGAAGTTATTTTGAAAAATTAAAAGAACTGATTCTTGCAACACGGTTAGAATTTCGATTATCGAAAGATGAAATTTTAAACCTTTACGCTAGTCATGCACCTTTTGGTGGCAACGTAGTTGGTATTGATGCTGCCGCTTGGAGATACTTTAATAGAGATGCTTCTAACTTATCCTGGGCAGAATGTGCCACTCTTGCCGTACTGCCAAATGCACCGAGCCTCATCTATCCAGGAAAGAACCAGATACGTTTATTGGAAAAGCGAAATAGATTATTAAAAAAACTTTTTGAACATGGAGATATAGATGAATTGACCTATGAACTCTCAATTGCCGAAGGGCTGCCCCAAAAACCGTATCCGCTGCCTCAGATCACTCCACATTTAGTTCAGAAAATAGCGAAAACCAAAAAGGGTAAACGCATAAAAACTACAATTAATATTGCTTTACAGGAACAAACAAATGAAATCGTAGAGCAACATCATAATCGACTAAAACAGAATGAAATTCACAACATCTCAGTATTGATATTAGATGTAAAAACTCGAAGAGTATTAACTTACGTTGGAAACTCACCAACGGATAAAGCCCATCAAAAAAATGTGGACATTATTGACAAACCAAGGAGTACAGGCAGTATTTTAAAACCTTTTCTATATGCTGCCATGCTTGATGCAGGTGATTTGTTACCTAATACTTTAGTGCCAGATGTGCCAACACAATTTGGAAGCTATCAACCCGAAAATTTCGATAAGTCTTATGATGGAGCTGTGTTTGCAAATGAGGCTTTATCCCGTTCTTTGAACGTGCCTGCCGTACGTATGCTTCAGGATTTTGGATTGGACAGATTCTATCATTATTTAAAACAACTACAATTAAAAGACTTAAAATATAATGCCAATCATTACGGTTTGTCCTTAGTGCTTGGTGGTGCAGAAAGCAACCTTTGGGATTTGTGTAAAAGTTATGCCGCTATGTCTTCGACCTTAAACCATTTTAGTGAAAATTCCAGCGAATATTTTACAAATGAATTTTGCGAACCAATAGTTTTTGATAATGAAAATGTTGATTTTGGACAAAAAGTAAAAGACAAAATTATTTATGATGCTGGTTCTATTTTTCTCACTTACGAAAGTATGAAGCAAGTCAACCGACCTGAGGGTGACGATAGTTGGGAATACTATGATTCGTCCAAAGAAATTGCATGGAAAACAGGTACAAGTTTTGGCTTTAGAGACGCGTGGGCTATAGGTACCACTAAAGATTATGTGGTTGGTGTTTGGGCAGGTAATGCAGATGGAGAGGGCAGACCAGGTTTGGTTGGCGTACAGACTTCAGCGCCTATTTTGTTTGATGTTTTCGATTTGTTACCGAGAGGGGAATGGTTTGCTAAGCCATACGACGAATTGTTTGAAGTGGATATTTGTAAAAAAAGTGGTTACCGCGCTTCTACTATTTGTGATGATACGGAAATACGATTGATTCAAAACAGCGGAAAAAAGACAGAGCCTTGTCCTTTTCATCAATTGGTACACTTAGATGTCTCTAAACAGTTTCAAATTAATTCTTCTTGTGAAAATATTTCAGCTATAAATAGTGAAGCTTGGTTTATCCTTCCGCCCTTACAAGCGTTTTATTTCAAAAATAAAAATCCGTTTTATAAAGATCTACCTCCTGTGCGGTCAGATTGTAAAGGCAACTCTGGTGTCCATATGGAATTTATTTATCCAAATAAAAAAAGTACCATCTTTTTACCAAAAGATTTTGACGGCAAAATCAATGATTTAATTTTGAAAGTCGCCCACTCCAAACCAGAACTCGAGCTGTATTGGTACATTGACGCTCAATATATTGGCAGCACAAAAGATATTCATGATATGGCCGTGAAACCTACTTCTGGTGATCACTTAATTACAGTTGTGGATGCTCTCGGAAATGAGCTGAAACGTAAAATAACCATTTCAGAATAATTATATTGTTATTTTTGTGTCATAAACAACCAACCTTTTAATTATGGAAACTGTTCAATTTATTCATTCCTATTGGGCCTATTTGGTACTTTTAGTTCTTGTAGTGGCTACTTTTAATGCTTTGTTCAAATTTTTTAGCAATAAGCCTTTTGACGCTATAGATTTTAGAATGTCGCTTTTTGCTTTGATTACAATGCACATTCAGTTGCTAATTGGTATTATTTTATTTTTTACTAAAGATTATTTCGGAACGATTGAGGAAGTTGGTGGTATGGGAGAAGTGATGAAAAATGATGTATTACGCTCTAATATCATCGAGCATCCATTAACTATGATGATAGCGGTTGTTTTAGTGACTGTTGGTTATTCTAAACATAAGAAAAAGCTGGTTTCTAAACCAAAATTTAAGATGCTTGCTATTTTTTATACATTGGCACTAATACTTGTACTTGCTAAAATTCCTTGGAACTTGTGGTTTGATTAAAATAAAAAAATGCTCAAAATTATATTTTGAGCATTTTTTTTATAATTCAATTATAGATATTATTCTTCGCTATCCTTTACTTCTTTAATCAGATAAACATAAACAGGAAAGTGGTCACTATACCCGTCTGTAAATCCTCCATCGGCAAAACTTCTAAACGGATAACCTTCATATCTTCCTCGTTTATTACTTAAATATGCCTTATTGTAGATTCCAGCTTTCCAATATCTAAAGGATGAATAATCGTCCTCCAATAATGGTTGTGTTACCATAATCTGGTCAAACAAACTCCAAGCATCACGATACGCGGTTGTTCCATATCCTTTCTCGGTAAACATTTTTTCAAACGGGTTATAGATGCCTTTTAAACCTACATCTTCTTTTTCTTTTTTTGCTTTTAATACTTCTTTTACACTATCGTTAGTTGGGTCATCGTTTAAATCTCCCATGGTAAAAATCTTAGCATAAGGATCTATGGATTGTAAAGAATCGATGATGCGCTTGTTCAACTTTGCGGCTCCCACTCTCTTCGAGCGACTTCGAGCTTCACCACCACTACGCGATGGCCAATGGTTGACGATGACGTGAATTAAATCACCATCCAATTTACCAGAAACCAGCAACTGGTCTCTAGTGTAAACACGATTTCTTGTAAGATCATCATAAATTACCAACTCATGTGATTTTGAATCTATAGGTTGGAACAACGCTTTTTGATATAATAGCGCTACGTCGATACTTCGTCTATCTGGTCCTTCGTAATGAATAATTCCGTAATCTTTACCTAAGAGTAGTGGATCATTCACTAAATCTTCAAGAACTTGTCTGTTTTCAATTTCGCACACACCAATAATTGCGGGCGCATTCTTAGCCATATCGCTACCAATATTAGCAACCACGCGCGCCATATTCTTCACCTTTTTCTTATAGACTTCACCTCGATTGGCATTCATCTCCATAATAGGGCTTGCCTCATCGTATTTTGTAGGATCATTTATGGTATCAAATAGATTTTCTAAATTATAAAACGCGACGGTATGAATTTTAAAGCGTTTCTTTTCTTGTGCTGAAACATGAGTAATACTCAAGAAAGCGAGTAGAACAAAAAGTAATTTTATTGATTTCATTTCTATATATTATATAATCGTTATGTCTAAAGCAAATTGCTTGCCAAAAGTATGTATTTATTATAAAAAACGTACATTTGCACGCCTTAAATAACTATTATTTAATGTACACTAACAATCAATTTTAATCTTAGGCATGAAAAAAAGTTTTTTACTCTTTCTGTCGTTAACCGCTTTTACTTTAGTAAGTTTTGCTCAGCAAACCTTAATCAAGGGAAGTGTTTTCGATGGAACTACAGGAGAACCAATTCCTGATGTGACAATTACTATTGAAGAGACTGGACAAACTACAAAAACGGACGCAAAAGGTGAATTTAGGTTTGCCCAAAATGTACCGCTTGGAGAACAAGTTTTAAAAGTAGAAAAAGTCAGTTTTGTCACTAAACGCTATCCCATTATCGTAAACGAAGGACAGACCGTTGATATCAGCGGAATGACTTTGGATTTTGATGATAACAAAGACGATCTTTACATTATCTCTATTTCAGATGATAATCTTAATAGTGAAGATGATGGTTTAACGGATAATGTATCTGGCTTGTTACAAGCATCTAACGATGTTTTTCTCAATGCGGCCGCTTTTGACTTTAGCGCTACGTTTTTTAGACCAAGAGGTTTAGACAATGCCAACGGTAAGGTACTCATTAACGGTATTGAAATGAACAAACAGTTTAATGGTAGACCACAATGGGCCAATTGGGGAGGACTGAACGATGCACAAAGAAATCGCGAGTTTTCTATGGGTACGTCTGCTAATGATTACAACTTTGGAGACCTTGCTGGAACCAACAATATAATTATGCGCGCTTCAAAATATAGAGAAGGTGGTCGTATATCTTATGCATCTGCCAATAGAAGTTATACAGGTAGAGCTATGGGAAGTTATAGTTCTGGACTGTTAAAAGATGGGTGGTCCTTTTCTTTATTATTATCTAGACGTTTCGGGGAAGAAGGTTATGTTGATGGCACACTTTATGATGCCAACTCAATTTTCGCAGCAGTTGAAAAACGAATTAATGCTAAACACAGCATCAACTTTACAAGTATTTATGCGCAAAATAGAAGAGGACGTTCAACCGCTATAACAGAAGAAGTTTTTGACCTTAAAGGAAGAAAATACAATCCTTTTTGGGGAAATTTAAATGGTGAACAACGCAACTCCAGAATGCGTGAAACCAATGAGCCAATTTTAATGTTGAGCCACTATTGGGATATGACTCCTAAAGTAAGATTAAATACTAATGTCGCGTATCAGTTTGGTGAGATTGCCAATAGCAGAATAGATAATGGTGGTACACGTTTAGTTAGATTTAATGGAGAAACCTCATATATTGGTGGAGCACGAAATCCTACACCAGAGTATTATCAAAATCTACCAAGCTTTTTCTTACAGGATGCCAACCCAACTGCTTACGATTACCAACAAGCATTCTTAGCCCAAGAGGAATTTGTTAACGACGGTCAGTTAGATTGGAACAATCTATATGAAGCCAACGCTATTTTAAGGAATCAAGGAGGTAATTCGCTTTACGCCATACAGTCGGATGTTATTGAGGATAAACAATTATCGATAAATTCAATTTTAGATGCGGAATTGGCAGAAAACATTAAACTTAATGCGGCAGTCAATTACAGACGCCTCAAAAGTGAAAACTATGCTAGAATTGAAGATCTTTTAGGCGGTACAGGTTATTTGGACGTAGATTTCTTTGCAGAAGAAGATGATAATGCTGCCATTGACGATGATATCGCAGCCAACTTAGCCCAGAGTGACGTTAACAATCCCAACCGTATTGTAAGGGAAGGTGACAGATATAAATATAATTATGAAATAGATGCCAATGTAGTTAGCGCATTTGCACAGGCGCAATTCAAATATAGCATCATTGATTTTTATGTAGGTGCAAATGTTTCTCAAACCAAATACCAAAGAACTGGACTTTACGAAAATGGCTTCTTTAGAGGTGGCGGTAATGATGGCTCTTTTGGCGAGAGTGATAAATTGGATTTTTCTAACTACGGTGCAAAAGCAGGTTTTACATATAAAATCACTGGAAAGCATTTAGTAGATGTTAATGGAAGCTATTTCACAAAAGCACCAACGATTAGAAACTCTTTTAGTAATGCTAGACAGACCAATGCAAAAGTTATCGGCCTGGAAAGCGAAAAAATTCAATCTTTAGATGTGAGCTATATCTTTAGATCACCAATTGTTAAGGCAAGACTTACTGGATTCTATTCTGGTTTTAAAGATGGTACTGACATTGGTTTCTATTTTACCGAAGACCTCGCAGGTTTAGGAGTGGACGAAGGCGATGCTTTTGTCCAGGAAATCATGACCAATATAGAAAGAAGACATGTTGGAGTAGAATTTGGTATTGAAGCACAAGTAACTCCAACCATTAAATTAAAAGGTGCTGCTTCGGTTGGGCAATACACATTTAACAACAACCCTAATTTATACTTGACAAGTGTAGATTTTGATGGTCCGTTGACCTTCGGTGATGGTACAACTCAGATCAAGGATTATCACGTAGCTGGTGGTCCAGAGCGCGCGTATCAAATTGGATTTGAATATAGAGATCCAGAATACTGGAATATTGGAGTGACGAGCAACTTTTTCTCAAATGCATATTTAGATATGAGTAATTTGGCAAGATCAGCTAACTTTACTTCAGATTTTGATGGCAATACGTTTAACGATTATGACCCAGTTTTGGCAAAAGAATTGTTGAAACAAGAACAATTTGACGATTATATGTTAGTAAATGTTATAGGTGGAAAATCTTGGAAAATAGACGATTATTTCGTTGGCTTCTTTGCTACGATTAATAACATTTTTAATCAAGAATACCGTACAGGAGGTTTTGAACAATCACGATTGGCTAATTTCCGTCGTTTGCAAGAAGATAAATCACGCGAAAATGGCCCTGTTTTTGGTCCTAGATATTTCTATGGTAACGGTACTACATATTATCTAAACGTATATGTAAGATTTTAAAAAAGCTATGTTAGAACAAAATAAATTTAAACAAATGAAAACTTTAAAAATTAACAAAATTATACTGCTATTAATAGGGTTAGTAGTATTTAACGGTTGCGTCGAAGACGATGATTTTAATACACCGGATACTTCTATAGTTGAGCCTGTTTTAGATGGTCCTGTAATTTCTATTGATGCTGTTGCTGGTCAATTAGCTCAAGAACAAGATAATGGTGGTATGTTAGATTATGAAGATGAAGAAAGTGTAGTTACTTTCGCTTTTAACGACACAAATCAGTATTTGGAAGGTTATGTAATTTCTTCCGATGAAGGTGGAAATTTCTTTGAAGAATTGATTCTTCAAGATCAACCAGAAAATCCAACTATCGGAATTAAACTTCTAATTGATGTCAATCCTTTATTTGTTAGATATGAAGTAGGTAGAAAGGTTTATATAAAATTAAATGGTTTGGCTGTAGGTATTACCAATGGTCTTCTTACTGTAGGTGCTCTTAATGGAAATGAAGTTGATAAAATACCGTCTGCCTCAGAGAACGATTTCATTTTGAGATCTGCTGAAAAAGCAACTTTAGTCCCTCTGCCATTAGCATTTGATGAGATTGCAGATGACAAAACCAACTTGTTTATACAATTGCAAGATGTACAGTTTAATAGAAACTTAGTTTTAGGCGATAATCCTCAAACTTTCGCTTCTGAACCATCAGATGAATTTGATGGTGAGCGCACATTGGAAAGTTGTGCAACCGCTTCATCTATTACTTTCAGCACGAGCACATTTGCTGATTTCAAAGGTTTAACGCTTCCTTCTGGCAGAGGTAGCTTAAATGCTGTATTAACCAAAAACTTTTTTGGCGATGTCTTTAACGTATCAATCAACACCCCAGAAGATATTAATTTTGATAGTGCAGATCGTTGTGATCCAGATTTCTTAGAATGTAACGGAGCTTCTGGTGGAGGTTCGGAGATCTTTTCTGAAGACTTTAGCAATTTTGGCACGTATGCGTCAGAAGGGTGGACAAACACTAACGTTAGCGGCACGGATACGGACTGGTTTATCAGTAGTTTTAGTGGCAACTTCTATTCTAGAGTTTCTGCGTTTAACTCTGGTAATGCCGAAGCCAATGTTTGGTTAGTTACACCAGCAGTAAATATGGATTCAACCACAGGAGAGGAATTATCTTTTGATGTGGAAGCTGCATTTGACAATGGAACCATCCTTTCGGTTTTCGTTTCAACAGATTTTACCGGAGATCCTACAACGGCCACATGGCAACTTTTGGATGCTACAATTCCTGCAGGCCCTTCAAGTGGTTTTGGTGGATTCAATACTGTTGGCCCAATAAACGTTTCATGTATAGATGGTGATGCTTATTTTGGTTTCTTCTATGAAGGATCTGATCCAAGCGCAACTACGAGGTATCACATAGACAATGTTGTGGTAACTGGCAATTAATTATAACTTATTAAATACCAAAAAACCACATCAACTATTTGATGTGGTTTTTTTATTATTGCACTATGCTAGACCGATATTATATTTCAATTTTCAACCATTACAAAAAGCAATTTGGTAAGAAGAGCTTGAACCTCGCACTTTTTTATATTTGCTCATTAGAGTTATCAATTATTCTAGCTGTCTTGGCATTTTTTATGGCTTTTGCCAGTCAAATGAATATGGATGTTATGTCTCCGATTAAATTCTGGATGCTTTTTTTATTAATTTCAATAGCAATCATATTTAAAAATTGGATGCGCTATAATGGCAAAAAAAGGAACATTCTTAATGCAAAATTGAAGTCCCAAACAACACCTTTAATTCTTCTTTGGATTTTGCCTTTTGGATGTTTGTTTATAGCTTTGATTCTTTTACAAGTACCATAAAAAAACGCTATCCTTTGGGACAGCGCTATGAAATTAATTTTTATGGACTAAAAAGGTTTTACTCAACTTTCTTTTCTTTACAGCATTCCATTTTACAGTCTTCTGAGCATGCTTTTTTATCTATTTTTGCATCTCCTGTGCAGCATTCCATCTTACAATCTGCTTTACAAGTTTTGGCGTCGCTTCCAAAGTTATCTACATTTTTCATGTCTTTAACTTTATAAACCTCGCCAACTTTTGCAACAGTTTCTTCTAATGTCTTTGGTGTTACTTTGGCTTCGTCGTACTCTACCATAGCCAAACGCTTGTCAAAATCTACTTTGGCACTTTTTACACCTTCAACTTTTGCCATTTTCTTTTCAATAGTCTTCGCACAACCCATAGCACAAGTCATACCATCAATACTAAACTCTACCTTTGCATAGGTTGCATTTGGGTCTAGTGATTGTGAAACATCTTTATTTACAACTTCTACATCTACTGTTCTAACTTCTGGTTGCTCATTGTTCTTACACGATGCAAGGGTTGTCACCAAAAATGTTATTGCAAATATGCTTCTTAATGTCTTCATTGAATTATTCTATTAAAATTTGGCTAAATCTAATAAATATTGATGTTTCTTGCATAACAATTAACGAACTTTGTGAATTCTTCACATAACTATTGTATGAAAAATCTGAATATAAAATGGGTCTATCTTTTAATTTTATCAGCAATTTGGGGCAGCTCTTTTATTTTAATTAAAAAGGGGCTTTTAGGTCTTTCTGCATACCAACTTGGAGCGCTTCGTACTATTATAACCGGCTTTATTCTATTGGCTTTTGGCTACCATAAACTGAAAACTATACCAAAACCAGCATGGAAATGGATTGCAATTTCGGGATTTCTTGGATCATTTTTTCCTGCATTTCTCTTTGCTATTGCTGAAACTGAAATTGATAGTGTAGTAGCTTCAATATTAAATTCGTTAGTACCACTAAACACTATACTTTTGGGATTTGCTGTTTTTAAAATTGCCTCTACTAAAAAACAGATTTTAGGTGTTATTATCGGTTTTGTTGGAACTGCTATTTTAATTTTAGAAGGTTCTGAGCTCAATCCAAAACAGAACTATCTCTTTGCAGGATATGTTATTGTCGCAACTATAATGTATGCGGCTAATACCAATATCATTAAACGTTATCTACAAGACGTAAAGCCTTTGGCCATCGCTGCTGGAAATTACCTATTTATTATTGTGCCTGCTACTATCGTATTGTTGTTTTCTGATTTTTTTAATGCTACGACGTTTGAGAACCCTTTACTCTTAGAATCACTACTCTATGTGACGATTCTATCGGTCTTTGGTACGGCCTTAGCAAAAATCTATTTTTTTAGGCTTGTGCAAATATCAACACCTGTTTTTGCGTCGTCAGTAACCTATTTGATGCCCGTAATTGCATTAGCTTGGGGTTTGTTGGATAATGAGACCTTTAGCATAATTCAAGCATTAGCGGCACTCTTAATTTTGGCTGGAGTTTATTTAGCCAATAAAAACAAGCCATAAAAAAACCGAAGCTTTCGCTCCGGTTTTATGTAAACATTTTTTATTTAATACTTAGTCAAAATCCGCATCAGTTACACCTTCGTTTACTTTTACTTCTTTAACCATAAAATCAAATTTACGTGGTCCTACCGTTTGTGAAATTTTAAACGGGAACATAATTCCTGCTACTTCTTTGTAATCGGTATAAAATGTAGATTGAGAACCCATTGGAGTGGTTTTTACCTCCTTTATTTTTAATCCAGTATCTACACTGTAATATATAGAAGTGTCATTGCCAACATTTACCTTATATGCTTTTTCACCATCTACATCTTCAATTTTCTCTAAAGTTGCACCACCGTTTAGGTAATTTACTTCAGGGAACGGAGAAGTTTCTGCAGAGGATTTTTTAAGATCGTCCTCGCTCATATCTGATTTTTGTCCTTGCATTACCACGTAACCAGACTCGCCGTCAATTACAGTTTTCATTACAGATTGTCCCATTGCTGTGACCTCTTGAGAAAACTGATTTTTGTTGGTTTTCTTCATTTCTAGGTTCATCATCATTCCTGGTTGCAATTCTGCTTCGGCCATAATATTTACAGAGGTAACATTACTTAACTTTTCTTTGCCACCAATTTTTTCGATGTAAGCATTTAAAACCTTTGCTACATCGATGTCTGCTGACATCTCGATTTCGTAATTTGGCTTTTCAGTTGGAGCAGCATACTTATCATAATATTTAATTGGTATACCTGTTTTTTCCAAATTCTCTAATACCTCATCACCATTACCTACAACAACAATTCTTGCGTTATCGGTTTTGAGGTGTTTATTGGCAACTCTCTGTACATCTTCTACAGACACATCCTTAATTTTCTGCAAATAAGTTGAATAGAAGTCTTCAGGCAAATCATTAATTTTAATATTTAAAGCATAATTGGCTATGGTTTCAGGACGCTCTAAAGCCATCACAAAATTACCAATGTATTTTGCTTTCGCGTCACTAAGAGTTTGAGGATCTACTGGTTCTGTCTTAATTCTATTGATCTCTTTTAAAGCTTCAACCACAGCACTGTCTGTAACTGCATTTCTAACTTTCGCAGAAGCGTTAAAACGAGAAGCACCATAACGGTCTGTCCCTAAGCTTGAATATGCTCCATAGGTATATCCTTTATCTTCTCTAAGGTTTTTGAATAAGTAACCTTCACCGCCACCACCTAAGATATTATTAGTAATTAAAGCTGCATGATAATCTTTATCATTCATCTTCAAATCTACATTATTAGTGATAGAGAGGTTAGATTGTGTTGCATCTGGTACATCAACAAAATTAATCTGTGTGTATTGTACATTCTCATTCGGTTCTGGTACAGAAGTATTAACACCAACTGATTTGGTCCAGTCTCCAAAATGCTTTTCAATCTGCTTTTTAACTGTTTTAAAATCAACGTCGCCTATAACAACCAAATAAGCGTTATCAGGATTGAAATATTTTTCATAGAAAGAAACAGCATCACCATAGGTTACATTCTCTACAGTTTCTTTGGTCGTAAATTCACCATAAGGATGTTTGGTTCCATAAGACAAGGCAGAACCTACTCGCCCTGCGATTACATCTGGATTTTTCTCATTGCTTTTTATATTTTCAAGCAAGATAGTTTTCTCCTTTTCAAACTCTTCTTTGGTAAGTAGTGGGTTAATTGCCGCACCAGCCATTAATTCTAAAATTCTATCCGAATATTTAGATAAAGAGCTCGCAAATCCTCCACTAAATCCAAAATTTAAACTTGCCCCAAGAAAATCGATCTCTTCGTTAAATTCATCCTTGGATATTTCGGTAGTTCCGTTTCCTAACATACTTCCAATAAGCGATTCAACACCTGCCTTATCTGCCGTAGCAATTGGTTTGTTATCTATCCTCAATGAATAAGATACACGTGGTAATTTGTGATTTTCCACAACTAACACTTTGAGTCCATTCTTTAATTGGAATTCCTGTGGTTTTTCTATAGAAATTTCTGGTTCTGGACCAGCTACAGGCATTGTAGATCTATCTATCTGTGCATTAGCACTAAAAGTTATTAGGAGTAATGCTAAAAATGCTGTTAATTTAGTTTTCATTTTATATAATATTTTCATTTTATTGCTCATCTTTTGTTGGTAAATACTCTATTTCAACACGTTGGTTTGGACTCAAATACTTTTTGGCTGCTGCCTGTATTTCTTCTCTTGTGATAGATCTGTAAGTCTCCAATTGATTGTTGATTATATCTACGTCGCCATATAACAAATAATATGTTGCCAAAGAACTTGCAATTCCCTCTACACTAGAATTTGAATTTACAAACTGATTCTCAAACTGGTTTTGAAGTTTTTGATAATCACGCTCACTTATTAATTCATTTTGAAGTTTCACAATTTCCTCGTCCATTTCAGCCAATAAGGTTTCTAGACTTACATCTCCCAATGGCAACGCAAAAAGTGCAAACACGTTATAGTCTACTTGACCTAAATTTACAGCCTGAACTGTTAAAGCTTGCTTTTGTTCGTCAATCAATTTTTTGTATAAAACCGAACTTTTACCTCCACTTAAATACGTTGCAATCATGTCTAGTACATGCGCATCTCTGGTGGCTTGTCCTGGTAATCTGTAAGCCGCTACAATTGCAGGCACTTGAATATTCTTGTCGTAAGCTGTTGCCTTAATTGTTTCGGTTATGGGTGTTTCTTTTGGAAAATTACGGACTACTTCTGGTCCCTTTTTCACAGCACTAAAATAATCACGCACCATTTTTTCTGTTTTATCATAGTCTATATCTCCAGCTACAATTAGAACAGCATTGTTAGGTACGTAGTATTTTTCGAAATATGCATTGAACTCTTCTAACGTTGCAGCGTCTAAATGCTCCATTTTACCAATGTTCTCATCTTTGTAAGGGTGTACCTTAAATAGATTTTCGCCAATAGCCTTTAGTAAACCACCATAAGGTCTGTTTTCGTAACTTTGACGTTTTTCTTCCTTAACGACTTCATTTTGTGTATCCACACCAACTTGATCGATAACTGGATGCAACATACGTTCAGATTCCAACCATAATCCCAATTCTAATTTATTAGAAGGGAAAATTTCATAATAGTAAGTTCTATCTTGAGAGGTATTGGCATTAAATCTTCCTCCATTTGCTGGGATAATTTTCATGAATTCCCCGCGTTCAATATTTTCTGAACCTTCAAATAACAGGTGCTCAAAGAAATGTGCAAAACCTGTGCGCTCTCTGTCACCGTCTTTTCCTCCAACATCGTACATTACAGAAGTAACAACTAATGGTGCGGTATTATCTTGATGCATGATAACGTGAAGTCCATTATCTAAATCAAATTCTTTAAATTCAACTTTTTGTGCTGTAGCATTATAGCTAACAAGCATCAAAAGAGCTAGCGTAAATAAGCATTTTTTCATTATTTGTTTTGTTTTAATTTAAAAGTTAAAGTATTAGTCTTTGGATATTGTAGATTGTTACACAAATCGTTACAAAAATAAGCAATGACAAGCCTAATTGTAAATTTGTAAGGTAAAAAGTATATTAAAACTCAAAGGTTTAGGTTAATTTTCGAGAAAATGTAAAATTTATAGTCTATAAATAATAGAAAAACCCTAAGCGAATCTGCCCAAAACGTTTGTAGATTAAGAATTTAGAATTATATTTGCATCCGCTTTCTGAGAAGGAAGCACTATTTTTAATAAACAAATTAATAAAAACGTTACGCTATGTACGCAATTGTAGAGATAGCAGGGCAGCAATTTAAAGTTGCGAAAGACCAAAAAGTTTTTGTTAACCGTTTATCTACAGAAGAAGGTGAGAAAGTCGATTTTGACAACGTTCTTTTAATTGGTGATGGTGACAAGACAACTTTAGGCGCCCCAGCTATAGACGGAGCACTAATCGGTGCAAAAGTCTTAAGACACCTTAAGGGTGACAAAGTAATAGTTTTCAAAAAGAAGAGACGTAAAGGTTACCGTGTTAAGAACGGTCACAGACAGGCCTTAACTGAAATCGTTATTGAGAGCATTGTTGCTTCAGGAGCTAAAAAAGCTGAAAAAGCAGCTCCAAAAAAGGAAACGAAAAAATCGGAATCAAAAGCTGAGGCTGTTGCAACAGAAAAAGCTGCACCTAAAGCAAAACCAGCTGCTGGAAAAGCAAAAGGTAAAGCTGATGATTTAAAGAAAATTGAAGGTGTTGGACCTAAAGCCGCTGAGGCAATGGTTAATGCTGGATTGGATACTTTTGCTAAAGTAGCTAAAGCAAAGCCTGAAGCTATAGAAGCAATTTTGGCTGAAGCAAGTTCTAGATTAGCACATTTAGTTGCTAACACTTGGCCTCAACAAGCTCAATTAGCTGCTGACGGTAAATGGGATGAGCTCAAAGAATTACAAGAAAATTTAGACGGAGGAAGAAAGTAATTTTTCAACCTTTAATTATAAACTAGTTCCTGATCTAACGTCAGGATATAAAAACCTTAAGACAATGGCTCATAAAAAAGGAGTTGGTAGTTCTAAAAACGGTAGAGAATCAGAATCGAAACGCCTAGGTGTTAAGATTTTTGGTGGACAAGCTGCTGTTGCAGGAAACATTATCATAAGACAACGTGGTAACACACATCACCCAGGTGAAAATGTGTACCAAGGAAAAGACCATACTTTGCACGCAAAGGTTGATGGTTTAGTGAAATTTACTAAGAAAAAAGACAACAAGTCTTACGTTTCCATTGAGCCTTTTCAGGCTTAGGAGAAAATTTCTTAATTAAAAACAAACCCTCTCTAGAAATAGAGAGGGTTTTTTAATTTTACGAATCCTGTGGGATATTTTTTTTTTTCAGTTAGACCTCTAAGTTATCATGCATTTATTCTAATGGTATTC
Source organism: Winogradskyella ursingii (assembly GCF_013403975.1). Classification (GTDB taxonomy): domain Bacteria; phylum Bacteroidota; class Bacteroidia; order Flavobacteriales; family Flavobacteriaceae; genus Winogradskyella; species Winogradskyella ursingii. The sequence continues at coordinate 499,655 of NZ_JABFDH010000002.1, forward strand.
TAATGGGTAACTGATGCGGCTTATTTTATGAGGTTCATCGTGTTCTTTGCGTGCTTAAATTAGTGCGTTATCATACAATTTCCATCTTCTTCAATAGGAAACTAGCATTCATGTTCTGACAGACACCTGGTTTTAGCTTGTAATCAAAGTGAAGCTCGTCATTGATGATTTCTGCATCGAAATAGAAATTTTTTACCGCTTCCAATTCAGATTCAATTTCCGTGAGGCTTAAATCGTGAGTTGCTATGATTCCAGTAGCGCTAAGCTTTACCAGCTTTTCAACAAATTTTCTTGAGCCAATAGCTTTGTCCGTACTATTGGTGCCTTTTAGGATTTCATCTAAAATCACAAAATAATTTTTATCATTTTCAATCTTGTCAACGATAAATTTTAATCGTGTCAATTCACTGAAAAAATAACTGCTGTCATCAGTTAATGAATCTGTTGTTCGCATACTTGTGATTAACTTAATCGGCTTATATTTACTTTGTTTTGCACAAACAGGTAGCCCAACATTTGCCATTGCGATGTGCAATGCGACCGTTCTTAAAAAAGTACTTTTCCCAGCCATATTAGCTCCGGTAACAATAAAGAATTGTTCTTCTTTTAGCTCTAGATCACTGTCAATACGTTTGGAAGGATTTAATAATGGATGTCCTAAGTTTTCTGCCGAGATTGTAATTGGCTCTTCTACAACCTTTGGATAAGTAAAAGTTTGATGGTTAAATGCATAATTGCCGAAACTGTTGAAGGCATCAAAAAAGGTAACGACTTCAAACCAATCTTCAACCTTATCTGCATATTTGGCAATCCATTGTTCTACATGGTATGTTTGCCGAATATCCCAAAGTAGATAGCCATTACCAAATATGGCCGAAATGAAATTGTTCCGATTATCCAAAGCGTCTAACGCCTTTGAGAAGCGTTGAAATATCTGAGATGCCTTTATGTCTTCAGATTGAATTTTTTGTTGTTTTTCTTGAAGTAATTCGGACTTAAAATTAGAACTTTCAATTTCTTGTAGTAATAAAGCGTACTGCCGAAACGTGTCCTTTGCTTTTCCTGTATTTTGTGCGACTTCATTGATTTTTTTAAGATAGCGGCCTGTTACCAACAAGCCTAGTAACAGCCAATATCCCGCATATTTAATGGGTATTATTTCTAGAATCCCCAAGGCTAAAATTGTTACAGATGCAAAACTAAAACCAATGGTGAACCAGTAAACAGATTTAGTGAGAAAAGATCTATGGTTTTTAAGCCAGGTGATTATATATTGGGCCGAATGCTCAACCTCAACACCTTGGGCAACTGCCGTATAATTTTGGCGCCATTTAGGAATCGAAGCCAATTCCTTTATAGCTTCTTGACGCTTTTCAATACCTCTAATATCGTTAGAAAGTAAATAATCACTCAACTTTTTAGTGCCTTCTGCAATTGCGGTCCGGTTAATGAACTGAAAAAATGAACCTCTACCAAACAGGTCGATATCTAAACTGAAATAGTGATTAGGATCTTGAAATTCTGAACCGTCTGACCTGTGATGAAATTCACCAGATGCTATTTTCAATTCATTTTCATTAATGGCAACTAAACGTTTATGTAATGCTCTTTTGGACTTTAGATCTGTATAATTTGATAGTAAATACAGAAAAATTGCAATGCCAACAACGGCGATTCCTGTTGCTATCTGCCAAGTATTAAAGCTGGAGTAAATGCCAAAAACGGTTAGTGCAAAAACTATTAGGCGTAGGGTGCTTAATAATCCCATTCGCTTAAAAAATTGCTTTGAAAGACTTGCGTTGAGTTGTAGCTGTTTTTTATAAAATGACTCTGGTTTTTGCATGCGATTCTGTCCTCTATAAACCTGAGTTATCAATATCCTCAAATACTGAGATAATAATCTTTACAGCGTTCTTGTAAAATCCGGGTGTAATATCCTCAAAATCGTCCGTAGGCTTATGGTAGGCTGCATGATCTTCGTTACCGAAATACAAAAAAGGGAGATCTGCTTTATAAAACGGCCCATGATCCGAAGACATCGTCCAATCTTGCTTACCGTCAGTACCGTCGTGGCCTTCCAATAATTTAGTAGAGGTGGGATTATTAAAACCTGAAATAATTTTCTGTAGCGTTTCATTGTATCTTCCTCCAACTACATAAAGTTCATTTTTATCGCTACGACTAATCATATCCATATTTAGATTGACAAGAATTTTCTCTTTATCAAAAGTTTCGACAAAATGCTTTGCACCTTGAAGTCCTAGTTCTTCAGCATCAAAGGCAGCTAAAACCACTGAGTGCTTGGGTGGATTTTCTTTAAAATACTCGGCAAAAGCCAACAGTGCTGAGACTCCTGACGCGTCATCATCTGCACCATTGTATATTTTACCATTTGAAATACCCAAATGATCGTAATGTGCACTGATTACAATGTATTTTTCTGGTTGTTGACTTCCCTTTATTTCTACTAAAATATTCGTAGCGTCGAATTGCCCCATTCTGTTTTCAAATGAAAATGGATGTTCGAAATTACTATTATAGCCCTCTACATTTAAACTTTTGAATTGCTCAATAATATATGCCCTAGCTGAATCATTCCCCTTTTCGCCTGTTCTTCGCCCTTCAAATTTATCTGAACTTAAGGTTTCCAATCGGTCGAGTAGTTCTTTTTCGTTAAATTCTATGGTTTTAGTGGTAGTATCTTTGTTTTGGGCACAGGTAAAATTTAATAGACCTATGATGGCAACAGCAACTATTTTGTTTTTCATTTTATGGGAAGTTTTTAGTGAAGTTAAAGAAAAAATCCTAAGCTATACCTTAGGATTTTAATTCATATTATAATTTCTACTTTATCTTTTTGCGGTAGCAACTAAATATTCGCGATTCATACGCGCGATATTCTCTAGTGAAATTCCTTTAGGACATTCTACTTCACAAGCTCCAGTATTGGTACAGTTACCAAAACCTTCTTCATCCATTTGCTTTACCATATTTAACACACGGTCTGTTGCCTCTATTTGACCTTGTGGCAATAATGCAAATTGAGATACTTTAGCACCTACAAACAACATTGCCGAAGCATTTTTACATGCTGCAACACAAGCTCCACAGCCAATACAAGTTGCTGCACTAAAGGCATCGTCTGCATTATGTTTGTTTACTGGGATTGCGTTGGCATCGATAGTGTTTCCAGAAGTGTTGACAGAAATAAATCCGCCAGCATGTTGTACTCTATCAAATGAGCTTCTATCTACAATTAAATCTTTAATTACAGGAAATGCTGTAGCGCGGAATGGCTCAATTGTAATGGTATCTCCATCCTCAAAAGAGCGCATGTGCAATTGGCATGTAGTGATATATCGGTCTGGTCCGTGTGGACGACCATTGATATAAAGCGAGCAAGAACCACAAATGCCTTCACGACAATCATGGTCAAATGCAACGGGTTCTTCTCCATTATTAATTAATTCGTTATTTAAAACGTCTAACATTTCAAGGAAAGACATATCTGGTGAAACATCGCTGATTTTGTAATCAGTCATTTTTCCTTTATCGTTAGCGTTCTTTTGACGCCATATTTTGAGTGTAAGATTCATAACTATTATAGTATTTAGCGATTAGCGGAGAGCGATAAGTACTCAGGACTTATCTTCAAGTTTTTTAATTAAAGAATTAAGCATTTTGCTTATCTCAATAATTAAGCTCTCTATTGACTCGCAATCATTTATATAGTTTAATTTTTTTGTTATTAAAATTTGTGTTTCCAATTCGTATAATGAACCTCTTGAGATTCTTAAAAATTGAATGTAATTTTTTCGAGATAATCTGCCCCAACCTTCAGCAATATTTGAAGGAATTGATACAGAGCATCTTCTCATTTGGCCTGTTAAACCAAACCTTTCATCTTCAGGTAATTTTTTAGTTGCATCATAAATTTCAGTAACCAGGGTCATTGACTTTTGCCAAACTAGTAATTCCTGATAAGATTTGATAGTTCCCAATTCCCTTGTGCCTATTCGCTATTCGCTCTAAATTATTTATAAGAGCGCTCCTTAACTTCAATATTTTCATACTGCAAATCTTCTTTATGAAGTACTGCATCCTTAGGTTCACCTTTATATTCCCATGCTGATACGTATTGAAATTCCTTTCTACGCATTGCTTCTCCTTCCTCGGTTTGGTATTCTTCTCTAAAGTGTCCTCCAGCGGATTCTTCACGTTGTAGCGCATCTTTAGCGAACAATTCGCCTAATTCTAAGAAATCCGCTACTCTCCCTGCCTTTGCCAATTCCTCATTATATTCATCTGCAGTTCCCGGAACCAAAACATCGTTCCAAAATTCTGCTCTTAAATCTGAAATTTCATGTATGGCCGATTTCAAATCTTCGGCATTACGTGCCATTCCACATTTGTTCCACATGATTTTCCCTAAACGCTTATGAAAATGATCAACAGAATGTTTACCGTTACTATTAATTAAATGGTTGATGTTGTCTTTTACCGACTTTTCAGCTTCTTCGAACTCTTTGGTATCAGTTGGGATTTCACCAGTTCTGATATCTTGTGATAAATAATCTCCAATCGTATATGGCAACACAAAATAACCGTCTGCCAAACCTTGCATTAATGCCGAGGCGCCTAATCTATTTGCACCATGATCAGAGAAATTAGCTTCTCCTATTGCATACAGACCCGGAACAGTGGTTTGTAGATTATAATCCACCCAAATGCCACCCATAGTATAATGCACCGCAGGATAAATCATCATTGGGGTTTCATAAGGATTTTGATCTACAATTTTCTCATACATCTGGAATAAATTTCCATACTTTTCCCTTACGATTTCCTGACCTAATTTTTTAACTAGAGCATCATCATTTTCATCCAAACCTTTAACATGGGCTTGCTCTTTTCCATAACGCATAAATGCTGAAGCAAAGTCTAAATAGACCGCTTCACCAGTAGCATTAACTCCATAACCAGCATCACAACGCTCTTTTGCCGCACGTGACGCTACATCACGAGGCACGAGATTTCCGAAGGCAGGATATCGACGCTCTAAATAGTAATCTCTATTTTCTTCGGCAATTTCGGTCGGTTTTAATTTCCCTTCTCTAATTGCTTTAACATCTTCTATATTTTTTGGTACCCAAATACGTCCGTCATTTCTTAAGGATTCTGACATCAATGTTAACTTAGATTGATGGTCTCCCGAAACTGGAATACAAGTTGGGTGAATTTGAGTATAACATGGATTTGCAAAATACGCACCACGTTTATGTGCTTTCCAAGCTGCTGTGACGTTACTTCCCATAGCATTGGTAGATAAAAAGAACACGTTACCGTAGCCTCCAGTACCTAACACTACAGCGTGAGCAGAATGTCGTTCAATTTTACCAGATACCAAATCACGTGCAATAATTCCTCGTGCTTTTCCATCTACAACAACCACATCTAACATTTCGTGACGGTTGTACATTTGGATTTTTCCTCGACCTATCTGACGGTTCATAGCAGAATACGCGCCTAACAATAACTGCTGACCTGTTTGACCTGCTGCATAAAAAGTTCTCGAAACTAGTACACCACCAAACGAACGGTTATCCAGAAGACCACCATATTCACGTGCAAAAGGCACACCTTGCGCCACGCATTGGTCAATGATATTTGCGGACACCTCAGCTAAGCGATACACGTTGGCCTCACGTGAGCGATAATCTCCACCTTTTACCGTATCGTAAAATAATCGGTAGGTTGAATCTCCATCACCTTGATAATTTTTTGCAGCGTTGATGCCGCCTTGTGCTGCGATTGAGTGCGCACGTCTTGGTGAATCCTGAAAACAGAATGCTTTTACGTTATAGCCCAACTCTGCTAAAGTAGCAGCGGCCGAACCACCTGCCAAACCTGTTCCTACAACAATGACATCGATATTACGCTTGTTGGCGGGATTAACAAGATTAATCGTATTTTTATGATTGGTCCACTTATCTTCAAGTGGGCCTTTTGGTATTTTAGCGTCTAAAGCCATATCAGCAATTTTTTAGTGGTTGAAATAATGGTACAATGCAATAAAAACAAATCCCAATGGAAGTCCAATAGCATAAACCTGTGCCAACCCTTTTAAACTTTTTCTGTAAATACTATTTGCTCCGATGGATTGGAATGCTGAAGCAAAACCATGTAATAAATGAAGTGCTAAGAACACAAAAGCCAAGCAGTAAAGTGCCACTCTCCAAACATCTACAAATTTATGAGTAAGCTCTTCGTAGTATCTAAATCCGCTGTCAACATTATCTGGATCCAAAAGACCTGTCATGTCGCCTTTAAAATATTTTATATTAATTTCTGGCGCCCAAAAATCATAGAAGTGAAGTCCCAAAAATGCTAGAATCACGAGACCACTCCAAATCATATTTCTACTCATCCAAGTAGAATTTTTACCTCTATTATTCTTATCGTAACTGATTCGTCTTGCTCTATTGTTTTTTATTTCGAGAATAAAACCCATTACAAAATGAAAAATGACACCAATAATCAAGATGGGTTGCAGAACAAACTGAACGGCCCAAAATGTGCCCATAAAATGTGACGCTTCGTTAAATGCATCAGGACTAAAAACCGATAAAATGTTAATTGCAAAATGTTGAAGAAGAAAAACCATTAGGAAGAGTGCCGAAAGTGCCATGGCAAACTTTCTTCCAATCGTAGAATTAAAAATTCCGCTCATTATAATTAAAGTTTAGTCCCACAAAGATACTGCGCAAACGTTGCATTGCCAACTGTGCTGTATTAGAATTGGTTATTTAGAATGGTTTTAAGTTAGAAATTGAATCGAGGATTTACAATTGAATTATAAATAGACCCAAATTGATAGCTAAAACCTAAACTTACAAAATAATTATAGCCTGATTGTAATTGCTGTTGTTGCAGCAACAACTCCTCTAACGACACGTCTCCCGCTGGAAGATTAATTTGATCTCTAGTAATTCTGTAATTCCCGCTCACATTGAAATTGAACCCTTTAAATACTCGAATATTTGCTCCTAGAAAAAATCCAAATGATTGCAATTCGGTATCATGCAAATATTGATCAAAGGATGCTTCACCATTTATATTTCCCCATTCTTGTCTAAAACTTCCTCCAAATAAAAACGAATGCTGAAAAAGGGTTTCCTCATCTTCTCCAAAAACTGAACGTTCAGTATAATCATTATAAACCAATCCGTTTCTGTAGGAAAGAATTAATTGTTTTTCGGCAGAATCTTCGTACTTAAAAAAGTTGTATTCTATGGCTGGTCTCAGTCTCCAAAACAGGTCATAATTATTAAATGTCGAGGTTCCAATATTACCAAATAAGCCATAAGACCAATGGTCGTTAATACTTATAACATCACTTATATTAATGGATTTACGATTATTTACAGCTACAATATCCTCACCATCAAACGTAAATGTGGATTTGTTCTCGTTAAAACTTGCCCGAAATGAAAATTTGTTCTTAGCCGTAACTCTACGTGCCGAAACGCTTAAATTTAATCGACCTCCTTTATTGGATTCCTGTCCATCGAAAAACCCACTCGCTCCTAATCTAAAAACCCAGAAATTCCATGGATCTTTCTCTTCAACTTTTTCTACTTCGTTTGCCGGCGAAGGCACATTTACAAACACTTCTGTAGTTGTACCGTTTTCAATCCAAAACCGGACTAATCCTAACTTCAGATTTTCAAGAATACGCCTTCTTACATCGTCTCCTGTCATATTAGAGTCGGTCGAAAAGCTCAGCTTATAATTGATGTCATCAAAATCACCTTTACCAATAAAATCTACATCATAACTTCTACCTCCACTACCATTTCTTTGGGTTACAAAAAACAGATGAACATCACTCAGACCCTGATCTCTAACAAATTGAACATTCCCAAGGTTTTGACGTAAAAACGTACTGTCACAAACGTCGCAATCCAGAAATATCCTGAGTTGTTCTGTCGTGTCTTCTTGTGCAGATAGATTAAATAATAGAAAAAAGAAACTGATTAAAGTAAGGTACTTTAACATAATAAAATAGCGGTTTTAGCTTAGGGTGGATAAATGTAACATCTACAACAACGCCAAAACCGCTCTTTTAGTTTAGTTTAACAAAAGCCTTATTATTTATAATAGTTCTAAGCTTATTTGTTAGCTATTATTTAATTTCCAATTTGGTTTTAGCACCATCAATTTCAACCGTGTAAGTACCTTTAGGTAAATAATATTTTTTATTTCCAGTTTCTTTAAAATCGATTTTAGTGTCCTCTTTCATTAGAGCTTTCTTACCTTTTTCTGTGACTTCTAAATTATAATCCACATAGTTGAAACCTTTGTCAACATCAATGGACATGCTATTTAATTCCGCACCGTTTTCGGATAAGATTTTCATCATTTTTTCTCCTGAAGAATTACTGTAAAATTGAATTGTCACTTCTGGCTCATAAGCATCGGACCATTGGCTGAATGAACTTCCCCAACGACCGGAATATCTCACCGCATCGATATCCGAAAACGTAATTGATTTTGAATTCATTTCTGAATTCATTTTTTGAAGTGAAGCAATGTCAGCTTTATAAATACTGCGTCCATGCGTACCCAATAATAAGTCTTTAGCCTCAGGTTGAATGACGATATCGTGTACTGCAACATTTGGCACTCCGTTTGAAAAGACTTCCCAAGAGTCACCCATATCAAAAGAAACATACGCTCCATTGTCAGTTCCTAAATACAGTATATTTTCGTTTGAAGGATCCTCCCGAATTACATTTACCGGAGACGCTGGGATGTTGCTACTAATATCTTTCCATGTCTGCCCATAATCGTCGCTCATATAAGCATATACTTTAAAATCGTCCCAACGGTAACCATTTAAGGCGACATAAATACGTTCTTTTTTGTGTTGCGATGCTACAACTCTACTCACCCATAAATCTTTTGGCAATGTGTTAGAGATGTTCGTCCAAGTAGCTCCTGCATCTTTAGTCACATGGATTAAGCCATCATCACTGCCTGTATAAATTAACCCGAATTGAAAGGGACTTTCGCTTATTGAAGCTAAAGTTCCGTATGCTACATTACCTTTTTTGCCTCCGCTGGTTAAATCTCCACTAATGGCTTCCCAATCGTCACCTTGATTCATAGAGCGCATTAACTTATTACCTCCTAAATACAATATGTCTTGATTGTGTGGAGATAATAATATTGGCGTTTGCCAGTTGAAACGGTATGGATTTTCACCCAAAGTATGTTTTGGCTGAATAAATGTTTGCTCGTCAGTATCTAAATTTAATCTGAAATAAATTCCAAATTGGAACCCTGTATAAACGATATCAGAATTTCGATCATCAATCTGCACTTGCATACCATCTCCTCCCATAATGGATTTCCATGGATACTGCCCTTGCTGTTCCCAACTTTTATTTTCTCTTGCATTATGAGCACCTACCCAAACACCATTATCCTGTAGACCACCATAAACATTATATGGCTTTTCGTTATCAACGTTTATGGCGTAAAATTGACCAACTGCAGGCGAGTTGTTTTTAATCCAGTTGTCTCCATCATCATAAGTAATATTGACTCCACCATCATTTCCGTTTACTAAGTGGTTTGGATTTTTAGGATTGATCCAAAGTGCATGATGATCTGCATGGACATTTTCAGCATTAATAGAAGTAAATGTTTTTCCTCCATCTTTCGACTTTAAAATCGGCACACCATAAATATAAATATGATCTTCGTTAGCAGGAGACACATGTACGTGCCCAAAATAGTAGCCATAACTATAGTAAATCCCATCTAAATAATCATCGTGTGTCTTTTTCCAAGTCATTCCTCCATCGGTACTTTTATAAACTTCGGCACCAACTACTGGAGTATCAAACAACATAGAATTGGCATCTTCTAAATACTTCGCCAAATCAACCGGTTTTACATTCCCAGAACGCACCATTTGCTTTACGCTTTGTGCTCTGTATTTTTCTTGAAAGCCATTATTCTTTAAAAATTGATCTAATTTTTTATCGTCCAAAGCCAAAAACTCTGATGTAGACATGCTTTTAAAATCCTCTTTTGTTAAACCATCATCGGAGGATGAACTTGTTGAAGTATCTTCTTTTCTTCGGAATTGACTATCGTGAATGGCATAGACCACATTATCATTGTATACAGCGATTCCAATTCTACCAACTCCATCACCCGTAGGAAAACCACTTTTTTCAGTTGAAACCTTTGTCCACGTTTCGCCAGCATCTGTACTTTTGTAGATCGCTGAATTACTTCCGCTCCCATCAAAATTCCAAGCTTTTCTGTCTTTGGTCCAAGATGTGGCAAACATTAAATTGTAATTGTCTGGATTAGTTTGCAAATCAATAATTCCACTCATATCATCCACAAAAAGGGTCTGTTCCCAAGTTTTACCTCCATCTGTGGTTTTATAAATACCACGTTCCTTATTTGGTGAATACAAATGACCTGTCGCACCCACTACAACCACATCTGGATTGTCTGGATGAATTAAAATAGGCGCAAAATGGTGGGCATCCATCAAACCTAAATTCTCCCAGGATTCCCCATTATCGGTAGATTTTAAAATTCCAATTCCTGCGTAAGAACTTCGTGATGCATTATTTTCGCCTGTACCAACATAAATCGTCCTTGTTGGCCAGTGCACTGCTATGTCACCCACATTTTGGGTGTCAGAATTATCCAAAATCGGAGTAAACGTTGTACCATTATTTATGGTATGCCATACTCCACCAGAAGCATAACCCACGTAAAATTCTGAAGGCAAATCCGGATTTACATCCACATCCACCACTCGACCACTCATAATGGTTGGGCCGATATTTTCGAAGGGTACATTTTTTACCAATGACGATTCCGTCATGGCTTCTTTTTGCTCTAATGCTTTTTTAACGGTTTCAGCAGAAGTTGCTGGTTGCTGCGCGATGGCGAAAAGTGAACTCACAAAAAATGCGAGTGAAAGGAATTTTTTATTTAACATGTTGGTTAGTTTTATTAAGCGTACGAAAATTAACCATTCTCTAAGCTATCACAAAATTCACTAACAAAGTTTAACAGATTAAAAGGGTTATCTTTTTTGCTTGCGCCTTGGATTGTTTATTTTTGATGACAACTAATTCTCACTGTCACATCGAGCATAGTCGAGATGTCAATTTAAGTGCTAACTGTATTAAGTTCTCGACTACGCTCGAACTGACGGTATAATTTCTTTTAACACATAACAATTCTTATGAAATACGATAAAATAGACTCAAAACTTTTTATAAAAAACCGAAAAAACTTTGCCAAGTTTATGCAACCAAGCAGTTTGGCGATATTCAATTCCAACGACATTTATCCGACTGGTGCAGATAGTACCTTACCCTTTGCACAGCATCGCGATATTTTTTATCTCAGTGGTGTGGACCAGGAAGAAAGCGTATTGGTATTGTTTCCAGATGCTCCAAAAGAAAAACATCGTGAGGTGTTATTCCTAAAAGAAACCAACGAGCACATTGCCGTTTGGGAAGGTGAAAAACTCACCAAAGACAAAGCTTTTGAAACCTCAGGTATTAAAACCGTGTATTGGTTAAAGGATATGGAAAAAGTGTTGTTTGAACTCATGACACAATGCGATACCGTTTATCTCAACACCAACGAACATTATAGAGCAAGCGTAGAAACCGAAACACGTGAAGCTCGTTTTGCAAAAAAATTAAAGGATAAATATCCTGCGCACAGTGTGGCCAAGAGCAATCCTATTTTGCAACGTTTACGCTCCGTAAAAGACCCGATTGAAATCGACCTAATGCAACAGGCTTGCGATATAACCGAAAAAGCCTTTCGTCGTATTTTAAAATTCACAAAACCTGGCGTTTGGGAATATAATCTTGAGGCCGAATTTATGCACGAATTCCTCAACAACCGTTCTAAAGGTTTTGCCTATACTCCGATTATCGCTTCAGGAAACAATGCCAATGTGTTGCACTATATTGAAAACAACCAACAATGTAAAGCAGGCGATTTAATCTTGATTGATGCTGGTGCAGAATATGCCAACTACTCTAGTGATATGAGCCGTACCATTCCCGTTTCAGGGAAATTCACCGACCGTCAAAAAGAAGTTTATAACGCAGTCAATCGTGTGAAAAACGAAGCAACCAAAATGCTGATTCCTGGTACGTATTGGGAACAGTATCACATTGAAGTTGGTAAACTCATGACTTCAGAATTATTAGGTCTTAGTTTATTGGACAAAGCCGATGTACAAAACGAAAACCCAGACTGGCCAGCGTACAAAAAATATTTTATGCATGGCACGTCTCACCACATTGGATTAGACACGCACGATTATGGTTTACTCCACGAACCCATGCAAGCTAACCAAGTCTTTACCGTAGAGCCTGGTATTTATATCCCAGACGAAGGTTTTGGTATCCGTTTAGAAGATGATGTCGTTATCCAAGAGTCTGGTGAGCCATTTAATTTGATGCGAAATATTCCTATTGAGGTTGAAGAGATTGAGGATATTATGAATTCTTGATTTTTAAAGGCATTGTAATTTGTGGAAGTGGTGTACAATAAAGTTTGTTCACCACTTTTTTTCTCATTAAAGATTTGTCAGAAAAATGACGAGACAAATTTTGTATTATCTCCCTAAAATTATCCACAGATTCACCTTGATGATAATAAGTTTTTATGGATTTACAGTTTTCATTTTCAACAACTGTTTTTAATAAAACACGATCAGAAAGACCGAGAGAATGACCCATAACAATTAATTGAAAAGGGCTTGAATCAATAAAATTCAAAAAGTTATTGTATCTATCATTCTCGAGATAATTGAATGATTTAAAAAAAGTTAAATATTCATTATTATTTATATTCTCAATCAATGGGTAATCTTCGTCTGATTCATCACCAAATCCAAATACAATATCTTCATTAACTTTTCCATGTATTTGATTCAACCTAATATCAAATCCTTCTTCACTTAATGAATTTATATACCTAGACAAAGAGGGTGTATAATTGAAAGACAAAAAATATGATATTGACTTTGGTTCACTAGATTCTTTTTGATTTTCATAAAAACTTTTAACCAAATTCTTATCACTAAAATCATTAAATTCTTTGAGAATTCCTTTCTCACTATTTAAGATCGAAATAGGTTTTAAAATGTTATGGTATTTTACCCATTGTCTCTTAGAGTCATAGTTAAAATCATAACTGGCGATAACTCTTTTTAAGTATTCAACTAACAGAAGTTTTATACAATGAAACTCTTGATTCAATTTCTTTACGTTTGCCTTTTTAACCCTTTCCCATTCCTCAGGAGTACTTCTGGTATCAAGACTTTCTGATTTTACAATTTTTTTAAGCTCAGAGTAGTAAAGGTCTTCAATGTCAACCCAACTATCTATAGATTGATTTTTATTAATCAAAAGAAAAAAATTATTCTTAAATTCAAAAAAACTTCTAAATGAAGAGGATCTATCTCTTAATGTATAACTTTTATCATTAAAATCTAGGTTTCTATTTTTTGCATATTCCTTGAGGTTTTCAACGTGGTTATTAAAATTCGTTGTCGGCTCTATATAATCGAAAATCCCAAGATAACTCTCATCAATAAATAAAATTTCTTTATGAACATCTTTATGAAATGTGTTTTGTAAATTACCCCAAAAGTCATTAATAAAATGATTGTAACTTGTTGGTAACCCATGAGCTAAATCAAATCCGTTTCCAATAATAAATAATCTATTCATTTAGATTGATCAGTTTATTTCTCTAAAATACCATATACTTAGTATTATACAAATAAAAAATTATCATTCTATACCCACAACCTCACCCTCAAAAACATAACGCTGTAGCTTCTGCAAGGTTTCCAATCGATCACTGGTATTTACCAAAAGTGAAATGTTATTGTTACTACCACCATAAGCAATCATACGTACGTTAACATCTTGTAGTACTTGGAAGAGTTCTGGTGTGTCTGGATGGTAAATAATGTGGTGACCAACCAGGCAAACGATACTCATATAATCGTCAATTTCTACTGTGGCGAATTTTTCGAGTTCTTCGGTGATGGCATCCAAATGTGTGGTGTCGTCTATGGTGAGCGAGACTGCGATTTCAGACGTGGTAATCATGTCTATGGACGTTTCATATTTTTCAAACACCTCAAAGACTTTCTTTAAAAAACCATGCGCCAATAGCATTCGTACCGACTTTATTTTTATAGCTGTAATACCATCTTTAGCGGCAATGGCTTTAATGCCTTCGCCATGTACTTGGTTAGTGATTAACGTGCCATGTGCGTTGGGTGCCATCGTATTTTTTAATCGTAATGGAATATCTACACTTCGCACTGGCATTACGGTCTGTGGATGTAAAATCTTGGCACCGAAATAGGCCAACTCTGCAGCTTCGTCGTATGATAAATGTGACAGCGCTGTGGTGTCATTAACATATCGTGGATCGTTATTATGGAACCCGTCGATGTCTGTCCAGATTTGAACTTCTTCCGCCTCAATTGCTGCTCCGATAATGGTCGCTGTATAATCGCTTCCGCCACGTTGCAAGTTGGTGATTTGTCCTTCGGCATCTAAACAGATAAAACCTTGGGTGATGTAAATATCGGCTTCCGGTGTTTGGGCAATAAGACGTTCTAAATTTTGCTTTATGTAGAAATTGTCGGGCTCATTGGTTCTATCGATACGCATAAATTCCAATGCAGGCAATAAACTCGCTTTTAGACCCTCTTGCTGCAACAGTCTGCTGAACATGAATGTGGAAAGCAATTCGCCATTGGCCACAATGCTATTGTACAATGAGTTGGAATAGTTTTGATTGACACAACCCAATAACGATTCAAAAATTGAATTGACATAAGCCGTAACTTCGTTATGCAAATTCTTATCTGAAATTAAATCGTTTACGGTAGATTTATAATCCTGATGAAGCTGATTAATATGCTTTTTGGCTTGTGAAAATTCCTTAGCTTTAATTAACTCTGAAATCTCTACCAAAGCATTCGTCGTCCCAGACATCGCAGAAAGTACAACAATCTTTTTTCCTTCTGAATTGATAATGTCTTTTACATGGTTCATGTTTATAACAGTACCAACCGAAGTGCCTCCAAATTTATAAACTAGCATAGTGTTTCAATTTTAGGCTGCAAAGGTAAAAGCGCGACATGCTATCACATAAAAAATATAAATATTAGTTGAATTTTTTACAGAATGTTAATTATATAACAAACTATTTGTTGTGGATGAAAAGCCGTTCAACACTTTCCTTAGTAGAAATTTCCTCCGCATGCCAAGAAAACGTAGTCTTGGAACCTTTTTCCCAGATGCATTCAAAATCCTTTGGTGCGTTGTACTCGCTGATAAAAACTTGATGTCCAGCTTCACTTTGTTTTCGGCACCAATCCCAAAATATATCATGGTTAAATTTATCGCGATACTTGGTTGTAGCGGCATAAGGCGGATCGCAATAAACAATACTGTTTTTAGGAATGTCTAAATTTAGATAAGACTGATTTGAGAGAATCACACAATCCAATTTTGGAACTTGTTTGGTGATGTTTCGGTAATGTTCGCCCCAATAATCGCGTTTGCCTTCTTTGTCGCGTCGGTAACCAGCAAACCATTTGCCACCAAACGAATTAAAACCTACATAACCAACTAAATGCTTTGGGTATTGGTCTTGATTGTACTTGATGTGTTTGTATTCTTCTTCTGAAACCAATTGTGGTGGATCCCAATTTTCATAAATCAAAGCTTGCCACATGGCCATTAATTCTTCGTGTTGGTCATTGGCGATTCGGATGCCGTCCACCTTGTCAATCATATTCATGCCACCTGCAAAGGGTTCGAGATATGGTTGGTTGGGTTGTCTATCTTTAAGAATAATAGGTAGTAAATGTTTGGCAAATCGTGCCTTGCTTCCCATGTACTTCATGCGGTAATCTTTTCTTTTGGTTGAACAAAAGATGCGATAACAAACGCCAAAAACGCTGGCAATACCCAACCTAAGCTATATTTGGCAAACGGAATATAACTTGTAAGTTCTGCTAGCCCTTCCGAAGGACTTAAAAACCCAATCACATCTGGAATACTGAACAAAAAGGTTACTAAAACTACAGCTCTAAATACTAAACTCGTCGCGATTTTTTCTGGCAAGACATTCAATAAAATCAACACAATAGTAATCGGATAAATAAACAACAATACTGGAATAGCTACCATAATAATAGAATTAAAATCCAACTGACCGACCAAAACTCCCAGAATGCAACCGATAATTGCTGTCACCACAAATACTGTTTGTGAATTGTTGAGCAAGCCTTTAAAATAATCGGCTGTACCTGCGATAATACCCACAGCAGTTGTAAAACAAGCCAATGAAATTAAGATACTCAACACCGTATTCCCAAATTGCCCAAGTGATGCAATACTAATCTCTCGCAATAAATTAGCGCGTTGCATATCGCTGCTTAATTCTGAATTGACATCAATGGCGGAACTGTAATAAGCGCCAACGGAAATCAATCCTGCATAAATTATAAAAAGTCCAAAACCAGCTATAAAACCTGATTTTCGGATTAAGGTACGCTTAGAACTGTATTGCTCCACTTCCATATTCTTAAAGTTGAGTGACACGATAATCACAGCACCAACTACGACTGCTCCAATGGCATCAAATGTTTGGTAGCCTTCTAATATTCCTGAAACCAATGGTGCATCAAATTGTGAAATTTCTGTGGTAAATTCTGAAGAAAACAAACCAATTCCGATTACAGCCAAAAGCATCAATACGATGAATGGTGTCAAAAATTTTCCTATAAGATTCAAGATTTTTGAACGGTTAAGTACAAACACCAAAACCAACGCAAAGTAAATAGCACTGGTTAATAATGGACTTGTACCAAATGCAGGATGAATAGCTATCTCGTGCGTGGCAGCTGCTGTTCTTGGCGATGGAATGGCAACCGAAATGATATAGATTAAAACACAATATATTAAACTGAATGTTGGTGAGACTTTTTTTCCGAAGTCGTACAAGGTGCCTTGCAATCTTGCATGAGCGAGAATTCCAATAATCGGAATCACCACAGCAGTAATCATAAATCCGATGGCTACCCAAAACCAATCGTCTCCAGCATTATAGCCCAATAATGGAGGTAATAGCAAATTACCTGCTCCAAAGAACAATGAAAATAGCGCAAAGCTGGTGACTAAAAGTTCTTTCCGTTGAATGTTCACCTATTTGGTTTTAACAAGTTCTAAATCGTGAAAATCGAAGCTGAAATCCGTAATAGGAGCAATGTATTTCATGGTAGCTGAAACGGCTTCTCCTTTTTCGTTAAATGTGAACATCACAAACACATCGGCATCGTAACTTCTATCGTTCCACTTAGCCACATAGGTTGTGGCGTTGTAAGGCAACAATTCACCAAATAATCTTGAAGATCGTTCAGACTTAATTTTGTAACCATTGCCATCATGCGAAATGATGATATCTCCAAACCAATCATCGGAATAGGTGCCAACAATTTGTTCTGGTTTTGGCAATTTTGGACTGCCTTTTATTTTTTCAACTTGTGAAAATACCTCAGCTTTTATACTGTCGTTATATTTTAAATAACCTGAATTTCTTTCGTCGTACTGTTGTATCCAATTTCGGTCCTCATAGCCTAAATATGAATCTTTTATTGTATTGGTAATCGTATTAAAAGCATTACCGTTCATTTGATTGGTTAACACCACAATCGCCAAATCCAAATCAGGAATCATCGTAAATTGCGTTACCGTACCAATCAAACCTCCTGTATGATAGACTTGTTTGTGTCCACCTTTTACATCGGTTAAAAACCAGCCTAACCCATAACCTCTAAAATTAGAATCGTAAGGATCATTTGCACGAACTCTCAACGGTGTTTGCAATTGCCAAAGCTCGTGGAATTGATCTTCGCTCAAAAGACGTTCACCACTTTCCGTCACGGCATCGTTCATTAAAAATTTTGCCCAGGTTAACATGTCCGGAACGTTACTCACAATACCTCCAGCAGCATTTGCCGTTGGACTCCAGTCATGCGGAATTTGAATCACCTCTCCTTCTGCTCTTGTATGCGCATCAATGATGTTAGATTTATCGGTGACTCTGTTGTAGGATGCTTTGGAATTTATCATCCCAACGGGTTTCATTATTTTGGTTTCGATAAATTCTTCCCACGATAATCCGCTAACACGTTTTAAGACCTCACCTGCTATAATGAACATATTGTTGTTGTAAGCGAATTGACTTCGGAACGAGCTCTCAGGCTCTAAGTATTTGACTCCGTTAATGACATCATCAACAGTAAAATCATTGCCTTCCGGGAAAAACATTAAGTCGCCTGCTCCCAATCCCATACCACTTCGGTGCGTTACCAAATCTCGAACCGTAAAATGGGCTGTTACCCAAGGATCGTATAATTGAAATTCGGGAATATGTTTTCTAACTGGGTCGTCCCAGTTGAGTTTGCCTTCGTCAATCATCATGGCTAATGCAAAGCAGGTAAAACCTTTACTGTTGGATGCCACTCCGACCAAAGTTTCTTCGGTCATGTCTTTTTTAGTGGTCAACGAACGGACTCCATGACCTTTTGAATATACCACTTCGCTATCTTTTAGGATTCCTACTGAAATGCCAGGTACTTCAAACGTGGTTAAGGTTTCTTGGATGAGGTTGTCGAGTTGTTGGTCTTTAATTTGGGCATTTATGTTGAATGCTGAAATGAAAAGTAGAAGGGTTAGAAGTCGTTTTAATATCATAGCAAATATGTTAGGTCGTCTGTTCGGTGATTCCGAATATATTCGGAATTGTAACGAGAACTATTCAATAAGTGTTCTCGATACTAATTTCAATCCATATCTTGATTGAAATTCACTCGAACTGACGTATCGGATTCAAAATTATGAACGGTAAATATAACAAATATGAAAGCGATTCTGTTGCGAACCATTTTCAAAAATTATCTTTGCAACTATGACGTTGATGTACAAAAACATTTCAATAAATTATTCGGTTGAAGGTGAAGGAGAAGCTGTCGTTTTACTCCACGGATTTCTCGAAAATATAAATATGTGGGTCGATTTAATTCCAGAACTTTCCAAAACCCATAAAGTCATTGCCATAGATTTATTGGGCCATGGCAAAACGGAGTGTTTAGGTTACGTGCATACTATGGAGGATATGGCTGATGCCGTATATGCTGTTTTGCTTCAACTTAAAATAGGAAAAGCAAAATTTGTTGGTCATAGCATGGGAGGTTATGTGGCTTTAGCACTAGCAGAAAAAGAACCTCAAATGTTTAATGGATTGTGCTTAATGAATTCTACATTCGAGGCTGATGATAAAGAGCGAAAAAAACTTCGAACAAGAAGTGCTAAAATGGCAAAGACAAATTATGAAGCTTTAGTGCGAATGTCATTTACAAATCTTTTTGCTCCCGAAAGTAAATTAAAATTTAAAGAAGATTTTGATAAAGCATTGGAATTGGCGCTACAAACACCTGTTCAAGGATACATTGCCGCACAAGAAGGTATGAGATTAAGGCCAGATAGATTTAATACATTCAAAAATCTAGAAGCTAGAAAACTTATTATTATTGGAGAGAAAGATTCGATTATTGATGGCGACAGTATTAGAGCACAAATAGAAAATACCGATATTAAATTTGAAGCATTATCAGAAGGACATATGAGCCATATTGAGAATAAATCAGAATTAACCTACATTTTAAAACATTTCATCGAAAAATAAAACTGTTTAGCGTTATTTTATTGTTTTTTATATAAGTTTATCGAACCGAAAACAAATCTACCATAAAATTAACCTACAATGGCAGCAACTAAACTCTACTGTGACTTCTTTGGTCACAACTATCAAATCTCTAAAAAAGTAACTAATCACGTAAAGGAATACACTTGCAAATGTTGTAAAAAACAATTGACAACTAATAGTAATGGTAAATTAATTGAACTTACCCCAAAGTTTCAAGAAATTAATCAAGCCTTAGAGCGCATCTATAACAATCGTATGATGCGTTTAAAGAGGAAAACGCTCAGTTCATCGATTTATTAAATGTTAACAAGTTGTTGATAAGTGATTTTTATATATTTAAGCACCTAAGCTAATTAATCCCTTATTGACCTTTAAATGAAATCGATTCACTGCTCACTTTTTGGCCACGACTACCAAGTGTCAAAGAATGTGACTTACCACGTTAAAGAGTACAGATGCAAACACTGTAAATCTGAGTTAACAACAGATGGAAATGGGAAAGCAATCCCATTAACTCCAAAATACAAGGAAATAAATTCGGTATTAAACCGTATACACAAAAAACGTTTAGAACGTGGTCGCAGAATTTTAATGCCTAATCTTTAAGCGCGTTCCAACCTTTTGCAATTATCGGAATTTTAGTTTCCGCACGAGTTACTAAGTGCATTCCCCTGTCCTCTTCTGTCATGTAACCAATTACAGTCAAATTTGGGTTACCTTTTATTTTTGGAAAATCTTCTTGGGAAATAGTCATCAACAATTCATAATCTTCACCTCCACTCAATGCAATTGTAGTACTATCTATGTTAAATTCCTCACATGTTGAAATGACCTGAGGGTCTAATGGAATCTTATTTTCGTAAACATCTACACCAACTTTACTGCGCTTACAGAGATGAATAACTTCAGAAGATAATCCGTCGCTAATATCAATCATACTGGTTGGCTTAACTTCGAGCTCTTTCAACAATTCCACTATATCTTTTCGCGCTTCTGGCTTTAGTTGACGCTCAATTATATAAGTGTACATGGACAAATCGGGCTGATTGTTTGGGTTCACTTTAAACACTTCCTTTTCACGTTCCAGAACCTGTAAGCCCATATAAGCTCCTCCAATATCTCCCGAAACAACTAACAAATCGTTGGGCTTCGCTCCAGAGCGTAACACCTCATCACCTTTTTCAATCTCACCAATTGCAGTAACTGAAATAATTAACCCAGAAGTTGAAGAAGTTGTATCACCACCAACCACATCGACATTATATAATTTTGCCGCAGTAGCAATACCATCATATAATTCTTCCAAAGCCTCCAAAGGAAAACGATTGGAAACAGCAATGGAGACTGTTATTTGGGTTGCCATAGCATTCATCGCATAAATATCAGACAGATTGACCATGACTGCTTTATACCCTAAATGCTTCAGAGGCACATAACTTAAATCAAAATGTACACCTTCAACCAATAGATCCGTTGAAACTACGATTTGCTTACTATCATGATTTAAAATCGCAGCATCATCACCGATACCCATTATCGTTGATTTGTGTTTTATCTCAAACTGATCTGTTAAATGGTCTATCAGTTTAAACTCTCCAAGTTCGCTTAAAGGTGTCCGTTGTGGGTTTTTGTCTTCTATCATAATGCAAAAATATTATGCTTTTACTAAATATAATCAGATAATCAACGTTATTTGAATACCAATTTTTCGACAACTCTTAAAATTGAAGTAAATTGCACAAAAAGAGCCTATGAAATCGATATCTATGAATCAAATAACTAAAATATTTTTTTTGTGCATAATTGCACTGATGTTGGGATGCGAAGATGAGTCTGTGGATAACAATATTAATAATGATGCAGACAATGATGGTATTGTAAATTCTTTAGACAATTGTCCTGACATTTCTAATGCAAACCAGTTGGATACAGACAATGATGGTATTGGAAACCTTTGTGATGACGATGATGATGGCGATGGTGTAAATGATATAACCGACAATTGTCCATTGACGCCTAATCCTGATCAAGAAGACACTAACGGTGATGGCATTGGAGATGTTTGTGATGAAAATGAAGTTGCTCAACCTTTATTTCGATGTATTAATGGAATGGCGGGACCATATCCTTGTGATGGCATTGACGTCATGTCCACAATTGACGCCACAACTTTAGGTGGTAGTACAGCAACAGAAGGAAGCGATATTTGGGGATGGACAGACCCGTCTACACAAGATGAGTATGCAATTGTCGCCATGACGAATAGTACAGCTTTTGTGAATGTCACAGATCCAGTAAACCCTATATTTCTAGGAAGATTAAACACCAATGCAGGAACCAATTTTTGGCGTGATGTTAAAGTTTACAATAATTATGCATTTATTGTGGCTGACGGTGCTGGAAATCATGGCATGCAAGTTTTTGATTTAACAAGATTGAGAGATGTAACAAATGCACCTGCAACATTTTCAGCTGATGCTGTTTACTCCGGAGTTGGCAGTTGCCATAACATTGTAATCAATGAAAGTGAAGCTGTAGCTTATTTAGTAGGTTGCACATCTACTAATGGTGGCGGACCAATTTTTGTCGATATTTCAAACCCTATGAATCCAACATTATTAGGAGATTATACTGCTGGAGGTTATTCCCATGACGCTCAAGTAGTGACTTACAATGGTCCAGATTCTGATTATACTGGCAAGGAAATTTATATAGGAAGTAATGGAAACACTGACAAAGTTGTCATATTAGATGTTACCGATAAAAGCAATATAATTCCTATTAGCGATTTTACATATCCTCAAACAGCTTATGCTCACCAAGGTTGGTTTACAGAAGATCAGGCTTATTTTATTTTGGGTGACGAAGTTGATGAGCAGAGTTTTGGCTTCAATTCCAAAACACTGGTATTTGATTTTACTGATTTGGACAACCCAACACTTTCTGCAACTTATTTTGGACCTACTGCAGCTATTGATCATAACGGCTATGTGTTGGGCAATGAATATTATCTGGCAAATTATAGAGCAGGTCTGCGTGTTTTAGACATTACCAATATTTCCGCATCAACAAATCCAATGGAAGAAACTCATTTTATCGATACTTTTCCTGAGAGTAATAGTGCCAATTTTAATGGTGTTTGGAGTGTTTATCCGTATTTCCAAAGTGGAAATATTATAATCAGTGACATCGAAAAAGGACTGTTTGTAGTTAGAAAAAGTGATTTATAATGACCTTCAGAAATACATATCTGTTGGCAATTACTCTTCTTGCTACTCTTGCAACTTGCGAATCTGACGATGGTGTTTCAAATGGAGACAATAATCCACAAGTCATTTCAGTTGAGACTTTGGGAGGTTCTAACAACGACAGTGGTCAATCTATAATTGCTACGAATGATGGCGGTTATGCTATACTTGGATTCACACAAAGTAGTGATGGAGATATTTTAAGCAAACAAGATGAAAGTTACGATTACTGGATCTTAAAATTTGATGCAAATGATACATTGCAATGGCAAAAAACCTATGGAGGTTCTGGTGATGATAGAGGTAACTCCATCATCCAGACCAATGATGGAGGTTATGCGGTTTTAGGCACTAGCAACAGTAATGATAATGATGTTTCGGGCAACTCAGGAATGCAAGATTTTTGGCTTGCCAAATTAGATGTTAGCGGAAATCTCGTTTGGCAGACTTCTTATGGTTATCAGGGATCTGATACTGGTACATCAGTCATTCAAACCAATGACCAGGGCTTTTTGATTTTAGGCGTTCTAGATGTTACGGCTTCTGGTGGAGAAGGCAACACTCAACGCAACAACAGCAGACATGCAGGTGGCGATTATTGGGCCCTAAAGCTTGATGCTTCTGGTAATATAGAATGGAGCAAATACTTTGGAGGCAATTTTACGGATTCTCCCCAAGCAGCGGTACAAACTATAGATAACGAATTTATTATTGTGGGTGGTTCTGATAGTGAGGACACTGATATTTCCGGCAATATTGGTTCTTATGATTTCTGGGTGATTAAAATTTCTTCTACAGGAGATTTGATATGGGAAAAGTCATATGGAGGAGACCAAATTGATGAAGCTTGGGCTATAGTAAAAGAGGAAGATGGAAATTTTGTTATTGCTGGTGACACAAGGAGTTCTACAAACGATGTAGGGAACAACCAAGGAGCTGCAGACATCTGGTTGATAAAAATATCTCCCAATGGTGATTTAATTTGGGAAAACACTATAGGAGGAACAAGTTTTGATGTTTCAAGAGCGTTGGTAAAAACTACTGATAATGGGTTTTTATTAGCAGGAAGTTCACGAAGTAGCGATAAAGATGTTTCCGAAAACCAAGGTCAAAATGATGCTTGGATTGTCAAAGTTAATGCGAACGGCAATCTACTTTGGGAAAAAAATGTAGGAGGCTCAGATATCGACTTCTTATATGGAATTGCACAATTAAATGATGATTCGATCATAGCTGTAGGCGATACAAGTAGTAATAATGGTGATATTCTGGAGAATAAGGGCTTTACGGATCTGTTAAAAATCAAAATGAAATAATTTAAAAATGAAGAATATAGCAATATTCGTAAGTATAGTGTGTTTGTTTTTAACGTCATGCAGTAATGATAATGATGATAGCATAAGGGACGTAATAACGACTTTTCAATTTTCACACAATTGGAATGGCGAAACAGTTACCAACGAAGATTTCAATGACTTTAAATTCATCAATGAAAATGGAGAAACATTGAGCATTGAGCGGCTTCGTTATATCATTTCGGATATGACATTTACCACCATGTCTGGCGAAGATATTGAGCTAGATATTTATAATTTAGTTGATGTAACAAACGGTACGGGACTATTCTTTTCTCCCGATACGACAATTCCAAGTGGAACTTATAGTAATGTTTCTTTCACTTTTGGTCTTGACAATGAAGATAATTCAGAAAACTATCAGGATTTAAATTCAGCTTCGTTTAACGTTCCAGCTATGCTTGGCGGAGGCTATCACTATATGCAGTTTGACGGGAAATATTTAGATGCGGATTCAAACCAACAAAGCTTTAACTATCACTCTATTAGAGCAGTTGATAATCCTGGTGACAACCCAAATTTTCCCCAGGACACATTTTTCACAGTAAATCTTGGCGAAACGACGTTTACAAACGATACAACTATCGAAATTGAAGCCAACTTAGCAGAGTGGTTTAAAAGCCCCAATCTTTGGAATTTAAATGAATTAAATACCGTATTAATGCCAAACTCTGCAGCCCAAATAATGATGTACCAAAATGGGCAAACAGTTTTTAATCTAAAAAGCAGTATCCAATAAAATACAAATGAGGACAACATTAGCTTTAATTAGTGTATTAGCAATTGTTGCTTTCGGCTGTTCAGACGAAGATGTCGGCTATGAGCCTACACCCTTACCGCTTAATATTCCTCAAATATTTTCAGATAATATAATCTCGCCCGTTATTCCAACCGATAATCCTCTTACTGTTGAAGGTGTGGCTTTGGGAAAGCGATTATTTTTTGACACGATCCTTTCCGGTGATGGAACCCAGTCTTGTGCAAGTTGCCATTCCCCTCAAAACGCGTTCACGGACAACACTCCTACTAGTGATGGTATTGACGGAAATTTTGGCATTCGTAATTCTATGCCATTGTTCAACCTTGCTTGGAATTACGGAGAACGTTTTACTTGGGACGGTAAAGAATTAAGTTTAGAGCGTCAGGCAATAGAACCTGTTCAAAACCCTATTGAATTACACAGCGATTGGAACGATGTGGTTACCCGATTACAAGCACATCCCGAATATCCAGAATTGTTTGAAAGTGCTTTTAAAACTTCAACTATTACTAAAGAATTGGCCACTAAAGCCATTGCTCAGTTTGAGCGAACCTTGATTTCAGCAAATTCAAAATTCGATAAATATTCTTTAGGCGAAGCTACTTTAACGGAAAACGAGTTAAATGGTCTTAACGTTTTTATGGATGAAGCCAGAGGAGATTGCTTTCACTGCCATGGCAGTCCCAATAACCCTCTATGGACGGATAATATTTTTCACAATAACGGTTTAGATGCTACATTTACAGATTTGGGTTTGGGCGGAGTAACAGGTGATCCAAGTGATAACGGAAAATTCAAATCGCCTTCACTTCGTAATTTAGCATATACAGCACCATACATGCACGATGGACGTTTTGCCACATTAGATGAGGTTATTAACCATTATAGTGAAGGTCTAAATAATTCCCCAACAATAGATCCTTTAATGAAAAAAGTAGATCAAGGCGGCGTACAGTTGACCGAACAGGACAAAGCAGATTTAAAAGCTTTTCTACTCACATTATCAGACCCATCTTTCATCAATAATCCATCTTTTCAAAATTAAATTTCAGGTTCCAAAAGTTGATCTATGTTAATTTTTGAAGATTTAGGACTACAAAACCTATGCGTTTCATCGAAAAAATAACGTATTTCACCCAACAACTCATTTATTTATGTAGATTACAGCCCCCAAATTATTAACCTACATTATGAACCCTACAACCAACAAAGCACTTCCTTGTGCCGTTTTTGGCCACAACTATGTGAAGTCAAAAACAAACATGGATAATACACTAGAATTAACTTGTTGTAATTGCAATGCTGTTGTTATGACAGACTCTAAGGGAAACTTTGAGCAGTCCAGTATCTCCAATACTCATATTCAATCTGTTCTGAGGCAATTATTCCTTCTCAAACAACGAAACTTCAACCCAAATTATTAACTTAACTATTATACTTTTTTCTTTAAGTATTAATAATACTTGCCTATTACACCATATGCTAATATAATGTTAGGTTCTATGGTAAAAACAGACTTATATCGTATCTTTGCACACAATTTAGATTTAATCTATATTAGAATATGATAAAAGTTTCTGAAACAGCTAAAAAGAAAGTCGTTGAACTAATGACGGACGATGGCTACAACCCAGCATCTGACTATGTCAGAGTCGGAGTTAAGAGTGGTGGTTGTTCTGGATTATCCTACGATTTAAAATTCGATAATTCACAAATCGATGGCGATAAGGTTTTTGAAGATAATGGTGTAAAAATCATTGTGGACAAAAAGAGTTTCCTCTATTTGATAGGAACAACGCTAGAATACTCCGGTGGATTAAATGGGACAGGTTTCGTATTTAATAATCCAAACGCCAACCGTACCTGTGGTTGTGGAGAATCATTCTCACTTTAAAAAGATTTTATGAGCAAGTATACAGAAGATGACCTAAGAGAAGAATTAAAAACCAAAGAATACGAATATGGTTTTTACACAGATATAGAATCTGAAACATTTCCTGTTGGTCTAAATGAAGATATTGTTAGAGCCATTTCCAAGAAAAAGGAAGAGCCAGAATGGATGACGGAATGGAGACTCGAAGCTTTTAGAGGTTGGAAAGAAATGGTAGAACCAGATTGGGCGAATGTCCATTATAAAAAACCAGATTTTCAAGCTATATCCTATTATTCTGCACCAAACAGTAAACCTAAATATGATAGTATTGACGAAGTAGACCCAGAGCTTTTGGCTACTTTTGAAAAACTAGGTATTTCCCTAGATGAGCAGAAAAAACTTGCTGGGGTAGCCATGGATGTGGTTGTTGATTCTGTTTCTGTAGCAACAACATTTAAGAAAACTTTGGCCGAAAAAGGCATCATTTTTATGAGTATTTCTGAAGCTATAAAAGAGCATCC
Source organism: Winogradskyella ursingii (assembly GCF_013403975.1). GTDB lineage: Bacteria > Bacteroidota > Bacteroidia > Flavobacteriales > Flavobacteriaceae > Winogradskyella > Winogradskyella ursingii. The sequence continues at coordinate 527,284 of NZ_JABFDH010000002.1, forward strand.
AGAACTCGTGAAAAAATATATTGGAACTGTTGTTCCGCAGAAGGATAATTTTTATGCAGCATTGAATTCTGCTGTATTTAGTGACGGAAGTTTCTGTTACATTCCAAAAGGTGTGCGTTGCCCAATGGAACTTTCAACCTATTTTAGAATCAATCAGGCAGGAACAGGTCAGTTTGAGAGAACTTTGGTTGTAGCTGACGAGGGCAGTTATGTTTCTTATTTAGAAGGATGTACCGCACCAAGCCGTGACGAAAACCAATTGCATGCAGCAGTAGTAGAATTGATTGCCCTGGAGGATGCCGAAATAAAATATAGTACTGTACAAAACTGGTACCCAGGAAATGCTGAAGGTAAAGGTGGAGTCTACAACTTTGTGACTAAAAGAGGTATTTGTGAGAAAAATGCAAAAATTTCTTGGACACAAGTTGAAACTGGTTCTGCCGTAACTTGGAAATATCCAAGCTGTATTCTTAAAGGTGACAATTCTGTTGGTGAGTTTTATTCAATCGCAGTAACAAACAATTATCAGCAAGCGGATACAGGAACAAAGATGATACATTTAGGCAAAAACACTAAATCTACAATTATTTCAAAAGGAATTTCTGCTGGTAAATCTCAGAATTCTTATCGCGGCTTGGTTCAGATCAACTCACGTGCTGAGAATGCTCGTAACTTTTCGCAATGCGATAGTTTATTAATGGGTAACGAATGTGGAGCACACACGTTTCCTTATATCGAAGCAAAAAACAAAACAGCTCAAATAGAACACGAAGCTACAACTAGTAAAATTGGTGAAGATCAAATATTCTATTGTAATCAACGTGGTATCGATACAGAAAAGGCAATTGCCTTAATCGTCAACGGTTTTAGCAAAGAAGTATTGAATAAATTACCAATGGAATTTGCGGTTGAAGCCCAAAAATTATTGGAAATTAGTTTGGAAGGATCTGTTGGATAGCAACCCTTCCTGCACAAGTGGGAACCTCACAGAAAAGAAGAATTCATCAGAAGTGTTAGAAACAAACATTATGAAAAAAATAAGTTTTATAGTCCTGCTTTGCGTTGCCCTAGTAGGTTGCAAGAACGACACAAAACAAGATGTTAACCTCGAAGAAAATCGAGATAAATCCTACGATCAGAACGATGGCCTAATCATCATGAAAGGGGAATTTGTGTATTACGCGGATGCAGCCGTTTTACAAACACCACGCGAAATATATGGTGTTGTTATTGACGAGAATATGCATCAATTAAACAACAAGGTCAAAGAATTCAAAAAAGAAGACACTGACATGGTGCCAGTTACAGTGCGCGTTAGAAAATTTGCCAAAGCAGAAGATGAGGAAGGCTGGCCATATAGAGTAGAAATAAAAGAAATTTTAAAGGTTGAAAAGCCTCAGGAAAATAAAGACGACGTTATAAAATTAGGAAATTAAGACTATGTTAAAGATAAAAGACTTGCACGCAAGTGTAGACGACAAAAGTATTTTAAAGGGTATTAATCTTGAAGTAAAACCAGGCGAAGTCCACGCAATTATGGGACCAAATGGTTCTGGTAAAAGTACACTTGCAGCAGTAATTGCAGGAAAGGAAGAGTACGAGGTTGACAAAGGAGAAATACTTTTTGAAGAAGAAAATATTGATGAGTTAGGCGCAGAAGAACGTGCACATAAAGGTATATTTTTATCGTTTCAATATCCTGTAGAAATTCCTGGTGTTAGTGTTACAAACTTTATGAGGACAGCCATTAACGAAACAAGAAAAGCAAAAGGACTGGACGATATGCCTGCCAACGAAATGCTAAAAATGATTCGTGATAAATCTGAACTTTTGGATATTGATCGTAAGTTTCTATCACGCTCGTTGAATGAAGGTTTTTCAGGTGGTGAAAAAAAGCGTAACGAGATTTTTCAAATGGCAATGTTAGAGCCAAAATTAGCCATTTTAGATGAAACGGATTCTGGTCTTGATATTGACGCTCTTAGAATTGTTGCCAATGGTGTGAACAAATTAAAATCTAAGGACAACGCAGTAATAGTTATTACGCATTATCAAAGATTGTTAGACCATATTATTCCAGATTTTGTACATGTTTTACACAATGGTCGCATTGTGAAATCAGGCACGAAGGAATTGGCACATGAACTTGAAGCTAAAGGTTACGATTGGATTAAGGAAGAGGTTGGAGCTTAAAATAAGTCGCAGTATTCAGTCACAATTATGAGTTGATCAACTTTCACTGAATATAAAGACTTAAAAGTTTCATTTTACAAAGTATGAATAAATAAGTAAACAGTTTAAATCGTATTTCTGAATTACCGAAAATACGATTGATAACTGAAAACTGAAAAGAATGGATTTAAAAGAAAAATTAGTATCATCATTTATGGTTTTTGAGGACAACGTAGACGTTCACTCGCCTGTGCATGATATACGTACCGAAGCTATAAAGAATTTCGAAGCTCAAGGATTTCCAACTAAGAAGCAGGAAGCTTGGAAATATACATCGCTTAATTCCATATTAAAGCATGATTATAGCGTGTTTCCAAAAAATGAAAATGCGCTGGAATTTAAAGATATCAAGAAATATTTCATTCATGATATTGATGCTTACAAGATTGTTTTTATTGATGGCAAATATTCATCTTATCTCTCGCAAACAACACATGAAGGCATCGATGTTTGCTTAATGTCTTCAGCATTATCAAAACCAAAATACCGTCCGATTATTGAAAATTATTTCAATAAAATTGCACCAAAAGATGGACTTTCTTCTCTAAATACGGCATTTTCAGCAGAAGGCGCTTATATTCATATTCCAAAAAATAAATTGGTCGATAAGCCAATTCAAATTATACATTTTTCAACAGGCAATGAAGCTGCGTTAATGCTGCAGCCTCGTAATTTAGTGGTGGTTGATGAGAATTCACATGTCCAGATTATTGAGCGTCATCAAAGCTTAACAGACAATCCTGTATTGACTAACAGCGTCACGGAAATCTTTGCTGACAGACGTGCGATTGTAGATTATTATAAAATCCAGAATGACAGGCAGACTGCTTCATTGATTGACAATACTTTTGTAAATCAAAAAGATGAAAGTATTGCAAAAGTTCACACGTTTTCGTTTGGTGGAAAACTGACGAGAAATAACCTTAATTTTTACCAAAACGGAGAACGCATCGATTCTACTATGAAAGGCATCACAATTATTGGTGATAAGCAACACGTAGATCACAATACTTTAGTGCATCATATTGAGCCCAACTGTGAAAGTCATCAAGATTACAAAGGCATCTTCAATGACAATTCAACGGGTGTGTTCAATGGCAAAGTGGTGGTAGAAAAGGAAGCACAGAAAACGAATGCTTTCCAAGCAAACAACAACATTTTAATTAACGATAAAGCCACTATCAACACTAAACCTCAACTCGAAATATTTGCAGATGATGTAAAATGCTCACACGGTTGTACCATTGGTCAATTGGATGAAAGTGCAATGTTCTATTTACGTTCGCGAGGCATCCCTGAAAAAGAAGCGAGAGCCCTATTAATGTTTGCTTTTAGCAATAATGTGTTGGATTCGGTGACCATTCCTGAAATTAAACAACGCATAACGAAAATTATTGCTAACAAATTAGGTGTTAAGATTGGGTTTGAATTGTAAATGAATCTAACAGAAACACATATCAACTTCAATGTCGAAAATATCAGAAAAGACTTTCCTATCCTCAAACGAGAGGTCAACGGAAAACCCTTAGTATATTTTGATAACGCGGCAACATCGCAAACACCTCAGCAGGTCATTGATGTTATTGTGGATTATTACAGTAGCTATAACGCCAATATTCACAGAGGTGTACATAGTTTAAGCCAAGAAGCAACGGATGCTTATGAGCAAGCTAGAATTAAGATTCAACATCATTTTAATGCTAAGCACGCTTACGAAGTTATTTTAACTGCTGGCACGACCCACGGTATTAATTTAGTGGCGAATGGTTTTTCAACCTTATTGAAAAAAGGAGATGAAGTTTTAGTTTCGGCATTAGAGCACCATAGTAATATTGTGCCGTGGCAGATGCTGTGCGAACGTACAGGTGCCAAATTGAAAGTTATTCCGATGAATCAAAATGGAGAATTGATTCTTTCAGAATATGAAAAACTTTTAAACGAAAACACTAAATTGGTTTTTGTTAATCATATCTCAAATGCTTTAGGAACAATAAATCCTATTGAAGAAATTATTGAAAAAGCACATGCTATTGGAGCTGCAGTATTGGTCGATGGCGCACAAGCCTGTCCACACATAAAACCAGACGTCCAAAAATTGGATGTTGATTTTTACGTATGTTCTGCACATAAAATATGCGGCCCAACTGGCGTCGGAATGCTTTATGGCAAAGAAGAATGGCTCAACAAATTACCACCATACCAAGGAGGTGGAGAAATGATTGCTGAGGTGTCTTTTGAAAAAACGACCTACGCTGGCTTGCCTCATAAGTTTGAAGCTGGAACACCAAATATTTGTGGCGGAATTGCTTTTGGTGCAGCAGTCGATTATATGAACACAATTGGTTTTGATACTATAGCCAATTACGAAAACGAACTTCTGGAATACGGTACAACAGAACTCTTAAAAATTGAAGGTCTAAAAATTTACGGTACAGCCAAAAATAAGATTTCTGTTATCTCTTTTAATGTTGGTACCATTCATCCTTATGATATCGGAACAATTCTCGACAAAATGGGAATTGCTGTCCGGACAGGACACCATTGCGCACAACCGATTATGGATTTCTACAAAATTCCTGGCACAATTAGAGCTTCTTTTATGTTCTATAACACAAAAGAAGAAATCGATTTATTTATATCTAGTTTGAGAAAAGCAATAGCTATGTTGAGCTAAGTATTTAATTAACATAAATTTAAATGAAAAAGCACCTAAAATTAAGGTGCTTTTTTTATTTACGTTTATTTAAACATTTTGATGTTTTCCTAATCTTTCGTTAATCTTTTAAAAATTTAATGATATATTCGACAAAATTTAACCCAAATATTTACTAATATGAAAAAATCACTTTTAGGATTAGTTGTTTGCACAGCACTTTTTGTTGGTTGTAATGACGACCAAAACCCAACTCAAAATCAAGAAGAACAAGACATTGATATGAGTGACTTCTATTTATATACCGATGCTTATGAAGCAGGTACTACAGATAGAGTAGTTAACGGAAAAAATTGTTCTTCCATGGAGGTTTTGAATAGACAACTCAACGAAAATCCAGGGCAGTATAAAAAAATGTATGATATCGAGGTCGCAACTAGGCGCTTTATCAATAGCAAAAAACCTGATGGTGCTGGAAATGGCAATGGAAATGGAAACGGAAATGGAGGCAGTGACGGTGATGGTGGAGATCCCGTTGATGATGGCTTAGGAACGCTTAATATTCCTGTTTATATCTATGTGATTTATTCTAATGACCAACAAAACATTAGCAGTGCGCAGATTAATTCTCAAATGGCTGTTTTAAATGCCGATTTTAATGATACTAATTTTAGCGATGTTCGCACTGAGTTCCAAGGCTTAGGTGCAGATGTAGAAATTAATTTTATGACTCCTGTTGTAGACAGACAATTTAATTCCACAACTTCTTGGGGAACTAACAATGCTGTTAAATCCGCTTATCCAGCACAACCTGGCTACCTAACTATGTGGGTTGCTAACATCGGTGGTGGTATTTTAGGATATGCACAATTCCCAGGTGGTAATGCATCTACAGATGGTGTTGTAATGTCACCTCAATATTTCGGAACTACGGGATTCGTTTCAGCACCTTTTGATGGAGGTCGCACAACAACTCACGAAGTTGGTCACTGGATGAACCTACGCCATATTTGGGGCGACGGAAGATGCCGTCAAGATGACTTTGTATCAGATACACCTTCTTCTGATGGACCTAACTATAGCTGTGATTTAAATGAAGTAAGCTGCAGATCAACAGATATGGTAGAAAACTATATGGATTATTCTGACGATGATTGTATGGGGTTATTTACGGAAGGTCAAAAAGCGAGAATGCGAGCTATATTTGCTCCTGGTGGTGCAAGAGCCTCATTAGTTGGCAACTAAAATTCAATATACTTATTTATGATGGGCACCTTTTTCAAGGTGCCTTTTCATTTGGCAAAATATTCGAAATTAAAAAAGCACTATATTTACTATAAACAGACCATATGAAAATTTTATTAAGCTTATTCGCCCTCGTTCTAATTCTGGAATCTTGCAAATCAACTAAAGAAAGTAATAGCGAATCTAACGAAAATGCTGAAACAATAAAATCTGACACCCAAGCATTGACCCCAAAAAAGGACCAAACTTCAGAATATAATCTTACTTCCGGTGTTACGTATACCGTTTCTAGTAGAGGCACTTTCAGTTATACGAATATTTCCGAATCCAAAGTTTCCCTCTCTAATGATCGTGATTTAAAACAGATGAAGACTTATTCTTGCAACAAAACCGATTGGCTAGAGCTAAAAAAAATGATAGAAGCTGTAAATACCAAATCGTTGAGTTCACTCAAAGCACCAACAGACAAAAGGCTTTACGATGGTGCGCCACACGCTACGCTATCGATACGTAACGGCGATAAGACCGTGACTTCGCCCACTTTTGATCACGGGCATCCACCAACAGAAATAGAAAATTTAGTTAATAAAGTGTTATCCATCAAAGAAAATGTGACTAAAGAATAGCTATTTTGTAATTTTGCAAAAAGAACTTAGACTATGACAATTGAAGAAATTCAGAATGATATAATAGATGAATTTTCAATGTTTGAAGATTGGGAAGAACGCTATCAATACATGATTGATCTCGGCAAAACGTTGCCGTTAATTGATGAAAAATATAAGAATGAAGATCACATCATAAAAGGTTGTCAAAGTAAGGTTTGGGTACATGCTGAAATGGATAACGATAAAATTGAATTTACAGCAGATAGTGATGCTATTATTACCAAAGGTATTATTGCAATTTTAATTCGTGTGTTTTCCAATCAACATCCAAAAGATATAATTGAAGCTGACACCGAATTTATTGATAAAATTGGACTGAAAGAACATTTATCACCTACCAGAGCAAATGGTTTGGTGAGCATGATAAAACAAATAAAAATGTACGCAATTGCGTACCAGACACAACTTAGTTAAGTCGTTTTCTGTTTAGTTGGTAAGACCAGAACAACTAAACGACAAACTACTCAACAATAAACATTATAATGATGAGCGAAACAACTATAGATACCACAGAATTAGGAGAAAAAATAGTCCGAGTCCTAAAAACCATTTACGATCCAGAAATTCCAGTGGATATTTATGAACTGGGTCTTATTTACGACGTGTTTGTTAATGAGGATTACGATGTAAAAATCTTAATGACATTAACTACACCGAACTGTCCAGTAGCAGAAACTTTGCCTTTAGAAGTTGAAGAAAAAGTTAAATCCCTTAACGACGTCAAAGATGCTGAGGTAGAGATTACTTTTGATCCGCCATGGACACAAGATTTAATGAGCGAAGAAGCCAAGCTAGAACTTGGTATGCTCTAAATCAGTTTGCAGTTTTCAGTCGCAGTTTGCAGCCTGTTCTGAATTTGTTTCGGTATAGCAGCTTGTTGTTTTCTTCAGAAAACTTCGATTTCAAAAAAATTTAAATGCCAAGACGTACACCTAAATCATTAAAAGACAAGAAAAAAACCAGTATAAAATCTTCTTTTAATGCGCTGGTTTATATTCCGAGGTTTTTTAAGGAAATCTGGAAAGTAAACAAAAAGCTATTCTTGCTCTCTGCATTTTGCAGGTTAATCGGAGCCCTTATTCCTGTAGTAATTTTATGGGTTGGGAAGCTTATAATTGACGAAATTATACTTCAGGTATCGCTTGACAATCCTGATTATTATCAACTCTGGACCTATGTCGCTATTGAGTTTGGGTTGGTCATTCTTTCAGAATTAATCAGTAGGGCTATTTCTCTCACAGACGGACTCTTGGGTGATGCTTATAATATTGCCACTTCGGTTACCATCATCAAAAAGACCAACCAGATTAATATTAGTCTATTAGAAGATTCCGAATTTTATGACAAATTAGAACGTGCAAGAACGCAGACTACAGGTCGGGTGGCATTGTTGTCTAATGTATTGGGACAAGCGCAAAGCACCATCTCAATCGCCACCCTTATAGCAGGTTTAATATATTTTGAACCTTACTTAATCATTCTTTTAGTACTGAGCATTATTCCTTCATTTATCAATGAGGTACGTTTTTCTCAACAACAGTATTCTTTGGCTCGAAGTTGGACTTCCGAGCGCAGGGAACTTGATTATTTAAGGTACATCGGCGCCAATGACAAAACGGCAAAAGAAATAAAACTCTTCGGATTAACTGATTTTGTGGTCAATCGTTTCAAAAATCTTTCAGAAGATTATTATCAACTCAATAAAACCTTAGCGATAAAACGTTCGGCTTTTGGCTTTCTGTTTAATTTTTTGGGCTCTGTAAGTTATTATGCGGCTTATGTTTTTATCATTTACCGCGTCTTATCTGGTGTGATTACTATTGGTGAACTCACCTTTTTATCTGGTAGTTTCAATCGATTAATGAAAAATTTACAGGATTTCTTTTCGAAATTCACCCGGATTTCAGAAAGCGCACTTTACCTTAAAGATTATTTCGATTTTATAGATATTTCCATTGCACCGAAAACACAGGAAGATATTCCTTTACCTAATAAAATTGAAAAAGGAATTGAATTTAAAGACGTTTATTTCGCTTATCCAAATTCTGAAAATGACATTTTAAAAGGTATCAGTTTTACTATAAGGGCTGGCGAAAAATTGGCTTTTGTTGGACAAAATGGTGCCGGAAAGACCACATTAATTAAATTACTGTTGCGCTTTTACGAGCCAACTTCTGGTGAAATATTATTGGATGGCACCAACATAAACCGTTTCAACATTGCCGAATATCAAGAATTTTTTGGTGTTATATTTCAAGATTATTTTAGATATGAATTTACCGTAAAAGAGAATATAGCCGTTGGTAAAATTGATGAAATCGATAATCAGACCAAAATTGAGAATGCAGCGGAATTAAGTTTGGCGAACGAGGTAATTTCAGAATTACACGATGGCTACGATCAACAGCTAGGCAAGCGTTTTAGTGGTGGCCAAGAACTATCTGGAGGCCAATGGCAAAAGGTAGCTCTGGCAAGAGCATACATGAAAAATGCCGAAGTCATTATTTTAGATGAACCTACTTCGGCATTGGATGCCAGGGCAGAAAGTGAAGTTTTTGGTCGATTCATTGGTTTAACCGAAGACAAAACGAGCATTATTATTTCGCATCGATTCAGTACTGTGAGACAGGCCAACCGAATTTTAGTTTTAGAAGAAGGCAAAGTGCTTGAAATTGGTACACATGAAGAACTTATGGAAAACAAAAACCTGTATGCGGAATTGTTTGAACTACAAGCCAAAGGCTATCAGTAAAATCTTTAACTTTGTATTATGGCAGAAGAAATCATAAATAGAGTAGCAAATAGCAAGCTAAAAACAATCGACCTCGAGGATTTTTATCCTGAAGGTAAACGCGTGCTTTTTGATATAAAAGATTGGTTAATGGAAGGCTTGGTGTTGCGCGAAAAAGATTTCAGATTACATATTTCAGAGCATGATTGGTCACAATATCAGGACTGCTATGTAGCATTGCATTGTTCAACCGATGCAATTGTTCCTGATTGGGCTTATATGCTTATCTCAATTCAACTTCAAGATTTTGCGAAGCTTTCTGTGATTGGCGATTTAGAACAACTGGAATCTATTCTTTTTGCCGAGATTGTTTCTAAAATGAACATTTCGGAGTTTGAGAACCTTCCTGTTATTATTAAAGGTTGCGCCAATAAACCTGTCCCAGCCAATGCTTTGGTATTACTCACTCAAAAATTGAAACCTATTGCCAAATCCGTTATGTTTGGCGAGGCCTGTTCTTTTGTGCCTTTATTTAAAAGAAAATAAAATGTGACTTTCTTTATTTTTTTGGGTCAGAATAGCAACGTTTTCATTGTAAGTGATTCTTTACTTAAATTCAATAAAAACTTATATTTGTAACCTTAATAATAATTATAATTGATTAAAAATTAACTCATTATGAACAAAAAATTACTAATATCAGGATTCCTTATGTTTGTAATTACCTTCGGTTTTTCACAAACAAAAGAGGAATTACAAGCACAAAAAGCTGAAATACAAGCTGAAGCAGATAAGCTCCAATCTGAAGCAGATGCCATTCAATCACAAATAGATGCTTTGCCAGGCTGGCGTAAGGGTGCTTTTGGTATTATTGGTGGTAGTTTATCTAACTTCAATAATTGGTATGCACAAGGAACACCAAACAATAGTTCGGGAAATATTGGAATCAATTTTAATGCTTTTGCAAACTTAATTGAAGACAAATATTTCTGGCGTAATTCCTTGACCACAAATTTGGCTTGGGTAAAATTTGACGATAAGGACGACGACACTGACAATGAAGATTTTGAGCCAACGACAGACGTCTTTAACATATCGTCTCTTTACGGTTATAAACTCAGCGATAAATGGGCCGTATCTGCATTAGGTGAATACAGAACAACAATTCTAAATAACTTTAACGACCCAGGTTATTTAGATGTTGGTCTCGGTGGAACTTGGACACCATTAGATAATTTAATTGTGGTGATTCATCCATTGAACTACAACTTTGTCTTTGCAGATAACGATGCTGTTTTTGAATCTTCTGCGGGTGCTAAAATCGTTGCGGACTACACAAGACAGATTGGTAAAATTTCCTTTAAAACTAATTTTTCGACCTTTCAGAGTTATAAAAATTCTGATCTATCTAACTGGACATGGACAAACAACTTTAGCTATACCCTTTGGAAAGCGTTGGGTGTAGGTTTTGATTTTGCTTTGAGAAGTAACCAACAAGAGGCTGCCAACTTTCAAGGTGTTGATTTAGAAGATGCTGACAACGATTTGCAATCTTATTACACGATTGGTTTGAGCTATAAGTTTTAAGCTTAAATAAATATTATAATAAAAGACCTATCTGGATTGATAGGTCTTTTTATTTTATCTCATTAAGAATAGGCAAAGAAGACGATTCTCACGAATTAATGTGATCTATCGACTACGCTTAAAATGACAGTCTGAGCTCATTCAAATTTTTTCTTTTTTTCCTTTCGTTTGAATAAACGTTTAAAGAATCCATCCCTTTTTTCTGGTTCGCAATCTAAATCGTTTAAAACCTCATTTGATGCTTTGTCAAATTGTGCTTTGGTGATGGTGTTAAATTCACTTTCTGCATTCAATTTTTGATAAAAATTTGCGAAAATCGGTAATGCTGAATTAGCACCTTGACCCAAACCTGTGGTTTTAAAACCAATACTATGATTATCATTACCCACCCAAGTAACAGTGACCAATTTTGGAGTTAATGCCACAAACCAACCATCTTTGTTTTCTTGTGTAGTACCTGTTTTACCTGCGATAGCGTTGTTTAAATTATAAGTGCTTCGTAATCTAGATGCTGTTCCGTTATTAACAGTTGCTTTCATAAACTCTAGCATTACTTGTCTTGTGTAATCTGAATATGCTTCCTCGATTTTATTCTCAGGTTGAAATTCGAAAATGATATTGCCCTTTTTGTCTTCAATCTTTGAAATGAAATATGGGTTTACCGGTTTGCTATTATTGACATAGCTGGCATAAGCACCCGTTAAATCTTTTAAATTGATTTCTGCTACACCCAAAGCTAAAGATGGCTCTTTTGGTAAGTCCTCAGATACATTTAGTTTTTTAACCTGATTAATAACCTTTGGTATACCGACTTTATCGAATACTTTAACGGCAATGGTGTTCACCGAATTGCTCAACGCTTTTTCTAAAGTGTAATTGATGTATGGATCTTCTTCCTCGCTTCCGGAATTGCTTGGTTTCCAGTTGTCGTAATTGGTATATGTGACTTCAGACAATGAGAAATAAGTACATGGATCCATGCCGTCTTCAATCGCAGCGGTATAAACAAAAGGTTTGAATGTTGAACCTACTTGACGTTTACTTTGGGAAACATGGTCGTATTTAAAATAGCGATAATCTATGCCACCTACATAAGCTCTAACTGCACCTGTATTTGGTTCGATGGATAGCATTCCTGCATTTAAGAATTTCAAATAATGACTTAAGCTATCTATAACTGAAATTGATTGTATGGTATCTCCTTCCCAACTAAACAGTTCTACATTGCGCTTTACCTTTAATGAATCTTCAATCTGTTTTTCTTTAAGCCCCTTCTTTTTTAATGATTTATAAATTGCAAGTTTTTTGATTTCCTTTTTCACTAGTTTTCCGTCTTTATTCCAAGGTGCCTTTTGGCCATGTGAAGTCTCAAAAGCAGATTGTAATTTTGAAAGATGGTCTTTCATTGACGTTTCGGCCAACTCTTGCATTTTGTAATCAAGTGTGGTGTAAACTTTTAATCCATCTTTATAGAGGTTGTATTTTTCACCTTCAGGGTTTTCAATAGAGTCTAAAATTTTACTTAGTTGCTTTTTTACCTCTTCCCTAAAATAAGGTGCTAAACCCAAATCGTGATTGAATGAACGGTAGTCTAAATTTACCTCTTGATTGGTTAAAGTTTCCAGCGAGTCCTTTTCCAAATAGCCGTATTTTACCATTTGATTTAATACCACATTTCGTCTGTCTTTGCTCCGATCTAAATGTAATCTTGGATTAAAGTAATTATTAGCTTTTAACGTCCCAACCAAAGTGGCAGATTCCAGTTTTGATAAGTCCTCAACCGATTTATTAAAAAACTTCTGCGAGGCACTTTCAATGCCATAAGTATTGTCTGAAAATGGAATAGTGTTGAAATATAAAATAAGGATTTCTTCTTTTGAATAGATCTCCTCAATCCGCTTGGCAATTATGGATTCCTTGAATTTGTTTATAAGCATGCCGAAAACCGCATAATTCTTCCGGCCATAAAGATTTTTAGCGAGTTGAAGTGTTATGGTGCTGCCACCACCTGCGGACTTATCACCAAGCAAAAGATTCTTTACAAATACACGCATTAAGCTCACATTATCGACACCATCGTGTTCGTAAAAACGAACGTCTTCAGTGGCAACTAGGGCATCAATGAGATGTTTGGGTAAATCCTCGAATTCAACAGGTTGTCTATCGTAGATATAGTATTTACCAATAAGCTTTTTATTTCTATCTAAAAGTTGTGTGGCTTCTTCCTGTTTTATGAAACTGAGTTCTACTTTGGTCGGTATCTTCCCAAATGCACCGAGATAAATGCTAATATACAGCCCGATGAAAAACCCTAGAATTACGACACAACCAATAAGTCCGAAACGTACCCATTTGTTTTGAAGTCTTTTTTTAGTCCAGGATTTTAATTGTAACAGATAATTATTCATTTATAAAGCCACATTGCCACCTTCTTCTATATCTGGATATAGAAATTCGTTGTAAGGAAAACGTGTGACATGGATTTCTCGTACTTCTTTATAGACTCTTTTTCTAAACTCGTCCATATTTTCCTTATTTAAAGCAGAAATGAACAGAGCGTTATCGCCAACTCTAGACATCCACGTACGTTTCCACTCTTCAATAGTATAATTGGATTTGGTGCGCTCAGCAATTAAATCGTCATCATCAAAAGGTTCTGGTTCGTAAGCATCAATTTTGTTAAATACCATAATGGTTGGCTTGTCTTTGCTATCGATTTCGTCCAGAATCTGGTTGACCGATTCAATGTGCTCTTCAAAATTTGAATGAGAAATATCAACCACATGAAGCAGCAAATCGGCTTCTCGAACTTCGTCCAAAGTACTTTTAAAAGATTCTACCAATTGTGTCGGCAGTTTTCTGATGAAACCTACAGTATCACTCACTAAAAAAGGCAAATTACCAATCACTACTTTTCTAACCGTAGTATCCAGCGTTGCAAACAATTTGTTTTCTGCAAAGACTTCACTTTTGCTAATCACATTCATTAGTGTAGATTTCCCAACATTGGTATAACCCACAAGTGCCACTCGCACGAGTTTACCGCGGTTACCACGTTGTACAGCCATCTGTTTATCTATGGTCTCTATTTTTTTCTTTAACAAAGAAATTTTATCGCGGACAATACGTCTATCTGTCTCAATTTCGGTTTCACCAGGACCACGCATACCAATACCACCTTTTTGTCTTTCAAGGTGGGTCCACATTCCTTTTAATCGCGGTAATAGATATTCGCATTGTGCCAATTCTACTTGCGTTCTGGCATAACTGGTTTGCGCGCGCTGAGCAAAAATATCAAGGATGAGATTGGTTCTATCGAGAATTTTACAGTTAAGTATCTTACTGATGTTTCGTTCTTGAGCTGGTGATAATTCATCATCAAAAATCACCGTACCGATATCATTTTCGTTAACGTATTCCCTGACCTCTTCCATCTTCCCAGAACCTATAAATGTTTTAGGGTTGGGCATGGTCATTTTCTGGGTAAATCGTTTTTCTACTTCACCACCTGCTGTATAGGTTAAAAACTCAAGCTCGTCAAGGTACTCTTTTGAAATTTCTTCGTCTTGGTCTTGTGTAATAATCCCTATTAATACTGCCTTCTCTAGACTGATGTCTTTTTCTTCTATCATAAATTAATTAAAGTACAAAGTTAAACAAATACCACCACAACATATAAGCTTTAAAAATCATATATTTAACGTTATGACTATGCACAAGGCGTATACTGTTGCTTTCTATAATATCGAAAATTTATTTGATATTAAAAATGACCCTTTAACCAATGATGATGATTTTTTGCCGACTTCAAAAAAGCGTTGGACCAAAAAACGTTATGAGAACAAATTGATGAAATTAGGAAATGTAATTTCAAAAATTGGAAACGAAAACACCGAACAATCACCCTCAATTATTGGTTTGGCAGAAGTCGAAAATAAAACTGTTTTAAATGATTTAGTCAACCATCACGCACTTAAAAACGAAAATTACAGCTATGTCCATTATGATTCTATGGACGAGCGTGGCATTGATGTAGCGTTACTTTACCAACCTAAAGATTTTGAAGTTTTAAATTCTGAAACATTTTCCGTTTATATTGAAAATGAGGCAGGTTTACGTGATTATACGCGCGATATTTTATTAGTCACTGGTATATTACATTCCGAAAAAATACATGTCATCGTTAATCATTGGTCTTCAAAAAGAGAAGGTGACTTGGAAACCCAATATAAACGTATTGCTGCTGCCAACCGTGTAATTTACATAATCAACAAACTAAAGTCGGAAGATGTGAGCGCCAAGATTATTGTAATGGGAGATTTTAACGATAATCCAGACAGTACAAGTGTGACATTAATGGAAAACAAGTGTCAATTATTCAATCCATTTAAGACCGTTTGGTCGTTCGAAAAAGGTAGTCTCAATCATAATTTCAATTGGAATCAGTTTGATCAAATTCTATTTTCAATCAATTTTTTCGAGGTTCAAAATTCACAATTAACTTATGAAAGTGCTAATGTCTTTAATAGCAAATTTTTGACGCAATATCATGGAAAATTTAAAGGACAACCCTTTAGAACCTATGTGGGCAAAAAATATAAAGGTGGTTATAGTGACCATTTTCCTGTTTATATTCAATTAAAAACATAGGAAACGTGAGAGAGGTAAAAACTTGTTTTCTCATAGTTTTTTTCTTGTTGGTGAACAAAATGTATTGCCAACAGGACCCTCAGTATACACAGTACATGTACAATATGAGTGTGGTCAATCCTGCATACGCTGGCTCTAATGACTATATTTCCCTCGGATTACTTTATCGAAATCAATGGACAGGCTTTAATGGTGCACCTGAAACCGGAACATTCTTTGGTCATGCACCGATTGGCAGTAGTTTGGGCTTTGGTGTATCTGCAATAACAGACAATATTGGACCTCTTACGGAAACGAATGTTTATAGTGATGTTTCCTATACCATAAAACTTGAAAATAAACATCGCTTAGCATTTGGAATAAAATTGGGTGTTACCTTCCATAATATAGGATTAACCGGGTTAGATATTATTGATGAAAATGATCCATTTTTTTCACAGAATATCAGTGAAGTAACACCCAATGTGGGTGGTGGCTTATTTTATTATACAGATAATTATTATATAGCTCTATCTGCACCAAACTTATTAGCAGCAGTCCATTTAGATAATAATGGTTTAAGGTTGGGATCAGAAACACAACATTATTTTTTAACCAGTGGATACGTGTTAGACATATCAGAAAACATAAAATTGAAACCATCATTTTTATTGAAATCTGCTTTTGAGGCTTCAACTTCTTTTGATGCGAATTTAAATGCACTTTTCTATGAAAAATTTGAATTAGGAGTATCTTATCGTTTGGAAGACTCTATTTCTGGATTGGTAAATTTTAGTATTACACCTTCAATTAAAATCGGATATGCTTATGATGCCGTATCATCCCAAATCAAAGCGTTCGCACCAGCATCACATGAAGTTTTTTTGTTATTTAATATTGATCTTCCGAGTCGTGCGGCAATTTCCCCACGTTTTTTTTAATTCAACGCAATGGAAACCCTTTTGCTGCCCACCAAGGATGAATTTCAATCATCAATCTTCCAGCTTTTACCATCGGGTCAGCGTTCGCCAAACTATCTGCCATTTTTTGAGTTGGTACATTATAAATAGTGATACCTCTTATTTCACCGTCATCACCAAACGGACCAGAAATATCAGCAAAGCCCAAATCGTACATTTTCCCTAGATGCGCCAAATGTGCTTTTTGTAATCGGTTTGCTTCTTCTTCATTTTGATTTCTTATTGGTCCACGTTTTAAAAACGCAATAAAATACTGCTGCATGAGAACAGTGTCTTGGGTTTTCTCATCCACATAATCGAAAATTTGATAGCCCTTTTCGACTAGAGCCGCCTTTTTTTCGGCGGTTGACTGCTCTGTTATTGTTTTGCTGTCCTCTTTTGTGGTTTCAATCTTTTTATCTTCAAAAGTAAATTCGTTTGGCTCTTCTTTTGTTTCGTTTTTACACGCGAGAATGCAGCAAAAAAGTATGATTAATAGAACTAGTTTTTTCATTGTTTCCAATTTTTATAAGGTCGTTGACTTAATTGAGAATTGTAATACCTAACATCTCCAGTTACTTCTTCGCCTAACCATTCGGGTTTTTCAAAATGTTCATCTTCTTTATTTAACTCTACTTCTGCGACGATTAAGTCAATATTATCGCCTTCAAAAACGTCGACTTCAAAAATATGGTCACCACACTTAATTTCATAACGGGTCTTTTCAATGACTCCTAATTCACATAATTTTAAAAGCGCTTCGGCTTCAGCTTTTGAGATTTCTTTTTCCCATTCAAAACGTGATAATCCGTTGATAATGGACTTACCTTTTATGGTGAGGTACCCTTTTTCTTCTTTCAATCGTACTCTGACTGTACGTTCTGCATGGCTATTTAAAAAACCTTGTTTAATTACATAGCTATTGAAAGCTTCTGATTTGAAACTATGGGATTTGACTAAAAATTTTCGTTCTATTTCTAATGCCATCTTTAATTAGTGCAAAAGCAGAATTCTTTTAAATGGTTAATATTCTCTCTGTAGAGATTCCTGCGTTCTTAGGAATTCATAAATTTACAGCATGCCAATCGATTTACCAATAAGAAAGATAATACATGTGGATATGGACGCATTTTATGCGTCCGTTGCACAGCTGGACAATCCTGAACTTAAGGGTAAGCCAATTGCAGTTGGTGGCAGTAGCGGAAGAGGTGTTGTAAGTGCAGCAAGCTATGAAGCTAGAAAATTTGGTGTAAAAAGTGCGATGTCTGGCCGTCTGGCAGAAAAATTATGCCCAGATCTCATTTTTGTAAAAACCGATTTTGACCGTTACAAAGAAATTTCGGGTCGGATTAGAAAGATTTTCTTTGATTATACCGATTTGGTAGAGCCGTTGTCTCTTGATGAGGCATATTTGGACGTTACCGAAAACAAAATCGGATTGCCTAGTGCCACATTGATTGCCCAAAAAATCAGACAGCGCATTTATGATGAAGTTGGATTGAGGGCTTCTGCAGGAATTTCCATAAATAAGTTTATTGCTAAAGTTGCCAGTGATATCAATAAGCCCAACGGACAGAAAACTGTTAACCCAGAAGATGTTCTTCAGTTTTTAGAGGATTTGGACATCAGAAAATTTTATGGTGTCGGTAAGGTCACGGCTGAAAAAATGTACCAAAAAGGCATTTTTACTGGTAAAGATTTAAAAACGAAAAGCCTCAAATATTTAGATGAGCATTTCGGTAAATCTGGTAGATATTATTATCAGATTGTGCGCGGCATTCAGCATAGTGAAGTGAAGCCTAATCGCATTAGAAAATCTTTAGCTGCTGAGCGAACATTCAGTGAAAATCTATCTTCTGAAATTTTTATGCTCGAAAAACTAGAGCATATTGCCGAAGAGGTGTCAAAACGTTTGGCTAAAAGTAATGTCTCTGGTAAAACCATAACACTAAAAATTAAATACAGTGATTTCACCCTACAAACCAGAAGTAAAACATTGCCATATTTTGTAAGTGAAAAAGCTATGATTCTTGAAACAGCAAAGGACTTGTTATATCAAGAAAAGTTGAATAATTCAGTAAGACTTTTGGGTATTTCTTTGTCAAATTTAAATACTGAATCCAAAATTGCGAAACCAAAAGAAGAAGCAGTTAGTGTACAGCTAAAATTTGAATTTTAATTCAGATAAATAATATCATTGATAAATTTAGATTTATAAAGAAGTATCAATGTAACAGAAAGCGATTTAAAAATTTCATATATCTAAGCAGCTACTTGAACTATATTCCTTAATCATCCTTTCCATTTTTTGTAGTCACAATAACAACACCGTTGGCGCCTCTAGCCCCATAAATTGCCGAAGATCCATCTTTTAAAATTTCGACGCTTTTCACATCTGCAGTTGGTAAATTAAATAGTTGTGAAGAAGTCGAATCCATCCCGTTAATGATTATCAAGGCCGCGTTTGAGCCAAATAAAGAATTTGTACCACGAATTATTATATTGCCGTTAGAAACCACTATTGAAGGAGAACTGTTAATAATGAGCTCTAACATGTTGGAATACTTTGAAAATTTGTACTGATCATCATTTTTGAAACTTGATATGGCGAAAGATTTATCTTTTTCTTTTATATGTCCATAACCTAATGCTAAATCAACATTTTTTTTCCCTCGTTTAAAATTTAACTCTACAGATATATCCTTAGTTTTTTCATCTATTTTAAGTTTTTTAGTATAAAAACCTTTTGCGCTAATTTTAATTTTATCCTTAAAAGAGCAAAGTATTTTAAAATTCCCCAAACTATCAGTCAGCACCTTCACTTTACTATTTGTTGCTTTTACTTCAGCACCAACAACAACAATATTTTTTAAGGTTTTTACAGTCCCTGTTACTGTAGTATTTTGTGTTTCTTGAGAATAAGAAATACTAGATATAAAAGAAAATAAGAATACTAATTTAAACGATTTCAGCGAAAAATTTTTCATAATTTATTCTTTATTAAATCTAAATTTAGGACATTTAATTCTTGGTTCAATCCCACAAAACGCTAGTATAGGCTAATAAAAGGCAAATTTAAAGTCTGTTCTAAAAACTACAATTTTCAATCTCAGTAACTCGTAACGTATTCACCATACCTTTAGCTTGTATAGGCATTGCTGCTAAACTCACTAACATATCGCCAACTTCAAGATAGCCTTTTTTACATGCGATAGAATTAACATCTTCAATTGTTTCGTCTGTACTTACAAACTTGTCATAGAAGAATGCAGTCACGCCCCAAAGTAAACTCAATTGGGTTAAAATTCTCTTGTTAGATGTAAAAACTAAAATATGAGCTGATGGTCTCCAAGCGGAAATCTGAAAGGCAGTATAACCACTATTGGTTAATGTAGAGATGGCTTTGGCATCAATCTCATTGGCCATATTAGCTGCGTGGTAACAAATTGATTTGGTAATATAACGCTTAGTACGAATGTGAGGTGGGTTTTGTGGTACTTCAATTAAAGGTGAATCCTCCACACTTCTTATAATATTTGCCATTTGGCGAATCACCTGAACTGGGTATTGCCCAACAGAAGTCTCACCAGATAGCATCACTGCATCAGCTCCATCCATTACGGAATTGGCGACATCGTTCACCTCCGCACGAGTTGGCGTAAGACTAGAAATCATCGTTTCCATCATCTGCGTGGCTATAATCACAGGAATTCTTGCGCGTTTGGCACGTAGTACTAACTGCTTTTGAATTAGCGGTACTTCTTCTGCTGGAATTTCCACTCCTAAATCTCCACGAG
This sequence comes from Winogradskyella ursingii, assembly GCF_013403975.1. Lineage (GTDB taxonomy): Bacteria > Bacteroidota > Bacteroidia > Flavobacteriales > Flavobacteriaceae > Winogradskyella > Winogradskyella ursingii. The sequence goes on from NZ_JABFDH010000002.1 coordinate 547,785, forward strand.
CTACCATTAACCCATCACAGTAAGCTACGATTTTATCAATATTTTCAACAGCTTCTGGCTTTTCTATTTTGGCGATTATTGGAATTTTATGGTCGCTATGTTCACTGATAAGTTTTTCCAATTCCATTAAATCTTCAGCATGGCGCACAAAGGATAATGCAATCCAATCTACCTGCTGTCCAATAGCAAAAATGGCATCTTCAATATCTTTTTCGGTTAAAGCCGGTTGAGAAATGTTTGTGTTTGGTAAATTGACACCCTTTTTAGATTTTAAGGGCCCTCCTTGAATGACTTTAGCTTTTACTTCAGACTTTCCGTCTGTTGAGACAACTTCAAAAATCAGCTTTCCGTCGTCCAATAAAATACGCTCTCCTGCTTTAGCATCTTGAGGAAATTTATCATAGGTCATGTAAACACGTTCTTTTGTGCCCGTAAAACGCTTTCCTGTTGCAAAAACGATTTCATCACCTTCATCGACAAAAACCTCACCCTTCATGGTGCCTACGCGCAACTTAGGACCTTGTAAATCGGCCAGAATTGATGCGTTATATCCAAACTCATCATTGAGATCACGAATCATTTTTATTCGTTCTTTGACGTCTTTGTAATTCGCATGTGAGAAATTAATTCTGAATACGTTGGCACCTTCGTCCAACATATCTTTTAAAACAGCTTTGGTACTTGTTGCTGGGCCTAATGTGGCTACTATTTTTGTTTTTTTATTTGGCATCTAGTTAAAAAATTAAATGGTCCTTGGACTTTATTTTTAAGGGGTCTACGGTATAGCTCGTCACTATTTGCGGAATTGACTGTAACCTATTTATTATCAAATGCTCATTCACATTTTGGATTTCCTCAGAAATTTTTAGAAAATAATCCACACGCTTCAATTCTGAAATCAAATTGAAAGTCTTTAGTGTCTTTTCTTCACTCTCGAATAAAGTGCCAGTACTAGAAAGACTATTCTCTTCTTTTTTACAAATATTGGACACTAAGTTCCATGTGACATATTGCGACTCGTTATTCCACTCAAAAATACTATACGAAGAGGTTAAATATTTAAAGTCTAAATCTTTTTGTTTGCGTTGTAACCTTAGGTCTAAATTTTTATTGAGTAAATAGGCTAAACGGTAATCTTCTAAATTACAATGGATGGCAATGAGCTTGTAATCGTCATCATTAAAATCATCTACCAGAAGTTTGTGTAAAGCCATAAGGTTATAACTTTGAATGGTAAATATAGTACATTATACATTGAATTTGATTAAGATTTGGTTAATCTTTATCTCTCCTAAGCTACGAAAACGTTATAGTTGCGGGTGTTTTGAGCAGATTTGTAATTTCACTTATAAATACAACTAGATAAGTTTGGTAATCTGTTTTTGAAAAGCAAAAAATGCACGTTTTGATGCTTTTTCCTCAGCCTTCTTTTTTGAAGTGGCTCTCGCCTTGGCAATCACTTTATCGTTAATGCTCAATTTTACAGAGAAATGTTTTAGTGCGTCGTTACCAGTATCTTCATAAACTTCGTAATCAAATGTGTTTTTTTCCTTTTGACACCATTCAATGAGCAAACTTTTATAACTGATAACCTTACCTTCTAAGGTTTCGATATCTACGTAGGGTTCAATAACCCTATCATAAATAAATTTTTCACAGTACTTGTAACCTTTGTCCAAAAAAATAGCACCAACTAAAGATTCAAACAAATTACCGTGGATATTATTTCCAAAATTTGAAGTCGGTATTTTACTCTGTACCAATTCAATAAGCCCTAAATCCTTTCCCAATTCATTGAGATGCTCTCTACTGACCACTTTAGATCGCATTTTGGTAAGATAACCTTCATCTCCGTGCGGTACTTTTTCAAATAAGTAACAAGCAATGACAGAACTCAACATAGCATCACCTACAAACTCTAGTCTTTCGTAATTAATGGCATTACCTTTTTTGTCCTTAATATTCATTGAGCGATGGGTAAATGCCTTGACATAAAGCTCTTTGTTCTTGGGATTAAACCCTAAAATGGATTTAAGTTTTAAAAAAAAATTCCCGTCTTCATCAGCACGGGAATTTTTCAATATGTTACGAATGAATTTCATTCGGGATTTAATCTATTTTTTTAAACAATACGCAAGCGTTATGACCGCCAAATCCAAATGTATTGCTCATTGCGACTTTAATATCTCGTTTCTGAGCTTTATTGAGAGTTAAATTTAATTCTGAATCTATGTTCTCATCATGAGTTTCGTGATTAATTGTTGGTGGCACAATGCCATGCTCCATTGCTAATATTGAAGCAATAGCCTCAATAGCTCCAGCAGCACCAAGCAAATGACCCGTCATGGATTTTGTAGAATTAATGTTTATGTTTTTAGCGTGGCTGCCAAATACTTCTGATATAGCTTTGAGTTCGGCCACATCACCTAGTGGTGTTGATGTACCGTGTGTATTAATATGATCTACATCTTCAGGATTTAACCCTGCGTTTTCTAAACAATTTTTCATTACTGCAACAACACCAATACCATCTGGATGTGGTGCCGTCATGTGATAAGCATCAGACGAAAGTCCTCCTCCTACAACTTCAGCATAGATTTTTGCTCCTCTTGCCTTAGCATGCTCATACTCTTCTAAAACTATAGAACCTGCTCCCTCTCCCAATACAAATCCATCACGATTGGCATCAAAAGGTCTAGAAGCTGTTTCAGGACTTTCGTTTCTAGTACTCATGGCATGCATAGCATTAAAACCTCCCATACCAGCAATAGTTACTGCAGCTTCACTTCCTCCAGTAATGACAACATCACAGTGACCTAAACGAATTGTGTTTAAGGCATCGATCATTGAATTAGCAGAAGATGCACAAGCTGACACCGTTGTATAGTTCGGTCCCATAAAACCATATTTTATGGATATGTTTCCTGGTGCTATATCGGCAATCATTTTTGGGATAAAGAATGGATTGAATCGAGGCGTACCATCACCAGCTGCAAAATTCAACACCTCTTCTTGAAATGTTTCTAAGCCACCGATACCAGCTCCCCAAATAACTCCAACTCTTAGTTTATTTAACGCATCTAGATCTAGTTTTGAGTCTGCGATAGCTTCATCTGAAGCCACCATAGCATACTGCGAAAACTTATCCATTTTACGCGCTAACTTTCTATCAATAAAGTCAGTTACTTCAAAGTTTTTTACTTCACAAGCGAACTGTGTTTTGAAGTTTGAAGCATCAAAATGCGTCACAGGTGCAGCGCCACTTTTTCCATTGACCAATCCCTCCCAATATTCATCTTTGGTATTGCCTATGGGTGTAAGTGCACCTAAACCGGTAACTACGACTCGCTTTAATTCCATAAAAATAAAGTTCTTATTTTTTTGCTTCTTCTATATAAGAAATAGCTTGACCAACTGTTGCAATGTTCTCAGCTTGATCGTCTGGGATTTGAATATCAAATTCTTTTTCGAATTCCATTATTAATTCTACAGTATCCAATGAATCCGCTCCTAAATCGTTAGTGAAGCTAGCTTCAGTTACAACTTCGTTTTCATCAACACCTAATTTATCTACGATAATCGCTTTTACTCGTGATGCAATGTCTGACATAATCTTTTAATTTTAAGTTTTAATTAGATGGCAAAAATAAAAAACTTTACGTTAATAATCATCTTTACCGATAAAATGTGCTTTTAATTTAGTAAAAATAAAATAGAAGTATTCCGTTTTGCCCTAATTGTTAATTATTATTCTTTTTTTTGTTTGAATAATTTGAACATGATGGCAAGTATATGAAACGAATTGTAATTTTTGCGTCCGGAAGTGGGAGTAATGCTGAAAATTTAATAAAGTTTTTTCACAACAGCGATAATGCGCGTGTTATTCAAGTACTCACTAACAATCCTCATGCCAAAGTATTGGATCGTTGTAAAAAATTGAATATTAGCGCGTTATCATTCAACAGAATAGCATTTTCAAAATCTGAGGATGTTTTGAATATCCTACAAGCCTCAAAACCAGATTTGATTGTATTGGCAGGTTTTCTTTGGAAATTTCCTAAATTTATTTTGAAGGAATTTGAAAACAAAGTGATCAATATTCATCCCGCTCTATTACCAAAATATGGTGGGAAAGGCATGTATGGAAAGTTTGTGCACGAAGCTGTCGTTGCCAATAAAGAAACTGAAACCGGCATCACCATTCATTATGTCAATGAAAATTATGATGAAGGAGCCATAATTTTTCAGGCAAAATGTGAGATTCAAGCATCAGATTCTGCCGAGGATGTGGCGATGAAAATTCATGATTTGGAGATGGAGCATTTCCCCAAAATTGTGGGAAAGCTATTAAAGTAAATTTCTGTGTCATCGAGCGCCGTCGAGATACATTTGAAACAAAATTTTAGATTATGAGATTCCTGCCTGCGCAGGATTGGCAAAAATGAGTAAAAAGAAGAAAAAATACTATACCGTTTGGAAAGGTCACAAAACCGGAATCTTCGAAAAATGGGACGACTGCAAAGCCCAAATCAAAGATTTTCAAGGTGCGCAATATAAGTCGTTCCCAACTTTTGCTGCAGCAAAAAAAGCGTTAAAAGGGAATTATTATGACTATGTTGGGAAAAAGAAGTCTTTTAAAAGTGAACTCACCGAGGCACAACTCAAAAAAATTGGTCAACCTAATTATAATTCTATTTCAGTAGATGCGGCATCAAGCGGAAATCCAGGCATAATGGAATACAGAGGTGTAGATACCAAAACAAAAAAACAACTCTTTAAACAAGGCCCATTTGAACAAGGCACTAACAATATCGGTGAATTCTTGGCCATAGTACATGGTTTGGCTTTTTTAAAACAACATAAAAGCGATCGGATAATCTATACAGATTCTAAAACCGCTATGAGCTGGGTGCGCAAAAAAAACTGCAATTCTAAATTACAACGTACGGAAAAAAACAAACCTGTTTACGACTTGGTGGACAGAGCTGTAAAATGGCTAAAGACCAATAAGTATTCTACAATCATTGTAAAATGGGAAACCAAAGCTTGGGGTGAGATTCCTGCCGATTTTGGAAGGAAATGATTTATTTATCGAATGCCAATTAGCTTATTTCACAAGGAATTTATTTTACGTAAATTTGCATCATAATTCAAACTTTATATATGGGTAAATTAGCGATTGTCGGGACTGTAGCTTTTGACGCTATCGAAACACCTTTTGGCAAAACCGATAAAATTCTCGGTGGCGCAGGCACTTTTATTGGTCTGGCAGCATCTAATTTTAATGTAGATTCGGCAATTATTTCTGTGGTTGGTGGAGACTTTCCTCAAAAATACCTCGATTTAATGAGTAACCGAAATATTGATATTTCTGGTATTGAAATTGTAAAAGATGGAAAGACATTCTTTTGGAGCGGCAAATACCATAACGACATGAATTCTCGAGATACCCTAGTAACAGAATTAAATGTTCTTGCAGATTTCGAGCCTAAAGTGCCTGAGAATTATAGAGATGCAGACGTAGTAATGCTCGGTAATTTACACCCACTTACGCAAATGAGCGTCTTAAACCAAATGACAAAAAAACCTAAATTGGTTATTTTGGACACCATGAATTTCTGGATGGACTGCGCCTTAGAAGATTTAAAAAACACCATCAAACATATAGATGTCATTACAATTAATGACGAAGAAGCTAGGCAATTGACCGGAGAATATTCATTGGTGGTAGCAGCCAGAAAAATTCATGAAATGGGACCTAAATATGTGGTGATAAAAAAAGGTGAACACGGAGCCTTGCTATTTCACGACGACAACGTATTCTATGCACCTGCATTGCCATTGGAAGAAGTATTTGACCCAACTGGAGCAGGAGACACTTTCGCAGGCGGCTTTGCAGGGTATTTAACAAAGACTGATGATTATTCTTTTGAAAACATGAAAAGCGCAGTCATATATGGTTCTACATTGGCATCATTTTCTGTTGAGAAATTTGGCACTGAGCGGATGCAAAACATAACAGACAAAGATATTTATAAACGTTTAGAAGAATTTAAGAGTCTAACTCAATTCGATATAGAATTAGCATAAAAACATACGCACTCATAATAGGGTGCGTTTTTATTAAAATTAATAGCAGTTTACAACAATGAGTGATGCTTTAAAACATGAGTGCGGTATTGCACTTATTAGGTTACTAAAACCATTGGAATACTATAAAGAAAAGTATGGCAGTGCTTTTTACGGTGTTAACAAGATGTATCTAATGATGGAAAAACAGCACAATCGTGGACAGGACGGAGCTGGTTTTGCAAGTATCAAGTTAGACACCAAGCCTGGGGAACGTTACATAAGTAGAGTGCGATCTATTGCACAACAACCCATACAAGATATTTTTGCCCAAATTAATGAACGCATTAATTACGATTTTGCCCAACACCCAGAATACCAAGACAATGTAGCTTTACAGAAAAGACACATTCCTTATATTGGCGAATTATTATTGGGTCATGTGAGATATGGAACCTTTGGGAAAAACAGTGTAGAAAGTGTCCATCCGTTTTTAAGACAAAATAACTGGCAGCATCGAAACCTAATCGTAGCTGGTAATTTTAATATGACAAACGTTAATGAGCTTTTTGATAATCTTATTGAAATTGGCCAGCATCCAAAAGAAAAAGCCGACACAATTACCGTAATGGAAAAAATTGGTCACTTTCTAGACGATGCAGTTGCAAAAATCTATAAAGACCTTAAAAAAGAAGGATTTAGTAAAGTGGAATGTTCCCCTTTAATTGCCGAAAGACTAAAAGTGGCCAAGATTCTAAAAAGAGCCGCAAAAAATTGGGATGGTGGTTATGCCATGGCTGGGCTTTTAGGTCATGGAGATTCATTTGTACTTCGTGATCCCGCAGGTATTAGACCTGTATATTATTATAAAGATGACGAAGTTGTCGTTGTTGCTTCTGAGCGACCAGTGATTCAAACAGTTTTTAACGTGCCATTTGAAAGTGTGCAAGAGTTGGAACCGGGTCATGCTATAATCACGAAAAAATCTGGCTCTGTCGATATTAAGAAAATTTTAAAACCGTTAGAACGAAAAGCATGTTCTTTCGAGAGAATCTATTTTTCGCGAGGTAGTGATGCAGAAATCTATGAGGAAAGAAAAGAACTTGGGAGATTGCTGATGCCAAAGGTATTGGAAGCCATAGATTATGACACAGAGAACACGGTTTTTTCTTTTATTCCAAATACAGCTGAAACTTCATTTTACGGTATGATTGATACGGTTGAAGAATATCTCAATGAGAGAAAGACAAAATCTATTTTAGATGGAAATGGAAAACTTTCAGCAGAAAGAGTAACAGAAATATTATCAGAAAGACCACGTATAGAAAAGATTGCCATCAAAGATGTTAAGCTAAGAACCTTTATTACCGAAGACAGTAGCAGAGACGATCTTGTAGCACATGTTTATGATGTGACATATGGTGTAATAAAGCCAACTGATAATTTGGTAATCATTGATGATAGTATTGTTAGAGGTACTACTCTTAAAAAGAGTATCATTAAAATGATGGATCGTCTAAAGCCAAAACAAATTATTGTTGTTTCATCTGCTCCACAAATACGCTATCCAGACTGTTACGGAATAGATATGGCAAATCTAGAAAGCTTAGTCGCCTTTAGAGCTGCACTAGAATTGTTAAAAGAAAACAATCAATACGAAATCGTTGAGAACGTGTATAAAAAGTGCCTCACTCAAGTTAAAATGAAGGACAAAAATGTCGTCAATTACGTTAAGGAAATCTATGATAATTTCACGGATGAAGACATCTCTAATAAAATAGCAGATCTTTTAAGTGATGATCAGGTTAATGCGGAGGTTAAAATTATTTTCCAACCAGTTAAAAATCTCCATAAGGCCTGCCCTAAGAATTTAGGTGACTGGTATTTTACAGGAGATTATCCTACTGCAGGCGGTAATCGAGTTGTAAACAAAGCGTTTATTAATTTTTACGAAGGAAATAAAGAAAGAGCTTATTAAAAGGTATCAGCAAACGGTTAATCCGATAAAATTATCTTTTTGCCGAAAAAAAATGCATTTTATCTATATTATAGATTCGTTTTAACAAATAACATCTACATTGGTATCACCATAACATAAGTAGGTTAAGTTCATGGTAGATTTGGGGCAAAAAAAGGTGAACTTCTGTTCACCTTTTTTTATGCATTTAGTTGAAGTTTCACTTTAAGTAAGATAACCCTATAAATATATAAGAGAAGTACTATTAGATTTTAATTAATATAATTAAGCAATAGTTTCCACGCTTAGACTAATATATATGTCGTTTATCCATTAAATTAACTATATAATTAAATGTCAACCTATATTTGGCTCACCATAACATAAGTAGGTTAAGTTTATGGTAGATTTGGGGCAAAAAGGATGAACGTCTGTTCATCCTTTTTCATTTTTAATTCCCAGATGAGTAACAATCTTAATGAGTTTACTTGATATCTTTTCAAATAATTAACAACATTTTAATTCATAAAAAATCCAAGCTCTTCAGCTTGGATTTTTCAATTTTATATAGAGCAATCAATTACTTAGCTTCAGCATAACGTCTTTCTACCTCGTTCCAGTTAATTACATTAAAAAATGCATCAATATAATCAGGTCTTTTATTCTGGTACTTTAAATAGTAAGCATGTTCCCAAACATCTAATCCTAAAATAGGATGACCACCACAGCCAACACCTGGCATTAACGGATTGTCTTGGTTTGGAGTAGAACATATTTCTACCTTCCCACCTTTGTGAACACATAACCAGGCCCAACCAGAGCCGAATTGCCCTCCAGCTGCTTTTGAGAATTCATCTTTAAAAGCATCAAATGAACCAAATTTACCTTCAATCGCATCTTTGAGCTCACCAGAAAGTCTACCCTTGTCTTCAGGATTCATAATTTCCCAAAATAAGGAATGGTTGTAAAATCCGCCACCATTATTTCTAACAGCTTGGTTATCCATATCAAGGTTGATTAAGATATTTTCAATGGTCTTACCTTCTTGGTCAGTCCCTTCAATTGCATTATTCAATTTATTAGTGTAACCTTGATGGTGTTTAGAATGGTGAATCTCCATCGTTCTTGCATCAATATGCGGTTCTAAAGCATCGTAACTATATTTTAATTTCGGTAATTCGAAAGCCATAATCTTTAATTTTTTTTGGTTAATACTTGTTTTCTCTCAAATTTACGATATTGAGTTCGTTTTTTTCTTAATAAACTATTAAGATTCCCTATTTTGGTATAAAATTAATCGTTTGCAAAATTCAACTTTTAAAATATATAATGCTTCTGCTGGCAGTGGCAAAACCTTTACTTTGGCCAAATCGTATTTAAAAATCTTGATTTCTGCGGAAAGTCCAGATAAATTTAAATCTATTCTTGCTATAACCTTTACCAACAAAGCAGTTGGAGAAATGAAAACAAGAATTATAGAAATGCTCAAGACATTTTCTTCTGACCAAAGTCTATCACTACCACACCCAATGTTTTCTGCCATATGTGACGAATTAAAAATTTCTCCAAATCAACTTATCACCAAATCCAAAATAATTTTAAAGCACATTTTGCATAATTATGGTGCCTTCAATATTTCTACTATTGATGGTTTTACCCACCGTGTGATAAGGACATTTGCAAAAGATTTGAAACTACCTGTAAATTTTGAAGTAGAACTTGACCAAGATCGTTTATTAAATGAAGCTGTTGACGGACTAATCGCCAAAGCAGGGACAGACAAAAAATTAACCAAAGTATTGGTGGATTTTGCCATAGAAAAAGCAGATGACGATAAGAGCTGGGACATAAGCTATGATTTTAGTAAAATAGCTAAACTCTTGATTAGTGAGGCTGATTTGCCATTTACAAAAAAGTTGAAAGATAAGTCTCTCGATGATTTTAAAAAATTGAAGCTGCACCTTAGCAAAGAAATTTCAATTATTGAAAGCAAAATCAAAACTATTTCAGAAACGGTTTTGAAATTAATAGAAGAAAGCGGACTACAGTTCGATGATTTTAATAGGAAATCTCTACCCAACTATTTTATAAAACTAGCAGAAATTAACTTTAGCATTGGTTTTGAAGCTAATTGGCAAGATGATTTGGTTAACGGCAACGCGTTATATCCTAAGCGTGTTTCAAAAAGCATCGCTGAGACTATTGATAGTATTCAGCCTCAACTAGCTTCTGCTTTTACCAGCACAAAAAAAATGTTCTTTGATTTAAGGTTAAAAAAAGCATTTTATAAAAATATCACACCAGTTTCTGTCTTAAATGCCATACAAACCGAGCTATATCTTTTGAAAGAAGAGCAGAATAAAATGCTGATTTCAGAATTTAACACTATCATTCATGAAGAAATTAAAAATCAACCAACACCATTTATTTATGAACGGCTTGGGGAAAAATTCAAAAACTATTTTATAGATGAATTTCAGGACACCTCTAAGATGCAATGGGATAATTTGGTACCACTCTTAGATAACGCTCTATCTGGCCCAAACGGCTCTGTAATGTTGGTCGGTGACGCCAAACAAGCTATTTACAGATGGCGTGGCGGAGAAGCTGAGCAGTTTATAAATCTATATAATAAACACACTAATCCATTTCAAACTGAGAAAGAAATTTTCGCGTTAGAAACCAACTACAGAAGTGCTAAAGCAGTGGTAGAATTTAATAATTCTTTGTTTAAATTCTTGGGTCAAAACTTTATTGGCAATCCCAATTATGCGGAGCTTTTTGAGAATGCCATGCAGCACACAAATAGTGAAAGCTTAGGATATGTGAATCTCAACTTTTTAGATCTACAGGAAAAGGACGATAATGCAGAACCGTATGTGACCGAAACTATGCAGACTGTTCTAAAATGTAAAGAAAACGGTTATCCACTAAGTGATATTTGCATTTTGGTGCGCAAACGAAAAGAAGGTGTAGCTATTGCACAAAATCTTAGTGAAAATGGAATAAAAATAACTTCCTCAGAAACTTTACTTTTAAAAAACTCTGAAAAAGTAAATTTCTTAAATATCTTTTTAAAATTACTACTTCAGCCTAACAATGATGTGCTTCAGGTAGAATTTCTTTCGTTTTTAGCCGAGCAAAATCACATAACAGATAGCCATAATTTTTTTACTACTCACCTAAAGAGAGAATTTAAAGCAACTTTAAAAAGCCTTGAGACAATAGATATCCATCTTAACATCAACGAGCTGTTACAGTTGCCTTTGTATGAGCTCTTGGAGAAACTGGTCAGAACTTTTAATATGAACGACCACTCGGACGCATTCCTTCAATTTTATATGGATGTCGTGTTGGAATTCGCCCAAAAAAATGACTCTGACTTAGTCGGTTTTATTAGTTATTTCGAAAAGAATGAAGATCGTTTGAGTGTGGTTTCTCCAAAAAATTTAGACGCGGTTCAGATTATGACAATCCATAAGGCCAAAGGTCTAGAGTTTCCTGTTGTTATATTTCCTTTTGCAGACTTAAATATTTACCAAGAAATAGAACCTAAGGTTTGGTTTCCAATGGATAATAGCGAAGTTGGATTTGAGTCATTTTTAATTAATTACTCTAAAGATGTAGAACATTTTGGAGATGCCGGTAAAATGATTTTCGATACTCATCAATCGGAATTGGAACTGGATAATCTTAATCTTTTATATGTAGTGCTTACAAGAGCTGTTGAGCAATTATACATTATAAGCAAAAAAGATTTAAACTCAAAAGGCAAACTAAATGAAAACAGCTATGCAGGCATGCTGATATCGTATTTGCAACATAGAGACCTGTGGGACGAAAACCAACCTATTTACGAATTTGGAACTTTGATTAAACCGCAAACAATTAATAACATCACAGAGGAATCCGAATCAATCGGATTTATTTCAACAGCAAAAGAAGAACATAATTTTAGTATTGTAACAAGATCTGGGTTGTTGTGGGATACCCACCAAGAACAAGCTATTGAACGTGGTAATCTGGTTCATTTGGTCCTTTCTAAAATCAGGACAGTAGGTGATTTGGATTTTGAACTTGAAAATTTATTGACTTTAGGAGAGATTTCTCATAATCAATTAAACGATCTCAAACAGACTGTTGCAGCCGTTGTGTCTCACCCAAAACTTAGTCCATATTTTCAGGACCGTCTTCAAATTTATAACGAACACGATATCATTACGAGTACTGGTCAATTGTTGCGACCAGACCGTTTAGTGATTACAACTAATAATGAAGCTGTTATTATAGATTACAAAACAGGTGAACCGAAACTTAATCACGGTACCCAATTAGGGGCTTATGAGAAAGTAATAACGCAAATGGGTTTTGCCGTCTCAAAAAAATTATTAGTTTATATAAATGAAGACATTGAGATTATTGAAGTCTGAGTTTATCTACATATTTTTGAATAAATATTTGAATAAATAAAAAACCATTTTCATGTACGGAGATATAAAAAATCATTTAAAAAAAGAAATAGAAGATATAAAAGACGCAGGTCTATATAAAAAAGAGCGGATCATCACGTCACCTCAAGGAGCTGAGATTACATTGAGTACTGGTGAGACAGTACTTAATTTTTGCGCCAACAATTACCTAGGGTTATCATCTCATCCAGAGGTTGTTAAAGCTGCTAAAGACACATTAGATTCTCATGGGTTTGGTATGTCGTCGGTTAGATTCATCTGTGGCACACAGGATATACATAAAGAATTGGAACAAAAAATTTCTGATTTTTATGGTACAGAAGATACCATTTTATATGCGGCTGCTTTTGATGCCAATGGAGGCGTTTTTGAACCACTTTTAGGAAAAGAGGATGCTATTATTTCAGATTCGTTAAATCACGCATCTATCATTGATGGTGTAAGACTCTGCAAAGCCGCGCGATATCGCTATAAAAATAGTGATATGGAAGACTTAGAACAGCAACTCATTGCTGCCAATTCTAATGGCGCTAGATACAAAATTATAGTTACAGATGGTGTTTTTTCTATGGATGGCATCGTCGCTCCACTCGATAAAATATGCGATTTGGCAGATAAATATGATGCAATGGTTATGATAGACGAATGTCATGCCACTGGCTTTATAGGAGAAACTGGAATCGGTACTTTAGAAGAAAAAGGTGTTTTAGGAAGAATAGATATCATTACAGGTACATTGGGTAAAGCCATGGGAGGTGCAATGGGCGGCTATACAACAGCCAAAAAAGAAGTTATAGAAATTTTACGTCAACGCTCCAGACCTTATTTGTTTTCTAATTCGTTGGCTCCAGCAATCGTAGGAGCTTCTATAAAGGTTTTTGATATGCTCAAAAACGACAATTCTCTTAGGGATAAAGTGGATTGGAATACCAAATATTTTAAGAAAGGAATGAAAGATGCTGGTTTTGATATTATAGACGGAGACTCTGCGATTGTGCCGGTTATGCTCTATGACGCCAAACTGTCTCAAACTATGGCCAATATGCTACTGACAGAAGGTGTTTACGTCATTGGGTTCTTTTATCCCGTTGTTCCAAAAGAAAAAGCAAGAATAAGAGTACAATTAAGTGCGGCACATAATAAAGATCAATTAGATAAAGCCATTGCTGCTTTTACCAAAGTTGGAAAAAAGCTAGAAATTATTTAAAATGATTACAAACACCTATTTTTAGGGCTTTGTAACAATATTTTTTTATATTTGTCTTTGTTAATAATATTTAACAACTTACTTTTACCAACAATTAACACTTAAAATTAAAATTAATTAGAATATGAAAAATCTTAGCAGATTATTTTTTGTAACCATACTTTTAGTATGCTTCAGCACATCAAATGCGCAAGATAAGAACAATCCATGGGCTTTCAGCTTAGGGGTTAATGCGGTTGACCCTTATCCTGTGGGAGAGGACACGCCTCAAGGTGACTATTTTGACGAGTATTTCAATGTTACAGACCATTGGAATATTTTACCTTCAATTTCTAGACTTGCAGTTTCTAGATACTTAAGTGATGGCTTTGTATTAACCGTAGCTGGATCTATTAACAAAATTGATAAGTTTGGCACTAATTTGAATTCGGACGGTACTGAAGCTGGTACGAACAGTGTAGATGACTTAACATATTACGCAGTCGATGGAGCTGTAAGCTATAGCTTTAGAGACTTAATCAATGGTCCTGGTGGCTGGGCTGACCCATATTTAGGTGTTGGTGGTGGTTACTCTTGGTTAGATGATATAGGAGCTGGTACTTTAAATGGAACTTTAGGTCTTAACCTTTGGGTTTCAGAAAAAGTTGCTATTGCTGCTCAGTCCACATATAAGCATTCTTTTGAAGATTACCTACCTAAGCATTTCCAACATTCATTAGGTGTTACTTTTATGTTCGGTGGTGTTGATACGGATGGAGACGGAATCTACGATCAAGATGATGCTTGTCCTGAAGAAGCTGGTTTAGAAGCTTTCAATGGTTGTCCAGACTCTGATAATGATGGTATCCAAGATTCTAAAGATGATTGTCCAAATACTGCTGGTTTAGCTGAATTTAATGGTTGTCCTGATAGTGATGGTGACGGTGTTATGGATAAAGACGATAAATGTCCTAATGTTGCAGGTTTAAAATCTATGATGGGATGTCCTGATGCTGATGGCGATGGTGTAGCTGATGGAGATGATAAATGTCCTAACGAAGCTGGTCCTGCTGCTAATAACGGTTGCCCTTGGCCAGATACTGATGGTGACGGTGTGTTAGATAAAGATGATAAATGTCCTAACGAAGCTGGTACTGTTGCAAACAATGGTTGCCCAGAAATTAAGCCAACAGAAGAAGTAATGAAGACTTTAAATGAGTATGCTAGAACTATCTTATTTGATACTGGTAAAGCATCTATTAAAAATGAGTCTGAAGAAGTTTTAGAGGCGATGATTGCAATATTTAAGGAATATCCTCAAGCAACATTCTCTATCAACGGACACACTGATAGTGTTGGTTCTAAAGCTAACAACCAGTTGTTATCTGAAAGAAGAGCAAATTCAGTAAGAGATTACTTAATAGCTAACGGAATTGATAAAGCAAGGTTAACAGCTCAAGGATTCGGTGAATCTCAGCCAATTGCTGATAATAGCACCAGAAACGGTAGAAAAAACAACAGACGTGTAGAGGTTAAATTAACTAACTAATATACTTCTTAAATAAATAGTAAAAACGCTCCGAATTTCGGAGCGTTTTTTATTTTTATAAAATGGATAGTTTTATAAAAACCGTATTAAAAGATCTAATTACGAAAGATCTAAAATTTGAAAACACTCATTTTATACTTCCCAGTAAACGCGCAGGTGTTTTCTTAAAACGAGAACTATCCGCATTACTTAATGCCCCAATATTTTCACCAAAGATATCCAGTATTGAAGAATTTATTGAAGAGCTATCAGGTATTAAATCTGTTCCAAATACAGAATTGCTATTTAGATTCTATAAATCTTATTCTAAAATTACCAAGCCTTCAGAACAAGAGCCATTCGAAACTTTTGTTCAATGGGCACAAATAATATTGCAAGATTTTAATGAAATCGACAGATATCTTATAGAACAAGAAAAAATATTCGACTACCTAAATGCTATAAAAGAATTAGACCATTGGTCCGTAAATAAACAACCTACTGACCTTATAAAAAATCATCTTAAATTCTGGAATAGATTAAAAGATTATTATTATGCTTTTACTGAGGACTTACTCAATTCAAAACAAGGTTATCAAGGATTAATTTACAGAGAAGCGGTAGAAAACATAGAAAGTTTTATTGATAGTAAACCTCAGAAGAGACATGTTTTCCTCGGTTTTAATGCTCTAAACACTTCAGAATCCATTATTATCCAAGCTTTACTTCATAGTGACCTGGCTGACATTTATTGGGATATAGATGAAGTGTTTTTCAATGATAATGTTCATGACGCAGGAATGTTCACTAGGCAACATAAAAAGAAATGGACATATTTTAATAAACACACTTTCAATTGGATTGAAAACAACTATCGTGACTATAAAAACATAAAAGTTACCGGAATTCCTAAATCTGTAGGGCAAGCTAAATATGTTGGGCAACTATTAAAAGAGATCTCAAAAACTAACCAAAAATTATCGAGTGTTGCGGTTGTTTTGGGAGAAGAAAACCTCTTATTACCATTATTAAATTCTATTCCTAAAGAGGTGAAAGCACTAAATGTGACTATGGGCTTGCCCCTAAGATTAATTCCGCTATCCACATTGTTCAAAAATTTATTTCAAATCCACAAAAACAACGCAGATAAATTTTATTATAAAGACGTAATAGGCATAATCTCCCATCCATCGATTTATCCGCTCTATCATACTACCTCAGGCAATGTAGCAACTTCAATTGTTGACCACATTCAAAAAAATAATTTAGTTTATCTGGCATTAGAAGATTTGTTGTCTGTAAACAAATCCAAAAATGAAATTACACAACTACTTTTCAAAAATTGGGAAAACAACACTACTTTGGCTTTAGATAATTGCAGTCAACTCATTTTTAAAATGAAAAATTATCATGAGGATCATAAATCATTAAATCGATTAGAGCTCGAGTACCTATATAGGTTCAATACAGTTTTTAATCAATTGCAAGAGCTGAACTTAAACTATAAGCAACTTGGCTCAATTAGTATTCTACATCGCATTTATCAAGAACTTTTAAGCACAGAGACGTTAGATTTTAAAGGAGATCCTCTGGAGGGATTGCAAATTATGGGAATGCTAGAATCACGTGTGTTGGATTTTGAAACCGTTATTATCACTTCAGTCAATGAAGGAATATTACCTTCAGGAAAAACCAATAATTCATTTATCCCTTTTGATGTAAAAATTGAAAATAATCTTCCAACATTTAAAGAGAAAGATGCAGTCTATACGTATCACTTTTATAGACTTTTACAACGTGCAAAAAATGTTGTCATAATATATAATACTGAAATTGATGTGCTATTGGGTGGAGAAAAAAGCAGATTTGTTACTCAGTTAGAAGTTGAAAATATTCACGAAATAGACCATAAAATACTAGCACCTGAAGTGCCAATGATCGCTAAACAAGTTAGACAAATTTCAAAAACCAGTTTGGTCATTGGCAAATTAAAACAAGTAGCATCAAATGGCTTTTCACCGTCCTCGTTAACCAATTATATCAGGAATCCAATAGATTTCTATTATGACAAGGTTTTGGACATAAAAGAATTTGAAGATGTAGAAGAAAATATTGCGGCAAATACTTTGGGTTCTGTGATTCATAACACATTGGAAGATTTCTATAAAACCTGTATCGGTGATTTTTTGAATTTGGAAATACTAGAATCTTTCAAAACGCTCATAAATAAAACTGTAACAAAGCATTTCAAGAAACTTTATAATAAGGGCGATTTTAGTTCTGGAAAAAACCTCATCATCTTTGAAATAGCCAAAAGATATGTTTCTAATTTCATCAATTCAGAAATAGAAAGTGTCATGAAGGGAAATAAAATAAAAATTTTGGCCATTGAAGCTAACGAAACAATTGAACTTAAAATCAAAGGTCTCGACTTTCCCACGAAACTCACTGGAAAGGTAGATAGAATTGACAGCTTTAATGGTGTCACCAGAATTATCGATTACAAGTCGGGCAAAGTTGAACAAAATAAAGTCGAGATTGTTAACTGGGAAGATCTCACCACGGATTATGACAAGTATAGTAAATCCTTTCAAGTATTGTGCTACGCTTATATTATGAATAAAAAAAACTTGATAAATCTACCCGTTGAAGCCGGTATCATTTCATTCAAAAATCTGAGGGAAGGTTTTCTTAAATTCGGCAAAAAGGATACTGCCAGAACCCGAACAAAAGAGCAACTTATTTCACAAGAAACCCTAAATGAATTCGAAAATCAGCTTCATCAACTCATCTTAGAAATTTTTGATACTAATATTAATTTCACTGAAAAAGAAATCAAAAAATGGAAATAGAAAAGAACATCGTTTTAGAAAGACCTTCAAAAAAACCAATAGTTATTGATACATTTTATTCCAAAGACAAGCAGAATCAACCCATCGTTATTTTCTGTCACGGTTACAAAGGTTTCAAGGATTGGGGCGCTTGGAATTTAATGGCAGAAACAATTGCAAAAGCAGGTTTCTGTTTTATTAAATTCAACTTTTCGCATAATGGCGGCACGGTTGAGCAACCTATAGATTTTCCCGATCTTAATGCCTTTGGAAACAATAATTATACAAAAGAGCTCGACGATTTAAATGATGTAATAGACTGGACCATTAACCAATACAAAAACAATAGAAATATAAATGTAAACAATATCGCGCTAATTGGTCACAGTCGTGGCGGTGGAATCGCTATTATACATGCGTCTGAAGATCAAAGAATATCTCAATTAATAACACTAGCGAGCGTTAGTGATTTCGGTACCCGAACATATACAGTAGGCAATCTGAAAGAATGGAAACAAAACGGCGTAAAATATGTAATTAATGGCCGTACAAAACAAAAAATGCCACATTATATTCAATTTTATGAAGACTTTAAAACAAATGAAGATCGTCTGAATATTGAATCTTCTATAAAAAAAACTAACATTCCTATTTTAATCATTCACGGCAATAAAGATACTTCCGTGGAAGTAAAAGAAGCAAAGACTCTTAAAAAGTGGTATCCAAAAGCAAAACAAAAGATCATTGAGAATGCTGACCACGTATTCAATACAAAACACCCTTGGGATAAAAAGACGCTGTCAAATGAATTAAAAGAAGTAACAACTTCAATTATCGACTTTTTAAAGAAAAATTAATTAGGCTACGCTGAGTTTATGGTGTTTAATACATCCTTGCATTTTTTCCACGAGCAATTCTTTTTTAATAGGCTTGGTCATATAATCATTCATCCCTAATTCGAGAACCCGACGTCTGGTGTCCTCCATGGCATCTGCTGTTACGGCAATGATAGGAATACTTCCAACAACCTCGCCCAACTCACCACTTCTTATAATTGTCGTGGCTTCGTAGCCATCCATAATTGGCATTTGTAAATCCATTAACACCAAGTCATAAACCTCATTCTTTAGAGTGTCTATAGCTTCTTTTCCGTTGTTGACAACAGCAAAGCTTACATTTATGAGTCCACCTAAAAGTTTTCTCATCACCATTTGGTTGAGTTTATTGTCCTCTACGATAAGTACGTGTAAAGGTTTTAGGGTTGAATTATTATCTTCGATAAGATCTTGTGTATCAATCTTGGCAACTTGTTTTAAGGGTATTTCTATAAAAACATCAGTTCCCTTGTTTAGCTCACTTTCAATTGTAATTTTTCCTTTAAATAATTTAACAAGGTGCTCTACAATGGTGAGGCCTAATCCTATTCCACCAAATTGACGCTTATGGCTTAATCTCATTTGGTTAAAACTATCAAAAACCGTGAGTTTATTATCATCATCCATGCCCACACCTGTATCTGAAATCTGAAGGTAGAATCGAGACACATCATTAGGTTGATCCAGACACTTTAGTTTTAACTTCACAGAGCCTACATTGGTAAACTTAACGGCATTAGCCAAAACATTATTAATAATTTGTACAAATCGATCTGCATCACCAATCAAGCTAGTAGGAATCTCAGAATCCATTTCAAACCTATATTTAAGTCCCTTTTTATTGGCTTCAGATTTCCAATTATCGCTTATTTGGTGTAAAGCTATCGAGGGATTAAATGTTTCCTCGTGCAGCTTAAGTTCGTTCTTTTCAATTCTTTCAAAATCCAAGACGTCACTAACGCTACTTAATAAACTAATTGAAGCATTCTTAATAACTTGATAATTTTTTCGAGTTTCGATACTATTATTCACGTCAGAAAGTCCATCCTCAACCATACCCATAATTGCATTAATAGGTGTACGCAACTCATGACTTATATTAGACATAAAAAATGTTTTCATTTCACTGATTTCTTCAGACTTTTTTAAAGCTAATGCTTGGGAGTGATCATTATCTTCTCTTAGCTTTCTAATTAAGTTGGTCATAGAAAGTGATAAGAAAATGACCTCAAACCCTGTTCCAAATTTCGAACTGTTCAATGTGTAAAAATTGCTTGGCAGAAGTCCAAGGTTATTCATTACAAATCCCAAAAGTCCTACTACCAAAAAGAAAATACCAAAAGAAAAATAAGGGTCGACCCTCATCTTTTTGTAACGCATGGTAAATATAGAACTCAAGATGAGAATAAGACTTAAAAGCCCATTGAGGTTACTTAAGGGATAGACGAGCTCTAAAGTAGCTGGACTAATAAATATCATAACAAAAAGTATTGCTATGGCCGTGTAAATTAAGCTATACACTTTTTTGAAAGCACTTAAATTCTCGTTGATATTTAAAAAGTATTCACAGTATTTCAACAGGTAATAATTAGAGAATAATGCTGCAATTAACACCATCCTGCTATTGACATAACCACCATTTGTAAAAAAATATTGGTAGATAAATCCATCTAAAGATGCTTGCATAAGTGCAATAGAAAACACATATAGTCCATAGAACAAAAAGGCTTTGTTTTTTAAACTTTTGTAAAAGAATAGATAAATTAAGCCTGCCAATAACAAAACACCATAGAACAATCCAAGGAAAAGTTGTTGTTTATTGTTCTTATTTGTAAAACCACTTGGAGTATAGAGATTCAAAGGTAAGTTTGTAGTTTCACCATCACTTTTTATTTCTAGATAAAATTCTTGGAGACTTTTTGCCGGCAATGTAAAATCAAATACGGTCTGTCGATGCTCAACATCTCGTTGAGCGAACTCAATTTGATCACCACTTCTATGGAGCTTTATGGTTTTACCTATTTGATATAAGTTAGCTATATCAGTTATTGCCCTAGCGGTTTCTAGATAGTATTTCTTATCAGAATTAGAAGAGTTTTCGAGTTGAAACCTAATCCAATGTGTATCTGAATTAAATCCAAAATCGTGATTCTCAGATTTTAAATCCTGATATTCTAAGCTAGATAATTTTAAGATATCTTCAATAGAGAAATCTAAATCACCCGTATTTACATATTCAGAATATTCATATAAATCTCCTTGAGACGTTTCAGGGTCGAAAGCCTTGTTTTGAGCATACAAAGTTGATGCTAATAAGTAGGTTATTAGTAGTAGACGTTTCATGTTGGGGCATTAAAACTGAGTACAATCTAACAAAAAAACCTTAAATGAGGTTGTTTAAATAATTTATTTATAAAATATAAAACTAATTTTTATACAAATGCACTATAACCAGTAATTGCTCGACCAACAATTAGAGAATTGATCTCCTTGGTACCTTCATACGAATAAATCGCTTCTGCGTCTGCCACAAAACGTGCTACATCATACTCGAGTAAAATGCCGTTACCACCCATAACCTCACGTGCTCTGCTCACCACATCCCTTGTGCGCATAGAACAGAAAACTTTAGCCAAGGATGCATGCTCGTCCGTTAGCAAACCTTGATCCTGCAATTCAGAAAGTCTATAGACCAAGGACTTCATTGCCGTTACATTGGCCAACATTTCTACTAAGTGGTTTTGAATAAGCTGAAATTTAGCAATAGGTTTTCCAAATTGTTCCCGTTTTTTGGTATATTTTAACGCGCTTTCGTATGCACCTCTAGCACATCCCAATGCTTGCCACGCCACGCCTGCTCTTGTCATTCGCAGTACTTTTGCAGTATCTTTAAAAGAATTAGCTTTTTGAAGTCTATCACTTTCAGGAATTTTACAATCCGTTAAAGTTATTAAAGCATTTTGCACGGTTCTTAAAGCCATTTTGTTTTCGATTTTCTCAGTCTTAAAACCGGAATTACCCTTTCTTACTAAGAACCCTTTGGCTTGGTTACTTTCAACCTCACGTGCCCAAATAATTATAACATCTGCAAATGTCGCATTACCGATCCACTTTTTTTGTCCGTTTAAAACCCATTCATCACCAACCTTTACACACGTAGTTTCCATACCACCAGCTACTGCACTGCCCACATTGGGTTCGGTTAATCCAAAAGCGCCAATCGCTTCCATTCTTTGCATTTTTGGCAACCATTCTTGTTTTTGATCTTCGCTACCACAGAGGTAAATAGAACCCATCGCAAGCCCACTATGTACACCAAAAAATGTAGATATAGACACATCAACACGCGCAATTTCTTCAGCAATAATACCTTCCATTACAAATGGCAAGGCAGGACAGTCGTAACCTTCGTAAGCCACACCACAAATATTCAATTTTGCGAGTTTGGGTATAATATGCATCGGGAATTCTGCTTTATTCCAATACTCGTTGGCTATTGGCTCTACCTCAGTTTCCATAAAATTCCTGACCTTCATTTGAATGGCTCTATGCTCTTGACTCAGTTTTAAATCATATTCATAAAAATCACCATCAATCGGTGGCAATTTATGTTGTCCCTTCTTTGCTTTTTCTGTGAGCATTTTCATTAAGCCATTGAGCTGATTATCGTCTAATTCGCCCACAGATTTTACGATTTTAGCAAGGTCTATTTTCTCGGAAATTTTACCCAATTCGTCAAAATCTACCTGTTTCATTAAATGGGTAATCTGCTTTATTTTGTTGAAGAGTTTCATGACTTTAAATTAAGCAATTAGTTTGGTTAAAAGCCTAAAATAGTTTAGAGAATTTACCTTAAGATATCTATCAGAAAGCAAAAAACCTATCGAGGTAACTCAATAGGTTTTTCTATTTTAAAATTCTAAGAAATTGTGGAGAAGATCGGATTCGAACCGACGACCTCTTGACTGCCAGTCAAGCGCTCTAGCCAACTGAGCTACATCCCCTTTTATTAGTTTCTCAAAAATACTATTTTAATCCACTTAATACCAAAACAGGAAACTTAGAACTGTGAAAATCTTTCTTTAACACCGTATCATCTTCCCAAAGTTTTGAGAAAAAGCCACGCTTGCGTCTGACTACACAAAGCATATCTGGACTTTGAGTTTTATGATGTTCCAAAACTGCTTGAAATGTTGTTGGGCTTTCGGTAATTTTTTTATCTGTAATTAAACTTTTTAATTCATCATTCAATTCAAAATCCTCTTTATTATGAAACGGTGTTTTTACCAATAATAGATTTAACACTGCGTCAAATTTATCTTTTATGGATTTTAAAGGAATCAAAACGCCTTCTTTATGAATTATTGCCGACTTTAAAGCAAACAAAATTTTTGAGACTGGCTTAAACGTATAGCCTTCTGGGACAATCAAAGCAGGAATTTGTGTGCGCTTAATAATTCTTCCAGAGGTTTTTCCTAAATAGACTTGGTCCTTTACTGAATTGGTTCTTGGCTCTAAAATAATTAAATCTACATCGAGAGCATTACAGACTTTCTCGAGCGTATCTATTAGTTTTCCCTTAAATGTTTTTGTGATTACCTCAACTCCTTTTTTGTCTATAGAAGCCACATGTTGCTCTAAAAAGGATTTAGATTCACGTTCCAAAATAGGATCTACTTTGATCATAGTACCTGCTTTGGTATAAACATTATATATTTGGATCACATAAATTTTTGCACCAAAAGCTTTAGCAAAATCTACTGCATACTGCAAATGGGATTTTGCATTTTTTGAAGACCCAACAGGAACTAGTATTGTTTTCATCTTTAAAAAATTTTAGTTTTTTGTCGCCACAAAAGTACGCATTATAAATGATTCGGAAAGCAGAAGAAAAAGATATTGAGCCAATTTTGGATATGACAAAAGCTTGTGCTAAAACAATGATTTCCAAAAGAATATTTCAATGGAACGAGCATTATCCTAGCGAAGTCGCTTTTAGAAATGACTTACAGAGAAATGAACTTTATGTATTGGAAATAGACGGTAGAGTTTGTGGCTCCATTGTAATTTCAACCTTTATGGATGAAGAATATATCCCAATAGGATGGCTTACTAAAAACGTTAATAATATCTATATCCATAGATTAGCAATTCATCCAAAATATCAAGGAAAAGGATATGCACAGCAACTTATGGATTTTTCTGAAAATTTTGCAATAGAAAACAACTATACATCAATTAGATTAGATACTTTTTCACAGAATAAAAGAAACCAAAAGTTTTACGAACTTCGTGGCTACAAAAAGTTGGGTGATATTTACTTTCCGAAGCAAAGTGAATTCCCATTTCATTGTTACGAATTGGTATTTTGAGCACAAACATTACACTAAAGCAAATTAATAGACTTGCAATTCCAGCACTTATTTCTGGGGTCTCTGAGCCAATTCTCTCATTGACTGATGCTGCCATTATTGGCAATATGGAAAAAAACGCGACAGTTTCTCTAGCTGCTGTGGGTATTGTCGCAACTTTTTTGTCCATGTTAATTTGGGTTTTGGGACAGACGCGCAGTGCTATTTCATCTATCGTGTCACAGTATTTGGGAGCCAATCAGTTAGAAAAGATAAAAAATCTGCCTGCCCAAGCTATTTTATTAATTACCGCATTGAGCCTAGTAATCATTGGTACAACATTTCCGTTTGCCGAATCCATTTTTAGACTTTATAATGCATCTGGAGAAATTCTCGATTACAGTGTAATTTATTACAGAATTCGTGTATTTGGTTTTCCTTTCACCTTATTCACTATTGCCATTTTTGGCACCTTTAGAGGGTTGCAAAACACCTATTATCCAATGTTAATAGCTATTGTCGGTACCACATCAAACATTATTTTAGATTTTATTTTGGTATACGGAATTGAAGGCTGGATACCTGCTATGAATATTAAAGGTGCCGCGTATGCCAGTGTTATCGCACAAGTCTTAATGGCTCTGTTTTCAGCCTTTTACTTATTGAAAAAAACGGATGTACCTTTAATGGCCAAACTACCTTTTAACCCAGAAATAAAACGGTTCTCATTAATGATTCTTAACCTTTTTGTGAGAACTATTGCCCTGAATTTAGCACTGTATTTTGCCACAAGTTTCGCTACAAAATATGGCGAAAATTACATTGCAGCTTATACCATCGCCATTAACCTTTGGTTTCTTGGTGCCTTTTTAATAGACGGTTATGCCAGTGCAGGTAACATTTTGTCGGGCAAATTATTAGGCGCCAAAGCTTATAATACCCTTATCGATTTAAGCAATAAACTCATAAAATACGGTATTGCCATAGGTATTGTTATTGCCATTATCGGCGCTGCTCTCTATTACCCTATTGGTAACATTTTTAGCAATGACAATGAAGTACTCAACGAATTTTATAATGTGTTTTGGATTGTACTCGCCATGCAGCCTTTATGTGCTTTAGCCTTTATTTTTGATGGGGTTTTTAAAGGTTTAGGAAAAATGAAATACTTGAGGAATGTACTCTTATTTTCAACTTTAATCATCTTTATTCCTGTGATTTTCTGGACAGATTATCTCGACTTAAAACTTTACGGCATTTTTATAGCATTTACACTATGGATTATTGCACGTGGCTTACCGCTAATTATAAAATTCCGTAAAACCTTCAAAACACTTGCGCAAAACACTTAAATTTGGTCGATTTATCTACATTAAGTTAAAACTATGGATATTCTTGGCTTTTTAGGTGGTAATGGATTGTTCTTAATTTTAGGAATTGTTCTTGTCGTCGTTTATTTCTATAACCGAAACAAAAGACGTTAAAATCCGCTAATGGGTTTTTAACCAACCTGTAATACTTAGGCGTTGAGTGTTTACAGGCTTAACTTCATGCTCAATAATTTGGCTCTCAAAAATCACCACTTTACCTGGAAATGGATAAATAAACTTATCCTCTTTATCTAAATACAAAACGAGTTCACCACCATTTTCTGCCTGCCAATTTTCGCTGTTCAAATAACAGACGAAAGATAATTTACGTCGATCATCATTTTGAAAAGTGTCTAAATGGCGCTTATAAAATGTGCCTTTTGGATAAATGGCGTAGTGAAATTCCTTATGACCAATACCCATAAAACAAGTTCGATTTAAATAATCTTTTAAATCATTGATTTTTTTAAAAAATAATTGTTCCGCAGCATTACCAATTTGTTCATCAATCCAAAAAATGAGATCACCACGTACGGCTTGCTTTATAACTTCATTCGTCTTATTGCCAATTGCAGATTTTCTGAATGCATCCTCTTCAAAACGTATCATTAAAGATTCTCTCAACTTCACCACTTCATCTGAAGTAAAAAAATCATCGATGATACAAAACTTTTGCGCACCAATGTCTGTGATGATTTTTTCATATAATTCGTTTTTAACAAACGGAATAGCTTCAAAAAGATGACTCATATCAAGTTTATATAAATTTACTTATACTATTTTAGCTACGCCTAAAAAAAGCGGGCAAATGTAATGTAAAAACCAATTACTTCTACATTTATAATATCTTTGTAACTTAAATAAAATTTAGCGTGAGCAACATTCGTATTACAAAACAGTTTTCTTTTGAAACAGGACATGCACTTTATGGTTATGACGGCAAGTGCAAAAACGTTCATGGTCACAGTTACCGCTTAGATGTTACAGTAATCGGCCGACCGATTGAGGACAATACCAATGTAAAATTTGGAATGGTTATAGATTTTAGTGATCTTAAAAAAATAATAAAGGAAGAAATTGTAGATGTGTTTGACCACGCTACAGTTTTTAATAAGAATACACCTCATGTAGAGCTGGCAAAAGAGCTGGAAAATAGAGGCCATAACGTATTGCTTGTAGATTATCAACCAACGAGTGAGATGATGGTCGTTGATTTTGCACAAAAAATAAAACAACGATTGCCAAAAAATATACAATTGCATTCATTAAAACTGCAGGAAACAGCCACTAGTTTTGCAGAGTGGTTTGCTTCAGATAATGATTAAATCCAGCCACATAACAATTCCCGCAGGAAAAAAAATATATTTTGCCTCAGACAACCATCTTGGCGCGCCAACAACTGAAGCATCAAGACCGCGTGAAAAAAAATTTGTCGCGTGGCTAGATGAAATTAAACATGATGCTGCCGCTATTTTTCTTTTGGGTGATTTATTCGACTTTTGGTTTGAATATAAGACTGTTATTCCTAAGGGTTTTACAAGAACTCTAGGCAAGCTCGCCGAAATCAGCGATTCTGGTATCCCAATTCATTACTTTGTGGGCAACCACGATTTATGGATGAATGGATATTTTGAAGAAGAACTCGGTATCCCTGTACACCACAAACCAAAAGAATTTATTTTTTCTTTAGATGTGGAGGCTCCTAAATTAAAAAACAAAACCTTCTTTATTGGTCATGGTGACGGTTTAGGACCTGGTGACAAAGGCTACAAACGGATGAAAAAGGTGTTTTTAAGTCCATTTTTTAAATGGGTGTTTCGATGGGGACATCCTGACATTGGTATGCGTATAGCACAATATTTTTCAGTTAAAAACAAAATGATTTCTGGTGACGACGACGCAACTTTTTTAGGCGAAGAAAATGAATGGTTGGCTATTTACTGTAAAAAGAAATTAGAAGAAAAACATCGAGATTTTTTCATCTTTGGACACAGACATTTACCGCTCGAAATTCAATTGAATGATACTTCTAAATATGTTAATCTTGGAGATTGGATTCAATATTATACTTATGGGGTTTATGATGGGGAGCATTTTAAATTAAAGACGTTTTAAAACTCTTCCATAGAATGTCTTTCGATATCTTCCCTTAAATCGAGCTGACTTAGCGGTTTATTTTTTACACCAATTATTGCAACTACAATTAGTGTCACAGAGCCACCGAGTATGACTGCTAAGGGCGCTCCAAAAAGTTTTGCAGCTATACCACTTTCTAGTGCGCCAAGTTCGTTGGAAGACCCGACAAACATAGAGTTAACTGCACCAACACGACCTCTCATAGCATCTGGCGTTTTAAGTTGAAGAATGGTTTGGCGGACTACCATTGAAATCCCATCGAACACACCAGAAAAGAAAAGTGCCAAAACACTCAACCACAATAATTTTGAAGCTCCGAAAATGATCATACATACACCAAATCCAAATACCGAAACCAATAATTTCTTTCCTGTATTTTTTGTTATTGGAATGTAAGTTGTAGCCAGCATTGTTATAATACTACCTGAGGATAGTGCGGCATTTAAAAGTCCAAATCCTTTAGGTCCTGCATCTAAAACATCTTTTGCAAATACGGCAAAAATGGCAACGGCACCTCCGAATAAAACGGCAATCATATCTAAGGTAAGCGCTCCTAAAATAACCTTATCGTTAAACACAAATCTAATTCCTGCTTTTAAACTCTCCTTTACAGACTCTTTAGAACCTTTGTTTAAAACAGGCTTTTTGGTGATTCTGAACACCAAAATCAAAGCCAGTAATACCAAAAAGAATATTATGCCGAGTGTAAAATGCACTCCAATCCAAGCAATCAAGAAGCCACCACATAAAGCACCAAAAACATTAGCTCCTTTCCATGTGCTACTACTCCAGGTTGCTGCATTTGGATAGGCTTTTTTGGGAACAATAAGTGCTATGAGTGAGAAAATAGTCGGCCCAAAAAACGCTCTTAAAACTCCACCAAAAAACACCAATGCATATATACCGAACAAAACGATGTTGGTCTCTAAAGTCGCTTCTACATACTCTGAAGTTAACCAAAACAAGCCAAAACTTATTAGAGAAAATAACGCAATGCAAAGTGTAAATAAATTTCGTTTTTCCTTTTTATCTACAATATGACCCGCGAATGGTGCCAATAAAAATGCAGGCAAAAATTCACAAAGACCAATAATCCCAAGTGACAATGGATCTTCGGTTAAAGAATACACTTGCCATTCTATAACTACAAACTGCATGGACCACCCAAAAACCAATGCAAAACGCACCAATAAAAATATGTTGAATTCTTTATAGCGTAATGCCTGGTATGGGTCGTTTTTTTTCATTTATTCTTTTATATCCTTCAATTTTAACTGCAAACTTGTATTGCCATTCCAATGGTTTTCATCAATAGAATAGGCTAGACTGAATGGTTTTGTGTTTTTAATTATATCAATTTTGGCCCCTAATCCAAAACCAATACATATAATCTTGTCATTGAACGATTGCGTAGCTGTAAATCGTAAATGCTTATCATCTTCACCAACACATTTTCCCCAACCTGTATCTTTAATATTTTGTGACATAAACACTGGCGACATGTTTCCCGGACCAAATGGCGCAAATTGTTTAATGATACGCATCAGTTTATCGTTGATTTCTCCAAGTTCGATTTTTAAATCCACTTTCAATTCAGGTGTTAAAAGCTTTGGGTCAATAGTTGATTTGACGACACTTTCAAACTTGTTTTTAAAAGCTTCATAATTTTCAGGTAACAAAGTTAGTCCTGCCGCGTATTTATGGCCACCAAATTGGTCGATGTGTTCGCTACAAGCTTCCAATGCATTATAGACATCAAAACCAGAAACTGAGCGGGCAGATGCTGCCAACTTATCACCACTTTTGGTAAACACCAAAGTTGGTCTGTAATAAGTTTCAATAAGTCGAGATGCAACTATACCAATAACTCCTTTGTGCCAATCCTCGTTGTAAACTACAGTTGTAAAACCTTTCTGTTCTTTATTTTCGTCGATTTGTTTTAAGGCTTCTTCAGTAATTCGTTTGTCTGTTTCACGACGTTCAGTGTTATAGTTATCGATTTCCACAGCGTATTGAGCTGCCAAGTTAAAATCTGTTTCGGTTAACAATGTGACAGCGTGGTTGCCATGTTTCATCCTTCCGGCTGCATTTATACGTGGTGCAATGATAAAAACTACATCAGTAATGGTCAATTCATCTTTTTTAGCCTCAGCAATTATAGCTTTCATTCCGGGTCTTGGGTAAGTATTTATTACCTGTAATCCAATAGACGCCAGTGCTCTATTTTCACCTACTATAGGCACAATATCCGCACCAATTGCCGTGGCCACCAAATCAAGATATTCCACCAAATCTTCAACCGTTTGACCGTTTTTAGAAGCCAATGCCGTAATAAGTTTAAAACCAACACCACAACCACAAAGCTCCTTAAATGGATAGTCACAATCTTCTCTTTTCGGGTCTAAAACCGCCACAGCATCTGGTATTTGATTACCAGGTCTGTGGTGGTCACAAATAATAAAATCGACCCCTTTTTCTTTAGCATATGCAACTTTATCAATAGCTTTTACACCACAATCTAAGGCGATAATCAACGAAAAATCATTGTCGTCCGCAAAGTCAATTCCTTTATAAGAAACACCATAACCTTCGTCGTAGCGATCAGGAATGTACGTTGCAACACGTTCTGTTCTAGTTTTTAAATATGAGGACATTAAAGCTACAGAAGTTGTGCCGTCTACATCATAATCGCCATACACCAAAATATTTTCATTGTGCTCGAGTGCTTTTTCGATTCTAGCAACAGCCTTATCCATATCTTTCATTAAAAATGGATCATGTAAATCGTCGAAACTAGGTCTAAAAAAAGTTTTCGCGGCTTCAAATGAATCGATACCTCGCTGTAATAAAAGTGTCGCAACGATATCATCAACTTGAAGCGCGTTCTTTAATTCTTCAATTTTTGAAATTTCAGGTTTTGGCTTTAGTGTCCAGCGCATAGATTCTTTGGTTACGATTTGCTCAGGGCTTTATATTTTTACTGAATAACATATTATAAAGGCTTGTTTTCAATCTTATTTTCTAGCCACGAAATATTATCCAAATATAAAAATACTCTGTGCTCACAAGGATGGTTTTCATAAACTTTGAGCCTTGCATTCAAATCGTTGAATGTGTTATTTACGTCATACAGATAATTAACCTGAAGCCGTCAAATAAATTTCGCTTTTAAGCATATTAATTATGAGTGTCACAAAAAAAGCCTTCCACATGGTAGAACTACATAATTTAGAAATTCTAAGATTTTATTTAATTATTTTTCTGTTGGGTGATAAAATATCTGTGTTTCAACTTTTGCAAATCGTCTAAACATTTCCATAACACCACAATATTTCTCTACTGAAAGAATTACAGCACGTTCACATTTCTTTTTATTTAAATCTGAACCATAAAAATGGTAATTTACCTCAACAGAATGATAATATCTTGGGTGCTCATCTGTTAATTCTCCAGAAACTTCGATTTTGAAATCGTCAATTATCTCTTTCATTTTGTCTAAAGTTGAAATGACATCGAGCGCAGAACAACCCGCCAAAGATGAGAGCATCATAGCTTTTGGTGACAATCCGAAACGCTCTGTTTGGCCAACGATGTTGGTATCCATTATTACTGATTTTCCACTTGGGTTGTCGGACTCAAAAGTTAATCCACCTTTCCAATGGGTTGTGATTTTATCTGGCATATTCTTTTAGTTTAAATTCCATAAATCCTATCTTGTACATTCAAAAATACCACTAAAAAAATAACTATGGCACTTGTAACTCCTTTGTCTGCAGAACACGATTTGGAAACCAAAAAACTGGCTGAATTCTTTAACGAAACTCTTGGATTTTGTCCTAATTCGGTATTGACCATGCAACGCAGACCTGCAATTTCTAAAGCGTTCATTAATTTGAATAAAGCTGTAATGGCGAATGAAGGTCGCGTAACCTCAGCCTTAAAACGTATGATTGCCTGGGTAAGTAGTAACGCAACAGGTTGCCGCTATTGCCAAGCCCACGCCATTAGAGCTGCGGAACGTTATGGTGCCGAACAAGAGCAATTGGATAATATCTGGGAATACCGAACGCATTCAGCCTTTTCTGATGCTGAGCGTGCTGCTTTAGACTTTAGTTTAGCAGCAAGCCAAGTACCAAACGCTGTTAATGCGGAAATTAAAAAACGACTTTACGAGCATTGGGATGAAGGAGAAATTGTTGAAATGCTGGGTGTGATTTCACTCTTTGGATACTTAAACCGCTGGAATGATTCTATGGGAACTGATATTGAAGAAGGTGCTGTTGAAAGTGGCAACCAATATTTGGGCAAACATGGTTTTGAAGTTGGGAAGCATGATGGGTCTTTGTATTAGTCTTCAGTCTTAGTCGCAGTTTTAAGCTTGTCATTCCTGCGCAGGCAGGAATCTCATTCTTAGTTTGTAAGATTCTTTTTTTACCACTAATTCACGGATAAAATTTATTTTTCACTGACCAAAACTTAAATGACTTAATCGCCCAATAACTTTTTAACTTTTTTCCGCAACTCAGGCACAACCAATTCCTCAAACCAAGGATTCTTTGCTTTCCAAAAACGATTAGTAGGTGATGGATGCGGAATTGGAAAATATTCTGGTAAGTATTCCTCGTAGCTTGAAACCGTTTCCGTTAACGTTCGCTTCATTTTATCTTTTAAATAATACTTCTGCGCATAGGCACCTATTAAAAGCGTCAACTTTACATTTTGCAATTTTTCTAATATCTGATTATGCCATAATGGTGCACACTCTGGTCGTGGTGGTAAGTCTCCTGTTTTTGCTTTGCCAGGATAACAGAAGCCAATAGGAAGTATCGCAAAATTTTCGGGGTTGTAAAACTGGGTATCATTAACACCTAACCATTCCCGTAATTGTCTACCACTTGGGTCGTTCCAAGCTTTTGAAGATTGATGCGCCAGTCTGCCTGGTGCCTGACTTAACAATATGATTTTTGAATTTTTATGAGCACTTACAATTGGGTTTGGCCCTAATGGCAAATGTGCCTTGCAGATGTCACACTGACTTATTGTACGAAGTAAATCATCCATAAAACCTATTCTTCATCCTTAAGCATACTTTTTAAGTCATTCGCAAAAGATGGATATGTGAAAATCTGTTTTTTAAATTCGCCAACGGTCATATTATTATTCATTGCGAGTGCAAAAATATTAATGGTTTCATTGGCTTGAGGACTGAGTAAATGTGCACCAACAATTTCCTGAGTACGTTCGTTGACTAAAATTTTATACGCATACGCTTGTGTGTTTTCTTTTTCAGCATTATACCAATCTGAAGCGTCTTCACTATAGATTCTAACATTTTTATATCTTTTTTTTGCCTCTTCCTCAGTATATCCGACCATTGCTAATTGTGGCTGTGTAAAAACCACTGAGGGTACTAGAGGGTTTTGAAATTCCTTTGAATTTTCTTTCAAAATATTGTTTCCGGCAACATAACCTTGTAATCCCGACAATGGCGTTAACGGTAGAGATTTACTCGAAACATCACCAACAGCATAAATCTTTTTGTTACTTACACTTTGCATAAAATTATTAACCAATACACCAGAGTCATCGGCATCGATATTGGCTTTTTCTAAATCTAGTTGTTCAATCGCTGGAATTCTACCTGCAGAGTTGATAACTATTCTCGCTTTTTTAGTTTTTGTTTTTCCCTTTCTGTTATAAGTAACGCGCAGATTCTTTTT
The DNA here is from genome assembly GCF_013403975.1 of Winogradskyella ursingii. Taxonomy (GTDB): domain Bacteria; phylum Bacteroidota; class Bacteroidia; order Flavobacteriales; family Flavobacteriaceae; genus Winogradskyella; species Winogradskyella ursingii. Next base: position 581,277 of record NZ_JABFDH010000002.1, read on the forward strand.
CAATTTTTTAACTGAAGTTGTTTCTGCATTTAAGACGAATTTTACACCTCGGGATTTAAGTTCATTGGTTAATTTTTGCACTAAAAACGCGTCAAAAGGCGCTAAAATCTTATCACTCATTTCTATCATTGTACATTTGCAACCCATGGTCGAAAGCATATAACAGAATTCCATACCAACATATCCAGAACCCAAGAAAATGGCTGACTTTGGGATTTTTTTCAACTTTAATATGTCGTCACTCGTTTTAAGATAGTCTGAACCATCAATTTTTAATTCTCTAGGAATAAGGCCAGTAGCAATAACAAATTTGTCTGCCGACACTTTTTTTCCTTCCACCATAATTTCATCATTATTAGTAAATTTTGGCGACTGATGGTACAGATCAATTCCTAAATCTGATAAATCTTTTTCTGTATCTAATGGTACTGGTTTAGTAAAAGTGGATTTAAATTTTTGAACCGATTTCCATTTTATTTTTGGTGGCTCCACAACGCCCAGACCTTGAAGTTGTTTGGATTGTTGAGCCAAATCTGAAAATTGAAGTAGAATTCTTTTGGGGTCGCAACCTCGCAAAGAGCAAGTGCCGCCAAATTTTCTCAAATCTGCGATGGCAACAGATAATCCGTTCTTAGCTGAAATTTCTGCTGCGGTTTGGCCAGCTATGCCACTTCCTATTACAAATACATCGTAGTGTTTGGTTTTCATAATCTCGATTTACGGTTGAAAAATACAGTATTTAAAGTGTGTGCGATAGTTCAAAGCATCAAAAGACTATCGCATTCACTTTTTACCCGCTACGCAAATTACAATTTCGCCTTTAGGAGGTTTTTCCTTGTAATGATCCAGTACTTGTTTTGCGGTACCACGAATGGTTTCTTCATAAAGTTTGGTCAATTCCCTAGAAACTGAAAGTTGTCGATCTTCACCAAAATATTCGCAGAAATGTCCTAAAGTCTTATTAAGTTTATGCGGACTTTCGTAAAAAATAATAGTCCTGGTTTCTTCGGCTAAAGATAAAAGTCGTGTTTGGCGCCCTTTCTTCACAGGAAGAAAACCTTCAAAAACAAATTTATCGTTCGGCAATCCACTATTTACCAAGGCTGGTACGAAAGCTGTTGCTCCTGGCAGACAATCTACTTCGATACCGTTTTCAACACAAGCTCTAACCAATAAAAAACCCGGATCTGAAATGGCAGGTGTACCAGCATCGCTAATTATAGCAATAGAAAATCCCGACTTTAATTTTTCTATCAGTCCATCCACTGTTTTGTGCTCATTATGCATATGATGACTTTGCATTTGAGTAGAAATTTCGAAATGTTTCAAGAGTTTGCCAGAAGTTCTGGTGTCTTCGGCCAGAATTAAATCCACTTCGTTTAAAACCTCAACAGCTCTAAACGTCATATCCTTTAAATTGCCTATTGGTGTTGGTACGAGGTAGAGTTTACTCATATTAATTTCCCTATAAATCGGGAATCTTTTTTAAATTTAATCCCTAAGATATTTACCCAAAATATATGATGGAAAAATAACAATCAGTCCAACAAACGAAAATCCAAAAATACCATGGCCAGCAGTTTGATGTGCAATCGTAGCCAAAACCAAATTGAAAAAAAAGCCAGCGTAAGCCCATTCTGTAAGCCACTTACTTTTTCTGGAAAGTATGGCTGCAATCCCCAAAATTTTCAATATTGCTAGAGGAATAACGATATAGCTCGGATAATTAAAGTTTTCAAAAAAACCTTTTACCATTTCCGTTTTAGTGAAATACATAAAAGCAGAATATAGAAATATGCCGCATAAAATAAGAGTGCATACACAATAAACCATTTGTTTGGTTCGCATCTGCTAGTTGAATTTGTTTTCTACAATTTCAATAAATCGCTCTTCATATTCTTCTTTGCCCTCCCAGTTATTGTAATCCGGTTTCACCATTTCCTCAATCAGTTTTTTGGCTTGAGCCGAAGAATTTGCAGTGTTTAATTGCGAAATAACACGGTCGTAGTCTTCGTTTTTTCCATCAAACAAATGCTTTATAAATGCAAGTTTATCGTTGAGTCCAATTTGTAACCCTTTACTTTTCAACTTGTCATTCAGTGATTTTTTAGCCAACTCAGCCTCACGTTTTCTCGCATCTCCAATTGGCTCAAACTCTGGTATTTTCCCAAAATCTGCTGGTATATTTTCGAACTTTACGGACTGTGGTGGTTCCATACCTTTGTTTTCTGTAACGTTAACATCAGCCTCTTTTAAAAATGCATCAACAGCATGAGTTTCTTCGGGCATTTGCGCGACCATATCTTTTATTTTCTCCATTACTGGTTCCATGATGTCATCATCTTCAACCTCGTCCAAATTGATATAAACTTTGTCTTCAACTTCAATTGTATCACTTATTTTGTTGTTGAATGCCGTATCTAACATGTCAAAAAATGAAGAGTCGTTACCAATGGTTGGCATATCATCCTCAAAATTTTCTTGTGCGAATTTTAGAACGGTCAATTTTTCATACAGTTTTGAAACTTCTTCGTGCATTCTGTCCACATCTTCCTTTCCTTTCAGTTTTAGAATCCTGTGTGCAATGCTAACCAATTCTGATTCTAATTTCTTTTTCATCTGTTTTTGAATTTTTATTTTTAATAAAATGAAGAGAATAAAAATTTCTTCATCTTACTCTCGTATACTCTATTTTTTGTTTTAAGAGTTTATGAATCTATGATTTCAAGAATTCGCATAAAAAATTAAATCATCATTTAAAATTTGATAATGTAATTTGTTTATGTTCATTTCATCCTTTTTGCTTTTGTTTTTTAATAAATTTGCGCCACCTTTATACAAACGAAAAAAAGCACCTATTTAGTGCTAAAATTACGAAATGTTTCTCGAAAATACGGTAAATCATAAAGAACAATTTGGATGGATTGAAGTGATTTGCGGATCGATGTTCTCCGGTAAAACCGAAGAATTAATCCGTAGGTTAAAGCGCGCAAAGTTCGCGCGCCAAAAAGTGGAAATCTTTAAACCTGCTGTAGATACGCGTTATGATGACGAGATGGTAATTTCTCATGATGCCAACGAAATTAGATCTACGCCAGTACCTGCTGCTGCAAATATTCCAATTTTAGCAGATGGATGCGATGTAGTAGGAATTGACGAAGCTCAATTTTTTGATGATGAAATAGTCCGTGTGTGCAATGATTTAGCGAATAAAGGGGTTAGAGTTATTGTTGCTGGATTGGATATGGATTTTAAAGGTAATCCCTTTGGTCCAATGCCTTATCTTATGGCAACCGCTGAATATGTGACTAAAGTCCACGCTATTTGTACTAAAACAGGAAACTTGGCGCAGTATAGTTTTAGAAAATCGGCAAGTGATGATTTGGTTTTGCTTGGTGAAGTCGAAGAATACGAACCATTGAGCAGAGCTGCCTATTATAAAAGTATGCTCCGCGAAAAAGTGAGACAGATCAAGGTCAAAGATGCCGAAGAAATTTCTTCTAAAGAAAAACAATCTGATGTCTAAGGCGCAAGAAACCGTTCTGGAAATAGATTTAGGTGCACTGACACATAACTTCAACTATTTAAAATCGAAACTAAAGCGCGAAACTAAATTTTTGGCAGTCGTAAAGGCTTTTGCCTATGGTAGTGACTCGGTCTCTGTTGCAAAACACCTTCAGGATTTAGACGTAGATTACTTTGCCGTAGCCTACACTAACGAAGGAGTTGTGCTGAGAGATGCCGGTATTACGAAACCAATTTTGGTGCTTCATCCTTTACCATCGAGTTTCGAGACTATTATTGAGAGATGTTTAGAGCCAAGTTTGTACAATTCAAAAGTTTTAAATGAATTTATTGAAGTTGCATCAGCAAAACAGCAGCGTAATTATCCCGTTCATATCAAATTTAATACAGGATTGAATCGGCTTGGATTTTGGCAAACTGATGTGGATTATGTGGTTTCAAAATTGAAAGCTACCAGTTCCGTCGTTGCAAAATCTGTGTTTTCGCATTTAGCTGCAAGTGAGGATTTGGAAGAAAAAGATTTCACTTTAAATCAAATTGAAACATTCAAAAACATAGCCTCAAATTTCGAAAAACAAATAGGTTATAAACCTTGGCTACATATATGCAATACTTCAGGAGTTGTAAATTTTTCTAATGCTCATTTTGATATGATACGTTGCGGTATAGGACTATATGGCTTTGGCAATTCAGCAAAAGAAGACGAAAACTTAAAACCCATTGCGAGTTTAAAATCTGTAATTTCTCAAATCCATAAAATTGAACCCAATGAATCCGTTGGGTACAATAGAGCCTATAAATCCCATGGCTACCAAAAAACGGCTACAATACCAATTGGTCATGCAGATGGTATTTCTCGAATATATGGAAATGAAAAAGGCTTTGTCTTTGTAAATGATAAAAAAGCACCAATAATAGGCAATGTTTGTATGGACATGATTATGGTAAATATCACGGATATTGATTGCAAAGAAGGAGATGAGGTAATTGTATTTGACTCTAATAAAAAAGCAGCAAATTTGGCTGAATCTGCCCAAACTATTTCTTATGAGATTATCACTTCAATCTCTCAACGAGTAAAGCGCCTGATTATAAAATAACTACTCTCAAATTAAATTTGTGACTTTTTTAACTATTTTAGTGTCTAACTAACATAATCATTAACTATTTAAAACACTAAACTATGTTAAAAGAATTTAAAGAATTTGCAATGAAAGGTAACCTTGTGGACATTGCAGTAGGTTTTGTAATGGGTGCCGCATTTAAAGAGGTGGTGTCATCGTTTACAGGAGGCATTGTATCACCATTAATAGGTTTAATATTTGATGCGGATTTCAAGGAGTTGAGGTATAAGCTTGATGAAGGCGAACTAAACGATGCGGGCGAAATAATCGGAGAAGTTTGGTTAGAATATGGTACATTCTTAACCAATGTTATTGATTTTATAATCGTTGCATTTGTAATGTTTATGGTGGTAAAAGCAGTGAACAATATGAAGAGAAAAGAAGAGCCAGCTCCAGAAAAGCCATCAGGACCAACTGAAATTGAACTGTTACAGGAAATAAGAGACGAATTAAAGAAAAATTAATTTTAAGCGGTCACCGCTACACTATAATTATTTAACCAAACCCAGGCGTAAAGTCTGGGTTTTTCTTTTCATGATCAATTGAGATTTTTTACAATTTTCGGATCTAATTTTTAGCATATTTTTATAGCTGTTTCAACTATTTTCACTGATAATTATTTTAATTTTGTCAACTAAATTTTTTTGAAAGATGAAAATTGCAATAGTTGGCGCAACAGGATTAGTTGGTAGCGTAATGCTTAACATTTTGGAAGAACGTAACTTCCCTTTGGATGAATTGCTTTTAGTAGCTTCGGAACGTTCCGTTGGTAAAAAGATTAAATTTAAAGGAAAAGACCACGAGGTTATCAGTATTCCCGATGCCATTAGCAAACGTCCCGACATTGCTTTATTTTCGGCTGGTGGCAGTACCTCTTCAGAGTGGGCCCCAAAATTTGCAGAAGTTGGTACGACCGTTATTGATAATTCTTCAGCATGGAGAATGGACCTATCAAAAAAATTGGTGGTTCCAGAAATCAATGCCAATCAACTTACAAAGGAAGATAAGATTATTGCTAATCCTAACTGCTCTACAATACAGATGGTTATGGCCTTGGCGCCGCTTCACAAAAAATACAAAATCAAACGTATTGTTGTTTCAACATATCAATCTGTATCGGGCACTGGAGTTAAAGCTGTTGAACAATTGGAAAACGAAATTTTAGGCAAAAAAGGTGAGATGGCCTATCCTTATCCTATTCACAAAAACGCCATTCCGCATTGTGATGTTTTTGAAGAAAACGGTTATACAAAAGAAGAAATGAAACTTGTCCGAGAAACGCAAAAGATATTAGACGACAGGACAATTGCCGTAACCGCAACTGCAGTTAGGATCCCAACAGCTGGCGGACATAGTGAAGCCGTAAACGTAGAGTTTGAAAACGATTTTGATATAAATGAAGTCCGAAAACTATTAAGCGAAACCGACGGTGTTACCGTTCAGGATAATTTGGATGTGAACACGTATCCAATGCCAATGTATGCCAATGGTAAAGACGATGTGTTTGTGGGCAGAATAAGACGTGATGGTTCTCAACCAAATTCATTGAACATGTGGATCGTAAGCGATAACCTTAGAAAAGGGGCTGCTACCAATACAATACAGATTGCAGAATACCTTATAAAACACGATTTAGCTTAAAGCTATTATCAGGTTTCATTTAAGATTTTTTTAAGGTTGTTAAAGTGTTTTTTGAGTACATTTAGATTCAAACTCATAATAATTATTCCAACCATGAAAAAAATTCTAATAGGTGCATTGGCACTTACTGTTTTTATCGCTTGTAAAACCGACAAAAAAGAAGTGGCACAAATTAAAGTAGATTACCCAGAAACAAAGACCGTAGACACCATAACCAATTATTTTGGCACCGAGGTTAAAGATCCTTACCGCTGGCTAGAAGACGACCGAAGTGAAGAAACTATGGAGTGGGTAAAATCTCAAAATGAGGTTACTGGCAATTACCTGGACAATATTCCTTACCGCGAAGAACTCAAAGAGCGATTATCGACACTATGGAATTACGAAAAAATTGGTGCTCCGTTCATTGAAGGCGATTACACCTATTTTTATAAGAATGACGGACTCCAAAACCAATATGTCATTTATAGATATAAAACTGGCGAAGACCCAAAGACAGCAGAGGTGTTTTTAGACCCAAATACCTTTAAGGAAGATGGAACTATTTCCTTAGGCGGATTGAGTTTTTCAAAAGACGGAAACACATTAGCTTATGCCATTTCAGAAGGAGGAAGCGATTGGAGAAAAATCCTGATCATGAATGCCGAAACCAAAGAAATTGTCGAAGATACCATCATTGATGTAAAATTCAGCGGCATGTCATGGTACAAAAACGAAGGCTTTTACTACTCAAGTTATGACAAACCTGAAGGAAGTGAACTTTCAGCCAAAACAGACCAGCATAAACTATATTATCACAAATTAGGAACACCGCAAAATGAAGATGAATTAATTTATGGAGGTGAGCCTTCAGAAAAACATAGATATATAGGAGGAAGCGTTACAGAAGATGACAGATACTTACTAATATCAGCGAGTGTTTCAACTTATGGTAACAAACTTTTTCTTAAAGATTTAACCAAACCCGATGGTAAATTAGTAACTATTTTAGACAACAACGACACCAATACTTATGTCATCGAAAACGAGGGTAGTAAACTATTTCTAGTGACTAATCTAGATGCACCTAACCAAAAGATTGTCACGGTTGATGCATCCAATCCAACACCAGAAAATTGGGTGGATTTTATACCAGAGACTGAAAATGTTCTAAGTCCATCAACAGGAGGTGGTTATTTCTTTGCAGAATATATGGTTGATGCAGTTTCAAAAGTGAAGCAATATGATTACAATGGTAAATTAGTACGTGACGTAGAGTTACCAGGCGTTGGTAGCGCAGGTGGTTTTGGAGCCAAAAAAGAAGACGATGTATTATATTATTCTTTTACTAATTACACTACACCAGGTAGTATTTATAAATACGATATTGAAAACGGAACTTCAGAGTTGTTTCGTAAACCAAAGATAGATTTCAATCCAGAAAACTATGAGAGCAAACAGGTGTTTTATTCATCTAAAGACGGGACTAAAATACCGATGATTATCAACCATAAAAAAGGTTTAGAACTCGACGGCAAGAATCCAACAATTCTTTATGGTTATGGAGGATTCAATATCAGTTTAACGCCTAGTTTTAGCATCACTAATGCCGTTTGGATGGAACAAGGTGGAATCTACGCAGTTCCCAATTTAAGAGGAGGTGGCGAATATGGAAAAGCATGGCACGATGCAGGTACAAAAATGAACAAGCAAAATGTATTTGATGATTTTATTGCAGCAGCAGAGTACCTTATCGAAAACAAATATACGTCTAGTGATTATTTGGCAGTACGTGGAGGCTCAAATGGAGGACTGTTAGTTGGAGCAACGATGACACAGCGTCCAGATTTAATGAAAGTAGCATTGCCAGCCGTTGGAGTATTAGATATGTTACGCTACCACACGTTTACCGCAGGTGCTGGTTGGGCGTACGATTATGGTACTGCAGATGACGATGAGAAAATGTTTAACTACCTAAAAGGTTATTCTCCTGTGCATAATGTTAAAGAAGGTACAGAATATCCTGCAACTTTAGTTACAACTGGAGACCACGATGATCGTGTTGTGCCTGCACATAGTTTTAAATTTGCAGCGGAATTACAGAGCAAGCAAACTGGTGACAATCCAACCTTAATCCGAATTGAAACCGATGCTGGCCATGGTGCAGGAACACCCGTAAGCAAAACTATTGAGCAGTATGCCGATATTTTTGGATTTACACTTTACAATATGGGATTTGAGGTATTACCGAGCAAAACCAATCAAAAAGTAAAAGGTTAATTCTTATTAAAAAATAATCAAAGCCCACTCACACAAAATGAGTGGGCTTTTTTTACGCTATTTTTGAACTATGCTTCAAATAAAAAATGTCTCTTTCGGATATACTAAAACCAAAATTTTAAAGTCGATTGACTTCAAAGTTGAAATAGGAAAAAATCTCGCTGTTATCGGGGAAAGTGGCTCAGGAAAAAGCACTTTACTCAAACTCATTTACGGAGAATTTGATTTGAATGAAGGCCAAATTTTTTGGAAGGAAAAAGAGATTCTCGGACCCAAATTTAATCTCGTAATCGGTTACGATTTTGTGAAATATGTTGCCCAGGAATTCGATTTGATGCCTTTTACAACGGTTGAAGAAAATATTGGTGAGTTCCTGTCTAATTTCTATCCTAAAAAGAAACAAAATCGCACCAAAGAACTCATAAAAATCGTCGAACTAGAAGATTTTACTAAAACGAAAGTAAAAAACCTTAGTGGTGGGCAAAAACAACGTGTAGCATTAGCGAGAGCTTTAGCAAAAGAGCCTGAGATTATATTATTGGATGAGCCATTTAGCCATATAGACAACTTCAAAAAACAATCGCTACGACGTAACATATTTAACTATTTAAAAGAAAATAACATCACTTGTATTGTCGCCACACACGACAAAAATGATGTGCTCGGTTTTTCAGATGAAATTATTGTGCTGCATGATAAAAAAATTATAGCCAATGAAACACCTGAAAATTTATATAGAGTTCCAAAGTTGCCTTTAATTGCTTCGTTCTTTGGTGAATTTAATGTTATCGAGCCATATGGAATTGTATATGCACACCAACTTACAATAGTTGAAGATTCAGACTTAAAAGCCGTAGTAAAGCAATCTTATTTTAATGGAAATTTTTGGTTGATTGAAGCAAATTATAATTCAGAATCTATTTTTATTCAGCATAAATTTGAATTAGAAAAAGGATTTGAAATTCATTTCAAAATTCAATAAAATTACATAATTTCAAAAAATACTTGCTTTTTTAAAAAAAAGTTAATACTTCGTATTAAGGGCTCGATTTTTCAGAAATTGAAAAAATAAATTTTGAAAAGTCAAAAATTAATCTAAATATTTGCACTGATTCCAATCAAAAAGGAAGTCGAATTAAATCTAAAAATTATGAGTTTATTTATAACATATCAAAACGATCCAAAAGGAATTCTACCTTTTGTGATGCTTCGTGATTGTCATTAGATAAACTTTTCAAATTTATAAATGAAAGATCCGAAGCAAGTAAAACTGTTTCGGGTTTTTTGTTTTCAGTCGTTAGCAAGTCTGCTAAACATTTCCAAAACAGTTAAAATAAAAGATCAACGTCATGCTGAACTCGATTCAGCATCTCATTGAATCAAAAAATTAAAAGTAATTTAAAAAGACCCTGAAACTAGTTCGGGGAAAGAAAACAATGGACACGAATTTGTTAAACAATTACGTACTTAAAGCTATAGATGCTTATCCATACGATTTAGAGGAAACTGTAGAAAATCTAAACTACGCCTTGTCTTACGAAGCTAATAATGCTTATGCTTTGTATTTAATGGGCCGTTTGCAAGCCGAGCAATTTGGCGATTTCGTAAAAGCAAAACAATATTTCGCTGAAGCTTTGGCAAACAAGATGGATTTTCAAAAAGTGTATTCAAAATACATTTTGGTGCTCATCTGGAACGAGGATTACGAAGAAACCCAAAAGCTAATCGACTTTGCTTTTACTGTAAAAGGATTAGACAAAGGTTTGGTTCACACATTGCAAGGACAACTTTTTGAGAATCTTCAAAAGTTTAAAAAGGCTTTAAAAGCACATAAAAAAGCAAAATTGTTTGGGTGTAACAGTGATTTTATCTGCTATGTGGATTCAGAAATTTCAAGAATCAAAAACAAGATAAAATCAAAGAAAAAGGCATCCAAACGTAAAAAAAAGAAGAAAAATAAAAAATAAATTTCACTACGCAAAAGCATTGCGCAATAGCGTAAAATATTTGTAGTGTAATTAAAAAGAAGTCTTTGGAATCAGACTTTTTTAAGTAGCGCTCTGCCAGACGCTGGAGCTGGTAGGGCTTAATGAAAAAATAACCGTCATTGCGAACATAGTGAAGCAATCTCCTTATCTTAGAAACAGATTACTTGGGTCGCGCTTCCCTCGCAATGACAAATAATAAAATACATGGAAACAAACAACAAAATAACAGGACACGATCTCATCAATTTAGGTTATAGACAAGGCAAATGGATGAAAGAAGCCATTGCCCATATCAATGAAAATAAATTAGAAGGAGAAGCAATGCACAGCTATTTGGAACAATTTAAATTGCCAGAGCCAATTTCTTTGCACGATAAGCCATTGGATTTTTCAATTAACATAAAAGCAGAAGACGAATTGGAAGAAGATAATGTCAACAAGGTTATCAATTCCATGCAAACGTTGATGAAAACACCAACTTTAGTAGATGGTGCTATTATGCCAGATGCTTGTCCTGCTGGGCCAGACGGAACTATTCCGGTTGGTGGAGTTGCAGTGGCTAAAAACGCCATTCATCCAGGCATGCACAGTGCAGATATTTGTTGCTCTGTAATGTTGACAGATTTCGGAAAAGCTGATCCAAAAGATATTTTGGATGCAGCACATGCCAACACACATTTTGGTCCAGGCGGACGAGATAGAAATTCTCAGTTCAGATTTCCAAAGGAATTGCTTGATGCTTTTGAGACGAATTACTTTTTGAATGATGGCAACATGATTCAAGCCGCGAGAGCACATTTGGGAACGCAAGGCGACGGTAATCATTTCTTGTTTGTTGGTAAGTCCAAAAAAACAGGAAATACAATGATGGTCACGCATCATGGGTCAAGAGGTCCAGGTGCGAGATTATACAACAAAGGGATGAAAATCGCTGAGCGTTTCAGAAAGGAATTATCACCAGAAACCAAAAAGGAAAATGCATGGATTCCTTTTGAAACCGATGAAGGACAAGCCTATTGGGAAGCCTTGCAAACCATAAGAGATTGGACAAAAGCCAATCACGAAGTGTTGCACAACTCAGTAGCTGAAACTTTGGAAATTGATATCGAAAACCGCTACTGGAACGAGCATAACTTCGTGTTTAAAGATGGTGATTTATTTTACCATGCGAAAGGTGCAACACCATTGGATGCGAAGTTTATGCCAGATATTACAGGCCCACGGTTGATTCCTTTGAATATGAGCGAGCCTGTTTTGATTGTTGAAGGTGCTACCACAAAAACCAATTTAGGTTTTGCGCCACATGGTGCGGGTAGAAACGTTAGCCGAACGCAACATAGAAAAAGCAAAACAGGCACCACGATGCAAATCTTTAAGGAAGAAACGCGTGGGTTGGACGTTAGGTTTTTCTCAAAGGAAATTGACATTACCGAGTTGCCAAGTGCTTATAAAAATGCACAAGCCGTAAGACAACAAATGGACGAATTCGGTTTGGGCACTGTCATTGACGAAGTGATGCCTTATGGTTGTATTATGGCTGGCGATTGGCAGAAAAATGCACCTTGGCGAAAGAAAAGGGATAAGCGTCGGAACTCTAAAAGGAAAAAAAAGTAAATAGAAAAGCGTGCTTTTGTTGCACGCTTTTCTTAAATATATAATTGTGTAAACTTATTAGTTTAAAACAAATTTAAATGATTTGGTTTGTCCTTGTGCAGTAGTTTTACCCAAATAAATTCCCGTAGACAAATTTGAAACCGATAAAGATGCACTATTTGAGTTTAATTTCACCTCTTTAACCTCTTTACCAGTTAAGTCGTAAATTTTTATGCCTTCCATCATTGCTGAAGAATTCAGATTGAGATTTTTAGAAGTGTCAACGAAGTAACTAAAATCATTGAATAAAAAGTCATCTACCCCTAAGGTTTGTTGACCCGTTAATATAGGCTCACCTGCGACGGAATTATAAGCATAATCTTTTATTACTAGAGACGTTCTATCCACCGCTAAATCCACACGTGCCCAACCATAATGTGAAGCACCCCCAATATCAATCACCAGACCTAAATAACCATCAGTAACACCACCGCACCAAGCACTAGAGTAAGCACAAGCCGTGCCATAGTAAAGTGTGCCACCAGTCCCAATTAAGTTGTTGTTTGAATCAACGGTAACATCTGCCGCAAGATTAGAGGGATACGCAAAAGTAGCGGTAAATCCGACAAAACCATTAGGCCCAGCAACTGCGGTACCTGCAGAATTTAGTGGCGATAAAAATGCCCCATAGGCATTATTAGATATTTGAAAATCCGCCACACTATTTGCATCAATGTCTAAGTTAACAAATTCTGTTCCACCTGGTGTCAAAGTCACATCAGCGATATCAGTATAAACAATTTGCCCAGCAGCATCGGTCATGCCCATAACAGCCGCCGAGAGCGCTCCGTATTTTAAAAGTTTTCTAGATAAGTCTCCTTGTGTAGTTTTTTTCATATTATTGAATTTTAAATTGGTTAAACACTATTTTGAGATTTTTTAAGATAATTTTAGCCTGAAAATAAAAACTAAATCTCTTAAAAACAAGTATTTACACGTGAAAAGTAAAAAAAACCTTAAAAAACCGTCTTTTACATTAGATAATTTTCCCTTAAGCAGCTCCTTAGGACTGTTAGCTTATGGTGATATTGCATTTAAAATGTGGAGAAAAGTTAAAAAAGAATATAAAAAGAATGAGCCAAAATAAAAATAAGCTTTTACTAATAGGTTGGGATGCTGCAGACTGGAAATTAATTGGGCCACTTATTGCAAAAGGTCATATGCCTGCTTTAAAATCTATAATAGATGATGGCGTTTATGGTAACATGAGCACTATGAATCCACCGTTTTCACCAATGCTTTGGACAAGTGTCGCAACTGGAAAAACTCCAGACAAACATGGTGTACAAGGGTTTATTGAGCTAATGCCAGACATGCAAGGTATACGGCCAGTTACTACCAACTCAAGGACGACTAGAGCATTATGGAACATTTTTCATAATCAAGGACTTAAGAGTAATCTGGTTGGCTGGTGGCCTAGTTTTCCTGCCGAACCTATAAATGGTGTTGTTGTTTCAGATAAGTTCCAAAAAGTGAGCAAAGACCCTAAAAAACCATCACCAATAATTGAGGGTTGCATACATCCAAAGGAAATGGTTTCAAAACTCAAGAATTTAAGAATGTTTCCTCACGAGATTACAAGTGAACATATCCTGCCTTTTATTCCACAGGCTGCCAAAGTAGACCAAGAAAAAGACAATGGCTTAAGTGCTTTTGCTAAAATGATGGCCCAGACCGTTTCACTTCATAATGCATCCACATACTTACAACGAGAGACGGATTGGGATTTTATGGCAATTTATCACGATTATATAGATCATTTTTGTCATGCTTTTATGAAATTTCACCCGCCTCTATTGCCTGGTGTACCAGAGGAACGTTACGAGATTTATAAAGATTGTATAAACGGAGCTTATAGGTTTCAAGATATGATGTTGGGCCGCACATTAGAGTTAATAGATGATGATACGACCGTGATCATTATGTCCGACCACGGGTATGAAGCTGGCATAAATCGTATTTTAAAAATGCCTAAACTTAATGCTGCTCCAGCTCTTGAGCATCGCCAATTCGGAATATTTGTGGCAAAAGGGCCTCATATTAAAAAGAAAGAAAAAGTTTTTGGACTAGGGCTTATAGATATTGCCCCTACTATATTGCACCATTTTAATTTACCTATAGGCAAGGATATGGATGGCAAAGTAGCGCTGGACATATTCACAGAACCCAGAAAACCTAAATATATAAAGAGTTGGGATGACTTAGATGGTGATTTTGGCGAATCAGAAAAGGAAAAGGTCGATCGATATGATGATCAAGAGGCCATGGAACAACTTATTGAGCTGGGCTACATAGATCGGCCAGATGAGAAAAAAGAGGTCGCCATAAAAAAAACCAAGTGTGATTTAAAACAAAATTTAGCCAGTGTGTTTTCAGGTAAAAAAGATTTTGCCAAGGCTAAAAACATTTTACTCGAGCTAATTACGGAAAAAGAGCCTATCGATATAGCACCATATCTGTCTGACCTAATAGCGATTTGTATTGCAACCAAATCTTATGATGAAGCGGAAAAGTATTTGAACCAGCTTAAAAAACAGGAAACAACTATAAACTTTAACTACAATTTTATTGAAAGTGAGATACTAACGGGACAAGGGTTTTATAAAAAAGCCATAGAAGTATTAAAAAACATAAAGCTTACGAGGAGAAATAGCTCAGAATATTTCTTTAGACTGGGTAATTTAAATGCCTTGTTGGGTAATTACGAAGAGGCTAAAGGATATTTAGAAAATGCAATTGAAATAGAACCAGACAAAGCTAAATATCAACGCCTTATGGCTGAAATATATTATCAAACCAAAGAATATGAGGAGTCTGCCGAGCACGCCCTAACAGCCATTGAATTGGTAAAGTATTTTCCTGATGCTCATTATGTGTTGGGAAAAGCGCTCGAAAAACTTGGAGACTTGAAAAATGCCAAAATAGCGTTCGAAACCGCATCAGCACTAAAACCGAAAACCTTTAGGTTAGCTGAAATTGCCAAAGAAAATATAAGTAATAAGCTTTTAAAAACAGAAAACAAACAAGGGAATTTAAGCTATTTGTATTATAAAAATCAAATTGTAATAGTATCCGGCCTACCAAGGTCAGGCACTTCATTAATGATGCAAATGCTCGATAAGGCAGGATTGGACATTTTAACTGATGGTAAGCGTAAAGCTAATGAATCTAATCCTAAAGGCTTTTATGAATACGAGCCTGTAATGAGTATTCATAAAGATAATGGTTGGTTAACACATGCTCAAGACCACGTGGTCAAAGTGGTTGCGCCTCTTCTTAAACACTTGGATTTGCAATATCGTTATAAAGTTATTTTTATGACAAGAGATTTAGGTCAGGTTGTTGCTTCTCAACAGAAGATGGTCGGTAAGGATCCAGAATCCTATCCTACACAATTGATAAATAATTACAAAAAATTAATCAAATCTGTTGATAATTGGAATCATAACCAACCCGGAGTTGAGCTAATACAATTAAACTATCTTGACGTTATAAATTCTCCAAAGCAATGTTTAGAAACTATAGAAAATTTTATTGGTTTAAAATTAAACACTTCTGAGGCAATTAAATGTGTTGATAAATCTTTATATAGAAACAGAGTATAATCCATTTTAATAATAGGCTGAAGTTTTAAACCTTTTAACCACAGAGCATAAAATCTTACAGAACTAACGGATTTTTGGAGTATTTGATAGTTTTTCTATTTGTCAAATTTCTTAAGCAAAGCAGGTAAATAAAATATATCCGTTATTAAAGCAATAGCAACGGTCACAGCACAAAGCAAACCAAAATCCTTAACGGATGGCGTTGCGCTTGAGGCGATAATTAAAAACCCACCAACCAATGCGATTGTTGTAGAAATCAATGCGCTTCCCGTATAATTCATCGCATTATCCATGCGTTCTTTTGGTGAGCCTTTTATGTTTTTGCTTCGTCTGTATTTATGTACCAAATGAATGGTATCGTCCATAGCTATACCCAACATAATTGGTGTTATCATTGCCGTGGTCACATCAAGCGGAATATCTAACAAACTCATAAAAATAGCTAAGACGGCAAGCGGCAGTAAATTTGGAATAAGGACTAGGAGTGTTGTTCTTAAGCTTTTTATAAAAATCCATAGGCAAAGAAATGCCACAAAAAAAGCTGCAAAAAACGATTTGAATTGGGTTTCCAAAATAAAATTATTGAGCTGTGCAAATACAACCGCAAAGCCGTTGATCTTCAGCTTGTAGTTTTCAGTATTAAAAGTGGCATTAAAATCTTGTTCAATATCCTCCAACACTTTTTCTAGTTCAGAAGTTTTCATTTCGCCCAACGTCAACGTGAAGCCTGCGGTTGATAAATCTTCAGAAAACAGCTTAAAAAAACTGTTATCATTACTATCAACTTCGGCCAAGGTGTTTTTTAATTTTGCTTCAGAAATGTTGGACTGAAATAAAACTGGAGTTCGCTTTTCTAAAAACGATTTTATGGTAATTACAGAAACAGGACTCGCAATTAAAGGGTTTTCTTCCAATTTGTTTTGAAAATCTTCAAGCTGTTTTATGGCATCTTTATTCAGTATAGCATCACCATTTGCTGTAGAAATATTGAGCTGTAAACGGTTACTTCCACCAAGTTCAACTTCAACGGTTCTTAAATCTTGTTTTGCTTTTCCTTCAGCCAAAAGATTACGGGAATTGGTATCAACCTTAACTTGAAAAATGGAATAAATCCCAAATAAAAGCACTGCCGAAAAGCCCACAATTATGGTCGTTTTATATTGGGAGGTCACAATATTAATCCAATTAATGAATGCATTTTGATTCCACTTCTTGAGGCTTAAAAGCGGTTTGGCCTTTTCAAAATTATGGGTCATAAAACTGAAGCCAATGATCGTAATAACATATACCAAAATAAAACTTAGCAATAGGCCAATACACGTAAAAACTCCCATATTCTTAAACGCTGGTAAAGGTGACAAATACAGCGCAAAATAACCCACAAATGTGGTCAACGTAGTGTAAAAACAAGGTGTAAGACTTTTTCGAATGGCAATGGTCAACAGATCAATTTTGTTCAAAGATTGATTTAAAATCCCTTCTTTATGATAAATGTTAATGATATGCACCGCATCACTAACACTGTAAACCATTAATATGGTCGGGATGAGCATAGAAATCATGTTCAGCGCAAAGCCCAATGATGTAATAAGTCCAAACAACAAGGTTATCGGTACAGCTACCGATAACAGCGAAATAATTAAATACCGCTTACTCGGCAACATAAACAAGAGTAAAATTGTGATTACCAAAACGGTTAAAACACCAAAAGTTAGGCTCTCTTTATAAATGCCTTTACTGTACGCTTCGTTTAAAACTGGCGGACCGGTTAAATAATAATTTGAAAATTCCTTGTCTAAGATTGTGCGTATTTCTCCAGCGATATCCTTCCGCTTTGCTTCAATCGTCGGTGTTGGATTTAATTGAATGTAAAAGAATTGGTTTTTATAATCTTTGGTCACCAATTGTGAAGTAATATTCGGCAGTTTTGAAAATAGGCTTTTTAAGCCCTTTTCACTTCTTTTTGAATTGTAGAGGTCATCAAAATTGATTTTACTGTTAGCATAAATAGGATATTTGGCTTTTGCCAAACTAAACGTCGTTTTAACGTAAGGTAAATTCTCAAAGTCCTTATGAAGATTTTTTAAGGTATTTATTTCGGTTTCACCAATGGCATTTTCAACAGGAAGCATGGCAATAAAGATTTCGTCCGAACCAAAATTTTCTTGAAAATCTATATAAGCTTTATAACTTGGGTCATCTTCTAAAAACCAAATTCCCAATGAATTGTCTACGTTGAGTTTATTGATGGTTTGATATGCTGACACAATCATCAAAATTGCGAGAACGGCAATAATTGCTATTCTAAATTTGATTATGGTTGATATGATGTTTTGAAGTTTCCTCATTTTTGTCATTTCTGCCTTTCGACTATGCTCAAGATAAACTACGGCGAGAATCCATTTTATTATAGTTTACAGTCATGAGATTCCTGCCTTCGCAGGAATGACAGTACTCTCAAAAGCATAAGCACCAAAAATACCATGATGACTAATGCTCACGTTAATTTTATCCGAATCAAAACTAACACTTGGAATCCCAAACTCTGATTTCTGAAATTTTAATTTTGAAATAGGAACCTGATATGTTTTTGAAATACGTTCCATCAAAGCCGCTTTGGTTTCACCACTTTGCGATTTGTAATCTTTTACATTAAATGGAATGACTTCAGAATTCATTTTGAAAGGGTTCAACCGTGCTTCAGAAATTATATATTTTGAAGTTATTCTTGATTGTACGAAAAATTCAAAATCTTTGAAACGTACTTTTTGGTTTTCATTTTGAAATGAACATTCAAAAGATTTTGGATTGTAAAATCGGCTCGGGTTTAATTGTGTGTAAAGTTTATATGTAGCTTCTTTCATGGACCACAATTGCCACACTGTTAAAAACGGATTATCAGAATTTTGAATGTATTGTTGCTCATTTGGCGTAAACAATTTTTCTAAAAAGCGAGGTCGTTGCCAATTGGACGCTCGTTTTGCTTCAGCTAAATCAACAATATCATTGCCAACCATTAGCTTTCCAGTTTGGAATTTATAATTTCCATAGCCGATTTCACATCGAGCATTTGTTCCATGTCTTCGTTTTCCAACCTTATGTCAAATTCATCTTCGATATCTAATATGATGTCCACCAGATTTGCTGAATTTATTTTTAAATCCTTAACAAAATCAGTGTCTTCATTTAGGTTTTTAAAGGCTTCTTCGTCTTGAACGTATGGCGCAATTATGTTTTTTAATTTAGGGATTAATTCTTCTTTGGTCATAGCATGTTTTTGTATCGTAAAGTTAAGCTATTAATAAGACACATCAAATAATCCTTTCTGTCTTCTCGAGCGTAGTCGAGAGGTTTTTATGACGTTCTCGACTACGCTCGAACTGATAGTGAATTAAACTTGAAGTCTTTTAAACACCACACAAGCATTAACATCGCCAAATCCAAAACTCGCTTTTGCCATGATATCAAAGTTCATATCAAGTTTTTCTGTCGGAATTTTTTCGGAATCGATAAGTTCTTCAATTTCTGGATGCAAATCTTCACAGTTGATGTTTGGTGCAATAAATTGTTCTTTGAGTTGAATTATGCTCGCCACACATTCGATTGTTCCAGCAGCAGCCAAACAATGGCCAATCATTGATTTAGTAGAATTGATATACGGAAAATCATTACCGTTTCTGTTTAACGCTTTTGTCCAGTTTTCAATTTCAAGACTGTCTTTTGACGTTGCGGTTAGATGACCATTGATCACCTCAACATCATTAGCATTTATTCCTGAATTTTCAATCGCTTTTATAATACATCGTTGAACTGCTTTTGGGTTTGGTGCTGTTAAAGTTCCTCCTTGCCGCTGACCTCCAGAATTGATTTCTCCTCCCAAAACCTCAGCATGAATTGTTGCTCCGCGTTCTAAGGCGCTTTCTAGAGATTCCAAAACCATAGCACCTGCTCCACTTCCTGGTACAAAACCTGAAGCTGAAGCGCTCATTGATCTTGATCCTTGCTCTGGGTTATTGTTGTGTTTGTAGGTCATTACGCGCATGGCATCAAATCCGCCCCAAATATATGGTCCGTCATCACTGCAACTGCCCACTAACATGCGTTTGGCTTTTCCATTTTGAATACGGTCAAAACCCATTAAAAGTGCTTCTGTTCCTGTTGTGCAAGCTGAAGAATTTGTTGTAACCTGGTTGCCCAAACCTAACATTCCACTTAAATATGCACTTACTCCACTTGCCATAGTTTGTAGTACAACTGTGCTTCCCAATCGGCGCACATTGCCTTCATCGACTCCGTAAATGGCTTCACGAAATTTCTCAATTCCGGAGGTTCCTGTGCCAAAAATTAATCCTGTTTCATAATCCAATTCACTAGCTTCGTTTTTTTCAAAACCAGCATCTTTCCATGCATCTACTCCTGCTATACAGCCATATAAAATTCCCGAACTATTAAATCCTCTCTGTTGTAAATTGGTAAAGTATTTTGATTTTAATTCGTCTGAAATATTGGGAACGCCTCCGATTTGGCAAGAAAAATTGAGGTCTTTTAGTTTTTGGTGGAATGTAATTCCTGATCTTCCACTTTTTAGAGCATCTGTAAATTCTGTGACTCCGACCCCATTTGGTGCTACCACTCCCAAACCTGTTATGACTACTCTTTTTTTCATGTCTACTTCCCGTGAAAACGGGAATCTTTTTAATTAACTTATACCTACAAGGTATTGAAAATCTCGCGGGATATTTTAGTCATTGTGTTCATCGCTTTGCGATTATGAGATTCCTGCCTACGCAGGAATGTGTATCATGCCCGAAATTTTTCCACGTGCAACCAATTGCTCTTTTTCATTAATCATCTTTACATTACACTTCAATTTATTAAATCGAAATACTTCTTTTTCTGAAATGACAGTTACTTTTTCATTAGGCAAAACCGGCAAATAAAAATCCATTTGATGTGACGTCAATGCTATTTGTGGGTTTGTGCTATCATCTAATTCATTTCTCATTAAAAATATTCCTAGACAAACTAATCCGATTTGCGCCATGCATTCCGTTAATATAACGCCAGGCGTTATGGGATTGTCCTTAAAATGACCTTTGTAAAACGTTTCGTCGCTTTTAAAGGTGTAGTGGCCTTTGATCTTTTCTTCTGAAATTTCATCTATGCCATCGACAAATAGAAATGGATTTTGATAGGGTAAAAGGTTTATGATGTCTACTTTCTTCATGTTTGTAATTCCTGCGAACGGGAATCTTCTTTTTGTTATAGACCTGCTAGGTTTTTAAAACCTGCTAGGTCTTTTGTCAGATTCAACTTAAATGCTCCCCTCCATCTACTGGGATCACTGTTCCCGTAATCCAAGACGCTTCGTCTTTACTTAATAAATATACGGCATTTGCCACATCTTTTGGTTGCGTTAATTTCTTATTGGGATTTCGTTTTAAAGTATGCTCAATTATTTTATCGCTTCCAGGAATCATCCGTAATGATGATGTATCTGTAACGCCAGCCTGTATGCAATTGGCTTTAATTCCGTATGGTGCAAACTCAAGTGCGACATTTCTCGTGATAGCTTCGAGCGTGACTTTGGCTGCTGAAACTGCAGCATAATTTGGCCAAGCTTTAGTATTGCCTTCGCTTGTAAAACTTATGATTCTGGAATCTTCTGAAAACAGATCCGCTTCAAAAATAGTTTTTGTCCAATCATAAAGACTTATTGCCATAGCATTTATGGTTAAATTGAAATCATCATTTTTTAATTCTGGTTTTTCGTTTGAAACCATAGGTTTTAAATTGCCTTTTGCTACGCTGTGAACTAGAGTTCTGATCTTACCATTTCCTCCAAATATTTCTTTTAATTCTTCAATAACTTCATTTCGTTTTTCGACTTTAAAAGCATCTATATTAAAGGATTTAAACTTTACTCCTTCATTTTTTATAGTTTCAAATTCTGCCTGAATTTCGTCTTCCTGCAATCTCGAATTTCTGTGAACTATACAGATATTCATACCGTGTTTCGCGAGCTTTTTTGCTGTTGCCAAGCCTAAGCCACTACTGCCTCCCAAAATGAGTGCCCAATAATTTTTGTTTTTGAATTCTTTCATATTTTTAATAATAATGAGATGCTGCAACAATCCGGATAGCTATCGGGACAGCATGACGAATAAAATTATGTCACCACTCTAACAAAATCCTTTGTGCTGAAAATCCGGGTCCAAAACTGAGCATGATGCCTTTATCTCCTTTTGGTAAATCCCTGTCCATAAATCGCTCTAACACGTAAAGTACTGTTGCGCTACTCATATTGCCATATAATCGTAAAACCTCCTTAGTGTCGTCTATATTCTTGCCCAAGTCTCCGAATAAATCTTCAACAGTCTGTACTATTTTTTTTCCACCAGGATGAAACACCAAATGGTCTACGTCTTCAATGGTGAGATTATTTCGTTCTAAAAACGGATGAATTATTTTTGGGAAATGGTCTGCAATGGTTTGTGGTACCGATTGGTCTAACACCATTTGTAGTCCGGAATTTTTCAGCTTAAAACCCATCATGTGTTCGGCATCAAAGAAATGGTACATGGCTTCGTCTTTTATTTCTGGGCCTTTTTCCTCTTCATAAGATGATAAAATCACACTCGCACAACCATCTCCAAAAATGGCTGCGCTCACAATGTTTACCATAGAATAATCATCTAGCTGAAAGGTTGCAGTTGGAGATTCTACAGCAACTACAGCTGCTCGTTTATTCGGGTTGGCTTTTAGAAAATTCTTGGCATATATAATTCCTGAAACTCCTGCTGCACAACCCATCTCGGTTACTGGGAGACGCACAATGTCTTGTTTCATTTCAAGATTATTAATAAGATAAGCATCTAACGACGGAATCATAACGCCAGTGCAACTCACCGTAATTATATAATCAATGTCAGTAGGTTTTAATTGGGCTTTTTTCAATGCTTTAAGCAAACTTTTCTCTGCTAATATTATCGCCTCTCTTGTGTAGATATCGTTTTTTTCCTCAAAAGACGTTTTGTTGAAAACCTCTTCGGCATCCATTATGGAATAGCGTTTGTCTACTGCTGCATTTTCAAAAATCTTTAAGACTTTTCTTTTAAAACGTTCTTCTTTTCCATTTAACCATAGTTCCACAAAGGGTAAAATGTCTTTGGTCTCTCTGGTATATTTTGGTAATTGTTTTGCAACTGATGTAATTCTAACTGCCATTTATTTTTTAATTAACCATTGGTAACGAAATGCCCATTTCCAGCGGATTTGTGATTTGAGGTGTAATTGTTGTGATATTTCTTCTAATTCTTCTCTCTTAAAAGCACGAAGAATAGACGTTAATCCATCTTGTTTTATCATTTGGTTAGTTATCACTAAACCTAATAATTTAAAGAGTCCGTAAGCCACTTTACTCCTTTGTAAGTCGTTTATAACCAATCCAATATTAGTATTTGTATATAATTTTTTTAGTAATGTCTTTATTTCCTCTTCTTTAAAATGATGTAGAAAAAGCGTTGTAAGTGCAATGTCAAAATTCAAGGTTTCAAATTGGCCCGAAAAAATATCAATACTTTTAAAACTTATATTGGGATATTCAGAAGATAGTTCCGAGGCATAAGCAATTGCATCTTGGTTGGCATCGATCCCTATTAATCTAAAACTATATTGATGTTTACGACCATATTTTGCGACCTGCCTTAGGATGTCTCCGTGTCCACAGCCCAAATCTATAATGGTATAGGTTTTATTTTTTGGCTGGTTTTTTAAAAGCTGCATAATGCCATCTAAAGTCACACGGTTTCCCCCTAACCATTTATTGATATTGCCGAGTTTATCCAAAGTATCACGTAACAATTCCCCTTTCAGGGAAAAATCGTCCATGAGCTCAGTTTTATTACTTCGATATTTAGTGTTTATAAATAAATTCACTACGCTTTCATAGGTTTACCATGGGTCGTTTTAATGATTAAAGGAACTAAAAACGGAAACCACCTCAACATAATCAATAGTTTTGGAGCTAACCAATTTTGCCTAAACAAATACGCAATTGTGTGGCCAATTTTTAGTCTAAAACTGAATGTCTGTTGCCAGCGTTTGGCATAATATTTCTCCAATTTTTCCCTGGATTCAATTTTTCCTTGAAGATAATCAATAATCAGCTCTGATGCTAATTGTGCACTTCTTATTGCCATTCCCATTCCATTGCCACACAAGGGATGAATCATTCCTGCAGAATCACCACACATTATAATGTGGTTTTCTATTGGCTGTTTAGTTTCAAACGAAATCTGGCTGATCGTCAAAGGATTTTCAAATTGAATTTCAGAATTATTGAAAATCTCTTTTAATGTTGAATTTTTGAACACTACTTCTTCCTGAAAAGATTCAATATCCTTATACTTTTTAAATGATTCAAAATCTGTAATATAGCATAAATTGATGTGGTTGTTTTCAACTTTTGAAACACCACAATATCCTCCTTTAAAGTTATGAAGCGCAACTTTATCCTCAGGAAATTTGCCTGAAACATGTATTTTAACTCCTAAATAGGGCGATTTTTTTTTAATAAATTTTCGATTGAATTGAACATCTAAATTAGACCGTTTCCCGAATGCTCCAATCACGATTTTTGATTGGAATTTTTTATTTGATTTTGTTTCAACCTTAAAATTATCAGCTTCAAAATTTACATCAATTACAGAATCTTTAAGCACCTCAACACCTTTTGAAATTGCCAATTTGTAGAGTTGAAAATCCATTTCGTAACGGCTCATCCCGAAACCTCCGAGCGGTAATTTGGCTTTAATTTTTTTGTTATTAAGTGTGGTTAATTCAAAATTTGAAATGCTTTTTGCTCCGAATTCAAGTGGGTCAAAGCCTAAAAAATCTAAATATGGTAAAACTTCATTTGAAACATATTCTCCACAAACCTTGTGCTTGGGATACTCATTTTTTTCAATTAAAAGAACTTTAAAGCTAGATTGAGATAAGTGGATTGCACTACACAATCCGGCCAAACCACCACCAATAATAATAACATCAAAATTCTGTGCCTCCATTTACAAATTTTGATAGTGCACCACGTTTATTCTTGCCGTTTTGCTCATTATGAAACTACTTCCACCTACATTAAAATCTTTTCGATTGATTTCAAAATTTGAGATTATTTTGTATTGACCGTTTTGTTTTTCAATTTTAACCGGAATTGTAATTTTTTTTGTTTTTCCTTTTATGGTTAGATTTGATTTAACGATATAGTTACCATTGGATTTTTTGGTGATTGCGCGACTTTTTAGTGTTATGGTTTTATGCTTTTCTGCATGAAAATAGTCTTCTTCCAAAAGATGTTCGTCACGACTTTCAATACCTGTTTCAATTGATTTTACCTGGATGGTTCCTGTTATTTTCTTTAGATTTTGACTGGAATCGAATTCGGCATTAATGTCAAAAGTTTCAAAATGACCGTCAACATTTACACCCAAATTTCTTATTATAAAATCTATACTAGATTGATTTTGCGAAAAAGCAAAAGCACTAAAACAGATTGCAAAAATTAAGGTATAACGTAATTTCACTTCCTAAAATTAATTTGTTAAGATACAATCTAAAAGTGAAATTTTTGGACGGTTTAACGTTTTCTAATGAATTTCTAAAATGGTGAATTGGGTTTCCCTAAATTTTATGGTCTCACCAGTTTCTTTTGAGATAAGCAACCTAGCGATGGGTGTCGCTGACGAAATCGCAAAGTATTTCGAATCTTCTAAAGTAATTTCTCCAGCACTTATAGCTATAAAATAATTTACATTAGTCGTTTTTACAATACTGCCCAAAGTGATTTTCTGATGCTTGGATTCGGGCTTTATTTTATTGAGAATTTGTTGTTGTGTTTCAATTTCGGCTAGCTGTTGTCCTGCTTTTTCTCTTTCTAGTTGCAACATGGCACGGCCAGTTTCATGCTTGTCTCCAGCACTGCTTTTGGTTTCGGATTGTAATGAGTTTTGAATGTCATTAATAGCTTTCTGGATGATTACTAAACGTTGACTTAGAAATGCTTGGCATTTGGTTTTGAGATGTTGTTTGGTGGTCATTTTTTATAAATTCTGTTCCTAAACCAAGGTTTCTTTCAATTAATTATGAGATTCCTGCTTTCTTAGAAATAAGGTCTGCTAATTCTTTACCAACCAAACTGCCTATGGCAATACCCATACCGCCTAAACGGACTCCGCAATATACATTATTGCTTAGTTGTTTTACAATAGCTTTTTTCCGGTTACCAATTCCCATGATGCCAGACCAACTATGATCTATTTCAAAATTTGTGTGCGGTAAAATTGTTGTTTTTAAAAGTTCTTCAAGTTTATTTTGGATCTTTTTTGTTGTACCGAATTCTGTCGTTTCTTCGGTTATAAAATCGAGGTTTCTGCCTCCTCCCAATAGAATTCTATTGTCGATATCCCTAAAATAATAATAGCCTCTGTCCAGATGAAACGTTCCTTTTATTTCTAAATTTTTTATTGGTTTTGTAACAAGCACTTGTGCTCTGGCCGGTTTTACGTTTTCGTTCAATAATTTTGAAGCGAAACCATTAGTTGCTACTAGTAATTTATTGGTTGAAAAATCAACAGTGTTTGTTTTGATTTTTACACCATTTGAATCATCTGAAAATTCTTGGACATTACAATTATTCAAAATTTTGATTCCTAACGATTGTGCTTTGTTTAGTAAAGCGTTCATCATTTTCCCTGTATCTAATTGTCCTTCAAATTTATTGAAACATAAATTTGATTTTACATTTTGAAAGTTGAAAAGATTCTGTTTTATCGAAAACACATTGCCGTTAAAAACGGGTTTTAGCAATTGATTGATTTTATCCTTTCGCTCAATGCAGGATTGATACAGTTCATCCTCGGAATTTAAGAACAATTCGTAACCTCCTAAATTTTGATAATCTATGACTTTATCTCCCAAATTTTTACGGAGCAGATTTAATCCATTTATTCGTTTTTTGATCAATTCTAAAACTTCATTTTCAGAATGTGTTTTTAAATCTTCAATGATTTCACTAAGACTTCCAAAACAAGCAAAACCTGCATTTTTAGTACTTGCGCCTTGTGGAAACACACCTTTTTCTAAGACGATAATCTTTGCTGTTGGAAATCGGCTTTTTAGCTGAAGAGCACAATTAAGGCCCACAATACCACTACCTACAATAGTAAAGTCAATGTTGGTGAGCCAAGTTTTTATTTCCCAATAGGATAAATTCATAGTATAAAAAAAGCTCCTAAAATTAGGAGCTTTTTAATTAATCTTCAGTTTCTTCTTTAAGTTTAAAATCTTCCATAAACTTGGTGGTGTAATTTCCGGACAAGTAATCTGGGTGTTCCATTAATTGACGATGAAACGGAATTGTGGTTTTTATACCCTCAATAACAAACTCATCTAAAGCACGCTTCATTTTGTTAATTGCCTCTTCCCTTGTTTGTGCTGTTGTAATTAGCTTCGCAATCATAGAATCGTAATTTGGCGGAATACTGTAGCCTGCGTAAACATGCGTATCTAAACGGACTCCGTGACCACCAGGTGCATGAAGTGTTGTAATTCTTCCCGGTGAAGGTCTAAAGTCGTTAAATGGATCTTCAGCGTTAATTCTACACTCGATGGAATGTAATTGTGGCAAATAATTTTTCCCCGAAATTGGCACGCCTGCTGCGACTAAAATTTGCTCACGAATTAAATCGAAATCTATAACTTGTTCGGTAATCGGGTGTTCTACTTGGATACGAGTGTTCATTTCCATAAAGTAGAAGTTTCGGTGTTTGTCCACTAAAAACTCTACTGTACCTGCTCCTTCATATTTAATGTATTCAGCAGCTTTTACGGCAGCTTTGCCCATTTTTTCTCTTAATTCGTCTGTCATGAAGGGTGATGGCACCTCTTCGGTCAATTTTTGATGACGTCTTTGGATAGAGCAATCACGCTCAGATAAATGACAAGCCTTCCCTCGGGAATCACCAACAATCTGTATTTCTATATGACGAGGCTCTTCTATAAGCTTCTCCATATACATATCATCATTTCCGAAAGCGGCCTTGGATTCTGCTCTTGCAGATTCCCAAGCATTCTGGAGGTTTTCTGGCTTCCAAACGGCTCGCATTCCTTTTCCACCGCCTCCAGCAGATGCCTTAAGCATTACAGGGTACCCTGTTTCTTTTGCTATTTTTTGGCAATCTTCAAAATTTTCTATAATTCCATCACTTCCTGGGACACAAGGTACTCCCGCAGCTTTCATGGTTGCTTTAGCATTTGCCTTATCACCCATTTTATCGATCATTTCTTCAGAAGCTCCGATAAACTTAATACCATGTTCTTCACAAATTTTTGAAAACTTTGCGTTTTCCGATAAGAACCCATAACCTGGATGTATAGCGTCTGCATTAGTTATTTCTGCCGCAGCTATAATATTAGAAATTTTAAGATAAGATTGACTACTTGCTGGTGGACCAATACAAACGGCCTCGTCTGCAAACTTTACATGAAGACTGTCGGCATCTGCCGTTGAATAAACCGCTACGGTCTTAATGCCCATTTCTTTACAGGTTCTGATTACACGCAGTGCAATTTCCCCTCTATTGGCTATTAATATTTTTTTAAACATATCTTTTGAGTTTAAGAGTTTATGGTTTAGTAGTTTATATGTTTAAATACTATCGATTTAAACGTTAAACTTAAACTTCTAAACTTAAAATTTACGATGGGTCAACTAAAAATAATGGCTGATCAAATTCTACTGGGGAAGAATCATCTACCAATACCTTGACGATTTTGCCGGAAACTTCTGATTCTATTTCGTTAAATAGCTTCATCGCTTCGATAACACAAAGTACATCGCCTTCTTTGATTTCTTTACCAACCTCAACAAAGACAGGTTTGTCAGGTGATGGCTTTCTATAAAACGTACCTATTATTGGTGATTTAATAGTGATGTATTTTGAATCTTCCGCAGCAGCGGCAGGTGCTGCTGGTGCTGAAGGTGCTGCAGGACTAGCTGCTGGTGCCGCAGTTTGCTGTGGCATGGCTGGCGCAGCTTGCATTGGTATTTGTTGTACGTATGTAGTTTCGTTTTCCGAACCTGTTCTAATGGTAATTTTAACATCGTCCATTTCTAACTTAACTTCGCTTGCTCCTGATTTAGCAACAAATTTGATTAAGTTCTGAATTTCTTTTAAATCCATAGTTTTTAGATATTATGTTAGTTAGTTTTTGTTTTAAGAATTATAAGCCCATTTTAAATAAATTGAGCCCCAAGTAAATCCACCACCAAAGGCGGCAAATATTATGTTATCACCTTTTTTTAATTGTGCTTCGTAATCATGTAAAAGTAATGGTAAAGTGGCTGATGTTGTGTTTCCGTATTTTTGGATATTCATCATCACCTTAGAGTCCTCTAAATTAATACGATTTGCTGTAGCATCAATAATACGTTTATTGGCTTGATGCGCCGCAAGCCATGAAATATCTGCGTTAGTTAAATTGTTTTTTTGCATGATGCGCTCCGAAACATCTGCCATATTAAAAACAGCATTTTTAAATACGGTTTTTCCGTCTTGAAACACGTAGTGTTTGCCTTCTTTAAATGTGTTTTCGTTTATTGGGTATGACGACCCACCATAAGTAGCCTGCAAAAATTCTCTGCCCTCCCCATTACTCCTTAATAATTCATCTTGAAGACCTAAACCTTGTTCATTAGGCTCAAATAACACAGCTCCCGCTCCATCACCAAATATAATGCAAGTTGCCCTGTCTTTGTAATTGATAAATGAAGAGTTTTTATCTGCTCCTATAAGAAGTATTTTTTTATATCGACCAGATTCTATATAAGCCGAAGCCGTTGACATACCAAACAAAAAACTTGAACAGGCGGCTTCCAGATCATAAGAAAATGCATTCACCGCGCCAATCTGAGTGGCTGTATATGCTGCTGTTGAAGCTGCTTTCATATCTGGTGTTGCTGTACAAACGATGACCAATTCGATTTCCTTAGGATCTAAACCTGTTTTTTGAATGAGGTCTTCTGCCGCTTTTATGGCTAAAAATGAAGTGCCCTTGCCTTCCTCCTTAAGTATTCTACGTTCCTTAATTCCGGTACGTGTGGTAATCCACTCATCATTAGTATCTACCATAGTTTCCAACACCTTGTTTGATAAAACAAAATCTGGAACGTAGCCTCCTACAGCTGTGATTGCTGCTGTGATTTTACTCATTATTAGCTTTTAGGTTAATTAAAAGTATATTTTTTTGCTAAAAATCGGTCAGTTCTAATCAATTTATTGCGTTTTTGGGCAATAATTCTACAAATTAAGCAGTTTTTGACTGATTCAAAAAATATTAACAAAAAAAACGCTCACAAGTGAGCGTTTTATTATATGCAAGCATAATAGTTATGCTAAATTTTCGTCTGTAGTTGAGTTGTCTATTAAAACTTGTCCTCTGTAATACAATTTACCTTCGTGCCAATGAGCTCTATGGTATAAGTGTGGCTCACCAGTTGTTGGGCAAGTTGCAATTTGAGGAACAGTTGCTTTGTAATGTGTTCTTCTTTTGTCTCTTCTTGTTTTTGATATTTTACGCTTTGGATGTGCCATTTTAAATGTTATTTATCCGTTAATAGTTTTTTTAAATTATTCCAGCGAGGATCAATATCCTCATCTGATTTTGTTTTGTTTTCCTTGTTAGGGCTTAATTCATCTAATTTTGATAGAATATCAGATTGCAATGTGCCATCTTCAACTCCGGGATGAATTCTTTTTGCCGGTACCGCCAATATAATGAGTTCGTATATATATTGAGCCACATTTATTTCGTGCTCACCTTGAGGAATGATTAAAATGTCCTCATTATCATCATTATAAGCTTCACCAAATTTAATCACCAACTTAAACTCTCCATCAATTTCTTGATTGTAGGGTTCGTTAGTTAGGTCGCAATTCACATTAACAGTTCCATTTGCCGAAAAGAACAATTCTAAAAATGTTGTCTTTTTTTCAAACTTAAGGTCAACTTTAACATCAACTGCGTTAAATTCATCATATTCAAAATTCTGAAAGAACGTATTATCTATGTCGTAATCAAAATGATGCTCTCCAATCTTTAAACCCGTAAAAGGAATTATGTAAGCTTTTAATGCCTTCATTACCACTCTCATTTTGAGCCTGCAAATATATAAATTTTAATTGTATTCTAAGCGAGATATAAACAATTTTTGTTCATATCTATTTTTTGTGTTTTTTTAAGGGATCTTTACTATAATATTCAAACTCTGTTCTGTTTCTAAAAATTTGAATTGCCGTATAGACAGCTTGTTTAAAAGAGCTTTCGTCGGCTATACCTATTCCTGCAATTTCATAAGCCGTGCCGTGATCTGGTGAGGTGCGTACTTTAGATAAGCCTGCCGTAAAATTAACGCCCTCCCCAAAGGCAATAGTTTTAAAAGGTATTAATCCTTGATCATGATAGGAGGCAATAATAGCGTCAAAATTCTTATAATTATTAGACCCAAAAAAACTATCGGCAGAATAGGGTCCATAAACCAATTTACCTTCAGATTTGATTTTTTCAATAGTTGGTTTTAAGATTTTATCATCTTCATCACCTATAACGCCGTTGTCTCCAGCATGCGGATTAATGGATAATACAGCAATTTTAGGCTTTCTGATGCTGAAGTCCTTTATCAAAGAGCTTGATACTGTTTCAAGTTTTTCACGAATTAGTGCTTCTGTAATATGTTCCGAGATGTCCTTTAATGGCACATGGTCTGTTAAAAGACCTACTTTTAAAGAATCTGTAACCATAAACATGAGGCTATTTCCGTTCAGTTCTTTAGCCAAAAAATTAGTGTGGCCGGGAAAATTGAACGTGTCTGATTGTATGGTATGTTTATTAATTGGCGCAGTTACTAAAACATCTATTGTATTTTTCTTAAGTGCTTCAGTGGCGGCCTCTAAAGATTTAATGGCGTATTTACCAATTGCATTATCTTCTTTGCCAAAGTTAATTTTAACGGGTTCTTTCCAAACGTTTACCACGTTCACTTTCCCGTGAACCAATTGTTCTGGTTTATCTATATTAAAAAAGTTGATTTTACTATCTATTTGACTCTTGAAAAATTGCATGGTTTTGCCTGATGCAAAAATTACAGGTGTATTCAATTCCAACATTCTTGGATCCTCAAACGTTTTTATTATAATTTCTGGACCAATACCGTTTAGGTCACCAACCGATATACCTACAATTATTTTTTCATCCTTTTTCATATAATCACTTCTTCTATTTTTTTAATAAAATTGAAAATTGGCTAACTTTTGTATTTAACTTTGCATCTGCAAATTTAACCAAATAAAGCACAACTATGTTTACTGGAATAATTGAAGATTTAGGAGAAATTAAACGACTAGAAAAAAACCAGGGTAATCTTAATATCACAGTGTCTTCATCTATTTCTCAGGAGTTAAAAATTGACCAAAGCGTAGCGCATAATGGAGTGTGCTTAACTGTTGTTGAAATCAACGGAGACAGCTATACGGTTACTGCCATTAAAGAAACACTTGATAAAACTAATTTAGGAGATTTAAAAGAAAACGAACAAGTTAATCTTGAACGCGCTATGAAATTAGGTGATCGTTTGGATGGCCATATTGTACAGGGCCATGTGGACCAAACGGCAAAATGCAAAAATATCATTGACGGAGATGGAAGTTGGATTTTTGAATTTGAATATGATGCGTCACTCAATAATATCACTATCGAAAAAGGCTCAATTACGGTTAATGGAGTAAGTTTGACGGTTGTTAACTCTAAACTCAATAGCTTTTCGGTAGCAATAATTCCCTACACCTATAGGCACACTAACTTTCACCAACTACAAGTTAATAGTATGGTAAACCTAGAGTTTGATGTAATTGGTAAATATGTAAAGAGGTTAAACGAATTAAGATCTTAAATTGGATTTTTTAGGGACTTATAAATTTTATAACTTCCGTAAATTATAGCCAAAATCAATAATACTATTACACCATTATCTATTGGAAAACCGGGTGGAGGAGGTGGCATAGGAGGAGGAGGTGTCTGAGAAACCGCAGACAGCCCTATAGAAAAAAATATGATTGAGGCAAATATTTTACTATTGTTCATCTTCCTAAATATGCTGTAAATTTATTAAAAAAACTGAGCCAGCAAAATTTTTTTCGCTAAAAAACATCTTTTAAGAGCAAATATTATCGACGAAATGCATAATCTGTTGTAAATCCAGGGAAGTTTTCGTAAATATTTAATACAAATATAATGTATTTTCTTGTTCACGTCCTAAACCGTTGTGCGTATTGTAAGTTAAGTTTGGTATACTTTGAAAACAGTTTATGTTTTTCCAAATATTAAAATTACGAAAAATCTATTCTAAAATATTAAGGCATTATTAGTAGTAGCCCAAATAGTACCGCTTAATATCTTTCAAAAGCCTATTCAGTAAAAGTTAATATTTTTTAGTTGTGCTTTTCGTGCCTCTATTGCACTTCGAGAAATAAAAAAACCCTTCTGAAAAAGAAGGGTTTAATTGTGGTCCCACTTGGGCTCGAACCAAGGACCACCTGATTATGAGTCAGGTGCTCTAACCAACTGAGCTATGGGACCTGCTGATTGTTATCAACGTCTTTATTCCTAAAGAGTCTGCAATATTACTACATATTTTAAAACTCCACAAGAAAAATAATTCAATTTACTTTTCAATTTCTTGACATAATTCTACTAAAACCCCATTTGTAGACTTAGGGTGTAGAAAGGCTATCATTTTATTGTCAGCACCTTTTTTCGGTTCTTTATGAATCATTTCAAAACCCTCCTTGGTTAATCTTTCTATTTCTGTTTCAATATCATTTACCGCAAATGCAATATGATGAATCCCTTCACCTTTTTTTTCAATAAATTTAGCAATTGGACTTTCTTTGTCCGTGGCCTGAAGTAATTCTATTTTATTTGGTCCACATTTAAAAAAGGAAGTTTTTACACCCTCGCTTTCAACATCTTCAATTTTGTAATGCTCTTTTCCAAATAATGAAGAAAAAAGTTCATTTGATTGGTCTATGTCCTTCACCGCAATGCCTATATGTTCAATTTTTCTCATGCAAAACTTGATTTAGTTTCCCTATAAAAGAAAACCTTATTGATAATTTATGATAGAAAATCTATTTCTTAACAGATATTTTCTACATTCAAAAATAAGATAATCCTTAAATATCAGCTACTTTTGCAGATGATTAGTTAAAATAGTCATTATGGAAGAATTTACTCAGAGGCAGAAAAAAATAGGAGGTATACTGCAACAAGATTTAGCAGAAGTATTACAAAAAGCAGCTACTGATGGCGGTTTACGTGGTGTCATCATTTCTGTTAGCAAGGTGAATGTAACTACAGACCTATCCGTAGCTAAGGTTTATCTTAGTATTTTTCCTAATAAAGAAGCTAAAGCACTCTTAGAGGGTATAAAGTCCAACAAACCATTAATTAGACATGAGTTGGCACAACGCACACGTCATCAACTACGTCGTATGCCACAACTTGAGTTTTTTATTGATGATTCTTTAGAATATATCGACGGCATCGAACGTTCACTTAAAGGCGAAGAAGACCCTATTGAAAATCCAGATTTGTTAGGCAAGCGTAAAAAATCTTAAGTGAATTTCCCATTATATATAGCAAAACGTTATTTGTTTTCTAAAAGCAGCAACAATGCTATAAACATAATGACGATGATTGCTTCGGGAGGAGTTATCATAGCCTCGGCCGCACTTTTTATTGTACTTTCCGTTTTCGCCGGATTAAAAGATTTTAGTCTTGAATTTTCTTCTTTTGTAGACCCAGACTTAAAATTGACGCCTACAACTGGAAAATCCTTTATTTGGAATGATACTGATAATACCGAACTATTAAAGATAGAGGGAGTTGAAGCTATTTCTACAGTTATTGAAGAACGGGTAATTATTAAAACCGAAAACAAAAATCTACTTGCTACTTTAAAGGGTGTAGACCCTAATTATTTAAAAGTAACAAATATTGATTCTATGGTTACAAAAGGTAATTGGATTTCACATGAAAGTAATGAAGTGGTCTCGGGTTGGGGAATTTCTAACAATTTATCTTTTGGAGTTTTTAATTATTTACAACCTCTCTCTTTATATGTACCTAAACCTGGAAAGGGTCAGCCTAGCTCACTAAAAGGTGCTTATAATTCTGTATATGTTACCAATGTTGGGCTTTTTGATATCAATGAACAGTTGAATAATGAGTACATATTTGGCGATATCCAATTAGCTAAATCGTTATTGAATTATACTGAAAATCAAATTAGCGCAATAGAATTAAAACTGATAGAAAACACCGATGAGGCAGAAATAAAACAACAGCTCGAAATGGTATTCCCAAATCGATTTATTATTAAGAATAGAGAACAGTTAAATGATGCTCTTTTCAAAATGTTGAACACTGAAAACCTCGCCATATACCTCATCTTTACTTTGGTGATTATCATTGCGCTTTTTAACGTGATTGGTGCGATAATCATGATGATATTAGACAAAAAGAAATCATTAAACACCTTGTTCAATTTAGGAACAGAAGCCAAAACCATAAAGTCCATTTTCTTTTTGCAGGGTAGTTTAATGACATTTTTGAGTGGCTTAATAGGTGTCCTGCTAGGATTGGCAATTGTGTCTGTCCAACAATCTTTTGAATTGGTAATGCTTACACCCGAGTTGCCTTATCCGGTTCGTTTAAACTTATTTAATGTGTTAATAGTGCTTGTTACCATATTTGCATTGGGAATTGTTGCTTCCAAAATTGCTTCACAGCGCATTACTGAGCGTTTGGTTAAGAGTTAAGCGTTGAGTTCTATGCAAACTCATAATCAGAGAACTTCTCGAGCACTTCATCAAAAGCCGCAAATACATCTTTAGAATCGTCACTCGTTACCATTTTCATTCTATACTCTTTAAAATCAGGGATGCCCTTAAAATAGTTGGTATAATGTCTTCTTGTTTCAAACACACCTAGTTTTTCACCTTTCCAGTCAATTGACATTTGCAAATGTCTTCTGGCGGCTTCAACACGTTCTGGCATTGAAATAGGTTCTAGGTGTTCACCAGTTTTAATATAGTGCTTTACCTGTTTAAAAAACCAAGGATTCCCAATCGAGGCTCGTCCTATCATAGCTCCGTCAAGACCATAGCTGTCTTGCATTTCAACAGCACGCTCTGGTGTGTTAACGTCGCCATTTCCAAACACAGGAATGTGCATACGTGGATTATTCTTTACTTCAGCAATTGGTTTCCAATCTGCATCACCTTTGTACATCTGTGCTCTGGTTCTGCCATGTATGGCAATTGCTTTGCAACCTACATCTTGCAAGCGCTCGGCGACCTCAACGATTTTAATTGAATCGTGATCCCATCCTAATCTGGTTTTTACGGTGATTGGCAACTTGGTGCGTTTTACCATTTCGGCAGTAAGCTGCTCCATGAGACAGATATCTTTTAAAATACCAGCACCAGCACCTTTAGAAACCACTTTCTTAACGGGACAGCCAAAATTAATGTCTATAATATCCGGATTCGATTTCTCAACAATATCAATGGTCTGTAACATGCTTTCCATATTAGCACCAAAAATCTGAATGCCAACAGGTCGCTCTTTTTCGTAGATATCAAGCTTCATCACACTTTTTGCGGCGTTACGAATCAGGCCTTCACTAGATACAAATTCCGTGTAAACCACATCTGCGCCTTGCTCCTTGCACAACGCGCGGAAAGGTGGGTCACTTACATCTTCCATTGGTGCTAAAAGCAACGGAAATTCGCCAAGTTCTATGTCTCCTATCTTAGCCAAGTGTTCAATTTTTATGCAAAGCTACGCTTTTTTAGAATATTTTGATTTTTTAAGACCCAGAGCCCATAAAAACCAAGCAACAACTCTGCGAACACACCAAGCTGATAGACTAATGTTGGAGTACCATCCATCAACCAGCTTAACACTCTTCCAAAACCTAAACCGAACATAAATACACAGTTGGAAAGTAAAGCAGCTTTTAAAAATTTAACTTTAAAAATCCCTAAAATCCACAATATAGAAAAGCCAAGATACAGGCCCATTATAGCTTTAAATTGGTTGTGTTCATCAACTGAGTTTAATGAAATATCAAATGCAGAACTCGAGTTAAATCCGTAAATAATTGCCGCTGGCACAACCACTAAAACAGAAATAGCAAGGTGAATTTTTAATATAATCTCTTGTTTTGTAATTTCCATTTTTAAGTGTTTCAATTTAGCAACCTCTAATCTTTAGCGACTAACTTTTGTGGGCTAAAACTTAACCTTAGTCTCAATAGTTTCCTCACCACGTTTTACCGTAATCGAAGCTTCGTCACCTTGTTCAAAAACCGAAAGTGCTCGCATATAACTCATCATGTCATTTACGGTACTGTCACCCAATTTAATTACAACATCTCCTTTTTGAAGACCAGCTTCACAAGCTGGAGTTTCCTCCCTTGTTCCATCTATTCGCATCCCCTCTCCATCAAAAAGATAATCTGGCACGACTCCCAAACCAACTTTAAAACGAGGTGTTTCTTCACTTTCATTTTTTGTTGTTCTAAAAGCCAGTTTTCCGTTGTCGTCTAAATCTGAAATAATATTGAAAATATAATTTGATATTAGTTTCATCCCACCATAATTTAACTTTTCGGCATCATCTCCCGGTTTGTGGTAATCCTCGTGCTGACCAGTGAAAAAATGCAATACAGGAATGTCAATTAAATAAAACGATGTGTGGTCGCTTGGTCCTACTCCACTTTCATTTTCAACAAGTTTAAATTTATCGTTATTGGATTTTAAGGTCTGCTTAAAAATTGGCGAAGTTCCCGTGCCATAAACCGCCAAAATACTGTCTGCTTTCATGCGACCAACCATGTCCATGTTAATCATATAGTTAATAGATTTGGCGTCAATTGTCGGGTTTTTAGAAAAGTAATTAGAGCCCAGCAAGCCCATTTCCTCTCCTGAAAATGCCATAAACAAATAATTGTTTTTGTCTTTTATTTGAGCAGTGTCGTTCTTTATTTTTAATCGACTAGCTAAATTGAGCATTACTGCCACTCCACTGGCGTTATCATCGGCTCCATTGTGCACTGCTTTGTCTTTTTCTCTATACAAAGATCCTTCACCTCCAAAACCTAAATGGTCATAGTGCGCACCTATAACGACAGTAGTTTTAGCATTGTTGTTAATGAAACCAATAACGTTATTTCCTGTGATGGTACTATCTGCGTTGGTAGTAAATTCGACTTCCTTGTGAGGATCGGTTTTCGGTTTAAATGAAAAAGGTTGTAAAAATTTTTCTGTTCCCTTCTGCTCTAACCCAATGGCTTCAAAACGTTCGGCAATATAGTTTGCAGCTTCAATTTCGCCCTTGGTTCCCGTTTGCCTACCCTGTAGTTTATCATCTGCTAAAAACGCAACATCTTCTTCAATTTTTTCTTCAATAGCTTGAGGTTTGTATTTACAGGATAACGCCCCAACTAAAACCAACAGAAATAATAATTTTTTCATTTTGAAATCTTACTTTTGCACAAAATTAGGCAATATTTTAAAGCATACCTACTAGGTTTTCAAAACCTTGCAGGATAATTAAAGACCATATGAATAGTAAAACGTTTTTGCTTGTATCTTTTTTAATTTTTTGTTTTTCATGTAAAAATGAAAAATCCAAAAATTCAGGTTCTGGAACAGAAACAGTAATAAACCAATCAACCGATTCTTTGATTTACCCAGAAGAGACTCATTTTAAATCTTTGAGACAAGTCACATTTGGTGGCGATAATGCTGAAGCGTATTGGAGTTTTGACGATAAGCAATTGGTATTTCAATCTAACAACGCAAATTGGGGAGTTGGCTGTGACCAAATGTTTTTAATGGATGCCAACGAAACTTTTATGGATAGTGCGCCACCACCAATGGTGAGTACCGGAAAGGGCAGAACCACTTGTGCCTACTTTTTACCCGACAACAAACATATTATTTACGCTTCTACGCATTTAAAGCAAGATGAATGTCCAGAAACTCCGTTGCGTAAAAACGGAAAATACATTTGGCCAATCTATGATAGTTACGACATTTTTGTGGCCGATTTAGAAGGCAATATTGTGAAACAATTGACTGATGAGATTGGCTATGACGCAGAACCAACTGTGTCTCCAAAAGGTGATAAAATCGTATTCACCTCAACCCGTAGTGGCGATTTAGAATTGTACACCATGAATATAGATGGTAGCGATGTTAAGCAAATAACTAACGAATTGGGTTACGATGGCGGAGCTTTCTTTTCGCCAGACGGGACCAAATTGATTTTCCGCTCATCACGACCAAAAACTGAAAAAGAAATCAAAGAATACAAGGATTTATTGGCAGAAGGATTGGTTGAGCCAACTGAAATGGAACTGTACATCTGTAATGCAGACGGTTCTGATTTAAGACAATTAACGGATTTGGGCAATGCCAATTGGAGTCCCTTCTTTCATCCATCTGGTAAAAAAATATTGTTCTCCTCTAATTTTGAGGCTGAGCGTGGTTTCCCTTTCAATCTTTATTTAATTGATATCGACGGGAAAAATTTAACGCGTGTTACCCACGGAGAAACTTTTGATGCTTTTCCTGTATTCTCAAACGATGGTAAGTATTTAGCTTTTTCGTCTAACCGAAACAATGGTGGCGGTCGGGACACCAATCTATTTATTGCCGAGTGGCAGGATTAAATTTATTGCAGATCTTTTAACCTTTCTCTTTCTTCCTCACTCGTGCTACGCTCATTAGTTTGAAGCTTTGTGTTTCCAAATTTGTAACGGAAGCCTAATTGAACGAAACGTGTGTCTACATCTACAAAACTCGAACTGGACTGATTGAGATAATCTGTTCTAGTTCTAAAATTTTGATAATTAAATAAATCTCCTGCAGAAAGAGAAATGATTCCGTTATTTTTTAAAATACTTTTTGAAATACTGAGTTCTGAGATTAATCGCCCTTCTACCGTTTGTAAATTTTGGAGGTTGTCACTAATCCATGTAAGGTTTAAATTAACATTTAAACTATTGTCTTCTAAAAATAAAGCATATGGTGCAATGATAACGAGGTTGGACCATTGATTCAATTCTACAAACCCATTGCCAAAATCTACTTCTTCTGTAATATTGAATATGGATACTGCCGAGTAAACTCCCCATTTAGCTTTATAATATTGAAACAGAAAATCAAAACCATAATCTACCATTTTATCAATATTGGTTGGTGTAAAGGCAATAATATTAGTTTCGTTGTTTTGTCGTGGTAACTCTTCAATTGCACCAGAATAGTTGTCGTAATAAGCCTCAACAGTAAAATACTCTAAAAAGTTAATTCCGAAATTATAATGGTCTTTATAAGTTGGCGTCAAGTTTGGGTTACCGACCACGACGGTGTTTTCGTTCAAGAAAAAAGTAAATGGATTTAAATCGGTATAGCTCGGTCTTGTAATGCTCCTTTTGTAATTGCCGTAAATTGAGACCTCTTCAGCTATATTGTGAGATAAACTGGCGTTAGGAAACCAATTGAGATACTCTTGGGTGTTGAGCTCTCCCAAAGTTGGAGATTCGCCTTCGATATCTGTCTGCTCTACTCTAATCCCTAAGTTTAAATCCCACTTTTCCCAAGATTTAGAAAAATTAGCGTAGCCAGCAAATACATTTTCGTCATAATTAAAGGCGTTAGAATTTGCCGTGTTTACAACCTCATTTCCATTTATTATGTCTAATCGAGTGATGTCACTCTCCGTATTGACATTAGAAAATTTTACGCCAACGTCAAATGCCGTGCTGTCGTCAATTGGTAAGCTATAATCTGCTTTTGCTGTTATAATTTGAGTGTCTTGGTTGGCGAGTGTGTTAAATTCTGAATTGTCTTCAAACATATTGTTCTCATCAAAAAAATTACTGAGCACACTTTGATCACGTTCGTAATCGTACAACGTAAAATGACCATTTAAAGTCAAACTAGCTTGGTTTTCGAAAACATGTCTAAATATTAAATCCGTACCAATATTATATTTGTTATCTCTTGATAGATTATCTGCAGTGAAACGTGATAAAAAATCTCCATTATCATCAGTAATTACCGTATTATTATTGATTTGGTATTTAAAATATGGCAGATATAAACCAGTGCTAGTTAGGCTCAATGTATTATTATCGTTTATATAATAATCGAAATTTAAATTGAGATTATGGGTTTCTGACCATGTATTTCGGTTGACTCTAGAACTGTAAACCTCCTCTACATCATTACTGTCATTTAAATAATTTACAACATCATCGTTGTCCCGATTTATTTTCTGATTTGTGTAGTTATAATTAACATTCAGGTTAAATTTATCATTCTTAAAATAATGGCTAGTACCAGCATTATACCTCGGAAAAACACCTTGGGTATAGTCGGTAAAAACACTGCCTCTGTAACCTGTTACCAAATTTTTACTCATTATAATATTGATAACAGAACCACTATCCGCATCATAACTCGCTGGAGGATTAGTAATCACCTCGATGGATTTAATACTGTTGGCTGAAGAACTTTCGAGAAGTTGAGTTAACTCGCTGGATGTTAGTTGAACTCGTCTATTATTTATGTAAACTGCGGCTGATGCACTTTTTATTTTAATATCACCATCACTAACAATTACTCCCGGTGTGCTTTTCAAAACCTGTAACGTAGAGCCCTCAATTAGAGCCGTATTTTCAACATTAAAAATTAATCGGTCAGGTTTTCTAGAAATTGTAGGTTTTTTTGCGATGATGCTTACCTCGTCCAACGTTTCTGAAAGTTCAGTTAATTGAATAATTTTCAAGTCTAAATTTCCCGTAAGGACAATTTTCTGTTTAACCTCCTCATAACCGATAAAACTAATCGTTAAAAAATAAGTGTTTTCAGATAGATTGGATAATTTGAAAGAACCGTCAACACCTGTGGATGTGCCATTTAAAAACTCACCGTTTTCCTCTGTAAAAATTAAAACATTAGCCAGTTCAATAGGCCGGTTATCGGTGTCTAAAACCTGTCCCGAAACTGAAAAGTTTTGAGATAAAGCCCCAAAAGACACTGCAAATAAGCTTGCAAAAAAGTAAAATCGTAGATGAGGGATCATAATCTGTGTTTGTCTTGCAAGATATAAATTGTTTTTCATATAATGTTACGGTTTTTACGCAGAACAATTTGCGTAATTGCTTTATGAATGATATAAAGCACGAGAAATCAATTATATTTGCATTCTTAAATTTGCCCTTATAAACAGATAGATGAAGAACATTCGCAACTTTTGCATTATTGCACATATAGATCACGGTAAAAGCACACTTGCAGACCGTTTACTCGATTTTACGGGCTCTGTTACAGCACGTGAAAAACAAGATCAATTGTTAGATAGTATGGATTTAGAGCGCGAAAGAGGTATTACCATAAAGTCGCACGCTATACAAATGGATTATGAGCTGAATGGGGAAAAATATGTCCTCAATCTTATTGATACACCTGGCCATGTCGACTTCTCTTACGAAGTTTCTCGTTCTATAGCAGCTTGCGAAGGTGCATTGCTCATTGTAGATGCGGCGCAGAGTATACAGGCCCAAACGATTTCAAATTTGTATTTGGCTTTGGAAAATGATTTAGAAATCATTCCTGTTTTGAATAAGGTAGATTTACCAAGTGCCAACCCAGAAGAAGTAACCGACGATATCGTTGATTTGTTGGGCTGCGACCCAGAAGAAGTCATTCACGCCAGCGGAAAAACAGGTTTTGGTGTCGATAATATTTTGAAAGCCATTATTGAGCGCATTCCTGCACCAAAAGGAAACGTGGATGAGCCACTTCAAGCCTTGATTTTTGATTCGGTTTATAACACGTTTAGAGGTGTTGAAACCTATTTTAGAGTGTTTAATGGCGAAATTAAAAAAGGTCAGAAAATTAAGTTTGTCGCTACAGACAAAGAATATTATGCCGACGAGGTCGGTACATTAAAACTTACCCAAGTACCAAAACAGAGCGTTAAAGCAGGCGATGTGGGTTATTTGATTACGGGAATTAAAACTGCCAAAGAAGTCAAGGTTGGTGATACCATTACAGATTTTGCCAAACCAACCACTAATATTGTAGAGGGTTTCGAGGATGTAAAACCGATGGTTTTTGCGGGTATTTACCCTGTTGACACCGAAGATTATGAAGAGTTGAGAAACTCAATGGAAAAGTTGCAGCTTAATGACGCCTCATTGGTGTTTCAACCAGAAAGTTCAGCCGCATTGGGATTTGGTTTCCGTTGTGGTTTTTTGGGTATGCTCCACATGGAAATAATACAAGAACGCCTGGAGCGAGAATTTGATATGACGGTAATCACAACCGTACCAAACGTGTCATATTTTGCTTACACCAACAAGGAGCCTGATGTGCCTTTTGTGGTTAACAATCCAAGTGATCTACCAGATCCTACTACCATAAACCGAGTTGAAGAACCTTTTATAAAGGCCACAATTATCACTAAAGCAGACTTTGTAGGTAACGTTATGAGTCTTTGTATAGAAAAACGCGGTATGATTATCAACCAAACCTACTTAACCACAGAACGTGTAGAGCTGATTTTTGAAATGCCGTTGGCCGAAATTGTCTTTGATTTTTACGATCGTCTAAAAACTGTCTCAAAAGGATATGCCTCTTTTGATTATTCGCCAATTGGTATGAAGGTCTCTAAATTAGTGAGATTGGATGTATTATTAAATGCGCAACCTGTTGATGCACTTTCGACACTGATACATGCAGATAATGCACACACAATTGGTAAAAAGATGTGCGAAAAACTAAAAGAACTTATTCCTAGGCAACAGTTTGATATTCCTATTCAGGCGGCGATCGGCGCAAAAATCATTGCTAGAGAAACTGTAAAAGCCCTAAGAAAAGATGTAACCGCCAAATGTTATGGTGGTGATATTTCGCGTAAACGTAAGCTTCTTGAAAAACAGAAAAAAGGTAAAAAGCGTATGCGCCAAGTGGGTAACGTAGAAATTCCTCAGCAGGCATTTATGGCCGTTCTCAAATTGAATGATTAAAGGGTAAAACATACGAAACTGTTCTTTTTGTCATGTACTTTCTTAAAAAGAATTCTTATTTCCAAAGAACGAGAAAAAAGAATTTATAAGTGTCTTAAAGAAAAGTGATAAGTGGAAAAAGTTGTCTATAGCTAATCTGATGTAACTTCCTCTTTTGCCATAGTTTCGACATCAAGAGGCTTTCCTAAATAAACCAACATATACCCTTCGGCTATTCCATCAATATCCATATTGTATGTGGAAATTATATGGATGTCACCTTCTCCGTCCTTGATAAAAACTGGAATCATATTTTCATCCTTGTTTATCATTTCGAGTAAGCTATCGTAATGTTCTTTATCCCGAATTTCAATTTCTTGAATGGAAGGATAAGTTCTTGTAACCTCGGAGAGTCTAATGTAATCGTCTTTAAGTGAAAATAATCCGCCTTTGGGGTTCTTCTCGGGATTTTTCATTTCGTCCGAAGTAACCAGCCTAAAAGAACCATTTTCACCAAATTGCTTACTAAACTTATTGAGGGCATATTTATTAATATCCGAGCTTCCTGTCATGGCCATTAAATAACCAACATCGTTCAATTCAATATTATCCATTAAATTATCAGAATAAATATTGACATTCAACGCTTCTAGACCAAGTTCTTTTGCTTTTGCAATATTGCTTTGATTACTGTCTATTAAAACTACATGTCTGCCGTGAGTTTCAAGATAGTGGCCTAATAACCTCGAAACTTTTGAGGCGCCCACAATTAAAATTCCGTTAGATTGTTTTAAAAATACTCCCACCATACGAGCAAATAAGCGTGCAGTTGTCGCGTTTAGCAAAACAGT
This sequence comes from Winogradskyella ursingii, assembly GCF_013403975.1. Lineage (GTDB taxonomy): Bacteria > Bacteroidota > Bacteroidia > Flavobacteriales > Flavobacteriaceae > Winogradskyella > Winogradskyella ursingii. Next base: position 626,124 of record NZ_JABFDH010000002.1, read on the forward strand.
ACCAAGCACAATTACAAAAACCAATGGTGTGATATATTCGGCACCTTCAACGCCCTTGCTCGCTAATTTTAATCCAAATAAAGAGGCAATACCAGCAGCAACAATACCACGTGGTCCAACCCAGCTTATAAATAGTTTTTCATTTAATTTTAACCTAGAATTGTAAGTACTAAGAAAGACGCCCAGAGGTCTGATCACAAAAACAATTGAAGCAAATAATATGGCTGTTTTCCAATTGTAGATGAGCATCAACTCTTCAAAATTAATGTTTGCCGCCAAGAGAATAAAAAGTATTGAAATAAGCAATACGCTCAATGATTCTTTAAAATATAGTATGTCTTTTAAATAAGGTGAATTAGAATTCCCCAAAACCATTCCCATTACTACAACAGCCAAGAGTCCAGATTCATGCGCAAAGGTATCTGATAGCACAAACAATCCAAGTACTACGGCCAATGAAAATACATTCATTAAGTAATGTGGTACCCATTTTCTGTTCAAAATAAAATTAAGTGTATGGGCAAATGTAAAACCAAATGTAAAACCAAAAAGTACAATTTTTCCGAACTCAATTAGTGCCGTTTTTGTGAACTCTCCACCTGCATCTACACTTATAAATTCATACACCAATACCGCTACCAACGCACCAATCGGGTCAATTAGAATTCCCTCCCACTTCAATACAGCTGAAACGTCCTTTTTCAAAGGAATGTTTCTTAAAATTGGTGTGATTACCGTTGGGCCTGTAACAATAATTAAACCTGCAAACAAAAATGACATTTCCCAGCTTAAATTAAATATATAATATGCCGCAATTGCACCTCCAAAGAAGGTGACGAGCGAGCCGATTGTAATCAACTTGGTAATTACGGGACCCACATTTTTAATTTCACCTCTCTTTAATGTAAGACCACCTTCAAAAAGTATAATGCCAATGGCTAAAGAAACAAAATAGAACAAACTTTCTCCTGGAAATAAACCCCTTCCTGCAACTTGTTCTCCCTGTTCGTCAACTATTGGCTCTATCCAAATCGGATCTATCCATTTAGTGCCGTCTCCAGAAAGGAATTCAGCAGCAATTGGTCCTACCAAAAGACCAATTAAAATTAAGGGTAGAATAGCTGGTATTTTAAATTTCCACGCTACCCATTGGGCCAATATTCCTAAAATTATAATTCCGGCTAATTCTAACATTCTTGCTTTTTTATGGTATCGTTAATTATACGTTGGTAAATATAACTGATATTTTTAGAGTTTTTAAGTATAGAGCATCTTTCAATGCTATAGTAGGAAGATTAATTTATGAGCATTACATAATAAGTTTGACACCTTTCTGAAAAGCAAAATACCTTAGGGGCAACTTGCTATTCATTGCTTTCAAGCTCTTCAGACTTATAATATAATCGCTTTAAGCTCTTTTTAAGTAGTGTAAATCGGTACACGCCAATCACAAAAAAAATACCGCTAAACACCAGTGAAACAACAGCTAGATATTTAAAGTTCGGAAAGCCTTTTAACTGAAAAAAAGCAATACCTCCAAGCAACAAATAGAGTGAAGATCTTATATAAGAAAGTAGTGTACGTTCATTGGCCAGCCTTGTGCGCTCAATGGCCAAGTAATCTCGTAAGATAACTTGCTTGTCTGGCTCAAAATCGCGCCCAAACCGTAAAAGTTTCATCTTTTTAATTTTTATTGGGGATTTTGTAATGCGTTTCATTATAGGTGGTTTGCTTGAGATAAATGTAATTTATTTTTAGAGGTCTTCAAAAACAAATACCCTCAAAATTGTTAAAAACCTACTAATAAATGAAGCAGAAATCCTAATATCTTTAATGGTTTTAGTAATTTGCAATTCGTATTTTAACAAAAAACAAGTAATGAAATTATACCCAATTCAAGCGGGAAATTTTAAATTAGACGGTGGTGCCATGTTTGGCGTTGTTCCAAAATCCTTATGGTCACGCACCAACCCTTCTGATGAAAATAATATGATAGATATTGCTGCGCGCTGTTTGTTGATTGAAGATGGAAATCGCCTAATTTTGATTGATACAGGAATGGGAAATAAACAAAGTGACAAGTTTTACGGTTATTATTTTCTTTGGGGTGACGACAACATCGATAAATCTCTAGCGTCTTTTGGATTTCACAGAGATGACGTCACTGATGTTTTTATGACCCACCTGCATTTTGACCATTGTGGTGGAAGCATTCAATTTAATAAAGACAAAACTGGTTACGAGCCCGCTTTTAAAAATGCTAAATTTTGGAGCAATAAAGATCATTGGAAATGGGCAACAGAGCCCAATAGACGAGAAAAAGCCTCATTTTTAGAAGAAAACATTCTACCAATGGAAGAAAGTGGACAGCTTTATTTTACCCAACTTCCAGATGGTCACCTTCAGAAAAATTCGGAATTAGGTTTCGATATTTTTTATGCCAATGGCCATACGGACAAGCAAATGATTCCGATGATTAATTATAAAGGAAAAACCATATGCTTTATGGCAGATTTATTGCCTACCGCAGGACACCTACCAATTCCATTTGTTATGGGTTATGACACAAGACCTTTGTTAACCTTAGATGAAAAAGAACTATTTTTGGACATGGCTGCCAAAAACGATTATTATTTGTTCTTGGAGCACGACGCACACAACGAAATTATTACAGTTGAACATACTGAAAAGGGTGTGCGGCTTAAAGAAACTTTTACTTGCAATAACATATTTAATTAAATAAAAAACATGAAATTTAACTTTAAATCGATCCCGTTAGCGATTGTGTTAACACTTTTACTTTTGGGCTGTGGCAGTACATCAGAGATACTTTCTACACCTATTGAAAATATTGATTCTACACCATTAAAAGTTACCGAGCTCACTGAAGCCGAAAAGCAAAATTGGGGACATTTGGACCTTCTTGCAGATACCATTCCGGGTATGAGTGTAGATAAAGCTTATGAACAAATCATTAAAAACAAAAAAGGCCAAAAAGTTATCGTTGCCGTTATAGATTCTGGCATAGACATCGATCATGAAGATCTGGACGACGTCATATGGACCAACGAAGATGAAAAACCAAACAACGGAAAAGACGACGATAACAATGGGTATGTAGATGATATCCATGGATGGAATTTTCTCGGTGACACTTATGACGAGCAATTAGAATATGTACGTTTAATTGCAAGTGGAGACACTTCAAATCCTCGCTATGCAGAGGCTCAAAAGCTATATAATGAAGAGCGTGAACTTTGGGTGGGTAGAAAAACCCAATACGACCAAATAGCGCAAGCAGTTAACAATGCCGATCAACTTTTATCACAACACTTCGATAAAGCAGATTATACGGCAGAAGAAGTTAATGCGATTAAAACTACTGATCAGAATCTGCAGCAAGCTATTCAGATTTCACAGCAAATTAATAGCAACGGTATCTCTTTACAAGAAGCCAAGGTTGAAATTAGTGAGGGCTTAGTGAGTATAAACGAGCGCCTGAATTTTAACTTAAACAAAGATTTAAAAGGTCGCAAAACTCTAGATGACATTAACGATTTATCAGATATAGGTTATGGTAACGGTAACGTTAAACCGGTTAAAAAAGATGAATCACACGGTACACATGTTGCTGGGATTATTGCTGCAGAACGCAATAATGGAAAAGGTGCTAACGGTGTTGCAAATAATGTAGAGTTGATGGCAATCAGAGCAGTGCCAAATGGCGATGAATACGATAAAGATGTAGCGTTAGCCATTAGATATGCCGTAGACAATGGTGCAAAAGTCATCAACGGGAGTTTTGGCAAATCATTTTCACCACATGCAGAATGGGTAAGAGACGCCATTAAATATGCAGCTGATAATGATGTGGTTTTTGTGCATGCCGCAGGTAACGACAGCAAAGATATTGACAAAGAACCAAACTATCCAGCTGACAACATTAATGGGTCTGAGGTAAGTGACACCTATATTTCTGTAGGAGCTTTGTACCCAAAATATGGTTCTAAAATTGTAGCGGATTTTTCAAATTTCGGAAAAAGCAATGTTGACGTTTTTGCGCCTGGAGATGAAATATACTCCACTGTTCTAGAAAACGAATATGATACAAAAGGAGGTACTTCCATGGCAGCTCCAGCAGTTGCAGGAATTGCAGCTTTAATACGCTCTTATTATCCCAACTTAACGGCTGCGCAAGTCAAACAGGTGATTTTAGAATCTGGGATTTCTATAACCTCAAAAGTGGTTGTTGGTGGAGACCCTACTAATGTAAAAGGATTTGATACACTCTCAAAAACTGGAAAAATAGCTAACGCATACAATGCGCTAATAGCAGCATCAAAAATTAAATAAATTAGTGATTATGAAAAAAATATTATTTAGCCTCTCTTGTTTAGCCTTTATAATGGCATGTCAAAGTGCTTCGGCACCAATGAGCGACAAAAAAAAAGCGCCAAATAAATCGTCATCTTATATGGACGGCTACTGGCAACAACATGTGGATTATGACATGGATATTGACATGGACGTTAACACTTTTCAATATAAAGGAAAGCAGAATTTGGTCTATACCAACAATTCACCAGACGTCTTAAACCGTGTATATTATCACCTGTATTTTAATGCATTTCAACCAGGGAGCGAAATGGATATTCGTCTTCAAAATATCGCCGATCCTGATGGAAGAATGACAAATAATAAGGGCACAAGAGAAAATCCTATATACGAAAGTAGAATTTCAAAACTAAAACCAGATGAAATTGGTTATATTAAAGTGAATTCATTGACTCAAAATGGTACTGCATTAACTTATGATACCGTTGGAACAGTGTTGGAGGTTAGGTTAGATAAACCGATTCAACCAGGCGAAAAAGTAACTTTTAATATGGATTTTGATGCGCAGGTTCCTGTACAGATTCGTCGTTCTGGTCGAAATAATGCTGAAGGTGTAGCGCTTTCAATGACGCAATGGTATCCAAAGTTAGCCGAATACGATTTTGAAGGTTGGCATGCAGATCCTTACATCGGAAGAGAATTTCATGGTGTTTGGGGCGATTTTGACGTTAAATTAACTATTGACGAAGATTATGTTGTTGGTGGTACAGGTTATCTTAAAAACGAAACAAAATCGGGTGGAAAGAAAACACTTCATTTTGAAGCACCAAATGTGCACGACTTTACATGGGCTGCAGATCCAGATTACATTCACGATACCATGCAGGTACCAAACGGTCCGGTGCTCAACTTTTATTACAAAAAAGATTTACCAGCAGAAAATCTTAAAAACTGGAAAGATTTGCAGCCAGAAACTGTGAAATTGATGCAGTACTTTAGTGAAAATATAGGTGAGTATCCATATAAGCAATACTCTGTGATTCAAGGTGGTGATGGAGGAATGGAGTATGCCATGAGTACTCTTATTACTGGAGAACGCAGTTTTGGTAGTCTATTGGGTGTAACCGCTCACGAATTGGCACACACGTGGTTTCAATTTTTATTGGCTACTAATGAGGCCAAACACGAATGGATGGACGAAGGATTCACAAGTTATATTTCGGCATTGGCGATGAATTCACTGCGCGATGACCCAAGAGAAAATCCATTAGCAGGGTCTTATAGAGGATACATTGGCTTGGCGAACTCAGGTTTTGAGCAACCGCTAACCACACATGCAGACCGGTATGTTTATAATCAGGCATACGGCGCAGCAGCTTACAGCAAAGGAGCTGTTTTTATCGCGCAATTGGGTTATGTCATTGGTGAAGAAAACTTAAAGAAAACAATTAAACAATATTTTAATGATTTTGCCTTTAAGCACCCAAAACCATTGGATATTATTAGAACAGCTGAACGCATTACTGATCTCGAATTAGACTGGTATTTAATAGATTTTGCTCAAACCACCAATACGATTGACTATGGGGTAAAATCAGTAGAAGGTAACACCGTAACTCTAGAGCGTATTGGTTTAATGCCAATGCCTATAGACGTTGCCGTGACTTATGTAGATGGATCGACCGAAGACTTTTATATTCCCCTACAAATGATGCGTGGTGAAAAGCCTACTTCTGCTACTATAATTAACGATTGGGCTTGGGCAATGCCTACTTATTCTTTTGATGCTAAAAAGGCCGTAAAAAGCGTAGAAATAGACCCATCAATGTTGATGGCAGATGTAAAGCGTGATAATAATACGTTCGGTTTAGAATAAGCTACATTATAACACACCTCAACTGTCACATTGAGCGCGGTCTAAATGTTTTGGGTATAGAAACCCATTGTATTTGATTGCGCTCGAAATGACAGTTTTTTTATTTACCTTATCCAAAATGTTTCGTGACCTAGCCAAACATTTTATTCGAAACAAAAGAACATGATTGCAAAATTAGAAGATAAGAGAACAACTATTTACAATGAGCAAAATGCTCCGATGGGAACAATAAAAACAGGGTCAGATTATAAAAGGGGAGAAATTGTAAGTGGTAAAGAAAATTATCAGTTTTCTCGTAACAATCGAATTACAACGGTCTCAGATAATGAAAAAGTGATATATAGTTTAAAGGCTAATTGGTTTTCAGGAAACATTGAATTTCTAGAAGTTGAAAGACGAATTACTGGTGTTTTTGGTATCAAGTGGGGAACTCAAATGGTGGATAATCAAAATAATTCCCTTGTTAAAATCAGAAATAAAAACCAATTTATAGATGAACATACATACGTAATTGAAACATGTCACAAAAACGTAACTAATTTAGAATCCTAATAACCCTATATGGTCATTTATCTGGTTCAAAGATGATAACACAGGCAGTTATTGCAGCATCGATTATAATGGTGAGTACCGTTTCGTTGTTCTTATTTAACTAAGTAAAATAAATGATACTTGACTGTAATTTGTTTCACCATAAAATGAATCATGGATAAAATATCTTCTGTCTAAAAACCCTATGAACTTCAAATACTCAAAAAAAGAGAAACTAAAAAGTAAAAAGCTCATTGAGCAATTGTTTACAGATGGAAAAGCAGTAACTGCTTACCCACTAAAACTAATTTATCTTAAAACTGATTTTGAAGATGGCACAACGTTAAAAACCGGAGTTTCCGTTAGTAAAAGACTGCACAAAACCGCTGTTGCACGAAACAGAATTAAACGCTTACTCAGAGAGGCCTATCGACTCAATAAACCGCATTATTTTAACAATAGTTCAGCATCCTATGCGTTTATGATTTTGTACCTTAGTAAGGATGGAACAACTTTTGATACAGTAAACAAAAAAACAAAGTTGCTTTTTGAAAAGTTTTTGAAGTCAAACCCAGACTAAACGATATGAAGTTTTTAATTGCCTTATGGATTCTCGCTCTGCCATTGGCCTGTTCCAACAACACAGGTTCTGACGAATATGTCGAAAAGTCAGTGGCTGTTGATGAAATGGACCTAGGGGCACGAAGTTTAGACGACAATTCTATTCAAATTTCAGAAAAACAACAACCTCAAAAATTAATAAAAACTTCATTTCTTTCTTTTGAAACCCAAGACTTAGACAAGACTTACAAAGATTTAGCTTCAACAATTTCAAAATATAAAGGCTATATTCAAGATGATGCTTCAACCAAAGGTTATAATCAGATTTCAAGACGGTTGGTTGTTCGGATTCCAATTGAGGATTTTCAGAATACCATTGACGCCATAAGCTCAAATGTTGAATTTTTTGATACCAAACAAATTTCGTCCAAAGACGTTACCGAAGAATTTATAGATTTAGAAGCGCGTCTTAAAGCCAAGAAAACACTTGAAGCAAGGTATTTAGAATTACTAAAAAAGGCCAATAATGTAAAAGAAATTCTAGAGATTGAACGTGAACTTTCTAACATTAGAGAAGAGATTGAAGCTAAACAAGGCCGTTTAAAATATCTACAGAATAAAGTATCTTTAAGCACCATAACCATAGAATTTTATAAACGAACGACCGAAACAGGTGTTACCAAATCCTATGGCTCAAAAATGTGGAATGCCATAGTTTCTGGTTTTGATGGTCTTTCTGTATTTTTTCTTGGTATCTTATACATTTGGCCCTTTATAATTATTATAATCATCGCATTCTTCCTCATTAGAAAGTGGATTGCAAAACGAAATAAAAAATGAAAAACTTCCTACGTAACCGATTGGTAATTCCTGTTTTTGCCCTGCTTATTTTTTTGGGCACTTCGGCTTTCACCTACAAAAACGATTTTTTTGAAATCGCCAAGCAAATAGAAATTTTCACCACGCTTTTTAAGGAGCTTAACATGAATTATGTGGATGAGACTAATCCTGGCGACTTGATGGACACAGCCATAAAAAGTATGTTGGCTGATTTAGATCCTTACACTAATTTCTATAACGAACAGGATGTTGAGGCATCGAGAATAAATAATGCTGGAGATTATACTGGTATTGGCGCTCGCGTTTTGACGCTAAAAGATAAGTTGGTAATAATTGAACCGTATAAAGATTATGCGGCAGATAAGGCCGGATTAAAAGCTGGTGACGAAATTATAAAAGTTGATAATGTTTCTGTTGCGGATTTCAAAGATGACGCTGCTAATTTATTGCAGGGTGCAGCTGGTACTGAAGTAAAAATTACATACAAACGACAAGGACAAACTAATACTGCCAAAATTATACGGGAATCTTTGGAAATTAAGGCCGTACCGCACTACTCTATGGTAGATGAAACAACAGGTTACGTTGTTCTTAGAAAATTTAATGAGCGCGCATCTTCTGAAACTGTGAGTGCTATTAGAGCTCTTAAAAATCAAGGTGCCATGAAACTTATTTTGGATTTAAGAGGAAATCCTGGCGGTTTGCTTAGCGAAGCTGTAAACGTTACCAATATTTTTGTACCTCAAAATCAATTGGTTGTAACTACAAAGTCCAAAGTAAAAAAATACAATAAAACTTACTACACACAGCGCGAACCTATTGATACCGAAATTCCATTAATAGTTCTAATTGACGGTAGCAGCGCATCAGCAAGTGAGATTGTTTCTGGTGCATTGCAAGATATGGATCGAGCGGTGATTGTTGGTTCCCGAAGTTTTGGAAAAGGGCTGGTACAGCGTCCAAAACCATTAACGTATGGTACCCAAATGAAAATTACTATTTCTCGCTATTACACGCCATCCGGACGTTGTATACAGGCATTGGATTACTGGAATCGTGATGAAAATGGTAAAGCCACACGTGTTAAACAAGAAAACTATAATGCTTTTAAAACCAGAAACGGACGTGGAGTTTATGATGGTGGAGGGATTCAGCCAGATATTGAGGTCGAGATTTCCAAAAAAACACCAATTTCAAAAGCTATTATGAGCGAATATTTGATTTTTGATTTTGCGACTAACTATTATTACAATAATACTGTGGAAGATTTAGAAAACTTCAAATTGTCTGATTCTGAATTTAAAAATTTCAAAAACTATCTAAAAACTACAGGTTTTGATTTTGAAACCAATACCGAAAAAGCCTTTAACAATGCGATTGCAGTAGCTGAAGATGAGGAACTTGAAAACACTATAGATTCGGAATACAATAATTTAATAAAAGCCTTACAAGATTATAAATCGAGCGCAATTGATAATGATAAAGCCCTTTTGAAATCATTAATTACAGATGAAATTATTAAACGCTATTTCTATAGTGAAGGTCTATACACGTATTATACGGCGAATAATCCTGAAATAAAAAAGGCGCAAGGTATACTTAACAATCCTTCGCAATACGCGAGTATTTTGAGGTAAATTGATAAAAATTTATATATTTAAACACCCTGAAGTGAAACACACTCAGTAAAATAAAAAGTAGATGAAGTTTTTACTTCCCATATTATTCTTAAGTTTTCAACTTGGTTTAGCTCAAAAAGAGATAAAACATCAAGTTTACTTTTTAACAGATCAATATGACATACCTGAAACCGAGGAAAGCAGGCTCTTGTTATTTCTTTCTGAAATTGAAAATATGGACATCCAGAAAATTTCAATTTATGGATTTTGTGATGACAGGGGTAGTGACTCTTACAACTTAGTACTTTCACAGCAGCGTGCCGATGCTATAAAAACAGTGTTTTCCAACAATGAATTTGATGAATCTGTGATTACCAATGTAGATGGTAAAGGTGAGATACTTCTCAACGTAGTCAACGATAATGATCTCTATAAAATACGTGGTCTCAATCGTAAGGTAGAAATCATTGTACAGCCCTACGATCCACCTAGAGAAAAAGTTGAACCTCCTGCTCCAGAAAGCACAGAAGATCTTTTAAAAGGTGAATTAAAGGAAGGTGATAAAATTCAGCTTGAGAATATTTTATTTAAAACAGGTTATAGTTATTTAACAAAGGAATCTAAAGAAGTTTTAGATGATATCGCTGAAATATTGGTGGAACGTACAGGTATATACTTTACTGTAGAGGGTCATGTATGCTGTACATACGGTGAAAGAGATGCTATTGACCGTAAAACTAAAAAACGAAATTTGTCCTTGGCCAGAGCTAAAACCGTATATGATTATTTGGCCGAAAAAGGTGTTCAAAAATACCGTATGAAATTTGTGGGACAAAGACGTAAATTTCCATTGGGTGGTGAACCAGATTTGGATCGACGTGTTGAAATTTTAGTGACACGAATCATTCAAAAACCTAAAAGCTCAAATTAATTTTTGATCATTACTATATGCGGAATTCCATCTTCCAAATATTCCTCACCAACTTCAAAAAAACCTAAATTATTATAAAAGCGTTTTAAGTACACTTGTGCTGAAACTTTTATTTTTGTTTCATCGAAATAGTTTTTAATAACTGCAATGGAAGCTTTCATAATATCATAACCATACTTGTGTTTTCTCTCTTTTTCCTGTACTACTACTCTACCAATGCTGGAAATTTCAAAATAATCATTAGGTTTAAATATACGCGTATACGCTACTAACTTTTCATTCTTAAAACCTAAAACATGAAGGGCTTTTTGATCCTTTCCATCTATATCTTGATAAACACAATCTTGTTCCACAACAAAAACTTCGCTCCTTAATTGAAGCAAATCATAGAGTTCCTGAGTTGTAAGTTCCGTAAATAATTTAGTAGTTATTGAAAGCATTGTTGACTATTAACTCTCAAAAATAAACATAAATGTGGTATTAAAACATCTAATTTTAGGCTTGCATGCCACCATCTACAATAAAGGTGCTTCCATGACAATATTTTGAGTCATCACTAAATAAAAATGTCACCATATCACTTATATTTTTTGGTTCTGCGTAGCGTCCTAGTGGAACTTGATTTTCAAAGTCATCTTTAACCTCTTCAGCATTTCCCGGATTTAGACCTTCTTCTAAAGAACGCATCATACGGTTGTCTACAACACCTGGATTTACGGTGTTGACCCTAATGTTTCGTTCGCCCAACTCTAAAGCTGCAGTCCTCATAATCCCAATTACAGCATGTTTGCTCGCAATATATGCTACCATACCAGGTGTTGCCTGTAATCCTGCCACAGAAGATGAAATAACAATACTACCTCCATCTTCTATTTTAGGAATCACATACTTCATGCCCAAATAAACACCTCTTACGTTTACGGCAATGACCTTATCAAATTCGTCTTCAGGATAATCTTGCATTGGTTTTACAATACCTTCAATACCTGCATTATTAAAAAAATAATCTATTTTATGATATCGTTCTAGGCAGACTTCAACATACTTTTTTACATCTTCGCTTTTAGTCACATCTGCTGCAACATAAGACATATTGTATCCATCTTTTTCAGCTTTATTTTGTTTGTCCTTAAGAGCATCTTCATCAATATCTACCAATAAAACTTTTGCTCCTTCTGATGCCAATCGCTGTGCTGTTGTAAACCCAATACTACCAGAGCCACCTGTAATTATCACTACTTTATCCTTAAATCTTTCCATAGTTTTATTTTAAAAAAAGATAGTGGATAAATTGAGAACGAGTTAACCTAAAAAATAAATTTATTGATACTATGATAAAATTTAATCTTGGACAATCACATCTTTGCTATCACGTTTTTTGAATTCAGGTTGAATGTTAACATGGTTAATGTCGTAATTATGAAAAATATATTTTTCAATTTCATCTAAAATCAAGTCGAACTGCGACAATAAAATATCCTCTGTAAAGTCGATGTGAGCCTCAAAATGAATTTCGTCTTCATTAAGCTGCCAAATGTGAACGTGATGCACATTTTTAATGCCCTTGAACTCATTTAAATCTTGAACAATTTTATCTACCGGTATGGAGTCTGGTGTAAATAACATTAATACTTTGGTGGATTCTTTCAATAAATCAAATCCCATCCAAATGAGATATATAGCAATAGCGAAAGTGAGCACACTATCAATCCACCAAATTTCGTAAGTTTTCATTAATAAGCCGCCAATTAAAACTGCTACACTCGCCATCATATCTGTTAAAAGATGCAGATACGCACTGCGCATATTCATATTATTATTAGAGCTCTTTTTTAACAGAAGTACGCTAAAACCGTTACCTAAAATTGCAATTCCTGATAGCCATATTACCAGACTAGATTCTATTTCTTGTGGATTTTGAAAACGTTCTATAGCTTCAAAAATCAAAAGAATAGCAACTACAATTAACGTTGCTGCATTGATAAAAGCAGCGAGAATTTCGGCACGTTTATAACCAAAGGTTCGAGTTAATGATGCTTTTTTTCTAACTAATTTGTTTGCTGTAAAACTGATAATCAGCGAAACCACATCACTAAAATTATGCAGAGCATCGCTTAATAATGCCAAACTACCAGATACTAAACCTCCAACTATTTGTGCAGCGGTAATAAGAACATTCAAAAAAATTGAAATAAGAAGATTACGACCATTTAAGTCGTTATGGGAATGGTTATGTGAGTGCGTATGTCCCATGAATTATAAAATCTCTAAAAAAAAAAGCAGAGGAGAGACTTCATCTTTTTATCTTATAGAATTGTCTGTCTATACACAATACGAAGTTCTTCTAGTAAAAAAATATCCGACAATGCTCGGGATAACAGTATTAGCAAGATAGTGGAATCTTATCAACACGTGTTTGGTGACGACCACCTTCAAAATCCGTTTCTAAAAACGTATCCACCATTTTTAATGCTTGCGGAATTGAGGTAAACCGTGACGGAATACAAATTATGTTAGCATTATTGTGCTGACGAGTCAATTCAGTAATTTCTTTGGTCCAACATACGCCAGCTCTTACCTTTTGGTATTTATTAGCAGTCATAGCAACACCATTAGCACTCCCACAGATTAGAATACCTAAATCTACATTGCCAAGATCTACATCTTGTGCTACAGGGTGAACAAAGTCTGGGTAATCTACACTATCGGTAGAATCTGTACCGTAATTGGTAACAATATGTCCGTTTTCGTTTAAATATTTTAAAATGGCCAGTTTGTATTCTGGGCCTGCGTGGTCATTCCCTATTGCTATTTTCATCTTGTTAATTGTTTTTAATTGTTTTTGTTAAGACAGAAACCTCATTAATATGATATCAACAAATTTACAAATAATTAATCTCGGTTAATAGAAACACTCATTACATGTTAATAAGTGTTCACAACTCTTTAAAAGTAAAATTAGGATTATCCAATCATTTTTTCCAAGCAAAAACAGGATTGACATCACCAAAAAAGTTAACCATTTTTTTAGAGCGAGTTATTAAACATACTTTGTATTGCAATGAACAAAAAAAGAGTAAAATATTATCAATCATTTCTATTAACATCGGTTATTAACATCATGTTGATAGCTTTTAAATATGCTTTAATATTAAGTATTTAGATGTAAATTTAATGTTAACTACGTATTAAGTAAATGTGATAAGTCACTTCTCAAAATAAAGTCTAAAAAAGTTATGCGCACTATTAACAAGCTATAATAACTATCATTTTATTTTTTAAATTTTAAAAGAAAAATGATAATATGTATATATATGTTGATAAGTGCAATTTTCATTAATTTAACGTTACCTAAACACAGTTCAATTAATTAATCGTAGCTTTGTAAAAACTTAATAACCTCTCTTCGCCTTGATTAAGTTTTAAAATTAGAATTCCTAACACTTTTAGGAAACGAATAAGATTACAAATTAAATGACAAAAAAGAAAAAAAAGAAATCTCGAAATAACAAGATTTCCAACCTAACAAATACAATTTTAGGTATACTAAAAAAGGAAAGAAACAAAACCTTTAACTACAAACAAATCGCTTCTAAACTTGGCGTTAACGATGCCAGCAGTCGCAATCAGATCATAAAAAAACTAGCTCAACTAAAAGCCAAACAAGAAATCGAAGAAGTGGAGCGTGGCAAATTTAAAGCCATTGTTAACACGGAATACCACACGGGTATTTTAGATATGTCACAAAAAGGAAATGGTTATATCATTTCAGATGATTTTGAGGAAGATATTTTCGTCGCTTCAAATAATATTAACAAAGCATTGGATGGAGATGAAGTTGAATTTTATGCCTATAAGCGAAAGCACAGAGGTAAACAAGAAGGTGAAATTACTAAAATTATCAAACGTGCAAAGACAGAGTATGTAGGGACCATTCAAATTCATGAGAAAAAGAATTTTGCCTTTGTAGTACCTGATAGTTCAAAAATGTATACCGATATTTTTGTACCTATTAATAAAACAATGAAAGCCCAAGACGGTTATAAAGTCTTGGTTTCTATAGAAGAATGGCCAGACAAGGCAGATTCACCTAACGGTAAGGTGCTCGAGGTTTTGGGTAAACCAGGCGAACACAGTACTGAAATCCATTCAATTTTAGCTGAATATGGATTGCCTTTAGAATTTCCACACGAAGTTGAAGAATTTGCCAATAAACTAGATTTATCCATTTCCAAAGAAGAAATTGCTAATCGTCGAGATATGCGTAAAGATCTAACCTTTACCATTGATCCTAAAGATGCAAAGGATTTTGATGATGCTTTATCGTTTAAAGTGTTGGATAATGGCTTATACGAAATAGGAATTCACATTGCAGATGTATCACATTACCTGCAACCAGGTACTGTTTTGGATGATGAAGCTTACGAGCGTGCAACCTCTATATATTTAGTAGATAGAGTAGTGCCCATGCTGCCAGAAATACTCTCAAACGGTGCATGTTCTTTAAGACCACATGAAGAAAAGTATACCTTTTCTGCTGTGTTTCAAATGAATGATAAATGCGAAATTAAAAACGAATGGTTTGGTAGAACCGTAACCTATTCCGATGCACGTTTTGCTTATGAGGAAGCTCAAGCAATAATTGAGTCCAAAACAAATGATATTCCCAAGGAAGTTTCTTTAACGGGAAAAGTTTACAAAACGGATCAAGCGATTGCAGATGCCATTTTAAAGATGGATGAATTGGCAAAAAAAATGCGTTCTAGGCGCATGCGAGAAGGTGCTATTTCTTTTGATAAAGTTGAAGTAAAATTTGATTTGGATGAAGAAGCCAACCCAGTTGGAGTATTCTTTAAAAGCAGTAAAGATGCCAATAAACTTATTGAGGAATTCATGCTTTTAGCCAACAGAAAAGTAGCAGAATTTGTTGGGAAGAAAAAACCTCAAAAAACATTTGTATATCGTGTTCATGATGAGCCAGACGAATCTAAATTAGCACAGTTACAAACCATTGTGGGACGTTTTGGCCATAAATTAAATTTTAAGGATAGAGGCAGCATTGCATCATCATTAAATAATTTATTAAAAGATGTTGAGGGTAAAAAAGAACAAAATCTAGTAGACACTTTAACCATAAGAACCATGTCTAAGGCTGAATATACAACACATAACATTGGTCATTATGGTTTAGCTTTCGATTATTACAGTCATTTTACCTCACCAATTCGTCGCTATCCAGACGTGATGGCACATCGTTTATTACAACGTTATTTAGATGGTGAGCCTTCTGCAAACGAAGAAATCTATGAGGAAAAATGTAATCATTCGAGTAACATGGAATATCTAGCTACAAAGGCAGAAAGAGATTCTATTAAATACATGCAGATTCGTTTTATGCAAGACCACCAAGACGAAGAGTTTTTGGGTGTAATTTCTGGCGTCACCGATTGGGGAATTTATGTAGAGATTATTTCTAATAAATGCGAAGGAATGGTGAGCGTACGAGACATGAAAGATGACCATTATTATTTTGATCAAGATCAGTACGCAATGGTAGGTAAAAAAACAAGTAAAGTTTATCAGCTTGGTGATGAGGTGATTGTAAAAGTGAAGAATACGGATTTAGTGAAAAAGCATCTTGATTTTTACATGGTAGGTAAGCCACAATAATTTTTTAACCAGAGCTTTCAGAATGACACTTTTAATAATTCAGAAAAGTTCGTGAAATCATTATAAGATAGAATCAATCATGATACTAACCACAACCAACTCAATAGAAAACCATCCAATAGAAGATTACTTAGGTATCGTTACAGGCGTTTCAATGAACGAAGAAGCCATAGCTATGGGTTTTAGCATATCAAAATATTCGCAAAAAATTCAAAAAAGCGTTGATAAGGTTAAGGAAACAGCCTTTCAACGATTACAGGAAAATGCGATGAAATTAAAAGCGAATGCAGTGGTTGGTATTAAAGTAGAAATAGAACTCACTACCAGTAATTACGCCATGGTTTCGGTTACTGGTACGGCAGTAAAAGTGGCAGTTTAGATTATGAAACTTCAAACTAAAGCCAGCATATTAAGTGTTCTCATATTTTTTGTGATTTATTTAATAGTTTGGTGCTTAATCTATTTTATTTTTGATAAGGTCAGTATATTAATTATATCTGCTATAACTGCGGGAATTGCAACTATTTTGTCGCCGAGAGAACAAATAATACAAACGCAATCTGGTCCAAAAATTCAATTCAAGTGGTTATTTTTCAAAAAAGTAATAACTATAAAATAGAAAGAATTATGAAGACTATATGTTTATGCTTAATTCTGCTCGTTTCTGGGAAGAGCATAGGACAAAATTCCATTGAAAAGAATATTGGAGTTTTTAATGAGATTAAAGTGTTCGATTTAATCAATGTTGATATGGTTAAATCCAATGAGAATAAAGTTACAATAGAGGGTAAAAACAAAAGTGATGTAGAAATCGTCAATAAAAATGGCAAGTTAAAAATCCGAATGGATCTTGATGAAATTTACGATGGTAATGACACTAAGATAACGTTGTATTATACCTCTGTTTCTACGATTGATGCAAATGAAGGAGCTAAAATCACAGTAAAAAATGTGATTGATCAAAATAATATTGAATTAAGAGCGCAGGAAGGTGCAGAAATTATAGCACAGCTAAATACGAATTCAGCAGAATTTAGAGCAGTGACAGGAGGAATAATTAACGTTAATGGGAGTTCTAAATATCAAGATATATCCATACTTACAGGTGGAATTTTTAATGGAAAAAAACACATGACCGACCGTACGGAAGTTAGTATTAAGGCTGGAGGAGAAGCTTATATTCATGCCACAGAAGAAGCCGACGTAAGTATTAGAGCAGGCGGATCAATCTTTGTTTACGGTAATCCAAAGAATGTAATAGAGAGCAAAGTATTGGGAGGTAAGGTAAAAGTGATGTAATTTACTTTTGTATTTTTGTGTAAACCGCACCATTTCCATGTTAGATGATATTTTAGCAGCCATACCATTTGGACTTATTTTAGCCTTCACCATAGGACCTGTTTTCTTTGTCCTGCTGGAAACTAGTGCTACCAAAGGTTTTACATGCGCTCTTATTTTTGATTTAGGAGTCATCTTCGCAGATATTGTTTTTATTGCTGTAGCATTTTTCAGTACCAACAAACTTATAGATAAGATAAAAGACGATCCAAATTTTTTGGTTTTTGGAGGTATGTTGCTAGTGGTGTATGGTATTATTTCTTATATAAAAACGTCTAAATCCTTTAGGGATATTGTTAGAGCACACAGACAGATTAAACTACCAAAAAAAGATTATGGAAAACTATTTGTAAAAGGGTTTTTACTCAATTTTATAAATATAGGTGTATTACTAGGATGGCTCGGTTTTATAGTAATTGGTACGTCTTTAACTAATTCTGAAAATGGTGTTTTGGTGTTTATCGCCACCATGTTAATTACCTACTTTTTAGCAGATTTATTTAAAATTGCCATAGCTAAACGACTCAGAAAAAGACTCACGCCGAGACTGGTATTTAAAACAAAAAAGATAGTCGCACTGGTAATACTGGGATTCGGTTTGCTCTTATTGTCCCAAGGTCTTTTTCCAAAACTTTACGAGAAAGGCATTGAGCAGATTGAACGTGTGAACCCTATTTAAATTTACTTTTCTTATTGAGACGGGGTTATACTTATAGAAATAGGGAAGAGAGATATCAATTTATATTACGTCAGACTTTATTCAAATTACCCTAAAATTGAAAAATAAAAAAACCTTCAATAAACATTGAAGGTTTCTCAGAGGTGTCGAGCGGATTCGAACCGCTGTAGATGGTGTTGCAGACCACTGCCTAGCCACTCGGCCACGACACCCTTTTAAGGAGGGCAAATATATAAATTATATACCTTTTTAGCTACTTAGAGCTAGATTTTTCGCTCCTTCGACATTTTAATAGTAACCATTTCAACGTCTCCACCAATTGGCGGATTTATTTTACTCACCCAAACGGTTACTTTTTGGGTCATTTCAGATTCATTCAAGACGCGATCTAAAATGTACAGGGCTACCGTTTCAAGTAGTTTGGACGGTCGTCCCATTTCCTCACGTACAATTTTGTTTAACAGCACATAATCAACCGTATCCTTAAGCGCATCAGATTTAGCAGATTTTTTTAAGTCAGCTTCAACCTCTAAATCTACACGGTAATCGCTACCAATCTTTGTTTCTTCTTTTAAACAGCCGTGATTTGCAAACACACGGATATTTTCAACCTTAATTATTCCCATAATGCAAAAATACATTAAAGTCTTGACTCAATTTTTAATTTGCGGTGGCCTCTGATCTGATTTACTGCGTAAAAAAATCAAAAATATTACTCAAAGCTCCAGTTTTAGCTTTGAAAAACTCTGTATATGTGCATTTTTTGCATGTTACTGAGGTAAACTTTTTATTTTGAATGTCGAAGATTTTAGACAACGTACCACCAGTTGCTCGCATTTGTCCGATTTCATAAGTGGTGTTTTCACATTTTGGGCATTTATATTTCATAATTTTAATCGTTTTATCTTTATACTATTGGTATAAAAACAACTATAAATGTTACATTTTACTTAATTTTGTGCGTTGAATTAGCGTGCCTGAAATAATAAGTTTCAAGTCAATTAGAACACCTAATTTCTAATACCTTAACCATGTCAGAAGATAAAAAATCACTCAATTTTATTGAGCATATCATAGAAGAAGATTTAGAAAACGGCTTATCAAGCGATAAACTAAGATTTCGTTTTCCACCAGAACCAAATGGTTATTTACATATTGGGCACACTAAAGCTATTGGGATTAGTTTTGGTTTAGGCGAAAGCTACAATGCGCCTGTTAACCTTAGATTTGACGATACTAATCCAGCCAAGGAAGAGCAAGAATATGTTGATGCCATAAAACGTGATATATCATGGTTGGGATATAAATGGGCGAACGAGTTGTACTCCTCAGACTATTTTCAAAAACTTTACGATTGGGCAGTTTTGTTGATTAAAGACGGAAAAGCTTATGTAGATAGCCAGTCTTCCGAAGCTATGGCAGAGCAGAAAGGCACACCAACACAACCAGGTGTGGAAGGGCCTTATCGAAATAGAAGTGTAGAAGAAAATCTAGATTTATTCGAAAGAATGAAAAATGGCGAATTCGATGAAGGCGAACACATTCTACGCGCAAAAATCGATATGCAACATCCAAATATGCTTATGCGCGATCCTTTGATGTACCGTATTCTAAAGAAATCACATCATAGAACCGGAAACGAATGGTGCATCTACCCTATGTACGATTGGACACATGGAGAAAGCGACTACATCGAACAGGTTTCGCACAGTTTATGCTCGCTTGAATTTAAGCCTCACAGACCGCTTTACGATTGGTTTAAGCACAATGTATATGATTATGCTAAGGAAGATCTTCCTATGTTACCAAAACAGCGTGAGTTCGCTCGTTTAAACTTGAGTTACACCATTATGAGCAAACGTAAATTGCTCAAATTGGTTGAGGATGGCATTGTAAACGGATGGGACGATCCAAGAATGCCGACAATATCTGGATTGCGACGAAGAGGCTATACGCCAGAATCCATAAAACTATTTATCGAAAAAGTAGGTGTAGCAAAACGCGAAAACGTGATCGACGTCTCGTTGTTAGAATTCTGTATTCGTGAGGATTTAAACAAAAGCGCTAATCGAGTTATGGCGGTTTTAGATCCTGTAAAAGTGGTCATTACCAATTACCCTGAAGATAAAGAAGAATGGCTGGAAGCCGAAAACAATCAAGAAGATGAATCTGCCGGTTACCGAAAAGTACCTTTTTCAAGAGAAATCTATATCGAAAGAGAAGACTTTAAGGAAGAAGCTGGTAAGAAATTCTTCAGATTGCAACTTGGTGGTGAAGTAAGGTTGAAAAATGCCTATATCATAAAAGCGGAAAGCGTCGTAAAAGACGAAAACGGAATCATAACGGAAATTCACTGTACTTATTCAGAAGACACCGAAAAGAAAGTAAAAGGTACACTGCACTGGGTATCCATAAAACATGCAATTAAAGCTGAAGTTCGAGAATACGATCGTCTTTTTATGAATGAATCACCAGATGCGCACAAGGACAAGGATTTTATGGAGTTTATTAATCCGAACTCGCTTAAAATCATCACAGGTTATGTAGAGCCCAGCTTAAAGGATGCCGAGATTGGTGAGCGTTTTCAATTTCAGCGTATAGGTTATTTTAACGTCGATGATGATTCAAAATCTGATAAATTAGTATTTAATAAAACGGTTGGATTGCGCGATAGTTGGGCAAAGCAGAAGCCAAAACCAAAACAGACCAATCAAAACAAACCGAAACAACAACCAAAGCGCCCAGCTATTAGCATTATTCAACAGTTAGGAAAAAAGTATACAAATCTACCCGAAGAAAAGCAACTAAGAACTAAGGCAGAAATTCAGGAATTGGCAAAAAAGGTATCCTATGAAGAGCTGGAACCTTGGTTTGGCACTGCGATGAAAAAAGTGGGCACGCGCATCGCAACTTTAATTACTTTAAAAGTATTATTAAATACGGGACAAAAGCGAAATGATGCTATAAATGAGTTTATTCAGAAATGTAAAGACGATAAGAACGATTTGTTGGTCAAAGAATCAGCGGACCTCTAAAACTTAGTTTTAACAAAACTTTTGATGCCGAATGTTTTTTTGAGATAAAGAATTTGTTAATTTTAGATAAACTCATACATAATGGACAAAAACACACAAGCTATACTTACAGAAATTTCAAGCGTTACAAGAGATATTGAAGAAAATTATCCAGAGCTTCAAAAGTATCTGGACGAAACCAGGAGCACTCTTCCAGAAGGATCTAACGCTAGCGCGGAATTAAAAGAGGAGGATCTAAAAAACTACCTTGATCAACTAAAAGAAATGGTAAAAAAATATAAAGAAAAGCATTAAATTAAAAAGCCTCAGATTATTTTCTGGGGCTTTTTTTATTCTTATTAGCTATTGTAATTTCGACAGTACGAGGAACGAGTGAAGAGAAAGCTTATTATAAAAAATTTGCTCTACGTACCCCATTCGGAACGAACTTTCACTTCAATCTAATTTCAATCATTCACCATTCTTTTTCCTGTCTTCTTCAGCTCTTTTCATGGCCTCTCCTATTTGATTGCTAGCAGTAAAACTCGCCACCATATCATTTAACATATTGCTGCCAGCTTGTGGCGCGTTTGGTAATAAAATTAAGTTGCTATTGGTTTCTTCTCCCAATGACTGTAAAGTATCATAATGCTGTGTTACGACAATTAGAGCAGAAGCCTCTTGAGAATTAATACCAACACGGTTCAACACTTCAACAGATTCTTCTAAACCACGTGCAATTTCGCGACGTTGGTCTGCGATACCTTGGCCTTGTAGTCGCTTACTTTCAGCTTCGGCTTTAGCTTTTTCAACGATTAAGATTCGTTGAGCGTCACCTTCAAACTGCGCTGCTATTTTCTCTCTTTCCGAAGCATTAATTCGGTTCATGGCTTGTTTTACTTGTGCATCTGGATCAATGTCTGTAACTAAAGTTTTAATAATATCGAAGCCATAATCTAGCATGGCGTCATTTAACTCAGCTTTTACGGCCAAGGCAATATCATCTTTCTTTACAAACACGTCATCCAATTTCATTTTAGGCACTTCTGCTCGTACTACGTCAAAAACATAGGAGGTTATTTGATCGTGTGGATAATCGAGTTTATAAAAAGCGTCATAAACTTTTTCGCGAATAACTTTATACTGCACCGAAACTTTCAATCTCACAAAAACATCATCCAAGGTTTTGGTTTCTATGATGACATCTAATTGCTGAATCTTGAGACTTAAACGGCCCGCAACCCGATCGACCAAAGGTATTTTTATTCTCAAACCGGATTGGGCAATGTATTGAAATCGCCCAAAACGCTCAACGATAGCGGCAGTTTGTTGTTTTACTATAAAGAATGCAGAAATTAGAATTAGCAATCCGAAAATTACAATCGGAACTAGGATAAATTGGCCCATAACAAATATTTTTAGTTGAGTATTACGAAATATTAAAAGTAAGTATTATTAAGTTATTTTGGTTAGGTTTGTTGTAGTCTGTTAAATAAAACGCATGAAACTTCCCAAAAACATTCTCTTAGCCTTTGTTGCCGTTGCTTTTGTTACAATAATTTTTGCACAGCGCGGGCGCTACGCCATCACAAATTCTATTGGCATACAGGGAGGAATCACACAATTTGACATTATTACCGATAATTTTGAAACAAAATCCAGTTCTGGTTATATTGGAGGTTTGTCGGCTGCAGTAGATTTATCGCCTAAATGGTATAATTTGAGTTACAATATTCAGCTTTCGGAAAATAATATCGATATCAGCGCTTCACCAATTGCAAACGGAGTAAATGAATTTGTAGAATATAAAATGCTCACGGCACAAATTTCATTTTTATTACACGCCAAATTAATTGGTAATTATTTGACCTTTGATATTGGCCCAATGTTACAATATAATGGCGAATTAGAGCTAAATGACCAGTCAAAAAGCGAATACATTATCGCAAATTATAACACACTAACCGCTGAAGACATTACTGATGTTTCAAAATTTAATGTGAATGGTGCGGTTGGTTTATCCGCGGGTTTTAGCAGATTTTTACTCAGAGCACAGTATCAATACGGTTTTACCAACATCCTAGGAAAATTGAATGACCAAGACTTAAATCTTAATAACTCAGAACGTTTTGAGGGAAATCAATCATTGTTGGCTTTTATGCTTATTGTAAGCTTTTGACAAACTTCAAAACCTATTATATTTCCTTAATCAAAGCCTCAATTCGCTTTACGGTTTCAGCTTTACCAATCATAAACATAATATCGAACACGTCAGGTCCCTGTAAAGCACCTACCAGAGCTAAACGTAATGGCATCATCACTTTACCAAATCCGATTTCATTTTTTGTTATCCAACCTTTAATATTGGTTTGAAGATTACCTACCGTAAAGTCATTAGTTTTTAGAACATGCGCTTTTACCTGTTCCATCACCGTTGCAGTATCCTCTTTTATGGCTTTTTTTGAAGCCTTTTCGTCGTAAGACTGTGGCGAAACGAAGAAAAAGTGGCTCAAATCCCAAAAATCACTAACAAATGTGGCACGTTCCTTAATCAATCCCACAACAAGAGCAACGTAATTGATATCGACATCGGCCAACTCGGGTCTCGTGCCTTTAAATTGTTTGGCCAAATCCAAATCAAGCTGTTCTTGCATATAATGATGGTTGAACCATTTGGTTTTATCTGGGTCAAAACGAGCACCAGCCTTGTTAACTTTTGACAAATCAAAAGCTTCAATAAGTTCTTCTAGACTAAAAATTTCCTGTTCTGTTCCTGGATTCCAGCCTAAAAAGGCTAAAAAATTTACTACAGCTTCAGGAAAATAACCTTCTTCTTTATAGCCTTTTGAAACATCGTCAGTGTTTTTGTCTTTCCATTCCAATGGAAATACCGGAAACCCGAGTTTATCACCATCGCGCTTACTTAACTTTCCTTTTCCGGTAGGCTTCAATATCAACGGGAGATGTGCAAATTTTGGAGCATCCCAGCCAAAAGCATCATAAAGTAGTTGGTGTAACGCTAGTGACGGGAGCCATTCTTCGCCTCTAATAACATGCGTGATTTCCAATAAATGATCATCAACAATATTAGCTAAATGATAGGTAGGCATACCGTCGCTTTTAAACAGGACTTTATCGTCCAAAACATTGGTGTCAATTGTCATTTTACCACGAATTATATCCGTGAGATGAAGTGTTTCGTCTTGTGGGGATTTAAACCGAATCACGTAATCTTCACCAGCATCAATTTTAGCTTTTGTTTCAGCTTCTGTGAGCACCAAAGAATTAACCAATCGTCTTTTTTCTCGATTGTGCCAATTGTATATGAAGGTTTTTCCCTTGGCTTCGTGGTCTTTTCTGTGTTGATCCAATTCTTCTGCAGTATCGAAGGCATAATAGGCCTTGCCATTTTCAATTAATTGGTCTGCGTAGCTTTTGTATAGATGCTTTCGTTGACTCTGTCTGTAAGGTCCAAAATTCTTGTGGCCTCCTTGCCTATGTTCACCTGTTAACTGCGGACTTTCGTCAAAATGCATTCCGCACCAATTTAGTGCTTTCACAATATAGTCCTCAGCACCTTCAACAAAACGGTTTTGGTCGGTGTCTTCAATTCTGAGCACAAAATCGCCACCATGTTTTTTGGCAAATAAATAGTTGAAGAGAGCGGTTCTAACACCACCAATATGAAGAGGCCCTGTTGGACTTGGCGCAAAGCGCACGCGAACTTTTTTAGACATAATTGTTATTTGGACGATTTGTTATCCTGAACTTGTTTCAGGATCTCACTGAAGGCACAAAGATAAAATTATAGACCCGAAGTTGGAAGCATGAGCCACGAAGAATTATTCTTAATCGAAAAGTCCTTGGCAATGAATAAAACTTGAAGCAAATTATTATGTTGTCAACGATGCTTTGGCGCTAAAAATCCTGGAATTTTGCCTCAAAATCGACTACTTTAAAATCATCGATTCAGGAACACGCTTATTCATTATGCCAAACCAAAGTGGTGGAATCATCGCCAGAACCATTGATGTTGGATACCCAAAGGGCATTTGCGGACTTTCATCATGGCAATCTAGAATCTGATATTTTTTTGAAGTTTTGAAATGGTGATCGCTATGCCTGGTTAATTCATAAAGCACAATTCTACCTATGACGTGATTAGAGTTCCAAGAGTGTATTTCTTTTACACGTCCATATCTTCCGGATTTGGTTTTTAGTCGTATTAGCCCATAATGCTCGATATAATTAACGGTTTCCAATAGAACAAAGCCAATAATTCCAGAAAACAAGGCAAAAAGTAAACCAATCCGGCCAAAAACAGAAAATACAGTAATTAAATATGCGATTTGAAAAATTACATACCAGAGCATATCGTTTTGAATGGATAAAAAAGGAAGTTTCCTTTTTTTCAATAGTTTTATTTGGATCTTCCAAGCACTAACATATTGTCTAAACGTTGAGGTGAACCAAAACGAATACACACTTTGATTATACCTTGCAGTTGCCGGGTCTTCGGGTGTTGCGGCATGCAGATGATGTCCAAAATTATGCTCGATATAAAAGTGCATGTAATATGAAGGTAGAAGTAAGGCTTTTCCCAAAAACCGCTCATTAGTGCTTTGCCGATGACCAAGTTCATGAGCAACATTGATGCCATTAACGCCCAATACAATGCCGACAGACAAAATCAATCCAACAAACTCGGAAGCTTCTAAATTATTAGAAGATACAACTACTAATGCAAAAATTACTAACCCAAAAACAATAGGAATGTTGAGGTATAGTAGCCAATCAAAAATTTTAAGTTTTAGTTTGCTACTGGCTTCGGCAGGCTTGAGATTTTTTGTGTCCACAGGAAAAATAAGTTCTAAAAGCGGAATACATACAAAAGCAAAAAACGGAGTCGCCCAAACCCAATTGCCCTTGAGAGAAACCCCTAAAAACGCCATGAGTGGAATTGAAAAAGCGGCTAGATATTTAAAATCTTTCATCAAAAAAAAAAATTGTTGTGATTCTCGCAAAAGAAGAAATCATTTAATCATTCCTATGAAGGCAGGAATCTACTTTTTAACACTAAAACGCTCTAAATTAACAGAAACTTACCAAACATTACCAATTTTCAATTAAAATAAATTGTAGTTTAGTCAGTTAGAATATTATAATGAGCAATTTCAATACTATAAAACAAAAACTTGAGCAGTTCGTGAAAAGGTACTATGCCAACGAGCTGCTAAAAGGAGCTATTTTGTTTTTCGCTATTGGCCTGCTTTATTTATTGTTGACGCTTTTTATAGAATACGTACTCTGGCTTAGCTCAACCGCAAGAACTATTCTTTTCTGGGCTTTTATTCTAGTTGAAGTTGGATTATTTGCGAAATTCATCGCCATCCCTTTGGCTCATTTATTCAAATTACGAAAAGGTATCAATTTTGAAACAGCATCAAAGCTTATTGGCAACCACTTTCCCGAAGTAAATGATAAGTTACTCAATGTGCTTCAACTTAATCAAAGTCCAAAACAATCCGATTTACTGATAGCAAGTATAGAGCAGAAGTCGCAAGAATTGCAGCCAATCCCATTCAAAAGCGCCATAAATTTTAAATCCAATACTAAATATTTAAAGTATGCCGCTATTCCCATAGCAATACTCTTACTTTCATTATTAACTGGAAAAATTAATTGGTTTAGCGATAGTTATGAACGTGTGGTCAACTACAAGACAGCTTACGAGCCACCAGCGCCATTTCAGTTTTTTGTGCTTAACGAATCGCTCAATGCGATAGAAAATAAAGATTTTAAGCTCAAAGTTTCAACCGTTGGAAATGTGATCCCGGAGAATGCCCAAATACAGTTTAATGGTCAATCTTATTTTTTGCAAGCTACAGGTGCAGGTGAATTTGAATATGTTTTCGGTCTTCCAAAAGAGAAGATAGAGTTTAGTTTAGAGGCTAACGGCGTAATTTCAAAGCCCTATGTTTTGGATGTGGTAAATACACCGAATTTAGTGAGTTTTGACATGGTTTTAGACTATCCTGCGCACACAAAAAAAATAGACGAAACGTTAAAAAGCACGGGTTCTGCTGTCATTCCCGAAGGGACAATGGTGACTTGGGTTGCTAAGACAAAATCAACTACTGAGGTCAATATTTATGCTGAAGATACGTTAAGATTCGACTCTTTTGTAGATGGAAAATTTGAAGCGACCAGGCGACTATTTAGTAATTATAATTACAATATTTCAACGAGTAATTCAGATTTAAGAGATTATGAGAATCTAGCCTATAGCATTGATGTAGTGAGGGATATTTATCCAGAGTTGAGCATTAAAGTGCAAAAGGACTCTATTGATGACCAAACCTTGTATTTCTACGGTCAGGCAAGTGATGACTATGGTTTAATAAAGTTGCAATTGGTATATTATCCAGATAGAGATGAGTCTAATAAAAAAGTAGAATTGATTGACATTTCAAAATCAAATTTCAGTGAATTTGTTAGCGCTTTTCCAAACCAATTAAATATTGAAGAAGGCGTGAGCTACCAACTTTATTTTGAAGTGTTTGACAATGATGCAGTACACAATTACAAACGTACTAAAAGCTCAGTTTTTAATTATAGAAAGCGCACCAAGGAAGAAGAGGAAGAAAAGCAGTTGCAAGAGCAAAATGAAACCATAAAAGACATCAGCAAAACGTTTGACAAGTTAAAAGAGCAGGATAAGAAGCTTGAAGAACTATCTAAAACACAAAAAGAAAAAGAAGAGCTCAACTTCAATGATAAAAAGAAGTTTGAAGAATTCCTGAAACGTCAAAGACAACAGGAACAGTTGATGAAGAATTTCAATAAAAAACTACAAGAAAATATTGAGGAATTTCAGAATGAAAAGGAAAAAGAAGAAGATCCATTCAAAGAAGATTTAAAAGAACGACTCAAAGAAAATGAAGAGCAATTAAAAAAAGATGAAGATTTATTAAAAGAGCTCGAAGAATTAAAGGAAAAAATTAACAAAGAAGAGTTTACCGAAAAACTTGAAGAACTAGCGAAGCAAAATAAGAATAAGCAACGCAGCATGAAACAGTTGTTAGAATTAACCAAACGGTTTTATGTGATGAAAAAAGCAGAGAAAATCCAAAATAACCTAGAGGATTTAGCTAAGGAACAGGAAGAATTATCCGAGAAAGAAAAGGAAAACACAAAAGAAGAGCAGGAAAAACTCAATAAAAAGTTTGATGATCTTCAAAAAGAATTGGACGAATTAAAACAAGAAGACCGACGCTTGCAAAAACCTATGAATATTGAGCGAGATGTTCCATTAGAGGACAGTGTTAAATTCGATCAAAACGAAGCAAAGGAAGCGCTAGAAGAAAAAGAGAAAAGTGAAAAAGAGCAAAAGCTAAAGGAAGCTCAAAAACAAAGTCAAAAAGCAAAGCAACGCCAGAAAAAAGCAGCTAAGAAAATGAAAGAAATGTCCAAAAAGCTTGAGAAAGCAGCTGGAGGCGGAGGTGGTGGCGAACAAATGTCTGAAGATATTGATATGCTGCGTCAAATATTAGAAAATCTATTACTCTATTCGTTTGACCAAGAGAATCTTATGGATGTTTTTAGCGGTATTAATATTGATAATAATAAATATGGCAAGTATATCATCGAGCAAAGTAATTTAAGAGAATATTTTGAGCATATTGACGATAGTTTGTTTGCATTATCACTAAGGCAACCAAAATTATCAGAAAAAGTCAACTCACAGATTACTGACGTTTATTTTAATATAGATAAAGCACTTGATTTTTTAACCGAAAATAGATTGTATCAAGGAGTAGCTAACCAGCAATATGCTATAACGGCGAGCAATGAACTGGCAAATTTTCTCAGCAATGTTTTGGATAATATGGAAATGTCCATGAATCCGTCACCTGGCTCAGGACAAGGAGGTCAGCAACTTCCAGATATTATAAAATCACAGGAAGAATTAAACAAGGAAATGGAGCAAGGTATTAAAAAGAGCGAAGAAGGTCGAGAAGGAGAAGATAGTGAAAAAGGAGAAGGTGATAAGCCTGATGAAAAGGGTGCGAAAGGAAAAGATGGTGAGGGCGATAAATCTGGAAAAGAAGGCAACGATGGACAAAAGGGAGAATCCGGTAAAAGTGGTCAAGAAGCCGAAGGGAAAGGACAAAATGAACAATCTGGTAAATCTGGTGAAAAAGGACAAGAAGGTGAAGGAGGTAATAATGGGAAAAATGGCCAAAACAGTAAAGAAGGGGAAAAACAAGGATATGGTGAAGGCGGAAATGAGGAGCAAAATGCTGAGTTATTCAAAATATACCAGCAGCAGCAGATGTTACGTCAAGCGTTGCAAGATAGAATGGTAAAAGAAGGCAAAGTTGAATCTGCTGGAGAATTAATTAAACAAATGGAAGAGGTTGAGTTAGACCTTTTGAACAAGGGTTTTACCAATCAAACACTCCAAAAGATGATGGATGTACAACATCAACTTTTAAAATTAGAAAATGCCACTTTTATGCAAGGGCAGGATGCAAAACGTAAATCTGAAACCAACCTTAAAGAATTCGACACATCTAATCCAAATCAAATACCAACGGCTAAACAATATTTCAATACTATCGAGATTTTAAATCGTCAGGCATTACCTTTGCAAAATCATTTTAAGAAAAAGATTCAAGAGTATTTTAAACAAGCGAATGATTAGTTTTAATTATGAAACGGATTTTAAATTAAACAATCCTCACGCAGTTTCACAATGGATTTCAAAAACCATTGAAGAAGAAAATCGTACTGAAGGTGAAATCAATTATATATTTTGTAATGACGAATACTTATACAAAATTAATGTTGATTTTTTAAATCACGATACTTTAACGGATATTATCAGCTTTGACTATTCGGTAGGAAATGAGCTACATGGTGATATTTATATTTCTATTGATAGGGTAAAGGAAAATGCAAATGATTTTGCGGTGGACTTTCAAGACGAATTGGCACGGGTAATGATTCATGGTGTATTGCATTATTGTGGCTACAAAGACAAATTGGAACACGAAGCTAAGACGATGCGAAGGAAAGAAGACTTCTACTTAGGAAGGCGTTAGAAAAATTAAGGTTTTCGCTGTATCTTTGCGGACTTTAAAAAAAATTAATTGCACGTGGGACTTGTTCCACGTGGAACAAAACAAATAGTTATGTTTAACGATGTTTATGATGTTATAGTTGTTGGTGCTGGCCACGCTGGTAGTGAGGCTGCTGCTGCTGCTGCAAACATGGGAAGTAAAACATTGTTAATTACCATGAATTTACAGAACATCGCACAAATGTCTTGTAATCCAGCAATGGGAGGTATCGCGAAAGGGCAAATTGTGCGTGAGATTGACGCGCTTGGAGGGTATAGTGGAATAGTTTCTGACACATCGGCAATTCAGTTTAAAATGCTGAATAAATCAAAGGGTCCCGCGATGTGGAGTCCAAGGGTTCAAAGTGATAGAATGCGTTTCGCTGAAGATTGGAGATTGCTTCTTGAAAACACTGAGAATTTAGATTTCTATCAGGAGATGGTGTCTGGGTTAATAGTTGAAAAGGGTAAAGTTGCTGGAGTAAAAACATCACTTGGGATTGAGGTTAAAGCAAAGACTGTTGTGCTTACAAATGGAACATTCTTAAACGGACTGATACATATTGGTGATAAAAATTTTGGCGGAGGTAGGGCTGGTGAAAGGGCAGCTATTGGGATTACTGAACAATTAGTGAATCTTGGTTTTGAATCCGGTAGAATGAAAACAGGAACACCTCCAAGAGTTGACGGAAGATCATTAGATTTTTCAAAAATGATTGAACAGCCAGGTGATGAGAATCCCGAGAAATTCTCATATTTAGATCAGACAAAACCATTAGAGAAACAGCGGTCTTGTCATATGACATATACAAGCAATGAGGTCCATGATTTATTACGTGAGGGCTTTGACCGATCACCAATGTTTAATGGTAGAATAAAAAGTGTTGGACCGCGCTATTGTCCTTCAATTGAGGATAAAATCAACAGGTTTGCAGATAAAGACAGGCATCAATTATTTGTTGAACCTGAAGGATGGGATACGGTTGAATATTACGTAAATGGGTTTTCCACTTCGCTACCTGAGGACGTCCAGTTTAAAGCTTTACGTTCAGTCGTTGGTTTTGAGAATGTAAAGTTCTTTAGGCCAGGCTATGCTATTGAATACGACTATTTTCCTCCAACCCAGTTAAAACATACATTAGAAACAAAACTGGTTGAAGGATTGTTTTTCGCTGGTCAAATTAATGGAACAACAGGTTATGAAGAAGCAGCCTCTCAAGGTTTAATGGCTGGAATTAATGCCAGTTTAAAGGTTCAGGAAAAAGATCCTTTTACATTACAAAGAGACGAAGCTTATATAGGGGTGTTGATTGATGATTTAATCACAAAGGGAACAGAAGAGCCATATAGGATGTTTACTTCCAGGGCAGAATACAGAACCTTGCTTAGGCAAGATAATGCCGATTTCAGATTAACGCCAAAGGGTTATGATTTGGGCTTGGCTTCTGAAAAACGTTTGAGAAGAATGGAAGAAAAACAATCAAAATCCGAAGCTTTTGTTCAGTTTTTTAGAGATACAAGTGTAGCGCCCGAAGAAGCTAATCCGGTGCTCGAAACCAAAGGCTCGGCTTTAGTAAAACAGCAAGACAAGATGTTTAAGCTGTTTGCAAGACCCAATATCACAATTGACGATGTTAGAAAATTTGAAGCTGTAGAAAATTATATTCAAGAGAATAAATTGGATTCAGAAATAATTGAACAAGCAGAAATCCAAGTAAAATATGCTGGATATATCGAGAAGGAAAAGAATAACGCAGATAAACTAAACAGGCTCGAGAATGTCAAAATACCAAAGGATTTTGATTACTCTAAACTTAAATCCATGAGCATGGAGGCCAGGCAAAAATTAAACAAAATTCAACCAGTAACCATTTCCCAAGCTTCAAGAATTAGTGGTGTTTCGCCAAATGATGTGTCGGTTTTGTTAGTTTATTTGGGCCGCTAATTCATTCGAAAGTAAGGATCTCTGCGTAAAGTAATTTTATTGTTCCACGTGAAACAATCGTAGTTTTTTAAATGATTATATCATGCCGAATCTAGTAGAAGTAATTGTTAAATGAAAAACAAGCCCGCATATTTAATCGTAAAAGACCATTCCGTTTCGAATGAGAAATTTCAGTTGCTTCATAATTTAGAGCTAGATATGCTTGAAACTTTTCCGCAGCCAAAACCCGAAAAACTTTCAGAATATTACAAAAGCGAAGACTATATTTCGCACACCAATTCCAAGCGGAATTTAATGGAAATCTCGTATCATTTGGTGAGGAAAATATCTTTGAAAAGAAAGGTGAAACTTATTAATTCATTTCAATCAGAAAACAAAACACTTTTAGACGTTGGGTGCGGAACAGGAGATTTTTTAAAAACAGCTTCCGATAACAATTGGAATATTACGGGAATTGAACCTAATGCTGATGCTCGTAAAATAGCTAACACCAAAACAAACAATTTAGTTTTTGATATCGGCCATTTGGAAAAGTTGAAGCCAAACAGTTTCGATGTAATTACTCTCTGGCATGTTTTAGAGCATTTGCCTAATTTAGATGATCACATTAAGGCAATAAAGTTATTACTTAAATCTGATGGAACCTTGGTAATTGCGGTCCCAAATTTTAAAAGTTATGATGCGCAGTATTACAAAGAATTTTGGGCAGCTTATGATGTGCCCAGACATCTTTGGCATTTTTCGAGAGAGTCGATCGAAAAATTATTTGGAACAGTTGGCTTAAAATTATCGAAGACATTACCAATGAAATACGATTCATATTATGTTTGTTTGTTGTCTGAAAAATATAAATGCGGATTTATAAATCCACTCAATGCATTTTGGATTGGTATGCGATCTAATCAAAAAGGAAAACGGTCTCAGGAGTATTCTTCACATGTTTACGTCCTTAATAATGAAAATCTTTAGATTAACGGCTAATTATGGTGGTTTATCTAGTAATATATGGAATATGTCGCCTAAAATTTAAAACCCCGTCAAATCGTTTATTTAGAGCTCATTTGTGATAGATATTTTATATGATCTGATATAGACAAAATAGGTTGTGTCTATAATTGAATTTTTATGCGATTCAAGACATTACTTTCATACATTTGCAAAAATTAATAGAAATAATATTATGAATAAAATAGTAACAGGTTTAGTTGCAATATTGTTTTTAGCGTCGTGCCAAGAACAGCAGAAAATCGGATTTATCGATAACGGTGAAGTTATTAATGAATACCAAATGAAAAAGGATATCGAAAAAAAGTTTGAAGGTCAAAATGCTGATTTCTCAAAAGTAAGAGACAGTATTGCGCAGGTATATCAGACAGAGGTTCAAGCGATACAAGTACGTTTAGCCAAAATGTCCCCTCAGAAGCAACAAGAAGAATCGCAAGCCTTTTCTCAAAAATGGCAACCAATGCAACAGCAAATGCAATTTCAGCAGCAGCAAATGGAACAGGCCTTTAATACAGAAATGGATTCTGTAATCTCAAACGTGAATGATTTTGTTGAAAAATACGGTAAAGACAATGGTTATACATTCATTTTAGGCAAAAACCAAGCAGGTAGCGTATTATATGGAAAGGAAAGCAGCGATATTACAGATGAAGTTACCAAAGCAATCAATGAGGCTTATGGTGTAAAAGATTCGGGCGAGGGTAAAGAGGCTGAAACTTCGGAAGATGACACTGAGACAGAAGAATAATCTTAAAAGAATTAAATCTTAAAACCTAAAGCGAAGGCCAATCTTATGATTGGCTTTTTTTATGCAATAATCTAGTTAACCTAATCGACAAATCGGTAAGGATAATTTTAGAGTTGCCATTACGTTCAATGTGATAAATGGCGTCTTGTAAGTGCTCGGATATTTCTAGAATATTTGATTCATGAACAAACGGAGCGAAATTTTCAAGTTTAAAACTTTGAGATTTTGGCTCTAGATAAACGAGCTCATTAGCCTTATAGTTAAGTAATAATGCCTGTCTAAAATAATTCAAACAAAAGTCAAGAAATTTCTTTTGTGTCTCTCGACCTGTTTTTGCAATTTCTTCAGACCATGAAATTAAATCGTGGATTGCTGCTTTATTGCCCTTTGCTTTAAAAGCCGAACGTACCCATAGTACAAACCACTTTTCAAATTGTATATCCTCACTATCTTGATAAATAAGGTCAGCGGCCTTATTATAATTGCCATTGGCCTGATGAGCAATTTTTGTGGCTACCGAAGTTTCAATATGGTATTTTTTAACCAAGGCTTCAGTAATTGCATTTTCTGCTAAAGGAGGAAAATGTAGAATTTGACAGCGTGAACGTATGGTATTGATAATTTGCTCTTCGTCTTCAGCAATTAATATAAAAATGGTTTTTTCTGGAGGCTCTTCAACAAGTTTCAACAGCTTGTTAGCACAAGCAGTATTCATTTTTTCGGCCATCCAGATTAGCATCACTTTATAGCCACCTTCGTAAGATTTTAAGGCTAATGATTTTACAATTTCATGAGCCTCATCCACACCAATTTGCCCTTGCTTATTGTCCACACCAAGCAGCTTGTACCAATCAAATAAATTTCCATAAGGCTGTTGGTCAAGCAGTTGCCTCCATTCCTCTAAGTAATAGCTGGAAACGGGCTTACTTTTTACTTTATCGCTTGTTGTCACAGGAAACGCAAAATGCAAATCTGGATGCGAAAAATTTTTGAATTTGACATTGCAAGTTTCTTTTCCTCCGGTATTTTCACCGTTGATGTTGCCGCACAAAATATATTGTGCATATGCTAGGGCCATAGGCAAAGTTCCGGAACCCTCTGGTCCGATAAATAATTGTGCATGGGCAACCCGACCGGAATCTACACTAGTAGTCAGGTGATTTTTTATGTGTTCTTGCCCTAAAACTTCAGAAAAAAGCATACGGCAAAACTATGTAATATTTTGCCGTTACAAAACTTTACTTTTAACGGAATGAATATCAAGGCCGAATTTTCAAAATTGAAAATCTAATGGTTTGCCAAATGCCCAATATGCGCTTATATTTGTTATTTAAATTTTATAAAATGAAGACTGTAGAAGATTTTAATTTTAAGAATAAAAGAGCACTTATTAGAGTGGATTTTAATGTACCGCTGAATGATAACAATGAAGTAACGGACACCTCTAGAATTGATGCTGCAAAACCTACAATTATCAAAATTTTAGAAGACGGAGGTAGTTGTGTTTTGATGTCTCATTTAGGAAGGCCAAAAGGTAAGCAAGAAGAGTTTTCACTAAAGCACATAGTAAATACTATTGAGGATATTATGGGCGTAGAGACCAAATTCGCCAATGTAAGTGTTGGGAAGGAGGCTCAAAAACTGGCTGATCATCTACAACCTGGCGAAATATTATTACTAGAAAATTTACGCTTTCAAGATGAGGAAACCTCTGGAGACAAGGATTTCGCTAAACAACTGTCTAAACTAGGCGATATATACGTAAATGACGCGTTTGGTACAGCACATAGAGCGCATGCCTCAACAACTGTTGTTGCTCAATTTTTTCCAGACAATAAATGTTTTGGATATTTATTGGCAAAAGAAATTGAAAGCATACAAAAAGTTATGGAAGATGGAGAAAAACCGGTTTTAGCTGTTCTTGGCGGAGCCAAAGTGTCATCTAAAATCACAGTAATTGAAAATATTTTGGACAAAGTAGATCATTTAATAATTGGAGGAGGGATGACCTTTACCTTTATTAAAGCTCAAGGCGGAAAGATAGGTGATTCAATTTGTGAGGATGACAAGATGGATTTGGCACTTGATATTCTCGAACAGGCCGAAGCTAAAGGAGTAAAAGTTCATTTACCTGTAGATGTGATTGCAGCTGATGCTTTTGCAAATGATGCTAACACGCAAGTTTGCGACGTAAGACAAATACCAGATGGATGGCAGGGTCTGGATGCTGGACCGGATTCTATCCGAATTTTTGATAATGTTGTGAATCAGTGCAAAACCATATTATGGAATGGGCCATTAGGAGTTTTTGAAATGGAAAACTTTGCAAAAGGAACCGTTGAGCTAGGAGATTCTATTGCAAAAGCAACAAAAAACGGCGCGTTTTCTTTAGTTGGAGGCGGCGACTCTGTAGCTGCAGTAAAACAATTTGGCTTCGAAGACAAGGTGAGCTATGTCAGCACTGGTGGTGGCGCAATGTTAGAGAGTCTTGAGGGAAAAACATTACCAGGAATTGCAGCAATTTTAAAATAAATTGCTAAAAAACACTATTTTAGAGCCTTTGACGTTTAAAATGTCAGAATTACATTGGATAAACTTTAAGTGAACTATGGCTATCAATAAACTTTTGGCATTTTGCTTTTGTACCTTTTTGGTTTGTGGATTTTCACAAACCAAAACCGACAGTACGAGCAAAGAAAAAGTAGTTTTAAAAACTACTAAAGATTCAGTTATTGATGGTAAAATCATTAACTCACAGAATATAATTCCCGTAGAGCTGGACTCCATATCCATAAAAAATTTGGAAGATTTACCTAAGGCGGCAGAACTAGATGAAAAATGGCTTGAAGAACTATATAGCAACACACTTTTTGATACGATTTACAAATCGGTAACAGAGTTAAACTATGAAGATGTAGATTACCCAGAACTTTCAACAGACACTTTAAAAGCAAGATTGGAGCGTCTAAATGCAAGAACCCCGTTTAACGTGGAGTATAATTCGTCTTTAGAAAGTGTTATTAAAAGCTATCTTAAATACAGAAGGTCATCATTAGAGCGCCTTATGGGACTTAGCCATTTTTATTTTCCGATGTTCGAGCAAGAATTTGATAATTACAATATTCCACTTGAGATGAAATATTTATCTATAGTGGAATCTGCTCTAAAACCAAGAGCAAGATCAAGGGTTGGAGCAACAGGCTTATGGCAGTTTATGTTTGGTACAGGAAAAGAGTACGATTTGGATGTAACCAGCTATGTCGACGAACGCAGTGACCCAATAAGGTCGACGACTGCTGCTGCTCAATATCTATCGAGGTTATATAAAATTTTTGGTGATTGGGATTTGGCTTTGGCGGCCTACAATTCGGGTCCAGGAAATGTGAATAAAGCCATAAGGCGTTCTGGTGGTTATAGAAATTATTGGAATATTAGACAGAATTTACCAAGAGAAACCGCAGGATACGTGCCCGCTTTTCTTGCGACAATGTACATCTTTGAGTATGCCGAAGAACACGGTTTTAAACCTGAACGACCAGCGTTTCAACTTATTGAAACCGATACTGTACACATTAAACAAATGATTACGTTAGATCAAATTTCTGAAACCACAGGCGTGAAAATTGAAGAATTACAGTTTTTAAACCCCTCCTATAAATTGGATATTATTCCAAAAGTAGAAGGAAAAACCTATACTTTAAGATTACCTAGAGAGGCAGTTGGTGTGTTTGTTTCAAACGAAAAACAGATATATGAATATGTCAACAAGGAATTGAATGAACGCGAAAAACCATTACCGCAGATTTTTAATGCTGAAAGCAAAATAAGATATCGTGTTCAAAATGGAGATTACCTCGGGAAAATCGCTCGAAAATATGGTGTAAGAGTAAGTCAATTAAAACAGTGGAATGGCTTAAGAAGCAATAATCTAAAAATTGGCCAAAGACTTACAATTTATCCCAGAAAACCAATTGTAAGCGCTACCACAAAACCCATTAGAAAAGTAGTAAATACTGACGGCAAGAAAGTTTATAAAGTAAGATCAGGTGACTCGCTTTGGAGCATTGCACAAAAATTTTCTGGAGTTTCTGTTCAAAATATCAAAGATTGGAACGATATTAGTAGTAACAAACTTAAAATAGGAATGACATTGGTTATTTCTAATTAAATGAAAACCAAGAAAATATTAGTTATGAAAGTTTTTTACACCGTGTTGTGCTGCTTTTTATTATTATCCTGTGGCGAGGAAAATAAAAAAGGGGATCAACGATATTTGCCAGACTCCAATGGTAATCTCAATAATATTTCAGTTGTTGTGGACAATCAACTATGGGAGGGTAGCGTAGGCGAGGAAATCAGAACGATTTTTGCGGCACCTTTAGAGGGATTGCCACAGGACGAGCCGTTATTTTCAATGCGTCAGATTCCGCCAGAAGTATTTACGGGCTTTGCCGCTTACAGTCGCATAGTTTTAAAAATAGAGAAAGGTACAGATGAAGCTTCTGCCAGGATTGCAGAAGATGCTTTTGCAAAACCTCAAACTGTTGTTATAGTAAGTGGAAAAACTAATGCTGAAATTATTGATGTGCTCAAAGCTAATGAGGACAAAATCATTGACGCTTTTAATAAAGAGGAAGTAAAAGAAAAGCAAAGACGCATCAATAAATCTCTATTGGATGATAATGCTATGGAAACCAAACTTGGTTTCACAATTGATATTCCTTCGGCTTATAAAATTGGTAAATCTACGGATGATTTTTTCTGGGTTCGAAAGAGCTTAAGCAACACCAAAACAATGGATCTCATGTTTTACGAAGTTCCGCTAGAAACTATTAGTAAAGAAGATAGTACTATTGTAGACATTATAAAAATGAGAGATGAGGTCACCAAGACAAAAATCCCGGGTGAGGATGATATTTACATGACCGTGGAAGATGCCTATGCACCATCACTTTTTGAAACTATAATTGACAATAAGCCCGCTTATGAGGTTAGGGGTGTTTGGGAAGTTAAAGGCGCATACATGGCTGGACCATTTGTAACCTACGCTATTGAAGATAAAATTAATAATCGCTATCTCATTGCAGACGGATACGTATACGCACCATCGCTACAGAAACGAGAATATATTTTTGAACTGGAAGCTATCATAAAATCCATTGAAATTAAATAAGATATTTAAATCAAAAAAAGCCAACTCATTTGAGTTGGCTTTTTTACTATCTATAGGTTTTTTTATTCTTTTTCTTTCGCCTTAGACGTTGAATCGTTCTCTTTGCTAGCGTCTTTAAATTCTTTTAAACCGCTTCCTAGGCCTTTCATTAATTCAGGGATTTTTTTGCCACCAAACAACAATAGCACAACTACTGCTATCAAGACCACTTGTGGCCATCCTATCCATAAAGGGATTATGCTTAAACTCATAACTTTAGATTTAGATTGCAAAGTTAGTAATTAAAGTTTAATAACGGTATTCTAAATTGAACTTTAGGACTTTATTAGCGTGCTATTTCACTATTTTAACTAATTTTGTTTTAATGGCAAAAAAGCGAAAGAAAGATAAGAAACTAGCCAAGAAGCTGCTTCACAAGTACCGTTTGGTCGTGCTTAACGAAGATACTTTTGAAGAACGCTTTGCTATTAAACTCACTAGGCTAAACGTATTTGTACTAGTGTCTCTTTCGGCTATTTTTCTGATTTTTTTCACGATTCTACTTATCGCTTTTACACCGCTTAGAGAATATATTCCAGGATATTCTTCTACACAATTAAAAAAACAGGCATCTAATCTAAATTACAAGACTGACTCCCTAGTGAATGAATTAGAGCTAAACAAGCAATACTACGCCTCAATCCGAAAAGTTTTAACAGGAGATGTTTCTACTGTAGAATTCGACAGGGACTCTATAATAGAGGCTGCTAAAAATGATGTTGGCATCATTGACGTAACTACGAATAAAGAAGATTCAATTTTAAGGGAGAAGGTTGATAAAGAGGATAAATACAACTTATTTGAGGGTGCCGGAGACAAATCTAACTATATACTGTTTCCACCCGTAAATGGCACAATTTCAGAATCATATAACATTGAAGATAAGCATTTCGCAGTGGATGTTGTCGTGCCAAACAATACACCGGTAAAAGCCACGGCTGATGGTACAGTCATTTTTGCCGAATGGACAGTAGAAACCGGTTATGTTGTTATAATCGAACATAATCAAGAGCTCATTTCTGTTTATAAGCATAATTCTTCAATTACAAAATCACAAGGCGATTTGGTAAAAGCAGGTGAGGTGGTTGCGATGTCAGGAAACACCGGTGATTTAACCACAGGGCCACATTTGCATTTTGAACTTTGGAGTAAAGGTTATCCCGTGAACCCAACTAATTTTATTGATTTTCAGTAATGCCGTCATTTAAAGCTTCTCTATCAAAACCATTTGCTAAATTCATTGCTTTTCGTATTAAGCGGTGGGCTTCAAAACCTGTTGAAACCCAACAAAAAGTCTTTCAACATTTAATAGGTGAGGCAAAAAACACTTCGTTTGGTAAGGACCATGAATTTTCATCTATAAATTCTTATGAAGATTTTAAAAACGCGGTACCGATTAGAGATTACGAAGATTTAAAACTCTATGTCGAGCGTGTAGTAAAAGGAGAAGCAGATGTGCTTTGGAAAGGAAAACCGCTCTATTTTGCCAAAACATCTGGCACTACTTCAGGAGCTAAATATATTCCTATCACGGCTGAAAGTATGCCGACTCATGTAAATGCAGCTAGAAATGCCATTTTACTATACATTAATGAAACAGGTAACTCCAAATTTGTTGATGGTAAAATGATTTTTCTTCAAGGAAGTCCAGTTTTGGAAGAACAGAACGGCATAAAACTCGGAAGACTTTCAGGCATAGTAGCGCATTATGTTCCAAAATATCTTCAAAAAAACAGAATGCCAAGTT
This sequence comes from Winogradskyella ursingii, assembly GCF_013403975.1. Lineage (GTDB taxonomy): Bacteria > Bacteroidota > Bacteroidia > Flavobacteriales > Flavobacteriaceae > Winogradskyella > Winogradskyella ursingii. Next base: position 667,299 of record NZ_JABFDH010000002.1, read on the forward strand.
TAAAGACCAATTGCATTGAGGATTGGGAAACAAAGGTTGAAGCTGTAGTTGAAGAAACCATGGATGAAAACATGACAGTGATTTCTGGGATACCATCGTGGGTACAAATGTATTTCGAAAAACTCATAGAAAAAAAAGGAAAAAAAGTGGGTGAGATTTTCAAGAATTTTAACCTATTCATTTTTGGTGGTGTTAATTATGAACCTTATCGAGCCAAGTTTGAAAGCTTAATCGGAAGAAAGGTAGATAGTATAGAGCTGTATCCTGCGAGTGAAGGATTTTTTGCGTTTCAAGACAAACAGAACGAACAAGGTATGTTGCTACAGCTCAACTCAGGTATATTTTATGAGTTTGTTGAAGCCGATAAATTTTTTGATGATAAATCTGAGCGAATAACCATTAAAGATGTTAAAATCGATGTTAATTATGTGATGGTCATCTCAACCACTGCTGGGCTTTGGGCTTATAACCTGGGAGATACGGTAATGTTCACCTCGCTTAAACCGTATCGTATAGTTGTTAGCGGTAGAATAAAACACTTTATTTCGGCATTTGGAGAACATGTTATAGGAAAGGAAGTTGAGCAAGCCCTAAAAGAAGCTACTGAGAACACTTTAATTTCCGTGAATGAATTTACAGTTGCGCCACAGATTAATCCAGAAAAAGGTCTACCATACCACGAATGGCTCATTGAGTTCGAAAATGAACCCGATAATCTCGATGGTTTTATAGATAACCTAGACACGTCGCTACAGCAACAAAACAGCTATTATTTTGATTTGATAAAGGGAAAAGTTCTTAAGCCATTGAAAATATCAAAAGTGAAAAAAGACGGATTTCAAACTTATATGAAATCCATAGGTAAATTAGGTGGTCAAAATAAAATTCCAAGGTTGGCCAACGACAGAAAAATTGCAGACGCACTTCATCAACAAAAATTAATCAAATAAACCTATATTTACACGCTAAATACGGATATGAGCCGAATAAAAAGACATGAAAGAACGAGAGCTCAAGAGAGTTCGAATGCAATTGAGCGTATGTACATTACCATGCGACACCTTTTTAATCGAGGGTTTTATAAGCCCATGGGTGTTTCAGGTGAGACACTAAGAGAATCCCTTTTGCTTTTAAGACCGGAAATCTATGGTTCAATAGGTGACGAAAAGGCGGAACTGGACGGGTTATTGTACGTTGTAGATCGTTTACCTCATGGTATTGAAGAATGTACATTCATTAATCTTACAAGTGACGAAGGCTATACAAATTCTCATTTCACGCCTATAATTCCACCGAAAAGGAGGCGAAATTGTTATCGTATAGATGACGAGCAAATGAATATTGAAATTACTAGAGGACGCTCAGAGATTTATGATATTCTTACACACCTCACTTTTCTTTTCGTTGAATCGCACAAAATAAGTAAACGTGTAATTATTGACGATGAAGGTACCACGGTTAGAGATTGGATAAAACTTGAATCTGCTGTGAAGAAAGGAAAAAAACTCACGCAAAAAGAACGAGAAATAGCTATAACTCATACAGCTAATATTTTGGGAAGAACATTTAATGAGCTTACCGAGGCATACCCCAAGTTTGCAACAACAGAGCAGCCGGAGCGTTTGTTGCACATAGTATATTGGCTAGGTAAGTTAGCTATTGAAGAGACAATAAATAACAACAAAAGAACGATTACTTTTAGTCCAGTATTGCGAGAACGCTTAGGTCATCACATTCATGGAGAAATTTGGGCAAACACCATTAAAACAGTACTCCATAAAAATGGATTGCTTGAGCGGCCTATTCACATTATAAGTGCCAATATGCATAGTGTTATGAACTCTATATTTACGCACACCACATTAAAAGGTGTGGATGCTAAAAAGGATATTTTTGAAGTTTATGCCGCTTTAAGCAATTCCAAAAATGCCGCCATGCGCAATAAAGTGAATAAAGCAGCGTTGCAAAATGGCATGATTTATATAAAAGATACTTCAGGTACTAATATCGATGTTCAAATATTTGATACGGACAGAATAGACTTTTCCAAAACAAATTTCAAATATTCTGAAACTGAAAAAGAAAAGAAAGCAGTTATATTTGTTATGGATTATGCCTTTGGAGAGCAAGCTTATGAAACATTAGACGAGTTTTTAAAACCTATAAAGGTTGAGGGCAGGCAAGTTCATTTAGATGTGAAGTCCATTTCTATAATGGGAAAAGCAGGCATTTTAGAAGGAGGAAAGGGAGATATAATGATTCCTTCAGCACACATTTTTGAGGGTACAGCGGATAATTACCCTTTTAATAACGAACTCAATAAAATGTGTCTAGAGGATTGTGGAGTAGATGTTTACGAGGGCACAATGGTCACTGTTTTAGGCACATCTTTACAGAACAAAGAAATCTTAAAATTCTTTAAGAATTCAACTTGGAATGTGATTGGGCTGGAAATGGAAGGTGCGCATTACCAAAAAGCGATACAAGCCGCCGCTAAAGTTAGAGGGAGTATTAATGAAGATGTCAAAGTGAGATATGCTTATTATGCTAGTGATAACCCTTTAGAAACTGGGAGCACTCTAGCTTCCGGTGGTTTGGGAGCCTCTGGTGTTAAACCGACATATGTAATAACAAAAAAAATACTAGAACAAATATTCAATTCTTAAAATATGAGTGAGAAATTACCAAAAGAGTCACAGAACGAAGAAGTTGACTTAGGGCAGTTGTTTAAGATTATTGGAGACGCCTTTAATCGTTTGATAAAATTTATAGGAAGTATTTTTAAAGTTGTATTTGATGTTATTATTTTGTTTTTGCTTTTTATCCAAAAACATCTAGTCAAATTTGCAATCGTTGGTATTATAGGTTTTTTAGTAGGGTATTTTGTTGACACAAAAACTGAAACGAGATACATATCAACCATGGTTTTAGAACCCAATTTTAACAGTGTTCAACAATTATATAATAACATAGATTTTTATAATGAATTAGCGGAGGCTGAAGACTCAACAGCACTTGCGGAAGCTTTGAACATTCCTGTAAGTGAATCGGCATTTATAAAAGAATTTAGTGTCGAATCCTATTCTGATGAAAACCAAAAAATATTGTTGTTTGATAGATTTGTTCGTAGTTTGGATACAACAACTCAAAAAGCTATTGATATAGAAGCATATCTTGAAAATTTTAACTCTTATGATGCCCGTTTCCACACTGTTTCTGTGATTGCAACCGATAAAATGATTGCCAAAAAATCACAACCTGCTATTATTAATTCCATTTCAAAAAATGAATATTTTAATCTTCAAAAAGACATAAGTGAAATTAATATACAACTACAAGACAGTCTTTACAAAAAACAAATAGTTGAAATTGACTCATTGCAATTATTCTACAAAAAGGTAATGATGAAAGAGTTAGATCGCCCAATGGAAGGCACAACAATTAGTTTAGGAGAAAATGGCACAAAAGAAAACAAGGAGATTGCCTTAATTGACAAAATGGAAGAATTGAAAACTAAGTTAGTGGAATTAAATAATCAACGGGCAAATAAATCAAATATTCTAAATGTGATTTCTGACTTTCCTTCGAAAGGAGTTGAGGTGCACGGCATAACGGAAAGCTATAAGTTTATTTTGCCATTATTCCTTGTGAGTTCAATGCTCTTGTTTTTTATGTTTCTTTCTTTAAATACCTATCTTACGAGGTATAAAAAAAATAGAGTATGACTATTTTGGTTACTGGTGGAGCGGGCTTCATTGGCTCGAATTTCATTATCTATTTTTTAAAAAATCATACAACTGTTCGTATAATAAACTTAGACAAGCTCACTTATGCGGGTGAGCTTTCTAATTTATCAGAACTAGAGGGAAACAACAGATATACTTTTGTAAAAGGCGATATTTGCGATACAGCGCTCTTAAACCAATTATTTAAAAAATATAGCATATCTGGGGTCATTCATTTTGCTGCAGAATCTCATGTGGATAACTCTATAGAAAATCCAAATACATTTATTAGAACAAATATAAACGGTACTTTCAATTTATTAAACGTATCCAAAAATTTCTGGATGAAAGCACCGTTCATTTTCAATAAAGGTATGGAACATGCTAGATTCCACCATATTTCAACTGATGAAGTTTACGGTAGTTTAGGCAAAAAAGGGCTATTTACAGAACAGACACCTTATGCTCCCAATAGCCCATATAGTGCGTCAAAAGCCTCATCGGACTTTATAGTTAGAAGCTACTATCATACATACGGAATGAATGTAGTGACAACTAATTGCAGTAATAATTATGGGCCTAAACAACATGACGAAAAGTTGATTCCAACAATTATAAGAAAAGCTATTAACAATGAGAAGATTCCAATTTATGGTGATGGAAAAAATGTAAGAGACTGGTTGTATGTGGAAGACCACTGTGCTGGTATAGACCTGGTTTTTCACAAAGGTAAATCAGGAGAAACATATAATATTGGAGGTAAAAACGAAAGAAACAATTTATACATAGCAAATAAAATTTGTGATATTTTAGATAAATTAAAACCGAAAACTGTTCCGTATGCAGAGCAAATTACTTTTGTTCAGGATAGACCAGGACACGACTATAGGTACGCAATTGATGCCAATAAAATTGAAAATGAGCTTGGCTGGGAAGCTAATGAAAATTTTGAAACAGGTATTATTAAAACAGTAAATTGGTATTTAAAAAAGTATAAGAAATGAAAGGTATTGTTTTAGCTGGTGGCTCAGGCACTAGACTTCATCCACTTACATTAGCCGTGAGTAAACAGCTAATGCCTATTTACGACAAGCCTATGATTTATTACCCCATTTCAACATTGATGTGGGCAGGAATACAAGAAATACTTATTATTTCAACATCGAGTGACCTTCCGCTTTTTAAAAAATTATTAGGTGATGGAAAAGATTATGGCTGCCATTTTGAATATGCAGTCCAAGAAAAACCTAACGGATTAGCTGAGGCATTTGTTATAGGAGAAGATTTCATAGGAAGCGATAAAGTGGCACTCATATTGGGGGATAATATATTTTATGGCACTGGATTGGCAGATTTGCTTCAGAAAAACAATAATCCAGATGGCGGAATCATTTATGCCTATCATGTTCTTGACCCAGAACGTTATGGAGTAGTCAATTTTAATAGTCACGGAATAGCCATTTCTATAGAAGAGAAACCAAAAAAACCAAAATCTAATTTTGCGGTTCCCGGAATCTATTTCTATGACAATTCTGTTGTAGAAATTGCTAAAAACATAAAACCCAGTCAAAGGGGAGAGCTTGAAATAACGGATGTTAATAAAATATACTTGCAACAAGGTAAGCTTAAGGTTAGCGTCTTGGACAAAGGCACAGCTTGGTTAGACACGGGAACTTTTAAATCGCTTATGCAGGCATCCCAGTTTGTTCAGGTAATTGAAGAAAGGCAAGGGTTAAAAATTGGAGCAATAGAAGAGGCGGCCTACAAAATGGGCTATATTGACACAAAACAATTCAAAAAAATTGTAAAACCATTGATAAAAAGTGGATACGGAAAACATTTATTGAGTATCATTTCCAAGTAATAATATGCGAGTCGTTAAAACAAGTTTAGAGGGTTGCTTTATAATTCAACCAAGAATCTTTAAAGATGTACGCGGTTATTTTATGGAGAGCTTTAATCAGGAAAAATTCAAGAATAAAACAGGTTTAGATATTTGTTTTGTTCAAGACAACGAATCACTTTCCTCAAAAGGTGTGCTTAGGGGTTTACATTTTCAACAAGGAGAATTCGCTCAGGCCAAATTAATAAGGGTTATTAAGGGAAGCGTGTTGGATGTAGTTGTGGATCTCAGAAAAAATTCAGAAACTTTCGGGAAACATTTTTCAGTAGAACTTTCAGAAAAAAACAAAAATCAGCTGTTCGTACCTAGGGGTTTTGCCCATGGGTTTGTGGTCTTAGAAGACCAGACACTTTTTAGCTACAAATGTGATAATTATTACAATAAAAGTTCAGAAAGCGGAATTATGTACAATGACCCACTTCTCAATATCGATTGGCGATTATCAGAAAAAGAATTTATTCTTTCAGAAAAAGATTTATCGTTACCAAATTTTAAAGATTTAAAATCATGAAAACCATACTTGTCACGGGAAAAGGTGGCCAGTTGGCGCAGTGCATTCGAGATGCATCCTCAAAATATTCGAATTTTAAGTTCATTTTTAAATCATCTACAGAATTAGATATTACTAACAATATAAAAGTAAATTCTTTTTTTAGTTCAGTATACAAAATTGACTATTGTATCAACTGTGCAGCTTACACAGCGGTAGATAAAGCAGAGACCAATATTGACGAAGCAATTGAAGTTAATATTGAAGGTCCAAAAAACTTAGCTAATGCGTGCCTGAAAAATGGAGCTATATTAATTCACATTTCAACAGATTTTGTTTTTGACGGAAAACGTTCCATACCTTATGCTGAAAACTCTAAAACGAACCCCTTAGGAATTTATGGCAAAACCAAACTCGAAGGAGAAAATATTGTCACTGAAATTTTAGACCAACACTTTATTATCAGAACATCTTGGTTGTATTCAGAATACGGAAGTAATTTTGTGAAAACAATGCTCAACCTTGTACAAAAAAAAGATGAATTAAGCATTGTTGGAGATCAAATAGGTAGTCCAACATACGCTAAAAATCTGGCGGACGCCATATTAAAATTTGTATATACTCAAAGCAATAACTATGGCATGTATCATTTTAGTAACAGAGGACAGTGTAGTTGGCACGATTTTGCAAAAGAGGTTTTTAATTTAAGTAACAATAAAATTAAATTGAACAAAATTCTATCCAAGGCTTATCCCACACCGGCAATCAGACCTAATTATAGCGTTTTGGACAGTTCAAAAATCCAGAGAGAATTAAATATTGAAATTCCTAATTGGAAAGAAAGTCTCGCTCAATGCATAGGCAATCTTACGTCAAAAAACAATCTAAACATAGCAATTAAAGCGGCCCTAGATGCTGGTAAAGCTATAATGAAGATTTATGATTCTGAAATTGCCGTAGAGTATAAAGATGATAAGTCACCATTAACAGAGGCGGACAAAAATGCCAATGCAGTAATCAATTCGTATCTAAGAAATACAGAATTTCCAATCATAAGCGAGGAAAATAAGCAAACCGATTACAGTATAAGAAAAACATGGGAAACCTGTTGGATTGTGGATCCTGTTGATGGCACCAAAGAGTTTATTAAGCGTAATGGAGAATTTACAGTAAATATTGCCTTGGTAAAAAACGGACAACCAGTTCTTGGAGTGATTTATGTTCCAGTTACTAAAACACTTTATGTTGGCAATGTTGAAGAAAAACAAGCTTTCAAAAAAGTTTTGGATTCACACGATATGGAAATCTCTAAAATTTTCGAGACTGTTGAAAGCTTGAATAAATCCAATTCAGCAAAATCAAAAATTAGAGTTGTTGGGAGTCGCTCTCACATGAACCAAGAAACCCTGGATTATGTTGAAGATTTAAAAGCACAAAAAAATAACGTCGAAATAGTTTCAAAAGGAAGTTCTTTAAAGTTTTGCCTAATTGCTGAAGGGGAAGCAGATATTTATCCAAGATTCGCACCTACAATGGAATGGGACACCGCAGCCGGGCAAGCAATTTGCAATGCAGTTGGCGTCCAAGTAATTTCTAAAGAAACCAATAAACCGCTGCTTTACAACAAAGAAAATCTACTAAACCCATGGTTTATAGTGTCTTAAATGAAAGATAATTCACGCAAAAGACATATTCTTAAGACCTTTACTTGGAGAGTTATCGGTACCTTGGATACCATAATTCTATCATGGCTTATTTCTGGCAGTCCGTTGTTTGGTATTCAGATTGGGTTTATAGAAGTGGTTACAAAAATGATATTATATTATTTTCATGAAAGATTTTGGTTTAATTCAACAATAAAAAACGCCAATAAACGTCACATATATAAAACAATCACGTGGAGAATTGTAGGAACTTTAGACACCATGTTAATTGCGTGGATAATTACAGGCAACCCAGTTACGGGACTAAAAATTGGTGCTGTTGAGGTTGTTACAAAAATGGCATTGTACTATCTTCACGAAAAAATCTGGTATCGTGCAAATTACGGTTTATCGGAAAGAGATAATAAATTTTAATGAGTAAGAATATTACGTCACATAATTTTGGGGTTTCACGTGCCGATAGGGAAATATCAAATAATCATAAGTCTTTTCTAATTTGGTTCACGGGTCTGTCGGGATCTGGTAAATCTACAATCGCCAATGCTCTGGAAATAGAGCTGAACAAAAAAGATGTTAAGACCTACATTTTGGATGGAGACAATGTAAGAACTGGCCTAAACAAAGATCTTAGTTTTTCGCCAAAAGACAGAACCGAAAACATTAGGCGTATCGCTGAGGTATCTAATTTAATGGTGGACGCAGGTCTAGTTGTGATTTCGGCATTTGTTTCACCTTATAAAAAAGATAGAGAAGCTATTCGCTCTGTCGTTAAAGATGTTAACTTTGTCGAGATTTTTGTGAATACAAGTTTGGAAGAATGTGAAAGGCGAGACGTAAAGGGTTTGTACAAAAAGGCTAGAAGTGGAGAAATAAAGAATATGACCGGAATTTCGGCACCATACGAAACGCCAGAACAGCCAGATGTAGAGATAAGAACTGAAGCAGAATCTGTTGAAGAGGCTGTTGAAAAAATTATGAAAACCATCGCCGAAAAATTAAAACTTAAAGATGTCTAAATATTACTTAAACTATATAGACGAATTAGAGAGCGAAGCCATTTTTGTGCTAAGGGAAGTTTGGGCCCAGTTTCAGAATCCTGTCATTTTGTTTTCAGGTGGAAAAGACTCAATTGTAGTAACACATTTGGCGCGTAAAGCGTTTTATCCGGCGAAAATTCCATTTGCTTTAATGCATGTAGATACTGGTCATAATTTTCCTGAAACGATTCAATTTAGAGACAAACTTATTGAAGAATTGGGAGTCAATCTCATTGTGGGTTCAGTTCAAGAGGCTATTGACGATGGACGTGTGGCCGAAGAACGGGGAAAAAATGCCACTCGAAACTCACTTCAGATCACTACACTTTTAGATGCAATTGAAACCAACAAAATAGATTGTGCCATTGGAGGCGGAAGACGTGATGAGGAAAAAGCAAGAGCCAAAGAGCGATTCTTTTCGCATAGAGACGATTTTGGACAATGGGATCCAAAAAATCAGCGTCCAGAACTGTGGAACATTTTTAACGGAAAACATTTTGAAGGAGAACATTTTAGAGCTTTCCCAATAAGCAACTGGACAGAGATGGATGTTTGGAATTATATTCTGAAAGAAAATCTATCCATTCCAAGTTTATATTTTGCCCATGAAAGAGAAGTGGTTTGGAGACATAATTCATGGATACCAAATTCTGAATTTTTAAAGTTGGAAGATTCTGAGGAAATTCAACATAAAAAAATCAGATTCAGAACGCTGGGTGATATTACAATTACAGGAGGGTTAGAGTCAGAAGCAGACACATTAGAAAAAATAGTAAACGAAGTATCCACCATGCGACAAACGGAGCGCGGCAACAGAACCGATGATAAGCGTTCGGAATCTGCAATGGAAGACAGAAAACGACAAGGGTATTTTTAAGGGTTTAAATAAATTGTCATGCTGAACTTGTTTCAGCATCTCATTGAGAAAAAGATGATAGATAATAATCAATTATTACGTTTTACCACAGCAGGTAGTGTGGACGATGGCAAAAGTACGCTCATCGGTCGATTGCTATACGATTCAAAATCTATTTTTGAAGACCAATTGGAGTCCATTGAAAACACGAGTAAAAGAAAAGGTCATAACGGAGTTGATTTAGCTTTATTTACAGATGGCTTGCGTGACGAAAGAGAACAAGGAATTACCATTGATGTTGCTTACAGATATTTTACCACACCAAAGCGTAAATTCATCATAGCAGATACTCCAGGACATATTCAATACACTCGCAATATGGTTACTGGTGCCTCAACTGCAAATGCAGCCATTATTTTGGTCGATGCTAGACATGGGGTCATAGAACAGACAAAACGCCATGCGTTTATTGCTTCGTTGCTTCAGATTCCACACATCATAGTTTGCATCAATAAAATGGATTTGGTCGATCATTCAGAAGAAACCTATACCAAAGTAATTGACCAATTCGAGCAATTTTCGTCCAAATTATTGATTAAAGACATTCGTTTTATACCCATAAGCGCATTGAATGGAGATAATGTTGTTAACCGTTCTAAGCATATGGAATGGTACCAAGGCGCACCATTGCTGCATACGTTAGAAACGCTTCACATCAGTAGTGATATCAACAAAATTGATGCACGTTTTCCTGTACAAACTGTAATTCGCCCTCAAAACGAATCGCACAGAGACTATAGAGGTTATGCTGGTAGAGTAGCAAGTGGAGTGTTTAGGGTTGGTGATGAAATTACAGCAATGCCATCTGGTTTTACTTCTAAAATAAAGAAAATAGACACTTTTGAAGGTGAATTTAAAGAAGCTTTTGCGCCAATGTCTGTTACAATGACATTAGAGGATGATATCGATATTAGTCGTGGTAACATGATTGTACGTACTAATAATAAACCCGAAGCAAGTCAAGATATTGAGATGATGCTATGTTGGTTACATAATGAACCAGCAAAACCGAGGGCAAAGTATTTGGTAAGGCACACTTCCAATGAAGAAAAAGCAATGATAAAGGACGTAGTCTATAAGATAAATATTGAAACTCTAGGAAGAATTGAAGATGACAAATCTTTAAACATGAATGATATCTGTAAAGTTAAGATTAGGACTACAAAACCATTAATGATAGATTCCTACAGAGAAAACAGAACAACAGGTAGCGTTATTTTGGTTGACGAAATGACCAATGAAACTGTTGCTGCTGGTATGATAGTTTAATTGTATGTTCGATCTTGTCAATAGAATAAAAGAAAATCCTTTAATAAAAAAAAGCCTAAAGGTACTATTGATTCGGGTTTTAGGTGTTGTACTATTTTTTGGACTTTCATTATTCATTACAAACTATTACAGTGCTTCTAATGTTGGGGCTTATGATTTTTCCAAATCTATTCTGAGCTTATTTGGGACTTTTTGTTTACTGGGAATGAACGAGTCTATTATCTATTATTCTGGTTACTTAAAGGGGAAAAAAATAATAGGATCGCTATTTGTTATTCATAAAAAGATGGTTTTGATATTGTTATCAATATCATTATTGATATTATTGGTATATAATTTATGGTCATTTAGTCTTGTCGATAAATTCTTTGACACACCTGATATTAATGTTCTAATATTAAAGACGTTTAGCATTCTTTTCTTCTATGGAATAACAATTCTAAATATAGATACTTTAAGAGGGTTAAATATGATAGAGCTATCTGAGTATTTGAGGAATATTTTCCGATTTATTTTTTTTTTAATAGCCGTGGTACTCTTTCATTTTTTTCAAATAAAGGTAGAGATTGTAGATGTGTTTCTGTTAAATTTCATATTCTTGGCCCTAATAACTTCTTTAATATTATTATCCGTGAAGTCCCAATTTAAAAGGGTAACTCGAATTAAAAATATTTCTTTCAAAAAAATATTTCTCAGATCTTACCCGATGTCTGTAAGCTTGGTATCTTTACTTCTAATGCAAAGTGTTGATGTGATAATTCTAAAAAAATATAATGATTATGACGTTATAGCACACTATTCAATTGCGATCAAAATCACTACTGCTATATCATTAGTTCTGTCGTCCGTTAACGCTGTATATGCGCCCAAAATTGCAGAAATGTTTTCTTTAAGGAAGTTTGAAGAACTTAAGATTCAATTAAAAGCTTCAACTAGGTTAATATTCATTCTAACAATTCCCATTATTATATTTCTTTTTTTATTTTCAAATTTTATATTGAAATTGTTTGGCAAAGAATACATGAACGCCTCAACAACCTTACTGGTCTTGTTGGTTGGTCAATCGATAAACGCGTTTTGTGGTTCTGTTGGTATGTATTTTAACATGACCGGGAAACAAAATGTATATCAGATAATATTGGTGTTAGCATTCGTCATAAATTTGATTTTAAATTTGATTTTAATACCAAAATATAATATGATTGGTGCAGCCCTGGCAACTAGTTTTAGTCTAATTCTTTGGAATATTCTTGGAGCTATTTACTTATTCAAAAAAGACAAGGTTAAAACGTTCTTAAATTAATTCATACATGCCGATAAAACTCATCGTTAATGGTTATTATAGAAGTGGGACAACTTTCTTTTGGGGACTTCTAAAAAGTTCAATATTAGAAAACTACAAAGTGTTTTATGAGCCTTTGAACCCTTATTTGGCACAATTTATAAATAAAGAAAAAGGCAAAAAATCAGATCTCCATAATGTGGAATTATGGAACGAATATATCAACCTTGGGGAAACTGAATTAAAACTATTACTGTTAAGACACCCGAACAAAGATAATAAAGGAATAAACGGATTTGTTCAATTGCTGGATTACATAAATCAATTTAATAATCAAGAAGAAGAAATTTGCCTACAAACAAACCGTCTTCACTTTCATCTAGATATTATAAAAAAGCAATTCAACAATAAAAATGTTCATATTATTAGACACCCTTTAGATGTTTATAATTCTATGGTTAAGGTGAGTAAAATGAGTACGAACATATTTAAAAAAACTATAAAAGCAATGTTTTTTTCAAAAACGCTTTTTTTTAGCTTAAATAGTGAACTCACTTGGATAAATAATTCTTTGGGTAAGCCCAACCTAAATATTGGTAGTTGGAAAGACAGGCTTTTAATGACTAATTTTGAAAAATTCACAATTGTATATACTCTGTCTAATTATCACGCTCTTAAAAGCATAGAATTACAAAGCGATTTATTTCTGTGCTACGAATATTTAATGATAAACAAAAATGAAGCGATTAAAGACGTAATGCGCTTTTTGGATCAAAAAGAGAACGAATTGTCTGTTGAAATGTTTAAGCCAAAAAACATATTTAATTTTAACAAATCGCAATTAAGTAAATTTAAACGGGTTATTTCTAAGCATAAATTAGATGACGAATGGCTTTATATAGAGAGCTTAATTCAAAAACAAGGCATCAGTTATTTGAAAACAGAACAGTAGTTAATAATAATTTAAGCAAACTGTGGGGTTTTCCTAATAGCTAGCTGTTGGACTGAACAGTCATAATGAAAAAAAGACAAGTTTAGAGCATGTTCGACCACATTGATTTGCAAGTAGAACATCTCATATATCTACAGGAGTAATATCTCTATAGCTAAATGGAAGGATAAGATTTTCTGTTACAGGCATTAGCAGTTCCATGTATGCGAGCACTATAACTAGAAAATTCTCTAGAATTTGATGTCAGATATCCTAAGGTCATCCGATAAGAGAGCTCGTATAATATACTTTATCAAGGAATCTTAGCACCTATCGAAAATTCATGTGAGTTTATACTTGAATAAATCTAAAATGTAATATCAGAGCAAGGAAGATGGTAATTAATATTTTAGGTCATAACAGTTGGCCAGCGCATTATGACATTAAACCAGTAGAAGACAAAAATTTAATAATTGTTCAGTATTTTGATCATCAAGAGAGTACCGAGAATAGATATAAATTAGAAAAAATCATTAACATGTGATTTTGGTAAAAAATTTGGGAGACCTTGAAGAAATCTCTAACAAATATGAAAAGAAATGTGTTTTATATGGTCGAAAATATCACAGTTTAAAAACTATACAAAACCAAGTTGAATTGACAATAAATTCTTTTTAAAAAGAATCTATCTGAATTAATTACCAGTAGTGTCTAGATGAAATACGAAATAGATATCATCTTGGAAATTTATATTTAGAAATTGAACATACAATTTGAAAGAATTTCGTTTAAAAAATAAAACAAATCTTGTAAAAGGGATCTATTATACTACTTTTGCGACACATCAAACAATTCAATTTCAAGAAATAAGCAGTTTTATATATTCAAAACCCTAACTATTTAGACAATAAGTTAATAAGAATGAAACAAAAGTTAAAAGAATTATTGTCAGATTTTCGTAAAAACGAGAAATCTATAATGGCATTTAATTTACAAAACTCCTATCAGCTTGAGGCCGCTAGATTGGTTTCAAAAAAACTTGAAACACCTTTAATTGTTCAATTTTCAGAAAGGTACCTTCGGTTTTTGGACGAGAAGTATGGAATGGAATATATTGTCAAACAATTTTCCAACAATTTCACTTACTTCCACTTAGACCACTGTATAGATTTAGATTATATAAAATATTGTGTCGATTTGGGGTTTGATTCAGTTATGTATGATGGCTCTGCTTTTAATCTTAATTTAAATATTGAAAATTCTAAAATAATAAAAGATTATGCTTCTAAGAAAGGGTGCTTAGTTGAAGGCGAATTAGGAAAAGTTTCTGGTGTTGAGGATGGTTTTGGAGATGAGGGTTCATCTTATGCTGAAATAGCCGAAATCCAAAAATACGTCAATGAAACAGAAATAGACTTAATGGCATTAGGTATCGGCAATGCTCATGGTTTTTATAGTGACTTAGATGGGCTTAAATTAGACATCTTGAGAGAAGCTAGTCTTAACCTAAGCAATGACCAGTTATTTGTATTACATGGTGGCACAGGACTTCCTGACAAAGTGATACGAGAGGCTATTGGATATGGTGTTGTGAAAATTAACGTTTCAACTCAATTGAAGAAAAATACAATGGATATTTTAAATTTATATCTATCCAAAAACGAGCTGTATAATGAGATTTCTTTTAGCAATATGATGATAGAGGGTTTGTCCTCAGTTTTTGAAGATTATTTAATAAAATATACAAAATAAAGAATCAATGTATCTAGTAATAAATTTAGGTCTAAAATCAATTCGCGGTATAGTATTTAATGAAGATGGTAAACAGGTCTACTCTTCTTCTAGAGCGGTATATTCAAAATTAATAGGTGACAGAGTAGAACAAGATGCCAAAGAATGGAAAAAAAAACTGGAAGACATCTTAGAAGAAATAGCGTCTATTGATATTTTAAACGATAAAATTGAATTTATCACATCAACAACTAGCTCTTCATGTATTTATGGTGCAAATGAAGTTGGTGAACCGATAACCAAAGTTATGATGGTTTCAGATAAGAGAGCTGCGTCTGAAGCAGAAGAGATTGAGAAAATATTAAGATCAGAAAATCTTGAGTCAAAACTAAGTTGCCCAGCTTCCTCGGTAATACCCAAAGCTCTTTGGTATAAGAGAAACAAAACAGAGCAATTTGATAATGTTAGTTATTGGCTAGGAGCCGGAGAATTTTTGAACCATTATTTTACTGGCGAAATATTTACAGATTCCTTGAATGCAAGTAAGGGACTTTATGAGAATAAAACATATTTAAAAAATGTTATTAATAAAGTAGGTGTTGATCCAAAAACACTTCCAAAAGTTGAAGATATAGGTTTCGAAACATCTATTTTAAATAATGTAAAAAGCAATTTCAAATTTGGATCCAACACCAAATATGTCCTTACGACATACGATGCAATATGCGCTGTTATTGGTTCATATGATGGTGAAGAGAATACCGCTTGTGATGTTTCTGGCACTGTTACCTCTGTGAGGGTTCTTTCAAATTCAGGTTTAGAGAAGTTAGAAGGCTCAATATTGTCACAAAAACTAGGTAATTTCGAGAAATATTTAATCGGTGCATCAAACAATCTTGGGGGCGGAATTATAGAATGGTTAAAGCAAGCATTCTACGATGAGAAAAACAAGGATGTTTATTCCGTAATGGAAAACAATGCGAATGAAATTTCAATAGGAGCTCATGGAATCGTGTTCTTACCTTATATGCTTGGAGAACGATCACCTTTTAAAAGCCCAAATGCACGAGGTGTTTTTTTTGGGATTGATAGAGGTAGCACTATTAAAGAATTTTCAAGAGCTGTGTTTGAATCCACGGCATTTGTTTCAAATGATTTATTACAATTAATAATTTCAAATGGGGTTGAAATTGACTCAATGTCTGTAAGTGGAGGCTTAGCAAGATTTGATATAGTAAATCAAATTAAAGCAGATGTCACAAATAAGAGAATCAAAGTCATAGAGAATTTTGAAAGCACAGCCGTAGGCGCATTTATTTTATTGCTAGTGAGCTTAAATAAATTCAATTCAATTGAAGAGGCTGCATCAAAGATAATTAAAGTTAGAAAAATTATTAATCCTTCAAAAGAGAATCATGAAATCTATAGTGAGTTTTTCGACTTTTATAAAAGATTAAATCAAAAACTGTTACCCGTATACAACGATCATTTGAATATACGAAAACGAGTCCAATCTTATTCATCTGAAACAATTAGTAATCTATGACGCAATATTATTTAAAGCCAAAGGTTTTACTTGCTCCGATTTCAACCGAAATATTTAAAGAATTTAATTTAGGTGCTGAAGTTGTAATTTTAGTATCGAATACTATAATGGAAAACTTCAATCTTCATTCAATTTTTGAAGACTTAAGGCTTACAAGCAATTTACATATATATAAACATATAAGACCAGATGCTCCATTTGAAGATTTAAATCAAATAATCGATGAGTTGAAAAATAAGAAACTCGATAATATTATTGCTATTGGTGGTGGCTCTGTTATTGATGCCGCCAAAGCACTTTCTGTTTCTTTTGAAGGTATTGACTATAGAGACATATTCTATAAAAAAGCGGATATGCCGGGTAAGAAGATAAATGTAACAGCCATTCCCACCACAGCAGGAACTGGAGCAGAATTGTCCTTTGGAGCAATAATTTATGATAACTATAACAATATAAAAGGAGGAATAAGAGGAGAAATAGTACAGCCAGATAATGTCTTAATTGACGCGAAATTTCATAATAACTGTCCTTTTAAGTTAAAAGCAGAGGTTGGCTTTGATTGTTTAACCCACGCTATTGAAACTTACATATCTAAAAAAAGCAATCCATTGGTTAGAAATCAATCCGTTAGTTGTATTAAAAATATTTTCAAATATTTAATTCCAGCTTGCAAGGATAATGACATCTATGCTATGGAAAAAATAGCTATATCATCGGCATTAATGGGTCTTAATTTAGCATATAGCTCGACATGCTTACCTCATAGGATACAATACGTTATTGGACCTCTAACGAATACTAGTCATGCACAGGGTTTAATTGCTATTTATAAAGGGTGGTTAAAGCATTTAGCTGAAATAAACTTAAAAGAACTAAAGACTTTAGCTGAAGATTTGGATATGGCTGTACATGAATTTTTAGAAAAAATAGCCTTTATAAAAGATGAACTAAGTATAGATTATTCAATTGCAGATTTAGGTATTAAAAGAAATCAGATTAAGGAAATATCTGAAAGTGTAACAGGAAACGTTTCAGCAGACCCATGTTATCAGGATACTAATACAATATATAACATTTTAACAAATTCATTATAAAAAATGATTGGAATAATTTTGGCAGCAGGAAAAGGAAGTAGACTAGGGGATTATACAGCAGATCTTCCAAAAAGTCTATTACCATTAAATGATAATAATGACACATTACTCGATTATAATTTAAAATTGCTAAGTAAATTTGATTTAGAAAAAATAATTATTGTTACTGGTTTTAACAGTAATAAAATTGAAAATCACATTAGCACATACAACAATATTGAAATCGTATATAATCCATTTTGGGATCACTGCAATGTTTTAGGATCTTTGTATATGGCTTTTAAAACCAGCAACATACACGAAGATTTCTTGTTTTTGCACGCAGACACACTTGCAGACAAGAGTATTTGGGACAGTCTTATTACGGCAAATGGAGACATGATATTGCCATATGAAAGAAAAAAATGTGGAGAAGAAGAGATGAAAGTATTGCTTGAAGCAGATAAAGTGATTCAAATTACTAAAGAAATGGATTCAAACATTGCTGATGGCGAATTTCTCGGTATAGCAAAGTTCAGTAAATTAACGATACCATTTTTTAAATCGACAGCAGAGAATGCATTTAAGCAAGGAGAACTAAATCATTATATGGAGTTTGTCATACAAGCTGCAATTGATTCAAAGAAGTTTGAAATTAATGCTATGGATATTTTAGACAATAATTTTGTTGAGGTTGATTTTGAAGAAGATTATTTAAAAGCTAAGAGAGAATTTGGATCTAAAATGAATTAATCTTTTAATTTGTTAATGTGACTAAAATTAAATGAACAAGTCTTTTGTAAACCATGTAATCTTTAAAAATTTTTTAGCTCTTTCTACATTACAAATTGTTAATTTAGTTTTGCCATTTGTGACGCTCCCTTATTTAGCTAGAGTTTTGGGAGTTTCTAATTACGGTGTAGTTGTTATGGTGTATTCTATAATGCAATTACTTTTCGTGATTACAGATTACGGATTCAATTTGTCAGCCACAAAAGAGATTTCACTTTTCAGGCACAATCTTAATAGGGTAAATACTATTTTCAGCAGTATAATGATAATCAAAGCGGTACTATTGCTTATTACCTTTGGTATATTATTAATACTAATCTATACAATTCCAATGATATATGAGAACAAGGAGACTTATATAATGGGATTTGGAATGGTAGTTGGACAAACATTTACACCTATATGGTTATTTCAGGGCATGGAGAAAATGAAGCACGTGACCTTTGTTAATCTGGTTTCCAAATTGACATTTACTTTATTGATTTTTGCAATTATTAAAACAGAAAATGATTACATATATGTGCCTCTATTATATTCTACCGGATTCGTTTTAGCTGGTTTGCTCTCTCTTTTTTTAGCATATCGAGAATTTGGAATAAAAATATATCTAACCAGTTATAACAGTATTAGAAAACAATTAAATCTAAGTACCCAATATTTTTTTTCGAGAGCGGCAGTAGCAGGGTATTCTTCAGGAAATAATTTTATTGTAGGTTTGGTACTAGGGGAATTTTATGCTGGTATATTTGCTGTGGCCGAAAAGGTATATGTGGCAATGACTATAATTTATACCCCTCTTTCTGATTCTATATACCCACATATGGTTATGAAAAAAGATTTAAAATTATTTAAGAAAATTTTTCTTGGCGCCACAACACTAAATTTTATTGTAAGCTTTATTGTTTTTATGTTTTCTTTAGAATTAATATCTTTTGTTTTTGGAGAAGGTTATTCAGAAAGCGCCCATTTATTAAAATATTTTTGCGTATTATCTCTATTGTTAGTTCCGTCCACTTTTATTGGATATCCTTTGCTTGGTGCATTTAATTATGAAAAATATGCAAATTATAGTGTTGTTTTGGCTGGATGCCTACATTTGATAATATTATTTTTTGTTTATAAATATTTATCAATCTATTCAATAGTTCTGTTATTAATTTTCACGCAATTGATAGTATTTGCAATTAGATTATTTGGTGTAAAACTATTTTTACAAGACCGAAATAAAACTATATCAAATTGATGAAACAAGCACTCAATAACCTTATAACTATTTTTAAAATTATCATTGGGCTGCCTATCTATTGGCTTTCAAAACTGTTTCCCAAAGACAAAAAGTTGTCGGTTATTGGTTCTTCTTTGGGCAGACATTTTGCCGACAATTCAAAATATTTTTTCATAAAACATTACGATTCTGAAATTGCGAGACAAGAAAAAAACCTTGTATGGATTTCTAAGGATAGTGAAGTTGTGTCAAGATTAAATGAACTTGGGCTACCCGCAAAGAACCTTTATTCGCTTTCGGGTATCTATACTGTGCTTAGAGCCTCAAAGGCTTATTTGTCGCATCAGTTGTCAGATATAAACGGGGCATTATTAGGTGGCGCAAAAATTATTCAATTATGGCACGCCATGGCATTGAGAAAAATCGGTTATGGTGGGGACTGGACAGACAATAATTTTTCGGGAAAAGTAAAAGTTTTTATATCAAAATGGTTTCCTTATTCATATTACATGAAATGTGATGTACTCTACGCTCCTTGTCAAATTGCAAAAGAAAACTCAATAGAAGCGTTTTCTAAGTCATTTAGGAACAATAAAGTGCAGGAAAATATTGTTCTTGCTAGACAAGCTAGAACCATCTGTTTTGATGAGGGTTTTGAATTATCTACTAGTTTTTTTCCAGAAATTAAAGAACTGAAATTTTTAGATAATAAATATGATAAAATAATAGCTTGGTTGCCGACGCATCGGACCATCTTCAACAAATCTATTCTTGATATAATTTCGGATTCGAAATTAGATCTAATCCAATTGAGCAATTATTGCAAATCCAAGAACGTACTTTTTGTAATTAAAGCTCATTTTTTAGATTTTGATCTAATATCTCAGATAGTTAAAAATTTAGATAATTTGTATGTTTATCCGCATCCTGATCCTTATCCATTACTTAAATTTACTGACATATTAGTTACAGATTACTCTAGCGTGTTTTTTGACTTTCTGATGTTAGACAAGCCTATAGTATTTATGGCTCATGATTTTGAAGAATATTCTAACAAGCTAGGTTTTTATTTTGATTATAAACAATTAGATTTAGGCCCAATTTGTTATTCTTGGCCGGACACATTGAAAATTATTGCAAAGATTATTGAAGAAAATGATGATTATGGCAAAAAGAGAAAGCAACAATTAAGTAAATTTAACTTTGTTAAAAATCTGACAAACAATAATTAAAAAATTTAAGATGATAAATCGATAATTGAAACAAGAAATACTTATTCAAATTAGGTTTACTTATAGACACCCGCATGAAAGTAAAAGTCGCTATATTTTTTTACTTATTCTTGTTTTTTTTGCCTTTTACACAGGCTCTTACTATAAACATAGGTTTTCCTTTCAAAATTTCTGAATTATTATTGTTACTATTAATAATGTTGTATTTTTTGAAAGGGCGCATTCCTATTCAATACATTTGGTACGTTTCAAGAAATAAGATTCTATTCCTGTTCTTGTTTTGGGTTTTTTTGTCATTTACTGTAAATGCGCTTTGGGATTATAATTATCAATTAAAAAATATCCCGTTTAGACTAAGTGAGAAAGGAGACAGTTTTCTTAGACTTGGTTATGTTACTTTATGTATTATAGCTTTTTTTTTCAGCCTTTATTTTTTTAAGAATAAAAACAACAATATTTTAAAATATTGGGTTTTAGGGTCAATTTTGGCGGCCAGTTATTCTTGGTATTTATTTATTTCTTCAGCATTTGGTATACCGTACATAAGGTTATTTGGAATGGAACCAGTGCCTCAAAACTTATTTGGAATAATAAGATCAGGAACATTTAAAGAAGGTAATTTTTTCGGTCTTTATTTAATATTATCTGCAGCAATTGCATTTTTCAGGGGCAATACCAAATCTGGATGGTTTTTATTATGTACGATCATAACAACTATGTCTACCATATCTTTGGTAAGTGCATTTGTGTTTTTAATTTACGTGTACAGAAAAAAGTTGTTTACGGGAAAAATACTTATAATTTACCCACTAATTATATTGGCATTTTTCGCGTTCACAAAAACAGAATACTTTCAAAAGTATGTTAAGAAAAAAATGTTTCAACCTGTAAGTTATCTTACCACTGAAAACTTCTCTAAAGTTGATAGATATATAACTGGAAGAATAGCTTTTAAACAAGGTGTCGCCAATCCGTTTGTAGGCGTTGGACCATATAATTTTGCCCTCCATTATGACTATTATAATGATTATAGAAATGTTGTACTGAACCCTTCAGTATGGTTTGATGATTTTATTGCTAGAAAAAACATACGAGGAATTACTAACAATGTATATTTAGAGGTATGGGCAGAATATGGTATTTTAGGCTTTTTAATTTTCATCCTCTTTTTACTAAAAACACTTTTTGTTTCCTTAAAAAATAAAGACGATTTAATTACTGGCGCTCTATTGGCGTTGTTTATTTCTTTTAACGCATTTCCTTCTTTTATTATGTTATTTATATGGGTTTTTTTAGCCCTCCCATATAGTATTAATTATCAAAAAAGAATAATCAAATGAATATTCTTAAATTTATAAAAAGCAAAGACTTTTATATTTATTTGCTCGCACTTCTGCCTGTTTTATCGTTATTTATGGTAAGTATGGCTATTTTGATTTTTATTGCTGGGGCCTTATGCAGTTTTATACTTAATAATAAATATAAAGTCATAAGCCTGAAGCCAATAGGATTTTTGATTGTATTTATTTTACCTTTTTTGTTATATGTGGTCTCCCTTTTATGGGCTGAGGATTTTCATAGGGGAATAAATTTTATGAGTAAAACATTAGCCTTTTTTGTTATACCAGTTACAATATTTATTTTGAGACCATTCACAAACACTGCTCAAATTAAAAGGTTTATCCAAATATTTATATGTTCATCAGTAACTTCTGTTTTGATCACTGCAATATTTCTACTTATTAACATAGAAAATATCCTTAATCAACATGACTCTTATTGGATAAATATAAGATTAAGAGAGAGTATTGAGTTAGTACCAATTATTGGTGAGCATGTTATTTATTTTTCATTACTCATGGCAACCGCTTTAATATTGATTTTTTATAATCGATTTAAAAAAGCTTGGGTAAATTTTACTTTTATATTAATATTAATAGCTGGCATAGCACTAGCTAGCTCAAAAGGTGTGATTTTATCATTACTAGCAGTTGGACTAATAGCAATTTATCAAAATATCAGAAGCAAAAAGCAAGCTCTCTTAGTAGTCGTAGTATCTCTAATAGGCTTTAGTGTTTTAGTATATATTTCACCAATTAAGTCAAGAATTAATGAAATTGTAGAATCAAGGTATGTTTACCCTCAAGAAGAGGTGTATAACTCTTATAATTTACGAATGGCAATTTATAATTGCTCATTTTCTCTTCTAGAAAAAACTCCTTTATATGGTTTTTCCCCAGCGGACACACAGAGTCGATTAAATGAGTGTTACACTAAATTTAAAACTCAGGCATTCGACGAATTTAATTATAACACTCATAACCAATATCTAGACTACTTTTTGTCATTCGGACCTTTTGGATTATTGTTAATTCTAATTTCATTTTCATTTTTTCTAAGGATTGCGATTTTAAATAAGGACAAAGAATATTTTAGTTTTTTAATTTTATTCTATCTCGTGTTTTTGACAGAAAATATTTTAATAAGAAATACTGGGATAGTCCTATTCACAACTTTTAATTGTTTATTTGCATTCTCAAATGTTTTTTTACACAAAAACAACTTTTAATCAATCGAAAAGGAATCAATGATAGTTATAAATGCAAGGTTTTTAACTCAGAAAATGACAGGAGTTCAAAGATATGCTTTTGAAATATGTAATAGATTACCTAAGCGAATAGGAGAAGAAGAAGTGGTTTTGGTCTTGCCTGAAGAAAAGGTGATAAATAATTTAAATAGCGACATTAGAATTACTCCTGTAGGGAAATTTAAAGGTCAATTATGGGAACAGATAGACTTACCTGTTTTTTTAAAAAAAAACGGAAACCCGTTATTAATTAATTTTGTCGGAATTGGGCCAGTATTGTATAAGAACAAATTGATGTTTTTATATGATTTAGCCTTTAGACATCATCCTAAATGGTTCACTTATCAATTTCAAAAATCCTATAATTATCTCATTCCTAAAAGCTTAAGAAACTCTCGAAAGGTGGTAACCGATAGTCATTATGTTAAGAGAGATATAGTTGAAACATATAAAATTCTTGATGACAAAATTGACGTTATCTATGCAGCGCCGTCGTTAAAATTTATAAACAAAAAGTTGAGAAAAGAAAAAATCATCTTAACTGTATCTTCTTTAGATCCGCGAAAGAATTTGAAACGTGTCATAGAATCATTTAATGAAATAGATTCCGAATATAAACTCGTTATCGTGGGGGCCAAAAACAAATCATTTTCTAAAACTGATTTAAGTGGTGGAAATAATAATGATAATATTATCTTTACCGGCTATTTAACGGATAAAGAGTTAATCGATTTTTATAACAGAGCAGAATTATTCATTTACGCTTCCTTATTCGAGGGCTTTGGTATCCCTCCATTGGAAGCACAATCTTGTGGGTGCGCGTGTCTAATATCTAATGTAACTTCCCTTCCTGAGGTATATGGAAATTCAGTAGAATATTTTGACCCATATTCAACGCAAAGCATTAGAAACAAAATTAAAGAAGTTATCGGGAATAAAGAAAAAATACATGAACTCCGAGAATTGGGACTCAAAAACTCGAGACGTTTTAGTTGGGATAAAGCAACTATAAAACTCACAGCTATAATTGAGGAATTATTATGAAAAAAGCCTTAATCCATGATTGGTATACAGTATATGGCGGAGCAGAAAGATGCGTTGAAAGCTTTACTAATATTTGGGACGATTTTGACCATTTTTCTTTAATTGATAATCTATCACAAGAGCATAGAGATATTATATTAAAAGGTAAACAAACAAAAAACACTTTTATCCAAAATTTACCCTTTGGAAAAACAAAGTACAGGAATTATCTCCCTCTTTTTCCACTTGCCATAGAAGAATTAGACTTAACAGATTATGAGCTAATTATATCTTCATCTTCTTCAGTTGCTAAAGGGGTATTAACCAGACCGAACCAATTACACATTTCTTACGTTTATTCACCCGTGAGATACGCTTGGGATCTGTATTCGCAGTATATAAAGGAAGAAGGACTTGACAAAGGTATAAAAGGCTTATTTGCAAGATATTTTTTGTTCAAGCTAAGATTATGGGATTTTTCAACAGCGAATAGACCCGATCACTATATTGCAATTTCTAATTTCGTTGCCAAAAGAATCAAAAAAATTTACAACAAGGAAGCCATTGTTATTTACCCGCCAGTAGATACGAAATCATTTACATTAGCCACAGAAACAAAGGACTATTATATTACTTGTTCAAGAATGGTACCATATAAAAAGATTGATTTAATAGTGGACGCGTTCTCAAGAACGAACAAAAAATTAATTGTCGTTGGTGACGGCCCTGATTATAAGAAAATTAAAAAATTAGCAAATTCAAATGTCGAACTTAAAGGGTATGTTGAAAAAGAAGAGATGCAAGTCTTAATAAAGCAAGCAAGAGCGTTTATCTTTGCAGCTGAAGAAGATTTTGGAATCGCACCAATTGAAGCACAGGCTTGTGGTGTTCCGGTAATTGCATATGGAAAAGGTGGTGCCTTAGAAACAATTAAAGGGGTATTTCCTAGTGAAAATAACGTGTCAGAAGCAATGACAGGGATATTCTTTGAAGATCAAGAGGCAGACAGCCTTATTAATGCTTTAAAATATTTTGAAGATAATGAGGCTAGGTTTAATAAAATTGAGATAAGGAAAAATGCAAAACGATTTAGCGTGGAAAGATTTGAACTGGAATTTAAAGAAACAATAGAAGAATTATATAAGAACTGGAAGGAAAATCAATAAAATGAAGAAAGCAATTATAACAGGCATCACTGGCCAAGACGCTGCATATTTGGCAGAATTATTACTGAATAAGGGATATAAAGTTTATGGCACTTATAGAAGAACAAGTTCAACAAACTTTTGGAGAATCGAAGAATTGGGTGTAGATCAACACCCTAATTTGACATTGTTGGAATATGACCTGATAGATCTATCAAGCGCTTATAGAATAATCTCAGAAATTGAACCTGACGAGATTTATAATTTGGCGGCTCAAAGTTTCGTGGGTGTTTCTTTCACTCAACCCATTGCTACCGCCCACATAACTGGTATTGGCGCAATGAATTTACTTGAGGCTATTAGAACGATTAATCCAAAAATTAAATTTTATCAGGCCTCAACTTCAGAAATGTTTGGTAAAGTTCATGCTATTCCCCAAAATGAAAACACACCATTTCACCCTAGAAGTCCTTATGGTGTTGCAAAGGTATTTGCACATTGGGCGACTTTAAATTACCAAGAATCATATGGCATATTTGCCACTAGCGGTATTTTATTTAACCATGAATCACCTTTAAGAGGCAAGGAGTTTGTTACAAGAAAAATTACAGATGCCGTAGCTAAAATCCATTTAGGAAAACAAGAGCTGCTAGAACTCGGTAACATGGACGCAAAAAGAGATTGGGGCTATGCAAAGGAATATGTGGATGGCATGTATAGAATGTTACAAATTGATGAGCCAGGAACCTTTGTCCTGGCAACAAATAAAACACAAACTGTCAGGGATTTTGTGTCTTTAGCTTTTAAAGCAATTGATATAAATATATCCTGGAAAGGAAAGGAAGAAAATGAAATTGGTTTTGATGACAATACGGGTAAAGAGTTAATAAAGGTTAATCCTAAATTCTATCGCCCTGCAGAAGTTGATTTATTGATTGGAGACGCTACTAAAGCTAACAACCAATTAAACTGGGTGCCTAAAACGACTCTGAAAGAATTATGCGACATGATGGTTAAAAAGGATATTGAAAGAAATCAAAATGGAGGAACTTTCTAAAGAAAAAGTATTTATAACAGGAATTAATGGTTTCACAGGTGCTCATTTAGAACAATACCTTTTAGATAAGGGGTTTGATGTATACGGAACTACAGTAAGCACACCTAATAATCCAAAACACTATTGTTGTAATATTTTGGATAAAAAAGAGCTTGGAAACATTTTAAAGAGTATTAAGCCTAAATATATTGTTCATTTAGCAGCTATCTCATTTGTAGCTTCTGAAAATAAGCAGCAAATATACAATGTCAATATATTTGGCACTTTAAATCTGCTTGAGGCCATAGATAATTTAGATTATAGCCCTAATAAAATTTTGATTGCGAGTAGTGGTGCAGTTTATGGTAATATTGAGGGAGAGCTAGATGAAACTATGAACCCTCAGCCCGTTAACCATTATGGGAATAGTAAATTAGTCATGGAAAACATGATTAAGACATATTTTGAAACACAAAATATCATAATAACAAGACCATTTAATTACACCGGAATAGGTCAAGACAGTAAATTTTTAATACCTAAAATAGTTTCACACTTCCAAGAGAAGAAAAAAGAAATTGAACTGGGAAATATTAATGTTTACCGAGAGTTCAACAGTGTAAATTTTGTGGTAAAATGTTATATTGACCTTCTTGTTTCTGATGTGAAATCAGAGATTGTCAATGTCTGTAGCGGAAGCGCTATCGACATAAAAGAGATATTAGATATAATGGAAGATATTGCTGGATACTCTATTACAGTGAAAATTAATCCTGAATTCGTCAGAAAAAACGAGATACAAACTCTTAAAGGCTCTAATAAAAAACTAACCTCGTTTATAGGGAATAATAATAACCATAATAGTATTAAGAATACTTTAGAGAAAATGTATAGCTATTGAATTACTTAAATTGAGATTTTTTAATAATTAAAAAATTTTCAAAAAATGAATATTTCAATTTAACTTAACCTAGGTGATTGTTACATTTAATTATATTTTCAATAGTCTTTTAATGATTTTTAAATAAGTTACTAGGACTCATAATCACTTTAAACACTATTTTTATACCAAAAAAATTTGAGCTTATTTAAACAAGGAAGATATTCTGGTTACCTCAGGCCAATTTCATACTTAATAGATTTAAGTATTATAAATTTGGTTGCTTACTATTATTTGCTCAAACCTGAAGATTTTCTAACATTTTCAACTTTCATTTCCATCAGCTGGGTTTTGCTTTCTGTTTATACTCGTTTTTATGAAGTATATAGATATACCAGGCCTGTCAATATTTTAACCCTAATCGCACGTCAATCTATATTGTTTTTATTGCTGGCGTTTGCATTTTCTGGTCTTTACCATGAGTTGGATGTGTACCCAAGACCAACTGTAATATATGCTTTTACCTGCTCATTGCTTATTACTATATTCAAATTTACTGTATACTATTTACTCCAAAAATATAGAACGTCTTTTGGCGGTAACTACAGATCTACAGTTATTTTAGGTCTTAACAAAAAGACCTTGGCTTTAGAGAATTTTTTCAAAAGGAATCCAGAATATGGCTATTCTCATAAAAAATCGTTTAGTTTTAAGAACAAAGGGCAGAGTCTCAATGAAGCATTTCAATATATTTTGGAAGAAGGCATTGATGAAATTTACTGCTCAATTTCAGAAATGACCAACACCCAAATTGCTGATATCGTAGACTTTGCTGACAACAATTTAAAAATTTTAAAATTTATTCCAGACAGTAAAGAAATTTATTCCAAAAAGTTGAAATACGAATATTACGATTACATTCCTGTACTTACCCTTAGAACCATTCCGCTTGAAGATTCTGTAAATATGTTCTTAAAGCGAAGTTTTGATATTTTATTTGCGAGTTTTATTATCGTCTTTATCCTATCATGGCTCACGCCAATAATTGCTATTTTGATAAAGATAGAATCCAAAGGTCCGGTATTTTTTAAACAATCGAGAAATGGCTTTAATTATAAGGAGTTTGACTGTTATAAATTTAGGTCAATGACACCAAATAAAGAAGCACATTTATATCAAGCAACAAAAGGCGACCAACGTGTAACTAAAATTGGCAAATTCATTAGAAAAACCAGTATAGACGAATTGCCGCAATTTTTCAATGTATTGTTCGGAGATATGTCCGTTGTAGGGCCACGACCTCATATGGTGAGCCATACCAATATGTATGCTAAAAAAATTGATAAATTTATGGTAAGGCACTTTGTGAAACCGGGTATTACGGGTTTGGCACAGATCAGCGGATTTAGAGGTGAGGTTGAAACTGATAAGGATATCATTGGACGTGTGAAGTTTGATATTTTTTATATCGAAAATTGGTCACTATTGTTAGATTTAAAAATTATAGTCCAAACATTTATGAATGCCGTTAAGGGTGAAGAAAAAGCATATTAAAGAATTGTTTTTAACCTTTTAAGTTGGTGTTGAAAGTCAAAATGTTCCTTTGCACTATTTTGAATATCTTTTCTTAACTCTACAGATATTTTTTGCGACTTTATTTTTTTCAATGTTGAATTCAGCTCAACATAATCACCTTCTCTAGCAATCCAACCCAAATTATAGGTTGAAATAATTTTCTCCCCTTCGCCTCCACCAAAATAGAGCATAGGAAGTCCTAATTTTGAATACTCAAATATTTTTGAAGGTACCGAGCCGTAAATCCTATTTAATAAGGGTATTATAGCGACATCGTAGCCAATTAGAGCTTGGTGTAACTCCTCTCTTTTTAAGCTGCCATAAAAAAATAGAGGCAAATTTTTATTAGAATTTATAAAATTTTCAATATCAGAAGCTTCAGCACCAGAACCATAAATATGAAACTCTATGCCGTCATATTCCAGCTCTTTACAAAGTCTTAAAATCCCTTGCGCTACACCCAACAAACCTGCATAAACTAAACGTAGTTTTTTGTTCGATGAATCCTTCGGAATAATTTTCGACGTGTTAAATTCAGGGTAATTTCTATATAAAAACAATTCTGGTGTTGTAGTAATTTTATTAATATGCGTGAGAATTTCTTGGCTTTGTCCCAAAACCAGATCGGCATTTTTATAGTTATAACGCTCTAGTTTTTTAAGAGTATTATAAGTCAAGCCATTTTTTAAAGCTCCCAGTTCCAGACCTGCACTTGGCCAGAGGTCGCTTACGTTCAAAATCAATGTTCTTTTTTTAGAACGTAAAAATAACATACAGGTAAAAGCTACCAAAAGCGGTGGTGACTGTACTACTACTTTTTGAGGAATCGTATGCCATATAAAAAACCACATCAAACTAAAACTATACGAAAGCATAGCAAAAAGTCTAACAAATTTGTTTTTTGAAACCGAGGCATAAAGCCAAAGTCTATGCACTGTTACACCATTTTCATAAGATTTGGAA
Source organism: Winogradskyella ursingii (assembly GCF_013403975.1). Lineage (GTDB taxonomy): Bacteria > Bacteroidota > Bacteroidia > Flavobacteriales > Flavobacteriaceae > Winogradskyella > Winogradskyella ursingii. The sequence goes on from NZ_JABFDH010000002.1 coordinate 697,324, forward strand.
GAACTTTTGCCGCGGTAATTTGTAAAAATTTTCCCGGTTGGATAATTGGGCAAAGGCGTGACCACACTCACTTTATAATCAGAAGATAATCCTTCTGCTAAATGACAAATACGGTTAGCGGCCGCACCAATTTCTGGAGGATAGTAACTCGTAATAATCATTAATTCTTGCATCATTGTTGCTTAATTAACATAGGAGGTAAACTGTTTTAACTTACCAGATTTAGAGCGTTGTAGTTGAGATACGCGTTCAAATTCTACATTAATGCCGTCTTCCAAATAACGCCTCATTTCAGCTGCAATAGTACTCTTTTTTTCATCTGAAAGTGCAAATTCGCCAACATAGCTAATCTTAAATTTATCTAATTTCAATTGTTCAATAGTAAATTCAGCAACATTGCCATCATCTTCAATTACGCTTTTGGTAATGTAATAAAATGTGAGTCCGGCTGCTTTTTTGCCACTTGGCAATACAGCGATATCGTTAGTTCTGCCAATGAGCGCTTGTAAGATTGGTTTTTTTAATGAGCTTTTTGTGGATAAAATCCCAATGTCACCAATGTCATACCGTATAAACGGGTGCGCTTTATTATAAAGCGAAGTGATAACAACACGTCCTTCATTTCCATTGGGCAAAACATTGTCATTTTCATCTAAAATTTCAACAAACAACGTTTCGCTATTAATTTGCCATTCTTCATTTTTATTCTGAAAAGCGATGAGGTCCAGTTCCGAAGCTCCATATTCATTGACTAAGGGCACACCAAATTGGGCCTCCATCAATCTTTTATCATTGTCAAATAACATTTCTGAAGTTACAATGCAAACTTTCAACGTCGGACAAACCTGATTTAAAACAACATTTTTCCGCTTTAAAAATTTAGCGAATTGCACAACAGAGCTTGTATAACCGTTGATATAATCGAACTTTGTAGATTCAAATTTTTGCAATGCTTTTTCAAAAGCACTATCACTCAAATCAAACACCGAAAACCGATATCGATTACCGAACCAATCTTTCAAACTTTCTTTATAAAACCCTTTTTTATCGAGAGGAATACCATAAAACCGAGCCTGTTTTGAAGTGTTAAAATCAATATTATACCAAGAAAAACGATTCATTATTACAGCCCAAGTCATGGCATGGCACCATTTATCTTTTGCAAAAACAAAGGGTTCGCCAGAGCTGCCAGAGGTTTTGTTAACATAAACTCTTTTAGGCGTATAATGGTCTGATAATCTATGTTTCAATGGTTGTTGCAAATGCTGTTTGGTCATTACAGGAACTGATTGCCAGTTGCTTGTGTCAATTGCTTTTCCAAAATTTTTATAAAAATGATTGTATTTTAAATGAAAATTGAGAATGGCATTTTTGCGCTGTGTAATATAAGTTTCAAATTCCGTGTTGTTTTTTTCGTGGATTTTAGATAACTCAGATTTAGCTTTGTCAATGTCAAAGCCATTTATCTTTAGAGAAAAGTCGAATAATTGCAAGCTATTTTTAGCTTTTAAGGTTTCCGTAAATTAATTGTTTTTTCAATTTAAAACCAATTATTTTTGCCAGAAGTCATTATAGATTTTCAAAAAACAGAATAATCATGAATATTTTAGTACTTGGTTCAGGAGGTAGAGAACACACATTTGCCTGGAAATTAGCACAAAGCGATAAATGCAGTAACCTTTTTGTGGCTCCTGGCAATTCAGGTACGGCGACAATTGCAAAGAACCTAAATCTTGTAGTTACCGACTTTAATGCTATCAAAGAAGAAGTGTTAAAAAACGATATTAATTTGGTGATAGTTGGTCCAGAAGATCCGTTGGTACAAGGCATTCACGATTTTTTTCTTAATGACAAGGATTTAAAAAGCGTTTCGGTGATTGGTCCACAAAAAGCTGCTGCGCAACTGGAAGGCAGCAAAGAATTTGCAAAAGAATTTATGATGCGCCATAACATCCCAACGGCAGCATATCAAAGTTTTACCAAGGCCAATGTTGAGGAAGGATATAAATTTCTCGAAAGTCTAAACGCACCTTATGTGCTTAAAGCAGACGGTCTTGCGGCAGGAAAAGGAGTTCTGATTTTAAACGATTTAAACGAAGCAAAATCAGAACTAAAAAGTATGCTCGTAAATGCCAAATTTGGCGACGCTAGCACCAAAGTGGTGATTGAAGAATTTTTAGATGGTATTGAGCTCAGCTGTTTTGTACTAACAGACGGAAAAGATTATAAAATTTTGCCAACAGCGAAAGATTACAAGCGCATTGGAGAAGGTGATATAGGTTTAAATACGGGAGGAATGGGAGCTGTTTCGCCAGTGCCATTTGCGAACAAAGATTTTTTGGATAAAATTGAAAATCAAATCGTAAAACCCACCGTAGAAGGCTTAAAGAAAGACAATTTACCATACGTCGGTTTTATTTTTATAGGACTTATTAAGGTCGGGAATGATCCAAAAGTAATTGAGTATAACGTTAGAATGGGAGATCCTGAAACCGAAGCGGTGTTGCCCAGAATAAAAACAGATTTGGTTGAAATCTTTAAAGCTATGGCAAATAAAACTTTATCGAAAATTAATATTGAAATTGACGATAGAGCAGCAACAACGGTAATGCTCGTTTCTGGTGGTTATCCTGAAGCTTATGAAAAAGGAAAAGAGATTTCGGGTTTGGAGCATGTTGAGGACTCTATAGTGTTTCATGCAGGTGCCAAAAAAGAAAATGGTAAAGTATTGACCTCAGGTGGTCGTGTTATGGCAGTTACATCTTACGGCAACACGTATCAAGAGGCCATAAAAAAATCTTATCAAAATATAGAAAAACTACATTTTGATAAGATGTATTATCGTAAGGATATTGGTTTTGACCTCTAAATATTTATAGGTAAGAATGAGAAGTAACGGTCTTGTCCTCCTCGTTGTTATCGTTGTATTTTTTGAGTTGTAGCATCCAATAAGTAAATGCCACTAGACCAATAAGCATAAAAATCCAAGACAATATATTTGCGGCAAACCAGCTTTCTAGTTCCAACGCTCTAAGTGCATCAAAAGGTGCAAACAGCACATTTACAAATAAATCCTCTATAGCGTAAAAGAAATCCTTCATAAGTTTTTTAAATTTGAACTAACTTTCAAGCTACAAAAGTACAACAAACAGTTAATGATAACAAGCGTTTTTAAAAAATCAAAGCCCATTAACCTCGTTATCATTGTGATTTTTGTGGTTTTATTATTTGTCATCACAAATCACACCCCACTTTTTTCAAATTTTAATTCCGCATCAAAAGCAATTTTTAAGCTTGGTATCGTTTTGTTTATGGTGTTTCTTTTGGATTTTATTATTTCAAAGAATAACCTTACACAAAGAAACAGTTACAGCATCATGGCTTTTGGCTTGCTGTTTGCCGTGTTTCCTAATGCATTAAATCATTCAGACATTCTAATGTCCAATTTGTTTATAATGTTTGCTCTAAGACGCATCATTAGTCTTCATTCTCATATTAATGTTAAAAAGAAATTCTTTGATGCTGCTTTTTGGATAGCGTTCGCAACACTATTCTACTTTTGGGCGATGCTGTTTTTTGCCTTGGTGATTGTAGCCTTGATTTACCATTCTCAGAATGATGTAAAGAACACCATAATACCATTTGTGGCAATAGCTGCGGTAGGTGTTTTGTTAATGAGTTTCAATATTATTTTTTATGATGAATTTATTCAATCTTCAAATTTTGAACTATTGGCAAGTTTGGATTTTACGGCCTATAATAGTGCCGAAAACATTATTAAACTTACAATTCTGTTTACGATGCTCGTTTGGATTATGGTTTATTACTTTAAAACCATGGGTGATAAAAACAAAAAGCTGAGACCTTCTTATTTTATCATTGGTTGGGCTGCGGTAATTGCGGTTTTGGTCGCTATTATTGCGCCATTAAAAAATGGTAGTGAATTCCTATTTCTCTTTGCTCCTTTCTCGATAATTCTCACAAAGTATATTGAGATTATTAGCGAACGTTGGTTTAAGGAAGTGTTTGTAACCCTCTTAATTGTTGCTGCGGCCTTGAGCTTATTGCTGTAACTTATTGCCAAACGCTAAATCACCGGCATCGCCCAATCCTGGAATTATATAACCTTTGTCATTTAGTGTTTCGTCAATGGCCGCGATCCATAAATGGGCTTTTTTGCCGAAAGACCTACTTACATAATTCACACCTTCTTGAGCGCCAATAACGCTCACCAAATGAATTTCCTTTGGTGTACCAAAAGGCTTCAACGCCTCAAAAGTGGCCACCATAGATTGACCTGTGGCCAACATTGGATCCGCCAAAATTAAAGTCTTGCCTTCAAGATTAGGACAGGCCAAATATTCCACTACAATATCAAAGCTTTCCGGGTTGTGTTTGTGTTGTCTATATGCTGAAATAAATGCGTTGTCGGCGTCGTCAAAATAATTCAACAAACCGTTATGCAATGGTACACCAGCCCTTAAAATAGAACACAAAACGATATTGTTGTTATATAACGAAGTGTGTGAAATTCCAAGGGGTGTTTCGATTTTTTTAGATTCAAACTGAAGTGATTTGCTTAACTCATATCCTAAAACTTCGCCAATGCGTTCTATATTTCTTCTAAATCGCATGCGGTCATTTTGAATGTTAATGTTTCTTATTTCAGAAATAAATGAATTAAGTATTGAAGGTGTTTCAGAAAGGTTATGAATTTGCATCGAATGGCTTTTAGTTGAATGCCTAAAGTTAATAATTCAAACTATATTTGCAGTATTAAACAAAAGACTCATGTTTTCAGAAAAAGCCAACACCATTTTTCAAGATGCTATAAGCACATATAAAATATTAAATACGGTAGATCAGCCTTTTACAAATAAGTACAATAAAAATGAAGATTTAATAGCACATTTGTTGTATCGAAAATGTTGGATTGATACTGTTCAATGGGCTTACGAAGATATTATTAGAGATCCAAATATAGATCCAGTTGCTGCATTAAAACTGAAACGAAAAATAGATGCTTCCAATCAAGACCGAACGGATACGGTAGAGTTTATTGACGGATATTTTTTGGATAAATATAGTGACGTAAAGGTAAAACCGGACGCTAAAATCAACTCCGAAAGTCCAGCTTGGGCAATAGACAGGCTTTCAATTTTAGCATTAAAAATCTATCACATGCATTTGGAAACCATAAGGGAAAATGCATCCGAAGCGCACAAAGCAACCTGTATTAAAAAGTTAAACGTGTTATTAGAGCAACGCAAGGATTTAAGCACAGCTATAGACGATTTGCTCAATGATATTGCGAATGGAGATAAGTACATGAAGGTTTACAAACAAATGAAAATGTACAATGACGATGAGCTGAATCCTGTTTTGCGTGGTGAAAAATAACAAGACCTTGCAGGTTTTAAAAACCTAGGAGGTCTACATCCAATGCCCTATGCCCAAACCAAAACACATACTGGTTATTAGATTTTCCGCAATGGGAGATGTAGCTATGACAGTTCCAGTTTTAAGAGCATTAACCGAACAACATCCCGAATTAAAAATCACAGTCGTTACCAAACCATTTTTCAAACCGATATTTCGGGATTTAAAAAATGTTGAGGTTTATACAGCTGACTTAAAAGAAAAACACAAAGGTATTTTAGGGCTTTACCAATTGTCTAAGGAATTAAAGAAGTTAAAATTCGATGCTGTCGCAGATCTACACAACGTCTTAAGAAGTAAAATTCTAAAGTTATTTTTTTCAGGCACGCAGGTTGTACAAATAGATAAAGGTCGCGCTGAGAAAAAAGCACTCACTAGTGGTAAAAAATTTCAGCAATTAAAAACCACACATCAACGTTATGCCGATGTTTTTCAAATTTTAGGTTGTTCTGTCAATTTATCTGAACCAACTTTTCCAAAACAAAAGCAACTTACACCAAATCTTACACAGTTCATTCAAAATCCTGAAAGAAAAACCATCGGAATTGCGCCTTTTGCAGCCCACAAAAGCAAAATGTATCCATTACAACAAATGGAAGAAGTGATTAAAGATTTGTCAAAAAACTATAACGTAATCTTATTTGGTGGAGGACAAAATGAAGTAGATATTTTGAACAACTTTGAAGTGAAATTTGAAAGCGCCAATTCGGTTGCCGGCAAATTGAGCTTGGATGAAGAACTGGATTTAATTTCAAATTTAGACATGATGCTTTCCATGGACTCTGGTAATGCTCATTTTGCTGCAATGCTTGGCATTAAAGTAATTACCATTTGGGGCGTGACACATCCTTTTGCAGGTTTTGCACCGTTTAACCAGCCACAGGATTATGCTCTATTAGCTGATAGAAATCAATATCCATTAATACCAACTTCTGTGTATGGTAACAAATTTCCTGATGGCTATGAGGATGCGGCTGGTAGTATTCCTGTTGAGGAAATTGTGACTAAAATAAAAGCTGTGATTTTTTCTTAGATAATAATCTAAAAGTCTAGCAATCCAAAAATCGAATAACCTTAGTTAAACATCATCATAATCCACAACAACTTTAGCCGAAGTGGGATGGGCTTGGCAAGTGAGTATCAATCCTTCGGCAACCTCTCCATCTGTTAAAATATTGTTCTGTCGCATTTTAGCTTCTCCTTCAGTAATCCTGGCAATACAGCTACTGCAAATACCACCTTGGCAAGAATACGGTGCGTCTATATCTTGTTTCAAGGTCGCTTCTAATATGGATTGTTCTTGCGACATGTCAAACTCAAACTCCTCATCATCAACCAATACTTTAATATTGGTTTGTCCAGAAGGTAATTCGGATTCAGAAACGCTTTCAGCTTCAACAGGAACCGAAAATAATTCAAAGAAAATGTGTTTTTCTTTAATGCTATTTTCAATAAGAACGTCTTTTACGGTGTTTATCATTTGCTCTGGACCGCACAGATAGAAACTATCAATCGTCACATCTTTATATTTGTTTTTAACAATGAGATTGACGGTACTTTTTTCAATTCTGCCAAATAATGCATCTTCTTCACGTGTTTGGCTATATATAAAATGCGCATGAAAACGGTTGCCATAAAACGCCTGCAACTCTACAATTTGATCAAAGAACATAGCATCTTGCAAAGATTTATTCCCATAAACTAAAATAAAATTACTGAAAGGTTCATCTTCCAAAAGTGTCTTGGCGATGCTTAATATTGGCGTAATTCCGCTACCTGCGGCAAAAGCGGCAACGGTTCTGGTTCTCTCTTGATTTGTTTCTAATACAAAACGACCGTTTGGTTCGGCAACGTCGATGGGATCACCAGCTTTTAATTGTTTGTTGGCGTAAACTGAAAACGTCCCTCCTTCAACTGCTTTCACTGCAACTGTAAGATCACCACTATTTTTGGAAGAACAGATAGAGTAATCGCGTCTTACTTCTTCACCATCAATTTTGGTTTTTAAGGTGATGTACTGGCCAGCTTCAAAAGTATATTTATCCTTTAAATTCTCTGGAATTTCAAAAGAAATAGCGACAGCATCTTTAGTGATTTTGTCTACTGATTTTATATTTAAGGTGTTGAATTGTGACATTGCAATATTTTTTGGCAAAAATAAGCAATCTTAAGACAGTCCTGCAAAGTTTTTAGAACCTAGTAGTTCTAGCAAGATAAAACAATACCTAAGAAACTTATACATAAGAAAATGATGTATATTTGTGTCACAATGAGCAATTCAAAATTATACAAAGGAAGCTTGAACGTCATTATTTTAAAGTTGCTAAAGGAGCACGATAAGATGTATGGTTACGAGATTACCCAAAAAGTAAAAGCGTTGACCAAGGGCGAACTCAACATTACTGAAGGGGCCCTTTATCCTGCGTTGCACAAAATGGAAGCTGAAGGGCTGTTGGATGTCGAGGTGAAAAAAGTAGATAATCGTTTAAGAAAATATTATAAACTCACAGAGACAGGAACAAAGGAAACAGTGAACAAACTTGAAGAATTGGCTGAATACATAAAAACGATGCAGGCTTTGGTAAACCCTAAATTGGCTTAAAATAATTGTAAATGAAACTAACCAAATCGCAAATAAAATACCTCTACACCTTCACCCAAAAACACTATGTAGATTGGTACGATGTGCAAACCGAACTTGTAGACCATTTGGCTAATGGTATTGAAGCACAGTGGGAAGAAAATTCAGATTTGAGTTTTAACGAAGCCTTGGATGTCGAATTCAAAAAATTCGGTATTATGGGATTTGGTGATGTCATCGAAGAAAAAACAAAAGCACTAAATAAGCGGTACAGAAAATTGGTTTGGAAGTATTTTTTAGACTATTTCAAGTTACCAAAAATCATGTTCACTTTATTTTTGGTCTATATTTATTATTTAAGTCTTAAAACCATCGAAAACACTTTGATTGTTGTGGTTCCAATATGTTTAGTTTTTTTGGTTGTACCTATCTGGTTTATGATTCAAAAGCAAAAACAAATTAAAAAGTTAAAAAGAGAAACTGGAAAAAAATGGTTGTTTGATAATATAGGCATGCAGCTTGGCGGATTAATTCACTTCTTCAATATAGGTATCTATGCTTCTGTGATATTTGATTTGGATCGCACATTGCCCAACTTAATACTGTTCTTTATTTCAGCATTTCTTGTGCTGTTTGGTCTTACGCTATATATTTCTATATTCATTGTATCACCAAAACTAAGAATGACTATGGCAAAACAACATCCAGAATATAAATTAGCTTAACAATTGTAACAATTGTATTATAATAGCTACTTATCTCATGCAAACTAACCAGCACCACTTATGATAAAACATTTTCTCAATCTAGAATGGAAACAATACTTCCGTTCGTCTTATTGGCAGAAAAACATGGCGATGAATATCTTATTGGTGTTTTTCGCTTTGTACTTTATAGTTATGTTCTTAGCGCTTGGCTTTGGCCTTTTGCCTATATTTAAAGAATTCTTTCCCGATCAAGACCCATTTATAGTTGCCAATAGCTACCTCTTCTTTTGGATAATAGCTGATCTTATGCTGCGCTTTTTTCTTCAGAAATTACCGGTTATGAGCGTTAAGCCTTTGCTTACATTACCGATAAAACGCTCAACTATTGTACACTATGTTTTAGGGAAATCGGCATTATCATTTTTTAATTTTTTACCCTTGTTTGCCATTATACCTTTTAGTATCATGTTGATGCTGGATGGCTATGAGGTATCGATGGTACTCACATGGATGTTCACCTTAATTATTGTGGTGCTCATTATCAATTTTTTGAATTTTATAGTCGAAGCACTTTCGGCGGAAACCGAACTTTCTTTTTTACCATTGATTTTAGTTGTTGGTGCATTATATGCACTGGATTTTTTTAACGTGGTTTCAATGACGGATCTCATTGGCAATGCGATGCGAGGTGTTGCAAATAATCCAATTCTAATTTTGGTCCCTCTGTTAATTCTAGCGGCTTGTTATGTCTACAACTTTAAGATTTTAAGAGAAAAGCTGTTTTTAGACAGTTCGCTAAAATCTAAAGTGACCGAAGTCAAAGCAGCAGATATGTCATGGACGAAGCGTTTTGGTAATATTGCGCCGTTTATGCAACTGGACTTAAAACTCATTTGGAGAAACAAACGCACCAAGTCTTCCGTTTTTATTATGGTAATCGGCTTATTGTATGGACTGTTCTTTTATCCGCAGCCGGTGTATAAAGATATGGTTTGGATGTTCCCGTTTATTGGCATCTTCGTCACAGGAATTTTTCTCATCAATTTCGGGCAATTCATTCCGGCTTGGGATAGTGGGTATTACAAGCTTTTAATGAGTCAGAATATTAAATACGAGCAATATTTGCGTTCAAAATTTATATTAATGGTGCTTAGCGTTGGTATCATGTTTTTGCTCAGTATTCCGTATGTGTATTTTGGTTGGAAAATATTGATAGCACATTTCGCTGCTGCCATTTATAACATTGGTGTCAACTCCCATGTTATACTTTATGGCGGATCTTTCAACAGAAAAAAAATAGATTTAAATCAACGAGCAGCTTTTAATTATCAAGGCACTGGAGCCGTCCAATGGATCATTGGTCTGCCACTCATGATTTTGCCAATGCTCATTTTTGCTTTGGTCAATTGGCTCATAGGCTTTGAAGCAGGAATCGCTGTACTTATTGTGTTTGGAGTTGTAGGTATTGTGCTTCATAAAAAGTTAATGACCATGATTACCAAACGATACCTCGATGCCAAATACAAAATGATTGACGCCTTTAGCCAAGATAGTTAATAATACTAAGAATTTAAACGATGATACATACACAAAACCTTTCAAAAGCATATAACGGAACTACGGTGCTTACCATAAACGAATTAAACATACCAAAAGGTCAGAGTTTTGGTTTGGTCGGCAATAACGGAGCGGGAAAAACAACCTATTTCAGCCTATTGTTAGATCTAATAAAACCAACAACAGGAAACATTACCAGTAACAGTATAGTGGTAGATGAAAGCGAAGATTGGAAGCCTTTCACTTCTTCTTTTATTGATGAAAGTTTCTTAATTGGCTACCTCACACCAGAAGAATACTTCTATTTTATCGGAGATTTGCGTGGCCAAAATAAAGCTGATGTGGATAATCTCACAGCTAAGTTTGAAGATTTCTTCAATGGTGAAATCATAGGAAAGAAAAAATACCTTCGTGACCTTAGTAAGGGTAATCAAAAGAAGGCTGGTATTGTGGCGGCACTCATCGGTAATCCTGAAGTGATTATTTTAGACGAACCTTTTGCAAATTTGGACCCAACCACCCAAATTAGATTAAAACAGATCCTTAAAGATTTGGCCGAAAAGCAAGGTGTCACGGTTTTGGTATCTAGCCACGACTTAATGCATGTCACCGATGTATGCGAGCGCATTGTGGTATTGGAAAAAGGTGAGGTCATCAAGGACTTGGAGACCAATCCAGCAACTTTAAAGGAGCTTGAAGCACATTTTGCGGGTTCTATGGCGGTTGCTCAGGAGGAAGAGTGAAAAACTTTTTCAATTATATAGTATTAGCATATGTAAAATAATTTCAAAAAGCCTGTAAACCCAAATTTACAGGCTTTCTTCTTTGCGCCTTAGCGACTCTGCGAGCTAACCATGAAGTCTGCAAATTCCAGAGAATATCCGCATCAAATAATCCATAATTCAAAAAACTACGTATTTTTACCAAAGCGCATAATATATTTAACACATATTAGTTATCTATAAACCAAAGATTACCGACGTTTGAAATCCTTTTACAAAATTATACTTTCACTTTTTTGCGTGGCAATGATTGCCCAGAGCTGCTCGCGCAAAAAAGACACCTTTATCAACCGTAATTTTCACGCTTTAGGTACCAAGTACAATATTCTCTATAATGGAAATATTGCTCTAGATAGAGGCGTTGAGAGTGTCAATAACGCTTTTACGGAAAATTTTTGGGAGTTATTGCCTGTGGAACGTATGGATGTATCGGACGATGTATTTCTTCCAGGACAAAAAAAGAATGAGGATTTTGCAAGAGCCGAAGAAAAAGCAGTAAAAGCCATTCAAAAACACGGGATGACCATCGATGGCAAAGAAAAAAACCCACAAATAGATGAAGCTTATCTGCTATTGGGTAAAGCCCGTTATTACGATCAGCGTTTTGTGCCGGCATTGGCAGCTTTCAACAATATTTTAAATAAATATCCAACGAGCGATAAAATCAACCAAGTAAAGATCTGGCGAGAAAAGGCCAACATGCGCTTGGATAACGATGAGATTGCCATTAAAAAATTGAAACGTTTACTCGAGGACGAAGAACTTGAAGACCAGCATTTGGCAGATGCTACGGCCACTTTAGCTCAGGCTTACATTAATACCAAGTCTAAGGATAGTGCATTAGTTCCTTTGGCGATTGCCGCAGAAAACACCAAAATAAAAAGAGAAAAAGCGCGCTACCATTTTATCAGAGGACAGCTTTATAACGAGTTTGGTAAAAAAGATAGCGCCAACATAGAGTTTGATGCCATCATAGATATGCACCGTCAAATTCCGAGGGCATTTTACATCAATGCACACATAGCAAAGTCCAATAATTTTGATATAGAAAATGGCGATATTGTTGAGTTTCAAGAATATTTAACAGAATTAGAGGAAAATCGTGAAAACCGACCGTTTTTAGATAAGATTTATTACCGGATAGCCGAGTTTCATCGTAATAACGATAGAGACAGTTTGTCTGAAGCGTACTATAACAAATCGTTAAGAGTTGGTAGGTCAGACAAATATTTGGCTTCGCTTGATTACGAAACATTGGGCAATATGTATTTTGATAGAAATGAATACAAAATTGCAGGAGATTATTTCGATAGTACACTCACAGCAATGACTGTGGACACAAAACCTTACCGCGTTGTTAAAAAGAAACGTGAGAATTTAGATGATGTGATTTATTACGAAGGCATAGCGCGTGTCGATGATAGCATTCTCAATATTATCAGCTTGCCCAAAGCAGACCAGTTAGCATTTTATTCAGAATATGCCGAAGGTTTAAAAGCAAAAGCCATCGCTGAGCAAGAACGAATTGCAAAGGCAGAAAACCGAAGCAATAATACGATAGACAACAATAACACCTTAAATAATAACACCGGAATTAATGTAGGCGGAAATAACAGAGATGCCAGCAGTTTTTATTTTTATAATCCATCTACTGTAGCCTATGGCAAAAATGAATTCCTAGAACTTTGGGGAGATCGCAAGCTCCAGGATAATTGGAGGCTTTCGGATCAACGGTCAGATATTGCAACGGCTTCACAAGGCGTAACAACTACAGCTTTAGAGAAGAATGAGAGGTTTGATCCAGAATTTTACATCGCCTCACTCCCAACGGAACAAGTGAAAATTGATAGTATCACACAAGAAAGAAATTACGCATATTACCAATTGGGTATTATTTATAAGGAAAAATTCAAGGAATACGAATTGGCTAAAAACAAATTGGAAACCTTGTTAAAAAACAATCCGGAAGACCGTTTGGTTTTACCCTCAAAGTATAATCTGTATAATATTTACCAGGAATTGGGTCTTAATCGTAAGTCCGAAATGGTTAAAACAGATATCATTGAAAATTATTCAGATTCAAGATATGCAGAAATTCTTCGCAATCCGCAATCGGCTTTAGCAAAAAACGAAAACAGCCCAGAAGCTATCTACACAAATCTTTACAGGGAGTTTGAAAACCAGAAATATGCTGAGGTAATCGCTTCTGCAGAAGAACATATTGATAAGTTTGAAGGTGATCCTTTTGTCCCAAAGTTTGAAATATTAAAAGCTTCAGCTAAAGGCCGATTATATGGTTTTGAAGCTTATGAAGAGGCCATTAATTATATCGCGTTAACCTATGGAAATACCGAAGAAGGAAAAAAAGCAGAAGAAATTATTAAAAATGCGATCCCAGTTCTAGCGAAAAAAGAATTTGTTGATGATGAAAACGCCCAAAATTTCAATGTTATTTATCAATTTAACAATGATTCTGGAGAAGACATCAATGGTTTTATCAAAACCCTTAAAGAAGAAGTTGAAAAAATTACGTACTTTGACTTAACAGTTTCAAAAGATGTTTATGATGAAAATACGACTTTTGTGGTGGTGCACGGTTTGAAAACCAGTGGTGGAGCAATAGGTTTTTCAGAATTACTTAACCGCAACGAAAAAGATAAAAATGGTAAACCATTACCACCGAAAATTACAAGACCTCATATTGCAATTTCATCGCCTAACTATGCTATTGTTCAGCGACATAAAAACCTAAATGCATATTTAAAATTAGAATAACCTAAATCTTAATTATTATGTTTTCCTCGGACAATAAAAAACCAAAACAACAAGCAACTATGGAAACAAGTACATCTCAAAATATTATAGCACAAGGCACAAAAATTGTTGGAGATATAGCAAGTCAAGGGCCTTTTAGAATTGATGGTACCGTAGAGGGCAACGTAAAAACTTCTGGCAAGGTCGTAGTTGGTAAATCAGGATTTGTAAAAGGAACTTTACAAGGTGAAAATGCAGATTTTGAAGGTAAATTTTCCGGCAAACTTATTTTAACAGGAACATTAAGTTTAAAATCCACAGCTCATATAGAAGGTGAGGTACACACAACCAAATTGGCCGTTGAGCCTGGTGCTACTTTTAATGCTACATGTAGCATGAAGGGTACGGTAAAAACAATATCCAATGAGTCAGAAACAGAACAACGACCAAAACAAACGGTCCCAACTGCAAAAACAGAAAGGCCAGCTTAACAGCTATGCTTTTTATTCCGGACTGGTTATTCAAATGGCTGCCATAATTGCCGTTGGTGTTTTTGTTGGTATCAAATTAGACGATACATATCCCAACACCAATAACCTTTTCACCTTATTTATAACTCTAACTGCAGTTGTTGCTTCCACAATTTACGTAATAAGACGTATTATTGCATCCTCAAAAGATAATTGAATTAAATATGGAGGATTTTAAAAAAAGACAAATTAGTTTTTTGCTTCAACTAATAGGTGTGTCTGCCGTGGTATTTGGCATACATGCATATCTGTTGCATTATTTTGCCCAAGATGTCGATTTCTTTTTTCCTATTTGGCAAGTTTATGTATTTCATTTCGTTGTAACGCTATTGTTTTATTCTGTGATTAATTACAGATATTCTTCAGGTAAAAAAGAAGTTTTCAATCTATTTATGGTATTGACATTTGTAAAAATGATTTTTGCCATTTTATTCCTTTTGCCATTATTACTTTCAGATTTTGAAAATAAACAACCAGACGTATTCAATTTTTTCATTCCTTATTTTCTTTATTTGTTCTTCGAGGTATTTGCGCTTACGAGGTTTCTTCAAAAGTCTTAATTGAAGATTTTTCAATAAGTTGATAATCAAAAGTTTTTAAGGTCTAAAAAACACTAAAAATTATAGGATAATTATTGTTTGTCAATTCATTAAATGTACGTACATTTGCACGGAATTTAAAGCAAGGTATTTTAAAGCCGTAGATAATGACATTAAGCACCTTTAAACGCACAGTATTTACAGTTCTGTTTTTATCAGCATTTAGCTTTGGTTTTGCCAAGGATACTCAAGAGGGAGGAGATGACGAGAAGTTTGATCCTAAAGAGATGATTCTTCATCACGTTAAGGATGCTTACGGCATGCACATTGCAACCCTTAATCAAGGTGAGGAAAACGAACTTCATATTACTATTCCATTACCATTAATTTTGTGGACTGAAAACGGATTGACAACTTTTATGTCTTCTGAATTTCACCATGACTACAATGGCGAAGTGATTGTTGAAAAGAACGGTCAGCGTTTCGTCAACGTTCACGAAAAAGTATATGTTTTGGATGAAGGAGCTACTTCTGTTCAATATGACGAAGAGCACCACCCAACCAATGCGCATCGACCAAAGTTGGATCTTTCTATTACAAGAAATGTGTTCATGATGTGGGTGTCCATGATTTTATTGTTCACTATATTTTTGACTGCTGCGCGCAGTTATAAAAAATCTAAGAATGGAGTGCCATCTGGTGTTGGTAGTTTTGTTGAGCCTTTAATTGTTTTTGTGCGTGACGAGATTGCACGACCAATGATTGGTGAGCATAAGTACAGAAAATATATGCCTTATTTGTTGACCATATTTTTCTTTATCTGGATCAACAATATTTTTGGGTTGATACCAATCTTAAATGGAGCTAACTTAAGCGGTAATATTGCGTTTACATTTACATTAGCAGCTATTACATTTATCATAACAACATTTAGTGGTAACAAGAATTACTGGAAGCACATCTTTTGGATGCCGGGAGTACCTGTGCCAATGAAAATATTCTTAATGCCAATTGAGATTATAGGTATGTTTGTTAAGCCTATATCTTTAATGATACGGTTATTTGCTAACATAACTGCGGGTCACGTAATCATATTAGCATTAATGTCTTTAATTTTTGTATTTAAGTCTTATGCAATTGCACCGGTATCTGTAGCATTCTCATTGTTTATTACGGTAATTGAGGTAATTGTAACGGCGATACAAGCATATATATTTACAATTTTGTCAGCCCTTTATTTTGGAATGGCAACAGAGGAAGAACATCATTAATTAATTTAAATTTTATATTATGACTATTACTGGAATTGCAGCTATTGGAGCTGGTTTAGCAGCTATTGGAGCTGGTGTTGGTATTGGTAAGATTGGTGGATCAGCTATGGAAGCTATGGCTCGTCAACCAGAAATGCACGGAAAGATTCAATCTTCTGCATTAATCTTAGCAGCCTTCGTAGAAGCGGTAGCACTATTTGGTGTTGTTGTTGCTTTCTTACAAGGGTAAGACATTTAAGATACAGAAGTAACGGTTGGTTGCTTCTGTATTTTATAAAATTTAAGTTATTTAAAACAGAATAGAAATGGATTTAATTACACCGGAATTTGGATTAGTCTTTTGGACGTTAATCACATTTTTAATATTACTTTTTATCTTAAGAAAGTTTGCTTGGAAGCCTATTTTAGGTGCGGTTAGCGATAGGGAAGATGGGATTAGAAATGCATTGGCTTCGGCTGAGAAAGCACGTTTGGAGATGCAAAACCTTCATGCAGACAATGAGCGTATTTTACAAGAAGCACGTGCTGAGCGTGAAGCAATGTTAAAAGATGCTCGTGAGATGAAGAATAAAATGATTACTGATGCTAAAGACGAAGCACAATCGCAAGCCAATAAAATGATTGAGCAGGCTCAAGTCGCGATCGAAAGCGAAAAGAAAGCAGCTATGGCAGAACTAAAAAGTCATGTAGCTGGCTTGTCGGTTGAAATCGCAGAAAAAGTAGTACGTCAAGAATTATCCAATAAAGACAAGCAACTGAAGTTGGTTGAAGATATGTTGGGTGATGCTAAATTGAATTAAAAATCTGGTGACCGAGCATAGTCGAAGTTACAATCTAAGATATGAGTAGAGCAGCAATAAGATACGCAAAAGCAGTTTTAAGTTTAGCTACTGAGCAAAACTCAGCAGAGGCTGTCAATAATGACATGAAGCTTGTTACTGAAACAATTTCAGCATCTGATGATTTAAATCATATGATTCAAAATCCAGTGGTTAGGTCTTCAGACAAAAAGGCTGTCCTTACTAAAGTGTTTAAAAATGCGAACGATGCGACCTATAAATTAATAGATACTTTAATTGAAAACAATAGACTGGCAATCTTAAATGATGTGGCTGTTAGTTATAATAATTTATACGATCAATTAAGAGGTTCGCAAATTGCAAAAGTAACAACTGCAGTGCCGTTAACAGCAGAATTAAAAACCATGGTATCTGCCAAGGTTAAAGAATTGACAGGAAAGGACGCGGAATTAGAAAATATTATAGATGAAAGCATTATAGGTGGTTTCATATTACGAGTTGGTGATATTCAGTATAATGCAAGTATCGCAAATAAACTCGATAAATTAAAAAGAGAATTTACATTAAATTAATAATGGTTTAGGTTAGCCGCTAAAGGCTAATAGCTAAAAGCTAAACACTAATAAAAATGGCAGAAGTAAAACCAGCTGAAATATCAGCAATCTTAAAACAACAACTTTCAGGTTTTGAAGCAGGTGCTTCATTAGACGAGGTAGGAACAGTATTAACTGTAGGTGATGGTATTGTACGTGCTTACGGATTAGCTAACGCACAATATGGTGAGTTAGTAGAATTCGAAGGTGGTACAGAGGGTATTGTACTTAACTTGGAGGAAGATAACGTTGGTATTGTACTTTTAGGTACTTCAGTAGGAGTTAAGGAAGGTTCTACAGTAAAACGTACTGAGCGTATCGCATCTGTAAAAGTAGGTGAGGGTATCGTTGGGCGTGTTGTAGATACTTTAGGTAACCCAATTGATGGTAAAGGACCAATCACAGGCGAAACTTATGAAATGCCAGTTGAGCGTAAGGCACCAGGTGTTATCTACAGAGAGCCGGTAACTGAACCATTACAAACAGGTATTAAAGCGATTGACGCAATGATTCCTGTAGGTAGAGGACAACGTGAGTTGGTAATTGGTGACCGTCAGACAGGTAAGACTACCGTTTGTATCGATACCATTTTAAATCAAAAAGAATTTTACGATGCAGGTGAGCCTGTATATTGTATATATGTTGCTGTTGGACAAAAAGCGTCGACAGTTGCAAACATTGCAAAAACATTAGAAGAGAAAGGAGCTTTAGCTTACACAACTATTGTAGCAGCTAACGCATCAGATCCTGCCGCAATGCAAGTTTATGCACCAATGACAGGAGCTTCTATTGGAGAATATTTTAGAGATACGGGCCGTCCGGCTTTAATCATTTATGATGATTTATCTAAGCAAGCGGTAGCGTATCGTGAAGTATCGTTATTGTTACGTCGTCCACCAGGACGTGAGGCGTATCCAGGTGACGTTTTCTACCTTCACTCAAGATTATTGGAGCGTTCTGCAAAGATCATTAATGACGATGCTATTGCAAAGGAAATGAATGATTTGCCAGAAGTGCTTA
Source organism: Winogradskyella ursingii (assembly GCF_013403975.1). GTDB lineage: Bacteria > Bacteroidota > Bacteroidia > Flavobacteriales > Flavobacteriaceae > Winogradskyella > Winogradskyella ursingii. Next base: position 715,897 of record NZ_JABFDH010000002.1, read on the forward strand.
AACCAATGGTAAAAGGTGGTGGTTCACTTACTGCATTACCAATTATCGAAACACAGGCAGGTGACGTATCGGCATATATCCCAACCAATGTAATTTCTATTACTGATGGTCAGATTTTCTTGGATGGTGACTTGTTTAACTCTGGTGTTCGTCCAGCGATTAACGTAGGTATTTCTGTATCGCGTGTAGGTGGTAACGCTCAGATCAAATCGATGAAGAAAGTATCTGGTACTTTGAAATTAGACCAAGCACAATTCCGTGAATTGGAAGCTTTTGCTAAGTTCGGTTCAGATTTAGATGCTTCAACATTAAACGTTATTGAAAAAGGTAAACGTAATGTTGAGATCCTAAAACAAGCACAAAACGACCCTTATACAGTTGAAGACCAAATTGCAATCATCTACGCAGGTTCTAAGAACTTGTTGAGAGATGTTCCTGTTGAAAAAGTGAAAGAATTCGAAAGAGATTATTTAGAATTCTTAAATGCAAAGCACAGAGACACTTTAGATACCCTGAAGTCTGGTAAATTAACTGATGAGGTTACTGATACATTGACAAGTGTAGCTAAGGATTTGACAGGTAAGTATAGAGGATAAGCCCATCCCAACCTTCCCAGAGGGAAGGAGTTATGCGGCGAACTTATAACCAAGTTTAACTAATAAAAGTCCTTTCCTTTGGAAGGGATTTAGGATAGGAAAAGATGGCAAACTTAAAAGAAATACGTAATAGAATATCATCGGTATCTTCAACGATGCAGATTACCAGTGCCATGAAAATGGTATCTGCTGCAAAATTGAAGAAAGCTCAAGATGCTATTACTGCAATGCGTCCTTACTCTAATAAGTTAACTGAATTATTGCAAAGTTTAAGTGCAACTTTAGATGCCGATAGCGGTAGTAAATATTCTGACCAAAGAATTGTAAAGAATGTACTTATCGTTGCAATTACTTCAAATAGAGGTTTGGCTGGGGCATTTAATTCAAACATTATTAAGCAAGTCAATAAACTCGCTACTGACACATATGCCAACAAAGCGGTTTCTTATTTGGCAATTGGTAAAAAGGCAAATGATGCGTTTAAAAAGACGAACAAAGTTATCGCCAATAGGAGTGATTTATTTGATGACTTAACGTTTGACAATGTTGCTGAAATCGCAGAAATGCTGATGGACAAATTCGTTTCGGGTGAGTTTGATAAAATTGAAATAGTTTACAACAGCTTTAAGAATGCAGCAACTCAAATTGTAATAACAGAACAGTTTCTGCCAATCAAACCGATTGAAGGAGATGTTGGTTCTACTACGGATTATATTTTCGAACCCTCTAAAGAGGAAATTGTTGAAGCGTTAATACCAAAGTCATTAAAAACACAGCTATATAAGGGTATTAGAGACTCTTTTGCATCTGAGCACGGAGCACGTATGACAGCGATGCACAAGGCAACAGATAACGCGACTGAGCTTAGAGACCAATTGAAATTGACTTATAACAAAGCAAGACAGGCAGCTATTACCAATGAAATACTTGAGATTGTTGGTGGTGCTGAGGCATTGAACAATTAACAGAAAGTGTCACTCTGAATAGAGTCGAAGTTTTAAAAATATTAAACCTAACTTTTACGAGTTAGGTTTTTTTATGTTCATACGTATCATTTTTGAAATACCAAACACACAATCCACCGACTCCATTCTAAATCAATTCTTTTATCTAAAAAAAAGCATAAGTTAAAATAATACTTATTTTATCTTTTTGATTCATGAATTCAGATGTTTTATACTAAAAAAAGCATAAGAATTTGCTTAAGATTAGATTAATTTCGAGATATTTGGTTTTAAAAAATTGTAATGAATAAAAAATTGCTGATAGGCTCAAGTATCTTACTTGGTCTTACACTCGCATTTGCAGTGTTTGTATTTGATACAGATACAAATTTAGATCAACTTTCTAATGACGATATTGTAAAACTTCACGAAGAGAATTTAGAAAATAGTCCTTTCAAAGAAACGCTTAAACTTAATAAGTCAGAACGGAAGGCATTGGGTATTCCGCCAGATCGTTATTACGAAGATGATTTTGAACTCACTATGGACCCAGTGCTTGGTCGTCCAACACCAGAGAATTTAAAGGGTATTAGAAACATGATAGAATCGAGTTTGAGTCAGCGCGTACCTGGCGACGGTGTCGATTCGGATTGGGTCTCAAGAGGGCCTGATAACGTCGGTGGTAGAACACGAGGCATAATGTTTGACCCTAATGATACATCTAACAAAATAGTCTTTGCTGGTGGCGTTAGTGGTGGTTTATGGAGAAATATGGATATTACCAACCCAAATACTATTTGGGAAAGAGTTGATTTGCCAGATAATCTTAACGTTTCGGTTATCATTTCAGATCCAAACAATCCTAATATATTTTATATAGGTACAGGCGAATCTTACGTTAATGGTGATGTAAGTGGTAACGGAGTTTGGAAATCCACTGACGGAGGTAATACTTGGACGCGAGTTCTAGGAGGTATAGCCGGTCCAAGTGTATTCGAATCTGCATCTAATATTTCAGTAAATACTCCTTCTAACATAGCAGGTGACTATAATTCTAGAGAGACAACAAATTTTGGCTCTATTGTAAGTACTGTAATTACAGGAGATTTTATTTTAGCAAACGATAATACGGGAAATCCTAGCGAAGGTTGTGGCTCTTTTGGAGAGGATGCTACTGGAAAAATTGCTCTTATAAGAAGAGGCAACTGTTCATTTACTGAGAAAGTTAAAAATGCACAAGATGCAGGAGCAATTGCCGCCATAGTTCTTAATAATATAGAGGGTGCGCCAATACCGATGGGAGGTGCTGATGCTTCAATTACAATTCCGGCTGTTATGATTTCAAAACAAGATGGAGATATTATAGAAGCTGCGCTACAGTCAGAGACTGTAAATGGTTCAATTAATCCTGCGACAGGAAGTTTTACAGGTACTTTAGTCCCAGGAATTCAACATATAAATGATATTAAAATTAAGAATAATGGAGGCGTAACAGAAGTATATGTTGCTGCTGGTGACGCTTTTTACGGCTCATCAAATGCTACAACGTTTCTTGGTGGTACAGAATTAGGTATTTTTAAATCTGTTGATGAAGGTACATCATGGACAAAATTAAATGTACCACAAACAGCAAATGGGAACGATCATGAACCAAATGATATAGAGGTTGCTGCAGACGGAACGATTTGGATGTCGACAACTAACAGTTCAATTTTTGGCGATGGTGGAGGTGAGATATTTTCTTCATCAGATGGTCAGAATTTTACAAATCAATATACTGTGGCAAATGCCGACAGAACTCAAATTGCAGTGTCCTCTCAAAATGCAGGGACCATCTATTTACTTGCTGAAATACCAGGCGGAGTAACTATGGAAGGTACGACAGATGGTTTTTCGTCTAATATATTTGATCTCGAACTACCAAATGACGTCGACAATGGTATACCTGCAAATGATTTTACGCGTGGTCAAGCATTTTATGATTTGTTGTTAGAAGTAGATCCAAGAGACGATCAGGTCTTATTTGCTGGCGGTATTGATTTGTTTAAATCTACAAATGGTGCGGCACTTGGAAATGCTGCTTCTTGGAGTCAAATTTCAAAATGGTCTAACAATAATAATTTAGCAGGTCTTAATGTACCTCTAGTTCATGCAGATCAACATGCCTTGATATTTGCACCTGGTGACCCAGATACAATGTTGTTTGGTAATGATGGTGGAGTTTATTATGCCACATCAGCAGGTGAAAATATCAATTCTCGTAATAGTGGTTTTATAACATCACAATTTTATACAGTCGGTGTAGCCCCTACTACTGCCTTTACAGGTGATACAGATTTTTTTATTGGTGGTCTTCAAGATAACGGAACTCAGTTATTTACAAATGCAAATCCTGGAATAAACAGTTCCTCAACTGCTTTTGGTGGCGATGGAGCTTTCAGTTTTTTCGATCAAGATGGTACGGATCAATATTTTATTACAAATTTTGTTTACAATCGTGCTGTTAATCTTTTTAACTTAGGTTCAGGACCAAATGTGACATTAAATAGTGAGTCTTCTAGTAATGGCTCGTTTATAAACCCTCAGGAGTTAGATTCAAATTTGGATATTTTGTTTTCGAACTATTCGTCTGGAGCTAATTCGATTATAAGAAGGTACGCTGGTATTAAATCTCCATCAACTTTATCAAAAACCGATTTATCTGATGCAATATTAACTAGTAGGCCAACAGCATTTAAAGTTTCTCCATATACAAATGAGTCATCTACATTGTTGGTAGGTACTCTTCTAGGTGAGGTAATTAAATTAGAAAATGCTGATGCAACACCTATATGGAGTAGTCTAGATACTAATAATGTTATTGTAGGGAGTATATCTGATATAGAATTTGGAACCTCCGAAAACATAATTATGGCCACAGTGCATAATTATGGTGTTAATAATATTTGGTACACTCCAGATGGTGGAACAACTTGGTTAGAAAAAGATGGAGACTTACCTGATTTACCAGTTAAAGCGATTCTTCAAAATCCACTAAATCTCGAAGAAGTTATTGTTGGTACCGAGTTAGGTATTTGGTTTACATCTAATTTTTCATCTACAAGTCCTAATTGGCTACCTGCACAGGGAGGTATGTCCAATGTAAGAATAACAGACATAGACCTAAGAGATGATAATGCCATATATATTTCTACTTATGGTAGAGGTGTTTTTTCTGGTCAATTTACCTTGGATCCAAATGGTGATAACGATGGTGATGGGATTGTGAATAGTTTAGATAATTGTGTTAATACTGCTAATGCGGACCAGGCAGATGCAGATGGTAATGGTATTGGTGACGCGTGTCAAGATACAGATAATGATACTATATTAGATGTGAATGATAATTGCCCAGACACACCTAATCCAAACCAAGCCGATGCAGATAGTAATGGTATTGGTGACGCCTGCCAAGATACAGATAGTGATGGTGTTTTAGATATAGATGACAATTGCCCAAATACAGCTAATCCAGATCAACAAGATTTAAACAATAACAATATTGGTGATGTCTGTGACACAAGCTATGAAGATCCAAGTAATATAAGTTTAGAAATCGTTTCTGAACGTTGTGATGGTCAAAACAATGGGGAAGCCATAATTAATGTAAATCAAACCTTTATTGACTATACCGTAACACTAATTGGTGGTGGTGTGAATTTGACTCAGTCCATTACAGGTAATTCTAATATGACTTCCTTTGCGCCCTTAGCTGTTGGAACTTATGAATTGTGTGTTAATGTAGACGGAAGAGATTTTGAGCAATGTTTTGAAATTAACGTTGACTCGGCCCCAATTTTAGACGGTGTGTTTAATATAGTTTTTGATGGTGAGGATACAACTCAGGATGAGGTCACCTCAGTTAATATTGAAACAGGAACTCCACCATACTCTGTGGTGTTTAATGACGAACTTGTTATGGTTACCAGTCAGAGTTCGTTTAATGTTAATACGTTTGGCGGTGGACTTTTAGAGGTTACATCATCTTTAGCCTGTGAAGGTAAACTTAGCAAAGTAGTTGGAAGAACAACGTTATCAAATCTTAGTTTTGGACCAAATCCAGTAGTTAATGATCTAACAATTAATATTCCTAACGCACCCGAAGAAGGTGTAAATGTTCAGGTTTTTGATGTAAACGGTAAAATGGTTATAAATCAAATGTTACTTACACATAACAAAACATTTATAAAAGTACCGTTTGAAAACCTTACCAAAGGAATCTATTTTGTAAGATTAAATTTAGAACAAGCAGAAATGATCAAAATCATTAAAAAATAGATATGAAAAAAGACATAAAATACATAGGAGCGTTACTTACAATATTGTTTTTAAGTGCTTGTGGTGGAGGTGATGATGGACCACCACCCAACTCTGCACCAAGTCAAGTAACCCAAATTACGTTTCCAACTGCAGACTTGCTGTGTACTGATAATACTATAAATTTTCAGTGGAGTGGTTCTTCTGATGCGGATAATGACCCTATAAGTTATAGAATTACAGTTGCAACAGATCGTCAATTAAATATTATCATAGAGGAGCGGACTATATCAACAAATAGTGTCGTTTTAACTCTTCAACAGGGTGTGGCATATTATTGGAATGTAACAGCTATTGATGACTCAGGTAGCGAAGCAGAACCATCACCAACTTTGGCATTTTTTACATCTGGTCCGGGAATATCAAACTATGCTCCATTTACGGCAGCGTTAAATGAACCGGCTGACGGTGGTAGTGTGAGTTTTGGTACCGTGAATTTAGATTGGACTGGTGGAGATGTAGATACTGAAGACACGCTAACTTATGATTTATATTTTGGTTTAGAGACTGATCCGCCGTTATTAGAATCAGGACTAACTACTGAAAATTTAAGCGTTACAACAACTTCTAGCAATACCTATTATTGGAGAGTTGATTCCATTGACGGTTCTGGGACAAAGACTATAGGTCAGATATGGTCTTTTACAACAAATTAGAATTTTTTACGTGCGCTGGCATGACTATTGAATATTTACTAAACAGAATTATCATATTATGAAAGAAACACATAAAATTTTAAAACTTCTGTGTCTAGTATTAATTTCGTTTAGCTTTCTAAAATGTGCTTCGACTATGAAATTAGAAAAAAAACCTCCGATATTGGTCGAAGCGGTTTATACTCAAAGTTGGGTGTCAGGAGTTGAGGGAGGTGGCTCGGGCACCAATTTGTTTATTGAAACTACAGACCGCAATATAGTGTTGGATAGCGTTTACTTTAGAAATTCAAAAGTGAAGTTGGAAACAAAGCCAAGTGACGATACGTTATATATAGGACGGTTTGGGTCAAATGTATACCCAAAACAGAGTGAAGGTGTAGAGAATTTCCCATTTCAGTTAGAAAATGATGAATGTGTAGTAAGTTATAATGAAAATGGGACCACAAAATACTTTAAGTTTACCGGAATAAAAGAGAGGCCTACTGAAACTTTACCTATGACACCTTTGCCAAATAATAATTAACCGTATTTAAATTTATTTGAAACCTAACTCGTGTGAGTTAGGTTTTTTATTTATTCCATCGTTTAAATAAAACTTTTATAGCAAGTCATTATTCAATACTTTTGAAACAACCATTAAAAGTATCTTGAGCGGATTCAAATCACTTTTTAAGCAGACATTTATTTACGGATTGGCGACTGTGCTTCCGAGAATGTTGAGCTTTCTTTTAGTGCCCTTATACACAAGTCCTGACGTATTGGCAAATCCTTCCGAATACGGTAAAGTCGCAGTGATTTTTTCATACTTTATCCTTTTCAATGTGATTTTGGCCTACGGAATGGAAACCGCTTTCTTTCGTTTTTTTAATAAAGAAGATGACAAAGAAAAAGTAATTTCGACGGCTACAATTTCATTGCTTATTTCATCCTTCGTGTTTTTTGTGATGGGATTGTTGTTTCAAAATCAAATTGCCAACTACATAGATATAGATGTTAAATACATCAACCTTGTTATTTGGATTCTGCTTTTGGATGCATTGGTAATTATCCCATTTGCATATCTCAGAGCGAAAGCTGCAGCTATGCGCTACGCTACGGTTAAGATTGCCAACGTGATTATAAATATCGGTCTTAATTTGTTCTTTCTTCTAGCTTTAAAAAATTTAGCTCAAAATGATGGTTGGCTAGCGTCAATTTATAAGCCTAATTTCGAAATCAGTTATATTTTCATAGCCAACTTAGTCGCGAGTGCGTTCACTTTGGTTTTAATGATGCCGTTTTATACCAAATTAAAATACAAATTCAATTTCACCTTATGGAAAAAAATGATGCGTTACGCCATGCCAGTATTAATTGCAGGAGTGGCCTTTTCCATCAACGAAACGTTTGATAGAATTTTACTTAAGGAATTACTACCAGCAGATATTGCCGACTCAGAAATAGGTATGTATTCAGCCTGCTATAAATTGGCTTTGTTTATGACTCTGTTTGCAACGGCCTACCGTTTGGGTATTGAACCGTATTTTTTTAGTCATTCCGACACCAAAAATCCTCAAAAAAATTATGCCCGTATTTTAGAATTTTTTGTGGCGTTTGGATCTATTATTTTGTTAGGAGTAGTGGTTTTTGCCGATGTTATAAAACCGATTATCATAAGAAGTGAAGCGTATTGGGAAGCCATGTGGATTGTCCCAATCATCCTCATCGCCAATTTCTGTTTGGGTATTTATCACAACCTTTCAGTTTGGTACAAAATAACGGATAGAACAAAATTTGGCGCATACATTTCGGTTTTTGGGGCTATAGTAACCTTAGTGATTAACTTCGCATTTATAGAAACATATAGCTATAAAGCTTCTGCAATCGCGACACTTGTGGCTTATGGTCTAATGATGTTGTTGTCCTATTATTTCGGGCGAAAATATTATCCAATACCATATAATCTTAAGAAAATAGGACTGTATTTTATCATTTCCATCGGACTGTCCTTACTTTCATTTTACAGATATCGAGGTGAATATATTATAGGAATTACAATGTTAATTGTATTTTTGGGACTAGTCGTTTTATTGGAAAAGAACCAACTAAAACAGTTATTACAAAAGTAATGGTGGTTGCCATTCCTGAATGTCACGCTAAGCTTGTCGAAGAGCAAATAGGACTTTATAAATTAAGAATATAACTAAAAATTTCTTCCCTGTGGGAAGACGGAAGATGGGAATGAAAATAAAAATAATTAACAAATCAAGACACAACCTACCACATTATGAAACAATAGCTTCGGCTGGCATGGATTTAAGAGCTAGTTTAACCGATGCTCGAGTACTTAAGCCGCTTGAAAGAACTATTGTAGGTACAGGCTTATTTATAGAATTACCTATTGGCGTTGAAGCACAAGTTAGACCACGAAGCGGATTAGCAGCCAAAAAAGGGATCACAGTGCTCAACGCACCCGGAACCATAGATGCAGATTACAGAGGCGAAATAGGTGTGATACTTGTAAATCTTTCCAATGAGGATTTTACGATTCAGGATGGAGAGCGAATTGCTCAATTAGTGATTGCAAAACATGAACGTGCAGATTGGGTAGCGGTAGAAGAACTTTCTGAAACTGATCGAGGAGAAGGTGGTTTTGGTAGCACTGGCACCAAATAAGCTTATAAACAAATCAACGAATAAACTTAAAAAATGAAAATAATAGTACCAATGGCAGGCAGAGGCTCTCGCCTAAGACCGCATAGTTTAACAGTTCCGAAACCATTAATTCCTGTTGCGGGTCAGCCGATTGTACACCGCTTGGTAAAAGATATTGCTAAAGTTTTAAAACAGCCGATTGAAGAAATTGCTTTTGTTTTAGGGGATCCAGCATTTTTTGGTGATGAAGTAGTCACCAGTTTAACAGAACTGGCGGAAGATTTAGGTGCAAAAGCATCTATTTATAGACAAGATCAGCCCTTAGGAACAGGACATGCCATTATGAGCGCCAAACCTTCATTGTCTGGTCCAGCAGTAATTGCTTATGCAGATACCTTGATTAGAGCAGAGTTTGACTTAGACCCAACCGCAGACAGTGTAATTTGGACAAAACAAGTAGAAAATCCTGAAGCTTACGGTGTTGTTAAACTTGATGAAAGCAAAAACATTGTCGAATTGGTTGAAAAACCCAAAACCTTCGTCAGTGACCAAGCCGTTATTGGCATTTATTATTTTAAGGATGTAGCGGTTTTAAAGGAAAAACTACAAGAGGTTTTGGATGAAAACGTGATGAATGGTGGTGAATACCAAATTAATGATGGCATCAAGCGCATGATGGCTGATGGCAAAATTTTTAAAACAGGAACAGTTGACGAATGGATGGACTGTGGTAACAAAACGGTAACACTGGAAACCAATGCCAAAATGTTAGGCTTTCTTTCTCAAGACAAAGAAGAGCAATTAATTGACAACTCAGTCGTTTTAGATAACTCAAAGGTCATTGAGCCATGCTGTATCGGAAAAGGTACAATTTTAAAAAATACAACAGTTGGTCCAAATGTATCGATTGGCAGTAATTGTAAGCTGGAAAACTCAACCGTTAAAAATAGTCTAATACAAAACGAAACCATCATCAAAAATGCTAATTTAGAGGAAGCAATGATTGGTAATCATGTGAAGTACAATGGCGAGTTTACAAAAATCAGTATTGGAGATTATACTATTTTAGAGTAAACAACAAATCATTTTTTTAAAATGAACAATTATAATAATATTATTGAGTTTGAATTTTCTGATTCTTCTAGGTTTAAAAGGAAGTTGGAATATTATTTTGATTATTACAATTTTGACCAAATAGAAAACAACAAAAACGAGTTTGTATTTGAAAAAAAATGGTCTTTGTCGAATGGCTGGAAATTCAACCCGTTAGATTGGGAGACAACAATTAAAATTAAATTAATTGAAAATAGAATGGCCATCATTAAATACGATGTTATATCTAATGGGGTTTTATCATCAGTAGCATTCTCTTCTTTATTTGAAACATTTATATGTAATCTTGAAAAATTCATTAATCAGGAAATTGATTTCAAGAAAAAAAACATTAAATGTATCAGGTTAGCAAAACAGAAGGTTTATAAGTATCACGGAATACTGATTGTTGGTATAATTTCAGGCTTGTCTCTTGGAGTTATCTTAACTAATCTAACAGGTAAAACCTTTTTTGGAACTCTTGGGGTTGTAATGGGCGCAATAATAACTGAAAAATTAATAAATAGCTATTTACTAAAACAATACCTCGTCAGAAAGGCAGGAATTTAAGTTTTTATTTCAATGTAAATCACAGCGATGTTATTAAAACTATCAATAAGGTTACTGTAAATGATTAAGTTCGGAATAATTTTTGAAATTACTCTGTCACCTTGAGCGCAGTCGAAAGGTCTTATATATGAAAAAACAAACCTACATATTTCTAATCCTAATCGGAATGCTAATCATTCCGCAGGCTACCTATTCCCAAGTAGACTTCAATAAAAAACCAGATGACGATTTAGGAAACGAAGAGGATGAATTTCAAGAATATTTCTTTGAAGCGTTAAAACAAAAAGGAATAGAAAACTATGAACGTGCCGTGGATGCGCTTCAAAAATGCCTTAATCTTAATAGTAAATTGCCCATTGTCTATTTTGAATTGGGGAAGAATTACAATAAACTTAAAAATTTCGGTGAAGCGGAAGACAACCTTAAAAAGGCCATAGATATGCAGCCCGATAATGAGTGGTTTTTGGACGAGCTTTATGAGGTTTATTATCAACAAGATGATATCAAAAAAGCTATAAAAACCATTGAGCAACTAGTAAAATATCATCCTGATTATAAAGAGGATTTGGCAGCACTTTATGTGAGAGAAGAAAAATACAACAAGGCATTAGAGCTGTTGGACGAACTCGATCAAAAGTTGGGCACAAGCCCAACTCGGGATGCGATGAGAAACGATATTTACAGTATTACAGGCAACGCAGACGACCGAATCGAAAATTTGGAGCAACGTATCGCCAACAATCCAAATAACGAAGACAACCACTTAAAACTCATTTATAGATACAGCCAAACAGGCGATAAAAAAGCGGCTTATAAAGCAGCACAAAATCTATTAAAAATTAAACCCGAATCACAGTTTGTTCATTTGGCACTCTATAAATTTTATTTACAGGATAACAAAATCCAAGATGCTATCAAGTCGGTAAAAATTGCGGTTACGAGCCCAGAAATTAACCCAGATGCCAAAGCCAAAGTATTAAAAGACTTTGTGGCTTTCGTTTCCCAAAACCCAGAATACGAAAAGGATCTTATTGATATTACAGCTGTGATAGACAAAACTAAAGATGCCGAGACCAATAGTAACCTGGGCCAATATTATCTTAAGGCTGGAGACAAAGTAAAGGCCTTGGCCAATTTTCAGGAAGCTTTAAAACAAATGCCAAAGGATTTTAAGCTGATTAAAGACGTGCTTTTGTTGCAATTGGAAATGCAGAATTACAAAGCTGCTGCGGCTGAAAGTGAGCGAGCACTAGAATTATATCCTGCACAGCCTATTTTGTATTTGATAAATGGTGTAGCCCAAAACAATTTAAACAATTATAAAAAAGCAATTGAAAACTTAGAAATGGGAGTTGACTTCTTAGTTGAAAATCCAACAATGCAAGCTGATTTCTATTCGGAATTAAGTATCGCATATAAGGGCATTAATAATAATACTAAAGCTGAAACGTTTGCTAAAAAGGCACAAGCACTAAAAGCGCAACAATAAATGAAGACACCTCTATTTTTTAAATTCATTCGATTTTCAGTATTGATACTTGTAATAAGTTCTGTTTTTAGTTGCAACTCTGCCAAAAGTGTGATTGCCTCGGGAGAAGCCAGTGAAAAACTTACGGCAAAACAAGTTATAAAAGAGCACTCAAGAATTGAGGCCAATTTTAAAACCATGCAGTCACGGGTGAAAATAGATCTTATCGATGGGGATAAGGAACAAGGCTACACCTTTTCTTATAGAATGGAAAAGGACAAAGTGATTTGGTTAAGTGCACCACTGGGATTGGCTAGAATGATGATTACACCAGAAAAGGTAAAATTTTACAACAAAAGTGACAATACTTATTTTGATGGGAATTATAAATTACTGAGTGATTTTGTGGGAATAGAACTAGATTTTTTCAAGGTGCAAAATATATTACTAGGTCAGGCGATTTTTGATTTAAAAGAGGAGCCTCATTTGGTGTCGGTGCATCAAAATTCTTATGCGCTTCAACCAAAAGAACAAAATGTGCTTTTGGAACTATTCTACTTGATCAATCCTTCGCATTTTAAAATGGATAGCCTTCAGATGCAACAACAATCAGAAAAGAGATTTCTTCAAGTAGATTACAGTAGCTATCAAAATGTAGATAAGCAGATATTACCTCAAAATATTCAAATTTCTGCCGTGGAAGATTCTGAACAAGTAATGGTTAAAATGGAATTTAAATCAGTTACACTCAACGAAGAGGTCCGATTTCCATTTAATATTCCTTCAGGATACAAAGAGATAATTATAGAATAATGGTAAAAAAGCGTTTTCATCTTACTCTACTTATTGGCTTGCTCTTGTCGTCAATGGTGCTTTTTGCGCAGAGTGACAAGCAGAAAGCGCTCGAAGCTAAGCGTCAGCAGGTTCTGAAAGAAATGAAACAAATTAATGCGCTTCTTTTTTCGAATAAAAAAGAACAAAAATCTGTTTTCACACTTATTGAGGACCTTAACTATAAAGTGAATGTAAGAGAAAATCTTATTAGAATAACAAATGAACAGGCCAATTTACTTACGCGCGAAATTAATGCTAATCAAAATGAAATTACAAGTCTAAGAACACAGCTTCAGGAGTTAAAAGAAGATTATGCGGCTATGGTCGTTAAATCCTATAAAAGTAAATCTGAGCAAAGTAAAATAATGTTTTTATTATCGTCTAATGATTTTAAACAAGCTTACAAACGATTGCAGTATATAAGACAATATGCAGATTACCAAAAAGAACAAGGTGAAATTATTAAGGATAAAACTAAAAAACTACAAGAATTAAATGTAACTCTATCTAAACAGAACGAAGACAAACAAAAATTAATTCAAGAAAATCGAGTCGCCAAACAAGAATTGGAGCAGGAGCTTAAAGAACGTGAAAGATTAATGAGCTCAATTACATCCAATATGAGCAAATTATCTGCTCAGATTAAAAAGAAACAGCAGGAAGCTGATAAGATTGACAGAGAAATTAACCGTTTGATTAGAGAAGCTATTGCGGCATCCAATAAAGAAGCAGGTAATTCATCATCAACAGGAAAGTTTGTTCTTACACCTGAAGCTAAAAAACTCGCCTCAAATTTTGAAGCCAATAAAGGGAAATTGGGTTGGCCAGTTTCCAGAGGTGTAATTAAAGGAAGATTTGGCAAAGGCAGGTCTTTAATCGATAATGCAGTTGAGGTTAATAATCCAGGAATTAAAATTGCGACAGTAAGAAATTCTGAAGTAAAATCAATTTTTAACGGAGAAGTCTCTCAAGTACTTATTGTTAAAAACGGAAATCCAGCGATTATGATAAGACACGGTAATTATTTGAGCATTTACACAAACATGTCTAAAATATTTGTAAAAAAAGGTGAAAAGATTAAAACTGGTCAATCCATTGGTGAAGTTTTCACAAACAACATCACTGGTGAGACCATGTTAGGTTTTAGAATTTATAAAAACGATCAAAAGCTCAATCCAGAATCGTGGCTGGCAAAGAATTAGCTACTCAAAAAGCGCTTTCAATTCAGTAGCCTCAGTAGGTTGCATTTTTCCAGCCAAAACCAAACTTAATTGTTTACGTCTTAAAGCGGCATCGAAGCGCTCTTTCTCTAATTCGGTTTCAGGAACAAGTTCGGGCACTTTTACAGGTCTTCCTGTTTCATCTACCGCAACAAAGGTGTAAATAGCTTCATTGGCTTTAACGCATTCGCCAGATTCTCTATCTTCAATCCACACATCCATATAAACTTCCATTGAAGATGTGAATGCTCTGGAAACTTTAGCTTCAATCATCACAACGCTCCCTAATGGCACAGATCTATTAAATGCCACATGATTCACAGAAGCTGTAACCACAATCCGTCTAGAGTGTCGTCTTGCAGCAATACTTGCGGCTCTATCCATTCGCGCTAAAAGTTCGCCACCAAAAAGATTATTTATGGGATTGGTTTCACTTGGTAAAACGAGGTCTGTAACTATGGTTTTAGACTGAAAAGCTGTTCTCGATTGCATAAATTCTACAAATTTGTGCAAAGATAGAGCGATTTTAGATTGTAGTTGTAAGATTTAGAATATAAATGGAAGAAAAAAAATTCGTGAAATTGATTATAGACTCTATTACTTATCCAACTTACGAATCAATAACCAAGCATCACGATTGTGCTCACGACGAATTTTGTAAAGCTCACGCTGAGCGTCAGTTCTGTTTTCAAAACTTGAATAGACCACTTCATGAAGGCCAAAACGGTTTTTTCCGATTTTTCTGGCTTTGTAACCTTTGTCTCTTAATTGGTTAACTTTCTTATCTGAGTTAGCTTCAACTCTAAAGGCACCAGCAACGATATGATAATTTCCAATTTGTTTTTCAATAGGCAAGGTAGCCGCAGGAAGTGGATTACTTATAACAAAAGTTGCCTCTTGAACCTTAGCGTCTAATTGGGAGTTGGCTTCTTCTTGAGCCAATTGATTATGGTTTTCAACCTTATCATTGTAATAATAAGAAGCTCCAAATCCAGCTATGCCCAATATGATTACTGCCGTAGCAGCATATTTTAACCAATTATAATTAGAACGTTTTTCTGGTGTAAATGCTAGTGGTGCAGATGCCTCAACAGCTTCGACCTTTTCTTTATAAACTTCGCGATTAACATCGGTCGATGTAAACTGAGATAATCCAAAAGCATCAGTTAGATAGTTGATGTCTGGTGATGGATCAAAAAGAATCTTTCCGTCTTTGTTTAACAGTAATTCACCAATATTTTCAAGTTGAATAGTTTCCCCTTCTACCAAATAAGATTTAATGGATTTCACCTGTTTGGCAATCTTATCCGTTGCTGTGGTGTAAGGTATCTTTTCTACTTCGGCGATGTAATTGGCCAAAAGCCCATCGTTATTTTGAAGCTGCTCGTTAAAAGACAATACCTTTTTTGGAGGATAAAAGGTGTGCGTAGAGTCGTTCAATTTAGCAGAAACACGATTAGCCAAAAATGCCCCAAAGTTCGGAACAGTAACACAATCGTATCTGTATAGTAGGTCGCTAATGTAAGTCTCTAACTGCATATGTGAAACAAAGTTAAAAATTTTTGTATTTGATGAAACTTTGTGTGTATTTAGTTATTAACATCAGAAATATTTAGTTTCTTGTAGGTTTTAAATCAATACTTTAAATGACCGACCAACAACTTATTTATGCTTTAGCCTTGCAACACGTTCCTAAAATTGGTTCGACTACTGCTAAAAAATTAATAAATCACTGCGGTTCGGCTGAAGCGGTATTAAAAGAAAAGAAAGATAATTTACTAAAGATAGATGGTATAGGTACGGTTACCATTCAAGGGCTCTTTGATAAAATCCATCTTGAAGAAGCCGAACAAGAATTGCGATTTATCAAAGAAAATAATATTGAAGCGCATTATTTTACGGAAGAAAGTTATCCCGAACGTTTAAAGCATTGTGTCGATGGACCAATCGTGCTTTTTCAGTCGGGAAACATTAATATAAAGCAACAGCACGTAATTAGTATTGTTGGCGCACGGAAAATTACAACCTCAGGAATTGCGTTTTGTGAAAAATTAGTTGAAACTTTAGCGCAATTTAATCCTATAATCGTATCGGGTTTTGCCTACGGCACAGATATCACGGCACAGAAAGCCGCTGTAAAACACAATCTCCAGACCATTGGTTGCCTGGCGCATGGATTAAATCAAATTTATCCAAAGGTTCATAAGAAATACGTAGCAGATATTGAAAATCACGGAGGGTTCTACACCGATTTTTGGAGCACAGATATTTTTGATAGAAATAACTTTTTGAAACGAAATAGAATTATAGCTGGGTTGAGCGAAGCTACAATTGTCATTGAATCTGCAGAAAAAGGGGGCAGTTTGGTCACTGCAGATATAGCCAATTCTTACGACCGAGAAGTTTTTGCTGTACCAGGAAGAACCACAGACAGTCAAAGTGTGGGTTGCAACAATCTGATAAAATTCCAGAAAGCTCATTTGTTATCCAATCCTCTAGATGTGCCTTATATACTTAACTGGGAGATAGAATCAGAGACAAAGCCCGTTGTGCAGAAACAATTATTCGTAGAATTAGAGCCTGATGAAAAAATTATTTATAACTTTTTGAAAGACAATAATAAAGAACTGCTTGATGTGATTGCTTTGCAATGCGAAATGCCAACTTATAAAATTGCAGGAATTTTATTGAATATGGAACTAAAAGGTGTTGTTCGACCCTTACCTGGCAAGTTGTTTGAGGTTATCTAGATAATATTTAAAACATAGAGAAATCCCTAAAAGGAACTTTTGAAATGTAAAAACTATTTAATAACCAACCTTGTCGCGAACCCGCTTTAAAACATCATCTGCAACTAATTTCGCTTTAGCAGCACCTTTAGCTAGAGCGGCATCAACTTCCTCAACATTGTTCATATAATAATTATAGCGTTCTCGCGGTACAGCAAATCGGTCTAAAATCAATTCGAATAACGCTTGCTTGGCATGGCCGTACCCATAATTCCCAGCTTCATAATTGTTTTTCATTTCAACAATCTGATCTTCTGAAGCTAATAAACTATAAATAGCAAAACAGTTACAAGTATCCCAATCTTTAGGCGCTTCAAGCGGAGTGCTATCGGTAGCGATGGACATAATCTGTTTTCTGAGTTTTTTTTCAGGTAAGAAAATATCAATAATATTGCCTTTACTCTTACTCATTTTTGCACCATCAGTTCCAGGAATTAACATAGTGTCCTTTTGGATATCTGCTTTTGGCAGTACAAATGTTTCGCCCATTTTTGCATGGAAACGTGAAGCGACATCACGTGTCATTTCAATATGTTGTTCTTGGTCTTTTCCAACCGGAATTATTTCAGCATCATACAACAAGATATCGGCAGCCATGAGCATTGGATAAGTGAAAAGTCCGCCATTGACATCGTCTAACCGGTCTGCTTTGTCCTTAAAGCTGTGTGCTAGCTCTAATCTCTTAAATGGAAAAAAGCAGTTGAGATACCAAGACAATTCTGTAACTTGAGGAACATCGCTTTGACGGTAAAATATTGTTTTGTCAATATCTAAACCAAAAGCTAACCATGTTGCCGCAGTAGAATAGGTGTTATTTCTCAAAACTGCTGCGTCCTTTATTTGAGTCAGCGAATGCAAATCTGCAATAAAAAAAAAGGATTCATTGGCTTTATCCTTTGCCTGGTCTATAGCTGGCATAATAGCTCCCAATATGTTACCTAAATGTGGTGTGCCTGTACTTTGTATACCTGTTAATATTCTTGCCATGTTCACTTCCCGCGAAAACGAGATTTTTTATAAAATTAAACGAAGCACAAAGATAATTTTTTTAAAAGAACTATTTAATTAGTTTTGATGCCATGGCATTTCTAAAATATCCTTTTTGGCTATTGTACCGTATTTGGTTCTACATTTTGGTAACCTTACCTATTATTGTTTTATTTCCAATTTTAATTGTTTCTATCCTAAAAGAAGAATGGTATCCTTTATTTTTTAAACTAGCTCGGGTTTGGGCCAAATTCATTTTAATTGGGATGGGTTTTAATTATAAGATTATTAGGGCTGAAACACCAGTGCCTAAAAAGAGCTATATGTTTGTAGCCAACCACACATCTATGGCAGATATTATGCTTATGCTAGTTGCTGTTAAGAATCCGTTTGTTTTTGTTGGTAAGCGGGAACTGGCCAAAATACCCTTATTTGGGTTTTTCTATAAGCGTACTTGTATTTTAGTAGATAGAACAAGTGCTAAAAGCAGACAAGCTGTATTTCTTAGGGCGCAACGACGGCTCAAGCAAGGATTAAGTATTTGTATTTTTCCAGAAGGAGGAGTTCCAGAAGAATATATATTATTGGATGAATTTAAAGATGGTGCTTTTAGACTTGCGATTAACCATCAGATTCCTGTAGTACCAATTACATTTTACGATAATAAGAAACGTTTTTCCTATACTTTTTTTAGTGGTAGTCCAGGAAGAATGCGAGCTAAAATTCATAAATTTTTTCCAACTTACGGTCTAACTACAGCAGATACAAAAGATTTGAATAGTAAAGTGAGATCCCTTATTTGGGATGAGCTGAGTAGAGATTCAAAATAAAAAAAGCCGCTCTAACCAGGAGCGGCTTTTATAGCTATTGCATTCATCATTGCTTAATTGCATTGCAATAACTCACTTAACCAAACATAACCTAAAACTTAAAACTTAAACCTGTATACACACCAATAAAAAATGGTCTAAAATCTCCAGATGTATTATTAAATGTATTTAATTGGTACTTGAATGTTGGTTCAAGATTGATATTCCATTGTTTTGAGAGGTTGTAGTCCATACCCAAACCAAAATTAGCACTAAAGCTTGTTGAATTGATGTTATTGGCTTCGCCAATTAAGGTGGAGCTGCCGTTAACATCAGCGAAAATCTCATTGTTATTTAGGAAAAACGTACTGAAACCACCAATCACATTAACACCAAATTTTTTATTTAACAAACGGTATTCAATTTCTAGCGGGACTTCTATAAAACCAAAGCGCTGATCGATATTTCCAGTATTCTGGGTGTTGAAAACTTCGGGAACAGAGGATCTGTTTATAGTACTATTACTCATTATTGAAATGGTTTGAATACCATCTTTAAAATTGATGTTATTGTACTGTGCATTAACACCTCTCGCCGTGGAAGATGGACCAGTAAAAGATAGCACATCCGATGTCGTATGGCTTAAATTTACATGATTGACCCCTGTACGAATCTTAATTTTTTCGGAAATGGCATAACTACCAGAAATACCATAGCTCATATTAATGTCGCTCCTTTTAGAATTGGTATTAAATTGTTGGTCTATAGAAGACCCTTCGCCCAATGAGCTAAAATAAACAGGTGCCACATTGGGTGCAATGCTCCACCTGTTTGGTTTTTCTTCTTCTTTTTCAATTATTGTGTTAGTGTTTTCTGCTATGGCTTCTTCAATGGATTGTTTTTCTTTAATATTCTCAATTAAAGATTCTGTAACGTTTTTTCTTGAGTCTTCTATATTATTAATGGAGTTAGAGTCATTTGAACTATCATTATTGGAACTGGAATTTTCTGTAACAGCTCCATTATTATTTTTAATGTTTTTTTCTAACTCAGATTTCATTGCATCCGCTTTAATAAGCTTAGTGCTTTCAGAATTATTTGTGTTTGGGTTAGAAGAATTTGAATTTACTGCAACTTTAGATTTGTCTTCCTTTGAACTTGAAGTTAGTGCTTCATTATTTTTAGATATTGATTCTTTGTTTTTTAAAGATTGATTTACAATTGGATTAGCTTGACGCGATGGTGTTTTGTTGGGATTTGTTAATTGGTTTGAAACACTTTCCTTTATCTCTATATTATCAGATCCGTCTTCAGTGTTCGACTCAGCTACGCCTTCATTTTTGAAATTATCATTGGTGCCATTTTGTCCATCTATTGATATTGAATTAGATTTGTCGTCGCTATTACCACTGTCTTTGTTGTTATTTTTATCAGTATTTACAATAGGTGAATCTTGAGAATCTAAACCAGAATTAGAATCGAAAAGAGAGATACCCAAGCTTAACAACAGCACAATGCCTGCTGCTACTCCACCTAACTGCCACCAAATAGGAATGATTCTTCGCTTCTTTTTCTTGTTACCTAAAGTTTCGTTAATACGATCCCATACCGCTTCATTTGGAGCAACTTCAAAATTTTTGAACTTTTCCTGAAAGATCCTATCTATGTGTTTCTTGTCTTTCATTAATTATAATACGATTTTTTAACCGCTTTATATTTTTCAATTTTATCCTTCAATATCGCCCTAGCTCTAGCTAAATTAGATTTTGAGGTTCCGGTTGAAATATTTATCAACTCGCTTATCTCAACATGCGAATAGCCATCTAACACGTATAAATTAAATATTAATCGATATCGATCTGGCAATTCTTGAATGATTTTGAGCAAAAAATTGAGATTAATGTTATCATCTTCTAAATCTACAGTTTCATCTTCAATATTACCTTCATTAACTAGGTCATACACCTTTACATTTTCTCTATAGCGACCTAATGCTGTATTTATTACTATTCGTTTTAACCAACCCTCAAAAGAACCTTTATGATTATATTGATCTATTTTATTGAAAATAGTTATAAAGGCATCGTGCAGATTGTCTTCTGCCTCTGCATAATTCCTTGAATACTTAAGACAAACCGTAAATAATTTACTTGCAAATTGCTTGTATAACTGGCTTTGCGCTTGAGCATCGTGTTTTGCACAATTTTTAATGAGTTGTTCTAAACTCACATTAGCTAAGGGATTAATTAACAATTAAGCTGACTACTGCCAGCAATAGTTTTTATTCATTTACAACTGGAATTTCAACTAAAAAATACTCGTCTTGGCCCATGTCATCTTCTCCTTTGTAAAATTTAAAGATATAGGTCTCATTACTAGTAGGCGTAAAGTTAAGATCTACAGTTACGGCTTCGGTATTTTGTATACAACTAACGTTGGTATATACAGTATTTACTACTGCGACAGTTCTTTCGTTTCCATCTATTTCGTAATAGAAATCATTAAATTCATAACAGAAGTTAGGTCTGGTATAGGTTATGGATATAACGTGAGGTTCTCCTAAAACGAATTCTTCAGGCGTTATAACACTATCTATTGGAATAACTTCAAGATAAAAATTTTGTTCATCATCTATACTACAAGATGTCATCGTTGTTACCAAAACGAGTAACAATAAAATGTATCTTTTCATATTTAATATAATTGAGTTTTTGTTTTGTAGATGCACAAAACTCAAAAGCGTTGCGTCAAAAAATAAAAAAATCCTGATTTTTCAGGATTTTTTAACTTTCTATTCAGAATCGTTGATTAATGTTCTTACTTTTTCTTCCAGTTCGTCCATTAAATCCGGATTTTCTTTAATTAAAGCTTTAACTGCATCACGTCCCTGGCCAAGTTTGGTATCTCCATAGCTAAACCAAGAGCCACTCTTTTTTATAATGTCATGTTCTACTGCTATATCTAAAATTTCACCCACTTTCGATATTCCTTCTCCATACATAATGTCAAACTCGGCGGTTCTAAATGGTGGCGCTACTTTATTCTTAACCACTTTTACACGTGTTTTGTTACCTTGTACGGCACTATTACTATCCTTAATTTGTGTAGATCGACGAATGTCTAAACGTACCGAACAGTAAAATTTAAGTGCATTACCTCCCGTTGTCGTTTCAGGATTACCAAACATAACTCCTATTTTCTCACGTAATTGATTAATGAAAATAACGGTACAATTGGTTTTACTTATAGACCCTGTTAATTTTCTTAATGCTTGAGACATCAAACGTGCATGAAGTCCCATTTTTGAGTCACCCATTTCACCTTCAATCTCGCTTTTTGGCGTCAAGGCAGCCACAGAATCAATGACAATAATATCAATAGCGCCAGAGCGAATTAAATTATCAGCAATTTCTAATGCTTGCTCTCCATTATCTGGTTGGGAAATAATGAGGTTTTCTAAATCAACACCTAATTTTTCAGCATAAAAGCGATCAAAAGCATGTTCAGCATCAATAAATGCCGCAATACCTCCTGCTTTTTGCGCCTCTGCAATGGCATGTAAAGTAAGGGTAGTTTTACCTGAGGATTCTGGTCCGTAAATTTCTATTACACGTCCTCTCGGATAGCCTCCAACTCCTAAAGCTATATCCAAACCTAAAGAACCGGACGAAATAGAATCGACATCCACAATTGCTTGGTCGCTCATTTTCATTACGGTACCCTTTCCGTAGGCTTTATCTAATTTATCTAATGTTAATTTTAATGCTTTTAATTTTGCGTCTTTTTCACTGCTCATTTCTTCTGTTTTTCTAATTTATTGCAACAGCTAAAATACCACTAATTTTACTTTTTTTAAATTTATGACGCAACCATTTTGCACTTTTTACATCTACTGATTGAAAAAGGAAAAAATTGCTATGAATTGGATTGAAATCTTAAGATTAGACATCATCTAAGTGTATTAACAATCCGATTAAAGTTTTAGGCGTTTCAGTTTTATTCTTGTAAAATGAAACTGTGAAGCCCATGTAGATTAACCTTTTAATTAGTTTTAGTTTAGTTAATCTAAAAAAGCACTGCAACTTATGTAGTGCTTTTTTTGTGCTAAAAACCGTCAATCTTAACAAAATCAATACCTTTGCAGTTCAAAATAACTCTAACTTAAAATATTAGTATAGCATGCAACTGTACAATAACTTAAGTGCTAAGGAAAGAGCTGCTCTTATTGAAGAGGCAGGTAAAGAACGACTCACGATCTCTTTCTACAAGTACGCGAAAATCGAAAACACCGAAATTTTTAGAAACCACATGTTTCTGGCTTGGGATGAGCTTGACGTTCTAGGCAGAATCTATATTGCTACCGAAGGGATTAATGCACAACTTTCTGTGCCAGCAGAGAATTTTGATGGATTTAAAAAACATCTCGACACCATTTCATTTTTAGAAAATGTAAGATTAAATGTTGCCATTGAACACGATAACTTTTCTTTTTTAAAATTGAAAGTCAAAGTGCGAAATAAAATTGTGGCAGATGGCTTAAACGATAATACTTTTGACGTTACAAACAAAGGTGTTCATGTTGAGGCAAAACAATTCAACGAGCTTATTGAAGACCCAGATACGGTCTTAGTGGATATGCGCAACCATTACGAAAGTGAAATAGGACATTTTAAAAATGCCATTACACCAGATGTTGACACCTTCAGGGAATCGTTGGATTTAATTGAGGAAGATTTAAGAGCGCATAAAGAGGACAAAAAGTTAGTAATGTATTGCACTGGCGGTATACGCTGCGAGAAAGCCAGTGCCTATTATAAGCACAAAGGATTTAAAAATGTTTTTCAATTAGAAGGTGGTATCATCAACTATGTAAGACAGGTAGAATCCGAAGGTTTGGACAATAAGTTTATTGGCAAAAATTTTGTGTTTGACCAAAGACGGTCAGAACGTATAAGCGATGATGTCATAGCCCAATGTCATCAATGTGGTGAGCCAGCGGACCTTCATACAAATTGCGCTAATGAAGCTTGCCATCTGCTATTTATTCAATGTGAAAGCTGTAAGGACAAAATGGAAAATTGTTGTTCCACAACTTGTATGGAAATCAATAGGCTTCCGCATGAAGAACAAAAAGCATTAAGAAAAGGACAAGGAAATAGTAATGATATTTTCAAGAAAGGAAGAGCAGATCATCTACCGTATAAAAAGGATTTGAGAAATATTTTTGAAACTCTTAAAGCTTCAAAATAAAATTAAATCATTTTGAGCGTAGCTGAATCTCTTAAATTTTCAACTACGCTCAATTTGACCTTTAATCTTTAATTATTTTTATTTGTTTCCTCTGGTTATTTTGACCCACTAGAGTAGCAAAATACATACCTTTAGAAAGTTGTGAAAGGTTTAGTTCTTTTAAACCAATACTTGAATTTTCTTCAACTTTTATTACCGTTTTTCCCATTATATCTACAATGGTTGCGCTTTCAATATTAACTCTAGAATTAATAGTAACTATATCGTTAAAAGGGTTAGGATAAATTGAAGTAGACTCTAAATTTTCTTTATCGACACTAAGGACACCACTAACATTGAAGGTATGCGTAACAGTCTGGCCTTGATAGGTGGCTTGCCATTTCCATGCACCGTCCATATTGTAAATTCCAGAATAAGTCCAGTACCAATAAGAGGCAACATAATCATCATTAAAAGCGAAATTCCAATTGTAAACTATTGAGTTGTCTGGTCTAATAATTCTAAGGTTAATACTCGTTCCGCTCATTTGATCTCTCATATAAAGACCAAAAGTAATTGGATCTGAAGTGTCAAAATCATCACTTTCATTAGTTACTTCTTGTTCTGGGCAAGTGGGAAATTGAGGAGGAGCACTATGTGTTAGTACCGCATTAATGTTTGGATTGTCATAAGGTTTTTGGGTTTGCCACCAAGTGTCTGTATTAAGACTGTTACACGGGCCTGCGTAAGGATCTGCCAAAACATCTTGGCCTACACCTCCTAACTCAACTTCAGAATAAACTTCAAAATGTAAATGTGGCCCCGTTGAGTTACCAGAACTGCCAACAATACCTAAATATTCTCCCTCGGTTACCATATCACCAACATTTTTAGTTGTTGGCGAATTTTGTTTCATATGTCCGTACAAAGCGACACTTCCGTCTGAATGTTGTACGTAGACAGCATTCCAGTTTCCACCACTCAACGAACAACTTCTGTCTGGTTGAGAACCACCTTTTGCAATAATTTGACCTGGTGCTGCTGCAATTATTTCGACCTCATCATTATCCATGAGCTTCCATTGAAATGGCCAGTTAAAAACATCGATTCCTGCGTGATTATAACCGTCGGTAGTGTCATAAGTTCTTCCCTCGCAATTGTAATCCAATACTTGGTTTGGATAGGCCGAGTTTTGATCTACATAATTAGAAATTCCCCAAACATCATTATAATTAGACCCATTACTTTTTTTAATTGGCCATATAAATAAAGGGTGTGGCATTTTATTCGCCTTATTGAAAGCCAATCGGCCTTGTTGGGAGAGATCTATTATGCCACTTTTAATTTTAGATTTAACCTCTTCTCTTTGAGAGTCTGTTAAACATGGCGTTTTATCTGCGTTAAAAACAAATTCACCTCCTTCGGGCTCAAAATAGTTGTCTTGCGCTGTCGACAAACTAATTGAAAATAAGGTAACAAATAGGATAGTAATTGTTGATTTCATAATTAAATATTTTAGTGGTTTATTAATTAATCGAAAAACTTAAAAAATGTGAGCATAAGAAAATCTGAGATTTATTTTTACGCAATCTAATATCCTTCTTGACCTTCGAGAACTAAAGAAATAATCTTATCTTTACTCATTAATTATTTACGAATCCTATAGCTAGAATCTTAAGATCTTCTAGACTAAATATACAAAATTTTATGGCTTGCAACAGTTGCTCAACTGGTAAAGACGGCCAACCAAAAGGATGCAAAAACAATGGTACGTGCGGCACCGACAGCTGTAATAAACTTACTGTTTTTGATTGGTTGGCTAACATGTCACTTCCTAATGGACAAGAACCTTTTATAGGTGTTGAAGTGCGTTTTAAAAATGGAAGAAAACAGTACTACAAAAACACAGAAAATTTAACACTTGGTATTGGCGATATTGTTGCCACACAAGCACCTTCTGGTCACGATGTCGGGATGGTTACTCTTACGGGAGAATTGGTTCGTGTGCAAATGAAGCGCAAAAAAGTGAATTTGGAAGACGAAGAAAACGTCTTAAAAATTTATCGTAAGGCTTCACAAAAAGACATTGACATTTGGTCTGCTTCTCGAGAAAAAGAAGAAACGATGAAAGTCAAAGCAAGACAGTTTGCAATTGACTTAAGATTAAAAATGAAGATTTCTGATATCGAATACCAAGGCGATGGCAGTAAAGCCACATTCTATTATACGGCTGAAGAACGTGTAGATTTTAGAGAATTAATTAAAGTTTTTGCACGAGAATTTAGAACACGGATTGAAATGAAACAAGTGGGCTTTAGGCAAGAGGCAGCAAGACTTGGAGGCATTGGTTCATGCGGAAGGGAGTTATGTTGTTCAACTTGGCTTACAGATTTTAGGTCGGTGAGCACATCTGCTGCACGCTATCAACAGCTTTCTCTTAATCCATTAAAATTAGCAGGCCAATGTGGTAAATTAAAATGTTGTCTCAATTATGAACTGGATGCCTATTTAGATGCATTAAAGGCATTTCCGAAATCTGACGTAAAACTATATACTGAAAAGGGTACAGCGGTCTGTCAAAAAACAGATATTTTTAAAGGACTTATGTGGTACGCCTATGAAGGTGAATGGATGAATTGGCATGTTATTACTACAGACCAAGCCAATGAAATCATTTCAAAAAATAAGAAAAAAGAAAAAGTAGCTAGTCTAGAAATGTATGCGGCAGAGCACGTCCAAGACACTAAAACCGAATTTGAAAACGTTGTAGGTCAAGATAGTTTAACGCGTTTTGATAGTCCAAAATCAAATAAGAAACGTAAAAACAATAGGAATAAGAAAAATCGTAATCGAAACCGTAACAGAAAGCAAAAGCCAAATGCAAAAAAGAATTAGCAGGTTACTAATAATTGTGGTTTGTCTTTTTTTTATCACAAGTTGCGATTCTAAAGCTGTTTATGACGAGTACAAATCGGTACCAAATCAATGGCATAAGGATTCTATTGCAAGCTTTAATTTTAAAGCTCCAGACACCACGAATGCTTATAATCTCTATGTAAACCTTAGAAATAATGCGGCATATAGGTATAGCAATCTTTTTTTAATTGTGACATTAAACTATCCTAATGGCAAAACTGTAAAAGATACCTTAGAATACAAAATGGCCAAACCAAATGGAGAATTATTAGGCGAAGGCTTTTCTGATGTTAAGGAAAACAAATTGTGGTACAGAGGTTACAAAACCCCTTTTAGATTTACCGAAGAGGGCGAGTACACTGCGGCCATTCAACATGCTATGCGTAAAAATGGTGATATAGATGGTCTTGTTAATTTAGAAGGAATTACAGATATAGGCTTTAGAGTAGAACAAGGGTCAAAAAACTAATTATGGCAAAAAAGAAAACAGCAAAAACAAAAACCCAAACAGCAGATTTTGGCAAATATGTTAGATGGTTTTGGATGGTATTCCTTGGTGGTATTTTAGCCGTGGTGTTACTTTTTTTATTGGCGTCTTGGGGAGCTTTGGGTGAAATGCCAGACCATACAAGAATGGAGAATCCTGAAACCAATTTAGCTACCGAAATTATTTCAGCTGACAATGAAACTTTAGGGAAATTCTATTTTAACGATAATAGAACACCTGTTGATTTTGAAGATTTATCAGAAAACTTAGTAAATGCACTGGTTGCTACTGAAGACATTAGATATTATGAGCATTCTGGTATTGATGCAAGAGGCACTTTGCGAGCCATCGTAAATTTAGGAAGTAAGGGTGGTGCAAGTACAATTTCACAGCAAGTAGCGAGACAATTATTTGTTGGAGTAGCTAAAAAGAACACTTTTGGGAGGCTCTCACAAAAAATAAAAGAATGGGTCATTGCTATTCGTTTAGAGCGTCAATATACTAAAGAGGAAATCATTACCATGTATTTTAATATCTATGATTTTGGAAACAATGGTGACGGTATTCGTTCCGCTTCAAGAATATATTTTGGAAAGGAGCCTAATGAATTGAACATAAAGGAATCTGCTATGCTTGTTGGTATGTTCAAAAATTCATCTTTATATAACCCTATTCCTTCTAGAAATCCAGTAGGTACTAAAAACAGACGAAACGTTGTGTTAGCTCAAATGGCGAAATACGATTACATCGATGAAACCACAAAAGATTCACTACAGAAAACAGAATTGGATTTAAATTTTTCACCAGAAAACCATAAAGAAGGTACAGCGACCTACTTCAGAGAATATCTAAGAGGTTTTATGAAAGAATGGGTGAAAGATGAAAAAAACAGAAAACCAGATGGCAGTAAGTACGATATTAATAGTGATGGTTTAAAAGTATATACTACTATAGATTCTCGTATGCAAAAACATGCGGAAAATGCCGTGGCAATGCACATGCCAAGACTTCAGGCAGAATTTGATAATCAAAACACACCCAAAAGAAACCCTACTGCTCCATTCTTGGATTTGGATAAATCCGAAATCAAAAAATTGATGGATGACGCTATGAAACGTGGTGAGCGATGGAGGATTTTAAAAAATCAAGGTAAATCTGAAAAAGAAATTAGGGCTTCTTTTTACGAACCCACAGAAATGCGTGTTTTTAAATGGATAGATGGCGAAGCAAGTGAGGTAGACACCATTATGAAGCCAATTGACTCTATGCGCTATTACAAATCTTTTATGCGTACAGGAATGATGTCTTTAGAACCACAAACTGGACATATAAAGGCATGGGTTGGTGGAGTAAGCTACAAACATTTTCAATACGACATGGCGAGACAGGGCAAGCGCCAAGTAGGTTCAACTTTCAAGCCATTTGTTTACGCAACTGCTATTGACCAATTACAGTTATCTCCATGTGATTCTTTCCCCAGAGGTCCAATTACAATCGAAGCGAATAAATTCGGAAATCCAAAACCATGGACCACAAAAAACTCCGATGGTGATTATTCTGGTGTTCAAACTTTAAAGGATGCTTTGGCAAATTCTACAAATACAATTACAGCAAGATTAATTAACGAAATTGGCCCTCAACCTGTGGTGGAAATGGCTAAAAAATTGGGTATAGAACAAGATATAGAACCGGTTCCTGCAATAGCTTTAGGTACACCAGATATTAGTGTTTACGAGATGGTTGCAGCCTATTCTACTTTTGCCAATAAAGGAGTTTACAATAAACCCGTTATGGTAACGCGTATCGAAGATAAAAACGGTACGGTGCTTTACCAATTTGCACCAGAAAGTAAAGATGTATTAAGTGAAGAAGTAGCTTATGTTACTGTAAACTTAATGCAAGGGGTGGTACAATCTGGCTCCGGAAGACGCTTAACTGATGAGTGGAGAGCCAACCAACAATTCACAAAGGAAATGCTTACCGGTTATCCTTACAGTCTAAAAAATCCAATAGCTGGAAAAACAGGAACTACTCAAAATCAAAGTGACGGTTGGTTTATGGGAATGGTGCCAAACTTAGTTACTGGTGTTTGGGTAGGCGCAGAAGATCGTGCTGCACATTTTAAAACAATAACATATGGACAGGGAGCTTCTATGGCGCTTCCGATTTGGGGCTTGTATATGAAGTTGTGTTACGAAGATGAAGAATTAAATGTTTCTAAAGATAATTTTGAAAGACCTCTCGACCTGTCTATAAATATTGATTGTGAAGCAACAATCCAAGATGGCGAATCCGAAGAAGACAGTGATTTAGATGATGTTGAAGATGTTGTGGATTTCTAAAAGTAAGTTCGCACGATTCATATTTGGGACTTTCGCTGTAAATTCCAATCTTTGTTTTGTATTTTTAAGAGTTAAAGCATATTCTTTATGATTAATAAAAAAGTAGCTAGTGTTTCCGAAGCACTAAAAGGTATAACAGATCAAATGACCTTGATGTTAGGTGGGTTTGGACTATCTGGAATTCCTGAAAATGCCATAGCACAATTAGTAAAGCTCAACGTAAAAGGACTAACCTGTATTTCTAATAATGCAGGTGTAGATGATTTTGGATTGGGACAATTGCTACATAAAAAACAAATCAAAAAGATGATTTCGTCCTATGTGGGTGAGAATGGAGAATTTGAGCGCCAGATGCTTTCTGGAGAATTAGATGTAGAATTGATTCCACAAGGTACGTTGGCAGAACGTTGCAGAGCTGCACAAGCTGGTTTTCCAGCATTTTATACACCAGCTGGCTATGGGACTGAAGTGGCGCAAGGTAAAGAAACCCGTGAGTTTGACGGGAAAATGTATGTTTTGGAAAAGGCATTTGATGCGGATTATGCATTTGTAAAAGCTTGGAAAGGAGATGCTGCCGGAAACCTAATCTTTAAGGGTACAGCTAGAAATTTTAATCCCAATATGTGCGGTGCCGCAAAAATCACGGTTGCTGAGGTAGAAGAATTAGTGCCTGTTGGAGAACTGGACCCAAACCAAATTCATATTCCTGGCATTTTTGTACAACGAATTTTTCAAGGAAAGAATTATGAGAAACGTATAGAACAGCGAACAGTAAGACAAAGATAATGTTAGATAAAAACGGAATAGCAAAGCGAATAGCAAAGGAAGTAAAAAACGGCTACTATGTTAACTTAGGAATTGGTATACCTACTTTGGTCGCTAATTTTGTAAGAGACGATATCGAAGTAGAATTCCAAAGTGAAAATGGTGTATTGGGCATGGGTCCATTTCCGTTTGAAGGGGAAGAGGATGCAGACATTATCAATGCAGGAAAACAAACTATTACAACCTTACCTGGAGCTAGTTTCTTTGATTCGGCAACGAGTTTTTCCATGATAAGAGGTCAGCATGTAGATTTAACAATTCTTGGAGCAATGGAAGTTGCAGAAAACGGAGACATTGCCAATTGGAAGATACCTGGAAAAATGGTAAAAGGTATGGGTGGAGCCATGGATTTAGTGGCAAGTGCTGAAAATATTATTGTTGCTATGATGCATACTAATAGAGCGGGAGAATCTAAACTTTTAAAGCGTTGTTCATTGCCATTAACAGGTGTGGAATGCGTAAAAAAGATTGTAACCAACATGGCTGTTATCGAAATTACAGACAAAGGATTTAAACTTTTAGAACGTGCACCAGGCGTATCGGTCGAAGATATTAAAATGGCCACAGAGGGTACTTTAATTGTTGAAGGGGAAATTCCAGAAATGGATTTATAGTTCTGTAAAAAAATTACCTAGCGACTAAAAAGCATAGTCGCTTTTTTTGTAGGTAAAATCGTTATTTTTGAAGCTAAATGTTAAAAAATAGTGCATTACATCGATTAATAATGTATTTAAACTGAATATTTAAAAATATATTACATATTAGCAGTCCCAAATCTAAACAACCAAATTTACCATAAACTTAACTTTATGATTTACCCCAAATCTATCGTAAACTACCGCTTATGAACTCAAACCCAAATCTACCAGAACCTACTTTAGATGAAAATGTAATGTTTTCAAATTTCAAAAACACAATTAGAGTTGTCAAAGGTGTTTTAAAGTTGACCAAAAAAATATTCATGCTATAATCCTTTGGGTATAGCATGGATTAATTTTTTGGTGTATTCTTTTTCAGGAGAGGTATAAATAGCATCTGCTTCACCAATCTCCTCAATTTTTCCTTTATTCATTACTAACAATTGATCAGCCATATATTTTACTACAGCCAAATCGTGTGAAATAAATATATAGGTAAAATAAAATTCTTCCTTAAGTGAATTGAGAAGATTAAGAACTTGAGCTTGAACTGAAATATCCAAGGCGGATACAGATTCATCACAAATTATAAGTTGAGGTTCTAAAGCAATGGTTCTTGCGATCCCAATGCGTTGTCGCTGTCCACCTGAAAATTCATGAGGGTATTTGTCAAATGCCTGTTTGTCCAATCCAACTTTGTGTAAAAGAGAAATGACCTTATTCTTTCTGTCGGTACTAGATGTGCTTATATGATGCACTTTCATGGGCTCCATAATGGCATTACCAACCGTTAATCTTGGGTTTAAGGAAGCATAAGGGTCTTGGAAAATGATTTGAATATCTTTTCGTAAATGACGTAATTCTGTTTTTGTAAGATTGGTGATTTCCTTTCCTAAATATTTAATACTTCCCTTGGTTGCCTGATCCAGTTGTAAAATCACATTTCCTAAGGTTGATTTGCCACACCCAGACTCACCAACTAAACCTAGCGTTTCTCCAGGATAGATTTTAAAACTTACACCATCAACAGCTTTAAAAGATTGATCTTTTGTAAACATTCCAGTTTTGGAAAAGAATTCTTTTTCAACATTAAAAAGTTCTAAAAGGGGTTCTTGGTTGTACAGTTTTTTATGGTTGTTTACTCGTTCCTTATCAGATATTGATGAGTTATTCACCGTTTCAGCTAAAAAATCCGAAATGGTTGGCAGTCGCTTCAATCTTTGATCTGTAGATGGTCGAGCCGCAATCAATGCTTTGGTATAATTGTGCTTAGGAGTATTGAAAATCTCAATTGTTGAACCTTGTTCTACAATCTCACCTTTATACATAACCAAAACACGATCTGCAATTTCCGACACCAGCGATAAATCATGGGAAATAAAAAGTATACTCATTTTTGTTTCCCGTTGTAATTCCTTTAGTAATTCTAATATTTCCTTTTGTACTGTAACATCAAGTGCAGTTGTAGGTTCATCTGCAATTAGTAATTTAGGTTTGCATGCAATAGCCATGGCGATCATCACCCTTTGTTTTTGGCCACCAGATATTTCATGTGGATAAGACTTATAGATGCGTTGTGGGTTTGGGAGTTTTACTTTTTCAAATAATTGTAAAATTTCAGACTTTAATTTAGATTTTGATAAGTTAAGGTGTGCCTTTAAGATTTCTTCTACTTGCTTACCACACTGCATCGATGGATTTAACGAGCTCATAGGCTCCTGAAAAATCATTGCAATTTCTGAACCTCTTAATTTTTTATATCTCTTGGAATTGACTTCAACAAGGTTTAAACCATTAAATTCTATTGAACCCGATGTAATTTTAGAAATATTTTGAGGCAAAAGTCCCATTATAGCCAATGAAGATATGGATTTTCCGGAACCGGACTCTCCCACCATGGCGACTATCTCATTAGAATTAATATTGAATTTAATTTTCTTGATGATTTCCGTTTCAGACTTATTATCCTTAAAAAAAGAGATACTTAAGTCATTAACTTCTATCAGGCGTGCATTATGCATAATTAAATGTCGTTATTTTATTTTAAATGATTAACCTAAATAAGATCTGACTAAAAATACAGCAACTTAAAGACCAAAAAAAATTTAGGATAATATATTATCAAATAGCCAACAATAGCAAGAAAATACTTACATGAGATTACGGTTTTTACGCAATTTTGTTAAATTGTTAAGATAAACTTAAATTTTAGTGCCGAATACAGTAAAAATTAATCTAATTTCAGAGACATTTTAATTCAAAACCATAGCTTATATGAAAATTAAACTACTCTTGCTTATTGCTTTTACGGTTACTAGTACTGTATGGTCACAATCCGACCGTTATTGGGATAAAGAAATAACTAACAGCTCTTTTGCCTCTAAGGCCAGTCACAAGAACCTTACAGATTTTCATGTATTTAACTTAAATACATCTAGTCTAAAGCAGCAACTTCAAAATGCTCCACAGAGAAATAATTTTGGTGGACGATCTATTGTTGTAATTACTGTTCCAAATTTTGAAGGAAAATTAGAGCGCTTCTCAATTAAAGAGGCTTCAACAATGCACCCAGATCTACAATCAAGATATCCAGATATTCGTTCTTATGCTGGTCAAGGTATCGACAATCCTTCATCTGTTTTAAGATTTAGTTTATCTCCAGATGGTTTTAGTGCGATGATACTCGCCCACGATGGTGGAAGTACTTTTATAGAGCCTTCAAGCAAAGGCGCTGTTTCACATATTGTATTTAATAGAAAGAACAGAATTAATTACAACGATGATTTTGAATGTCAAGTAACAGAACAAATTAACAATTCGCTCGATAATAGCTCAACTTTAAGAAATGCTGATGATGGTATTTTAAGAACGTATAGATTGGCAGTTTCAACTACGGGAGAATATACTCAATATCACGGAGGAACTAAGGCACAAGCTTTATCTGCAATTAATACTACAATGACGCGTGTCAATGGAATTTATGAGAGTGACTTTAATGTTACCATGGTGCTTATTGCAAATAATGATGATGTTATTTATACAAACGCTAACAGCGATCCTTACAGTAATGGAGGATTTAACAGCCAAGTACAATCTACACTAACAAGCGTTATTGGAGAATCCAACTACGATGTTGGTCACTTATTCGCAAGAGCTTCTAATAATGGAAATGCTGGATGTATAGGTTGTATTTGTGTTAACGGACAAAAAGGAAGTGCCTTTACTTCACGTACTACACCAGAAGGAGATCCGTTTGACGTTGATTACGTAGCACATGAATTAGGTCACCAGTTTGGTGGAAATCATACCTGGACTTTTGGAGGCAATGAAGGCTCTAATGCACAGATGGAACCTGGTAGTGGTTCTACAATTATGGGTTATGCTGGTATTACAGGCGCTACGGATGTCCAGCCAAACAGTGACCCTTATTTTCATGCAGTTTCAATTGAACAAATTACCAATTATATAAAATCTAGATCATGCCAGACTAATACCAATACTGGTAATAATGTTCCTACGGTTAATGCAGGATCCAATTATACAATTCCACGAGGAACTGCTTTTGTTTTAGACGGGTCAGCAACGGATGCTGATACTGGTGATGCTTTAACCTATTGCTGGGAGCAGTATGATGAAAATAATGCTTCAACAACTAATCCAAGTGTTAATGCTACCTCTGGAGTTGCGTTTAGATCATATAACCCAACATCAGATACAAAGCGTTATTTCCCAAGATTACAAACGATTAAGTCAGGCGCAACTTCTTGGCAGTGGGAAGCTGTACCCAACGTTTCAAGAAATTTGAATTTCAGATTAACGGTTAGAGATAATCAAGCTGGTGGTGGCACAAATAATAGTGATGATATGATAGTGGCTGTTACTGCTTCAGCTGGTCCTTTTGTTCTTAATTCACCTAATACCAATGTGTCCTGGAATGCAGGTTCAACTCAAACTGTAACATGGAATGTTGCTGGTACTACTGGCAACGGAATCAACGCATCTAACGTTGATATTTTCTTATCAACAGATGGTGGAAATACCTATCCTATTTCGTTAGCATCAGGAGTTCCTAACGATGGCGCGCACGATATTGTTGTGCCAAACAATCAAGGCAATCAAAATAGAATAATGGTAAGAGGATCAAATAATATTTTCTTTGATATTTCTAATACCAACTTTACTATCGGAGGTCAAGTTGTTTGTAATGCAAATGTACCTGCAGGTTTATCAGCTTCTAATGTAGCCACAAATTCAGCAACCTTAAGTTGGGATGCTGTCGCAGGTGCAACTTACGATTTAAGGTATAGAGAAGTAGGTACTTCAACTTGGACAACAACTGGAGTTACAGGAATTTCTACAAACATTTCAGGATTATCTTCCCTAACTCAATACGAAGCACAAGTACGCAGCAAATGCTCAGGAGGTGCTAATTCAAATTATAGTAATTCCGTAAATTTTACAACGACAGATGTGCAGTTAAATTACTGTGATTCTGCGAGTACAAATGTAAATGATGAATTTATTAGCAGAGTTCAATTAAATACTATTGATAATAGTTCTGGAGCCCAATTTTATTCAGATTTTACATCAATTTCAACCACGTTGACCAAAGAGTCACAATACACTATAACAGTGACACCAACATGGAATGGTACCGTCTACAACGAATCTTACGCTGTATGGATTGACTATAATAGAGACGGTGATTTTACTGATGCAGGTGAACAAGTGTTTACACAAGGAAACACCCAAGCTACTTCAGTAAGTGGAAGTTTTACCATACCATCCGGAGCAGTAGAGAATTCAACCAGAATGCGTGTTGCGATGAAATATAATGCAGCACCAACACCATGTGAGACTTTTCAGTATGGTGAAGTTGAAGATTACACCGTAATCATTGAAGGTAGTGGTCCTGATACCGAAGTACCAGTAATAACACTGAATGGTTCTTCAAATATTGATTTAGAATTAGGTGAAACTTATACAGAATTAGGTGCAACCGCAACAGATAATATCGATGGAAATTTAACGGCGAGTATCGTAGTAGGTGGTGACACGGTAGACACGAATACCGCTAACACCTATGTCGTGACTTATAATGTAAGTGATGCTGCCGGAAATGCAGCAACAGAAGTAGTGAGAACGGTTACTGTGAATCCAGATTCTACAATACCGATTATAACTTTAATTGGGGCTTCAACCATAAATTTAAATGTTGGTGACAGTTATAACGAACAAGGAGCTACTGCAAACGATAATTATGACGGTAATATATCATCGAGCATTGTTATAGGAGGTGATTCAGTTAATACATCGAACGCAGGAACTTATATTGTAACCTATAATGTTAGCGACGCTGCAGGAAACGCTGCTAATGAAGTGATAAGAACAGTTAATGTAGTGGCAGATACAACACCACCAGTAATTACATTGATAGGAAGTTCTACTATTAATTTGAATACGGGCGATACGTATAGCGAACAAGGCGCTACAGCTACAGATAATAATGATGGCAATATTTCTGCAAGTATTGTAATTACTGGAAATGTAAACACCTCAGTAGCTGGTACGTATTTTAGAAATTATAATGTAAGTGATTCAGCTGGAAATTCAGCGAGTCAAGTGGTGAGAACAATAAATGTAACAGATCCTTCTTCAGGATGTTCTGGTGGAATTTCAACATTTCCATATGCTGAAGGTTTTGAAAACACTTTAGGTGCTTGGACACAATCCAACTCGGATGATATCAATTGGACGGTTGATGCTAATGGTACACCTTCCAGTGGTACAGGTCCTTCAACGGCATCGCAAGGGTCCTTTTATGTTTATGTTGAAGCCTCAGGAAATAATGTTGGATATCCGAACAAAAGAGCAATTTTAAACTCGCCATGTTTTAATTTATCTGGATTGAGTGAAGCCACGTTTAGTTTTAAATACCACCAATTCGGTGCTACCAATATGGGTAGTATTGACTTAGAAGTTAGTGAAGATAATGGTGCGTCGTGGTCTTCTATTTGGAATAGTACAGGAAATAAAGGTAACTCGTGGCTAACGGCAAATGTGAGTTTGGATGCTTATGTTGGAGGAAGTATTCAATTACGTTTCAATAGACTTACAGGTAACACTTGGCAAGCAGATATTGCTATTGACGATTTAAGCTTAACGGAAGGAGAGCCACAAGTAACAGGATGTTCTGGCGGAATTTCATCTTTCCCATATGCTCAGGGTTTTGAAAATACATTGGGAGATTGGACACAATCCAATGCCGATGATTTAAACTGGACAGTTGATGCTAATGGAACACCATCAAATGGAACAGGACCATCAAGTGCTATTCAGGGCAGCTTCTATATTTATGTTGAAGCATCTGGCAATAATACGGGTTATCCAAATAAGAGAGCGATCATCAATTCGCCTTGCTTTGATTTGAGTAGTGTTTCAACGGCAAATTTCAGCTTCAATTATCATCAATACGGTTCTAGTAATATGGGAACTTTAAATTTGGAAGCAAGTAACGATAATGGTGCTACGTGGACAAGCATTTGGAATAGCTCTGGCAATCTTGGTAACTCTTGGCAATCGCAAACTGTGAGTTTAGCCTCGTATATTGGTGGTGGCGTTCAGTTGAGATTCAATAGATTAACAGGGGGTACTTGGCAAGCAGATATAGCAATAGACAATATTAATCTTACCACAGGAAGCGCGTCTAAAGAAGCTTCTATAGATGAAAATCCAATTGTAAGTGTAGATATCCAAGATATCAGATTGTATCCAAATCCTGTTAAAGGTGCTTTACTCAATGTAAAAACCCAAATGACGGATTTAAATTATGAAGTCTACAATACCATAGGTCAAATAGTTTCAAAAGGAAGACTGGAAAACAACACAATCGAGGTGAGCAATCTTGAAGTTGGCGTTTACCAGATAAGGTTCACATCAGAGAATCAATCTATTGTAAAGCGTTTTATTAAAGATAAGTAATAGTAAACTTAACCAACCAAAATGAAAAGAAGTTCGATTATTCGAGCTTCTTTTTTTTTAAATATGTTTGATTTCGTTTTCATGAAGCAACTCATCACCACGCAATCTTAGAAAAATCTGCGCCACGGCAATAGTATCCTTTTCGCAATAAGTAATAATGCGATCAATATCATTATCTTCATAAAACACCCGATACACTTCGCTACCATCAATATCATCTTTTGGGGAAGGAATGCCGAGAACGTTGGTTAATAATTTTAGAGAGGTATAGGTTTTATAATCACCAAATTTCCACAGTTCCAAAGTATCAAGATGTGGGACTTCCCATGGCTTTTTACCGAAAAGATTTAATTTATATGGCAATTCTATATTATGAATAATCATGCGCCTAGCTATATAAGGAAAATCAAATTCTTTACCATTATGCGCACAAAGCAGATGCTTATTTTGACTAAAATGCGATATTATGAGGTTTTTAAAATCCTTTAAAATCTTGATTTCATCTCCATGAAAAGAAGTCACTCTTAATGTTCTTATATCGCCCTCCATCTTAAAATACCCAACTGAAATACAAATAATTTTCCCAAACTCGGCCCAGATACCAGCTCTGTCATAAAACTCTTTAGCGTTGAAGTCTTCTTTTCGTTGGTATTTGGATTTTGCATCCCAAAGGTCTTGTTTGGTTTTATCTAAATCTGAAAACTTTTCCGTTTCTGGTACTGTTTCAATATCAAGAAATAGGATGTTTTCGAGGTTGATTTTGTTAATCATGCTTTACAGTTCTTATACAATTAAATGCTTTTAAAAATCCTTCTAATCGTTTACTTTTTACCCATCATCTCATAAGCCTCATCAATAAAAGTATAAAAATCTGGCGAATGTCCATCTCCTTCGGTTTTTGTAATAGTGTGCCCAAGTCTAACCACAATTAAGTCGTCATCAGGAATCACAATCACCAATTGTCCTAAATGTCCTCGCATATAAAAAATGTCTTTATTTCTGTGATTAGCTAACCACCAGCCATAGCCATAAAGATCTGTGGAGCTAAAACGAGGTTTTACAGATTTAGCTACAAAAGAAGAATCTAAAACTTGCTTGCCGTTCCACTTGCCGTGGTCTTTAAATAGCTTACCGTAACGTGCAAAATCCTTGGCGTTACTTGCTATACAACAATAAGCTTTTACTAAATCATGATCTTCGCTATCTACTTGCCAAAAGGCTTCATTTTCTGCTCCCAATGGTTTCCAAAAACTTTCCTCTAAATAATCATACATTTTTTTTCCTGTTGCTTTTTCAATCACCATTGCCAACATTTGTGTATCTCCACTAGCATATTTAAAGCTTTGACCAGGTTCTGTTGCCATTTTTAGCCCATTTATTACTTTAGATAAATCGTCATCAAAATAAGCTCTTGTAGTAATTGATAAAGGTGAGTAGTAGGCTTCGTCCCAATTGGTGCCAGAACTCATACTAGATAAATCACCAACAGTCATTTTTGAGGCTTTACCTTCACAAAATGCTGGTAGAAAATCACAAACTGGTTGATCTAAACTTTTAATATAACCTTGTTGAATCGCCATCTGCATCAA
This sequence comes from Winogradskyella ursingii, assembly GCF_013403975.1. Taxonomy (GTDB): domain Bacteria; phylum Bacteroidota; class Bacteroidia; order Flavobacteriales; family Flavobacteriaceae; genus Winogradskyella; species Winogradskyella ursingii. The sequence continues at coordinate 755,859 of NZ_JABFDH010000002.1, forward strand.
TCCAGACACATAACTTTTGGCCATTGAAAAACTGTTGGATTTAGAATCTTCATCAAACCCATTGTAATAATTTTCGAACCAAATACTATCGTTTTTAATGATGACGTAGGCTATTGTGCCAGAAGCATTATTTAGTTCTTTTAATGTTTGGGTTTCTTCAGCTGAATTATATTCGGCATGGTTTGGCCAAGGCTGTGGGTTGTTACTAGCCTCAATCACCCGATTATCAAATTGTTTGTAATCTTCCAAATAAGCAGTAGAATGTCCTTTTAGATAAATGGTGCGTACGGCTTTCAGTAGGTAATCAGTATCTGTGATATACAGTACAGCTATTACCAAAGCGAAGAAAATTACCAAGAACGTGAGTAGTTTTTTTAAAAATTTCATTTAGTGTTTTTGTTGAATTAAATATAGATAAATTTTAGCGCTTGTCTAATACGCCTTTAGAGCTTTAGATTGGTTTAGTCTCAGTCTCATCTCCATAACTTCAAAAATTAATTTGATTATTAAAAAAGGAATAACTGCAATTAAGGTACTATAAATACCCAGATCCAAACGGAAACTTCCCAGCTTTCCGTTAAATAGAGCCCAGATAAAAACGCCTAAAACAATAGAGAGGTGCAAGGTTATTATTCCTTTAGAAAGTATATGGTGAGGAGGTAATTGTATTGTAATGTCATCAGAATAAAACAGATAAATTTCACGGATTAAAAAAGATAGCACAGTAAGGTTAAAAATAGGATTCTGAAACATAAGAATCTCAAAATCACTAAGTATGGCGTCTTCGGTTTTCCAATCTAAAATAAAACCAAAGAAAACAACGATAAAGACTAAATAAACACAAAGCATAAAGAATCGACTTCTGATTAGTCGATTGTAAAGTGAAGGATAGGCAATACGTTTTCGTTTGTAAAGAAATTTTATAAAATCAAAAATGGTTTTAAACATTTCATCCATCCAAAATAGATATAACACATAAAATATAGTAATCTGTTTAGAGTTTATTGCAACCAGGGTAAGGATACTCAATGCAATCAGAGACATGGTTTCAGCGAGAATATATCTCTTAACTTTCATAATCAAATTTAAATTAAAAAAGTATTTGTTGTTTGGAGCCACTTTCGTGATTGATCAACCACTGTTTTCTGTGCAGTCCGCCAGCGTATCCAGTTAAGCTTCCATCACTGCCAATAACTCTATGGCAAGGTACTATAATCCAAAGAGGATTTTTACCATTTGCACTCGCCACTGCTCTAATTGCCTTAACATCTCCAAGCTGTTGGGATAACTCTAAATATGAAACAGTTTTCCCAAAAGGAATCGTTTTTAATTGTTTCCAAACTTTATTTTGAAAATCAGTGCCTTTAGGATTTAATTTTAAGTCGAAAGATTTTAACTCATTCTGAAAATATGCATTGAGTTGAAAAACACAATTTTGAAGCGATTTCGGAATTGATTCAGATAGTTGTTGTTTTGTATTTAATATAGAAACCGACGAAATGCCATTTTCGTCCCCAATAATTTGAGCGTTACCAAGCGGAGTATCGATAGTACAGATTGGCATTATTCTACAGGGCTATCTTCTTCATCTCCGTCATCAATCAAGCCCAGACGCTTTGCGCGCAACTCCCAACTGCGTCTTGCCAACAGTTGAAGGTCAGAGACATTATCGCTTTCATCCATAATTTCCATTCCGAGCAAAGTTTCAATTACATCTTCCATAGTTACCAATCCGCTTACAGAACCATATTCATCCACAACCAAAGCCATGTGATTTCGACTTTCTACCAGTTGTTCAAATAATTTTGGGATTGGAATCGTTCGGTTAACTATGATGATGCTTCGTTTAATGTCTGACAATAATTTGTCTCCATTGCCAAGTCCCATTTCCTTAAACACCTCGTCCTTTAAAACTAAGCCAGTAATATTGTCTGCATTTGTTGTGTAAACAGGAATTCGTGAAAAACGGATATTTGAATTTACTTCAAAAAAATCACGAACCGACATGTTTTCGTCTTCGGCTTTCATCACCGTTCTTGGAGTCATGATATCTTTTGCGAGGACCTCCTTGAAATTTAAAAGGTTCTTTATGACTTTGCTTTCGCTTTCTTCAAAAACACCTTCTTCATGAGCAATTTCTGCCATAGCTGAAAAACTTTCGCGTGTTAAAATACTGCCATGGCCCTTGCCACCAATAAGTTTGGTAGTGAGCTGAAGCAACCAAAGAATACCTGTATATTTCAAAGGAAAAATTAAAATATTTAAGGCCTTAGATGTAAAATTCGCTAAGCTTTTCCAATAAGTAGCGCCAATTGTTTTTGGGATGATTTCCGAAGCAACAAGAATTAGAATAGTCATTACAGTTGACACCAATCCCACCATAACATCTACAGTAAAATCAATACCAAGAAAAGTACTTTGCTCACTTCCATAAAGTTCCGCATAAGCTACTTTTGCCTGAACACCTACTAAAATTGCACCGACTGTATGAGCAACGGTGTTAAGTGTTAATATCGCGATTAATGGTCTATCGACGTCCTTTTTTAAAGCCTCTAAATTTTTGGCGTAAGATTTGCCTTCTTTCTTTTTAAGATTAATAAACGTCGGAGTTATGCTAAGCAGCACAGCTTCTAATATGGAACATAAAAACGAAAAGAAAATAGAAATGACTGCGTAGAATATGAGTAAGCCCATTAAATGTGTTTGGTTTTAGTGTTACGAAGTTACGAAATGAATAATGATTTAAAACAAGCAAATTGAAACTGAATTGCCAATTTGTATAATAATTGAAAAATTAAATACGACAATTAGGGTTTTTCTTAAACTTTTGCCAAAAATGAATTTTTTCAGGTTCTTAAAGTTTTTTAAAAAATTAGTTCTTGCTTTTTCATTTTGTTTCTAACAACTTTTTCATATTTGAAACCACTTTTTCAAATCGCGTTATATCTTTCTCTAATACCTCCCTGATTTCAGCTTTCATCACAACCATTTCTTTATAGGCAGAAATCACATTATGTGCAAGTAAACTCACATTATTGGCACTTTGATTTTCGGTTACAAAAGGCACTATTTCTTTAGACAAATTTTGGATTTTATTTACGATCAAATCATTTCTTTGATTGATATTTTGTGGCTTGTCTTGAATAGTGGATTTATATTCAGACAGCTCTTTATTTAAGCTATCTAACCAATTTGAGTAAAATTTTTTGTACGCATCATTTTCATTCTCTGCTTTGTTTGTTGAAAAACATGTGTTGGATCGAAGGAGACGCCATTTTGAAAAAGTGCTATTTAGTTGATGATAATTTGTTCTAAAATAATTGATTTCCTTTGAGATATACGAATGATAATCTCCAAAGAAGTTAGAGTCTATGAGTAGTTGCTTAAAGCTTGAAAGCTTATCTTCTTTTGAGTCCACATAGAACCTATTTAGATGCACTAAATTTATTTTTTTAAGAAATTTATCGTTAAGTGACGCAGAGAGAACGGGATTAACAAAGTTATCCAAGTTGAGAGAATATTTAAATTCCTTTAGGTCAGTAATGGCCTCTTCCAAAGACTCAATGAGTTCGGGCAATGAGGCTTGAAAAAAACCAAACGCATCTTTTGCATTATCATTGCGCTGTTTTCTATATAGATAGAAACCTATTAAGACGCCAAAAACTGCCAAAAGCACAGCAATACTGTCAATGAGTATAGACCATTGATTTGGATCCATGCTCCACTCTTCGAAAATGAAATAGTATTTTTCAGAATTTTGGCTCATTTATAAATTTAAGGAAATTCTTATTGTAATGTTAAGCTTTAATAAAGAGAAAATTGTCCACAGGCAACCTTTTAATAAAAATGAATGTCTATTATAATTGTATGGCTAAATTCTTTTGTTCTTAAAATGTTACAAAGGCAAAAGTGAAACGTCGTTATAAAAACCAACTATTCATTAAAGCATTTACTGCTTAACTATTACTAAACATGAAAAACAAGCTTACCAACCCAATTGTTATAACCATTATTTTTTTACTCGGCCTTTTTGGCTTCAATTATTTTAAACCAGAGCTAATTGATTATTTAAAAGATCAAGGCTTTGAATTTGCAAAAAGAAAACATTTAGTAACCATTATTTTTAATACGTTTTACACGTTAATTTCTTTCTATTTCATTAAAAAATATAAGCTGATTGACTTGGCGGGATTGGGTAAACGTTTTAAATTAAAAAATTGGTTATTGCTCATTTTCCCACTGTATATTGCTCTGATAAATTATACGAGCTTAGAAGACATTCCTTATAATACCATATCAGGTTTAGATTATATTCTGTTCTTTCTTTGGGCCTTGTCCGTTGGTTTTTCAGAAGAGTTTATGCTGCGTGGTTTTATACAATCTTTGTTCTTAAAACATTACGGATTCAGCAAAAAAGGCATATATTATTCTGTTATTGGAGCTGCACTGATTTTTGGTTTGTTGCATCTATTAAAATTTGATAAAGGTTTATATGGCGAAATAACGCAAGTTTTATTCGCAACTTTTATTGGGACAATGTTTGGCGCTATTTTATTGCGCACCAATAAACTTTGGCCATTAATTTTAATACACGCTATAATTGATATTTTTGGCAATCTTGATATTTTTAAAACGGCAAATGAAGTCTCAGAAGAATTGACAATAGAGGCTGAATTAACTAACAGCATCGTAATTACCTTAGTCGTTTTACCTTGTTTTATTTATGGATTAATTCTGTTGAGAAAAGTAAAGGTTGAACAAGTTGTTTCTAAAATAAGTGAGTAAATTAATATTAACCATTAATAAATTTAACGACATCTTTAGCAAAGTAAGAAGCAATTATATCCGCTCCAGCACGCTTAATAGAAGTGACTTGCTCCATCATCACAGCATCATGGTCTAACCACCCTTTTTCTGCGGCTGCCTTTAACATAGCGTATTCACCAGACACTTGATAAACAGCTAATGGAACATCAAAAGTATTTTTAATATCGCGAACAATATCCAAATAACACAAACCGGGTTTTACCATAACAATATCGGCTCCTTCGTTGATGTCCATTTCGGTTTCCTTAATAGCTTCATCTCTATTGGCAAAGTCCATTTGGTAGGTTTTTTTGTCTTTTGGCACATCTACAATATCTACAGGTGCGGAATCCAAAGCATCTCTAAAAGGACCGTAAAATGCAGAAGCATATTTTGCAGAATAACTCATAATGCCAACATCGATAAGATTAGATTGGTCTAATGCTTCACGAATCCCTAAAATCCGTCCATCCATCATGTCGCTTGGTGCTACAAAATCAGCTCCAGCCTCAGCATGGGAAATACTCATTTCGGCTAAGACTTCAACAGTAGCATCGTTAATTACTTTTCCGTTTTCTATAATGCCGTCATGTCCATAAGACGAAAAAGGATCTAAAGCCACATCTGTCATTACCAACATATCAGGGCAAACGTCTTTTACGGTTTTTATGGCGAGTTGCATCAATCCGTTTTGGTTTAAAGCTTCAGTGCCTTTATTGTCTTTTAAGTTATCGTCAACTTTAACAAATAGCAAAACTGATTTTAAACCTAGGTTCCATAAGATTTTTACTTCATCTTTTAGTAAATCTAAGCTATATCGGTAGTAATTAGGCATCGATGCAATCTCTTCCTTTATGCCTTTGCCTTCAACTATAAAAAGAGGAACCAGAAAGTCGTTTGGAGAAATATAAGTTTCTCTTACGAGACTTCGGATAGCTTCGTTGGTTCTTAGTCTTCTATTTCTTCTAATTGGAAACATAATTTAAAGTTATAAGATAAAAGTACAAAGTTAAAAGTTGCTTACTCAAACTCTACACCCATTGTTTTGGATTCTGTAATACTTCAATCAATTTTTCTTCTTCACTTTCTTTTTCAGGATGGTGGTCGTAAACCCATTGCACATGCGGTGGTAAACTCATAAGAATACTCTCAATTCTACCGTTCGTTTTCAATCCGAATAAAGTGCCTTTATCGTGGACTAAGTTAAATTCCACGTAGCGACCACGGCGTATTTCTTGCCAATCACGTTGCTTTTGAGTGTATGGTAAATCTTTTCTTTTTTCAACAATTGGAACATAGCCTTCAAGAAAACTATCACCAACTTCGGTAACAAAATCGTACCAGTTTTGCATCGTCATATCATCTGTAGCTTTGCAATAATCAAAAAACAAACCACCTATTCCACGACCTTCATTTCTATGTGCATTATAGAAATATTCATCGCAACGTGCTTTGTATTTTGGATAGAATTCTGGGTTGTGTTTGTCACAAGCTATTTTACAGGTTTGGTGAAAATGTTTGGCATCTTCGTCAAATAAGTAATAAGGCGTTAAATCCTGGCCGCCTCCAAACCATTGGTCAACAATATTTCCATCTTGATCATACATTTCAAAATAACGCCAATTGGCGTGAACGGTTGGCACCTTCGGGTTTTTTGGATGTAAAACCAAACTCAATCCGCAGGCAAAAAAATCGGCATCTTCAACTCCAAAATATTTCTGCATACTGTCTGGGAGTTTTCCGTGGACACCAGAAATGTTAACTCCTCCTTTTTCGAATACGTTGCCATTTTCTATAACACGTGTTCTTCCACCACCACCTTCTGGTCTTTTCCATTTGTCTTCTTTGAACTTTGCTTTGCCATCAATGGCTTCCAGTTTAGAAGTAATGGTGTCTTGTAATTCGTGTATGTAATTGAAGAATTTATCTTTCATTATATAATTCATAAAGTTCCATATCCAAAGCAACTTCGTTTGGTGGCGTATATTCGTTCAAAAGGGTTTTCTGCCACTTAAAACCATTATTTGAAGCCACTTTTACACTCGATAAATTATCTTTATGAGAAATAATTTGAAGTGTTTCCAAACCTAATTCTTCAAACGCATAAGTTGATAATGTTTTAATGGCTTTTGAGATTAAGCATTTACCTTTAAAAGTATAACTTACGGCATAAGCAAATTCACCCTGTTTTTTATCCCAATCAAGTTCTTTTAAATAAATCAATCCAGCAAGTTCTCTTGTTTCAGATTGTTTTAGTGTGAACAAATATTCATCATTATTTTCAAACTGTTTCACTTTGGTTTCAACAAATAATTGAGATAACGTCGGGTTTAAATTTTGTTCTAATGTCTTTGGAAAATAACGTTTCAATCGATCTGAATTCGCCACACAGAAATCACATATTTTCCAAGCATCACCGTTATGAACCGGACTGATTTCAAAACCATTGAACTCAGCGATCATGTCACGGTGATTTCGTTATGCTTCAAAAGATTATCTTTTCTTAATAATTCCACAGTTTCCTTAGAAGCTGCCGTAACACTAATTGGTAAAACCAAAAAAATTCCAATAACGGGAATCAATAAAAACAGCATAAATACAATACCATTACCAATGGCAATACCTTTATTTTTACTAACAAAATTGATGCTTTCCCTATATTTAAAATGACGCTCTAGTGTATAATCCATATTACCAAATCCAGCATAATAAGCTTGAACTAAAAACAATAAAATTGTTGAAAAAATGTTCACTACAGGAATAAACTTTAGAATTAAAATCGGAATCGTAATGAGCAACTCTTTTACTAAATTTCTCACATTAATTCGGATACCTCTCCAAAGCTGTTCATTGAACGACGTATTTCGGTGCTGATGATTTTTATTTCCTGTTAAATGCGCTTCAATTTTTTCTGAAACCGGACTCATAAAGGGTGCAGACAAAGCCATGATAATATGCTTATACAAGATAAGACCAATGGCAATAATTACAATAGCTCCGATAACTGTTGAAATAGAAGTAAAGGTTTCTTTTCCCCAATCCCAAATCCAAATTTTTGCTATGAATCTACCAATATTATCAGACCAACCGTAGGCGGAAAAACCAATAATACTTGCTGTTAAAACACTGATTAAAATAGGCACAGCGAAATACTTCCAAAGCTTTAGTTTGGACATGAGTGCAAACACTCCTGAATATGCTTGTATGCCTTTAAGTATGTTTTTTAACATAAGTCTTACTCAACAATTTTTAAAGGTAGAAATATTTTAGTTTGGGCTCTTATATTCCTTCACCGCATCGATAAAAGCCTTTGCATTTTCCAACGGAATATTTGGCAAAATACCATGACCTAAATTTACGATGTATTTATCTTTCCCAAACTCATTAATCATTTGAGTCACCATTTTTTTGATTTCAGATGGAGGTGAAAATAGTCTTGTTGGATCAAAATTACCTTGTAATGTAATGTTTCCTCCAGTTAAATAACGTGCATTTCTTGCAGAACAAGTCCAGTCGATACCTAGAGCAGAAGCTCCAGATTTGGACATTTCGTTAAGTGCAAACCAACAACCTTTTCCAAAAGCAATGACTGGTGCTTCGTCTTTTAAAGCATCAATAATTTGCTGAATGTATTGCCAAGAAAATTCTTGATAATCCTTTGGTGATAACATGCCTCCCCAAGAATCAAAAACCTGAACAGCGTTACATCCTGCTTTTACTTTTTCCTTTAAATAGGCAATTGTTGTATCTGTAATTTTTTGAAGTAAGGTATGTGCTGCAATCGGATTTGTGAAGCAGAATTCTTTGGCTTTATCAAAATTTTTAGAACCTTGACCTTGTACGCAATAACATAAAATTGTCCATGGCGAACCTGCAAAACCTATTAATGGAATTTCATCATTGAGTTTTTCTTTTGTCGCTTTTATGGCATCATAAACGTAATTCAATTCTTCTTTTACGTCTGGAACTATAACATTATCCACATCTTTTTGTGTCCGAATCGGATTTGGCAAATAAGGGCCAAAATTAGGTTTCATCTGCACCTCAATATTCATCGCCTGTGGAATGACCAAAATATCGCAAAATAAAATTGCAGCGTCCATACCATATCGTCTAATCGGCTGAACTGTAATTTCACTTGCTAATTCTGGTGTTTGGCAACGTGTAAAGAAATCATACTTTTTCTTGATTTCCATAAATTCTGGCAAATACCGTCCCGCTTGGCGCATCATCCATACTGGTGGGCGCTCAACGGTTTCGCCTTTTAATGCTCTTAGGAATAGGTCGTTTTTTATCATGATAGCTTTTGGCTTTTGGCTCTTAGCTCTTGGCTAAAAAGCACTAACTATTTTTAATTCTATTTATTAAACTGTTGATCATTTTAGCTTCCTTTTTTAAGAGCTCAAAAATGATTTTTAAATCTACTTTAGGAATGAAATTTAATTCTTGAGAAATCACTAATTGTGTTTCAACTTCAAAAAGTGAACCCATTGCTATTTCAAGGAACCTTTTGAATTCTACTTCACTATTTCTGCTACATCCTTCCGCAATATTTGAAGGGATTGAAACTGCAGCTCTTGTTAACTGGCTTCTAAGACCAAATTTTTCCTCCGAAGGTAATTGCTGAGAAAGTAAATAAATTTGCTTAACGATTGTTATTCCGTTTTTCCAAATTTCAAGTGTTCTAAAGTTTCTCATTTTCCTAGTTTAGGCTTTATTTGTTCTTTTACCAACAGCCAACAGCCAACAGCCAACAGCCAACAGCTAAAAGCTATTGACCATAGTGAGTATTCACCAACTCAATAACACGCTCCACCAAAGGCACCTTCGCCACACGCACATCTTCAAAATGTTTTCTCGCTTCTTTAGCTGTAGTTTCGCCAATACAAAATGCGATACCTTTCGCTTTATTCTTCTTTAAATATGCTTCAACCGTAGATGGACTGAAAAATAGGATACCGTCTAAATCACCTTCAATTTTATCAGCATCAAATTTGGTTTCGTAGGCTTCAACTTCATTAACCGTAATATTGTTTTCAGCTAAAACCATTGGGATGGTGTCCAATCTTAAATTGCTACAAAAATAAGTCGCTTCAGTACCATCCATAAACTCGACCAAATGTTGGGCTAAGTTTTCTGCCGATGCAGCCTGATGTTTTACTTTACCAATACGTTTTTCAATGGCGCGCTTGGTTTTTCTACCAACACAATAGATGTTTTTGAATTGCAATTCGGGTGCAGAAAAGTTAGTCAATAAGGCATCAACCGCATTTTTGCTTGTGATGATCACATTCTCAATTTCATTTCTAACAATGCTTTTCGTTAAACGATTTGGGTTGATTTTTATAGCATCACTACTTTCGGCAACCACATCATTATGAAACAATTGCAATTGTTCGTCAGTCAATTTTTTCGTCGAATATATATTTGTTTCTTTTTCGCTTCTTTTGACTTGATCGATTAGCTTTTTACCACCTTTTTCAATTACATAATCTGCTGCAAATTGAGCTAAATCATCTTTTTTATCTAATGGTACAACTTTTGAAAATTCAATTTTTCTTGAACCATCTTGACTTAGCAAAATAGCTTTGAAGTTAACCTCTTCGTCTTTAATATATGCTAACGCACCGATTGGTGCTGTACATCCACCTTCAAGCAGGTTTAAAAATTTTCGTTCTATAGATGTTGAAATTTCTGTTTCTTCATGATTAATCTCGGCACATGCCGCTCTTGTTTCTTCATCGTTTTCTAAAGCAGCGACCATAACAGCACCTTGTGCTGGTGCAGGAATCATCCAATGCAAATTGATGGCATTTTCTGGTGTAAGATTTAAGCGACCTAAACCTGCACCTGCGAAAATAGCTGCATTCCAATCGTCATTGTCTTCAAGTTTTTCCAATCTTGAGATGACATTACCACGTAAACCAACAATGGTATGTGTTGGATAACGATTAAGCCACTGAGCTCGTCGTCTTAAACTGCCTGTTGCAATCACGGCATTTTTAGCCGATAAAAACTCTTCGTTCTTTTTAAAAACTAAAGTATCATTAACGTTACCGCGCTTAAGAACCGCTGCTTGTACAATCCCTTTCGGCAAAACGGTTGGCACATCTTTTAAGGAATGTACCGCAATATCAATATCGCCATTGAGCATTGCAATGTCGAGTGTTTTGGTGAAAATTCCTGTAATACCAAGTTCGTAAAGTGGCTTATCCAAAACCAAATCACCAGTAGACTTTACAGGCACCAAAACGGTTTTGTGACCTAAATGTTCAAGTTGTGACTGAACAGTTTTTGCTTGCCACATAGCGAGCTGGCTGTCGCGTGTGCCAATGCGAATAATTTTAGACATTACTAGTGTTTTCTAACTGAAAAATTTTTTTGATAAGCTCTATGCTTTCGTCTGAAGTGTTACCATCTTCACGCAGATGATGTGCAAACTGATTGGTAATTTTCTGAATGATATTAGATGTAATCAACTCGGCTTGATCCTCATTGAAATCGTTCAGCTTTTTGCGTTGTGTATTGAGTTCGGAATTTTTGAAATCCGTTAACTTATGTTTTATCGCCTGAATGGTTGGTACAAATTTTAAAGTGTCTAACCAAGCGTTGAATTCATTCGTGATTTCAGAAATAATAGCTTCGGCATCTGGAATGTACGCTTTTCTCTTTTCAAGAGTATCATCCGTGATTTTTGCCAAATCGTCTAAGTGCACCAAGGTGATATTTGGAAGTTCGCAAATGTCTTCATTCACGTTTTTTGGTATGGATAAATCTAAAACCAATAAAGGCTTTTTGGTTGAAATCAAAGATTTATACACTGTTGGGTTTTGTGCGCCAGTTGCAACAATTACAATATTAGACGCATTAATTTCGTCTTCAAGGTTTTCGTAATCTTTTACAATGAGGTTGAATTTTCCAGCAACCGCTTCGGCCTTATCTTTTGTTCGGTTGATTAAAGTGATGTGTGGATTTTTGGTGTGTTTCACCAAATTCTCACAGGTATTTCTTCCAATTTTACCAGTACCAAATAGTAGAATATTTTTATCTGAAATAGCTTCAACATTTTTCATAATATACTGAACCGAAGCAAACGATACCGATGTTGCACCAGACGATAATTCCGTTTCATTCTTGATTCGCTTGCTCGCTTGAATCACAGAATTGACCAATCTCTCCATATAAGAGTTAAGTAAGCCTGCTTTTTTTGAAGCACGTGCACTGAATTTAAGCTGACTAATAATTTCAAAATCGCCTAAAATTTGTGAATCCAATCCAGAGCCAACACAGAACATATGGTTGATGGCATCTTTATTCTTATGCACATAGGCCACATCTTGAAACTCTTCAACCGTGCCTTTGGTGTTTTCGCATAATAAGTGAATAAGTTGATAAGGATGCTCGGCAAAACCATAAAGCTCAGTTCTATTGCAAGTTGAAATAACTACAAGGCTCTCAATTCCATTAGCTTTTGCTTGGGCTAACAAGGCTTGTTTGGCCGAGTCACTTAAACTGAAATGACCACGAACTTCTGCATCAGCTTTTTGATAACTGAGACCAATGGCATAAAAATATGTGCTTTTGTGTTGTTGCATCAGGGCAATAAACGCTTTCTAAATTAAGCTGCACAAAAATAATTGGCTTAACAGACAAAAAATAACGCTAGAAGAACTTAAAGTATCGTTTGTGGTTTTTTAAGAATCATTTTCGATTATAACAAGCAATTATGCTACTTTTGTAGTAAAATCAAGGCTTTAAATAGTCTTAGTTTAGAATGAATCTAAATAACAATAAAATGAATTTAGAAAATAAAGCTATGAAAAGTATCGCTCAAGGTACTTTTGACGAAACGTTTTTAGAAGACGGATTTTTTGTGCTCACCAGCCAGAATGAAACTGACGTTGTTGAGGTGATAGAGCGTGAGATTGATAGCAGTTTTATACAATTTCATTTTTGTACAAGGGGATCAGGCGCGTTTATTTTCAATCAAGGGAGCTACACGTTAAACATTAAAGAAGAAACCTCATTACTACTATATAATCCACAGCGTGACTTGCCTATTCACCTAGAATTACAACCTAATTCTTGGTTGGTGTCTTTTGTGATTTCCATTAAAAAGTTTCACGGATTATTTTCCAGAGATGCTAATTATATCACGTTTTTAACGGACGATAACAAGGATAAAAAATACTACACAGATGGAAAAATTTCACCATCTATGGCTGTGGTTTTAAATCAGCTTATAAGTTTTAATTTGCACGCTTTCATAAAACCACTTTATTTTAAAGGTAAAGTTTATGAGCTATTGAGCTTATACTTTAATAGAAATGAAGAAGCTGATATTGAGCAATGCCCATTTTTAGTGGATGAGGAAAACGTTGCCAAGCTCAAAAAAGCAAAAGATATTATTATCGCTAATATGGCAGAGCCACCAACCCTACAAGAATTGTCTGAAACTATTGGACTAAGTCTTAAAAAACTAAAAGAAGGCTTCAAACAAATCTATGGCGATACGGTTTACGGCTTTCTGTTTGATTATAAAATGGAAGTTGCTCGTAAACTTTTAGAATCGGATGATTACAACGTTAACGAAGTGGCACTAAAAGTAGGTTACAGTACAGCGAGCCATTTTATTGCTGCTTTTAAAAAGAAGTTTGGTACAACGCCTAAGAAGTATATTACAGCTTCCAGTTAATAATCATAATACCCACCACTTCCGTTACTGCTAATCGTAACACGTTCACGATCTTTATAAGTCGCTAAGTCCAATATTTCTGTAATCTGTGTTTCTAATGTTTTGGTTTTGTCTATGGCCATACCAGAAGCATCAGATTTGTAATAATATTTTACGACTAAAGACTTTTTATTGTTCGGCTTGAGAAAAGATATGTAATGTAATACTTCAGATTTACCATAATAATCTTCTTTACTAATCTTAAAAAAATACATCACGGCATTTTTACCATTATCGGTCAAAAAATCTTTGGTTGTTAAGAAGGTGATAGAGTCTTTTTCTTTTTCAAAATTTGCAGTCGATAATATTTTGGATTTAGCAAACTGTTGTTGGCTAATGCCCAATGATTTTAATCTATTGGTCAATTTTGTTCTTTGTAGGTTTTCTGCAAGTAAATATTGATTTTTTTCATCATCCAATACCTTTTCCTTAAGCTTTAGAGGAATGCTTTCCTTGTTTTTTGATAACAGAATGTAATATTTAACTAAGGCAAATTTATCATTGACATTCAACAGTTTTTCAAAGAAATCTTTTGCCGAGCGTTCCTTTCTATATGGAAAAATTAAATTCACATAAGTGGTGAGATTTTGGGCATAAGAATTATACCTACGATTACTGTTGCTTAGACTTCGTTTAACTTCAATTTTGCCATCGTTAATTATTTGGCTTTTGTATTTTGAATAGTTTTTGGTTTTAAGAAATCCACTGTCTCTTACTTTTGATAGTAAATTGTAAAGTGGTTGTTTGTACTCTTTAATTGAGCTGTATTCCAATATTTTAGGAAACAAAGACGCTTTTAGTTTTAATGAATCTTTAGAGCCATAATTATAAAATACACCAGTAACATTGCCTAACGGAATATCTCGTTCCATTAAAGCTAAAGATAGTTTGTAAACTGGTTTTGTGTTAGCTTCTAACAGCCCTTCTAGAATAGAAGTTTGTGTCTCTGGATCCGAATAGCTGTTTAAATACAATTGTTCTATAAAACTGAGATTGTTACTTAGGTCTAATTGAATCAATTCTCCTGCAAGGTGAGATTTTATGTTTTGTCGGTCTTTCGGAAATTCAAAATTAGTAAGCACCGATTTTAAATCCTTCACATGAGTTTTGTTGAATTTTATGAGTTTATAGGATTCTAAAATAATACTGTCATTAGCCCTTAATGCTTCAAAAAACAGATGTGTTTTATCTTTTAATACATCTTTGCCCAAAAGCGTGTCTTTAGGTGTGAAAGAATTATAAAATTCTGAAACAAATTTAGAAGGTCCGCTGATTGAATCTACCAATGTTTTAAGTTCAAAAAGTACGCCTTTCTTTAAAATACATTTTACTAAAACTTTTTTAGAACTTGACGAATCCGTATAACTAAAGCTGTGATAATTTATGCCATCTTTATTAGAGCTTTCACGATCGGAAATTTTAAAATTTTTACGTTGTGTATATTGGTTTTTGAAATTAATTTTTTTCTCAACACCATTCCAAAGACTATCTACATTTTGAAACATTTGTAAGTCGTGAAACTTTTTTCGGGTGACGAAAATCTGCTCGTTTGCTTTAGTAGAATAGGTTGTTTCTTCTGAGTTCTCCTCGTAGGCCTTCAGTTTCTTATTGTCGTTATATCCATATCTGTTAGGCAGTGGTAGTGCTGCATTTGTTTTTACCGTAAAATGTAACGAGGTGTCATTAACCATTTCAAAACCCGAATAGTCAAGAGCGTTGAACTTTAAAGATTTAAAGAAATCTGTTTTTTCATCTTTGTTGTTTCCAACATAACCTAATAGATAATAGCTCCCATCTTTCACAACAGTTTTAAGATGCAGTTTTTGGTCAGTGGTAGAATCTAAATTCGCATAAGATTCATAGCTTTTGTATTTAGTGTTTTTAAAAGAACCCTCTACTTGCGTTAACTTGTAATTTTTATAAAAAGCTTTATGGAAATATTTGGCCTCAAAATCATCTTCTTCAATATAGGATATATCGTTTAGTGCGGCTTCGATAACAAAATAGTAGACGTTATTTTTAAAACCTTGAAGTATTTTTTTTCCACTATTCTCCATATTATTGGTGATATAATATTCTGGAAAGTTCACAGTGAATTTATCATTTGGTGCTTTAAATAACTTTAAATTATCGGAAGGTGTTTTTAAGGTTATGGAACTAAATATGGCTGATTCATTTTTTAAAGCAAAATCACTTCGTCCCGCAAATTTTACGATGATAATTTCTAAAGGTGTATCGTAAATATGGTATTTCTGAAATTCACCTTTTTTAGTTTTGTTAATTACACTTATGCCTGGGTACGGTTTAGAAAATTGTTCCTTTTTAACAATGTCTCCTGGAATATCCTCGTACAATAAATCGTCAATATCGTTTAATGTAATATGTTCTTTTTCATTGGGCAAATAGCTAAACTTACTAATCCTATTTATGGTTAGATAAGCACCATTGGTCATGTCTGGATCGAGATAATAATTCTGCCCTCCATAGGTAAATTCCCTTAGTTTATCATAAGTGTTAAGTGAGAGAAAACCGTCTGGCGTACTGTTAATTTCAAGTTTTGGTACTACAAATAAACTATCTAATTTCGCTTTTTCTGATTTACTATAATCGGTCTGCTCGGAGGTTAAAGCTTTAACTTTAAACCCTTTCTTGCGCAACATGTTAATCATACCATACTCACCAGGCAGATGTGCCGCTCCAACTCCTGCAAACACAGATTTTTCTTTAACTAATTTTATGAGGGCATTCACCATATTTTCATTGCGGATGTAGAGCATATTTTCCCTATAGAACTCTGTGTTAACTCCCGCTCCGATTGAATCCAATAAATCTAAATTTCTTTCTCGATATAAGTTCTCTTGTATGAGATATGGGTTTTCTTTAGCAAACATTTTTTGCAACCACGGATCTAAATCTTTTTTTTCTGGATTGTATGCGGCCTTAGTCGTTAAATAACGTGATTCTTCTAAATCTTCTAAGGCTATAATTTCCTTTTTGTTTTTCTTTCCGGCTTGAAAAATGAACATATCCAAATAGGTCTCCTCTTCAAAATTATCTGAAGCACTATTTTTTCTATAGAGATAAGCGTTTACGGCATTATTGTCCATTCTAATTGAACCTCTAATAGTCATTTCTTGAGGATGATCAAGTCTGAATAGATTGGTATAGAAATCGTGTTGATAATTGTTGAAATAGGCCATCTCATTCAACAACATATCGTAGTTAAAACCTGGCCAAGTCGTTGGATCAGATTCGAGCGCAATTACTTCACTACTGTTCAGAGCTTTATAAAAGACATCGTCCAATCTAAATGCCACTTTTTTGCTTACGTGCATTGTTCCGTACAGGTAAGATGGTTTCTCTATGCCGTCACCAGAAATTTCCCAAAGTAAGCTTTGATATTTATTCTGTGAAAAAGTGTTTAGTGAAAGAAAAAGTACAAGTAAGTAGCAAAAATTTTTCATGCATAAGATTTAAACAAGGCTTGTAAAGATATTTAATTCAATAAACTAACAAAATTTTTAACGCTATGTTACCGATTAAATCGAAACATCGTAAATTGAAAGAATTGCAATTAGAGTTGTATTTTTGCAAGTGAAAAATTGTAGCATGAAAAAAGGAATTTTATTAGTCAATTTAGGTTCGCCGGACAGCCCAAATCCAAAGGATGTCAAAAAATATTTGGGTGAATTCTTAATGGACGAGCGCGTTATAGATGTCCCGCTATGGGCACGAACTTTGCTGGTTAAAGGAATTATTTTAAATACCAGACCAAAAGCGTCTGCAAAAGCATACCAAAAAATTTGGTGGGAAGAAGGTTCGCCTTTGATTGTTTTATCAGAAAGACTTCAAGAAAAAGTTCAAAAACAAGTTGAATATCCAGTGGCTTTGGCAATGCGTTATGGTAGTATGACCATAAAAAATGGATTACAGGATCTGGTAGATCAAGGTTGTACGGAAATAAAGACGATTCCATTGTATCCTCAATTTGCTATGGCGACAACAGAAACCATCGATGTTTTGATAGATGAGTTGGTGGCTGAGCATTTTCCTCAAGTAACCATTACTCGTACACCTGCATTCTATCATCGAAAGGATTACATTAATGCACTTTCGCAAAGCATTGCCGATTCTTTAAAGGGCGTCGATTACGAGCATATTCTTTTTAGCTACCACGGCGTTCCTGAACGTCACATCCGAAAAAGTGACATCACAAATGGAAACTGCAAAATGAATGGTAAATGCTGCTTTAAAATGGGTAGTCCGCAACACGAATTCTGCTACCGTCACCAATGCGAAATTACTACCGTGAATGTGGCTAAAAAATTAGGTTTGAAGAATGGTACTTATTCCACGACATTCCAATCTAGATTGGGTTTTGATCCTTGGTTAAAACCTTACACAGACCGTACGATTGAAAAAATGGGTCAAGAGGGCACTAAAAAAATGGCTATTGTAACTCCGGCATTTGTTAGCGATTGTCTCGAAACTCTGGAGGAGATTGCCATGGAAGGTGAAGAAATTTTTCACGAAGTCGGCGGAAAGGAATTTACGGTAATTCCGTGTCTAAACGAGCGTGATGATTTTGTTCAAGTATTGACAAATATGGTTGAAGAATGGGCAAATTCTAAAAAACCTGAAACCGTTTAATGGCAAAAGCATCTTCACAGGAATTGGGCAACAAACCTATCGGCAAGTTGTTGATTCAACAAGCTGTGCCCGCTTCTATCGGGATTTTAGTGATGTCGCTAAATATTCTAATTGATACTATTTTTGTCGGTAACTGGATTGGGCCAACAGCCATTGCTGCCATAAATGTAGTGCTTCCAGTGTCGTTTTTCATTGCTGCTTTAGGTATGTCTATCGGAATCGGTGGATCTTCCATAATTTCTCGCGCACTTGGAGCAGATAATCAAATTAAGGCTCTAAAAACTTTCGGGAATCAAATCACATTAACCATTTTAATCACTATTCTTTTTGTGGTTTTTGGGTTGCTGTACATCAACGATATTATTCCAGCATTTGGTGGTAAAGGTGGCATTTTTGAACCTGCAAAAATCTATTATAAAATTGTATTGTACGGAGTACCTGTATTGGCACTTTGTATGATGGGGAACACGGTCATAAGAGCAGAGGGCAAACCAAAATTCGCTATGTATGCAATGATGTTTCCTTCGGTAGGGAATTTATTTTTAGACTATCTTTTTATCAATGTGTTTGATTGGGGAATGGCAGGTGCAGCTTGGGCAACAACAGGTTCGTATGTGTTATGTTTTCTTTTTATTCTGTGGTTTTTCTTGTCGAAAAATTCGGAATTAAAAATAAATATTAAACATTTTGGTTTGGATTTACCAATAGTAAAAGAGATTGGGTCACTTGGATTTGTAACACTTTCGAGACAAGCCATTGTAAGCGTTACCTATTTATTAATGAACAATATTTTATTCGATTTAGGAGGGGAAACCTCAGTCACGGCATACGCAATTGTAGGCAGAATGTTGATGTTTGCACTATTTCCGGTTTACGGAATTACGCAAGGATTTTTGCCCATTGCAGGATTCAATTATGGTGCAAATAAATTTAGCCGAGTACGCGAATCAATAAATACTGCAATTAAGTACGCAGCCTTATTGTCTGCCGTGGTCTTCATCTTTTTAATGATATTTCCAGACGCTATTACCACTATGTTCACGCAAGATACAGATGTATTAAGGGAAACGCCACCAGCTATGCGTTGGGTATTCGCAGCAACACCTATTATTGCCATTCAATTAATTGGAGCTGCTTATTTTCAGGCTATTGGCAAAGCCATTCCGGCACTGTTGCTCACCTTATTAAGGCAAGGTCTTTTCTTTATTCCTTTAATTTTTATTTTACCAAGATTTTACGGAGAATTGGGTGTTTGGATGTCTTTTCCTATTGCCGATATTTTAGCGACGATTGTGACTGGCTACTTTTTACACCGCGAAGTGAAGTTAAATTTGAAACCAACTGCTACGGAATAATTATAAATCCGTAATTTTAGAATTCAAAACTAACAATTCATTTTATTATGCGATTTTCAACTGTTATAGCAGTCCTTCTGCTTTCATTTTTCAGCTTAAATTTAGAATCTCAAAATTTTCAAGAATCCGATTATGGAGCTTTAGAGTACCGCTTACTTGGGCCTTTTAGAGGTGGAAGAAGTGCTGCGGTCACTGGTGTCCCTAATCAACCAAATCTATATTATTTCGGTTCTACAGGAGGCGGCATTTGGAAAACTGCTAATGGAGGCCGTGAATGGGAAAATATTTCGGATGGCTTTTTTGGTGGAAGTATTGGTGCAATAACAGTTTCTAAAAGCGATCCAAATGTAATTTATGTTGGAGGTGGAGAAAAAACCGTGAGAGGAAACGTTTCGTCTGGTTACGGTATTTGGAAAAGTGTTGACGCAGGAAAAACTTGGACCGAATCAGGACTAAAAAATTCAAGACACGTGCCACGAATCGCAGTTCATCCTAATAATCATGACATTGTTTATGCTGGTGTTATGGGAAATATTTATAAACCAACTGAAGAAAGAGGCGTTTATAAAAGCACAGATGGCGGAAAGACCTGGAAAAAAACACTTTTTGCCAATGAACATGCAGGAGTTGTGGATTTAATTATGGACCCAACAAATCCAAGAATTTTATATGCTTCGACGTGGCGTGTACAACGTACACCTTATAGTCTAAGTTCTGGAGGAGAAGGTTCTGCACTTTGGAAAAGTACAGACAGCGGTGAAACCTGGGCTGAAATATCAACTAAGAAAGGTTTTCCTGAAGGAATACTAGGAATTATTGGAGTTACAGTTTCGCCAGTAAACAATCAACGTGTTTGGGCAATTGTTGAAAATAAAGACCAAGGTGGTTTGTATCGCAGTGATGATGGGGGCGAAACATGGAATCAGGTTAATGATGAGCGAGACTTACGCCAACGAGCATGGTATTATACTCGAGTATATGCAGATACCGAAGATGTCAATACCGTTTATGTTTTGAATGTACGTTATCACAAAAGTACCGATGGCGGAAGAAACTTCGACACCTACAATGCGCCTCATGGAGATCATCATGATCTTTGGATTGCACCTGAAGATCCACAACGAATGATTATCGGAGACGATGGTGGTGCACAGGTCACTTACGATGGAGGCGAAACCTGGTCCACATATTACAATCAACCAACCTCACAATTCTATCGTGTAACTACAGACAATGCATTTCCTTATCGTATTTACGTAGCACAACAGGATAATTCAACTATTAGAATTCCGCATAGAACTGATGGTTATTCTATTTCTGAAGACGACTGGGAAAGTACAGCTGGTGGAGAATCTGCGCATATTGCGGTTGACCCAGAAAATAACGACATTGTCTATGGTGGAAGTTACGACGGCTATCTAACACGTGTTAATCATGAAACCGGAACAGTTAGAGCTATCAATGTGTGGCCAGATAATCCGATGGGACACGGAGCAGAAGGTATGAAATACCGCTTTCAATGGAATTTCCCAATTATGTTTTCAAAACATGACCCAGATAAACTTTATACGTTTTCGCAACACGTTCACGTCACTGAAAATGAAGGACAATCTTGGGACATTATCAGTCCAGATTTAACTCGAAACGATCCTGAAAAGTTGAAATCATCAGGTGGGCCAATTACTCAAGACAATACTTCAGTTGAATATTACTGTACTATTTTTGCAGCTAATGAATCACCTTTAAAGGAAGGATTGTTATGGGTTGGTAGTGATGACGGATTGGTACACGTTACTAAAGATGGCGGAAAAACATGGGACAACGTCACGCCAAAAGGCATGCCAGAATGGATGATGATTAATAGTATTGAGCCAAGTGCATTCGATGAAGGGACATGCTATGTCGCAGGCACAAAATATAAAACAGGTGATTTTGCGCCTTACTTGTATAAAACGACGGATTACGGTAAAACGTGGAAAAAAATCACGGATGGTATCAACGAAGAGCATTTTACAAGAGTACTCAGGGAAGATCCTAAGAAAAAAGGTTTGTTGTATGCAGGAACGGAAACAGGCATGTATATTTCTTTTAATGATGGAAAAGAATGGAAACCATTTCAGATGAATTTACCAATTGTTCCAATTACTGATCTAACGATAAAAGACAATAATTTAATTGTCGCAACCCAAGGCCGAAGCCTATGGATGATTGACGATCTATCTGTTATTCATCAGTTGTACAATGCCGATTTAAACAAAACTATGTTATTTAAACCAAAAGACACATACAGAATGCGTGGAGGAGGAAGAAGCGGCAGCAAAACTACAGGTGCTAATCATCCCAATGGTGTGATGACCTATTTCAATTTGAAGGATTTTAATGAAAAAGATAAAGTTTCCCTAACGTATTTAGATACTAAAGGTGATACAATTAAAACGTATTCTAACAAAGACAAAAAGAATATGTTGAAGGTTGAAAAGGGTGCCAATCAATTCGTTTGGGACATGACCTACGATGGAGCAGAGCGATTGCCTGGTATGATTTTGTGGTGGGCAAGTTTAGAGGGTCCGAGAGCAATCCCAGGCGAATATAAAGTGTCACTTAAAGTCGAAGATTCTGTACCGTCAAATACAGTAGAGATTTCTAAACCTTTTACAGTTTTAGCAGACCCAAGAGCAGAGAGCACCTTGGCAGATATGCAGAAGCAATTCGATTTTATAAAGGATGTTAATAAAACAATGGATGATGCTCACAAATCAATAAAAAAAATAAGGAATATAAATGCACAATTGAGCGATTTCCAAAAACAATATAAAGACGATGACAATGTAAAAGAATTGGTTGAAAAAGCTAAAAAATTGGAGGAGCAATTATCTGATATTGAAAAGGAGCTCTACCAAACAAAAAACCGTAGTGGCCAAGATCCATTGAACTTTCCAATTAAGTTAACGAACAAATTAGGTCATTTAAACTCATTGGTAAGTATGGGAGACTTCCCACCAACTGAGCAAGATATTGCCGTTAAAAACGAATTAACTGCTAAAATCGAAAAGCAATTAACAACATTTAATACGTTGCTCAATGATGAGGTAAAAGCATTTAATGAAGCTTTCAATAATAAAAATTTGAATTATTTGTTTGTTGAGGAAAAATAAGATATAGGCATCTCTAATACGCTCGATGTGACAGTTTCGTTGTTTAAATTGTTATGTCTCTGTCATGTCTAGCGTAGTCGAGACCCATTGATACCTTAAACATGATAGAATACTACAACTACATAAAATCTCTTCACTTAATCTTTGTGATAACTTGGTTTGCAGGACTATTCTATATTCCGCGACTATTCGTATATCAAATTGAAGCCTTTCACAAACCGTCACCAGACAAGGAAATTTTAGGAAAACAATTAAAGTTAATGACAAAACGCTTGTGGTACATCATTACTTGGCCATCTGCCATATTAGCCACTATTTTTGCGATTTGGTTAATAATTCTTATTCCAAGTTGGCTAGAAGAAGGTTGGATGCATGTTAAGCTCACCTTTGTGTTGTTGCTTTTTATCTATCATTTCAAAACACATCTTTATTATAAACAGCTTCAAAGAGATGAGGTAAAAGTAACATCAAACTTTATGCGTATTTGGAATGAAGGAGCAACTTTTATTCTTTTTGCAGTGGTGTTTTTAGTGATTTTGAAGAGCACAATCAATTGGATATTTGGTGTCATTGGCATCATAGTTTTGGGGATTCTACTCATGCTTGGTTTCAAACTTTATAAAAAAATAAGGTCTAACAATCCAAATGCTTAAATAATAATTCCAGTAGTCGCACACTAAACTTTAAATCATTAACCATTAGAATTTTAAATTTTATAATTTGGAATTCGTACAAAGTATCTTTGGTTTGATTATTGCTATATTTAAAAACTTATAATTCAGAATAAAAGATTCCCATTTCCGGGTATTTATATGAAATTAAAACGACTGTCCTTAAGAGCCAGAATATTCGTTGCCATGATACTTCTTGTGTTGGTGGCTTCTGTTTTGATTGCGGCAGTGACTATTTACCAATACCATGAAGAGGCACAGGATTACCATAGGGAACGCCTAGAAAGAAAAGAAAAAGCCATCAGGCAGAGCATTGATTTTGTCATCAGAGAAACAACTTACGAGGTCACAACAGAAAATATTCCATTAATTTTTAAGGATGAAATCTTTGATATCGATGCGATTCATAGTTTGCAGGTAAATCTCTATGATTTAGAAGGGCAACTGCTCAAAAGTTCAAAGCGAACCATACAAAGAGATACTTTAGACGATTGCTTAGATGCTGAAATACTAAATGAACTTTCGAGCACTGCAGAACATAGACATGTGGTTAAAAATGAAAAGAATGGTGAGATATTCCAGTCTTCATATTCATACATCACAGACGAAAAATTTAAAAATCTAGCCATTTTAAATCTTCCCTATCTAGAAAACGACGATTTTCTAAATCGTGAGTTGAAAGAGTTTCTGTTGCGTTTGGGTTATGCCTATTTAGTAATGATTTTGGTCGCTATTTTCTTCGCCTATTTCATTTCAAAATACATTACTAGGTCACTTAAAACCATTAGTGAAAAGATGAATGAAATTAGGTTAGAAAAACGAAATAAAAAGATTGAAATAAACTCATCTAGCGAAGAAATAGAAACACTCGTCAATTCTTATAATAGCATGATTGAGGAGCTAGAAGCCTCAGCTGTAAAGTTAGCTACTAGTGAACGTGAGCAAGCGTGGCGAGAAATGGCAAAACAAGTAGCGCACGAAATTAAAAATCCGCTAACACCAATGCGATTGAGCGTGCAAAGTTTTCAACGAAAGTTTGACCCGGAAGATGAAAATATTCATCAGAAGGTCGAGGAATATAGTAATACCTTAATTCAGCAAATAGATACCATGAGTTCTATTGCTTCTGCGTTTTCCAATTTCGCAAAAATGCCAGCACAGAAAAGTGAAGTGCTTAATGTGGTCCACATCGTAAAATTAGCATTGGATATTTTTAACGAACATTATATTTCTTTCGAAGCCGAAGAAGAAGAGATCATTGCCAAATTTGACAGAACACAATTGATAAGAGTTGTAACTAATTTGGTTAAAAATGGTATCCAAGCCATACCAGAAGAAGCCGAAAACCCAATGATTAAAGTCCGTGTGTTTACTCGAGGTAATGATGTGAAAATTACGGTAGAAGATAATGGAGTGGGAATTTCAGAGAAAAATAAAGAAAAAGTTTTTGAGCCTAAATTCACCACAAAATCGAGTGGAATGGGATTAGGTCTGGCCATGGTAAAAAATATTGTGGAAACTTATAATGGAAGTATTAACTTTACATCAGGAATTGAAAAAGGTACCACGTTCGTGGTTACGTTTCCTAAGGAATAACATTATTATCCGGAATTCGTTTCTGGATTTCACGAAAAATATAAATCATTCAATACTGAAATAATTTCGGGATAAAAACACGTTTTATGAATTACGAAAACATTACATCATCAACCTTCAACGGCATAACAACTATTAAAATTGATCGACCAAAAAAATTAAACGCTCTCAACAAAGCAACTATTGAAGAATTGCACAATGCTTTTAATGATGCAAATAATAGTAAAGATACTAAAGTCATCATCCTCACAGGTAGTGGCGAAAAGGCATTTGTAGCTGGTGCAGATATTAGCGAATTTGCAGATTTTAGTGTCGAAGAAGGTGGAAAACTTGCGGCACAAGGTCAAAACCTGTTGTTCAATTTTGTCGAAAATCTAAGCACACCAGTTATCGCAGCAGTCAATGGATTTGCACTGGGAGGCGGATTGGAATTGGCGATGGCTTGCCACTTTAGGGTTGCGAGCAATAATGCCAAAATGGGATTACCAGAAACATCTCTTGGAGTTATTCCAGGATATGGAGGTACACAACGTTTGCCACAATTGGTTGGTAAGGGCAGAGCTATGGAAATGATAATGACAGCGGGTATGATAGATGCGGCACAAGCGTTACATTACGGGTTGGTAAATCACGTCACTGAACAAGATGAACTTATTGAGTTTTGTGAAAAAATCGCAAACAAAATTATGCGTAATTCCTCAGTTGCTATTGCTGAAGCAATTAGAGCCATTAATGCCAATTACAAAGATGGCATCAATGGATATGACGTAGAAATTGAAGCTTTTGGTAACTGTTTTGGGACCGAAGATTTTACCGAAGGTACAACGGCTTTTTTAGAGAAGCGTAAGGCTGAGTTTACTGGGAAATGATTTTTGTTTTACAGAATTTTAATTCTTAAAACTACAACCAATAGCAACACCCAAATCCGTTCTGTTTTAATTTAGCGGAATGGATTCCAAATCGCAAATAAAGGGTCGTGGCGCACAAAAAAATGTACATAATCGCTTTTTTGAATTATCCCACGAAATACGTAACGACTTCTTGGAATTCTGCCAAAAAGAAGGTGAGGAAGTGGATCTAAACAAAACACAATACCTCAATGTATTTCCTAAAACTATCGTTAACAAAGTCACAAGTCCAGATGTGGGTATGGCATATTCAATGAATATGTACCAAGGTTGCGAACACGGTTGCATTTATTGTTACGCACGTAACAGCCACGAGTTTTGGGGTTACAGTGCTGGACTCGATTTTGAACGGCGAATTTTAGTCAAAAAAGATGCACCAAAACTTTTGGAACAACACCTCAAAAAGAAAAGCTGGAAAGCCCAGACTATAGTTATGTCGGGTAATACCGATTGTTACCAACCTTCCGAAAAGAAATTTGAGTTAACCAGACAGTGTCTCGAAGTTTTTTTAAAGTACAAGCACCCAACGGCAATCATCACTAAAAATGCATTGATTCTTCGCGATTTGGATATTTTAAAACAATTGGCAGAGGATGATTTAATTGCTGTTAATGTTTCAATAACATCACTTTCAGAAGACACCAGACGCATTTTAGAACCAAGAACAGCAACGATTAAACGAAGATTACAGGTGGTAAAGGAATTAAGTCAAAACGGAATTCCTGTGAACGTGATGTTGGCACCCATAATTCCATCTATAAACAGTCATGAGATTTTACCTTTGGCAAAGGCAGTTTCAGAAGCTGGAGCATTAAATATATCACATACCATCGTGAGATTAAACGGAGCCATTGGTGAAATTTTCACCGATTGGATTAAGAAAACACTACCAGACAGAGCCGATAAAGTTCTGCATCAAATTGAAAATTGCCATGGAGGAACACTCAACGAAAGTAGATACGGTGTTAGAATGCGTGGCGAAGGGCAAATTGCCAAACAAATTAATGATACTGTGACATTGGCTAGATTAAAGTATTTTAAAGGCAAATCTATGCCTAAATTAAATACAGAGCTGCACGAACAACACAAAGTTGGACAAATGAAATTGTTCTAAATAAAAAAAGTGAGCCCTAAAGCTCACTCTCTTTCTAATAAATAAAGGAATTATAAACAACAATCTAGTTTATATTTTAAAATTCTCGACATAAATTCTACCATTAGATTTAATCACTGCCGTGTAATCACCAATTTCTGTTTTATCTAATTTGTACACACGATTAATAATTGATTTATCACTTAATGTTTCAGAATAAATCAATTGATTTCCGAAATAAAGTTCAACCTTCATTTCGTTATTGTCCAAAGCCAATTTAGAAATAAGAACTCTAGATTTTTCAGTTCTAATTACAGGTTTGTGAATGGTTTTTTTAGCTTCTTCAATAAAGCGAATATTGTGATTTTCAATTTTAAAAGTGTGCATTGAGATTTCAAAATCCTTGTTGATTTCGATAGTGTAAACACCATTTTTTAGATTTGAAAAATCAAACATAGAACGAAGGTCACCATTACGTTCCATTTTGTCCGAAAATACTAATACACCTTCCGAATCATAAATATAAACCATATCACCTTTGTTGGTAATTTTGTTTTTTGAAGGATGATTTACATTGACGTTGGCATAGCTCGATAATGTTCCTAGCACTAAGGCTATTACTAAAATGTTTTTTGTTATTGTTTTCATTACTTGGGGTTTTAAAATTTAAAAAGTTATTTCTAATTTGTTTTGAGCTGAAACCTTTCAGCTTTCGTAATTAATTACAGTACAAATTTAGAGTGCTTACCAAGCTTAAAAAACAAGCATTTTGGCTAATATGTGTGTAAAATTAACCTCATATCAATTTACGAAAACCATTTCGGTTAAAATAACATAGAATTATGGTAATTGTATATAGTTTTTTAACGTGATAAGACTTAATTTTGCGTCATAATGAAAGTTAGACAACCCATACTAGAAAAAATAAGTCCAGAATTTGGTAGTTCGCTCAAGGTTCGTAAGCATGAAGCTTATATGGGCGATAAAAAGCCATTTTGGCATTTTCATCCGGAAATGGAATTGGTCTATGTAAATAAGGGTGCTGGTAAACGTCATATAGGCAACCATCTCTCATATTTTAACAATAGTCAATTGTTACTAATTGGATCTAATTTACCACATAACGGTTTTATAGACAGGCTAACAGTTAGTGGCAGTGAAACGCTTATTCAGTTTAAACCCGATTTCTTAGGTGATCATTTTTTTGATATTCCAGAAATGGAACCTATAAAGCAACTTTTTGAAAGAGCTAAAAAAGGAATTGTTTTTGGTGTTAAAACCAAGCAGAAAATGGGTAAGAAGATTGAGAAAGTACCAGAAAAAGAAGGTTTTAAAAAAATATTGGTGTTGCTGGAAGTTTTTCATGGCCTAGCAAAGTCAGACGACTATACATTGTTAAACGCAGATGGATTTGCTTTTGAAGCAGAACCACAGGATAGTGCAAAAATAGATATAGTCTTTAAGCATGTTAATCAAAATTTTAAAGAGCATATTAGTTTAGATGAAATTGCAGATAAGGTAAGCATGACAGTGCCTGCATTCTGTCGATATTTTAAAAGAGTCACTGGCAAAACATTTACAAAATTGGTAAATGAATATAGGGTAGTACATGCAACCAAACTTTTATCTGAGAGCCAAATGAGTATTACGGATATATGTTTTGAATGTGGTTTTAATAATTTTTCTCACTTCAATAAATTATTTAAGGAGTTTACCGGAAAAAGTGCTTCGAAATACAGAGGAGAACTCAAACTAATACTGCAATAATCAATAAATCTTAAAAGGCACAGTCATGGAGACGATTGAGTATAAAATGATTTCTCTTAAAGTAGCCAAAGAAAATTAATTAAATTTTACCTTCCCACTCAGCATAAAATTGTTTCAAAAAGCTTTCCATAAACTTGTGCCTATCCGAAGCTATTTGCTTTCCGGTTTTGGTATTCATTTGATCTTTTAGGAGTAGTAGTTTTTCGTAAAAATGATTTATAGTTGGTGCATCTGAAACTTTGTACTCCGCTTTCGTCATTGTTAGATTTGGCTCAATCTCTGGATTGTAAAGTGGTCTGTTCTTAAAACCGCCATAATTAAAACAGCGCGCAATACCAATGGCACCAATGGCATCCAAACGGTCTGCGTCCTGTACCACTTTCATTTCCTTTGAAGTAAAAGTAGCGTCCGAATCAAAAGAATTCTTAAAGGACATATTTTCAATAATCTGAATCACATGTTCTATGATGCCACTATCTACATTGTTTTTTAAAAGAAATTCTCTGGCTTTTTTTGGGCCAATGGTTTCATCTCCCTTAAAAAATTTAGAATCCGCAATATCATGTAGTAGTGCTGCCAAAGACACAACCAAAATATCTACAGGTTCAGATTTTGAAATTAGCAAAGCATTTTTGTATACACGCTCTGTGTGAAACCAGTCGTGACCACCTTCCGCATCTTTAAGTTCTTGTTTCACAAAAGATATGGTCGAATTTATAATAGGACTTTTGATACGCATATCACAAGATTTTAAGCAGGCTCAACCCATTTAAATTGATATGAATTTTCCGGTATTTTCATACGTTCCGCTAAACGCATCATGCGTGCTGGTAATTTCATGAGATAGTCTCGTGCTTTTTCGGCTTCGTCAGATAAATCTTTAATGTTGGCAATATCCCAACGCTCAATTAATTTTTGAAGAATATCCACGTAATCTGCAGAAGTATACACACCAATACGCTGAGCGGTATTTGAAAATTCTTCAAAAGCAGTGCTTATTTTTCCGCCAGATTCGCGTAAAAAATGGGCTGGCATTGCAATTTTTTGTTTCATCATGTAGTGAAATGCCATCATCATTTGGCTTGGGTCTACTGTAAAAATTCGTTCTACAAATTCGGCATAAGCATGGTGGTGTCGCATCTCGTCACCAGAAATAATACGGCACATTTTAGCTAATTGCTTATTACCTTTTTCTTTGGCAATTTTAGCGACGCGATTGTGCGAAATGTAAGTAGCTAATTCCTGAAAGCTAGTATAGACAAAGTTTTTGTAAGGATCTCTATCTGTACCAATATCAAAACCGTCTGCTATGAGATGTTGTGTTGTTTTTTCAATTTCACGCATATTAACGCGCCCAGAAAGGTAGAGGTATTTGTTGAGAACATCTCCATGTCGATTTTCTTCGGCCGTCCAGTGTCTTACCCATTTAGACCATGCGTTTCGTTCTACTTGTCCCACACCTTCAACATCCATTAGCCAAGATTCATAAGTTGGTAATGCCTCTTCTGTTATCATATCTCCGACTAGGACTACCCAAAAATCATAAGGTAGTTCTTTAGATAGTTCACGGATCTCTCTAACTTCATCATAAAATTTCTCACTTTCCGAATTAGGTAAAAAATCAGTGGGTTGCCAGATACTGTCTACTGGGATTAAGTATTTTTCTATTAGGGAATCAACATCTTTTTCGAGATGTTGCATCACTTCCAATCTTACATTTTTCAACGACATTTTTGTGGTGTTTTATGGTTACTTTATAATGCCATTGATGATGGTTTGCTCAACCTGTTGCATCAATTCGGCTTTATTAGTAAAGTTAGCAATTTCTAAAGGTTTGTGCACAGTAAATTTGATATGATTTCCTATTCCCATTGGAAATTTACCATACCTTAACATTTTCCACGAATTATTAACAGTTATTGGCACAATCAAGGCAGAAGGTGCCTTTTTAATTAGAATTTCTAGACCTCTGGCTCTAAATGGTTTTGGTGTACCGTCCTTACTTCGTGTGCCTTCTGGAAAAATAACGGCTGCACGTTTAGTGTTTTCGATGTACTCACCAAATTTCATCATAGCTGGTAAAGCTTGGCGCGGATTTTTTCTGTCGATTAAAACTGATCCTCCATGACGTAAATTATAAGAGACGCTTGGTATACCATGACCTAATTCTTTTTTAGCTACAAATTTCACATGATGCTTGCGAAGATGCCACATAATAGGTGAGATATCATACATACTTTGATGGTTAGATACAATGATTAATGGCCTTTCTTTTGTTATTTGATGTGGGTTATTAAATGTAAAGCGGGTGCCCAAAACGTTTAGACAGCGCATTAGAAAAAATTGTAGTGCATCAACACTCTTTTTATGAGCTTGATAACCCAAAACATTAAAGCAAAACCATTGTATGGGATGAAAAACAACCAATGTTAACCCGAACAAAATCAAGTATAAAACGGTAAGCGGATAGGCCAATAATTTTCTCATGCCGTAAAAATAAATTAATGGTAACGATGCACAAAAAAACCACGAATTAATTCGTGGTTTAAATCATTACTTAAAAATTTTGGTGTCATCGCAATGACATAAAATTAACAATGCTGATTGTAAGCATCCATAAGGTTTTCTGCAATAAGTTCTGCAGGACGACCTTCAATGTGGTGTCGCTCTAACATGTGTACCAATTCACCATCTTTAAATAAAGCGATGCTTGGAGAACTCGGAGGAAATGGAACCATGTGCGCGCGCGCCTTATCCGTGGCCTCTCTATCTACACCGGCAAAAACTGTTACTAAATTTTCGGGTTTTTTATCGTTGTCTAAACTCATTCTTGCGCCAGGTCTTGCATTGGCTGCCGCACAACCACAAACCGAATTTACAACCACTAAGGTTGTGCCTTCTTTGGCTAGTGCGTTATCAACGGCTTCTTCTGTATGTAATTCTTCAAAACCTACGCTGGTTAAATCGGCACGCATTGGTTTTACTAATTCTGCTGGATACATATTTCTTGATTTTAATTCGTCTTAATTTTGAATTGCAAAGATAATGAAAAATAGTAGGCATATGACAGTCTACGGTTAGCACTTTTAATTGTACTATTTGTGTTTTCAATCGTAACAAATCGATGAAAGTTTCTACTAACATAGTGGTATATTTATGCCTCAATAAATTTTAAAATACTATATGAGTTTTGCAAAATGGATAGGTGGTGCTATTGGCTGGTCTTTTGGTGGGCCTATAGGTGCTATAATTGGATTGGCCACAGGTAGCTTTGTCGATAATATTGCTGGTAATGGAACGCCATTGTTGGGTGAACGCCAAACGGGAAGACGACAGTATGATCCTTATCAACGCACTAGAACAAGAACACAAGAGAGGCCACGGACTCAGTCTGGTGACTTTGAAGTGAGCCTTTTAATCTTAGCTTCTATAGTAATTAAAGCCGATGGGAAACAAGATCAGCGAGAGCTTGATTTTGTGCGACAGCAGTTCAGTAACATGTACGGTAAAGAGCGTGCCAATCATGCTTTTAAATTATTTAAGCAAATTAACAAGCAGGACATTTCTACACGTCAGGTCTGTAAGCAAATTAAACAAATGATGGACCATCCATCGCGCTTACAATTACTTCATTTTTTATTCGGAATTGCTAAAGCAGATGGCCATGTTACTGAAGATGAAGTAAGACAAATTTACACCATAGCGGGTTACATTGGCATCAGCAATAAAGATTATGAAAGTATAAAAGCGATGTTTTATAATAGTACAAACAATGCTTATAAAATTCTTGAAATTGATAAATCTGCTTCCGATGATGAGGTGAAAAGAGCCTACCGAACCATGGCAAAGAAGTACCATCCTGACCGTGTTGGGCATTTAGGTAAAGAACATCAGGAAGGTGCAGAGGAAAAATTTAGGCAGGTACAACAAGCTTATGAGCATATCCAAAAGGAGCGTGGGTTTAAGTAGGTTGCAGTTTTCAGTAGCAGTCTCAGCTTAAAGTTTCTGAAAAGCAAAAACGGTAATTCATTAATCGATTTACCCTCTAAACAAAAAGAAATCATCTTTCATATCCTCAATCTGAGCATCTCTGTTTGTAATGATGTAATCGATCGCCTTTGAAGTGAATTCATCTCCTTTTTTAGTAAGCGATACAATTTGATTTTCAATATCGATCATATTATTTTTTAGAGCCAAATCCAAAACACTTCTTGAACGAACCTTTTGCCAATTGATGTGTTCGTTGAGATGCTTTACGTGACGTTCAGAAATTTCATCATGGTTTTTAAGATGAAGTAAAAAGGTTAATAATGAAACTTCCTTTCGTTGTTGTTTTTCGCGATACATTACAGCAATAACACCTTTACTGGGCGCAAATAGATAAACCAATAGGAATACTAAACCAAGAACGGTTGTAATTGAGCCAGCAATTGAAGCATCCAGCCAATGTGCTACCCAATATCCAAAAACGGCACTGAAAATCCCGAAACCAATAGACAATGCGAGCATTTTCTTTAAATCGGTTGTTAATAAATAGGCAGTTGCAGCAGGTGCAATCATTAATGCAACAACCAAAATTGCACCTACAGCATCAAACGCACCAACTGTAGTGACAGATGAAACGGACATTAAACCGTAGTGAATTATAGCTGGTGAAAACCCAAGCGAAGCCGCTAAACCTTTATCAAACGTGCTGACTTTTAATTCCTTGAAAAAAGCGATTAATAGTGATATTGTTATTAGAAGTATCATGCCAATAATCCAAAGCGATTTTGGCCCAACATCTGTTCCACCAATTATTAGCCTATCAAATGGAGCAAAAGCTAATTCTCCCAACAAAACAGCATCCACATCCAAATGCACATCATTGGCGTTTTTGGCAATCATTATTACACCAATACTGAACAAAGCTGGGAACACTAAACCTATCGCTGTATCTTCTTTTACCAAGCCTGTTTTCTGAATGTATTCTACTAGAACAACCGTAATAATTCCTGTAAATGCGGCTAAAAGAATTAATAACGGTGAATTTAAATCGTGCGTAATAAAGAAACCAATCACAATGCCTGGTAAAATGGAATGGCTAATCGCATCACTAATCATCGCCATTTTTCGGAGTACCAAAAATGTTCCAGGAATAGCACATGCAACTGCTACCAAACTTGCAATCAACTGTATTTCTATCTGTGCGCTACTCATCTTCGGTGGATTGTTTTGTGTATAAATTTGAAGCAGTTTCAAATCCTCTTTCAGTTAAGCTCCACATATTTCCATCGATTTTCACATAGTCCTTATCAACTAATTTCTGAAGTGTAGAACGTGTATAACCTTGAAAATTATTCAACAGTTTGATAGCATGAGGATGTGAAATATCTTCGTGTGTTTCGGCAATATTGTACATAAACGCCAAGGTCTTGTGTAATTCTAAATCACGTCTATTTTTAATAAATCGAATTTGTTTAAAAAGCAATCCACGACTAGGTGAAAATATAAACGAGAACGCAACAAAAACACTTGCAACCAAAACGATTACAGGTCCAGTGGACAAATTATTCTGGCTCGCACTAATAGCGGTACCAAATACTCCAGAAAACGCTCCAAAAATAGCAGCCAAAAGTACCATGACCGAAAGACTATTAGTCCATTGTCTGGCTGCAGCAGCTGGTGCCAAAAGCATAGCGCTCATTAAAACCACACCTACCGTTTGAAGCCCTAAAACAATAGCTAAAACTATAAAACTGGTAATTAGGATATCAATGGTCTTGGTATTGAAACCAAGAGTTTTGGTATAATCTGCATCGAACAATAAAATCTTGAATTCCTTCCAAAAGGTGAGCATTACCAATAAACAAATTCCGGTAACGATTGCCATAGTCCAAACATCACTTTCAACTAATGTTGCTGCTTGCCCAAAAAGATATTTATCCAATCCTGCTTGATTGGCATTAGGCTGTTTTTGTATAAATGTGAGCAACAACATTCCAAATCCAAAAAATAAAGAGAGAATTAATCCCAAAGCCGTATCAGATTTGAGATGTGTTTTAGTCACAATACCTCGGATCCAAAAGGTGCCGATCAATCCACTGACTAATGCTCCAAGTAATAAAGTGTTGGTGTCTTTTGCTCCAGTGATTAAAAAGGCGATGGCAATGCCTGGCAATGCTGCATGGGAAATAGCGTCACCCAAAAGACTTTGTTTTCTTAGTACCGCAAAACTCCCAAGCATTCCAGTTACTGCACCAAGGATTGCAGTACCAAGTGTGATGGTTCTTAGCGTGTAGTCTGTAAAGACGAGTTCTATGTATTCTTTTATATCCACAAATTCCTGCGAAAGCAGGAATCTCATCCTACTTTTTCAAATTTTATT
This sequence comes from Winogradskyella ursingii, assembly GCF_013403975.1. Lineage (GTDB taxonomy): Bacteria > Bacteroidota > Bacteroidia > Flavobacteriales > Flavobacteriaceae > Winogradskyella > Winogradskyella ursingii. The sequence continues at coordinate 790,961 of NZ_JABFDH010000002.1, forward strand.
TTAGTTTCAATTCATCAGATTCCTGCCTTTGCAGGAATGTCAATTACTCTTGTATGCTTACCTTATAATTAATCCCGTAAGTCTTTGTTAAATTATCATCATTAAAAATATCCTTAACTGGACCTGTGGCGATTTTCTTGACATTTAAAAATGTTACCCAATCAAAATATTCTGGAACGGTCTGTAAATCGTGATGAACAACAATAACCGTTTTCCCTGCTTTTCGTAATGCCTTTAAAATATTGATGATTGCAATTTCAGTTGAAGCATCCACACCCTGAAACGGCTCATCCATAAAATAAATGGATGCATTTTGCACCAAGGCTCTTGCCAAAAATATACGCTGTTGCTGACCTCCGGAAAGCTGACTAATTTGCCGTCCTTTAAAAGCCAACATCCCGACTTTTTCCAAAGCTTCTAATGCTGCTTTTTTTTCTTTTTGTCCTGGTCTCTTTATCCAACCTAAACTGCCGTAGGTTCCCATCATCACAACATCTAATGCAGTTGTTGGAAAATCCCAATCTACACTTCCTTTTTGGGGAACGTAAGCGACTAATTGTCTTTGCTTTTCATAAGGTTTTCCGTATATAGAAACGCTTCCCGCAATGGGTTTTAAAATGCCCAAAATGGCTTTTATAAGTGTGGATTTCCCTGCTCCGTTTGGGCCCACAATGGCCATGAGAACTCCTTCTGGGATTTCTAGATCGATGTCCCAAAGTACCGGTTTGTAGTTGTATGCTACGGTTAGGTCGTCTACTTTAACGGCTATTGTGTTTTCCATATTTTTTGTCTTTTCGCGCTCAATTTGGAGTCTATTTTGATGAGATCCTGAATCAAGTTCAGGATGACAGTTAGTGTCATTTTAAAGCATCAACAATCGTTTTCACATTATACTCGAACATGCCGATATAGGTGCCTTCAACTGTTCCGGTATTTCCGAGTGCATCAGAATAAAGAGTGCCACCAATTTCCACATCGTGTCCTTTGGACTTCACTGCGGCTTGCAACGCTTCAATAGTACGTCTTGGTACTGAACTTTCAACAAAAATGGCTTTAATATTATTTTCAATAATAAATGCTGCTATTCTTTGTACGTCCTGTACTCCTGCTTCTGTGGCCGTCGATAAACCTTGAAGACCAACGACTTCAAACCCGTATGATTTCCCAAAATAGTTAAATGCGTCATGGGCAGTTACCAATATGCGTTTGTCCTTTGGTAAGGTCTCTATTATAGATGTTATATTTTGTTGAAGATTGTCCAGTTTTTTTAAATAGTCATTCTTGTTTGTTTCAAATTTTGAAGCGTTCTCAGGATTTTTTTCAGATAGAACTGCAGTGACTTTTTCAGCAAATTGTTTGAAATATTCAATATTGAACCACACATGTGGATCGTAATTGGATGCGAAATAATCTGAGCCTATCAAGGTGTTTTTGTCCAATACTTCGCCCAAAGCAATTGGTGTTTTGGTTTGGCTTCCCATTTTTTCGAAGACTTCAACCAATTTTCCTTCAAGGTGCAATCCGTTGTAAAAAATAATGTCTGCATTGACGAGTTTTGTCACGTCGCCTTCGCTGGCTTTATATAGGTGCGGATCGACTCCACTTCCCATTAATCCTTCGACATTTATGTGATCTCCTCCAATATTTTCAACCAAATCGGTAATCATGGTTGTTGTTGTAACTACATTTAGTTTTCCGTTTGACTCTTTTTCATTTTTACAGCTAAATAACAGGGTTGCGATTAAAAGTGTGAGTATTTGTTTTTTCATTATTAATAGTTTCAATTATTGTTTGATTCGATTTCACTCTATAACTCAATCCTGCACCAATCAAAATATCTTGTCCTTCTGTAAAACTCGTACCGAAATATGTGTCTAATTGTAAATCATCACAAACCAAATAGGTAAATCCTGCATCCCAAAAGTGGTTGGCAGAACTGTCTTCCGGTAAATCTCCATAAACTTCGGCATACATTCCCCATCTATCCGTAAAACTGTAGCCGTAAGCGAGCGTGTAAATTGCAGCAGTTTCGGGCGAATCATTTCCCCATTCTGCACCAATGTTATATCCGATACTTGAATTTTCACTCAAGGTATGTGCAAAGGAAAATCTGAAATCTACACCTGTTGTTTCTGGTCTATAATCTTCTGAAGCGCTAAATATTGGAAATACATGACCAATCACAGCGATTTCTGGCATAGCTCCGTTTTCTTCGGCAATGTCTATTTTTACTCCTAAAAGAAGAGGTGATAATCCGCTTGTGACATTGTCCAATTTATTCCCATTTACTTTTGTGACACCTTCTACAAAATCCCAGCCTAATCGTAATTCAAGATTATCTAAGATTCCGTACCTAATAAGCATAGTGTTATAGGTGTAGTTTTCGGATTTAATATTGTTTGCTTCAAACGATTCGTATAATCCACCTGTTTCAAACTGTAAAACGTTTTTGCCAACTGTAGATGAGGCTTCCGTTGCATCTGGTCTGTCCGTGACCAATGGGTCTGAGATTTCGTTTTCTTGTGAAAATGAGCATAACGTGAAAGTCAGGAATGCCAGAATTAGAATAGGTAAATTTTTAGTTGATTGCATTGACATAAATTAAGTTTGAAAAATCTTCGTTTAATAATATTGTATTGTTCTGTACAGATAGTTCGGTCATTTTGTTTTTTTGAAACTGCTTAGAAACTGTTATTTCGTTACCGTATTTTAATTTTTGATTGGCACAAAACTCAAAAAATTCTTTATCGTCACTTGTCAAGCGAGAAATGATATAATTTTTTCCAGCTTCAGCTTCAGAAAGAGGTATAGAGGTGTCCGTTGTGGTGATTTCTCCATGTTCATTTGGGATAGGGTCACCGTGAGGATCGAATTTTGGGTGACCTAAAAAGGCGCTTATTTTTTCAGCCAACAAATCTGAGGTTTGGTGTTCTAACAGTTCAGCCTCTTTGTGGATATCGTGTAGGGACATATCAAACATTTTGAATAGAAAAGCTTCCCACAAACGGTGTTTTCTAATCACGTTTAGAGCCATTTTTTTACCTGCATCAGTAAGCTGTAATTCTTGGTATTTTTCGTAATCCAATAAATTCTTAGCAGCTAATTTTTTTGCCATATCTGTCGCGGCAGCACTGGATATGCCTAACTTTTTGGCAATATTGCCAGGTTTGGTATTATGCGCGTCGTGCGAATTATTATTGTAAATGGCTTTTACAAAGTTTTCTATGGCAATTGACATTTCTATCTACTTTAATTAATATTTAAGCTTACTTAAATATTTTTCAAATGTAACTAAAATATTTTATAAAATTGTCACATGGTTCAATATTTACAGTCTTTAAGGTATATATTTATAATATGAAGAAATTTATCTTTTTATCATCATTCTGTATCATATGTTGTTTTAACACTTTGGTTTCACAAACCCGAATCCATAACGACTCACTGCATATCAGTAAACTAATAAAATTACAACAAATGGTTGATTTTGCGGATATTAGCGTAAAATTTAATAAAATGTTAGTTGATTCAAGATGTCCTAAAAACGTAATGTGTAATAGGGCTGGTGAAGCTATTGTTGAGGTTTTAATCTATAGAAAAGGAAAATTTTTCAAGAAGAGAAAATTGACCATTGATGCTAGTGGAGTAGTGATAGATGCCAATAATTTGGTTTATGCCGTTGAAGATTATAAGATTTACGGATCTAACTTAACACCTTATCCTGATACTAGAATTGAAACTAAAGATGAAGATTATCGACTACAAATTGTGGTTCAGCCTAAGAGTTTATAGTATCAGCTTTTTTTGAGAATGTTTAGTGACAACCACAATCATCAGTTCCGCAGCCATTAGCGGATTTCTTTTTTGGTGACCAAATATATTTTTTGATTAGGAATGCGAATGCCAATCCTAATGCTAAAAAGACTAATATGTTTTGGATAATGATATTCATAATTACTTCAAAATTTGAAAAGCGGCCAATGCTACAATATAAGCAAAAGCACTCATAATTACTAATTGATACATAGGCCATTTCCATGAGTTGGTTTCACGTTTTACAATGGCTAATGTACTCATGCACTGCATCGCAAAAGCGTAAAATAGCAACAGTGAAATTCCCGATGCAAAATTAAATAACGGTCCGCCCAAAATTGGGTTGACTTCGCCTGCCATTCTGTTTTTAATGGTTTCTTCTTCATCGCTTCCTACACTGTATATAGTGGCCAAAGTACCTACAAAAACTTCACGTGCAGCAAAAGAGCTAACGATTGCAATACCGATTTTCCAGTCATAGCCCAATGGCCTGATTGCTGGTTCTATGGCTCTTCCTGTTATGCCAATGAATGAATGTTCTAATTTATATGATGCAATTTTTTGTTGCAGATCATCTTCACTCAGGTCCTGATTTGCATATTGTTCTGTTACAATTTCCTCGGCATTGTTGAATTTTTCACCAGGTCCATAAGATGCCAAAAACCATAAAATTATTGAGATTGCCAAAATAATTTTACCCGCACCAAAGATGAATGATTTAGTTTTTTCTAAAACTGTCAATGCCACATTTTTAAACAATGGTAACTTATAGTTTGGCATTTCTACAACAAAAAACGTTCGACTTTTTATTTTCAGAATTTTATTTAGAATCCAAGCAGAAACTATTGCTGCACCAAAACCGATGAGGTAAAGTAGCATCAATGTCAACGCCTGATAGCTCAAACCGAAAAAACGACCTTCTGGTATAACTAATGCAATGATGATGAGGTAAACAGGAAGTCTTGCAGAGCAGGTTGTGAAAGGAGTCACCAAAATAGTGATGAGTCTTTCCTTCCAACTTTCAATGTTACGTGTAGCCATAATGGCTGGAATAGCACAGGCTGTACCAGAAATTAAGGGAACAACGCTCTTTCCACTTAGACCAAAACGACGCATAATGCGGTCCATTAAAAACACCACACGGCTCATATAGCCGGTTTCTTCCAGAATAGAAATGAATAAAAATAAGAATGCAATTTGCGGTATAAATATGACGATGCCTCCAAGTCCGGGAATAATACCTTCTGCAATAAGATTAGTAAAAGCACCAGTTGGAAGTACACTTTTTGTCCATTCGCTTAACGATGCAAAAGCAGAATCTATAAAGTCCATTGGCACACTGGACCAATCGTAAATGGCTTGAAATATGGTTAACAAAATAATTCCAAAAATCAAATAGCCCCAAACCTTATGGGTAAGGATTCTATCGAGTTTAATTCTTAAATCCTTTGCGGTGTTGAGATCAATAGTTTGCCCCTTTTTAAGGGTGTTATTAATAAACTGATACCGTTTAATCGTTTCTTTTTGTTGAAGTCTTTTTAAGTCGTTTTCAGATTTTGTTTTAAAGTTTGAAACGTCATTTATAGCCTTACGGTCTGTTTTTCCGAAATTAACATCTTGTGTTATAACCAACCAGAGCTTGTATAGTAATTGGTTGGGAAATGCTTTTCTTAAATTATTAAAATACTCTTCATCAATGGAAGAGGCATTTAAGCATGGGTTTGTTGATAGCTCTTTGTAGTTGGTAATAAGGTCTTTTAATCCAGCAATACCCATTTTTTTTCGGGTACTTATAAGAGCGATTTTGGTTTCAAGCTGTTCTTCCAAATATGGAATATCTAACGAAATGCCTTTATAGTCCATTCGGTCAGACATATTAATAACCAGAATTGTTGGAATTTCTAAATCCTTAATCTGTGTAAATAGCAGTAAGTTTCTTTTTAAATTCTCAACATCACTAACAACAACGGCAACATCAGGAAAATCTTTATCGTTCTTGTTGAGGAGTAATTCAATTACTACATTTTCGTCAAGCGAAGAAGCGTTGAGACTATAAGTACCAGGTAGATCTATAATGTGTGCCCTCACGCCACGAGGCAGTTTGCAGATTCCTTCTTTTTTTTCAACCGTAATCCCTGGATAATTACCCACCTTTTGGTTAAGACCGGTCAGGGCATTAAAAACTGAGGTTTTACCTGTATTAGGGTTTCCTATTAAAGCAACATTAATCTGCTTACTCATTCGGTTTCTATTTGGATATGAATTGCAGTTTCTTTTCTAATTGCCAAATGGGAACCGTTAATGTTTAGGTACATTGGATCTGCAAATGGAGCGACCTGTACCAATTCTACCAAATTACCTGGCAGGCAACCCATTTCTAATAATTTTAATGGAATGTGAACAGAAGAAACATCAATAATAACACCTCGTTGTCCTCGTTTTAGTTCGGCTAATGTCAAGCTTATGCTTATTTAGATTAATTTTAAAGAAGCAAAAATAAGTGAAATATTTTAGTGTAAAAAGAATGGCTTTAACTATTTGGAAGTCTTTAACATTTTAAGACCCACCAAAGGACTTCAGCGTTTCAATATCTTCTAACAATCGATCGATTTCTTCAGGATTTGTACCATCATAGTGTCCACGAATTTGGCGTTTTTTGTCGATGAGCACAAAATTTTCGGTATGTATCATGTCATATTGATCACCAGTTCCATCCGTTTTTACTGCCAAATAGCTTTTTCTGGCAAGTTCGTAAATTTGCTTTTTATCGCCTGTGACCAAGTTCCATTTATTATCTAAAACCCCTTTTTCTTTTGCATATTTTTTGAGTTGCGCAACACTATCAATTTTTGGTGTTACCGAATGTGACAACAGTAGTACCTCGTCATCCCTCAAAATCTCTTTTTGAATCCTATACATATGATCGGTCATGATTGGGCAAATGGTTTGGCACGTGGTGAAGAAAAAATCGGCCACATAGATTTTATCTTTATAATCTTCTTGCGTAATGGTTTTGCCGTTTTGATTGGTTAAACTAAAATCGGCAATCTTGTGGTATTTCTTCTTATGCTGAATGGTACTATCTACCATTTCTGCATTAATTTGTGCAGGTGACCATATTGGCAGCGGTTGCTTTACATTGAGCACATTGTAAATGATAGAAATAATAACGATGCACAAAACGGCGAATGCAATACCAAAATATTTGTACCCTTTAAAAAACGAAAGCAAAGACATTATAACACCTAAATTTTAGAACTGCAAAGATAGACCTGAAGCTTAATTTATAGAATAGATTTAACAAAAATCTAGAGGTTGAAACTTCATAATTATAAATCGATGTTAAAAATAAACCGATTGGAAATACATTAATTTTCTAAATGCCTTTAAAAGGTTACTTTTGTCAATCGAAATTTGAAAATGAATACATGGAATTTATAATTAAGATATCCCAATTCTTACTCAGTCTTTCACTATTAATAGTATTACACGAGCTGGGTCACTTTATACCGGCAAAACTATTTAAGACTAAAGTTGAAAAATTTTATCTCTTTTTTGATGTGAAGTTTTCACTTTTTAAAAAGAAAATTGGTGAAACCGTATATGGTATTGGTTGGTTGCCTCTTGGTGGTTATGTAAAAATAGCTGGAATGATAGACGAAAGTATGGACAAAGAGCAAATGGCACAGCCACCACAACCGTGGGAATTTCGCTCTAAACCAGCTTGGCAGAGACTCATTATTATGCTCGGTGGTGTAACCGTTAATTTTATATTGGCTTATGTGATTTATGTATTTGCCTCATTTATTTACGGCGATACAGATATAAAGATCGATAGCTTAAAAGGAGGTTATTTAGTTGAAAACCAAGTTTTACTAGATTCTGGCTTTAAAACGGGTGATAAAGTTGTAGCGATTAATGATCAACCCATAGAAAAAGATTCTGAAATAGGTCAATACATAATAGGGGCAGAACAGATGACTGTTGAGAGAAATGGTGAGACGAAAGTCATTGATTTGCCTGAAAATTTCTTGGGACAATTATCTGATGAAGGTAGTAGAAATCTATTTAGATACCGTTATCCTTTTATAGTTGAGTCAGTTCCGGATTCGTCGGCAAATAAAACTGTTGATATTAAAACAGGAGATGTGATTCTTGGAATAGAAGGTAAGGAGCTTGAATATTTTGATTTGTTTGAAGAAGAATTACAAAATTATAAAGGTGAAACTGTTTCTGCTGAAATATTAAGAGATGGTAAGACCCTTACAAGAGAGCTTAATGTAAACAACGACGGAAAACTGAATATTTTCAGATTAATCGATGCTAAAAGATTTACAGAACTTGGCTATTATGATGTGACTAGACGCGAGTACTCTTTTGGTGAAAGCTTTGCTGCAGGTGCTTCAAAATTTAAAAGTACATTGGTTAATTATGGGTCTCAGCTTAAAGCTATTTTTAATCCAAAAACCGAAGCTTATAAAGGTCTCGGTGGATTTAAGGCTATTTACGATATCTTTCCAGATTTTTGGAGCTGGGAAGCCTTCTGGAAACTCACGGCATTTTTATCGATAATGTTAGCCGTATTAAACCTATTGCCAATTCCGGCTTTAGACGGAGGCCATGTGATGTTTTTACTATACGAAATAATTTCAGGTAGAAAACCTAGTGAAAAGTTCTTGGAGCGTGCGCAGATTGTTGGCTTCTTTATTTTAATTGCTTTGGTTTTATTTGCTAACGGTAATGACATTTTTAAAGCCTTAACCAATTAATGCAATTGGTTAAAAACCTTCAAAAAAATTATAATTTCATATTGTAGGGATTAAAAAATATTTTATATTTGCGCTCGCTAAAGCGAAAAAACATCTTCCTCTTTAGCTCAGTTGGTTAGAGCATCTGACTGTTAATCAGAGGGTCCTTGGTTCGAGCCCAAGAAGAGGAGCAAACAAACCCAGACTTAAAGGTCTGGGTTTTTTGTTTTTTATTGTTAGATTTTCTTAAACTATATGAAGCTGAATTGCGTGCTAAAACAATTAAATTTTAGTTTTAATATTATTTTTTACCCAACTCTCTTAACATTTCGGCAGTCATTGTATTTAAATCAAAATCATGTTTCCAATCCCAATCTTTTCTCGCAACAGAATCATCTATAGATGATGGCCAACTGTCTGCAATGGCTTGTCTAAAATCCGGTTGATACTCAATTGTAAAATCTGGAATGTGCTTTTTTATACTTTCATAAATTTCTTTAGGAGTAAAACTTATGGCCGCTAAATTGTAGGCAGATCTTATGGATAAAGCATCTGGCTTCGCCTCCATAATATCTATTGTTGCTTTAATGGCATCATCCATAAACATCATTGGAAGACTCGTGCTTTCAGATAAAAAACAATCATAATGACCAGATTGTAGGGCTTCATGATATATTTCAACGGCATAATCCGTTGTGCCACCTCCTGGCATCGTTTTGTGACTTATAATGCCTGGATAGCGAATGCTTCTCACATCTACGTCATATTTGTTATAATAATATTCGCACCAACGCTCACCAACTTGTTTGGTAATACCATAAACCGTTGTTGGCTCGCAAATGGTGTGTTGAGGTGTTTGTTGTTTTGGCGTTGTAGGACCAAAAACAGCAATACTACTTGGCCAAAATATCTTTTTTATAGTTCCTTCTTTAGCAAGATTAAGCACATGAAATAGTGAGTTCATATTTAAATCCCATGCCTCCATTGGGTATTTTTCGCCCGTAGCACTTAACAAAGCTGCCATGAGATAAACTGTATCAACATTGTGGTTTTTGCAACAATCCTTAATAGCATTAAAATTTTTGGCATCAATAATTTCAAATGGTCCAGAATTGACTAAGTCTAATTTTCGTGTGTTTATATCACTGGCAATGACGTTTTTTTTGCCGTGAATTTCCCTAAGTTTATAAGTGAGTTCGGAGCCAATTTGTCCACAAGCACCAATAATTAATATTTTTGAAGACATATAATTTAATTTATTCGCTTTCAAAAGTAAGAAGAATTACAACCAACTATATATTAAAATTTTCAGAAAAACGTAGGATGTTATAATTGTTATAAAATTTTCACGTTTCATACTTACTGTTAATAAGAATTGAGAGATTGAGTATATTTACCCATTAATTAAATTTTAAGAATGAAGCTTGGACAATCTATTTTTCAATTACTGTTTTTTGTTTTTTTGAGTTGTGGGAATGATACAAATGTCGCTTCTATTGAGTCACCAGAAAATAAAACACAAGAACAATCTATTACACCCAGAGCCATTGAAAACTTTAACTATGCGGATTATGTTCTTAGTCCTGAAGCTGAGGAAATAGTTAGAAATTGGGAAAAGTACCAAGAACTTGCAATACAGATTGGATATTTAAAGAAGGCAGATTTGTCTTTTTTTAAGGGAGACAGAAAGCTTATAGATGAGTTTCTATTGGAATTAAAAGAAGAAGTGCCTTCAAATTTAGAAACAAATCCCATTGAATCGCGCATTGTAATCCTGGAAACTAAAATGCTGAAGCTTTATGACAATCTCACTTTAGATAACATAGATTTAAACTTGCAATTAAAGAGTATAAAGGAAGTACTTGTGGCTTTTGCAAATCTCAATTTGCAAATTAATAAAAAGATAGAATTTGATTTTTACAATCAAATTCAACCCGAATAATAGTTTAAACATTATTCAAATAAAAAGAGCAGCCTTAAGAGGCTGCTCTTTTTAGTATATGATTATATTATTAATTTTTAGCAGGTGTGTTTGCCGCCGCTGCCTTTTGAGCCTTTTGTGCTTCTAAAGCTTCTCTACTTATTTTTGCCAGATTAAAATTTGGATCAATGGCAAGTGCATCGTTTATTAATTTAAGAGCTGCATCTATGTTGGCCTTATTGTCTTGTCTAAATACCATTAGCCCTTCCAAATATAAAAATGCTGCCTTAAGTGAAGTTTCGTAAGGCTGTTGCCTTTCGTAAAAGGCACGCTTCATATCGTCTTTTACATTTGCTTGGCCATATTCTATATTAGCTTTGGCACCAGCTAAATCTTCAATCTGAATTTTCATATCCGCCATTTCGTAAGCAAGATATGGATTTGGGTTGCGCTTAAATAAAATTTCAAAATGTTCTAAAGCTAATTTTGGTTGATTTAAATTTTTCAATGCCAATGCCTTAACTTCAACATTCATGTCCGAGTCGTTTGCATTTTTTTCAACACCAATAGTATTTAATGCCTGTAAATACATGCCTTCAGAAAGATATACATAAGCCAATGTATCTTTTCTTGCTAAAGAAGGTTCAAGCACGTTGAGATGCGTCATGGCATTTATTACGCCTTGAACGTCACCTTGGTTTTTCATTTGTTGGTAATAAGCTTGGTAATGCTTTTTTAAATCTGCATTGTTCTGTGCAAAGACACCAACGGAAATTAACATAAGTCCAATAGTCATTGGAACGAGTGTAATCTTTTTCATTATCATAAATTTAGAGGGCTAAACTATAAAAATTAAATAAACTAGGTCTTAAAACTATATTAATTTCTATGGAGCCTGTTTGAATGAATATTTCAAAAGCCGTACCAATTCTGAACTGTCGATAATTTTTCCTTCACTTTTTTCACTATGATCAAAGGTTGGAATTGGTAAATTATGCTGTATACAATAGTTCTTATAATAGTACATTTTGACAGGATGATCTGGGTAGCAAGCGTTTAGTGTTACATTCCAAAGGTTTGAATTTATAATTGAGGCAATAATTGCTATACAATCTTGTTGGTGTATTAAATTAATGGGAGCTTCAGGATTGGAGATGTCCTTTTTACCAGAAAGATGTTTTGCAGGATGGCGGTTGTCACCAAATAGACCTCCAAAACGTAATATTGTAGTTTTAAAATTTTTGTTTTGTAGCAGTTTTTTTTCAATTGCAATTAATTGCTTCGCTGTGTTGGCAGTATTGTTCGGGATAATATTAGAATTTATAACCGGCATATCATCTTTATCCTTAAAAACAGAGATGGACCCAACATAAAGCACTTTTTTAATATCAGAAATCTCAATCGCTTTGATTAGATGTGAAATTTCTGCAACATGATTTTTTTCAGGATTTGACCTCAGACCTGGTGGAACATTTATAATCAATGTATCACAATCTTTTAAAAAAGTACCTATATCACCTTCAATTTGATGGGCATTCAGCTTGATGTATTGAACATCTAAACCCTGTTTGTCTAGTTCATTAATCTTGTGTTTTGAGGTTGTTGAGCCTTTAATGATATAATCTAACTCCATTAGATGTTTGCACAATGGCAACCCTAGCCATCCACATCCAATAATGCTTATATTTTTATTCAAAATATTTTTTTTGTTATGAATATAAAAATACTGATTTTACTCACAGTAATTAAAACTGTTTTGTGATGTGGTTAATTTTAAGTAACTTTAATATTCACTCAAAACTCTATGTCATGGGAATAAAAAGTTTTCAAGGACCTAGGAAGCAGCAAAATACAACTGCTCCGGTTCAGTTAAAAGTAAAGGATTATATGACAACAAATCTCATAACCTTTAAAGCAGATCAATCCGTGCAAGAAGTGGTTGAATGCTTGATTAAATATAAAATTTCTGGTGGACCTGTAGTAAATGAGAGACATGAACTTATTGGAATAATCTCTGAAGGTGATTGTTTAAAACAGCTGAGTGAAAGCCGCTATTACAATATGCCTTTAGAACATGATAATGTAGAAAAGCGTATGGCTCGGGACGTTGAAACTATTGATGGTAATATGGACGTTTTTGATGCTGCCAATAAATTTTTGAGTTCTAAATTGAGACGTTTCCCAATTGTAGAAAATGGCAAATTAGTTGGGCAAATAAGCCAAAAGGATATTCTTAAAGCAGCATTGCAACTTAAGGGTGAGAATTGGAACAGTACAACAAAAGGTAATCCTTAATCATCTCGTTTTACAAGTGCATAATAATCTCCATCAAGAGGCAGATAACCTTGATCATAGACAAAATAGTAGATCGTGCCAGCCTTTGTGGTGTATATACTAGTGAAATAATTAAAATCAAATCCTTTTTCGACCAATTTGGCTCTAGAGGTTTTGGTTTTTTTATTTGGATTTAAACTTTCTAGTATTCTATAGTTTTTTCTAAGTCGATTATTGGTGTTTCTGATTAGATTTTTGGAATCCTTATTTACCCGATTATTGTATGCATTTCTGCAACCATCACTACAGAATTTTTTGTCAACTCTCCCAATAATTCTTTCACCGCATTCTGGACATTGTTTTTTCATAAATTTTATACTTATTGCTTAACCGGTTTGTATAAGGTTTATTTAATTAACTAATTTAGCAAATACAAACAGAATAGAAAATCCGCGAGGACTTTCTTAAGCAGGCTATAACTAGCAATGAATTATACACATTGTTGTGTTTTAGTGCTTTTGTTTTCTATGGTCTTTTTAAGTTTTGTATAATTTTTGTCGATATAGTAAAAATTCGGTAAACTGAATTTATTCGTCTCTCCATTTGAGTTATATTTTATTACTCCATTTTCTAAAGATTCAATATCCGCAATTTTTATTGGGTGAGATAGATTGTCGAGATACAGGGAATCTTGGTCAAATGAAAGGTCAGTCGGTTTAGGAACTTGCTTTTTTAAAATAAAAACTCCCATAATCAAAAATAATGTGCAAAAAATAATAGCTCCGATTTCTTTTGTGATTAAACTATAAATCAAAAATCCAATTCCTCCGATTACAATAATTCGGGCGATTAAAAATTGAAAAAAATATAATGTAGAGTCAATCTTTTTATTCATTTTTTTGTTTTCAAAATTTGGTTTTGAGCGCAATTTGGGCATTAAAACAAGGTCTCGTACAACTTTCAGTTACGGGTTAATATGCGTTAATTTTCGGTATGGCACTGGCTTTAGCAATTCCGAGTGGATTCCGGTTTAGTCGAATCCGCTGTAATTGCGGTTATACTTTGTTGTGCTTTCGTTATTTTCTGGTTTCTTCTAAAATTTCACTGATTAATTTATCAGTTTCTGCATAGACATTTTCCAAAAATTGCGAATAAAGTACTTTCTCATCAACTTGATTTTCAAATTTTAAATCATTAAAGAAACTAATATTGTTAAAATCCAAATCAGACTTTTTAATTGAAATCCGATTATGGTTTACATTCCTCAAGGAACCATAATTTTTGATGTAATCAACAATATCCTGCGAACTTTTTTCCATACGTCTATTCCATTCATTTACATATTCAGATTGTCGTTCATATTCAAAAAGTAGTTCCTTTATCTTACTATTTTTAATTAATGACAATTTACCTGTGCTTTTGAGTTCGTTTAAGACAAAATTAGTAGGTTTCCAAGTTGGCCAAAAAAGTGAGGTTTCTATCAAGCTATCAAGATTTGTACGGTTCAGTTCACTTTCTGATTTTCCCATCATTGACAGTATATTTAATCCTCCACGTTTTGTCCATTTCAATCCACGTAATGCTGAATTTAGAGCTTTTTGATTAGATTCAAATTCCTGAATCAAGTTTTGGTTTATTTTGTTCAATTCCAAATCTGATTTTCGAACTTCATTTAAATTGTTGACCTGCAAAGCAATCAAAATACCGATAACAACAAGGATGATCTCTCCGACAGCATAAATCAGATACTTACTGAACTTGTTTTCAGTCAGCATTTTTTGCCTAATTTTTCTAAAGAATTTTATCATTGGTTAGCGGTTTCTGATAATTACTTGCAATGGTCTAGTGTATGATTTCGTTGTGTGTTTAGCACTAAAGTTAGCAAATAATTCACGGATAGTAAGTCCGCGAGGACTGGCGTATGTAGGCGAGAACAAGCAATTACTTATAGCCATTGTTAGCCTTTTGTTATTTCTCTATTTATTAATTCAACTACTTTTTTGTTCAAATCTTTCATTCTTTTATAGTCATCAATAATCAAAGAATTCGTAAATACTGATAAGACAAATCCATTTTTAAACACCCTATCATTTAAAAGCTTTTCTAATTCTTGGTTCGAAAGCTCTATTTTGTTGTCAAATTTTCCATTATTTGTATAAAAAACAAAGCTCTGGGCTAAAGGGTCCAGATCAACAGTAGTAAACCAAGGATTATAAAAATATTGCTCTAAATCATTTCGTAAATGTTCTCGATTTGATATTATTTCTTTATGAATTAAATCTAAATTCAGTAAGCCATTTTTTATTGAATCATTTGATATTATAGTCAAATTACCAGAGTTCAATAACTCTAAGAAAGTATTGTTGTTTCTCTGAAATTCTTGCCATATGCCCACATTAAAAGTGTGAAAATTAAACATTTGAATATTTTCTACTGGCTTACCATTAAAGTGTTCCAGGGCGATTTGAGCAGAGTTTACTATACTTTCTCTAATTCCGGTGTACCGTTCAAGTTCGCTTTCTTCAAAAATTAAATCACTTTTTAAATTTTTCAAGAACTGCACTTCTTTAGCTCTTTGTTTATTCAATTCATTAGAATTATTGATTTGTAGTGCAATTAAGATTCCAATTACAACAAGAATTATCTCTCCAATTGCGTAAATCAAGTACTTACTGAATTTATTTTCAGAAAGTAGATTTTGTCTAATTTTTCTAAAGAATTTTATCATTGGTTAATGGTTGGTCATCATGAAGGCTAGCGTGTGTGTAAAAGGTTAGTTGCGTGTTTAAGTACCTAATTTAGCAAATAAAAACTGAAAAGAAAATCCGCGAGAATTTTCGTAAGTAAGCTATTACTAGCCATTAATTATAAACGTTGTTGTACACAGTTTTTATTTTTCCTTTTTTAATTAATTCACTTCTTTTTTCCGAATTACTTTGTTCTGTAAAATTCTCTCCAATTCTTACAAAGTCGTATGGAATATATTTGATTTCTGATTCAATAGTTTTTTCGAAACTACTTTCTCCATAAGCCAAAAGTGTCGTCCTTTCAGAAGTTTCAGAGCTTAATAAGACTCTTTTTAATTGTCCGTTTTTTTGTTTAAGAAAAACTCTAAATCGAGAGCTTTGTAATTCCAATTCAGTTGGGTAAAAAGCAATTCCGTTTTCATCAAATATTATTTGTTTTCGCCTATTTTTTTTCTCAAATGTTTGTCCGAAATCAACATTATCTACAATTATTGCAGTTCCTTTAAAGTCATATGGTAGTATTAAATCTACTTTTTGAATGTCAGCGTAATAAAAAGAAATTGAAGAATATCCTTTCATTACTGGATAAAATAAAACTGCTGGGATTAAAATCCAAAGTAATTTTTGTTTGATATTTAAATTCCCAAGTAGAAGCGTAATAATTCCAATTATATATATTGGAAGTCCGATAATGAAGCCAAAATAAATGAAAAATGGAATTAAAAATCCAAGTATTAATAATGATATTCCAATTTTGTCAATTTTATTCATTTTTTAATGTCAGTTCTGATTTTTCTTAAATGTCTAGTCCTGAAATATGGCTACAGGTTAAAATTGATTTACGCTGTTAATTTATATACCATATTTGGTGTTTTATA
>NZ_JABFDH010000003.1 GCF_013403975.1 Winogradskyella ursingii
GTCGGTTCCGTTGTATCTACAACAGTAATTGTTTGTACCAAAGTGGTCGTATTGTCACACTCGTCTGTCAATGTCCATGTTCTAGTAATGGTCGATTCGTTGGCACATGAGCCAGCAGTAACCGCATCGCTAAACGTTACTTCAAGATCAGTTGAGCAGTTATCGGCTTCATCTGTCACGTCACCTGTAATAGTTAAATCGGTTGCATCAACATCACATTCTATTGTAATATCAGCAGGTACTGTAAAAGTCGGTTCCGTTGTATCTACAACAGTAATTGTTTGTACCAAAGTGGTCGTATTGTCACACTCGTCTGTCAATGTCCAAGTTCTTGTGATGGTCGATTCGTTGGCACATGAGCCAGCAGTAACCGCATCGCTAAACGTTGCTTCAAGATCAGTTGAACAATTATCGGCTTCATCTGTCACGTCACCAGTAATAGTCAGGTCATTTGCATCGTCGTCACATTCAATTGTTATATCAGCAGGAACCGTAAAAGTAGGTGAGGTTGTATCAATAACATTTATTATTAAAGTTCTTTTGGTTTCATTGCCACATGCATCTGTTGCTGTCCAAGTTCTATTTAAAGTATAAGTTTGTGCGCATTCACCGTCTGTTCTGATTTCTTCGAATGTTACCGTAGCTTCACTACAATTATCTGTAGCGGTTAAAGTTTCAGCTGGCTCAAGATCATCACACTCTACGGTGATTTCATCTCTTACAGTTGTAGGGTTTGTATAGTTTGAAATACATGCAAACTCAATATTGTGATTTCTAGCACTCGAGCGCGCGTTTGCCACTCTTGCCACTGCACCAATTCTAAAAGAATAACTTGACGCGTTTAAATTTCTTGTCGAAAAGTTAACTTCTGGGTTGGCATTGGTACCACCAGAAAATTCATTGGTTCCAGATGTAGCAACTATCCAAGAGCCTTCTTCACCTATTGTAAGTTCAGTTGGATTATTCACCGTATAGCTATTTGTGAACTGGGACCAGTTAACCTCACCATAACTTGAGTTTCCATCAATATCATTAAAATTGGCATAAAATTCTGGTAGAGTTATTGGATTGGTAGTGCCCGCTTCAACAAAATCCATTCGATACTCAACATAACCACGATCTCCTATGTTGGGAATATTAAAAGCCGTTTGAGGTTTAAAGGCATTTGGGCTAGAGCTATTGACATCTAAAGTTGCTACAGAAGCATTAACATTAGCAACGATTGTTAAAAGAACATCAACACCCGGTGAAACATTGGTATATCTAAATACCTCATTAAGTAAAAATGTGTTAGCGTCCCCATCTCCAGATTCTTCAGTATAATTTACAAACGAAAGTGTAGGGGTGTTTACACAACTTGGTTGTTCGTTATTCGTTTCCGATGGAAAACCGTCAAATGTTGGTCCGACTGTATCTTCTATAGTAAACGTTGCTGTTGTTGATACAGAATTACCACAGCTATCAGTAGCCGTAAATGTAACATTGGCTGAGCCAGTGCCTCCACAATCATCTGATAATCCAGAAAAATCGTTGGTCCAAGTTAATGGTCCACAAGCATCACTAGCAGAAGCATTCGCATTAGATGCTAACCAATTATTTAAATCATCAATGTTGCTATTTCCATCGCATTGTACTGTAAAGTCAAAAGCTACAGACTCCAATAATGGTGCTGTACTGTCTGTTACAGTGATGGTTTGACTTGTGGAAGCTGTATTACCACAATTGTCTGTAATTGTGAAAGTTCTTATCACAGTTGTAGGACAATTGTCAGATGAGGTAACTACATCTATATAAGTAATGCTTTGTATGTTAAAATCATCCGTAGCCGAGTAATCTGCATTTGAAGCAAACGTATCTTTGACATCTCCAGATTGAGTGTTTCTATAAGGAAATACAGCATTTGATGCAGAAATGTCTGATTCAGAACAACCTTCAATTGTAAGATTTTCTGGAACTGATATTACCGGATCTTCTTCATCATCTGTTGCAACCGTTGCGCTTAAACTAAATAAACATCCATTTGCATCCGTTATCAAAATGGTGTAATTGCCGGCAGCTAGATTTTCAAACAATCCACTTGTTTGATTTGTTGCACCACCATCAATAGAGTAAGAGTAAGGGCTAACTCCACCAGTGGCCTCAGAGTTAATGCTTCCAGTATTTTCTCCAGAGCATTCAACATTTACAATTTCTATAATTGCTCCTGATACTTCTTCGCCTGGCTCTAAAACAGTAGATTGGTTTGTTGTTGTACAACCGTTAGCGTCAGTTATGGTTACAGAATAGGTCCCTGCTGAGACATTATTTAAATCTTCAGTTGTTTCATTTGTGTTCCATAAGAATTGATATGGTGGTGTTCCACCATTCACGGTCAAGTCTACAGAACCTGTTTCATCACCTTTACACATAACGTTAGTGACAGCAATACCTGAGCTCAGAGCGCTTGGCTCACTGACATTAATTGTTGTACTTTGTGTACATTCCGTCGTTTGGTCAGTAACCGTAACGGTGTAATTACCTGCAGGCAAGTTAGATACTGTGGCTGTAGTGTCTGGTAAATTGTCCCAGCTATAGGTAAACGGACCTGTACCGTTTGATACTGTTGCTGTAACGCTTCCGTTACTTTCACCATTACATGATACAGAGGTAGATGCACCAGTCACCGACAAATCGTTACAGGATCCACCATTTACTGAGGCACTGGCAAAAGCAGTACAACCATTCGCATCCGTAACGGTCACAGAATAATTTCCAACTAACAGCCCAACTAAACCAGGAGTAGTTTCTCCGCCAGGACTCCATTTGTAAGTGTATGGCGGAACACCACCAGTTACTGTTGTAAGTATGATTCCATCGTTTGTTAAAGGACCTAATAAATCTGAAGCTATAGCAATTATATTTAAAGCATTATTGGGTTGTGTAATTGCAATAGATTCTTCAACTGGTTGACAAGATGTTCCGTCTATTGTTACACTAACGTCATAGACTCCTGCACCTACGTTGCTAATAGTACTAGTAGTAACACCAGAATCTATTTGACCGTTACTCCAACTGAATGTATATGTCGCATCAGGATACGAATTGGAGCTCGCAGATACTGTTCCAGATCCGGTATTTTCACCAAAACAAGATACATTATCAGTTTCTTCAATAGTGACTTCTGCATCACATGTATTAACGCATCTAATTACTACACTTTGAGTTAATTGGCACCCATTAGCATCAGTAACAGTAACATCATGACTACCAGCTGTTAAATTTATAGCCGTAGCTGTGGTTTGATTATTGGCCGAAGTACTCCATAAATAGGTATAAGGACCAGTACCTCCATTAACGTTAGCGGTTGCGCCTCCATTACTACAGTTTTGGGCTGACGTTGCATCTTCTTTACTTATATTAATACTTAGAGGGGTTGCAGGTTCTGAGACACTGGTATTAGTAGAAATAGTACAACCATTGGCATCTGTCACAGTAACACTATAAGCACCTGCGCCTAAGTTGTTCAAATCTTCTGTTGTAGAATCATTACTCCATTCGTATGTGTAAGGCTGAGTTCCACCTGATACTGTTAGGTCTATGGCTCCTGTAGTATCATTAAAACACTGAACATCTGTAACTGACAAACTTGTGGTCAACTGACTCGGCTCACTTATTCCACATTGAGCATTCGTCTGGCAGCCGTTAGCATCTGTTACGATAACCCTGTAAGGACCTGCAGCTAAATTGTTGAATGTTCCTGAAGTCTGGTAAGTTGCTCCATTATCTAATGAATATTGATAAGGACTAGTCCCTCCTGTTGCTGAAAAAGTAATGCTACCAGTACTATTACCGTAACAATCTACATTTGTAGTGCTCGTTAGTGTCGCTCTCAGTTGACTATTAGGTTGGTTGATTTCAATCTGGTTTCTTTCAATACATCCATTGGCATCTGTTATGGTTACACTATAGATACCTGCTCCTAGATTTTCTATATTTCTAGTAGTTTGTCCTGAATTCCATGAATAGGAATAAGGTGCGGTTCCACCATTAACAGATAAATCAATACTTCCAGTTTCATCTCCAAAACAAAGCACATCTACTTTAGTAATTGTTGAAGTTAATTCTTCGTCTGGTTGATTTATGGTGAAATTATCCGAAACCGAACAACCATTACTATCGGTTACTGTGACTGAATAAGTTCCAGCTCCAACATTAGTAAGGTTTTGATTAGTAGTATCATTGCTCCAGTTAAACGTGTATGGCGGAAATCCACCAGAAATGGCTAAATCTATATTTCCTGTTACATCTGAAGTACAAAGAACATCGGTTACAGTACCTGAAAGCTCTAAATTGCTTATGGTAATTGGGTTAGGGTTAATGCGTTCGCAAAGCGTATATCTATTTCTTACTTTTAGCGTATAACTTCCTTCAGAAAGATTATTAAACTCTACAGAACTTTGATAAGATCCATTGTTTAATGAATATTCAAATTCTTCACCAATTGGATTTACAACAAAAATTGAAAAATTATTTTCTGAAGTGCAACTTATTTCAACCTCTGGATTTGGTGGTAAATCTACGTAGTTAAGAGTTACAGTTGCTCGGTCGCAAACATCTGTGTTAGGTGCTGGTAAACAAACTTCATACTCAAAAGTGACCTCACCGGTAAAACCTGGTTGTGGTGTATAGCTGTATGTTCCATCAGAATTAAATGTAAAATCTTGTCCGGTAACAGTTGGTGGAGATATTAGACTATACGCAGAATTCTGCGGTGCGTTATTAGATAAAGAAACATCACCATTGGCCTCATCATTTAAGCAGTTATTAGATTGCTGATCTAGGGCATATTTTTGTAATAAGAAAAATTTACCGTCACCATGATCTTCAGTCGCAGCAACAAATTCAATTTTAGTTATTTTAGAACCTACAGGTGCAATTCCACTTAAATAAAAAAGTCCAATACCAATTGTTTGACCATTTTCGTTACAACGTCCAGATTGCCAATAGTCGGATCCAGAAATAGGTGGCGCATATGAACATCCACGATAATCCCCACGACTTCTTACGAATGTATGACCAAGTTTCTGCTCAGGACCACCACCAAAAGGTGTGCCCCAGATTTCAATATAAAAGCAGTTATTTCCACCTCTTTCAGTAACAGCGAGGACACCACCTTCGTTGGAAGGGATTGATGGATTATAAAATATAGTTTGTTTCTGAGGACCTTCGTCATCTTCCCAATCTTCTTCAATGTCTTCAAGTTCTTCAAAATCTAAACAAAAATCCTCACCATTTTCACCGCAGGCAAAGTAATGATTTAAGTTTTTATCTTGAAAAGCTGCAGTAGCTCTTGTGACCCAATTAGCAGAGTTACTGTTTCCTCCAGTATTATTTCCATTTTTTATAATTCTGTTGTCACTATGTCCATCCGGTCCCAAATGCGTCAACTCATATGACGATGGTACAACAAAGGTATTGTAGATTTCACCATCAATTATAATGGACTCTATGGTAGCGGCATTTTTGTTTTGACTCTGTTCATCTGACCATTGGAAAGAAACACCAGACTGAATTGATGGTGCTTGTTGAGCGGATAGATAGAACGTAAACAAAAGTAACAGAACTACACAGGTTCTTTTAGTTAAGTTTTCGATAGAAATAAAAATGTAGTTTTTTTTCATATTATATCTTAATGCTTACAGCATCAAAAGAGAAGATGATAGTTTATACTACATACATATATGCAGCAAAAGCTATTGACTAATCAATAACGCTGTTAATTGTTGTTTCAGTAAAATAGAGGGAGTTGTAATTAGTGCAAATGATTAATCTGGATCAATTAATATATTTTTGATTTGGGGTCATTTACATTAACTTTACGAAACAAAAGAACTTATAACTCAAATGATAAACAAACATTCGAGTTGAAGGGGCAAATTACTCGTTAAAACGGAATTATGCAACATTTAATCGAAAAAAAATGCATTTAAACGATAAAAAATGAAATCAATTATACTGGTCAGGCATGCAAAATCGTCATGGAAACATGATGTTATAGATAGGGAAAGACCCTTAAAATCAAGAGGTAAGAACGACGCGAAGTTAGTTGCTAAGCAATTTTTAAAACATAATATTGATGTCGATAAAGTTTTTAGCAGTCCTGCTAAAAGAGCTGATTTAACCTGTAAAATCTTCTCAAATCACCTAAAATTTGATAAATACCAGGTTCAAACAGCTGAGGAATTGTACGATTTTGGAGGTGAAAACGTCATCTCGTTCATAAAGTCTCTTAAAAATGAATTAAATACCGTGATGATTTTTGGTCATAATCATGCTTTCACATCAATTTCCAATATATTTGGAAGTGAATTCATATCAAATCTCCCAACTAGTGGATTGGTAAAAATGAATTTTGATATTTCTAGCTGGGAAGACCTTAAAAAAGGCGAAACAGAATTCATAATCATCCCAAAGGAATTGCGCTAATGACCAAAGATAAAAATGAATATGTAAACCGCGAACTAAGTTGGTTGCAGTTCAATGCACGTGTGCTTCAAGAAGCGGCAGATGTCGCTGTGCCCTTAATAGAACGACTTCGATTTTTAGGTATTTTTTCAAATAATTTAGATGAATTCTTTAAAGTAAGATATGCAACAGTAAAGCGTATTGATGAAGCTGGCAAAGGAGGTAAAAGTGAACTTGGAGGTATTAAGGCGAGTGATCTTCTAGAAGAGATTACTCAAATTGTCATCGATCAACAAACCTTAAGCCTTGAGATTTTAGAAGAAATTGGAAAAGAACTTCAAAACGAAAATATATTTATAATCAATGAAACACAGATAGAAGGAGGACATCACGATTTTATTAAAAATTACTTCTATCAGGAAATCAGTCCTGCGTTAGTTGTAATCATTCTTAATGAGAACATTGCAATACCGGAACTAAAAGATAGTGCTTCTTACTTGGTTGTAAAAATGTCCAATTCTAATGGCGCAGATCAATTTGCATTGATTGAAATATCTAGAACTATGGATCGATTCATAGTTTTGCCTAGTATAGCAGAAAAAGATTACATAATCATGGTTGATGATGTATTGAGATATTGCTTAAATGATATATTCAATATTTTCAAGTATGATGAGATTTGTGCCCATATGATAAAAATCACTAGGGATGGTGAATTAGATTTTGATAGTGACTTGAGTAAAAGTTTTATAGATAAACTTTCCAAAAGTGTTAGAAATAGACAAATTGGAGAACCAGTACGTTTCGTTTACGATAAAAGTATCGACGAGGATACACTAGATTTTCTGTTGGAAATTATGAACATTGACTCTAAGGATAGTATCATTCCTGGAGGGCGTTATCACAATCGTAGAGACTATATGGGTTTTCCTAGTTTGGGAAGAACCGATTTATTATACGAAAAAATTAAACCATTACCTGTAAAAGGTTTGAGTCTTGAAGAAAGCATCTTTAAGACTATAGCCCATAAAGATTATTTGGTATATACACCTTACCATACTTTCTCTTACATTGTAAAATTCTTAAGAGAAGCTGCTTTAGATCCTAAGGTAAAAACGATAAAAATCACTATATATAGGTTGGCGCAGATTTCTCATGTGGCGAGCTCATTAATTAATGCAGCCAAAAATGGCAAGGAAGTTACTGTTTCTATAGAATTGAGGGCACGGTTCGATGAAGCCGCAAATATCACGTATGCAGAGCAGATGCAGGCCGAAGGTGTTAATATGCTTTTTGGCGTACAAGGTCTAAAAGTGCATTGTAAGATGTGCGTGATAGAACGTGAGGAAGATGATAGAATAGTGCGTTACGGCTTTATAAGTACAGGTAATTTTAATGAATCTACTGCTAAGATTTATACTGATTTTACATTACTTACAGCAAACCAAAAGGTTCTAAAGGATGTTAATAAGGTATTCAACTTTCTTGAAGTGAACTACAAGGTTAATCGATATAAGCATCTAATTACCTCTCCACATTACACCAAGTCAAAACTATTTGCTTTAATAGATAAAGAAATAGAAAATGCCCAAAACAACAAAGTAGCTTATATAAAATTGAAGCTCAATAGTATCAGTAGTTACAAAATGATCGATAAGCTTTACGAAGCCAGTAGAGCAGGAGTGAAAATACAAATGATTGTGAGAGGAATTTGCTGTATAGTACCTGGAATTAAAGGGATGAGCGAGAATATTGAAATCATTAGTATTATAGATAAATTTCTAGAACATACAAGACTTTATATTTTTGCTAATAACGATCAACCAAAAATTTTTATTTCTTCTGCTGATTGGATGACAAGAAATATAGATACAAGGGTAGAAGTCACTTGTCCCATTTATGATAAGGATATTAAAAAAGAGTTGCTGGATTTATTTGAAATCTGTTGGAAAGACAACGTTAAAGCCAGAATCATAAACGCAACACAAGATAATAAGTACAGGTTAAATGGAGACAAAAAAATAAGAGCACAATTTGAAACCTATAACTACTATTTGAAAAATTAAAGATTACAATGCTTAAGATTAAAAAATTTGCCGCCATAGATATAGGTTCGAATGCCGTTAGATTGTTGATTTCAAACATTATTGAACAAAAAGATGCACCAACCGAATTCAGAAAGAATTCTTTGGTTCGTGTACCAATTCGTTTAGGTGCAGATGTGTTTTTAACAGGCGAAATATCCGAACATAATAAACAGCGCATGGTAGATACAATGGTTGCATTTAGCTTGCTTATGAAGGCTCACGGAGTTGTTCGATACAAAGCATGTGCAACGTCGGCTATGCGAGAAGCGTGTAATAGTGCAGAACTTTCTAAGAAAATACTTAAATCCTCAAAAATTAATATTGATGTAATAGATGGAGAAGAAGAAGCTACCATTATAGCAGCTACCGATCTTCACAGATTTATTGATGTCAACAAAACTTATTTATATGTAGATGTGGGAGGTGGTAGTACAGAGTTTTCAATTATCCGCAATGGGGAAAAAATAGAATCAAAATCCTTTAAAATAGGAACTGTAAGATTACTTAATGATATTGTAAAAAGTGAAACTTGGCAAGAACTAGAGAATTGGATTAAAGATAAAACCTCAGACTTCGAAAAAATTGAATTGATCGGTTCTGGTGGAAACATCAATAAAATATTTAAACTCTCTGGAAAAGATTTAGGTAAACCACTGACATATTTTTATCTAACCAGTTACTATAAAACGCTTCAAAGTTATTCTTACGAAGAACGAATTACAAAACTTAATTTAAACCAAGATAGGGCAGATGTAATCATTCCGGCAACACGTATTTATTTGTCTGCCATGAAATGGAGTGGAGCAAAGGATATATTTGTACCTAAAATAGGTTTGTCAGACGGAATCATAAAAAGCATGTATTATGAGACTGTTTCTAGTGTGGTTGTTTAATTGCAACAAATCATAAAGAAGTTTAAATAACAGATTTTAATTATATTCGTAATCTCAAATTAGAAGTTATGAAAAGAAATTTACTAGCCTTATTATGTTTATGCCTTACTACCGTTGCACTATCTCAAGAAGTGCGATATGGTATAAGAGGTGCAATTAACGTGTCGAACTTGGATTTTGATCCAGATGCTAATTTTAATAATGAACACCGTAATGGATTTGCATTTGGTGGATTTATAGATTATGGATTCTCTGAAACGGTTTGGTTGCATACAGAATTGCAATGGTCTGCAGAAGGAGGAAAAGAAAAGTCCGTTAGAAGATCTACTCTTTTTCCAGAAACTTTAGGTACTGATCAAGGCAATGAAACGGTATCGTTGAGAGCTGATTATATCCAAATGCCAATTATGCTAAGATTCTCTTTGTCAGAACGCTTAATTGTTGGTGCAGGACCACAAGTAGCATTAAAAACATGGAAAAACGAAGATTCGTTTTCAACTTTTACGTTCTCCGGTGTAGCAGGTTTTGAATATATGATTACAGATGAGTTATTTGTTGACGCAAGATATTCGTACGGTTTGTCAAATATTTTAGATGATGATTTTGGCGACAGAGAAGCCAAGAATCATGTGATGCAATTCGGATTTGGAATTAAGATTTAAAACTAAGTAAAATAGAATAATAAAAGCTTCAACATTATGTTGAAGCTTTTTTTATCCATGAATAGTTTCTTTGTTTCCGAGGTCTTTCATAATTTCAGCTTCATATTCTAAAAGCGCATTCCATTTCTTATCTACTTCTTTACGGTCGCCATATTTTCTGGCAAAATTCAAGAACATCGTATAGTGACCAGCTTCACTTATCATAAGTTTGCGATAAAACTTGGCAAGTTTTTTGTCCTCTAGCGCTTCGGATAATAACCTGAAACGCTCGCAACTGCGTGCCTCAATCAATGCGGCATATAATAAACGATGCACTAATTGGGTAGTCCTGCTGCCGCCTTTAGGGAAGAATTTTAACAATGTAATTACATATTCATCCTTGCGGTCTCTTCCTAGCGTCCAACCTTTTTCTAAAATTAAATCGTGAACCATTTTAAAATGACTCATTTCTTCATTCACCAACTCAATCATCTCCTCAACAAGTTCTGTGTATTCAGGAAAACTAACGATTAATGATATCGCTGTACTGGCAGCTTTCTGTTCACAATAGGCGTGATCTACTAAAATATCCTCAATATTTTTTTCGACAATATTAACCCATCTTGGATCCGTTGGTAGCTTTAGTCCTAGCATTATAAATAGTTTTCTTTTTTGTTTTTTGTTATGCGGAATGAACCATCTCTATTAATAATCATTTGAAATATTTCGCGTTTATCCGAATTAACCTCGGCATAATAAATATCCAAGCTCAGACTTTGGCTATTGGTAAAATTAGTTTGATTGATCCAAACACCTTGAAGATTAGAATAAGTCATTGCATGCTCATTTTCTTTAAAATACGAGAAAATGAAATCTTTATCAATTACTGTATTCAAAACTTGTCGATCATCAACTATAATAGAGATTTCACTTTTTACTTCTCGGTAGAATTCTGTTTTAGTCTTTAGATCTTTTTCAATTTTAATAGGAATATGGTTTCCCAAATCCGTAAAAGTTTTAATTTTTACATTAAAACCATTACTCATTAAGGTATCAGTAACTGTTTCGTGATAATTCTCAGGGATATACTCAACGATCTCGAAAGGAATGTTCTTTTTAAAATTCTGTATACTTTCCTTTAGTGCCTGATGCTTGGTTTTTCTGCCTTCACAACTTGTAAAAGCTACAACCAATAACAATAGAAGACCGAATAAATTTCTCATAATCCATTAAATATCAAGACCAAATGTTTGACGTAATAAGTCTAAATTTGGATTTTTAGTTTTTAATTTTTCATACTTTTCTTGAGGCGTAAAGGCATATTTTTTAGCTTTTTCCTCGTTCACTTTTATATCTAAATGTAAGTCGTAATTTTTAAGTCTCTTTTTTAAAAACACCATCAACGGAAATTGAGCGCGTTCTAATTCAATTTTGTTGGTATTGTTGGAGTAGGTGAGATGTAAAGTTGTTCCTTTTAATTGTGGAGTTTCCATCTGTAGAATAGATGCCATTATTTTCTCACCTTTTTTATCCATAGACGCTGCATAATCTTTCCACGCCGCGGTCAGTGCTTCTTGTGTCACTGGTTCTTTTGGTAGGTCGTCTTCATTAATAACCACATCCATTTGGCGTAATTGATGCTCCTTTTTTTCCTTTATACTTTTTAAAGAAAGACCAGATGTTTTTTTAGGATTGTTAATCGAAATTTTTGGAATCGTTGAAGTTGCAGTTATCTCAGTCGCAGTATTTGAAATTATTTTTTGTGGTTCTGGCTCAACGACTTTCTGTTCTACAGCAACCTGAACTGTTTCAGTTTTCGAAGTCTCTGCTGGTTTTTTAACTGGAATAGGCTCAATTCCTTTGGCCTTAAAATAAGATGGTGGAATTATGAAATGCCTACCGTTTTTTTTTTCTCCATCAAAAGTGATAGAGGCTAATTGCATTAAGGTAAGCTCAACAAGTAAGCGTTGGTTTTTACTGGATTTATATTTTAGATCACAATCATTGGCCATCTCTATACCCATCAGCAAAAAACTGTTTGAAGTTTTTTGAGATTGTTCAATGTATTTTTGTTTGGTATCATCACCAACTTCGAGAAGCTCAATTGTAGCTTGATTTTTACAAACCATTAAATCTCTAAAATGTGATGCCAAACCAGCAATGTAATGATGACCGTCAAATCCTTTAGATAGAATTGAGTTGAATTGCACCAATAAATCCGGAATCTTATTTTCCAAAATTAAATCTGTACTGGTAAAATAGGTTTCGTAATCCAGTACATTGAGATTTTCAGTTACGGCTTGTCTGCTAAGATTTTTACCAGAAAAACTCACGACTCTATCAAATATAGAAAGTGCGTCACGCATGGCACCATCTGCCTTTTGGGCTATGATGTGTAATGCATCATCTTCTGCAGTAATACCTTGTTCTTCTGCGATATATTTAAGATATTCCTTCGCGTCCTTTACGGTAATTCTTTTAAAGTCAAATATCTGGCAACGAGATAGTATAGTAGGAATTATTTTGTGTTTTTCTGTAGTTGCTAAAATAAAGATGCAATGTTTTGGAGGTTCTTCCAGCGTTTTTAAGAAAGCATTAAAAGCAGCTTGAGATAGCATGTGTACCTCATCTATAATGTATACCTTATACTTACCAACTTGTGGTGGAATACGTACTTGGTCGGTCAGATTCCTGATATCATCAACAGAATTATTGGAAGCTGCATCCAATTCAAAAATATTGAAAGCAAAATCTTCGTCTTCACTCGTATTGCCATCACTATTAATCATTTTGGCAAGAATCCTTGCACAAGTCGTTTTACCCACTCCACGCGGACCCGTAAACAAGAGTGCTTGAGCCAAATGATTATTTTCAATAGCATTTAATAACGTATTGGTAATGGCCTGCTGGCCCACAACGTCCTTAAAGGTCTGCGGTCTGTATTTTCTGGCCGATACTACGAAATGTTCCAAATCTAATCTGAACTTGCTTGTATTGAATTTCTTTTCAGTATTTGAGCATCTCATGATGCTATTATACTTTTTATTCTGCAATAAATACAAATTTAATAATAACCAGCTAAAAGCCTTTTTAAAGATTCATAATTTAATATGAGTTATTAACAGTTTATTGTAATTTTGCACTTGAGTAGATCACCTTATCGCACTGACACTTGTTGTCAGTGAGGAAAGTCCGGACACCATAGTGTAACATAGTGGTTAACAGCCACCAGTCGAAAGGCTAGGAAAAGTGCAACAGAAAGAATGTACAGATCATGCTGTAGTGAAACCAGGTAAACTCTATGTGGTGCAATGTCATGTAAACTAACGTTTGAGCGTGCACGCGCGATTGTTAGAGGGTAGGCAGCTAAAGTTTGCTGGTAACAGTAAACTCAGATAAATGATAAGGCCATGACACGTTTACGGAGTCATTGGACAGAATCCGGCTTATAGATTTGCTTAAATATAAAAAACCCTTTACAAAAGTGTAAAGGGTTTTGTCTTTGATTGATTGTGGTTGTTGTCAATTACCCTGAGGTGTATAACTGAGATCTGGTCTAACATTTGCACGAACCTGATCGTATTTGGTTGCCAAAGATATGACACTGTACATCGCCGCATCGCCATCTTCTCCCATCATTTTATTATTTTCCTTTCCACCCATTGCTATACTTGCTGAGTCCTCTCCGGCAATTTCAACCATATAATAATTTTCTGTTGAGCCAAAACCGCTATGATAAACATTGTATCCAGACTTGATGCCTTTATCGTTAAACATTTTTTTTACATCAGCCATCGCTTTATTCATTGCCTCTGCATTTTTCGGCGAATAGTATAGAAAATGATATTCTCGGGCATTCTTGTTTGCAGTGGTATACCCTTCTGGTATATAGGATAAATCAGTAGAGTGGTGCAAAACGTAATCATAATGGGAGTCGTAGCATTCGTCCATTTTGTCAAACATATTCTTTAATTCATCCTTATCCATGTTTTCCGAGAGTATCGTCATAGGATTCTCATCTAGATCAGACATGTTTTCAATTGGCGACACGTAAACATATCTGCCATCTTCTACACTTATTGCAGTATAAATGGCATCCGAATTATGTTTTTTGAGTTGTTCGTTCAATTTTTTTGAAGCTTCCTCGTATTGAGGAATCATATTGAATTTTACATGGTCCGTATGAACCACGAACATCGTTGGTTGTGCATCTTGAGCATTTACGAATTGAAATGCCAAGAGCATCACTGTTAGGATAGATAATCCTCTTTTAAAATGTTTCATAATTGTTTGATTTTTGGTTAATAGCTTTTAACCATAATCAAAAACAGATAAAGACAGATGTAGAAAGTTTAAACAGAAAATTCTGCTAAAGGCTTATAAAGCTAGTGAAAAAATTTAACTAGGAATTTAGCTACAATATTGGCAATCAGAATGTTTCAAAGAAACTGAACATGTTGCCGCCATAACTCTTAGCTTCAGAAAAATGCGCTAATTGACTTAAATCTGTGTGCTTAGAATGTTCTACGATGAGTAAACCTTCATCAGCTAACAATTCATTTTGGAATACTATTTCCGGAATTTTGGAAAACTCCTGGAGATCAAAATTATATGGCGGATCTGCAAATATGATATCAAATTTCTGTTTCGATTTCTCTAAGTATTTAAACACATCACTTTTAATAGTGTTTATTGGCATCTCAAAACTCTTAGCAGTCTCATTAATAAATTTAATACAACCAAAATGAGCATCTACAGCTACAATGTTTTCTGTGCCTCTTGAAGCAAACTCGTAACTTATGTTGCCTGTTCCCGAGAATAAATCCAATATTGAAATATCTTCAAAATAATAACGATTATTTAGAATATTGAACAGTGCTTCCTTGGCCATATCGGTAGTTGGTCTAACAGGCAATTTTTTGGGTGCCGTAATTCTTCTGCCTTTGTATGTGCCAGATATGATACGCATTAAAACGAATTAAGAATTAAATAATGGTGATGAAGTGATTCTATATCTAAAGCTTTTGAAAAATTAAAAGTGTAATTGTTTTTCAACATTTTTACGTGGCGGATGTAAGTGAAAAGAATGTTGAAAATTTCATCTTCTTTATTGACAGTTCCGGTTAAATTCAATTGAGTTGTTTCAGCATCTAGCTTTAGTTGTTCAAAAACGAACAAAACGTAATAGATTAAATCCTCTTTTGTTGAGTATTGAAATACATTAAATAATAATAACTCACCTCTCTCAACAACCAATAGCTCTAAAGATGCACTGTTAACGTTAAGATATACTTCAGGTTTATCTGATGAATTTTTAGTTTGAAGCGATGCATCAATTAGTAAAGTAGAGGAATGCTTGTAAACAAATTCGCCAAATATATCGAGGATATAATTGTTCACATTAACGTAAGGTACAAATACGTTAACGCTATTGTTTATGGAAACGTCATCTGTAGATATAAGATCCGTTCGTAAAATCTTGGAATTGAATTTTAGATAATCTGCCTTATGGTTCTCATCATATAGATCTTTTGGCACCAATGATGCCAATTCATTTTGATGGATAACCGTGACTGCATCAAAAGTATCTGAAAAAACCGTATTGGCACTAAGCTCGCTCTTAAGTCGATTGAGTGCGTCGTTAGGAGTCAACTTTTGCTCAAAATCAATAGACTTTAAAAACTCAATAGTATTTAAGCTTCTGTTTAGAATGCAAAAAGAAAGCCCATTCAAATTGAATTGAATGGACAGCTCTTTAATATCGTTTCTTGTCAAAACTACTGCTCGTTAGAGAGGTCTTTGCCCCAATTTCCATTGGTACTGATTTCTTCCATAGAACCTACTCTTATAGTAGGACCTTTAACACCTGCAATGGATTGCTTTTGCTTTTCCTTGTCTATTAAGTATTTTTCTTGATCATATAATACGACTGCTTTGTCAACACTTGCTTCAAAGACTGGAATGTCATCTAAAGTACCAGCTTTTAACTCAAAAGTTGCACCTTCTTTGCCAACGCCTACATTCATCATATTTTTATAAGTGTCCTTCCCTTTAAATAAAGAATCTTTAACAGAGAAAAAACTTAAGGTATCAATCAAAGTTTCAGTTTTCATCGTCTCAACACCACCAAATGCTCTGGTACGCTCAACATCCAATACCAAAGTATCACGTCTCTGTGTAATTGGTACTTGTGCGGTATCTACAAAACGAATCAGTTTTTCAAACGAATCTGCATATTTATTGTTTACATCTTTGTAAAGTAATTGTGTGTCTCTGATATCTTTTAATCTTTCGATAACAACAGCATAGCGCTTATCCTTTAGTTGATTAAACTGGATTTCTCTATAAACTGACATAAAAGTAATATATCCTAAATAAATGATTAATCCCCAAAGTAAAATGTGAATAATAGGTTTAACTTTTTTAGGGACAAATTTATCTATTAACCATACGATAAGGATGGTCAATAAAATAATACCTACTACTGCTATGATTACTGTTACCATGTTTTTGTTTATTAATTAAGGTCTCTCGCAAATCTACAATTTTTTTTTGTTCGTAAAAATTATCTAAATAAAAATCATAAAAAATAAATATGTAAATAGAACTAAGGCTTATAAAATATAGAATAGTGCTATCTTGCTTTCATAATATTCTTTATGATTTCAAACGCTTCGGACTTTTATAAGTTATTAAAAAACAAATTTCCTTTTAAGCCAACACCCAAACAAGACATTGTGCTTTTGCAATTGTCTGAATTTATATTTGCTACAAAAACCAATGGCGTTTATTTGCTCAAAGGATATGCAGGTACAGGTAAAACTAGCATTGTCGGCACTATAGTTTCTAATTTGTGGCAAGCGAAAAAAAATGCTGTTTTACTGGCGCCAACGGGAAGAGCGGCAAAAGTCATTTCTAATTATTCTAAAAAAGAAGCGTTTACAATTCATAAAAAAATCTATTTTCCTAAAAAGGATAGAGGTGGAGGTGTAAAATTTGTAATGCAACCAAATAAGCATCGAAACACTATTTTTATAGTGGATGAGGCGTCCATGATCCCTGATACGCCATCAGATTCTAAACTTTTTGAAAATGGTTCTCTTCTGGATGATTTAATGCAATACGTTTATTCCGGCCATGAGTGCAAGTTGCTTTTGATCGGTGATAAAGCACAGCTGCCACCAGTGAAATCAGATTTGAGTCCTGCTTTAGATGCAGATAAATTGTACCTTAATTATAATAAAAATGTGACGAGTATTGAATTGGATGAAGTTGTGCGACAAGAGCAAGACTCCGGAATTTTGGAGAACGCTACGGAACTAAGAGCCGTCTTGCAATCTGAATTTTACGAAAGCTTCAAATTCAATTTGAAAGGCTTTACAGATATTGTAAGATTAATGGACGGTTACGAAATTATGGACGCGATTAACGATGCCTACAGCGCAAATGGTTATGAGGAAACTGCCATTATAGTTAGAAGTAACAAACGCGCTAACCAATACAATCAGCAAATTAGGCAACGTATTTTATTCAATGAAACAGAGCTCTCATCTGGGGATTTTTTAATGGTTGTTAAGAATAATTATTTTTGGATTAAACCTACGACCGAAGCTGGTTTTATCGCTAATGGTGATATTATTGAAGTACTCGAAATTTTCAGTATTAAAGAGCTTTATGGCTTTAGATTTGCAGAAGTTAAAGTGCAAATGGTCGATTATCCGAAGATGCGTCCGTTTGAAACCGTGTTATTGCTAGATACCATAGATGTGGAAAGTGCCTCACTAAGTTACGAAGAATCCAACCGACTGTATCAAGAGGTAAGTAAAGATTATGCTGATGAAACATCTAAGTATAAACGATTTTTGGGAGTAAAAAACAACCAATTTTTTAATGCACTCCAAGTCAAATTTTCTTATACTATTACATGTCATAAATCGCAAGGCGGACAATGGAATACTATTTTTGTAGAGCAACCATATTTGCCAAATGGTATGGATAGAGATTATATCAGGTGGTTGTATACAGCTGTGACACGTGCCAAGGAAAAGCTCTATTTAATTAACTTTAAAGACGAAATGTTTACTGAAAATATCCTAAATTAGAACTATGGATTTCGAAACAATAATCAGCATTTTCTTGGGTATCGGACTTTCGGCATCAGTTGGTTTTAGGGTATTTTTGCCTTTGTTTGCATTGAGTTTGGCAACGTATTTCAATGTTTGGGAACTTAACGAAAATTGGATTTGGATCGGCAGTACGACAGCTGTAATCACCCTTGGAGTTGCAACTATTATTGAAATTTTCGCCTATTATATTCCAGTTGTGGATAACGTACTTGATACGATTAACATACCTTTAGCAACGGTTGCCGGAACTGTGGTTATGGTCTCTACTGTAGCAGATTTGAGTCCAGTTATAACCTGGGCTTTGGCAATTATTGCTGGTGGAGGAACGGCTGCTACCATTAAAGGAACGACAAGCGTCACACGTTTAGGTTCGACGGTTTCTACAGCTGGTTTCGGAAACCCGATTGTTTCTACCATTGAAACTGGAACTTCGATAGTGATGTCCATAATTTCCATATTTATTCCTGTTTTGGCAATAATTCTTGTTTTCGTTATTTTTTGGATTGTTTTCAAATTGTATAAAAAATTGAAATCAAGTAAAGCCAAACCATCCTAAAAACCTTATTTTTGAACTCGTTTAAGATATTAAGATGAAGATAATTTCTATGATACCTGCACGCTATGGTGCATCAAGATTTCCGGCAAAGCTTATGCAGAATTTAGCTGGTAAATCCGTTATCTTAAGAACTTATGAAGCTACGGTTGCAACTAATTTATTTGATGATGTCTTTGTCGTTACAGATAGCAAGATCATCTTTGACGAAATTACTAATAACGGTGGTAAAGCCATTATGAGCCAAAAAGAACATGAATCTGGTAGTGACCGCATTGCTGAGGCCGTTGCCAATGTGGATTGTGATATTGTAGTAAATGTACAAGGAGACGAGCCTTTTACCGAGCGCGAAAGTTTACAAAAAGTTTTAGAAGTTTTTAAGACTGATACCAATAAGGAAATTGATTTAGCTTCGTTAATGGTGGAAATTGATGATTGGGACGAAATCAACAATCCCAATACCGTTAAAGTTATAGTAGATCAGAACAGTTTTGCATTGTATTTTTCTCGAAGCCCGATTCCTTTTCCCAGGGATAAAAATGCAGGGGCAAAATACTATAAACATAAAGGAATTTATGCGTTTAGAAAAGAGGCCTTATTGGAATTTACTGTGTTACCAATGCAGTTTATTGAGGCAACGGAAAAGATAGAATGCATCAGATACTTAGAATACGGCAAGCGTATAAAAATGGTTGAAACCGAAATACAAGGTGTAGAAATTGATACACCAGAGGATTTGGAAAAAGCCAAACGTTTATGGAAATGAATAGGTTGAATTTTTTGTGAAATAATTCTAGAATTAAAAGAAGAATAAAAATATTGGACAAAGATTATAACGATATAAAAGTTATTGGTTTTGATGCCGATGATACCCTTTGGGTCAACGAAACCTATTTTCGTGAGGCCGAAGAGGAAATAGGTTTGTTGTTATCTAAATACGAAACACCAAATAAAATTGACCAAGAACTGTTTAAAATTGAAATTCAAAATCTTCCGACTTATGGTTATGGAGTCAAAGGTTTTATTTTATCTGCTATTGAATTGGCGATAGACCTTTCCAACGGAAAAGTTTCAAACAACGTTATTGAAGCAATTTTAGAGATTGGTAAGGATATGATTAATAAGCCTATAGAATTATTGGACGGTGTTGAAAAAGTTCTGAGAGAATTGTCTAAAGATTACAAATTAATTTTGGCAACAAAAGGAGATTTATTGGATCAAGAGCGCAAACTAAAAAAATCTGGTCTTATAGATTATTTTCACCACATCGAAGTATTAAGTGAAAAACAAGAAGACAATTATAAAAAGCTTTTGAAGCATTTAGAAATACAACCCAAAGAATTTCTAATGGTTGGCAATTCGCTAAAATCTGATATTTTACCTTTAGTAAATATTGGGTCTAAAGCGATACATGTCCCGTTTCACACCACGTGGCAGCACGAGCTTGTAAACGATATTGAAAGTAATGGTTCAGATTACAAAACAGTTGAAAGTTTAACTGAAATTTTAAAATTTTTCAAAGCACCTAAATAGAAACATTGTTTTTATTTTTGTGATAGATATAAAATAAATGACATATAAAAATTACCCAATGGTGTCCAGAGTAGTATTTGGGCGAGGAAGTTTCAACCAACTGGATGAAATCCTTGCGCCAAAACGCAATGGGAGACACGCACCATTTATATACTATGTAGATGATGTTTTTAAGGGCAACCGATGGCTGACCTCTAGAATCAACCTTTCCTACAAGGATAAAATTATCTATGTGCCAACGCTCGAGGAGCCTAAAACATCCCAAATAGATCAATTGGTAGAAGATATCATTCTTGAATTTAGCGAATTACCTTCAGGTATCATCGGTATTGGAGGAGGTATTGTTTTGGATGTAGCAAAAGCTGTATCTTTAATGCTTACTAACAAAGGTGAAGCCAAAGATTATCAAGGTTGGGACCTGATAAAGCAACCTTCAATTTATCACGTTGGAGTTCCGACTATTTCAGGAACAGGGTCAGAAGTTTCAAGAACAACTATTTTAACAGGTCCTGAACGTAAATTGGGTATTAATAGTGATTATACACCATTCCATCAAGTAGTATTAGACCCAGAATTAACAAAAGATGTCCCTAAGGACCAATGGTTTTATACAGGTATGGATTGTTTTGTACATTGTGTAGAGTCGCTGGATGGTACATACCTTAATGCATTTAGCCAAAGTTATGGTGAAAAAGCATTGGAAATGTGTAAGGAAATCTTCTTGGGAGATGACTTAAGTAAAGAAGAAGCACAGGATAAATTGATGATGGCTTCTTGGCATGGAGGTATGAGTATCGCTTATTCACAAGTTGGTGTTGCGCATGCTATGAGTTACGGTTTAGGTTACCTTTTGGGCGTAAAACATGGTATTGGTAATTGCATTGTTTTTGACCATTTAGAAGACTATTATCCAGAGGGAGTAAAGCTTTTTAAACAAATGAAAGCTAAGCATAATATTACGTTGCCCAAAGGAATTTGTGCAGATTTAGAACCTCATCAGTTTGACAAAATGATCGATGTGGCACTAAGTTTAGAACCACTTTGGGAAAACGCTTTGGGAAAAGATTGGAAAAAAGAAATGACCCGAGAAAAACTTTTGGATCTTTACAAGAAGATGTAGAATGCGCACCATAGCCAAATTCATTTATTTTAAAATCTTAGGCTGGAAAATTGTTGGAAACACTAATTTCTCACAAGATACTGTGAAAAAAGCCGTGATTATCGCTATACCTCACACCAGCTGGTACGACTTTGTTATTGGTATATTATTACGCAAAATCACAAATGTAAAAACTAATTTTGTAGCCAAAAAAGAGCTTTTTAAATGGCCACTTGGTTATTATTTCAAATCCGTTGGAGGAAAAGCACTGGATAGAACACCAGGACAAAATAAAGTCGAAGCCATAGCTCAGCTATTTGAAACTGAAGATGAATTTCGACTGACCTTAGCTCCAGAAGGAACCCGAAAAAAAGTGCTGGAATGGAAAACAGGATTCTACTATATTGCAAAAGCAGCTCACGTGCCCATTATTATGTTTACGCTAGATTTTAAAAACAAACAAAATAAAATTTCAGAACCTTTTTATCCTACAGATGATCTTGAAGCTGACTTCAAATTCATGAAAGCATTCTATGCTGGTGTAGAAGGCAAAGTAAAAGCCTATAGCTAAACAATAACTGGTTATCTGAACTTTGGCACAAGATTTGAAGTGTTTACAATAGCAATGAAACATAAAGTAAACTACTAAGTCCCTAAAAAGAAACATTGCCTCAAAAAAGCTGTCCCATGTAAATTGGGCAGCTTTTTTCTTTTATGCACAATCATAATCAATATTGGATGTCTAAAAGTTGTTAAATATTTTATAAAATATAAATTTCAACACGCTGATTATCAATTGGTTTAAGCCTATCTATTCTTGTAGATGTTTAAACAGGACATCCAAACAAGACTTAGTCCGTATATATATTACTAACAATTAACAAATTTTAATAATTATGATTAAAAATAATTTAACCTCGATTTTTATTATTGCTCTTTCCCTTGGTCTTTCATTTACATCTTGTAGTGATGACGACGGAAATAATAACAATGGTAATGATAATGAAGTAACGCTATATGCGTCTAACAATTCAAACGGAAACATAACTGTTTATGATTTTGAAGAATCACAAACCGCACAAACGCGATCACTAATTACAATATCTACTGCTGCAGATGGTGTTTACTACGATAGTAGTTCAGAATCTGTATTTCAGGCGTCAAGATCTGGAAACAACCTCGAAGGTTTTGTGGATATTGACGACCTTGAAACGGGAAGCTTACTAGATGTAAGTTTTGAAAGTATGAGTGATATGGATAGTCCAAGAGAAGTGGCTGTTAATGGTGATTTATTTGTTGTAGCAGATAATGCAGACGTAGACGGTAATGACATGACGCCAGATGGAAGATTTTTTGTTTATAGTTTCTCTGGAGGTAACTTTACTCTCAGAAATGTAATTACTGTAAATTTTGCTGTTTGGGGAATTACCTTTAACGGTGATGATTTATATGCTGTTGTTGATAAAACCAATGAGTTGGCATTATTCACAAACTTTCTATCTAACACAACTGATGCTACTATAAGCGCATCCAAGAGAATTGCGATTGAAGGTATTGTGAGAACTCACGGTCTTACCTACGATACGGCTTCAGATACGATGATTATGACAGATATAGGTGATGCTGGTAACGCACAGGATGATGGTGGATTCCATATCATTGAAGGATTTACAAGTAAATTTAATGCTGTAACTGATGGTGGTACCATGGCAGTTGCTGGTAACCAAGTAAGAGTTTCTGGTGCTGCAACCTTATTGGGCAACCCAGTGGATGTAGCTTACGATTCAGAAAATGAAGTAGTTTACATTGCTGAAGCTGGAAACGGTGGAGGTAGAATCTTAGGATTCAGTAACTTCGATTTATCTGCAGGTGGGAACATTTCACCTACGTTTAACAGTACTTTAGCTTCGGCATCGTCTGTTTACTTAGATAAATAATTAATAGAATATAAATTGAAAGAGCCGTATAAATTTTATACGGCTCTTTTTTTTATAAAATCATCTAAAGCTCTATTGGTCTGTCTTTGTAGTTTCTTCTTAAAGAACTGCATACCTCCAAAGAAAATCCCTTTAATCCCAAGTGCTTGTTTCGCCCATTTATGTAGGCAAAATTCATCTGTACGCTTTATTATCAATCCATCTCTAAACTCAAATGAAGCCTCAATTTCATTAAATACTTTCCTATTTGTTTTGCTAAACGTATAATAAGCTTCCCAATAGGCGGAACCATAGTTCTCATTGGCCTTAATGTTAGAATAAATTACCTTAAAACCCTTACCGTGTTGAGACTCGCATAGCATTTCCCACATGGCCTTTGCTCGTTCACCTCTTAATACTCCAAATGCTGGGTCCTTGAATACCACATTTTGATGATAGCACTCACCCATGCTTTTGGCGTCCAAATTTTTAAATGAGGTATAGAATTTTTCGATTAAATCATTCATTTGATGCTCTTTTTTAAAACCACAACCGTTAAAATTTCGTAAGTATATTGAAGCATCTTTTGATGCTCGAGTGATTTAAAATCTTTGAGTTTGATTATTGATTAAATTGCTATGAAAAGGAAAGGCTACCTATAAACAGGTGGCCTTTTTCATTCGAGCGTTATTTTGTTTCTAAAACCTATATCCGTACGTTTGTCAAAATCAAAATCAAAATAACTGGCCTCACCAGCTTGACCACTAATTTTCGTTTTAGTCCGTCC
This sequence comes from Winogradskyella ursingii, assembly GCF_013403975.1. GTDB lineage: Bacteria > Bacteroidota > Bacteroidia > Flavobacteriales > Flavobacteriaceae > Winogradskyella > Winogradskyella ursingii. The sequence goes on from NZ_JABFDH010000003.1 coordinate 24,080, forward strand.
TATTTCCAGTCCGTTTTTATTAAATGCTTTAGCTATAACATAACGATTAAAATCATCATTGAAAATGATGTATAGAACCATTTTGTTGTTATTATTATTTTTTTTACTTTCTATACTATAGGCTCCTGTCATTAAACCTTTTACTTTGAGTTCTTTTGATAATTCAATTTCACATTCTAATGTTTTTTCCACGCCTTCGGATACTCCTTCAAAAAACTCTGTTGCAGCTTCACCAACGACTTCGCCACCTTTGTTAACGCCCTCTTTAGCTTTGTGTCCTAATTGATTACAGGATAAAAACATCAATAAAGCCAATCCTGTCGATATACTATATAACTTCATATTTTATAGATTCTAAATTTAAAAGTAAACTATTTAAACTATTTTAATGAGTGTACTTTTTTAGTTTATCTGCAATCTTGGTAATACTAGAATATAATAAGGCATTGGTTTTTGTATAATAGAACGCCAAAAAACAAACTATAATTATAAATATTGCAGCTCCAAATATAGCTTCCCAAGCATTTAAAGTTTTGCCCAAGATTTGATGCAATCCAAGACCGGTAAAACTTCCATATATAATGATAAAATGAATTACGTAAATAGAGAGCGTCTTCTGACCAATTTTTAGAATTAAGGGTTTTTTAATGTAGTTTTCGGCCAAATAAAACAGGGCAAATAATATGAGTACGTTGCCAAATCGAGTAAAGAGATAATTATAGTAAGCTACATCTTTTAAAAGCTCAAAATCAGTTTGATAGTAAACTTTCATTAATATTGCCGAAGATTTAAAAATCAATATCAAGCCAACTACAAAAAAACCTAAAACCATACCCAATTTAAATTTTGGACGTTCTAAATACCTATAGAAAATAGTAGATATAAATGCACCAAAAGCCACATATCCAAACCATGGGATGATGGTGAAAATAGAGCCATCGGCTTTGCTTAAATAATTAGAAAATACCATTGGTACTTCTGGCAGTTCCAGATAGCGATATAAGGGTTCGGTAATAAATATAATTAATCCCAATAGAAACATTAGAACGGAAAATAGTAACGTTTTTTTACAACTCAACCTATAGATGCATACCACAATAATTAACGACAAGCCAATGCATTGTAGCACATCAATAACTAAAAAGTAACTCCTAAATTCACCAATGAGCCACTCAAAAATAGGAACGCGTAGTGCGTAGCCAATACCTATAAGCATTAATCCACGGGTAAGCCCTTTACGCATACGTAATTTGGCGGTACCATTATGCTTTGCTTTTATGAGCAGATATGAAAAAATTAGGCCCGAAATCGTAAAAAATGTAGGCGCTGTGATACCTCTAAAGTATTCCCAAGTCTTAAAAGCAACATTACTACTGTCACGGTAAGATACGTCCATTAACGTATCTATAAAATGACCTTGTAACATCATTAATATAGCAAATGCACGTACGGCATCAATAAAATAAAGACGAGTTGGTTTCAAATATTAGTTTGCTTGGTATGACAAATTTAGGGTTTTTGAAAGAATGGAAAAATGTTTGTTCTATTGGTTGCCTGAATGAAGCAATTTATTGCAATCATTTTTATCAGTACATTATGAACCACATTTAGTCTAACAAAACAAAATTAAATTTCAAGAGTCATAAAATCAAATGGTTATATAATCTACGGTAATTTAATTATAAACAATGTACTTAAAGTTTGTGGTGTTTACTATTTTTAACTCCCATGGAACAACTCAACAATATTTTAGCTGAATTTTCTTCTTTAGCTTGGGGTTTACCACTACTTATATTATTAGTTGGTGGTGGGCTATACCTTCTCATTAGATCACGTTTTATACCATTTAGATACATTGGTCATGCTATTAATGTATTGCGAGGACGTTATGACAACCCAGATGATCCTGGTGAAATTTCACATTTTAAAGCGTTAACGACGGCGTTATCTTCAACTATCGGGATGGGCAATATTGCTGGCGTGGCTCTAGCCATATCAGTTGGTGGGCCAGGTGCTATGTTCTGGATGTGGGTGAGTGCTATTGTTGGTATGTCAACAAAATTTTTCACCTCCACTTTAGCTGTTATGTATCGGGGAAAAGACAGTAATGGAGATCTTCAAGGTGGTCCAATGTATTTTATAACCGAAGGATTGGGCAAAAATTGGAAATTTCTAGCCATCATGTTTAGTTTTTTTGGAATGTTGGGTGCATTGCCAGTGGTGAATGTCAATCAACTAAAACAGGCCATAAACGATATTATTCTCATCCCTAATGGTGTAGAAGTAAGTTTTACTTCAAACTTAATCATTGCTGGAATTTTGGTTGTTTTTACAAGCATAGTCATACTTGGCGGCTTGAAACGCATTAGCAATTGGGCTTCTAAAATGGTGCCATCTATGGTGATTTTGTATTTCATTTTGGTGCTCATCATTTTAGGGCTCAATTTTACGGAAGTCCCTAAATATTTGGCCTTAATCGTCAGTGATGCATTCGCGGCCGATTATTTTCCTGCGGATAAACCATTTTTAGGTGGAGTCTTGGGAGCCTTGATACTGCATGGTATTAAACGTGGTGCATTTTCTAACGAAGCAGGACTCGGAACTGCTCCCATGGCACATGGTGCTGCAAAAACTAATGAGCCTGTTAGAGAAGGTCTGGTGGCTATGCTAGGACCTGTTATAGATACGTTGATTGTTTGTACATTAACGGCGCTGGCAATTTTGGTGACCGGAGTTTGGGAAACCACTTCAGATAATGGTGTAACCTTAACTGCGGCTGCTTTTCAAGATGCTATGCCTGGATTCGGACAGTATTTATTGATGATCTGTGTGTTTGTTTTTAGCGTATCATCATTATTTTCATATGCTTATTATGGAACTAAGTGTATGTCCTTTTTAATTGGAGCCAATAGAAAACATTATTATAATTACCTCTATATAGCTAGTATTGTATTAGCTGCCACCACGGACTTTAGAGCTATGATTAATTTTATTGATGGCGTGTTTGCATTTATGGCCATACCAACAATGATTGCTACGATCATTTTAGCTCCAAAAGCAGTTGCGGAATTAAATGCTTATATGAAACGACAGAAGCTTACCAAGGATAAATCGAATCTATAAAGCAAAGTCTTATCGAAAGTACTACTTAGTAACAAATTTGTAAGGACTGCAACTACAGCTCGTCCAAACAAATCAGTAACGAAACCAACATATTAGATGAAAATTTTTCATATAGCTCTTCGGGTAGGCTTAGGACTTATATTATTGGCCTTTGGCTTTAACAAGTTTTTTTGGTTCATGCCAGATTTTGATTTTAGCGGTTATCCAGAGGCAAAACACCTTTTTAAAGCGATCCGATATTCATGGTCAGAAGACGTAGGTAAGAGCTATTTGATGCATTTAGTTGGGTTAGTAGAAATCACTGTTGGAATCTTACTTGTAATTAAAAAATGGGTGCCTTTTGCATTGATTTTATTGGGGCCAATTTCAGTTAATATAGTATTGTTCCATGCATTCTTAAACCTGCCAAATATTGCTCCAGCTATACTGGTTGGTGTTGTAAATACATATCTTATATACGTTAATCGGGATGCCTATAAATCTATTTTTAGGTAGGTCAGAACATTGAGAACAAAAACCTTTTCAGTTTAAATTGAAAAGGTTTTTTTATTTTAAAAGAATTTGTCTGCACTAGGTCGTTAAGAAGACAATGTTTAATTTTAGTAAATTAAAGTAAAATTAAAATTACTGAAATGAGTAATTACCACATAAAACAGTTTGAAGAATATTTTCAGGTCTATAGAAAATCTGTCAGAAATCCAGAACAATTTTGGGAAGAAATAGCCGAAGAACATTTTGTCTGGAGAAAAAAATGGGATAAAGTGCTTAGTTGGGATTTTACCAAACCAGAAATAAAATGGTTTGAAGGTGCAAAATTGAATATCACTGAAAACTGTTTGGACAGACACTTACCAACTATCGGAGATAAAACAGCCATCATTTTTGAGCCAAACGATCCAAATGAAGCCGCGGAACACATTACATACAAACAACTGCACAATCGAGTCTGTAGGTTCGCTAATGTACTAAAGGAAAAAGGCATCGAAAAAGGGGATAGGGTCGTCATCTATTTACCTATGATTCCAGAATTGGCAGTTTCAGTTTTAGCTTGTGCCAGATTAGGTGCCATTCATTCTGTGGTATTTGCTGGCTTTTCTTCAAAAGCATTATCAACTCGAGTTAATGACTGTGATGCAAAAATGGTCATCACTTCAGACGGTTCTTATCGAGGTGCAAAAACTATAGATTTAAAAGGTATTGTAGATGAAGCCTTAGAAGATTGTCCAAATATCAAATCAGTCTTAGTTGCCAAACGCATTAATTCAAATATCAATATGCAAGATGGTCGCGATCATTGGCTACAACCACTTTTGGATAATGCCAATCAAGATTTCCCTGCAGAAATTATGAATGCCGAAGACCCTTTGTTTATACTCTATACATCAGGTTCAACCGGAAAGCCAAAAGGCATGATGCATTCCTGTGGTGGCTATATGGTCTATACGGCTTACACATTCAAAAATGTATTTCAATATAAGGATGATGATGTGTATTGGTGTACAGCAGATATTGGTTGGATTACGGGTCATAGCTATATTGTTTATGGACCTTTGGTAAATGGTGCTACAACCGTAATGTTTGAAGGTGTGCCGAGTTACCCTGATTTTGGACGTTTCTGGAATATTGTTGAAAAACACAAAGTAAATCAATTTTATACTGCACCAACAGCAATTAGAGCATTGGCCAAACAAGGAACTGGCTTTGTTGACAAATACGATTTATCTAGCTTAAAAGTGTTGGGAACAGTTGGAGAACCTATAAATGAAGAAGCTTGGCATTGGTACAATGAAAATATAGGCAAGAAAAAAAGTCCAATAGTTGATACGTGGTGGCAAACCGAAACAGGTGGAATAATGATTACACCAATTCCCTTTTCAACACCTACAAAACCAACTTATGCCACCTTGCCTTTTATAGGAATTCAACCAGCTCTAATGGATGAAAACGGAAATGAAATTAAAGGCAATCAAGTGGAAGGTCGTCTTTGTATTAAGTATCCTTGGCCGGCAATTGCTAGAACTATTTGGGGAGATCATAAACGCTACAAGGACACTTATTTTTCAACCTATGAAAATATGTATTTTACAGGAGATGGAGCATTGCGTGATGAAGTAGGTTACTATAGAATTACCGGTCGTGTAGATGATGTCATTATCGTATCTGGACACAATTTAGGCACGGCACCAATCGAGGATGCCATAAACGAACATCAGGCCGTTGCAGAATCTGCGATTGTCGGATTTCCGCATGATGTAAAAGGAAATGCACTTTACGGTTATGTCACCTTAAAAGATTCTGGAGAGAGTAGAAACCATGATAATCTGAGAAAAGAAATCAATCAATTGATTACAGATAGAATTGGACCTATAGCTAAACTCGAAAAAATTCAATTTACCAATGGACTGCCAAAGACGCGTTCTGGCAAAATAATGCGACGCATTTTGCGAAAAATTGCCTCTAATGAAACAGACCAATTAGGTGATACGAGCACACTTTTAAATCCTGAAGTGGTTCAGAGTATTATAGATAATTCCCTATAATAAAAGAATCTTAAAACGCTATACAAGGTGATTAAGACTTATTAACCTTTAAATAATGTGGTTAACAATTCTTTGATAATCTTTTAAAATACCATTAAGCTTAGGGTAACAACAGTGTGGTTAATTTGTAGAAAATTAATCAACACTAAAAATGAAAACATTAAAAAAATTAAGTGCATTAACACTATCACTATTAGTATTTGCATCATGTAACAATGATGATGATTATTCTAATAATAATGAGTCTGTAAATCTTGTAGATCTGCAAGCACATTCTGTAACATCAAATTACTTACAGTTAACTCCAGAGTTTTCTTCTGTAAGTATCTTGCCACTTTTATCATCTCAAGATCAACTATCAGAGAGTCCAGACTTTATTTTTGGTTCTATGGCAGATGGCACAGGACTTTTAAAAAATGAAGATGATACTTTTACAATGATTACCAATATTGAAGCAGATTTTTCTATTGCAAGAATCTCATTAGACGAAACATTTAAGCCTGTAAAAGGAGAATATATCTTAAATGCTGAAGCTACTGGTTTTACAGCGCAGTGCTCAGGGAGCTTAATTACACCGGAAGAACATGGTTTTGGACCACTTTACCTTTCAGGTGGAGAATGGGGAGGCGCTTCTAAAGGTGTATTTGTTACGGATCCTTATAAAGATGCAACTGCGGCTTCTTTTGGAAATATGTTAAACAATTTTGGGCAATGGTCAACAGAGAATGCTGTGGTAATTGGTCAAGATGCTTATACTGATAAAACGGTTGCATTTATTGGTGATGACCATGCGGATAACGAAACTCCTTCAGGTCAATTAGGAATGTATGTAGGCGATAAAGGTGATCTAAACGGTGGAGTTTTATACGGCTTGCGCGTTATTGATTCTAGCATAGACTTTGAAATGGACATGCAAGAAGGCATGAGTTATCCAATTGACTTTGTCAATTTGTCAGAAACTCAAATCGATATGTTGGATGCTGAAGCAAAAACTAAAGGCGTTATGGGCTTCTCAAGGTTAGAAGATATCGACTGGAGAAGAGGTTCTGCTGAAAATAACAGGGAAATTTATTTTGCTGTTACAGGTCGTAAGAAAGATGGTTTATTAGGTAAAGGCACTTTTTATGGACGTATATATAAAGTAACTCTTAATGAAAACGATCCTACAGGTGTTGGAACAATTACTTGTGTATTAGATGGCGATAAATTAGATGGTAAAGCAAAAATGTTCCATAGTCCAGATAATATCTTAGTAACAGAAAATTACGCTTACATCCAAGAAGATCCTAATGGTTATTTTGATACGGCAGACAAAACACATTATGCACGTTTATACCAGTATAATTTAAGTACAGGAGAATTAAAAACAGTATTAGAGTGTGACCAAGCTACGGCAGCTGCTGAAGGCGTTGGTACAGCTACTGGTATTTGGGAGCTTACAGGTATGATAGATGTTTCTGATATAGTTGGTGTGGATGAAACGTTCCTTCTAATTACTCAAAACCACGGATGGGAAGGTGGTTTCTCTGATCCAATGGCAAATCCTACACCGTTTACAGGAGAAGGAAGTGTAGTGCATATTTTACAAGGATTAGGACGATAATATGTTAGAATATAATAGTTCAATACTAAAAAAGGCACATGCATTTACCATGTGTCTTTTTCTGCTTTTTGCATCTTCATGCAAAGAAGAAGAAAAATACATTAATAATCCGATTTCTAATTTAGAAGTAAATTATAAGCATCAGTTGCAATTGTGCATTGCTTATTTAGATAGTTTGTCAAATACTAACAACAGTGAAAAAAAAGTTGAATTTTATGTATTGGCTCGCAATAAATTTAAAGCCATTGAGCCCATATTATCCTTTGTAGATAAAAATAATTATAAGAGTTTAAATCAACCTAATATTCTTAAGGTCGAAGAAGAAGATGCAACAGACATAAAAAAGAATAAACCTTTTGGTTTTCAGGTTATTGAAGAGCAATTATTTGAAGGAGATTTGTCAGAGGAAGAACTAAATCAAAACATTACTAAAACGGAAAGCAGGTTACGTTTAATAGAAAACAACATTCAGCTACAATTAAAAGATTACCATATACTTTGGTTAATACGCGACGAAATAATTAGAGTCGCTTTAACAGGAATTACAGGTTTTGATTCACCTGTTTTTGAGCGTTCTTTAGATGAAGCTAAAATTAACTATGAAGCTATTCAAGCAATTTTAGAAGTGTACAAGATAAACTTCTCTGATAAGGAGTTGTTTAAAAGTTGGGAAGCAGAAATTACTAAAACAATTGAAGCTTTAAATACTGATTTTAATTCCCTTGATCGTTACAGTTTTATAAAAAACCATACACACAAACAGTTAAAGTTAATTTTAGAAACTAAAGCAGATTGGAAAACCAATTTCCCTTTTGAATTAGCATTTAAAAACGATGTTACCTCGTTGTTTTCTAATGAAACATTTAATATCGATTTCTTTTCGGATTATAAGGCAGAAAATTCTGGAAACTCGGATATAGTAAAACTTGGAAATCAACTTTTTAATGATAAGCGTTTATCGATAAATAACGATATGAGTTGCGCCACATGCCATCATAGCGATAAAGCGTTTGCTGATGGTTTAAAAACTTTCCCAAAACAAATACGTAATACACCGACATTAAACTATTCGGCATTGCAACAAAGCTATTTTTATGATGGTCGTGCTGGTAGTTTAGAAGGCCAAGTTGCTGCGGTAGTAAAAAATAAAAACGAATTTCATAGTGATTTGGAAACCATGAAAAAAGCTGTTGAAAGTGATTCTAGTTATGTTAATGCTTTTAGAACCTATTATAAAGGAAAAGTAAATTACAATTCTATAAGAAATGCTATTGCAACTTATATAAGAAGTTTGAGTCCTTTTAATTCTAAGTTCGACAACAACATTAATGACTTAGAACAAACCCTTACGGATAATGAAAAAAATGGATTTAATCTCTTTATGGGAAAGGCCAAATGTGCGACTTGCCATTTTGCACCTTTGTTCAACGGCACTGTACCACCTAATTACAATGAATCCGAGTTTGAGTTACTAGGTGTGCCAAAAGACACATTAAATCCTACAGAAGTAGATACCGATTTAGGACGTTATGATTTATTTAAAACAGAAGAGCGTAAACATTTCTTTAAAACACCTACAGTTAGAAATGTGGCAAAAACAGCGCCATATATGCACAATGGCGTGTATATGACTTTAGAGCAGGTAATAGAATTTTATAATAATGGAGGAGGAAGTGGTCTAGGTATAGTGTTAGAGTTTCAGACTTTGCCTTCGGACTCATTAAATTTAACAGAGAATGAAATTAAAGATATAATTAGTTTTATGAATGGTTTAACCGATAACAATCCGTAAATGATGTAGACACTGAACAGCTTGCAAATTATTAATTTTAATAATTGCAAGTTGCTTTTATTTATCTTTAATATCTTCGTAAAAATTCAAAATTAGCCTATGCTAAAAGCCGTACTATTCGATATGGATGGTGTCATTGTAGATACCGAACCACTTCACAGAAAAGCCTATCATAAAATGTTTGATGAAGTCAATATTGATGTAGATGAAGAATTATACGAATCGTTCACAGGGCAATCGACTATTAATATTTGTAAGCGTTTGGTAAAGCATTTCAGCTTAAATAAGCAACCTGAAGAATTGGTTCAAATAAAACGAAGCAATTATAAATATCTGTTCGAAAATGACGAAGAATTATCATTGATCGATGGTGTTTTTGACCGGATTAAAGATTACCATGAAAATAATGTAACACTTGTAGTGGCATCTTCAGCATCCATGAATGGCATTAACCAAATCTTTGAACGTTTTGATCTTAATCTATATTTCAGTGGCAAATTTAGTGGAGCAGATTTAAAGAAATCAAAACCGCATCCAGAAATTTTTCTTAAAGCTGCAGCTCACACAGGCCATAACAAAGCAGAATGTATGGTTATTGAAGATTCTACCAATGGTATAAAAGCGGCACATGCGGCAGGCATATTTTGCGTTGGTTTTAAGAGCGAACATTCAACAGGGCAGGACTACAGTTTGGCGGATATTGTCATTTCAGATTTTAAGGAAATCGCTTATTCTAAACAAAATTTATTTTTTAATAAATACGATTAATTTAATCCTGTTAACAAAGACTTAGGGACGATTTGTAACTTTTTTTTGATTAGCTAGTCCTATAGTTAAACTTCAAACTATGAAAAACTTACTGCAATTATTTATAATTTTATCGACTTCTCAATTTGTTTTTGCTCAAGATTTAACAATTCCAGAAGATATTAAAGACCATGTTGTGGCAAGGGTCGATCAAGGATTTAATCCAAGTATCGCTATGGCTTATATTAAGGGCGATGAGGTAGTCTACTTCAATTATGGTAATACCCTGTTGGAAAATGGAAAACCAGTAAATGAAAATACGATTTATGAAATTGGATCAATTTCAAAAGTATTTACAACTATATTGTTGGCAGATGAGGTTTCGAAAGGCAAAATGAAGCTCTCGGATCCAATTTCAAAATATTTACCGTCATCAGTTAAAGTTCCAACCAAAAATGGTGAAGTTATTACATTAAAGCATTTAGCAACACACTCATCAGGTTTGCCAAGAATGCCCAATAATTTTAGTCCTCAGGACATTAATAATCCTTTTGCAGACTATACAGTAGAACAATTATATCAATTTTTATCATCTTATAATCTAGAACAGGAAATTGGTAGTTTATATGAATATTCTAATCTTGGTATGGGATTGTTGGGCCATATATTAGAATTGCACACTGGCAAAAGCTACGAGGAATTGGTTATAGAGCGTATCGCAAAACCTTTAGAAATGAATGACACCCAAATTGCATTTACCGATAGAATGAAAAATAGGTTGGCTTACGGATACAATGAAGAATTAGAAAGAACGAGCAACTGGGACATTACGTCATTAGCAGGAGCAGGTGCAATAAGATCGAGCACAAGTGATATGGTGAAGTTTATTCAGGCAAACATAACTGATAATGATTCAAGTTTAAACAAAGCAATGAAATTAAGCCATGAAATTGCCTTTACTGATGCAGCTAATAATATGAATATTGGTTTAGGTTGGCACTATGCCAATAATGATAAAATAATATGGCACAATGGAGGTACGGGAGGCTATCGTGCTTTTAGTGGATTTGCAAAAAACACTAAGGAAGGTGTAGTAGTGCTAACCAATTCAGCATTTACTGCCGATGCTATTGGATTAAAAGTTTTAGGTCAAGACATTAAATTGCAACTACCAGAGAAAATCGATTATCCAGATATTGTAGACGTTGATGAAAAGACATTAGAAACATATACAGGTGAGTATCAATTAGCACCAGGTTTTACTCTAACTATAAGACGTTTTGGCAATCAGCTTACGGCTCAAGCAACCGGTCAATCCGAATTCGAAATTTATGCCACTTCAAAAAATGAATTTTTCTTAAAAGTTGTCGAAGCCAGTATTACCTTTTTTGCCAATGAAACAGGTGAAATTAAAAGTTTAACACTTCATCAAGGAGGTCGCGATATGCCAGCACCCAAAATAGAATAAGTCCGTCTCAAACATTAACTTCAATCTAACAGTCTTTCATTTGGTTTTGGTTACTTTTATTTTAATTGAAAAAAAATGATAATAGATGAAAGTAAACGCATATGCAGCAAAGTCTGCGAAGGCAGATTTAGAGCAATTTAGCTATGAACTTCCAGAAATAAGTAAAGAACATGTAGATATTAAAGTAAGTTACTGTGGATTATGCCACAGCGATATCAGCATGATTAATAACGATTGGGGAAACTCTGAATATCCATTAGTACCAGGACACGAAATTGTTGGCGAAATTACAGCAATTGGGAGTGAAGTAAAAGGTCTTAAAGTTGGAGACAAAGTTGGTATGGGTTGGTTTTCCGAATCTTGTATGCACTGTAACCAATGTATGGATGGTAAACAACATTTATGCAATGATGCTGAAGGGACGATTGTGGGAAGACATGGCGGTTTTGCAGATAATGTAAGAGGTCATTGGTCGTGGGTCACTAAATTACCAGATGGTATAGATATGTCAAAAGCCGGACCTTTATTTTGTGGCGGAATTACCGTTTTTAATCCAATAGTTTTATCTGGAGTACAACCAACTGATAAAGTTGGAGTAATTGGTATTGGTGGCTTAGGTCATATGGCATTAAAGTTTTTAAAAGCTTGGGGATGCGAGGTGACAGCATTTACTTCTAACAAAGACAAAACCGACGCCCTCAAAAAAATGGGTGCTCACAATGTTGTAGATTCAACAGACTCTAAGGACTTGGAAAGTATAGCTGGGTCGTTAGATTTTATTTTAAATACAACAAATGTGAAGTTAGATTGGAATGCCTTTTTGACCACATTGGCACCACAAGGAAAGTTACATACAGTTGGAGCCGTTTTAGAACCTATGGAAATTCCCGCATTTAGTATGATTGGTGGCGAAAAATCTGTCGGTGGAAGTCCGCTAGGAAGTATTGCCTTAACTAGAAAAATGTTAGAATTCTGTGTAAGACATGATATTTATCCAACAGTCGAAGAATTTAAAATGGAAGATGTTAATGATGCTTTAAACCATTTGCACGAAGGTAAAGCACGATTTAGAATAGTTTTAAAGGCTTAACCCAAATGCGTTAATTCTTTTATCTTTTGGAACATCTAACTATATTGAAATTTGGTAGTTTTAGTTATTAATAATTTAAAAACTCAATATTATGAATAAGGAACAATTTGAAGGAAAATGGAAGCAAATCAAAGGAGATTTTAAAAAGAAATATGGTAAGATCACCGATGATGAATATAAAGAAGCTGAAGGTGACATGGACAAACTTGCAGGAAAAGTGCAAGAGAAATATGGTAAATCCAAAGAAGAAGTAAAAAAAGAGATTGATAACTGGTAATAGCTCGTTATCGATTTTTGGAAGCGTTTCTAAATCCCTCATTTAGAAACGCTTTTTTTTATGGTACATTTATAGTATGAATAAGAAATTACTTTGTCTTGTATTTTGTACACTTATGCTGTGTAGTTGTGCATCTAAAAAATATAAAGATATACTGTTTAAAACAACTGACGATACCACTAAAGAACTTCAACTTAATGTATTTGAACCACGTAAGAATAGAACTGATAAGAAACCAGTTGTAATTTTTATTCATGGAGGATATTGGACTGAAGGTGACAAAGACATTTATGGTTTTTTGGGTAGAAATTTTGCCAAGCATTCAATAGTAACTGTGATTCCTTCATATACTTTAAGTCCAAATGGTAATTATAAGACAATGGCAAATGATGTAGTCGAAGCTATAAAATGGACTGAAAAAAACATTGAAACCTACGGAGGTAATCCAGAAGAAGTATATTTAATGGGTCATTCGGCTGGAGGACATTTAATTGCTTTAGTTACTACAAATTCTAGGTATGCCAAAGAAACCAAAGGTATAAAAGGGGTCATTTTAAACGATGCTGCTGGACTAGATATGTATTCTTATTTAAAAGAAAACCCACCTACGGAAAAATATAATTATAAAACGACTTGGACCGAAAATCCAGAACTATGGAAAGATGCTTCACCAATTTATCATCTTTCAGAAAACAGTCCTACTTTTTTGATTTATGTTGGCGAGAAAACGTACGCGTCGATAAAAACCCAAAACAAGTCTTTTGTCAAAGAATTGAATGAGTTTCAACCTAATGTAAAACCGATTTATTTAGACAAAAAGCATGTACCAATGATGTCACAATTTTTTTGGCCATGGAATAAACGATACGACGAAATTTTAGAATTTATTGAGGAGTAAAATTATCCTTCAAAATCAAAATCATCATCGCCGTTATCACCATTATTTCCTCTACCAGAGCGTTCACGTTTATTTAATTTTTGGTTAAAGCGGTAAATTGCTGATATATTAATCTGACGTTGTCTCCATTGTGACTCGCTATAACGCTCAAAGAAATCTGTAGTCGTTGTGGATTGTCTTCTTCTGGAGTTGAACAAATCCCTCACATTTAAAGAGACAGTAAGATTATTATCAAGTAATTCTTTACTGAATGCTAAATCCATTGAAAATAATCCTTCCGTATCCGATTGTGCGTCTTGTTGTGCGCCTCTATAGTTGGCATTTGTTTGCCAATCTATTTGCCACGGCAAAGTTATCTTAGAGCTAAAGCGCGCAAAATAACTTGTGTTCTTTGCACTATAATCAACGTCATTAAATTCCCCATCGGTTTCAAATTGAAAGAAATTAAAACTGGAATTTAGGCGTAACCATTTATTAGGATTATATAAAAAACCAAGCTCGGCACCAGTACGCTTATTTGTAGAAAGGTTTATAGGTATAGTTCTAATAATATCGATGCCGTCTGTAGTTTGCTGACCTGTATTTTCCTGAATGCGCTCAAAAGAATTAGTTTCAACTTGATAATAAATTGAAGAAGTTAAAGTCAGTTTTTCCCAACGTTTTAGATAACCTATGTCAAAAGCATTAGAGAAAGCAGGTTGCAAATTAGGATTTCCTTGAAAGATATTTGTTCTACTAGATCGTGTAGGGAATGGATTGATAAAAAATCCTCGAGGTCTATTGATTCTTCTGTTATAACCAAGGGTTATACTCTCTTCATTATCAGATTCAGCTCCTTTAAGATTAAAAATAAGGTTCACCGTTGGAAACAACCCTAAATAATTATTGTCAAAATTTGTTTGAATTGGAAAGCCAAAAGCTTCTACCAATTCTTCATCTGATAATCTAGAATCTATATCTCCTTTTAATTGTGTATGCTCCAATCGAAGACCTAACAAGAAAGAAAATTTTCCGAACTTAGTTCCATATTGGCTATAGAGTGCGTTAACATTTTCATCATAATCAAAAATGTTTGTTATAGTATCATTCACCACCAGTTCTCCCGTGTCAATATTCTCTTGTTCTAATCTATAATTAGTGATTTGATTTTCGAGATTACTTCTAAAACCGGCTTCAAATCTCGCATCTTCACCAAGTGGTAATACATAGTCTGCTTGAATTAGATATTCTTTTTGGTCTTCTACAGTAAATTCCTGTTCAATTTGAAATGGCTCCGGATCAATTTGATCGGTAGTTATATAGTCTTCATTTAAAAAAGTAAAACCTTCTTCAGCATCATTTTCATATTGAAAATCTGCAGTTAGTTTATGGTCATCGTCTTCTCCAAATCTCTGAACGTAATTAAGGGCTATCTGATAGCTATTATCTTCCTCTGTCTCTTTTTCACGACGTAAAGTTTGCTCAACAATTACACCATCGTTAAATCGGTCACTGTTGTTTAAGGATAAATCTGCATCACTGCCTAATCTATAAAAAAGGCTACCTGTTATGGATGCTTTATCGCTTAAAAAATATTCCATACCAACGTTGGCATTGTAATTTCTGTTCAAACGTTCTACTTCCTCATCTTCTCTGATTCTTCTATATTCAGGTTCTATAGTTTCGCCATCAACCACACGGTCAAAATAGGTGACATCTGTAAAACTGTTTCTAGGTGCATCAAAATATCTCCAACCAAGATTAGTAAATAAATTGAATTTTTCAGTTCTATAATTAAGACTCGCATTGAAACCAATGTTATCTGGCTGTCCTTCTGTAAAAGTAAATGAACCGTTGAAGCCTAAAGTTTCCTTTTGACGAAGAATAATGTTTAGAATACCAGCAGTACCTTCTGCATCATACCTTGCAGATGGAGAGGTAATGACCTCAACCCGCTCAATGGCTTCAGCAGGTAATTGGCTTAGAACGTTTGTGTCGCCAAAACCGGCTAGGGCAGAGGGCTTACCATTAATTAAGATTCTCACATTTCCATTACCTCTTAGGCTTATAGCGCCATCTACATCTACGGCAACAGATGGTACATTGTTAAGTGCATCACTTACAGTTCCGCCAGCTGTGGTTAAATCCTTACCGATATTATAGACTTTTTTGTCTAGTTTTATTTCAACAGTAGTGCGTTCTGCAACGATTTCAACTTCATCTAGAGATTCTATATCTAGAGACAGGGCCACTGTACCGAGATCTATTTTCTCAGAAATTGTCCTATTATTATAGTTTTTGGTTTTGTAAGAGATGTATTCTACAGAAATGTTGTAAGTACCTGCAGGAACTTCAACTTTAAACTCACCATTTGTATTTGTTATTCCGCCATCGACGATTTGGTTATCTGCGACATTTTTAAAAGTGACAGTGGCATATTCTAATGGAACATTAGATCCTTGTTCTACAACCGTTCCGGTTACTTCAATTTTTTCTTGGGCAAATACTATAGAGGTTAAACAAAAGAATATACAAGCTGCTAAAAAATTTAATTTCATAAAGATGGTTAGTTTTATCTGTTTATGGTAAGACAAGTAAAACTAATGATGGTTTAAACAGCAGCTGTTAATCTTGTGTTAAAGCATAATTGAGTTTATCTATGCTCTATTTCGTGAAGCTATAATTATCCTTTTTTTCTTCTGTTTTTCTTCTTTTTCTTTTTTACTTCCTTTTCATCAAATTCACCTTTAATCAGTTCTTCGACTTTAGCATAGTCTTTTTCTGAAATCAGGTCTTTTAATTCAAGAAAATGAGTTTCGTCTAGTTGCTTTATAGCTTGTTTTTTATCAAAACTATGTTCAAAATTAGTTTTTAGCAATGCCATCTTAGCATCAAAATAGCTATCTAATTTTTGCTTGATAATCACTTTTTGAAAATCATCTGCGTCGAGCGTAGTTAAGAAATTATCTATGTATTCTTCTTTACGCTCCTCCATTTCGCGTTCGCGCTTTTCTATTTCTTTCGCAGTAGGTTCATGATTTGCTTGTGGCATATTGCCAATATCTCTTCTTCTTTGCCCAAAAACATTTAGGCCAATAAATAGTGCAAATGCGAGTAAAAAAATCTTTTTCATTTGAATAAGGTTTAAATAATTTCAAGAATTTTTTCTGATGGTCTTCCAACAACCGCTTTATTTTTATAGACAACTATTGGTCTTTCGATTAATTTTGGATGTCTAACCATGGCTTCTAAAATCTCATTGTCAGTAAGATCTTGGTCTTTATATTCCGACTTCCATATAGCTTCATTTTTACGAACCAATTCTACTGGCTTTATGCCTAATTTTTTAATCAATTCCTTTAACTCAGCTACAGATAATGTGTTTTCAAGATATCGTACAACTTCAAATTCTTTACCTGATTCTTCTAATAAGGCAAGTCCTTCTCTAGATTTACTACATCTTGGATTATGAAAAATTGTTATCATCTTTTATATATTATTCAAATTTTATGCCAATTGATATCATAAAGATAATAATTATTGGTCATTCATGTTGAGCATAATAACTCAGTAAATTATAATGTATTTACATCCTGTTCTTGCTGCCCCATCATCATTAAATAAGCTTTTAAAAACGGTTCTATATCACCATCCATTACAGCATCAACATTTCCTGTCTCATGAGCTGATCTTACATCTTTAACCAATTTGTAAGGGTGCATGACATAATTACGTATTTGACTGCCCCATTCAATTTTCATTTTGTTTGCCTCAATATCCTCACGCTGCGCCATTTGCTTTTGTAATTCTATTTCATAAAGCTGTGACTTTAACATTTGCATGGCTCTCGTACGGTTATCGTGCTGAGAACGCGTTTCTGAACATTGAATTTGTATACCAGTAGGTTTGTGTAACAGTTGTACTTTAGTTTCAACTTTGTTTACATTCTGACCACCTGCACCACTTGAGCGTGCAGTAGTAATTTCTATATCAGATGGATTAATGTCAATCTCGATGGTATCATCTACAAGCGGATAAACATAAACCGAAGCAAAACTGGTATGGCGCTTAGCATTACTATCAAAAGGCGAAATTCTTACCAATCGATGAACACCATTTTCGCCTTTGAGCCACCCAAAAGCATAGTCTCCTTCGATTTCTAAAGTAACGGTTTTAATACCTGCAACATCACCTTCCTGCAAGTTGAGTTCTTTTACTTTAAATCCACTTTTCTCTGCATACATTAAATACATACGCATGAGCATACTTGCCCAATCGCAGCTCTCAGTGCCACCAGCACCAGCGGTAATTTGAAGTACAGCACTAAGACTGTCTCCTTCCTCGGAAAGCATATTTTTAAACTCTAATTTTTCAATGGCATTTATGGCTTGCTCAAAACGATCTTCTACATTTTCGATAGGAGCTTCGTCCTCTTTGTAAAATTCGTAAATGACCTCTAAATCTTCGTAAAGCGTTTTAGCATTATTAAAATCTTCTACCCAACTTTTCTTCTCACGAATCGATCGCATAATTTGCTGGGCCTTTTTGGAATCGTTCCAGAAGTTTGGGTCAAAAGTTTGCTCTTCTTCGTTAGCAATTTCTATCTTCTTGGCATCTAAGTCAAAGATATTGTCTAAGTGCGTCTAGACGGGTATTAAGATCTTTAATTTGATCTGATGTTATCATAGGTTTGAAGTATTTTGTGCAAATATAAGATGACGTATTAAAGTGCCATAATTTTGAATGGATTTTTTATAAATTCCGTAGTTTTATGATTCAAATTTTTAAACATGAAAAATATTTACCTAGCCTTAAGTTTTTTGATGGTTGTTTTTACTGTTGAAGGACAGATTCTCGATAAGAAAGACCTTAAACCTTATGAAGGTTATTTTGATTTTTATTACGAGGAAAGTACCGATAAAATTTATTTAAAGGTTGAAAAGTTAAATGATGAATTTCTATACGTTAATTCCTTAGCATCTGGAGTTGGTAGTAATGACATAGGTTTAGATAGAGGGCAATTGGGCAATGAACGACTGGTATATTTTAAAAAAGCAGGAAATAAATTATTGTTAATTCAACCCAACTTGAATTTTCGTGCAAATACAGAGAACGAACTAGAAAAAAAGAGTATTGAACAAGCCTTTGCAAAGTCAGTTTTATTTGGTTTCAAAATTTTGAAAGAAAATAATGGTGAATTCATAATTGATTTCACACCATTTTTAATGGAAGATACACATGGAGTGGCCAACCGTTTAAAGCAGAGAAAAGAAGGGACCTACAAAGTTGATGCATCAAAAAGTGCGTTGGCATTAGAACGTACCAAAGCATTCCCAAACAACGTTGAATTTGAGGTAATGCTCACCTTTAAGGGTGAGCCAGCTGGACGAAATTTGCGAAGCGTTACACCTACAGCGTCTTTGGTAACCGTAATTCAGCATCATTCATTCGTGAAACTACCTGATGATAAATTTGAACCTCGAGTTTTTGATCCACGGAGTGGAGCAATTTCAATCTCTTATATGGATTATGCTGCGCCAATTCAAGAGGATATAAAAAAAAGATTTATAATTCGCCACCGTTTAGAAAAGAAAAACCCTGAAGCTAAAGTTAGCGAAGCCAAAGAGCCAATTGTTTATTATTTAGACCCTGGAACACCAGAACCTGTGCGTTCGGCTTTATTAGAAGGAGCCAAATGGTGGAACCAGGCTTATGAAGCCATAGGTTTTAAGGATGCTTTTCAGGTTAAAATGCTTCCGGATGATGCCGATCCGATGGATTGTAGATATAACGTGATTCAATGGGTACACAGAAGTACCAGAGGGTGGAGTTATGGAGCGAGTGTGGTAGATCCAAGAACTGGAGAAATAATTAAAGGGCATGTAAGTTTGGGCAGTTTACGTATTCGTCAGGATTTTATGATTGCACAAGCATTAATGAATCAACCCTTTGCAGAAAGCGATGATAACTACCAACCCATGTTAGAGATGGCATTGGCAAGGATAAGACAATTGAGTGCACATGAAGTTGGTCACACTATTGGCTTTGCTCATAATTTTGCCGCAAGTACCAATAATAGAGCATCAGTTATGGACTATCCGCATCCGCAGATAACAGTTAAAAATAGTGAAATTGATTTTAGCGATGCCTATGCAACTGGTATTGGAGAATGGGATAAAGTAACGGTTGCATATAGCTATTCGGATTTTAAAAAATCAACTGATAAAGAGAAAGCTTTAAAAAATATATTGAAAGAAGCACAAGATAAGGGTCTCCGTTTTATTACGGATTCCGATGCCAGAGCATCAGGCGGTGCACATGCTTTAGCACATTTATGGGATAATGGAAAAACACCAGCAGAAGAGTTAAACGATGTTTTAAATTTACGCGAGCAAGCCATAAAAAATTTTTCAAAAGATAATATTAAGAGCTACGAACCATATTCGGTTTTAGAAGATGTTTTTGTACCTCTTTATTTTTACCACCGCTATCAAGTTGAAGCTGCAACTAAGGTCATTGGTGGGTTGGATTATAATTATGCTGTAAAAGGTGATGGCCAATTAATAACGGAACCAGTTGACGTTAAATTACAAAGGGAAACTTTAGATGCTATTTTAAAAACTATAGATGCTGAAATTTTAGCAATCCCTAGAGATAAACTCAATTTATTTCCACCAAGAGCCTTTGGTTACAATCGTAGCCGTGAATCATTCAAGGGCAAAACAGGCGTGGCTTTTGATCCATTGAGTGCAGCAAATACGGCAAGCGATATGACACTGAAATTTTTATTGCATCCTCAGCGCGCCAACCGTTTAGTACTTCAAAAAAGTTTAAACGATGGGCAATTGAGTTTGGAAGATGTTATTGATGCTATAATGAAAGTTTCTTTCAAAAAGGAATTAAGCAATAGCTATTTATCAGAAATTCAACATCAAATAAATGCTAATGTTTTAAAGTATATAATGAATTTAGCCGTAAATGATAACTCTTATTTTCAAGTTAAAGCAATTGCGAATAAAACAATTCTTGATGTGGCAAAAAACAGCTTGTCAACCGATGCAATTAAAATGCAATACGGTTTAATGATAAAAGATTTTTACGAACATCCGGAACAATTCAAAATTGAAAGTTCACCGCAGATACCAGATGGTTCGCCAATTGGGAGTGGTGGTTGTGATTATATTACATTAGATTAGACACTAATTTCGCGGATTTGCACGAATTGTCATGCCTTACAGTTTATAATTAGTGAAAATTAGTGAAATTCGTATCAAAAAAATTTAAAATGACAATAGACTTAAGAAGCGATACTATTACAAAACCAACGAAGGGCATGTTAGACGCTATGCTTTCGGCTAACGTTGGTGATGATGTTTATAAAGAAGACCCATCGGTTAATGCTCTAGAGAAAAAACTTGCAGAAATGTTTGGGATGGACGACGCGCTTTTTTTTCCAACCGGAAGTATGGCCAACCAAGCTGCATTAAAATTGCATACTAATCCTGGTGAACAGGTTATTTGTGATAAGTACGCACATATTTATAATTATGAAGGTGGTGGAGCATCCTTTAACAGTGGTATTTCATGTAAATTGATAGATGGCCATCGAGGGATGTTTACTGCGGAACAAGCTAAGGAATCCATCAATCCGCCTGATTTTTATCATAGTCCGTTAACATCACTTATAGCAATAGAGAACACCACAAATAAGGGAGGGGGAGCTTGCTGGGATTTCGATGAACTTCAAGAAATTAGAAAGGTGGCCACTGAGCACGGTTTGGGTTATCATTTAGATGGGGCTAGACTTTGGAACGCGCTAGTGGCTAAAGGGGAAAGTCCAAAACAGTATGGAGGCTTATTTGATACTATATCGGTATGTTTAAGCAAAGGACTAGGATGCCCAATGGGTTCTGTGTTAATTGGAAGGAAGGAGCTCATGAAAGGAGCAATACGTATACGCAAAATTTTGGGTGGAGGAATGCGACAAGTCGGTTTTGCAGCTGCAGCAGGACTTTATGCTTTAGATAATCATTATGAGCGTTTATCCGAAGATCACAAAAAAGCACAAGAAATAGGTAAGATGCTTTTTAGAGTTGACGCTGTAAAAAAAGTAGAACCCATTGAAACCAACATCATTATTTTTGAACTTAATAAAACTGTAAGTGAAACTCATTTCCTCGAAAAGTTGAATAGTAAAAACGTCCGCATCATTGGTATGGGAAGCAATAAATTACGCATGGTCACTCATTTGGATTATACTGACGAAATGCATTCAAGATTATTAGAAATTTTAAAAACTTTATAATTTCAAAGTTTTATTAACCACATTAGCGAATAATTTTATTCCTCAATTTTAGAACCGCTATTTTCACAGAAATTTATATAGAATAATGAAAATTAGTGTTTTAATACCGATGTACAACGCACAAGACAACATTGGTAATTGCCTAAATAGTTTGCTTAAACAAGACTTATCTGAAGATGATTATGAAATCATTATAATGGATGATGGCTCTAAAGATAATTCTGTGACTATTGTTGAGGATTATATGAAATTATATAATAATATTCAGCTTTATAAAGAATCCAATTCTGGTTGTTATTCCACACGAAATAAGTTGCTAAAGCTTGCTAAAGGTGACTACATCTACAATTTGGATGCAGATGATTATATTGTCCATAATTGCTTATCCATTTTATTGGATATTGCCTCGGGACAGGACGTGGATCTAATTTGTTTTAAAACCTTAGAAACAAAAGATTTTAGCAGGACCACCCTTTCAACACCCATTACGGAGAAAGAATTTGAAATAATTTCAGGAAGAGAACTCTTGGAAAAAGAGTGGAAAATGCGATATGAAATTTGGTGGTATTTTGTTAAGAGAACTTTTCTAGAAACGCATCAAATGGTTTTTAACAATAATGAATATAATGCAGATGTTGAGTTTACACTCCACTGTCTTTTAAGGGCTAAGCAAATTGCGTATTTGCCATTGAGAATTCATAGGTATGTGCAAACGAATGATTCGCTTATGCGAAGCAGTAATTTTGAAATCATTAAAAAACGTTTATTTTATTCTCAGATGATGATCATTAATTTAAGTAAAATCATAAACAATCTTAAACAAGATGATTTGAGAAAGAACGTAATAATGCTTCAAAATCTCAGTCATAGACGAGATATTTTTACTTTTTTTCATATGGTGAATATGGTAAAATATCCATTTAGTCTCGAATATATCAAAAGGAATATTAAAGAATTAGAATTAGTTGATGCTTATCCGATTATAAATTTTATTAGAAAAGAGTATGATAGTTTGAAGTATAAGCTTCTCTTGTTTATAATTAATAGAATACGATTGTTTTACCCTCTTATAGCATTCAAAAATATATTTTATCACAGAACAAATCAGAATTCATTAGAATCATAGGATGGATTTAAGTATTGTAATACCTTTTTATAAAGCCGAGAGATATTTGGCAACTTGCCTAGACAGTTTGTTATCTCAAAATTTAAGTGAACATGAGTATGAAATTATAATCATTGATGATGGCTCTCCTGAAGAGTGTTTAGAAGTGCCAAAGGAATATGCAAACAAATTTCCACAGATAAAATTAGTTTCAAAAACAAATGGTGGAGTTGGGAGTGCCAGAAACAAAGGTATAGACTTGGCCAGTGGTAACTATATTTACTTTATTGACCCAGACGACTATCTAGCAAATAATGTGGTAAAATTACTGTTAGAAACCATAAAATTACATGACTTAGATATATTAACTTTTAGATCTAGAAAAACCTATAATTCTGATTTATTTCATGAACAACCAGATTTAAAGGATATTGTGCTTACAAAAATCATAAATGGTATAGATTATTTGGCAACCGAGTTATACCAAAACGAAGTTTGGTGGTATTTAATAAAAAAAGAGTTTATTGATTCAACACAACTAAGGTTTATTGAAGATCGATGGATGGAGGATGCTATAATCACAGCTCAACTTTTTACAAAAGCCAAACATATGGCTCATTTACCAATTGATGCACATCGGCATTTAATTGTGCCAGAATCTGCTATGACGAGTAAAGAGCCACAGCATTATCTTAAAATAATCGATGACAACAGAAATGCCGCAATGGTTTTTGATGGGTTAATAAGTAAGTTAGAGACAAATTCTGAAAACCCTGAATCAATCAAAAGATTAAAAACTAGGCAGCAATCTTTTGTTTTTTTTATGATGGTAAGGATGTTAAAATCCACCATAAAATTAAAAGATGTTAAAGCTACTATGCAAGAGGTAAGTAAAACAGAAGCTTATCCATTATCCAGTTTTATAAGTAAAGATTATAATAATATTTCATATAGGATTTTATTATTGTTTTTTAACAACAAAAACGTTTATTACGTGTTGTTCATAATTTTTAACCCAGTCTTTAAATTAGTTTATACGAAAAAATAAATTTGAATAATAATATAGAATTCAGATAATTAGTTTTGGTCGTAATAGGTCAGGATTTTTCAGAATAATTATAGCGAAAAAAAAAGGAGGCCATAAGCCTCCTTTATTTTATTACATCATATTACTAATTAGTAATAGTAGTAGCAATAATCTAAATTGTAGTAGCAATACCAGTGTCTGTGACACTTATTGTCTTCCTTAACGTACTCACAAAGTTCACCACCTTGAGAGCTATTACCAGAAACTACCTCTAGCACACCTTTAACGTATCCAGGTCCGATATTTAAATCACAATTGGTTCTGATTTTAGTGTAATAGCAGTTGCCTACGTAGATATAAGCCCACTTACCAAGACTTCCATCGTGGTTAGATCCGCTAAAAGAGAAGTTTTCTCCTGCACCAACTGTTTCGTCAAAGATTTTAGTCGCATAGCAAGTGTTTTCGTAACGTTGGTAAACTCTTACTCTATAATCATTATGCCAATCCCAGTTTAAAGTTAAATCTGTAACTTTTCCAATACAATCGTTACACTCATCTTCCGCAACTTCAATTCTAAAGTTAAAATCAATTAACCATAACGGGTCACAAGAAACAGGATCAATTAACCAACCCCAAGTACTTAAGCCATCAGCTCCAACATTAGAATCGTAATTTGCTCCACCTGGACCAACATGAGCGCCGAAGTTAGGTGTGTCTGGATCATTAGGATCAGGTCTTTGTGTTAAACCGAAGTTACCCTCTTGTACACAATCTCCACCAGCAGCACTAACAGTACTTCTTGTATGGTCTATGACATAAAAGTTCATGTCATCTGAATTTGAAGCATTACCTGCTGTACCTTCTTTTTTGTGTTCTCCACCAATAGCAGACCATTCAGCAAATGATTTTTTGTTCTTTAACCAAACATTCAATGTCACTACACATGTTCCTCTTACAGTAGAACCAGTAATATTGGCGGTTCCGTTACTGTATTCTGTAAATGTTAGTTGATTGTCTTCATTTTGAGAAAAGTAAGTTGAAGCATCAAAATAATCATCTGCGTCAGGCGATTCAGACCACCAAAAGTTAGAAGTTGGTTGTTGGCTTCCAAATGGTGCTCTATCAGCATCAATAACATTATAAGTCTGTACAACTGTTGCACCACTAGTAGTGTTTGAGAATCCCATGTTTACACCCTCTCTCATTTCCTCGCTCTGTGGAGTAAAAATAAGCTCTGGGTCTTCTTGACCATCAGAAACTATGATTTCATTTTCCAGTAAGATTTCTCTTTCCTGAAGCGTAGTTTCTTCTTCTGTCTTTTCCTTTTCACACGAAGCGACCAAGACAAAAACCGCTAAGAATAAGAGTTTAGTTAAATTTTTCATAATAACAAGATTGATTAATTTATTAATAGTTATAACAAATATAAATCCGAGCGAGTAATGTTGTTTTTTTATTAGATAAAGTACTAAACTATTAGGTGAAGAGAATGACTTTACACTTCATCTGTGAAATGTGCATTTTATGCCACGTTTATAATTTTAACGTGCTGATAGATAAATGTTTATAAAATCATTTTAAGAAGTTCAGATTTTATAATCCAGGTATATTGGGCATACCTTCTTTTGCAACGGCAGCGATTTCCGCCTCGTTAATTCTGGTGGCTTCTTCAATAGCTTTATTAACGGTTAATATGAGATAATCTTCAAGCATTTCTTTATCCTCCAGAAGTGCATCATCAATAGAGATAGATTTAATAGTTCTATTCGCGGTAATTGTAACTTTGAGTTTCTCATCTTTACTGGCCTCATCAATCAATACAGTTTTTAGTCGTTCTTTAGTTGCTTCGACCTTTTTTTGGGCTTCCTTGAGCTTATTCATCATACCCATCATATCTCCAAACATAATTCTTTGTTTTAAATTAATAAGTTGTAAAATTAGTAAATTGCGGCACTTTTCAGATTAAAATCTCTATAAATCCAATGACAGATATTCCGAATATTCAACCACCTATAGCAAAAAAAATCGCACATGAAATCGAAAAACATGGTGATAAACGCGTTGACCATTACTTTTGGATGAAGGATCGACAACATCCAGAAGTCACTAAATATCTAAATGCAGAAAATGAGTATTGTGATAATAAATTGGCTCACACTAAAACATTTCAGAATGATTTGTTTGAAGAAATGAAAGCTCGCATCAAAGAGGATGATGAGTCAGTACCCTATAAATACAACGGATATTGGTACATTACAAAATTTGAAAAAGGAAAAGGGTATCCTATTTATACTCGTAAAAAAGAATCCCTCGTCAATCCCGAAGAATTACTCTTTGACTGCAATAAAATGGCAGAAGGTCATAGTTATTTTAAGCTCGCAGGTATTAGCGTGAGTCCTGATAATAAATTGGTATCCTATGGCATAGATACAACAGGAAGAAGAAACTATACCATACACATAAAGAATTTAGAAAATAATGAGGTGAAAAAGGACCGTGTTCTGAGCACAACTGGTTCATCTTGCTGGGCCAATGATAATAAAACCTTGTTCTATACCAAAAAAGATGAAGTAACACTGAGGTCATATCAAGTGTATAGGCATACTTTGGGAGAAAGCGAGGATCAATTGGTTTTTGAAGAAGGTGATGAGACGTTTGGTGTTGCGGTATTTAAAACAAAATCAAAAAAATATATCACCATTGCCTCCTATAGCACACTTACTAATGAGTATCATATTTTAAATGCAGATGAGCCTAATGGAAAGTTTGAAGTGTTTCATAAACGTATCCGCGGTCTAGAATATTCTATTTCCCATTACAAGAAACACTTTTATATAGTAACCAATAAGGATAGGGCTGTTAACTTTAAACTTATGAAGGTTGAAGAAAACAAAAGATCCATCGAGAATTGGAACGAAGTTATGCCACATCGCGACGAAGTGTTGATTGAAGATATCGATATTTTTAAGGACTATCTAGTTGTGAGCGAGAGAAGTAATGGTCTCAATCAAATAAGAATAATGAAATGGGATGGTACCGAAGATTATTATCTAAATTTTGATAATGAGACTTATACACTTTATACAGGTACCAACGTAGATTTTGACACTGAAACGTTAAGGTATGTCTATAATTCTCTTACCACACCTACTTCGGTCATTGAGTTTAATATGCGCACTAAAAAACAAGTGGTGTTAAAAGAGCAAGAAGTTTTAGGTGGTAAATTTAATAAAGACAATTACTCATCAGAACGTATTTGGGCAACTGCAGAAGATGGTACTAAAATACCAATGTCTGTTGTATATAGAAAAGGAATTAAAAAAGATGGCTCAAACCCTTTATTACAGTACGCATATGGAAGCTATGGTTCAACTTTAGATCCATATTTTTCCACTATAAGACTAAGTTTGCTTGATAGAGGTTTTATATATGTCATATGCCATATCCGAGGAGGAGAATACCTCGGCAGACCATGGTATGAAAATGGGAAATTGTTAAACAAGAAAAATACGTTTACAGATTTTATTGCATGCTCTTTACATTTAATTAAAGAAAGATATACCTCTTCCAAACACCTCTATGCCATGGGCGGAAGTGCAGGTGGATTGTTAATGGGAGCCATAATTAACGAAGCTCCAGAGTTGTACAACGGAATCGTTGCGGCGGTTCCTTTTGTGGATGTAGTTACTACAATGCTGGATGATTCTATTCCACTAACCACAGGAGAATATGACGAATGGGGCAACCCGAATGATAAATTGTATTACGATTATATAAAGTCTTACTCACCGTACGATAACATACAACAAAAAGCTTATCCTAATATGTTGGTTACTACTGGAATTAATGATTCGCAAGTACAATATTGGGAACCTGCCAAATGGGTAGCCAAATTAAGAGAAATGAAAACCGATCACAATCAACTCTACCTAAAGACTAATATGGATGCTGGTCATGGTGGAGCTTCAGGTAGATATGAGAGCTTAAAAGAGAATGCATTAGAATTTGCGTTTCTGTTGGACCTTGAGGGCATATCTAAATAATTCAAAAAAAAATGTTACTTTTGCAAGGTTTTGGTGTCCAAATTCTGTTTGGTCATTAAAAATTAAAAAGCATTTATGGAAAAAAACAAAAATGTGTTTGATAACGTTCTTCAACTTATAGGAAGTACTCCGCTTATCAAATTAAATAAAATGACCGCCGATTTCAACGGCGATTTTTATGCAAAAGTAGAAGCATTTAATCCTGGTCATTCCTCAAAAGACAGAATAGCATTACATATTATTGAAGAGGCCGAACGTCAGGGCATTTTAACTCCAGGTGATACAATTATCGAAACAACCTCTGGCAACACTGGTTTCAGTATTGCGATGGTCAGTATCATTAAAGGGTACGAATGTATCTTAGCAGTAAGTTCAAAATCTTCAGCAGATAAGATAGACATGCTCAAATCCATGGGAGCTAAGGTTTATGTTTGTCCAGCACATGTGGCGGCAGATGATTCTCGGTCTTATTATGAAGTTGCTAAACGGCTACACGAAGAAATTAAAGGTTCTATTTACATCAATCAATATTTCAATCAATTGAATCTTGACGCTCATTATAGTACTACAGGACCAGAATTATGGGAACAAACTAATGGCGAGATTACCCATTTGGTTGCTTGTAGTGGAACTGGAGGAACAATTTCAGGTATTGCAAAATATTTAAAGGAGCAAAATCCAAATGTCAAAGTGATTGGTGTTGATGCATATGGGTCCGTATTAAAAAAATATCACGAAACCCGTGAGTTTGATGATAAGGAAATTTACCCATATAGAATTGAAGGTTTAGGCAAAAACTTGATTCCAACCGCAACAGATTTCGATCTAATAGATAAATTTATAAAAGTTACGGACGAAGAAAGTGCGCATACAGCTAGGGAAATATCCAATTCTGAAGGGCTCTTTGTGGGTTACACCAGTGGTGCTGCCATGCAGGCTTTAAAACAATTAAATGAAGAAGGGGAGTTCAAGCCAACAGATAAGGTGGTTGTAGTATTTCCCGATCACGGTTCACGATACATGAGTAAAGTTTACAGTGATAAATGGATGGAGGCACAAGGCTTTTTTGATAGTAAAAGTGAAGCGATTGCATCAATAGAATATATTAAATAATCAGACTTATAATCATATTAACCTATCATTGAGAAGACTTTATGATAGGTTTTTTATGTTTAAAACTTAGTGAATAGTTAGATTAAATAAATTATGCAATCATCATTTAATTAAGTAATTTTGCATCAACTAACTAAGACTAAATTAACAGTATTTTAACATGTCGTTTATGCATTAATATGGAAATAAACGATGATTAATAGCAAAGGCAACAGATGAAGGATTTATTCGAAAAGATTTATAGGGACAAAGGACCACTTGGTAAATGGGCTGCTCAAGCAGAAGGTTACTTTGTTTTCCCAAAGCTAGAAGGTCAAATTTCCAATAGAATGAAATTTCAAGGAAAGGATGTGATCACTTGGAGTATTAATGATTATCTAGGATTAGCCAATCATCCTGAAGTAAGAAAGATAGATGCTGAAGCAGCTGCAGAATATGGCTCTGCATACCCAATGGGAGCACGGATGATGTCTGGTCACACAGATTTGCACGAAAAATTACAGAATGAGCTAGCGGAATTTGTAAATAAGGAAGCCGCTTATTTATTGAACTTTGGTTATCAGGGCATGGTATCTACTGTTGATGCTTTAGTAAGCAAAGATGATATTATTGTTTACGATGTTGATGCACACGCATGCATTATTGATGGTGTGAGACTGCACCATGGTAAACGTTTTACCTATAAGCACAATGATATTGAAAGCTTAGAAAAAAATCTTGACCGTGCTACAAAAATGGCTGAACAAACTGGAGGTGGGATTTTAGTGATTTCAGAAGGTGTGTTTGGTATGCGTGGTGAGCAAGGTAGATTAAAAGAGATTGTTGAGCTTAAGAAAAAATATAACTTCAGATTATTTGTAGATGATGCTCACGGTTTTGGTACTTTAGGAAAAACTGGTGCTGGGGCAGGTGAGGAGCAAGGCGTTCAAGACGATATCGATGTCTATTTTGCAACCTTTGCCAAATCGTTGGCAAGTACAGGAGCTTTTATAGCTGCAGACCAAGAAATCATAGATTATTTGAAATACAACTTGCGTTCTCAAATGTTCGCTAAATCGTTGCAGATGCAATTAGTAGTTGGTGCATTGAAGCGGTTGGATATGTTGCGTACTATGCCAGAATTAAAGGAAAATCTTTGGAAGATAGTAGACGCATTACAATCTGGTCTAAAAGAACGTGGATTTGATATTGGAACAACTCAAAGTTGTGTAACACCGGTATATCTAAAAGGAAGTATTCCTGAAGCTATGGCACTTGTAAGAGACTTACGTGAAAATTATGGAATATTCTGTTCTATAGTAGTTTATCCTGTAATACCTAAAGGAATGATTTTACTTAGAATGATACCTACTGCAACACATACTTTACAAGATGTAAAGGAAACTTTAGACGCTTTTGATGCGATTAGAGAACGTCTACTTAACGGAACATACAAAAGAATGTCAGCCAAATTAATGGCTTCAATGGGTGAGTAATTTCAACCTAAATAAATGTAAAAATGCCATCAATTTTGATGGCATTTTTTTTAATTCAAGTTTTTTCTAAATGTTTTTCTTCTTTTATAGACTTCCGGATCAAAATGTTTCCATATTTTGTGTATCGCTTCGTTATCTTCTAATTCAGGTGTCCTATAACAAGTCTTAATTCCTTTTTTAGTAAAAGTTTCATAATATTCATTAAAAATTACTGCATGAACACCTTTGTTTTGATATTCTGGATGTATACCAATGAGATAAAAAATCACGTCTTTACTGTTCTTCTTAGCCTTTAAAATATGACTAAATCCAAACGGGAATAATTTACCATTAGCTTTTTGAAGCGCCTCAGCAAATCTTGGCATCACAATCGCAAATCCAACAAGGTTATCGTCTTTATCCACCACAAACTTAATGTAATCTGGATTGACGAAACTGATAAATTTCTTTTTAAAATATTCTTTTTGAATATCAGTAATTTCAACAAATGAAGCTAATGATGAGTAGCTTTTGTTAAATAAATCAAACATGCGATCCGCATAAGGCATCACCTCTTCAGTTTTGCTGAATTTTAATGCTCTAAGATTATAACGTCTTTTGATTAGTTCTTGAGCTTTTTTGAAGAACTCAGGCTTAACATTTGCAAAAGGGAACTTACTTTCGGAATAAGATTTTTCCACTTCATAGCCATGAGCTAAATAATGGTTAACGTAATAGGGGTGATTGTACCACGTAATCATAGGTGCAATACTGTCAAAACCCTCTGTCATCACTCCAACCTTATCTAAATTTGAAAACCCTACAGGACCTTCTGCATATTCTAAGTTATAATCTCGGCCAATGGCTTCCACTTTTTCCATAAGCGATTTACTTACATCAAGATCATCAATAAAATCAAACCAGCCAAAGCGCATTTTCTTAATTTGCTGTTTGTCTACTTCGAGCCAATTGATAATAGCCGCAACTCTCCCTACTACTTGGTCATTTTTGTAAGCCAAGAAAAAACGGGCTTCTGCATCTTTAAAAATAGGATTTTTCTCTTTATTAAAAGTTTCAAGTTCTTGCCTTATTATTGGTGGCACCCAAAATTTTGAATCCTTATAAAGTTGAAAAGGAAACTTAACAAAAGTTCTCAATTCTTTTTTGGTGGTGGCTTCTTTAATTGTAATCATTCAATACAGTAGTTGTGTTTCATTTTCAACAAGTTATTTTTAAATTATAATCATCAATTCTCTTTATCCTTATGAAAGTCAAACCGATAAGAAGCGCCAAAAGCGATGCTAAAAACTGATGGAGTATCCTTGGTGTTAAAGGCAATATTTGTGTCTAGTTGAAAATTTCTTGTCCATAAATACGCGCCACCAAATCTAAAAATATTGTCTGCGTAAAAATCGCTGTTAATGCCTTGTGCTTCTCCAAAAACAACCCATTGCGGGCTAAAAGAATGGGTAAGTGTAAAAACATATTGAAATTCTGAAAAATCAGAACCAATTCTATCTTTTATCAAATTCATAACAAATACCCAACCACCATTAAAATTATTTTGGGTAGAAATCATTATCTTTGGACTAATACCTTCAACGTCTGGTGCAGTATATGGATTACCAGTTGTGTCAAAATTGGCACCTGCATAGACAGCTACAGCTGGTATTAACGATTTCCATTTAAATTGTCTATTAGCGTGGTAACTGTATAAATTTGGTTTGTCTTCTTCCGCATTTTTATAAGGATCATAAATTAAATATTTTGCGCCAATGGTAAAATTTCTAAAATTAGAACGTGGCTCTTCGATTGGGATTTGACCCGCAAAAAACGTTTGTGTATCATTCTGGTAAACACCGTCCATCTGAATTTCCAATTCTTCAAAAAGCAGACCGTAACGAGCGGCGAAATCAATACCGAATCCAGAAACCTCATAATTTCTCAATGAATGTTCTTCCTTAACGGTAAAACCTCCAATTTCAAACTGTAAAACATTTGTTCCAACAGCAAAAGCACTTTCAGACACACCTGGACGATTAGAATTTATGACCTCTGTGTATTGTGCAAAAACTGAATTAATTGATGTAAATATAAGTAGGTAAAAAACAATTTTTAATGATCTCATTGGAGTCTAGTTTAAATTCAAATATAGATATTTTATAGTTTTTTTAAGGAATTATAACGGAATATAAATAGGGATAATTGTATTTTTGAATATTAATTAAGTTATGCTACAAGAAGCTTCGGCCATGGGATTATTACGAACCATATTAATTATTTTACTCCTTTATTTCGGCTTTAAGATATTGGCAAGATTATTTGCTCCGTTACTTATGCGATTTGTGGCTAAAAAAGCCGAAGAAAAATTTGGCCAACAATTTGGCGGAAGACCACATCCAAATCAGACAAGAAAGCAACAAAAGCAAAAAGAAGGTGAAACGGTAATAGATAAAATGCCTAATCAAGATAAGTCTTCTAACGAAAAAGTTGGTGAATATATTGATTACGAAGAGATTGATTAGTTTATTTGTTTTTTGAAACTCAAATACCTCCTAGATTCTCAAAAAAAATAATTACTTTTCAACTCTGACCTTCAAACTTAAAGTGCATGTCATTTTCTTTTAAGCGTTTATTGCCACATTTTCTTATTTTAATAGGATTTATCGTTTTATCACTAGCTTATTTTAGCCCAGTATTAAAGGGTAAAAAAATGTTTCAAAGCGATATCATGCATTACATTGGCATGGCGCAACAGCAAAAGGAATTTGCTAAAACTGAAGGAGAAGAAACTTACTGGACCAATAGTGCTTTTGGTGGAATGCCGACGTATCAACTCGGTGCAAAATACCCTCATAATTATATAAAAAAACTCGATTTAACCTTACGGTTTTTGCCACGACCGGCGGACTACTTGTTTCTTTATTTTCTTGGGTTTTATATTTTACTATTATCACTTAAAGTAGATTTTAAGCTTGCAGCTTTGGGTGCTTTAGCATTTGGATTTTCGACCTATTTAATTATTATTCTCGGAGTGGGACACAACTCAAAAGCACATGCTATTGCTTATATGCCCTTGGTTCTGTCTGGCATCATTCTAACATTTAGGCAAAAATATATACTCGGGTTTCTGCTCACAACGGTAGCACTTGGTTTAGAGCTTGTGGCTAATCATTATCAAATGACCTATTATTTGTTATTATTGGTCATTGTGCTAGGTTTGTCTTATTTAATCGATGCGTATCGAAAAAAACTTTTACCGCATTTTTTTAAATCCGTTGGATTACTCTCTATAGCAGCTATTTTGGCAGTGGGACTCAATGCCACAAATATCATGGCAACCCAAGAATACGTTAAGGAAAGTACACGAGGAAAAAGTGAGTTGACTATCAACGCAGATGGCTCCCAAAAAGCTGAGACCACAGGTCTAAGCAAAGAATATATTACTGAATACAGTTACGGGATTCTCGAAACCTTCAACCTTTACATACCTAAATTTATGGGTGGTGGTAATACCGAGGATGTTGGTAGAGATTCTGAAACCTATAAAGCTTACGTCAATCTTGGAGCTTCACCGATTGAAGCCTTGGAAGCATCAAAAAAGGCACCAATGTATTGGGGAGATCAACCAATTGTGGAAGCGCCTGCTTATGTAGGTGCAGTTATAATTTTTCTATTCGTTTTAGGTCTGTTTTTAGTTAAAGGTCGATTAAAGTGGTGGCTTGTTGGTGGCACAATTTTATCTCTTTTACTATCCTATGGAAAGAATTTAGGTTTCCTAACAGATTTCTTTATTGATTATGTGCCGTTGTATAATAAATTCAGGGCAGTGAGCTCCATTCAGGTCATATTGGAATTATGTATACCAATTCTAGGCATTTTTGCATTGGTAAGACTTTTTAATGATTTTCAGAAGGACGAAGAAAAGTTGAAAGCCTTGAAATATACGGTCGCAATTACATCTGGTTTAGCTGTGGTATTTTTATTGTTTAAATCGGTTTTATTCGATTTTGAAGGTTTACGAGATGACCAATATATTCAGGCATACGGACAACCATTTATAAATGCTGTAATCGAGGATCGAAAAGCGCTTTTTACGTTCGATACGATAAGAACATTAATTTTAGTATTACTATCAGCAGGAACAGTATACCTGTTTTTAAAGAAAAAATTATCTGAAAAACTAGTGGTAGTTGTTTTCGCTGTGCTAATAATTTTTGATCTAGTCGTGGTTGATAGACAATATGTGAACAATGATAATTTTCAATCAGCAATAAAAGTAGACAAACCTTACCAACCCAATGTTGCCGACAAAGAAATATTAAAAGACGATGGTCATTTTAGAGTATTGGATATGTCTTCCGAAGGTCAGGGACGTCCGGGACGAGCTGCGTATTTTCATAATTCGTTATTTGGATATCATGCTGCCAAGTTGGGACGCATGGACGAATTATTAGATTTTCATGTGTATAAGAACAACATGAATGTCATTAATATGCTCAATACCAAATATATTATAGCAGAACAGGAAGGACAAATATTTCCATATACCAATGAAGATGCTAATGGCAACGCATGGTTTGTTTCAAAGTTAAAACCTGTTGCAAATGCCAATATTGAAATTACAGCATTAGATAGTTTAAATACAAAGGTTGGGGCAGTTATCCAAAAATCGATTTTAACCGAATATGATCTTGATACAACTTACCAAGTTGATTCTACGGCATCTATTGAACTAAAGGAATTCCAGCCAAATTATTTAAAATACGAATCCAATAATCAGAATAAAGGTTTTGCTGTATTTTCTGAAGTGTATTACCAACAAGGTTGGAATGCATATTTAGACGGAAATTTAGTGCCACACCAACGCGTCAACTACGTACTCCGTGCGATGGAAATCCCAAAAGGTAAGCATATAATTGAGTTTAAATTTGAACCACAAGTGGTTGAGACCGGTAGTACTATTGCATTGGCGAGTTCAGCTATTTTTGGTATCCTATTTTTATTAGGATTGTATTACTTATTCAAAAAAGAAAGATTTCAGCCTGATCAAGACTAAAATTTATGAGTCACAAAAAAGTTCTCATAATAGTTTATTACTGGCCGCCAGCGGGTGGACCTGGTGTTCAACGTTGGCTAAAATTTGTAAAATATTTACCTGATTTTGGGATTGAGCCTATAGTTTACTGTCCAGAAAACCCAAATTACCCGATTACTGATGATAGTTTAATTGCTGAAATTCCAAGTGATATTACCATTTTAAAACAGCCCATAAATGAGCCTTATGGATTGGCCAATTTATTCTCAAAAGGAAAATCAAAAAAAATCAGTTCTGGTGTGATTCCTAAAGCCAAAAAGCAATCTTTTATAGAGAAAATGATGCTATATATTAGAGGTAATTTTTTTATTCCAGATGCACGTAAAAACTGGATTAAACCTTCGGTTGAATTTCTTTCAGAATATATTCAAAAAAATAATATTGAAACTATTGTCACTACGGGTCCACCGCATAGTTTACATTTAATTGGACTTCAACTTAAAGAAAAATTTGATCTAAAATGGCTTGCAGATTTCAGGGATCCTTGGACCACAATCGGTTACCATAAAGCGTTGAAGCTGACGGAAAGCTCTAAACAAAAACACCTAGAGTTAGAATCCAAAGTCCTAAATTCGGCAGATGGAATTATGGTGACGAGCCAACATACCAAAAACGAATTTGAGAAAAAAACAAATCGAACTATATCGGTAATCACAAACGGTTACGACACGCATTCTGTAGGAGTAGAAGGGAAGGATGAAAAATTTACGATATCCCATATAGGTTCACTTTTATCCGATAGAAATCCAGAAATTCTTTGGGAAGTACTTTCAGAATTGGTCCTTGAAAATGATGCGTTTTCAAAAGCTTTGCAATTAAATTTGGTTGGTGTGGTGAGTGATGATGTTGTTGAAGGTATTCACCATTTTCACTTAAAAGACTATTTAAATATTGTGGGCTACGTCGATCACGATGAAGCTTTAAACTATCAACAAAAATCCAGAGTTTTATTGTTAATTGAAATTGATTCTGAAGACACAAAAGCCATTATTCCTGGTAAGCTATTCGAGTACATGGTTTCAGAAACACCAATTTTGGCGATTGGACCACGAGATTCAGATGTTGAACAAATTATTAGAAAAACCAATACAGGATTGTATTTCAATTATAACCAAAAAGATGAATTGAAAATTCAGATTATGGATTGGTTCAGCGCATATCAAAATGGTGAATTAATAATCAAGCCAATTGGATTACAGCCCTATAGCAGAAAAGCCTTAACAGAGAAACTTGCAATATTGTTGAAATAATTTCATCCAATACGCATTTTTGAAAATTGACATTTTATAGTTGTAATTTGCACCAATGGGTATCATCCTCAATCAATCTCTTAAAAACACGATAAGCACCTATGCAGGTTTTGGCATTGGGGCAATTAACACCCTTTTTCTTTACACCAATTTTTTAACGGATGAGTATTACGGTCTCGTTGCCTTTGTACTCTCTGCAGCTAATATTATGATGCCGTTTACTGCATTTGGAGTACATAATGCGATAATTAAATTCTATTCATCTTTTAAAACAAAAAATAGTATCAATAGCTTTTTAACGTTAATGCTGTTTTTGCCTTTGGTATTCATTATTCCAGTATCCATCATAGGTTTTTTTGCCTATGATACCATCGGTACATTGCTCTCTAACGAAAACCCGATAGTCGGTAATTATGTTTGGCACATTTTAGTTTTGGCCATATCCATGTCTTACTTTGAAATTTTCTTTGCGTGGTCCAAAGTGCATATGCAAACTGTTTTTGGAAACATAATGAAAGAGATTTTTCATAGGGCTTGTATCATGATATTATTGTTTGCCGTGTATTTAGAATGGCTAACAGTAGAACATTTTATGGTTGGTTTGGTACTGGTTTATTTATTGAGAATGTTTCTAATGCAAATGTATGCTTACTCGTTGCGATTGCCTAGATTGAAATTTCAAAAAATCGAAAAACTACCAAATGTATTAAAATATGCAGGTTTAATAATCATCGCAGGTTCTGTAGCAATGCTCATACTGGATATCGATAAATTTATGATAGGACGAATGATGCAAATAGAAAACGTAGCCTATTACAGTGTTGCCATTTTCATAGCTACGGTTATTGCAGTGCCACAACGTGCCATGCACCAAATTATGATGCCGCTTACGGCTCAATACCTCAACCAAAAGGACAAACGCGCTTTGGCAGATTTATATAAACGGAGTTCGTTGAGTTTGCTCATTGTTAGTGGATTTATATTCCTCTTAATTATTCTTAATATCAATCAGCTTTACCAAATACTACCAAATGAGTTTACAGGTGGGCTCTTTGTAGTGTTTTTGGTGAGTTTGGCGAAACTGTACGATAATTGTTTGGGGAATAACAATGCTATTTTATTTAACAGTGATTATTATAGAATTGTATTGTTTTTCGGAGTGTTGCTGGCAATTATGGCTATTGTGCTTAATGCCATCTTTATTCCCATTTATGGAATTGAAGGTTCAGCATTTGCTACATTTATGGCGGTTGTGATTTATAATACTCTAAAAATTGGATTTGTAAAGCGAAAATTTAATATGCAGCCGTTTGGCACGGATTCATTGAAGGTGTTTTTACTTTTGATTGTTTTTTCGTTAGTATTTTACTTTTGGGAATTTCCATTTTATCCTGTCATAAATATAATATTGAAATCTGCTGTGATTGGATTATTTTATTTTGGATTTGTATATAAGTTGAATTTGTCTGAGGACATTTCAATACAAATTAAAAAATGGTTGAAGTTGAAATAGTTTAATATTGAAGTTCAAGTAATTTAATAAAGAGATTCCTACCTGCGCAGGAATAAATAAGAAAGTCCCGTAAGGTGCTTAGGGGCATACTACATACGGGACTTGTCTAACCAACCAAAAAAAATCTTCTATCCTCTTCCTCGTGTTCGTTTTGAACTCGATCTCGAAGTGCTTTTATTAGAGCTTCTGTTTGTTTTAGCTCTTGAAGCAGACGAGGACGTTTTTCTTCTATTTTGAGACACACTTCTTTTAGGTGTGCTTTGTGACTTTGTTCTACTAGATATACGATTATTTGTTATGCTCGGTTTTCTGGCAGAGGTACTTTTTCTTGTTTGTACTTTTCTATTGGACACAGAAGTACGGTTCTGAGTCACACTTTTTCTTGAACTTCTTTTTTGAGCAATATCACCGCTATTGCGTTGAGTTCTAATTTTTTGTGTAACTCTATTGCTATTTCGGGAAGTAGCGCTTCTATTGTTGCCTCTATTTACACTATTATTAGAGCGTGTGGTTGTGCTCATATTGTCATTTCTATTCACTCTTTTATTTGAGCGAGTAGAAGTACCTCTGTTTGAGTTTCTGTTCACTTCAGTATTCGATCGCGTCGATGAACCTCTGTTTGCATTTCTATTTAAACTAGAGTTGGAACGTGCTGCCACTCCGTTATCATTTCTTCTCGAGTTGTTTCTCGAAATACTCTTATTATTACGTGTTGCACCTGTTCTCGAAGCTATTGCCTTACTGTTTCTAGAGCGAGCAGACCTCGTACTGGCATATCTCGCGTTGTCTCTTCTTACGCGCGTTTGGACACTTCTTTCCCTAGCATTTCGCGGTGTTTGAGCATATCTATTGCTATATCGAGTAGAATTTGTTCTTCTTCCGTAATCTCTATAACCTCGTCTTCCTATGTTATAGTGTCTCACGTTATTTCTGTATGGTCTGTAATAAACATACCTTACTGGAGTATAATATCTTCTGTACGGATTTACGTTAAGAATACAATAATTTGCTGGTGGTACAGCGTAAAACCTGTGCCATGGTCTATAAACATAAGCTCTATTATACACGTTAATGAATCCATCATATCTCCAAAAAACATTGTTTCTGTAGTAGACGTTAAGTCCACCAATTCTGTTAATGCGTCCAAAACCTGTATAGTTAATAATGATATCACCAATTTGATTTACCCTTCCATAATAATCATAATAAATTGGTGTATTTTCAATTTGAATAATGGCTCCAAAATCATCATACTGTACGTAAGGGTTGTAATCGTAACCTGAGTTAAAGCTTAAGCTAAAGTTTCTGGTATTGATACCAACGTTAACGTTTGGTCCATACTGCGGAATGTAAAAGTCGAATTGACCATCTGCAAATACAGAAAATTCAATTCCACCTTCATTAAATATGAAAGAATTACCATAACCTCTCACATAGTTATTCATTGAAACCTCTGCTTCTGATGTTGTGGTGGTTGATGCGAATGCCGCAGTGCTAAAAGCAACCATAGTGGCAAATAAAAATAGAATCCGTTTCATAATTAATGGGTTTTAAAATTAAACTCATATTGATAATTACAAACAGCGTGCCAAAAACGCAACGCTTTGATAATCAGCTAAAATGAGAAACCCTGAAATATTTGGGGAAATATTCAGGGTTTTGGTAAGTCGCAATTATATTTAATTAGCGACTATCACAAACAATCAAATCTCAATCTTTAATTCTTCTAGGTTTTTAAATTTCATCGTTCTTTTTATAGTAATAGAAATCGTCAACGTCCCAATCTTCATAGTCTCTGTGCTTTCTTTTTTTCTTAAATTTTCTTTTATGTGAGAAATCATCATAATGGACAGTACTGCATTCAGCAACACCACAAAAACCACAAGCTTGGTTGCTTAAGTTTACGTGACCTCTAGTCTTGGTAATTTTTCCATATCTGTTATATAGAATTTTTAATCCACCCACTTGGCTCAAACGACCTCTTCTGTAATCCATGTAAACGGAACCTGCTCGTTTTATTTTTCCTTGGTTATCATAGTTGATAAACACGTTACCGACACGTCTTACACGTCCAAAAGTATCGTGAGTTACCAAAACACCTCTGCCACCATAATGATAGGCTGTACCTGGTGCACCAAATGTTCTGTTTGTAACATTTCTTCTGGTATTAGTGCGTCTGTTGTAATTTCTGATTTTTGGAAATGTGGAATTCACCGACGTATTAAAATCGAATGTGCCATCTTTGAAAATCAAAAATTCTACACCACGCTCTACAAACACAATTGGTTGTGAATAACGATAGCGCGCATCTTTAAAATCTTCCCCATTTAAAACAGCATTTCCTGCTGTTGCAGCTGTGGCGCATGTTATACCAGATAACACAATCGCCAAAAAAAGTAATTGCTTTTTCATAATTAATAGGTTTTTAGATTTGTCCAATTCTAACTCGTTTAGAACTTTTGGACTAACGCTATGGATTATTGAGTTTTCAATTAGTGTGCCAGAATTTATAAATAATTGCTAACCATTAGATTAGTTATTCTTCATATACTTTTACAAATTGATTTTTTATCCAATTACAACTAAAATGATGTGTTTAGAAAGCAAATTTTGTTACTTTTAATGCAGTTTAATAACTCACTATGTCAGCCAACCAAGTGAAATGCAAAAATTGTGAGAAACCCTTTAATGACGGGTTTGAATTTTGTCCTCATTGCGGACAAAAAACCAATGAAGAGCTTACAATTG
Organism: Winogradskyella ursingii; assembly: GCF_013403975.1. Taxonomy (GTDB): domain Bacteria; phylum Bacteroidota; class Bacteroidia; order Flavobacteriales; family Flavobacteriaceae; genus Winogradskyella; species Winogradskyella ursingii. The sequence continues at coordinate 65,253 of NZ_JABFDH010000003.1, forward strand.
GTGTACTGTTCTACAACACAATTAGCAACTATTTTTCTTTTGACGCTCGTTTTCTCAAGAGTTTTGTGCCCTTAATGTTTAAACCTGGCTATCTGGCTAAGGAATTTATAAAAGGAAAACGACTACTTTATCTGCATCCAGCGCAGATGTATCTTTTTATTTCAGTGGTGTTCTTTTTCATATTTTCATTTACGGTGAGAGAGCAAGCAAATTCTTGGAACCGTGAACTTAAAAAAACATTGAAAAAAGATGAACTAATTGTTTTGGACTCTTTGGAACTGGAAAATAAAATAAAAGAAGACAAGATTGAAGATTCCTTGAATAGAGCAGAAATTAAAAAGGCGCTTAAAAAGAATCAGAGGCTAATTGGTATGTCCGATGCCGAAATAGATTCTATTGTAAATCTTGATAATATCCCGAAGAAAAATGATGTTTCGTTTGGTTTTAATGAAAGGGAAATAGATTCATTGTTGGATATTGACGCACCGGATGAAGAGATTTACAAAACTATGGGAATGGATGATGATGATGGTTGGTTTATGCGAAAACTATATGCACAAATTTTAAAATTTTACAAAGCCAGAGATGGTGGTAATATTCTAAAAGCGTTTTATGACACTGTACCTATTGCCTTATTCTTTTTGCTTCCGCTGTTTGCCTTTATAATAAAGCTTCTATATTTAAGACATGGGCGTTATGCACATCATTTGGTGTTTAGTTTTTATTACTTTTCATTTTTGTTCACAGTATTTAGTATTATCGCTGGTATTAATCTTATATGGGATATTCCGGATGGCATCGACTGGCTAATTGCACTTTCAACATTCTTGTATCTGATGATTGCTTTAAAACGCTTTTATGGACAAAATTGGTTTGTAAGTTGGTTTAAATGCAGTGTGGCGACATTCACATTTTTGGCTGTTGTGATTCCTACAACAATTGTAATATTAGCCTTGTTCGCTTTTATGGTTTACTAGCGAAAACCTATTTCGAGAAGTCTGGAAAAACAAATTGAATTACTTATTTTCTTCTGCCGATTTTGCATGCCAAATGGGTATATTTAGATATTCGCCTAATAATTTTGCATCATCCAGCATTCCCTCCAAATTATTATGATCTATAACATGTATCCGATCCAAACTCTTTAAAACTAAATTTAATTCAAAACTTCTACGTTTACTATTTCTCTCTATACCTATTAGTTCTTCACCCAAAATTTGTATGGCAATTATATCTTCTAAAGCATATTTCTTATAAGCAAGTTGAACAGGTAAAAGTGGAAACCCCACAAAATAAAAGTTAATAGCCTTACTGAAAGTGTAATATTTTAATTTACTTATCAAGTTCACAATAAATCTTATACATATATAAGAAATTATCGAATAGTAAATAAAGTCATTAATTAAAAAATGAAATGAGCCGGTTGTACTAAATTTATATAAAATAAAACCTATGAATAAAAAGGGAATGACAAATAGCACTAATGTTTGAAAACCTAATCTAGGACTTAATCGAAAATATAAATTATTGTTTTGAGAAATATGAAGAGAATAAGTTTCGAAATTCGGTCCTCCACGATTCAATAAATACGTTTGAACTTTTGCTCTTTCATAATCCCCATATCTAATGTCTTCACGATGATATCCTTCTGGCAAATCCATACTACAATTTTTCTTGAAGATATTTACCAGTCACTGAATCCATATTCGCCGCAATTTCCTCAGGTGTACCTGTTGCAACGAGCTTTCCACCATTCTTTCCGCCTTCTGGACCCAAATCAACAATATAATCTGCACATTTAATCAAATCGATATTATGCTCAATTACAATAATGGAATGTCCTTTGGCTATCAGCGCCTGAAACGATTTCAACAATTTCTGAATATCATGAAAATGTAGTCCTGTTGTTGGCTCATCAAAAATAAAAAGTGCACTATCATTTTTACTTCCTTTTCCTAAAAAGGTAGCGAGTTTGATTCGCTGTGCTTCACCGCCGGAAAGGGTAGAAGAGGACTGTCCCAAAGTTACGTAGCCCAAACCAACATCTTGAAGCGGTTGTAATTTTCCTTTTATTTTTTTCTGCTCATATAATTTGAAAAAAGCTACAGCATCATCAATCGTCATGCTAAGAATATTGTCAATGGATTTACCTTCAAAAGTCACTTCAAGGACTTCTTTTTTGAAGCGTTTACCATTACAAGTGTCGCAGACTAAATGTACATCTGCCATAAATTGCATTTCAATGGTTACTTCACCTTCGCCTTTACAGGTTTCGCAACGTCCACCATCCACATTAAAACTAAAATGTTTAGCTTGGTAATTTCTAATTTTACTTAGTTTCTGTTTTGCAAATAATGCTCTAATATCGTCATAGGCCTTAATGTATGTAACAGGATTGGAGCGCGAAGAGCGACCAATTGGGTTTTGGTCTACAAATTCTACGTGCTGAATATTGCTAAAATTGCCTTTCAATTCCGTAAACTGTCCTGCCTTGTCGCCAAAGCCAGTGAGCTGTTTTTGTATGGCTGGATATAAAATTTTCTTTACCAATGTACTCTTTCCACTACCAGAAACGCCAGTAATAACGGTAAGCATATTCAGAGGTAAATTGACATCAATATTTTTTAGATTATTTTCTCGGGCACCAACAACTTCAACATTGTATTTAGAAGTGCGTCTTTTTTCTGGAATTTTAATTTCCATTTGGCCATTGAGATATTTAGCCGTCAACGTATCTGAAACCAAAATATCCTTAAATTCACCAACAGCAACGACTTCACCACCAAAAGTTCCAGCTTCCGGACCAATATCTATGATTTCGTCGGCAGCTTTCATAATGTCTTCGTCATGTTCAACAACAATAACCGTATTTCCTAAATCTCGAAGTGATTTTAATACCTTAATAAGACGTTCGGTGTCTTTTGGATGTAAACCAATACTCGGTTCATCCAGAATATACATCGAACCTACTAGGCTACTGCCGAGAGATGTAGCCAAGTTTATGCGTTGACTTTCACCACCAGATAAACTGTTTGATTTTCGGTTGAGTGTCAGGTAATTTAAACCCACATCCGATAAAAATTCTAATCTCGTATTAATTTCAGTTAATAACCTTTTGGCGATTTTCGCATCGTATTCATTCAGTTTTAAATCATCAAAAAATGTTTTCAATTCGTTTAATGGCAAATCGACTAAATCAGTGATCGTTGCCTTATTAATTTTTACATAATCAGCTTCTTTTCGTAATCGTTTTCCTTTGCAAACGTTACACTTAGTCTTGCCGCGATAACGTGAAAGCATCACACGATTTTGTATTTTGTAGGCTTTGGATTCCAGCTCAGAAAAGAAACTGTCCAAACCTTCAAAATATTTGTTTCCTTTCCAAATGAGGTTTTTGTGAGCATCGCTCAATTCAAAATAAGGTTTATGAATAGGAAAATCGAATTTATGTGAGTTGTTGACCAATTGGTCTCGGTACCAGCTCATACTTTCGCCTCGCCAAGGAAAAATTGCATTTTCGTAGACAGAAAGGGCTGTATTGGGTACTACCAAATCTTCATCAATGCCAATGACATCACCATAACCTTCGCATTTAGGGCAAGCTCCATAGGGATTGTTAAAACTAAAAAGATGAGCATTCGGTTCTAAAAACGTCATACCATCTAGCTCAAATCTGTTGTTGAAAACTTTTTGTTTTTTGTCTGAAAGAGATTCAATGATACAAGTGCCAACACCTTCAAAAAAGGCAGTTTCAACTGCATCTGCCAAACGGTTTAAGAAGTCTTCATCATCTTTAAAAACAATTCTATCAACAACCAAATACAAATTTTGGTGAGTTTTTATATCTGTTTTTAAAGCGTCATCAATGCGTAAAACTTCGTCCTTAATTTTTATACGAGCATAGCCTTGCTGCTGTAGTGTTTGTAGCTTATTTTCAATTGTTCTGCCTTCTTCTAAAATTATGGGAGACAGTAATAATAATTTTGTCCCTTCTTCGAACTCTGATATATATTCCACCACATCACCAACGCGATGCTTTTTTACCAAATCACCAGAAATAGGCGAGTAGGTCTTTCCTATTCTGGCAAAGAGTAATTTTAGATAATCGTAAATTTCTGTAGTTGTACCTACAGTTGAGCGTGGATTTGTGGAATTCACTTTCTGTTCAATAGCAATAGCTGGCGCAATTCCTTTTATATAATCTACTTTGGGTTTGTTTAAACGACCCAGGAATTGACGTGCGTAACTCGAAAGACTTTCGACATAGCGTCGTTGTCCTTCGGCATATAACGTATCGAAAGCCAAACTGGACTTTCCAGAACCTGATAATCCTGTAATGACTACCAATTTATTTCTGGGTATAACAACATCAATATTTTTTAGGTTATGCAGTTTTGCACCTTTTATGATAATATTTTCCGTTGGATTTACGTCTAAAATGGTAGTGTTCATAAACATTTCTTATATCAAGAATTGCAAAGATACTACATCTACTTTATCTATTAAAGGTTCAATATATTCGATAAAATGTTAAATTTTGATACTAAATATTGTTTTTTAGGAATGATTGTTGTTATATTTGAGGCATAATCATTTAAAATACAACTGCGTATATCATAAAATTACTTTTTAAATTTTAGCTAAACCCCAAGCATAGAAGGCAACTTCTGGGCTACTAAGAAGTAATAATTATGAAAAAAGAACTTATCCAAGACGCAGAGTTGGTGAGCAACTACATTAAAGGTGACGAAAATTCACTATCAATTTTAATTTCAAGACACAAACAAAGAATTTACAGTTTTATCTATTCGAAAGTTTACGATAGAGATATTACTGAAGATGTATTTCAGGATACGTTTATTAAAGTGATTAGAACCTTAAAACGAGGAAAATACAATGAAGAAGGTAAATTTTTACCTTGGGTAATGCGAATTGCGCATAATTTGGTTATTGATCATTTTAGAAAAAACAGCAGAATGCCAAAATTTGATAATGCTGGTGAATTCAGCATTTTTTCTGTGCTGAGCGACTCTAGCTTAAATGCTGAAAAAAGCATGATCAAAGATCAAGTGGAATCTGACGTAAGACGTATTATTGAAGAATTACCAGAGGACCAGAAACAAGTGTTAATGATGCGTATGTATCAAGACATGAGTTTTAAGGAAATATCTGAACGTACTGGTGTAAGCATTAACACCGCTTTGGGAAGAATGCGTTATGCGCTTATTAACATGCGCAAGGTAATTGATCAAAACAATATAGTTTTGACCAATTGATGCAATAAAGTATATGAAGTTACGTTTTTGCTATATACTAACTTTTAAATTGTTAAAATGGCAAAAATCTACTCTAATGCTTCCCAAAAAAAAAATTTAAACCTAATGCCAAAAGATGAAACAATTAGTTTCCTTTTGAATTACTCAAAGGCTTTAAGTGTTATAGATTATAATAAATTGAAGTTTGAAGCACTTCTAAATTAAGTTGGAAGAAATCCTGATTCGTTTTGAATCAGGATTTTTTTGTTAATAGTAGTTCTTCATAATTCTGAATCCTGAAATATTCTTTTCTTAGATTTTCGAGATATTCCACAACTTTCTTTTTCTTTGGGTGATCGTCTAGCAAGCAATTTTTTACATTGACATCGTAAACCATAATCAGGATATACCAGTGGCCTTTACGTTGTGTATAATTGTCATTAAAAATACTGTTATTGCCTGCAGCTTCTAATGAAGCATCTATTAAAAGTAATGGCAAAGCTAGTTTTACATCGTCTTTGTCAGTTTCGCTATATGTTAAATAAAACGTTTCGCCATCTATAGTGATAGGCGTATTGAAACCAACATCTTGATGATTGAGCTGAAATTTGGTATTGATAAAATGGTAAAACTCATCAGCACTTTTTGTATCCCTAAAAATGAAAGATGTTTGCCTAGGTAATTTTCTTTTAAACTTTCGGGCTTTCATGATTTTATGACCTTCAAATTTGGGTGCAATTTTAGTAGGGATGCATGATGAAAATAGAATAGAAAGCGATAATGATAGAAGTAGAAGTTTTTTCATTGATTGGCGGTTTTATTTTCTTTATCAATAATTGTACCAATCGATATCCATTATATCTTATTACTGCCTCATAGAGCGAGGTTGAGATGTTTTTAAATTTCTTTGAGATTTCTAGACTTCGCTCGAAATGACAGAAGAGAAGATGTCACTATTTTTTATTTTTATAATATTCATTCAACACAGACTTTCTCCCAATAGTTCTAGTAATAATATCCTTTTCTAAGTCCCAGCCTCTCGCTGGTGAATATTGGCGTCCATACCAAATAATCTGAAGGTGTAGTTCGTTCCAAAGTTCTTTGGGAAACAAGCGTTTGGCATCTTTTTCGGTTTGCACTACATTTTTTCCGTTTGTTAGGTTCCAACGGTACATCAATCTATGGATATGCGTATCTACGGGAAACGCGGGAATGCCAAAAGCTTGAGACATTACAACGGCTGCGGTTTTGTGGCCAACAGCTGGTAGTGCTTCCAATTCTTCATACGTCTTTGGCACTTTTCCGTTATGCTTGTCAATAAGAATATGCGATAAACCGTGAATGCCTTTGCTTTTCATTGGAGACAATCCAACTGGTTTTATGATTTCTCTAATTTCCTCAACACTTAGTTTTATCATGTCGTATGGATTGTCCGCGCGTTCAAATAGCAATGGTGTAATTTGATTGACACGCACATCAGTACTTTGAGCAGACATTAACACGGCGATCAACAAAGTATAAGGGTCATTATGATCTAGCGGAACCGGAATTTCAGGATAAAGTTGATTTAACGTATTTATAACAAAATGTACCTTTTCTTGCTTAGTCATTCATTGTATTTTTACAGAAACACAAATTTAAGCAATTATGACACATTTAAAAGCAGGCGATAAAGCACCAGATTTTTCAGCAAATGATCAAGACGGTAATACCATAAGTTTAAGCGATTATAAAGGAAAGAAACTTGTTTTATTCTTTTATCCAAAAGCTAGTACACCAGGGTGCACGGTTGAGGCCTGTAATTTAAATGATAACTATTCAAAATTTACTAAACAAGGTTATGATATCTTGGGTGTGAGTGCAGATTCCCAGAAACGACAGAGTAATTTTAAGAATAAATATGATTTTGCTTATCCATTATTAGCTGATGAAGACAAAGCTGTTATTGAAGCATACAGTGTTTGGGGACCAAAGAAATTTATGGGAAGGGAATATGATGGCATCCACAGAACTACTTTTGTAATTGACGAGAACGGTGTAATTGAGGATGTTATTAAAAAAGTGAAAACCAAAGCGCATACTGATCAGATTTTATCTGAATAGAAAAACAAGCCTAAATGGAAAAAAGCGACCTATGGTCGCTTTTTCTTATTTTTATATAGGTAAATCCAGTTAATTCTTATGCATCACTTCTTCAGCCTCATAACCAAAAAGACTCTTTTCCTTTATTAGGTTCGCAACACCTTCAGGAAGCATACTCTCCCAGCCATCTTCACCGCTGGCAATCATTTTAAGAACTTTTCGCGAGAATACATCTAAGTTAGAGGCGTCATAATCTGTAATATCTACCACCTTACCATTATATTTAAAGAATTTGTAAAGCTCTTTCATTCTTGGATGGACCTTTAAGTTTTCACTATTAGTTGTTGTGCCATCTTCATTTTGCATTGGATACAAGTACACACGGAGATCTTTATAAAACAATTTGCCAAAGGCTTCAAGAATACCACCACTTAAATGGCGGTAATATTTTTCATCAAAAATATCTACCAAATTGTTCACACCCATTGCAAGACCCATTCTATTTCTAGAATATTGAGAGAAATATTCAACTAATTTATAGTATTCTTGGAAATTAGATATCAAAACCGTTTGTCCCAAAGAGCATAAAAGTTTTGCACGATCCATAAAATCTTGTTCGTCAATTTCGCCTTCTGCTCTTAGGTTAGACAACGTAATTTCAAAAATAACTTGGGTTTGGTCTTTATCGACTTTATTTTCTTTGATGAACATTTCATAAGATTTCTCAAACATGTCCATATTTACTTTAGTAACGGGCCTGAAGCTTCCTCTTAATGTTAAAATGTTCTTCTTGTAAAGGACACGAGCGGGCAACACATTATTTCCATCTGGAGCAAACATTACCGCGTCGGTCATTCCATTTTTTACCAACTGTAAACTCATTAATCTATTGTCCACATCTTTAAAAACCGGACCATCAAAATTAATCGTATCAATTTCAAGTTGATCTTTGTCTAAATGATCGTATAAATAACGTAATAGCTTACGCGGTTGATTGTATTTGTAAAAGGCTCCATAGATTAAGTTGGTACCTAATTTACCCAAGGTTTCTTGTTGCAGTCTCGCATCATTTTCCTTGAATCTGATATGAAGAACAATCTCATTGTACTCACCATCAGGTTTTACCTGAAATTTAATACCTACCCAGCCGTGACCTTTATACTTTTTAGCAAAATCTATGGTTGCCACAGTATTGGCATAGGAGAAGAAAATTTTATTTGGATGCTTATCTCTTGTAATTCGTTCTTCGGTCAGACCTACCTCATGATTCAACATTTTGCGTAATCTTGCTTCTGTTACATAACGTTTATCATCTTCAATCCCATAAATGGCATCACTAAAGTCTTTGTCGTATGCCGACATCGCTTTGGCAATTGTTCCAGAAGCACCTCCCGCTCTAAAAAATTGACGTACAGTTTCTTGGCCTGCGCCTATTTCAGAAAATGTACCATAAATATCAGCGTTAAGATTAATACGTAATGCTTTATCTTTTAGTGAGGGAATATTCTCAAATTCCTTATCGCCAGTATACGTGATGTCCTTCATAGAGTCTGGGTTTATGTCAGGTTACAAAGGTATCAAATTAGAAGGGCAAACAAAAAAATAACCTTATTTTTGTTTCAAAGTTAACAGTATTGAAAATTACGTTTTTAGGCACTGGTACCTCTCAAGGAATTCCTATTATTGGAAGTACACATCCCGTTTGTTTAAGTAAGAATCCAAAAGATAAAAGACTCCGCGTTTCGGTATTGGTCGAGTGGGAGAATTATACTTTTGTGATAGACTGTGGGCCAGATTTTAGACAGCAAATGCTGCGAGCCGACTGTACAAAAATTGATGGTATAATTTTTACCCATGAGCATGCTGACCATACTATGGGTTTAGATGATATTAGACCGTTCTTTTTTAGACAAGGTGATATTCCTATTTATGCTCACGAGAGAGTTTTAAAAGCTTTGCAAGAACGATTTACATATATTTTTGAAACTAAAAACAGATATCCAAGTGCTCCAAGTGTTGAGACCATACAAATTACAAATTCACCATTTAAAGCTGGTAATATAAATGTGATTCCTATAAATGGCATGCATGCTAACCTGCAGGTATTTGGCTATCGCTTTAAGAATTTCGCATATCTAACAGACATGAAAACTCTTGAAGACAAAGAAGTCGAAAAATTAAACGATTTAGATGTTTTGGTGGTTAATTGTTTGAGGGAACAAGCTCATCCGTCACATTTTAATCTAGAGGAGGCATTGGCTTTTATAGGGCGCGTACAGCCGAAGAAGGCTTATTTAACGCATATCAGTCATTTATTGGGGTTTCATGACGATGTGCAACGAAAATTACCTGAGAACGTTTTTTTAGCGTATGATAATTTAGAAATTATAGTTTAGAATTATGAAGAGTAGAATTTTTATGTATCTGTTTATTTTTTCGGTATTGGTGATTGTGTTTCAATATGCAAATTCCAAAAGTATTTTAGATAAATATGAAAAGGATATTAAAACCTATAAGTTGCAAATCATTGAAAATGAACAAAAAATAACAGAGCTCGAAGACCAGAATTTTGAACTTAACACCTTCACTATTAACAATAATGAAGAAGCCTTAACCTATTTTGAAAATAAAGGTTATGATGTTGAAAAATTAGTGCCGGCTATTTCTGATGGACTTTTTGAAATGAATAATTACTCTGGAGAAGACCATCCCATCGTGCCCTTTGTATCTATGACTGATTCTAAATTACTCATCAATAGAGTACGTATATTAAATCATAAATGGATTATAGCTAATTTTTCTGATGGTGAAAATTGGGGTGAAATATTTGTCACTTATGATATTGACGACAACAGTAATCTAAAATATGAACTTAAGGATTATTTTTTGTACCCTAAAGCTTATTAGAGATGCTTCTTCAGCCAATCCTTTAAGTCATAGAAATTTTGAGGTGCGACACCATGGCCAACCGGATACTCTGAATATTCGTGATCAATGTTGTGAGCTTCTAGAAACTCAGGAGCTTTTCTTGCCCAATCCACAGGAATAACTTGGTCAACAGAACCATGCGAACAAAAGAAATTGAGGTTTGACACTGATTCACTTAAGCTTTTAGGTATAATATTTTCATTGATATAACCGCTTAGTGCCACAATGTTTTTTACTTTTTTAGGATGAGTCAGAGCAACGGCATAACTCAAAATTGTACCTTGACTAAAACCTAGCAAGTTCACGTTTTTATCATCGACAGGATATTTGTCACAAGCATAATCAATGAAAGATGAAATTTTTTCGACAGACGCTTTGGCTTGTTCGTCGTCACTCCATTTTCCTTTTTCTGCATCAAAATTAATTGCGTACCATGCATTTCCAAATGGCTGCATAGGGTATGGCGCTCTTAAAGAAATAATGAAAAGTTCTTCAGGTAATTCCGACGCAAAAGAAAACAAATCGTTTTCATCACTACCATAACCATGACACATAATTAATAGTGGTGCATTTGTATTTAAAGAAGAAGGTCTTGTAATATAGTGTAAGTCTGTTGACATGTTTTTATTCTATAGATTTAAATGTTTTTTGAAAAAACTCACCAAGAATCGGAATTTTGTTCAATTTACCTGTAATGGCGCCAAAAATACCATAGAGAAATAGAATTGAGAAAAATATCCAAAAAGACATACTCACCATCATGCTATCCAAACTGCTCACTACATATCCAATGGCAATATATAGCAATCCAAGTCCTAGGGCTTGTCTGATATGGAAAAAAGTAAATGGATTCTTTTTGTCTTGATTCATAAAAAAAGCAATCAAAGTACCTATTAAAGTTAAATAGGCTACCAAAGCCATGGTTTTTCCTTCTTCAATGGTGTTTTTATTCATTATTTTAAAACAATTTTATTATTCGCTATTATACCGTAAACTTTTCCTTTTAAAGTTTTTCCGAGAAACGCACTGTTTTTAGATTTTGAAATAATATCATCAGTACCGAACTTATATTCATTATTAGGGTTAAATAAACTCAAATCTACATGTTCACCTTCTTTTATCATACCTTCGGAAACACCAAACCTTGACTTACCTTGGGTAAGCAAAGCCACTGATTTTTTCGTTGTAAAAATAGTTTGCAAGGAGCCAAATGCAGATTCTAAACCAAGCGTACCATATTCTGCATAGTCGAATTCTATTTTTTTGTGTTCAACATCAATAGGATTATGGTCAGAAGTTATCATATCAATAGTGCCATCTTTCAATCCTTCAATCAAAGCATCACAATCTGTTTGTGTTCTCAGAGGAGGCAATACTTTGTAATTGGTGTCAAATCCTTCCAAAACCGCATCTGTCAATATTAAATTATGAATTGCAACACTGCACGTCACATCCAATTTTTTTGCTTTTGCCGCTCTGATTAGCTCAACTGATTTTGCTGTGGAAATTGTAGGAATGTGTAATTTACCTTCAGTATACTCCAATAAAAACAAATCGCGCGCAACTTGTAGTTCTTCTGCAAGTGCTGGGTTTCCCTTTAGCCCTAATTTTGTGCTATTGACGTGTTCATTGACAACACCCATTCCAGAAATTTTTGATTCTTGAGGAAAAGAGCATACTAATCCGCCAAAATTACTCGCGTATTGCAACGCAATTTTCATAAGGTTGGGATTGGAAATTGGTTTTTGGTAATCGTAAAATGCAATGGCACCAGCATTTTTCATATCATAAAGTTCCGCCAAGTCCTTGCCATTGCTCGACTGTGTCAAGGCACCAATTGGCATTAGACTCACAGCGTTACCGCTGGCTTTGGATTTCACGAGCGAAATATCCGCATAACTATCAATTATTGGATTGGAATTGGCATTGAGTCCAACAGCCGTAAAACCAGAAATTGCGGCCGTTCTTAAACCGTTGCTTATGGTCTCACGCTCTTCGTATCCAGGCTCACCAAAAGACACGCTACTATCAAACCAACCTTGCGACACATGAAGGTTGTCTAGTTGAATTTCTCTGTAATTATTCGGATTGGATATACGTTTTGAAATCTTAGAAATGCGACCTTTTTCAATTAAAATATCAACCGTTTCATTGTGAAAATCACTTTTAGAATCAACGATGGTTGCAGATTTTATGAGTGCGTTCATTTAAGATATTTTAAAATCAGCAGTTCTATAAGCAGAAAAGCCAGTGCAAAAATAACAAACCATTTCCATAACGCATTAACATTGGTGTTACTTTTTATAGACTCTATTGTTGTGGCTAAGTTGGAATCTACTGTTACATTGGTGACCGATGACAAATCGTGATAATTGAGTTGGCTTTCATCTCTTTTGAAATTGAAACTCAAATTCTGAAGCACTTCGTCCTTGTTCATTACCTTGAGAATACCAGCTTGGTTTGGGAACTCTTCTGTTTTCAGCTCAACCGATTTGCTATAGGTCTGTTGTAATGGAATAACAGAATTGTTTTCTGTAGCCAATGTCAAAATATCGTCTTGTCCCAAAACAGTAGTTATTGCTATGGTATTCGGTTCTGAAATGGTATAATACAGTTGTGGTAATTTTAAGCTTTGTTTGCCAATATTATAAAGCACAGGAACAATTAAAGGTGAATTTTTAAAATTGGAGTTATCTGAATTTAAAGCTGAAGAAAAAACAAAACCATCCGAAGTTCCAGCTAAAAATGGGCTACCATCTTCATAAGAAAGTATAGCATTTCTATTTGAAGAAAAAGGATAGCTCGATGTCACTTTCGGGTATTGAAAATTAGTCACTTTTGAATAAAATGCATTCGCTAAAACAGGATGGTCATAATTGATTGTTGTAATACGTTTTTCATTTAAGTTAAGGCTTTCTAAACCATTTAAGTTAAATAAGTTAATGATTTGATTATAAGAGTTTAAATCGGTGTTAACTGAAGGAATTATTAATATATGTCCTCCGTCATTTTTATAAGACTTCAATGCTGAAAATAATGCATTGGAAATGACGTCCAATTCATTCAGTACAATTAGATTTTGATCAGGAATCAAGTTGAAGTTTAAAGCATCTATATTATAACTTTTAAAGTCGAATTCGTCTTCAGTATAAATCCTTTTCAGAAAGGTGTCATCTGTATTTTGATTAACGGCCAAAACATTAATATTAGGTTTTGGATTAATATTAAAATAGAATGTATTGTCGTATTGTAGTCCGGCATCATCAATTAATAATCTGCCGTTAATGACCGTATTGTTTGCAATTGAGAAAATTGCCTCAGCTTTGTCTCTAACATCAACTGCATTTTTAGCGAGCAAAGCATCTTCATTATACAGCGATATTGAAACATTTTTTTTGTCGTCTGAAGTATTTAATAACACAACATTAAGATCTAGTTTGTCTGCCGTGGTGTTTGATATATAAACACTATCAATGCTAATATTGGATTTTAATAATGATTTTGGCTGAACTAATTTTAGTTGTATCGTGCTATCCGCATCAAATTTCAGCGCACTACTTTTATTCTGAAAATCTGAAACCAAAACCAAATTCTTCGTGGTATTTGGTGTATTAGAGAATAGTTGCTTTCCTTTTAAATAAGCATTTTCATAATCAAGTTGGTCTGGTGAAAATGATAGCTGAATCAAATCATTTTTTAATCCTTTGAGAGTTGTGTTTCTAAAGGTTTTATCATTGGTAAACAAACTGATTTTTTCATCCTCGGGAAAGGTGGTAATGATATCCTGTACAGCTTGATTCAAAAGATTGCCATTACTACCTGTCGCTTGCATACTAAAGGAATTGTCTAAATAAATGACCGTTTCCTGTGCTTCATTAAAGTCGTTTGTAACAGGAATGTAAGGTTGTGCAAAAGCGATGATTGCACAAGCCAATAGTAGCATTCGCGTTAAAAGTGTGAGCCATTTCTTTAATTGAGAACTTTTACGTGTTTGTAGCTTAACGGCTTTAAGAAACTTGACATTAGTAAATTCAACTTTCTGAAATCGACGCAGCTGAAATAGGTGAATCAGAATTGGAATGACCAGTAAAAAAAGGGCGTAAAGTAATTCTGGGTTTTTAAACTGCATTAGTTGTTTTTAAGTAAATCTCGCAGGTTTGTAAAAACCTAGCAGGTCTAAGAGTTTCAAATATAGAAAATACAAGAGTAAATGCGAGTTTCGCTTTTGAGAAATTTAACAGAAAAAGAAATAATCCATTGCCGCAATCATTCTCTGCTTGGCAAAATACCTTTTAATTTCTATTTGTGCATCGCTATTGGCCACCGTTACGATTGTTTGTGGTCTTTCTAAGGATTTCAATTCTTTATAGTCGTACATTTCTTGACCATAAATATGTTTACCTATTTTTTTTGGATTATCACAAATCCACTTAAATAGAATATTTTTTTCCAATAACAGCTTAGCCACCGTTTTTCCTTTTTTGCCAGCACCCCAAAGTGTTAGTGGTCTGTCGTGATTATAATCTAATTCCAAGAAATAATGGACTTTTATGTCCAAGAAATAATTTTGCGCATAATGCTCATGGGTACGAGAGGTACGATTATTATAATCTCGCCAGCGAAGTAGGGTTTTATTCGTAGGTATACACTTGTAACCTGCTTCATAAAATCTAAAAGCAAGATCATAATCTTCAGGATATCTGTGGTGGTCAAATGCCCCGCAAGCTATAAAATCCTCACGATACACCATCCAACAAGGTGATGGAATCACACATTCCTTATAGATTTCGGTAAAATTCTGTCCTGTTTTGGATAATTGGTTGAGCCATGTTTCATATTTAGCATATCCATCACTAAGACCATCTTCTCTAAAGTATTTAACCAAACCAAGAGCTATGTGCTGTTTACCATTTTTAACTAGATCATTAGTCATGGCTTCCAATCGATTTTCCACCATTAAATCATCGCTATCCATGCGTGTAATAAACTCACCTTTAGAATGTTGAAAAGCTGTTCTCAAAGCATCAATAATGCCATTCCCGGAATTTTTTAAACAAATTATTCTGTGATCTTTTTTGGTAAATTCCTTAACAATTTCAGTTGCTGAGTCAGTTGAATTGTCATTTACCATAATACACTCCCAATTATCATAAGTTTGATTGATAATTGAGCTTATACAATCACCAATATATTTTTCGGTATTTTTAAAGGGAATTAATATGCTGACTAACGCTGTCTTCATAATGCGAATTTAACAAAACCTTTAGGTTTAAAGTTGTAACAGATTGTAGATTTGTACGTCAAGTAAAAAACTAAAATTTTAAACATGAAAAATTATATAGCCATTCTGGGCTTAAGTGCTATTTTGGTGGGTTGTGGACCTGCAAAACCAAAAGTAGATGATTTAGCTGTTAACAATCCTATTGAAACTTCTTTGGATTTAACCGCAGTAAAAGAAGATAAAGTACCTGTTATCATAAATCCGGGCCGTTTCACTACCGAAAACGTAACCTATAGATTGCCGAGAGTAGTTCAGGGAACATATTCTGTAAGTGATTTTGGAAAATACGTAGATGATTTTAAAGCTTTGGATTACGATGGAAATGAATTAACTGTAACAAAAGTTGATACCAATACATGGACCATTACGGATGCAACTAAATTAGATCGATTAATGTATTATGTTAATGATACGTTTGATATTGAAACCAATGGAGGTATTGGTGGTGAGCAACCATTTTCACCTGCAGGCACTAATATTGCAGAAGATAACTATGTATTGAATCTACACGGATTTATAGGTTATTTTGACTCTCTGAAAAACAATCAATATGCGTTAGACGTAACTGCGCCAGCTTCATTTGATAGAACCTCTGCATTAGAGAATAAAGGAACAACTACTTCGGAAGATGGACAGACAATGACCAGCAGTTATTTTGCACCAAGATATTTTGATATCACGGATAATCCGATGATGTACGGAGATTTGGATGTCGAAGAATTTATGGTTGGAGACATAAAAATCGTATTGAGTGTTTATTCTCCTAATGGAGTTCACACTGCCGAAAGCCAAAAGGAAACCGTGTTCAACATGATGAAAGCACAAAAAGAATATTTAGGAGATGTCAACAGTACGGCACGTTACGACATCTATTTGTATTTATCTGATGGTTCTGAAACGGCGCCTAAAGGTTTTGGAGCATTGGAGCACCACACTTCAACGGTTGTTGTTTTACCAGAAGCTTCTAGCAAAGAAGGTTTGGCATCATCTATTGTAGATGTTGTAGCACATGAATTTTTTCATATAGTAACACCATTATCAGTTCATTCCGAAGATGTACATTATTTTGATTATAATCAACCAACATTCTCAAAACATCTTTGGATGTATGAGGGTGGAACTGAATATTTTGCACAGCATTTTCAAGTTTATGAAGGCTTAATGACTAATGACGAATTTTACAATGTCATTATGCAAAAGATTGGCACTTCAAAACGTATGGATGATGCTATGAGTTTTACCGTGATGAGCGAGAATGTTTTGGAAGAGCCTTATGCGTCCAATTATTTTAATGTGTATCAAAAAGGAGCGCTTATCGGTATGTGTATCGATATATTAATGCGCGAAGAGAGTGGCGGTAATAGAAGTATGCTGTCTTTAATGAAAGAGTTATCTGCGAAGTATGGAGAGAATAAACCATTTGAAGATGATAAAATTATTGCTGAAATCACTGAAATGACTTACCCAAGTGTCGGTGAGTTTTTAAGAACACATGTTGAAGGCGATGTACCGATTGATTATAGCGAATTCTTTAACAAAGTTGGTTTAACTATGGGAGAAGCAGAAGTCCCAACTAATTATATTTTTGCTGGTGGACAAAATATTATTTTCGATGGTGACCGCGAAAAGGGTGTTATAACGTTTACAGATATGGCGCTAAAAAATTCTTTTTGGAAAGCGCAAGGTGTACAAGCCGGTGATGTTATTAAAAAAGTAGATGGAACAGATTTAACTTTGGCCAATGCACAACAGGTCATAGGCGGAATGTTTGGGTGGCAAGTAGGTCAAGATATCACTATGAGTTTAGAACGAAATGGGGAGCCTATTGAGATTAAAGCTACGCTAACTCCGGCAACTGCTATGAGTACAGGATTAATCGAAGACGAAAATGCAACAGAAGCTCAAAAAGAGTTGAGAAGTGCCTGGTTAAAAGGCTAATTTTACCAATTCTAAAAATAGAAAGCTGATAGATTTTACCATCTATCAGCTTTTTTATTTAATTCTAATATGCAATTCGGTTTGTCTATGCGGCTATGGTAAAGCTAAAGGTACTGCCTTTACCTTCTTCAGAACAAACAAAAATATGGCCGTTTTGTTTTTCAATCAGGTTTTTTACGGTGCTAAGCCCAATTCCAGTACTACTTTTTGTAAAACTATTTTTAACGGTCTTAAATATTTCGAAAATTTGTTCTTGTTGGTTTTTTGGAATTCCAATACCATTGTCACTTACGCTAAATCTATGATAACCATCTAGTAATTCGTAATCCAACTGAATGATCCTCTTTGGCTTGTCGTTATATTTTATGGCATTATCAACCAAATTAATGAGTATTTGAGAGAGCACAGACTTATTTATGTTTTTGATTTCATGTTCAACATAAATAAGTTCATCTTCACTGGAAATAAGCAGTTGTTTGATATCTTCAGAAATCTCACTTAATTTAATATCCTGTTTTTTTCGTTCTAAAAGATCATCTGTTTTATAATGCATTAATATACCGTCGATATAATCTTTTAGAATATTTGCAGAATCTTCTATGGAATCTAAATAGATAATAGCGTCTTCAGATAGTTTGCTATCATTGTCATCCTTTAATAATTCTGTTAACGAAATTATATTTGCTAAAGGGCTTTTAAGATCGTGCGATACGTGACTTGCAAAAGACTTAAGTTGTATATTTCTTATTTTTAATTCTTCCTTTGTTCTCTCTAGATTAATATTCTTACGTCTTAATTCTAAGAGATTAACCACTTGATTCCCTAATGTTTTTAGTGCTTTCTTTTGTTTCTTTGACAATGTTCTTGGCTTGTGATCAAAGACACAAATAGTGCCCAATGCCAACCCATTTGAATCCACCAATGGTTGGCCAGCATAGAAAATAGCTTTAAGTTCATCTATAAGTGGGTTTTCTACAAAGCGAGGATCCTTTCGAGCATCTTCTACTATCATTACATCATCTTCCAAAATAGCATGGCCACAGAATGAAATATCTCTTGGTGACTCATTAAATGGAATGCCTTGGTGAGATTTGAAATAGTTACGTTTTTCGTCTAAAAATGTAATTAGAGCGATTGGTACATCACAAATGGATGCTACAAGTTCTGTAATGTTATCGTAATCGCTTTCTGGAAGTGTATCCAGAATTTGATAAGATTTTACAGCTTCAAGTCGTTGTTGCTCTTTTTGGGGAAGTTTAGGTGTTATCATTTAATAAGTAGGTTAACTTTATACTTACGTAATAATAACGCTGTGGGTTTTCCTTTTTTTAAATTAAAAATGTTAAAATTATTAACTCACTAATACTTAGCCGATTTACCTTTGGCGGATGAGTTCTCGATAAACTCTCTTAAATCATCATTCGCTTTTATTAAATCTTCGTTACGAAGATACATCATATGTCCGCTTCGGTAACCTTTAAAACTAAATCGATCTTTCATTTTGCCGCTTGGATCCACTTGCCATTGAGAGTATTTGGCAGAAAAATAAGTGGTAGCACCATCATAATAACCAGATTGTGTCAAAACCTTTAAATATGGATTTTGTGCCATGGCTTGTCTCAAGTCTTCCCTGGTGTTGTCGTTGTTTCGATCCCAATTTCCCACATTGCCAAAAACATTGTATTTAACATCGGTTTCAAAGCCTAAATCATTCTTAATATAATAATTTATTGCAGGTGCAAAAGAATGAAGCCAAGATGTTAATTCGGCACTGTAATCGGGACTTGTTCCGGTTTCTACTCGGTCGATGCCAATATATCTTGAATCTAAACGACCAATGGTCTGTCCGGTTTCATCACGCAATAGTTCTTTCCAGAAAAAACGATTGGGTACGTCTAAATTTTGTTGAAGAATAACCTTTTCGGATAAACCCGAATAGTAGCTCATTTTTTCAACAACAGCTTTTTTCTCCGTTTCAGGTAAATTCCAACCTTTTGCTAATGCAGGTAGCAATTCGTCTATTGCAAATTTTTCAGCTTCAGGTAGGATGTCTAATAAATCTTTAGATTGTAGCTCAGAAGGTAATTGTTTGTGATACCAAGCTGCTGCTGTGTAATACGGTAAATTTAGACTTGATGATAAAGGTCCTCCAACGCGCAGCACTTTATAGTCTGCAGGTGACACCATTATTACTCCATTAAGATACATCCATTGGCTATTTTGAAGTTCTAATGCCAAACCCATTACTCTTGTACCACCATAGCTTTCGCCAACAATATATTTTGGTGATTGCCAACGGTTGTTCCGTGTCACAAATGTGTTCATCCAGCTAGCGAGATAAGCTATATCTGCATTGACACCAAAAAATAGTTTGTCATCTGGCATGTTACCCTCTTTATCGGCAATTTTTCTTGAATATCCTGTATTAACAGGATTAACGAAAACTATATCTGCAACATCCAAAATCGAATTAGGATTGTCCTTAACTCCATAAGGTTGAATTGGGTAGCCCTCATTATCAATCTTTAAAATTTTTGGTCCTGTATAGGCAATATGCATCCAAACCGAAGCTGAACCTGGCCCACCGTTAAAAGAAAATATCAATGGTCTGTTATTGCCATTGCTATCGTTGGTGCGTTTATAATAGGTATAATATAGAGAGGCGATGATATTCCCTTCATCATTCCAAACTGGCTGAAATCCAGTAGCTGCCTGATAATCTACCGTTTCACCCTTTATATTAACAGAGCTATTGGTGATGTAAGCAGTGTCTACCGGAATTTGTAAATCTTGTGAAAAGCTGAAAGCGAATGCCGCTAAAAATAGATATACCAATGAAATTTTCATACGTTGTTATTTTTAAAGTTCGTCAAATCGAATGGAGTTTAATCTTGAATAATTCAGCACTAATATCGATAATTAATTAATATGTCATCTTCTATATTTCATGATATCAATTCAATACTTTAGCTCACTCAAAAGGACGTACAATTATTATTTTATAAATATAAACAACCAAAATTAGAAACCCTCAAAAACACCAAGCCCAAATAAGGCAAAATCGTATTTAACCGGATCCGAAGAATCTAATTTTCTTAGCGCCTTATCCAATTCTGCTAATGCTTTGCCATCGTTTTGTTTTCGTTTTAAAAGCCCAAGTTTTCTGGCAACATTACCCGAATGCACATCTAACGGACAACTAAGCTGGGATGAAGAAAGAGATTTCCAGATGCCGAAGTCTACACCATTATTGTCGTTTCTTACCATCCATCTTAAAAACATATTGATGCGCTTTGCAGCTGAATTTTTCAATGGATCACTCACATGTTTTTTGGTACGTTCTAAATGCTCAATCTCAAAAAACAGCCTTTTAAACTGGTGAATGCTATTTTGAAGCGAGTCCGTTTCAGCAAATTTAGCAAAGACTGCTTCCATATCTTCATGAGTTTTGTAAATATGCTTTAAACTTGTAACGAATTGAATAAAATCTAAACCGTTGAACGTCCGATGTACAAAAGGTAGTAGACTTTCTAAATCCGATTCTTGATGCTGCATTACAAACTGAAAAGGGGAGTGGTCCAGCAATTCCATCATACGGTGCGCATTGTTAATAATGCTCTTACGATTTCCCCAAGCAATGGTTGCTGTTAAAAATGCAGCAATTTCTATATCCTCATTTTTACTAAATTGATGCGGAATTTGTATTGGGTCGCTTTCAATAAATTTGGGATGGTTATATAAATTGACTTTAGTGTCTAGGAAATCTTTGAGTTCTGCTTTTTTGAGTTGCACTGTTTTTGTGCTAAAAATAAAAGTATCTATTTGGATTACGAAAAAATGAAAGATATAATTTTTTCAAGGTTTTGACTTACTCTTGTCATGATTGGCATAGATAAAATAATGAACAATGAATATTATACTTATAAAAAAAAGCCTAAACAGTTTTCTATTTAGGCCTTTGTTTAATCGTATTATTTTAATTCCCCTCACTCAATGAAAAACTTCCGTCTCCATTAAATGAGTTGAGCGTAATAGTAACAGTCCAAATCCCAGAAACTCCAGAGGAAGTTACACCTGAAAATGAGTCTGGTTCTGACGCACCATTCAAAGATCTGTCTAATACTATTGTACCATCTGCATCTGCCACCAACATGTTAAACGAGCCTTCTGAAGTTGCAGTAATATCAGCATTATAATCGGCAGTACTCAAACTGTTCTGCCAAGTAAAAATTCTAGTATCACTACCTCCTTTACTTGTAAAGCTCCCGTCAATGTCACCATTAAAGTCATCTTCATTATCAAATAAGACGCTACCATTAACAGTCACTTCAACTTGAGGTTGAGGATCATCATCGTCACTGCATCCAACTGTCGTAATACAGACAGTGGTCAATACCACAATAAATAGGTTTTTAAATTTTAATTTGTTCATAATTATAGATTTAGGGTTAATAAATATGACAAAAACTTTAATTTTATAGTTTGTGCCGTAGTATTTTTTTTTAGTACTATAGTACTATAGTAAATTAAATATCGATAAAATACAAATATTATAGATGTTATACAAGATAGGGATTTTTCCAATCTTGATCTTTAACAGAACTAAATTATGCCATACTACCAGAACAACGATAGAATAAAAGTCTTTTTAAAAGATAAACACAAGAAGCCTCTTTTTAAAATGATTAAGGAGTTCCGTGAACTCAAAAAGGTCAAAGGAGAAACTCCATACTACTATTTTAAGTACCTCTACAGAAAAGATATTACAAATCATTTGGATTATCTCAGTGCCGCAGAGATGAATTTGATTAGACAGAGCAAGCGCTTGCATAATCCTGAACTTACACCAATTTTCAAAAACAAGCTGCTGTTCTCTCAACTTTTTGAAAAGTCAGATATCAGCACTCCAAAATTAATTAGTTACAACATTAATAATGAATTTTATATCGGTACAGAAAAGACCATCGTGACTAATGAAGATGAGCTTTTTAAATTTTTTGAAAATAGATTTGCCGATACCAACGTAGAAAGCATCTTTTTTAGACCACACTCAGATTACGGAGGTCATGGTTGCTTTAAACTCACCAAAAAAGATTTAAAAACACAAATTTCTAATGCTTTAGAAATGCTTCTCAAAAACAATTATGTGCATACCGAAATTATAGAGCAGCATCCAGAAATAAATAAAATACACGCTTCATCAGTAAATACAATGCGTATTCTAACCCTTGTTACGAGCAGTAATGATGTCAAGGTTGTCTATGCAGGTTTTAGATTGGGAGTAGGTGATAGCGTGGTTGATAATTCTAGCTCAGGAGGATTTTTTATTGGTACAAATATGGATAAGGGCACACTGGATGAACACGGTTTTTATTTAATTGAGTATGGAGGCGGAAAAGTATATGAGCATCCTGATAATGGTTTTAAGTTAGAAGGGTTTAAAATTCCTTTTTTTAAAGAAGCATGCGAATTGGCGAAAAAAGGTGTTGAATTATTACCAGATGGATTTATTGGTTGGGATGTGGCAATAACTCCAAATGGCCCAACCATTGTTGAAGCTAATGATATGCCACACTTACAAAGTTCCGATAGAGCTTCTCGTGGTTTTTTAAAAAACCCTTACATGAAAGAATTGATTTCTGAGTTAAAAGAAGAAAAGCGGAAACAGGCTAAATAGCTATTTTACAGCAATCATACTAATTTCAACATTGACGTATTTTGGTAAATTAGCCACTTCAACTGTTTCTCTTGCAGGTGCAGTCTTTTCATCAAAATATTCGCCATATACTTCATTGATTTTACTGAAGTTATTCATGTCGCTAATAAATATGGAGGTTTTGAAAACGTTTTCAAAAGTCATTCCTGCTTCCTCTAAGACTGCTTTTAGATTCTTCATAACTTGATGGGTTTCTACTTCAATAGAATCCATAACTAGCTCCATTGTTACTGGATTGAGGGCAATTTGCCCAGAGGTGTATAGCGTATTGCCTATTAATACAGCTTGATTGTACGGACCAATTGGAGCTGGTGCTTTAGACGTGTTTATAATTTTTTTCATTTATGGTGCACTTTTATTTGTGTCTATTCCTCTGATAAGGGGAATAAAATTTTCCGTTAGACTTATCCAAATTTAGGATATTATTTTCAAATTGTGAGTCTGGACATGCGAATGGTTATTTTGTAAAGCCCTAAGTGAAATTTCCAATCCTTAAACTTAAAGCCTTATTTAGTTTCCAACGCGCTGATCTGGCTGGCGACGTTGATCGTATTTAAGATCTTTCAGTAAATTAGATTTTATTCCGATAAAGAAATTCCAAGAAGATCGATCACTAAATGGAATCCAAGTAAAATTCATTTTCCAGCTTAACAGGTCACGTTCAAATCTTAATTGGGTATACGTAAAACCTTTGTTTAAAAAATCATAACCCGACGAGGCACCAACGCTCCAACGAGGCGATAACTCCACATCTCCAGAAAACATGAGCGAGTTGGAAGAAATTTGATCTTCTCGTCTCGTATTAGAATAATTTACTGCATAAGCTAATCTGAGGTTCCAAGGCAAGCTATAGTTGTAAAACTCAGTATTTTCCTTTTCTTTGTTTTTATCTTGATCGTCGTCATCTAACCTTCTATCTGCAAAGTCTTGACTTTTCCCGAAGAGATCATCGGTTCGGCTATTGGTGGTTGTTGCATTACGCTCAGCTTCCTGATCTAAACCTTTATCTATATTACCACGTTTAAACGTTTCATTAGATAATGAATAGGCAATATTTAAATTAGCAGAAGTCATTCTAAACAAACTGCCACCATTGTCTATATTAAATGTATTGATTTTAGTGTTGTTGTTATCTAAAGCGTATGGATCTAAGGTCATCCCAAAGTTAATGCTCATTTTTTTATTTAAAATTTGAGTACCACCACTTACTCGAACCGGACTAATATTAAGTGAATCTGCAGCCAGATCGTAAGACGTTGTAAAATTCAGGTTGTTTAAAATAAAAACTTTTTCGGGTTCTGTTTCTGTGGAATCGCGCGAACGTACCTTAGCTTCAATATTATTTCCTATTGAAAGTCCGACATTGCTAGAGTAGCGATTACCTGGTCTTCCGAACAATGAATTTTCAAACCTTGTGTACTCCACTTGGTCGCTCGTTGTGCCGTCGGCATCAATAACGTCGTATGTTTCATAATATTGATCAAATGCAGGTGTAACACTATAGCTCAAGGAAGGTCGCATAACATGCCTTATAGCCTGGATTTTTCGGCCTTTTCCTTGTTTGTCAAAATTAAACAATCCATAAACTGTCGTACCAACACTGGCACCAAAATTATAAGTTAAAAAACGGTCAAAACCATTAACATCTATCGGAGTTGAAGTTTCTCCTTCAAAAATATTGCTGCGCCTTGTGGTTTTTAATGTCCAAGTTTCTTCGAAATTTGCGTTGGCACTTAAACTAAAATAATCAAAAACTTTAAAATTGGTTGTAACAGGTATGCTATGTCTCATTCCTGCAAGTGCGTCGTCGAACATTTCACTTTTACCAAAAAGAGAATCTACTGTATTAATTCTGTATTCTCCTCTTGTATTATATTGAAAGTTGATATTTTGAATAGCTCCTTTTTTAACTCCAGTTTCTGGAGCAAAAGGGAAAATTCTGCTCACAGAAGCTTGCAATGTTGGCAGTGTGAGGTTAATTTGCTCAGTATTGGTGTTTTGCGAATGTGTTGCTGTTAAACTTAAATTTACTTGAGGCTCACCTTGAAATGTTTTGGAATACGACACCGATGAAGCCAATGTATTATTAAGAAAACTATTTTGATTGATTTGATTTACTGATTGCTGATAATATTGACTACTACCTAAGTTGACTGAAGCCGAAAATCGAGAGTTTGGATTAGCCTTGGCATCTTGCGAATGAGACCACCTTATATTATAAATGGTACGTTGGCTAAAGTCTGGGAAACCACGTTCGCTATTAAGAAGGTTTTCATACCTAAAACCTACATTACCTCTAAATTTATAACGTGCGGCATAGTTGCTTTCTAAGCGAATACCATAACTGCCGTTAGTGTAATAATCTCCCAAAGCCGCCAAATCAAAATAATCGCTAATTGCAAAATAATAGCCGCCATTTTGTAAAAAATACCCTCTATCGTTCCCTGTGTCCTCACCAAATGAAGGGAAAATTACACCCGAAGTTTGTTTTTTAGACATCGGGAAATACGCAAAAGGTATTGCTATTGGTGTAGGTACATCATAAATATACATTTGGCTCAGACCTGTCACAACCTTTTTATTAGGTACAATCTTGGCCTTTTGCATTAGAATATAATATTCCGGATCTTCTAAATTTTCTGAAGTTGTAAATTTCCCTTTTTCGATAAAATAAACAGAATCATTCTCTTTTTTTGTACGTTCTGCTATAATGGTCCCTCCACTTTGCTCAGTAACCGAATTAAAAATCAAAGCTTTCTTTGAATCTGTATTAAATATAATAGAGTCTGGCTCAATAACATTGGCACCTTGTGTAAATACTGGTTTTTGGGAATAACCTGTAGAATCTTTCATCCTACCAGCATACACTGTGTTTTTTCCGTAATCAATCACAATGATACCTGCCTTAATTTCCATATCCTGGTAATTGATCTTCGCCTGATTGTACATGTAAATTTTTTGCGAAATTAATTCCGTAACCACGCTATCTGTAGCAGTATATTTTACTACATCTTTTAAAAATTCATTGTTTTTTACGGAATCCTGCTTTACAGAGTCAATTTCTTTGGTAATTATAGGTGGTTTAATAATTGAGTCCAATTGAATTTTACCAGAGTCTCTTACTTGGGTGGGAGGTATTTCTTTACTCTTTTTTGGTAATTCTTGGGCGAAGCTAAAAGTGTTGATAAACACTGTAAAACTCAAGGCAAAAAGTATGTGTAGGCTGTTTGTACGCAATCCTTTTAAATGTATTTTTGTAAAAGTATGGCTCGGTTTTTGAAACGCCAAAATTACATATATTTTTTATGTATAGTTTATTCTGCTTATTAAAGTTTAAAAATACACTTTTAAGTCACTGAACTGTGTAATAATCCGAGTTTATAAACCGTTAAATCAAATATGCAAACGAGAACCAAACATATATTAGTATTACTGACACTTACATTTATCACTTCTTTAACATCAGTTAATAGACTGTATGCTCAAAAAGATAAATTTGTAGTGGTTTTGGATGCTGGACATGGAGGTGGAGATTCAGGAAATAGAGGCAATGGGTATTTTGAAAAAGATATTGCTCTCAAAGTAGTTTTGGAGGTTGGTAAAGCCTTGGAACAAAACCCAGATATAAAAGTCATATACACCCGAAAGAAAGATGTATTTATAGAACTTTACGAACGTGCTAATATTGCTAACAAAGCAGATGCCGATCTATTTGTTTCAGTACACTGTAACTCTGTTGCAAATCCTAAACCTTTTGGTACAGAAACTTTTGTCTTGGGAGAAAAGAATACCGGACGTAATTTTGAAGTCGCCAAACGTGAAAACGAAGTTATTTTTTTAGAGGAAGACTATAAACAAAATTATGCTGGTTTTGATCCTAGTTCACCCGAATCTACTATAGCAATTGGTATCGAGCAAGAAGTATATGTTGAGCAGAGCATTGTATTGGCTCGTAAAATTGAAGATAATTTTATAGGAAAGGCAAAAAGAAAGAGTAGAGGTCTTAAACAGGCCAGTCTATTAGTAATACGAAATACGTATATGCCAAGTGTATTGGTAGAGCTTGGTTTTTTAACCAATAAGAGCGAAGGTGCATACCTTAATACAAAAGCAGGTCAACAGAAAATGGCTCAAGCCTTAAGAGATGCCATTATCGATTATAAAAAAGAGATTGACCAAAATGTTGGGAGTAATATTCTTAACCCTACGGTTGAAAAAATAATTGATGATTATGAGGAACCTTTAGTTTATAAGGACGTCACTTTTAAAGTTCAGATAGCTGCAAGTTCAAAAGATTTAGAACCCAAAGCTTATAATTTCAAGGGATTGAGTGAAATTACCAAAGACAAAGTTGGTAAGCTCTACAAATATTATTATGGTGCAACTTCAGACTATAATAAAATAAAACGATTACAGAACGAGGCAAAAGCCAAAGGATACCAGTCGTGTTTCGTGGTGGCATTTAAAAATGGCAGTCAGATTGCGGTTTCCGATGCATTACAAGATGCTTCAAATTAATTGATGGTCTTATCAAATTTATTCCTAATTTTGTTTTAACCAAAGTAGAGACCATTGAAAATTTCAAGAGAAGTTAAAACTGCAATATTGGTACTAGCTGGCATTGCACTCTTTATATATTTATTCACATTTTTAAGAGGAGACGATTTATTTTCAAATAAAGACGTGTATTACACAGAATTTGATTACAACGCACTTACTCCATCAGCACCTGTAACAGTAAAAGGAAATAAAATTGGTAAGGTAGAAGAGATTAAATATAATTTCGAAACAGGTAAAACCCGAGTTGCCTTTTCAATTGTCCCAGAATTCAAATTTTCAAAAAATAGTTTAGTAAGGCTTTATCAAACTGGCTTAATGGGAGGTAATGCGCTGTCAATTGAAGATTCTAATGATGGTGAATTGGCAGAACCTGGGGATTTTATAAAGTCTAGTGTAAAACCAGGTTTGGTAACCACGTTAGAAGAAGATTTTTCTGGAATCAGTGAAGATCTGGGAACAACGCTACGCACCACAGATACTTTAATGACCAACCTGAATACATTGATAATTGATGATTCGGAAAAAGGTCTAAAACAAGCCATCGCCGAGTTAAATTCAACCTTAAAATCATTTAAAGGTTTGTCTTATTCTGTTCAGAATTTGGTACAGCAGAATGATGAAAAGATTGCTGCGTTATTGACAAATCTTGAAAAGGTTACTAGTGACTTTGGTGAGATTTCGGCAGATTTAAAAGAGGCAGATTTTTCTGCCACGATTCAAAATTTAGATAAAACCCTTACTGATGTTCAAAGCATGCTAGCAGCAGTAAATAATAGTGATGGCACTATCGGGAAGCTACTAAATGATGCTACCTTGTACAACAATCTCGAAGGAGCGTCGCAAGAATTAGAGTTACTCTTGTTAGATATAAAATTACATCCAGCCAGATATAGACGTATCTTGTCTAAGCGTGAAATTCCTTACGAGGAACCAACACAAGAGGAATTAAATAAGAATTAGACCGCTTTTAATATGGAATATTTACCACAAATACTTTTTGCCATTGTGCTCGTTTTGGGTATTGGTTATTTTGCCCGAAACATCCAAAAATTAATCCGGAACATAAAATTAGGAAGAGCGGTTGATGCTAGTGATAATAAGTCACAACGTTGGGCAAATATGGCCCGAATTGCATTGGGGCAAAGTAAAATGGTAAAACGTCCTATTGCTGGTTTTCTTCATGTCATTGTATATGTAGGCTTTATTATTATTAATATTGAAGTGTTAGAAATTATCATAGACGGTCTGGCAGGAACACATCGAATAGGATTAGAGGTGTTGCCAGTTTCAGTTTATGGATTTTTGATAGGTGCCTTTGAGATTTTAGCTTTGTTAGTTCTTGTTTCTGTGATTGTATTTTTGGTACGAAGAAATATATTAAAACTAAAGCGTTTCATGGCCAACGAACTTAAGGGGTGGCCAAAAGATGATGCAAACATCATTCTTTATTTTGAAGTGGTTCTCATGTGTCTATTCTTGATTATGAATGCGACAGACGTTTCATTTCAGCAGTTAAATTCAGGTAATATTATTTCACAATTTATAGCACCCTGGTTTGAAGGTTTTTCTGAAAACACCTTACATACTATTGAGCGCACCGCATGGTGGTTACACATTGTCGGTATTCTCGTGTTTTTAAATTACCTCTATTTTTCGAAGCATTTGCACATATTGTTGGCATTTCCGAACACGTATTTTGGCCGCGTGATTCCGCAAGGCCAGTTTAATAACTTAGATGCTGTAACTAAGGAAGTGATGTTAATGATGGATCCGAATGCAGATCCTTTTGCAGCACCGGCAGAAGGAGCGGAAGTAGAAGAAGATCCAGAAAAGTTTGGTGCTAGTGATGTGATGGATCTTAACCAAATTCAACTTTTAGGAGCCTATACGTGTACAGAATGTGGTCGCTGTACGGACGAATGCCCTGCCAATAAAACAGGGAAAAAACTTTCTCCTCGTAAAATCATGATGGACACAAGGGACCGTATAGAGGAAGTAGGTAAAAACATCGATGCCAACAACGGTGAGTTTAAGGACGATGGCAAACAATTGCTAAACGATTACACGACACCAGAAGAACTTTGGGCGTGTACCACATGTAATGCCTGCGTCGAAGCTTGTCCTGTAAGTATTAACCCATTGTCTATCATAATGGATATGCGTCGCTATTTGGTGATGGAGCAAAGTGCTGCACCAACCGAATTAAACAATATGATGACCAACGTAGAAAACAATGGAGCACCATGGCCATACAACCAAATGGACCGATTGAATTGGGCTAAAGAAAATTAAAAAAAATAGTTTTTGTGATTAGACTATAAATCCAGTAACTAAGAAAACTAATAAACTCAAAATTATGAGTGAACAATTGAAAGTGCCAACAATGGCAGAATACATGGCCGAAGGTAAACAACCAGAAGTCCTTTTTTGGGTAGGTTGTGCCGGAAGTTTTGATGACAGAGCAAAAAAAATAACAAAGGCTTTTGTGAAATTATTGCACAAGGCTAAAGTTGATTTTGCTGTTTTAGGCGCTGAAGAGAGCTGTACTGGTGATCCTGCGAAACGTGCTGGTAATGAGTTTTTGTTTCAGATGCAAGCGGTCACGAATATTGAAGTTTTGAATGCTTACGAAGTAAAAACAATTGTAACGGCTTGTCCGCATTGTTTCAATACTATAAAAAATGAATATCCATCCTTAGGTGGAAATTATAAAGTCGTTCACCACACTCAATTTTTGAAAGATCTTTTAAATGATGGCAGAATCACAATTGAAGGTGGCAAGTTTAAAGGCAAACGAATCACTTTTCATGACCCATGTTATTTAGGCCGTGCTAATAATGTTTACGAAGCACCACGAGATCTTATTAAAAAGTTAGATGCAGAATTGATAGAAATGAAATCGTGCAAATCCAGAGGTTTGTGTTGTGGTGCTGGTGGCGCACAAATGTTTAAGGATGCTGAACCTGGAAATAAGGAAGTGAATATTTTACGAACAGAACAAGCTCTAGAAACCCAACCAGAAATAATTGCAGCTGGTTGTCCGTTTTGTAACACTATGATGACCGATGGTGTTAAAAACAAAGAAAAAGAAGACAATATTGCTGTAATGGATATTGCAGAATTAATAGCCAATGCCCAAGATTTATAGAGAAATTTCATGATAAAGTGAAGTATGGATTTTTCAAATGCACCAATCGAAATTGAGAACTTACCAAAATTGGATGATACGGAACTGAAACTGATTTCCAGAAAGTATTTAAATGTTATAGTTATAAATACGCTAATAGTATATGTTGTCCTTTTTTCTCTATTAATATCCGCCAAACTTATCAGTGACGATGTCGCTATCCAGCAATACTTTTGGTATCCATTTTTTTCGATTTTAGGCATCATGCTCCTTAATATAGTTTTGGTTGTTTTGGCTTTTCATAAACGTAAATATGCGGTGAGAGACCATGATGTTATTTATTCCAAAGGCTTACTGGTTAATTCAGTAACCACGGTTCCAATTTCAAGAATTCAACATATTGAAGCTTCCCGAAGTTGGTTGGCGAGACAGTTTGGTTTGGCGACCTTAAATCTTTTTACAGCTGGTGAATCGGGTAGCGATCTTAGTATCAAGGGGCTTCCGGAAGTCGAAGCCAAACAAATCAACGATTTTATAAGTGGCAAGGTCAATGGAAACTAATGAATTTTCAGAACCTATCCGTCAATCATCTAAAGGTATCATTATCATTTTTGGTGTCAACTGTTTCCAATTTGTAAAGCGGTTTTTTGTCTTATTCATAGCTTTTGGTGTATCGCTTTTCAGAAAAAGCTCCTTTGCAAATTTGAGTCCTACAATATTGGTTCTGATTTTAATCGGTATTGTTCTATTGGTTTTTGTTTACGCGGTTTTAAAATATCTCAACTTTAAGTTTCATTTAGTTGGCGAGGATTTTCATTTGTCCACGGGAATTTTAAATAAGGACAATACAATTATCCCAAAGTCCAAAATACAGAATGTTTACATCAAGCAGAATTTCTTGCAACAGATTATTAACGTCGTTTCATTAAAAATTGAAACTGCTGGCGATAATAAATCAGAAATTGAAATTAACGCACTCGACAAGCCAAAAGCTTTACGCTTAAAAAAACTTCTTTTTTCAAAAAGAACTACTGACGGAGTTGGTTCAGAAGTTAATGATGAGGAAGTCGATGATGTGTTTTTTAGGGCCAGTGTAAAGCGATTACTCTTGGAGGGTATTTCCCAAAACCACATTAAAAGTTTTGCAATAATAGCCTCGTTCGTATTCGGTCTATATTATGAGTTTGAAGATTTTTTAGTAGAGTTTGGTATTGGTGAACAGATTGAAAATGCCGTGAGCATCAATGAAGAAAGTGTTTCAACAATAATGATTTCGATCATTTTTATAACGATTTTTGTTTTGTTGATTTCAATGGTTTTTTCTGTTGTAAGAACCTTTATCGTTAATTTTAATCTGGAAGTGGTCGAGCATCAAAAAACAGTAGAGATCAACAAAGGACTTTTCAATAAAATTTCTCTGAGCTTAACACCTAGTCGTATCCAAAATTT
This sequence comes from Winogradskyella ursingii, assembly GCF_013403975.1. Taxonomy (GTDB): domain Bacteria; phylum Bacteroidota; class Bacteroidia; order Flavobacteriales; family Flavobacteriaceae; genus Winogradskyella; species Winogradskyella ursingii. Next base: position 97,589 of record NZ_JABFDH010000003.1, read on the forward strand.
AGTCATCAAAACCAATCGCTTAAAAAAATACCTTGGATTATATACCTTGTCGGTGAAACAGGCTATGACCGATAAAAAACAACAGAAAAATTTTGTGATCGTTGCTTTGGAGCGTGAACAACTCAATTATTTGGTCAACCGATTTTTGAGTGATTACAGCCTTATCAAAGATAAATACAAACCCGAAAACTACTATCTACGGATATTAGCGCTCGACATGTTTATTTTGACATTCATACTTCATATACCTGCCGTACTAGTCTTTGGTTATAACTTTTGGATCTTAACCTTAGTGATGTTGCCATTTATGGCGATTTATATTTTTATGGTTTACAGAAAGGCTTATTATAGCGTTTCGGACAACGCTGTGACTATTGGAAGTGGTTTTATAGACACAACTACCAATATTCTAGAAATTCATAAAATACAAGCTGTAAAATTAAAACAGTCCATTTTCCAAAAGAGAAGACGAATTGCATCCGTTGTAATTTCTACGGCTTCAAAATCCGTAACCATTTCCTACGTTAAAGAGGGGACAGCAAAAAATATCTATGACTATTTATTATTCTTGGTAGAATCTCAAGATAGGGATTGGATGTAATATTGTACTTTTGAACTTTCAAAAATAAAAGAATTGACTATGCTAGTAGATTTTGATACATTACCCGAAGAATCTCGCGTTTGGATATACCAAGCCAATCGCTCTTTTACGGAAGACGAAATTGAAGAAATTAAAAGTAAACTAGATAATTTTATTGAAGCTTGGACGGCTCACGGTAAAGATTTGCAATCGGGTTATAAAATTGTCTATAAACGTTTTATAGTTATTGCCTTAAACCAAAGCTTAAATAATGCTACAGGCTGTTCCATTGATGCATCCGTACGTTTTATTCAGCAGTTGGAAAAGGATTACAATGTTGATTTAATGGATAAAATGAACGTGTCTTACAAGCAAGGCGAATATGTGGCATACAAACCATTGGTCGATTTTAAGAAAATGGCAAAACAGAATGCCGTTTCAAAAAACACTATTGTTTTTAATAATTTAGTAACGAATATTTCAGAATTTAAAGAAAATTGGGAGGTACCTGCTAGTGAAAGCTGGCACAGCAGATTTATTAAAACATAAACAGTAAATTTTGGGTACAGACATTTTTCTAGTAAATATTTCAGGACAGGATAAACCAGGACTTACTTCTGGATTAACGAGTGTTTTGGCAGCATATGGAGCAGATGTGCTTGATATTGGTCAAGCCAATATTCATGATACATTATCTCTTGGAATTCTATTTAAAATTGAGTCTGGAGAAAAGTCGGCTGCCGTACTTAAAGATTTGCTATTTAAGGCCTATGAGCTTGGTGTCAAAGCAAAATTTAAACCTATTTCGCTAAAAGATTACGAAAAATGGGTGAATCTTCAAGGCAAGGACCGTTATATTGTTACTATTTTGGGAGAGCGTTTAGCGGCAGAACAAATTTCTGAAGTTACTAAAATCATATCAGAAAAAAATCTCAATATTGATTCCATTACGCGACTTACTGGTAGAATTTCACTTACGCAGAAACAAGATTATCCGCGAGCGTCAATTCAGTTATCAATAAGAGGACACATTGATGATAAGACGGCATTTACTTCAAAATTCATGCAGATTTCAAAAGAATTAGATGTAGATATCGCTTTTCAAGAAGACTCAATTTTTAGAAGAAACAGGAGATTGGTTTGCTTTGATATGGATTCTACATTAATCCAGACTGAAGTTATTGATGAGTTGGCTGAGTTGGCAGGAGTAGGAGCGGAAGTACGAGCTATTACGGAAGCAGCAATGCAAGGGGAGATTGATTTCAACGAGAGTTTTAAGAGAAGAATGAAGCTTTTAAAAGGACTTTCTGAGGATGTTCTTGAAAATGTTGCTGAAAATTTACCAATTACTAAAGGTGCTAAACGATTAATAGACACACTTCACAACTACGGATTTAAAACAGCTATTCTATCTGGCGGTTTCACCTACTTTGGTCATTATTTACAGAAGAAACTAGATATCGATTATGTATATGCCAATCAACTTGAGATTAAAGATGGTTTTTTAACCGGAAACTATATCGGAGATATTGTAGATGGGAATAAAAAGGCCGAATATCTTAAGGAAATTGCCAAAAAAGAAGGTATAGATATCAACCAAACCATTGCTGTTGGTGATGGAGCCAATGATTTGCAAATGCTCAATTTAGCTGGCTTAGGTATTGCTTTTCATGCCAAACCAAAGGTTAAAGATAATGCCCAGAGTTCCATTTCGAGTATTGGTTTGGATGGTGTTTTGTATTTACTAGGTTATCACGATCGCCATATAGATTTGGTAGATTAACTTTAAGTTTCCTTTAAAAACTTTATTTTTCTGTTAATTAAGCGGTTTATAAATCTATCTTAAAGTCTTTTTTAGGTCTTATAATTATGCTATTTTGGCATATTATTCGTTATCATTCAATCTAAATTGAACAACCCAAAAACGATAAAATAATTCCAATGCGTCAAATTGCCCTCATTCTTATAAGTATTTGCTTTTGTTATAGCAATGCACAAGACCTCGAAGTTAATCCTCTGCTGTCCGAAGACCCAATTGCACAGCAAAAATGGGTAGATAGCTTATACAAAAGCATGTCTGCAGAAGAACGCGTAGGCCAACTATTCATGGTTCAGATGTTATCCAATGGTAACGGACCATCCAAAAAGCAAATCATTGACCTTATTAAAAACAACCATATCGGTGGAATTATCTATTCCAAAGGAGGTCCGGTGCGTCAAGCTAGACTGAATAACGAACTTCAAGCAGCTTCCAAAGTACCTCTGTTAGTGGGTATGGACGCAGAATGGGGTTTGAGCATGCGTTTGGATTCTACATATGCGTTTCCTTACAATATGACACTTGGTGCGATATCAGATAATAATCTAATTGAGCAAACAGGCCGTCAAATAGGAGAGCATTGCAAGCGTTTAGGTGTACATTTTAATTTTGCTCCAGTGGTGGATATTAATACCAACCCTCGAAATCCAATTATAGGGAATCGCTCTTTTGGTGAAGATAGAGATAATGTAACGGAAAAAGGATTGGCTTTTATGCGTGGTATGCAAAGTGCCGGTGTGCTTGCTAATGCAAAACATTTTCCAGGCCATGGAGATACGGAAACAGATTCTCACCTAACATTACCAACCATAAATTTTAGTGCAAAACGTATTGATTCCATCGAGTTATATCCCTATAAAAAATTGATCAAAGAAGGACTTTCAAGTGTAATGGTCGCACATCTCAATGTGCCAAGTTTAGAGAATAGACCTAACTACCCCTCCTCTTTATCGAAACTTATTGTGACCGATTTATTAAAGGAAAGATTAAATTTTAACGGTTTAATTTTTACAGATGCACTTACTATGAAAGGAGCTGCCGATTTTGATGAAACTGGTGATATTGATTTGGCTTCATTTATGGCAGGAAACGATGTAATGCTTATGTCCGAAAGTGTTTCCAAAGGTTCTAAAAAAATCTTGGATGCGTACAAAAAAGGTAATATTTCTGAAGAGCGATTAGCGCATTCAGTCAAAAAAATATTAATGGCGAAATATAAAGTTGGACTCGATAACTATAGTCCAGTTGGTTTATATGATCTTGGCAACGACCTTAACAGAATTAAGGATGATGTTTTGTATGAAGAACTCATGGAAAATGCCATTACCGTTGCGAAGAACGAAAAATCCCTTTTACCACTTCGAGATTTAGAAACCAAAAAAATTGCCTATGTATCTTTAGGAGATGACGACGGTTCGGTCTTTTTGGATGAATTAATGAAGTACACGAAAGTACATCACATAAAACTTGATAATACCCAAGGCCTTTTTGCTATGTTAAAGAATTATAACACAGTAATCATTGGTTATCATAAACCAAATACCAATCCGTGGGAAAAATTTAAATTTTCAGCAAAAGAAATTAGATTAATCAATGATATTTCTAGGACATCCGATGTGATTCTTGATGTTTTCGCGCGGCCTTATGCGCTTAATGATCTTGAGTCAGTGGAAAGTATTAGGAGTATCGTTGTGAGCTATCAAAATAGTGCTATTTCCCAACAGAAGTCCGCGCAACTTATTTTTGGAGCAATTCCTGCTAAAGGCAAATTGCCGGTGAGCACCGCAAAACATTTTGATGTTGGAGCTGGTGAAACTTATAATGCTTTAATGAGCCTTAATTATGGTTTGCCGGAGCGCGTTGGTATCGATTCAAAAAAGTTAAATAAGATCGATTCTATTGCCAATTATGCTGTTAATAATAAAATGACACCTGGTATTCAGCTTTTGGTAGCACGTAAAGGAAAGGTGATTTACAATAAAAACTTTGGTTATCATACTTACGAAAAGAAAAACAAAGTAGATTTTAACGATGTTTACGACGTCGCATCTTTAACCAAAATATTAGCTACTCTACCTGTTATTATGGAGTTGGAAGAACGTGGTTCAATTTCTTTAAATTCAAAATTAAAGGATTTATTGGCTGAATATAAGGGCACGAACAAAGCTAATATTACTATAAAAAAAATGCTGTCGCATTATGCTCAACTTAAACCTTGGGTACCATTTTACTATGCTACTTTAGATACGGTTACCAAAAAGCCCGACTCAAAATATTACAGAAACGAACGTAGTAAGGAATTTAATGTAGAAGTGACCAATACGTTATTTATGCGTAATGACTATCAAGATTCTATTCAGAAAATTATACGCGATTCTGAGTTGTTGTCGCGTGTGCGTTATCGGTATAGTGATTTACCATACTATATTCTAAAAAAATATCTAGAAAATTTTTATGATAAGCCATTAAGCGAAATTGTTCAAGATAGATTTTATAAGTCTCTAGGCGCAAATTACACAACCTATAACCCTCTGGAAAAATTTAGTTTTAAGGACATTGTGCCAACAGAGATTGATAATTATTACAGATATAAAGAAGTACATGGATATGTGCATGACATGGGAGCAGCCATGCAAGGTGGAGTTGGAGGCCATGCAGGTGTTTTTAGCAATGCTAATGATGTGGCTAAAATTATGCAGATGTATCTCCAACACGGATTTTATGGCGGTAAGCGATATTTTAGAAATGAAACTATTGATAAATTTAATACCTGCTATTATTGTCATGCAGATAATAGAAGAGGTATAGGTTTTGATAAACCACAACTTGGGGAAGAAGGACCAACTTGCGGTTGTCTCTCTTTAAAAAGTTTTGGACATTCAGGTTTTACGGGAACTTACGCTTGGGCAGACCCAGAAGAAGAAATAGTTTATGTTTTTCTGGCAAACCGAACTTATCCGGAAGCTGGAAAAAACCTACTATTAAGGGAGAACATTAGAACAGAAATTCAGCGTTTAATATATGAGTCGATAATCAGTGAGGATCAACCCGAATATGTTAAGCCATAAAGAACCAAAAAATATATGAAAATTGGCATTGTTTGTTACCCAACATTTGGTGGAAGTGGAGTAGTAGCGACGGAATTAGGACTAGAACTTTCCAAACGTGGACACGAAATTCATTTTATAACTTACCGTCAACCCGTAAGATTAGAATTGTTGAGCAACAACGTGCATTTTCACGAAGTCAACGTACCAGAATATCCATTGTTTCATTATCAGCCATATGAGCTAGCATTGTCTAGTAAATTGGTGGATATGGTGAAATTACACGGTATTCAATTGTTACATGTTCACTATGCCATACCGCATGCCTACGCTGCTTATATGGCTCAGAAAATGTTGGAAGATGAAAATATTCATGTACCAATAGTTACGACCTTACATGGTACAGATATTACCTTGGTGGGAAGTCATCCATTTTATAAACCAGCAGTGACCTTTAGTATTAACCAATCTGACGCCGTGACATCGGTTTCTGAAAGTCTTAAAAAGGATACCTTAAAGCTTTTCAATATCAAAAGAGATATTCATGTGGTACCCAATTTTATTGATTTAGAAAAATCTAATCATGCATTTACGGATTGTCAACGAGAGGTAATGGCAGATGATGATGAGCGTATAATTACCCACATTAGTAATTTTAGGGAAGTAAAACGTATCCCAGATGTTATTAAGATTTTTAACATGATTCAAAAGGAATTGCCAGCTAAATTAATGTTGGTAGGAGAAGGTCCAGAGCGAGAAGCGGCTGAGCGTTTAGTCAGTAAATTTGGACTTAAGGATCGCGTTGTCTTTTTAGGAAACAGCAATGAAGTAGATAAAATTTTATGTTTCAGCGATTTGTTTTTATTGCCGTCGCAAACCGAGAGTTTTGGTTTGGCAGCATTAGAGGCTATGGCAAGCAGTGCACCTGTAATTTCTACTAATGCAGGTGGTTTGTCTGAAGTTAACGAACATGGCTATTCAGGATTTTTAAGTGATGTTGGGGATGTTGAAGATATGTCTGCAAATGCCATCAAAATTTTGAAGGACACAAAGGTTTTAAACCAATTTAAAGCCAATGCCAAAGCACAATCCAAAAAGTTTGATCTTAGAAATATTGTGCCTCAATATGAAGCTATTTATAAGAAAACTTTAGAAACTTATTTGGTACATTAAATGAGGTAGAACCAATTACCCTAAAATGGAATTTCGACATTTTAATTATAGTATAAGTAGTAAGTTAGTAGAATGGCTGCCATGTTATAAAATCCATGGGCTACAATAGAAGCTGTCAGTCTTTTTGTTTTTAAAAACAGCAAAGTGTACATAATAGTTGGTACTAAAATATCGAACCATTCTAAACCGTTTGTCGGTAAATGTCCCATAGAAAATAGAAGAATTGACAATAATGCCGAAAACCAAAGACCAACTCTTTCATTTTTAAAAACATCCTTTAAAATATTTATAAAATACCCACGATTAAAAAGCTCTTCTGTAATGCCACCTCCAATTATTCCTAGACTCAAAAAAGATATTGTACCTAACAAACTACCATCGTACATACTCAACATTCCTATAATATCTGCTCGTTGAGCACCACCTGTATTAGGGATAATTATTAAAAATTGCAAGCCCGTCCATATACCTCCAAACAACAGTCCAAATAGAATATCATGTTTCAGATTCTTGAACTTTAACCCAATATATCTGAAGTCCTTTTTTAATAATTTCAGAGAAATATAAAGTAGAAAAGTAATTGTTACAAACTGAAAAACAGCCATATAGTGAAGGTTAATCCCTGTTTTACCACCATTAATTTTTGTAACTCCAAAGTAAACATCTGGTAAAATAAAAAGTAAGTAGCCTATGAATATCGTTAAGACAAAAACAATTAAAGTTTTGGCTTTGCTTACAGCTCTCTGGTTGGTTTTAGTCATAGTTATAAGCGGTTTAAGTTTGTAATAACGACGACTGTGATTGAGATTTGTTACTTTATTTCATTGAGGATTCGTGCCAGTACGAGATATTAAAGTAAATAATTTCCATTGGCCCAATCTATAGTAGGTTTTATCCACTCTTGTAAAGGTTGAAAAAGAAAGCCGTGACTTAAACCAGTATTCAGTTCAACTTCTTTGAAGTTTTCAATTGTACACCTTGAGTTTTCTATTCGTTCAATGGAGGAAACACCAAAGGGATCGGATGATTCATAAATATTGAGAATATTGCCGCAATAATTAATGTCAGGAATATTCTGAATATCACTATGTCTAAAGCTTGCAATAAATACAAAATTCAATTCGGGATTATTAGATAATGTGGAAACATACTGTGCAATATAACAACCTTTTGAAGTACCGACTGTGGTGATGTTATTGGATTTAGTTCCTATGGAGATCAAGCTATCTATTTGTTCGACTACGCGTTGTGCATAAGTTCTGGCATTAACATTACCATTTCTTATTTCACTAATAACCGTGAAGCCGTTATTTTGAAACTCAGCAATGATTTCCTCGTATTTTGTACGTCCAAATTCTGGATGCAATTCATGAAGCTCGTGTGTTTCTAGAAATCTATTGTGCAGAAAAAAAATGAATTTATCTTCATTCTTCGTATGGCAAGAGAGAAGGATCACTAAAAGTAAAACTGCGGTTGATACAGAATCTCTGAATCTTTTAACGTATTTCATATTAATTATTTTATTATGACTTCAAGACAGTTGAAATAATCCTTAATAAAGTCAACAAAATAAATTAATTACTACTGCTTATATTTAAAACTTTTACTTCGGATAAAAATTTCCCATCCTCAGTAACACCTTCAATAAATAATTTGAGATTATTGTTGGCCGGATTATAGATAGTAAAAGTCAAGTTACCATTATGATCAATCTTACAATCTGGAAACCAATCAATCACACCGTAAGTTTTAAAAAAATCATCTTTATACGCTTCATATTTTGGTACGTAGAATCTTTTGCTCTCAGAAAATGTTATAGGAAATTGAAATTGTTTAAATGCTGTACGACTTTTTGATTTAATAAAATCTAGTGAAGTGTAAATTTTGATAACTCCATTAGCACCAAAAAAACCTTCTCCTAATCCATTTTTATTGACAGTTACATAATCTACCGTGTTCATATTGTATCCATAAAAATAGTTTAAATTGGGAATAAGCATGTCATCTAAGTAAACAATTGGTGATTGCGCAGAACCAAATAGAGTAGTAGCGAGCCTTCTAACAATTGTAACATTGCCAGTTGATTCATATGCATAGTATGTAGGAATAAATGAGTTGATATAATTGGTAAAGGTCATATTCATTCTTCGCTTAGCATCATCAAATACATCAATATCACTGAATGCGTCACCCTGTAGCCTTTTAATTTTTTCTATTTTAGAATCTCCTTTTACCAATATCTCTTCTAGCATTTGTGTCTCTTTGATATCCCGTAAAGTAAATGGGGATGTTGACGTGAGCTCAGAAATTGTCGATTGATTTGTGGGTAAAGCTTTTACACTATAATTATACTCAGGTATTTTGGAAGGGAAAAACTGTAGATATAAATTAGGTTGGTCTGCTTTCCCTTTTTTATCCGTTGAACTGATGCCCAAACTTTCATCACCTTCAGGATATAAGCTTGAAACTACAAAACTATTATTGTCTTCAGAGAGGTTTAAGGCAATACCATCATTGTTTTTAAGAGGGTAAACCATGAAATTTTGGTTCTTTTTATTATTCTGATTGGCTTTAAGTAGAATGCCATCTTCAAAAACAAAATTATTGTCGCTCTTATAATTAAATATAGTATTCCAATTATAACTGCTCCATCCTTGGGTAATCAGTAGATTATCGAGTTCGTATTTTTTTCTGCCATCTATATCCGTAAAATAATAATGGGCATTTTCAATATAGCCATTAACATAAGGTTGAAGATAAGATTGGGAGATTATATTTTGGTGCTTATGGTAAGATTTGGTCGCTTCTGGTAAAACTGATATACTAATATTAGAATTTTCTAAAGATGTATCAGCTAAATTTGATATAGGAACCTTAATTTGCATAGAGTCCCTGATTTTTTTAATGGTTGGTAAATCGGTTGTTAATCGCTCTATGCCTTCATAATTAAAAACCATTCGCTCTAACACTGGTCTATTATTTTCATCAAATAGCGTTAAGATGTTTATACCAGAAAATAATTGTTCATTTTCAATTGTTTTTACCGTACTTTTCTCGTTAAAGCTAACACCAATACTTTTTGCATCTTTACCATTATTAATAAGCAGTTGAAAGCGTTTGCCTCTTATTTCTTCTAGAGTCCTATCATTGGTGTTGAGACCTACAACTAACTTTCTAGAAGTATTGGTGATGTTAATGGAAATGCCCTTTGGTTGAATATCATCGATTTTAAAATTAAAATCTTTGTTTAAATGGTTGATTTTAACCAAAAACTCTTGGTTCATTTTAGGATGTAATAAAAACCGTCCTATACCTAATTTACTGGTTTTAAATGTTGTTATTAATTGGTTGTTAGAATCATAAACCGTACCCTCAATATCGGCAACACCGAAGCCTTCAATATTTTTAATAATTACTCCAACTGTGGTTTTAACATCATCAATAAAATTACCACCCTCAGGTAAAAATTGAGCGTCTAAAATATGCTCTGTTACTGTTTTTTTTATAATGGTTTCTTCGTCTGGATTGATGACCTTAAATGATTCTGTATATGCATTTGGCTCATCAAAATTCCTCATCCAATTAGTGTAAGCATTAAATGTGTAGTTACCAGAAGTGAATGTACTATCGATATTAAAAACATTGTGAGCAAAGCCATTGTTTATTTTTATGAGTTTGCTTTTAATCACTTTATTATTTTCATCGCTTATAGTGCAGTATAAATTTTTTGTAAGCTTTGAAGGTATTTTAAGATCTTTATCAAAGACATAAGCACTAAATCCAATCATTTCGCCTTTAATGAAAGTACTTTTATTTAGGTGTGCGTATGTGACTTCTCTATAAGGTGCAGCATATTCTTTTAATGAACCTACTACGTTTTCAAAATTTTTTGACTGGGCATTCAATGGCTCTGTTACACCACTGGATAGTGCAATTGGTATCAAAAAAATTAGAGCAATTTTTATTTTTAGATGTCTAAATAGGTTAGATAATTGCATAATAATTCTTTTTGAAAGTTCTATTTCTAAATTTAATGAAATTTATTACTAAGTTGAATTACGTAAGATAATTTAACATCTAGTCGGAACAAGAACCTATTTCAAAAAAAGAATGTAAAATGACAAATGAACAAAGCACCTCTATTTTCTCAAATTCCGAACCCGCTCCAAAAGCGTAGGATGAGAATAATGCATAAATACATAAGCTGGATGAGGCGTTAGATTGCTCAAGCTGTTTTTATTCAATTTTTTTAATGAACTGATCAATGGCTCGGCTTTGTAAGTATTTTTAGCGTAATCATCTGCTTGGTATTCAAAAACGCGTGAAACATAATTCATTATCAATCCTGTAAGCTCTGATATAGGTGAGTAGAGCAATCCAAATGCTATCAAACCAACATGAAAACTAGGTGTTTCAACACCGATGGCATTAGATAATAAAGGGTTAGAAATGAAAATAGATAAAATATAAAGCGTTATCCCAGTGAGTAATATAGAAGTGGCCAAATTAATTACAATATGATTTCTTTTATAATGCCCAACCTCGTGCGCTAATACAGCAACTATTTCTTCATCTTCCAAATCATTAACAAGAGTATCAAAAAGTGTGACCCGTTTTTCACTTCCAAAGCCAGAAAAATAGGCATTGGCTTTCGTACTTCGTTTAGAACCATCAATGATAAAAATCTTCTCGAGATTAAAACCAACAGATCTAGCGTATGCCGATATTTTGTTTCTTAAATCACCGTCTTCCAAAGGTGTTTGTTTGTTAAATAAAGGCACAATGAGTTTAGAATAAAACATATTCATAAATACCGTAAAAGCAGTTATAATTCCCCAAGCATAAAGCCAGAATTGATTCCCTGTTAATTGGTAAAACCAAACGATTAATGCTATAATCCCACCTCCAATAATAACCATCATTAATAGACCTTTCAACTTATCTAAGAAAAAAGTTTTTCTAGTAGTTTTATTAAACCCGAATTTCTCCTCAATTACAAATGTTTTGTAATAGGCAAACGGTGTGGTAATGATGTCGCTCGCAATCATAATTATTCCGAAGAAAATTAAAGCAATTATGATTGGGTTGTTAGAATAGCTTCGTGCAATATTGTCTACATATTCAAAACCATCTAAAAACAAAAAGCCTAATGTTAATATCAAAGAAAAAAATGATGACCACAATCCGAAACGATAATTTGTGGCTTTATAAGTTTGGGATTTTTTATATTCCTCTTCATTATATACATCATTTAATTCAGATGGTATGGCATCATTAAAATGTTTGGCATTTATAGCGTCAAGAATTTTATCCTTAATAAAATTAAGAACGATGATTGCAATAATGAGGTAAAAGAGTGTTTGTGCTGTCATTTTTAGTAATTAGTTGTCAATTCGTCTTTGCCGAACAGCCTCAAAAATAAGAATTCCGGCTGCAACGGATACATTCATAGAATCGATGACGCCTTCCATCGGTATACTGATATTTTTAGTCGCTGCATCTCGCCAATCTTGAGATAATCCCGTTGCTTCTGTACCAACAACTATCGCAGTTGGCAGGGTGTAATCTTGTTTGTGATATGGCTCAGAATCTTGTAAAATTGCCGAAAATACATTGAAATTGTAAAACTTTAGGAATGCAATTGCTTCTGCTGAATCTGCCATGGCAATTTGAGTAGTAAAAACACAGCCTACGCTCGATCGGATAATGTTTGGGTTGTACAAATCTGACTTAGGATTGGCAATAATCACGGCATCAATATTTGCAGCATCTGCCGTACGGAGTAATGCACCGACATTTCCTGGTTTTTCAGGTGCTTCTGCAACAAGAATTAAAGGATTTTTAGAGGTGAATTGTAATTCGTCCAAAATGTGAGCTTTAGTATTTACCACTGCTATAATTCCTTCAGTAGAATCACGATATGCCAATTTTTGAAATACTTCTTTTGAAATTTCTATGATTTCAATATCGTATTGCTGCATCGCTTTCGCTTCACTTTCAGAAAATAAATCTGGAAAAAACAAAAGGGTTTCAATCTTATAGCCTCCTTTAATAGCAAGAGACAATTCGCGCTTTCCTTCAATTAAAAACTGAGACTTTTTTTTTCGTTCTCTCGATTTTTCTTTGAGCTGAACGAGTTGTTTTATGAGTTGATTTTGTGGGCTAGAGATTTTTTTAATCATAATTAAAGCAAAAGTAATGTAATTTTAAATTACAAAATACGTCCAAACCTTCAACTAAAACCAAAAAAAACACAACTCGATGAAAAAAATCACTTACTTCCTTTTGCTAGCATTGTTAATTATAGCTTGTAAGAACGAAAAAAAATCCGAAACAATAATATCTGAATCAGTAAGTAGTGAAGACATCACTACCAGTATTTATCCAGAAAATATTACAAAAGTATTTGATGCCCACGGTGGGATCGATCAATGGAACAAAATGAATATGCTGTCCTTTACAATGGAAAAACCAAATGGTAAAGAAATCACTACTGTAGATTTAAACTCTAGGGCAGAACTTATCGACACCCCTACACATACACAAGGATATGATGGAGAGAGCATTTGGATTAATGAAAAGGATAACAAAGAATATAAAGGTAATGCACAATTTTATAGAGGCTTAATGATGTATTTCTATGCCATGCCATTTATAGTTGGCGATGATGGCATTATGTATGAAAATGCAGAACCATTAACTTTCGAAGGTAAGACCTATCCAGGAATACTAATTTCATACGAAAGTGGAGTAGGTGCTTCACCCGACGACCAATACATAATTTACTATGATGATGAATCAGGACAAATGCAATGGTTGGGTTATACGGTTACTTTTGGTAAAGACGGCAAAAGCAAAGATTTTCATTTCATAAAATATAACAATTGGCAAAACATTAATGGTCTAGTGCTGCCTAAAAGTGTAGATTGGTATAAGTATGAGAACAATCTGCCAACAGAAAAAAGAAATACCGTAGAATTCACTGATGTTAAATTATCAACTGATCCTGTGGACAATTTTATGTTTAAAAAACCAGCAGACGCTAAAACAGTTGAATAAACCTAGTTAATCGTATAGATAATATATTCCTCATTCCAAAAAAAGCTTTCCTTAGATGAAAATTCTAATTTAGATTCTAAGGTTGCTTTTTCAAGAGGGTTCATATATATTATTGTCATTTTCCTAGGATGCTCTTCGAGAGATTTCTTTATGTTATTCACAACTTTTTCAAAAATAATTCCGTTGAAAGGATTAAAAAAATGAAGTATTGTATCTTCTTTTTTAAGTTGATACGTTGTGGCATCAATATTTAAAACATCTATATTTTGAGATATATTTCTTTTTGATTTATATATATCAATATTCTTCAAAGCGATATCGCATAATTTTTTTGAGAGTTCTATTCCCTTGACCTTTTTAAACCCATATTCTGCAGCCAAAAGCAATACACGTCCTTTTCCTGATCCATAATCTACAAATGTTTGTTCTTTAGAGAGATTGAGCCGATTTAAGATGTTTTTTATAAGGATTACATTAATAGCTTGATAATGGCCAGTGTGCTCAGCCAATTTATTTTCGTTTACGAGGTCTTCGTGAGATACCCAAGCTTCTGTATCTAAACCATACTTCCAATCAAAATAATTATCATATATATTAGAAAAAACAGCATTGTAAGTACGTCTAAAACCGTCTCTTTTTATCTTAGTGATTGTACGTGTGGTAATGTCTATTATTTTCATGGAAGTAACCAATGTCTGGCTAGTATTAATTAAAATGTCTGAATTGAATTTAACCTAATTATTAATACAATCCAATATCGGGTCGTTCAGTGTATTGATATTTTGATCTAATTCAAGTCTTAGAAATTTATTGATATTATTGGGACAAAAGTAATAATACTGATTTTCGGGTTGGGCAATTTCCGCTTGTTCTGAATTTCTATCGTTTTGTACAACATTATATTTTTTAAGTATTTGATACGTTTTTTCGGTCAATGGATAATCCTCGTCTATCCAGACAAAAAGTTTCCCGTCTCTTTCAACATATCTAGATGGAATCAATTTGCTTTTATCTCCAATTTGAGATGCATCAAATTTGCTCTCAGTCGAAGGATTAGCTGTAATGGTAACTTGAATTAAATTTTGATATGGTAAACCATTTATGAGGCTATAGTTTTTGTTTTTTGGATTATCTGTTTTTACGGATTTTAAAATCTGTTCTTTATTAACTGAAAAAAGATTACTTGTTTGGTAAAGCGTACTGTTTTTAGAAAAATCTAAAATAGTACTTTCTATAATTGTTGAATCTTCCATAGAGAATTCTCGTGTGTAACGTTTTTCCGAATTACAACCTTGTTGAATAATTAGAAATGAGAAGAATATCGTTGTCATTAGTTTCATAATATAAATTTAATGAAATTTCAAAGTTTAAAATCATTCTCAACCTGATTCTATTTCTCTAGAGCAAAAAAAAAGCGAACCGTTAGGTTCGCTTTTCAATTTATTCTTTTCTGCTGTACTTTTCAGCATAGCGTTTCCAAAGTTCAGTCTGGTGGGTTTCTAAACTAAGTTTTCTGCCATCAATAAAAGCATGGCTTACTTTGTTGGTTCGCATATCTAACGCATCACCTTCACTTATAAATAGTGTAGCGCTTTTGCCGGCTTCTAAGGTACCGTACATATCATCTATACCTAAAATTTTTGCAGGATTTTGGGTGATTAATTGCAGAGCTTGTGGTTTAGTTAAACCATAAGCCACAGTAGTACCAGCATAAAACGGTAAGTTTCTAGAATTCATGCGTTCCATTTGTCCGCTTGGTTCTAAAGCTACTAGAATACCAGCATCTACTAATTGTTTTGCTAATTTAAACGGTAAATCATAGTCATCATCTTCAGACTCTGGCCTGGTGTGTACTCTTCTTAAAAATACGGAAACGTTATTCTGTTTCAAAAAATCTGTAATGTTGCCAGATTCGTAACCACCAACAATGGTGATGTTGGCTACGCCTTGTTCTTTTGCAAAATTAACAGCATCGGTAATCCCTTTTTCATCATCTACATTGATGTACAAATGTTGTGAACCATCAAATAATCCAGATAATGCTTCATATGGCAAATGTTTCTCTGCCTTTTTTCCTTTATCGTAACTTTTGGATTCGTTAAAGAATTCAGCCAATTCCTTGACTTGTTTAGAATAATCTTCATTTGGTTTTAAAGCTGGATCTTCTCCAAGCCACCAACGTCCGCGACTAAAACTATTTGGCCAATTGATGTGAATACCATCATCAGTTTTTATGGCTGCATCTTCCCAATTCCAAGCATCAAATTGCACTACTGAAGATGTGCCTGCAATTCTTCCACCACGCGGTGTAATTTGACCTAATAGTACGCCATTAGGTCTCATGGATTCTACAATTTTAGATTCAGTATTATAAGCGATAATACTTCTTATATGAGGATTATACATACCCATTTCAGATAGGTCGTTAGAGGCTTTAACGGCATCGACTTCTACTAACCCTAAGGTACCGTTGGCAACAATAAATCCTGGATATACGTGTTTACCCTTGGCGTCAATCATGTCCATGGCTTGTTTTGTAATTGGTGTTGAAGCTTCAGGACCAATTGTTGTGATCTTTCCATCACTGACAACTATGATACTGTTTTCTATCACTTCACCATTGCCAATGTGGGCTGTTGCACCTACAATAGCAAAATCTTTATTTTGTTTTGGCGCTGGAGTTTGCTGTGCAAAAGCAATCGCACTACAGAGCAAAAAGCTGAATATATTTATAATATTTTTTTTCATTTTAAATGTTTTATTTTAAACCTTTAGGTTATCTATTTTGTTCTAAGTATTAATCCATTGAATCACAATGCAACAATACCTTCTCCTTCTTCTTTACAGGCTGGGTTTTTAAACCTTTGTTCTTTTCCTGTAGCATTAGATTAACCAGTTCACTTTTCTCTTTTTGAATAGATTCACGCATTTGCTTATCGCGGGCCAAATCAAAATAAGTAACCCCTTCTATAATGGTCTTTTCTGCTTTGGCGTAAACCGAAAGCGGATGGTCATTCCAAAGAACGACGTCCGCGTCTTTCCCAACTTTTAAACTACCGACTCTATCATCTAAATGTAAAAGTTTTGCTGGGTTTAATGTTACGAATTTCCATGCGTCCTCTTCACTGATATTTCCATATTTTACGGATTTAGCAGCCTCTTGATTCAAGCGTCGTGACATTTCGGCATCATCACTATTAATAGCTACAGTGACACCTGCATTGTGCATAATAGCTGCATTGTATGGTATGGCGTCATTAACCTCATACTTATAAGCCCACCAATCGCTGAAGGTTGATCCTCCAACTCCGTGCTCTGCCATTTTATCGGCTACTTTATAACCTTCTAGAATGTGTGTAAACGTATTGATATTAAAGTCGAATTGTTCAGCGACTTTCATCAACATATTAATTTCGCTTTGTACATAAGAGTGACAAGAAATAAAGCGCTCTTTGTTCAAAATTTCTGCGAGAACTTCCATCTCAATGTCTTTTCTATATGGCTTCCCGCTTTTCTTTGCTTCGTCATAAGCCTTAGCTCTACTGAAATAATCTACAAAGACCTGCTCAACACCCATACGTGATTGTGGGAAACGTGCATTAAATTGGCTTCGGGACTGTTTTACATTTTCACCTAAGGCAAATTTTATAAACTTAGGTGAGTTGTCGTAAACTAAATTTTCAGCTGATTCTCCCCATTTGAGTTTAATGATCGCAGAGCGTCCACCGATTGGATTGGCAGAACCGTGTAAAATTTGAATAGAAGTTACTCCACCTGCTAAATTACGGTAGATATCAATATCGTCTGCATCTACAACGTCTTCAATAGTAACTTCGGCAGATGAGTTTTGTCCACCTTCATTAATTGAAGCTGCCGCAATGTGTGAATGCTCATCAATAACACCCGATGTTAAGTGTTTGCCAGTAGCATCGATTACTTTAGCGCTTCCGTCAGAAAGGTTTTTACCGATTTTAGATATCTTACCATTTTTGATTAAAACATCTGTGTTTTCTAGAATGCCTTCTGCTTCATTGGTCCAAACGGTAGCATTTTTAAACAATAAGGTTTCAGCTTTTGGCTTTTCTTCAAAACCGTAAGCCAAATTAGGGTAAGTAACTGGCATCATAGTTACCTCACCGTCTTTATCATCTTCATCTTTTTTCATTTTGTCATCATTATCGTCAACGTCATCTTTTTTAGTTTTGTTGGCGTAAAATGATACGTCATTACCATTTGGTAATGTGGCTTTACCATTAAGACTGTTACCATCTTTTGTGGTTGCAATAATTCTTATGAATTCGTTTTTGGTGCTATCAGCAGTTTTAAAGGTTAAATTCATCCAATCATCCACATAAGATATTTTGTTGCCGAGACTCTTGTCTCCAGTTTCAAGTTTTGCTTTAGGTTTGCTAGCGCTTCCAGAAATGGCGAGGTCATATGAATTACCAGCTAGGTTAAAGGTATAATCACCATCAATATCTTTCACATTCATGTTTTCTATAATGTGCTGTGTGCCTTGCACCCAGTTTTCGAACAATGTGGTTTTCTTATCAAAGATATCACCAGAAGTAATCAAAAAATTAGCATAGCTACCAGCTTTCAGAGTTCCGATTACATCAGATTTTCCTAATAATTTTGCAGGAACCGTAGTGAGAGCCTCTAGGGCTTTTTGTTTAGAAAGTCCACTTTCAATGGCTTTCATTAAGTTAGAACTAAAAGACTTTTTAGATTTTAAACCGTGTGTAGTTAATGCGAATGTAATTCCGTTTTCAGCTAATAATCTTGGATTGTGTGGTTCTTGATTCCAGGCACGCATATCGCTTAGAGCTAGAGTAGAAGCTAAGTAAGGATTGTCTACATCATAAGCCATTTGAAAATCTATAGGTAAAATTACTGGTGCATTGGTTGCTTTCACTTCTTCAATGCGCTCATACTCATCGCCTCCACCTAAAATCACATATTGAATATTAAATTCATCACCAACCTTATCAGCACGTAATAAATTGGCTCTACTACCTCCTTCAAAAATTTGGTGTAAATTTTTATTTTTATTTAAAGCTTCGAGTGACAAATCTTTGGTTTTTACATTGCCGTCTGCATACCAATTGGCATCGTGATACATTTGTCTAAGCAATGCCATACTACCCATAATAGAAGAAGGATAGGCTTGTCTATAAGCGACACTCTTGTCAAAAGAAAGATATTGAGCAGATCTGCCATCAACCACTCTAACCGCATTATCGGCATTATTGTTAAGTGCTATTAACGCTCCAGTACCACGCACAATACCATCTGGCATATGTGTATTTACCATGCCAAAACCTAATTTTTGCATTTCGGTAGCCGATTTGGAATCATAATTAAAAGATGTCATTGCATCTTGTTCTGGCATCACATGGTCGTTCCAATAAAAACCAGTTCTACTTGCCTCATATTGTGGACCATTGCCGCGAGCACGTTCTGGTTTTTTAATGCCGAAATCGGTAAACATATCTATAAAAGATGGATAGATAGATTTTCCAGTCAGGTCAATAGTGGTTGTGTTTTTAGGAATGGAAACCGATTTGCCAACACTCACAACTTTACCATCCTTTACCACCATGGTAGCATTTTCTATCACTTCAGTAGGTGATACATGAATAGTGGCATTGGTAAAAGCCGTGTAATTAGAATTATTTGCTATAACTCCTGTGTTACTAGGGAAATAGTCCTGGCCAAATAAAGAAAAACTGCACATGAATACGAACAGTCGTAAATAGAATTTTATCATAAAAAAGATTAATTAAATTAGAATTCTAAATATAAGGATTATAGCTAAAAGCAATAATGAAATGCGATTTTTTAACTTTTACAAAGGCAAAATAGTAATTAATTGTCCTGCCTTTACTTACAGAAGTAAGGATTTATAAGGTTTTGTTTTCATAATAATTCACTAAAAGTGCTACTACATAACTGTAACTTTCCATACCACCAGACTGGTTATTGGCCTTTAAAAAACTATCAAAGGTTTTTGCAAAATAAGGTTCTACAGGATTTGCATAATCCAGCCAAAAATTCTGTACTTCTTGGTAGTTTTTTATAATGCCGAAGTTCACCTTTGTAATAATCCTATCGTAAATTTCAGTGTCACGTTTAAATATTTCGGCCAGACAATACCGAAGCGCAAATGTATAACCTGAATATTTAAAATATATATCGTCATTGTGTATCGCAGCAAGAGAACCTATAAAATTTGCTTCGTTTTCTGCCGCGTAACCCAATTGATGCGCAGCTTCGTGGCATGATGTTGTTGGAAATTTATATGTTGGCAATATACTCGCAACTTGTCCTTCGTTAGTAAATGGATTTAAATAGCCCGAAAACCCCATATAGATTAAAGGTGTGCTGAAAATTGATTTCTTTATACTCTTTGGATGATATTTCAAATGTGGATAAGTTGTTGTTAGTTTTTGGTAGCCGTCCTTGATTCTATTTTGGATTTCTGTCTTACTATAAGGAAGAACGATACGCAAGGAATCTTCGCCACCATTGAGTTGGTCGTGAACCGCATTAGATTTAGCAATTAGCTTATCGGTGAATTTAACCAATGCCTCAGTTGTATAATCTGCTTCGAGATTTAATGATTTATGAAGCGGCAATCTGTAATAATTATAAGCCCAGAGCAGATGGAATGCAAAATATAAAATAGACAACGTAGCACCAACATCCAATAGCCAACTTATTGTATCCTTATAAATACGTTTACGATTTACAAAAAGCCATCTAATAATATAAATGGCGGCTAAAGTGTACAATACATCACCTACAGAAAAAGGAATCCAACCAAAAGCATAGCGCATCATTTTTGAAAGAAACACGTAAATTCCGTTACTGTAAAATTGCTCGACAAATTCAGGAAATTTCTTTAAAATTGAAATCAAAATCAATTGAATTCCAAGAAAAATAACTAAGATTAATCTTACGTGTTTGCACATGTTTCAAAAATAAGTAAAAACTTGTAACACTTTACACATAGTACAATTTTGTGTTTAAATATGAGAGTAAACAGTTCTAATATACTAGAAAGGAGAATGTCTTTTTGTACCTTTGTGAGTACTAAAAATTAAAGAAATATGAGTTCAGAAATTAGAGCATTAGAGCCAAAAGCATTATGGAATAAATTCGCAGATTTAAATGCGGTACCACGTCCTTCGAAAAAAGAAGAACGTGTGATTAAATTCATGAAGGATTTTGGAAAAAAACTCAATTTAGAGACTATAGAAGATGAAGTAGGTAACGTCATCATTCGCAAACCAGCTACAAAAGGCATGGAAGATCGGAAGCCAATCGTGATGCAATCACATTTAGATATGGTGCACCAAAAAAATAACGATACGGATTTCAATTTTGAGACCCAAGGCATAGAAATGAAGATCGAAGGTGATTGGGTAAAAGCAAAGGGTACAACTCTTGGTGCGGATAATGGGCTAGGTGTTGCAACAATTATGGCTATTTTAGAAAGTAATGATATTGCACATCCAGATTTAGAAGCGCTATTTACCATTGATGAAGAAACTGGAATGACAGGCGCGAAAGGTCTTAAAGGTGGATTATTAAATGGTGATATTTTATTGAATCTCGATACCGAAGAAGATGACGAAATTGGAGTAGGGTGTGCTGGAGGAATTGATGTTACTGCAATGCGTGAGTATAATGCGGAAGATACACCTGAGTTTAAAATCGGCTATTCTGTTATTGTAAAAGGATTGCAAGGTGGACATTCCGGAATGCAAATTCACGAGGGGCTAGGTAATGCCAATAAAATAATGAACCGTTTATTATTTGATGGTTTTGAGAAATACGGACTTCGAATTTCTGAAATTGATGGAGGTAGTCTCCGTAATGCTATTCCTCGAGAAAGTAAAGCTATCGTTGCTATTGATTCTGCGAATGAATCTTTGTTCGAATCAGAAATTGAAGAAATTGCAAACACCGTTAAATCTGAATATAAAACTATGGAACCTGATCTGAAAATCGAGGTTTCAAA
Source organism: Winogradskyella ursingii (assembly GCF_013403975.1). GTDB lineage: Bacteria > Bacteroidota > Bacteroidia > Flavobacteriales > Flavobacteriaceae > Winogradskyella > Winogradskyella ursingii. Next base: position 119,293 of record NZ_JABFDH010000003.1, read on the forward strand.
AATAGATACACCTAAAAAAATAATGGATTTAGGTGTTCAAGAAGGACTAACACGAGCGTTATACGCGGCAGTAAATGGCGTATATCGTATGAGTGCAGATTTTCCTGAGTTAGTTGAAACTTCTAATAATGTTGCGAGAGTTATCGTCAAAGACGGCAACATAAAAATAGGTTGCTTAACTCGGAGCTCAGTAGAAAGTTCTAAATGGGATCTAGCAAATACATTAAGAGCTACTTTTGAATTAACAGGTTGTGAAGTGGAATTTTCTGGTGACTATCCAGGTTGGGCACCAAATATGGATTCTGACATTTTAAAAGTGATGGTGCCTATATACGAAAGGCTTAATAACGAAAAACCTCATGTAGCAGCATGCCACGCAGGCTTGGAATGTGGTATTTTAGGACAGAATTATCCAGATATGGATATGATTAGCTTTGGGCCTAATATTAAAGGTGCACATTCGCCTGACGAACGTGCCCAAATTTCTTCTACCCAAAAATATTGGGAATTTGTTCTGGAAATCTTAAAGAACATTCCAAAGAAATAATTAGAAATACTTATTATAGAAGGATCTAAATAAAAAAGACCTGTCGAGAATAAACTTGACAGGTCTTTTTCCATAATTTAATTTCTATTTTGCTTCAGCAATACCAGCCAATTCAATGTCGAAAATTAAATTGGTTCTTGGAGGAATAACCGGTGGATTACCTGTATCTCCATATCCTAAATAATAAGGTATAAATACTCTTGCTCTGTCTCCAACTTTCATATTAAGCATGGCTTCCCTAAAACCAGCAACTAAAGTTGCAGTTTCATTATATGGCATAGTAAAAGGTTGGTAATTACCAGCTTGTTCCTGTCTTTCGTCATATTTACCATTTTTCTCTGCGACTTCTTTCCATGTGGTCCAGAATAAGGTGCCATCTTCAAAGTAACCTGCGCAATCAATTTTTACACGTTGAGAAGCATTTGGTTGAGGGCCATCACCTTCCTTAGTAAAAATCATTGCCATACCTGTTGGAGATTCAATCCTTCGACCTTCCATTTCTTCATTCTTTTTCAAGAATTCGTCCTGAGCCTCTTGAGCTAACGCTTCAGCTTTTTTTCGCTCTTCTTCTTTACGTTGTTGTTGGCGCTCTTCAATTTTTGGCATTTCCTCTTCAAACACTTTTGGTGCTTTGAAAGCTTTGGCTTCGCTTCCTTTTCTAATAATATTTACTTTTTCAATTACCACATCATCAATAGGTTTGTGGTTTCTTGCCTGTGGATTAACGACTGGTACATTAGAGATGGAATCATGAACTTCCATGCCTTCCACTACTTGACCAAAAACAGCATGCCTGTTATCTAAACCTGGCCATTCTTTTTCCATAATAAAAAATTGGCTTCCGTTGGATGCAGGACCTGAATTTGCCATTGACAAAACACCAGGTTTGTCGTGTTTTAGATCTGGGTGAAATTCGTCTGCAAATCTATAGCCAGGATCACCACTACCAGTTGCAGTTGGATCACCACCTTGAATCATAAAATTATCTATAACTCTATGAAATGTAGTACCGTCATAATAGCGCTTGTTCTTATACTCTTCTTTTACCAAGGGATGCTCGCCTTCTGCTAATGCCACAAAATTTGCCACTGTTACAGGAACCTTGTCATAATACAGTTCTGCAACCATGTTACCTTTGTTTGTTACAAATTCGGCATAAAGCCCGTCTTCTAATTCTGGATAGCGTTCTTGGCACGAAATATTTACCAATACCATAAGCACAATGAGTGCTGTTATTCCTTTTTTAATCATTGTTTTGGGTTATAGTTTTTAATTTTACTTCACAAATAAGTGGGACGTTAATCCCTATTTTATGGTCATCTCCATAATAACCAAATGCTTTATTAGATGGGAAGATAAATGTCACTTCCTCATTGGGTTTCATTAATTTTAAGCCTTCACGTAAACCAGTAAATAATTCCTCTTTATCCATTACATAAGTTCTGCTTTCTTCAGGATATATCTGCTGACCATCTAGGGTTGATACATTAAAATCAAATTCAACCACATCACCAAACTCAGGTTGTATCGTATCGTTTTCAACTTTATTATTATAGTAATACCAAAAACCACTTTCTGACGCAATATATTCTTTGTCTGGATTGCTCGTAATAATGTCCTTGATTTGCTTTTGCTCCTTTTCGTTCAATTTTTTATTCCGTTTTACGGATTCTTGAAGAAATGAACCAGTTTGCACGGATTCTGGCATACGCGCTTCAGGCGACTTGCAGCTCAAAATAATTAGAGATATAAAAATGAGTGTTACAATATATTTACTCACGCTACTTCTATTTGATATAAAGAGTTTGTGAATTTTCGATTTCATTTTTGGGACAATTCTGATTTATACTGTGGTAATATACTAATAAAATTCTCAACTGTAGCTTGTAAATCCAGGTCACTTTTTCCACCTGCCGCATTGGTATGGCCTCCACCACCAAAATGGTTTCGGGAAAATTCGTTGACCGAGAAATCACCTTTACTTCGTAATGAGATTTTTACAATATTTTCTTGTTTGTTTTCAATAAAAATAGCAGCAAATATGATGCCTTTTACGGATAATGCATAATTAACAAATCCTTCGGTATCTCCTTTTTTAAAATTAAATTCATCAAGCTCGGCTTGAGACAGGGTAATGTAGGCCGTTCTCAATTCTGGGACCACCTTAAGATTTTGCAGCGCTCTTCCTAAAAGTTGTAAACGGTTGTAGCTATTGGTATCATATATACTATTGTGTATTTCTGAATTTTCGGCACCTTTATCTATTAGATGCCCAATAACCGCATGTGTTTTACTTGTAGTAGCTGGAAATCTAAATGACCCAGTATCAGTCATAATTCCAACATAAAGACAGGTCGCAATTGTAGAGTTGATTTTTTCTGCGTCGCCCAACATATCTATAAAATTATAAACCATTTCGCAAGTGGAAGACATAGTGACGTCAGAATACATGTATTTAGCGTAATCGTCTGGCTGTTGGTGATGATCTATCATTAACTTTATCGCGTCCGATTTTTCTAAAACTTCTGATAAATCGTTACCAGCTCTGTGCAGTGCATTAAAATCGAGTGTAAATATAAGGTCTGCATTCTCAATAAGCGTTTTGCTTTCTTCTGATTGACCTTCAAATTTTACGACAGAATCATCACCTGGTAACCATTTAAGAAAATCAGGGTAATCGTTCGGTGCAATAACCACTGCATTGTGATTGTAAAGTTTTAGGTAATGATATAAACCTAAGGTAGAGCCCATAGCATCTCCATCAGGATTTTTATGCGGAACAATAACAATGTTTCTTGGTGTATCTAATAATGCTTTTATAGCTGGTATTTGTGCTTTTATCATAGTTGGCGAAGATACAATTTTTAAGATTTTGGAATGTGCTTTTAATATGAAATTAAGATTGAGCTTATATTGAAGCTGTTACAGCTACCAAAGAAGAAAACCTCATATAATTATATTATATTAATGCTTTTGCAGTATTGACATATAAACTTAAAATTGATGATGTAGAAACTGTTTTTATTCAATATTTATAAATCATTTAAAGGTCTTGATAAATTAAAGAAATACATTACTTTTGCACCACATTTAAAAAAAGATACATGGCAACTAACAGAACATTTACAATGTTAAAGCCAGATGCTGTTGAAAAAGGACACATTGGCGCAATATTAGAAAAAATTACAGCCTCAGGTTTTAGAATCGTGGCTATGAAATTAACGCAAATGACTGCGGCAGATGCTAAAGAATTTTACGCTATACACAAGGAACGTCCGTTTTTTGGTGAATTGGTGGAGTATATGACGCGTGGTCCAATCGTAGCTGCAGTTTTGGAAAAAGACAATGCTGTAGAAGATTTTAGAACATTGATAGGAGCTACCAATCCTGCTGATGCAGCAGAAGGTACTATTCGTAAACTATATGCGGCTTCTATTGGCGAAAACGCTGTTCACGGTAGTGATAGTGATGAGAATGCAGCAATTGAAAGTGCATTTCATTTTGCTGGTAGAGAGATGTTTTAGGTTAAAACATTTTGTAGGAATTAAAAAAGACCATCCAGAAGGATGGTCTTTTTTGTTTGTGTTAAGTTTAATATTGATTCTGCTCACAATTTTAATAAGGATATTATCAAGACAGTAATTAGACCACTGATCATTATTATAAAATGCCAATAATACATTTTGGCACCCCAAGTTTTACGTAACTTGGCACTAGTTTCTTTTTTGTAAAATGCATTAAAGAGTTTCCAAACTAGAAAGGTGACAACCAAAAAAAGTAAAATTGCAATTAGCCAAATATTCATTTTCTAAAATTTTTATTAATTCATTAATCAAGTTTTAGGGTTATTGTTTTTTCATAGAGAAAATCCCTAAGGACTTTTATAAGTAGACGAAAAACAGGCAATTTATTATACACAATTTTATTTTTTGGTTTTTTTCAATCGAATATGTGTTCTTCATAATCTTCCCACCATTTCTCAATATCTATTTTCGGTTTTCTACAAATATATAGAGGTATATCATTTTCTTCACCAATGGCATATTTATGAGTAATTATTTTAACTAATTCTACTTCTTCAAAAACATATTCTACAGATGGTTTTTCGTTTCCTAAACTTATCCAAACATCTGCATCTTTATTTCCAAAACCCCAGGTCCAAAAACTACCATGTCTGCTAATTGGATTGGGAAGGTTATGTTTTTTACCTAATATTTTAAGAGCACCAGCCTCTCCATAATTTTCTGCCCATAAAACACAATTGTTTTTTTCTTCTGGACTCAACGATTGATAAACACTATCAACCAAATTTACTTGTTCCTCCCACCCGAACATATCTGCATAATCACCAGTTAACTCAATTCTTCCATTTCTCTCTTCTAGTTGAGAATATGCAACATATTTTTCGATTGGTAGAAGTGGAGTAAGTTTTGGAATGAAATAAATTGAAGGAACCAGGGTAACTATTGCTATGACATATACCCAAACTGGCTTTTTAGAAAGTAAAGATTCAATTTTAACTGCTCCACTTGCAAAAAGAACAGGGTAAATGGCAAAGACATAATAGGCTTTAGAATTAAGTAGCCACATAGTACAAAAAATCACTATGGAGGCTATCCCAATTATTCTGTATTTTTTTAAATTTTTATCTATAATTAAAGCGACTAAACCGATAAGACTTATAATTAGTGTAAACGGAAAATTTAATTGCTCTAAGGCAAATTCCATCGGGTTTATAGCATCGAGTTGACTGTCATTTAAAGCATGTAAATGCCTTACAAGTGGGAAATCATTTTGCGCTTGCCAAATAATATTGGGCAAGAAAATCAGTACTGATAATGATGCAGAAAGGTAAAGCCATTTGTTTTTGAATAGATTTCCTTTTTGATAGAAAAATAAACCAATAAATAGTCCAAAAACCCAAATTAATATGGTGTATTTGTTCATTAATCCTAAACCTAAAGTTATGCCCAATAGAATTAGAAATTTATTGTTTTTTGAGTTTATGAATTTTATAATGAAGTAAAAACCAAGTGTCCAGAATAATTGGTCAAATGCAACAGGCTGAAATAATGTATGGTTTCTATAAAACGGTAAGAAAGCCATGATACAAATACCAGAAAGCATTATAGCTTTTGATTTTCCGCCAAGTTCTTTAGCAATTAAGCAGCAAAAAATTAGGATGCCAATACCAGCAAGCGTTGGGAAAAACCTTACTCCCAAAAGAGAATAATCGAAAATCCAATAAGACATTTTTCCAACTAGACCTATAAAAGGCGGGAATTCCATAAATCCCCAATCTAGATGCTCACTAACTGATAGATGTAATAACTCATCACGATGGAATCCGTAATTCCTATTTCCTAACCATTGAATTATGAGTTTGACAATAGAAAGTGTCAAAATTATTGGTAAATATTTCTTCATTGGTTTTATGGCTTGCAGGCTACAATTGTGACTAAATTATTAAATCTGAAAACATACACTTATCATTGGATTTAATTACAAATGCTCTATTGCAATTATATATTCTTGTGCACTGGCTTTCTTCAATTATCTATTTTTTTAAATAGACATTTGTTTTTTCGGGTTGTTTGATAGAATTATATTCAAAATCATTTATCCAATCAATTTCTACAATCGAAAATCCATCAAAACATTCTATTGGGATTAAATCAAATGCTTTTAGTGTTATTAAAAAACGTTCCATACCTCCGAATGGAAAATTGCCAGTAGAAAATTCAACTATTCCAACAGCATCATTTATGATTTCAAGATTATTAATTTCTACCTCGAAACCGTATTCCAGATAATTCCATATTGACAAAATACCCTTATTACCAAGAGGCCCTAATTTATCATTATCGTTATTTAGGTATTTTTTTATAAATGTATTTGCATAATCTGGAATAAATGAATTATACCTATTAATTTCTTTCCTTTCAGGATCGTCAAATTCATCGAGTGTTTTTAAAGCTTCATTTACACCTTCTTCATCCAGATTTTCCCAGTCAAAAGTTGGTTCCTCTTCTTCTTCAAATTTAAATTCAGGTTGTCTAATGTCAACCATATATGTAAAAAGTTTTTGAAAGTCTTTATACTTTGACGAATCCTGTATTTTAAATTTTATGAATAACATTTATTTATGAGGTTGTTACGGTTACGACCTCCTAAATACAATTTGGCCTAGTGAACGAAGATATAAAAAAGTGGAAGATGATAAGCAAGCGAGATATATGGTCATTAGTCGTATCGCTTAGCGAATTTTCTATTTTAAAAAAATTTGATGGATGAGTCACTTTGGTCAGCTTTTCGCTGAATGTGTTCCATCGGTTGGTATAAAAAGAGTTGCGGGTTCACGTGCGAGGATTTTCTGCAGGAAAATCAGACGTAGTAAACTTGCAACGACCTTCACTTAAGCTTAAAACTAAGCAATTATTTTTATACTGTGTTGTGCTTCCTTTATTTATTTTGTTCACGATTGATGAGTTCAGTAATTTCTTCTATATCAGTTAGTAGCTTTTCTAAATTGTAGACAGTTTCTCTTTCCGTGAAATTTTTATATAACATAGAAATTTCGATTGAGCCAATGATTTTAGGTAGATTATCCTTAATTCCAAGCTCTTCTTTTAAGAGAGGTTGATTTCTTATTCTATTTTGGAAGTCGGGTTGTGAACCTTTTATTCCTGCAATTTCCATTCTGTCAAAAAAGTATTTATTCCCGTCATTGTTAGTTTCAGTCGAGAATTCTTGATTTCGTTTAAAATCAGTTAGTTTTTTCCTTAATTCAGAAGGAATTAATTTGATTTCTCCTGTGTTTTCGAGTGAAGTAATCGTGCTATTTTGGAAACGGATTGTAGTTACAGAAAAATCCAGTTGATTTTGGTTATTCATAACATCATTCAAAGTCAAATTAGGGGTTTTATAACTTTTTAAATATTCTTTGTACAAAAGGATGTTCTCATCGTACTCCTTAATTAAAGATTCAATGTATTCTTTATCTGTTTTTAAATCTTCTAAAAGTTGTGTGTAATTGTTATCCCTGATTTCATTGGACTTTTTATTTTCATTCCAAGTATTGATTTGTAAGGCAATTAAAATTCCAATCACCACTAAAATTATCTCTCCAATCGCATATATAAGATACTTGCTGAACTTATTTTCAGAGAGTAGTTTTTGTCTAATTTTTTTAAAGAATTTTATCATTGGTTAGCGGTTTCTGGTAGTGAAGCACAACTCGTAATATCAAAATAAATACAACTAATATCCCAAGATATCCTTGGGATATAGTGTATATTATAAATTATTGTTTTGGGACCGGAAATCCACGATCACGCATTAGTGCTTCGATATTTGCATCGCGACCTCTAAACTTTCTGTAGGCTTCAGCTGGGTCCATGGCGTTTCGTGGTGCAAATAGGTATTTTACCAATTTCTCTGCAACATCTTTATCATAAAAACCACCTGGTGCTTCTCTAAAGGCTTCCGAAGCGTCACTGGTAAGTACATCTGCCCACATATAACCATAGTAAGCGGTGGCATAACCTTCACCAGAAAAAACATGTCCAAAATGTGGCGTTCTATGACGCATTGGTAGCTCGTCTGGCATGTTAAGCTCTTTTAAGGTTTCACGCTCAAACTTGTCGATATCGATATCAGTTGGGTCGGCTAAATGCAATTTCATATCCATTAGAGCTGAGGCCAAATATTCCGTAGTACCAAAGCCTTGGTTAAAGGTAGATGCCTTTTTAATCTTCTCAACGAGCTTTTGCGGAATAGGCTCACCTGTTTTATAATGCACCAAAAACTGATTGATAACTTCATCTGTAGACAACCAACGTTCTAATAATTGTGACTGAAACTCAGTATAATCACGAACACCACCATTTAAAGTTGGATACTTAACATCGGCAGAGAAGAAGTGCAGCGCATGCCCAAATTCATGAAAAAATGTTGTGGCATCGGCCCAAGACACCAAAACGGCTTCACCTGGTGCTGGTTTTACAAAATTGGAATTATTACTAGCTAAAACATTGGTTTCTCCTTCAAAAGAAGTGGCACTTCTATAGGTGGTTGCCCAAGCTCCAGAACGTTTGCCTTCTCTGGCAAAAGGGTCTAAATACCAAAGACCTATATGATCTCCAGAACTTTTATCAGTAACTTCCCAAATTTTGACATCTTCATGAAAAACAGGTACACTGCCTTCTTCAACAGGTGTGAACTCGTAATTAAACACTTCGCCAGCTGTAAAGAATAAAGCATCGGTTAGCTTATCTAACTGCAAATATTGCTTTACTTCTTCGCTGTCTAGATCGTATTTCTTTTGTCTTACTTTTTCTGCATAGTAGCGGTAATCCCAAGGTTCTATTGTTATATTTTCCCCATTGGCATCTGCTATGGCTTGCATATCGGCAACTTCTTCCTCTACGCGAGCAATGGCTGCTGGCCAAACAGCCATCATTAAATCCATGGCGTTTTCTGGAGTTTTTGCCATACGGTCTTGTAATCTCCATTCGGCATAATTGTCGTAACCCATCAAACCAACACGCTCTTTTCTGAGTTTTAATATGTCTGCAATCAGTTGATTATTATCATGTTCGTCTGCATTATCACCTCTGGAATAGTAGTTTTCCCAAACTTGTTTACGAAGTTCGCGCTCTGTGGAATAGGTTAAAAACGGATCCATGGAAGATCGTGTATTGGTAATAGCGTATTTTCCTTCTTCACCTTTATCGGTGGCTATTTTTGCTGCAGATTTTATAAATCCTTCCGACAGTCCACCCAATTGATCTTCGATTAAATAAGTGACATAATTTTCTTCGTCATGCAAAACATTGTTAGCAAATTTGGTGTATAATGAAGATAGTTCTTTGTTTATCTCTGCATAGCGCTCTTTCTTTTTGGCATCGAGGTTGGCACCGTTCATTTCAAAACTCTTATAAGTTAAATCTACGACTCGTTGTGCCTGAGGCTCTAATGGTTGCTCTTGCGAAGCCTCGTAAACTGCTTTGATACGCTGAAATAGTTTTTCATTTTGTGAAATCTTAGAACTAAATTCCGAAATTTTAGGAGCCATTTCGCTTTGCACATCTCTAAATTCTTGTGATGACACATTGCTGCCCATAATACCATAATATGTGAATACACGATTAAGTGGCTTCCCGGCACTCTCCATTGCTACAATAGTATTTTCAAAAGTTGGTGATTCAGGATTGTTGGCTATGGCTTCAATTTCTTCCAGATTGAGAGCCATGGCTTTTTCTAAAGCAGCTTTAACATCTGATACATTCATTTTGTCAAATGCAGGTAAACCTTCGTAGGGTCCTGACCATTCTTGGAGGAGTACATTATCGCTCATTAAATCGTTGTCTTTTTTAGTGTCTTCTTTACAGCTTGCAAATAATATGATGCTACCAAAAATGGCAGCTCTTAAGGCATTGGAATTCATTAGTATTGGATTTAATTTTAAAGTTAGTTTTAGCAAAACAAGATATGAATTTAGTATATTAAGATTCTTAATTATTCTATAATTTCAACCTTTTTAATATAAACGTTATTCAATGGCCATTCGCCATCATCAGTTTCTACAGCGGCGATTTTATCTACTGTGTCCATTCCGCTTATGACTTCACCAAAAACAGTATAATCGCCATCGAGATGGTAAGCCCCATCCTTTTTTTGAACGATAAAAAACTGATAGGGAGACGCTAGTTTGTAAGCGTTTTCAATTTCGCTACTTGGCATGGAAACTGCTCCACGTTTGTGGGTATAGCCACGCTTAGTATCTGGCGGAAGTAGATATCTACCGATTTTTTTTCGTCTTTGGTAAATATCCATGCCATCGCTACTACCACCTTGGATAACAAAATTTGGCACCACTCGGTAGAATTGAGTATAATCGAAATAGTCACGTTTAGTGAGGTAGATAAAATTGGCTCTGTGAAATTTAGTCTTGTCGTAAAGCAAAATGTCAATATTTCCAAAATCTGTAAATATCCTTACTTTGTTTTCTTTGTGTTCTTTTTCGTATTCCAAAAAGAATTCCATGGCATTATCGTCGGTTAGGACTGGAAATTTGGATACTGGCTTCTTTTTGGTTTTTTTTGCTTTCTTTTTTGAAGTTACCACAGTTTCGGTTGAATCTTTTACAATCGCCTTTTTATCTTTTGAAGTTTGTTTATCTTCACAGTTTATCAACATCAAACCTATACATATAGCTAATAGAAATCTCATAAATGAACTTTAATACGTTTTTAGAATCTGTTGTAAAAATAAAGCATCTTAAACTTTTTGGCGAAGCCTCACACGCAAAAATGTCACCGCCCTATCGCTTGGAACTGGCTCAAAAAATGAAAGAAAAATCAAAAGGGGCCAAAAAAGCTGCGGTTATGGCTTTGTTTTATCCCAATAAAAGGGGCAGAACAAGTTTGGTGCTTATCTTACGAAATACGTACAAAGGAGTACATTCTGCACAAGTAGGATTTCCTGGTGGTAAATATGAAGATGATGATGAAAATCTTATGGTTACTGCCATAAGGGAAACCGAAGAAGAGATAGGTATTTCCAAACAATTGTACGATGTGCTCATTCCTATGACACCGTTGTACATTCCACCTAGTAACTTTTTAGTACATCCTTTTATCGGAGTTTCAGAGGAATATTTAAAATTTAAAAAGCAAGATGCAGAAGTTAAGGCCATAATTGAGGTTGAGCTCTCTGATTTTTTAAATGAAACCAATAACATTACTACAAGAGTTAATACCTCTATGAACGTTAAGGTCGATGTACCTGCGTTTCAATTAAACAATTTTATAGTATGGGGAGCTACGGCAATGATGCTAAGTGAGTTAAAAGACTTGTTGAATGAGGTTATGTAACCTTGTCTTATTTATTACCTTTGTGGTTAAGCAAAATTGAAATTTTACTATGGGATTATTCAAAAAAAATCCTTTTGGACATATACTTTTTATCAAAAAATGGCTCATTAGAATTTTGGGTCTTTTAACGCACAGACGTTTTAGAGGGTTTAATAATCTTCAGATTGATGGTTCTCAAATTATTAAAAATTTACCTGATACTAATGTCCTGTTTATCTCTAACCACCAAACATATTTTGCAGATGTTATTGCCATGTTCCATGTTTTTAATGCAAGTTTAAGTAACCGTGAAGATTCTATTAAAAACGTTGGGTATTTATGGAATCCTAAATTGAACATTTATTACGTCGCCGCAAAAGAAACCATGAAAGCGGGATTGTTGCCTAAAATTTTAGCTTATGTTGGTTCAATCAGTATAGAAAGAACTTGGAGGGCTCAAGGCAAGGACATTAATCGTCAGGTGAAGATGAGTGATATCTCTAGCATAGGAAAAGCTTTAGATGATGGTTGGGTGATCACTTTCCCACAAGGAACAACTACACCTTTTAAACCTATTAGAAAAGGTACTGCGCATATCATAAAAAAATACAAACCTGTGGTAGTTCCAATAGTTATTGATGGTTTCAGACGATCGTTTGATAAAAAAGGATTACGTATTAAAAAGAAGAACATCTATCAGTCCTTTGAGATTAAAGAACCTTTGGCAATTGATTACGACAATGAATCAATCGCAGATATCGTTGAAAAAATTGAATTTGCCATCGAACAACATCCGTCTTTCTTGAAAGTGATTCCTCAAGAAGAACTCGAAGAAAAAGAGCGCTTAAATAAAGAATTGAGAGATTGGTAAAGCCTATTGATTGGGTTTTGTTCTTAATTCAACATTGATAACATTCCACAAAGCGGAGAAGATTTTTCCTTTCCAAGTTTCAAATCAAATAAGGTATTTATAGCTTTACCGCTATTTTGGCACTATGGTTAAAAAATTCTCTATACTTCGAGCCTTTTTAATTCCTTGTAATTTCTATTTAATCGTTTTAGCAGAACACCATATATAAGTCTGTAGAACAACAATAATAGCACGAAAAACACTACCATCATAACCACAATAATTCCCGCCATAACTACCATTTGTTTAGGATTAAAAGCAGCTACTTGGTCATGAAATTCAATATTTTCGTTAAATTCAAAATACAAAGAGAGTGGTATTGAAACAAAGACCATAGCAAGATTATAAATGACGTAGTATTTGATGACCTTCCTTGTTTTTAATATACTTTCCATCAACTTCTTTGTATTATCCGTAGTAGAAATGGATCTGTAAGATTTAAAAAGCAAATAAATAAAAGCAAATATCACAACAAACCCTATTACGGTTAAGGTAATAAATAATGGATTTTCATAGCTTTTTTCCATCCGATCTCTCATATCGTCCGATAGGAAGTAGGGCAGTGCACTAATAATAATCCAAAGGAAAAGTTCTGCAATGCTGATGTAAAAAAGCGTTTTTACAATGGAAGAGGACTTTTTATGCAACATCGGAGCAATTTCCGAATCTGTATACTCTCTATAGCTTGATTTATCGCTATTCCAGTCTTTTTTTAATATATCTAATTCATCCATAATCTTACGGATTTAAAATGGTTCTTAACTTCTTTTTCACTCGGTTCATTTTCACTCTAGCATTAACTTCACTTATACCTAAGGTTCCGCTGATTTCGCGGTAGTCCTTATCTTCTAGATATAGAAAAACGAGTGCTTTTTCAATATCGTTCAACTGTTGTACAGCCTGATATAATAAATTCAACTGTTGATCTTCGGTATCGTCATATTCATCAGCCTTTATCTTAAACTGAACATTTTCAAATTCAGTCGTCTTTATACTTCGTTTTCGTTTTCTGTACAACGTTATTGCAGTATTTAGCCCAACACGGTACATCCAAGTACTAAACTTAGAATCTCCTCTAAACTTAGGGTAAGCACGCCATAACTGTATTGTTATTTCCTGAAACAAATCGTTATGCGCATCTTGGTTATTGGTATATAGTCTACATACCTTGTGTACAATGTTTTGATGCTTCTGCAACTGTTCTACAAAACTATGTTCTAGTTCTTTGTTCAATTGATGAAATTGGTTAGTTATCTATTTGTAGTATTAATGTTTAAAACGTTACAATGCTATGAAACAAATGTTGAAAAATAAAGTTTTTAGCAGCTTTAATCTTATCTTTGGGAGCGTCAATTCTAGACGATTTACTTATGAATATTCCTGATTCAAGTTTTCCAAGAGTTATTATTATTGGTGGTGGTTTTGCTGGTGTGAGACTAGCCAAAACACTGGGTAATAAAGATGCACAAGTCGTTTTGTTAGACAAGCATAACTATCACACCTTTCAGCCATTGTTGTACCAAGTATCGAGTTCTGGTTTAGAGCCAGATTCTATTGCTTACCCATTACGAAAAATCCTCAAAAAGCATAAAAATTCATTCTTTCGTTTGGCTGAAGTAAAACAGATCAATGCCGAAAAAAATGAAGTGGAAACAAGCATAGGCAAATTAAACTACGATTACCTTGTTATTGCAACAGGTACCAAAACCAACTTTTTTGGTAATACTGAAGTTAAAGCCAACAGCATGCCCATGAAAAATGTGCCACAGGCTTTGAATATTCGTAGTTTAATACTTCAAAACTTTGAAAAAGCCGCCATTGCCGATACCAAAGAGGAGCAACAGGCCTATCTCAATTTTGTAATAGTCGGTGCAGGACCAACAGGCGTAGAGCTTTCGGGTGCAATTGCAGAATTAAAAAACCATATTCTACCGAGTGAATACCATGATTTGGACAGTAACGATATGAAAATCCATTTATTGGAAGGTGCGGATCGTGTCCTGCCACCAATGAGTGAACACGCTTCAAAAAAGGCAGAGGAATTTCTTAAAGACCTAGGCGTACAAGTGCATTGCAATACTTTAGTAGAGCATTACGACGGAAAAACTGTGACTACAAATTCCGATTTAGAATTGCAATCCGAAACCCTAATTTGGGCTGCAGGTGTAACTGGTGCTCCAATAGAAGGTTTAAAAGCTGAAGCATTATTAGAAAAAGTGAATCGATATAAAGTCAACAAATTTAACCAAGTTGAAGGTTACGACAACATTTTCGCCATTGGTGATATTGCATTGATGGAAACAGAAAACTACCCAAAAGGCCATCCGCAAGTAGCTCAACCTGCTATACAGCAAGGAAAATTATTGGGTAAAAACCTTTTGAAATTGGTTAACAATCAACTCATGGAACCTTTTAAATATAACGATAAAGGTTCTATGGCAACCATAGGAAGAAATAAGGCTGTTGTGGATCTGAAACACTATAAATTCAGTGGTGCTTTTGCTTGGTTTGTTTGGATGTTTGTACATCTCATGTCACTTGTTGGTTTTAGGAACCGTGTAGTTACATTTTTCAATTGGACGTACAATTATATTAATTTCGATAAGGCAGCACGATTGATTATTAGGCCTTTTAAAAAGTAGTTTTTTGATTGCCTTTGTCATTCCTGCGAAAGCAGAAATCTAAAATTTAAGGTAGTTAGTGGATTCCTGTCTTCTCAGGAATGACAATACTGATTATATCTTTAATTGTTAATTTTCAATATCCCTAAAACAATCAAAAACTGAGCAATGGAATAAGTTACCATAATGGAAACATCAGAAAAGGGTAGTGGCTGGTAGAATTTATTTAACGCTAAAATACTATCAGAAATCATGAAAAAAATTGCGCCTATAAAGACCAATCCATAACTCAAAACGTTCACTTTTCCTTTTCGTATATAAGCTGAAGTTGACATCCCTAAAATCACCAACATATAAATCACTACAGGAATAAGCATTTCTCCCAAACCATCTTTTAGAAAGTAAAACAGACTTGATGCATATACCAGCAATATCAAAATAAAACCAAACGGTTTTGAGTTGGGATTACGATGTTTCAAAAAAACCATCACATACATCACATGCGCAATTAAAAAAGCTATTAAACCGAAAGTGAAAAAATGCTGGGAATTATCAACTAACATAAGCAAAATATCACCCAGAAGTGAAAACACCAAAGCCAATACTGTTAATCGTTCTATAGGTTTTGGTAATTCACCTGAAGTTTTAACAAATAATGCTATAAGACTAGCAACTATGGCTGGTTTCGCAATATAGTGAGCATATGTTAGGGTTTCTGTACTTCCTGTGATTAGCTCAAACAACACAATAATAAAAAATATAATGGAAAACTGTTTCTCGGTTTGGGTGAGCATTGTTGGTGGATTTTCTTAGTGTGATTTTCAAATATATTCAATTCGTCAATGATATTTTACAGTTCGGTAACATAGAATTTAGATCCTCAGATTTTCAATAGAAGTTTGTACTATCAATTTTTGCTGAATTTATTTCAGTATCTAAAACGAACATTTAATCATCAATCAAAATCATGAAAAATATATTCATTATCCTTCTCTTATTTTTAATCAATATAAGTTATTCGCAAACAATTATTTCAGGAAAAGCAGTCGACACTAAAAATCAACCTATCATGGGTGTGAACGTCTATCTAGAAGGAACCTATGACGGCGCGACTACAGACGAAGATGGAAATTTTACCTTTAAGACCCAAGAAGCTGGGACGCAAACTTTAGTGTTATCTATGTTATCATTTGAGACCAAAACCATTGTTGAAGATGTTTCAAAAATGAAGGACTTAAATATTAAATTGAGAGAAAATGTTGAAGCTTTAGACGCTGTGGTAATCAGTGCAGGTACATTTGAAGCCAGCGATAACAGTAAAGTTTCGGTATTAAAACCCTTGGATGTGGTGACTACCGCAAGTGCTTTGGGCGATTTTGTTGGCGCATTACAGACACTACCTGGAACTTCTAATGTTTCAGAAGATGGTCGTTTGTTTGTACGTGGAGGTAATGCAGACGAAACCCAAATTTTTATTGATGGTATACGGGTATTTACACCTTTTACGCCAACGACAAATAACATTCCAACACGTGGTCGCTATTCGCCTTTTTTGTTTGATGGTATAACGTTTTCTACAGGTGGTTATTCGTCGGAATATGGACAAGCGCTTTCAAGTGTACTTCTGTTAAATTCTATCGATGAGCCAGACCAAGAAAAAACTGATATCGGTATCATGACCGTAGGTGCCAATCTTGGAAATACACAAAAATGGGAAAAATCTTCTTTGAGTTTTAGTGCTTCGTACATTAATCTAGCACCATATTTAGAAGTGTTTGAAGATAGAAACAATTGGGAAACGCCATATCAAGGTGCTCAAGGCGAAATGATTTATAGACAAAAAATGAACAGTGGTATGTTGAAGTTTTATGCTGCATTCGACACTTCAAAATTTAAATTGACTCAGGATGATATCAATTTTGAAGATGGTTTGGATTTTAAATTGAATAATAATAACTTCTACTTAAACACATCATACAAAGGTGCCCTGGGAAATAGCTGGAGTATCGCAACGGGTCTGAGCTACACTTATGCAGAGACAAAAATAGGTATTCAGACAAGTGATATAGTTGATAGAGAAAATTCTGTACATACCAAGTTGAAATTAAAAAAACGTTTCAATAGCAGATTCAAATTAAGTTTTGGTGCTGAACAATTTTTAACGGACTTCAATGAAAATTTTGAAGATCAAGAAATCGATGCCTCATATGGTTTTAATAATAATATCACTGCAGCATTTACAGAGGCCGATCTTATTTTTTCAAAAAAATTAGCTTTAAAAATCGGTTTGAGAGCAGATTACAGTTCCATTTTTAATGATTTAGATGTAGCACCGAGAGCAGCAATTGCTTATAAAGCATCAGAAAACGGACAATTTTCTTTGGCTTATGGTAAGTTTTATCAAAACCCAAACAGTAGCATTTTAAAATTTGAAAAAAACCTCAAAGCACGGAAAACGTCGCATTATATTCTTAATTACCAATATGTTAATAATGGTAAGATTTTTAGAGCTGAAGCCTATAGAAAAACATATGATAATCTCATTAAATTCGACTCAGATTTTGAAGCATTTGACAGTAATTTTACATCTTCAGGTAATGGTTATGCTCAAGGTATAGATGTTTTTTGGAGAGATAATACGGGAGTAAAAAATCTTGATTATTGGGTCAGTTATTCGTATTTAGACACTGAGCGAGACCATAGAAATTTTGAAACTGCTGCACAACCTAACTTTGCTACAAACCACAACCTATCTATTGTTGGGAAATATTGGGTTGAGGATTGGAAAAGTCAAATAGGTTTAGCTTATGGATTTTCTTCGGGCAGGCCTTATGATAACCCAAATGAAATTGACTTTCTGGCTGAGCGCACCAAATCCTTTAATAGTTTGAGTGTTAATTGGGCTTATCTTTTGGATGAACAAAAAATACTATATTTCTCTGTTAATAACGTTTTAGGTATTAAGAATGTTAATGGGTACCAGTACAGTAATTCACCAGATTTGAACGGTAATTTTAGCAGAAGAGCTCTAAGACCTGCGGCAGACCAATTCTTTTTTGTGGGTTTATTCTGGACTATTAGCGAAGACGGAACGGATAATCAGCTAGATAACTTGTAGATTAAGTATCTCTCATTAAATATTAGTTCTTTACCAATCGCTTTTCATAATTGTATACCAATTGAGTTGTGTGTTGTCATGGACAAACGTACCAGAATACTTCATTCCGATTTTATTTAAAATAGTATTTGAAGCAATGTGGTCTAGTTCTGCGGCGGCACCAATTTCTTTTAATTTTAAATCGTTAAACCCAAAATTAATGGAAGCTAAAGCTGCTTCAGTTGCGTAGCCTTTACCCCAAAATTGTTCTTTTAATCTGTAACCAACGTCGTAATAATTAAATTCTTTACGCAGATTTCGCTCATATTTTAAACCAGACCATCCGATAAATTCATTGGTTGTTTTATTGATCATGGCCAACCGACCAATGCCAAATTCTTTATACTGTTGTAATATATCATCAATCATTTTTTGTGATTCCTCTATAGTTTTAACAGGCTTTTTACCAAGGTAAATATGAACTTCGGGATTGGAATCCAATTCAAAAAAGTCTTTGGCATCATTTTTTTTAATTGGTCTAAGGATTAAGCGTTTGGTTTCTATAGTAATATTCATTTCCATTTTATATTGCATCCCATACTTGGTTTTTGGTTTTTATCAATTGGTTGGTCCTCCACTAAAGCATCCATAGCTGCTCTGAGGTCTTTACCAGTGACAGGAATTCCGTTGCTAGGCCTTGAATCGTCTAGTTGTCCGGTATAAACAAGTTCTAAATTTTCATTAAATAAAAAGAAATCAGGTGTGCAAGCCGCATCGTAAGAATTGGCAACTTCCTGGGTCTGATCGTATAGGTAAGGAAAAATAAAGTCATTTTCAACGGCATTTTCAGCCATTTTTTCAGGACTATCTTGAGGATATTTTTCCACATCATTGCTCGATATAGCAATGCATTTAATTCCTTTAGCAATATAATCTTTTGCCAATTGCGACAATTCTGAATTTACATGCTTTACAAAAGGGCAGTGGTTGCATATAAACATGATTAAGGTGCCCTTGAGACCTTTGAGGTGGTCCAACGACTTTTTATTATTGTCTTTTGTGTCTAATAATTCAAATTCCGGTGCTTTTGTACCCAGAGGTAACATATTTGAGGGTGTGAGTGCCATAATTTTTAGTATTTTAGTTCAACATTATAAAGTTACACACTTCTGCGAAAACTAATATGGATAATATCATAACATTTGAAGATTTTACAAAGGTCGATTTAAGAATAGGTACCATCATCCAAGTCAAGGATTTTCCGAACGCCAAAAAACCAGCCTATCAGCTTACAATAGATTTTGGTGATTTAGGTACTAAAAAATCTTCAGCCCAAATTACTACACTATATTCCAAAGACGATTTGTTAAATCGGCAAATCGTAGCAGTAGTGAATTTTCCAAAAAAGCAAATTGCCGATTTTATGAGTGAATGCTTGGTCGTCGGTGCTGTTAAGGAAAAAGATGTCTTTTTACTGCACCCTGAAACTAAGGTTAAGAATGGCAGTGTTGTGAGTTAAATATAGACTCATCGATGCTTATCAAAATAAATGATTTACTACTTTTTTTAAATTTTTATCTCTTTTTGTGATTTTTTAAAATCTCTTGCGAATAATATAGTAAACACACAAGACAAAACAACTTGAGCAAGAAGGCGAAATTTATTGAAATCATCGAAAGATACAGAGGTATTTTATATAAAGTGATCACAATATATTGTACTGATGATGATGACAAAAAAGATTTAGAGCAGGAAATTTTAATTCAGATCTGGAAATCTCTAGATAAGTACAACGATACATATGCCATGACCACTTGGTTGTATCGTATTTCAATGAATGTTGCCATTTCGCATTATCGTAAGACGTTTAAAACAAAAAACAGGACAGTGAGTCTAGATGCTGGATTGTTTAAGTTTACACCAGCACCTGAGACTAGTGAAAGGAGCTATGAGCAAAACGTATTGCACAAATTGTTATCTGCACTTAATGAGTTCGATAAGGCCTTGATGTTTCTATATCTAGAAGATAAAGATTACGAAGTCATTGCAGATGTCCTTGGGATTACAAAAACCAATGTAGCTACAAAAATTAGTCGAATTAAGAACCGGTGGAAGCAAGAGCTGACATCATTAAAACATTAGAAATTATGGATATCGATGATATAAAAAACATTTGGAAACAAGATATGAACGTTCTTGAACATCGTGTTAGAGTGAATGAAGAAAAAATTAAAACATTAGAACTTAATAAAGCCACAACCACTTTCGATAAATTCTTAAAAATCTCACTTGCAGGAAAGAACATGGCATTAGTTTATGCTTTAATATCATTCTTTATTATTTATAAAGTTTGGGATTCACCGTTTTTTGTGATTATAGTAAGTTTGGGAGCTGCAGCAATGATCTTTTCCTTTTTACAGCACAGTCCATTGAAAAAATTAGATTTAGGGAAATTAGGTATAGTGGCATTGCAAGAGGAAATCTATAAATTTAGAATGCACACTGCAAAAACAGCCATATACGATATGACAATTGTCGGTTTATGGATGGCCACTGTTGGTGTAGGTGTATTTCAAATATTCTCTGGTGGAGAAGTTGCAATGAACTTAGCCAAAGTCAGTGCCATAGGATTTGTTGTGTGTGCTTGGTTTGCCGTTGCATATTTTGGTGCTAGACATATTTATAAAGACATTGACGTTAAGCTTAAAGAGACCGAAGATGGTTTGGAGCAACTGAGAGCTTATAAGAGTGATATTTAAATTCTTAATATTTAAAAAGCCCAATAGTTGACTATTGGGCTTAATTTTTTCAATATTAGATAAACTTTTTAATACTCATCCCGAAAGAAAATAGCATTCATCAACAACTTATTGGTACCATACCAAAAGGCTCTAAAATTGGTGTTGTCGGTAAACGCCACAACATTACCACGACCAACACGGCCAATTTTTAACGGCACTGTATTACTAATACTATCCAGATTTTCTTCTGAAATATAACCACTCAACAATGGATTCTCTGTGTATTGTATTGGGTTATTATAACTATTTTTATCTGCAGGAATAAACAATGTAGTATTTCTGAACATTGCCAATTTATCATTTTTATAGCCAAAATTTATAGGATGCGAACGGTCCAATTCAGCTTCAAAAATAGCTCCACCAATTACTTGCGCACCTCTAAAATCGCCGCGTTCTTCAAATGTGATGTTTTTCGCGTCTAGATTACTTTTCTTGAAATCTATGTTCATTAATTTTTTAGAATCTAGCCAACGTAATGCGTTTCTATAAGCGACTAATGTGCCACCGTCTTCGAGCCATGATTTTAGTTTTTTAGTGTTGTTTTCATTTAAACCAGAATAAGAATTTACCATAATAATGGTGTTATAACGGTTTAAATCTGCACGACTAAAATCGTCTGTGTCTAACTTAGTGACTGTGATGTCGTAGCGTGTATCCAATAAGTGCCAGATTTCACCAGCATCATAAGACGTCATACCATCGCCTACTAATAACGCTATTTTTGGTAATTCAAGACTGCCAAAATTATTACTACCTAAATCGATACCCTCAGTTAACCCTGTAGAAACAGCATCAATAGTAATATGGCTTTCCTTGGCAGTTTCATCTAAAAATGAATAAACTTCGGACGAACTCATATCCTGATTCTGAGCAGGTACCATAATCGTTCCGTAACCGTACTTTTTACCATTTGCCGTAAATTGTTTTGAACTCACTTTGGCTCTCAAGCCTTCTTTTAAAATAGCATATAAAAGTTTTGGTGAGTAATATTCGTTCCATTCAAACAAATATGCATAGTCACTTTTTGATGCTACACCACCTGTTTTTGGCTGTAAATCTGTGACCACACTCCCAGCATTAGATGTTGTTGTTTCCGTATAATCAAGATTAAACGCTAATGGGAAAGACCAAGCCGAAATATCATAAAACAAGCTATCTTGAAACGTGGTACGTTTCTCAAACATCGCATCAATCAACCTTGTGTTTTTTTGATTTTTAGGCACAATATAGCTGTATCCTTTTTTGAAAGATATGCCATTCGCTGAAAAATCAGATTCCACTTCGTGGAACTTAATTTTGTGTCTATTCAATATTTCAGCCAGATGATATGTTTTAGCCGCATCTTTTTCATCTCCAAAGACAATCGCTTTATTACCGAATTTTGAACCTTCATTTCTTGCATTGTTATAAAATGTATTCTGATACTGAAGAATTTCTTCGCGCATGCCATTAGCAGCTTCTAATGTTGATAACGCTGCTGTAAATTGATTTCTTATGGTAAATGGAAACGTTAAAATACCATTGTCACTTTCTTGAATGTGTCCACGAGAACTGGCTTGTTCAAACAAAATTCCGATACCACCATTAATATCAGGAAAGGTTGAACCTTTGCCATAATAGAAATCATCAAAACTTTCTTCAGAATAATATAGCGAGCCAATCTTATCCAATGCTTTTGCATGATATTTAGCGATACCTCTGGTCAAATCTTGATTCATTTGCGGAGTTAACGGATGCGTTCTTGAAGGAATTCCCGGTTGAAAGAAAAAACTTGAATTGGTACCCATTTCATGGTGGTCGGTTAAAATATTAGGCATCCATTCGTGAAATGTTTTTATACGTGCTCGTGATTCTGGAAGTTGCACAGGCAACCAATCTCTATTCATATCAAACCAATAATGGTTGGTACGTCCACCTGGCCAAACCTCACTATATTCTCTATCATTTGGATCTGGATTAAGGTTAATACTTTTATTGGTGTTAGCCCAATACGCAAATCGTTGCAAACCGTCTGGATTAAAAGATGGGTCAAAAAGAATGACCGTATTCTTCATCATTTCATCAATTTTAGACCCTTGTGCTGCAGCCAAATAATAAGCAACTGCCAAAGCAGCGTTAGAACCACTTGGCTCATTTCCGTGTATTGAAAACCCTTGATAAACTACGATAGGTCTATTTTCTACATTGGCAGATTTACTCTCAGTGGCCTCAATGTGTGCTTTTTGTATGGCATCTAAATTCTGATGGTTTTGAGGCGAGGTGATGGTCAATAATAATAATGGTCGACCTTCAAATGTTTTTCCTCTATCGTCAATTGTAATTCTATCAGAGGCTTTCGCAAGAGCGGTCATATATTGTACGAGTTTATCGTGAGTGATATGCCATTCGCCAACCTCATGACCAATGATGCTTTTTGGTGTTGGTATACTCGAATCATACTGTACGTCCTGAGGTAAATAATAGGACAGATCGGTATTGGATTGTGCAAATAGACCAGTAATTGATAAAAGGAATACAAATAAAATACGTTGCATAAAAATTGGATTAGTTTGTTGTAAAATCTTTGAAATTTTTTGACTTAATCATCTTAATGAAGGCGACTAGTTTCTTAATTGCTTAAAAATAAAAAACCCTGACGATATTGTCAGGGTTTTGGTATAATTTAACAGATGTACAACTTAAATATCATCAAAACTGATATCGGTAAAACTATCCGTCGATTTTGTGTCTTGTGGAGTTTTAGCTTCTTGTGCTACGAAATCATCATCTTCTCTCTTAAAATCTTTCTGATGACGTTCGCTAATAACTTCGGTACCTTTTTCGTCAATGATATAATCCGTCATTTCACCAAGGATTTCTCTAAATTCAATAAAATCCTCTTTATAAAGGTATATTTTATGCTTTTTGTAATGAAACGATCCATCATCATTAGTAAACTTTTTACTTTCTGTAATAGTTAAGTAATAATCGCCCGCTTTAGTTGCTCTTACATCAAAAAAATAAGTGCGTCTTCCCGCACGTAATACTTTAGAGTAGATTTCTTCTTTGTCCATCATTCCGTAGTCACTCATAATTCAATCTTTGATTTTATATTATTTCGAAATCAAAAATCTAAAAAAAAAGTATAGCAACCAACAAATTATAACATTTCTTTTTCTGAGAGTTGCTTTGTGTAAAGTTCTTTATAATATCCATCGATATCAATGAGACTTTGGTGAGTTCCGGTCTGGATCACTTTACCATCGTCCAGAACAATTATCTTATCTGCATTTTTAGCCGAGGACACACGGTGGCTCACTATAATAGTAGTTTTATCTTTGGTGAGTTTTACAAGATTTTTAAGGATTTTCTCTTCGGTTTCAGTATCTACAGCAGAAAGACAATCGTCAAAAAGAAGTATGTCTGGTTTTTTAACAATTGCTCTAGCAATGGACACACGTTGCTTTTGGCCACCAGATAATGTAATGCCACGTTCACCTAAAACGGTATCGTATCCTTTATTGAAACCAATGATATTTTTATGAACTCTTGCGTTTTTTGCGGCTTCTATTACTTCATCATCCGTAGCATCTTCTTTTCCGAATTTTATATTATTTCTTATCGTATCAGAAAATAAAAAAGCATCCTGAGGTACATAACCAATACTTTGTCTCAAATTGTAAAGATTGAGATTTGAAATCACAGTATCATCAACTAAAATAGACCCATTGTCAATGTCGTAAAGCCTTCCAATTAAATCGAGAATAGTCGATTTACCAGATCCAGTCTTTCCTAAAATAGCTAAAGTTTCGCCAGAATTGATTTTAAAACTCACGTCTTTTAGAGCCTTAATATTAGTGTCTGGGTATATAAAAGAAACATTTTTGAATTCGATATCACCTTTTATGGGTGTCAACTGCTGAACCTTGTTTTGGATCTCTGGTTCTTGACCTAAAAACTCATTAATGCGCTGTTGTGATGCTTCTGCCTGTTGTACGAGCGAAGTCACCCAACCCACTGTAGCGACTGGCCAGGTAAGCATATTTACGTAAATGATAAACTCTGCAATGGTACCAATATTTTCAATTTCACCATTCATATATTGCATGCCACCAATATAAATTACAATGAGATTACTCAAGCCTATAAGCAAGATCATCAAAGGAAAAAATAAGGCTTGTACTTTTGTTAGATTAATCTGCTTTTGTCTGTTTTCAGAAGATAGATTATCAAATTCCGTATTGGTTCTGGGCTCAATGCCATAAGATTTAATTACCGAAACTCCACTGAATGTCTCTTGCGTATAAGTTGATAATGTTGAAAGAGATTGCTGTACAATAGTACTGCGCTTATTAATCATTTTACTTAATTTATAAATGGAAAATGATAAAATAGGCAAGGGGAGTAGTGTATATAGGGTGAGTGTTGGCGCAGTATTAATCATATATATAAAAGCCACAACAAACAAGGTAATGGTATTCATGGTGTACATAATGGCTGGACCAACATACATACGTACTTTACCTACGTCTTCACTGATTCTATTCATTAAATCACCCGTTCTGTTCGATTTGTAAAAATTTAAAGAGAGAATTTGGTAATGCTGATAGATTTCATTTTTAAGGTCGTATTCAATATAGCGCGACACGTTGATAATTGTTTGTCGCATTAAAAACGTGAAAATCCCAGCAACAATTGCTGCACCGATTAAGTAAAGAACATTGACCAATAAATCAGCTTTAAAAGCTTCTGCACCAATCTTACCATTAAAATGATCAGAAATAATATTAATTGAGTCACCAACTAATCTTGGTGTAAACAGCGTAAATATTTTAGCTATTATAGTGATAAGAATACCTACAATTAAACGGTATCTGTATTTAAAAAAATATTTATTGAGGTGTTTTAGTGCTTTCATATTGCATTTGGTCGGACAAAAGTATTACCATAATCTTATTTTGTAGTTAATATTTTGCTAATCCTCTAATTATAATTTATTTTTGCTCGCCGTTTTTAAGGAATCCTCAAACGGTCTAAAATCTTATTAAACATGACTTCAAGTATTATATCACCCAAAGAGCTATCTCATGTAGATCCCGTCTTTGGACAGGAATCTTTTGATGACCACGAGCAAATTGTTTTTTGCAACGACAAAGATACTGGTTTAAAAGCTATAATTGGTATTCACAATACAGTTTTGGGACCAGCTTTAGGAGGTACCAGAATGTGGAACTATTCTAATGAATGGGAAGCATTAAATGATGTGTTGCGATTATCTCGCGGAATGACATTTAAATCTGCCATTACAGGATTGAATCTCGGCGGAGGTAAAGCCGTAATTATCGGTGACGCTAAAACACAAAAAACGCCAGAGTTAATGCGTCGTTTTGGAGAATTTGTTCATTCATTGAGCGGACGATACATTACAGCAGAAGATGTTGGTATGGCCACAGAAGACATGGATACGGTTAGAGAGGTAACTCCATATGTTACTGGTATATCAGAAAGTAAAGGTGGTGCGGGAAATCCATCTCCAATTACTGCTTATGGTGTTTTTATGGGTATGAAGGCAGCAGCTAAATTCCAATATGGATCTGATATCTTAGAAGATAAAAATGTTTTTGTTCAAGGTATAGGTAATGTTGGCGAAGCATTAGTGGAACATTTAGTTAATGAGGGTGCCAAAGTTACCATCGCAGATTTAAGCCAAGATCGTTTGGAAGAAGTGCGCAGTAAGTATGGAGCTACTATATATGGAGGCGATGATATTTACAGTGCAAATATGGATATTTATGCTCCGTGTGCGCTTGGTGCGACTATAAATGATGATACCATTTATAAACTTCAAGCAAAAATTATTGCTGGAGCTGCCAACAACCAATTGGCGAATGAGAAAAAACACGGTCAAATTTTACAGGAAAGAGGTATTGTATATGCACCAGATTTTTTGATTAATGCTGGTGGAATTATTAATGTTTATGCGGAACTGGAGAACTACGATAAGCAGGAAATAATGCGTAAAACAGAGAACATTTACAATACCACGCTCGAAATTCTCGATAATGCCAAGGTGAACAATCTAACCACGCATAATGCCGCACTTAATATTGCAAGAGAGCGTATTGAAACGAGAAAGAGAGAAAACTCAAAATAGTTTTTTTCAGAATTAAATAATAGTATTTTTGCACGGTGGGTTTTTTGCCCACCTTTTTTTAATCAAAAAACAAAAGTAAGTTCTTAGACATGCTCAATAGAAGACACATCAGAATAAAAGTTATGCAATCGCTATATGCTTTTAAAGGAACTGAGAGTGATGATATCACAAAGAACGAAAAATTTTTGCTTCACAGTTTAGATAGTATTTACGATTTATATCTATCCATACTTGCATTGCTTACCGAACTGCAAAAAAAGAGCAAAGACCACAATCAAAAATTACAGAAAAAGTTAACAGGGTCTGCCGCAGACAGAAATCCAAGCACCAAGTTTCAGGATAATCAATTGTTGGAGCTTATTAGCAGCAATAAGATGCTGCAAGAAATTATCAAAAAGCGTAAACTTAATTTTTGGGAGCTTGATTTTGAATACATCGATATTTTATTTAAAGAGATATTGAAAAGCGAGATTTACGAGGAGTATATTAATGATACTGAGAATTCTTTTCAAAAGGAAAAACAGTTTGTTTTGGATATTTATTCTGAAATTATAGCACCTAACGATAAACTTTATGATTATTTTGAAGATAAGAGACTTACTTGGGTCGATGATCTTCCAGTTGTAAATACAGCTATTTTAAAGGTCTTGAGAAAGCAAAAACTGATTTCTCCAGAAACTGCCTTGCTACCAGAATTGTACAAGGATGATGACGATAAGGAATTTGCTAAAGACTTGCTCAAAAAAACTTTGCTTAATAGCAGTACTTTTATAGGAGAAATTTCAAGTAAGACCACAAATTGGGATTCTGAGCGCTTGGCCAGTATTGACGGTGTATTACTTCAGATGGCTATTTGCGAATTCCAGAAGTTCAATTCTATACCCTACAAAGTTACTATTAATGAGTATCTGGAAGTCGCTAAGGAATATTCTACGCCTAAAAGCAGTTTCTTTATAAATGGTATTTTAGATAAAATTGTGAAAGACTACCAAGCCGAAAAGAAACATCAAAAAACAGGAAGAGGGTTGCTGTAAGTGTTAACAACAAACTAAAAGTTTTAATTGGATGAAATTATTATTACCTTTGACGGCTGAATTAAAAATGTATTTAAGTTAATTAAAAAATAATAGCAATGAAAAAAGTAATTTTAGGACTTAGTGCTTTATGTATGGTAGCCTTTACTTCTTGTAAAGAAAATGCTGCTGACAAAGTAAAATCTGAAAATGTAGCCGTCGCTGCCGAAAGAGATGCCAATGCTGGTGATTTTCCAG
The DNA here is from genome assembly GCF_013403975.1 of Winogradskyella ursingii. GTDB lineage: Bacteria > Bacteroidota > Bacteroidia > Flavobacteriales > Flavobacteriaceae > Winogradskyella > Winogradskyella ursingii. The sequence continues at coordinate 147,529 of NZ_JABFDH010000003.1, forward strand.
TAATTTCTTTTGATAAAGTTGAACACGATTTTGGAACGATTGAAAATGGAACACCTGTAGAAACTACTTTTAAGTACACAAATACTGGTAATTCTATGTTGGTTGTAAGTAACATTAAAAGTACTTGTGGATGTACAGTACCATCTAACTGGACAAAAGAGGTGAAGCCAGGCGATACGGGTGAATTTGTTGTAAAATTCAACGGTAAAGGAAACGGAAATAAAGTTTCTAAATCGGTAACTTTGACTACCAATACTGAAAAAGGAAGTGAAGTGGTAAAAATTACTGCTTTTGTGGAAAAAGATCCAAACGCTAAAGCAGCACCTGCTACAGCATCTATGAATCAAGCCGCACCTAATACAACTGGTACAGTGATGAAAACTTCAACACAACCAGGGCACGAAGGACATAACCATAACTAATTAAAATAATTTAATGGAAGGATTAGGATCTTTTTTGCCATTTATTGCCATTTTCGCCGTGATGTATTTCTTTATGATAGCACCACAGATGAAAAAAGCAAAACAAGAAAAAAAATTTGCGAGCGAACTTAAGCGTGGCGATCGTGTCATTACCAAAAGCGGAATGCATGGTAAGGTTGTGGATTTAAACGATAAAGATAATAGCTGTGTAATTGAAACATTAGCTGGAAAAATTAAATTTGATCGTTCTGCAATTTCAATGGAAATGAGTAAAAAATTAAATGCACCAGCTGTTGTAAAGAAATAGTAGGTTGTAATACAGAATAAATTAAAAAGGCTTCCGATTTGGAAGCCTTTTTTTATGCTCTAAATCGAAACGTAGGGTAAATTGGTTTTTAAGTGTCTTAATAATAGAAACCCTAAATTGAGATTAATTAAAAAACAATTATTATGAAAACGTGTTATACCATCATTTTTGTCGTAATGCTTAGTATAGTTTCTATCGGAACCTCACAAGAGCAATCGAAAAACCAAAAGGAAGACAAAGAAAAAACAGATTTAGATAGAGCTTCTTATTATGAAAAAAGGGGAAAAGAAGATGCAAAATTTGAGCAACATTACGATTCCGAAAAATCAGAAGGAGAAGAGGAGTTTTGGAGAGAACAAAAGGACTATGAGAAATCTTTAAAAAAACGAGATAGAAAGGCTTACAAAGCTTATAAAAAAGGTAAAGAGGATGCTTATAGAGAACATTATGAGCATTGCGATTCACATTGCCACCATAGTGACCATTACTATCAATATGCATCTCATTACCATCGTGGTTATTACAATTATTATTACTATGAGCGACGAGCTCCAAGAAACCAAATAAGGGTGCATACTGGCACTCCAAGAGTTAGAATAAGTTTTCTTTAGGTTGGTTAGTTAATTTGAGTTGATTGATGAAAAAGTCTCCCAATAAGGAGGCTTTTTCTTTTGATCAAATATCAGTTGCACTAGCAGTTTTTATATTTGTCATTAAGACCGACACCATTTAAGATCATGGGTGTGATTTTTTCTAATCGAGACTGTTTGGTGGTCTCTCTTTTTGCGGTCTCAATATATTCGCAATATTCACGTTGTTTACCAGCTGTTAACGTATTAAAACTTTCCTGTAAATTTTTATTTGCTTTCAAAATTGAATTAAGTTCAGGTGGAACATCTACCTTTTTGGACGCTCTTTTTGGTTTAATTTCCTTGCCTGCTTTTTGATTGGCAATAGCCTCATTTATATAGCTTAGAACTACAGCATCATTAATGTCATCTAAGCTTTCAAAACGCATTTGCCTTAAAGCCTTTGTCTTATTTTCTTGTGCATTGATGAGCAAGCTATCATCATCTTTCAAAAATACACCTTGATGAAACCATAAGCAAAAATGTTGTTTAAATGCACCAATGCCCAAGACGTTTTTTCCATTGATACAATAGGTTGGCATACTCCATTTAATAGTTTCTTCCAATTCTGTTTTCAATAAGATGTTTCGGAGTCTTTTTAAAGCTTCAGCCCAATGGTCGTTAGACTCTATGTACTCCTCAACGGTATGGTTTTTTTTCATATTTTAATATGTCTTATATCGGTTAATTTATTGTTCATTATAGCCAGTTAACCACTCTGTTAATTATTTATTGTAGTTCTTTTTTTTGACCTGACGTTTTTCACCGACTTATCAAATAATTGTCGATAAATTTAGCCAAATGCCATACTAGCAACGTGTTTATTTTTTGCCGTAACTTGTATTAGGAATCCTAGGAATATTTGTCTTTTCTCAAATAATCAAATGCACCTTTTCTGAGTTGTATGCCATATTCTAAATATGCTTTCATACAAGCCAGAAAATTTGCCCATCCTCCAGAATTTTCTAATGCCCATTTTAAATTATCTTCAGTAAGCACTTTGCCTGTTTCATTCACTCGTACTAGAGTAGTATTGTCAGGTAAACTTTTTAAAGTGATTAAAACAACAGTTTCTGGATCCCATACAAAGGAAATAGACTTATTGTTTTCAACTTTAACTTCTGTTATAGGGAATTTTTCTTCAAATTCAGGAAATTTCCATATCAGTTCTTTTCCTGTTTCAAGCCAACCGCTACTTTCAGAAATAAAATACTTGGTCATAATATCTGGATTTACAATCCCTTCAAAAACTTTTTCAATAGGTTTTTGAATTTGTATAGCCGCGTTGGATTCAAGTTTCATAATAATCTTATTTGTCTTTATGTGTGGTTTGATCCAAATTGGCGCTAAATATTTCTAACCGAAGTTTGGCTTTCTGAACTAAGATACAAAAAGCGTAAGATAATGAAGTAACATGTTTTAACTCTACTCCGTAAGCGAGGTTATCCCAATTCCTTTATATCAGATTTATTTTCTATTTAAGATTGGTAATTCTGCGACTTAAAATCCTAAAATCTGATGGAAGACTCTATCAAAATGATGACATTTTTTCAATTCAGCGATATAGAGTTGTAAAGTGGTTATTAAAAAATATCATAATCACTTATCACTAAACTTATTAATCATCTAAAAAACAAACACAATGGACGAGCAAAAAATTTCCTTATTAATTAGACACATCGGTGGTTCTAAGAAAGGACAGGTAGAAAAATTTTCAGTTGATGACATTTCGGAAATCAAGATTGGCCGCGGACTGGATAACAATGTAAGTTATGACCCAGTTAAAGAAGATACCATAAGTCGAGATCATTGCAGAATTATTCAGGATAACACCAACCCAGAACATTTCTTCATCTCTGACAGTCATAGTAAAAACGGAACATTTGTTAATGATCAACGGACAACAGGTAAAACTGAACTATTTGCTGGTGACATCGTAAAACTAGGTAAAGAAGGACCATCTTTTGAGTTTGATCTTGACCCTCGACCACAATCGCATATAAAAAAGACACGAGTGATCGACCCAATTTTAGCAAAGGAAACGAAGATGCATACAGCTACGAGTTCGCAAAAGGCAACTTCGGTGAAAACACCACCTGTAAAAGAAGGTATAGGTAAGAACACGATGCAACATATGATAAACCAATCTGAAAAGAAAAGTAAAACCGGTTTAATTGTCACGATAATTGCACTATTACTAATAGTTTCAACAGCAGGTTACTTATTAGCTAAAAATGGTGGGACAACCATAATTCAAGTTAATGAAGAAAAGGATACTTTTTCTCCAACAGAAATAGCAAAAACAAATAAAGACCAAGTCGTCTACATTGAAATGGCCTGGAAACTAACTAATACAGCATCGAGTGAAGAAATGTATCATGTCTATTATCCTATTTTTAGTGGTGACAATATTACTGGATATAGAGGTGCTTATTATCAAAACAATCAAGGGGCAATCGTGCCGTTTCTGGCAACAAAGGGAGATTATCTCAAAGCACTAGGTAATGCACAAGGAATAGAACTTGACCTTATTGGAAGTGCAGGAAGCGGTAGTGGATTTGTTGTGGACGAACGTGGTTTTATTGCCACAAACAGACACGTTGCTTCAAACTGGCTTACAAGTTTTCAATTTCAGGATTATGCATTTCCAGGTGTTCTCGTAGAGACTAATCAAAACGGATTATATGAGCCATCTTGGGATAGACCAGTTACTAGTGATATGGTTGGCGCATGGGTGCCTGGCAATGATAGTAGATATATAGGTGTGAATACGTATCTTGATGTTACTTTTGCTAACAATTCACAAAGAACACCAGCTAAGATTGTACGTACCTCTTCTACGCATGATGTCGCTATGATAAAAATTGATCTACCTGAAACTTTACCAACAGTTAAACTTTTTGATAGTTATAATGAAATTCAACCAGGAGATGCTGCCATTGTTATGGGATATCCTGGCATCGCACCACAACAATTGGTATTAAAGCGTAGCCAAGATGTTTTTAATTCCAATTCAAATATTTCGTCCGTTCCTGTACCTACAATTAGCACCGGAAATGTTGGCCGAATGGTACGTGGCTCCGAAAAAAACGATAAAATTGATGGCTATAAATCTACTTTAGGAGACTATTACCAATTGACCATTAATTCTGCAGGTGGAGGTAATAGCGGAGGCCCCATGTTTGATGATAAAGGCCGTGTAGTCGGTGTGTACAGTGCCGGAAAATGGGCACCAGGTACTTCAATTAGTTTCGCAGTTCCTATTAAGTATGTCATGGAATTAATGGGCCGTCAGCAAGTTATAAGATAAAAATTTTTCAGCTAAATTTTTTTTAGATGATCTACTGTCAAGTATTCCACCAGTTATTATTTCAAGGCTGGTGGATGACAGTAGTGTAACCTTCAACATTAAAACATTATGGGATTCTTATTTTCAAAAAAAAAGAAAAAGGCGCCTAAGGCAACCAATAATTATCAAAGCCAAAAAAGAAATTGTTGTGAAGTCCATGCCGTATCAGAAACAGGTCCAGCACGCGACCATAACGAAGATGCTATCGCTTTTTCTTTTCCTGAGAATGACAAGCAGAATCTTATAGCTGTGGTAGCAGACGGTATGGGAGGACATAATGCTGGCGAAGTGGCAAGTAAAATGGCTTGCGATTTGTTGCTTGATTATTGCATGGTAAATTGGTCAAAGCACAATCCGGAAAAATTACTACATAAAGCATTTATTAAGTCGCACCAAGAGATTGTTGAGAGCGGAAATTTAAATGCTGAACAGAAGGGCATGGGTACTACGGCAACTTCGGTAATTATTAAAAAAGGTGTTTGCTATTTAGGACACATTGGCGATAGTCGTGCATATATGCTACGCAATGATACACTGACGCAGCTTAGTAAAGACCATACTTTAGTTAATCAGATGTTTGAAGGTGGCGAAATTACAAAAGAAGAACGGGATGAGCATCCTATGAAAAATGTATTGTTGCAGGCCATGGGTACTACACCAAGTATAGAGCCTCAGATGATTTCTGATGGAATAAAAATAAAGGAACGAGACCGTTTGTTGCTCTGCTCTGATGGAGTAAATGACGTACTGAGTGACGATGACATCAAAGACCTACTTTTAATGAAACAGCCGGAATTTATGTTGGAATGTCTCAGTTCCGTGGTAATATCACGTAAAGTTTCCGATAACTTTTCTGCATTATTGATAGATATTTCAGCGGTCATTCAAGCAATTCCGTCAGAAACAAAAGAAAACATAGTATTATGAGCGGTATAGGAAGTCAATACGAAATTATCCAGAAACTTGGCGAAGGTGGCATGGGAATGGTATATCTCGCAAAAGATACCATGATTAACAGACTGGTCGCCATAAAACAGCTGCATCGAAATACAGGATCTGAGGACGAGAGTTTGGGAGAACGGTTTCAATCCGAAGCACATACCTTAGCTAAACTGAACCATCTCAATATCACTCATTTGTATTCCTTTATTCCTAAAGAGGATACCTATTGGATGATCATGGAGTATGTTGAAGGAAAGACACTAGAAGATTGGCTCCTTGTCCATAAAAAAATCACACATCAACTCGCTGCCAGTATTGCGGTCCAGGTACTTGATGGTTTGGACCATGCGCACCGTAAAGGAATTATTCATCGCGATATAAAACCAGCCAATGTGATGATTAACGATGAGGGTGAGGTAAAGATTATGGATTTTGGTATTGCGAGAATGCGTAACTCGCAGCGTCTTACCAATCACGGAAAATCAGTTGGTACTTTAGAATACATGGCACCAGAGCAAATTCAAGGTCATGAAGGAGATGAGCGCACAGACGTCTATGCTGTGGGCAATCTTTTGTATGAGATGCTTTGCGGTACAACACCTTTTCAAAGTGATACCGACTATCAATTAATGAAGGACAAGCTAGAGAAACAACCAGACTCAATCTTATGGGAAAACCCTACGGTTCCTGTGGCTTTTGAGAAAATTATCATTAAGGCGCTTCACCGCAATCCAAATAAGCGGTACAAATCAGTCTTGGATATGAAGTTTGCTATTGAAAAATGTCTTAAAGGAGCATTGATTGATCAGGCTTCACTTTCTCAAGTACTACAAGCCTCACAGGTATTTACGGAGCCACAAAACGATCATGAAATTATCTCTGTAAGTAAAATTTTATCCAGAGCAAAAACCATTTCGGACCGATTTAAAGTACCAGCTATTAATTTTTCCTCTGTTAATGCCATTAAGAGACCTTATCTTATTCTCGGTGCCTCCATACTATTGTGTATGATATTATTAATTTGGAGTGGAGGACGTGATGCCAATTCTGGAGGGGAACTACCTCAAAATCTTACTGCATGGGAAGATCCAGAAGTTGCGCCTACTATTAAAAATGTACCGCAAACAAGTGATGATTTTGATGAGACACCGAGTGAAATGTACGAGCGTATTTCAAATCCTCCAAAAGAAAAAACAACACCTAGAGAGCTTACTAACTTAAGTCCTAAAACGGGAAATAACAATACAAAAAAAGTAGTCAACGTTCCTCTGGACGATAAATTGAATAAGTCGTCCAAAACAACCGAACGTGATGTCGTCAAAGAAGAAAAAGCTGAAAAAAAACCAAAGATTCCAAGTAGTCCAATAGATGTTCCTAGAGGGCAAACAATACGTGTTACCTTAATGGAAACCATAACCTCAGAGGAAGTAGAGCGGGACGGCACGGTAATTCGGTTAATATGTAATGAAAATGTAGTTGCAGAAAATCACGTTATCATTCGTAAAGGGGCTGTGGTTAGAGGAAAGATTGTAGATTGTATTCCATCGTCAAAAAAAAATAGAAAAGCTTTAATTGGCTTTGTAATCCAAGGTGTGGATGCCGTTGACGGTAGTAATATTAAATTACGATCCGAGCGTTACAAATTATTCGCTGAAGTACCAGGAAATGCTGTAAGCTACCGGTCAGGGCAGACCTTCGAAGCAAAGTTAAAGGGAGGGAAGGTTTTTGATAGGTGAATTAAAATATGACGTATTTATCTAAATTTAATTATTATGTGAAGAAAATGTTTCAGTTTTTTGATAATTCTTTACTTCTAGTGTCAGGAATGTGATAAGTGTTTCATCTTCTGTCTGTTTTAAATTGGCTAAGAAATGTTGGTCACTTTGGTTAATAAAGTTCTTACCCATTTGTCCTGTGTATTGTTTAAAATGAATGTCGTAGGCTACTGGTTGAGCGTTCTGGACAGTAGTGTGAATATGTCTGTTGTCTGCTGAACTTCCATAATCACCTGGCAAAATAGTTTGAACAAAAATCCGACCTTTATTATCTGTTTTTATTGTTCCATTTAATCGAGCCGTTGATTCATCATTAGGATTCTTTTGTTCATATTCACCATCTGAAGAAGTATGGTAAAGACTTATTTCTTCGTAGACTAACGGGTTTTTAGTTTCCTTTGATATAAATGTAAGACATAACCACAGTTTCTGTCCAGGTTCGTTTAATCCACTTATTTGTAATTTATGAGCATTATCTAAGTTTTTAAATGTTCTTAGCACCTGAATTTCAGATTGACTTAGGTTTTGAATAGTTCTGTCAATCGAACAGTGAGTAAATACAATACTCATAAATAATAATGATAAAACTCTTCTCATTATGTTGTTCTAAAATGTACTATAGGTTTCTAGTGAGATTTGATTGTATAATTGAGCAACTAAAACAGTAAACGCTAATCGGATTAAAAGTCTGTAAGGATTTTTATAAATAGACCCTAATTAGTCATCGTTTATATTAATTTTTGGTCGCAGGCTGTTTTTGCCATACCGGACTTTCATTTCTACCTCTAGTATTAGTTAATTGTTTTCGTTCTTTTGTATTAATATTTATTTTCCAAATATTATAATTTCCTTTACTTCCAGCTGTATAAACAAGCCATTGTCCATCTGCAGACCAATCTGGCGAATAGCACTCAATGCTGTCATTGGTGAGATTGTACAAATTTGTTCCATCAGAATTCATTATAAATAAATCCCAATTATTTTCATTAAAACCATAAAAAGCGATTTGTTTTCCGTTAGGAGAAAATTTAGCTCCCGAATCGTAACCAGTTTTGTTTGTAAGTCTTCTTACATTTTCGCCTTTGATATCCATTATGTGTATTTCGCCATTAGCTGCGTGACTAGTATCAAGTGAGTCCCGCAATTGTCTTGTGAATATTATGTTTTTAACATCGATTGACCAGCTTGGACTTTCTTCGTAAAATTTGTTTTTTGTTAATTGCCTGATATTAGTGCCGTCCTTATTCATTAAATAAATATTTTTTGAAAGAGAATCTCTTTCGCTCATAAATACTATTGTATTTCCGTCAGGTGATAATTCAGGAAGTACGTCTGTTGTTGGATGATTTGTTAGTCGAATTAAAACATCTCCATCTAAATTCACAGCATATATTTCCGCATTGCCATCTCTTTTTGAATAGAAATAAAGACTTTGGCCATCATGAGACCATGATGGATTAAAGTCAAGTGAATCATTCTTTGTAATGTTTCTCAAATTATCTCCATTAGCATCCATTGTATATATTTCAGAGTTACCATCTCTGTTAGTTACAAAAGCGATTTCTGAATTTGATAAATTGCTAATATCAACACTTCTTCCCGTATGCTCTTTACAAGAATTGAAAATTAAAATAAGAACGATAAAATCAATGAACTTCATGTTTTTTATTTGTTACAACCCATTGTCTCGGTGACGAATAGATGTTTGGTTGGTAATGTAATTTAGCAAATAAAAACTAGATAGATATAGTCCACGAGACAACAACGGATAAGATTTGCAACAGTAATTTACTTACTTAAGCTAGAGCCAACAAATAATTATACCCATCTTAATTTTGAAATCCACTAATTTTAGAGGAAAGTGATTATTATAGATAATTGAAAAACAGTTCAATGAAAATACCGAGTATTACACTTAACATGGCTGCCCAACGAGATAATCGTTGTAATTTGAATGTGTTTGCAAATGCTAGCCAAAGACATAACAAAGCGCAAATCGTTAAAATTATTGTTCCGTATAAAGGTACTATGCTATTAAAAAGGCCTATTTGATTAAATAAAGGATCTAGTAAAGCTGTAAATCCAAAAAGAGACAAAGCGAAATTTGCCTTTTTGTGTCTTATAAATAGGTAATAACTGGCAAATAATAGTTCAATACTTATGGCCAACGGGCCAAATTGATTATAGTATTCTCTTTTAAGATATGGCTCAAATCCTTGAGGAAAGTCAATTTTTAATATAAAGGCAACACTCAATAAAGTTCCAATAATTAGAAGTAGTAATGAAATAGCTTTTCTTTTTTTTGTCATGAAATTTTATAATATGTCTGGCAACACGTTTGGCTATGGTTTTTTACGTGAAAATCTTCGCGAATTCTACACCATAAGCGAAAGGTAACAAAATTGCTAATAATTTTTGAGAGAAATGTCAGAAGCAGTGAACTATAACTTGTGTTATGTGTGCATAGTTTTTAATTAAGTGGTTTTCTATTTGCCTTTATGTTTTTTAATTTCAGAATCTGAAAGTTTCAAAAATTTAGCTGCATTATTATAAAAGATATCTTCTTTTTGTTTCAGTGTAAGAAAATCTGCCGAATTAATAGCCTCAATAGCGTCGTCTATGGTTTCTACCCAAATCATGTGATCAGTTCCAAACATAATTCTTTTACCAAATCCAGCGTCCACCAATCCCTTTAAGAAATTATGAAACTCTTTTCTTGGTAAAACCCAATTAATCACACCAAGCTCAACATAAACCTGTGGGTGGGTGTACATAAGAGCTTTCATATCGTCCAAATAAGGCCAACCTGCATGCATTATATAAAATCTCATTTTTGGATGCGAAAATAGAATTTCTTCTAACTGCAAAGGTTTACCTTGAAACGCTCTTATTTTTGGGTACATAAAGTAGGCTCCTCCAGGAGGACCGCCAGGAAACATGTGATAACCCATTGGGATACCTAATTCTTCTGCCAAATCATAATATTTACTTAAGCTCTCGTCAGTTGGTAGCACTCCTTGATAACTAGGTGCTACTTCTCCTAATACATCTAACTTACCGTTAGAATGTTTTTGTCTTAACTCTTCTACTGTAAGGTGATTATCATTCCCGATTATTACTTTCTCAGGAGCAAAGTCGTGCCAGAGCTCTCCTTGGGATACCATAGCTTTAACAATATTGTGTTCTTTGAACTTCGAAAAAGTTGCTTTTTTAAGATGGTTCATCGAAGATGGAGCAGAGTAGATCTTGCCAGTCATAGCGAGATCCATTTCTTGTCCTAACATACGATTGAATGAGCTATTCTCGTCAAACGCGTGGCTGTGCATATCTATTATTGGACCAGAATAAATTGTTGAGACGCCTTCTGCATTAGTGTTTTTTATTTTTTGATCTTGTTGAATGCACGAAATCATAAGTATAGCTAAAAATCCTAATATTAATTTCTGTGTTTTCATAATATTGCTTTTATGGCCCACGTGTTTATGTACAAGCATTTTCCGAATAAAAATCAGTCGTAACAGACGTTTAACAACCTTTATTTTAGATCAATACCGGTAATTATATATATACATTGTTGACAGTAATTTCTTATTTATAACTTGAATTCAAATTCAAAACATGTAAAAAATTAATCAGTAACTCTTCGCCAACCGACTGCTAATCCATTTTCCACTTCCATTCCAACACCTTTAGCAGCGACTTTACCTTTTATGAGCCATGAGACATCGTAGAAGTTTCCTGTTTTTTCAATTACAAGATCATATTCATCTGAAAAATCTCCATTCTCGAAATAATAGCGAACGTGATAATTTCCAACATACCCACTTTCTTTTGGTCCGCCTGTTGCTATTCCAGGACCACTATAAGCATTGCCATAATTCCATCTTGCGAATAATGTTCCTGGCGTATTGCTTTTTGTATAAAGTACAAAACCAATATTCAGGGGTTCTTTCTCGTCAGAATCTGTTTCATTCTGAGAAAAAGATAAGATTGGAAAAATTGCAATAACAAGAATCAATAACAATTTCATTGGTGCATTTAATGGTAGATTTTCTTTCATTGTGTTTTTTTTTAAGTTTAGCGTTCGGTATTTATTACTTCCAACTGTTTTGTGTATAGATTCGTTGCGTGTTTAAGTATTACAGTTAACACATAAATCCCAGATAGAAAGTCCTCTAGGACTTTCGCAGGTAAGCTTTAACTAGCAAATACCTATGGACATTTTTTTGCGCTCGTATTTTATTCTTTCATTTCTACTCTAATCAGCCGGATAGTTTTCGTATCGCTTAAATTCTCTACAGTATGAGGTGCTTCAGGGTCTTTATACATTGTTATAGGAAAAACAAGAGGTTCAGGTAATTTCCTGGTATCCATAATCACATTCCCTTCTGCGTCTCGGTCAATGAAATCAGCAGCTTCCAAAATATATAAGACACTTTTCCATTGATGATGGTGAACAGGCTCAATTTCGTTGGGTAAGACAGTTACTTCTAAAACTCTTACTTTATCATTTTCCAATAGTATTTTATGATTATTTGGTGCAGATACAACTGCATCTTGGTCTTTTGGCCAATCTGCTGGATTTCCTGTTTTATATAAAAGTTTTTGTTCGTCAGTTGTTTGTCCAGAAACTGAAATAGTTGAAAATACTGCAAAGCAAATCACGGTAATTAAAAATTTTGAAGTTGATTTCATATTTGGTCAGTTTTAGTTTTATATGCTTACTTAAAACGGTTTTCGGCTTTCCCGTTTGTCTTTGTCACAGTCAGTTGTAATATGACGCATTTCGTTGCATGTTTAAGTACTAAAGTTAGCAAATAAATCACAGAAAGCTAGACCTTTATAATTTTTCTACGGATCAGCGGAAAGGAGAATTAGAAACTGAGAAATATTTTGTTAATGTGCAGTTTCAATTCATTTAAATACGATGAGGTCTACAGAGAATTTTATGAACGATTTGTTGCCAAAGGGAAGAGCAAAAAAATTGCTTTAGATGTATTATGAAAGAAGTTTTGCCATAGAAAAATCGGGATTGGTTAACGATGCTGAATATAAAAGTACCTTACTGCAAAATTATTGTGATATCATTTTTTTCAGCACCTTTTATGGAACGCTTTTTATTCATAATCTGGAATATTCAGTCCCAAAGTTAAATCTCTATTTGCCGTCCAAATGCCATCTTCCATTTTCAGTTGTATAATTCCAGAACCACCTCTATTTTTGTGTAATTGTATTTTTTCTTCTGTTAGCAAAACGTCACTTTCGAAAAAGTAACTATCAAGGTAATAAGGATTAGTATTAGGTTCTTTTACGTAAATATGAATATGTTCAGGTTCTTGAGCATTTGGATATGAAGCTGGTCTGAAAGTATAAAACGTAAATTTTCCATTTTTGCCGGTTTTTAACCATTCTCTATATTTTCCGTGCCTTTTTTCCCAGCCAAAAGGTTGTTCACTTGGTTGATAGATTCCATTTCGGTCTGTGTGATAAATATATAGTATCACGTTTTCTGCTGGTGTTTTTCCATCTTTTTGAAATACAGTTCCGGTTATTTTTACTTTTGACTCATTGTTTTCAAAACCTGGTAAGGTATCTGTTGATTTTGGTTGACTATTCAACTCTTTAAAATCTAAGACTGCCACACAATCTTGACAAGGTCCGCCAACCTTTCTTTCAACACCAGAATTTGACTGTCCTTGACAGGAACAAACGAATAAAGTAACTAATAATATTTGCAAGTATTTTTTCATTCTCAACGCTATTTCAAAATGGATCACCATACGTTTAAGTACTAAAGTTAATAAATAAATCACAGATAAAAAGTCCGAGAATACTTTCGTTGGGATTAACAAAAAAGAGAATCAAAAATTAAGGTATCTATTGTTATGTGCACTTTTCAATGTCTATAAATATTACAAGTCGTGCAGAGCAAAAAACTTTATGTGCGAATTGTGACCAAGGGAAAGAGCAAAGAACTGACATTGATTACAGTTTGTAATTAGCTATTGAAACAGGTCTTTGCAAAAAATACATAGTGAAAAATTAATGAGGTTTTACTTGTCTTTAACCATAGTACTCAGATAGCAAATGTTTCTTGATTATAATAAATTTTTAATTTTCTTTTTAACTTTTTGAACATCTTGAGAGTAGGAGTATCATTTAAGTATTCAATTTTTCTGTTTTTATCAATCAATATAAAAAAGGGATAGTATGGAATTCCAAATTTTTTGATTAAGTGTGTACTATTATGAATTACCTTGAAATCAAGTTTATGATTTTCTAAAAAAGTATATAATGCTTCCTTTTTATTAAAAGTTATTGCAAAAAACTCAACGGGTTGATTTTTAAAATATTCTTTTAACTTATTCAATTCAGGAAACTCTACAACACAAGGTTTGGGGTTTCATATTTGATTCTAAGTTTAAATTTTTGCCAACGGATTCGGTTATGAGTAATTGCGTTGTTTAGCGCGTAACATTACAAGAACACACCAATTTGTGAATTTCGCAGGGAATTTAGAAATATGCGATAATGGCTCCATTACTTATAGCCATTTGTTACGTGCTGGTGTTTTTATTTAGTTTTTTTTTCAGATTTAATTCTTTGAATATTTATAAATGGACTTTTAATTAAATAGAGGAGTGATTGTTTTTCATCCGTATCAAATTCCACCAATCCATATGCCATATCTTCTACTGGCATCATTTTAAAAGTTCCAAATAACCTGTCCCAAATTATAAATATATCTGCATAGTTTGAGTCTGTATAGAGTTGATTTTGTTGGTGGTGAACTCTATGATGGTCGGGCATTACAAAAAGCAGTCCTATTGTCGAATTCAACCATTTTGGGTAATTTAGATTTGCGTGCTCGAAAAAGAAGAATAAATAAAGGACGAAATAATACAATGCCATAGAAATGACATCTGTTCCAATTAGGGCAGCAGTAATTATATTTCCCATTCCAAATACAAGAATTAACTCAATCGGATGAAAACGAAAAACCGTTGAAGAATCCATTGATGTATCGCTGTGATGTACTCTATGAAATCTCCAGAGCAAGGGTATTTTATGAGTTCCTCTATGAATCCAGTATGCTGTAATGTCGTATAGTGCAACAGAAACACAGAGTTTAGCCCAAATGGGTAATTCTATCAAATATAAAAGCCCAATATTATTTCCATTCAGCCATTCAATTGAAAAAACCTGAAATGTTACAAAAAAGATATTGAGAATCACCAGTATAATTTGGAATAGGACATTTTGAAATAGATGATTAATTCTTTTTTTGAACTTAAATGGAGATTGCATTATTTGCTCTAAAGAAAAGAATAATGCAATTAATCCAATCACAATATAATTTGGGTCTATCCCCAATAATTTGTTTATTAAATCCATAGTATAAAGTATGAGATAAATTGTCATGGTACGTTTTTCTAAATTGTACCTAACTAGTTATATATCAATAAATATATGGATTAATTGAGCAATTTTTCGGTATAACAAAACATTTTGGTTTGTGTTATCCTGCTCCTTTAGATTTTCTAAAGGGAATTAAAAGACAAATTAGTCGCTTATAATTTTAAAACGACCGTATATGCTTACCAAGAATTAAGAATGACAATTACCTAAAGATTATTTAAATTGTAAAACTTATCAGAGACTTTACTCCGCTGACTCTTCCATGGTATGGTACACATTCTGTACATCGTCATCT
This sequence comes from Winogradskyella ursingii, assembly GCF_013403975.1. GTDB lineage: Bacteria > Bacteroidota > Bacteroidia > Flavobacteriales > Flavobacteriaceae > Winogradskyella > Winogradskyella ursingii. Next base: position 162,667 of record NZ_JABFDH010000003.1, read on the forward strand.
TCTTCCAGTTTTTCAATTAATTTTTCGACATCTTCGGCTTGTTCTGCTGTAAGTTTTTTGGTTACTTGAGGGATACGTTCAAAACCTGAGGAAATAATTTCGATATCATTTTCTTCTAAATAAGACTGAATGTTTCCAAAACTTTCAAAAGGAGCATAAATCATAATGCTATTGACTTCATTGCCATCTTCGTCTTCATCTGTGTCTTCAAAAATCTCTTCGACACCATAATCAATAAGTTCTAGTTCTAGTTCCTCCATATCTAAATCGTCACCTTTAATTTTGAAATTGCAGGTATGGTCAAACATAAATACCACAGAGCCTGAGGTACCTAAACTTCCATCAGTCTTGTTAAAATATGAACGCACATTGGCAACCGTACGCGTGTTGTTATCTGTTGCAGTTTCAATTAATACCGCAATGCCGTGTTGAGCGTAACCTTCAAAAATAACTTCTTTATAATCACCTTGATTTTTATCACTGGCACGTTTTATGGCGCGCTCAATATTATCCTTAGGCATATTTACAGACTTGGCATTCTGTATAACGGCACGTAACCGTGAGTTTGAATCTGGATCTGGACCACCTTCTTTAACGGCCATTACTATATCCTTTCCTATACGCGTAAATGCCTTACTCATAGCAGACCAACGCTTCATTTTTCTTGCTTTTCTAAACTCGAAAGCTCTTCCCATTGAAAATCATATTTTCATTTCCGTGAAAACGGAAATCTAGTTAAAAGGTATAATTTAAATTGCCTAAAATTGTTTTTGAAGGCAAAGCAAATTTAAAAAAATATTGAATGTATTAAGAACGTATTCTAAATTAAAGAACTGCAAACTTATTGCTGCCTACTGAATACTACCACTGAATTTCCCCTTTGAGGAAAATGTATGTAAGATCCAAAGAAATTATTCTTCAACCTCAACAATATCTTCGATGGCTTCTGCCAATTTAAAATCTTTTTCGGTGACACCACCAGCATCATGAGTAGATAAAGAGATTTTAAGAACATTATATACATTGGTCCATTCCGGATGATGGTTCTGTGACTCACACTCAAATGCAATACGGCTCATTGCGCTAAAGCAGTCTTTAAAATTCTCAAACTCAAATTCTGCATGGATAGCGTCTTTGTTGTATTCCCAATCTGGGAAATGAAGTAATTTTTTTTCTATTGTAGAATCGTCTAATTTCATAATATAATTTGTTTAGCTGAAATTTAAGGAATAAATAAGAACACTACAAGCATAACTTAATTCTTAATTTTCAATATTATTAAAGAGAATGATAAGGGCGGTAGACACTTACTTTTGAATCTCTTCCAAGACATAATCGCTGGTTACCTGAAGGTGTTTGGGCAATTTATTAAACTTTGGAAGTACGGCCAGATAGCGATCTTCATTAGTAGTAAATACATGCTTTAGCTGTACATGACCTTTGGTGAGATTCTCAACGATCTGTTTAATAAATTCATCATGATGTACCAAATCTGTACTTCCTAAATGAAAAACTCCATATTTATCTCTGTTGATGATGTAATGAATTTGCTGTGTGACTTTCTTGTCTAATGTCACATTCATAATAAGGTTAGGAAAAATTTCGACGGACGATTTATCTTTTGAAGCTTGCTTTATTTCCTGAACCCTTGGGCAATTGGCACCAAAAACCATGGGTAATCTCAAAATTGCTATTTGCTTTTTGGGCAATCGCAGCAACATATTTTCTATCTTAATTTTAAAATGGCCATAAATACTATGGCTCAGTGTTTTGTCTAGCTCATAGCTCGGATATTTGCTGTACGCATCAAAAGCATTAGCAGAAGAAAGGAAAATGATTTTTGAACCAAATTGCAATGCATATTCCGCAATATGCTGATGTGCTATAGTTTGTGCATGGAAATCACCTCGCAAGGATGAAATGATAATGGACGGTTTACACGCTTCCAGTATCTCATAAACATCATCTTCTTCTACATTATAATGAAAGAATTGCTGATTGTTTTCAAAGGCTTTTGAAGGTGTACGATAGGTGCCATAGGTTCTAAAGTAAGGTCCTAATTCTTTATATATGGCAGTGCCCAAATAGCCGCTGCAACCTAATATTAAAATTCGATGTTTCTGTGTGTCCTGCTTCATTAATCTTACTTCATCTCAAAAATCACCCTTTGTAAAAAGGCAATTTTACAACTGTTGCAGGAATTGCATTTTTGCGTACCTGAATGTTTATTTTACTTCCTACGTCCGAGAACACTTTTGGCACATAGCCTAATCCTATGCCAATCCCCAAACTCGGACTCATGGTCCCAGAAGTAACAGTGCCTATAGTGTTTCCATTATTATCTACAATGTCGTAACCTTGTCTTGGAATACCTCGCTCATCAATTTTAAAAGCAACCAACTTACGTTCTGGCGTGCGTTCTTTTTCAGCTTTTAACGCTTCGCTATTGGTAAAGTCTTTGTTGAATTTACAGACCCAGCCCAAACCGGCTTCAATAGGTGAGGTAGTATCGTCGATATCATTACCGTAAAGACAATATCCCATCTCCAAACGCAAAGTATCTCTTGCTGCCAAACCAATTGGCTTAATGCCATAATCTGCACCAGCTTCCATGACCTTATCCCAAACTTGTTTTACTTCAGAATTTTTACAATATATTTCAAATCCTCCACTGCCTGTATAACCTGTTGCCGAAATGATCACGTGCTCAACACCTGCAAAATCGCCTACCACAAAATTGTAGAATTTAATGGCTGATAAATCATGACTTGACAACGGCTGCATTGCCTCAACCGCCTTTGGACCTTGGATTGCTAACAAGGAATAATCCTCGCTCAAATCGCGCATAGTTGCATTAACGTCATTCTTGGATTTTATCCAATTCCAATCCTTTTCAATATTACTGGCATTTACAACCAGTAAATAAGTTTCTTCTTTAATCTTATATATAATTAAATCGTCTACAATACCACCATCGTCATTTGGCAGGCAACTGTATTGTGCTTTACCGACTTCGAGTTTAGAGGCATCATTACTGGATACTTTTTGTATCAAGTCTAGCGCGTTAGGACCTTCAATTAAAAATTCACCCATATGAGAGACATCAAAAACACCAACGGCATTTCTAACAGTTTCATGTTCTATGTTAACACCCTCGTACTGTACAGGCATATTATAGCCTGCAAACGGGACCATTTTTGCTCCAAGAGCTTCGTGTGTTTTAGTTAATGCGGTATTCTTCATAAGTGTGACTTTAAAATGCTGAATCTTGAAATTTATTGCGCAAAATTACATTTTCTTTGCTATTTAAGATGATATCTATGCCTATATATTTTTTCTTATAAAGGCAAAAATTGTGTTTTTTGGGTCAATTTCTAAATCCAAAATATAGATTTTTGTAAATTGAATCTTAACCTAATTGAATAATGTACTCCGATAACAAATACCTAGACATATCTAATAAATGTCTTGAAGATTGCCAATCTTATCTCAAAAAAATTGAAACTACAGAACTCAACGAAACTTTCATTACAAAGTATATGGAATGTATTGATGCAGCATACGTATGCATAAAACAGTTGTCTAAATCCAATGCTTACTCTGATGAATATGCAGCGCTTTGTGGTTCATTTGGTAAGTTAATTACTCAAATGACTGAGAAATTAAAAGAAAGTCAGTTGCTGGTATCGACTAAAAATCCATGATCCAATCATCAATCTCTTTGTCATCAGAGCCATGTAATACAGAAATATCACCGGTAGATTCAAAAACAACGGCTTTGACTTCAGAAAGCTGAATCACATTGGCTTCGCGTAATTTGGCCTTTAAATCAGATTCGGTGACTTTACATTTTTCAAGGCTACCATCAATTAATTTTCCATTTTTCATAAGTAAAGTAGGTTTGTTATCCATGATATGTCTCACGGATTTCCAGCGTCTGCTATGTGCTACTAACATCTGGATGACATAAATGCTTATCAATCCCGCTATACCATGCCATAGAGTAACTGATTTAGAAATAATTACAGTTGCCATAACAGAACCAATAGCTACGGTTATAGCAAAGTCGAAACTGGACATTTTAGAAAAACTTCGTTTTCCGCTAATTCTTGTCATTATAACTAATGCAATGTAGGTACCTACTGCAGTGATCGCTATGGCCAAAAGACTTTGGTCGGAGGTTGAGAACCATTCTTTCATATTATTTATTCTTTAGGTTATCATAAAAATTATCGATTTGATCTTGCGCGCGCTTCAGTTGCTCATCTGTCGGATAAGGTCTGGTTTGTTGGTCCTTTAATTCTGGTTCAAATGAAAATTTTGTATATAATGGAAAATGATCAGAATGTACGTCCTGGCAGCGTCTTACTTCGTCCAGTCTGAATTCATTTGATAGAAAAATATGATCCAAAGGCCAGCGCATAATATAACTGTTTGCATCATAGGTATTGTACAATCCACGACCTTTACGCACATCCAATAATCTGCTTACATTCTGAAATAATTTTGAAGTTTGAGACCATGCCACATCGTTAAAATCACCAATTACAATTACTGGATATTTAGATTTTAAGGCCATTTGTGCAATCATCATCATTTCTGCATCTCTATCTGCAGACGACGGATTTTCTTGTGGCATTGGAGGAGTAGGGTGTATGGCATAAATTTGTACAGTATCTTTTTCAGTAAGCTTTAGTTTTGTGTGGATTGATGGTACACTATCACTAACCAAATATTTTACATGGGTGTCAAACAATTCAAACTTAGAATACAGTAACATACCGTAAGTATTATCTTTTGGAACTTCAACTTGACCTTTATAAGATGGGCTAAGTCCCTTAGTGATATGTGTTTTCCAGGCTTCATTAGTTTCAGTAAATAAAAGCACATCGGCATTGGTTTGTTTGCAGGTGTTGTTCAAAACTTCATATTCTACATTTTTCTGTAAAACATTAGATGTAAATAGGCTTATCGTTACCTTATCATCGACGGTTTCTAATATTTCATATTTGGCAAATGCGGTATATGGAAATATTTTACTGAATTGAAATATAAAACAACTTATAAGTAACGTAGCAAAAAAATAATCGCGCCAATTCTTAAAATCGAACTTTACAAAATAAATCAATAGCGCTAGGGCTGTAAGGAAAGTAAGTTGCAGATGTGGAAAATCGAACATTCTAATCCACCAATAATCCAATGCCACAAAAGGCATTAAAGTGAAGAGGATAGCGATAAAACCAAAAACGGTAACAACGGTTTTAAAAGTTGAGTTTTTCATAAGTTGGGTTGGTGAGAATTCAATATACATCAATTATGTGAAACAATAAATAAATTAAGTAAATGCGTCAAATGTTGTTTTAAAAGGAATATCGGGTGTCTTAAAATTAAAATAGCTTTGTAAAAACAAAAACCTTTAATTATGAATACTTTATATGAAAAATGTATAGAATTATGCCAGCAATGTTTGGTCGATTGCCAGAATTGTTTGGTCGAAATGGCAGGAATTGAGAGTATGAACGACTGCCCAAAATGTTGTGTGCAGTGTATTGACGCTTGCTATATGTGTATTAAAATGATGTCTGCAGACAGCGCATATGCGAAACAATATGCTTTGTTATGTGCAGAAATTTGTGATTATTGTGCCGACCATTGTGAGGCACACAGCCATGAACATTGTAAGTTATGTGCTGAATCTTGTAGAGCCTGTGCTGAAGAATGTCGAAAGATTGCAGCTTAACTCTCATTAGAAAAATTATGAAGGAGCAAAAGCTTATAGGCAAAGAAGCCATAAAAAAGATTGAAACGCTTTTAAGCAACAATCAACTTGCTATGATGGCTACAAAGTTATCGACCATGCCGTTTTCAGTTTGCCCTATGACGACTCAAGAAATTGACAAAAATGGGAAACTTTGGTTTTTTACAGCAAAAGATAGTGAACACAATCGGGAAATAAAGCAAGATAATCGATTACATTTAACCTATGCCAATCAAAGTGATCAAGAATACCTCTCAATTTATGGTACGGCGGAAATTACTGAAAACAAACAAAAAATAGACGAACTTTGGAGTTCCATTCTTAAAGTTTGGTTTAGTGGCAAGGACGATCCTAATTTAGCATTGTTGTGTGTTACAATACATGATGCGTATTACTGGGATCAGAAGTATAACAAAGCGGTAACTTTATTTAAGATGGCAAAGTCTGCGATTACTGGAGAAAGAGACGATACTAATGATCAAGGAGAATTGAGCGTTTGAAAATATAAAATAATAAATGGCAATACTTGGCAATATAATTAAAGGATTTATTAATCTAAAAGATACCTTTACTTCAGAAATAGTGCACACCGAAGCGCAAAAGGAAGTTTTAGAACAATTACTGGAAAAAGCAAAGGATACGCAATTTGGTACGCATTATAATTTTCGATCGATCTTAAATTCTAACAATAGCACGAAGACCTTTTCTGAAACCATTCCATATTTTGATTATAATAAGTTGAATAACCAATGGTGGCACAAACTTCATAAAGATGAAGAAGATGTTACCTGGCCAGGAAGACCATCTTATTTTGCCCTTAGCTCTGGTACAACAGGAAAAACAAGCAAGCGTATTCCGGTAACTGATGATATGATTGAAGCTATAAGACAAGCAGGAATAAAACAAGTCTTTGCTTTAAAGAACTTTGATTTACCTGGAGATTTCTTTGAAAAAGAAATTTTGATGCTGGGAAGCTCTACAGATCTCGAGGAAAAAGATGATCATCAAGAAGGTGAAATTAGCGGTATAACGGCAAGTAATATTCCATCGTGGTTCAGAGGCTATTACAAACCAGGAGAAGAAATTGCCCAAATTGATGATTGGGACGAACGTGTGCAACATATCGCACAACGTGCCGAAGAATGGGATATTGGTGCTTTGAGTGGCATTCCTTCTTGGATAGAACTTATGCTTCAAAAAGTAATTGAACATCACAATCTTAATCATATTCATGAAATTTGGCCAAATCTTCAGGTATATACCTCTGGAGGTGTTGCGTTTGGTCCCTATGAAAAGAGTTTTAAGGCATTACTGGGTCAGCCTGTAACGGTCATAGATACCTATTTAGCCTCGGAAGGCTACATCGCCACCCAAGTACGACCAGAAACTGATGCAATGCAGCTCAATACGGATAATGGTATATATTTTGAATTTGTGCCATTTCAACCAGACTATATCAACGAGGACGGATCGCTTACAAATGATGCTCCCGCACTAACCTTAGATGAGGTGGAATTGGATCAAGATTATGCTTTAATCATTAGTACTGTTAGCGGTGCATGGCGTTATTTAATTGGTGATACGATTGAATTTACAGATATTGAACGTGCCGAAATTAAAATTACGGGACGCACTAAATTTTTCTTAAATACTGTAGGCTCACAACTGTCGGTTAACAAAATGGATGATGCCATGCGTAAACTCGAAGAAGAATTTCAAACAACTATCCCTGAATACACTATTTGTGCGCAGCGAAGTGAAGAAGACGATGAGTTCTATCACTGTTGGTATTTGGGCTCTGAATTAGAGAATGCAGATGTTGTGAGAATTGCCGAATCTTTGGATGAGTCGCTACAATCAGCTAATAAAAACTATAAGGTAGCACGAAGCAAAGCGTTAAAAGGAGTGAAAGTGAAAGTGATACCTCCAAGTAAATTTTACGATTGGAACGCGAGAAACAAGAAAAAAGGCGGACAAGTAAAAATGGAACGCGTTATGGGTGAAGATAAATTTGCCGAATGGGAAACATTTCTTGCTGAAAGTTAATTGTTTTTATCAGCGTCACGTTCTTTAACTAACTCCATAATTTCTTCTGGTGATAAATAATATTTTATTATTCGATCCTTGTAGGAAGTTGTGATTTTTGCATTGTTTAGGATAAAATCCTTAGTTTTTAAAATATAATGTTCCATGCCGTGTGCAACTGCAAAACTATCTGCAGCACGTTCAGCCTCTACTATATGGTTATCTGATAATATATAATTAATACCAAACCAAATTAAATTAAGTTTACTTCGGTTCTGATAATCCATTATATGACCAAGTTCGTGTCCAATCCATCCTATAAAAATGTCTTCAGGAATGTGTCTTGTCATGAATTCTTGATCCGATATCTTAAATTTTTCACTAATTAAAATTACATATTCCCTATTTTTTCGACTCCTAAAAAAACTACCAAATCTTGGTCGAGCTTGCATGGTCGATTTTTTTATGTTTTTCTTAAATCGGAACTCTATTTTAGTACTGTCTAATTCTGGATAATAAGAGAGGGCGGTTTCAACATTTTGACGTATAGATTCTGGGATAATATGTTGGGAATTCATGTAATTAGAAGAGGTTAAAAAAATTATGAAGGTAAAATAATGCAGCGATTTTAAAGATGGTATTTTATTTAAAAACATTTGAAAAATCAAATTTTATAGCATTAAAAGTCTGTGGTTTTCGGTTAATTAAAATTTGCGTTTAAAACTACCTTAGAATAAACAATAAAAAAACTAATTATGAAAACTTTAAAAGATTTATTTGAACATGAAATTAAGGATTTATATTCTGCAGAAAAGCAATTAGTAGATGCATTGCCAAATATGGTAAAAGCAGCATCAGATAAGAAATTACAAAAGGCTTTCTCTGATCATCTTAATGAAACCAAAACACATTTAGAAAGAATACAAGGAATTTGTGAAGAGTTAGATATCAACCCTACTAACACAAAATGTAAGGCAATGGAAGGATTGGTAAAGGAATGTGAGGGCATGATAAAAGAAGACGCAGATGCAGATGTAAAGGATGCTGGATTAATTGCTTGTGCACAACGGGTTGAGCATTACGAAATCTCTGGTTATGGAACAGCCGTTCGCTTCGCTAAAGAATTAGGTCACGAGTCTATAGCCAAGAAATTGCAGACTACTTTAGATCAAGAATATAAGGCAGACCAAAACATGGATGATTTGGCACAAGGACGACTCAATAAAAAAGCAATGGCTTAATTTTTAAATAATTATTTCATAGCTGTTTACAAGTCTGTTTCTGATATTTAATTTTTAAGGCGAGAGAACCTTGGTTTTATTCCTTTCATAAGATGAGTTAGTTAAGCACCATTATAAAAATGGTTTCAAAGGCGTTTTAACCAATGTTTTAATTATCAGAATTTTAAACTTTTAAACAGCTTTTTTATGTACATAATTCAATTATCATATTACTACAATATATAGCAATATAATGCTACATATATAGGTATCTTTGTTTTACAAAATAGAACTAAAAACGAAGGAGGTTTATAATTGTCATTTCAACGTACCCAAGAAAAACTCAAAATACTTGCTGATGCTGCTAAGTACGACGTGTCGTGCTCATCAAGCGGAAGCCAACGCGCTAATAAAAATAAAGGTTTAGGAGATTCTACAGGAATGGGCATCTGTCATTCTTACACAGAAGATGGCCGTTGTGTGTCACTTCTTAAAATCTTGCTCACTAATTTTTGCATTTTTGATTGCGCCTACTGTGTTACAAGAAAAAGTAATGATATTAAAAGAGCTGCTTTTAAAGTGCAGGAAGTCGTAGACCTTACAATTAATTTTTACAGACGAAATTATATTGAAGGTTTGTTTTTGAGTTCTGGAATCTTTAAAAGTGCAGATTATACTATGGAACGATTGGTGGCTGTGGCAAAAAAACTTCGTTTAGAAGAAAATTTTAATGGTTACATTCATCTTAAATCCATTCCTGGAGCTTCAGATGAATTGATGCGAGAAGCAGGTCTATACGCAGACCGTTTAAGCGTCAATATCGAAATTCCTACCGAAGCCGGACTCAAAAAATTGGCGCCAGATAAAAAACGTGAAGATTTTATTAAGCCAATGGTAAAGGTGAAAAATGAAATCATTCAATATAAAGCTGAAAAGAAAATCATAAAAAGCACACCCAAATACGCTCCTGCAGGTCAAAGTACTCAGATGATTATTGGAGCAAGCGGAGAAAACGATTTTCAGATCATGCAAACATCTAATTTTTTCTATAATAGCTATAATTTAAAACGTGTTTATTATTCAGGTTACGTTCCCATTAGTTATGATGAACGTTTACCGCAAATAGGGACTGCGGTGCCAATGCTCAGAGAAAATAGGTTGTATCAAACTGATTGGTTGATGCGGTTCTACGGCTTTGATGTTAGTGAAATTTTAAATGAACAGCATCAAAATTTAGAATTGGACATTGACCCTAAATTAAGTTGGGCATTGCGAAATTTACATGAATTTCCTGTCGATATCAATACTGCAGATAAGAGAATGTTGGCAAGAATACCAGGTCTGGGAATGAAATCGGTACATAAAATTTTAAATGCTCGTCGATTTAGAAACTTAAATTGGGACCATTTAAAGAAAATAGGTGTCGCTCTTAATAGAGCACAATATTTTATCGTGTGTGAGAGCAATCAATTTGAACGTCGCGATTTAACCTCAGATAAAATAAAAGGGTTCATTCTTCAGAATTCTACAAGTAAATACCGTAAAACACTAAGTAACCAATTAAGTTTGTTCGGGTAGATGCAAGAAAAATGTCTTATATATGACGGAACTTTTGATGGTTTCTTGAGTGCTGTGTTTTATACTTTTGAACACAAATTGGAATTGGTGAATATCCAGAATGAATTTGCCCCTCAAAATGAATTGTTTTCAGAAAATGAACACATCCTTACCGAAGAAGACAAAGCCAATCGTGTTTGGTCCGGACTCAAAACCAAATTGACTTCGCAGGGTAGTTATCAAATGTATTATGCGTTTTTGAGTGAGAAAGATGGTGTTGAAAATGTACTGCTAGACTATGTGCGCTATGCATTTTCTAAAAACACCAAAGTCGATAAGGATTATTCCCATCCTTCCGTTTTAAAGATTGCTCAAATTGCGAAAATGGTTGGTCGCGAAAAGCATAGAATGGAAGCTTTTGTACGTTTTCGACTCACTAAAGATCATATTTATTTTGCGAATATCGAGCCTGACTTTAATGTGTTGCCACTGATTCAAAAACACTTTAAACGACGCTACGCAGACCAAAAATGGATGATTTATGATATTAGAAGGCGTTATGGATTATTCTACGATTTAGACAAAGTTGACATTATCAATATGGATTTTCCTAAACAATTTGATTTTACAAAAACTAATTCTGATTACTTTGCAGAACAAGAGTTTGATTTTCAAAAATTATGGCAAGATTATTTTAAAGCGACTAATATCAAATCGAGAAAAAACATGAAGTTGCACGTAAGGCATGTTCCCAAACGCTATTGGAAATATTTAAGCGAAAAGCAATCCACTTAATTAACTCTGTGCTTTGCAAAATTGTCTGCCCAATCTTTTACAGTATCACCAAAACACTCTAATATGGCATCGACACCAATAACACTTCCTTTTGCCAATCTGCCGAGTACTGCAATAGGTACAATCGTTTCATTTTCTGCAGTTTTTATATAGGCATCTGGTTGGGTTTCAATTCCTAATTCTGAATGTATGGGCTTTATAAGGTTGTTTTCGAGTAAATGTTCTATAATTTTAGAATCAGTATCTAATAATTTCGGTGGATCGATTACACTATTTACAAGTACGCTACAATGAATTATTTCGTTTTTCTTGTTTTTTAGTTCCCATCCCTTATCAATTGCACTAATTTTTGGATCGTGAACGTAGTTTAACGTTAAAACTTCTGCGTCTACAAGAGCCAAGAGTTGCTGCATGCTTTCTATTGGAGGACCATAAGAATAACGTTTAATGCGCTCATCCAATTCTACAACTTTATTAAGGATGCCTTCATCAATTTGTGCATGTGTAAAAGTTTTATAAAATCTGGGTTGGCAATGTCTCCAAACTTGACCGATACAAAAATCCAAAGTAATTTTAGCCTCTCCCAAAGCCATACCTATAAAAGATTCAATTTGTTTATAGGTGGATAAATCAGTATTTAAAATAAGTGCGTGTTTAAAATTGTCGTTGCGTAACCATTCTAAAATTACTTGTTCAACCTCAGTCGAATCTAGATCATGATTTTTAGCTTTTTTATTCAAATTAATAAAAATTTGAGCGACAATCTTTGCCATTGGTTCTATTAAAAGGTCAATGTTGTTCACACTTTTTTGACTTTGAGTTACAGCATCTATTTTTTTAGTAAACCAGCTTAGGGTTTTGTTACTTGGAAGAAACCAATTGTCAATTTTTTGATTTAACGGCTTAGGCGCTAAAGGCAAACCATCTAATGAAAATGGAACTAGTTTTAAATTTTGGCTGTTTACTTTATAGTAAACTGTTTCAAAGGTGCATGGATTGGTTACTTTAAAATTTCCGTAATTGTTTATTGCCAAATACCGCATTATATCTATCATGGCAAGACCAAATCCTCTCATCCCAATATTTATGTCGGTTTTGTTTTTGTAATTTTTAAGTTGTGTTACAGGATAAGGTTCTGTAAAAACTTCAGTATTTAGATTTTTTTCTGCGTGCTTGACCCAAGATTTAATTTGGGTTGATAATTTGGTCGGTTGATGTCCTATGGTTAGCAGTACGTCATCACAAGTCCAATTTTTATTATGAGTTTGGATAAAGATTTTACCATCTTTAGCCTCAACATGTTGCACAAACTCTTTTACGATATGAAAATGATGAAGATGTTTTATGTCTTTAACAAGTGCTGTAAATCGTTCAAAAAGATAGCGACCCAATTTATTTCTAGGAGGAAAGTTATCTGGTTTGGTCGACGATTGTTTAAATCCGCACCATTCATGATAAGATGGAAAACGTTTAATGGTTAAATTGCTATACTCAAATTTTGGCCTTTCTTTTATACCAATCAATGCACGCTCAGTAATATTTATCCAATTAGAATCTGGTTGATCTACATTCCAAATGGTACCAGCACCTGGTGTATTTGACGGTTCAAAAATATAGATTTCTAAGGTTTTATCGAGGTGGCCTAAATTGATTATAAGCCGCTCCAAAGCATAAAGACCCCTTGGACCCATTCCTATAATAGCAAGTTGGTTCATACCTTTTAAAGTTAATAAAAAACCATCTCGATTGAGATGGTCATTTATATAAATATGTGCTTTATTAGTTAAAATTGGTACCGAACACCCAATGCGATATCAAAATCAAGATCATTATTGTCGTATAGGTCATCTCCAAAACCAATTTCTGGCCTAAAATCTAATGATAACATAAGAGGAATATCGAAGCTGTATTCTATACCAATGTCTCCAGCAGCAAAGAAAAACGTTTCGCTATCATCAAATTGATCAGGTACATTGTCAAAACTGTAAGATGCAACTCCACCACCTGCGCCTACGTACCAGTTAAAGTCTCCATCCAACGGAAATACCCATTGGTACAGACCTGTTAGTTTAAAACCATCGTAATTATTACCGCTTCTTAGGCCTAAATCAAGCTCAAGCCTATTAGCATCACCTAAGGCACGTTGATAAGATATTTCAGCCCCAAAACCGTCACTATCACCTAAACGTAATCCAATAGCGTTTTCAGCGATTTCTTGGGCGCTTGAGATGGTTGTAAAACCGATTAACAAACCTGCTAATAAAAATAATTTTTTCATAATCTTTGAGTTTTAGTTTTTTAATCAGAGCATCATAGAATGCCCATATTAACATAAGTACGAATTTATGTTAAAATTGAAATAGAAGGTTTATTTTTATGACAATTTTATAACTCTAACCGAGCTATTTTTAACTTATATGCTTTTGTCAAACTCCAAAAATCTTTCTCTACTTAATTCCACTTTAGAAGGCAATTTATATTTTGACGATTTAATGCGGAAACTCTATGCAACGGATGCGTCGGTATATAGAAAATTACCACTAGCAGTAGCTATACCAAAATCAAATCAGGACATAAAATTATTGATTGATTTTGCCAAAGAGCATGCCATTTCTTTGATACCAAGAACTGCAGGAACTTCTTTGGCTGGCCAATGTGTTGGCAATGGTGTTGTAGTTGATGTGTCCAAACATTTTACTAAGATTTTAAAAGTTGACGAGCGTTATAAAACAGTGACCGTTCAGCCCGGAGTAATTAGGGACGAGCTTAACAATTTCTTAAAACCGTTTGGTTTGTTTTTTGGGCCAAACACTTCCACATCCAACCGTTGTATGATAGGAGGTATGGTAGGCAATAATTCTTCCGGTACAACATCTATTCAATATGGTGTTACAAGAGATAAGGTTTTAAGTCTGAAAACAATTTTAAGTGATGGAAGTGAGGTTGAATTTAAGTCGATTTCAAAGGAAGAATTCGATGATAAATTAAAACTTAAAACACTTGAAGGGCAAATATATAGAACTGTATTTTCTGAATTAAAACCGGAAGATGTTCAGAATCAAATAAGAAATGAATTTCCCAAACCCGTAATCCATCGCAGAAATACAGGTTATGCGATGGATGAATTAATTAAATCTGAAGTTTTTCCAAATTCAGTTACAAATTCAAATTTTAATATGTGCAAACTGCTCGCAGGTAGTGAAGGCACATTGGCATTTACCACTGAAATCACTCTGCAATTAGATAAATTACCTCCAGCTGAGAGTGCAGTTGTGGCGCTGCATTATAAAAGTATCGACTCTTGTTTAAAATCTATCGCAAAATTGATGGAGCACAATTTGCATACTTGCGAAATGCTTGATGATACAATTCTAAATCTCACAAAGCACAATAAACTTCAGCAACAAAACAGACAATTTATTGTTGGCGAACCCATAGCACTTTTGATGTGTGAACTAAAAGAAGATACCATTGACGACTTAGATGCCGCTCTTCACCGATTTATCGGAACAGTTGAAGATCTTGACCTATCTTACGCTTCACCCGTTTTAAAAGGCAGGGAAATTGATAAATCAGTAGAATTACGAAAAGCAGGATTGGGGCTTTTGGGTAACATGATTGGTGACAAAAAGGCCGTGGCTTGTATTGAGGATACTGCTGTGGCTTTAGAAGATTTAGAAAACTACATATCTGAGTTTTCGGAATTGATGACTTCATACAAGCAAAATCCGGTTTATTATGCTCATGCTGGAGCAGGAGAGTTGCATCTTAGACCGATTTTAAATCTTAAGAAATCTGAAGATGTTGCTTTATTCCGAAAAATCACAACTGATGTTGCTACTTTGGTTAAGAAATACAAAGGTTCAATGTCTGGTGAACATGGAGACGGCATCGTTCGCTCAGAATTTATTCCAATGATGATTGGTGAAGGTAACTATCAAATTTTAAAGCGGATTAAATCAACCTTTGACCCAAATAATATTTTTAATGCTGGTAAAATTGTCGATGCCTTTCCCATGGACCAAAACCTACGATATCAGGTCGATCGGGAAGAACCGAGAATTGAGACTGTTTTAGATTTTTCAAGTTCCAAAGGTATTCTACGAGAGGCCGAAAAATGTAATGGTTCTGGTGATTGCAGAAAGTTACCAGAATTTGGAGGTACTATGTGTCCGAGTTATAGAGCCACACGAAATGAAAAGGATACCACACGAGCACGAGCTAATGCATTGCGTGAATATTTGACCAATTCAGATAAAGCCAACAAATTTAATCATAAGGAATTAAAAGATGTGTTCGATTTATGTCTGAGTTGCAAAGCTTGTGCGAGCGAATGCCCAAGTAGTGTTGATGTAGCAAGTTTAAAGACCGAATTTCAGTACCAATACCAAAAAGCAAATGGTTTTAAATTTAAAGACCGGTTTTTTGCTAATGCAACTAAATACAATAAAATTGCTTCACGGATGCCATGGCTAACTAATGGACTTTTTAATGGAAAATTCAGTTCTAAATTGCTTCGTCTTTCTTTAGGTATCCATCCCAAACGAAGCTTCCCAAAAGTGACGAAATCTTATTCCAGTTTTAGTAATTTTTCAGATTGGATTGAAGATGAAAAAGATGTCAAAAAAATCATTAAAACTGTGCATTTATTCGTGGATGAATTTACTAATTATTTAGAATCTGAAATTGCGATTGACACTAAAGTTTTACTTGAATCATTAAATTACAAAGTGATTGATGTCAGTCATTTAGAAAGTGGAAGAGGTTTTTTGTCTAAAGGATTTTTGGAACAATCAAAATCAATAGCAAATACCAATGTCAGCTATTTTAAAGAATTTCAAAATGATACTTTTAATCTAGTCGGAATTGAGCCATCAGCGATATTGACGTTCAAGGATGAATACTTGCGTTTAGCAGATGATAAAGATTCAGCTAATCAAATTGCGAAACAGACCTTTTTAATTGAAGAATTCATTCAACAAGAAATAGAATTGGGAAATATTTCTTCAGAACAATTTACAACAGATTCCAAATCAATTAAATTCCATGGACACTGTCATCAAAAAGCATTAGCGAATCAAAAAAGTAGTTTTGATATGCTTAATTTGCCAAAGAATTATAAAGTAACCATCATTCCTAGTGGTTGTTGTGGTATGGCAGGCAGTTTTGGTTATGAAAAAGACAAATACGAGATTAGTATGCAAATTGGCGAGCAAACTCTTTTTCCAGCAGTTAGAAAAGCTTCGGGCGATACTTTAATTGCGGCAAACGGTACAAGTTGTAGACATCAGATTAAAGATGGAACCGGAATTAAAGCTAAGCATCCTGTAACTATTCTTAGAGAGGCCCTTATTTAATCTTTATTCTTTTTCTTTGTTTTTTTAGGCTGCTCAACAATGGTAATTGCGGCAATCAAATCTTTCATGTCCATTTCCTTTAATTCTTCATCTGCAAAAAAAGGGGTAAGCTTATCTTTATTGTAACTATATATTTTCCAGCGCTTAAATTGATACTCTAAAGCGGTAAAATTTTCGACCCAATCTCCAGAATTGAGATATGTTGTGTTGCCATATTTGTTTTCAACCTTTAACATTTTTGGTTGATGAATATGGCCACAAATCACATAATCGTATCGATTTTCTATAGCTAGTTCAGTCGCAACTTTTTCGAAATCATTAATATATTTTACAGCTCCCTTTACTGAGTTCTTTATCTTTTTGGATAACGAATAACGTTCTTTGCCCAATCGATCCAAGCACCAATTGACA
Source organism: Winogradskyella ursingii (assembly GCF_013403975.1). Taxonomy (GTDB): domain Bacteria; phylum Bacteroidota; class Bacteroidia; order Flavobacteriales; family Flavobacteriaceae; genus Winogradskyella; species Winogradskyella ursingii. The sequence goes on from NZ_JABFDH010000003.1 coordinate 179,790, forward strand.
AAACGGTTGATTAAGATTAGCATATCATAACCGTAACTTCCCAATTTGGCGAGCCATTTAGCATTTTGGATAGAAATATCGAATACATCGCCATGAAAAAACCATGCTTTTTTTCCATCAAGATTCAATACCAATTTATTAACTATGGAAATATTACCAATTTCAGTATCTGTAAATTTACGAAGCATTTCATCATGATTGCCTGTTATGTAAATGACCTCAGTACCATTAGCGGCAAAGTCCATAATTTTCTTAATAACGCTAAGATGTGATTTTGGAAAGTAACGCTTTTTAAATTGCCAGACATCGATAATATCACCATTTAGGATCAGTTTCTTTGGCTGGATGCTGTTAAGGTAAGTCAATAACTGCTTGGCGTGACAGCCATAAGTGCCGAGATGCACATCCGAAATTACTACTATTTCAATTTTTCGTTTTAAATTCAAAGCTCTATTCAATTACTGCAAAGCAAAGAACACAAAATGATTTTGCATTCGTATTATCACATAATTAACTAACTATGAGCAAACTGTTATTATAATGTTACGGAAATATTAAGCATAAAATAAGCGGACATTTTAAACAATCACTGACGAAAATTCGTGATGCATTTTTGTTTCTGTAATAATACATTTACATTAGCGTAAAATATGATTTAATGGCGGGAAATTCCTTCGGAAAATTATTTAAACTCACCACTTACGGTGAATCACATGGAAAAGCAATTGGCGGAATTATTGATGGATGTCCGGCAGGAATACAGCTCGATTTTGAAGCAATCCAAAATGAAATGGAGCGTCGCAAACCAGGACAGTCCAAAATCGTTACGCAAAGAAAAGAGCCAGATGCAGTGGAATTCTATTCAGGTATTTTTGAAGGTAAAACAACAGGCACGCCAATAGGATTTGTGATTCATAATACCAACCAAAAATCTAAAGATTATTCGCATATAAAAGATGTATATCGTCCAAGTCACGCAGACTATACGTACGATAAAAAATATGGCGTTCGTGATTACAGAGGTGGAGGAAGAAGTTCGGCTCGAGAAACAGCGTGTAGGGTAGTGGCAGGAGCTATTGCAAAACAGTTTTTAAGCTCCATTAAAATTAATGCTTTCACATCTTCAGTTGGAAATATCACTGTGGAAAAACCTTATCAGGAATTGGATTTGAATTTAACAGAATCTAATGTGATACGTTGTCCAGATTCTGAAACTGCTGAAAAAATGATTGCCAAAGTTGAAGAGGTTAAAAAGCAAGGTGATACCGTAGGAGGTGTGATTACTTGTGTTATACAAAATGTACCAGCTGGATTGGGAGAACCGGTTTTTGATAAATTGCATGCTGAATTAGGCAAAGCAATGCTATCGATAAATGCCGTAAAAGGTTTTGAGTATGGTAGTGGATTTGATGGTGCAAAAATGCTGGGTAGTGTACATAATGACAAGTTTAATGAAGATGGTAGCACTAAGACCAACCGTTCTGGTGGTGTGCAAGGTGGTATTAGCAATGGCATGGACATTTATTTTAATATAGCTTTTAAGCCAGTGGCAACGACTTTACAGAAACAAAAAACAATCAACAGTAAGGGCGAAAATGTTGAAATGCAAGGCAAAGGCCGCCATGATCCGTGTGTTGTGCCGAGGGCCGTACCCATTGTTGAGGCTATGGCTGCTTTGGTTATTGCGGATTATAAACTCCTTCGTAGACAGGAGTCTCAGGATTGGTGATTTGACTTTGCGAAAACAGCGGTCCATATGAGCAATTAATGGTTAATAAATAAAAGAATAAGTTTAATTATAAAGATTCCTGCTTAGTAGGAGGAGATACTGAAATAAATTCAGCATACAATGAAAAAATTAGCATTACACTGGAAAATTATTATAGGAATGGTACTCGGTATCATTTGGGCATTGGTTTCAAGTTCAATGGGTTGGAGTGAATTTACCATCGATTGGATTGATCCTTTTGGCACTATCTTTATTAATTTGTTGAAATTGATTGCTGTGCCGCTTGTGTTGTTTTCTATTATTAGTGGTGTGGCCAATATTGGAGACCCTGCAAGTTTGGGGAGAATGGGCGGAAAAACCCTTGGGATTTATTTAGTTACCACAATTTTAGCGATTTCACTCGGATTATTATTGGTTAATGTGATTAGTCCTGGAAAACTCATAGATGAACAGAGCAGAATTGACAATAGAATAAGCTATGAAATTTGGGCCGACAGCGAAGGCTATGAAATAAAAGATGGCGTAAACTATCTAAAAGATCCTGAGTTCTTTGAACGTGCACAGGAAATTTCAGATTTATCCAAGAGCGAACTTAAAGAAGCTTCGGTAGCAGATAAAATGGAGACTGCAAAAATGAAGGAAGATACTACACCTTTACAGCCTTTGGTAGATATAGTGCCTAGTAACTTTTTCTATTCATTATCCAACAATGGCTTAATGCTTCAGATCATATTCTTTGCGATATTTTTCGGTGTTTGTTTGTTGTTTATTCCAACGGACAAGGCCAGGCCTGTTATGAATCTTGTTGACAGCGTTAATGAGGTGTTTCTTAAAATGGTAGATGTTGTGATGCAGGCTGCACCATTCTTTGTCTTCGCATTATTGGCAGGTGTAGTGAGTAAAATGGCAGGTGATGATATTGGAAAAGTTGTAGAAATATTTAAAGGTTTAAGCTGGTATTCATTAACTGTATTGGCTGGTTTACTTCTTATGATTTTTGTTGTTTATCCAATGATTTTGAAATTGTTTGTAAAGAAAGTTCCATACAAAGGATTTTTTAAAAGTATGAGTCCTGCACAAACCTTGGCATTTTCGACATCGAGTAGTGCTGCAACACTTCCTGTTACTATGGAATGTGTGGAACAGAATTTAGGTGTCAATAAAAAAATAAGCAGTTTTGTACTACCGATTGGAGCAACCGTTAATATGGACGGAACGAGTTTATACCAAGCTGTAGCTGTGATTTTCCTGGCTCAAATGCACATGATAGATTTAACTTTAGGACAACAGATTACTGTAGTTTTAACAGCGACTTTAGCCTCAATTGGTTCTGCAGCGGTACCAAGTGCAGGGTTGGTAATGCTGATTATTGTTTTGAGCTCAGTAGGGTTAAACCCTGCATGGATTGCTATAATTTTTCCGGTTGACCGTATTTTAGATATGTTTAGAACTGTTGTTAATGTAACTGGAGATGCAACTGTTTGTTCAATCATTGCCGATGGTGAAAATATGTTGGATTATAAAGGAGAAAAAGACCCAACAGAAACTTTTGACTTGGATTCTTAAGTATTCTTTATTAATTTTTTAACTTTAATATAAAGGAACTAAAAACCAACACAATATGAACATTTGCTTCATTATGTATCCATGGGAAACTATTAATCCTGAACACGATACAAGTTTAGCTTTGATTAAAGAATGCGTGAAACGAGGACATGGTGTTGCCATGTGTTCTCCGGCAAACCTTACGATTCGAGATAGTGTAACCAATGCTTTTTGCAATGTTATTGGGCGTATGGAAAAAGTGCCATCAACGCTCAAATCATTTTATTCAAAAGCAAAACTCAGAGAAGAAATGTTGCCCTTGGCAGGTTTTGATGCGATTTTCTTTAGAGCTAATCCGCCTTTGGATCCTATAATGCTTAATTTTTTGGATTCAGTAAAAGACGATGTATTTATTGTAAACTCTCTTCAAGGCATGCGAGAGGCAAACAACAAACTTTACACCGCTGCTTTTGGTGATGCGCACAGCAATATCATTCCTAATACCCATGTATCAAAAAATAAGGAGTATTTGGTACAGCAAATAAAAGATTCCAAAGCAGATAAAATGATTTTGAAACCACTGAACGGTTTCGGTGGCTCTGGTGTCATTCTAATAGAGAAATCGGCAATGAGTAACATTAACTCTTTGCTCGACTTTTATATTTCTACAGGTGAGGGGGAAACCAATTATGTGATACTTCAAGATTATATTGATGGTGCAGACAAAGGCGATATTAGAATTTTATTGCTTAATGGAGAACCTGTTGGTGCCATGAGAAGAGTACCAGGCTCAGATGACCATCGCTCTAATGTTTCGGCAGGAGGAAGTATTCAAAAACACACACTTACCAAAGCCGAAAAGGCTTTATGTAAGCAAATAGGACCAAAACTTGTTAAAGACGGCTTGTACTTTGTAGGTATCGATGTAATAGGAGGTAAATTGGTAGAAGTCAATGTTATGTCGCCAGGAGGTATTACTTACATGAATAAGGTTTATAAAAACAAGCGAAAGGTCGAAGAAAAAGTAATTGACTTTTTAGAAAGTAAAGTCTTGGATAAACTGCAAGCCTTTGATAGAAGAGCACGATTACGTAAAACTGTAGAAGAAGCATAGATGTTTTGAATCCGGATTATTTAAAGTTGGTTTTGTGATTGATATAATATGGATACAAATCGTTTAAATTCAGTATTGGTCTCGGTCAAATGGCTTCAAAAAGAAATCGATAATCCAAACCTGATAATTCTTGACGCGACTATAAATAAAAAGATTTCTGAGTCTGCGCTGAGAATTCCAAAAGCACGTTTTTTTGACATCAAACAAAAATTTAGCGATGTAAATTCAATATTTCCTAGTACACTTCCTAGTGCTGAGCAATTTCAAAGTGACGCCAGAAAATTAGGCATTAATGAAGATTCCTTAATTATAGTTTATGACGATAAAGGTATTTACTCAAGCCCAAGAGCATGGTGGCTGTTTAAGACTTTTGGGTTTGATAATGTAGCCGTACTAAATGGTGGTTTACCAGAATGGAGAAATAAGGGGTTTTTGGTTGAATCATATTCAAGTGAGCATTATAGTATTGGAAACATTGAAGTCAATTTCAATTCAGACTTGATTACCGATTATGAAGGTCTTCAAGACTTCATTTTAGATTCTGAAAGAATAATTATTGACGCACGTTCCTCGGAAAGATTCAACTGTCAAGTACCAGAACCTCGAGAAGGTTTACGGCGTGGCAATATTCCCTCATCTATAAATTTGCATTATCAAGAACTGTTAATCGGTAATAAACTAAAATCCAAAACTTCCCTTTTAGAGTTATTAGAACCATTGAGTAGGAATAAAAAGAAAGTAGTTTTTAGCTGTGGATCTGGTATAACAGCATGTATTTTGGCATTGGCAGCAACAATTTGTAACTTTAAAAATATAACGGTCTATGACGGATCGTGGACAGAATACGGTAGCCTAACAACATAAATATGAAAACAATTGACTGGACAAGAGACGAACTAGTAGCTTATATTTTACTGTTCGCAGCAAATTCAGATTTTAAGGAAAACAACAAAGAGCGTAACGTGATTCTTTCAAAAGTAGATATGGAAACCTTTCAGGAAATCCATAACGAATTTGATAATGATAATGACTACCAAGGTATAAAAAAAATAATGACGAGCTTGGAGCAGCATAATTATACGGATGAGGATATTGAAATTCTTTTGGCCGATATTAAGGTCTTATTTTTTTCGGATAAAGAATTCAACATCATGGAGCGAAACATGCTTAAATGCCTTAAAAGATTATTTAAAACTATATGATTCAACGATTATCCATATCAGAAATTATTTTAAAAATCCAAGCAGAAGAAACATTCCATGCGGTAGCAGAAGATTATTCTTTTACTTTAAAGATTGAAAAATACGTCCATTACGCGTGTGCCGCCATACACGACGGTCATCAATTCAGAAAAGAACTTTGGGATAATTGTTTGCATACGGCTTACGAGCGTTGGTACGAAGAAGATCCAGAAACAATGTCGATGGTCACGTCTCACCCGATTGTGCTGGCTGGTTTGGATTCCCGCTTTGAATATGATCTTAACCGTACTCCTGAAGAAGCTGTTTTTGAAACTGCGTGGGGAAAACAATTATGGAAAACTCCGCTGCCAGAATCCCAAATAGAAAAAAGTCTAAAGAAGCATGCCAATTTTTATAAAGTCGTAAAAGTCTTAATTGATAAATTAGAAGAAAAATTTGGTGTTTGTGTAGTTTACGATATGCACAGCTATAATTGGAAACGTTGGGATAGGGAAGTACCAACTTGGAATTTAGGAACCTCAAACATAGACAACAGACGTTTTGGTAACGAGGTTGAATCTTGGCGAAAAGCTCTTTCTGAAATTGAATTACCACATGGTATTAAACAAACTGCCGCAGTTAACGATACGTTTCAAGGGAATGGCTATTTTTTAAAATTCATCACTAATAATTTTGAAAACACGTTAGTATTAGCGACCGAAATAGCTAAAGTTTATTGTGATGAGTATAAGCAGATAATGTTCCCAGAAGTGATTGACGCTGTTTCTAATCAACTAAAATCCAAACTAAAACATCACGCGAACGAGTTTTATAAATCACATTCTAAAAAATGATATCAGATAAGAAACATAAAATCGATTCATCAATAATTGACAAAATATGTAATAGCATTACTAGTGAAAAACCTGTAAATATAGAATTACAGAATAATGGAATATTGCATATCGATAAACTTTTACCATTTATCTGTGTTTACAGATTCAGTGAAATGGATGTTTATTTTTCAAGAATTTTAAAAACGCAAGCATCATATCTTATTGTTAATGACCAAGTGGATATATCGCATCTATTAGAAGCAATAAGAATTGTGGTTTCCGCAAAATTTGATACATTTTTAATTTTGGAAATTTGGCCTAATAAGGATGAACAGAGTACTACATTTAATATATCATGTCCAGAAAACAAGGCACCTGCAACAGTATCAGCGTTAAAGGCCGGTTTTGAAACACTCAGTGATTTATATGCGAATCTTAGCGTTAATATTGACGATTCACACCAACGTCATCCAGAGCATTTGTCACCACTTCTTAATGTAGATGAATCGAAGAAAAAAGGAACGTTAATTATTGGGCTAAGCATGCCTATTCTCTACAAAAACAACAGTTCTAACGAACTTTATTCTTTGTTCTTTAGAGAATATTATTCTGTCTTTTCTGAAACAATAAAACGTGCTGTGTTTGAATTTATACGCGTTCAGACTACAGATGATTTTGAGAATTTCTTAATGCTAGGAAAAACAAACATTGACCAAGTAACGCTAAAATCTGATGCAGTCCTGGCAGAAATAAGTAGCGGAATGTCTTTTCTATTGCGTACCACGCCCGTAAATAGCAATGAGGAATGGAAAAACTTCAAGAAAAATAAATTTGAAAAAGTTCCATCGTTTAAATACAGATTAATTGCATTGGATCCTGAATTAGAAAAACGGAAACTATACAATATTCCGATAGATCTAGTAGACGATCCCACAATAGCTTTTATCTTAAGAGGAAAGCGACTGGAAATTGAAAAACAGTTGACTATGCTAGAAGAGCGTGGTACTAAAAACTTTCGATTTGTGGGAGAAAGTCTATATGGAGTAATCAAGAAAAAATTACTAGAGCAGGCCAAACACATTTTAAAAACCTATGCAAAACGTGAGGATCGTAAGAGCAAAAAAAGATATAGCTGCCATGAATTTGCAGATCACGCACAAAAGGAATTGGATTATTACAATACAAAATTTCCTGACCTTGACCTTGGTCTTGAGATAAGAAATGATGTTGCAGGCATTATGGTTTCAAAATCAAAATTATTGATTAATAATGAAGTTAGTTTTGATGCCAATCGTTGCGATGCACTCATTCAACATGAAATAGGAACACATATTCTCACTTATTGTAACGGAAAAAGACAGCCTTTACAACAGATGTACGAAGGGTTTGAAGGTTATGATCAACTTCAAGAAGGTCTGGCGGTTATTGCCGAATATTTAGTCGGCGGATTAACCGTAAACCGATTAAGACTTTTGGCAGGCAGAGTTATTGCGGTAGAATCTATGGTTAATGGGGCAAATTTTATTAAAACTTTTCACTTACTTCGCAAGGAATATGGTTTTAGCGATCGGATTTCATATTACATCACCATGCGTGTTTACCGAGGAGGAGGACTCACAAAAGATGCCGTTTATCTCGCAGGACTGATGGATTTGATGGACTATTTAAAGAATGGTGGAAATTTGGAAAATTTATATACAGGAAAATTCAACATTACCCATATAGATTTGGTAGAGGAGCTGTTATATAGAAAAGTTTTAAAACAACCCGAATTACCAAGATTCTTAGAACGAAAAAGCGTTCAAAAAAGACTAAAGAGGCTTAGAAAAGGAATTGATATTACCGAATTGGTAAACTAAAAAAGAAATTATGAAAATTGCATTTATAATAAACGATCACGACACGGAGAAACCGAACTATACTACTCCTGGTTTAGGTTATACCGCATATAAAAGAGGTCACGATGTTTATTATATTGGTGTTGGTGAATTAGCCTATGCTTCAAAAGGCCATTTATCCGTTAGATGCAAAACTGTTAGAGGTCCTAAGTTTAATACTCAGGAAACTTATTTTAAAGCCGTACAAAAAGAGAAATTTACCAGAATTAGCTCAGAACAATTAGACGTTTTATTTTTAAGAAATAATCCAGCCGAAGAAATTGGACACAGGGACTGGGCACAAAATGCAGCTTTTATATTTGGGGAAATTGCAATGAAAAACGGTGTTTTGGTGCTTAATCATCCATTGAGTTTAGCAGGAGCAGTAAACAAAATGTACTTTCAACATTTTCCAGAAATTGTAAGACCAAAAACCATTATCTCTAGGGATCATGATGAAATAAAAGAGTTTTTTAAATCACAAAAACAAAAAATGATATTAAAACCTTTACAGGGTTCTGGTGGCACTAACGTTTTTATGATGGATAAAAAAAACGAGCATAATCTTACCCAAACCATTGATGCTATTGCAAGAGATGGATTTGTAATTGCACAAGAATATCTCAAGGAAGCAACTAAAGGAGATACACGGTTGTTTTTAATGAATGGTGAGCCTTTGGAGGTCAATGGTAAATATGCTATAATGCAACGTGTTAATGCATCAAATGATATACGTAGCAATGTTCATGCAGGCGGCAGGCCTGAGCCTGTTAAAATGACCGAACAAATTATGCAGCTTGCTGAGATAGTTCGGCCAAAGCTGGTTCAGGATGGTATGTTTTTGGTAGGTATTGATATAGTTGGCAATAAACTTATGGAGATTAATGTTTTTAGCCCAGGAGGATTGAATATCTCAACAGAAATGTACGAAGAAGATTTTTTTGCACCTGTCATAGAGTCCATAGAGAAGAAAGTTAACTATAAGGCTATGTATCCTGATTACTTATTTAATAGTCGTTTGGCAACGTTGTAATATATCTTCAAACCTTGCATGTAACTCATAGATGATTTCTGCACTTTTAACTTTTAAAACTATTTTTTGAGGTGCTTTAACGAGTACTTTATGTCGGTTGATAAACTTCGCTTAAATTTACTTTAACAAGATAAATGCTATTAATCAATTATTCCGTACCCTCGAATAATTTGAAATTAAATTTTTTGTTTAGATTAAATTAGTTTTAAGTAAATTGTTAATTTACAAAGCCTTTTGAAGTGGATGTCAAAAGGCTTTTTTTATTCTAAAAATTTAGATTTTAATTCTGGAGTTGGGATCATACAAGACTCTTTTTTGCCGTACCATTGGTATCTGTTTTTGGCAATATAATCATAGACCCAATTTCTAATAAAAACAGGTACGATTAAAAAAAATGACAATATGTTAATCGGAAAATTTAAGTTGGCTGCTATTTTTAATGCAGCTGTAGACTTGTAGGTAATTTTATCTTCTTTAGGGTCATATAGTAAAATAGAATCCGTGTTCTCAGTATTTATTTTGAACTTCTCAATGACGTTTTGGCCAATTTCACTTTGTAATGGTGCAAAACGAAATCTATCGTTTTTATCTCGCTTAATTACATAAACAACACTACTATTACAAAGATTGCAGACTCCGTCGAATAGTATCAATTGTTTGTCTTTTGGTATATTTTGTATCACATTACAAAGATACATTAATCAGAACTAAGTATCTTAATATTGACTCATACTATAGCAGACATATTTATCATCAAAAAACCCATTCAAATTATATTGAATGGGTTCTAAAATGATAAAATAAACATAAAGTAATTTTTAGGTTTTCAAATAATAATTTTTAATTATTCGAAAATTTAACGTGGTTTTTGCTGTTGCTTAGCCTGAGCCCTTGTTTGTTGGCGCTCGTTCTGTTGTTTTGGCTGATTTTCACGTTGTCTTTGTTCATTTTGTTGCTGCTTTTTCTGCTGCGGCTTGTTCTGATTTTGTTTGTTTTGTGTACTCATAATATTTAAATTTTATAATTAAACTTAAATAAAGCTACCATTAGAATTGGATGCTGTGGTACCTAAAAAATTTTCTTTTTAATCCAATAAGTTGCATCAAATATCAGCCAATATTCCAAGTGCTATTTTTTTACCGCTTCTACCAATTCCAATAGATCCAAGCTAACATTTGTAGTAAACATACCATAATTGACATTGGCCTTTCCTTTTTCTATAGAATCGATACTACCAACAGCTCTACCATCGTGCATTCTAACTCTATCACCAACTTTTAAGATTGGTTTCGGTTTTTCTACTTCAGCCACTTTTTTCTTAGCGGCCTTTTTCTTTTTACGGATCACTTCAACTTTCTTTTCGGCTTCCTGTTTTATTTGCTGTTCTTTGTTCTTTTCGGCTTGGCGTTTTTTGGCTGAAGTTTTTTTACGTTTAGAATTTTCAATCTGTACTAGTCTAAATAACTCTGCCATCAATTCTCGTTTCTTTTTATTGATAAAATACTTTTCTGACAGATCGTTGACTTTTTGACCGAGATAGATTAATCGTTGGTTGCTGTCATACAATTCTTGAAAACTCTCTAGCTTTTTCTGGATTTTAGTATTTGTTTCTTCTAATTTTTCCGCCTCAGTAAGTTTCTTTTTTTCGTTTTCTTTTAACGACCGTTCTGTGCGTTCTAATTTACTTCTCTCTTTTTGTAGCTTGGCTATTGTTGCGTCAAATCTTACTTTACCTCGTTCAATTTTCTTTTTTGATTTATTAATTAAACTATATGGAATACCGTTTTTCTGCGCAACTTCAAAAGTAAAAGAACTTCCTGCTTGCCCTATCACCAACTTATATAAAGGTTCTAAGCTTTTTTCGTCAAAAAGCATATTGGCATTCTGCATGTGTGGAAGTTCGTTGGCCAATAGTTTTAAATTAGAGTAGTGGGTAGTTATAATTCCAAAAGCATTCCTTTCATAAAAGACTTCAAGAAAAGTTTCGGCCAAAGCTCCACCCAATTCAGGGTCACTTCCTGTTCCGAATTCATCAATTAAAAAGAGGGTTTTATTATTGACTTTTCGCAAAAAATAATTCATTTGTTTTAAACGGTAACTGTATGTACTCAAATGATTTTCTATCGATTGATTATCGCCAATATCACTCAATATTCTATTAAACAAACATACTTTACTACGCTCATGAACGGGAATTAGCATGCCGCTTTGCAGCATCACCTGAAGCAACCCAACCGTCTTAAGGGTGATACTTTTACCACCAGCATTGGGTCCGGAAATTACAATGATTCTGCTATTTTCGTTGAGACCTATGGTCTGAGGAAATGTTTTTTCACCTTTTTCTTTATTGGTTAAATAGAGTAGTGGATGGTAAGCATCGCGCAAATACATGTCGCGCTTTTCTGAAATTTCTGGCAAAATCGCATTCATACTTTTTGCATATTTCGCCTTTGACGAAATGACATCAATTCTCGTTAGAAACTCTTGGTACGTTCTTAAAAGAGGCAAGAATAAACGAATAAAATTAGTCAGATCTTTTAATATTTTTATCACTTCCTCCTTCTCTTCATATTGAAGGTTATTGAGTTCTCGTGAATACTGCAAAGTAGTTTCAGGCTCAATGTAGACGATGCTTCCAGTTTTGCTACCACCCATAATGGCACCCTTTACCTTTTTACGATACATGGCTTTAACAGCCAACACACGTTTGTTTTCTACAACAGATTCTCGGATGTCATCTAAATAATCAAGACTATGATATGTATTTAAAGCCGAAGAAAAACTACTGTTTATTTTCCCTCGTAGCTTGTTAATACTTTGCCTTAATTCTAAAAGTAAAGGTGAGGCATCGTCTTTAATATCTCCAAACCTATCTACGACTGAATCTACCTGTTCTATTATAGATTTAGTGACTTCTATGTTAGAACTATAATGTGCTAATTTGGGATAATATTCCTTAAACTTTTCAAGAAATTTTAAAATTGAATTTACCGTCAGCGACATGCTCACAATTTTCTGAAAGCTTGGAACTTCTAGATAAGTGTTTTCAATTTTTAAAAGTTTTAACTCTTTGCTTATTGCTTCAAAACCGTGATTGGGAATGCGATTGTCATTATCAAATGATGACAAGTATTCGTTCACATATTCTAATTCTAATCGTAAATTAGCCTCATCTTCATAAGGCAGCATAGCAAGTACAGAATCTTTACCCAAAGCTGTTATACTGTGCTCACTAACTTGTGCTAAAACCGTTGAGAACTCAAGGTCTTTTAATGTTTTTTCATGAATGCGTATCATGTAATTTTATTGATTTTGAAGATTGTAAATTTAGGTTAAATAAGACGATATGCCTAATGCATCTTTTCAATGACTTATTGTTATTTTTGAATAAAATTTAGGACATGAATGTTGATATACACGATACCTGGCAACCATATCTCCAACCGGAATTTGAGAAAACATATTTTAAGGATTTAGCTGAATATATAAAATCAGAATATAAGAATCACCAATGTTTCCCAAAAGGATCCGAAATTTTTAATGCGTTTAATCATTGCCATTTCCAGGATTTGAAGGTCGTAATCATTGGTCAAGATCCATACCATGGATATGGCCAGGCTAACGGGCTTTGTTTTTCAGTTAATGATGGAATTCCGCATCCTCCTTCGTTAATCAACATATTTAAGGAAATTGAAGACGACTTAGGAATTCCTTATCCTAAAAGTGGTAATTTATTACCATGGGCAGATCAAGGAATATTGCTGTTGAATGCTACTTTAACGGTGAGAGCACATCAAGCTGGCAGTCATCAAAAAAAAGGATGGGAGCAATTTACGGACACAATAATTCAATTAATAAGCGATAAAAAAGACAATATTATATTTTTACTTTGGGGAGGTTTCGCCAAAAAGAAAAAGAAATTGATTGATGGCTCAAAACACGTTATTTTAGAAACTGGCCATCCATCTCCATTAAGTGCAAACAGAGGTTATTGGTTTGGAAATAATCATTTTAGTAAAACTAACTACCTGTTGCAGCAAGCTGGCGAGTCTGTAATTGATTGGAAATTAAAGTAGGTCTTTCTTCTCTAATTATGTGAGGTTGTTTAGAAACCGATTTTTTAGTTGTCTTATTACAACTGAATATTAATAGGATGAAATTTACGGCAACTAAAAAGGCTAAAATTAGAGTAATTGTTAATACCATATTAATTTGTTGAAGATAAAATTATAAGATTTGGTAAGGCAAATATAATTAAAAAATTGAAATAGTGCGGTTTAGTGGGGATTTTTAATCATCTCAGGTACGAAAATATGTATACAATTTTGTTTTTAATCGTTTTTAATTGTGCTTTATCGATTGTTTTATTAAGAATTTAGCTACACTTTTCTAAAAAAGTTAATCTTAAGTTATCAATATTAATAATTTTCGAGTTTTATAAATTCTTTAGATTTTTTTTACCAACTCAGAATATGAAGCTTTTTTATTAATAATATTTAAATCGTAAAGCTGATCCTGAATATTTCTAATGGTAGTCTCATCCATAACATCTTGTGACCATTCCGTTAGTGATAACCACTCTTGTACATCATCTAATTCTTGCTCGTATCTATTGGCAATAGTTTTATCTATACTAGGAATTGATTTAAATTCTTCTGTGGTTTGATTGACAATACTTAAAATAGCCTTCAATTCATCTTCGCTGTTTTCTATAAATTCTTCCCTTACAGCAATCACAAAGCATGGCCAAGGTGTAGGACAATTGGAGATACGTCTAAAAATTCCATCATCTACAATGGGCTTTGTGGTAAATTTTTCCCACATAAAATAATCTGCTCTTTCTTCTGTGAGTCCTCTAATTGCACCATCAAGATTTTTGATGACTTCAAAGTTCAAATCCTCTTCTAAATTCCAACCGTGTTTTTTTGCATTGATGTAAGCCATAAGGTGAGAGCCTGAACCATATCTGCTAATTGCAGCTCTTGTACCTTTAATATCTTCTATAGTTTTAAAATTTGAATCTGCAGCCACATGAATACCCCAAATTAATGGGGATTGTACAAAAGTTTGAACAATCTTAGAAGGGTTACCTTCGATGATATCTTTGATAATCCCTTCTGTTAAAATAACGGCCATATCAATCTCCCCAGACCTTAAGGCTTTACACATGGCACCTGTGCCGCCATGATAATCGTGCCATCTCAGGTTGATGCCTTCTTCCTTGTACTCACCATTTTTTAGCGTTAGGTACCAGGCTAGATTAAAATGCTCAGGTACACCACCTATATTAACTTTCTTCATTTATGCTAAACTTCCTTATGCTGAATTATAAGATTTTTTATTAAAATTTTTACTATAAATAGTTAAGATACACTTCAGTGTAAATCATTATATATTAACGATACGCTCTAAAGCATACTTTATTAATTTCTCAACTGTTTTTTTTGGATTGTTGCTAAAATGACCTGTAGCTCTATTTGCTATTATTGCATTTAGAGACAGTGCTTCGTGACCTAATAATTTTGAAAGTCCATAGATGACCGACGTTTCCATTTCAAAATTTGTAATCCTGAAATCTTTGTAATTAAAACTATCCAGTTTTGAATTAAGAGAAGCATCATGCAAAGGCAACCTTAAGACCCTTCCCTGTGGTCCATAAAAACCACCTGCTGTACCTGTCATGCCTTTAAAAATAGAATCACTTTCAAAATACTTCTGTAAATATTTACTGTTATTAATTATGATGGGCCTTGCCTTATTTTTATCCCAGCTGGTATGTGTTATAAATGCATCTTCAATTTCTGGGTTACTGATACCATCTATTTGATAAAAATGCAGCATCCCATTCACATCTAAAGCATGTGTACTAATTAAAAAAGCATCTACGGGAATATCTTTTTGCAGCGCACCAGAAGTGCCAATTCTTATTATGTTAAGACTTGTTAACTCAGATTTTGGCTTTCTAGTTTTGAGATCTATATTGACTAGGGCATCGAGTTCATTCAAAACTATGTCTATATTATCTGGTCCAATACCTGTTGAAATAACACTTATGCGTTTATCTTGATAATATCCTGTTTGTGTTTTAAATTCCCTTTTTTGCGTTGTAAATTCTACACTATCAAAATGG
The DNA here is from genome assembly GCF_013403975.1 of Winogradskyella ursingii. Lineage (GTDB taxonomy): Bacteria > Bacteroidota > Bacteroidia > Flavobacteriales > Flavobacteriaceae > Winogradskyella > Winogradskyella ursingii. The sequence goes on from NZ_JABFDH010000003.1 coordinate 195,235, forward strand.
TTAGTGATTTTTTCAACCCTATCTTGGTCACCGACAAATATGATGGTATCCGAAATATTTTCAGGTTTTAAATTCAAATGGTAAACGCTACCATCTGGATTAAGTATAAGTTCTGAATTTTTAATTGCCATGCTTGGCTGATTTAATTAGTTTGTTCTGTTCTACACTAAATTGAAAATCCAAACGATTCACTCCGCCGTAAGGCATATCGTTATTAACTTCTAATACAAAATTGCGCTGTCTTAAAATTGCCTCGTGACCTTTACGATTTAATTCGATGCCATTTTCGGTCGTTTCAAAAAAAATAGAGAGTTTTTCTATAATTCTTTTGAGCTGAGTATCTCCAAAACCATAATAACCTTGATAATTTAGAGCATATCCCAAAAGATGGTGTTTAGATTTAATATTGTTTTCCTCAATTAATTTTAAAATATTTTGTTCCAATACGCTCAGACCATTTTTTTGATGTGGAAAACGCTTTAAATGAGCCTTTAAACAATTGCTCATATATTTAAAATTAGATGGCGTTACTATGTAAGGTTTTAAAATATTATGGTCTGTGCCACAGTATGTTCTCCACAAAGCGACGGTAAAGTCTTTATCTTCTTCAGTTAAAAGGACCTTATTATCGTAGTGATTATTTAGCTGCACAGGACTAAGTTCGCTTAATCCTTTTAAGCCTTTCTCTCCTTCTACACGTCCACTGCAAATTAAATAGAGTGGTAGATCAATATTTTTTTGATGTAATAAATTAATGACACCTATTAGATTGATGTGGCAAAATAAATCATATTCAAACCATAGGTTAATTTCAGTATATTTTTCAACATTATTTAACTTTGATAGTTCTTTGTGCAGATCTTCATTATTAACCTCAATGCCATAATAATCTTTAAGAAATCGAGATCGTATATCAAAAAACTCTATACTACTAATCGCGGGAATTGTTGGGCCTTCACACAACATTTCTTGCCAAGTAAGTATATCATCTGTGTAATCTAAATCTCTAAGGTAATTAGTTAGATTATTTCCGTTTGTGATATGTAAAGTGGTGCCGGCCATTATCCGCCAACGCGTTTCACATTAAATCCTTTCTGCTTCAGAATTTCCATAATTTTATTACGATAATCACCTTGGATTATAATTTTATCATTTTTAAAACTTCCTCCAACGCTCAATGTTGTTTTTAGATCTTTTGCAAGTTTCTTAAAATCTTCTGTCGCACCGGTATAACCTTCAAGAATCGTTATTGGCTTACCTTTTCGTTTTTCGTACTTACAGATTATAGGGTCGTCCTGTATCCAAAGGTTGTCTGTAGAATCTTCTGATGTAGCCTCTGGCTCTGGAGTATGCTCTGGGAACAGGTTTTTAAGTTGATCTTTTAAATCCATTTATTCAGTTTTCAGTCTCAGTTTTCAGACTCGGTTACAAGAATGCTATTTGCAAACTGTAACTGCGACTGCATACTATTTTTTAACTAGTCCAAGTTCAACCAATCGCTGATTCAAAAATTTACCAGCCGTAATATCCTTGTATAGCTTTGGGTTGTCTTCATCTATACAGCTCTCCAATACGTCTAATTTCATTTCGCTGACTGGATGCATAAAAAATGGTATAGAATAACGGGATGTTCCCCAAAGTTCACGTGGTGGATTCACCACACGGTGTATCGTGGATTTCAACTTGTTATTGGTGTGTCTCGATAGCATGTCGCCCACATTAATCATTAATTCGTCTGGTTCTGCAATCGCATCAATCCATTCTCCATCGTGACGTTGCACTTGTAAACCTCGACCCTGAGCACCCATTAACAGTGTTATAAGGTTAATGTCTCCGTGTGCTGCAGCTCTAACAGCGTTTTTAGGTTCTTGTGTGATTGGTGGATAATGTATAGGTCTTAAAATGGAATTACCATTGTGGATGTAATTATCAAAATAGGTTTCTTCCAAATCTAGATGAAGTGCTAATGCACGCAGCACATATTTTGCCGTTTTTTCTAACATTTGATAAGTTTCCTTACCAATTTTATTGAATTCCGGTAATTCTTTTACTTGTACATTTTCAGGATATTCTTTACGTCTTTCGTCATCATCTTCAACATATTGTCCAAAATGCCAAAATTCCTTTAAGTCACCTTCTTTTTTGCCTTTTGCGCTTTCTTTGCCAAAAGAAACGTAGCCTCTTTGTCCACCAATTCCCTCGATTTCGTAACTCTCTTTAACTTCAAGTGGCAAATCGAAAAAGTTCTTCACTTCACTATAAAGATTATCTACTAATTTATCGTCCAAAAAATGGCCTTTTAAAGCTACAAAGCCAATATCCTCGTATGCTTTACCAATTTTATCAATAAACTTTTGCTTTCTATCTGGATCGCCAGAAATGAAATCCTTTAAATCTACGCTAGGTATTCTTTCCATCGGTTTTAAATTTATTTTTCAACAATATACAAAGGTAAATAAAATACAACTAGAATTTGAGTTTATAATTATGCTTAAAATCAATGGCTCTACAGGAGTTTGAGTGAATTTTAATTACATTTGAATATACTTTGAAAGAAATTAATATGCCAACCATAACTAAAAGCAATATCGACTACGACCGTAAAAATCTCAGTGACAAATCGTTGCTGAAGCTCTATTACAATATGTTAAAGCCGAGAATGATTGAAGAGAAAATGCTCATTCTATTACGCCAAGGGAAAATATCAAAATGGTTTTCTGGAATTGGGCAAGAAGCAATTTCTGTTGGTGTAACTATGGCGCTTAAACCAAGTGAATATATTCTCCCAATGCACCGGAATCTAGGGGTTTTTACAACGCGGGAAATTCCATTGCATCGTCTATTTTGCCAATGGCAAGGTAAGGCCAGCGGCTTCACTAAAGGCAGAGACAGGTCATTTCATTTTGGTACTCAGGAATACAATATAATTGGAATGATTTCACATCTCGGTCCGCAATTGGGTGTGGCAGATGGCATAGCTTTAGCCAATCTTTTAAAGAAAAACGGACAGGTTACAGCGGTTTTTACTGGTGAAGGCGGAACTAGTGAAGGTGATTTTCACGAAGCGCTTAATGTAGCTTCCGTGTGGCAATTACCTGTGATATTCTGTATTGAAAATAATGGCTACGGTTTATCTACACCAACTAATGAACAATACAACTGCAAGCATTTGGCAGATCGAGGAAAAGGTTATGGCATAGAATCATTTATAATTGATGGCAACAACATAGTCGAAACTTACACGAAACTTAAAAAATTATCGGAAAGCGTTCGGAAACGTCCGCGTCCTATTTTAATTGAATTTAAAACTTTTAGACGACGTGGTCATGAAGAGGCGAGTGGTACAAAGTATGTTCCGGATGAATTAATTGCAGAATGGGAATCGAAAGATCCCATTGAAAATTTTAGAAGTTACCTATTTGCTAACCAGGTTCTGTCGCAAGAAATTGATGAAAAATATTCTACAGAAATCAAGGCTGAAATTGACTCGGCATTAGCATCTGCAGATGATGAAGAAATTGTTATACCAAATGAAAGTATTGAGTTAAATGACGTATACAAAACCTTTGAATATAAAGAATTTAAAGAAAATTCTAGCAAAAAAGAGATACGTCTAATTGATGCTATTTCTGAAGGCTTAAAACAATCAATGGAACGCCATAAAGACTTGATTATAATGGGTCAGGACATTGCGGAATATGGTGGTGTTTTTAAAATTACAGAAGGCTTTGTTGAGCTATTTGGAAAAGACAGAGTAAGAAATACACCTATTTGTGAATCTGCCATAATTGAAACAGCAATGGGCTTATCCATTGCAGGTATGAAAGCCATGGTCGAAATGCAATTTGCAGATTTTGTGACTTCTGGTTTCAATCCAATAGTAAACTATTTGGCAAAATCACATTACCGTTGGAACGAAGCTGCCGACGTGGTTGTAAGAATGCCATGTGGCGCAGGTGTTGCAGCGGGTCCATTCCATTCGCAGACTAACGAGGCGTGGTTTACAAAGACTCCAGGTCTTAAGGTGGTCTATCCTGCGTTTCCTTATGACGCAAAAGGGCTATTGGCAACAGCAATTAACGATCCAAACTCTGTGATGTTTTTTGAACATAAGGCATTATATCGCAGCATTAGACAAGATGTCCCTACCGACTATTACACGTTACCTTTCGGCAAGGCGTCGCTCTTAAAAGAAGGTAAGAATGTGAGTATCATCACTTACGGTGCAGGCGTGCACTGGGCTTTAGAAGTATTGGGTAATAATCAAGATATTTCAGCGGATTTAATAGACTTGAGAACCCTACAACCTTTGGATACAGACGCAATTTTTGAATCTGTCAAAAAAACAGGTCGTGCTATTATTCTCCAGGAAGATTCAATGTTTGGTGGAATAGCTAGTGATTTATCTGCACTAATAATGGAAAATTGTTTTGAGTACCTAGATGCACCCGTAAAACGAGTAGCAAGTATGGAAACTCCAATTCCTTTTATCAATCAGTTAGAAGATCAGTATTTAGCAAAGGGCCGGTTTGAAAAAGCCTTAAAAACTCTTCTTCAATATTAGTCAAAATACTATAAACTAGTTGTTTAACTGAATTTTTGTCAGTAATTCTGAAATTTTTTCAGATATTCTCAGTTGGCATTTATTTTGTAATTATAAAGTCAAAAATTAATGTTTAACATAAAATTTTAAGACTTATGAGTAATTTAATTCCAACCGTAAAAAGAGGTAGTGATTCAAATAACAATACAGGTTTTAGAACATTGCCAAGTATATCATCCTGGTTAGATGATGTGATTAATAATAATTTTGGCACTGAATTTATGTCTAACTTTAATACAGGTATGACGTTACCTTCTGTAAACGTGAAAGACAGTGATGAAGAATATATAGTAGAGATGGCTGTACCTGGATTAAAGAAATCAGATTTTGATATTAATATTGATAACAAACTGCTATCTATTTCGGCAGAATTACAAACAGATTCTGAAGAAGAAGATGATAACTACACAAGAAGAGAGTTTGGATATTCTTCTTTTAAACGTACATTTTCTTTGCCAGAAACTATTGAGACAGAAAAAATCAGTGCGAAATATAATGATGGAATTCTTAAAGTTAATTTACCTAAACGTGAAGAAGCGAAAAAGAAACCATTAAAACAGATTAAAGTTTCTTAAGAATTTATGACACAGAAAAAAAGCCAGTCATGCGACTGGCTTTTTGTATTTCAATATACATGAATTTTAACTTTGAGCTTGTATCTCGTTTCTAATAGCTTCAACTTCATCTAAAACACGTAACAAATTACCACTCCAGAGTTGCTCTATTTCATTTTCGGTATAGCCACGTTTTACCAATTCTAAGGTCACATTAAATGTCTCAGAAGCATCGGACCAGCCTTTAATGCCACCACCACCATCAAAATCACTACTAATACCAACATGGTCGATTCCCATTTTTTCAACTAAATAATCGATATGGTTCACAAAATCCGTAACATCAACAGGAGGTGGTAGGTTATCCATAGTTTCTGTTTTTCTCTTAACTATCGATCGCATTTCCACATAATTATTATAATATTCTTCCCGTTCTGCTTCTTGTAGTTTTGATACTTCGCTTCTTTCTATCATTGGTGTTCCCAAAGAATCCATTACAGTTCTTCTAATTTCATCTAAAACTTCATTTCGGGCGTCGTTCTTTTCTGTATTTAGATATGATGTAAAAGCAACAGTCTGGACCACACCACCGTTATCTTTCATCCATTGCAATTGTTCATCATCTAAATTTCTACTATGATTACAAAGCCCTCTTGCTGAAGAGTGCGAAGCTATGATTGGTGCTTTACTCAATTCAATCATTTGTCGCATAGCTTCTTTTGATGGATGTGAAACGTCGATCATCATTCCAACACGATTCATTTCTGCCACAACTTGTTTTCCCAAATCACTGAGACCATTATGTAACCAAGTACTGTCTTTTTCGCCGGTATTGCTATCACTAAGTTGGCTATGACCGTTATGTGAAAGTGACATATAGCGACCTCCCATGTTATAGAATTTTTCTACGTTGCTTAAATCCTCTCCAATGGGATAGCCGTTTTCAATACCAATCATCGCCACTTTTTTACCTTTTGCTGTAATTGCTCTTACTTCTTCAGATGTTGTGGCCAGCTCTATCTCTTCTGGTGCAATTTCTGTCACTAATCTATTAATCGCATCAAATTTTGAAATTGCATTATCATAAGCTTTTTTATAACCTGCTTCGTTGAGCGAATCTTGTCCAGTATAAACGATGAACCAAGCGACGTCCAATCCACCTTCCTTCATTTTGGGTAATGTGATTTGTGTATCCAAATCCTGGGTATAGTTTAGAGAATCCGTGAAATTTTTTACATTGATATCACAGTGTGTATCAAGCGTAATCACACGTTCATGAATGGCTTTAGCTTTGGCCATAAGATCTTCATCCTTTGGCGTTTCAGATTTACAACTAAAGCATAATAACAGTACGATTGCGCAATAAGGTAGCAGCGTTTTTGACATTTCTTTTTATTTTGGTTGGCTTAAATGTAGTTAGAACGCTATTAAAATCAAAGAAACCGATACGCTTTATGTATCGGTTTCTTTAACTAAATCTAAATTGATGATTAGTCAACCTTAAGATTTAATGTTTTCTAAGTCATCATCCAAACTATGGGATGTATTGACAATTCTTGCTAGTGTTCTCATAACTGTTCGATTTTTTGATTGTGATGCTGAAAAAAATTCAGCGTCGATTAATGAATTTTTCTTTGTTATCTGTAACGTCTTTTTTGGTTCCAAGTGTAGCTTTTTGTTTCAGTTGACGTACTCGATAATTGATTGTTGTTTAAAGTTCTCATGATTGATGTTTTTTAATTGATTACTACTATATAGACGAGTCATAAATAAAAATGTTACAGTACTATGTATTACAAAGTAATGATTTAACATTTTTTAACTTTATATTTATTGCATGGACAGGAGAGTAGCTCTTACAATTGCTTTACTGGTTATTACAATTGGTTGTAATGATAGAGAAGAAAGATGTGTGGCAAAAAGCATGAAAGTTACTGCTACAGCCTATAATTCTTTAGCGTATCAAACCAACTTTAATCCTAATATCACTGCTTTTGGAGATAGCTTGAAGCCAGGATTGCGCTATATTGCTGTCTCCCGAGATTTATTAGATTCTGGTTTGGTGCATAATACCAAAGTGAAACTCGAAGGATTTGACAGCCTATTTACTGTAAAGGATAAAATGAACAGGCGTTATCGAAAACGTATCGATATCTATATGGGTGTCGATGTGAAAAAAGCTAGAAAATGGGGCAAAAAGAAGCTTTTGATAACCTATTGTATTGAGCCTAAGGATTCGATATTTTAATCTTCACGCTTTATCTGTATTTCTGAAATTACAAATGGATAAGCCTTTTTAACAACTTGTAATTCGGTTTTTGATAAATTTTCTGGTGATTTATTAAACTTCTTTTTGGCATAATTTGCTCTCAAATCATAGAATCCTTTAGTGATCTCATCTTGTACCCTTATAAAAAAATCATATTTAGTTAATGCATCATAGCTTAGCGAGATGACTGCTTTATTAGGATGGTCAGAGGATTCAACGTCCTGCGGACCATTACAATAGTCACAAGAATCCATTCCATTATTATCAATAAAATTATTAATTAGTGTTTGAATGTCTTCAATTTCAACCTTTTCATCTTCAATCAAAATCTCATGTTCTTTATTGAGAGCAATCCGTAATACATTACGTTCTGCAATTTTATCTGAGCATTCAGATCCTGATGGACATTCTGCTGGTAATTTCCTCAGAATGCCTTTATCTGCTGAAATGGTCGTTGTAACCAAAAAGAAAATAAGGAGTAAAAAAGCAATGTCTGCCATAGACCCTGCGTTAACTGTTTCGGAATTTCGTCTAAATCTTTTCATGATTAAAAGGTTTTGGTGAATAATTTGAATCACAAAAACGATACCGTTTTGTTAAATGTTGTTAACAATTGAGGTAAAGAACCTTTATAATGTGCTATTTTTGCAAAATTAACACGTTACCAAAATCAATACATGTCAGAAATCCAAAGCATACAAGAAACTGCGACCGAGAAAAGACTTTATGACTATCAAATAAAGGATCTCAATCGCATTTTCGATGTAATGAACGAGGAATCCAATAACTTCAACCTTTTATACCAATTACCCACGGGTGGTGGCAAGACGGTTATCTTTTCTGAAATTGTAAGACGATATATTGAAACGCACCATAAAAAGGTGGTAATTTTAACTCACCGAGTAGAATTGTGCAAACAGACTTCGAATGTACTTTCTGGCTTTAATGTTAAAAATAAAGTTATTAATAGTAAGGTAAAAACCCTACCAGATCAAGATGAGTACAAATGTTTTGTCGCGATGGTTGAAACACTAAACAACCGTCTGTCGGACAAAGATTTTGAACTTAAGAATGTAGGGCTGGTCATTATTGATGAAGCACATTACAACTCATTTAGAAAACTATTTAAGTTTTTTGATCAATGCTTCATTCTTGGCGTAACAGCCACACCGTTAAGCAGTAACATAAAGTTGCCCATGAAGGATAATTATGATCAACTTATTGTGGGTGACGATATTTCCACCTTGATTAAAAATGGCTTTTTAGCTAATGCAGAAGTCCATAATTACGATGTTGGATTGACCACGCTTAAAATAGGCATCAATGGTGATTATACGGTAAAATCTTCTGAAGCTCTATACACTAACAATGTCATGCAGTCTAAGCTATTAATGGCTTATGAGGAAATGGCAAAGGGTAAAAAGACACTGATTTTCAATAATGGAATTTATACGTCTAAGGAAGTATTTTACACCTTTAAGAAGGCAGGTTACAATGTTAGGCATTTAGACAATACGGCCAGTAAACAGGATCGAAAGGATATTTTAAAATGGTTTAAAAAAACACCTGATGCGGTGTTAACTTCGGTGAGTATTTTAACCACAGGATTTGATGAACCTTCAGTTGAATCCATTATTCTAAACAGAGCTACGCGTTCGTTAACGCTGTACTTCCAGATGATTGGTCGTGGCAGCCGTATTTATAAAGATAGAGATACGTTTCAAGTGATTGATTTGGGTAATAATGTTGCCCGTTTTGGCCCATGGGACCAGCCAGTTGATTGGCAACATATTTTTAAATATCCTGATTTTTATCTTGAGAATATTGCAGATGACGAAACCATAGAACAAGATTTTGTATATGTAATGCCTAGCGTTCTAAAAGAGAAATTCAAAAAATCTGAATCTATAGATTTCGATGTAAAAGCTGAATATAAAGACGTCATTAGCCTTAATAAAAAATCCTTTACTGTAATTGAACGGTCTATTGCACAGCATTCTCAAATGTGTATTGAAAACAGCGAAGATGTTTATGATGCAAGAGATTTGGCAAAATTACTTCAGGATGATATTGCGTATCGTATAAAAAAATATTGTTACTGCATCATGAATAGTACTCAGAACTATAAAGACTGGTTATTTGAAGAGTACAATAGAAAGTTAAGAATAAGTTTTAACGGTAAGTTTTAACTTTTTTTTGTAAGGTTTTGCACTTTTATACGTTTATTTTGAAGTAGGTATGATTTATGGTATATTATATCAGATGACAATAACTTTGAAAACAAATTCATTTACAATACTATTTTTTCTTATCTGTACTTTGTGCGGCACAATGGCTTTTGCACAAGTTAAGGATAAGGAAAATAAGTCTATTCGTATTCCTGCAGAAACATCCAAAAAGGAAAAGGATTCTACGCCATTAAAAATAAAAGTTGCTCCAAAAAAAGACAAAGACTCAGCAGCTGCTGGTGGAAAGATTAACAAGCTTGGTGGTATTTCTAAAGGTGATGAAAAAAAGTTTATTATTAAAGAGACTGAAAAACCGTTCTCTATGGTTCACGATGATGGACTTATTAGCCCAGGACAAATTTTTGAAAAACGTTGGAATAAAGAAGCTGAAAAAGGTGGCATCATTAGAACTATGGACGATCAATTTTTGGGCGAACACCGTGTCGACACCAAATTTGTAAATATCATTTGTCGAGACCATCAATACCCAGATGGTGACCGTGTTCAGATTTTTATTAATGATGTAATGGTAGAGCGTAATGTGCTGCTTACCTCTAGTTACCGCAAAATACAGGTGAATCTGGCGGATGGTAAAAATACCATCGATATTGTCGCTTTAAATCAAGGTGATTCCGGTCCTAATACGGCAGAGTTTGTGGTATATGACGATAAAGGAAACTTGATTTCTTCTAAAGAATGGAATTTGCTTACAGGTGTAAAGGCAACCATTATCTTTAATAATGAAAAAACCATTATACAGCCAAAAGATAAAGTTGCATCTTCTGACGAACAGGCTTCTAACGATAATAAATAAAACATATTTAAATCACTCATTAAATACCTTGTTGTCATTTCTGCCTTGGCAGCAATGACAATTTTGATTTTAGATTTTCGTAAGGGATTGGTTTCTTATTCTTTGTTGAACTGAATTATTTCCGCTGGTTGCATGTCACTCAGTGTATAATTTCCAATTCGTACTCTCACCAATCTTAATGTGGGAAAACCCACTTTAGCAGTCATTTTGCGTACTTGTCTAAATTTACCTTCGGTTATGGTGATTGAAAGCCATGAGGTTTTGCCATGCCTCTCGTCGCGTACAAAACGGTCATGAATATGTGAAGTATTATTCAATATTTCGGCTTTGCAATGTTGTGTTTTATACGGTTTTCCGTCAACTGAAATTTCAACACCATCTTTTAATTTATTGACGGTTTCTTGAGTAATTTCGCCATCAACCATAACGTGGTATTCTTTTTCAATTTTTGGACTTCTGATGTATTCGCTGAATTTCCCATCCGTAGTAAGCAACAATAAACCTTCGGATTTTTCATCTAAACGACCTACAGCCATGATATTGTTAGGTAAATCGAATAAATCACTGAGCAACTTTTTGTTTCGTCGTTTGTTTTGATGATTCACAAACTGACTTAAATAACCGTAGGGTTTATATATTTTGAAATATTTGTGATGCATTACCAAAATGTGATGAACCCTTTTTTTAGTTGATTATTTTTATCTTTTAGCCAAATCATAGGTGAGCGTTGATTAGTTATTTCTTTTTTAATATTAAGCTTTGCTTCATCAAAACCAAGCCAATTCACTTCATTATGCGGAATAATGAGCCAATCTAATTTCGATGGCATATACATTTTGAAATCTTTCAGCGTTTCAATTTTATTGAATGAAAGATGAAATCCTGAAATGCATGACCTGTTTAAGCTATCAAGTTGAATAGTGTCAACCTGATAAGGAAAAAATAGCTGTGCTTTAAATGAAACATATTGATTTATGTTTTCAGCTTTCAAGTTGAATTTATTTAAATATGGTTCACAATACTTATTTAATAGTAATGGCAACTGCTTCCCTTTCAACTTTTGTAGTTTGTAAATTAAAGTATCTTTTCTATTTGGACCAATCCAATAGGCGAGTGGGTCTGCATAAGTTTGTATGGTATCAAATAGATAGAATTTGTACACAATTTCTAAATGAATAGTTTGAGATTTATAATGAAACAGTGCATCCAGTTCTCCGATGGTTTGCTTACCGTTTTGGATTTGTAGATTCTCGGCAATCCATCCAATATTTCTATTTTGCTTTAGTTGATGACAAGTGAATGCTTCAGTTAATTTTCCCAATCGACGGTTTTGAAATTCCAGTTGGTAATGAGATTCAATTTTAAAATCATCATTCTTAAATTGTTTTAGACTAAATACGTCATCATCAAACCAGAGGAGTGGTGTTTCTAAAAAGCCTTGATAATGTAAAAATGTCTTAAAATCCATGTTTTCACGAATATACGTATTAAACTCATTTCCGGTTAAAAACAAAAAGTCAAGATGAGTTCATTACCTTTGTCGCATAATATAAATTTATGACAACATTTTCGGACTTAGGTATTAAAAAACCTTTTATAAAAGCACTTAAAGAAATTAAAATTGTTAACCCGACTGAAATTCAGAAAACGGTTATACCTATACTTTTGGAAACTCAAACCGATCTAATTGGTTTGGCTCAAACAGGTACTGGAAAAACCGCTGCTTTTGGGCTTCCGCTTTTACACTCTATTGATAATAATAAAGAGGAAATACAAGGTTTAGTTATCGCACCAACGCGTGAATTGGCACAACAGATAAAAAAGCAACTTTTTAAATTCACTAAATATATCGATGGTAAAATCTTTGTAGAAGCAGTATATGGTGGCGAGAAAATTGACCGACAAATAAAATCCTTAAGCAGAACAACACATATTGTGGTGGCCACACCTGGACGACTATTAGATTTAATTGAACGTAATGCGCTTGATATTTCAAAGGTGAAAACATTAGTTTTGGATGAAGCGGACGAGATGTTAAGTATGGGTTTTAAAGAAGAATTGAACAAAATTTTAAAATATAATACATCTAACAGACACACTTGGCTATTTTCTGCTACGATGCCAGATGAGATTAAAAGTATTATCAAAAATTACATGTCTAAAGATGCTGTTAGGATTGAAGTGAATAAAAATAGTTTGGTGAATGAGAATATTTCACATCATTACATTCATACAAATATTAAAGACAAAACGAATATGATCATTCGTATTCTGGACAAAAGGCCAGAAGACAGAGGTGTGATATTCTGCCGAACCAAAGCTGGCGCTAGACAATTAGCAAAGCAATTGACAGAAGAAGGTTTTGCAGTTGATGCACTTGAAGGTGATATGCAACAAAAAGAACGTGATAAAGTGATGCGAGCTTTTAAAAACGAGAGTTTACAAGTGTTGATTTCAACAGACGTTTCTGCACGAGGCATTGATGTTAATAACCTAGCTTTTGTTTTGCATCATCAATTGCCAGAACAAATGGATTACTATACTCACCGAAGCGGAAGAACCGCAAGAGCTGGTAAAACAGGACAATCCATTGCATTAATCATACCAGGCGAAATGCAAAAAGTCCTCGATATTCAGAGGACTTTAGGAATTTCTTTTAAGGAAATTGTTATGTAATCAATTACAACTATTTTATGAATTTGTCACCTTTTGTTGTGCTTTTGGTGATAGGCTCTTCCGTGTGAAAGGTTTTTTCTAGGCCTGCAGAATCTACGCCAAAATAATCCAAAACTTTTGTGGTATTCACAATATGTTCAGTATTATCACCATGAATAATTATGGCACCTCGCATGGCATTTGGATTGTTTTCTAAAATCTTTAAATAATTATCTTCGTTATATTCAGAATCATCGTCTAACTTATCGACCTGAGCCGTGTTGATGAAATCTTTGATACTTTTATTTAAAGTCTGTGCCAATTCCTGCCATTGCGAACTACTTGGCATGTTTTCTGTAATATCTGTTAGCAAAATATCTTTTTCAGCAGATTCCAGATAACCTGGAAGTGATTTACCAAAATCTGAAGTGCTGGAATAAATACAATTGATTTGATTTTTATCTCTACTTATAATTCCCATGTTTAGTATGTTTTCATTTTTTGTTTACGCTTATCCAATTGTCTAAGAAGTTCGTCAACCACATCAGCTACTGATTCTTCAAAAGTATCATTAGAAGATTCCGCGAACAATCTGGGTCCTGGTGCGCTTAATCTAATACCACATTTCATTCCGGTTTCGTCGCTACTAGTATTTTCTGTTTTAAAAAACACATCGGCGCGAATAACGAATTCATAACGGTTAAAAATACGTTCTAATTTCTTTTTTGTGAATGTCTCCAACCGATCGCTGGCTGTTACATCATGATATTCAAATACTGTTTCCATTATATTTTTGTTTTAAGTTAAGTTTATTTCTTTAAAAAATCGAGTAAAAATTTATTTAAAATAGACGCATGAGTTACATTAAGTCCATGTGGCGCATCTTTAATGACATGATAAGAATTATGCTTTATTCCTTCCGCTGCCTGATCACCAGCTGTTTCTTTTGGCACTATGTTATCAGCGTCACCATGGATAATTAATGTATCAACATCTACATTCTTTAGTTCTGGTCTAAAATCAGTTTCTGCCCAAGCTTTTGCTGCTTGGATGGTTCCTGTAGGTGATGCGTGAGAAGCAATGGACCAATCGTAATGTAATTGTGCTTCGCTTGCTCCATCTTCCAGATTACCATAATTATAGAAATTCTTATGGAATTCTTTCAAAAATCCTACGCGATCCGATTCCAATGCATCCATTATACCATCCAAGTCTTTTTGCGGCACACCTTTTGGATTATCGTCTTTTTTGGCTACAAGTGGAATAATTGAACTGATTAAAGCAACCTTGTCAATATTGGATGTACCATAATCGGTACAATATCTTACAACTTCACCACCACCCATTGAGAATCCGACGAGAATTACATTTTTTAATTCTAATTGAGTAATAATAGAATTAAGGTCTGAAGCTAAACTAGAATAATCATATGATCTCCAAGGTGCGGAAGAGTTTCCAAATCCTCGTCTATCGTAAGCGATACATCTGTATCCAGCTTCTACAATGGCCCAAATCTGTTGTTCCCATGCTTTATGACTTAATGGCCAGCCGTGAATTAAAATCACAGGCTGTCCATGACCGTAGTCTTCAAAAAATAAATCTATATTTTGTGTTTCTGTTTCGTTTGTTAAAAATGGCATTCTTAATGGTGTTTTAATTAGTTTTTCTTTATTTCGACCTTCAGAATTTTAACGCTCTGTACTATCCTCTAAGTTAGAATTAGATTCCGAACCTTGACTGTACAATTGATTTTCTTCGTCTTTGAGTTTTTCTTCTGGCCTGTTACGAGGCAAATCTCTACCTGGTACATCTAAACCTTTTCCTGTAAAATCGACGTCTTTGGTTCTATTTTTGAGTTGAGCATCATCGGTTTCCTTATCTCGCATGTGCTTATTTTTTTCGCCCAAAGTATTCAAATCTTCTTTTGTAATATCTGAATTGTATTTTTTCTCGTTCTCTTTATTTTTCATCTCTTATGTGTTTTAATTATTATAATATAAATGAGATTGAGCGTTCTGCCATAGGTTTTAATAGTACTTTAAGAAATGATAGAAACGCCTTTCATTCTTTCTATATCAATATCGTATTTATAAAGAGATTTGATTATCTTCAAAACAACAAATGTTAACTTGAATGAAAGTCATAAAAAAGCCCAGTCTGTAACTGAGCTTATTTGATAACTGAATTGACTAATAATTACAACGAAAGACTTATTATTCTAATACTATCTTTTGAATTCGTTTTTCGTTAATTCCATTATTAATTTGAACAATATAGATGCCAGACGAGAGATTATTGACCTCTATAATTTGTTTTGTTTCAAACGCATTCAAATCTTTAGTTCTAAGGACCCGACCGTTAATGTCATAAATCGTGAAGATGGATTTGTCGCTAAGCTGTCCTTCAATAATTATAGACTTATCTAATTGATTGGTGTAAATAATCAGGTCATTTAATTCTTCCTCAGTTGTGCTTAATACTTGAGATTCAAAATGAATAAAAAATCGTCCCGGTTTTGAGATATTTTCTTCAGCAGTGAAATTATAACTATCATCATGCAATAAGGTGAAATTATTTTTCTCCCTATCTTCGAGATAAATATCGACGTAGCTTGGTATGGACATTTGTGATAGACTAACCGAAACTGTTTGACCTTGTATAGCATTGATCCCCAACGGAATTACAACAGCATTCATATCATTTTCACCAATTGCCTGTATACCCATCGGAATACCTGTATTTTCTTCTACTAACATTGTGTATACTGAAAAATCAGGGGCTGAACCACCAAACAAAGAAGCGTCATAACCTAAATCAAGACCTCTTGAAGCATTGGTGTTGAAATAAATATCTGTTTCGAATGTGTCTGAACTATTTGCTATTTCAATTTTTACCAGACCTAAATTATTTCTACCTGTAATAAAATCGTCTGTATTTCCTTTAACCCTCATTGCTGGTGTAAAATTTATTGTACCACCTCCAGATTTTGTTTTAACAAAGAAACCTTGGCCAGGTGCAATTAACACACCACTAGTCACATTATTAAGAATGGTCCAACCATTGGTAGCATCACCATCATAACCATAAACGGCTTTCAACGCACCAGCATCCAGTTCGTCTTTATTTAGATTAAAGAAGGTTTCGAAATCCATATAGGAAGGGTAGGGGTTTCCTATCAAATTCCATCCGCTGAATGAAGACTGAGATTCAGTTATTGGGATACTAAAGCTTGTAGTTTCTACATTTCCAGAGAACTCAAGAGTTGTTCCGTTTGCTCCATCTTTTGAAGTATCTCTTGCTGCCCGATAACCAACACCTTTGTCTAAGGTTGCACCACTATCAGTGGATGCGAAATAAGTTTGATAATTACCTGAAGATTCATTAAATGGCCCAAATAACTTTTGGTCAGGATTTGAAGGGTTGGCAAATAAGTTTGGATTTGCCATATTAAAATCTCCAAAAGTTTGACCTGTTACAGGTGGAACAATAAGATCATTACCTGTAGTACCATTATAAGCATTGACATGACGTTTATAGCGCACTTCACCCGAACTTGTACCATTAACGATTAAGCTAGAGTATTTGGTAGAATTGGATTGTAATTCCAAGCTACCGTTATTGGTCAGATTGCCATTCACGGTTAAGCTAGCACCCTTTTCAATAATCAAACTTGCTCCCGACGCTATTTCAATATGGTTAACAATGATTTCACTATCTTCTGTAACGATATAAGTTCCATCCCCAACTAAAATATCTTTTAGCCCAGTTGTTTCTGTAGGTCCATCCCCATAAATCCATTCTCCACTACAGTATAGCATAGCATTTTCCGGTACATTAACGTTGCAGCTATTGCCAGGTGATAAATATTGAATTAATGTTGCTTTAGGAGTGGTGCTGCTGTCTTTTTCGATATTTGAATCTGCTCCGCGACCTCTTAAGTGGACACTAACAACATTATTTTGCCCGTCGCTATACAATTGAACGCGTATTGCATCCGCCTCAATAGGATTCGTCGATGGTCCTCCCCATTGGTATATGCCATTATCTAACCATCCGCCTTGACCTTCTTCCAGAATATTCCAAATACCATCTCTTCTATAGCTAATGCGCCAAATCGTTTGAGATTGGTCTTGATTTGAATACGAACCACCAATAGTTAAATAATTGATATATTTTACGTTAGGCCAATTGACTCTCCATTCAAAGGCATCATTAATATTTGGTGTTCCAATATTTTCTTCAAAACCTACACCATATTCATTATAATCAGTAATTATATGATATTCTCCTATATCTGGATCGTATAAAATAGTTTCTGGCGTTCCTCTACCGTCACTAACAGATCCACTAACGATAGCTTCTGAAAGTAAGGCCAAGTTAATATTATCATCAGCATAATTATCTGGAATGCCCCCTAAACTGCATTTGCTTGGTGCTTCAAAAAGAGTATCTTCACTAAAATTACAAATTGGATTTTCTGAGAAGTAAGCATTAACATTCACATCTAAGCCATCTGCAGTTAAACCGGTTAATGTAATTGTCTGAGGACTTGTGCCAATTGGAAAGCTTTGATTATTGACTATTAAAGTTCCATTAGTTGGAGCATTGGAGTATTCGATAATTAAATCTTGAGAGTATGTATCATCAAAATCGTCGCAAGAACTTTGAACGCTAGGAACAATTGAATTTATCGGGCAATTTCTATCGTAGAACAATAATAATCGAGGAGCAATAGAAGCACCACTTTCCCTGGCATCAGCAACCCGCCTTCCTGTCCCAGAAATAATAAATGTCATTGAATTGCCAGAAATCCAACCAGGTTGAGAGTAAATTTCATTAACGATATTGGTAATCCTAGGCGTTTGCTGTGAGTATTCTGAAAAATTTTGCTTCCCCCATTTTCCTACATCGTCCCAGTTAATTGAAGCGTTAGTTAAAGTTCGACTAGAAATATTATGACTATTATTTGCAAAAGTATTGCTATTTGGGGCTAATTCACCTCTAATAACGAGATTTGTTGGGTCCAAAATAGAATCTGTCTCATCCGTTTGAAATTGAATGTATGCTCTTAGAATAGTTGCGCCTTCAATAATATCTATATTATCAAATCTTATACCCACAAGTTGGTCATTACCATTATCATTGATAAGTTCTAAGTCTGAACTACCAATTTCAACAACACCAGTCGCAACGAATTCTTCGGCATCATCCGAATCAACAGAAACTCGTGTTGTTTTGAGGGTTAAACTGTTCTCTTCAATCCCAATACAATTGCA
Organism: Winogradskyella ursingii; assembly: GCF_013403975.1. Classification (GTDB taxonomy): domain Bacteria; phylum Bacteroidota; class Bacteroidia; order Flavobacteriales; family Flavobacteriaceae; genus Winogradskyella; species Winogradskyella ursingii. The sequence goes on from NZ_JABFDH010000003.1 coordinate 213,634, forward strand.
AGCACCATCTTCTTCATCGTAAACTGTAGTGGGATCATTGTCATCGCAAGGGGCTCCTTCTGGTGGGCATGATGCTAAAGCTGCGTTTGAAATTGTGACAACAGATCCTGTTGGAGGTGAAAATATGTTAAGATTGGTAGGCAATGTAAAGGGATCTGTATTTGAAACTTCTGTAACCTCGCTGGCATTACTGACGTTTATTGTTCTTAATTCCATCATAGAAGGTTCGACAAATATGAGCTTAAACTGATTGAATGTACCTGAGTTCCTTGTCCAACTTTTAAGTCTGTCATCTGGTCTGAGTGGTGCTCCCCAAGAACCTTCGCCTGCATATACAGTCCCGTTATTTTTATCAATAACGAAGCCTAAATCATTTCCAGGCTCAAATGATGGTTTAACAGGCCATGTTGTTTTGGTCATATGTGAATCTGAATCAACGACCAATTTCACCCCGTAATCATAAAAAAGATTAGCCCAGGCTGTATAAATTCTATTATCATCAGATTTGAGGCTGTTATGAGAGCGCATTGGTCTATGATATTGTGCCATTTTCCAAGTAATTTGGGAAGATGCTTGTAAATCGTTTTCTAGCCAAGTTTTTTGATTACCTAAAACTGAAATATTGGTGTCTAATGTATATGCTCTAATTAAATCATCACCAAAAGTTATTGCAAAATAAGTATCTGTGTTAGAAGCACCAGTAACATTTGGCGAGTCAAATAAATTATAAATTGTATTGTCATCTGTCTCGTGGTTTCCACGAGCAGCAACTATAGGAAACATTCTGCCGTCACTGGCTATAGTGAGTTGCCAATCGTCAAACCACTCCCTCCATTCAGATTCACTATTGGTGTCCGTCATGTCACCACCAAAGAAAACAGCATGTGGCTTTAGTTTACTTACCAGCAAATTAGCGTCCTGTCTTGGTAATCTATTGTTTCGAGAGTCGCCACCTGCAATAAAAGATAGTCTACTATTGTCATCTGGTGCAGTCCTAAACCAAAAACGTTGGCTAGTGCCTTCGCTATCTGCAATAACAAAATAATAGTTTGTGTTAGGAGTGAGGCCAGTTAACCTTACGAATTGATTGTTCATACCTTTATAAATAAGTGATCTATCCACATTTTTTGAAAAAGGATAAGAACCAACTGTGGTTCCAAAATCCGTTGTGCCGTAATATAGAATAGGATCATTCCCAGAAATTTGATTCCATCCCACGGTAGCGGTCGTAGCAGGATCACTCCGTAATATCAAGCGGTATTTATCTGTATTGCCAAACCCAAATAGAAAGGTGGCCAAAAAAAGAAATATTAATATTGTTTTAAATTTCATGGGGTTGTAATTTTTATCTTTTCCTTTTTTGCATTATGTTCTAATAGCAAAGCAATTAGCGGCACAAATCCGTGCGCAAGCCTATATACCGTTAAGTAAGCATTATTATGCAGGGAAGACCATAAAAAGTTTTGATTGAACCCAGCAAACACTCGAGCAAAGGCTGTAGCAAAACCCCAAAATACCATATAAATAAGTACGTATTTTGATATACCTGGTATAAATATAAGAAACGAACAGATGACATCCAATAAACCAACAATGAAAAGAAATGATGTAGCTTGAGCTTCATTCACTCCAAATATCAAAATTGTCATATCCACAAAATGACCTGGTAGATAAATTAGTCCCATGGCAAATAAACCATGAGGAATAAAAGTTAGTGCCGTGGTTATTTTCAAAATGAGCAGTACTTTTTTGCTATTCATATTTGAACCATACAATAAAAGAATGATGGGTGCCGCAAATTGCATGCTCAATTCAAACAATTTCAAAATATCATAATTACTGTCTTTTACCATGCAAATCCCTAGAATTACGAGAATTAACAACGATAATACCAGAATGATTTTTTTGAAAAGGTGATATTTTAAATTATCCCAAAAAAGGCTAGTAATGGCACCTAAAAACAAAATTATACCGCAAAATCTTGTAAACCCATCTATCCATGTATTTACAGATTCGCTTGTAGCATAATCATACCATGTGTAATCGGACAAGCCTTCAACTATCGGAGTTAAAAGGCTCTCATCCCATAAAATTGCTCGAAATGGTGCTCCAAAAAAATAAAATTGATAGGCTCTACCTAGAAAAACGGTAAAAGCGCAGATTTTTATAAGCGATATTAGATTAATCTTTTTCATTTAGAGCACTTAAAACTAATCATTTGAAAATGAGATTCGAATTAAAATCGTTTAATGGATTAATAACTCTTTTAAATGAAATAATAATTTTTATAAAGGTTGAAAAGTGACATTTCAAAGTCTAATTCTTGATTTCGGAGGATCATGTTTAATGAATTAAGACCTTCTGAGAACGCTGATATCCGAAATTTTTGATAACTATAATGTAAATACCTGTTGTTAAAGTAGAAACATCAATAGAACAACTTAAATTATTTGCATTCAACATTTTGAAGCTAATTTTACGACCAGATAAACTTAAAATTTCAATTAGCTGTTTTTCTCCCACTAAACCCTTAACCTCAATACGTTTTAGGTTTTGATTAAAAGTAATTTCTGGGAGATTTGATTTAAACATATTAATATCTAATAGTTCAGATTCAAAATGCACAAGAAACCTCTCTCCATTGGCCATGTTTTCATCAGGAAAAAACGTATAGTTCTCATCATTTAGAAGTGTATACATTCCGGTTAATTTATCTTCAAGATATACAAATACTGATTCAGGTATTGTTATTTCCTTTATACTGACTTCTATCTGTTGTGTTTCTGTTGAATTGATTCCCAAAGGAACGGTGACATTGCCCAACTCGTTCTCACCTAATGACTGAATTCCCATTGGTGTTCCATCATTTTCTTCTACTAGAAATGAGTAAACTGAGAATGGAGGCGCTACACCTCCTATCAAAGAGGCGTCATAGCCAAGATCCAAACCTTGAGACGCATTGGTGTTGAAATAAATATCAGTTGAAAAATTTTTCTGAGAATCCTTAATTTCTATTGTAACTAAGCCTAAATGAGTAAAAACAGAATTTTTAACAATTTGAGCTTCTTGTTGAGTGGGTGCTATAGGTGAAAAGCTTACGAGAAAACATGACAATAAAAGAGATTTTGATAATAATAACTTCATGAGGGCTGATATTAAATGAACGCTATAATCAATTATATCAGTAATTAAAATTACTTCATCATTTTCTCGATACTATTTATTTTCGATTAATTGAATATAAATTGGTATTAAGTTGCAAATAGTAACTAAAATCTAATTAATTCTTCCATGTTTGGCTCAATCCATTTAATTTTTCAAAAATTAAGCTACGAATTATTAACATTTTTTTTGAATTCTATTTGTACAAAATAATTTATCTTAAGAGTATGAAAAGGACAAGTTTTACAATCAGTATTTTGTTTTGTTTGCTTTTGTTGAACTGTGGAGCATCTAAAGAGAATATTTCGGAATCTGACAGAGCTGCTTTTAACGATTTAAAGACGTCTATATTAACATCGCCTATTAGATTTGAGGCCGAATCTGCTTCACCAACACAAACTTTTGGTTTTGTAGCCGCATCAAATTATTTACTGAGACAAACAGGGAGTGTGAGTAGTAGGATTTATTTAAATGATAGAAACGACTATATGTATATCTCAAAAGATTCGGTAAATTCTGAATTGTCGTATTATGGAGAGTTAAGAAATCCGACGTATGGCAGTATTAATAATGGAAAAATAGAACTCGAAGGGAGCCCTCGGAAATTAAAAATTGAGGAAAATGATAAAAAGCAAAATATAACCTTGAATTTTAGAGCTACCAACGATTCAGAGGAGTGTGAGGTGACAATGATTTTATTCCCAAATCGTAAAGCAACCGTTATTATTAATAGTCTCAACAGAACGACTATTCGATACAATGGCGTTTTTTCTATTGTCGAAAAGATTGAAAATTAGCGGTATTGACTTCTGCTAGTGCCCTTAGTACAAGGACAATTACTTGCGCTCTGCAACAAATCCAAACCTATTGTGATCATATGAGTTCCTGAGTTGAAGCCAGAAAGATCATTGATGGTTAGCTGATATGAATAAGCAAAGTATATGTTATGATATGATATTCCTGCCATAGGACCGATATTAAGTGGATTTAAAAATTGATCATTTAAAAAACGGTAAGAAGCACCTATCCAATAGTAATCGCCATCTCTGTTAAATTTTCGATATTTAAAGTTGAGATCTGTACTCGATCGGTTATCGCTATCAAATAATTGGAAAAATACTGAAGGTTCAAATTCGATATTTTTGTTGGTTTTGCTTCTAAGAACCAATCCTGAATATAATTGATAGTTTAATAATTGAGACGGCTCAACTCCTGTAAAATCATCAATATCTTTTGAAATGAGATTGTTGGCATTCAAGCTAATGTAAAATGCTTTGTAACGATAGAGGATACCAGCATCAAAATTATTGTTGCTTATAGCTCGATCGCCATCAATGCTTGGATCAACAATAGGGACATCATAAGTTGTGTTAAAATTCTCTGTATCTATCCTAAAACTATTAATGTTATAGGATAAACCTAAAGATAGATATTGTTTGGATTTATAATCTAAAATCAAATGATGTGCAAACGAAAACTTAACTCCTTTCTGTCTTGTATTTCCATTCTTATCATTATAGGCCGAAACACCAACTCCAGAACGATTGGAAATTCTAAAATCTGCATAAATGGATTGATTATCTGGTGCATTTTTAATTCCAACCCATTGTGTTAACCCATTGGCTCTTATTTTTAAATTATCTCCAATTCCTGCATAAGTTGGAGAAATCACAAAATCATTATCTGCCAAGTATTGGGTAAATACAGGCAAGTTTAATTCTTGACCATATCCAATAGACATAGCGAAGAATAATATATATAGTGTTAGATGTTTCATCTTTTTAGTTTTATTTAATTGCATTACCTGTATAATGTAAAATGTCCAACGAATTCTCTGTCTATGTTCGGATCATTTGTTTTCACTACAAACCAATAATCTCCAGTAGGTAGTTCAGTACCGTTATACCTGCCATCCCAAACTTCGCCAACTCTATAAGTAGCTACTTTACGACCATACCTATCGAAAATATCGAATGTGAGATTTGGATAATTTTCAGTACAACCAGGTGCCCAAGTATCAAATTCACCATCACCGTTTGGTGTAAACCAATTTGGAATACAGATATCAATAAACTCCAGTTCTATTTGAGCAGTTGCCATACAGCCACTACTATCTGTTACTGTGACTTCATATAGTCCAGACTCTGTAATCGTATAGGTAAATACATCACCGAAGTCTTCACCATTCATTGTAAATTGATAATCACCAGAACCACCTGAAGCATTAGCTATAAATTGATTCAATTCGCCTTCGGTAAGCGTTAAGGTAACAGGTTCGTATCCTTCAATATCAAATAATTCTGTGCTTTGGATACAACCGTCGGTATGTCGTACTTCAATATAATGTCCCGTTCCAACTGGTACATTTGTGAAAATATTACTTGCTTGGTATGCACCTCCATTTAGGGAATAATCAAACTGCGAAAGATCTGTATTACTATCATCAATTGTAACAGTAACCATATTGCCTTGACTATTATTCTCACAAGTATATTCGACAATAACCTCTGGGTTAATAATTACGGAATCAGGGAAGGTTATATTCCACTCCGATTCACAACCTTGGGCATCACGGATGTATACAATATGATCTCCACCACCTAAGTTGGTAAAATCGAAAATTGTTTGTGTTGCCGTACCTGTAGTGTAAGGACCGTCGTAATCATCCAAACTCACACTATACGGTAAGTTTCCACCAGAAATATCAATACTGAATTCTCCGTTAGAGTCACCCTCACATACTTCTGGGAAGAGTGAATCGGCAACAATTGTAATTAACACAGGTGTTGGTTCCGAAACGGTTGTTTGAAAGGTTAAATAACAACCTAATTCATCTTGCACGATGATATCATAATCACCTGGTGCCAAATCTTCAAATAGATTGGTTTCAAAAAATTGATTCAACTGTGGAGAAATAGCGTATTTAATAATTCCGGTTCCTCCTGTTGCTGTAATTTCAATAGAACCGTCATCTGTTCCACTACACGTTACATCACTTACAGCTAAGGCTGCATCCAGTGATGTTGTTGGTTCTGTGATATTAATCACGGCGGTAGTAGTTTCACAATCACCGCTCTCTACACGAACTCTGTAACTTCCGGCAATTAATTCCGTAAAGACACCTGGACTACTCTGCACAGCGGAAATCGGGTTCCCAGCTCCATCTAATAAAGTATAAACATAATCTCCTAGACCACCTTGAGCCATAGCAACAATTGTTCCTGTATTATCACCAGTACAATTAATCGTTGGATTTGTTGAATCTAAATTAATAGTCAGAGCTGGTAATGGATCAATTGTGATTTCGTTCGAAACATCTGCAATACAGCCATTAGTATCACGAACAAAATATTGATACGTTCCTGGCGTCACAGAAAACGTTGTTGAAGCCGCAAATGATCCTAATGTCGTAGTAAAGGTCTCATCTGTACTATAGGTATATGGTCCTGTCCCTCCATTTGCGCTTAAGGTTAACGTGCCATCGGTTAAACAAGTTGGAGTAGTGTTCGCAACTAAACTTGCCATTACTTCAGCAGGATTGTCAATAACTATATCCAAAGAGGTCGTACTACAATTAAATCCATCGGTGATTACAACATTGTAAGTTCCAGCTCCTAAATCTGTAAACACATTTGAAGTTTGAGGTCCTGATGAACTTGTCGTTGGGGAAATTGTATTTAGCGTATAAGTATAGTTACTTCCTTGTCCACCTGTGACAGCATTAACAGTTATAGTTGCATTTTGGTCGCCAAAACAAGATAATAGCGTAGTGCTTGGGGTAAATGTAGCATCAATAGGAGTAGGCTCTTCCAAAATAATGGTTTCAGAAACAACACAACCTTGTGCATCTCGTGCATTTACTATGTATGTACCTGCTGATAAATTTGGAAAGGTTCCATTTGCTGAATAAGCAACGGTAGCATCACCTGTTAATTCGTATTCATAATCACCATATCCACCAGACGCAACTGCTGTAATTGTACCTTGATTGTTATCACAAGTTACGTCAGAAGTTTCAGTAGCAATTAAATCTAAAGCTTCAGCCGGAGAAATTATTGTAACGTCAGAAGTAGTTGAACAAAATGGACTTTCTGTTTCCGTAATTACTACAGAATACGTTCCAGCAGACATTCCGTTTACAGTTTCTGGATTTACAGCAGTATTTGCATTAATTGGTCCTGAAACTGAAACACCTAAACTATCAAACACTTCGTAAGTATAGGCGCCTGAATAATTATTAACTGAAATTTCAAAAGATCCAGAATTATCACCAAAACATGTTACTCCAGTTGGTACTGTTGTAAATGTTGGAGGTGTAGCTTCAGGTACAAAAATCTCAACATCCTCTGTGCATGATGTTACTATGTCGCTTACAGTGATTGTATATAATCCTGATGGCACACCCGAAAATACATTGCCACTTAATGAGGTTGATGCTGGATTCGGAGTTATTGCATATGCATAAGTACCAGAACCTCCTGAGCCGATAACGGTTATTTGACCATCATCATTGTTACAAGATGGAATTGAAGTAACCTGAGGTGTTAATTCTAAAGGTGGCTCAATATTTACAGAAACTAAATTGCCACAACCATTAGCATCGTTAATTTCGATAGTATGTATTCCAGATGAAAGATTTGAAATGGTAAATGGAGCAGTTCCAGACTGAAAAGCACCTCCATCTATACTAAAGGTATATGGTGGTATTCCAGCTGAGGCTAATGACACATCAATTTCAAAATTACCTTCTGTCACAGTACATTGATTGTTTACAGTTGCTGTAATCATAGGTGATGGATCCTCAGGCAATATTGTTGCGGGACTTGTTACAATACATCCATTAGCATCAAGTACATGAATATAATATGTGCCAGCATCAACATTAAAAACACTATTGGAATTCCATGCAGCGTCTGTTGCTAAAGGAGCAGTTGCTGATGTGGTAATTTGATATTCATAAGGAGAAGTACCGTTTTGTCCAATCGCTGAAATCACGCCAGAATTAGGGTTACAATTCGCATTTTGATCTACAAAAACATTCAAATCCAAAGGCACTGCAGATTCTGAAATTTCAAAAATTGCGGATGCAGATTGACAACCGTTGAATGACCCTGTTCCGTTTTCAGTGAATACAATATAATACTGTCCAGGTGACAACGTGCCAGGCGTTGGAGTTGTTACTGTTTCTGGAGTACCGAATGTTACTGGTAAATTGGTTGGCCCATCAACTAAAGTATTGTCAAAAGCGGTGTAAATAGCATAATCTACAGATGCTGTAGTGTTATCAAAATTATCAATTGTAAAAGTAACACTACCATTGGCTTCACCAACACAAGCTACGTTGTTTGGAACTACCGATGATGTTAATGGTGATGCTGGATCTATTGGTGCATCTGCAGATTTCACAAAGTAACAATCAGTCACCAAATCATGAACCACAAATGTGTAAATCACACCAGGAATTAAATTTGAAAATGTTCTTGTATCACCACCAGGCACGTCCGGTGCAAAATAAGTCGATGTATAAGGAATTGAGTTGAATTCTAAAATTCCAAATTCGTAACTACCACTTCCAACAGCAGATATTGCAGTAACTACAGCTGTTCCACCAGAAACACAGTCAGGTACTGTGGTTGAAATGTTGATATCCAAATCCGATGGAGGAGAAGCAATAACAATTTGCTGAGAAAGACTACAGCCATTATCATCAACTACATTTATTGTGTAAGTTCCAAAATCAATAATATTGAAGGTGTGATCTTCATTTGACGTTGCAGAATATGGGTTTCCTGGGATGACATCACCAAAATTATTTGAAATATAATACGTGAAAGGTGCCGTACCTCCTGAAACGTTCTCAACAGTAATTGATCCTAAGGAAGATCCTCCAGGATTATTACAGGTAATATCTACTTTGCTTAAATCAAAATCAATAGCATTGGGTTCATTGATTACCACAGTATCCGTTGCTGTACAAAAATTAGCATCTGTTAATGTAATGGTATATGCTCCTGCAGTTAAACCGGAAGTTTGTGTTCCATAATCAGTGCCAGTGGTGTCATTATTTACGTTGATAATATATGGTGGAGTGCCAAAAGCTGTATCAATTGTAATATCAATTGCACCATTGGCCTCTCCATTACAAAGAATAGGTTGAGTTTGTGTAATAATATCAAATTCAGGTGGAGTAATAGGATTTACAGTAACTATATTAGACTCTACAGTACAACCATTACCATCTGTAATTTCAAATTGGTAAGTTCCAGCAGACGCTGTGGTATAAGTAAATGCTGAACCAGTTGCTCCTAAATTTGTATAAGCACCACCATTTATTGAAACCGCATATGTAAATGAAGCTGTGCCCGAGATCGTTCCCGAAATAACAGCATCAGGTGTTGCAGTACAATCCAAGCCTTCAGTAAGTAGAATATCTACCGTAGTAACTGGTAGTGGATCTACGGTGTAAGATTCACTATAAACACAGTTGTTTTCATCTCTTACTTGAAAGGTGTATGTTCCTGGATCTAATCCAGCAAAAACATTTGAAGTTTGATAAGCTGTTGCAGCACTAGCAGGTGCTATAATTTGATATTCAAGTGTACCGGTTCCACCAGTGGTCCCTGTGACAGTAATGGCTGTGGTATTTGCGGCACAATCTATCGGAGTATTATCAAACATTAAATCCGTGGGTGGATTAAGTGCTTCAATTGTAATGTCATTAGTTATAAACGTACAGTTATTAGCATCGCTAATTGTGACCGTATATGTGCCTTGGCTTAATCCAGTAAAAGTGTTCCCACTTTGAAAATTTACCCCATCAATACTGTACATATATGGAGCATCTCCACCTGTAACTCCTGTAATGGTAATTGTTCCAGTATCCGTACAGGTAAAAGGAGCAGATAATTCGGCCGTTCCAGAAATAGCATCATTTTCAATAATAGTTACAGTTTGAGGATTTGTCTCACAAACTGAAGGACCAGACGTATATTGAACTACTACATCGTAATTTCCAGCCGTTAATCCCGTGAAAACTGATGAATTCACAAAAGTTACTCCTCCATCAATACTATACTGAACAGAGTTCCCGTTCGGGTTAGTCACATCTATTTCAATAGTTCCTGTATTACCTGAGCCACTACAAAGAATGTCTGTTGTATTTATATTGAAATCTGGTTCAGGAATTTGACCAACATTAATAGTTGTACTTGCACTACAGTTATTAGAATCAATAACAGTGATATTATAAGTCCCTGCAGATGTCACAACGATTTCAGGAACGGTTTGAAACACCGTTGTGCTGTTTACAAAATAAAAGTAGGGAGGTGTTCCACCTTCAGCGTATACTGTGATTTCCCCATCTGTACATGTTAATGGTGCAGTCAATGCGGCAGAAACCGTTAGTAAAGGAGGCTCAACTATTGTAATATCTTCAGAAAATAAACAGCCGTTTTCAGTTTCTATAGTTGCTGTATATGTCCCTGGGTTTAAATTGTCGAATACATGTGTATTTGATGTAACTGGCCCAACACTGTTGACTAAAGTCGCACCATTAAATAATGAAAACTCATATTGAGGATCAACATCATTTGCTGCTAATTGAATACTTCCCAATTCACCATAACATAATGGTTGTGTTACTGTTGCAGATGCCGTAAAATCCCGTTCTCTAATCTGAACGTCAGGCACTGTAAATACACAAGGATTGGTTGGGATCCCAACCTGTCTGATATATACGGTATAAGTTCCAGCTGTATTTACAGTAAATAAATTGCTAGCTTGATAATTGGTACCATCTATACTGTATTCATAACCAGTCGGTACATCATTTACGGTGATGCTTCCAGGCGTTGTACAGATTATATCCGTCGCATCAACTGAAGCATTTAACACATTTTGATAAACGTTAAAATAAAACTGAACAAAGCAGCCTCCAGGATAGTTAATTGTTAATCTAAATTGTCCCGAAGTGTTCGCAAGAAAGTTAGGTCCAGTTGCAACTTCGTTCCAAGTACAAGCTGCATCTTCATTAGCACAATCTTGATTTGCGACAGCAGTACAACTCGATTCATCCAATTGTTCCCAAATAATTGATGTTGAATCTGAAATATTGGTTTCAATAAATCTTGAATCGTTTGCTCCACATAAAAATATGTTTGGCAGCAACTTACCATCGTTAGGACAAGTCACAACCTCATCTGCATAGGGAATTACTGGATTTTCTATATCGCCACCAAAGAGTTGAACATTGTATTGTTGCTCAATCGATTGGCAAGGAGCAATTGCAGTATTGAAAGAATAGTAGGTACCAGTCTCTGTAACCGTAATTGTTTGGGTTGTTCCAATAACAGGAGTTCCTGTTGGGCTAGTAGACCATGAGTAGGTATCATAGCCGTCAGCGGCTGTCAGCTGCAAACTTTCTCCACAAAGTATTTCTTCTTGAATAAATGTACAATCCAAATCGGCTAAAAAGTTAGTAGCTTGTGGTGTTAACAAACAACCAGTGTTACTGCTTAAACTAGGGTCATCAGTTACTGTAAAAGTTGGATTAAAAAATCCATTATACGAAGCAAAAGCCTGATTGGTAACAATATTAGAACAAGCATCTGCTAATTGATTACATTCATCTACAACCTGAACTTCAATTCTAATTTCATAGACAGGATCATTTTCCTCGACTAAATAATCTTCAATTGAAAATATAATTTCTCTAGTAGCAGGATTATAACTTTGAACCGTGACACCAGGTGGCAAAACAAGATCAGTAGGATAATTAAAAATAATGTTAATCGGTAACACATCTCTGATTTGAAAATTGGTAGCATTGTCATTTCCTGTATTCTGAAATCCAATTACATAGTTTAAAGACGCTCCTAAACCAACCAATTCACCACCTATATCATTACCTGCATCATCTTCAACAATTTTAGTAAGCACAATATCCGGCTCAATAATTTCAACCGCAAAAACAAATAGGTATGGAAAATAAGTATCTCCACTTGTGTCTAATGTTACAGTTGCAGATGTAGCATCATTTGCAATTAATGTATTTCCTGGATTGGGTACCGCTATCACACCAGTGTCAAAACCTAATGTATTTGAACTATTAGGAACCCTATTGTTAACTGGAGTCGCATCCAAACGTGTCACAGAGCTATTAAAGAAGTTAGTTTCTGGGCGGTCTGCTGTCGACAAGGGTGTGCCATTTAACAATAAACGATCACCTAAAATAGGACTATCACCTTCTAAAGTTGCAAATGCAAAATTTGCACGAACAGGAGCAGGAGCAGGGACTGTTCTAAAACCACTAACCGGAATATCCAGTGAAGGATTTGCACCTGGTACACTAATGGCACTAAAACCATCAAAACTTGTAATGGATTTACCTGGCAGTGTTGGGTCTTCATAAACAATAAACAAAGACCATCCAGCAGATTGCCCTGTGCCATTATATGGATTAAAGGTATCTGTTTGGCCAAGCGCAGAAGATACATTTGCCACAGTATAGGTACCTAAATCTGCACCACTACCAAAAGCAGTTACAATATTTGTGACATCTGCAAAACACGCATACGAAAAACTGTCTCCGCCATCTACAGTTGTGCCGTTAGCATCATAAATAATAGTACCTGTTATATCATTATAACCTCCACTAGGACCTTTAAGTTTTACTTCGGTAATTGGATCACCTCCTGGATTTACGGCTCCCCAATATAATCCAGCATATATAATACGATAGCAATTGGGGTTTGGAATTTCTAAATCTGCACTAGAGGATGAGAATGTCGAAGCGTCTCCATCAATGTCTATATATTGCATATCTACATTATGGTTATAAACCGTACCGTCGTTAAACGCATTATTGTCTGGTCCTAAAATATTGTTTCCAATTAGAACAATATCTCCTTTGAGATCTTGATTAAAACGTGGAGTAAAAGGTTCGTAGTTTTGCGCAAATGTATTCACCCCAAATAGCAAAAATGTGAATACAATTACAAGTTTTGAAAAAGTAGGTTTTTTCATGGTTTGGTTTTTTTTGTTCTATTCTTTCAAGGGGCATATCGAGAAAAGAACTGGTGCTTAACTATTTATTCTTAATTTTCTATTTTTATTAATGACATATTTACATTATACGGTCTGTTTCCTTTAGTTTTCATTCCTTCAGTTGCGGCTCCAATACTGTCAAACTTATCATAATAGATATAATAATTGCTAGTATTAACATCATAAAAGAAATCTACATTATTACGCCCAGAAGCAATGACTTTCTTAAGAAATTCATCCCTTTTTGCTAGATCGTTATGAACAGCAATCACAAGGAAATAACCATCTTCGACATTGTTTACATTCTTTAATATCTTAATATTTTCACTCTGTTTTTCACCAAAGTCAAAATCAGAAGCTTTGAATGGTGTGCTTGTTAGAGCCGTGTTCTCCTTTAAACTTTTTAAGACTGCCCTGTCCTGAGTATATCGCTTTTCTTCATTATCAAATGCCGCACGCTTAATTCTTCTTCTTCTCTCAAATTCTGTTGCTACTCTAATAGTTTCAAGTTGTGCATCTAAACTTGCTTTAGTCTGGATTGCTTTTAGTTGTTCTGCCGTTAATCTTTTAATTTCTTTTTTATAATAGAGCATAACCACATCGTTGGTCAATGTATCGGCTTGGTAATTGTCTTCATATAAAGATTTAAGTTCTTCGATTTTTTGATTTCTATCTTCAATTATTTTGTCCAAATCTGCTTTTATAGCTTTTAGTTCATTGTTTTCGGCTGTAATACTTTTAAATGGTTTTGGAGCGACAGCAATACCTTTTTCGCTTAAATCATTTTCTTCTTTTAAATCCCTAAGCGTTTGGTCTTTAGATATTACAACTTCATTTAATCTTTGAAGTAATATATTCTGCTCGGCTTCCGACTGTTTGGCTTGTTGGTCTAAACTATATAACGCTTTGCCAACAGCATCTTGCGGATTAGAAATTAATTCTTGTTCGGCTAATTTGTCGATTTCTAATTGCGCTTGCCCCTCCGCTTCTTCTTTTACTTTTCTTTCTTCTTCTAGGATGGCTTGTTGTTGTGCTAATGCATTCGCTTTTTCTTCGGCATCAATTTTAGCTTGCTCTTCCAATACTAACTTAGCAGCAATTTCAGTTTGCTTTTGTTCTTCTAAAAGTTTAGCATCAGCTTCCTCTATTGCTTTCTGTTCTTGTTCAGCTTTTAACTGTGCCTCTGCCAATTCTTTAGCTTTCTGCTCTTCCAATAATTTTGCTTGTGCTTCAGCTGCAGCTTGTTTTTTTGCATCTTCTTGCTGTTGCTTTTCAATTGCTATAGCTTCGGCCTCTTCTTTAGCTTTTTGTTCGGCTAATAATTTGGCTTTTGCTTCAGCGTCTTTCTGTTCTTGGGCTTTTTGAGCTGCTATCGTAGCACGAGCTTTTTGTTTGGCGGTTTCAACTCTTTGAGCTTCTACTTGAGCTGCCAATCTTTCTTTTTCGTCTGCTTCCTCTTTTGCCTTTTGTTCAGCAGCTATTCTAGCTATTTCTTCAGCTTCAATTTGGGCTTTAGCTATTTTTTCAGCTTCCAATTTTTTTAATGCTTCTCCAGACTGATTCGTTTTATCCTCTTCATTAGCTTCTTTATTCGTGTCTCTTGAGGCAACTGTTGTAGTGTTATTTTTTCTATTTGAATTTCTCCTTCTGGAAGATGCTCTTCGTGGCTTCATTCCTGAGAAGATTCCTGCTACTTCTTCCTCATTACTATAATCAAAATTTCTATTGTTTTGGAACCTATACGCCAAGGATATCTCATGGGAAGGGCCAAAAACATTTAAGTCTCCTAATGGTGTTTCGTAATTATACTCAAGTGCAATAGAATTAGTAATGTTAAGCCCAACACCTCCAGATGCACCAAATACTGTATTGAAGCCCAATTGAGCCCAAATACCTTTTGGCACAGTTACCATTGCCATGGCAGAAATAATGGTTTCGTCTGTTTTGAACTCTGATCGCAACAATCCTGAAAACTTACTCTCATCGAAAAAACCTCTACTATTTATAAAGCCAGTATACATGATATGACCTTGAATACCCTGTTCTGGATTTTCTTCTATTAGTTTTGAGGTATTAAAATTGTATGTGACTAGGTTATTTATAGACACCCCAAAATCGAAAAAATCTGTTCCATAATTTATACCAGGATTTACCGTCATCAAAAAGTTAGATGGTACGTTTTGTAACGATGGGTCTTCAAAATTAGTTACAGTTTTAGAAGTATTAATACCACTACTGTAGGCAGCCATGTTAAGACCAAAGGTTAGATTGCTAAATCGTGATAATTGTGCATTGTATGCAAAATTGAAAACACCGCCAAAGGTGGTCAGCACGCCATAATTTTGTTGAAAAAAGCCAACACCAGCTCCAATATTTTCACCAAATCTACCAGCAAAACTGGCTAAATAAGTTTCAGGAGCATTATCAAACTGTACCCATTCTCTTTTGTTGGTAATAGATATATATTTGGTCTGTTCCCTTACAAAACTAAATGTTGGATTCATCACAAATCGATTAAGCGTTAACGAGTTTCTAACTGGAATACTAAGCGCAACCACACCATCATCTTCTTGAGTTTGGAGCATCTGTGTAACACAGAGAAAGATTAGTATGGTTAGCGTTATTTTCACTTTACTTTATGATAGTTATAGATCCTTTTTTAGTTTTATTATCTGCCGTGGTTATCACGTAATAGTATATTTGGTTTACATTGTTAGTTTCCAAATCGTTTTCTGGCCAATTATTTTGATAATCATTGGTTTTAAAAATCACTTTTCCTCTGTTGGTTAAAATCATGACTTCAGTATTGGTGCCACTGACAAATTGTTGTGGAATCACCCAGGTATCATTAATCATATCACCATTGGGACTAATAACATTTGGAATTTGATCCACATCTGGAAATGGGTCTGCGGCTTCCTCAATAGTAAAATCGTATTGTACCGCTCCGTTACAACCTGCAGTTTCCGAAATGACCACACTGTAGTTTCCAAAATTTGAAGCCAAATATGTTTCAGTTGTTGCGTCAGTAATTAATTGATTCCCCAAATACCATTCAAACACAGGGTTTTGAGCCGATGCAGTTACAATAACTTCTAAATTACTGCCGGATTCTAAGTAATTGATTTCTGGTATATTAATGGAACTTTCAAACAATTCGCTAATCAAATTAATTGAACCTGCGGCTTCGCAACTTCCTAAATCTACCTCCACAGAAAAAACACCCGATTCATTAGTCTGGTACATTTGGTCAGTAGCATCTGGAATAGCAATACCGTCTTTAAACCATTGGTAAGAGTTACCGCCAATAGTACTTAATGTCGTCAAACCTTGTTCGGGACAATAAGGATTTCCTAAACTTGAAACAATTGTAGCATTTGCATTGCCAGAGGTGACTTCACTAATAGTTACTCGGTTTGAAAACGAGTTGGAAGTACATGTGCCATAATTTGTTTCTACAAAGTAAGTACCTTCTGTGCTGACATTTAATTCTGGGCCTTCCTCCACAAATTCCGAAGTGGTAGGACTTGTTTCCCTATACCAATAAAATGTAAGTGAAGGGTAGAGCAGTGGCGAATCGTTAGAATCTCTTCCTGGATTATCAATAGTCAATAAATAACTACCGCCAGAACAATACGCACCAGTCGAAACTAAATTGTTTATGGTAAAAGGTGAATCTTGCACTTTATAATAAGCTGCAAATGATATTGAACCAGCACTAGTAGCTTCTGGAGCCGTACTTTTTATTCTAATTCTGTAGCCTTCTCCTGCAGAGTTTTCTGGTATCGAAAAATTTAAAGTAGCTGGTGATGTGGTTATAGAACCTGCTGTAGATGTGTAAAGAATTGTCGCATTGGTAAAATCGCCCGTAGCGTCAGACATTTCAACAATAAATTGATTTGTAGCTTGTGCTGCTGATTCTGGGGAAAATACAAATGTAGCACTGTAGTCGTTAAATGATTCACTAGCACAAGCCTGAGTAAAACCCAAATTAGGAGTACCTATAACCATTTGTGCGCTTAATTGTTTTTGGAAAACAAAAAAGCACCATAGGAAAATAAGTTTATTAAGCGTAGAATTCGAGTTCATTTAATTTAGGTTGTAGTTGTCTATCCTATACGCGTCTGGTTAAAAATTAAAGAATTAAAGTCAGTTCATTAATCTTCGTCTGGATCGTCATAGTCTTCATAGTCATTTGAAGCTATGATTCTATTGATTCTTAATCTAAAGTCTGGTTGTCTGCTATTGCTAGCATCAATAAATGTTTCAGAATCTGGACCTTTGGAATAAACATTATCAAAGGCGCGGCTACCATACCAGCTTTCCAGATCTTCATTATTGCTGTTATATTTAGAGAAGATGTTCCCATTACAATTATTGAAATAGGTCTTGTTAAAATTAATTTTCTCAAGATTTTGAGCATTAATCATTATTTTTTCGTCTAAAATAACCGCTGGACTAAATCCAGAAATCACACTATTGCTAATTGTGAAGTGAGTATCTACACCTATATAAATAGCTTCTTGCACTAATCCAATCTTAATATCAGACTCTAGATCGTTGGAAATATTTACCATTGTAAGATTTTCTGCAAAAACACGGCTTTCCTTTTTTGCAATATTCATGTTTTCTTCTTGGTCATAAGATTTAATTGACAGTACTTTAGACCCATCCGGACTAGAGATGTAAGGAGATCTGACAGCTAGGGAATTAAGAATGTTGCACTGAGCACCATAATTAAATTGATAATCATTTTGACTTGACCTAAATGAAATAAGTTTTACCAATATCAAATCACCACCCATAATATTGAAGGAATCTCCTTCGCAATAGCTCACCATTACATTATAGATTGTAGTATCACGACCCACGCCTGCTAAAGTTAATCCATTAAAATTGCCAAAATCACGAGTTTTCTTACCAGCAAATTCAATACGTACATATTTTAATATACCGGAATTGCTATTGGGATTATCACCGCCAAAACTAATGTCGCTTGTTGAGTTAGGCTTTAAGCCAAAATTTAAAGAGGTCTCATTTCCAAAAGTGTTAATAGGAGCATCTCCTAGAATAAATAATCCGCCCCAATCGCCTTCTTTTTTATCACTTCGACTAGATGTGAAAACTATTGGATCTGTAGGTGTGCCTTCTGCAATGATCTGAGAATTTTTACTTATTGTAAGAGAACCTTTAGTCTTGAAATCACCAATAATTACAGTGCCTGGCTCAATAGTTAAAATAGCGTTGTTGGTTACAAACACATCGCCAATCAATAAATAGATATCTTTTTTGAAAAGCTTGGTGTCTTTATCAATATTACCGCTTATGATTTGGGTAGGTTTACCATAAACCGCCTGATTAGGCTTAAATTCTGTCCATGTATCCAACCAATTATCGTATCCCGTAATTCCTTTTTCCTGTTGTGCATTCAGAGTACTAAATACCAATAGAAGTGTTAGTAAACTCAGCGTAATTTTTTTCATAATAGGTTAATTTATTATTTAGATTTTTGGGCAATCTATCTATATGAATCAAACATAGTACATAATCCCACGAAATACAAATTATATCGATGAAATACACAAATTAATAAGATGATACAGAACTTTTCTTACATTTTTTATCCATTTCTAGGTTTTAAATGAAAATATTAGACTCTGAGAATGAAAAAACCTTAACAATTACTTGTTAAGGTCTCTTAAGATTAAGCGGTAAAGTAGTAAAGTTTAGTTCTTCTTAAAATCGTTATAAGTATGTAATGATTTTAGCGTCTCTTCATAAAATAAAATTGCCGAAATTAAATCTGACGTATCAGAGTATGGCAAAATTTTCTTTTGAAATTCTATAGTACTATCAAAATATGTGGTTGAAGCTTCAATATTATCTTCCAATGCCTTTTTATTTTCTTTTGTATCTGGGATGCCTAAGGTGGACATCGTAATTCCAGGTTTAGTTGCAAAAGCAATATTAGGTAGTATATTTACAATTACTTCAATACGTTCTATATATAAAACTAATAGCTCACCTTTAGGCATATTCTCTAAAGCCTCACGACTATGATACTTCGAAATATTGACTTTTCCACTGATTATACTTTGGGATTCGTTCTTTTTTTGAGCAAAACCTATACTGACCATTAAGATAAAAAAGGCACTTAAAAGAGTAAGTTTTGTATTCATAATTTAGGGATTTAGGTTCATGTTTGTGCAACAAATCTATACATTAAATTAAAAAATCCAACTTATTTCACTTATTTTTTTAAGATTATTTTATAATGTAAAATGCATATTTTGCGGATAAACTGCGTCTTTAGCGGATAAAATGCGTTTTTTATAGACGTAATGCATTTTTCTGATTTTCGATTTTTTAAGTGTATTTGAATAGCAAAAAATAGATTTTTATAATTTTTTGACACCCTATAAACGTATAAATACTTCGAATTTGTCTCTTTTATAATGAGAGCATATTTTCAAAATTTGGTAAATCTGTCATCCTACTTTAAAGGCTTATAACTTATTGTTATCTATATTTCAGCTTCATTTCGTCGAAATAATCGAGCACTTCCATACGCTTTAACCTTAAATTTAGTCATTCGTATGGTTTATAGTGGTTTATGAAATTTATAAAAGAAATTTGATCAATCCCAAACTCTTTATTTCATGAAAACTCGCTCTTACTTTTTAAAATTTGTCATTCTTTTAGGCGTTTTTAATTTTATAAATGCACAATCTTCGGATGGTTCCAATGGTATAAATCAAATAAACCCTATATATGATTATTTGGGTCAGAAGATAAGTAATACGGCTACAATTCCTGATTTTCAATCAAAATCAGATCAACTTAAAATTACTGGTACCATATATAAAAGCGATGGTGTTACACCTGCTAAAAATGTAGTACTCTATATTGAGCAAGCTGATGAACATGGTGATTTTGACTTGAGAAACGAAAAAGAAAACCGTTACGTTTACAATAGAGCATGGATAAAAACAAATGAGGATGGTAAGTACACATTTTACACATATGTTCCTGGTAACGATAGAAGATTTAATCAATTTCAACAGATTTTTCCTGTAGTTATAGATGAAAATCAAAATACTTATGAAATCGGTACTTACCTTTTTGATCAAGATCCATTGCTCTCGAGAGCTTGTCGAAAAAAAATCGCAAAAAAGGATGATCCAACAAGAATATTAAAACTGCAAAAAGTCGAAAGTTTATTTACCGCAAAACGGGATATAGTTTTACCAGAAAATATTGGTAAAGAAAAAGTAGCATCTAAATAAATAGCATTATCATCTAGAGCAAAAGGCATCATAAATTTATGATGCCTTTTTAGTTTAAATTATAAAAGAAGTTTAAAGCCTAAAAGAAACAAAGGGAATTAAAAGATTTTTACATCTTAATTCCCTTTGAAATCATAATTCCTTCAGTTGGCATTATCCGACGAAGTGCAATGGGTATATTTTCAGCTGTCTAACTTAAGCACCCCAATTATGATATAATAAATATACAGAATAATCTAATTGAATCAAAGCATTTTAACAT
This sequence comes from Winogradskyella ursingii, assembly GCF_013403975.1. Lineage (GTDB taxonomy): Bacteria > Bacteroidota > Bacteroidia > Flavobacteriales > Flavobacteriaceae > Winogradskyella > Winogradskyella ursingii. The sequence goes on from NZ_JABFDH010000003.1 coordinate 234,388, forward strand.
TCTTTAAATATTAATTTATGGTTTTATTTCTAACCATTTGAAATCATAATAGATTTTGTATTCACAAATTCCTTCATACCAAATCCTCCGTGTTCTCTACCGTAACCAGAATCCTTAACACCACCAAATGGCATATTAGGTTCTGCTAGACCAAAAGAATTTATGAATATCATACCTGTGTCAAAATACTTTTCAGCCAATTCGGCGGCTTTTTCTTCATCTTTAGAAAATATTCCTCCTCCAAGACCAAATCTACTATCGTTTGCTATTCTCATAGCGTCGTCTGTATCTTTAGCTTTAATCAATGAAGCCACAGGCCCAAAAAGTTCATCGTCATAAGCTGGCTGCCCAGGCTCTACTTGTTCTAAAACTGTTGCTGGGTAATAATAGCCTTCACCATCAGGCATTTCGCCACCACAAAGAATTTTTGCACCTTTAACAACACTGTTTTGTACTTGTTCATGAAGTTTCTCACGTAAATCCTCACGTGCCATCGGTCCCATATCTGATGATTCTTTTGTTGGGTCACCAATTTTAATATCTGACATGGCTTTTACAAATGCTTCCTTAAAATCATCATAAATTGCCTCTACAGCAATAAAACGCTTTGCTGCAATACATGTTTCGCCATTGTTGTAGATTCTTCCTTGAACACATTTTTTCACCGCAACATCTAAATCTGCATCATCTAATATGATATATGCGTCATTACTTCCCAACTCCAAAACCGTCTTTTTCAATTCAGCACCAGCTTTTTCACCGATGGTTTTTCCTGCACCAGGACTACCTGTAAGGGTAACACCTCTTACCAATTTATGCTTTATGAGCTCATCGGATTGGTTGTGGCTAATTATCACAACCTTAAATAATCCTTCTGGCAAACCTGCTGTTTCAAAAATAGTTTCAAGTAATAGGGCAGTGCCAGTAACATTAGCGGCATGTTTTAGCAAAACAGCATTACCAGCCATTAAATTTACAATGGCATATCTAATAACTTGATAAGCTGGATAGTTCCAGGGTTGGATGCCGTATATAATTCCTATAGGCGAGTAGGTAATTATGCCTTTCCCACCATCGGATAGTTCACGTTCCTCGTTTTTAAGGACCTCTGGACCCTGTTTGGCCGTGTATTCACAAATTCCGGAACAAAGTTTAATTTCTTGATGACTTTGCTTAATCAATTTACCCATTTCATTGGTCATGAGCTCAGCTAATTCAGACTTGTAATTTTGAAGTTCTTTACCAATATTTTTAATGACCTCACCGCGCTCTTTGTGCGATTTCTTCTTCCATTCTAAAAATGCTTGATGAGAATTTTGAACAATTTCTTCAATTTGATCACTATTCATCTCATTATAAGAAGATAATTTCTTTCCATTAGCCGGATTTGTTGTTTCAATCGTTTTTTTATCTGTTGTAGTTTCCATAGTATCTTTTTTAATTATTTTTTTATTTCTGTTCACTTGGTACAATATACACATCATTAATATTGACGCGGTCTGGTTGTGATAATGCATAATAGATAGCATTTGCAATATCCTCGGATTCTAAGGTGTTCATACTCATCATATCAGACATTTTATCTTTAATGTCTTCGTCTGTAATAGTATCGGTAAGATTGGTTGCAACAGCACCAGGTTCTATTGATGTCACATTAATCCCGTGTTCTGGAGCAAGTTCTTGTCTCAATCCTTCAGAAAACATTTTTACTGCCGATTTTGTTGCACAGTATACTGCACCACCTGGAAAATAGCGATGTGCCGCCATAGACGAAATATTTATGATATCTCCTCCCTTATTTTCAATAAGTTTTGGTAGAACTGAAGACACGCCGTTTAAAACACCTTTAATATTTACATCTACCATTTTGTCCCACTCATCAGTTTTTAACTTTTCAATGAATGAAAGAGGCATCAATCCAGCATTGTTAATTAATCCATCTACTTTACCATATTCTGATACTGCCTTTGAAACTACATCTTCAAAATCTTTTTTCTTAGTCACATCACCAGATGCTACCAATGCTTTTCCTCCAGATTTTTCAATATCGTTCTTTAGGTTATTCAACTTATCCTCAGTTCTAGCCATGAGAACCACTTTAGCACCTTCTCCGGCCAGTTTTTTTGCTGTTGCCTCACCGATTCCGCTGGATGCTCCAGTGATTATTATTACTCTGTTATCTAATGTCATATTTATTATTTTTTTATTAAGATTTCTTTAAATATCCCTTAAATAACTGGTTAAGGTTAACCCAATAATATTTTATGTTGACGTATTCACTAATCCATCAATTTATTATGTAAGTCGCTATTATTAAGAGTAATATTTTTTTCATAAGAGATAAGTCTACAAGAGAGCGGCTTGTATTTTTAGTGTGAATCACATAAAAACAAATAAAATGATAAAGCCAAGAACAAAAACACCTAATCTAGAAATTGATTTAGTCAATGATACCAGATGGGATCTGAGCGAACAGACACCGAAAAATTTTACGATGATTGTTTTTTACAGAGGCAAACATTGTCCGGTTTGCAAAAAGCAGCTGGAAGAGCTTCAGCAAAAACTAAGCAAATTCACTGAACGTGGAATTAATGTAATTGCTATAAGCTCTGATACCGAAAAGGTCGCAAAGGCCACGTATGACGATTGGGATATTGCCGATATTCCTATTGGATTTGAATTTCCTATTGAGGAAGCCAGAAAATGGGGTCTTTTTATTTCCGAAGGCATTAATGATGAGCCGAAACACTTTACAGAACCAGGTCTATTTTTATTAGATAAAGATCAGAAAGTGTACTGGGAAACCATCCAATCCATGCCATTTGGCCGACCAAGTTTTAACGATGTTCTTAGCGGAGTTGACTACATCTTAAAAGAAGATTATCCAGCAAGGGGAGAAGCTTAGTTGTATATTTGAAAGTGGAAAAATTTAAATTTAATCATTTACCCAAGCTTTTAATAAAAACGGGAAAGGAGTGGTTTGATGGAGAACCCTTTCAGCGAAGTGCTATTGTCGCATATTACTCCATTTTATCGCTTCCTGCTCTCATAATTATTATCTTAAAAATTGTAGGTAGCTTTTGGGAAGAAGAAATTGTACAAGGCGAATTACTTGGAGAAATTTCAAAAGCTCTTGGGCCGGAAACCGCTAGGTCTATAAAAGAAATCATAGAAAGTCATGGAGGTGAAACTACTTCTATATTCGCCACAATTGTTGGAATTGCCACTTTAATTTATGGGGCAACAGCTGTGTTTTTTCAAGTTCAAACAGCACTTGATGACATTTGGAACGCAAAGTCCCCTTATAAAAATAATATTGTATCGATTTTAATGAATCGTATTAAAAGCTTTGGGTTTATATTGATTATTGGCTTCCTGCTTCTTACAAGTTTCGTTTTGACATCAATATTAAGCACCTTTAGCAATAGGTTAGAACGATTTCTTCCCGAACACCTTTTCGAATACATATTTGTATTTGATATATTAATCTCCTTAGGATTAATTTACATGATCTTTGCATCCATGTTTAAATATCTCCCGTCGCTTCATATACCTTGGAAATCGGTAAGGATTGGTGCAGCGTTAACCACCATTCTTTTTATGATTGGTAAATACGTCTTAGCATTTTATTTTAATACCATGGAGCCAGGCTCCACTTATGGTGCTGCAGGATCGATTATTTTAATTATGCTTTGGGTATCTTACTCTAATCTCATATTGCTATTTGGAGCCTATTTCACAAAAACTTACGCGGAGTGCTACACTAATTTTAAAACCAAAACCATCTAAATATGTCTTTATTACAAGATAATACCTCTGAAACTTTAGCAAAATCTATAGAAAATTATTACGACAAACTGATTACGGCTCTTCCTAGAATAGCACTCAGTATTTTTGTAATAATTGCTGGTATTTTAATAGCAAAAGCCATTACTAATTTTTACAAAAGCCGTATTCTAAAGAAGGCCCAAGATCCTTTAATGGCAAGATTTCTGGCTCAAGCTATTAAAATCACATTAACCCTCATAGCCATTATGCTAGCGTTGCAAGTTGCAGGTTTAGATGGCGTTGCTACGGGACTCTTAACAGCTGCAGGAGGTGCCGCCATAATTTTGGGTTTTGCGTTTCAGGATATTGGGAAAAACTTTTTAGCTGGAATTATATTAGCTTTTAATCGTCCATTTAATATTAATGATACAATTAAAGTAGATAATTTATTCGGAAAGGTTAAGGCTTTAAATTTCAGATTTATGCACATTAAAACTTTTGATGGTCGGGATATTTACATTCCTAATAGTGATGTGCTCACAAAACCAGTAGAAAACTATACAGCTGACGGATTTTATAGAAACGATTTTGTAGTTGGAATTGGTTATGAAGATGATATTGATGGTGCCAAAAAAATAATTCATGAAATACTTGATGCAAATACAGATATTGTTCATGACCAAGACCATGAAAATTTTGTATTTGAAGATGAACTTACTGCTAGCACAGTCAATTTAAAGGTCTACTTTTGGGTAGATACTTTTGACTATCGCAAGTCTGCTATTATTATTCGTGGCAATATTATTCGAAAAGTGAAGGAAACACTCGATGAGAAAGGATTTAACCTTCCAGCGGACATTAAGGAACTTAAATTATATGGTAATGAAGAGGACATTCCATTGAGAGTTAGGAAAGATCCAAGGGATGTTGAAAATGAGAATCGAAAAAACAATGAGAGCTAATCTGTCTTTAAACCTCTGGTTCTGCTTATTGCAATACCAATAATTTTTAGAATAACATTGATTAATTTAAGAGCAAGAACAAAAGAGCAATACATTAAATTAATTAACATTGAGAGGTTTAATACTTAAATGAGCTAAAATCAATTGTTGTAAATTACCAAACAATATCACATTCATAATAATTATTATATCCTTATTTATTTAGAAAATTCGTGAAGCTATTCATTAAAATTAGGATTACTAAAGTTAGCTTTTTATTTTTCCTCATCAGCTTTTTGTCATTTGGATATGTTAATGCACATATTTCTGATGGGCATGTCGTGATTGAGAGAAAAGCCTACGCATTATTAAAAGCACAAAAACCTAAGGGTAGCTTACCCAATGGAGAAACGATGTTTCAATTTTTGGTGGCAAATGGTTTTATTAAGGATAATGACGAGGCAAATAGTGCTTATCCAGATTTGGATTTAGGAAGGCAGTTTTTGTCCGATAGACAAATTTATCATTTTATGGCAAGTAGCCATTATGTAATGGAGGCGCTGAGGAAATATGATGATGTCGAAATGCAAAAAGCGTATATACTCAAAAAAGCCCTTCCTGATTGTTTAAATATGGTATATACCTTATTAAGGGAAACCATTGACAATCCTGTAGGTGCGAGCGAAGCTGGCCGAGGCATATATGTTCTAATGCATGCCATTACAGATTCATACTCTAGAGAACACACCATCCGAGACTCCAAGACATTCGACCTTATAAATATTAAAAGCTGGCAATTGTCACGTTTATTTTGGCCAAAAGCAGCCAAGCAACCAGAACCGAAAAAAGAAGACTATGTAGAGACCATGGTTTTTTTACATTCAATAGAGGGCCTGGCAGATGAAGAATGGGAGTATGATGGTGGTGAACTTAAACCTGAAGCTATTGCTGCTGCAAACGCCATTAAAGAGTTGTTGGTGACAATTTATATTGCAAAAAACGCAAACGACAATATTGATGGTTTAATTACTGCTTATATGAGTAAACATTTTAAACCAAAAATTGCAGTGACGGAAAATGATAATTTTCGATTTCGCAATGATAATACAGTTCTGAAACTTAGTTACGATATAGGTTACGCAAATAATCAAAATGTACTAAAATTAGATCGATATCCTTTATTCTCGCACATGTTATATGCTCAAAACGGCTTAAATGATACTGAGAGAAGTTCCTTTGGGTATGAGGTGGGTTATCATGTTACACCTAGAGCAGCGTTTTCTTCAACCTCTTTTTTTCAACGTTTGCCGTACGGTTTTACGATGGCCGTTAATGAGAATACCAGAATTTTAAAAAACACTAATTTCTTTGAGTCTCTACAATTAAAAGCTACTGCAAAGGTTGCTATATACCTGCCTTTGCGAAATTTAGTGCTAGAGCCAAAAATCGGTTATGGTCTAACACCATTATATGAGCAGGCTTCAAATTCTGGTTTTATCACAGGTTTTGATATAGCGTTTAACTTAGGACGAGACAATAACAGAGCACGGACGAAGCGTTTTGCAATAGGTTATGAGTATGACAGTTCAGGCCTGCATTCTTACAATAGTATTTTACTAAAAATAGGCTATAACAGTTGGCAAGGTCGTACAATAAAAAAGTAAATCACTCATATTTGTTTAATGTTTTGTTAATTATGTTAAACAAAATAGGTTTTTTAGTACCTTTCAAAAAAATAACTAAAAAACCACATCATGAAAACTATTAAAAAATTAAGTATTTTATTATTGGCTTCTTTATTTTTCTATGCTTGCGAGGAAAAAAAGAAACAAGAAAACGAAACCGTTAAAACTGAAGAAGTAGCAGAAGTAATGGAAGTAGAGGAGACTGATCCAAATATTGTAGAAGTAGCCTCTGGAAATGACAATTTTTCTACTTTAGTTGCAGCTGTAGGTGCTGCCGATTTAGCAGGTACATTAAGCGGAGATGGTCCATTTACAGTATTTGCACCTACTAATGATGCATTTGCAAAATTACCTGATGGTACTGTAGATACCTTGTTAAAACCAGAAAACAAAAATACATTAACAAGTATTTTGACTTACCACGTGGTTTCTGGGGCATACGATGCTGCCGCAGTAATTGATGCCATTAATAAGAATAATGGAAAATTTACTGTAACCACAGTTAATGGAGGAATGATTGACCTAAGCATCAAAGATGGTAATGTAATGCTTACAGATGCCAAAGGCGGCATGGCTCAAGTTATAATGGCGGACGTACCTGCTTCAAACGGTGTTATACATGCCATAGACAATGTAGTTATGCCCAAATAATCTTAAGAAATAATTAGTAAAGAAAACCAATGTAATTTTTACATTGGTTTTTTTGTTAAAAAACAAATGGTAATAACCATGCCCAAATAGGTGCAGTTATAAAACCAGCAAGAATATCTATGATCTGTTCTTTGGTAGTATTGGTACCACCATTTTTTTTCTGAAAATATTCTAAAGCAACAACCATAATTAAGCAGATGCCCAATCCAACCCATTGATTAAATAAGACAATAGAAATTGCGATAATAATAAAGTTGATAAAATATCCCCAAGCAAAGTGGACATACTTGTCATGATTCTCTTTTGACTCCCGCTGTCTTTTAGCGAGAAATTTAACTAAGAAAGTAAGCTTCATTCTATTGTATCTTGTGTTATTAAGACATAAAAATTACATTTCACTTTTTTGTACCTAAACCTTCACCACCATTTTTCCTTTGTTTTTACCATCAAACAAATCTATAAATGCTTGTGGAATATTCTCAAAACCTTCAACAATCGTCTCAGAATACGTTAGTTTTTCTTCTGCCAACCATTTAGATAATTGATTGATGCCTTCAGGGAATTTTTCTTCAAAATTAGAAACGATAAAGCCTTGCATTGATGCGCTGTTTTTAATTAAGAATGGGCGCACACTAATGCTTTTTGGAGTTTCGGTTTCATTGTAAACCGCTATGGCGCCACAATTTACGGTTCTGGCAAATTTATTTATATTGAATAATACGGCATCTGAAATCTCACCACCAACATTGTCAAAATACACATCCACACCGTTTGGTGCAGCTTCATTAATTGCAGCTTTCATGTCCTCAGTAGTATTATAATTGATACCTGCATCAAAACCAAATTTGGTTTTCAGCATTTCTACTTTTTCGTCTGTACCTGCGATTCCGACCACTCTTAATCCCTTAATTTTTCCTATTTGTCCTACCACACTTCCCACTGCGCCTGCAGCTCCGGAAATAACTAAAGTTTCTCCTTCCTTAGGTTTTCCGATTTCGGTTAAACCAAAATAAGCAGTTAATCCTGTCATTCCCAAAATACCCAAGTAAGCACTTAAATCTGCCTTGGATGAATCTACTTTATGAAGTCCTTTGCCATTAGAAATTTGTTGTGTCTTCCAATCCAACATCCCAGATACATGGTCACCTTTTTCAAACTTGTCATTTTTAGATTCCAGTACTTTTGCAATTACACCAGAATTTATAGGCTTATTGAGTTCAAAAGGTTCTACATAAGATTTAGCATCTCTCATTCTTCCTCTCAAATAAGGGTCTACGGAAACGTAAAGTGTCTCTAAAAGCAATTCCCCATCTTTAATGGTTAAGTTTTTATCTTCTTTTTTAAACTCAAAATCCGAAAGTTTAGGTTTTCCCGCTGGTCTGTTTTTTAGTAAAATAGTTTGTATCATAATGTTTGTGGTAATAGAATTAATATTTTATTCAAGCACAATTATTGTACTTAAATTTTTAACGTTTAGTGAAATAACAAAAAGGATGGCTGTAGTTTAGATTTAAACGGTAGTCTCACAAAAATATAGAAAATTAAACCTTATTATTTGCTTTTAACAAAGGTTTATCTGTTATGTTTTCAATTTGATTTATTAGAATATAATATGATTGTAATTAAGGTAGTTTGGTATTAATTTATTAAATTTAAAACTATCATTTTAGAATAAATTTATGCTCCCACAACATTGTTTATTAATTCAAATTCCACATGGCACACCAATGCCTGGCGAAGGTAAAACTTTAGATTTTTCAGATCCGTTTGAGGTGATTGTCTATGTAATTCTTCCAATTCTGCTTATTGTATTTTATCTTATTTGGAGGAAGAAGAAAAGAAAAAACAAATAGTCATTAGAAATTGATAATTAGATCATCTAATATTCCTAATATTTTTATCGTAACTATTTTATGTTTAATTATTTAAAACTCTATATTTTTACTAAAGGTTCAAGATAATCCCAAACCGTATTGGCTATAATTTCATGACCTCTAGAAGTGGGATGAATGCCGTCATTTTGATTCAATTCTTTAATACCTCCAACATTTTCCAAAATAAACGGAATAAAAACGACATCATTCTTTTCCGCTAAATCCGCATACATCTCCTTAAACTCCGTAGTGTAATCCTGACCCATATTAGGTGGCAATTGCATACCCGCTAAAATAATTGCTGTATTTGAATCTTTTTGATTTACAGCATCTATAATGGCTTGCAAATTTTTGCGTGTTTCTGATAGCGGTACACCTCGTAAACCATCGTTGGCGCCAAGTTCCAACACAAACACATTAATATCTTGATTTAAAATCCAATCAATACGACTTCTGCCACCAGAAGACGTTTCACCACTCACACCTGAATTCACTACAGTATAATTCAAATTCAAAGAATCAATTTTTTCTTGAATCAACGCTGGAAAAGCATCATCAGTAGTATCCAATCCATAACCTGCCGTGATGCTATCACCAAAAAACAGAATAGTTTTGGTGTCCGTGGATTTTGAATTCTCGTTTTCTTCGACAGCAACCGTCTCAACATCTTCACTATTTTGTTTGTTGGAATTGTTGCCACAAGAAATCAAGAACAAGCTAAACACCATAAAATAACAAAACTTTAAGATTTTCTGTGCGTTCAAAGCGAGGGCATTCGAAACCAATTGTTTATTTTGAGCATCATTCATAAGTAGCATAAAATTTATAATTACATGTCAAAGATATTAAAGATAAATGGTCTTGAGAAAACCTATACAAGTGGTGCAAAACAATTAACAGTTCTGCAAAATATAACTTTCGATGTTGAAAAAGGGCAGACCTTTTCCATCGTTGGTCCTTCAGGCAGTGGAAAAACAACGCTTTTGGGATTGTGTGCTGGATTGGACACACCAAATGCAGGAAATGTAGAATTGTGTGGCCATGACCTCAATACACTAAATGAAGATGAGCGCGCCCAATTGCGAAATAGGGAAGTGGGTTTTATTTTCCAAAATTTTCAATTATTGCCAACGCTTACGACTTTGGAAAATGTAAGTGTACCATTAGAATTACAAGGAGCGAAGCAAGCCGCAAAACGTGGTATGGAACTTTTAGCTCAAGTTGGGTTGGCAGACCGTTTCCATCACTATCCCTCACAACTTTCGGGTGGTGAACAACAGCGTGTGGCATTGGCAAGAGCATTTTCAAATTCTCCGTCTATTTTATTTGCTGATGAGCCCACAGGAAATCTGGATGATGAAACGGGCGAAAAAGTGATTAAATTATTATTCGATTTAAACAAGGCATCAAATACAACTTTGGTTATCGTGACGCACGATCTGGATTTAGCCAACCGCACACAACAGATTTTACGACTTAAAGGAGGCGAAATTATAACCAATCAACCTACTGTTACACATTGAAAACAAAAGACTTCTCTTCAAAATTAAATTTGCCGTGGTTATTTAAAATGGCATGGCGAGATGCAAAAGCTAGTCGTGCGCGATTGTTATTGTTTACTGCATCAATTATACTGGGAATTGCCGCTGTGGTTTCCATTCAATTATTTCGCGATAACCTTCAGGATAATATTCAAAGTCAATCCAAATCATTAATGGGTGCCGATTATCTCATTGATATTGACGAAACACCCAATGAACGTGCTCAAGCTATTATCGATTCTTTAAATCCTGTAGCATCTGAAGTCAATTTTGTATCCATGGTTGCCTTTCCGAAAAATGGAGGCACCAAATTAGCACGCGTTCGTGGGATTGAAGGCCCTTTTCCAGTATATGGAAAAATGGAAACTCAACCAGAGCAAGCTTCTTCCACTTATCAAGAAGAAGGTGGCGCTTTAGTGGACGCTACTTTACTTTTGCAATATGGTATTAAGCCTGGAGATTCCATCAAAGTAGGTGAGTTGACGCTGCCCATTGTTGGGTCTTTAAGCAGTATGCCGGGAAATTCCGCTGTGACTTCTTCCGTTGCGCCACCAGTTGTTATTCCGAATCGATTAGTTGCAAAGACTAATTTATTGCAATTCGGCAGTCGAAAAGAATACCAATATTTTTATAAGGCTACACCAGAAACAGATCTCATAGAACTGGAAAATGTTATAGAACCGATGCTCGATGCAGAGCGTGCCGACTTGGATACACATACAAGTACAAGTCGAAGATTGGGAAGACGTTATGAGAATATGGGCAAATTCCTCAATCTGGTCGCCTTTATTGCTTTGTTATTGGGCTGTGTTGGTATTGCTAGTTCTGTTCATATTTATATCAGAGAGAAGTTAAAGCATATCGCAGTATTGAAATGTTTAGGAGCATCAAGAAAACAGAGTTTTTTGATTTATCTCATTCAAATTGCCGGAATCGGAATTTTAGGGGGTGTTTTGGGCGGAGGAATTGGAATAGGTATTCAAGAATCCTTTCCTTATATATTAAAAGATTTTTTACCTTTTGATGTCGAAATCACAATAACTACCCAGCCAATTATTATGGGAGTGGTGCTTGGTTTCTTAATTGCTGTACTATTCGCATTATTATCATTACTCAATACATGGTATGTCTCGCCGTTGCAGGCGTTACGCATAAGTGACACTAGTGGTTCAAAAAAACCTAAACAAGCCAAACGTATTGTATTTACCATTATCATTATTTTTCTATTTCTATTCTCCTATTGGTTGTTGAGAGATGTGACTTACGCCATGGGTTTTGTTGTAGGGATGCTCATCACCTTTGCCATTTTAGCAGGAATTGCGACTTTAACCATGAAAATGATAAAGGCATGGTTTCCTAAAACTTGGGGCTATACTACTAGACAAAGTCTATTGAATCTCTTTAGACCTAATAACCAAACATTGGTGCTTATAGTAGCTATTGGTTTGGGTACGTTTTTAATCAGCACGTTATACTTTACGAAGGACATATTACTTTCGAAGACTGCAGTTGGCGACAGTTCCAATTCGGCAAATATGATCATGTTGGATGTACAACCGAAACAAACTGAAGCCATAGCGAAGACCATTACAGATAACGAATTAGAGGTTATTGATAATATTCCATTGGTGACGATGCGAATTCATAGTGTCAAAGGTCTGGATGCGAAAGCAGAAGAACAGGATAGCACTGTACAAATAAGAGGTTGGATTTATAATCACGAATTCAGAACGACATATCGGGATCATTTGATGGCCTCCGAAGAAGTGATAGCAGGTCAATGGACTCCAGAGGTAAGTAATGACGATGTTATTCCTATTTCGATTTCAGAGAATGTAGCTGAAGATGCTAACGTTACCGTAGGAGATAAAATGGTATTCAATGTACAAGGCGTACTTATGGAAACTGTTGTTGGCAGTATTCGTATGGTGGATTGGGGACAATTGCAACTTAACTTCAACATTCTATTTCCAAAAGGTGTACTAGAAAATGCGCCTCAGTTTAAAGTGCTTTCCACAAAAGCACCAACTGAAGCAAGTTCAGCGCAACTACAACGTGAAATTGTTTCTAATTTTCCCAATGTCACCATCATAGATTTAAGACAGGTGTTTACGATTGTAGAAGATATTTTAGGTAAGGTATCTTGGATCATCAATTTTATGGCATTTTTTAGCATTATCACTGGTGTTATTGTGTTGATTGGTTCTGTGCGTACCAGCAAGCATCAACGTATAAAAGAAAGTGTATTGCTTAGAACTTTAGGTGCAAAGAACAACCAAATATTAAAAATTTCTGCTTTAGAGTATCTGCTGCTTGGAATCGTTGGAAGTTTAGTTGGAATCGTATTGGCTTTGGTTAGTACATTACTGTTAGCACTGTTTGTGTTTAAAGAACCGTTTGTGCCTTCTGCTATTCCATTCTTGATATTTCTACCAGCAATTTCTCTTTTGGTTTTAGCAATTGGGCTGAGCAATATACGAGGTGTTTTGAGTAGCTCACCTTTGGAAGTGTTGAGACGTGAAGCCTAATTTATTTTTTTTATTAGCAGCTATTTTTGCAACAAAATGAATTTATAATTTAAAATCATTTCACTGTGCAAAAAATATACAATTGTTTTAGCTCTTAATAATTCGATGTGTTTGTGTGACTAAACACAAAAAAGATGCTATCTTTAGATAGAATCAATCTTATAAACCATGCTGAAAAACGTATTACTAGAACGTGACATTTACGCATCAGAAGAACACAAAATGATGCGACAAATGATTCAGGATTTCATTCAAAATGAAATGATTGATGAAACTGAGGAATGGGAGAAGAACGGCATGGTCAGTAGAGCCATTTGGGAACGAGCAGGAGAACTAGGTTTACTCTGCATTGATGTGCCAGAAAAATACGGAGGAAGTGGACTGGACTTCAGTTTTAGTGCTCTGTTAATTGAAGAAATGAATAAAGAAGGCATTACTGGACCTGGATTTTCCTTGCACTCCGATATTGTAGCACCGTATCTTTTAAAATATGGTACTGAAGACCAAAAGCAAAAATATCTTCCACAAATGGCTACCGGAAAAATAATTACTTCCATAGGCATGACTGAACCCAATTGCGGTAGTGATTTAAAAGCTTTAAGAACTACAGCTGCAGATAAAGGTGACCATTATGTGGTTAATGGACAAAAAACCTTTATCACTAATGGCTATATGTGCGATATGTCTATTGTCGCCGTAAAAACAAATTCCGGAACTAAAAAAGAAGGTGTTTCATTATTAATAATCGAAGCAGAACTTGAAGGTTTTACAAAAGGTGTCCCTTTCAAAAAAATTGGACTGAAAGCACAAGATACGTGCGAATTATTCTTTGATAATGTCAAAGTTCCCAAAGAAAATCTATTGGGCGAAGAGGGAATGGGATTTAAAATAATGATGACAGAATTAGCGCGAGAGCGATTGTCCGTAGCACTTGCTGCCATCGGTGGAGCAGAAGGTGCTATAGAAAAAACGATTGCATACACTTCTACAAGAAAGGCATTCAAAAAAACAATTGCCGAATTCCAGAACACACAATTTAAACTTGCCGAATGCACCACACAATTACAGCTCAATCAAGCTTTTATTGACCGTTGTATTCGCTTGGTTGACAACCATAAGCTTACTGCTGAAAATGCATCTATAGCAAAATATGCAGCAACCGAAATGCATGGTAAAGTTGTTGATGAATGCTTGCAATTATTTGGAGGTTATGGTTATATGTGGGATTATCCAATTGCACGTATGCACGCAGACAATAGAGTCGCTCGTATATATGCTGGTACAAATGAAATCATGAAAGTATTGATTGCTCGTGGTTTATTTAAATAGGCATTAAAAATATAGAAGAATAAAACAAATCTAATTAGGTGTGTATATGAATTTGTTTATAAAAAATGAGAGAATTTCACTTTGCCCTAAATCGATATATTCAGATAATGTAATCTCAAAACAATGCATCGTTTGTTAGAAATATTAGTAATTTGTGCTTTTATACAAAATGACGAGCGAAATTATTAATAGAAATAATGTAAAAGTATTAGGTGAAGGTGAAAAGACTATACTTTTTGCTCATGGTTTTGGTTGTGACCAAAACATGTGGAGATTTGTAACACCAGCATTTGAGAAAAATTATAAAATTGTCCTTTTTGATTATGTTGGTTGTGGAAATTCGGATTTGTCAGCATATGTACCTGATCGCTATTCTGAATTACAAGGGTATGCCCAAGATATCTTAGAAATTTGTTCAACATTAAATTTAGAAAATGTCATTTTTGTTGGTCATAGTGTAAGTTGTATGATCGGTCTGTTGGCTGATATGGAAAATCAACATTTATTTTCTAGTTTAATTTTTATAGGACCATCTGCAAGATATGTCAATGATATGGATTATTTAGGTGGATTTTCTAAAGAAGACCTAGAAGGATTATTGGAAGTGATGGATAATAATTATCTTGGATGGGCATCTTTTTTAGCTCCTGTAGTAATGAAAAATGAAGATAAACCTGAGCTCACCAAAGAACTTGAAGTGAGTTTTTGTTCTACAGACCCAATTATAACAAGAAATTTTGCAGAGGTTACCTTTTTCTCAGACAATAGAGATGATTTAGCCAATTTAACCAAACCTTGTTTGGTATTGCAATGCTCCGATGATGCAATCGCACCGGATGAGGTAGGTCAATATATCCATGAGCAAATAAAAGGAAGTACTTTCGAAAAAATGAATGCGACTGGGCACTGTCCGCATTTAAGTCATCCTACGGAGACTATAAGATTAATGAAGAAATTTCTAAAATCTCAATATCATTTCAGCTAAATCTAATAATAGTTTATCGTGGGATAAAATTTATGATGCTATCCCCTGTTTTTTATTTTCTATTTCCAATACCGGAAAAATAATGAAAATGAATAGAGAATTACGGTTGAAACTGGGAGTAGAGGTTGAGGAAGTTCCTGGTCTTCAACTCGAAGACTTGTTAACCGTTGGGAGTAAAATATTTTATCAGACTCATTTCTATCCATTAGTAAAAATGCAGAACAATGTAAGAGAAATTTACCTTGTATTTAAAGGTGTGAATGGTCAGATTCCGGCATTATTAAATGTTGAAGTTAAAAAAAGCAATGACCAGGTTGAAATTCTATGTGGAGGCATGGAAATATCAAAAAGAAATAAGTATGAAAAAGAGCTTTTAGCGGCCAAGAAACAAGCTGAGAATGCGTTGTTACATAATGCTGAACTTAGGGAAGCTAAAAATAAGTTGCTTAAAAATCAATCGCTTTTAGAATTTCAATTAAGAGAAGTTAATTTACTAAAAGAACAACAACAAGAAATCTTTAGATTAATAGCGCACGACCTTCAGGAACCATTGCGCAAGACAATTTTTATGAGTAATTATATCTTGAATACTACTACCGAACTTTCTAGTGGTACTGAAGAAAGAGTTAGAAAGATTATAAATTATAACATTAAGATGCGTGAAATGCTTCTTATGCTCTTACGATTTAAAGAGTTAGAAGGAAGGAATTTGGAATATACTTCCATTAATCTATCCGATCTAGTCAGCAGTGCCGTAAAATCATTAATGATTGATAATAAAGACAGTATTATCTTGACATGTCCTAACACGTGTATCAGTCTTAAAGGAGATTATAAGCTACTTAAGAACCTTTTTGTTGCGCTAATACGAAATTCACAAAACGAGCAGCACGCCAATAAAGACCGTCTATTAATAAATATTAATGCATTCGTAACTGTAAAAAATAATAATTTTCAAATTAAAGACCATTACCAATATAAAAAGTTTGTAAAAATTACTTACACCGATAATAGCAAAGGCTATAGTTCTAAGTTAAATAAAATTATACAAAAATCAGAAGATCTTAATAAAGTAAATATCGGACTTGCATATAGTGCACAGGTAGTTGATAAACATAATGGTGCTATGGAAGCAGCATCATTAAATGGTAAAGGTGTAAATTATACTATTTTCTTACCAATAGACCCTGATTTAAAAAATTAACAACTACAGATTGGTTATGGTAGACGTTGCGGCATCAAATGTATTCATTCCTTATATGGACACTGTGACAAGACCTAAATAAGGTTAAATCCAAGGGTCAAAATTAATTCTTATCTAAAATAAAATATCACACTTCAAATCACTACTAATAGTGTTAGAGTTTTACTTGTTTGGATTAAGCTTCAACCCATTACTTAATTATTTTTGAAACTAATTCTATCACATACTTATGACTTTACAGGAAACTATTTGGCTCATTTTATCGGTGCTCGGAATATTTACAATCGTAATTGTTATAACACGGATATTTGGACTTCGGACCTTTGCAAAAATGTCTAGTTTTGATTTTGCTTCTACGATAGCAGTAGGCTCAATATTGGCTTCTATTATATTAAATAATGATTATTCTTTATTAAAAGGTGGTATAGCACTAGCAACTATTATTGGGTTTCAGACTTTATTTTCATATTTGGTAAGACGTTCTGATTTTTTTCAAAAACTATTTACAAACAAACCACAGTTAATTATGTGGAATGGAGAGATTCAATATGAGAATCTTAAAAAATGTAACGTCGGAAAAGATGATTTAATTGCTAAATTAAGAGAAGCCAATGTCCATAGTTTTAATGAAGTAAAAGCAGTTATATTTGAAAGCACTGGAGATGTATCGGTGATACACAATAGTGAGAACAAGTCCATTGATGAGGATTTGTTACAAGATTTATAGAGAATTAAATTGTTCTTAAACCATTGTAATTTGTCTTATAAAAGATAGAAACAGCCAAAGACAACTGAATTGACGTTTCGAGTTAAATTCTATGAAAATGTTAAGATTATATTAAGAACTTAATCGGGTCAAAAATTTCCTTTTAGATGTTTTAATTTTAATGAAAACTTAATTTTATGAAAAGATATACTTACCTCATGGCCATTTTGTTATCGGTCACTATATTATCCTGTAAAACCAACAAAGAAAAATCTGGAAAAGAAAAGGAAATGGCATCCGAAAGAACAGCAGATACTGTCCAAACAGCAATTGGTCAACTTATTTTACCTAAACCATACGCAACAGAATCCGTTAGAAACCGTCATCAACTTGTTGATTGGCCAAAAGGTAAATTGCCTGTCGCACCAGAAGGTTTTACAGTTACAAAATTTGCTGATGGATTTGAATATCCACGCTGGACCTACATTGCACCCAATGGTGATTTTTTTGTGTGTGAGTCGAACACAAGAAATAGTGCCAATCGTATTACTATATTACGAGACACAAACAATGATGGCTCATTTGAGCTAAGACAGCCATTTCTCGAAAATCTCAATCAACCTTTCGGCATGTTAATTATTGATAATAATTTTTATGTTGCCAATACAGACGGTCTTTATAAATTTCCTTATAAAACAGGACAAACATCTTTAATAAATTCTGATGGTAAAAAAATAGTTGATTTGCCAGCAGGTGGTTACAATAACCATTGGACAAGAAATATCATTACAAACAATGCGAAAGATAAAATATACATTTCAGTAGGCTCGGCAAGCAACGTAGGTGAGCATGGTATGGAAGAAGAAATTCGACGTGCTAATATTCTGGAAGTCGATTTAAATGGAGAAAACGAGAAAATTTATGCCAGCGGACTTAGAAATCCTGTAGGTATGGATTGGAATCCAGTTAACGGAGAATTGTGGACTGCGGTAAATGAGCGAGATAAACTTGGCGACAACTTGGTGCCAGATTATGTGACCAGCGTAAAAGAAGGTGGTTTTTATGGATGGCCTTATGCATATTACGGACCAATTGAAGATCCTCGATTAGAAGGAGAAGCTCCAGAACTTGTAGCAAAAACTATAGTGCCTGACGTTTCCGTTGGACCACATACTGCTTCATTAGGATTAACATTTTATAATCATGATAGTTTTCCTGCCAAATACAAAAACGGAATATTTGTAGGTCAACATGGCTCCTGGAACCGTTCGGTACTTTCAGGTTATGCCGTAAAATTCATTCCTTTTCAAAATGGTAAACCTACAGGAGAACCACAAGATTTTCTTACTGGTTTTATGGCAGATGACAGCAATACAGATGTTTATGGCAGACCTGTTTGCGTAGCAGTAACTCCGACTGGTGATTTATTAGTTAATGATGATTCTGGTAATGTTATATGGAAAGTGAGTTACACTAAATAAACCAACAAATTCATCCCAATTTAATTCATGAGGTTTACACTATTTAAAGTAATAGCAGTTATTGTTTTTACTGCTATTACCAACCCTTTTTACGCTCAATCAGTAAGTGCACGTGTTATTAACAATTCAAATTCTGGAATATCGGGCGTTTCGGTTTTTATTAAAAATGAAGTAATTTCTGAAAGTAACGCTCAAGGGTTTTTTACCATTCCGACATCTTATCGTTTGCCATTAGAATTGACCTTAATGCATCCTGATTATTATATTAAAAAAGTTATACTGTCTCAAAATAATTCAATCTTCAAACTAGAAATTATAGAAACCACATATAATCTAGATGAAGTTATTATTTCTTCAACCTATCAAAAAGAAAGTAAAGTTATTATCCCGACTTCTAAGATTGAAGCTCAAAAGTTTGATGCCTATAGTCCAGTCGATTTAGTTTCGGCTATCAATGAAACACCTGGTGTATATATTCAAAGTGGTGCTATAAATACAAATCGGATAGTCATTAGAGGAGTAGGGTCAAGAACACTTTATGGTACCAATAAAATACGTGCTTATTTTAATGGAATTCCCATAACAAATGGTACAGGTGATACTGCAATTGATGCTTTTGATCCTGAGGATATAGAAAATCTAGAAATTGTAAAGGGTCCAAAAGCTGCACAATACGGCACCAACTTAGGAGGGACTTTATTATTAAATTCTAAACAAGCACAAGCAGGAGAAACATTCATAAAAAACAACCTTACTCTTGGGAGTTTCGGGTTGCTTAAAAATAATGTTTCCTTTGCCACAGCAGATGAAAATTTGTCTTTTAATCTCAATTATGACCATTTAGAATTAGATGGGTTTCGCGACAACAGCAATTACAATAGAAATGCAGTTTTGATGACTTCTTATTATCAACTTAATGAAAAGAATGAGTTAGGAGTTTTAATCAATTATACCGATTATTTTGCGCAAATTCCAAGTTCAATCAGTAGAACTGCATTTGAGGAAGACCCTTCTCAAGCCGCTTTTACATGGAATGCAGCACAAGGTTATGAAGATAATGAGCAAATTTTGGTTGGACTGAATTATACACATCGTTTTTCTGAGCAATTTAGCAATACTACCTCATTATTCTATACCTATCTCGATCATTATGAACCACGTCCATTCAATATTTTGGATGAATATACCAATGGTTATGGTGTGCGAACTTTATTTGCAAAAGATCTCAAATTTTTAGACCGAAAATCCATATTGAGCTTTGGTGGTGAATTTTATAACGACCAATATAATTGGAAAACCATAGAAAATCGATACGAAGAAAATAACGGCAACGGAAGCTTGGAAGGTGAGTTGCTGAGCGACAATAGAGAAAAACGCCGGAATATTAATGTATTTTCAACCATTACTGTTCCAATTACCGATAAGTTAAAAGCACAATTAGGATTAAACATTAATAAAACCGATTATCAATTTTATGATGAGTTTAATTCTGGAGAAGACAATAAAGATGCAGATCGTAATTTTGATCCTATTTTTGCACCCAACTTAAATGTTTTATATCAATTTGCGCCAAATATTAACGCTTATGCCAATGTGAGCAGAGGATTCAATTACCCGTCTATTGAAGAAACACTTACTCCAGATGGTGTAATCAATCCTGAGTTAGGTCCAGAAACAGGATATAATTACGAAGTTGGTAGTGAATTGTATGCGCTGAAAAGACAACTGAAAATTCAGCTTTCTGCCTATTTATTGGATATAGATAACTTGTTAGTGGCCGATCGGGTTGGTGATGACCAGTTTATTGGTCGTAATGCGGGAAAGACCGAACATAAAGGTATTGAACTGTCAGCAATATTTACACAACGTTTTAACAATAACTTCACGATGTCTCCTTATCTAAATGCGGAATTTAACGACCATAGGTTTATTGATTTTGTAGACGGTAATACGGATTATTCGGGTAAACAATTAACTGGTGTGCCTGACCACAAAGTAAATGGTGGTATTCGTTTTGGACTGCACAATTTTAATTTGAACACCAATTTTCTGTACATAGGAGATATGCCGTTAAACGATTCTAATACGCTGTTTTCTGAATCCTATACGGTATTTAATGCAAAATTATCTTACGAAAATCAATTGACCGATCATTTTTCAATAGCAATCAATGCAGGATTGAACAATCTTACTGATAAGGATTATGCATCTTCGGTATTAATTAACGCTGTAGGCTTCGGTAATTCTGAACCACGATATTTTTATCCAGGTCAACCACGCAATTGGTTTGGAGGTATTAAAATAGGTTATTCATTATAAAGATTTGATGACTGAATTTTAAAATTAATTTAATCAAAATTTTTTAAGACACTGAATTCTAAATTGTTTTACATAGATCCAGAATTCGCTATATTTTGTAAGGCTTGGGAGATGTTTGAAAGTGCTTCATCTTCAGAATTAATATCATGTCGTCCAGCCAGGTAAAAAGGTTCATTATAAATAATATGTACCTCACCTTCATTATTTTGATAGACCAAAATTTTCTGAGGCAAATCTAATGCCATCGTTCGCGATGCTTGCATGAGTGGAGTGCCTAAGACAGGATTTCCAAAGATTATAAGCTTAGAAGGTAATAAATCCATATTTACGCTTTGTGCATTAGCTTGGTGATCGAGCTCAGCGAAAATTGATATATTCTCGTTGGTATTTAATGTCGAAATAATGTTATTGTAAGTAGTTTCAAAATCATTATTACTTGTTATGGAGATGATACCACTAACGTCAAAATTTGCGTTATTTAGTGTTACTTCTTCATCTGTGGCAGAATTAACAATGTTAGATAGGGCAGAAGCAACCGTATTTAGTGTAGGCGCAGTCTCTAGGTTATGTCTGTCAGCTAAATATTCTACCGAATTATAACATACAATTGTATCATCATCTTCGTCGGTATAGACAGTAATGCGCTGTGGTAAATCCAAACCAGCTTGCATATTTTCGTTCATAATCGGTGTACCTAATGCTGGATTTCCAAAATAGACCGTACGCGTAAAGTTTAATTCTAAATCTGCATTTTGGGCATTGGCCGAATGGTTGACTTCAGCAATAATGGAAATATTGCTATTGGCATTTAACTTAGAGATAACTGCATTATAAACAGATAGTGCAGTCTCGTTTGTTACAGCAAAACCGATGCCTTCTGTTTGTGGTTTTTTATTTTCAGATTGTTTCTCAGAATTATCTGAGTTATTGCAGGCATTTAACAAGAAAAATGCGAGTGTAATTGTAACGAAGTTAACTAATGACTTTTTCATACTATTTTATTGAATATCATAAAATTAAAAGATAACTTGAATTTAGGTTGACCTGTAAACGATAAGTTTTTGCTTTATAGCGTGTGGTCTTTAAATTTTAAAAGGGTGTTATTAAGAAATTGCAGAGAAGTTTTTGGTTTCTGGTATGGCTGAACCTCAAAAAAGAATTACACAACATAGAAACGTTTTAGACACTACAAAAACCAATGTTGTCAAAAAATAGTATAAAACAGTATCGTTGGAGCAGAATAGGGCAATGCCTTTAGTCCCATAGTGCAAAGTAGTCGCCAAACCGAAAAGGATGTTCAAAATTCTGGATTGAATTGGTTTATTGGACGAAACGGAATTTACATAGAACCAGATTTGGAATATTCGGATACCTACATAAAAGAAGGAGAAATAAGAAACTGTGCTGAAAACGGAAAATGCACGTATATGTGTAGAAGTGAATTGGGCCATGCTAATTCAAAAATGCTAACGGAAGATGAGCACAAAGGAAACATTTATAATTTGGTTGGAAATCCCATTGCACAAGCACAATTAGCAGATTACATCAATCAAGTACATGCGACCAATCTTGTTTATAATTCGGTTTCGGTTAATGCTTACGCAAAAGAAAGAAAAGCAGAGCTCGGTGAGTTTTTGGGAACCATTATAGCGGGCATTTATGAAGGAATTTTAAATTGCAAATAATGTAGATTCAGATTACCAAACAGCAATTGGAAGATCACATAAACCTACATTGGAACTTATAAAATCTATAAAGAATTAACAATAGCACCCTTCTAAATAAATCTTTTTTGGCAGTATTAACAACGAACATTTACATAATATTTTAATGTAAACATCCAGTGAATGGATTGATTTATTCAAAAGATTATTTTTTTAATAAATAAGAATACACAAACAGTTTGTTTGAATGTTCTGTACTTTCCCAAAAATGCAATTTGTTCTTCATTCCTAAATTAAATCAATATAATCCTATACGAATTATAACAGCTACCACCGTCAAAGTTCTGTTATTTTCAAAATATTGTCCAAACCACTATCATTCTAATTGTTTCAATTATTCAATTATTCAATTATCACCTTAAGATTGTTAAAATTTATAGATAATATAAAAAGGCAAATTTTTTTATTTATAGGATTAAACTGTAAAGTATTGAAAATGTAATTTTTATCTACAATTTATGTTTAACCAAAAAAATATAATTATGACAATGCTCAAAAGTTATGGAGGTGGATTTTATCCGACCTTCCTAGAGAATTTTTTCGAAAACAGTTGGGACAATCCAAATTTATTATTCAATTCATCATCAAGGACACCAGCCGTTAATATTAAAGAAACGGACGATTGTTTCTGTATAGATGTTGCGGCTCCTGGTATGAAACGCGACGATTTTGATATTAGTGTTGAAAACGATCGATTAACTATTTCTGCCTCTGCAGAGGAGAGTTCAGAAGATTCTGACGACAACTACACGAAGCGCGAGTTTAGTTATTCGTCATTTACACGCTATTTTCAATTACCGGATTCGGTGGATGATGACGATATTGAAGCGAATTACAATGATGGTGTCCTCAACATCAACATTCCGAAAAAAGAATCGGCTAAGCCTAAACCACGTAGAAGTATTAAGGTAAATAGCTCAAAAGAATTATCGGACAATAATAGAGTCGATAACAGAGAAACAGCTTCAAACGACGGACAACCAAAACATGAGTCTGCAGAAGCATAAATCTTGTAATTCTAATTAAAGAATTTATAAAACAGGCTACCTAAAATAATGTTTTAGGCAGCCTTTTTAATTTTTTAGTAGGTTAAAAAACTATTATTCACTGCGGAATTATTATGATTACAAATAGTAAACTTAATGTAGTATCATCTCTTGTAGATATCAATTTTGCAGGTACACTTCTAGGCTGTTCCTTATTAAAGGTGATGCTCACAACCCTGTGACTGTATGTGTTTTTAACTTTTTTTCAGGTTTTACAACTCAAGAAGCTTTGACAACGCTTTAGGTAGGTTGTTTATTATTACCTTTAAACCGTCTTTGGTTGGAGCCATTTCACTACGACATACTGTAGTTTGTAATGTTATCAAATCATAAAGATTTTCAAAAAGTAATAAAGCAAATTACCAGTTAATGAGCAAGGCTAGACAAGCATTAAAAGAACGAATCAAAGAACTCACTTGTCTCTATGAGGTGTCGTCCATTATAGCCAATACCGATTTTGAGCTTATAGAGGATACTTTAAAAGCGATTGCCTTCAGTCTTAAAAAAGCGTTTCAGTATCCTGAAAAAACAGATGTTTTAATTGAATGTGATGAAGTTTCATTTACAACGAATTCCCTTTCTAAGGAAAATCCAACCATTGCATCCAATATCAAGATTTTTAATACAGAGAAAGGCCATATTGTAGTTCATTTGGACATTTCAGAATCTGAAGCAATGAGTTTTCTAAAAGAGGAACAACTCCTTTTGGATAACGTTGCACTTAAAGTTGGAAACCTTTTTGAGCGCATAGAAATTCAAAAAAATGAAACATCCCTTAGGCGTCAAATGGAGCATGCAGACCGTTTAAGTATTTTAGGTGAAATCACAGCTGGTATTGCTCATGAACTAAACACACCTTTAGCAAATATTCTAGGATATTCAGAACTGCTTAAAGACGACATAAAATCTAATCCGAAAGCGATTTCAGATATAGATAAAATAATTAAAAATGCTATATATTCTAGGGAAGTCGTAAAAAAACTCATGTTTTTTGCCTGTGAGATGCCTCAAGAAATGAAGCGCGTCAACCTTATAGAACACATAAAAAACGCCATTAAATTATTGGATGCAACCTTTAATAAAGAACAGGTAAAATATATCGTAAAGACTGAAGACGAAGCATTATGGTTACGAGCAGACCCAATACAATTGACACAGATTATCTTCAACTTATTAATTAATGGCATTTACTTTTCCCCAAAAAATGGTTCAATAACAATTGAAACATACAACTCTAAAAATTCTATTTTCTTGAAAATTTCCGATGAAGGTCCAGGTTTTAAAAAAAACGATTTAAACAAGGTATTTGAGCCCTTTTTCACAACTAAACCTATTGGAGATGGCTCTGGCTTGGGCTTAAGTGTAGTGCATGGTATTGTAGCATCGCATAAGGGCACGATTACTGCAGAAAATAACGCTAACGGAGGCGCTACCTTTACAATAACACTTCCAAAAGACTAAAATAATTATGCAATTAAGAAAAGAAAATATACTTATTGTTGACGATGACGTAAATATTCTAGAACTTTTGCAACGTCACTTACAATCATGGAACTATCACGTTTTTAAAGCTATTTCAGTAAAAGAAGCTGTCACCATTTTACGAGATACGCAAATAGATTTATTGATTACCGATTTAAAAATGCCAGAAATCGATGGCTTTGAACTTATAAAATTTGTGTCTGAGCATTATCCTAAATTGTCAAAATTGGTCGTTACCGGTTATCCATCGGTTCAAGGGTCTTTGGAAACTATTAAATCTGGAGTGGTCGATTATTTAACCAAACCTTTTACAAAAGACGAACTGAAATCTGCTCTAGATAAATCGTTAATTGCATATGAAAACAAGAAAGACCAACCAAGAAACACTTCGCAAGAAAACATCAAAGCGTATGGAAATATCATTGGCAATTCAGAAAAAATAAACGATGTTATTCAGGTTATAGAGCGTGTAAAAGACAACAAGGCAACCGTTTTTATTAAAGGCGAAAGTGGAACTGGTAAGGAATTGGTGGCGCGTGCCATTCATTATCAAGGTAAATTTTCCAGAGCGCCATTTATAGCAGTAAATTGTGGTGGTATCCCAGAAAATTTATTGGAAGCAGAACTATTCGGTTATGTAAAAGGTGCGTTCACAGGTGCAGAATCCAATAGGGAAGGTTTCTTTCAAGCGGCAAATGGTGGCACTATTTTTTTGGATGAAATAGGAAACGCTTCACTAACCGTACAATCGCGATTATTGCGTGTACTTCAAGAAAAAGAAGTGGTTCGTGTAGGTTCAACAAAGGCCGAAAAAGTAGATGTGCGGATTATAGCTGCAACCAATAGCGATCTGCAAGATATGATACAGAAGCAAACCTTTAGAGAAGATTTGTATTATCGTCTTACGGTCGTAGAAATTCATATAGCACCATTACGCGAACGAAAGGATGATATCGCCTTATTAGTCGATAAATTTCTGTTTAAATATGGTATTGAATATAAGGACCGATTTTTAAAAGTCACACCTGAAGCATTGGAAATTTTAATCCGTCATAATTGGCCAGGAAATATTAGGGAATTAGAAAATATCGTTCAGCACGCTGTAATTATGTGCGATAAGATAATAGATGTAGAGCATCTACCAGATTATTTAAAGCATACCATATCGTTTTCTGAGGAAACATTAGTACCACTTAAGGTTATTGAAAAACAATATATAGAAAAGGTATTACGAGCCACAGGAAATAATAAAACCAAGGCTGCAGAAATTCTTCAAATAGACCGAAAAACCATTCGCCAAAAACTTTTAGAATAGTTTTTTTCAAACTGATACCTTTTTACCCAACTGGGTAATTTTGTGCCAGTTCTATTCTTTATCACAAATTATACTATATAGCATCAAACCCTTTGTCTAAAAGGGTTTTTATGTTTTGTGACCTAACCAATAATTGTTATGGCATGTGTATTGCCTTTTTGTAAGTGAATACATTGATCTATAATGATCATAGTATAACCAAAATAGAATTAAGAAAAAATCTAAAATTAGTTCAACAATTAAATTAATAAAATCATGATTTATAATGCAATTATTTCAGCTGTAACATGTAAAAGTTCAAGATCTAAAAAATCTCATAGATCATCGCGAAACAAATACATCACTCAGAAATACAATGAGAGATCTATTATAAATAGATACTTCTAATAAAATTAAATTTAAAATCAATTAAGCTACGATTCAAAATAGATTAACATGACAATAGTAACAGCAGATTTGAAAGAAGCATTCAAAAAAGCACCTATAAAAGGTATGATGGATAATGTTATGGAGCAGTTTAACAGTGCTGCAGACCAAATTAACCTTCATCCTAACATCCGTAAAATTTTAAGTATTACCAACAATGAAATCATTGTGAATTTTCCAGTAAAAATGGATAACGGAGATGTTGAGATTTTTACTGGCTACAGAGTACAACATAACAATGCATTAGGACCATACAAGGGTGGTTTGCGATATCATCCAACGGTAGATATTGATGCAGCAAGAGCGTTAGCAATGTGGATGACTTGGAAAACCTCATTGGCAGGTTTGCCCTATGGTGGTGGAAAAGGTGGAATAAAACTAGATCCAACAAGATACTCTAAAGGAGAATTAGAGCGTATTACAAGACGCTTTACCTTTGCCCTAGCTGATAACATTGGGCCAGAACACGATATACCTGCACCAGATGTTAATACCAATAGCCAGACTATGGCCTGGATTGCAGATACCTATATGAGTACGCGTCCACCAGCAGAGCGTACCGCAAATCAGCACGTAGTTACAGGGAAACCAGATGGAATTGGAGGATTGGAAGGTCGCGATAGAGCAACGGGTTACGGAGTGTACTTATCAATTAAATTTTGGGCAGAGAAGAACAACAAGAGCTTAGAAGGAACGAAATTTATTGTTCAAGGTTTTGGTAACGTTGGTTATTGGGCGGCACATTTCTTAGAGAAAGATGGCGCAAAGTTAGTAGCTGTACAAGATGCTTTTGGTAGTGTCCAGAACCAGGAAGGGATTAACGTAGAAGATTTATTTAAATACTCTCAAATTAATGATGGAAGTTTTGGGGGTTTTCCCAACGCAAAACCTGTAGACAAGAACAAGTTTTTCACTTTAGATTGTGACATCTGTATTCCTGCTGCTTTAGGTAACCAGATAACCATAGAAAACGCACCACAAATAAAAGCTAGCCTCATAGCGGAAGGTGCTAACGGACCAACAAATGTAGAAGGCGAAAAAGTGCTATTAGAAAGAGGTATTACCATAATACCTGATATACTATGCAATTCTGGTGGAGTAGTCGGTAGTTATTTTGAATGGCTTCAAAACCGAAACGGTGAGCTATGGCAGTTAGATGAAGTGATGGTTAAACTACATAAAAAAATGAAAGAATCTTTTGACAAAGTCTATGATTATTCCAAAAAAGAAGACGTTGATATGCGTACCGCAGCATTTTGTATCGCTATAGAACGTATTGAAAAAGCATACATACAAAGAGGGATTTTTCCATAATATTATTAAAGAATTAAGAAATGAAGTACGGAAGTTTAATATTAGAAAAGAAAGAGTATGTCTATTTAAAACGCATACTTAACATATCTGGTTATGCAGAAGACCATGAAATACAAAAGTGTTTAATGAATTTATCCGAAGAGCTTAAAACAGCATACATTGTTGACGACGAAGAGATGCCAAAAGATGTCATACGCTTTAACTCAACAGTAACGGTAACCTTTAATAATGGTATAGAAAAAACAATACAACTTGTCACACCAATTGATAAAGACGTTAAAAACAACAAGATTTCTGTGTTAACACCAATGGGGTCAGCGTTAATTGGCTACTCAAAAGAAGATTCTATAATATGGAATTTTCCTAATGGAACACAGCAGATTACTATTAAAGGAGTTGAGCAACAAGTAACCCACAGTGGTATAGATATAGTTATATAATATTTAACATTATGGAAACTCTAAATAAAGACATATTTAATCACGACACCAGTATTGATGTTACACACAAAATCAATACTATGGAATTGGATAACTGGATCAATCATTTAAAATACGTCAAAAAGGAACTTACAAATCTGATAAGTACCTGTAATAAGGATTTGAAGAATAATCTTGCTGACCATGACATTGTTGAGCGTTTTGAAAAAAAGCAAATTGAAAATGAAACCTTATTAATGGCACTTTTAAAATATTCTAATTCTAGAACAGATATAGCAGAATGTGAAGACACACAATGCGATATGATTTATATCAGAGAACACGAGACTTACCGCAGAAGCTACCTTTATCATTTGGACAAATACCGAAGATTAAAAAACGTCTTTTTTGATAAAGTACATGGTAAATTTTCACTTTCAAGAATTGGTTAATTATTATAAATACAATCATATTTGAGTACAATAACTGCATACAAAATAGACGTTCATAGACGCTTATGTATAAAAAAAGATTTATACGAATTAAATCTGTGGACTACTGCGCTAGAAGATTTTAATACAGAGTTAGACCATTTAAATATGATAGAAAAACAATTGATAAAAAACAGTTCTATATCTATTGCAATTAAAGCGATGCGGAGAAATAATATTCTAAACATGGCATCAATTTGTAAATATGAACAAGAATTAAAAACAGAATACGAGTACGGCAAAACGGAATATAATGACCAAAGATCAAAGAGCCATGAGCAAAGACAGCAGAGCTATTTACAGTTTCTAGACGAGATAAAAACATTTAAAAACCAGATTTATAATCTGTTGAAGCGATATCGAAGTAAGTAATTGTTAAAACATATTTAGGATCACTAAATCGTGATTGGTTAAACAAGAAGTTAGTTAGGTTAAGAAAATTTTCAGCTTATCTATCCATAAAAAGGATTGACTTTGCGGTTAACCAAAATAGAATAAAACGAAGTTTCACAATTAAATCAATAGAAAGATGAAAAAAATTTTAATTCCAACAGATTTCTCGCTTAATAGTTACCGGACTGCTGACTATATCACTAATCTTTTCAAAAATGTAAAATGTGAATTTTATTTTTTGAATACATATAGATACGAAAATTCTGGCTTAAATGCATTTGAAATGCTTCAAGCGGACGATGAATGGTTCGAAAGACCAAAAAAAGAATCTTTAAAAAAACTCGGAAAATTAATAACACATTATACATTAAAATCGAATAACGATAAACATTCGTTCCATGCAATTTCAGAACATAGGGATATTGTAGAAGGAGTTAATGATAGCGTTAATAATATATTGATTGATGTGCTTGTAATAACCGGAAAAGGCACATCTTCATTGAGTGCAACAACCGAAAGTATTTTAGAGAAGGTAAGATCTTGTCCTGTTTTAATTGTGCCACCAGATGCAACAGCATGCAAAGGTCTAACGTTAACCATAGCATCAGACTTTCAACAAAAAATTAATACAACAGAAATAGAACGTTTTATCAAAGCACTAGAAAACACGAACACTCAAATCGGGATATTGGCACTAAAAGAACAGAATAATCTTTCGGACAAAGCTGCAGAAAATCTGGAAATATTATTAGATTATCTCAAGCCACTTTCGAGCAAACCTATTGATTTGGAATTTTTGAAACCAACATATAGATTAAAGGATTATGCTTCCAATCACAATAACGAAATTATGTGTGTTGTAGATAACAAGCCAGATTTATTTAGAAAAATTGGTATTTTAAAATCTAATGTTTTATCGACTATCGCTAAATTAAATAATAATACAGTATTGACAATACACCAATAATTTTTTATAATCCATTGGATTTTAAAGTGTTAATGTAATTGCGTGTTGCTCGTTTTGAGCGTAAACGAGCTATTAAGATTTGCTTTATTCAAAAGATTGCCATTTAAATTTTTGATAATACGAATCTCGAATGTTTCTAATAATTACTTTGGTGAGATTTTAGTTTAAAATCTTAAGGAGGTTGGTTTTATATAATTTACCAATTGGAATAACATGGTCTTGAATGTGTATTTTGTTTCCCTCAATTCTTTTAATGTGTTTTAAAGCTACCGCAAATGATTTGTGTACTTGCACAAAATTGTCTGAAGGTAGTGACTCTAAGACATCAGATATTTTTTCTCTTATCGTAATGGATTCATTTTTAGACTCAATTTTAGTGTAATTTCCGGAAGCTTCAATAAATAAAATAGTGTCTACTTCTAATTGTATGTACGATTTGTTCTGACGTAAAAATATGCGTTTTGTTGTGGTATCGATTTCTTGTGAGTTGGTGCTTATTGTATTGGTATTTAAGCCCATAACTTTATTTACGGCTTTTAAAAATCGTTCGAAACTAAACGGTTTTAATAAATAATCTACAACATTAAGCTCATAACTTTCTATTGCGAACTCAGAATATGCCGTAGTAACTATAACTTTTGGAGGTGCTGATAATGTTTTTAAAAACTCAAATCCTTTAAGCTTTGGCATATTTATATCTAAAAAGATTAAATCAACTTGATTCGTATTTAAATATTCCATAGCCTCCAAAGCGTTATAACAGTTTTTTTGCAATTTCATGTGTGATAACATTTCACAATATTCCATTATAATTTTGTGGGCCATATGTTCGTCATCTATAATTAAATATTTCATTATTTTATATTTAAAGATAGTTTAGCTTTATACGTATTACTGTCTACACTAAAAGAAAGTCTATGCTTATTTGGGTATACTAATTCTAACCTACGTTGTAAATTTTTTAAGCCAATACCTTCATTGTTAGGGTTTTGTTTTAATTCAAAATTATTTTCAATTTCAAAATTTACATTATTATTATGTTGAATTAAGTTGATATGGATATAAGCGTCTTTTTCTAAATTTTCTAAGCCGTGCTTAAATGCATTCTCTACTAAAATAATAAATAGCAAAGGCATGATTTTACTTTCAGGATTATTTATTTCTGAAGTAAATGTAATATCAGACTTTTTGTGATAACGCATTTCTTGAAGCTCAATATAGTTTTTTAAATAATCTATTTCTTGTTTGAGGGTTACCCAATCTTTGTTTCCTTCATAGATACTATATCGCATCATGTCAGACAATTTAAGTACCATTTCTCTTTCCTTGGAGTTTTTCTTCATTAATCCATACAGATTATTGAGTGTATTGAAGAAGAAATGCGGATTCACCTGACTTTTTAAGTGCATTAATTCTGTTTTTTCTTTCTCATTCTTTAAGCGAATAATTGATTTGATTTGTTTAAAAATCCAATACGCAATTGTAATAAATACAACTATAAAGTAAAGTGCAATAAACTCTGCAAAACCTTCTAATTTACCAAAAGTGTCATTAAATATTACAACCACTAAACCTAGTATTACAAGTGTAATTTTATAAAATCGGCTTATGACTTTCTTTTTATTATCTGATATTTTCAACTTCATATATCAATATTAATTAAATAAAGGTCCTCTAACAAATTAGTTGATGCACAATGGATACAAAGGGTTGAATGCTCATTTAACAGTGACAAATAACGTTTGTACCTACCAAAATTGTGTTTGTCACACTTTACAACGAGTGTGTCACAATTACTTTTTAAAGGCTAAAAAGGAACATATGTTTGTTTTAATCAATCAAAAAACGGACAATATGGAACTCATTATTAATAATTTATCTAAAACGTATTCAAATGGTGTAAAAGCACTTCAGAATATTTCCTTAGAAATCCCTACAGGCATGTTTGGTCTATTAGGACCAAATGGCGCAGGAAAATCTACTTTAATGAGAACCATCGCCACGTTGCAAGAAGCAGATCAAGGCTCAATAAAATTTGGAGCCATTGATGTTCTAAAACAAAAAAATGAGCTAAGACAAGTTTTAGGATACTTACCACAACAATTTGGTTTGTATCCTAAAATATCTGCTGAAGCATTACTTAATCATTTTGCGGTTTTAAAAGGCATTTCTAACAGAGGTGAACGTAAAAATTTAGTAAATGCCCTTTTACATAAAACTAATTTATACGACGTTAGAAAACAAAACCTCAAGGGATATTCTGGAGGCATGAAACAACGTTTTGGTATTGCACAAGCCTTATTGAATAATCCTAAATTACTTATCGTAGACGAACCTACAGCAGGATTGGATCCTTTAGAACGCAACCGATTTTACAATGTGTTGAGTGAACTAGGAGAGCATACAGTAGTTATATTATCTACACATATAGTGGATGATGTTAAAGAACTCTGTACAAATATGGCGATTATTAATCAAGGACAAGTTTGTTTACAAGGGAAACCTCTGCAAATACTAGAGACTCTAAAAGGGAGAGTTTATAAGAAAACAATCGAAAAAACGGAATTAAACAATTACAAGGAAAATTATCAGGTAATTAGTGAAAAGCTATTTCTAGGAAAACCAACCATTCATATTTTAAGTGATAAGAATCCTGGAGATGGTTTTGCTCTTATTGATGCAGAACTAGAGGATGTGTATTTCTCTGAGATATTCAATAATTCAAATCTTAAATCTAACTAATTATGTGGTACAATATTTTTAAGTTCGAGTTACAATATCGTATTAAACGACCAGACACTTATGTGTTCTTCCTGTTTTTATTTCTGTTTTCTACTGTTGGTGTAGACTTTATTTTTCAGGGTGCAGAAATGGGACTTATGAAAAAGAACTCTCCATTAGTCATTGCTAAAACGATGGGAGCTATTACGGGCATTTTCATGATTTTAGCGTCAATGATTATGGGCGTTTCTGTATTAAGAGATTTTGAATACAATATAGAATCCTTGATGTTTTCTACGCCAATCCATAAAAAAGATTATTTGTTAGGTAGATTCTTAGGATCTTTTTCAGTGTTGTTTTTTGCCTTTACAGGTATTTTATTCGGTATGATGCTGGGAGAATTTATGCCATGGCATAACCCAGATGATCTATTGACCTTTAATGCATTTGTTTATATTAAAACGTTTTTAATGGTAAGCTTACCAACCCTTTTTTTTGGCGCAGCTCTGTTTTTTGTCACTGGTGCTTTAAGTAGAAATTTAGTGGTTGTTTATACTCAAGGAATAATTTTATTTGTGGTTTTCATGCTAACCAAGGCCATTACTAATGATTATTGGCAAGCTATTCTAGATCCATTTTCGTTAACCACAACAACCTTAGCTACAACATCTTGGTCTGCTTTAGAAAAGAGTACTCAAAGTGTTCCTTTCTTAGGTGTATTGATGTATAATAAGCTGTTCTGGTTTTCTCTCGGAATTGTAGCTCTAATCTATGGCTATAAAAAATTCAATTTTAATGTGGTTAAAGAAAAGAAAACCAAAAGAGAGCAAACTCAAAAGTTAGGAGCCAAAAGAACCATAGAAGCAAACAATGTTACAGTTCCTTCAGCTATAAAAGAATATGGTTTATTATCTCAATGGAACCAGTTAAAACAGTTTTCCTGGTTTTATTTTATAAGTGTGTGCAAACAAGCATCCTTTTGGGGCATCGTTATTTGTGGGATGATCATCATTCTTATAAATTCCGTAAATCTCGGTACTGTATATGGCGTTAATAGTTATCCTGCAACGTATTTTATTGTAGAAGAGCTTAAAGAAACATCCATATATTTCTTTATTATTCTTTTAGTGTTTTATTCGGGAGAATTGGTTTGGAAGGAAAGAAGTGCTAAGCTAGATTTAATTTATGACGCTACGCCCACATCAAGCTTTATAAAACTGCTCGGCAAGTATAATGGCTTAAACTTAGTGTATGTGGTTTTAATGCTTGCCTTAATAATTTCAGGCGTTATATTTCAAACCATAAGTGGATATTATAAGTACGAATTTCAAGTCTATTTTTATGGCTTCTTTCTAGAAATTTTACCGTTTTTA
Organism: Winogradskyella ursingii; assembly: GCF_013403975.1. Lineage (GTDB taxonomy): Bacteria > Bacteroidota > Bacteroidia > Flavobacteriales > Flavobacteriaceae > Winogradskyella > Winogradskyella ursingii. The sequence continues at coordinate 269,071 of NZ_JABFDH010000003.1, forward strand.
GCATTGTATACCTGTATTGCATTTTTTATTCAATCGATTGTTAACCATAAGTTTGTTGGTATTATGTTGGTCATCGTATTTTTTATGGCCAATACGGCTCTAGGGTTATTTGGGTATGATCACGATTTATACTTTTTTGGAGGTAGCGCTTTAGGAACCTACTCAGATATGAATGGCTATGGTCATTTTTTAAAACCTTATCTATTGATTAAATCATATTGGTTTCTATTCGGAATTCTATTGCTTATAATTGGATCTTTGGTACACGTTAGAGGTACAGAAACCAACTTAATAAAACGTATTAAAGCGAGCAAATACAAAATAAGCAAACCACTTTTAAAATTTGCGAGTATCGTTTTGTTAGCATTTATGCTTAGTGGAAGTTTTATCTTTTACAATACCAATATTTTAAACACATACTGGACAGATTCTGAAGCTACTGCATTTAGAGTCTCCTATGAGAAAGAACTCAAACAATTTGAATATATTCCACAACCAAAATTAGTAGATGTTAATTTACATTTAGAACTCTATCCTGCAAAACGAGATTACACCGTAGAAGGTTACTATATGTTGAAAAACCCAACTAATGAAAGTATTAGGTCAATTCATATTCAAAAGCTGCTTGAAGATAATGTCATCTTAGATAGTATTTTTTTTGAAGGCGGATTTACAGTTAATCAACATTATAAAAAATTTGATTATTCAATTTTCAATCTTAAAACAGCTTTAAAACCTGGTGATTCTGTAAAAATGTATTTTAAGCAACGTTTTATTACAAAAGGGTTTGAATCTGGAAACTCTAATGTGAATATAAACAACAACGGAACCTTCTTTAATAATTCAGATTTACCAACCATTGGGTATAACAAAAAATATGAACTCAAAGATACAGAAGAACGTAAAGCGTATAATTTACCTGTTCGCTTTAATAGAGCGGATAGACAGAATGCTAACGAACTCAAAAATGCAAGATCAGGTAGTGATTCTGATGGTATTAATTTTGAAATGACTATTGGTACTTCTAAAGACCAAACAGCCTTAGTTCCCGGAAATTTATTGAAACAATGGACAGAGAATAATCGTAATTATTTTCAATACAAAATGGATATTTCAATGATTAATTTTTACGCTATCGTTTCGGGAGTTTATAATATAAAAAGAGATACCTGGATTCCAAATCAAGATTCCATTTCAAAACCTGTTGATCTAGAAATTTACTATCATAAAGACCATAGTTATAACATTGATAGAATGATGGCTTCTATGAAAGCGTCGTTGAACTATTACAACAAAAATTTTAGCCCTTATCAATATAATCAATTGCGTATTATGGAATTTCCGCGTTATGCACAATTTGCGCAATCGTTTCCTGGAGCCATTCCATTTTCAGAGTCCATAGGCTTTGTGTTGGATATCGATGACGAAAAAGATGTAGATATGGCATTTTATGTAACCGCTCATGAAATTGCCCATCAATGGTTTGGTATGCAGGTAGAAGCAGCCAATGTAAGAGGACAATACTTTATTCTAGAAACCTTGTCACAATATGCGGCAATGATGGTTTTAAGAGAAACATATTCTGAAGAGAAGTTACTGCAATTCTTAGAAATTCAAAAAGAAGATTATAAAGAAGGTAAGGACCGAGAATCAGCAACTGAGCCGTCACTTGCTTTAGTAGAAAACCAAGATTATGTCTATTATGCAAAAGGCGCTATCAACATGTATAAATTTCAAAAAGCAGTGGGAGAGGAGCAAGTAAATAAAGCATTGAGACGTTTTCTTGAAGATTGGAATACAACAAATGGCAAACTGAAAATAACTTCAAATAGATATGCAACATCAAAAGATTTATTAGGCTATTTTAAAGAGGTTACACCAGATTCGCTTCAGTATTTAGTAGTGGACCTGTTTGAAAAAGCAAAGCCTGTAGAATTGAAATTTTAAATAGTATGTGGAATATAATAGTATGTGGAATATTACCCAAAAGCGCTATTACGGTAATTGTTGTGAAATGTTCTAGAATGTTCTCTGTTATGTAACTTAAGTATTTGTAAAAAGCGAATGGTACTTCTACAGATTCTTATAAAAATTTATTCTCAATAGATTCTTCTGCAATGTTAATGAAATCGAAATTTGAGATTAGGTTGAGCGGAGCGAGACCAATTAGCTCAAAAAAGTTTCCTAAAATGTAGCGTAACGAGCCGTAATTGTTTCCAAAATTATATACTATTTTAAAGAATTGATTGAATATCAATTTTTAAAATACCTACTTGAATTTTTGTTTTTGTAATAGTATATAATGTCTACCAGACATCTTATATTATTAGTATTTTAAGACAAAAGAAATTGAAACTTAAAAAAAGAGTGTTTGGAATTCTAAATATAACAAGTGCATAGAATTTTGGTTTTACTCACGTATTTAATTATTTACAAAAACTTCAAATGAGTTCGTGAATCTCGTAAAAACTCGATTTCTCAAAATTTATGCTCTTGTGGAAGTCCATGAGAATCGTCTAAACTTTTTTATCATGTACATTTTGTCGTTTACGCGATTTTTAAATAGTAATGTTCCAAACCCACAATTAGCTTGTACATAATCTTTGACGTTATATAACAGCAATGCTGTCATAGAACTGAGATTATGTCAAATATCGCTAAAAAGCGCTATTACGCTAATTGTTGTAAAGTGTCCTATAATGTACTTGCGTTATGTACAACATGGGCTTTGGTTAAAAGCGCATGTTAGTAATCTTATTCTAGGAAAATTTAATCTATAAGCTTCTTTACTCAGTTAATGGAACACTCTTTTTCTGAAAGGGCAGAGGAGTGGTGGAAAATGTGTGTGGAATGGTTTTGAAATATTTTTACTATATTTACTTAATCACTTTGTTATCAGTGAAAAATCCCACCCTTATTTTATATTAATAGCGATTCTTGGAATTCTAAAAGTACCCATTAATGGGTATGCTTTGGTATTTCCTTATAAATTATATTAATCTAAAATTATTAAATTATGAAACAACAAATCGTAATTACCTTGACTTTATTTCTTCTTATTAGTTGTAAAAGTTTGCCATCTTTACCTCAAACCCTAGGGGAAGCCAATTCAGCTTACACCTATATTCCAATAGATCCACTTCCAGTATTTGAAGAGCCCGGTCGAAGTTGTAAGGAAGTGGAGAATGAATTAGCTTTTAAAGATCTACTTGAATCACTTCCTGATCAGGCAGTTAGATTGGCAATTGCGCAATTAAATGGAAGTGCATCCGGTTCTTTTGGTCCAGCTTCGATAGGATATGAAAACAATTCATATCAAGTTGTACTTGATTATATAAGTGTTGATGCTACACAACTACCAGTATACCTTAAGCGAGTTGTATTGAGTGGTCCAAGAGCCGGCGAAAGAGTTCCGTTATATGATGAGCTTCCAAATACGCCAACAAGATATGTAGTTAAGGGAGCACCTCGTATCAATCCTTATGCCTCCTCAGATACTGAGTATATAAGAAACGAAAATGATGGAGAACTAGTTGTATTTCCCGTTTATATCGGTGTTGGTTTAAGATTAACCGCAACTGTCGATGTCATTGAAGGTAATGTAAATTTATCAAGTTTAGCTTCAATAGCTGCAGAAGCACAGGCAGAAAAACTTACGGGATCATTAACCGTACAAACTTTAGGTATCACTGGAAATAATGTATCTACCTCGCTACCACTACCAAGTGAGATTAATCAATCTACTGTACAAAACGCTATTTTATCACTCGGATCTATAAAAGCTGTTTTATATGATGAAGAAAACACTAAAATTACTCCGCGTGTAGTAGGTATTTACAATCCTGTAGGTGGCGGACAAGAAGTTGTAAATGGAATAATATCAGTTTTAGCAGAAAATCCTATTGTTTGGTACAGACCATGCAAATAAGTTAATTCTAAATATATCATTAAAAATCAAAATATTAGTTTAAACAACTGAATACCAGTGTTTTGATAAATAATTGTTTATAGATGTTTTTATTATATATTTGATTAACTAACTAATTAATTTAAATGAATGTAACTTTTCCTTTTGAAAAACTACCAGTTAGTGAAGATTGGGTATTTAAAAATGTAAAATCTACACAACAATGGACACATGGATATCATCGATATCCTGCTAAATTTCTACCAAATTTAGTTAAGAAAATAATTGAAGACCATACGAATCCAGGAGATGTTATTGCAGATCTTTTTGCGGGTTGTGGTACAACACTTGTTGAGTCAAAAATCCATGGTAGAAAATCAGTTGGAGTCGATATTAACCCTGTTGCTCAACTAATTACAGATGTCAAAACAAGTCCAATTAGACAAGGCTTAGTAGTAGCTAAATATGAAATTATCTTAGCTGAAATTGAAAATTTCAAGCCTGAAGATTTTCATAACATTGAAAAGCATGATCGAATTGATTATTGGTTTTATCCAAATGAAAAATATCAAATTGCATTTCTTTATCAAACAATAACTGAGTTACGAACAACTAAAAAAGTCAAAAATTTCTTTTTAGTTGCTTTATCTAATATTCTAAAGAACTGTTCAAAATGGTTGCAATCTAGCACAAAACCACAAGTTGATCCAGATAAAGTACCAACGGATGTTTTTAAAACTTTTAATAGACAAGTTAAATCTATGCTCAAAAAAAACGAATTGTTTTTTAATGCATTAGAGAAGTTAGAATTTACAGATATTGAGTCAAAATTAGTGCTTGAAGATGCACGTAATACATCAATCAAGTCTGGTAGCATTAGTGCTATAATTACGTCACCACCTTATGTTACATCATATGAATATGCTGATTTACATCAATTAACAGGATACTGGTTCGATTATTTAAATAATTTGCTGGAATTCAGGAAAAATTTCATTGGTACTTTTTATTCTTATGGTGAAAGTCTAAGTTCTCATTCTAAAATTGCTCAAAGATCTATTGATGATTTAAAAGACAAACACTTAAGAACAGCAAAGGAAGTAGCAAACTATTTCAATGATATGTACGAAGTTTCAAATGAGATGTATAGAATCTTAAAAGATGGTGGTAAAACTTTCGTTGTAATAGGAAATACAACGTTCAAAAATGTAAAAATACAATCGGCAGAAATTTTTGCTGAATTACTCGTGATAAGTGGTTTTAAAATCGAAGATGTAATAAAAAGATCAATTCCAAATAAATTAATTCCGACAATTCGGGATAAAGATTCTGGTAAATTTACAACTAAAGCAAATAAAAACAGTAAAGAAATATATCCTGAGGAATATATAATAATTGCTAAAAAATAATGGAATTAGAAAAATACGGTACCAAGGTTGATGATATTCCTGTACATATTAGCTACAGAATTATTGAACTATTTTCTGCAGGTTTATATTCGAGCCCAAATAAAGCATTTGAGGAGTTAGTAAGTAATTCATATGATGCTATGGCAAGCAAAGTTGCAGTTTATATACCTCAGAACTCATTAGAGGAGGATGAAGTAATGTGGGTCTGTGATAATGGACATTCAATGAATAAGTCGGGATTAAAAGATTTATGGATGATTGGTCGTTCATCTAAAACAAATGCAGAACAAGATGAGAGACCATATATTGGTCAATTTGGAATTGGTAAACTGGCAACATACATACTTACTTATAGATTAATTTATATATGTAAAACTGCCGAAGGTTTTTATTCAGTAGAAATGGATTATAGGAATATTAAAGATGATACTGAGGAAATAAGTCTTGATGAGATTGAACTTACTGAAGAAAGTGCTAAAGAATTACTTACTCCATATTTAAAAGATGGAAGTAGAGAATTAATGCCTTTTTCCTTATTTGGGGAAGGAGCAGAGGAAAGTTGGACTTTTACAATTATGACAAGTCTAAAGCCTAAGGTTGCTGAAATAAAGGAAGGTAGACTAAAATGGATTCTATCCACAGCACTACCCTTAAATCCAAATTTCACATTATATTTCAATGGAGATAAAATAGATTCTAGTAAAACACATAAAGAACCATTAAAAGTTTGGACTTTTGGAGAAGAAGATAAAATTGTTGCTAAAAATTCTGAATATACAAGTGGTAAAGATGATTATGGCTTTTATGTTGATTTACCAAACCTCAAGGGCGTTAGAGGTCAATTAGAACTTTATGATGATTCTCTAGTCAAAGGTAAATCAGAATTATGGGGTAGAAGTAATGGTATTTTTCTATCAATAAGAAAAAGATTAATCAATATTGACGATCCATTATTAGGTATGGCCGCTATGACTCATGGTGTTTTCAACCGTTCTAGAATAATTGTGGAAGCAGATGGTTTAAATAAATTTATTACGTCTACAAGAGAATCAATTAAAGATAGTACCGCTCTTTCTGAACTTAAAAAATATATTCAAAGAAAATTTTCCGAAGCTAGAGAGTTTTATTTTAACAAATTGGATGAAGAAGAATTGCTAAATAGAGCTTCTTATAAAATTGCACATGCAGCAGGAAGCATGTCGAGAAGACCACTTCTAATTGCTGCGAAAAAGTTTTTTGCAGGTGATATTTCGAGTTTAATTCTTACAGATATTCCGGAAAAGTTAACTGTAGAAGAAAAAAATCAAATTATTCAAAGACTAGAAGAAGATTTAACAAGTGAGGAAGGAATTATAAAAGATGTAGAATGGATAGCTCTAAAACCAGAAGAACCTATCGCTAAGTTTGATTTGTTAACTGGAATAGCAAGAATAAACCTAATGCATCCATTCTTTGCAAACTTTGTAGAAGATTTAAAATCACCGCTTCCATTTCAATTGTTCGCTCTGACTGAAATCCTTACAGAAGTGGCTCTAGTCGAGCAAGGTGTCTCAGAAGTTGATATCAAAGAAATTATTTACCGAAGAGACAATATTCTAAGAGAGTTGACTTTTAGCGATAAACAAAACGCACCAGCTGTAGCAAATTTAATTAAAGCAACATTAGATGATCCTGATGGTTTAGAAGATTCTTTAACAAGATCTTTTGCAGCATTGGGCTTTGAAACTACACCTATTGGTGGTAATGGAAAACCTGATGGTTTAGCTTCAGCATATCTGGAACATAAAAATTCTGAAGAAAATTATAAAATAACATTTGATGCTAAAAGCACTAAAAAAGATAAAATAATGGCGAGTACAGCCCATATCTCTGGAGTGGATAGACATAGGGAAGATTATGGAGCTGACTATGCAGTAGTTGTTGCTATTGGATTTCAAGGAGCAGACAACGAAGATTCTGCTGTAAACAAAGAGGCTAAAAAATTAAAAGTTAACTTGATAACGGCTAGCGACTTAATAAATTTAATTTTACTTGCTGGTCCCAAGCAACTAGGATTAAAACAATTGAGACCATTATTCGAAAATTGTCATACAACTATTGAAACTTCTAAATGGATAAATGACTTAAAAGATGTGGAGGTTGATACAGGTCCCATCAAGGAAGTTTTAAATGCAACATACGATTTAATGAAGGATGATACAGAGCGACCTGATATTTCTTCCATAAGAGCAAAACTAAAATATGATTATGGTATAGAAGATATATCCAAAGAAAAAGTATCTCAAATTATCCAAACTTTAGAAATATTAGTACCAAATTACATATCAATAGAGAATAGTAATCTAGTTAGCCTTCAAAATACGCCAGAAATAATTCTCAAAGCACTAAATCAACATTCTAACGATTCAATGATTCCATTTGAATTTAGGCAAATGTATTTAGATGCTTATAATCATCAAGTAGAATCGTAGGCCTCATAAAATTTTGGTTAAACAATAGGTGAAATGAGCGTACATATTTTAGGGAGTTTATAATACATAAAGTAAAGAATTCTTTCTATAAATGGGAATTCAAAGCAATCTTAATCAGTTCAGAAGTTTCCTAAAATATAGCGAATGAGCCGTTAATTGTTTCCAAAATTATATGCAGCCTTGAATTTTTGTTTCTTTTGTTTCAAGACAAAAGACATTAGAAACTTAAAAAAAGCCAATTTGGAATTCTAAATATAACAAGTGCATAGAATTTTGTTTTTTTCAAAATTTATGCTCTTGTGGCAATCCACGAGAATCGTCTAAAATTTTTTATCACGTACATTTTGTCGTTTACGCGATTTTTAAATAGTAATCAAAAGCTAGCTTTTATGTGCGGCTGGCAAGCGTTGGATAATTGTGTTATAAATAAATTGCCATAAGCAATTTGTATTTATAAAAGCAATATGCGGTTGACAGCGGACATTTGACATAACGGCAAATTATAGGAACAATGCTTTTTTAGATCTGCGAAGCAAACCGTTTCTAGTTTAATGCCCAAGTTCTGCACATTAAAACCAATAGTACTAAAGCTTCTAGGATATTTTACATAATATCATTATAGTTGACAAATGGTACACTATCATTAAATAACCAACAATTGCATTTGTCCTATAATTTATATTATGTAAAATAACATATATCAATAACTATATTGTCATCTACTCTAACTTATCTAATATCATTTTCTGTGCATTTTCAAGCTCATAGATAAATCCATTGATCATATCACCATACGCATTGACGTACAAAAATCTTAGTGACGCAATTCTTGCTTTAAAACTTTCATCTTGCGTTAAATAATTCACACAATCGGTCTTGCATTTAAAATCTGTCATTAATTCAGTATACCAAGATTCGCTTGCTTCAATAATTTCGAGATTACTGGTCACTTTCCTGTAAATTATATTTTCTACGTCTGATATGTTTTTAAAATACAGTTTGTAAATACTACTTAAATCTATCAGCTTTTCCGATATTTCAGAATTGTTGAGCTTTGCGTTGTCTATAAGATTAACGGCATAATTTTCTAATCCCAATTCGGTGACTTCAAAAAGAATGATAGAAAAAACATTTTTAGTTCCTGTTTTAGTTGCATCATAAGATCTATCCAAGTACTTAAGATACACTTCATTTAAAGTATCAAGATCTTTCTTAAAATACTTTAACTCATTGATATCACTTTGCAACTGAACCAAAACTTTCTGTTGAATTTCATCATTGGCAGCTGCTAATTGTTTGTCATTATTCCAGTTGTTAATCCACAAGGCGATTAAAATGCCAATGACTACCAAAAGTATCTCTCCAATAGCATAGGTCACATATTTTGCTACTCTATTTCCTTCCAGTATGTTTTGTCGTGCTTTATTGAAGAATTTCATAAGTGTAAATGTCTTGTAATTTACAAATTCTATTAATGTTCTATCTCAACTATTAATACCAATTTATTTAGTAGTCCATAAAACCATTCTTTTATCAGTTGAGTAACCGTTCATCGAAATGCCTCTGGTCATTCGTCGGTTTGTCGGACTTAATTTCGTTTAAACAAATTATTTAGTTTGTAGCTCATGTATGGTTTAAATTTAATTAAGATTCCCCTCAAATCTATTAACACTTAAAACCTTTTATAATGGACGAAAATCTTGCATTATTCAATCAGATCAATAGTCTTTCTTATTGGCTATTAAAGGAAAGTCACTACAAAAGCTCAGTGACCTTAGATGCTACGGACGATAGTTACTTTATTTCTATCAAAAATAATGTTGAATCTATTTACAAGCATCACATTGAGAATTTTAGTAAAAAAGACGCGCGTTTATTAAACTTTGAACTTTCATCCATCGTTCAGCATTTGCTTAACATTAAACGTACCTTTCGAGAAAATGCGCCAATGGCGATGTAGTTTTACATTTTGATACAAAAAAAGCCCTGGACGTTAAGTACAGGGCTTTTTTTATTCTCACTCTATTTTTTTTTAGGATTCCAAACTACTATTGAGCGTGATTTCCGCCTTTAATAATTTTGAAACCGGACAAACATTCTTTGCTTTTTCTGCAATAGAATTGAATTCGTCCGATTCTATATTTGGTACTTTTCCTTTTAAATCCAAGGCTATTTTTGTGATTTCACCATCATCAAATGTAACTTTGGCGTTTGTTTCTAAATGGTCTGGTGTATAACCAGATTCGCCCAATAAAAAACTGAGTTGCATTGTATAACAACCTGCGTGTGCGGCACCAATTAATTCTTCTGGGTTCGTTCCTTTTTCATCTTCAAAACGTTTGGTAAAATCATAAGGTGTGTTGTTTAATACCTCACTTTCTGTAGTGATGTGACCTTGACCTTCTTTACCGCTTCCCTTCCACTCTGCTGTGGCTTGTCTTGTAAAATTCATATGTTTTAGTTTTTATATTATTATTTATTGTTGTTGATTAGTAATCTGTATAGCCTTCTTTTTCTGCAGAATAGAACAATTCTGGGTTTGGGTCTCTCAAATCGTCACCATCTTTAAGTTTCTCCACTAAATCTGGATTGCTAATAAACGGTCTGCCAATATATACCAAGTCATAACCATCCTTTAAAATCTGTTCTGCATCTTCTTTGGAATTCACGTCGCCTCCAGTGATTATTGGTCCGCCGAAATTCAATTTTATAGTTTGTTTTATATCGGTTTTAAAATCAGGCGCACCCATGGAACCTGTGTGGTCTACAATATGAATGTACAGAATGCCAATTTTTCTTAACTCTTGAGCCAAATAGGAATATAGTTCTACGATATCATCATAATCGTGTGCTACATCGTTCATGGCTCCGTATGGTGAAATTCTGATGCCTACTTTATTTTCTCCAATAACATGAGCCACTTTTTTGGCGGTTTCAATAACAAATCGTGCTCTGTTCTTAAAATCTCCTCCATACTCATCTGTTCTTAAATTTGATTTTGGATTTAGAAATTGATCCAATAAGTAACCATTCGCAGAGTGCAGTTCTATCCCATCGACACCTGCTCTTTCTACCAAATGCTGAGCGCTATCGGCATATTCTTGCTGTGCAGATTTAATATCGGCCAACGTCATGGCTCTTGGTGTGACATGTGGTACTTCTCCTTTTTCGTCGGTAAACATTAAACCATCTGCATGTACAGCACTTGGTGCAATAACCTCTCCTCCTTCAGGTACATTTTCGGCAGCACATATACGACCACAATGCATAAGCTGCAAAAAGAATTTTCCTCCATTACTGTGAATTTTGTTTGTAATGGTTTTCCACCCTTCAATTTGTTCTGGTGTATAAGCTCCTGGAATTCTCGGGTAGCCAATACCATTTACAGATGGTGACGTACCTTCCGAAATAATTAGACCTGCACTAGAACGTTGCGTGTAATACTCTGCCATTAGATCGTTTGGTACATTGTTAATAGCGCGAGAACGCGTCATAGGTGCCATAACAATTCTGCTGTTTAATTTTAGATCGCCAAGTTCAAAAGGCTCAAATAATGCTTTATCTGTTGAAAATATGCTCATATATTGTAGTGTTTTTATTTTTTTAATTCTTTTAAAAGTAACTCGACCTGCATTAACTCTTTAATGGTTTTCAGCTAAGTTTTGACGTAATAAAAAAACGATAGAAATATCTATCGTTTTTATTGCTTGTAAATTTTAATTATTCTTCTTTTTCATCAACATAGCCCAACGGTTGAATCTTGGGTTTCAGTTTTTTGTACAATTCTAATTGTGGTCGCGTCAATACATTTCTCATTTCCATGGTTTCGGCAATTCTCAACTTTTTAATTTCATTGAGCATTGCTTTTCCTTTATAATTAGCTCTTATTTTCTCTTCACGCTGCAAAAATTGTTCAACCTTTTTTTTAAAGAGAATATTTTGTTTGGCATCCAGCTCAATTTGCTCATCGTACTTATCCGTAATTTTGGCAGCCCTCTCCTCTATCGATTCATCGTCTGTCTGTAAAATTGGATCTTGGGCAGATAACTGCAGTGTAAATGCAAATATCAGTGTATATATTATTGTTTTCATAATTCGAATTTTTTCTGGTAAAATTCAAATTACAACTTATATCACCTTTTGTTTGACGTAAAATGTATTAATGTTAATGCAGATGATATACAATGGCATTTGTCCACAAATTAATCTTCTGGTGGGTACCCATGGATTTCTTCAAACTTCTCATCGAAATTAGCTCGCAAATAAGAGTTGAGCTTTTGTCTGTAATCGTCCTTTAGCCATTTTAAAAAGTTGCCTGTACTCCTACTGATGCATTTTGCATAAATTTCTATGCGCTGATTAATATCATCTTTTAGCAATTTAGCCAAACCAAGGGCATCATAAACATCTTCGCTATTTTCTATACAGATTTTAGCATGTTGTTCAATTGAGCGCTCCAAAACCACTTTTGAGGATTCTCCGTTAGTAACGGCATCTTTATAGGTCTGCTTGATATCAAAATATGTGTCTTCGGATTTTGAAAACTCATCTTTAATTTCGTCGGATAAGTCGTGTTTAAACTCGCCTTCAATAGCTTCATCACTTTTAATTCGGTCTGAAAACCAATTAGGAGATTTAAAAATCAACTGCCAGTCTAAATCTGCTCCCCAAGGACCAAAACGGTATAGGTTGTTTCCTAAATCGATTACCGTAAATTTAGATTTGTTGTTGAGAATACGAGAACCACGTCCAATCATCTGATAATAAAGGGTTAATGACTTTGTAGCTCTATTGAGAATAATGGTATCAATGGTTGGCTCATCAAAACCAGTAGTTAAAATACTCACCGAAGTTAAGATGGCATTTGGTGTATCATGAAACCATTTTAAAATTTGCTTACGTTGTTTTTTGGTTGCTGTATTATCCAAGTGCATAATGGGTAAACCCGCTTCACGAAAGGTGTAATACACGTTTATGGATGTATTGATCCCATTGTTGAATATTAAGGTTTTCTTACCGTCGGAATGCTTTTTATAAGCATCTAATAATTTTTGAAGCATCGCAGGACTGGAATACAAATCCTCAGAAGATTTTACCGTATAATCACCGTTAGATCCAACTTCAAGTGAAGTTAAAGCCATATCGTAAGCGTAAGTTTCGGCACGAGCCAAAAATTCGTTTTCAATCAGTGCTTCGATGGATTCTCCCGCGATCAGCTCATCGTAATTGTCCTTCATCGGTAAGTCCTTATTAGAACTTAGAGGTGTAGCTGTTACGCCCAGAATAAAGGAATTTTCAAAAAATTTGAATAGTTTGGTGAATGAATTATAATGCGCTTCATCAATGATTACCAAACCAACATCAGAAATATCTAATTTATCGTCATTTAATCTATTGTTCAAGGTTTCAACCATTGCCACAAAACAGGAATAATCCGCTTGGTCGTCCAAATTAGCTTTACTGTTTACGACCTTATTGGTGACTCCAAAGCTTGTCAACATTTTTGAAGTTTGATTACAAAGCTCAATTCTATGAGTCATAATCAGAACTTTCTTGTCATGGTTTTTAAGGTATTGGCGTACCATTTCAGAAAAAATGACCGTTTTACCTCCACCAGTTGGTAGTTGATATAGCAGATGATGATCATCTGGTGCATTATCAAATTTTTCAAAGATTTGCTGAATGGCACCTTGTTGGTACGTATATAATTCTTTATCGGTTTTTTTCTCTTGAATTGCTTGATTTGTTTCGGACATAAAATAAAGTTCCTGTAGTTTTATAACATTTGTAATGAAGTTGCAAATTTACAACACTTTAAGGCATAAAAAAAGCATCGGTAATTATCGATGCTTCTAGCTTATGATTAATAGATGCTAATTAATTACAGTACCATCTGCTCTAAATTCAACATCCATATTTTTCCCTTTTTGTTTAAACTCCACATCATAGAACAATCCTTTAGCCGCACTATCAACCTTTTCAATTTCTGTAATGTCTTCACTGCCATAATTATCTTTGATGGCTTGTCTAATCGCCTTCGGAAGGTCCTTCTTATCTATACTCGTCTCTGTCTCTACCCATGTTCCATCTGCGTTAAAATCTGCTCTGTATTTAATCCCGTCTATTTTAAAATTCGCTTCATAAAATCCATTATCGTCTTTATGCCAATCCGGATCATTCTCACCTGGATATTTAGCTTGAAATGTTTTTTTTACGGCATCAGGTGCTTGTCCTTTGACTGCGGTATTACAACCGAATAAAACAAATATTATAATAATGCTGATATATTTCATAATTCTTTTTTAGATGATACATCAAATATAGCTTGACTCATGTGATCTATTGTGCTGATATGCTAGTAAAAATAGTGCATTCAACACATGATCCAAAAACTTTATCTCAACGTATTTGAATTTGATTTACGATACAATATGGAGGATCACAATTACGTTACTAACAAGTTAAATTTTTTGAAAAGCCCATGATGAAGCACCTTTTATTCTTTTTAATTTTTATGTGTTCTGGCACAATCGCATTTGCTCAAGTCGATACTGAAATTAAAGTAATTAAAATTAAAAACCCTCATACTTTACACAAAAACATCATGGTAAAGGAAGTCGAAATTCCACTTGTCGCAAAAAACAAACCGATAGAAATTACCGATATTAAATCAGAATATTGGGACCACACACAATTTAATCCATACCGAGGATCTAAGGTAGAATTTCCGATACAACTCAAATTCTACGATAGTCTCTATTCCTCTCCTATACCAAGGAAAAAAGTTATAACGTCCCGTTATGGATGGCGCAAAGGCAAAGCGCACCAAGGTATAGATATAGACCTAGTCACGGGCGATAGCGTGGTGAGTATGCTCGATGGTATTGTAAGGTTTGCACGTTACAGTTCTGGACATGGCAATACTGTTATTGTGAGACATTATAACAGTTTGGAAACTGCTTATGCACATCTTTCAAAATATGCGGTCAAAGAAAATGACACCATCAAGAAAGGGCAATTATTGGGTTATGGAGGTGCGACTGGCAATGCCAGAGGAAGCCATTTGCATTTGGTCGTAAGCTACAAAGGTGAATACATTCATCCCGAATATATTTTTGATTTTTCTGAAAACAATACCATTCGAGGACAAAATGTTTGGCTCACCAAAAAGTGGACACGCGCCAATTATCACAATTCTAAACAATTAAGCGATTTGAACTTACTGCAATCCGAAGAAGACGCTTTGGCGAGTTTGGCAGACTTACAGCAAATCTATATTGTTAAGCCTGGAGATACCCTATCACGTATTTCTAAACGTAACCGCATACCTATTGAGGCCATTTGCTCTGCTAATGCCATAGATAGAAACGCTACCTTGAAAATTGGTCAACAATTAGTATTAGAACTGTAACTTTTTTTAGCTTTTAAGCTATAAATTTCTGTAATTTGCCAGCTGAAAGATGATTATATTTTGAAAGTCTGTATTGCCGAAAAACCAAGTGTAGCTAGAGAAATTGCGTCTGTTTTGGGTGCTTCCACAAAACGCGATGGGTATTTTGAAGGTAATGGTTATGCGGTTACCTACACTTTTGGTCATCTCTGTACCTTATACGAACCTGCAGATTATAAACCATACTGGAAAAGTTGGGATTTGAATAATCTACCCATGTTGCCCGAAAAATTTAAGGTTAAGGTATCTGATAATGATGGTATTAAAAAACAGTTTAAGATTGTTAAGTCATTGTTCGATAAGGCTGAAGTGGTTATAAATTGTGGTGATGCTGGTCAAGAAGGTGAATTAATTCAACGTTGGGTCATCAATAAAGCCAATTACAAAGGTGAAGTTCAGCGTTTATGGATTTCGTCTTTAACCACAGAAGCCATAAAAGAAGGTTTCAATAATCTTAAACCTTCTAAAAATTACGACAATCTTTTTTATGCAGGTTTTTCAAGATCTATTGGAGATTGGCTTTTGGGCATCAACGCAACACGACTATATACTGTAAAACATGGCGGTTACAAGCAAGTGTTATCAGTCGGGCGAGTGCAAACTCCTACATTGGCAATGCTGGTTAACCGGTTTAAAGACATTGAAAATTTTAAACCGCAGCCCTATTGGGAACTTCAGACCATGTATAGAGACACGTTGTTTAGTTATGAGGAAGGGCGATTTTACAAGATGGAAGATGGAGAAGTTTTGGCTAACAAAGTAAAGGATGATGATTTTGAAATTGTGTCTGTGACGAAAAAGAAAGGTACTGAGTATGCACCAAAACTTTTTGACTTAACAGGATTACAAGTCTATTGCAATAAGAAATTTGGATTTTCTGCTGATGACACGCTCAAAATAGCGCAGAAACTCTATGAGAAAAAAGCTGTAACCTATCCAAGGGTGGACACCACGTTTTTACCCAATGACGTATACCCTAAAGTAAAGCGAATTTTACAACAACTTACTGATTATAAAAACCTTACAGCACCTTTATTAGATAAAAAGATTAAGAAGTCTTCAAAGGTATTTAATGATAAAAAAGTTACGGATCACCACGCCATTATTCCCACAGGAATCCAAACTAATTTACAGTACAACGAACAGCAGGTTTACGATATCATAGTTAAAAGGTTTATCGCAGTTTTTTATGACGATTGTAAAGTATCTAATACAACTGTGATTGGTAAAGCTGCCGAAGTCAATTTTAAGACCACCGGAAAAGAGATTTTATCCAAAGGATGGCGAGTGGTATTCGATACTTCGACTGAGCTCGACAACCAAAAAGATAAAATGCTCCCAACATTTACTAAAGGTGAAAAAGGACCACACCAACCTTCATTTTTAGAAAAACAGACCAAACCGCCCAATCAATTTACGGAAGCTTCCCTCCTACGTGCCATGGAAACTGCCGGAAAACAAGTTGAAGATGATGAATTGCGCGACCTAATGAAAGAAAACGGTATTGGCAGACCATCTACTCGTGCAAATATTATAGAAACACTGTTTAGACGGAAATATATTAAGCGGAACAAAAAACAAATTATTCCAACTATTACCGGAATTCAGTTAATAGACACAATTCAAAATGAATTATTGAAATCCGCCGAACTAACAGGTACTTGGGAAAAGCAACTAAAAGATATCGAAAAAGGCGATATCAGCGCTGCAGCTTTTATTAAAGGTATGAAACGCATGGTTGACGCTTTAGTTTACGAAGTGCGTAGTGAAAAAGTTGAAACTCGGATTTCGGCCGTTAATAACAAACCTGCTCAATCGTCAAAAAAGAAGAAGAAATCAAATTTAAAACAACTTGTTGGGAGCTCTTGCCCTAAGTGTAAGTCTGGAGAATTGATAAAAGGAAAATCAGCCTACGGCTGTAATTTATATGGCAAAACCTGCGATTTTACCTTGCCATTTAAATTTGCTGATAAAAGTATTTCAGAAAATCAATATTTGAGATTGTTATCCAAAGGCTCCACAGTTAATCTAAAAGGCTTTAAAGTAAACGAAAATACAGTTGAAGGACTTTTACGTTTTGATGAAAATTTCAAAATAAAATTAGAACCAAAACAAGACAAAAAGCAAAATCTCAAAGTAGGTGCTCCTTGTCCGAAATGTAAAACCGGAAGTATATTAAAAGGTAAAACTGCTTTTGGATGCAGTAATTATAAATCTGGGTGTGATTTTAGAAAGCGCTTCTAATTTGAAGATATATTTTATAAAGTCATTAAAAGAAAAAGCACAAGAATGATCTTGTGCTTTATAAATTTCTATATCTGGTTATGAATTACATACCTGGCAATACAACAGTATCAACCACATGGATAACACCATTAGACTGATTGACATCTGCAATTGTTACGGTCGATTTATTTCCTTTACCGTCCATTAAAACAACAGACTTACCATCTAGCACTGCATGTAATTGGTCTCCGTTAACTGTCTTAAAAGAAGCTTTACCGTTTCCTTTTTTAATCGCATTAACAACATCAGTTGCACTGAATTTTCCCGCAATAACGTGATAAGTCAATACAGATTGTAATTGATTTTTATTTTCTGGCTTCAATAAAGAAGACACAGTTCCTTCTGGGAGTTTATCAAAAGCAGCATTTGTTGGTGCAAATACAGTAAAAGGACCGTCACCCTGTAGCGTCTCTACAAGATCTGCAGCTTTAACAGCAGCAACCAAAGTTGTATGATCATTAGAATTTACCGCATTAGACACTATATCCTTTGAAGGATACATTTCTGCACCACCAACCATTTTAGTGTCTTGCATTTTGCTCATTTTGTCTTTCTTCTTCATTTTATCTTTCATTTCTGTTTCTTGGGCCATAGCCGTCGCACTAAAAAGCATTGCAAATGATAGAATTAAGCCTGTTAATAAATTTTTAGTTTTCATAGTTAATTTGTTTTTGGATTAAAATTAGTTAATGTGTTCTATACCATATTTACGTGTAGACCCAAGGTGCGGTTTTATGATCGACGTCCTTTGTGATAACTTTATGATTTTGATTTCATCGATGTCTTGACATTTATGAACGAAATAGGCACAAAAAAACCACCATTTTTTATAAAATAGTGGTTTGTAAGTTATATAAGACTAAAATTAAGCGCGCTTTACTTTTACGGCATTCATACCACGCTGCCCTTTTTCGAGTTCGAAAGTCACTTTATCATTCTCCATAATTTCATCTATAATACCACTAACGTGCGTAAAATGCTTTTCGTTAGTTTCTGTATCAATAATAAAACCAAAACCTTTTGAACTATCGTAGAAAGATACCTTTCCATTTCGGACAGGATCAAATTCTTCGTCACTTTCTTCTTTTGGTGGCACACCAAGCACAATATTTTTGGCCTTTACCTTTACCTTCATAGAAGGATCTGGTGGAGTATCCGTTAAATTACCGTTGTGATCAACATAGGCAATCGGAATGCCATCTGAGCCATTTTCTTCTTTTTCGAGTTTACGCGCTTCCATTTTCTTGCGCTTGTCTTCTCTCTTTTTTAATCTCTTTTTTTCTTTTTCACTTTTACTAAAAGTCTGTTGCGATTTACCCATTCGATGTTTTAAATATTAATAATAAGGTGGTTTATGAGTATACTACAGTGCGGGAAAGATGTTGCTTTAAGTAACAAGTGCACCATATTAAAAAACCTGAAAATAACTTAAGAATAAGGTTACTAGTGTGGTGTATCTTCAATAAACGTAATGCAAAGATACAATTTCTATACCATATTATGAATTTTGCTTAAGTATAAATAGAAAAAGGCCTCTCAAAACAAATTGAAAGACCTTTTTAACTTAAAGAATTTTATGATAAATCCTATTTTGGATCCAATAGCTGCTCAATACGCTCAATTGCATCTCTGTAATGGTATTTTGTCTCTGTATTGACATTAGACCTTGCGGCACTACTTAACGTGCTCTTAAGCTCATTTAACTCACCTCTTACTAATGATCTCACATCAGATTGGTTAACGTTGAAATATTGTCTTGTACGTTGTGGATTTAAATCTTCTGTCATTAAATAAGCCATACGATCTAAATAGGCACGTTGAAGGTTTCGTCTAAAAACAGAAACGTTAGTACGGTTCCTGGCTTCTTTCCATATGCCTGAACGTAAATTTTTCAACATTTCCAATGCTGAATAGTTTTGAGGATCCATAGCTTGGTGGTCTATCAATCGTCCCAAAAGTTCAAAATCTAAAAGGCTATTAAGATGTCTTGACTGTAAACCTCTTATTCTATCCGTATAGCCAGCATAGTTGATGTTTTTCAGAATTTCTTCATCAAGCAACCACTCTGGTGTTTCAAATGCATTTTTGTGCAACCATTGCATCGCATCTTTTTGATACTCTGCCGCAACCGGATTGTAAACTGTCCCTTCCTGGGATGGATTTTTACTATCTTCCACTACTCCACCAACATGTGTAGTCACATGGCCAACATAACGACTCCAAACACCAAGCATTTCGCCATATAATTCTTCTAAATCTTCATAATTATCGGTTTGGTCGCTTGTCCAGCTTGGTAAATTCTCAGCAACTATTTTTAGATTTTTAAGTCCGTAAGTACTTGCTTTGATACTGTTGTTTCCAATATCCTCCGTTTGCGCTGTTGGATCAAAACGACTACTTTGTTTACCGAATTTGTAAATAGGGTCACCAGCTTTTTCCATAATCCAGTTGTTAAGAATTTCTTTCTCCTGTTCTGGAGAATCTACTCCTGGAATATATCTGTAACCGTAATTAATTGCATAATCATCATACGGCCCTAATTGTCTTACAAAACGAATATTGGTATCACCTGGTTGTGCAATGTAGTTGTACCTAGCATAGTCCATAATTGTCGCTGCAATTCCGTTTTTCTGCGTAAATGCACCATCTCTGTAATTTTCTACATCGTAAGCATAACTTGCGCTCATGTTATGTGGTAGACCCAAAGTATGACCAACCTCATGTGCGATAACCATTTTCATCATTTCACCTATTTCGGCCTCTGGTGTATTCAAGGTTCTTGCTAAAGGATTCGCAGCACCTGTCTCTAACAAATATCTATTTCGGTAAGAGCGTAAGTGATTATGGTACCAAATGATATCACTTTCAATAATTTCTCCACTTCGTGGGTCTGATACACTTGGACCTGTAGCATTTCTGGTAGTACTTGCTACATAGCGCACTACAGAATATCTAATATCCTCAGGACTGAATTCTGGATCCTCTTCTTTTGTTGGTGGATCTTTGGCAATAATCGCATTTTTAAAACCAGCCGCTTCAAACGCTTTTTGCCACAGCTCAATACCTTCTTTCATATATGATCTAAACTTTTGAGGTGTTGCTGGATCTAAATAGTAAACGATAGGTTTTACAGGCTCAACGAGCTCACCTCTTTTATAAGCTTCGATGTCTTTTGGAACTAACTTCCAACGTCTTAAATAAGTTTTTTCATCAGATTTTAATTCATTACTTCCATAATCAATTTTACTTAAAGTGAACCAACCAACTCTTTCATCGAATAAACGTGGTTGCATTGGTTCCTTAGGCAATAAAATCATGGATTGATTCATTTGCACGCTAATGGTTTCATCTCCAGTGTCAACTGGTGGATTTGTAGCATTGTATGTAAAATCCTGAACCACTTCAATATTTTCCGGGAAACTTTTTACCGAGTTTATAAAACTTCTATCGTTATCTAAATTTCTTACTTTATAAGCTTGACGTAATCTAGATCCCAAACCACTTATGGCTTTAACGTCAGAACCATAAAATTTAGACACATCGATAACCACAGCCGACGAATCCTTTGAAAAAGCTTCGATATCAAAAGCAAAAAGTGTCGGTTCATAATTATTGGCCTTTACTGAAACATTAATCGGTAAACTATCTGCAGCTACGGCACTTGATGTTTTTTCCTTAATCAGGATTTTATCTTTAAAACGTTCCCAATTAATCATCCTAGTGTTGGTTTTTGTACCAGCATTAACATAGCCACCACCCAAATTTGATGGTAATTTGGCAAAACGACTTACCAAAAGCATATCTGTATTGAGATGCTCCATTGGGATTTCAAAATAATATTTGTCGCCAATTGTGTGTACATCAAAAAGACCTTCGTCTGTAATAGCCTCTTTTGTAATAACTTTATCGTAATCTTTAATTTTACCTTGATTTTTCTTAGAAGAAGCTGAATTAGACTGTTGTGCGGTTGCATCTTTGTTATCTTTCTTCTTGGATTGTGCATCGATTGATGCACAGGAAACTACTACGAGCGAGCAGAGTGCTAGAGTAAATAATTTTTTCATGTGAAATTTTTGGTTTTAATTGAAAGTTCCGCTAAAGATAATTAATACAATTTGAGTTTTGAATAATTTCTTAAAAGCTGTTAAAATATCATGTTATTACTGATACGAAGTGTACTTTTGCACAAAATTTAAGAGATGTTAAAATTTTTACCATTATTTAGAATTATTGCACTATTGGAAGGTGTTTCATATATATTGTTATTGTTAATTGCAACACCTGTAAAGTATTTTTTGAACGACCCTCAATACGTTAAAATATTAGGTATGCCTCATGGTATTTTATTTATTGCCTATATTCTCTTTGCAGTACTGTTAAGTCCAGAATTAAAATGGAACAATAGAACACTGTTTATTGTCATTGTGGCATCCATAATTCCGTTTGGAACGTTCTATGTAGACAAAAAATACCTAAGGAAAAATTAATGATTGACATTAAACATTTTATATACGATTACTTAGTCGAAAAAGGCATATCCCAATCTACGGCAGAGTATCTAAATATGCTTATTTTATTATTTGCATTATTATTATTCGCTTTTTCGATTGATTACGTAACAAAGCGTATTCTTTGGCGTTTTTCTGCTGGTGTTGCAAAACGTACCAAAACCAATTTTGATGATATTTTACTAGACAACAAACTACCTAGAAATATTGCACATATAATTCCTCTTATCATTTTAATCGAGTTTGTCCCACAGGTATTTTCTGATTTTGCATATGTTGAAAATATTATAGAAAAGACACTTAAGGTAATTGGTATCATTCTCACATTGAGCATTATTCGCAGTATGCTCAAATCTATAAAAGATTATTTAAAAACGTTACCGCAATACAGAGACAAGCCTATAGACAGTTACATCCAGGTATTTATGATTTTTGCATGGCTTATTGGCGCTTTTGCAGGAGTCGCAATTTTTACCGGGATATCCTTTTTTAAGTTTGCAACAACATTGGGTGCTGCTTCGGCTATCATCATTTTAATTTTTAAGGATACCATTTTGGGTTTTGTAGCTAGTATACAGGTATCCATTAATGATATGGTTCGCATTGGTGACTGGATTACATTCGAAAAATATGGTGCAGATGGTGACGTTGTTGAAATTAATTTGGCCACAGTTAAGGTACAAAACTTTGACATGACGATTACCACAATTCCAACTTATGCGCTCATTTCCGATTCATTTAAAAATTGGCGTGGCATGTTGGCCTCTGGAGGAAGACGTATTAAGAGATCCGTTATTGTAAAGGTTTCGACCATACGTTTTTTAACCCAAGACGATATAGAACAACTTAAAAAGATACAGTTGATTTCTGATTACCTAACCAATACTACAGAGAAAATAGATACTTATAACAAAGAACATGGTGCCGACAAATCTGTTTTGATCAATGGTATAAACATGACCAATTTTGGTGTGTTTCGAAAATATTTGCAAACTTATATTGAGCATCATTCTGCCATTAATAAAGACATGTTGTTGATGGTACGTCAATTAGAGCCTACACCACAAGGTATACCTATGGAGATTTATGCGTTTAGTAAAGATCAACGTTGGGAAAACTATGAATATGTAATCGGTGATATTTTTGACCACGTTTTAGCTGCAGTTTCGTATTTTGACTTAGAAATTTATGAGCTAGCCTTGGGACAAAAACAATCTTAACTGTGCTTTTAATTTTTAATAATTAGGACCACAATCGAGTGCTTAATTAATGATCGGCGTTTCAAGCTAAGCTATAATATATATTACTACAGTCTATCCTTAACGAACTCAACCACCGTTTTTCCATGAGGTGTTGGTTTACCATCTTGGCCTAAATTGACCATGATTATATTATCTACCGTTAAAATGGTTTCTCTCGTCATTTTATTCCGGACTTCACATTTCATAGTGATGGAGGATTTTCCAAATTTGGTCACCTCAATACCAATTTCAACAATATCACCTTGCTTGGCAGATGCCATAAAATTGATCTCGGACATGTACTTAGTTACAATTTTAGAATTTTCAAGTTGAATAATGGTATACAAAGCCGCTTCTTCATCTATCCAAGCCAATAACTGACCGCCAAATAATGTACCGTTGGGATTTAAATCTTCTGGTTTTACCCATTTTCTAGTGTGGAATCTCATTCTCTTAGGTTTTAATGTTGGCTTTAAGAATTTGTTTAGTTTCAGTTTTGTTCAAAGATAATATAATGTTTTACTACCAATAATTGTGAGACGCACACTTTCGTCATACTTTTTGTTAATAACAGCGTTAACAACATATTGCGGATGGCTTTTCATTGGGTTGCATTATGTTTACATTTAATTCCAATATCAATTCTTAATCCTCAATGATGACTACACGAACTGAGAATTTACTCGCTAATAGACCTACAATTTCTTCCGCTAAAATTTACGACACGATGAGTGCTGATGAAAGGTTTCAGAATAAAACGCTTAGACCAATTGTTAAGATGCAGCATGATTTACTTATTGCTGTATTCAATAACTATATTGCGAAACACAAAAATGTGTTTTCGGAATTGTCATTACAGAAACAACTGGACTATATTGATAATGCCATCCATAAAGACATGAAATTCAGAAATTCGGTCAAGGGAATGGTTATTGGTCAGTTTACGGTTGAAGAATACGCCATCTATATTCAAAATTCTTCTGCACTTAACAAGCGTATGATGAACATTGTGAAAGAGCGATACATTAATAGCATACAGCTTTTTACCCAGTCTGAAGTTTTACAAGCGGTATAATAGATTTTTTATGAAATTGAAATCACAATTGTTGGAAATTTGTCAGCAACACGCAGATAAACGCATTAGAGGCTATAAGAATGAAATTGAGCTAATAAAAGAATCGATTGAAAGTAATGACAAGGTTAGCAGTGAGGAAGATGAATCTGGTAATTCTAAGTTATTGGACGACCTCGAGAAAAACATGAATTACCTTAATGAAGCTCAAAAAACGAGGGAACAATTACAATTAATTAGACCAAATTTATTTTCAGATTCTGCAGTATTGGGTAGCGTTGTAAAAACTGAAACAAGAGTGTTTTTTATCGCCATAAGTATTGGAAAGATCGAATTGGAAGGCAATGATTATTACATTATTTCTTTAGCATCACCAATTGGCCAACTCTTAAAACAAAAGAAAAAAGGGGATGGTTTTGAGTTTAATGGGGAGCATTATATAATTACTGAGGTTTTATAACCAATTATAGTAACGATTCGCCATTGAGATTGGAAGTGAGCACGTCTGTCATATAATCCAAATAAGGTCTGGCATTTTTAAAAGCTTCGTTGACTTTTATTAAAAAATCATTTTCTAATACTTCATTATCAGTGTAATCTTTAGTGAAAATAAATTGCTTTTTGCGTATGAGGTCTATAGCAGAATGTTCTTTGTCAAAACCTTTGGGTGCTGTTTTTAGTTCGTCTCCAACAAAATTTCCCCAAGTAGACTTAAACATTTCGTTATTAAGAATTTCTCTTATTTCACTATCGTCCATTTCAAACTCTTTTCTAATGCGCAATAGATCATCCTTATTGGGCTGCCAAAAACCAATGGCTATAAAAGATTCGTTATTGGGTTGTAACTGCAAATAATAGCCACCTCTCAATTCAGGCTTTTTTCTGATGAATGATCCTCCAAAATGGGTTTTATACGGTTGTTTATTCTTTGAAAAACGGACGTCTCTATAAATTCTGAATATCTTAACCTTTTCAATTTGATCGTGGTTGTTCATTAACCCACCTAAATAGTTGTATGCGGCTTTGACGTCTTTTTCAATTGTTTTGAACTCTGGTTTATGTGCGTTAAACCAGTCTCTATCGTTATTTTCTTTTAGCTGGTTAAGAAAATTGAATGTTTCTTTTTGTATACTCTGATTCATATAGATACTTTTTATAAAAGTAAAAAAGCCATCTGTAAAAGATGACTTTTTATTATACAATCTATGAAGCTGTTGCAATTACATTTTATCTGCTCTAAAATGCTCTACTACTAAAATACCGTCTTTATTATAATATTCGACTGTAAACATCCCATCTTCAAAATACCCTATACCATTAAAGTCATCTGTAGTGAGTAAGTATACATCAGAATTATTTGAAAATCTCAAAGAACCGTATGGGTCGCTGGTTTTTGCATTTATTATTTTGTAACCTGAATTAGTTCTTTCAAAATTATATCCTGCACCTTCCTTATAAAAACTTACATTGGATTCTTCATCATATAACGGATCGTTATCGTTATCAATGTAAATCACCTTAGATACTTTTGTATCCGGGAATACACGCGGAGCATCAATTGTGCCTGCATAACTTGGATCGGTTTCAACGGTTTGTTCTTGTGTTGTACGCACCATTATTTTCTTTTCTACCATTTTGCCATCTTCCATGACTTTGATAATTCTAGTAGTGGTTTCTACTATTTTATCTTTTGGTTTTTCAACTTTTACTGTGTCCTGAGCTTGCACACCAATAAAGGCTATTAGTGCTAAGCTTAATATTTTAAATTTCATAATTTCTAAATTTTAATGTTAATAATTAATTGATCCAGTCTATAAACTCAGCTAATTATCATCAACGGCGTCACTAATATCATCAGCCGTATCTTCAACTGCATCGCCAACGTCATCTACTGCATCTTCTATTTTGTCTTCAGTTGATTTCTCTTCTCTACAACTTGTAGTCAGAATACTTAAACTGAAAAACAGTAAAAACAAATATGCAAATTTTCTCATTTTTCAAATATTTAGTTCATACGATTTTTTAAAAAAAAACTTAAGCTTTCCTTCCTCTCAAAAGAGATACTATAAAAAGTACTAAGAATACAAAGAATAAGATTTTAGCAATTCCAGCAGAAGCTCCTGCTATGCCGCCAAATCCTAAGATTCCGGCAATAATTGCAATGACTATAAATATAATTGTCCAACGTAACATAATTTTTGATTTTTTAATTAGTAATAAGGTGTACTGTCCATCAGTAGCCTATACTCAAATATCGGAATGTTAAGATGAAAAACTTAGCTCTAACACATCTTGTATTGACTCATATTGTTTAGAGCTAAGGTTGGAATTTAACAAGTTATTAGTCAGTATTCTTATTGTCAGATTCGGTTCTATCTATATTCAGCTTATTATCGAACTGAAGTGTTCTAATTGGGAATGGGATATTAATATCTTCTGCATCATAAGCCTTTTTAATTGCCATAATCGCTTTGTTCCTGGCTCTGTGAACGTCTATTTTTGCGGTACCATCAATCCAAAATCTACAAATGTAGTTAATAGAGCTACCACCAAATTCTGTAAAATAAAATTCTACATCTTTGTCGGGACCATCTCCTTTGAACGTATTTGAGATCGTATCTATAGTAAGTTTTTCAACTTTTTCTAAATCTGACTCATAACCTACACCACATTCTATAGTAATTCTCATTGTCTCAGTTAATGAGTAATTTTTTAATGGACTATCTAATATAGTTTTATTAGGAATGAGAACAATATTATTGTCTGCTTCCTGAAGTTCAAAATTTCTCAGGTTAATTTCGGTGACTCGTCCTGCAAAGTCATTAGTTTCTACCCAATGTCCTATTTTAATATTTTCTCTAAATGACAGAACAAGACCGGCAAATGTATTGGCTAATGTGCCTTGAAGCGCCAAACCAATAGCCAAACCAACCACACCAGCACCTGCCAGTAATGACGTTAATGCTTTCCCCAGGTTAAGAATACCTAGAGCAATAAATAATCCAAGCGCAACCACAAGTACTGCTGTAACCTTAGATATTGCACTTTTAATAGACTCTTGCTTTACTTTATTGCCTAAAATTCTATACATCAACTTACTTACATAACGCGATATATAATAAGCGATAACCATAACCAATATGGCTACGACTAGATTTGGTATATTTTCTATAATAGCATTAAACCATCCTTTGAGTTTATCAATTAGGTTGTCCAGTGCGGTGTTAAATTGTTCTTTCATAATTTTATTAGTTAGTTTTAATTCTGTTTAGTTTTAATTCTGTAAAATACTATATAGTTTATTAAGCCTCTATAATACTTTCATTTAGTTGTGATCGTGAGTCTTTAGTAAAAGCATTCAACATCCAGCTGCTCTTTTCCAATTCTCTTATAAAAGATCCAATTAAATCTATCGTTCCTTCATCATTTGCCTCATTGGCTTTTTCAATCACTTTGGACATTTGTTTTAACAAGATAGCATGATTTTCTAAAATCTCAAGTACCATTTCTTTATCGGATAGCTTGGAGGACACCTCTTTAACTGAAGTTGTTTTTAGATAATCCTTCAGATTACTCATGGGATGATAGCGCAAAGTGAGAATCCGTTCTGCAATTTCATCAATTTTAATTCTCGCATCACTGTATAATTCCTCGAATTTTCTATGTAGATCAAAGAAGTTTTCTCCTAAAACATTCCAATGAAAGTTTCTTAGGTTTTGGTAGTAAACATGATAATCTGCCAAAAGTGTATTTAGTTCCATAACCGTTGGCATTAGTTTTTCGTCGTCTATATTTAAATAATTCATTGACTGTAATTTTCTGATCTTTCTTAATATAGGTTAGTGAATAACTCTTTTAAACCGACTTAACACGTTTTAACTTAATGAAGGTTTTGTTAACATAATTTTGTGTTAAGAATTGTGGCAATTGTTAACTTATTTAACACTTAAAAAATATTACGAATAATGTTAAAAATAAACTTGTGGGTTGAAAGAAAATTCACTATTATGCACTACTTTTAAAACACAGTATTTATTTTATGGGTAGACCAGCAACACGACCAACCAAACTCAAAGACGGTTATTATATCGAAATCAGAAATAAAGGAGCCAAATCAGGAGTTAAACTATATAGCCATTCAAAATTACAGATGGATAGAGCCATAAAAATGTATGAACGCTCTAAAGAAGTGCTTATTCTGGGCAAATCTGTAAATGGCAAATTTGTTGAAAAAGAGCCAAAACTTCACGTTGTAGATTAATTTCCTCAACCGATTACCACATCTTTTTTGAAGTTTCCAATATACCTCTCTAATTTATTTTTCATAAATTGTTGATTAATTGGATTTTTTGTCATGTCCAAAAACTAAACTAATTAAACAATCTATTATGGAAAATCAATTGAACAAACCACCAGTTTGGTTCTGGCTGGTGAGCATTCTGGCATTATTATGGAATGGTGCTGGCGTTATGGCTTATTTGGGTAGAGCTTTCGCAACAGATGAAATGATTGCAGCACTTCCTGAAGAACAGAAAGCAGAGTTTTTAATGGAATTTCCCGCATGGTATACAGCCGCTTTTGCATTGGCTGTATTTTGTGGAGCTTTAGGATGCATCGCACTATTAATCAGAAAGAAATGGGCTTATATTCTTTTTGTAATATCTGCCATTGGTGCTGTGGTTCAGCACATTTACTTATTTGTAAATGTTGAAATGGACATGACCTCGATAATAATGCCGATTCTGGTTATTATTGTTTGTTTCTTATTGATTTGGTTCGCAAAAAAATCAATTGATAAAGGCTGGATTAAATAAAAATAATAAATTCTAATAACAAAAAGGTGTCCCTCAAATCGGATGCCTTTTTTTATTCAAATTCTACAGAATGCAATATCAATCCAGAAGCTGGAGCAATGTAATCCATCACCTCTTTACTATCATGACTTAATGTCTGTTCAATATAATCTAAGCTCAACTCACCTCTACCCAATTTTATCAAACATCCAAACATTAATCTAATCTGATTTCTCATAAATCCTTTTCCAACTACTTTGAATACATAAGATTTTTCCGGAAAAAAATTAGCTACATAAATTGTGTTCTCAATAATTTCGGAAGATTCAATAGTACGCTCATACTCACCTCTATCTGTGGCTCTATAGCAATACGTCTTAAAATTATGCGTACCTCTGAACAACTTTGCACCTTTTTTCATGATCTCTACATCCAATGGCTCTAAAATAGTCGTTAAAATAGGAGCACAAAATGGATGGTTTTTTTGACCTTCTGAAAAAACATAATGATATTCCTTTAATTTTGAATCCTGAATGATATTGAATTCCTTCTCGACTTCTTTAATAGACAACGCTCTTATGTCCTGCGGTAGATTATGGTTAAAAATCTCTAAAAAAACATCAAAATCCTGGATAGGCTCGTTGTAAATAAACAATTCTAAAGCCGCTTCGTTAGCAGAAACCATGGCATCCGTCCTTCCTGCACCTAAAGTTTTAAATTTAACGTTCTTTAAAATAAATTTTAAAGTTCTATCAATCATCAAATGCACCGTTTTTACATCTGGTTGTTTTTGCCAACCATGAAAACGATAACCCAAATACTGAATCTTTATTAAATAATAAAAGCGTTTATTAAACATGGCAACAAGAACGCTATTTTATTGAAGATTCCAAAAGCAATACGTATTTTTATGTTTATAACTCGAACTTTTGAAGCGACAATACCCTTTCGATCCTTTATTAAAACACCACCTTTTAATTGGCTTACTGTTAGCTATTTGGGTATTTGTGTTTCTCTATTTTTCAGAGCCGTTGGACGTCAATGAATTCACTGCTAGAGAAAAACTCATTTATCTACCAGCTTACAGTCTAATTGCAGCACTACTATATATCATTAATCTGCCATTTCAAAATTGGATATACAAAAAATTGAAAAGCAATTGGTTTGTATTTAGCGAATTACTCTTCAATATACTTTTCGTTGTTATAGGGATTGTTGCGCTTCGATTATTTTATTTGCAATTTATAATCGATTGGAATCCTAATGCGTATACATTAACCTATCATGTAGTATCCATTATTTTACCTGCAATGCTAACTGTATTACCTATTGTCATTGTAGCGAGATTTGCATTTGGAAAATATCATGAAAAACGACTGGAAGATCAAAAAATTGAAATTAAAGGAGAAGGTAATTATGAAGGTTTGAAGGTGCATTTAAATGAGGTTATCAGTATCAAATCATCCGATAATTATATTGAAGTGTATTATTTATCCGGAAATGAAATGAAAAAAACTTTAATACGGAATAAACTTTCTGCCGTCGACGATGAGTTTCCTGAATTGCTTCGATCACATCGCTCTTTTTTAATAAATCCATACCATTTTCAACAATGGAAAACCGAAAACGGTAAATTGACAATTCTTTTAAATCACAATATTAAAGTCCCGGTTTCCAAAACTTATCACGCTACAATAAAAGCGCAGATTAATTCCGCCACAAACTAAGGGCATTTCGCCCCAAACACCTATAATTATTGAATAAATGGAAGATTCTGAAATAGATTTGTTTCAGAAAGTTTAATCACAAAAACCATTTAATCATGAAAAATTCATTCAGTTTTCTTCTCGTTCTATTCATTTCAATTTTCAATTTGAACGCTCAAGACGAGCAAAAAGAAATATTAATTGTAGGAAGTATGCACACGGTTCCTAAAATTGTAAAACATAGCTATAAGCCAATGTTAAGACGTGCCGTAAAATATAATCCAACTTCTATTTATGTAGAAAGTCCTATGGCTAACGATACATTGAGTTGGGAATATTTAAAAGATGGCTGGTCTAAAGGTTATAAAGCGTTTTATTACCTGTCCGATTCCATTCAAAAAACATTTGAGCCTAATATTAATAAGTTCAATTCTATTCTCGAAAAATCCTTTTCTAAAATGACTAGAGAGGATTTAAACTTTATGATTAATAGTTTTGCTTATAAAAGAGACAATGCTAATCATGAATTTTATACATATTTAAAAAATCACGGAAGTACAGGCGCAAAAAAGCCAACACGTCACGAAGATGGAGACTTAACCTTTAAGCTTGCTTTGAAACAAGGCATTAAACTATTAAAATC
This sequence comes from Winogradskyella ursingii, assembly GCF_013403975.1. Lineage (GTDB taxonomy): Bacteria > Bacteroidota > Bacteroidia > Flavobacteriales > Flavobacteriaceae > Winogradskyella > Winogradskyella ursingii. Next base: position 300,557 of record NZ_JABFDH010000003.1, read on the forward strand.
TATGGACGACCAGCGCACCAATGGAGATTACCACGAGGCATGGTCTAAATGTTCAAAAGAAGGTGCAGCCAATGGAAATAATGCCATAGTTAATAAGATGAACAAAGAGGATTATAACTCTGCTATTTTACCTTCCATTTTTAGAGGACTGGGAAAGCACGTTAATAAAAGAAAATCTTTAATGCGTTTGCACCAAATGAGTTCTTTCACCTATGTTAAGACTAAAACTGAAGGATGTACGGATGGTGAGCGCTATTGGAATGAAAGAAACATGAGAATGGCCAGAAATATTGGTGATCAAGTAATGGCTTCAGATTCCAACAGGAATATCGTAATTGTTGGCGCCTCGCATGTTATTGGATTAGAACAGGAATTAAAAAACAATTACCCTAACATAAAAGTGGTTCTTGCTAGTGAATAAACTTTCATTTTTTTTCTACAAGAATATAGCTGTTACTATCTAAGGTAGTAGCAGCTTACTTTTTCTCTCTTTGTTCTAAAACTGCAATCACATCCTTAATCTCAAACCCTTTAGCTTGCAATAGCATTAAGTAATGAAATAACAAATCTGCACTTTCTTCTAAAAACAATTCATCATTATTGTCTTTTGCTTCGATAACAACTTCAACAGCCTCCTCTCCTACTTTTTGAGCAACTTTGTTGATACCTTTTGCAAATAGAGAAGCAACGTAAGACTTATCGGTATCTGCAGAATTAATGCGCGATGTAATGGTTTCTTCTAATTTAGAAATAAATCCATACGATGCATCATTAGTTTCATTCCAACACGTATCCGAACCTTTGTGACATGTCGGACCTTTTGGGCTAACTTGAACTAACAACGTATCATTATCGCAATCTAGCTTTATGTCAACCAAATTCAAAACATTTCCGCTTTCTTCTCCTTTGGTCCAGATTCTGTTTTTAGTTCTACTGAAAAAAGTCACCAAGCCTGTTTCTTTCGTCTTTTCAAGTGCTTCTTTATTCATGTAGCCCAACATTAACACATTTTTGGTTGTTGCATCTTGAATTATTGCCGGCACTAAGCCATCGCTATTTTTATTAAAATCTATGTTCATTACAAAATTGTTTGTCCTTCCGAAGTAAATGCGGAATCCAATTAATTTATTTATCTCATTAAAAGATGTTTCACCCTTATTAGAATGGCATCAAATTCTCACAGGAATTTCCTGCTGTTTTAATTCTTTTTTTAATTCCGCAATAGGAATTTCACCAAAATGAAACACACTTGCAGCCAAAGCCGCATCAGCCTTTCCCTCAATAAATGTATCTGAGAAATGCTGGATAGTTCCCGCTCCACCTGAAGCTATAATTGGGATATTCACAATATCAGATAATTTTGCCAAAGCCTGGTTTGCAAATCCCGCTTTTGTACCATCGTGATCCATAGAGGTAAATAATATCTCACCAGCACCACGTTGCTCTACTTCAATTGCCCAATCAAATAAGTTGATTTTAGTCGGAATAGTTCCACCTGCCAAATGCACCAGCCATTCACCTTCCACTTGTTTGGCGTCAATGGCAACGACTATACATTGACTTCCAAATTTATCCGACAGTTCATTAATTAAATCTGGCCGTTTTACAGCCGAAGAGTTAATCGAAACCTTATCAGCGCCACAATGCAAAAGTGCATCGACATCCTCAACCGAGGAAATTCCTCCTCCAACCGTAAACGGAATATTTACCTGTTCGGCAACTTGTAATACCATCTTGTGCATGGTTTTACGATTTTCTAAAGTAGCGGCGATATCTAAAAAAACCAATTCGTCAGCACCTAATTCTGCATACTGCTTGGCCAATACAACAGGATCGCCAGCGTCGCGTAGGTCAACAAAATTGACACCCTTTACCGTGCGGCCATTTTTAATATCCAAGCATGGTATAATTCTTTTTGTTAGCATATGCATTATTTTAGTCATTGAGAGTACGAAATAAAAGTCAGTTCTTTAATTAAAACAGATTGCTTTACTCTATTGCCTGGATCACAATGACATTTTCATTTTATATAAATTTTTCCAATTCTTTCAGAGTAATGCGGTTTTCATAAATCGCTTTACCGATAATCACACCTTCGCAACCAATTTCGTTTAAATTTTCTAAATCGTTCAATCCTGAAACACCTCCTGAAGCTATTAGTTTAATTGATTGCACTCCACTACTATTACTGCATTCCTTAATGATATTTTTGTAAAGTTCAATTGAAGGACCTTCTAACATACCATCTTTAGAAATATCGGTGCAAATCACATATTTAATTCCCTTTTTCTGATAATCCTTAATGAATGAAATTACTTCTTCCTTGCTATTATCCTGCCAACCATTAATTGCAATTTTACCATCGTTGCTATCAGCTCCCAAAATTATCTTCTGAGATCCGTATTTATCTAACCATCCCTCAAATGTTTCTCTATCATTAACAGCTATACTTCCACCTGTAATTTGTCGTGCACCACAATTAAAAGCAACATTTAAATCTTCATTGGATTTTAACCCTCCACCAAAATCAATTTTTAAAGCGGTTTTTGATGCCAACTGCTCCAACACTTTATAGTTAACGATATGTTTAGCTTTTGCGCCGTCTAAATCCACCAAGTGCAAATACTCGATTCCTGCATCCTCAAAGGCCTTCGCTACTTCAAGTGGATTTTCATTATATATTTTTTTTGTATCGTAATCCCCTTTGGTTAAGCGAACACATTTACCTTCAATTATGTCTATGGCTGGTATAATTCTCATTCTTTTTGGCTTTTACCTTCCTACCGTTAACCAGAAGTATATGGCTAATAGCAAAATGTTTTATTTATATTTTTAAAAAATTTTTCAAAATTTGCTCTCCCGCTTTACTGCTTTTTTCTGGGTGAAACTGTACTCCAAAAAAGTTATCTTTTTCTAAGGCTGAAGCGTAATTCATTTCATATAATGAAGTTGCAATTGCCTCATCACACATTTCAGCATAATAACTATGCACAAGGTACATGTATTCTTCTTCTTGGATTCCTTTAAATAGATCAGATTTTAAATTTGAAATTGTATTCCATCCCATTTGAGGGACTTTTACTTTGTTGGAAAAACGCTTAACATTTACATTGAAAATTCCTAAACCATTTGTATTACCTTCTTCGGAATGGTTGCACATTAACTGCATGCCTAAGCATATGCCCAAAACAGGCTGTTTCAGGTTCGGAATTAGAGTGTCCAAACCACTTTCCTTCAACTTTTTCATGGCACTACTCGCCTCACCAACTCCAGGGAAAATCACTTTGTCAGCAGCTATTATCTTATCGGAATCACTAGAAAGTTCTGCATTGTAACCCAAACGTTGAAATGCAAATTGAATACTTTTAATATTGCCAGCTCCGTAATTGACTATTTTTATGTTCATAGTTATTTTTACTTGTGATGTCGAACGAATGTGGGAAATCTTGTTTTAAGATTCTATATCACTTCAATCTGTCGGAATGATTTTTACAACACACCTTTTGTTGAAGGCAAAATCATTTTTTCAATATCTTGTTTTACAGCCATCTTAATAGCTTTTGCAAATGCTTTAAAGATTGCCTCAATCTTATGATGCTCATTTGTGCCTTCACATTTAATATTTAAATTGCATTTGGCTCCATCGGTAAAGGATTTAAAGAAATGGTAAAACATTTCGGTTGGCATTTTACCAATCATTTCCCGTTTAAAGTCGGCTTCCCAAACCAACCAATTTCTACCACCAAAATCAATGGACACTTGTGCCAGACAATCGTCCATTGGTAGGCTAAATCCATAGCGTTCTATTCCCAACTTGTTGCCTAATGTCATGGCAAACACTTCTCCTAAAGCTATCGCTGTGTCTTCAATAGTGTGATGCTCATCGACCTCTAAATCTCCATCAACTTTAATGGTTAAATCCATTTGACCGTGACGTGCAATTTGGTCCAACATGTGATCAAAAAATGCGATGCCAGTATTAATATCGCTTTTTCCTGTTCCGTCTAAATTGAGCTCTATTTTGATTTTTGTTTCATTGGTGTTACGCTCTACATTCCCAACGCGTTCCGTGGTTTTGAGAAATGTATAAATTTCCTTCCAATCATTAGTTTCTAATGCAATAAATTGCTGTAATTCCGAATTGTCAACAGTTACTTCGTCTGTCCCTAAATTGGTGTTATCGTTTATAAATATACCTTTTGCACCTAAATTTTTAGCCAATTCCACATCGGTCAATCGATCACCTATCACAAATGAATTTGCCAAGTCATAATCCTCGGAAAAATATTTAGTCAACAATCCAGTATTGGGTTTGCGAGTTGGCGCATTGTCCTTAGCGAAAGTTCTGTCTATAAATTGTTCTTTAAACTTCACACCTTCGGCTTCAAAAGTTTTTAAAACAAAATTATGTACTGGCCAAAAGGTCGCTTCTGGATAAACCTCCGTTCCCAGACCATCTTGATTGGTAATCATTACGATTTCAAAATTAAGTTCTGTCGCTATTTTACTTAAATATTGAAATACCTTCGGATAGAACTCCAATTTTTCAAATGAGTCGATTTGCTCATCAGCCGGTTCTTTAATTAATGTACCGTCTCTGTCTATAAATAATACTGGTTTTTTCATAGTCTTAATCATTCCTATATATCATTTATCGCTCAAGATAAACTATGGCAGGAATCTGTTTATATTTTCTTAATTGTGATTTCCGCATCAAGTGCGTAATGACAATCTCAATTTAATTTTTCTAAAATTTTTACTAACCTTTGATTTTCATCTTTAGTTCCAACTGTGAACCGCAAACAATTTTCACACAAAGGCTGTGTCGTTCTGTTTCTCACCACTACTCCCTTTTGCACCAATTCTTTATAACGTTTATTGGCATTGTCCACTTTGGCCAGTATGAAATTAGCATCGGAAGGGTAAACATTTTCAACTACCGAAATGGTTTTTAATTCATCCATTAATTTATTTCGCTCACTTAGAATTTCTTCAATTTCATTATTAACTTTTTGAGTTGAATTTAGACGCTCTAACGCTGTATTTTGGGTGAGCTGATTGATATTGTATGGTGGCTTAATTTTGTTTAACACTGAAATAATTTCGGTAGAAGCATAACAAATTCCCAATCGAATTCCTGCTAAACCATAGGCTTTTGATAGCGTTTGTGTGATGATTAAATTCGGAAAATCATTTAATCGATTTAACCAACTTTCTTCATTTGAAAAATCAATATAAGCTTCATCAACTACAACAATGCCTTCAAAATTTTTAATTAAATTTTCAATTTTTGAAGCTTCAAAACTATTTGCTGTTGGATTATTGGGTGAACAAATGAATAATAATTTCGAATTTTTATTCTGCGCATTTAAAATAGCTTCAACATTCGGTTCAAAATCTTTATTGAGAAGCACTTCTTGAATACCTATAGCGTTAAGATTTGCTAAAACATTATACATACCGTATGTTGGTGGGAGTGTGATAACGTTATCTTTATTTGGATCACAAAAAGCCCTGAATATTAAATCAAGAACTTCATCGCTACCATTACCCAACAGGATTTGGTTGGTTGGGACACCTTTTAATTCTGACAGAACGTTCTTTACCTTTGTTTGCTGAGGGTCTGGATAACGATTAACATCTGTCTCAAACGGATTTTCATTGGCATCGATAAATACCATATCCGTATTAACCTCTTGGTATTCATCGCGCGCTGACGAATAAGGTTTAATGTTTTTAATGTTCTCCCTTAAGAGATTATTTATCTTGAATTTTTGTTTCATTTTTAATACTTCTACATAGCTCTACTGAGTCTGTCGATAAAGTTTTTCTTGTTTAACGAAATAACTGTAAGTAAGGTGATTTAATTTTTTTCTAATTCCTTAAGTCGTAAAGTTACTGCATGTTTATGAGCCTGTAACCCTTCGGCCTCAGCCATTAATTCTATGGCATTCCCAATATTCTGAATTCCTTTTTTGCTAATTTTCTGAAAGGTCATGTTTTTTTGAAAACTATCTAAATTTACACCTGAATATGCTTTTGAAAATCCATTGGTAGGTAAGGTATGATTAGTGCCAGAAGCATAATCTCCTGCACTTTCTGGAGTATAGTTTCCAATAAAAACTGAACCTGCGTTTCCTATATTCTCAACAAAAAAATCGTTGTTTTCAGTGGCTACGATAAAGTGTTCAGGACCGTAACTATCGATTAAATCTAAAGCTATTTCAAAATTATCGACTACTATTAATTTTGAATTGGAAATTGCATCTCTTGCCATGACTTTTCTTGGTAAATCTTCCAATTGCTTTTCAACTTCAAGATTAACATGCACTGCCAATGCTTTTGAAGTAGTAACTAATATTACTTGGCTGTCGCTCCCATGTTCGGCTTGACTTAATAAATCAGACGCTACAAATCCAACATTTGCTGTTTCATCTGCCATTACCAAAAGTTCGCTTGGACCTGCTGGCATGTCAATAGCAACACCATATTTAGTAGCTAATTGTTTTGCCACGGTTACAAATTGATTTCCTGGTCCGAAAATTTTATATACCTGCGGAATGGTTTTAGTCCCAAATGTTAATCCGGCAATCGCCTGAATGCCTCCTGTTTTTATAATTTTGGTAGCTCCACATAAATCTGCAGCAAATAAAATTTCATCCGCTATTTTACCTTCTTTATTTGGTGGAGAGCACAATACAATTTCCTTGCATCCAGCTATTTTTGCGGGAATAACCAACATTAAAACCGTTGAAAATAAAGGAGCAGTACCACCCGGAATATACAAACCAACTTTTTGAATTGGACGTTTTTCTTGCCAACATTCTACTCCTTCCATGGTTTCTACATGGACTTTATCTGTTTGTTGAGCTTTGTGAAATTTTTCAATATTTGATTTTGCTAATTGTATAGCTCTTTTAAGTTCTTTTGAAACATTATTTATAGCTTCATGAATCTCAACTGATGTAACTACGTTATCCTGAAGTTCAACACCATCAAATTTTAAGGTATATTTTTCAATTGCTTTATCACCTTGAGACTTGACCTCATTAAAGATTTGATTAACGGTAGATTCAATTTCATCAAGCGCTTTAGTTGGTCTTTTTAATATTTCTGGCCAAACCTTCTTATCTGGATTTTCGTATAATTTCATATTACAACACCATATTTTCAATCGGACATACCAAAATACCTTCTGCCCCATTGGCTTTTAGCTCATCAATGACATTCCAAAAATCATTCTTATTAATTACTGAATGAATTGAACTCCAGCCTTCTTGTGCTAAGGGTAAAACTGTTGGGCTCTTCATGCCAGGTAAAATATTAATAATGGCCTCCAAATTATCATTTGGAGCATTAAGCAATACATATTTGTTTTCTCTACCTCTTAAAACAGATTTTAATCTAAACTGAAGCTTATCTATTCGTTCCTGATTTTCTTTTGAAATTTGAGGAGATGTTGCTAAAACTGCTTCAGATTGAAGCAACACCTCTACTTCTTTTAAACCGTTTTTAAACAGCGTGCTACCGCTCGAAACAATATCGCAAATACCATCTGCTAACCCAATGTTAGGTGCAATTTCAACCGAACCGTTAATGATGTGAAGGTTGGCTTTCACTCCTGCCTTTTCTAAAAATTGATTAACTGTATTTGGATATGAGGTGGCTATGCGCTTACCCTCTAAATCTTTCAAACTTTTAGCTTTGGAAGCTTTTGGAACTGCAATGGATACTTTGCATTTTGAAAAGCCCAATCGCTCTACAATGCTTATATCGTGTCCTTTTTCTATCAATACATTTTCTCCGATGATAGCTGCATCAACCACTCCATCTCTTAAATATTGTGGAATATCACCATTTCTCAAATAAAATACTTCTAAAGGGAAATTACGTGCCGATGCTTTTAATTGGTCTTTTCCGTTGTCTATAGAGATTCCTATCTCCTTAAGAATCATCATGGAGTCTTCGTGTAAACGTCCCGATTTTTGTACTGCAATTTTTAGTTTGTTCATTTTAGTTTCAATAGTGTTCAAGATTTCAAAGTGGTTTTTGAAAACAAAAAACCCGAATGAAATCTCAAACGGGTTTTTAAAATATATTTTTTGAATTTATTCAATACATTTTCACCTCGCTTGAGCGATGATATGAAAATGATGATGTGTTTGAATAAATGTCATTTTATTTTTTGTCTGAGCAAAGATTGTGAAAATAAATTTAAAATTCCTAATCGATACTCATTAATTTTTTGTTAAGACTATTGATTGCCTAGAATTATTGGCATTCCAGAATCTCCAGAGCCAATAACAATGACTTTACTGTTAGATGATTGCGACAGCTTAATTGTAGCATCAATACCCTTATCCTGCAAAATCTTATCTGTTAACGATGCACTTAAAATACGGTTGGCATCTGCTTTACCTTGTGCTTCAATACGTACTTTCTCAGCTTCTTTTGATGCGGTTACCAATCTAAATTCGTACTCTAAAGATTCCTGCTCTTGCCTTAACTTACGCTCAATCGCCTCTTTTATGGTATTTGGTAAAGTAACATCTCTTACTAAAACTTCATTTAACTGAACGAATTGCTTTTCTAAAATGAGTTTTGTTTCCTCAAAAATTTCATCTTGAATAGCATCTCTTTTACTAGAATACAATTGCTCTGGCGTATAACGACCAACAACACTTCTCGCTGCAGATCTGATGGCTGGCTGGATAACTCGTTGTAAATAATTTTCTCCTAGATTTTGATGCAATTTACCTAAATCCGAATATACTGGCTCGTACCAAGCTGAAGCGTCAATTTGGATTTCGAGACCATTAGAAGAAAGCACCTTCATTTTTTCGAATAATTCTTGTTGACGCACTTCATATATAAACACCTTATTCCAAGGTGCCACAATATGAAATCCCTCTGCCAAAGGTGGTTCGTCCACAACCACACCTTCACCGAAGGTTTTAAACAGCACACCTGCTTCTCCTGAGTCAATTGTTACTGCAGATTTTGCAATTACGATAATTAAAATAATAATTCCGATAATAATTGGTATGCCAATTTTTGGTAATCTTTCCATAGTTTAGTTTTTATATTAATCCGTTATATTTTCTGATGAACCACTCAGCAAAAAGACTTAATGCCATAAGGCCAAGAAGATATTTCCAGTCGATCAAAGGTACGATATTTTTGGTGCTTTTTTGAATGGTCATGTACCTTTTATCTTCGAGTAAATTATCAATAAGACGATTACTTTGTGTAATAAAATATGCTTGTCCACCACTTTCTGCGGCTAAATATTTTAGCTTATTAATATCTGCGTTTAAAAATTGCTGTTCTACATTATATTCCAAAACCTCAAAGCTACCTGAAGCACTTACAGCTTCAGAATTGTGTTTTACCGTAAAATCGTACGCACCTGCTTCAATGCCGCTCAAATCTACTGTATAATTGGTGTTGCTTAATAATAAGGGCGTCTCCGTAATGGCTTCTGTTTTCTTGTTTTTTAAAGTTACGGTCAATGCAGCGTTAGGATCAAACTCAAAACTTTTGTTGAAGTATTGCGCTGAAATCACCACATCGTCATTTCCGTTATAAAAAGATTTGTAATCGATATTAAGTCGCTTTCGCTTTTTATTGCTGCTTAAATATTGAACTAATTTGCCCATGAAATTATCAAAATCCGTAAAACTCTCTGTGTCTAGAAAGCTTTGTGCTCGCCATCTCCAAATACCTTCACCACTTAGCAATGCATGCTTAGTGTTGTCGCTTTCAAACGTGGATAGAAGCGGTTCATTGGTCGTTATCCCATTGACCGTTTTAAATAGAAAAGTCGAGTTGGGCACTAGAAATTCTGTTGAACCAAATTCCGATTTTAACGGTGGGTAATCATTAAAATTAATATTATCAATAATAAACGTGCTGTAATTTTTATTTATGGTCGGTTGATAATTTTCAGATTGATTTGTAATTGTTTGATAAAAATAGGATTGTGAATTGTTCAACAAATTGAAATCAGTAGTTGTACCTGTAATAGAGAACGTATTGATGTTTTGTGTTCTAATCACATCCAAAATCGACCTAAAGTTATTATTTGGTTGATACAAAATAACTAATTGAAAATCATTAATTTTTACCAAATATTCTTTTGGTTTTAAAAATGAAACACTGCGCTGTTCATTACTTTCAATTGATTTTTTGAGAGCACCTAAATCTGGATGCAATCTGTCATATATGATAGCAATATTTGTTTTTTGATCAATAACCTCTACCCCAAAATTTTTGGTGTTATTAACAGTATTTTTTTCATTCTCTAAGGGTACCAATTCCGCTCTATAAGTCTTAACGCCAACACTACTTGCTAATAGCGTTGTTGAAATAATTTCGGAATTTTTAGTTGAATTAAATTGAATAGGCTTTCTGTAGATCACAGAATTTCCTGACCAAATTTTGAGTTCGGTATTTACTGTTTCGCTACCACTGTAATTGGCTATAATTTCAATAGGAAATCTATTCTTTAAAAATACATATCTATTAACATTCAACTGTCTTATACTTAAATCTGAATACAATGTAGAATCCCCAAGTATGATTGGATATATAGGTTGTTTCACCGTTTTACCCAAATAGCTATAATCTGTTCCATATGTCTGATTTCCATCGGAAATTACTACGATTGGAGCAATCTGATTGGCATAGACCTCTCCTAATTGCTTTAGGGCATTTGAAAGATTAGACTGTCGTTCGTTAAAATTTAAACTATCAGAATTGTTTACTGCTTTACCGAATGTATAATTTTCAATGTTGAAGCGCTCATTTAATTCTGTATTATTTAAAAATGTTTCACGTATAGCTCTCGTATTGTCATCTTGATTTAAATAAGCAATTGATTCCGAATTGTCAGCTGCGATAACTAATGTTGGTTTCTCATTAAAATAGTTGTTTGATTCAAACTTAGGGTTAATGAGCAACAACAATAAACATAATATTGAAACTGTGCGTAATGCTGTTAGCGCATATTTTAATTTAGACTTTATTTTAGATTTATACACATACTGAAACAGCGCTATTGAAAGCGCTGTTATTGCTGCGACTATAATGTATACAATAGTTTCTGTTTGCATTAATTGACTTTAGATTTATGAATTTAGATTTACGTGTTCGAAAATCTAAAATCTGCAATCGGAATTATGTGAGCATTCCACCATCAACATTTAATGTTTGTCCTGTAACATAAGCACTTAAATCACTTGCCAAAAACACGCAAGCATTGGCAATATCTTCAGGTGTGCCACCTCTTTTTAATGGGATAGCGTTTCTCCAACCTTTTACAGTTTCTTCATCAAGCTTTTCCGTCATTTCAGTTTCGATGAAGCCTGGTGCAACAACGTTACTGCGAATATTACGCGAACCTAATTCTAATGCTACGGATTTTGAAAACCCTATGATTCCAGCTTTTGATGCTGCATAGTTTGTTTGCCCTGCATTGCCTTTTACGCCAACAACAGAGCTCATATTTATAATGGAGCCTTTACGTTGTTTTAACATTGTGCGCTGTACAGCTTTTGTCATGTTAAAAACTGATTTAAGATTCACTTCTATTACCTTATCAAAATCTTCTTCCGCCATTCGCATTAAGAGGTTATCTTTAGTTATACCTGCATTGTTGACCAGAATATCAATAGATTCGAATTCAGATAAAACGTCTTCAGCCAATTTCTGTGATTCGTCAAAACTTGCTGCGTTACTTTTATATCCTTTGGCTTTAATGCCTTTATTATTCAATTCTTTTTCAAGCTCATTTGCTGCTTCTACTGAAGAACTGTATGTAAATGCCACATTAGCGCCATGTTCTGCAAATACTTGAGCAATTCCTCTACCAATGCCTCGACTGGCTCCTGTTATTATTGCGGTTTTTCCTTCTAAAAGTTTCATATTTTATATGTTCGGTTAGTTGTCAAATATAGGTAATCTGTTTCAAAAAAGCCATCCTTAATCATTCAGAGGAAGGGAATACTAAAGGCTAAATTTACTGATTACAAGTTGCAAGAAATAAAAAAACCTCACAAGATTTTGTAAGGTTTTTAACAGTTTCATGTGAGATCCTGAAACGATTTTAAGACTACATGTAATTCAAATTTTGATGTTTGTCACAACAAAAAACATGATTCAGATTAGCCTAAAACTTCGGCTACTTTTTTGCCTATTTCAGCAGGCGAATCCACAACATGGATTCCACAGGCTCTCATTATTTTCTTTTTGGCTTGAGCCGTATCATCGCTGCCACCAACAATAGCTCCAGCATGACCCATTGTACGACCAGCAGGTGCAGTTTCACCCGCAATAAATCCTACAACTGGTTTTTTACTTCCACTTTCTTTATACCAATTTGCTGCATCAGCTTCCAATTGTCCGCCAATTTCACCAATCATGACTACAGCTTCTGTTTCTGGGTCGTTGATCAAAAGCTCAACAGCTTCTTTAGTTGTAGTACCAATGATTGGGTCTCCACCAATACCAATGGCTGTTGTTATTCCCAGTCCTTGCTTTACAACTTGGTCTGCTGCCTCATATGTTAACGTTCCTGATTTTGAAACGATTCCTACTTTTCCTTTTTTAAACACAAAACCTGGCATAATACCTACTTTTGCTTCACCTGGAGTAATGACACCTGGGCAATTAGGACCAATTAAACGGCAATCTTTATCTTTAATATAGTCTGCAGCTTTAATCATATCACCAACAGGAATTCCTTCAGTAATTGTTATAATTACTTTAATACCTGCATCCGCAGCTTCCATTATGGCGTCAGCGGCAAACGCTGGTGGTACAAAAATGATGGTTGTATCTGCACCTACTTTCTCCACAGCTTCAGATACAGTATTAAAAACGGGTTTGTCTAAATGGGTTTGCCCTCCTTTGCCAGGAGTAACACCACCAACAACATTGGTTCCGTATTCGATCATCTGTTCTGCATGAAATGTGCCTTCACTACCTGTAAAACCTTGTACAATAATATTAGAATCTTTATTGACTAAAACGCTCATTATAAATTTCTGTTTTTAAGTTGTTTTATGTTGTGCAAAAATAAGTTTTTTGATACGCAATTGCGACCACTTTTTAAATTTTTCTTTCGGTGTAGGATTTCATGCTTGATTGATTGTTTTCGTTAGCCTGATGACTAATCTCATAACCTCTATAAAGTTTTCCATCCTTAACTTCCCAAATTGTAGCAAAATGAGCTAACGCAATTTCGCTATCAGGATTTTCTATCGTGTTAGCGAATAATGTATGCCTTGTTATGACCGTATTATTTACTTCGATAAAATGGGTAAATTCAAAACGTAAAGCAGTATATGATTCTCTTGTACCTTTGAAAAACTTTTTAATATCGTTATACTTCAACAAGGTGAAACCCTGACTACTAGTCCAATGTAACTCGCTTTTCTCATGAAAAAATTCGGCTACCACATTAGCGTTGTTAGCCAAGTCGGAATTATAAAATGCTTTAACTAATTCTTTTGCTGACATCATTTGTTTTTTAGTTGTTCTAATATTTCTGGTATTCTTTTAATTGAAGCAATTTCTTTGTATTTAGACCTAAAGTCTTCAGCTGGTGTACCGAAATAGCTCTTATTTCCTTCGAGAGATTTACTCACACCCGATTGTGCCGATATTACCGCTTTTGAACCTATAGTTATACCGCTAGTAATACCTACTTGACCCCAAATAGTCACTCCATCTTCAATTACCACGCAACCAGCTATACCTACTTGAGACGCAATTAAACAGTTTTTACCAATTATAGTATCATGACCTACTTGTATTTGGTTATCTAATTTAGATCCTTCGCCAATAGTCGTATCTCCTGTAACTCCTCGATCTATTGTACAAAGCGCACCTATATCGACATGGTTCTTAATGATAACACGTCCACCGGATTTGAGCTGGTCATAACCACTTGGTCTATTTTTATAGTAAAATGCGCTAGCGCCCAAAACTGTGCCTGAATGAATGGTAACATTATCTCCAATAACAGCATCATCGTAAATGCTTACGTTAGAATGTATAATACAATTGTTACCAATCGTTACATTATTTCCTATAAAGCAATTAGGCTGTATAATGGTATCACTTCCTATTTTAGCTGAATCTGATATAGAAGCATTTGATGGTTTAAATGGATTGAAATGACTCGTTAGCTTATTGAAATCACGAAATGGGTCATCTGAAATCAATAAAGCTTTGGCTACTGGACAATCAACTTCTTTATTAATTAATATGATGGTAGCTTCAGAATTCAAAGCTTTATCATAATATTTTGGATGATCTACAAAAACGATATCTCCAGATTCTACGACATGGATTTCATTCATACCAAGAATCGGAAAATCATCTTGGCCAACGTATTTGCAACTTATTAAATTTGCAATTTCTTTTAAAGTATATGGTTTTGGAAATTTCATAAATTCCTTAGTTACTGAAACAAGTCCAGTACAAGTCGCAGTAATTAATATCCTGGCTCGTTTTTAGTGATTTTATTCTTTTACACGTTCTTTATAAGTGCCCTTATCTGTTTCAATTTTAATTTTATCCCCTTCATTAATAAACAGAGGAACGTTAACCTCTGCACCTGTTTCGACGGTTGCCGGTTTCGTAGCATTGGTTGCTGTATTACCTTTTACCCCTGGCTCCGTGTGCGTCACTTCTAATTCTACATAAGCCGGCATATCTACCGAAAGAGGCATATTATCTTCTGTGTTGATTTGGATGGTAACGATTTCTCCTTCTTTTAATAAATCTGGCCTATCCAATGCAGACTCTAGTAAGCGAATTTGTGTATAGTCTGCTTCATTCATAAAATGGTAGAACTCACCATCAGCATATAAATACTGAAATTTATGAGTTTCAACTCTCACATCCTCTATCTTATGTCCTGCTGAAAATGTGTTATCTAAAACCTTACCTGTTGTTACACTTTTCATTTTTGTTCTTACAAATGCAGGTCCCTTCCCAGGCTTTACATGTAAGAATTCTATAATTTTATAAATGTCATTATTGTATCTTATACAAAGTCCATTTCTTATATCTGAAGTTGTTGCCATTATTTTTTTTAGTTGTTAATTCTTAAAGTTGATACTTGTTTGCTCTTTTATTAAGGCTTCTAACATTGAATTTAGTTAGATTTGAAATAGCCCTTCATAATTCCTCGATGTGAGTTCTTTATAAATTGGAGTATTTCATCCCGTTCTGGTGTAGCTTCCATTTCGGCTTCTATTAAATCAGAAGCCTGCGTATTGTTATAATTTTTTTGATACAGAATTCTATAAATATCTTGAATTTCCCTGATTTTATCTGAAGTATAACCTCTTCTTCTCAAACCAACAGAATTTATCCCAACGTAAGATAACGGTTCTCTTGCTGCTTTAACATACGGAGGAACGTCTTTACGAACCAAAGAACCACCAGTGACAAAGGCATGATTGCCAATGGAACAGAATTGATGCACGGCTGTCATTCCAGCCAATACCACATAATCACCTACAGTAATATGACCTGCTAATGTGCTATTATTGGAAAAAATACAGTTGTTACCCACAAAACAATCGTGGGCAATGTGACAATAGGCCATAATAAGGCAATTGTTACCAATTACTGTTTTCATTTTGTCCGTTGTACCTCTATTAATGGTGACACATTCTCTAATAGTAACATTATCACCGATTTCTACAGTAGTATCTTCGTCGTTATATTTTAAATCCTGTGGTACAGCTGAAATCACAGCTCCAGGAAATATATTGCAATTTTTACCGATACGCGCACCTTCCATAATGGTTACATTACTTCCAATCCATGTGCCTTCACCAATTATAACATTATTATGAATTGTGGTGAAAGGTTCTATAACAACATTCTTAGCGATTTTTGCTCCAGGATGTACGTATGCTAAAGGTTGGTTCATTTTTTAAAATTTATTTTACTTTTGATATTTGCGCCATCAATTCGGCTTCTGCACATAATTTTCCATTAGCATATGCGTAACCTTGCATATGGCAAATCCCTCTTCTGATTGGTGTAATTAAAGAACATTTAAATATAAGCGTATCTCCAGGCACCACTTTTTGTTTAAACTTTACATTGTCCATTTTCATAAAAAATGTCAAGTAATTTTCAGGATCTGGCACAGTGCTTAGAACTAAAATTCCGCCTGTCTGCGCCATAGCTTCTATTATTAAAACACCAGGCATTACAGGTGCTCCAGGAAAATGCCCTTTAAAGAATTCCTCGTTCATGGTTACATTTTTGAGGCCAATAACGTGATTGTCGGTAAGCTCAAAAACTTTATCCAATAATAAAAAAGGCTGTCTGTGAGGTAACATGTTCATTATTTGATTCACATCCATTAAAGGCTCTGAATTCACATCTATATGAGGAACATTGTTACGTCTTTCGTTTTTAATGATTTTAGATAATTTCTTTGCAAATTGAGTGTTCACAAAGTGTCCGGGTTTATTGGCAATAACTTTTCCTTTAATTCTGGTACCCACCAAAGCCAAATCACCTACTACATCCAATAACTTATGCCTCGCAGCTTCATTAGGATGGTGTAATGTTAAGTTATCTAAAATCCCGTTTGGCTTAACTGCAATACTATCTTTATTGAATGCCACGCGGAGTCTTTCCATTGTTTCTGGAGATAGTTCTTTATCTACATACACAATTGCGTTATTTAGATCGCCACCCTTAATGAGTCCATTTTCAAGAAGCATTTCAATTTCATGAAGAAAACTAAAAGTTCTAGAATCTGCGATGTCTTTTTTAAAGTCTGAAATTGAATTTAATGTAGCATTCTGTGTGCCCAATACTTTAGTTCCAAAATCTACCATGGTAGTAATCTGGTATGTATTGGATGGCATTAAGATAATTTCGCTTCCAGATTCTTCATCAGTATAGGATACGACTTCCGTTACTTCATATTCTTCTCTCAACGCATCTTGTTCAGAAATACCAGCTTTCTCCAAAGCCTCTACAAAGAATTTTGAAGAACCGTCCATAATTGGTGGTTCTGATGCGTCCAATTCTATAATTACATTGTCCAAGTCTAAGCCTACCAGTGCTGCTAGCACGTGCTCGCAGGTTTTTATTGAGACTCCGTTCTTTTCAAGACATGTACCTCTTTGGGTATTAGTTACATAATTGGCGTCCGCTTCAATTTTTGGGCTGCCCTCTAAGTCCACTCGCTGAAAAATGAATCCCGAGTTTTCTTCACCTGGCTTAAATACCAAATTTACATTAGCGCCTGTATGAAGTCCAACGCCTTTAAGTGTGACTTCTTTCTCAATGGTTTTTTGCTTGATTTCTGTTTTAATTATTCCCATCGACTTTCTTTTCTAAATCGTTTATTGTTTTTACAAGTTTTGGCAAGTTTTTGAAATAGACATAGGATTTATTCCAATCTGTATATCCAAATGACGGAGAACCTTGCAGGACTTCATTATCTTTTACATTTCTGCCTATTCCCGACTGCGCCTGAACTTTCACATTGCTACCAATAGTTAAGTGCCCTGCTATACCTACTTGTCCACCAATTTGGCAATTTTCACCAATTTTAGTAGAACCTGCAACACCTGTTTGTGCTGCAATCACAGTATTTTTGCCAATCTCTACATTGTGTGCTATCTGTATTTGATTGTCTAACTTTACACCGCTTTTTATAACAGTAGAACCTAAAGTAGCTCTGTCTATTGTTGTTCCTGCACCAATATCTACAAAATCTTCTAAAATTACGTTACCTATCTGCGGCACCTTATTATATTCTCCTTTTTCATTTGGCATAAAACCAAATCCATCGGCACCAATAATGGCACCAGAGTTAATAACACAATTTTTTCCGATAACACAATCCGAATATATCTTAGCACCAGAAAACACAATAGTGTTATCTCCAATAGTTACATTATCGCCAATATATGAATTAGGAAAAATTTTTACATTTTCACCTAATTTTACACTGTCACCAACATAGGTAAATGCTCCTATATATATATTATCTCCAATCTCTGCAGTATCTGAAATAAAACTAGGTTGTTCTATTCCTGATTTGTTCAATTTAATTTGGTTGTAATATTCTAAGAGTTTAGTAAAAGCACCATAAGCATCATCTACCTTAATCAATGTGGTTTCTAGGTCTTCTTCTGCTGTAAAATCTGAATTTACTATTGTAATAGATGCTTTTGTACTATATATATATGATTTGTATTTTGGGTTGGCCAAAAATGTTAATGATCCTGGAATGCCTTCTTCAATTTTTGCGAGTTTAGACACTTCTACATTTGGGTCGCCAACTACAGTTCCTTCTAATATACCTGCAATTTGTTCTGCTGTAAATTTCATGTGTTTCTATATATTATTTTCAATGGTCACATGGAACATTTCGAACAACAAGTCTCTTTCAATTTTAATATTTAAGTACGAATGTTTCAATTATCTGATTTTATAGTATGGTTGGTCTTCCGCAAAAATAGAAAAAATGTATCACATTCTCTTTTTAGGATAGCAGATATAATATTTAGTTACTGGTTTACTGAGCGCTTTGAGATTTAATTGGTCTGTTGCCTTAACAATATCTTTTACTTTTCCTGATTTAAGCAAAATATTTATGTTCTGTTTGTTATTTTGATAGGCTTGATTGGTGATCTTACCCATAAATACAAAATAGTCTGCTTCATGCTTAGAGATGTTGTACTTAGTTTTTAACGCTTCGGAATGCGTTAATAGTGCCTTTGCGGCAATAGGTTTGTTTTTTAATTTTATTTTAAGCAAATCTCTATTAATAATCATTTCGCAAAGATTACTAAGTACAAAATCCTCGTTATATTGCCAATCTTTCATTGCTGAAACGATATCATAATCGTCTAGATTTGCAAATGTTTTTAAGGTTTCGAGATTGAAATTCTCTGAGGTGATTTCAGATTTTAAAAAAAACATTAATGATTCACTACATTTTAAATCGGTGCCTTGGACAACTAGTTCTTTGGCGCGTTGTAAAATTCGCATTAATAATTGTTCTGCCACAACTCCGGTTTTGTGTAAATACACTTGCCAGTACATAAAACGTCTCGCGATTAGGAATTTTTCGACACTGTAAATACCTTTCTCCTCAACTACCAACCCGTCATCCACTACGTTAAGCATTGTAATTAACCGTTCGCTATTTACGTTACCTTCAGCTACACCAGTATAAAAACTATCCCTTTTAAGATAATCAGCCCTATCCATGTCTAATTGACTGGAAATTAACTGACACATAAATTTTCTGCCGTATTCACCTTTAAAAATTGAAATAGCCAACGTTAAACTTCCGTTAAACTCTTCATTTAGGGTTTGCATAAAACGCAGCGATATTTCTTCGTGAGATACATTATTTACGATGCTATTTTCCATAGCATGCGAAAATGGCCCATGGCCAATATCGTGTAATAAAATAGCGATGAAAAGTGCGTTTTCTTCATCTTTAGAAATCTCAACACCCTTAAAGCGTAGTACGTTCACCGCTTTTTGCATTAGATGCATACTTCCCAATGCATGATGAAAACGTGTGTGATGCGCACCAGGATATACTAAATAAGATAATCCCATTTGGCTGATACGACGTAATCTCTGAAAGTATTTATGCTGAATTAAATCGAAAATGACCGAATTCGGAATCGTAATAAAACCGTAAATTGGATCGTTAAATATTTTGAGTTTGTTATTAGACTTCAAAAGCTTTACATTCTATAAATTATAAACAAATATACATGAACACTATAAATATTCTTTGGGTTGACGACGAAATTGATTTGCTAAAACCCCATATCCTCTTTTTAGAACAAAAACAATATAAAGTCACCAAATGCCAAAGCGGTACTGAAGCCTTGGAAATACTGGATGACACCAATTTTGATATCGTGTTTTTGGATGAAAACATGCCAGGTCTTACAGGCTTGGAAACATTGACAGAAATTAAAGAGCGTCGCGCTAATCTTCCTGTGGTTATGATTACCAAAAGTGAGGAAGAATATATTATGGAAGAAGCTATAGGTAGTAAAATTGCGGATTACTTGATAAAACCAGTAAATCCAAACCAAATTTTATTGAGCCTTAAAAAGAATTTGGATCATTCGCGTTTGATTTCAGAAAAAACTACTTCTAATTACCAGCAAGAATTTAGAAAAATTGCTATGGATCTGTCTATGGTAAATTCTTATGAAGAATGGGTAGAGCTCTATCAAAAACTCATTTACTGGGAGCTTCAACTAGAAGGCATAGAAGACGTTGGGATGACCGATATTCTTGAATCCCAAAAAACTGAAGCCAATATGCAGTTTGGTAAGTTTATAGAAAAAAATTATGAAGACTGGTTCGAGCCAAAAGCAGATGCTCCAGTAATGTCGCACACTCTATTTAAGGAAAAAATTGTTCCAGAATTGAGTGACAAACAGCCTACGCTTCTCATCGTTATTGATAATTTAAGATACGATCAATGGAAAGCTTTTGAACCTATTGTAAATAATTACTACAAAAAAACTTCAGAACATTCCTTTTTTAGCATTTTGCCAACAGCGACACAATATGCACGTAATGCTATATTTTCTGGATTAATGCCAGCCGATATGGAACAATTGTTTCCAGAGTATTGGAAAAACGATACTGATGATGGAGGAAAAAACATGCACGAAGATGACTTTTTAAAATCACAGCTTAAACGTTTAGGATTAAATCATATAAAACACGAATACCACAAAATCACCAATCTTAAATCCGGTAAAAAATTAGTTGAAAACTTCAGGTCTTTAAAAGAAAATGATCTCAACGTGGTAGTCTATAATTTTGTAGATATGCTTTCACATTCCAAAACGGAAATGGAAGTAGTTAAGGAACTCGCCTCTAATGACAAAGCGTATCGCTCACTTACAGTAAGTTGGTTCAAAAATTCTCCGTTATTAGAAATGATTCAATTATCACAACAACTAGGATTCAAACTGATATTAACCACAGACCATGGGACCATCAACGTTAAAGCACCATCAAAAGTTATTGGAGATCGAGACACAAGTTTAAATCTAAGGTACAAAACAGGACGAAGTCTTACCTACCAAGATAAAGATGTGCTTGCCATTAAAGATCCTAAAACTGTCCATTTACCTGCCCTTACCATGAGCAGCTCTTTTATTTTTGCCAAGGGTGATTTGTTTTTGGCGTATCCAAATAATTTTAATCATTATGTAAGTTATTACAGAAATACGTACCAACATGGAGGTGTCTCTTTAGAGGAAATGATTATCCCATTTGTGGTATTAGACCCCAAATAAATCCCTTAAAGGCATAAAAATCCGACGAAACGCAATTTTTCTTAGGTTATCTGATTAATTATTGCTAACATTGTAAACCCTAAAGACAAAATTTTAGTTGAAAACAATTGAGTTTACATATCATCTAAGTGAAATTGACGAAGTTGCATTGCGCATTCTGGAAAATCTGAACTCAAAAACCATCTTATTTAATGGTGAAATGGGTGCGGGCAAAACGACTTTAATTAAGTCATTGCTAAAAGTTATGGGTAGTGATGATATTGCTACGAGTCCAACATTTTCTATTGTAAACGAATATAATATTTCAGGCGACAAGGTTTTTCATTTTGATTTTTACAGAATTGAAAATTTAGAAGAAGCCTATAATTTTGGTTTAGAAGAATATTTAGACAATGGACATTGGCAATTTATGGAATGGGCAGAAAATATTGAGCCATTATTACCTGAAGATGCTCAAAACATTGATATCACTAAGATAGACGACAATACAAGATCCCTCAAATTAACTATAGAAACTAATAATATAACTGAAGATAAAGCTATGACAGCACCAAAATTTTAATTAAAATTTTGATCACATTCCGACTAGATAGATTGCCGATTACGGAAAAACCGTAATTGAAAGGCCATAATTTTTTGGATTTTAACATTATTGCATTTGCGAAAGGCTCTTAAGCCCTTTAGATTTGTAGTATTAATTAATTAAAATCCCTTATATTATGAAAACTAAAAAACTAGTACTAGCAATTGCAATCTTTGGAGGAATGTTATTTACTGCTCAAGCAACTAACATTATTGACCTCGATGGACAAACTACAACACAAATTGAAAAGGGCAAAAGAAAGCTCATCAAAAACGGATAAACAAAAGTTAAGTAGAAGTGCTATTGTTGGAACTATACTTGGTACAATAATCGCTGCTTCTCCACTATTTTATTCTTTACATGAAAGTGTTCCGACTGGAAAAGTCTGGAGCACTTTTTTGTTTACTTACGAAAGTGGTGCTTGGGAAGATGCTCAGTACGCAATGTGGGTTTATACGGGTAAATTTTTACCACTTATTTTATTAACAATATGGTTCTTTACATGTAAACAATGGTGGTACCACGCAATTTTGGTTCCTATTATAATGTATGTGTTTCAAATAGTAACCACTTTTAATGCCGAAGCTCAGAGAATCGACGAAGGACAAATAGTTGTTTTATTGCCCATCTTAGTTATAATTGTTCCATCGATATATTTAATTCGAGCCAAAATGTTTAATAAAATTAATGATTCAGATAAAACCCTTGAAGAACTTGAAGAAGAGTTTATGCTAAAGCCTAAGACGCTTTGGGGAAAAATAACCCAGTATTTTTAGAATCTTATTTTATACTTAAAAATTCTATTCATTTAAGTAATTAGTAATGCTTATCTTGCAGTTACTAATTTAAAGAAATAGCTTAAATGAGTAAATCCTTATCACCATTTACCAAAGCCCAATTACTTCCACAAGAGGAAACTTTAGAGATTACAAAGCAAAAAGGTGACCTTTTCATCGGCATCCCTAAAGAGACCCATTTTCAAGAAAAACGAGTTTGCCTAACACCAGATGCTGTTTCTGCATTAACTGCCAACGGTCACCGAGTGTTATTTGAGTCTGGTGCTGGTACTGGTTCAAATTTTAAGGATAAAGATTACAGTGAGGCTGGCGCAGAAGTTACTAAAGATACGGCGAAAGTTTACTCCTGCCCTATGATTCTTAAAGTTGAGCCTCCTTCATTGGATGAAATTTCGATGATAAATCCGCAGACCATTTTAATTTCTGCACTCCAGATTAAGACTCAAGACAAATCATATTTTGAAGCACTAGCCAAAAAACGTATTACTGCTTTAGCTTTTGAATATATTAAAGACGAAGATGGTGCCTATCCTGCTGTACGCTCATTGAGCGAAATTGCAGGTACTGCATCAATATTGATAGCATCAGAGCTTTTATCTAACGTAAATGGTGGCAATGGCTTAATGATGGGAAACATTAACGGTGTACCACCTACAGAAGTTGTAATTCTTGGTGCTGGTACGGTTGGTGAATTTGCAGCTAGATCGGCCATAGGATTGGGCGCTAGGGTAAAAGTTTTTGATAGCTCTATCACAAAGCTACGTTGTTTACAAAACAATTTGGGTCGTAACATCTATACATCCACCATGCAGCCAAAGAATATTCTCAAAGCTTTAAAACGTTGTGACGTGGCTATTGGTGCGGTTAGAGGCACCAACCGTTCTCCGATTGTAGTGACCGAAAGTATGGTGGCGCATATGAAATCTGGATCTGTAATAATTGATGTAAGTATCGATATGGGAGGTTGTTTTGAGACAAGCGAAGTAACAACTCATAACCACCCAACATTTGAACATAATGGTGTCATTCATTATGGTGTTCCTAATATACCGGCAAGATATTCCAGAACTGCCTCTGTATCCATAAGTAATATTTTCACTCCTTACCTTTTGGAAATCGCAGAATATGGCGGAATAGAAAATGCGCTTCGTTTTGATAGAGGATTAAAAAATGGATTGTATTTTTACCACGGAATTTTAACTAATAAATCCGTAGCAGAGTGGTTTGGTTTAAAATATAGTGACGTAAATCTTTTAATATTTTAACTCTGAACTGGTATCAGTAAATTTTCACTTTACAACTAAACTGAATTTTCTATGAAATTTATTCATCGATTAGGTTTTTACCTAGGTGGTTTTGCCATTGGCCTTATTATACTTATGTTTTTTTTAAATGGTAAAGATGCATCGTGCGATTACGGACCAAATGCCAGAACTGTAAAAAACATAACTTCCAAGCCAATTGCTTATTCCTCAAATGCTGAAGAATTTATCAATTTACAAAATTTGGACACGCTGACTATTAGTAATTTAGTGAAATATGGACGTGTCGATTTTTCAAAGAGCAATACAGAACCAGACACCTGCAAAGTATATCACATTGATAATACTTATAAGGATAGAGATTTAGAACTCTCCATTAAAAATTGTGATTCCCTAGCCACACTTTTGGATATAAAATACATCACAAACGAATAAATTGAAGTTTGTCCGATTAATTTCAAGAAATTGGATAGTTATGGGCATCTTTGAAATCCAAATCTTAATAATAAATATTAAAAATGAAAATATTAGTTACCGGAGCAGCTGGTTTTATTGGCTTTCACGTTTCTCAAGTTTTATTGGATAAAGGACATGAAGTCATTGGATTGGATAATATAAATGATTATTATGATGTTAATCTCAAGTATTCCAGACTAGAGGAATTGGGTATAAATCGAGACCAAGCTTCAAGGTTTAATGAAATTTGTAACAGTGAAAGTCATTCTAAGTTTTCATTTATAAGAATGAATCTAGAGGATCGTGAAGGCTTACCTAATCTATTCAAAAATCAAAATTTTGATATTGTATGTAATTTAGCGGCACAAGCCGGAGTTAGATACAGTTTAGAAAATCCTGAAACCTATATCGACTCTAATCTAGTAGGGTTTTTGAATATTTTGGAATGTTGTAGACATAATGACATAAAGCATTTGGTCTACGCAAGTAGTTCTAGTGTTTATGGTCTGAACAAAAAAATACCTTTTGCAACAGATGACAATGTAGATCATCCCATAAGTCTTTATGCAGCCACGAAAAAAAGCAATGAGCTTATGGCTCATACCTATAGCCACTTGTTTAAAACTCCTACAACAGGTTTACGATTTTTTACTGTTTACGGTCCTTGGGGAAGACCCGATATGGCTATGTTTCTTTTTGTTGATGCCATAGAAAACGATAGAACGATTAAAGTCTTTAACCATGGTAATATGGAAAGGGACTTTACTTATATAGATGATATTGTAGAAGGTGTAGTTAGAATAATAGAAAAGCCGACCAATGATCGTGTTGATGCAAAAGAACTTTATAAGGTATATAATATTGGAAATAATAATTCCGTGCGATTAATGGATTTTATTGAAGAAATAGAAACAAACCTTAATAAAACAGCCGAAAAAAATATGATGCCAATGCAGCCAGGTGATGTAGAACGGACCTGGGCAGATGTTGATGAATTAATTAAGGATTACGATTATAGACCAAACACTTCTATAAAAGAAGGAGTTAAATCTTTTATCGACTGGTTTAAAGCTTATTATAAATAATTCAAAAATCAAATTTTGCCCACAAAGGGCTTTTATCGTTAAAAAATGTAGTTGGCATAAAAATTTACCTTTATGTTAATATTTCGTACAAATTTGCAGTTGTATTAAAATTTTAACCCGAATCTAGTAAACTTAAAAATTATGAAAATCACTAAGATATGTTGTATTGGCGCTGGTTATGTTGGCGGACCTACAATGGCAGTTATCGCAAAGAAAAATCCACATATACAAGTTACAATTGTAGATATTAATGCTGAGCGCATTGCAGCTTGGAATGATAAAGATGTTTCCAAACTACCAATATATGAACCAGGTCTGGCTGAAATTGTTGAAGAAACAAGAGGTAAAAACTTGTTCTTTTCAACAGAAATAGACAAAAGCATTGATGAAGCCGAGATGGTATTTATTTCAGTGAACACTCCTACCAAAACCTACGGAAAAGGTAAAGGTATGGCCGCAGATTTAAAGTATGTAGAACTTTGCGCACGTAACATTGCAAAAGTAGCTACTACAGATAAGATTGTTGTAGAAAAATCTACCTTACCTGTAAGAACAGCTCAAGCCATAAAAAGTATTTTGCATAACACTGGAAGCGACGTGAATTTTAGCATTCTATCAAATCCTGAATTTTTAGCTGAAGGTACAGCCATACAAGATTTGTTGAATCCAGACCGTGTATTAATTGGTGGAGAGTCCGAAGAGGCAATAGAAAGCTTAGCTCAAGTTTATGGTAGTTGGGTTTCTGATGATAGAATTTTGAGAACCAACGTTTGGTCTTCCGAATTGTCTAAATTAACAGCTAATGCATTTTTAGCACAACGTATATCTTCGATAAATGCTATTTCAGAATTATGTGAGCATACAGAAGCAGACGTTAATGAAGTGGCCAAAGCTATTGGTATGGATTCAAGAATTGGTCCTAAGTTCTTAAATGCTTCAATTGGATTTGGCGGATCATGCTTTCAAAAAGATATACTTAACCTAGTTTATATCGCAAGAAGTTACGGGCTAAATGAAGTTGCAGATTACTGGGAACAGGTTATCATTCTTAATGACCACCAAAAAAGAAGATTCTCAGATAATTTAATTAGCACTTTATATAACACTGTTTCAGGAAAAAAAATTGCTATGTTAGGTTGGGCTTTTAAGAAAGACACCAATGATACTAGAGAGTCTGCTGCCATATATGTTGCAGATCATCTGTTAAATGAACAAGCTGAAATCGCAGTTTACGATCCTAAGGTAAACCAACAAAGAATACAGGCAGATTTGAACTATCTAAATACAAGAACCGAGAAAGAAAACGAAGAACTTGTGACAACTTTTGATGATCCTTATAAAGCAATTGAAGATGCGCATGCTATTGCCATAATGACAGAGTGGGACGAGTTTAAAACCTATGACTGGAAAAAAATATATGGTATAATGAAAAAACCTGCATTTATTTTTGATGGAAGAAACATCTTGGACAAAACCGAAATGGAAAACATTGGCTTTGAATATTCCTCTATCGGAAAATAGATTAAAAGTTTCTATAGACTAAACAGTTAAATTAAAACTGAAAAGGCGCTATCAAAAATTGATAGCGCCTTTTTTTAGTATAATTTCAGGTTTAAGTGTCCTCTTAATAACCTCTAATAATTAATTTTTTGATTTTCTCGCTTTCAGAACCGACCAACTTAATGTAATACATCCCGTTTTGGAGAATGCTCAAGTCAATTTGAGTAGTTAATACGTTGAGATTAGCATTTTCATTAATTATCTCGTTATGCATTACTAATTCACCTGTGAAATTATAGATATAATATTCTGATAACTCCTCTGGGTTTGAAATTTTTAAATTTACAAAATCATCTGCCGGATTAGGATACAGCATAAGATCAAAGTCAAGATCGTCCAATTCAGGGTCTGCATTTTCTATTCCACAATTATTATCAACTTCAACCCATACTGATGCTTCATCAAAATGAACTTCATTAAATACAGTTACTGTATATTCTGTTGTTTCTGATGGTTCTACTTCTATAGTTGCAGTGGTGTCACCGGTACTCCACAAATATTCATCTCCTCCAGTTGCAGTTAGAGCTACAGTTTCTTCAGGACAAATTGAAACGTTTTCCCCAGCATTAGCATCAACTGGTTCAAAAACATTGACCGTGACTCCTTTTTCTTCGTAGCAATCATTTATATAACCTTTAACCTCGTATGTTGTGGTTTGGGTTGGACTTACCGCTATATTTGGTTGTGTAGCGCCATTGTTCCATTCGTAATTATTGGCACCAGATGCCGATAATGTAACAAAATCACCATATAAAACATTCACACTATCACCGTTATCAATAATTACATTCGGCGTAGGACTAACTACAACTTCAACACTTACAGTATCCTCCTGACCCGAACTATTAGAAACTGTTACACTATATGTAGTTGTTTCGTTTGGGCTCACCTCGATTGAAGCAGTTGTTTCGCCAGTACTCCATAGATAGCTCGATCCGCCTGAGGCAGTAAGGGTGGCAAAATCCCCTTGACAAATCGATTGGTCACTACCTGCGCTCGCTTGGAGCGCTTCAATAAAAACCGTTATTTGGGAGGTATCTGTAAATCCACCGTCTAGTGAGGTAAATGTAATAATTACTGGAGTGTCAGACGCAGCAATTGCCGTTACCAATCCGTTACTGTTTACCGTTGCTATAGCAGTATCGCTAGAAGCCCACTCACCTGATTGGTTTGTAGTATTAGACGGAGTGAAATTTTTATTCAGTTGAAGAGTAAGACCTTCTGCCAAATCATAAGATTCGGGTGAGATGTTAACGCCCTCAGCTGCCACAGCTTCAGTATTATTATTGTCAACTTGATTTAAATACTCTTCCAACCAGGTATATCCGCTTGGTGCAATATCATCATGATCTTGACCGTTAGGCACATTTGTACTGAACCATACTTCTGGAATGTGGTCGTTACTTATATAAAAATCACTTGGTCTGGTATTCGAAATTGAAATTACCGGTAATTCAATGTTTCTTTCACTACTGTAAAATACATCCTGCTCGGCTATACCATTAACTTGAAATGTATCGTATTGGTCTCTATAAAAACCAACCGTTCCATCATCTTTAATATATTTTGAAGCTCCAACAAACTCCAAGACATCATCAAAAATTTCGTCCGAACCTAAAATTGGCAGTGGGCGACCTTGAATTGGCAGCTGATTGTCTATAAACCAATCTGGATTAGGAATTTCATCATCATCTCCTTGAAAAACACTCCATTGGTTGGAATGGTTATAGTCATTATTCCTAACGTCTTCTGAATAATAATTATCGTCTTGATAAATTTGAGGTGACATATTGTTATACCCCGTCCATGTTTTGTGCAAATTTGGATAGCTTCTTGTTCTACTTTGTCCACCACTCTGATAATGGTTACCTATATGGTTTAACTTGTAATTATAAGGATCAAATCGCATTAGTCGGGATTTCCAATTGTGTGCTACATTGTTTATAACATCAAAATTACCAGATCCGCCAAATTTACCAGGCACTCTCCAACTGACACTATAAAATGCATTTCTCAAAACTGAAACACTTCCATATGGTAAAGATGTTGCACCTTGTGCAAAATCACTATTACCTATTATTAATCCATTTTTGGAATTTCCCATTAAACAATTCTGAATGGTATGATCTGTCGCTGATGCACCTTCCCCATTTGCTGTAACTGAAAAAACTATATCACCTGTATGAGAACCTGACAAATGATCTAATATATAATTATCTGCTAAACTAAGACTTAAACATCCATCGTAGCTTGCGGTTTCTCTGAACTTTAAATATCTAATAATAACTTGACCGATTGCAACAATTTTAATTTTCCCACCTGTAATAGTAATACCACCTTCTGGTGCGGTTTGCCCCGCTATAGTAATTCCGTCTGCATAACCACCTTCATCACCAGGTCCATTACTAATATACATGTCAGATTGTAGGTCAATAATACCACTCACATCAAAAACAATCGTTCTAGGAACACCTTTATTTTCCGCGCCTTTTAAGGCCCATCGCAAGGTGCCTACATAATTGGGATCATTCTGATCCAAAATATCAAGTAAGCTTGTAACATGAACCACCTTTCCTCCTCGCCCACCTGTAGTGTAAGCTCCTGCTCCGTAAGCAGACGGAAAAGCTAATTGCTGCGCATTGAGAAAGCTATTAAAGCTAGTTATGAATAAAACAATAAAAAAAAGGCTCAGGTTATTTCTGAGATTTGGTGCAATAAGTAGGGTTTTCAAAATAATTTTATTTTTAGTATTAATTTGGGGTATGTGCAATTAAAGAAATAATCAAATATAAACAGTCTAAATACTTTATTATTCGATAAAGCGTATCTTTTTTGTAAGAATTTTAGTTATAAAATTTATTAAATCGTCGTACTGCATTTATTTACGACTAAAAACCATTTTTGGATCATAAAAATTTATTTTTAACATTACAGAGAAATTGCCTACTTAATTCACACAAACAAGAATCATATTCAAGTTATACTTAATTACTAAAGAATGAAAAACCTACTATTTTTAAACTTTATGGAATTGAAACGATTTACCTAGCATTTTGTCCTATTATTTGTTTAGTTCAGTCGTTAATTTCTATTAATTACATTTATTATTCACATATTTGCTCTCTTAATTTTTACAATTTAAATTTTGAAATAATTTTAGAAATTTTTAATTATTAAAAATATGATTTTCTAACATAAAGTTCTAAGCTTTGACCTAATCTATATTTACAAAAACTTAACCAAATCATGTCTAGAGTTTCCAAATCATTAAAAAATGCTAAAGTCGGTGTGTTTTTCTTCATCGTCTCCATTTTTGTACAGTTTTTCACTAGGAAGTTATTCTTAGACAATTTAGGTAATGAGTTCATCGGGCTTGAGACAACTCTAAGAAGTATATTAAGTTTTCTTAATCTGGCTGAACTAGGAATAGGTACTGCTATTGGTTTTACGCTTTACAAACCAATTTTTGATAAAAATTACCTTGAAATTAACAAAATAATTGCGCTATTGGGTATTCTCTATAGAAAGATAGGATATGCCATTTTTGGTGTGGGTTTTATAATTTCTCTATTTTTTCCTATGATGTTTGATGATACATCATTTCAGTTGGTACTGGTATACTTTGTTTTTTATGCTCTATTGTTTTCTACATTATTAAGTTATTTCGTTAACTATCATATCAGTTTATTAGGCGCAGATCAAAAAGGATATATTGTTCAGCAATACTTCCAAACTTTTACCATTATAAGAGTTGTATTACAAGCTTTGGTGGCAGTTTATTTAAAGGATTTCTATATCTATATCACACTAGAATTGGTGTTTAGTATTTTATACAGCATTGTAGTGAGATATAAAATAAAAAAAGAATATCCATGGCTAAAAATCAACTCTTCACAAAAAGCAGAGATAATTAGAGAATACCCAACGATAATTAAAAAAATAAAACAAGTCTTTTTTCACAAAATGAGTTCATTTGTGAAAAATGGTACAGATAATCTTCTCATTGCATTCTTAATTAGCATAGAAAGCGTTGCATTCTTTGGTAATTACCAACTCATTTTTACCAAATTAGGAGGTTTGGTTAAAATGGCGTTTGCAGGAACTGGTTCGGCAGTCGGTAATCTCATAGCTGAAAATGATCAAAAAAACATCAAAAAAGTATTTTGGGAATTAGTGGCCATTCAATTTTTTATCGCAGGATTTTTTAGCATTATAATATATAATGTTATGGACTCTTTTATTTTACTATGGTTAGAAAAAGAAGAATATGTACTTTCAAATACCATTTTATTATTAATGATTGCCAACTTTTTTATGTATCAGATAAGCTCACCCATTGAGCGATTCAAAAATGCCTATGGTTTATATTCCGATACTTGGGCTGCAGTTGCAGAAGCTTTAATTAATCTAGGAATTTCATTTTTCTTTGGGAGAATTTATGGCATCGCTGGTATTATGCTCGGTACATTAGTGAGTATGTTATTGATCATGGTGATCTGGAAGCCTTATTTTTTGTATAAAAATGGCTTTAAAAAAAATGTCTGGTTATATTGGAGAGGTTTGTTGCCAATAATTTTGGTGTTTTGCGCTTCAGCTCTAATTGTAAACTATCTGATAGACTTTTTTGTTTATGACGAACAAAATTCTAGCTTTATCAATTGGGTGATGTATGCCACCAAAACAACGGTATCAGTTATTATTATTTATGGTTCGTTAATGTTTATTTTTATACCTGGATTTAAAATTTTCTGTCTAAGAATTAAAAATTTAATATTTAAAAAACTAATAAAAAAACCTTAATCAACTTCAAAGTGAAAGACAAAAAAAATAAAATAGGTTTTGTAATAGGTGCTCTGTCCTCAGGAGGTGCCGAACGAGTGATATCCACCTTAAGTAATGAGTTGATAGAACATTTTGATGTTGTTATTATTACTTTTTTAACAGCCGAACCCTTTTATCCTCTTGATGAAAGGGTTGAAGTGATACCATGCACTAGTGGTAACAAAAAACCATCCTCAGGATTACAGTCTTTACAACTCAATTATAGCCTTGTGAAAAAAGTGTCGAATATTGTCAAAATAGAAAAGATTGACTTACTTATAGGTTTCATTACATCTGCAAATATTATTGCTGTAATTGCAGCAAAACTCAACGGTATACCTAGTATAATTAGTGAAAGAAATAATCCGCAGGTAGAAAATGTTCCAAAATTTTGGGTTTTCTTAAGAAAACATTTTTATCATAGAGCTGATCGTCTTGTATTACAGACCCAAGGCGTAAAAAACATTTATAAAGAAAGTGTAAATGCTGAAAAACTGCTTATTCTTCCCAATCCAATTTCATCTGATTTATCAAATAAAAGAGATATCAGTGTTAAAAAGGACAAATTGATTTTGACCGTTGGCCGTTTGATAAAAAATAAATGTCACGATGATTTAATAAATGCCTTCAAAACTATAAATCCCCAAGGATGGAAACTTGTAATCATTGGTACCGGAAGTGAAAAGAAAAAACTCAACCAACTCATTATTGACCTCGACCTATCGGATAGGGTTACTATTATGTCCAAGGTCAAAGATATCCATAACTATTATAATAAAGCATCAATTTTTGTGTTCACCTCCAAAACCGAAGGTTTCCCGAATGCGCTTTTAGAGGCCATGCATTTTGGACTTCCAGCAATTTCTAGTGATTGTAATTTTGGGCCTTCTGACTTAATAGTTGATGGAGAGAATGGATTTTTAATCAAGGTCAACGACAAGAATGATTTAGTTGAAAAACTAATGATTCTGTTAAAAGACAAACAATTACAACAGCAATTTTCCGAAAACGCAAAAAAAACCACTGAAGATTATGTAAGCGAGAAAGTAGTGTTGAAATGGCGAAATTTAATAAATTCACTTCTTAAATAATGGTAGCGTTATGATGAAAATTTTGAGATACATCTGCTTAGCATTAATCATGCTCAACCTACCAGCAACAGCTCTTGTTGCCTTTGGAGGAACTGCTGGGAGTGTACTTAGTTATCTTACAATATTGCTTTTGGCATTTTATTATTTTTTGGAGAAGAAAACAGAACCCAATTGGTGGTTGCTTGCCATAGCTATATTGTACTTCACCATTTCTAGTTTGCAGTATTCTGGTTCTTTTACTTTTTATGGGCTAGATTTTATAAAATATCTCATATTCGTAATCTGTGGATATGAACTAGCCAAAAGAGTAACTGCAAACGAACTTTATGTTTTCTTATTTATTGGGGCGTTAAGCATAGGTTTAGAGGCACTACTTTTAACAAATGATTTTGGAAGGTATTCTGGGTTTTATCTTAACCCAAATGTTGCCGGTTTTATTTGTATTTATGGCTATTCGTTTATTTACGGTCTTAAGAGTACTACTTTAAAACTCATTGGGCAATTTCTTTTTACACTAATGGGACTCCTTACATTTTCGAGAACTTTTATAGTCATATGGATTTTAATTAATCTTATTTCTCTAAAGATAAGTGTTAAGAATATAAGGATATTCGGAATAGGTTTTTTGATATTCAGTACACTATTAGTAATAGATGAAACCGTAGGTCTCAACAATCCGCGTTTTGAACAATTAAAAAACATTGTAAATAATGAGAATGTATCGACACAGGAAATCAGCGAAGACTCAAGGACAGCCACTTGGGCTAAGTTTTATGACCAAGTCTTGGAATCTCCATTTTTTGGGAATGGTTACGGCACATTTTCTGGAAAATTAGGGGTACTAGGTGCCCATAACACCTATCTGATGATTCTTGGCGAGGCTGGCATCATTCCGTTTGCCTTATTTCTTGGATATATTGGTTTTCTGTTTTATTGGAGTTATCATTTCTTTAAACAGTCTCCAAACTTAATAATGCAGACTATTTCTCTGTCCGTATTCTTATTGGCTAACCATAATTTCTTTACTTTTTATTACATGTCTTTCTCAGCCATATGGATCCAATACCAAATTATCAAATTAAAAAAAGAAACCGCAAATGAAACTAAATATCTAAAATATGATAGCGTCTAAAGCAGAATACAAAACATATTTGGAAAAGGATAAAATCGCCCTTAAAATCAATACAGATTCTTTTATGGCGAAACTCATCAATAAATTGTTTCCAAATCCAATTTGGAAATTTCAAAAGACCATGCGCCAACTAGAATATTATACTAATTGTAAAAGTGGTGCATTAAACAAAGTTTATTTCTTTTATCTAAAGTATAAGTTTAGAAAAATATCCCTAAAACTTGGATTCTCTATACCCATAAATGTTTTTGGACCTGGCTTATCAATTGTGCATTACGGTACCATCGTGATCAACAGAAATTCAAAAATAGGAGCGAATTGTAGAATGCACGCATGTGTAAACATTGGCGCTTCTGGAGGTGAAAGAGAAGCACCACAAATTGGAGACAATGTTTATATCGCACCAGGAGCCAAAATTTATGGCAATATATCCATAGCCAATAATACAGCAATAGGTGCCAACGCAGTGGTGAATAAATCTTTTACTGAAGAACACACTGCAATAGCAGGTGTGCCTGCAAAAGTGATAGGAACTGTTGATATTAACAAAATAATTAAGCACATCTAACGTAATATGAGCACAGATTTACGAAAAAGAGATTTTAGAAAACGATTGTCCAATGTCTACAGAAAATCAGATTTAGGTTACTATTTGGTACGCCCTTTTTATTTAATCTATGAATTTATATTAAAAATGATTCCTGATGAGGCTGTTGTAAGATCAAGCTTTAAAAAACATATGGGTTATTCTTTGGACCTAGAGAATCCAACGACCTTAAACGAAAAAATCAATTGGCTAAAACTGTACCATAGAAAAAAAATACATACAACAATAGCAGATAAATTTAAAGTAAGAGCTTATATAAAGGAAAAAATTGGCGAGCAATATTTAATACCGTTGCTTTACGAGACTAAAAACCCAGACGATATCCGTCCGGAAAACCTACCAGACATTAACCATATTATTAAGTGTAATCATGACAGTACTGGTGGTGTGATCGTAATAGATAAATCCAATATAGATTGGAAACGAACCAGAAGACGCTTTAGAAGACTATTAAAACTAAATCACTATGTCAAAACCCGTGAATGGCAATACAAAAATATAGAACCCAGAATTATAGTCGAGAAATTAATAACCAATGCAGATGGTAGCATACCAGACGATTATAAAATTCATTGTTTTCACGGTAAAGTTGTATTTTTTGGCGTAGACGTCGATAGGCACCTAGAAACAAGAGGACGTAATCTTTACGATACCAATTGGAATCTGCTACCTTGTAACTGGGGAAGGCCCAATGGAAGGGATTTACCAAAACCAGAAAATTTAGATGAAATGATAACCCTTGCAGAAAAATTAGCAAAAGACTTTATTTATCTGCGTGTAGATTTTTATTCCGTTGAAGGTAGAACCTATTTTGGAGAATTGACCTTGCATCAATCATCTGGTTTTAGAAAATTCTGGCAAAAAGAATGCGACGAAAAATTCGGTAAGCTTTTAAATCTCAAATCAATTAAAAAACCCTGACAAACTTTATTGTTATCGAAATATTAAAGTTTAAATAACATTGCCCCTTTAACTTTATTCTAATTTCGAATTTAAAAAACAATAAATAACTACCTACAATGAAAACCTTAAGGAACACTATTACCAAAGTTACAAAACAATCAGAATTGGGTTATTATCTTTTGAGGCCAGTATATATGGCCTATGACTTCTCTCTTAGGTTAATACCTGACGAAGTAATAGTTAAAAACAGCTTTAAAAAACATATGGGTTATAAGTTAGACCTTAACAACCCAAAAACCTTAAATGAAAAGATAAACTGGCTCAAACTCTACGAGCGAAAAGAACACCATACAATCATTGCAGATAAGTATGCTGTAAGAGAATATATTAAAGAGAAAATTGGCGAGCAATATCTGGTTCCTCTTTATTTTCACACTAAAAACCATAAAGAACTTCGATCAAAAAATTTACCAGATAAAAATTTTATTATAAAAACCAACCACGATAGTTCTGGCGGAGTAATAGTAACGGACAAATCTGAGATTAAATGGAAAAAAGTACGAAAAAGATTCAAAAGGCTTTTAAAGGAAAATCACTATTTTCGCACACGTGAATGGCAATATAAAAACATAAAGCCTAGAATTATAGTAGAAAAACTATTGACTAACAAAGACGGTAGTATTCCAAATGATTTTAAATTTCACTGCTTCAACGGGAAATTAGCTTTTGTTATGGTAGATCTCAATAGGCATATTGGTAAAAGAACTAGAAACCTTTACGACAAGGATTGGAACTTATTACCGTGCGAATGGGGAAGACCAAACGACAGAGACATGGAAAAACCTTCTAATCTCGAAGAAATGATTAAATTGTCCGAAATTTTAGCCAAAGATTTTCCATATTTAAGAGTGGATTTTTATTCTGTTAAGGGAAAAACCTATTTTGGTGAATTAACCCTGCACCACGCATCCGGTTTTCAAAAATTTACACAAGAAGAATATGATTATAAATTTGGAAAAGAATTAAAACTGGATATTCATAATGAGTAATAAAATAAAAGTCTTTTTTGTTATACCAACACTTTTTGCTGGAGGTGCTGAGCGCGTTATGTCATTTGTATCACAAAATTTGGACAAAGAGAAATTCGATGTAACTCTTGTTGTCATTGGTTTTGAGAAAGATAGCAGATATGCAATTTCTGGTATAACAGTGAGATACTTAAATAAAGATAGAGTACTTCATTCTGTTTTTACATTAGCTAAAATATTTAGAAAACAAAAACCTCAAATTGTAATAAGTGCTATATCTCATCTTAATGTAGTGATGGGTTTTATGTCCGTATTTTTTCCAAAGATTAAATTTATTGGGAGACATACAATTGTTAGAATTCAGGACAAAGAGTTTAAAGCCAAATACAAAAAAAACACATTTAAGAAAAGAATTAAACAACCCCTTGGAAAAGGTTATAAACTACTGGATATTATCCTTTGTCAATCCATGGACATGTTCGTTGATATGAGAGACGAATCTCATATACCTGAACATAAACTCAGAATTATAAATAATCCAATTACCGATAATTTTGATATTAAGTTAAGAGATTCTAATAATGGAGAAATAACTAAACTTATAACAGTTGCAAGAATATCTAAAAACAAGGGGCATAAAAGAATTTTGAACGCATTATCCAAAGTGGATTTTCCTTACCAATATACTATTATCGGAAAGGGTGTTGAAAAAGACAATGTATTCGATCAAATAAAAAAATTGGGTATTGAAGGGAGAATAAAATATATTCCATTTACCACAGAAGTTCCTAAACATCTAGCTAGTAGTGATTTTTATCTTATGGGCTCTTATTCAGAAGGATTACCCAACAGTTTAATTGAGAGTTGCTCGGTTGGTACACCTGTATTAGCTTACAGAGCACCAGGAGGATTAAATGAAGTAATTGAGCCAGGAATTAATGGATATTTAGTTGATAGTGAGGAAGAATTTATTGAAAAGCTAAATGAATCAGTAAAAAAAGAATGGAGCCCTGAGATAATTAGGAATTCAGTATATAAAAAATTCAACAAAAAGAAAATTATAAGCGATTACGAACATCTTTTTTTTGATGTCCTAAATAAGTAGATTGAGTACCTCAAAACCAAACATAAGTATACTCTGTACATCGCTTGCCAGTGGTGGCGCAGAAAAAGTTATAAGCCTGTTGCTAAAAGAACTTAAAAATGATTTCAATGTTTTTTTAGTGCTCTTTTATGATGATATCCACTTCCCTATTCCTGATGAAGTGAATGTTATTTTTCTTAACAATAAAAAATCAAATTCATCTTTTTTCCAAAGAGCAATTGATCCTTTGTTGTTTCTGAAGCGCTATCGTAAACTGATTAAAAAAGAAAAGATTGAAATTTCAGTATCCTTTTTAGCATTTCCGAATCTTATAAACGGAATTGTCGCAATGTTTAACAATAATATTAAGACTATTATTAGTGAGCGTGGTTTTCCTTCGGATAACACATCCAGTAAATCGTCGTTCTATATTTCAAAGGTCTTCTACCCTATTCTTTATAATAAATGTGATAAATTGTTTTCAAATTCGGTTCATATCAATCAAGATTTAAAAGAAAATTTTGGAGTTAAAATTCCGATGGAAGTAATTTACAACCCTATTGAAATACCAGAAAAAACAATAGTTCCAGAA
Source organism: Winogradskyella ursingii (assembly GCF_013403975.1). Taxonomy (GTDB): domain Bacteria; phylum Bacteroidota; class Bacteroidia; order Flavobacteriales; family Flavobacteriaceae; genus Winogradskyella; species Winogradskyella ursingii. The sequence continues at coordinate 338,902 of NZ_JABFDH010000003.1, forward strand.
AATTTAAACCAACCAACCAAACCCTTAAAACTTATAACCGCAGGAACGCTCAACAAGCGTAAAAACCAGATTATGGTAATTAGAGCCTTAAAAGAAAGTAACCTAAATTATTTATTTACCATATTGGGTGGTGGCGAACTTGAAAACTATTTATCACAAGAAATAGTGAATCACAAATTAGAAGAAAGCGTTATATTAAAAGGAAGAGTAAAAAATGTGAACGAGCACCTTTTAGATAACGATTGCTTTGTACTTTCGTCTTTTACCGAAGGTTTTCCAAATGCATTGTTGGAAGCGATGGCTATTGGTCTGCCATCCGTTTCAACCAATTGTTTATCTGGCCCTTTGGAGCTTTTGAACAAAAATGAAGAGATTAGTCTGAAAAATGGTGAATTTTACATCGGCAAATACGGATTGCTCGTTAATAACGATGACCACGTTGGGCTGAGCAAAGCACTCGATTATTTTAACAATAATCCTGAAGAACGCCAAAAATACAGTGCATTGAGTTTGCTGCGCGCAAAAGAATACCATTTGGATACCATTTATTCAAAATTTAAAACGTTTATTACAACATAATTAGCTTAGAAATGTGCGGAATTAATGGCATTATAACAAAATACAACCAAAGTGAAGTAGACATTAAAAACACACTTCACAAGATGAATAATCTCATTATTCACAGAGGTCCGGACGAAGATGGTTTTGTGACAAAACAAAACGAAGATTTTTCGGTTGGTATGGCAATGCGACGTTTGTCTATTATAGATTTATCCTCTGGAAGGCAGCCTATTTATTCAGAAGACAAAAAAATAGTAATCGTTTTTAATGGTGAAATTTATAATTTCAAAATATTGAAAGCTGAGCTGGAAGCTTCCGGTGTAAAATTCAAAACCACAAGTGATACGGAAGTTATCTTGAAACTCTACGAACAACAAGGTGTTGAAGCATTTAAAAAACTTGATGGTATGTACGGTTTTAGTATTTACGATCAAAATATAAACAAGCTCTTTATTGCACGAGATTTCTTTGGTGAAAAACCGTTGTATTACACTAATTCTGGCAATCAATTTCTTTGGGCTTCGGAATTAAAATCGATTGTAAACGTTTTAGATGAAAAACCAAAAATTTCAAAAAAAGGATTGAATCTATTTTTGCGATTGACTTACATTCCTGCACCATACAGTATATACGAAAACGTTTCAAAGCTTGAAGCGAATCATTATATCGAATATAATTTTGAAAATCACAATTTCAAAATACATAAGATTCAGCAAGAAATTACACCAAAACCACAGAACATCTCATTTAAAGATGCTAAAAAAGATGTTCGCGATTTAGTTTACGAAAGTGTGGAAAGCCGATCTATAGCAGACGTACCTTTGGGTACGTTTCTTTCTGGCGGTGTGGATTCTTCAATTGTATCATTGATACTATCGCAATTAAATGATAAAAAAATTGAAACGTTCTCCATAGGTTTTCACGATTCTTCTGACGAATCAAACAAAGCCAGAACCGTTGCAGATCTAATAAAAAGTAACCACCACGAATTCAAGATTGGGGAAGACGATCTAAAAGATAACATCCACGAAATATTAATGAATTTTGATGAGCCTTTCTCCGATACGGCTGCCCTACCCACCTATTTCGTTTCCAATAAAACAAAGGATTATGTAAAAGTGGCATTGACTGGAGATGGTGGTGATGAGATATTTGGCGGCTATAATAAATATTACGTGGGTAAAATGAATACACGCTACACGAGCGTTATCCCAAAACCATTGCACAAAGTTCTGTTGAAATCTTCCGAAACGCTTTTAGCAACAAACCGAGATAGACGTGGCAAACGCTTTAAAATAAAGAAAATGCTCAAAGCCGTAGATTACGATGGTAATTACTATTGGGACATTATTTCTTTGGCAAATACCGAAAGTGAACTTGAAGAAATCTTATCTTCAAACTATTACGAAAACAATCTTTTTAGTGAGTACAAAGACATTCTCGGTAATGACAAGATTGACACGCTTACCGATTTTAGGCACGTTGATAAAATTTTAAGTCTCGAAGGTGGTATGCTCGCAAAAGTTGATAGAACTAGTATGCAAAACTCTCTGGAATGCAGAGCGCCATTTTTGAACAAGAAACTTTGGGACTACACCAACACACTGCCAGAAGACTATTTAATGAAAGGTTGGAATAAAAAGCACATTTTAAAAGAAGCATTTAAGGACCAGTTTCCGGAACAGTTTTTGGAAATTAGTAAGCAAGGTTTTGGCTCTCCAGTTGGTAATTGGCTCAAATCCAGCTTACAAAATGAACTCGAAAGTTACATTGAACCAAAATACCTTGAGGAACAAGACATATTTAATTCAGATAAAATCATATCTTTAGTCCGAAATCATTTGGACAGTAAACGCGACAGCACTTTTAGGGTTTGGGCATTCTATTGTTTCCAAAAATGGTACTCAAATATTTATCTCAATCAGTAAAACCGCTACATGAGTAAAAAAAGGATTTTAGTCGTAGGTTCGACGTCAACATCATTAATAAATTTTAGAGGGGATTTTATACAGAATCTCATTGATAATAATTATGAAGTTTTTACTGCTGCTGGACATTTTAAGGAAGAGACACTTACAACATTAAAGGAAGATTATGGTGTAACTCCTCTAACATACAGATTACAAAGAACGGGACTAAACCCATTTGACGATTTAAAAACTATTAGTGATCTCAAAAAAATAATAAAAAAGAACAAAATAGACCTTGTATTCCCTTACACGGTTAAGCCAGTTATTTATAGCTCAATGGCCGCAAATTCTTGTGGTGTACCAGTAATTTCGCTTATTACGGGTTTAGGTTTTACCTTTACCGGTCTAACTTTAAAAGCAAAAATACTACAACGTGTTAATGAATTATTGTACAAAAGATCTATTAGAAAAAATAAGGCTGTAGTCTTTCAGAATAAAGATGATAGGGATTTATTTTTAAGACGAAATATTTTAAAGGATAGGTCAAAAATTGAAGTCGTTAGCGGTTCTGGTGTTAACCTTGAAAGATTCAAATTCAAAGAGAAATATAATAAGGATAACAAAGTAAGTTTTCTTTTAACCGCAAGACTTATAAAAGAAAAAGGAATCGCACTTTACATCAATGCCGCAAAGGTGCTAAAGAAACAATATCCAGATGCTGAATTCCATGTTATTGGCCCTGCACAGACTTCACCTTCCGCGATAAAATTGGAAGAGCTCGAAAAGCATAATGAGGAAGGTACATTAATTTGGCATGGCCATCAATCAAATATCGTAGAGCATCTTACAAATCGTGATGTATTTGTGCTGCCGTCTTACTATAGAGAAGGTGTGCCACGCTCAATTTTGGAGGCACTTTCCGTTGGCTTGCCAATAATCACAACAGATTCTCCAGGTTGTAGAGAAACTGTCATTGAAGGTGAAAACGGATTTTTAATTCCTCCGCAACGTTTGGAAGAATTGGTAAAATCGATGAAATTCTTCCTCGAACATCCACAAAAAATTGAGGAAATGGGCAGAAACAGCCGTAAATATGCAGAAGAACGTTTTGATGTAAATATTATTAATGCAGATTTACTTCGGATCATTGATAGTGTGTTGAAATAAACTAAATCCTATCTGAAATAATTATATTTCAATAACGAAATTCGCCTCAAAACCTTATAACGCATATATTTATTGAATTTATAATATTCATAAATTAGAAATGATGGAAATAGATATGCAGCCACTTTGTTGGATTTGTATATGCGATGCTTAACCTTTACGATATATCGGAAGAATTCCTCAGGTTTTAAAATGAATTTAATCATGGATTTTACACTCATTAAATTCTTTGGAATTTCATAATCTATTCCGGTTTTCTTGTTGCTTATGTTTTGGTAGTAACCAGCTGTTAATGTTTCCAAGAATTTAATCTTTTTCATACTCTGCCGCGTTCCTACTCGCAATGCAAAATCAACTAATGTATTCTGCACCATGTGGTCGTTGTAACAAACCGTCTCAAGTTCCTCCGTTAGTTTTAAGTGAATGGCGAACATTTCATCCTGATGTTGACCGATAAAATTATCATATAACCATTTCTCGTTTTCCTCGTGATGCTCTATGGTGTAACCGTTTTCGGATTTGGCATATTCTATGCAGCAACCGTGTCCTGCTCCAGCAAATTGCTCATACAATTGTGTGTTGGCGTGCAATATGTGAAAACTATATGTCTCGTAAGGCAATATTGAAAAAACAAACCCGTGACGTTTGGTGTCTTTATTCGGACTGTAAATTAGATTTAGTCCTAAATAGAAACCATTGACTTTTATTTTCTGGTTGAAAAAATTGTAAATTGCTTCCTGCATTGTTCCTCCCCAACCAATATCTACGACGTTAATACCATCGTTTTCAATATCTTCATTAAAAGAATTCAAATATTCCGTAAAAACAGATTTGTTAGATAGTCTGTGTGTTTCATAGGCTTCTCTAAAGTTTTCTTCCTCTTTTAAGTTTTTAAAAATTTCAGAATCGAGAAAATTTTCAACTAAACTATCCCCATCAACATTTAAAGCATTAATAATAGTTTGTTTAGTTACAGTCTTAAAGTTTAAAAACGACAGAAATTCCATAACGCTCATAGCTTTATACTTGCGCGTTAAATAACTGAACCTCTCCTCTTCGATTGGTTTTAAAGATATTTGAAGTGATGCTTGGCGTGACACTTTGAGGTAGTGCGTTCTAATTGTGTTTGCCGAATCAATTTCGGTATGTTTTAAATACGAATCGAAAAGTCGCTTAATAAATAGACCTTCTCGCGATAAAAAGAACAGGCTTTTTATATCATTTTTTTTACAATGTCGGTATAGTCGCTCAACAAAAAAATGATAAAACACCACATATTCTGTGTATGGAATTGTAACCTTTTTATTGCAGTGCGAATAGGTTTCGCCAATGATCTGCCGCAAATTGTATTCATCGTCACCAAAACCATTTAACTTATTTTGTCTCAGGTATTTTTTGTGTGGCAAAACATAGGAATGCAAACCAACTTTTTCAGCATTTTTGGAATCGCTGCGCTCGTTGTCGCCAATCATTATTGCATTTGATGGGTCAATACCTAATTCTGAAAGCACATGTTGGTAAACTGTACCTGTGTGTTTGCTTTTGCCAACGGTTGACGAACTGTAAACACCATCAAACAATTCAGAAATCCCATGATGCTCAAGCAAATTCACAAATAAGGATTTGGGACAATAAAAGTCGGAAAGCAAATACACCTTTCCTCCTTTTGCTTTAAAATCCTTAATAATTTGAAGTGTATTAGGGTTTAATCGTTGTACGCTCTTTTCAGCTTTTAAGTGTGCTTTTTCAAAATAGCTAAGAAAATCTTTTTCTTTCTCATCGGAGATTAAACCGATTGTATTTATCCTTTTAAATACATCATTTTTTATGTCATCGTAAGGTAATTCGTTTCGATCTGTATTTAATTTTTCAACTAGATACAAAACGGATTCCTTAAACGCGAAATATAAAGTATCAATTGAAATATTTAAGCCTAACTCATTGATTATGATTTTAGACCAAATTCTCAATACTTGATTAGGATGTACGCTTCTGTGTACCAACGTATCGTAATAATCCGTGAATAGGACTTTTATGCTAGGATTTTCGAGTTTTTTTCTTAGTTGGTTCATCTTACCAATTTGATTAAATCAAAATCTTAAGATTTGCACAGATTAGGGTCTAGTGTCTTAATTTTATTTTTCTAAATATATAGAAGTAATTGTTTTATAATCAATCTTCTCATTTTTGGTTTTTGGCAATGTGTCAAAATAATGGAACTTAATTGCCGAGCCTTGAATTTTAAATGTTCCAAACATTGCCTTTTTCAACTCGGCTTCTTCTAAATTTTTATGGCTGTGAGCAATTAGGATAAACTTGTCATTTATACCAGTACAAGCTAGCAAACTCAAGTTTAAGTTGGATTTTACGAACGCTTCAATTTCGTCCAAATTAACTCTGTTACCAAATACTTTTGCAATTCGTTTTAGTCGTCCACTTATATAGAAATAACCGTCCTCATCCTGCTTTGCCAAATCACCTGTTCTCAACATTTCAATATTTTCCCAAGTTGCGAGATCTTCTTTTTGTTTGGCATAACCTCCAAAAACATTCGGACCAGAATATAAAAGTTCATCTGTATCAATATCTATTGTAATATTTCCGTTTTTAATGGGCTTACCAATGGAAGTAATTTTATCTTCTAACATTGAAGGTGGCACAAAAGAAATTCTCGCCGTTGCTTCGGTTTGTCCATACATAACGAAAAATTCAATACCGTTTTCTATACAATAGTTATTGAATTCACTTTTAATATTTTGACTCAAATTACCTCCTGCTTGTGTTATATATTTTAAAGATGGATGAGGTTTTTTCAAAAAACCTATACGTTGAAACATCTCATAAATAAATGGCACACCTGCGATTGAAGTGAATTCATATTCATTTAAATGCTTCCAAAAATCCTTGCTCAAAATATCTGGAAGCCCACAAACAATTGTCGCTCCGTTTATGGCGTTGGAATGTAAAACAGATAAGCCATAAGAGTAATGCAACGGCAAATTTAACGGAGTTACGTCTGTTGATTCAATTGGCAGATAATCACTTATGGATATTGCGTTTTGCTTAATGTTCTCTTCGGAAAGCTTTACGAATTTAGGTGAACCTGTAGTCCCTGAAGTTGAAAGCATAAGACGTAAATTATCGTCTAAAACTGACTTAAATTCTTTATTTATATGAAGTTTAATTTCAATGTTTTCGTTACTTAATTCCCTGGCTTCATATTTATCAATGTATGAACGTTCGTCATCAAAAATAATTGATGGCTCATAATCATTTTCAAGATTCTCTTTGAGCTTAGTTTCAATGGTGTTACTTAACAATACCAATACATGTTTGGTTTTAAGTAAATTGAGGTAAGTGACTAAAGAATTTAAACTATTATCAGTATATAAAAAAATTAAGCTTCTAGCCAGCTCAATATTATTTATAGGCAAATCAATTTGCTCAAGCGTATATCTGGTGTCATTTGATGCATCTATAAAGTTTACATTTTCTGAAGCAGCAATTAAATTATATAAGGTACTGTTATCCCTAGCAAGATTCATTTATAGAAATGTTATTTATTCAAAATCAACACCATAACGTCCCAATACATTTTTGGCATCATTATAACTCTTTACCTCTAAGATGTCATCAGAATCAATTTCAACGTTAAAAACATCTTCAATTTCACCTATTAAAAACATGTGGTTAATGGAGTCCCACTCTGGGATACTTTGATACTTTAATTCTTCGTTTATTTGCGAGGCATCTATTTCTAAGATAGTAGTAAATGCATTCTCGAGAATTTTATTATTGCTCATTCAGGTTTTTTATTTGCTTTTTCTACTTAACTAAAGCGCTATTAATTTATAATAAAATTAATATTGTGGTTAAAGCAAATATAAAAAACTTAATCATTTCAATTTGTTTTATATCAACCCGATTATTTAAAATATGTGTAAATTAGATTAACGCATAGTTTTTACGACCAAATCCTATTATATTTAGTTTGGCGTTTACTGTTTACGGTGAAAGATTTAACGTTTAAATTGAATTATTAGGTTTTTAACGATTATTTTTAAGTATCGTGTGTTTAACACATATTTTAGTCGCTTAAATAGGTACTGTATTAACCTAAATCCCAAATCAGTGATGTACAGAAATTTTTTTAAACGTATTATTGACATTATAGTTTCAGCTTTAGGCTTGGTGATATTATCGCCTATAATACTAGTACTAATTGTACTGTTAACAATTAGCAATAAAGGTAAGGCGTTCTTTGTTCATGAAAGACCAGGAAAAGACGGCAAAGTGTTTAAATTATTAAAATTTAAATCCATGACAGATGAAAAAGATGAAAATGGTGAGCTTTTAGATCACCATCTCAGAGTGACACATGTTGGTGATTTTATTAGAAAATTGTCACTTGATGAGATTCCGCAATTGATTAATGTATTGAAAGGTGACATGAGCCTTATTGGACCAAGGCCGTTATTGATAGATTATTTGCCTTTGTACAATGATCATCAGAGACAAAGACATAATGTGCGACCGGGAATTTCAGGTTGGGCTCAAGTTAATGGACGTAACTCTATTTCTTGGGACGAAAAGTTTGATTTAGATGTTTGGTATGTAAACAACATTTCATTTAAAACGGATTTTAAAATTTTTGTAATGACACTTGGTAAAGTTCTTTTGAAAGAAGGCGTAAATGTAACCTCAGATTTAAGTATGACTAGATTTGAAGGTAATAATTAATTCAGCTAACAACCAAAATATGAATAAAGCAGTAATAATCGGTGCAGGAACGCACGGACAAATATATGCCTCATACCTTAAAGAGGCTGGGGTTGAAATTATTGGTTTTATTGATGATTCTGATGCTTTCTATGGGCAAAAGGTGGTTGGTTTAGATGTTTTAGGAAAGTATGAAGATTTGTTTGACAAAAAGTTAAAAGAGAAGGTAACAGATGTTTATTGCCCAATCGGTGATAATTTAATTAGACAAAGGTATCTTTCAAGTTTAAAAAATGAAGGATATAATGCGCCAAGTTTTAAACATCATACTGTCTGTATAGGTCCAGACGTAATTCTTGGAGAAACTCATTACATGCTGCCTGGAAACTATATAATGCCTCATACCAAAATAGGTGATTATTTTATGGTAAATATGGCTACAACTATTGGTCACCATGTTACTATTAATAATGGTGTTTTCATGTCATCAGGAATAAACATTGGCGCTAGTATGGAAATAAATGACATGGCTTATTTTGGCATAGGATCAACTGTTATGACCGGAGTAAAACGTATTGGACAAGAATCTCTTATTGGTGCTGGTTCCGTTATATTTAAAGATGTTCCTGATTATGCAGTGATGGCAGGAAATCCAGCGAGAGTTATTAAATTGAACGAAACACAAGCAAAAGTTTTTGAGAAATAATTGTATTAAAAACTATACTTCTTTATTTTATATTATCGTAATTTCATCAATAGACATTATTAGATGTTTTGAAGCCAATTTGTTTTCTAAATACTTATAGGATTCATAATGAATATTCTTACCATTATCTATAAGTCCAATAGTTTCCCAACCTATTTGATTTGCTGTAACAAAATCTTTCTTAAAATTATCTGCTATGTAATAATAGATGTTTCCTGAAAGCGCTTTTTCGATGGACTTATAATTTGAAAGATGCGGTTTTTCAGTACCTATTTCTTCAGAAATAACTATACTGTCCAAAATTTCTAAAATCCCTAAAGCCTTTATTTTGGTCATTTGAGTCTCTACTCGACCATCTGTAATCAAACCTATTTGACCGCCATGTTTTTTAATGGAGTTCATTAAATCCATAGCACCATAAAACAGTTTTATTTCAGGATTATGATAGCGATAAATTGAAATTAGTTCCGATAATTCGATATTATAAGTATCATTTAAATATTTAAAAGTATTCTTTTTACTTCTATACAGAGACAACATTTTAAGGTACAAGAGTTTCCATTTTTTCGGCTCAAGACTTTTGGAAATTTCTTTATAAGCAGATTTCAAATAATCCAACTCGTTATACAGCGTATCGTCTAAATCAAAAACAATTATCGTACCTTTATCAACCTTTATATTCATGTACTAGAATTTCGTCATCGTATCTAATCATTAGTAAATTACGCTCCCACACGTCAAACTTATTTTCAATGGTTTCATTGGCAATATATTCATCAATTATCCATTTGGTATAATTGGCACCACATAAATAAGTTAAAGGATAGCCACCTCCAAAGCGTGGATTTATTTCTATGCCGTATATTTTTTTGTCATCGTTCTTATGCTTGAAAAATTGCGCAGTTAAACATCCTATTGCACCCTCAATAAAACCTAATTTATTCTTTATATAGGGTATTAGAGCATTATCCTTTGTTAGTGATTTATAAACTTCACCATCCCTTACTTCTAGTCGTTTTCTGGGAACTACACATTGTAATTTATGTTCTTTATTATAATATAGGTCACAAGTAAATTCTTCATATTCATCATGATCTAAATATTCCAGAAACATCAGTTTTTTATTGTTAAAATGATACTTTGTTAGATCTTTTCTATCCTTTATAATGTAATTATCCACACTTCTACTGCCATCATATGGTTTTATATAAATTGGTAATTCAAAGTTTTCTTTTGTGTATTCTTTTGCGATGGATACACCTTTCTCACTAAAAAAATTGTGCATCTCTCTCTTGTCCCTACACTTAATTACCAAATCTAAAGATGAAATAACAATTGTAACACCTTTTTCTTCAAAGATAGATTTGTGCCTAGCTAGTTCAAGTAACTCGGTATCAATTGTTGGAATAATCAACTTTATAGAATGCTCGATGCATAATTCCAATAAATTTTGAATATATGATGGATTGTCCAATCGAGGCACCTTGAAATAATCATCTGCAACAATGCAAGCCGCAGAAAGCAATGGCTCTGAATCTATTGCAATGACTTTAGCCTCTGGATATATATTTTTAAGTTCTCGCTGAAACGATTTTACAAGCGAAACCCTTCTTCCAGCTGAAGTAACCAATATATTCATATTTTAATCAAACAATTCTTTATTATTAATCGTTTTCAAATATAATGGACATAACATAATCGACACAACACTTCCGTTACAGAACCAATAATATAGATTAATATAACCGATTCATTTGGATTTGAATCTAAATATTGGTTTGAAATCTTGCAAAAAACTACATAAAAAATTCATTATCAATTATTTAAAAATTTACTAATATTACAAATAGATTAATAGCTTTTAACAACGTAAATATTTGCTTTTTGTCGTGTTTATTTGTGGAGTATCATTTATTTAATGGATATTTAACCGATATTTATATTGTGTCCCAAAACCCTCTATCAGACACAAAATTGATAGTAATCCTATTACTTAACAATTTTGCCTATGAAACCTAAAATATGGTTATCATCACCACACATGAGTGGTAATGAACAATCTTATATACAAGAAGCTTTCAATGCTAATTGGGTGGCGCCATTGGGACCTAACGTCAATGGTTTTGAAAATGATATACAATCATATCTCAAGGAAGACATCCATGTTGCTGCTTTGGCTTCAGGAACATCCGCACTCCATTTAAGTCTAATACTTCTTGGTATAACCTATGGTGACGAAGTTATTTGCCAAAGCAAAACTTTTTCTGCTTCTGCAAATCCGATTATCTATCAAGGAGCTCAGCCTATTTTTGTTGATAGTGAAAATGACACTTGGGCCATATGTCCCAACCTACTTGAAACCGCCATTAAAGACAGAATTAAGAAAGGTAAAAAACCAAAAGCGATCATTGCAGTTCATTTATATGGTATGCCCTATAAAGTTGATGAAATCCGAGAAGTTGCCAACATTTATGAAATACCTATTATAGAAGATAGCGCTGAGGCATTTGGAAGTAAATATAAGAATCAATGCTGTGGTACATTTGGTGATTTTTCTATTCTATCGTTTAACGGCAACAAAATTATAACAACTTCAGGCGGTGGTGCACTTATAACTAAAACATTAAGTCAAAAACATAAAGCAGTTTTTCTTGCCACTCAGGCAAAGGATCCTTCACCGGCATATTTACATTCAGAAATCGGATACAATTATAGAATGTCAAACATTATTGCTGGAATTGGTAGAGGTCAAATGACCATATTGGATAGTCATGTTACAAAAAGACGAGCTAACTATAATCGTTACAAAACATCGCTTGAACATATTGATAAAATATCCTTTATAGCTGAACCTGAAAATTGCTTTTCTAACCGTTGGTTATCATGTATATTACTTGACTCTGAAGCCACTAGAGAAGGTTTAAGATTGGCACTCGAAAAAGAAAATATTGAATCAAGACACTTCTGGAAACCAATGCACCAGCAACCCGTTTTTAAGGAGGCGCCTAGCTATCTTAATGGTGTTTCTGATAATTTATTTGAAAAAGGTTTATGTCTACCAAGTGGTTCTAATTTAACCGAAGAGGAATTAAATCGAGTAATTTCTGCCATAAATGTGTATTTTGTAGGATGATATTGAAATTTTTACATAAAATCTCTAGAAGATATGCCTCTAAATGGCTAGTTATGCTTTTTGACCTTTGCATTACTATAGGAACATTTTTTATTGCATATTTAATTCGTTTTAATTTTCAGTTTGATTTTGAGGTTTTATCGGTAATAAAACAAACACCTTATGTAATTGTTGTTGCTATAGCCAGTTTTGTAGCTGTAGGCTCATATAAAGGTGTTGTTCGATTCACTGGATTTAAAGATATCATAAATATTATTATTGGCGTCAACATCATGGCTACAATTTTAATTGTCATGACCTTCATCAGTAGACGATTTTTTGAAAGCTCATTCTTCGATATTTCAGGCTCTATAATCTACATACATCTTCTACTCAATATTCTTTTCTTGATTGGATTTAAATTATTTATTAAATCCCTTTATAATTATATTACTCAAGATTTTCATACTGTTACCAAAGTATTAATTTTTGGTGCAGGAAATTCTGGCATGCTTACTTACGATGCCATAAATAATGATACCAAAAATGGCTTAGAAATTGTTGGTTTTATTGATGATGATGAGCGTAAGGTTGGAAAGAAAATAAACTTACTGCCAGTATTACCACTTGAACAAATCTCACCTGAGTTTATTTCTAAAAATAAAATAGAGGAAGTTATAATTTCCGTTCAAAACATTGATCCTGCAAGATTGCTTCAAATTACCGGGACACTTTTTGCTTTAAACCTTAAAGTAAAAATTGTACCACCAGTACAAAATTGGATTGATGGAGATTTAAGTGCTGGACAAATTAAAGAAGTAAAAATTGAAGATTTGTTGGGTCGAGACCCTATCAATATCAAAAACCCAGACCTGATTGAACAATATGATAATAAAGTGATTCTAATCACTGGTGCTGCAGGATCTATTGGGAGCGAGATATGTCGCAAAGCGAGTTTATATAACTATAAAAAATTGATTCTAATCGATAATGCGGAATCTGCGTTATATGAAATTCAGCAAGAATTTATACAACGTGGCTTACAAAATATAGAAGCCATTGTAGCAGACGTCAGAAACAAATCTAGATTAGATCAAATATTTGATATTTATAAGCCAAAAATGGTTTTTCACGCTGCAGCGTATAAACATGTCCCTTTAATGGAGAACAACCCTTATGAAGCGGTAAGCGTAAATATTGGAGGTACAAAAAATGTTGCGGATTTAGCTGTAAAGCATGGAGTATATAAATTTGTTTTAATATCTACAGACAAGGCTGTAAACCCTACTAATGTGATGGGTGCGACTAAAAGAATAGCTGAACTTTATGTCTCTTGCTTAAAAGGAAAAGGACAAACAAAATTTATTACAACTAGATTTGGAAACGTTTTAGGGTCTAACGGGTCTGTAATTCCTTTGTTTAAAAAACAAATTGAAAAAGGTGGCCCACTTACAGTAACTCACAAGGATATTACGCGCTACTTCATGACTATTCCGGAGGCATGTCAATTAGTATTAGAAGCAGCAGCTATGGGTAACGGTGGTGAAATATTTGTTTTTGATATGGGTGAACCAATCAAAATTTTCAACCTAGCCACCAATATGATTATTCTATCTGGTTTGCGTTATCCAGAGGATATCGATATTAAAATTACTGGTTTAAGACCAGGTGAGAAAATTTACGAAGAACTTTTAGCTGATGGTGAAAACACCAAAAAAACCTACCACGAAAAAATTATGATTGCAAAATCTAGGCACTTGGATATTGAAAATACAGAAAAGCAAATAATTAAGTTAACACAAGTTAAATCACTAACGCAACCTCTTGATATTGTTGCCTTAATCAAGGCTTTAATACCCGAATACATATCCAATAACTCAACTTACGAAGTATTGGATATTAAAAAATAAAATTTATTAAATCAACCTATATAATAATAGCACAATGAAAACCAAAACTTTCCTAATCGTAATCTTAGTATTATTTGTAGCATCATCGTGTGCATCACGCAAAAGTTTAGTCTATTTCCAAGACGAACATATAAAAGAAGGTATTCCAGCAACAGAACCAAAACAGCTTATCTATAAACCAGACGATATCTTAACTATCAATGTTTCTGCATATGACGCTGAAACAGTTGTACCGTTTAATATGTATACTATTTCTAATAACCTTGATCAAGAACGTACTAATAATACCAGACAAGTACAAACTTATTTAGTCGATTACGACGGAAATATTGATTTTCCTGTTTTAGGCAAAATAAAGGTTGAAGGTTTAACAAGGACCGAAGTCACTTCACTATTAACAGAACGCATTAGTGAATATGCTACTGAACCAATTGTGAATGTAAGGTTGGTAAACTTCACAGTAACTGTATTGGGAGAAGTATCAAACCCTGGAACCTTCACAATTCAGGATGAACGAATTACCCTTTTGGAAGCTTTGGGTCTCGCTGATGATTTAACGATTTTTGGTAAACGTGACAATTTGTTACTAATTAGAGAGGTTGAAGGAGAAAAAAGATTTGCAACTATAGATCTTACTACAATTAATGCAGTTAATTCTCCGTTATATTATCTTCAACAAAATGATGTTATTTATGTCGAACCAAATAATGCAAGAGTAAGGGCATCTACATACAATCAAAACAATTCGGTCCTAATTTCAGCAATTGGTACATTGACAACTATTATAACTGTATTTTTAATTAATAATTAATTTAAAAATCGCTCATAAATTTTTATGGAAAACAGACCTACTACAAGCACAGATTTATTAAAAAAAATCCAGCCGTTTCTAGTTAAATGGAAGGTTATATTATTGTGTGTTCTTATTGCCCTTTTTATAGGATATATGCATCTGCGATATGCCGATAGTGAATATAAGGCAACGGCAACAATTAAATTAAAAGATGATAAGCAGGCAACAAAGCTACCAAGTATAGAACAGGTATCGAGCGAAGGATTATTTTCTAATGGAGCAGACAAAATTGGTGACGAAATAGAAATTATTAAATCGCGTACACTTATAGAAAATGTGGTAAAAAAACTTAAACTTAATATACGCTTTTTCCAAGAAGGCAGTATTAAAGTAAACGAGCTTTATAAGAACCCTCCATTAACGCTTAGTTTTTTTGCAAATGACTCTATTATTCATAAAGTTGATACAACATTGTATTTAAAGGTAAAATCAAAAACTAAATTTTTACTTTTTAGAAATGATGGAACAACTTTAATAGATAGAGATGAATCAGAAGGCAAGCCTCATACCTTTGGAGAACGATTAAAAACTGGATTTGGTGATATGGTAATCACTCCAAACATTGATCATTTTGAATCTAAAATAGGTAGTAACATAAAGATATCCATTAACCCAGTAATCAAAGTATCAAACAGTTATCAAAAGAAGCTTACCGTATCTTCAGATAAGGGCTCTAGTATCATTAATTTAGAAGTACAGGAAACTGTTGCACAAAAAGCAATAGATGTTTTGAACCAGCTCATTTCCGAATACAATGCTGATGTAGTAAGAGACAAAGAAAAGGTAGTTGAGGTTACTTCAGCGTTTATTAATAATAGACTACAGGCGATAACTGAAGAGCTGGAACAGGTGGAATTGAGCGCTGAAGAACTGCAAAAAAGAAACAAGCTAACTGCACTAGGTTCTCAAGCAAATATTTATCTTGAAAGTGAAAAACAAAACGAAGCTCAAATTTCGAATACTACTAACCAATTAAAATTAATTGATTTTTTGCAAGAAGAAGTGAATGACGACTCTAAGGCTAGTGATCTATTGCCTCTAAATGTAATTGGCGACCCTAATGTGTCTCAAATAACTAAAACATATAATGAGTTGGTTGCTCAACGAGATAAACTACTCAAAAATTCTACTGAAAAAAACCCAATCGTTGTTAATCTTAACAATCAAATTGCCGCTCAGAAAAACAATCTTCAAAATACGTTGAATAACATGAAGAAATCGAGCGAAATAACTTTAAATACACTTAACAGAGAAAGTGCGAGAATTGGTGGTAGGCTATATGCAGCACCAACAAAAGAGAAAGAACTAAGAGGTATTGAAAGAAAACAAGGAATTAAAGAGTCTCTTTACCTTTATCTATTAGAGAAAAGAGAGGAATCTTCTATTAGATTGGGCATGTATTCTCCAAGTGCAAAGATAATTGATAGTGCCTACTCCTCTTTTAAACCAGTAGCACCTAACCCGATAATAATATATTTGGCATCTGTTATTTTTGGTCTAATGATTCCAATCGGTCTTATTTACGGTTTTGAACTCATAGATACCAAAATACATAATAAAGAGGACCTGACAGATCTATTGGATATACCATATTTAGGAGATGTGCCAAGATCGCCAAAAAATAAAACTTTAATTCAAAAAATCGATTATTCCCCTAAAGCAGAGGCTTTCAGGATTATAAGATCAAATATAGATTTTATGTTAAAAAGCATAACTGGGAGATCCAAAAAACTTTTTATAACTTCTACCAGGGCGCAGGAGGGTAAATCTCATACAAGTACAAATCTGGCTACTTCTATCTCGCACTCGGGAAAATCGGTTTTATTGATTGAAACTGATATTAGAGTCCCTAAAATAATGGACTATTTGGGATTAGAAAATAATTCGGTAAAAGGTCTTTCTGATTTTATAGTAGATAATTCTATGAAACCACAAGACATTGTCATTAAACATAAAAAGAATGAATTTTTAGACATTATCGCTTCTGGAACCGTACCACCAAACCCAGCAGAATTACTAATGAGTCCAAGAGTTAATCAACTGTTTGAATATTTTGAAGACAAATATGATTATATCATTGTTGATACCTCAGCTGTAGGTTTAGTAAGCGACACCTTACTTCTTGCAGATCATGCGGATATGTTTATATATGTAGTCAGTGCAGATAACATAGATAAAAGACACGTTAAACACGTAGCAAAACCACTATATGAAGACAAAAGGTTACCGCACATGACATTATTGCTAAACGGTGTAAATGTTAATGGCAGTGGATATGGCTATGGTTACGGCTATGGCTACGGGAATAATCCTGAGGATCAAAAGAAATGGTATAATTTCTTCTCAAAAAAGAAGAACTAATTTTACTAGTTAAATGAAAGCCTTATCTCAATGATAGGGCTTTTATAATTTTCGCCGTTTCCTTTCCTTTTTTATTAGTGATAATTCTCTGCTGGTCTGTCCTGCTACAGATGTATTTTCCTCCGCCCTTCTTATCAAATAAGGCATCACATCTTTTACTGGTCCAAATGGGATATATTTAGCCACATTATAACCGTCGGAAGCTAGATTGAAACTGATATGATCACTCATACCGTACAACTGACCAAACCAAACGTTATTATCATCCTTTTTAATTCCATAAGCTTCCATAAGCTCCATAGCGAGATAGCAGCTTTCTTCATTATGGGTACCTATAAAAATCGAAATGTCATTAATATGGTCTAATATATACCTCAAACTGGCATTGAAATTATCGTCAGTGGCTTTTTTGTTTTCGCAAATTGGGGATTCATAATTCTTTTCTAAAGCTCTTTCCCGTTCTTTCTCCATATAGGCACCGCGCACTATTTTCATCCCTATTTTAAAATTTTCTTGTTTAGCCCGTTCATGAAGTTGTTTTAGATAATCCAATCGGTCCCAACGGTAAGTTTGTAAGGTATTATAAACAATAGTCACCTCTTTATTGTAACGACGCATCATTTCCTCTACCAAATTATCTGCCGCATCCTGCATCCAACTTTCCTCACCATCGATAAGGACTTCAACATCCTTTTCTTTTGCTAAACGACACACCGCATCAAAACGTCCCACTATTCTATTCCATTCCTCTTCTTCGCTTTTCGTTAAGGCTTTACCTTCCGTTTTTTTTTGATAAAGATAAAACCTACCAAACCCGGTTGGTTTAAAAACCACAATAGGCATAGCTTCTCTTTCGTCACAGAAATTGATGATTTTTAAAATCTTTTCAACTGCATCGTCAAATTGATTTTCAACTTCCTTACCTTCCACCGAATAATCCAATACTGAACTTACTTTTTCCGTGTAAAGTTTGTCTATTACAGACAAGCAGTCTTCTTCATTAACACCGCCACAAAAATGATCGAATACCGTTGACCGTATTAATCCTTCTACAGGTAAATGTGCTTTGAGAGCAAAATTAGTCGCAGCAGTACCAATACGAACCAATGGCTGATGTGATATCATTTTAAAAAGAAAATAAGCACGTTCTAATTCAGAATCAGACTTAAGGGTAAAAGCCGTAGCGGTATCTTCAAAAAGGGAGCGGTTAATCATGGAATTTAATCTATATGCAAATATATTTATTCTATGTCTTATATTTTTGCAAAAAAACTAAGTATTTTCACACCTCAAATAACATTTATTTTCAATGCAGTCTATTAGCACCAAAAATTCAGTTGTGTATTTTAATGGCAACCTTTATACACAAGTCAATTCTTATATAAATTCTATAAAACCGTCTATAATATTCATATTGGTAGATACCAATACGCATGAGTATTGTTTACCATATTTTTTACAACAGTTAGAATCAGGTGAAATAGTCGTTGAAGTCATGGAAATGCCAGAAGGCGAGGAACATAAAACAATAGATATCTGCATGGGAGTCTGGGAGGCCTTATCTGAATATGGCGCAGACCGCAATAGTTTACTTATAAATCTTGGTGGTGGTGTTGTTACGGATTTAGGCGGCTTCGTAGCTTCTACCTATATGAGAGGTATTGATTATATCAATATACCAACATCTCTACTGGCTATGGTAGACGCATCTATTGGAGGAAAAACAGGAGTGGATTTGGGTGGCTTAAAAAATCAAGTGGGTGTTATTAATGAAGGCAAAATGGTGGGTATTGATACGTCATTTTTAGATACTCTTCCTCAAAATCATATGATTTCAGGTTTTGCTGAAATGCTAAAACACGGTTTAATCTTTGACGAAAACTATTGGGACACACTTACTCATCTTGAAGCATTGGATATATCTCATTTAGACAAGTTGATTTATGATTCTGTCGTTATAAAAAACAGTGTGGTTACAGAAGATCCAACTGAAAAAGGATTGAGAAAAATTCTCAATTTTGGACATACACTTGGGCACGCTATAGAAAGCTATTTCTTGGAACATGCAGATAGACAACCTTTGCTTCATGGCGAAGCTATTGCTGCAGGTATGATCTTAGAAAGCTACCTTTCAGTTAAAGTTTGCGGGCTGAATGAGCAAACATTAAAAAAAATTACTGAAGGTATTTCTAAAACGTTTTCAAAAGTTGAAATTTCAAAAGAAGATCAAAAAGTAATTATTGAATTACTAAAACACGACAAAAAAAACAGTCACGGCAAAATATACTTTGTTTTATTAGAAGCTATTGCCCAGCCAAAAATAAATTGCACCGCAAACAACGAACTCATTGTCGAAGCTTTTAATTACTACTCTAACTTCTAAAGATAACGCTCCCTAATCACATCATTATGGTGATTTTCGTGCCCCGTAATAATATAGCCAATCGCTCTTGGAGAAATTGGTGAACCACTCGCCTCACCTATCAGCTTCAATCTACTTTCGCTTATATGGCTAAATAAAGCAATTGTAGCTTGTCTTACAGCCTTATATTCCTTCAATAAATCTTCCATTGTCCTCCTTTTAATCTCATAATGATCTACATAACTATCTTGATTAAAGCCTGGCATTGGTGTTGTATCTCCTCTTGCAATGCGTAACGCCCTATATGAAAATATACGTTCGGTATCTATTATGTGAAGTAAAATTTCCTTTACTGTCCATTTTCCAGCAGCATACGAAAATTCATGTTTTGCAACAGGGATATTAGAATAGAAAGACATAACCGATTCTAAATTTTTCTGTAAACCAACAATTATATCTTTGTTTGATGCTTTATCAATGTACATTTTATAGTACTGATTGTATTCATCGTTGCTCAACTGTTCTGAAATCATAACCTAATAGATTTTAAATTAAAAAAGCCCTCAGTAAAGATTACTGAAGGCTTAAATTATAACTTAACACCTTTATAGTTCGTTAAAAATGGTGTGCATCAAACGCTTTTTATCGTTAAGGCTTTCCTCCAGCGAAATCATAGTTTCTGTTCTGTAAACACCTTCAATGTCGTCTAACATAAATATAATGTCTTTGGCATGCATAGTGTTTTTTGCCCTAATTTTACAAAACACATTAAATTTACCCGTTGTAATATGCGCCACAGTAACATAAGGTATTTCATTAATACGCTCCAAAACAAACTTAGTCTGTGATGTATTCTGAAGAAAGACACCAACATAAGCAATAAAGGAATAACCCAATTTCTTGTAATCCAATGTTAAGGAAGAACCCTTTATTATTCCTGCCTCTTCCATCTTCTTCACTCTTACGTGAACTGTTCCTGCAGAAATCAACAATTTTTTCGCTATATCCGTAAATGGGATTCGCGTATTGTCAATCAACATATCAAGTATTTGGTGATCGATTTCGTCTAATTTGAATTTTGCCATAATCGTATAAACTTTAAACTATATGCAAAAATAGAACATTTTTATTAACGAATAATCATCAAAGGTTAAGAATAATCAGGTTTTAATGCGATTTTTTCATCGTTTATTAAAACGAAATCGATTTCGTTAGCAACTTTTAATTCAGAATTTTTGAAAGATTTGATTTTTAATCCATTTGCATCGATTTCTCTATGACCAAAAAAACCATCTAAATCTGAAATGACTTCCACTTTCGGAACAAAATCAATTTTACCATCCACCAATCGTTCTTCGTACTGAAATGCCACATCATTTTTTTTAGAATCAACCACTGCATTTCTCACAATGATATCGTAAAAACACTTTTCATTTGATGGAATTTTGAAATAGTCTTCATATTTTTCAACATCATAACCTTCCGAAATCACCAATAAACCTTTTAGAAGAGCTACAAAAATGAATCTCCTCACTTCTTCCCTATCGTAATCATTTTTATAATGGCCGGCTTCGTATAATAAAGTCGGTACACCGAAACTCTGAAATGTATCTCCAACACAGTTAAGATTAAAACTATCGTCATACCTTCCTAAACCAATCGATGTTTGGGTCTGCAAAGTTTTATTGATTTCCGCAATTATAGCCATTGCCTGTTTTCTATTAATCGTCAGTGAGCGCTTTTCATCTTGCGAAGGAGACAAAAATGAAAGTGTTGCAGGAATACCCGTATCTCCAGCACCAAATATAGTGCGTTGGCCATGTAGATTAAAACAATAATTAGGTTGAAAATTGCTATAAACTTCTCGAAGAACCCTACTTTCTGGTTGCGATAAGTCTTGGGCGTCCCTATTTAAATCTACATTATTGGCGTTTAACCTCGTATAACGAGCGGCACCATCTGGGTTCAATATAGGAACTACCAATAATGTACATGATTTTAAAATGGAATTAGCATACTCATTTTGTGTCTCGAAAAAATTAAAACAGTCAAATAACGCCTTGGTAGTTGTAGATTCATTGCCATGCATTTGCGACCATAATAACACCTTTATTTTTCCAGTACCAATTTTCAAACTATAAATTGGTCTGTTTTCAACTGAATATCCAAAAGTAGAAACTCCTAATTCAGGATATTTTTTTATACAGTTTTCAATCGACTCATTAGTGATATAACGACTATGCAATCGCGGCTCTTTTATACTATTGTAAATCGTATTAATATAATTTAAATCCATTTCAAAAATTTAATCTGTTACAAATGTAATCATTTGGGTTTTTACATTTGTAAAAACAAATTGTATGTAAATTTGTTACAAAATTATACAAAACCCCAAACGAAAGTATTGGTCGAAAATGATTCTGTTGAAGAATTTTTATTACAAAACCTATATTTAATTTTAAAAACTGTCTATCAGTCTTTTATACTTTATTTAAAAAGTATTACTTTAAGTATTAAATGAAAATGTAAAGAATTATTTAGTTTGTAAATATACTAATGTTTACATTTGTAGCACTATTATTTATTAATACAAGTTTACAATGATAAACTCTTCGGAATTCACAAAAAGACTACAAAAAGTCATAGATTTTTACGATGAAACAGCCTCAAGTTTTGCTGAAAAAATAGGTGTTCAGCGCTCTAGTATTTCTCATATTTTATCCGGCAGAAATAAGCCTAGTTTAGATTTTGTAATGAAGGTACTCCACGCCTATCCGGAAGTCGAATTGTATTGGCTACTTAACGGTAAAGGAAATTTTCCGTCTCAACCAAAAAATTCAGAATCACATAAACAAGATTCACAGGCTCATCAGGTTCCTCAAATTAAAACTGATCAAGTCCACGGACCCGATTCCGACATAGAACACATTATTATTTTTTATAAAAACGGTAGTTTTAAACGTTATAAGCCTTAATTATAATTGGCGTATTTATTATCTTCGCCAAAAATTAATGATGAGAATTAGCGCTGGCATTTCACTTCTTTTTTTGTGCTTAAGCTGTTATAACGTTGAGCGTAATTGCAATGACTTTAAAAACGGCACGTTTGAATTTGACTACACTATTGATGGGCAGGAAAAAACTGGTCGTTTCACGCGTGAAGGCGATTTGAATATTGATTATTACGAAGGCAAGGTAGATTCTTCATCGGTTCGTTGGATAAATGATTGTGAGTTCATTTTAAAAAAGATCAACCCAAAAACAATGTCGGAAAAAGAGGCTATCCACATGAAAATACTTTCTACATCCAACGACTCCTATACCTTTGAATATCAATTAGCCGTTAAAAAAGCTAATAAACCTCTACAAGTTGAAAGAGGTGTAGCCCGAAAAATTAACTAAACATTATGTTGGACTTTTTATTAACGTCAGACGCCTTAATGGCTTTGGTTACCCTAACCTTACTGGAGATAATTTTGGGCATTGATAATATTGTGTTCATATCAATAGCTGCAAACAAATTACCAGAACATCAACGCACCAAGGCGACAAATATTGGTCTCTTGTTTGCCATGCTACAGCGTGTAATTTTATTGTTTTTCGTTTCCTTTCTCGTTGGACTAAGCGAGCCATTCTATACAGTTGATAATGATTGGCTCACCATTGGCATTAGTTGGCAGGCCATAATTCTATTGGCTGGCGGACTGTTTTTAATTTACAAAAGCACGTCTGAAATAAGAGAGAAGGTAGAAACTCCAGCGCATGACAAAAATAATGTTAAAGCTAAAGTTATTAAATCCTTAGGCCAAGCCATTACTCAAATCTTAATAATCGATTTTATATTCTCCATCGATTCGATACTAACTGCAGTTGGTATGACCAACGGGCTACACCCCAACCATAACTACACTTTGGTATTAATGATTATTGCTGTAGTTATTTCAATCATTATAATGATTAGTTTCGCTAATAAAATAAGAACGTTTATAGATCGCAATCCAAGTATGCAGGTTTTAGGCCTGGCCTTTTTGATCCTAATTGGATTTATGCTCATTACTGAAGCAGCTCATTTGGCTGAAACCGAGTTTTTTGGCAAAAGTGTTGGCGCAATACCAAAGGGGTACCTATATTTTGCTATTGCTTTTTCTCTATTCGTTGAATTTTTGAATACGAGAACAAAAAAAAATAATCAGAATAAAGTCACCTGACCCTTATCATCAATATCTGAATCTTCATCCAAGTCATTCTTTTCATTCGATGGATTTGATTTTGATGCATCAGAATTAACGGCTTTAGTCTCTTTTGAAATCGTCTCCTCACCAACCACCTCAATTTCATCTGCTGGGGTTTCCTCTGGTGCTTCATACGGCAAAGGAGATAACAAACTAACCTGATTTATTTTATCTTTAGTTAACTGATTTCCAAGTGCTGTAATTCCTTTTATCGCAATAAAATCTTCAAGGTCAACTTCCATGTTTTCTTTACGGTCTTTCCCTCTTTCTTTAGTAAATTCCACCTCTGCTCTTGGCCTCCAATCGGTTGAAACTATCTCTAACTGGGAGTCGGAATGATCTGATATAAACAACTCTTCCTTACCCTCTTGTTCAATTAAAAATCGTTTAACATAATAACGCTCTTTTTCCCCATCATAATAAATTGCTGAAATCGGTTTTTTAGGAATCCACTTTTCAAGAATAATCATATCTTCATCAAAACGGGTGGTTAATTCTGGAATTATAGTCTTAGCTATTCCTGACTGGGTAATTATCAGCAATCGATCCTCTCCTCTAAACTCTCCAATAAGTTCGCCTCTGTCGTCAACATTTAAGCGTTGTACAGCATCATCAAACCAAATTTTTCTAGGCTTTAAAGTGGACACTCCTTTTTCTTTTAGTTCAACGCGTTTAACCGAATGCTTTGTAACCAAGTTTCCTTTGGATTTTCTGCCCTTTATTATAACATCGGCAAAATCCAAGTCCCATTTAAGCTTTTTAACACTACCAACTTGTCTCAACATTACAGTAACCACTTCGGCTTCACCATTGGGGTTTGCAGAAAAATACCAAACCACAGAACCCTTATTACCGTTCGTAAGATCGTATTCCCTATCACGCGTCATACTTGTCACCGCAAAACGTTTCACATAAGATGGTCCTTTTTTACCATCCCTGTAAATCATATTATAAATGGTGCGTTTATCCTTTTTCTTAAAAACTGCCACGTGAATAATATTCTTACCGATAAATGTTTTGGAATCCACTTTTGTGACCATCATTTTACCTTCTTGCGTAAAACAAATGATGTCGTCAATGTCACTACAATCACAAACATACTCGTCACGTCTTAATGCCGTGCCCACAAACCCTTCTTCTCTATTGACATAGAGCTTGGTATTTCTAATGACCACTTTTGTAGCGTCAACGTCATCAAAAATTCGGATTTCGGTTTTACGTTCTTTGCCTTCACCATAATCTTTTTTCAAACGCTCAAAATAAGCTATGGCATAATCAATAAGATTGTTTAGATGATGTTTTACTTCAGCAATTTGATCTTCTAAGGCCTCTATCTTTTGTTGCGCCTTGTCAATATCAAATTTCGAAATTCTCTTGATACGGATTTCTGTTAATCGTGTAATATCTTCAACTGTAATAGCACGTTTAAGATGTTTTATATGTGGTTGAAGACCTTTATCTATGGCATTGATAACGCCATCCCAAGTCTCTTCTTCCTCTATATCACGATAGATTCTGTTTTCAATAAAAATACGCTCCAATGATGCAAAATGCCATTGTTCTTCGTATTCACCCAACCGTATTTCTAATTCACTTTTAAGTAATTGAACTGTATTATCCGTGGATCTGCGTAACATTTCTGATACACCCACAAAAAGCGGTTTATTATCTTCAATGACACAACCTAATGGCGAAATAGAAGTTTCACAATTAGTAAAAGCGTATAAGGCATCAATTGTCTTGTCTGGAGACAATCCCGAAGGTAAGTGAATCAGTATCTCAACCTTAGCAGCTGTATTGTCCTCAATTTTCTTTATTTTAATTTTACCTTTATCGTTAGCTTTTAAAATCGAATCAATTAACGATGAAGTCGTTGTCGTAAAAGGAATTTCTGTAATTGCAAGGGTTGACTTATCATGCTGTGCAATTTTGGCACGCACTCTGACTTTTCCACCTCGCAAACCATCATTATAATTGGTAAAATCTGCAATACCTGCTGTTGGAAAATCTGGTAGAATGGTAAAACGCTTACCTTTTAGATGCTTAACAGAAGCATCAATCAATTCAATAAAATTATGTGGTAATATTTTGGTCGAAAGTCCGACTGCGATTCCCTCACCTCCTTGCGCCAAAAGTAATGGAAACATGACTGGTAAGTTGATTGGCTCTTTACGCCTGCCGTCATAAGAGGCTTGCCATTCAGTAATTTTTGGATTATAAACTACATCTAGAGCAAATTTAGAAAGTCTTGCCTCAATATACCTTGACGCTGCTGCGCTGTCTCCTGTTAAAATATTTCCCCAGTTTCCTTGGGTATCTATTAATAAATCTTTTTGCCCGATTTGCACCATAGCATCAGCAATACTAGCATCTCCATGTGGATGGTACTGCATCGTGTGTCCAACAATATTGGCTACTTTATTGTAGCGACCATCATCTAAATCCTTCATGGAGTGCATGATGCGTCGTTGTACTGGCTTAAAGCCATCCTCAATTGCAGGGACCGCTCGCTCTAAAATTACGTAAGAGGCATAGTCCAAAAACCAATCTTTGTACATACCAGTAACCTTGGTTATGGTTTCCTGGGGTTCTTGGGATTCTTGGTGAGATTCGTTGTTTGTATTTTCTAACTCTTCGTTTTCTTCTTCTGTCATGTTTATTTAATCATTCCTGCATTAGCAGAAATCTATTCTATTATATAAAAAAACTTAAAATGACACTTTGGCTGTGCTTAGTGTGCTATCCTAATTATAATGATATGAAATTATCTTAACTCGCTTCTTCGATCACATCCAACTCCACCTTCAAATTGTTGATAATGAATTTTTGTCGCGTTGGTGTATTTTTTCCCATATAGAAAGAAAGTAATTCTTCGATGGACATATCCCGATCTAACATCACGGGATCTAAACGAATATCTTCACCAATAAAATGCACAAATTCATCTGGCGAAATTTCACCCAAACCTTTAAATCTCGTGATTTCTGGTTTTGGCTTTAGTTTTTCAATGGCATTTCTGCGTTCTTCTTCAGAATAACAGTAAATGGTTTCCTTTTTATTGCGCACTCTAAATAGTGGTGTTTGTAAAATATATAAATGTCCTTCCTTTATAACTTCTGGGAAAAATTGCAAAAAGAAAGTAATTAACAATAACCTAATGTGCATGCCGTCAACGTCGGCATCTGTAGCGATTACCACATTATTGTATCTTAAATCTTCTAAGGATTCCTCGATGTTTAAAGCAGCTTGAAGCAAGTTGAACTCTTCATTTTCATAAACAATTTTTTTGCTTAACCCATAACAATTCAAAGGTTTTCCTTTTAGGCTAAAAACCGCTTGTGTATTGACATCTCGTGATTTTGTGATACTACCTGATGCCGAATCTCCCTCAGTGATAAAAAGAGTAGTTTCTAGATTTCTTTCATTTTTGGTATCACCAAAATGTACGCGACAATCACGCAGCTTTTTATTATGAAGACTGGCCTTTTTAGCTCTATCTTTTGCCAGTTTTCTAATCCCAGACAATTCTTTACGTTCACGTTCTGCCTGCAAAATTTTACGCTGAATTTTTTCAGCAGTATCAGGATTTTTGTGAAGATAATTATCTAGGTAGGTTTTTACAAAGTCATTAATGTATGTACGAACCGTTGGCAAGCCACCACCCATATCCGTAGAGCCCAATTTAGTTTTGGTCTGACTTTCAAAAACGGGTTCCATAACTTTTATAGCAATGGCTGACACCACGGACTTTCTAACGTCTGAAGCGTCATAGTTTTTTCCAAAAAATTCTCTAATCGTTTTAACCAAAGCCTCTCTAAAGGCAGATAAATGCGTTCCACCTTGTGTAGTATTCTGTCCATTTACAAAAGAATGGTATTCTTCGCTATATTGTGTTTTACTATGCGTTAATGCAACTTCAATATCATCTCCTCTAAGATGGATGATTGGGTAAAGCAAATCAGACTCATTGATATTTTCGGATAATAAATCCTTCAAGCCATTTTCACTATAATATTTTTCACCATTAAAAACTATTGTCAACCCTGGATTAAGATAGACATAGTTTTTGAGCATTTTTACAACATATTCACTTCGATATTTATAATTTTTAAAAATAACATCATCCGGAACAAATGACACTTTTGTTCCTTTTCTACGCGACGTATCATCCAACATTTCTTGGTCCGTGAGGTTACCTTGCTCAAATTCTGCTGAAGCCGATTTTCCATCTCGGGTCGATTCAACTCTAAAGTAAGACGATAACGCATTCACCGCTTTAGTACCTACACCATTTAAACCTACCGATTTCTTAAAGGCTTTAGAATCGTACTTTCCACCAGTATTCATTTTAGAAACGACATCGACTACTTTACCCAAAGGAATTCCACGACCGTAATCCCTAACAATAACACGTTCGCCATGGATAGAAATTTCAATGGTCTTTCCCGCTCCCATGACATACTCGTCAATAGAATTGTCCAGTACTTCCTTAAGCAAAATATAGATACCATCATCTGGAGAAGAACCATCACCCAGCTTACCAATATACATACCTGGCCTCATACGGATATGTTCTTTCCAGTCAAGTGAGCGTATGTTGTCTTCAGTATAATTGGACTGTTCTGCCATAGAAAATATAAATAAGTAAAAAATAATGATGAAGGGCTAATATAAGACTATACCACAAAAAATGAAATACGGAGCGTACAAAGTAATTAACAATACATATTGATAACTGTGAGCAGTCATAGAATGTTAAATGAGTTATAAAACTATGTGTTAAGATTAATTTGTTTTGGAGTTATTTATAATTTTGAACAAAACTTTTTTTATATGAAAATTCTGAATTTTGCACTTATATTTTCGATTATAGCGTCTATAAATTTTTCTTCATATGCACAGCAGAAATCTGTATCACCTTACGAATGGAAATGGGCGAAAGATGGCATCTGGACGACAGCAGCTTTAGCCGGTAGCGCAGGTGGACTTTTATTGATTCAGAAAAAAGATGGTCTCACTATGGACGAATTTGAACGTGAACTCGAAAATAAAGACAATATAAATTTCTTGGACCGTTGGGCCGTAGGTAACGACTCCGAAAGTGCAAGTAAAATAAGCGACATCCCTTTTGCAATTTCTTTTGCTGCTCCTTTTCTATTGTTGTTAGATGATGAAGTGAATGACCACACTGCACAGGTATTAGGTATTTACTTAGAAAGTATGGCCACGACTGGTGCTATGTATGCCATAACTGTAGGTCTGGTGAATCGAAGCCGTCCCTATGTATACAGTGACGACTTATCAATTGATCGAAGAACTTCCAATAATGGTCAACGATCATTTTATTCAGGTCACGTTGCGGCAACTGCTACAGCTACCTTTTTTGCTGCAAAAGCCTTCCAGAATTTTAATCCAGATTCTGCGGGAATTCCTTACGTATGGGCAGGTGCAGCTATTTTACCTGCCGCAGTTGGTTATTTTAGAATCCAAGCTGGTCAGCATTTTTTAACTGACGTGCTTTTAGGATATGGACTGGGTGCCCTTGCTGGTTACTATATTCCAGAACTTCACAAAAGAAAAGACGAAAGCAACTTTGGTCTTTCACCAGTTATGGGAAGAACTAGCTTTGGAGATACCTATCAAGCGTTAAGTTTAAATTATGAGTTTTGATCCTATTGGAAAGAATTTACACTAATTAAATGTGACTAAAAAAAACAAAGCCGTTAAGCATTTTATATTAAACGTTGAATAAAAAGTGCATCACATCACCATCCTTAACGATGTAATTTTTACCTTCAACTCGCATTTTACCAGCTTCTTTAACTTTTGACTCACTACCAAAGCTCACGTAATCGTCATAGGCAATTACTTCAGCTCTAATAAAGCCTTTTTCAAAATCAGTATGAATAACTCCAGCAGCTTGAGGTGCAGTTGCACCAATATCCACCGTCCAAGCTCGGACTTCTTTAACACCAGCTGTAAAATAGGTCTGTTGATTTAGAAGTTGGTATGCGGAACGAATCAGTTTTGCAGAACCTGGTTCTTCCAAACCAATATCTGACAAAAACATTTGGCGCTCTTCGTAATCGTCCAATTCATTAATATCAGCTTCTGTACCAACTGCTAAGACCAAAACTTCGGCATTTTCATCTTTAACTGCTGCTCTAACTTTTTCTACATAAGCGTTACCAGTAGTTGCTGCACCTTCATCTACATTACAAACATACATTACTGGTTTGTCCGTAATAAACTGTGTTGGCTTCACGTAATCATTGTAATCATCATCAGAAAATTCCAAAGCTCTTACCGAAGTTCCTGCTTCTAAGCCAGACTTGATTTTTAATAAAACCGCTTCTTCTTTCTGCGCTTCTTTATTTCCTGTTTTGGCAGCACGTTTAACTTTGTCAAGTTTTTTTTCTGCAGTTTCCAAATCTTTCAATTGCAGCTCCATATCGATAGTTTCCTTATCTCTAATTGGATTAATGTTCCCATCTACATGGACGATATTATCATTATCAAAACAACGAAGTACATGCAAAATGGCATCGGTTTCTCTAATGTTGGCCAAAAATTGATTACCCAACCCCTCTCCTTTGCTCGCTCCCTTTACAAGACCTGCAATATCAACGATTTCGACAGTTGCCGGTACCACCTTTTCAGGATTAACCAACTCTTCTAATTTTGCCAATCTTGGATCTGGCACATTAACCACTCCAATATTAGGTTCTATGGTGCAAAACGGAAAATTAGCACTTTGCGCTTTTGCATTGGATAGACAGTTAAATAAAGTCGATTTTCCTACATTTGGTAATCCTACAATTCCTGCTTTCATAACTATTTCCCGTGACAGAGGGAATATCTTTAAATTAAACTAAATTCTTCTTTTTTAAAAGAATGCAAATGTAACTAAATAGTGGAATAGTTGAATTATAATTTATTCAAAATGATTTTGATAAGAGTGAATTAAAAGATTGTAAAATAGTACGATTACTATTCAGTCCCTCAAAGTCCAAATCTCATGAATTGGGTCACCTTTACTAGATAAACCTGAGTGATGCCAATTGCCATCAATCAATTCGTAATTAAACTCCAAACTCGCACCTACCTTAGAGTCATCTCTAGAAAAGAATTCGATATTCTCAATATATTCACCATTATCGGTGGTGTAAGTGCCTCCTCCAGTTCCCATGAACTGTTTTGTTTCAGTATTATACGCGATCCATTGAAAGCGCGTACCAGATAAAATTTTCATTGTTTTTCTTGGACGGTCTATATCTCGATTTTGAATTTCTCCATTTCTTATTCTACCAGACATAAGCCATGCTCCTTGCAATGCACCTGGCTCCCCTTTATCAATTCTATTGAATTTTAGGTCTTCACCTTCTATTTCTAATACATTTTCTTTGACAGAAACTTTAAAACTAGACGCACTACCAACCAGTTCAGAATTGTCACTATTAAATTCAACTTTTTGATTTATCGTATCGTCCATTAAATTCCAGGAACCACCTTTAGTTTTTAAAAATTTTCCAGTGGTAATATTATAAGTACTAATTGCGTAGTAATCATTAGCATAAATGGCTACTTGCTTTATCCGGTCTCCATTTTCAGACTTAGAGATGGTTTCCCATGCACCAATTGCACTTTGTGCATTAACAAAAAATGATACAGAAATGAATACGAGTAAAATAAACAATCTTGTCATGATTCCAATTTTTTAATTAGTAACAATTTATTACACACCTAATTAAGTGTATTTCAAATTTAAAAAACAATTAAGTAAAAAATCACATCTTCCTAGATTGTTTGATTTTTATTTTCTTTTTATTCATTTAAAATATCACTGCCTAATCCAAAGCATTGCTTTCTCTTTTTCCTCCAAATCAAAATATTTGACTTCGGAACTTGTGAAAAAATCGGTTGCTTTAGTAACAAATTCTTGCCATTTCTTTTCGCCTACAAATGCTATTTTTCCATAATCTGAAATATGTGCACTATCTACTTTTATATCTTCCCAAAATCCTTTTAGTGTAAAGCCGTCAAAATCTTCTATTTTAAATAAGAAATCTACTTTATCATTTTCCATTAAAATTTTGTGAATGCGCTTGTGGACTTTTTCAACTTCAGTTTTTGAAATTTTACCGCTGATTTTTGCTGAAATCAAATTATCTTTTTCTGAATTTAATAGTTGTATCATAATTTTGCTTTTTATAATTAATACTTAATTTAATGCACATATCGTGCAATGTTAAAGCATAAACTTTATTACTAAACCACCTGTAAGCCATACATAACAGATGAATGCAGCGTACTTTAAAATCTTTTCAAGTAATGGGCTTTTTGGCGCCATTTCGCTCATTGAATGCGCTATGTTCTTCCTTTTAAAAAAACCCAAGTATATAAGATATCCTGAAATGGCGAGGAAAACTATATTGAGATAGAACGTATAATCCAATTTGAAATGGTCTTTATCTTGAATCTTGACCTGGGAAGGGTCCGGCAATATATTTAACAAGTCAAAAGAGTAATGCAATGCCAAAGATGTTCCGATTAACGCTGTGAAGAGTAGAAATAGAATAAATAGCGACATCTTCCATCCATAATATTTTGCATTGATACGCAAAACGGGAAAAACGACTAAATCACTAAAAATAAAAGCCATTACTCCTGCAAAACTTACACCCTTTCCAAAAAGCAATGCCGCCAAAGGAATGTTGCCCATAGAACCAATAAATGTCAAAAAAGCAGCAATTGGCCCTACAACGATATGTTCCAAAACTTCAAGAATACTAAAATCCGTTTTTCCTTGACCACTGTTAATGAATAGTGTTTGAAAAAATGAATCTGGCACAAAGGCCGCTACGATTCCGGCAATGGTAAAACCTACGGTCACATCTTTCCAGACCATTTGCCATTCCATCTTATATTTTTTCGCAACCCTTGCCCAACTTTCTTCTTTCTGTATTTGCTTTTTCCAGTCCTTGGAATCGTCTATTTCATCAGAATCCTGTCCTTCAAGATTTTTCCGTGCCTTTTCAATCAGTTTTTTGGGATTTATAACACGAATGAGGATCCAGCAAATGAGAACGAGTAAGAGACCTCCAATATATTCGCCAACAACAAACTGCCATCCCAAGAAGATTGAAATGATGATTCCAAGCTCAATTACCAGATTGGTTGATGCCAATAAAAAAGCTATTGAAGAAACAAAACTTGCTCCTTTTTTGAATAGAGATTTAGCACTTGCAAGTGCAGCGAAGCTGCACGAACTGCTTATAAACCCGAAAAACGTACCCAACAGCACACTTTTAGATTCATTCTTACCCATCGTTTTTTGCATCCGTTGTTCGGTTACAAATATCTGTATCATACTACTGATAATGTAGCCCAATATGAATGCCCAAAGAGCCATCCAGAAAAACCCTGTTGTGGTATAAGCAGCTTCGCCCCATTGTTCCAAAAAATCATCCATCACAATTTTGTTTATTGTCCGCTACAGTTATGGCAAAACCTTTTACTATAAGGTTTACATTTATATGGAGAATTACTGTTCTGTCAAGCAAACAGTTTTTCCATAAATAGCGCAATGAAAATGCAAGTCGGTTTCAGTTTCACAATTACACCCCTTTTTTCTGAAAGGGTATATTTCATAATTACAGCGGCATTCAATATTTGGTAGATGATAGACATATCATTTAACGTTTACAGCTTTACAAAAGATAAATGTTTAAGTCTTTTCAAAATCTATGAATATCTGTAAATTGCTAAAACCTCTATTTCTGCAAGAAATTTATAAATTAACGATAATATTGCCGTAACCCGAATATCTTTTAACTCTAAAAATTGTGCTAGTCTTTACATATTAGTGGAAGTGTTAAACACCAAAAGATTTTCTGATAATTCGGAAATTAATATAATCAGAAAGCAATTGCGGCACTGCAACTCAAAATCATTTACGCTACTTTGAGTATAAAAATGACATGTTCAAATCGCAAAACCAGCTTATTAGATAAAAAAAAAAATCCCAAGCCAACGACTCAGGATTTAATTATTCATTTTAAATGTCACTTATACCTATCCTTCAGGATGCATAAATTTTTGTTTAGCCAATAATTCTTCTTCAGTTTCAACTATATCTTCATCTGGCACACAGCAATCCACAGGGCAAACCGCAGCACATTGAGGCTCCTCGTGGAAACCAACACATTCTGTGCATTTGTCTGGTGCAATATAATACACCTCATCGCTTATAGGCTCTTGAGGCTCTTCCGCATCTACTTCCTTTCCACTCGGTAAAACCACATTGCCTTCTAAACTGGTTCCATCTTTATAGCGCCAGTCATCCGCACCTTCATAGATAGCAGTATTTGGACATTCTGGTTCACATGCTCCGCAGTTTATACATTCGTCCGTTATTATAATTGCCATAGTATTTTTTTCTCTTTTTGTTTGTGTAAATTTGCACTCACTTTTATCCGAATTGATGGACAAAGTGCAAAAATAAAGCCAAAATAGTGCATAACCAAACACAACATGGATTTACAACAAAGAATTAACGCTTTCGCAAAACTTGGAGCATTTCTGGCTCAATTTATACAAGAAGGCATAAATAAAAATGAATCTATAGCACATAACGATTTGTTTTTTGAGGGTTTTAAACATCAAATAAAATTAGCTAATGAACATAATGGCTGGTTTACTAAAACCAATATTATTTTTGCTTTAGAATCCTGGTCTAATGCACTGACAGAAAGTAATATTAACCAGTGGACAAACAAGTATAGCTTTAATATAAAAGAACCAAAAACAGTAGCCATTATTATGGCAGGAAATATACCTTTGGTTGGCTTTCATGATTTTTTGAGCGTGCTTATTTCTGGACATAATGTATTGGTTAAACTATCTTCTAACGACAAACATTTATTGCCATTTTTGGCTAAGTACCTAGAAACAATTGAACCTGAATTTAAAGGAAAAATCACATTTACGGACAACAAACTAGAACATTTTGATGCCGTAATCGCCACAGGAAGTGACAATACAGCTCGTTATTTTGAATATTATTTTAAAGACAAGCCGTCTATAATAAGAAAGAACAGAAACTCGGTTGCGGTTTTATCAGGAAAGGAATCGCCTGAACAGTTAAAAGAACTATCCGAAGACATATTTAGATATTATGGTTTAGGTTGCCGCAACGTTTCCAAACTTTTCATTCCCAAAGGTTATAATTTCGATGATTTTTTTAATGGGATGTACCATTGGCATCCAATTATCAATCAAGCGAAATACGCCAACAATTACGATTACAATAAAGCAGTATATTTAATGAGTGAATTTGAAATGCTTGAAAATGGCTTCCTTATGATAAAAGAAGACGACAGCTATTCCTCTCCTATTGCTACCGTATTTTACGAATACTACGAAGACTTTAGCAGTCTTAAAAAGAGGCTTGAAGCGGATGCAGAAAAAATTCAATGTGTAGTAGCGAGTGGTTTTTCTGAAAATGAAATTGAATTTGGACAAACACAACAACCACAACTCTGGGATTATGCAGATAATGTAGATACTGTTGAATTCTTGTTAAAAAGATAGCTCAAAAATTATCATATTAGTAACATAAAATAGTCAATTAATTAGCACCTTTGTAGCTATTAAAAAATAAAACTTCAGGATTTTTTTAAGTAATTCTGAACTAAATTTAGGATAAATGAAAAAACATAATTTTAGCGCTGGCCCTTGTATATTGCCAAAATCAGTAATGCAAAAAGCCTCTGAGGCGGTCCTCAATTTTGATGACGGTCTTTCGCTTTTGGAGATTTCGCATCGTAGTAAACCGTTTGTAGATGTGATGGAGAATGCAAGAGCTCTAGCATTAGAATTATTGGGTCTTGAAGGTAAAGGTTATAAGGCGTTGTTTCTTCAAGGTGGTGCCAGTACCCAATTTTTAATGGTAGCACTAAATCTTCTCGAAAAAAGAGCAGGCTATCTAAATACGGGAACTTGGAGTGATAAGGCAATAAAAGAAGCTAGAATTTATGATGATGTTTATGAAGTGGCTTCCTCTAAAATTGCAAATTTTAATTATATCCCAAAAGGTTACGATATTCCTGAAGATTACGATTATTTTCACTGCACCTCTAACAATACTATTTTTGGTACACAGATGAAGAGCTTTCCGGATTCACCAATCCCAATGGTCTGCGATATGAGTAGCGATATATTTTCACGTCAATTGGATTTTTCGAAATTTAATCTTATATATGCCGGAGCACAGAAAAATATGGGTCCTGCAGGAACTACCTTGGTAGTTGTCAAAGAAGATATTTTAGGAAAAGTATCACGTAAAATTCCATCCATGATGGATTATAAGGTGCATATTAGCAAAGGAAGTATGTTTAATACACCACCTGTGTTTCCTGTTTATGTTTCAATGTTAACGTTGCAATGGTTAAAGGATCTCGGAGGCATAAAAGCTATTGAAGAAGAAAACGATAAAAAAGCAAGATTAATTTACTCTGAAATTGATTTAAATCCATTATTCAAAGGATATTCTGTCAAAGAAGACCGCTCTAATATGAATGCAACGTTCACCTTAGAAAACGAAAACCTTAAGGAAACTTTTGAAGCTATGGTAAAAGAGGCTGGCATCAATGGTCTTAATGGCCACAGAAGTGTAGGAGGATATAGAGCATCAATGTACAACGCGTTATCTTTAGACAGTGTTAAAGCTTTGGTAGAAGTTATGAGCGATTTAGAGAGTAAGGCATAAAGCGTTAGTACTACACATTGACTAATTGAATTGCTTTTGAAGATTAAAAAATTATAATAATCGTCATTATGAACGAGGTAAAAAAATCTTAATAGATTAGATTCTTCCTCAAAATGACCAAAAAACAAATAATGAAAGTATTAGCAAACGACGGTGTTTCGCAAAGCGGAATTGAAGTTTTAGAGGCTGCAGGTTACGAAGTAATAACTACTACTGTGGCTCAAGAACAACTTGAAAACTATATCAATAAGAATAATATTGATGTGCTTTTAGTAAGAAGCGCAACGACCGTTCGTAAAAACATTATAGACAATTGTCCAAGCCTGAAAATTATTGGCCGTGGCGGTGTGGGTATGGACAATATTGATGTAGACTATGCTAGAAACAAAGGACTCCATGTTATAAACACACCTGCTGCTTCTTCACATTCTGTTGCAGAATTGGTGTTTGGACATTTCTATGGTCTAGCACGTTTTTTGCATAATTCTAATAGAGATATGCCTTTAGAAGGTGATGCCAATTTCAAAGGATTAAAGAAATCATATGCCAAAGGCACAGAATTAAAAGGTAAAACATTAGGTGTTTTAGGATTTGGCCGTATTGGGCAAGCAACAGCAAAAGTGGCATTAGGTGTAGGCATGAGAGTAATTGCTTTTGATCCCTTTATTGAGAAAGCAGATCTAGAATTGGAATTCTTTGATGGACAAAAAGTAAATTTTGAAATTAAAACTATTTCAAAAGAAGAAGTTCTAAAACAATCAGACTTTTTAACCCTGCATGTACCAGCACAAAAGGAATATGTTATTGATGAAGCAGAATTTAAGCAAATGAAAGATGGTGTTATCATAGCAAATGCAGCACGCGGTGGTGTAGTTAATGAAGTAGCTTTGGTTAAGGCCATTGAAAGTGGAAAGGTCTCTAGAGCAGCACTCGATGTTTTTGAAAAGGAGCCAAAACCAGAAATTCAGTTATTAATGAATCCTGCGTTATCATTAACTCCACACACAGGAGCAGCCACCAATGAAGCGCAAGACAGAATAGGTATTGAATTAGCTGAACAAATCATTAAGATTTTGAGTTAAAAATTAATTGTGACCTATACCAACAAAATGAGTCCTATAATAACAAAGGACTTTTTTTGTACCTTGAAAATTCAATATTATTAATAGTTAACACACAATATCTCATCATGGAAGGAATTTTAGATTTATTAAACAGTGACCTTGGCCAAAACATTATTAATGGTGTCTCAGGATCTACTGGAACAGACCAAAACAAGACCAATAGCGTACTTACAATGGCTTTGCCAGTACTCATGAAAGCAATGGAACGTAATGCTTCAACTCCTGAAGGAGCAGCTGGATTAATGGAGGCCTTAAACGGTAAACATGATGGGAGTATCCTAAGTAATCTTGGAGGTCTTTTTGGTGGTGGCGTTGACAATGAAGTGAAAAACGATGGTGATAAAATTCTAGGTCATATTTTAGGTTCCAAAAAACAAGGAGTTGAACAATTAATAGGACAAAAAGCTGGTTTAGATGCTGGCTCAGTTGCCAATATACTCAAAGTTGCCGCACCTATATTAATGGGCATCTTAGGTCAAAAAGCGCGTCAAAAAAATGTGAACTCACAGAACGATTTAGGAGGTTTATTGGGTGGAATGCTGGGAGGTAGCAGCAATAAAAACGAACAAAGTTTCTTAGAAAAAATTCTCGATGCAGACGGCGATGGCAGCGTTGTTGACGATGTTGCAGGCATGGTTTTAGGTGGCTCTAAGAAAAAAGGTGGACTTGGAGGTCTTCTTGGAGGCTTATTTGGGAAATAAGATAATAAAACGCATATATACCAAAGCAGTTCTAACGAACTGCTTTTTGTTTGTCAACTCATTAGTTTTATGGGTTCACTCATTAAATAGTGGCTCTCACGCATTCGCTATTTTTTCAGTATCAATTTTTAATGTTCTTCGTGGTGTTAAATGAAACAAAAAAACCTTTTAAACACTAACTATATTTAATATCTTTAATATTATGAGAACGATTATTCCATTTTTACTTTGCACTATTTTATTGGCAAGTTGTAAGTCTTATGACAATACACAAGTGATTGATAATGAAATGGACGAAAGTCTGGTGCAGAGTGACACCGTTTCAATCAGTAGCGACGAATCGGATTACCAAATTATTATTATCGAACCCGGCTTTAATGCTTGGCTCGCAAGTACTGCTAGACCAGAAGGTTATTACTCACAGAGCTATATGGAGGCTCGTAATCAAATTTATGTGCAGAATTGGAATCTTAGAGTTATGCAACCGCAGCAATTTGACCCGAATCTTTACGAGCTTCGTATAGACTATGATTCTCGCACAGATTATGGCTATGAAGTTAACTATAAGCTTTATAACTATTTCATCTACTTTCAATTAAGATATAATCAAAGATTAGGGCCATTTGTTCCAAGGATTTAAATTAAATTTGCAGCGCAATTTAGCGCTATGGAAAACTTTAAAAAAAATTGGGAAATACAACACAATTGGCAGTTGTTATTTCCTTTTCTTGGTCTTATTGGTTTAGGTTATTCTGCATTCAAAATTGCCGTTGCTCTATTAAAAAATCAACATGTTGCTTTTATCTTTCTTCTTTCAGCAATTACTTTTTTTATTCTTTTAAAGTTAACTTTATTCATTTTCAAAAAGTTAGAGAATAAATGGATTTTAGATTACAGATGGGAAATGATTCGGGTATTTATTGTTTTTGCAATTACAGGTTCTTCATCAATGTATATTGGTCGTCCGATTATGCAATTAATGGGAATTACTAAAGAAAACTTAAACCCACTACTCTATTGGATTTTATTCATTATAATTGGACTGATTTTCTATCAAGTTCTATTGGTGACTTATGGTTGGCTATTTGGGCAATTTAAGTTTTTTTGGGAATTTGAGAAGAAAATGCTCAGACGATTTGGGCTTAAACAATTTTTAGATTGAATATAAAGACTCTACTTATTGGCACTTTTAAAGTAACGGCTTTTGTACTTGCAATGGCTGTACTTGCACCTTCTGCCGTAAAATTGAGTCATGTTTTCACTCATCATACGCACGAAGTTTGCGAAGATGATAATGAACACAGTACACACTTTCATCAAACGGATTTAGAATGTGAATTTTATAAGTTTAAGCTTACTAAAATTCAGTATTTAGAACTCAAAAATGATGGTGCAAATATTCTACCCTTAGGATATATATTAAATTCGTGGTATTATAATTCTTTTTATAGTCATCAGCAATTACACACCTTTCTTAGGGGTCCACCAATATTAGCTTAACTATTAACTTTTTAGATTTGCTAATATTATTTTTTAATGAGACATATCATTTTACTGTTATTCTTGGCGCTATATGGTTATAGCTATGGCCAAGATTGCACT
Source organism: Winogradskyella ursingii (assembly GCF_013403975.1). Classification (GTDB taxonomy): domain Bacteria; phylum Bacteroidota; class Bacteroidia; order Flavobacteriales; family Flavobacteriaceae; genus Winogradskyella; species Winogradskyella ursingii. Next base: position 378,991 of record NZ_JABFDH010000003.1, read on the forward strand.
TACACATTTACAGGTAAACTTATAGATTTCCATGACGGTACAACATTGTCATCGGCAACTATATATATTAAAGAGCAGGATAAATACATGACATCAGATTTTGATGGCAATTTTAAAATTGAAAATCTATGTCGTGGAAAACTCACTCTCACCATTTCACATATTGCGTGTGAAACAAAAACTGTAAGCTATATCATAAATAGTAATACGACAGAAACAATAGCTTTAGAACATCATATAGAAGAACTTAATGAAGTTTCCGTAACTGGTAATATTATCACTAAAGAAACCAAAACAGCACAAGAAAACCTGCTTAAGGTAGAAACCCTTAAAAGGTATAGTGCATTAAGTTTAGGTGATGCATTGAAGGAAGTTTCTGGTGTATCTTCTATTAATACAGGTAATGCTATCGTAAAACCTATGATTAATGGTCTTCACAGTAGTAGATTGCTCATTTTAAATAATAATGTGAGACAGCAAGATCAAGAATGGGGAATAGAGCACGCACCAAATATCGATATTAATTCGGCCGACAATATTTCGGTTATCAAAGGTTCAGGAGCATTGGCCTTTGGTGGTGATGCTGTCGGTGGTGTTATAATTATCAACCCAAAACGTGTAATTTTAAAAGACACTTTATTCGGAAAAACTATAGCGGGAGGACAAACTAATGGAAGAGGTTTCAGTTTAAGTTCATCTTTAAATAAAAATTACGCCAACGGATGGTTTATCAACGGGCAAGCAACTTTAAAGCAAAACGGAGATTTTGAATCACCTGATTATATATTGAGTAATACGGGATCAAAATCTAAAGGGATAACCTTGCGTGGTGGTAAGAAGACTTTTGAAAAAGGTTTTGAACTTTATTATAGTTTCTTTGATACTGAAATAGGGATTCTTAGAGCATCTCACATAGGTAATATTGAAGATTTGGTCACGGCCATTAATAGTGATGAGCCTTCTGTAATCAATAATTTTACCTATGACATCGACCCACCAAAGCAAGACGTTAAGCATCATTTGCTAAAAGCATCTTATTATCAGCGTTTTAAAAACTTTGGAAAACTTTCGCTTCAATATGATTATCAAAATAACCATAGGTTTGAATTTGATATTCGTGTAGGAGATGACAGGGATAAAGCGGCATTGGATTTGGTATTGCAAACTCACACTGTTATGGCCGATATTATTTTAGATGCCAAGCCTAATTACAGATTAAAATTTGGAGCTCTTGGGCGTTATCAGAATAATTTTGCAAATCCAGAAACTGGAGTAAGACGTTTAATACCTGATTATGATAAGTTCGATTTTGGAATTTATGTACTCAATGAATGGCCACTTTCGAGCAAAACAGTATTAGATGCAGGTTTACGTTACGATTTTAACAGAATCGATGCAAAAAAATTCTATAGAACCAGCCGCTGGGAAGAACGTGGCTATGATGAGGATTTTGAAGATTTTGTTATTGATGATTTAGGAACACAATTATTAACTAACCCTGTTTTTGACTATCATAACTTTTCTGCATCTGCAGGTATCAAACATGATTTGAATGAAAAAAGTTATGTGTTAGCCAATTACAGTCTTTCTAGCAGACCACCGAACCCTTCAGAATTATTTAGCGATGGCTTACACCACTCCGCAGCAAGAATCGAATTAGGAGATTTGAGATTAACAAAGGAAGTAGCGAATAGAATTGCTGCTAGTTACAGTTATGAGGGTTCAAAATTCAACGTTTTGTTAGAAGGTTTTTACAATCGAATTAACGATTTTATGTTTTTAGAACCATTCGGTGTAGAACAAACTATTAGAGGTGCTTTTCCTGTTTGGAATTATGTGCAACGAGATGCAGAGCTATATGGTCTAGATCTGAGTGCCAGTTATACTATTTTGGATAGTGTTGATATTACAAATAAAACAGCCTATACTGTTGGTAATGAAATTAAAAGCGGGATAGATTTAATCGATATTCCTGCATTTAATACTAGAAATACCATAACCTATAGAAATGATAAGTGGCACCAATTTTCTTTTGCTTTGAGCAACGAATGGGTCTTTGAACAAAATAATTTTCCAAATAATAATTTTGAAACAACATTAGCTAGCTCTGGGGAAACTGTGCTTGTTGATATCAGCACACCACCACCAGCTTATAATTTGTTTCATTTATATTCTGACATTACGTTTGATACTTCAGAAAACACAACGCTTAATGTTGCATTGAGTGTTAATAATATATTCGATATAGAATATAGAGCATATTTAAACCGACTACGTTATTTTGCTGATGACTTAGGAAGAAATATAATGCTTCAATTACAATTCAATTATTAAACATTAAAATTTTAAATTATGAAAACTATTAAATATTTATTTATTACACTTTTAACATCTACTCTGTTTGTGGCTTGCTCAAGCGATGATGATAATCCGCCACCTGTGAATGAGGAAGAGGTAATTACAACTATGACAATTACATTAACACCTCAAGGAGCTGGTGATACCGTAACATTACAAACTAGAGATTTGGATGGTGACGGACCAAATGCACCTTTGGTAACTGTGACAGGAAATTTATCTCTTAACACAACGTACAATGGCTCTGTGATTTTATTAGATGAAAGTGATCCTGATGATGTAGAAAATATTACAGAAGAAGTTCAGGAAGAAAGTGACGAACATCAGTTTTTTTATACTTTGTCTAATAACTTAGGTACTGTTAGCTATTCAGATTTGGATGAAAACAATAATCCTGTAGGATTGCTATTCTCATTGCAAACCGTTGCAAGTACAACTGCTACAGAAGGACTTTTTACAGCAACTTTACGTCATGAGCTTAATAAGGATGCTGAGGGTGTTTCGAACGGAAATATAGCTAATGCTGGTGGAGAGACTGATATTAGCGAATCTTTTACAGTTAGTATTCAGTAATCAAGTTACATTATTTTTGTATAAAATAAAAAAGCACTCAATAGAGTGCTTTTTTTTTATGCTTTTGAAGGTTTCTTCTCAGTCTTAAATTTATAGGTATAAAACCACATCATTGAGAATGTTGGTATTACATCCAAAAATGGTAATGCTTCTTCAATAAATGATATAACCGCAGCGACTTTACCTTCTTTACCTTTATATAGTTTTGTCATTAAATAGGCAGACAACGGTGCCCAAATAAAGTCAAATGGAGGAAAAATAAAAGATACATATCCCAGCGCATCGCAAATGATGCTGATTACTAATTTTTTGTATTTACTCATTCAATTTGTTTTCGTTTCTGATATAGCAGAAATCTATTGATATTGTTTTAAGAAAAGCAATAAACGTTCCATTCTGTTTCGTTGTCAGATTATAAAGATAGATCATTAACAATTCAAATTCCTTTTTAACTTTTAATTAAGAGCGTTACAATGGTTCACCTATTAGATTTGTACCTGCAAAAAAAGGGACAACCGCCTATAAATTGCCTCTTGGTTCAACTAAACTAATATTGTTCATGAACGTACGTTCTATTCTAATTATTCTAACAACCCTCGTTTGTGGTATTCTAACTTACTCCCAAGACAAAAAAACTTTAAATATTGAGCGTACTGATGAAGCACCTAAAATTGATGGTATCTTAGATGATGCTGTATGGCAAAATGCTCAGATAGCAACTGACTTTATCTCCTTTCAGCCAGACATTGGAGAAAGAGCACTTCCTGAAGAACGCACCGAGGTTAAAATGGCCTATGACGATCAAGCGATTTATGTTGCTGCATATCTTTACGATGACCCTTCTAAAATAATGTCTCAATTAACTAGTCGTGATAATTTTGGTCAATCTGATTTTTTCTTAGTGGTATTAAACCCAAATAATGACGCCCAAAATGACACGGCATTTTTTGTGTTTAGTTCGGGAACACAAGCCGATGCTATAGTTAACCCAACAATTGGAGATGACTTTGGGTGGAATGCCGTTTGGGACAGTGCTGTGAAAATGAAAGATGATGGTTGGGTCGTAGAAATTAAAATTCCCTATAGAGCCTTACGTTTTGCGGACCAAAAGGAACCTACTTGGGGCTTACAATTTCATAGAGAATATAGACGAACAAGATCAAGATTAACCTGGAATCCTATAGATCCAACACAGGGAAATATTGGTCTATACCATGGAGAACTCAAAGGTCTTAAAGACATTGAGCCACCTGTAAGATTGAATCTCTACCCGTTTACAACCGGAATTGCAAATAGCTTCGATGGCGATACTGAAACAGATTTAACCTTTGGTATGGACGTGAAATATGGAATTACTGACAATTTTACTTTAGATGCTACTTTGGTGCCTGATTTCAGTCAAGCTGGTTTTGATAATGTTACGCTTAACCTAGGGCCTTTTGAACAGACTTTTTCTGAGCAAAGACAATTCTTTACAGAGGGTGTCGAATTATTCTCTAAAGGAGATTTATTCTTTTCGAGACGGGTTGGCAGCAGACCTTCCGGAATTTTAGATTTAGATCCTAATGAAGATGCAGATGTACCTGAGGAGGTTAAAGTGCTTAATGCTATAAAGGTTTCTGGTAGAACCAAAAATGGATTAGGTATTGGTATATTTAATGCCATTACAGAGAAAACAGAGGCGACCATAACGAACACCGTTACTGGAGAACAACGTAGTGAAGTTGTAGAACCATTTGCTAATTATAATATTTTAGTTGTGGATCAGCAATTTAACAGTAACTCTTCTGTTGCATTGATCAATACAAATGTATTAAGGGAAGGAAATTTTAGAGATGCCAATGCTACAGCTTTAGTGGCCAATATTCAAAATAAGCGAAACACTTACGAAATCAATGGTCAGCTAAAAATGAGCAATGTCAATTATCAATTAATTGAAAAAGAAACTGGGTTTAGTAGTTTTGTTAGAGTTGGGAAAACGCATAGTAACTTTAGATATAGTTTTGATCACAGTTTTGCGGATACTAAGTATAACATCAATGATCTTGGGCTTAATCGCAGAAATAATTTTAACAATTTCGGTGTTGACGCCTCTTATAGAATATTCGAACCTAAAGGAAATTTAAACAATTATAGAGTCAATGTATTTGCAAACTATAGAAACTTGGCAAATCCTGGTGTTTTTACCGGGTTTAATTTTGGTGGTTCCTATAATGCACAAACTAAAGCATTAAACGGTTTTGGTTTCCGTCTAAATGTCGAGCCTGGCAAACAGTATGATTATTTTGAATCACGAGATGGAAGGCCATTTATTTTCGAAAACATTGCTAGTACTGGAGGTTATTATTCTTCTAATTATAATAAGAAATTTGCTTATGACTTGAGATTGGATCTTTTTAAAATATTTGAAGAAGGTAGAGATTTATTTGGCTATGAAATCTCAGTAAGTCCACGATTTAGATTTAACGATAATTTTCTAATGGTTTATCAGTTAAATTTTGATATGGCTAATGGTCAGAGGGGCTTTGCAACGCAATTTGACGGACAGCCAATTTTTGGAGAAAGAAATCGCCAGCGATTTACCAATAGTATATCGGCAAATTATAACTTTAACCCTTTTAATAGTTTGGCCCTATCCTTTAGACATTATTGGGATACTGTAGATTATGATTACGAATTATTCACTTTATTGGATAATGGAAGATTAACAACAGATTCTGGTTACAACGTAGAGAATGTTGATGGTAATCCTGACATTAATTTCAGTACATGGAATGTAGATCTTAGTTATTCGTGGCAATTTGCACCTGGTAGTTTTTTAACGGCCTTGTACAGAAACCAACTGTTTAATTTTGGAACAATGGCAGATGACAATTATTCCGAAAGTTTAGACACTCTTTTTGATCAACCAATTCAACATACTTTTTCTTTAAGAGTGCAATATTTTATAGATTTTAACGGTATTAAATCTATATTCCAAAATAATAAAACTACATCTTAAGGTTGTACAATTTCGCTTTAAGTATTACATTCACAAAGTATGAGTACACCCGTTATTACAGCTAAAAATATACATAAGGCCTATAAAGACCTTAAAGTACTTAAAGGAGTAGATTTAACTATTACTGAAGGCGAAATCATATCCATCGTAGGTGCTTCAGGCGCAGGTAAAACAACTCTTTTACAGATCCTTGGCACGTTGGATAAGCCAGATTATACTTCAGATACTGAACTGATTATCAATGGGCAATCCGTAAAATCACTTAATGACAAAGGTTTAGCAAAATTTAGAAATACTAATATTGGTTTTATATTTCAGTTCCATCAATTATTGCCGGAATTTACAGCGCTAGAGAATGTCTGCATACCTGCATTCATTAACAATACATCAAAATCTGAAGCTGAAAAACGAGCAAAAGAACTCTTAGATTATTTAGGGCTAGCAGAACGGATTCACCATAAGCCCAATAGCATGTCAGGTGGTGAGCAACAACGTGTGGCTGTTGCGAGAGCACTAATTAACAATCCTAATATTATTTTCGCCGATGAACCGTCAGGTAATCTTGATAGCGAATCTGCAGATCAACTTCACAATCTCTTTTTGAAATTAAGAAAAGAATTCAAACAGACTTTTGTCATCGTGACGCACAATCATGAATTAGCAGAACTTGCAGATAGGACACTAACAATGGTTGATGGTAAGATTGTACATTAATTACTAGGGGTTGCACTCATTTCAAACAACAACTCTCCTCCACCCATAATATCATCATGAGATATAATGTTGTTTTCTAATGCTTTACCGTTAATGGTTATTTTATTTACGTATGCATTCAATTTACTTTGATTCATAGCCTTAACAGACAACGTATTACCGTTGGCCAAATAAATCGTTGCTTCCTTTACTAATGGGCTTCCCAAAGCATAATCTTTTGATCCTGGTGTGACAGGATAAAATCCTAAACTGCTAAAAATATACCAAGCGCTCATTTGACCTGCATCGTCGTTACCACATAAGCCTTCTACAGTTGGTGCATACATCGTATCCATAATCATTCTTACCCTTGCTTGCGTTTTTTCAGGGTTGTTAGTCCAATCGTATAAATATGGTATGTGATGACCTGGCTCATTACCATGTACGTAATTACCAATAATGCCATCTCGCGTAATATCTTCGTGCTTTTCGATATATTTTTCTTCAATTTCCATGGTAAATAAAGAATCCAAATGTTGAGAAAAACGCTCCTTTCCTCCCATCATCTCTATCATCGCTGGAATATTTTGTGGCACATAAAGCCCATAATTCCATGCATTACCCTCTATAAATCCTTGACCGTGAGTATCCATTGGGTCAAAATATTTTCTAAATGTTCCATCTGCAAGTTTTGGTCTCATATAACCACTTTTATCATCATAAACATTTTTATAATATTCTGATCGCTTATTAAATTTTTCTTCAACTTCTTTATTTCCAACTTGTTTCGCCATTTGTTTAATACACCAATCATTATAAGCATATTCTAAGGTCTTTGACACCGAAGAATGACTCTTATCATCTGGAACATAATTGTAATCAATATACTCACCCAATCCATCAAAATATTTGACATTTGCGGTATTTACAGAGGCTTCTAAAGCATGTTCTTTGTTGAAATCACCCACATTTTTAACCATGGCATCCGCAATTACAGAAGTAGCGTGGTATCCAATCATGCACCAGTTTTCATTGGCGTAATGGCTCCAAATCGGCAACATTTTATGCACACTTTCGTCATGATGTGCCAACATGGATTTTATCATATCATTATTACGTTCTGGCTGGGTGATATTAAATAAAGGATGTAATGCTCTATAGGTGTCCCAAAGTGAAAAAATAGTGTAATTAGTGAAACCTTTAGACACATGAATATTTTGATCAAGACCTCTATATCTTCCGTCAACATCTTCATAGAGTATTGGAGACAAGTTCGTGTGATACATGGCTGTATAGAAATTTATTTTATCATTTTCGGAAATAGTTTCTACATCAATTTTAGACAATTCCCTATTCCATTTTATTTTGGTCTCTTCTTTAATTTCCTCAAAGTTCCAGTGAGGTATTTCAGCTTCAAGATTTTTTAAAGCACCTTCAGTACTGACTGGAGATAATGCAAATTTTACTTTAATTTTTTCATCCTTTTGGGTATCAAAATTAAAATAAGCTCTTATATCCTGACCTGCCATTTCCGGAAAATTTTCTTCTTGATTAAAACGCCTGTAAAAACCGTCGTACTTAACCTCGTCATATTTCTTATGGCCATAACTTTTAAACGGTTTTGAGAACTGCATTGCAAAAAACACTTTTTTGGTTCGGGCCCAACCTCTGGTTTGTCTATAACCGGTAATTAGAGAATCATTTTCAACGCGTAAAAATGTCCAGACATTCTTTTTGTCATGATGGTATACATTATAAACCAAATCCAGAATAATATGCGCATCTTTAGATTTTGGAAATGTGTATTGATGAAACCCTACCCGATCGCTTGCGGTTAGTTCGGCTTTAATATCATAACTGTCCAAATCTACTTTGTAATAACCTGGTGAAGCCACTTCTTTATCATGTGAAAATTTTGAATAAAAACCCTTCTCACCATTATCTGTTTCCATAGGGTCCAAAACCAAATTTCCTGTAGTGGGCATTATTAAAAAATCACCTAGATCTGAATGTCCTGTACCGCTGAAATTAGTATGTGCAAATCCTATAATAGTTGAGTCTTTGTACTGGTATCCTGCACAATATTCATACGTCTCTTGGTTATAGCTACCGTCGTCATTAAACATTACTTCAAAATTAGTTTGAGGACTCAATTGCACCATTCCAAATGGTGCAGTTGCACCTGGGAATACATGTCCCATTTTACTCGTACCAATTAAAGGATTAACATACTGCGTATAATCTTTTGAAACGTCTGTGGTAATTAAGGAGACAGACTCTGATCGTTTACAGGATACGATCGCAATAAATAGAAGAATAAAGCCAATTTGAGTTTTCATTAATTTCGTTTTTCAATATGATCAAAGTTAAATTTTTAATTATTAATATATTAATTCTTTGTTAATATCTGTTTTTGTTTTTATAGAATTTAATTCTATAAATCTGTATTTTCGCTTACCCTAAAAACTAATAAATGACAGTGACGGAGTTTGAACCGATTATAGAAGTTATTGAAGAAGCTTACGAAATACCGCATCTTAATGCTACCAGAAAAATTTCAGCATTATTGCCACACGATTATTATGAAACAGAAAAACGATATCCTGTACTCTATTTGCAGGATGGGCAAAACTTATTCAACCCACTAGCCCCTTACGGAGATTGGGCCATAGATAAATCCATGACTAAATTAGCTGAAGAAGGCCTTGGTGACTTAATTATTATTGCGGTTGATCACGGAAATGAAGAGCGCATAAACGAGTATCTACCCTATTACCATCCACGCTTTGGCGAAGGAAAAGGTAATTTTTATATTCAATTTATGATAGAGCGTTTGATTCCCTATATTAATAAAAAATTTAGAACACTTACTGATTTTGAAAATACGGGAATAGGAGGTAGTTCAATGGGAGGATTGATTAGTCTTCATGCAGGACTTCAAAACCCCAAGGTTTTTGGCAAAATGATGATTTTTTCGCCAAGTTTATGGATTTCTAAAACTATTTTTAATCATACTAAAACCTTTCAACCTTTAGAAGAATCCAAGATTTACCTTTATTCTGGTGGAAAGGAAAGTATTGAGCACTTACCTAATACACAAAAACTAGGTAAAATTATAAAAGAGAAAATGACAAATGGTTATAACGTCGATTTCCATTTTTCTATTAATGAGGAAGGCAGCCATGCCGAAATACATTGGCGAGAGGAATTTCCAAAAGCTGTAAAATGGCTCTATTTTAATTCATAAATTATGATTTACAAACACATAAAGCAAATTGATACAAGTAAGGATTTTATTTTACCATGTAGAAAAAATGAACTTGAAAAAGTAAAAACTCTTTTACCGCTATCAAAACCAGATTTTGATGGTGAGTTTTTAAGCTATCAATTGCTTTATGGTAAAGACGGCAATAGGATTTATCTCCTAGGTTTAGGAGAAGAAAAACATTCCGCAAGACTTGAAGAAGCCTTCAGAAAACTATGCTTTGACACAAACAAATATTGGGACAAGACAATACAAGTTTACGCCGAAAACCTGACCGAAGACGAAACCCGAAAAGCAGTTATTGGATTAGAAATGGCTCAATATGCCATTGGCGAATTTAAATCGGAAAAAGAAAAACAAAATCAATTTACCGTAACGATTTCATCTTCAAAATCGATAAAAAAGATTATTGATGAAGGTAGAGAAACAGGCTTAACCATTAATAAAATCAAAGCTTTAGTTGATGCGCCACCAAATATTAAGACACCAGAATTTTTAGGTAAATGGGCTAAAAAATCTGCAAAAGATGCCAATTACAAAAGCACTGTATTAAAACAAAAAGAACTAGAAAAACAAGGGTTTAAAGCTGTGTTATCCGTTGGAAAAGGTAGCGTTAACAAACCTGTGGTTATCATCAATGAATATTATGGCGCATCCAACAAAAAGGTAGACATCTGTTTAGTAGGTAAAGGAATTACGTTTGATTCTGGAGGGCTATCCATAAAACCATCCACAAATTTACACTATATGAAAAGTGACATGGGCGGCGCAGCCGTTGTCCTTGGTGCGGTGGAATTAGTGGCTAAACTCAAACTAAATATTAATATTGTAGGCATCGTTTGTTCTGCAGAGAATGCCGTTGATGCCAACAGTTACAGACCTGGTGACGTAATCGAATCCTATTCGGGTAAAACCATAGAAATTATTGATACTGATGCCGAAGGGAGATTGGTATTGGCAGATGGATTAAGCTATGCTGTAAAAAACTTAAAACCTGACTACCTTATAGATTTAGCAACCTTAACCGGAAGTGTGGTCAGAACGTTAGGTTATGAAGCTGCAGGTATGTTCACACACAATCAAGAAATGGCAAGCATCATGAGTGATATTGGTTATAAAGTTCATGAACGCGTGTGGCAATTACCAATGTTTGAAGAATATAAAAGCGATTTGCACAGTGATATCGCTGATTTGAGAAACTTTAGCGGAAAACCCTTGACTGGAGCTACAAACGCAGCCCAATTTTTAGAATCGTTTACAGAAGAACATAAAAACTGGATGCATCTCGATATTGCAGGTGTTTCCTTCGGAAGTTCACCTTATGCCAAAATGAAAAGTGCGTCAGGCTACGGTATTCAATTAATTACTGAATTTATTAAGCAAAAAGCGGTTAAATAATCTTGAGTTTTGTAAATTGATGGAACAATACTAAAAGTCTCGATTCGTGCTTCTATAAGTGATGAAGCTCTCTTGACTCAAAAAAACATCCAACAATGTCAAAACAACCACTCAACTTCTTGTGTATTTCAACCTATTACAAAGGTGTAGAATTCTTAAAAAGCTGTAAGGCTGAAGGTAATAACGTCTTTTTGTTAACCAAGAAAAAGTTAGAACACGAAGCTTGGCCATGGGAACATATTGATGATGTGTTTTATATTGATGATTGGAACCAAAATGATGTCACTAAAGGCATTGCCTACAAATTTCGAAGTATTAGGTTTGATCGTTTCGTCGCATTGGATGATTTTGATGTTGAAAAAGTAGCCTCACTTCGAGAACATTTTAGAATGCCAGGAATGGGTAGGACTACTGCCCATTATTTTAGAGATAAACTTGCCATGCGTGTCAAAGCAAAAGAAGAAGGAGTGAATGTTCCGGAGTTTACAAATTTGTTTAATGACGCAACCATAAATAATTATACAGATAGTGTGAGTGCACCATGGTTAATAAAACCAAGGATGGAAGCTTCGGCAACAGGAATTAAAAAAATAAACAATAAAGACGAATTATGGCGAATAGTTCACGAGTTGGGAGACGAACGAGATAATTATTTAATTGAAAAATTTGCACCTGGTGACGTATATCATGTAGATGGATTAAATGTAGATGGCAAAGTGGCTTTTGCGAGAGTCAGTAAATATTTAGATACACCTTTTGAAGTCGCTCATGGAGGTGGTATTTTTAGATCGGCCAGTTCTGAAATTGGCTCAAAGGTTGAAAAAGGATTGCAAAAAATGAATGCTGATGTGATGAAAGCCTTCGGTATGCAGTTTGGAGCATCACACACAGAATTCATTCAATCTAAAGCTACTGGTGAATTGTTTTTCTTAGAAACCTCCTCACGTGTAGGAGGTGCCAATTTAGCCGAAATGGTCGAGGCTGCATCGGGTGTCAACCTTTGGCGAGAATGGGCAAAAATCGAATCGAGTAACCTCAGGAAAAATAAATACAAACTTCCCAAAATTAATAACAAATATGCAGGAATCGTAGTATCACTAAGTCGATTTGAACATCCTGATACTTCAAGTTTTACAGATAAGGAAATTGTTTGGAGAATGAACAAATCTTGGCATATTGGTTTAATCGTCGTGTCGGATTCCAGTAAAAGAGTTTTGGAATTATTAGATAAATATACTGATCGTATTGGTAAAGAATTTCATGCTAGTTTGCCTGCGCCTGATAAGTCGCTTTAAATACATTTTATTGAAATAGATTTCTATATAATCTAAGACAAATGACTTTAATACCTTCAGATTATAATAAAAGTAAGTGCTACAATTATTACTACGAGCTGGATGATAAATAATAGTAAAGCTACAATTGCTAGCAGAACTGATTCAATACTACTTCTTTCATATTTAAAAACCCTATAAATCATCCAAGTAATAGCTATATAAACTATGGGATCTAAAATAAGAGGAAATTTAAAAATAAGGTGGCTAATTACTCCAATAAGAGTGGCATGCCCTATAACAAAAGAACTAACTGCCACATGCTCTAAAAAATTGTATTTTTTATAGATTATTCTCAAGGACAATCCTAAAGGGATTACTGATAAAATCCAAAAATACTTTATATATTTTCTAATAAAATAACCAATTGCGTTACCTATTTTTTCTCCAGCTGATTTTACTTCAATGTTAGTATCAGCAAGTTCCTTAGGAGCTTCTTTAAATACCGTAATTACAATCAAATATATTGTAATAGAAATGATGAGATAAGATATCGGATTTAAAATCCCCTTTCGTTTACCTTTTACAAATTGATCTATGATTATCCTGGGATCTAAGAATAAGGCTTTTAGATTGAACAAAAATCCCTTGTCCATATTTGTGACCGTTGAAAATGCACCTTCAATTATTGAATTAATTGTGATTTTTTTCGTGCCGCTATACTCTCCACAATTTGGACAATACTTTTCATTGTGAATATGACTACATGAAATACAGGTCATTCAAAAATTTGTTCAAAAGCAAATATAGAATAAAAGACTATCCCTCAAAAAAACCTGTGCTACCACCAACCCAAGTTTTATCCTTATTGTATTTAACACCAACCATTTCACCTTTACTTAAACGCATAAGGTTGTTGACGATTTCGGTTTTATTGGTTTTTGAATTGTGAAGCATCATCATTCTTATTTCGCACTTTGCAGGTACATCCATAGTTTCTATAACAGGTGCATACGCTACCTTCTCTTGCAGTAAATAATTGGATTTATTTGAAACTGCCTCAATCATTTCTTTAGTCACATGAATCTGAACTCCTGCTCCTGCAAATGAATATAAAGGTTTTAAAACGTAATTTTCCAAATCTTCAGGTATGCTTTCCAATTGATCTAAATAATATGATTTAGGCACATAATCTCCTTTTAATAAAGGCATGGTATATTTACTGATTCTGTAAAACCAGTTTGGGTGACCAATCCATTCTGCATCAATTTCATCTTGAAAACTGAATTCTGTTTTAAGATCTGTACGTTGATGTAATTCATCAAAAATTATACGGTTATAGATTTTTTTTACTTCAACTTTATTGCCTTTTTCGTCAATGTAGAAAAGTGTTCTCCCCTCCTTCTTTAAATCAGTAATGCACAAAACTTTAATTCCTAACTGAGCTGCTGTTGCGTAAAAGTCTATGGCAGTGTTTTGTTTTTCTGGTTCTATCTCCAGTAAAATCACTTGTTTTGGATCCGTACCTCCTACGATTTCTTGTCGTAGTAACGCCACATAATCTTTTGGTGTCATCCCGTTAAGATGTTGCGAAAAACTATCTGGTATTGCTTTGCCAAAATGTTCACGATACTTTCTTCCTAATAATTCTTGAAAAAAATATAATGAAGGAAACCCTTGTAGTTCAATTAACTTTGGTATTAAATTGCCATTAAGATCTTTACAAATACCAAAATCCAGTTGAATAAATTTTGACTGTTCGTCTTCATTTGGGACAATAGTATTTTTATCGAAAAACGCACCGTTAGTAAGCTCCTTAAAATTGGGCTTGTTTATTATTTTCATAATGTCGTCGCACGCCTCTACCAATTTGTCTTTTAAAGTTCTAGGAATAAATGCAGGTGTTTCTGCAATCCTAAAGGTTACTTTAAAGTCGTGAGATTTATCGATATCCTTTAAGAACTCTATATATTTTTCTTCAGAAAAATTAGAATTATAATCCTTGCGATTTTTTACTATCATTTTTTGATTACGACATTACAGGTTGTTGAATCATTTTAAGTGCATTTTTAATAAAATTTGGTAAAATGGTATTGTATGTCATTTCTATTTTATCAGGATCATCTACTCGATCCATCATTTCCTCATACTTCTTTTCACCAAAACTGTTAATCACGATTTGTTTGTTTTCTTCGAGCTTAAAGAAGGCTTCCATGCTTATAGGATCTGCTTCTGGGTGAAACTGTGTGCCCACAAATTCTTCGGAAAAACGAACCGCCATAATAGCACGTTCCAATTCTACATGAGTTCTGATTTTCTCCAGACTCAAAATTTTAGCACCGTGTTTTTTAAACACCGTTAACCTTGGTTGAATCAACTGCCAATCTCGAGAATCCATAGCGTAAAACGGATCGTTGAGATCTTTTAATAAAATATCATTGTGTCCTTTTTTGGTTTTATGAACTTTCAAAATCCCAAAAGAGGTGCTTCGTCTTGGTTTTATCTCTCCCAGTTGAAAATAATTACAAATTACTTGAAATGAATAGCATATGAAAAACACATGCTTTTTTATCTCATTTTGGGCTTTATTTATATCCCAAAGTTCCTGCATTAAATTTATATATGGTTCTCTCCATATACCTTCCTCTAATGGACTACCAGGTCCACCACTCGAAATATAAATATCATAAGAACTGTCTGGTATTTCACCTTTTGCTCTTACATCAAAAATTCTATAAGCAATATCTTCATGAAATGTTTCGACTATCTCTTTAATACAACGCAAACCTTGGTTAGGCACGTTATTGTTCATATCCAAAATTGCTAATTTCAGTTTTTCTTTCATCATTAAATTTGTAGGTTTATAAATCTAAAGTAGTTTGTTCTATAATATAATCTACTACTTGTTTGAGGTCTTTTGTTTTTTCAAAAACGGCAAGTTGACGATCTGCGCCAGTACCGTTTTTAAGCATTTGGTTAATATATTCAATTTCTTTTCGTGAGCCTAAATCATCAACAACATCATCAACAAAATCTAAAAGTTCTCCCATCAAAAGTCTTGTTTCAACTTCTGCTTCTTTTCCAAAATCTATCATTTTGCCATCAATACCGTAACGACCAGCCCTCCACTTATTCTCATTGATTAAAGCCCTATGATAATTCATAAAATTAAGATTTTGACTTCTTAACTTGTAAAGTTTTGCCACTATTGCCTGTACGAGAGAGGCGATACCAATAGTTTCGTTTACAGTTAATGGCACGTCACAAATTCGGACTTCTAACGTAGGGAAAAAAGGATGAACTCTAATATCCCACCATATTTTCTTTGGATTATCGATACACTTTGTCTTAACTAATAAATTTACATAATGCTCGTATTGGGCATAATTATCAAACACACCAGGAATTCCTGTTCGAGGAAATTTATCAAATACTTTAGATCTAAATGATTTAAAACCTGTGTTTCGACCTTCCCAAAACGGAGAATTTGTAGACAATGCATATAAATGTGGTAAAAAATAACGCATAGCATTTACAAGATGAATTGCCATCTGTTTGTCCTCCATCCCAACATGAACATGCAACCCAAAAATTAAATTCGATCTCGCGGTATCCTGAAGTTCGTTTACAATTTCATCATAACGTGGATTTGGTGTAATAAGTTGTGTTTCCCATTTTGAAAATGGATGTGTTCCTGCAGCACCGATTTTAAAACCTAAATCGTTTGCTATACCAGATACTGTTTTTCTCAGATTAGTGATCTGTTCTTTAGCGTCTGTTATGTCTTCACAAATATTAGTACCAACTTCTACGACAGCCTGATGCATTTCGGCCTTACATTGTTCACCCATCACTTTTGCTGCTTCTGCAACAATTCTTTGGTCGTGGGAAATTAATTCGCGTGTTTCAGGATCTATAACTTGATATTCCTCTTCGATGCCTAATGTAAACTTCATAGTCGTAGGGTTGATTAAATAAGCCTGACTCAAGATAATAGAATCAAACTTTATTGAATATTATTTTCTAGGTGTTTTAGTTCTAACCGAAGACTTTTTAGCTACACTTTTTTTAGTTGGTGCTTTTTTAGCTGTGGTTTTCTTATCAGGGGTTTTACTTGTTGCGGCTTTTTTAACTGGTGCTTTTTTTATAGCAGTTGTTTTGGCTGTAGTAGCTTTTTTAGCTGGCGCTTTTTTCGCTACAGCTTTTGGTGCAGACATCTGATCAGTAACAAATGTTCCCCAAGTGAGATTCATTTGTCCCTTTTTATATTGTTTTGCTTTTTCAATAGCCATATTAGCAGCATTCTCAACAATCCACTCAAAATTTTCCTGACCTACAGAATTTACATCTGCATCTGGAGCTGGATTACAAAAATCAATCGCATAAGGTACTCCGTCTCTCACTGCAAATTCAACTGTATTGAAATCATAGCCTAAGGCTTTGTTTAATTTAATGCAATATTTTTCAACTAAATCCAATATTTTTTTATCTACTTCTGGCCCATCGATAACATAACGTAAATGGTGAGGATTACGAGGTTCGTACTGCATAATATGAATTTTATCAGTTCCCAAAGCGTAACATCTAAAGTATTCCGTGAATTGAATTTCCTCTTGAAGCATCATCACCAGATTTTCAGTCTCGCCGTGTTTTTTAAATAAATCTTCTGGGCTATCAACTCGATAAACGTTTTTCCAACCACCACCATCATGTGGTTTCATATAGGCCGGAAAACCTATAGTTTCAAACATTTTTTCCCAATTAAATGGGAATTTCATATTTCTAAATGAGTTCTCATCCGTTCCTTCTGGACGATGAGATGTTGGTAAGATAAAAGTTTTTGGTACAGGAACTCCTATTTTTTCAGCTAAAGCATTATTAAAAAACTTCTCATCTGCACTCCACCAAAATGGGTTGTTTATTACGGCAGTACCTGTAATGGCAGCATTTTTTAGATAAGCTCTGTAAAACGGAACGTCTTGAGAAATTCTATCAATTATAACAGCATATTCATCAGATTTTGCTTGTTCAACGGTATCGATAGATACAGCTTCTGCAACCATGTCCTTAATGCCTTGTTGTTCTATTTTTTCGTTAACTCTATCAATAAATGCCCATGGAAAGGTATTTTCTTGACCGAATAATATTCCTATTTTTTTCATTGTTTGTGGTATTTTTTGGTTTAGTTCTATTTGTTAATTAGTTAAATGTAAATTATAGTTTGGACAAATAATGCGGAAACATTTCTCTCCACAATGGCCAATCGTGTTTTGCCCATTTACGTTCGTCATACCAAAATGGTATATTTTTTTTTGCTAGGATACTTGCCATTTTTTTGTTGGCATCCAAGCAAATGTCCCACTCACTTGTACCCAGAATAATCTTCATATTCCAAAGTTCTGGATGGTTGGCATCTGGCATGTAATCTACTGGGTTATTAAAGAACACGTTATCGTCGTAATAACCGTCCACAAAAGATTTTATATCAAAAGAGCCACTCATACTAAACAAATGGCTTACACGCTCAGGATGTCTAAATGCAAAATTTGCAGCTTGATAACCTCCAAAACTCGGACCAGCTACTGCTACCTTTTGCAAACCTTTCTCATGCGTTATTTTGTTAACCAGTTCGTTGAGTATAAACTCGTCATACCACGCATGGTTTTTGGCGCGTTGGGCTGGATGTATTTTTTTATTATACCAACTTAATTCATTAATACTATCAGGACAATAAATTTGCACAATACCTTGCTCCACAAACCATTTGACGGACTCAACCAATTTCATATCCTTACACTCATTGTGTTTACCCATCGTTGTTGGAAACAAAATAACAGGATAGCCTCTGTCTCCGAAAACAAGCATCTCTATTTCCTTGCTTAACGTTGGAGAGTACCATTTAAAGTGTTCTTCTTTCATTATTAAATCCGTGGTTTTTAGAAAAGTTAAATATCCATTTTTCGACTTGTTCGATTAATTACAAATCAACTTACAAATATTTAGTTTTTAGTTAGTTAATCATTCAAATTTAAGCGCGCAAAAATACATTTTTTGCATAAATAAAATGATATTTTTTTCGATGAAAATTGAAGGATTTAAACTATAAGGCTTTATTGAATCTGTATTAAATATCGGGATTTTAAATGTAAAAAATTAACATTTAGGGCAGTTTCTTTCAATTTGTATGAATTGAGCAATGATAGGCCTATTTTATTGTGAAATCTGAGATTTTACAGAATTGACAAGTTATTAAACAACCAAATATAAAATCTATAAATAAAAAAGACCCAATTACATTCCTATAATTCTACAAAACCCTTAATTTTGTAAGGCTTTAAAACTAAAATTCTTATGAGTTACAGAATAGAAAAAGATACCATGGGCGAGGTCAAAGTCCCGTCAGACAAACTTTGGGGAGCACAGACTGAGCGCTCACGAAACAATTTCAAAATTGGTGCACCTGCCTCCATGCCATTGGAAGTGGTTTATGGTTTTGCCTATCTTAAAAAAGCAGCAGCTTATACCAATTGTGAGCTAGATGTACTTTCAAAAGAAAAACGCGATTTAATTGCTGAAGTCTGTGATGAAATTTTAGAAGGAAAGCACGACGACCAGTTTCCATTGGTAATTTGGCAAACTGGTTCTGGTACACAGAGTAACATGAACGTTAATGAAGTGATTGCTAATAGAGCACATCAAATTGCCGGCAAAACTATTGGTGAGGGAGAAAAAACCATTCAGCCTAATGATGATGTAAATAAGTCACAGTCCTCTAATGACACTTTTCCAACAGGAATGCATATTGCAGCTTATAAAAAAGTTGTAGAAACAACCATTCCGGGATTAATACAGTTACGAAATACACTTCACAATAAATCACAAGAGTTTAAAAACGTGGTGAAAATAGGAAGAACACATTTAATGGATGCCACTCCCTTAACTCTTGGTCAAGAATTTTCTGGATATGTCTCTCAACTTGATCATGGATTAAAAGCCCTCCAATCTACATTATCGCATCTAAGCGAATTGGCTCTAGGCGGCACCGCAGTAGGTACAGGACTTAACACACCAGATGGTTATGACAAATTAGTAGCTAAATACATCGCAGATTTTACCAATTTGCCATTTATCACTGCAGATAACAAATTTGAAGCTTTAGCTGCACATGATGCCATAGTAGAGACTCATGGTGCCCTCAAACAACTTGCTGTTTCATTGAATAAAATAGCAAATGATATAAGAATGATGGCTTCTGGTCCACGCTCAGGAATTGGTGAGATTATAATTCCGGCAAACGAGCCAGGAAGCTCAATTATGCCAGGAAAAGTAAATCCAACACAATGCGAAGCTTTAACGATGGTCTGCGCCCAAGTTATGGGTAACGACGTAGCGGTTACCGTAGGTGGTACACAAGGACATTACGAACTGAATGTTTTTAAACCAATGATGGCGGCAAATATTCTTCAGTCCGCTCAACTTATTGGAGATGCCTGCGTTAGTTTTGACGAACATTGTGCAAGTGGTATTGAGCCTAATCACGAAGTAATAAAAGAATTATTGAATAATTCCTTAATGTTGGTAACCGCCTTAAATACCAAAATAGGGTATTATAAGGCCGCCGAAATTGCAAATACAGCGCATAAAAATGGAACGACTCTTAAGGAAGAAGCGATTAATTTAGGTTATGTTTCGGCCGAGGATTATGATGAATGGGTTAAACCTGAGGATATGGTTGGTAGTTTGAAGTAAAATATGACGCCATTCGTAACTCTTTCAACTAAACCCAATATAGCCTGTGACTAGATCCATGGCAAAATATTTTATTCATTTAAGTTGAGTAAGTTCAAAATTATAACGCTAACCCAAATCAGTTAGCGTTTTTTTATCTCCAAAAAAATACCAATATTTACAGAAAGCCAACCAATATGTCCATTCTCATTACCAATATAAAACAGCTCCTTCAGGTTCGGAAATCTAATACTACGATTGTTAAAGGGGCTGATATGAAAATACTTCCTATTATAGAAAATGCATACGTATATATTGAAAATGATACGATAATCGAATATGGGAGTATGACTGATTTTAATGAAATTGAAGCCGATACCGTAATCGATGCAACTGGGAAAATTGTTTTACCTTCATGGTGCGATTCGCATACACATACCGTTTATGCAGGTGATAGAACTTCGGAATTTGTTGATAGAATTAAGGGCTTAAGCTATGCAGAAATCGCCAATCGTGGCGGTGGAATTTTAAATTCAGCAAAAGTACTGCAAGAAACATCTGAAGATGATTTGTTCGCACAATCGATAAAACGTGTTAATGAAATCATAGCTATGGGAACTGGAGCGATAGAAATTAAAACAGGCTATGGATTAACTGTTGAAGCAGAGCTTAAGATGCTTAGGGTCATTAAACGTATCAAACAGGAAAGTCTTGCTAAAATAGTTCCTACACTCTTGGCGGCACACGCCATTCCAAAAGAATATCAAAATAAAAAAGAGGATTATTTAAAACTAATCATAGAAGAATTAATTCCGAAAGCTGCAAGCCTTAAAATTGCTCAATATATTGATGTGTTTTGTGAAGAAGGATATTTTAATCTCAGTGAAACAGAGGCCATCCTAGAAGCTGGCGCAAAGTATAATCTCAGACCGAAAATACACGTAAACCAATTTAATGTTTTAGGAGGTGTTGCACTAGGCGTTAAGCATAATGCGCTTTCTGTAGATCATCTCGAAGAATTAGAAAAGGAAGATATTGAAGCTTTAAAAAAGAATGAAACAATCCCAGTAGCATTACCTGGTTGTTCTTATTTTTTGAGTATTCCCTATACACCAGCAAGACAACTTATTGATGCAGGATTACCCTTGGCTATTGCTACAGATTTCAATCCAGGTTCATCACCGAGCGGCAACATGAATTTTATTGTTGCCTCTGCATGTATAAAACTTAAAATGACTCCTGAAGAAGCTATCAATGCAGCAACTATAAATGGTGCGTATGCTATGGGTATTAGCAATATGTATGGAAGTATTACTAGAGGAAAAAAAGCAAACCTTATAATTACCAAACCTTTAAACGATTATACTGAAATTCCTTATGCATTTGCTCACAATCATTTGGATAGCGTTATAATTAATGGCGCGCATATAATATGAAAAAATCCGGAAACACAAGGCTTCCGGATTTTTAACTATCAATCAATCAATCAAATTATCAATATTATCTCAGAACGAATTCTGAAGACGATATCAACTCTTTATCGTTAAATACGTTAATCTTATAACGTCCTTCTTCAAATTTTGTGTCCTCTAATGCAGAAAGATATTCACATACATTTAAGTTTCTATTTTCGTAGTTGAAGCGACTAATTAAACTATAGTTTAAAACTTGGTCTTCAAACTGAATTTGGTCATTAGCACCTAAAACATTGTTCTTAGGATCAATCACTTGTACATAAAGTTCTTTATCACCCGCTTCAGACAGTGTATTCTTAGCTACAGTAAAACAAACTTTAATTTTATCACTACGCCTTGCTCTCTCTGTTGGTATTTGTTTTCCGCTACTTCTTTCAATAACTCCCATACCTACTAAACCAACAGTTTGTAAAGCAGCTGCATCTTTAACTACACTGGCCAATTCAGTATTCTGAACCAATAATGAATCAGTAAACATTGTACGCTCTGCTAACTGAACGTTGGTACTATCTAAAGAAGTTGCCAATAATTCATTCTCGCCTTTTAAACGATCATTCTCAGCTAATAAAACATCCATTTCTTCCTGAAGACTTGCGAACTTCTTCTTATATCTCCACAAACTGTTTACACTATTTTGCGAAACTTTTAAAGAATCCATCAATCCTTGTATACGACCTCGTGCTTCAATTAAATCTTGGTTCTTAGATTCTGTTTCTGCTATGGCAACATCATATTCTTTTGCCATATTATTAAGGTCATTCATTACCTGCTCTTTTTCGCTCATGAGCGTCCTTTCGGTTTCTTGCTTATCATTGTAAAGTTTAGACGCAAAAAATGCAGTACCTAAAAATAATACCAATAATATACCTAAACCAACTTTTAGTCCTGTACTAGTTTTTTGTGAACTTTCCATAAATTTTTGTGTTTTTAAGTTATTGTAATTCTTGTTTTTTAATTTAGCTTGTCGGTTACAATTATAAATATAAATCTAAATGAGAAATCTCGTCTTATTTTCAGAAAAAGAAAAACAACATCTTTTAAAGAAGCGTAAAGGAGAATCAAAATTTGGAGAACATATTCAGTTATTGCCTAACCTCACTAATATATACGAGGATATCAATAATTTAGACGTTGACTATGTTGTTTTCGGAATATCTGAAGCTATTGGAGTTTACGCAAACCACGGAAACACTGGTACTCAAAGGACTTGGGAAGCAACAATTAAAGTTTTGTTAAATATCCAGAGTAATGCATTCACAAAGGCTAATCGAGTTTTAGCACTAGGACATTTTAAGTATCCTGAACTTGAAAAGGAACTCGAAGCTCTTAATCCAACGAAGAAAAAAAGCATTGCAAAAGCTAGATCTATGGTTGAAGCTATAGACAAAGATGTCACTCATTTGGTGTCTAAAATTGTTGAAGCTGGAAAAACTCCTATAATTATTGGAGGCGGACATAACAATGCATACGGAAATATAAAAGGATGTGCATTAGCAAATAACAACAAAATAAACGTGGTGAATTTTGACGCACATACCGATTTTAGAGCTGAAGAAGGCAGACACAGTGGAAATGGTTTCAGTTATGCCTTTGCTGAAGGATTTTTAAATAATTATTTCATTTTTGGGATACACGAAAACTACACCTCGGACAACGTATTTAAAGCATTGAAGAAGGTAAAACACATTAAATACAACACGTATGAAGCACTTGAAGTCCGAAATGAACTAAAATTTAAATCAGAATTAGAAGTAGCATCAGACCACGTAACTTCATCTCCATTTGGTATTGAAGTTGATTGTGATGCAATTACAAATATACCAAGTAGCGCTATGACACCAAGCGGGTTTAGCGTAAAACAAGCTAGGCAATTTGTAAATTATTTTGGTGCACACAAAAATGCGAGTTATTTGCATATTTGCGAAGCAGCAACAACAGACAAGACCGAACATCAAGTCGGTAAACTAATTACATACTTAATTACAGATTTTCTGAGAGCACATGATAACTAAGATAATTGACTATAAAAACGAAAATGCCAATGATTTCTATGAACTTAATATAGAGTGGCTAAAGACCTTTTTCTATGTTGAACCATTTGATGAAGAAGTGTTAAGTAATCCTGAAAAATATATCATCGATAAAGGCGGATTTATTTTTTTCGCTTTACAAAATGACGAAGTTGTTGGTACCGTAGCTTTGATGCCCACTTCAAAAAAAGGTATTCTAGAATTGACAAAAATGGCTGTTTTACCTGAAATGAGAGGACAAAAGATAGGTCAGGCGTTGTTGCAGCACTGCATCGATTTTGCACAAATCAAGAATTTAGAAGCACTTCTACTCTATTCCAATACTAAATTGGAAAACGCGATTTACCTTTACAGAAAGTTTGGCTTTAAAGAACTAGAGCTAGAAAAAGATAGTCCTTACGAGCGGTCTGACATAAAAATGTTATTGTCATTTCACAATTAATGCAAAACGTACATATTATTCTTTCTGATTGTCTACAGCCTTTAAAGAATCCAACTGTCTTTGCAACGCTTTAATTCGCTCAGAATTATCCTCTACCTTAGGAATAGTCCTAAGAGAATCCAATTCTTGCGTCACGATATCTTCATCTTGAGGTGTTTCATTATAGAAATAACCAATACCTTCACTGGCTCTCCAGGCTTCATTTAACTGCTCGTAAACTGTTTGATCCCATTGGCTAGGATGCTTCACATCTATCCAAATGACATCTCTATATTCACTGTCAATCAAAACTAAATCTGGGGTAGCGGAACCATCAAATTGTTGTGCATTATTTTCGCTTATTGATGAAATGGTTCCTAGGAAGAACATGCGTTTCCTACCAGCAATCTCTTTTATATATGGTCTAAATTCAACAGGAGTACTGGCTTTCCAGTCGTATTCTTTCCTGGATTCCTTGACTTTTAAAGGCATGGCAGAAACACCGGCAAAACCTTCTTTTTTGGTAGCATGGTCGTAATAAAACATCTTATCTGTACCATCAGCTGGAATAAAAACACTGTAACTTAAACTGGTACGTTGGTCTCCAACAGGTTCTAAACCAAACCAATGGTAGAGTCCGCTATATGCATCAGAATTGCTTCCCGCGAAATCAAAGTCGGTAACATATGGTTGCTGATTTTGGTCTTTTGGCATCACTGGAATTTTTACTGCTGTTTCCATATTCCATGGTAGTGGGTCACTAAACCCTCCTAGGAATTTTAAAGATTCCGCTTGAAGTTGAGATACTTCTTCCGCCAATGTGTTCTGTTTGTTTAAAAATGAATAGTCTTTAATCTCATCTGGACTTACAAATGTGCCTTTACCGATGGTAATGCGCTCCAAATAGTCATTAATATCGTGCTCGCCATTCTCAATTATCATCACACCTCCAAAAGAAGGATAAGGGAAAAAGAAACCTTTCCACTTTATTAAACTAACCACTTGTACCCAATCGTCTGAGTCGTTCTTCATATAAAACGTATCGCTCGGCTCATAATTAAAAAGCATCCAAGGATTAAAACGTTGTACTACAGCATTATATGTATTTCTACTAAACTTTAACGATTCACCTATAGAAAACGTTACAGGGACTCGATTCTCATTGGAAAATCTCGGAAATGGAGACGTACTGCTAACCGAGAAAACTTCCTCAGTATTATCACTAATACGTTGCATAATATACTTTTCGCTTGGTTGAATTGCCATAGTCCACTTGTTCTCTGTTCCAATCCTAACTAAATGTGGCAACGAAACGTCTTTGGTTTCTCCTACACTTTCATTTGCCATGGAAAACACGTTTCTTAATGGTTGAATCCGCTCGTTTTGGGTTAAAGGCAGCTCGTTTATTTCTACTTTATTGAGATTGTTGAATACATTATAGGTTTTCATATAATCGTACAAACCTTGATTCCAGCCAAAAAAATACAATACGCCAAAAAACACGATTAATAGTCCAAGAATTCCAAGCCGCGTTCCTGTATTTGCACTCTTTCTGAATTTTCTTAAACCCAAAATCAGAATTAATAGACTGATCAAAATGATGAAAATGTATTTTCTGAAAAATAATAATACAGGCTGGTAATCATCCCTGAAAAAGAACAATAGAATGAGTGCTAATAAGGCTACGAAAATTGTGAGTCGTTTTTGTTTTGCTCCTTTGTTCCAGTAGTTTTTTATCATAATTCTTTTTTATTCCTACGAAGGCAGGAATCTATTTTTAGTTCTCTTAATTTTATGAGATCCTGAAACAAATTCAGGATGACACTTGGTGCTACATCAACCCTTTATCCTTCAATCGTTCACGAGCACTTTTCTCGTTCACTTTCTTTTTAGGCTCGGTTTTTATTTCATCTTTTGAAACTTCAACTGCTTTATTATCTTTATTTTTTATATCCTCTAAAAATTCCTTTCCTTTTTCTACAACATCATCAAACTTGTCTTCTAAAGATTCGCTTTGTGTTTCAATCACTTCCGAAGACGAAATGAAGAAATGTGCTACATAAGTTCCCAAAAGCGTTCCAGCTGCAAAAGACGCAAATGCCGAAATCCCATTATAACTACCAAATACTGAAATGGGCGTTAAAAATTCAACAATCAAAGCTGCAATCAAAACAATAGTCACTACAAATAACAGTCTTGGGATAAAAGCCTGCCTGTAAACAAACCCTTTTGGATTGTTTGGACTCATTTGAAGTTCTTTGCTATTTACGATTTTGTTTAGCATTCGGTATGCACCATTACCGTTGGATTCTCTCCAATAAAGGAATATTCCGAATAAAATTGCTGCTATGAAAATTACTAATTCTAATCCCATATTATTTTATTTAGTTTTTATTGTGGATTCTGCATCGAGTGCAGAATGACAAACGCTATTGAAAGCTTCTGTTATAAAATTAGTCTAAAAATCCTAAATATTGTTACGAATTCGCTCAATTACCCAATCCTTAAAACTATCGTCCCAAGTATCATAACTCTTGTAAAACTGCTCCTTATCATACCAATATAGAAATAATACATCCTTTGGTGAAATGTTGATTAATAGCTTATGGATTAAATCCCGATGCTCGGCAGACAACGACGAATGTGGTTGGTGCAAAGCAAAATATAATGATTGATCCACAAGGTCTTCTAACTTATAGGCGTTGCTGCGTTCTAATTTTTCTAGATACAATTCAATGCTCATTACTTTCTTGCGAGATTCGATGTCAATTTTATTCAAATAGCTCTTAAAAAGTGATTTACTGTTCAATATTTCTTTTATTGGATGCTGTGCATCTGTAATGCATTGTGCCAATTCATACATTTTAATACGTTCGTAATTCGGGGTCTTTACAATAGATTCCAAATCACATTCGATAATGATATGGTCTTTCAATTTGTCCATTAATTCGGGTTGCGAAATATGATAAATCAACACATCATGAACCGTATCTTTTATGGCTTCCTTGTATGCTTTTTCATCTTCAAAAATCACAATAGGTTTAATAAAATCGCGCAATACATACACACCTCCAAAAGCTCGTGTAAAAAATGAATTTGTAGTAAATTGAAGTGGATGCAAACTTAAATCGCGATGACGTAAATCGCCATAGGTTTTAGCGGATTCTAAAATCTGTTGCTGAATGGTTTCGTCAATAAAATTATTTCCAATTTTGAATTTTTCAACGAGTCTGAATTGCTCTTTTTGAATTTCAGTTAAATTATCAATTAATCTAAACGTAATGCTGACTTCGTCATATTTTAAAATATCCAGCGGCTCATAAAACACATCAATATCTTGGTCAAAATCGATACAAATAGCTGAATCTCGAGTAATATCGTTTATTTTTTGTCCATGTGTTCTAAACACGTGCTGCATCATTTCCCTGTCGAACGAATGGAATGGCAAATACACAGGCTTTCCCTTTTGTAATGGCGAAATAATTATACCATGAGGATTAGCATCTCCATGATTAAGGTATTGAATATCCTTCTTTTCTTCGGCAATTTCTGGGCTCCAACCTACTCCGTCTATTGAAAATGATTTGAGTTTTGTTTCAGTAAAACCTAATGTTTTTAAGCATTTGTTATAACGCTCAACTAATTTTCCGCTTACGGGAATGAGTTCACTTCTGTATAGATTTGCTTGTTTTAGTTTTTGCATCTTGTTGCCGCGAAAGCGGTAATCTTTCTGTAATTCCTGCGAAGGCAGGAATCTAATTTTCATCAATATTTTTATGGATTCCTGCTTTCGCAGGAATGACAATCAGTTTAATAATTTATTTATCTGCGCATATTGTAAAAGCATTATGGTCTTAGCATCAACAATATCACCATTGTTTATCATATCAATTGCCTTCTGAAAAGGTATTTCTATAATTTCAATGTCCTCATTTTCATTATCAAGTCCGCCACCATTTTCAACTTTCATAGTGCTATCATATTTACCGACAAAGCAGGAAAATCGTTCCGTGCTACCACCTGGTGTAGCAAAAGCGTCATATACTTTTTTCAACTCTGGTACATCATAACCTGTTTCTTCCAGAATTTCACGCCTCATGGCTCTTTCGGCTGAATCATCATCGCTTTCCAACATTCCTGCCGGAATTTCCAATAAAAAACCACTTTCACTTCCGTTCATATATGCAGGTAATCTAAACTGTTTTACTAAAATTACCGTTTGTTTTTCTGAATTGTAAAGTAATGCTGCAGCTGCGTTGCCGCGTTCCAAAACTTCCCAAGTATTATCAACCCATTTACCATTTTCTAACTGATAGTCGAATTTCACTTCAGAAAGTGTAAAATACTTATCAGACAGAATTTTACGATTAATATTTTTAATACGCTCGCTCATTTTATTATCTCTTCCCAAATTGTTCTCTCGCTTCATTCTCAATATTCAGCTGATTGATTCTGGCATCCACTTTACGTTTAAAGTCAGTATCTGCAATAGTTGCCACATTATCCAGGTAGCGAATCACTTCCTGTCTTCTTATGTCTGAGAAATTCAAACCTTTCATATTAGATTTCATCAATTCCTGAAGCATATTGAATTTGGTTTCGTAATCCTTTTTGAAATATTTTTCAGGATTCTCGAACCACTCTTTTTCCAAGTCAAAATCCGTTAAGCGCAATGATATGGCTGATTGGATATTCCGCACGTCTCGAGATGAGAAAAACGGAAATATCTTCTGGATCTCTTTATATAAAGCGGCATAAAACATATGGTCATCCGATTCGTGAAGCTTTTCAACTTTACTGAATGTTTCGTGGACACGTTCTTCCGAAGGTTTTTCAACCAAGTTCAGAATATCTCCCATACTTTTAGCCAACCCTTGGTCGTCTAAATACTTATAATTTTCTGGGTCATCCATATTAACAAAGCTTGGCATCGTATCCTGTAACTTTCGCCACCAAATGTAATCTTGGTCCAAGAAATCGTTCTCAGTCCGTGCACCATCAATTTTGAACCTGCCTTGCACACGAGAAATCACAGCCTTATCCAACATTTCTGGAAGGTTAGTAAACAATCCTATGGAACTATTGCCATAGTTAACGGCATATGCACCCTCAGTATATCTTAAAAACACACCGATAACTTCCTTTACACCTGCTGAAACACCTTGTGCTGTACGTTCCTGTAAATTGTTTTCGGCATCGTCAATTGGTGCAAAAATCAATTTTGAAGGGTCTTGCAACGGTTTCATCCATTCCACCATTTTTTCGGCAGAACCTCCTTGAAATGTACTAATCAATGTATCTGGCATTGGATGAAATAAAAATGGAATATTCAAATTATCCGAATGCTCTTTAAGCCGCGTGGCAATGGCTGCAATGAGCATACTTTTCCCGGTTCCTGGAATTCCGTAGCCCATAAATACTGGCATAAAACCTCCTAATTCCTGAAATGGATTCTTTTTGGCTTCGAAATCATAACTCAACAAGCGTTCTGTTAATCGTCTTGCAAAGTGTTTTGCATCGCGGTTTCCAACGATTTGTTCGAATTGGATTTTATTGAATTCTACACTTTTTGCAGTGCCTTGAAATACATTTTCCCAACCTGAAACTGAAAAGTCAGAGTTTTCGAGTTTGTAAGTTCTATCGGTAATGGTTTCAGTATATTCTAACGTGCTTTTTCTGAGTTGGATTTCTGCAATCAACGCTTCAAAATAAACGACTGTAAAGTCGATAACATCTTTATCGGATTTGATAATTTCAGGATGCCCTAAATACTTGTCAAAATAAAACAATTGACAGGAAATTCCTTTTAAAGGCGTCATAAAAGACACTTCCGGAATGCCCGCAAACTTTTGCTTCATTACGGATAAATCGTCTGAAGCGTGTGGTTTTAAATCGTGTAAAATTTTATATGCTGTCGCATAAAGCATAAATGCTGTAGCTGTGTGCATTTTGCTTTCATACTCACGCTTTCCCGACGCATCCAATGCCGATTTGTTTTCGGTTAAACTCGATAAACCTGAAGCTTTGTAATAGCTATCCTTAATCCAAATACCAAGTGTAATTCCCTCCTGAACTGCATATAACGTTTGATTTAGATGAATTGGAATAGCAACAGACTCTGGCAACAAACGTTTTTTTAGTGCTAAAATCGTTTTTGAAACCGAGGTTACATTGACGTTGCTACCGTTATTGGCTCGAGATAAATACAGTAAAATAGATTCGTCTTTCCCATCGTTATCACGGTTTTTAGCACGCTGACTTTGCTCCCATTGAATGGATTTTAAATACGACGTCGCTTCATCACGAAGCATATCGAGTTCGTTTTGTTTTATTGGGAAAGTTGAATTGTGTTCCATTATTTAGTCTTCAGTCTTCAGTCTTCAGTATGCAGTTCGCAGTACTGAAGACTGCGACTGCGACTGAAAACTCTTTATTTTATTTTTAAATCAGAAATTTCAATTGGCGGCTTGTCCAACTTATTCATAATTTCTGGTGTTTTGTTATATAGCAATTGTATAATTCTATGTGGTGCAAATACATATTTTCTGCGGAAAATAGGATTCCACTTTTGAAACGTTTGCTTGCTGAAAAAACTGCCTTCTTTGAATTCACTTTTTGAATTGACTTCATCGATTTTGAAGGAAATGGCAAAGGATTCCAGCGGAATTGTTTTTTTTGAAATTCCGTCTAAAATGGCGTGCGTCACTTTGTTTTCATCTTTGGCAAAAACGTTGTGTATTGGACCTAAATCAACACGTTTTATAAGTTTAGGAAATAAATCTGGCAAACGTTTATCGATGGCGTAAGCCATGGTATCTAAATTCATTTCACGATCGGCAACTGTTTTTAAAACGTAATAAATATCTTCTCTGTCTTTTTGCGGATTACCATCGTAATTAAAATACATGTAGCAAACGAATGGTCTGTTGTGAGATACCTCATAAAAACTCCAGCTTATTAAATACTCAGCAGGTGATCCTTCTGGTGCTTTAAGAATTTTACCTTGAACAAACCGATTGAAAATATATTCCTTCTTAGCCGATGAATAATAGACAATTGATGCCGCTTGAAAGAGTTTTCGTTTTGAAATCGGTTCTTTCTTTCTCATCAATGTATCAAGAAATTCTTCCTTTAGCGTTTCAATATCAGTCAGCTTTCCGAGATATTCCTCTCGTAATCCTAAATCATTGAATAAATATCGAAACTCTAAATAATTAGGAAATCCAGAATCGGTTAAATCGACCTTCATGTTTTCCTCGTCGTCATACATGTACTTAACTCGCATGGCTTCGATGGAATACAATAGCAAATCGCAATACTGCTTAAATAACCGAATTTCTTGATCATTTATAATTTTATGATGTTGAACCGTGACGATAAGCTCCTTGAGCGTAAAGTCTATCATTTTATGATAAAACACATACTGCTCTTTGGAATCTAAAACGGCAGAATCAAGCGGAGTAACAATCATATAGTTTTATAATCTGCAGTTTTTGTTCTATAGATAATTGATTAAATTAATTTTATGATAATAAATCATCTTCGTCAGACTTTGGTTGTGGCTCACCAGCTGGTTTACCTGCATCATCACCTCCAGAAGGTGCACTAGCATCAGCATTATAATAATCTTCAAAGATCTCTTTCATGTCAATACCGTAACGGTCTGCAAAGTTCTTTTGGATGTCCACATCCTTTGCCCTGATTTCTTGTAAAGCCTCAGCATAACTGCTGTAAACACCTTGCATTACTTTTTCGTGAACTGGAATATTATCCATCATTTCCTGACGTGCTTTAGCACTAGCCGTATGCATTGCTGCTAGAGTTTCACCAATATGTTCATCGGTTTTAACACCTAAATGCTCTAAAATAGCTGCGAATTCTTGGTCAGTTCTCGCCTTTAATGCTACAACATATCCGTCATAATATTTTAATCTTTCGTCTGTATCTGATTTCAATTTTGCACGATGTGTTTGCAAGTTGCTACGTAAAGACGTTAATACTTTAATAGTTAGATTATGCTTATGTACAAAACTATCTTTTGAAGCTGCCAAAGTGGTGTAAGCGTTTTTAAGCCCTTCCAATTCTTCAACTTTTTGCTCTAACTGTGTTACCTTCTCTAAAGCTTCGGAATACTCGGCAGATTGTTTATCGGCAACTTCTTCTAAACCTTGACGAGCTTGTTTAAGCAAAGCATACTGCTCTTCCAATTTATCTTCAACTTCCTTTTTCTTTTGAAGTGCTTTAGTGTGATTATTGCTGGCTTCAACAATTGCTGTTTTCAAACTTTCTTCAACTTCTTTGATTTCGAGCTCCCTGTCTTTTAATCGCTTGATTGCAGCTTGACTTTTAAAAGAAAGTTCATTCAACAATGTTTGTACATCTGCATTTTCAATACGTTGCTGAAACATTGCTTTCGCCTTATTATCAGATGCATCACGCTCTTTTTGGGCATTTTGAAGTTCTTCCTCAGCTTCACGGATTTTACTTTTACGTCCCCAAAGATTGTTCCACCACGTATCTGGTTTTGCTTTGGCGTCTTCCAATTCAACTTTAGCGCGTTCTAATCGCTTAATGGCGTCGTCAATGACTTTTTGCTCAGCTGCGTTAAGTGCAGAAAACCCCTCGAACATAATACCAACTTCATCTTGATAATCCGTTAAGTCCTTGATGGCATCCAATAATGTGGAACGGTCTTTTTCAGCCATATCCACTACGTTATCTAAAGTAGCATTTAATATTTTCTGACGACTTTCAGGATCATCCTCTTGAGCCAATTTGGACTTCATTTGGTCAATGGCTTTTCCCCAATTAACATCTACTTTTTCAGTTTTTTCGTTGGAATTGGTTTCTAATAAATCAAAATCATCAGACATATTATTTGGTGGTATTAAATTGAACAATTAATGGATAAGCAATTTCGGTAATTTTATAAGAGGAAAAAAATTTTACCCTCTAAAATATATGTAGTAAATGTTATCAAAATGTTACAGACTTATCTATATAGCTTATTGTTTTATATCTTTATATCGTACAATTAAACCAACAAACCAATACACATGAAATACTTAAAAATAATTTTAGTCCCACTCACAGTAATTCTATTTTTTAGCTGTAAAAACGAGAAGAGTGACGTCAAAACCGAAGAAAGCGAAAATGTCACAATGAATGATTCTCAAACTATAGATAACGAACAGAGTCTAAAAATCACACCAATTAAGCACGCTACCATGATTTTAGAAAGCAACGGTGAGGTTATATTTATTGATCCAACTGGAGGTGCAGAGGCTTTTAAAGGTAAAGATCAACCAAATTTAGTACTTATCACAGATATTCATGGGGATCATTTAAATCTAGAAACATTAGAGGCCTTAAACTTAAAGAATTCAACAATTATCGCACCGAAAGCCGTTATTGAAAAATTACCAAAAAATCTTGGAAAAACAATTGTAACACTAAACAATGGTGATACTTATGATTTTAAAACTATAAATATTGAAGCTATACCAATGTATAATTTGAGAAAAGAAGATATGGATAAACATCCAAAGGGGAGAGGAAATGGCTATGTGCTTACAATAGATGACGAAAGGATCTACATATCTGGTGACACTGAGGATATTCCGGAAATGAGAAGTCTAGAAAATATAGATAAAGCTTTTGTGTGTATGAATTTACCTTATACTATGCCTGTTGAAAATGCTGCAGATGCTGTCTTGGAATTTAAACCAAATACGGTATATCCCTATCATTACAGAGGAGCTGACGGATTTAGTGATGTCGATAAATTTAAAAGTTTGGTAAATCAAGGTGACGATTCTATAAATGTAGAACTTCTAGAATGGTATTAATTCTGAGAATCCATAATTAAATGACTAAAAGAGACTGAAAAAGTTAAATTTTCAGTCTCTTTTAATTTAAGTTATTAACATATAAAATCTTACGTAAAGCTCAAATACACTGCGTTTTGTCGGATTATTAACACGGTTAATCGGTGTTTTATTTAGTTAAAATTGGTAAAATATTTAATATTAAGTGTTTAACATTAATTTTTTATATATATTTGTCTTGCATAGATATCCCCAAGTCTAAACATAATAATTATGTATAATCTACTCTACACAAAACTATTAATGGTAACTGTAACACAGTTGACCATGATTTTAATCACTGTCGCTTCTATATTTTTAGTGTTTATTCTCATTGCGATTATAAAGATGTACAAACTTAAGTCTGAGAATAAAAAACTTATGGAAACCAACGCTTTTGAGGATGTAGATGAAACTTATAAAGACTTTACAAGTGGACACCTTTACGGTGATAATTAATTCGCAAAAAAAATTAATCAAAAAAGCCAGCTATTAAGCTGGCTTTTTTATTTTTTGTTGTTAGTGTTATTATCTCACTAATTTTTTATACTTAATTCGTTTAGGCATCAAATCTCCACCTAAGCGCTTTTTCTTATTTTCTTCATAATCAGAAAAACTTCCTTCAAAGAAATACACTTGAGAATTTCCCTCAAAAGCTAAGATGTGTGTACAAATACGATCTAAGAACCATCGATCATGACTAATCACTACAGCACAACCTGCGAAGTTTTCCAAACCTTCCTCTAGTGCTCTTAATGTGTTCACGTCTAGGTCGTTGGTTGGCTCATCTAATAGTAATACGTTGCCTTCTTCTTTTAACGTCATGGCCAAATGCAAACGGTTACGTTCACCTCCAGAAAGCAATTTTACTTTTTTATTTTGTTCGCTTCCAGAAAAATTAAATCTACTTAAATAAGCTCTGGAATTAACTTGTCGACCTCCCATCATAATCAACTCTTGCTCATCACTGAAGTTTTGCCAAATTGATTTATCAGGATCAATATTAGAATGTTTTTGATCCACATAAGCGATTTGAGCAGTCTCACCGACTTTAAATTCTCCTTTATCAGGATTTTCCTCTCCCATTATCATCCTAAAAATGGTAGTTTTACCAGCACCGTTGGGTCCAATGACACCAACAATACCTGCTTGTGGCAAGTTAAAATTTAAATCCTCATACAATAATTTATCCCCATAGGCTTTACTTACACCTATCGCTTCAATCACATTAGTTCCGAGACGTGGGCCGTTTGGAATGTAAATTTCCAATTTTTCGTCAAGTTGCTTTTGATCTTGACTCATTAATTTATCGTAATTTTTTAAACGTGCCTTTTGCTTAGTTTGGCGACCTTTGGCACCTTGTCTTACCCACTCTAACTCACGCTCTAATGTTTTTTGTCGTTTAGAAGCTGTCTTGCTCTCCTGAGCCATACGCTTCGATTTCTGATCTAACCAAGATGAGTAGTTTCCTTTCCACGGAATCCCCTCTCCTCTATCTAGCTCTAAAATCCAAC
Organism: Winogradskyella ursingii; assembly: GCF_013403975.1. GTDB lineage: Bacteria > Bacteroidota > Bacteroidia > Flavobacteriales > Flavobacteriaceae > Winogradskyella > Winogradskyella ursingii. Next base: position 414,587 of record NZ_JABFDH010000003.1, read on the forward strand.
CCGCTACATTATCCAAGAAGTATCTATCGTGCGTCACCGCAATTACAGTCCCTTTGTATTGCGCTAAATGATGCTCAAGCCAATGTACAGATTCAGCGTCTAAATGGTTGGTAGGCTCATCCAAAAGCAATACATCAGGTTCTTGGAGCAATAAACGGCAAAGGGCTACACGACGTCTTTCTCCACCCGAAAGCACACCTATTTTTTTATCACCTTCAGGCGTTCTAAGCGCGTCCATAGCGATTTCCAATTTGGTATCCAACTCCCATGCATTGGATGCATCTATTTGATCCTGAAGCTCTGCTTGTCGATTCATTAGCTTTTCCATTTTATCAGGATTGCTATAAACTTCTTCCAAACCAAACTGATCATTTATATTGTTATATTCATCAAGTATAGCCACGGTTTCTGCAGCACCCTCACGCACCACTTCCATAACGGTTTTTTCATCATCCAATTGGGGCTCTTGCTCTAAATAGCCAACGGTGTAGCCTGGCTGAAAAACTACATCGCCTTGATAATTTTTATCTACTCCTGCAATAATCTTTAGCAAAGTAGATTTACCTGAACCGTTTAGACCAAGTATCCCGATTTTTGCTCCGTAGAAGAAGCTCAAATATATATTCTTTAAGACTGGTGTATTTGCTCCCTGAAAAGTCTTGGTAAGACCGGACATGGCAAAAATTACTTTTTTATCATCACTCATTTTGAGTTAAATTTTTTGAGGTTACATTTTATTTACAAGCTTCTCAGTTAGGTTCTTGATTAGATTAATTGGACAATACTCACAAATTGTATTTAATACAATTAATATCTCTTATACCCTTCCTTTTAATGCATTGAATACCCAAGCATTTGCTAAGAAACCAATTCCGACAGAGGCAAAACCCCATCCAGCGGATTCGTGATATCTAAATGCTCCCAAAGCAATTAGGGCTAGTCCAACAACAATCATAATCCATGTGGCCCATGCTAACACTGTATTTTTATTCATTGCCATATTTATCTCTATTTTATTTTTTGATAGTTAGTCGAAATACAAATATCGTTATTTTAACCAAAAAAGCATCCCGATTTGGGATGCATTTATCATCGATATATTTCAAAATTTATTGCATTGGCACTTCAACAATTACTAATTCAGAATTTTCAATTGCTTTTATAGTGACCTTATCCGTATTGTATATTCCAATTGCATCTCTTTTAGTCAATTGATTTTCTGTAATTTCTACTGAGCCATTTAGCACGAAAACGTATAATCCGTTGTTTTCAGATTTTAATTTTAAACTTATCGTTTTTTCTGAATCTAGATTTGAACGATAGATATAAGCATGCTGACTGATCGGCAAGGCGTCACCTTCAATATTATCTTTTGGTGCTACAATAGTTTGAAGATTATTCAGCCTCTCTTTTTTAGCAAATTTTCGTTGTTCGTAATTGGGTGTTACATTCAATTCTTGAGGTAAGATCCATAATTGCAAAAAATTAACCTCTTGTGATTTGCTATCATTAAATTCTGAATGTGTTAAACCTGTGCCGGCACTCATAACCTGAACTTCATCTACCTCTATGGCACGTTTATTTCCCATATTATCCTTATGCGATAATGCCCCTCTTAACGGTATAGAAATGATTTCCATATTTTGATGAGGATGCGTTCCAAATCCCATTTTTGGCTGAACAACGTCATCGTTTAATACGCGTAACATACCAAAATTCATACGTTCTGGGTTTTGGTAACTCGCAAAACTGAATGAATGATGCGACTTTAACCAGCCGTGATCGGCATAACCTCTTGTATTTGCTTTGTGGATAATTGTTTTCATATTATTATTTTTGATACGACTTACATTAATTGAAATTATGAGATAATATTTCTATTTAAGTTTTTGGCACCCAAAATGACCTTGACTGATCATTGAGGTTTAAGGAACTAAAAAACCCATTTTGCCCATTTGGTAATCTCTCATAGCTTCCATAATTTCTGTTTGGGTATTCATTACGTATGGTCCGTAAGTAGCTACTTTTTCGTTTAGTGGTTCACCAGAAAGGAATAACAATAAACTATTTGATGCCGCTTTAATTGAAAAACCTTCTCCATCTTGGTTAAATTGAATCAACTGATTTTCATTGAATTCTAGTGTTTCAGATTCATTAATAATTACTTTTCCCTTCAAAAGGTAAAGCATACATTGATGGCTTTTGTCGAATGAAATAAACTGATAACCATCCTCTTCAGCATAAATCATAAAAGCATTTACAGCAGTTTGGGTTTTAATTCTACCATAAGTTTCTTCAAGTTCGCCAGCGATAATTTGAGTTGTTATTTTTTTATCTTCAGATATCACTTTTCTAAAATCTTTAGCTTTTTCATGCTGGTAATTGGCAGGAATCATTTTCTTTTCTGCAGGTAAATTAAGCCATAATTGAATCCCTTCAATTACACCTCCTTTATTCACGAATTCGGCTGTTGGTTTTTCAGCATGAATGATACCTCTTCCAGCTGTAGTCCATTGCACATCTCCAGCTTTAACTATACTTTCGTTACCGAGCGAATCTCTGTGTAATTGTTCACCTTGGACAAGAAAAGTAATAGGCTCAAAACCTCTATGTGGATGAGGCCCCAAATCGAATGGATTGTTATCCGCTGATATTTCATAAGGCCCATAGTGGTGCAATAGTATAAACGGATCAATATTATCGATTCGTTTTGTTGGTAATGGCTGACGCAGCCTTATTGGTCCCATATTAACGAATTCGCTACGCCCTATATGTTTAATTGTATTTGTTTTCATTTAAGCAGTTATTATAATATCCTTAAAAGAATATTTGCATTGCTGTTTTTCTATCTCATTTTATCAAGCAAATCACTTAATTGTTCTGCCTCTTCCTCACTTAGATTTTTGAGTAAATCTTTATTAAGGTTATTAGGTATAGATGCCAATAATCTTTTACCTGCATCTGTAATCACAATTTTCACCACGCGTCTATCATCCTCTGATGGAAGCCGCTCAATATAATTTTTTGAGCAAAGTTTATCCATCAGTCTCGTCGCATTGGGAGAGCGCTCTAACATTCTATCTTTAATAGTCTGCACTTTTAGAGGTTGATCTGCACCACGTAAAATCCTTAAAATATTGTATTGCTGTGGAGAAATGCCAAAATCCTTAAAAAATTCATTTTGGTAACTAGTAATCCAATTTGCTGTATACAAAATATTGAGCAATGCTTTTATACGATTGTTGTCAAATTTTGAATTAATATCCTTTGTTAGATCTCCCATTGGTAATTATTTGTATTGTAGAATTATAATCTAACATCTGAGTATTTAGGATGTTCATCAAAAACCTTTTTTACATACGGACAACTTGGTATTGCCTTAATATCATTCTTTCTCATAAACGCTACTGCAGCGTCAACCAATTTATGTCCATAATCCTTTCCTCTGTAATCTTCATCAATAAAAGTGTGATTGATATCCATAATGTTATCTCTCCTAAATTCGTAGGTCATTTCACCTATTTCTTTTTTGTCTTCAATCAAGACAAAGCGATTCTTCAATTTTAATTTTTCGTGTTTAACTTCCATAGTTACAGGCTGTTTTTAAATTGTTTAACTTCTTCTAAAAGTTCCTTATTTAAGTCATCGTTAGTAATTTTCCCTTCCGAGAAGTTCTCATCGAAAGAAGGAAATGAAAATTTACCGACTATATTGGCATCGTGTCGCGGAAAACGGTCAGCGGCCATTTGCAATACCGATTTCCCACCTCTAGCACCAGGCGATGCTGCCATTAGTAGCATGGGTTTTCCAAGCCAATTTTTCTGCTCTTCTCTGGACAACCAATCGAACAAATTTTTAAATACAGCAGAATAAGCGCCATTGTTCTCTGCCAAAGAAAGTACAATCCCATCTCCTTTTTTTAATATATCTAAAAACTTAATGGCATTTTTTGGAATGCCCTCTTTAGCTTCTAGGTCCTTACTGTAGATTGGTAAATCGAAATTATTAAGATCCAAAACTTCAACTTTAACATCAGATACCAAAGATGCTGCATAAGTTGCCAATTGCTTATTAATTGAGTCTGAGCTGTTGCTCCCTGCGAAGGCTATAATATGTTTCATTTAGTTTTCAATTTTTTAGTTAATCAAAAATAGTGAAAATGAATTTATTTTCCAAGGAATATATTTCCATGTTTTTTATTTTAACAAATTATTCACTTTTTAATTGGATACGGGTTTCGTAAATTCGTAGCAAACAAATTAACCAATGGATATAAACTTCAATAAAAACGAAGACCACAATAAACTTTTACTTTCAGAATTAAAGAAAAGATTGGCACATGTGAAACTTGGTGGAGGCCAGAAAAGTATAGATAAGCATCATAACAAAGGTAAAATGACTGCTAGAGAACGTGTTAACTATCTATTGGATCCTAAATCTAAGTCCATCGAAATTGGTGCTTTTGCTGGTGAGGACATGTATAAGGAATATGGTGGTTGTCCTTCTGGTGGTGTTGTTGTAAAAATGGGATACGTAAGCGGCAAACAATGTATTGTAGTAGCTAACGATGCAACCGTTAAAGCCGGCGCGTGGTTTCCTATTACAGGAAAGAAAAACCTTCGAGCTCAGGAAATAGCGATCGAAAACCGATTACCTATCATCTACCTCGTGGACAGCGCTGGTGTGTTTTTACCTATGCAAGATGAAATCTTTCCCGATAAGGAACATTTCGGACGTATATTCAGAAACAACGCCGTTATGAGCAGCATGGGAATCACCCAAATTGCAGCAGTTATGGGCAGCTGTGTAGCTGGTGGTGCGTATTTACCAATAATGAGTGACGAAGCTTTGATTGTTGATAAAACAGGAAGTATATTTTTAGCAGGAAGTTATTTAGTTAAGGCTGCTATTGGCGAAACTATTGATAATGAAACTCTTGGTGGAGCAACTACACATTGCGAAATTTCTGGTGTTACCGATTACAAAGCTAAAGATGATAAGGATGCGCTGGACAGAATTAAATCTGTAGTTGGCAAAATTGGTGATTTTGATAAAGCTGGTTTCAATAGAGTCAAAACTGCTAAACCCTCAGAAAATCCAGAGGACATTTATGGTATTATTCCCAAGAGCAGAGCAGACCAATACGATATGAAAGAAATTATTAAGCGTTTGGTTGATAATTCTGAATTGGACGAATACAAAGAAGGTTATGGTCAAACTATCATCACAGCCTATGCTCGTATTGATGGCTGGGCAGTAGGTATTGTTGCAAATCAGCGAAAATTAGTTAAGACTAAAAAAGGCGAAATGCAATTTGGAGGTGTTATTTATAACGACTCGGCCGACAAGGCGACTCGCTTTATAGCTAATTGTAACCAAAAGAAAATTCCGTTGGTATTTTTACAAGACGTCACAGGTTTTATGGTTGGCAGCAAGTCTGAACATGGCGGTATCATTAAAGATGGTGCTAAAATGGTGAATGCTGTCAGTAATTCTGTAGTTCCCAAATTCACAATAGTTATTGGAAACAGCTATGGTGCAGGAAATTATGCCATGTGCGGAAAAGCTTATGATCCGCGTCTAATTGCAGCTTGGCCAAGTGCTGAGTTGGCTGTGATGAGTGGGAATTCTGCGGCTAAAGTATTACTTCAGATTGAAACTGCTTCTCTCAAGAAAAAAGGTGAGACTATTACCAAGGAAAAAGAAGAGGAGTTGTTCAATAAAATAAAAAGCAGATATGACAACCAAGTCTCACCCTATTATGCTGCTGCAAGGATCTGGACCGACGGAGTCATTGACCCATTAGAAACACGAACTTGGATTAGTATGGGTATTGAAGCTGCTAACCACGCTCCCATCGAAAAACCTTTTAATATGGGAGTTTTGCAGGTATGATTACGAATAGACTCTTAATTATTTTTCTGATAACTACTAATATTCATTTGGCGTTTTGCCAAGTAGAAGATAAATTCTCTATTCTACAACCTTTAAAATTCGAAAAAGTTAAAAATTCAATTTATGAGAAAGACAGTTTAGTTATTCTTAAAGAAAAAATCATTTTTGACAAAGAAGTCTTCAGAGACAGTTTAGCTCAAGATGCACTTCGTACTCATAATATTTCGGTTTTTTATTACACTAATAAAAACTCAAAAAACCCATATAATTTATATCAGTGGACAGCACCAGTAATAGTGCATTTTGACAAATCAATTCCCAAATATTTAAAAGAAAATCTAATTACTTTTATTAAAAATTTCGAAAATATTCCAAACTTAACTATTTCAATAACAAAAAATATCGACGACGCTAATTACTTGATAAAATCAAGTGATGAAGAATTTAACTTAGACAGTTATAAATTTAAAAGTGAGGAAGAAAAAGAGAAATTTGCATTTAATAATGGTAGCTATAAAATGACAAAAGGAGGTTTTTCTAGGATAAAAAGCTGCGTTTTAAAAATAAATACAAATCACGACAAGAAAACAATACAAGAAAAAAGCCTTAAGCAACTTTTTTTTCTAAGCCTTGGGCGTTTTTTTCCAATTCGAATATTTAAAGATAAGACAAGTTTAATTAGCCCAATTTACGAGAACTCCGACACTTTATCAAAACACGATTTACTGATACTTAAAATTCACTATAATTATATTTTTCACGAATCCATAAACTCAACAGAATATAACAAAATTCTTAGCACTTACTTATCGGACTTATGAAACATGCTACAACTTTATTAATTTGGCTAATTTTTAGTTTTTGCATACTTAACGCACAGAATAGAAAAGGAGATACCATTTTCAGAACATATATACCAATTAAACAATATAGAGATGCTGGCTTTGGTCCTTTGACGAAAAAAGACTCGTTGAATTTTAGATATGTGAAGAAAGATACGCTTGTACTTATGCCAAACAAGCCTAGACCTAATGGTAGAATGGTACCCTACAAATACAAAGATTCAACATTTCTAAATATTTATGCTCAGACAGCATTTGGTCTTAGAAACGACAGCACAGACAATAAGCGCACAACCCTTTACTGGAAAAAACCATTGAACATTTTCTTTGCTAAAAATATAGAAAAAGATGTTAAGAAAGATTTTAAAAATTTCGTTGACGATGTTTTAGCTCAAATAGATTCGCTTTCTGTAAACTACGTGAATAAAGTTGAAGCATCTAATTACGTTATTTATACGAGTGAAGATTATGATTACGAATCTAAAATTAATAAAAAAGACAAATCTGTTTATTATATGCATTGGAAAAATGGCGAAATTGATAAACTAGCTATGCGCATAAACTCAGAGGTTTATTTTAGCAAAAAACTTCAACTTATGGAGATGAAAAGATTTTTTGTTCAATCTCTAGGATATTTTAGAATGTTGAAAGAATTGCCATGTGAAAGTTATTTTTCTAGTTGTCACTCTCAAGAAAAAAGACTAACAGAATTAGATATTGAATTTCTCAGATATCACTACGGTTACGGTATTTGTAAAGGAATTAATTACGAGAATTTTCAAACTTTGCATAAAAATTTAAAGAAAAAGTTGAAATCTGGTCCTAATTCTAAAGTCTATCTATTCTATCCTTATTAAACTATATGGAAAGACCCAAAAAACAACCTCTGCATGTAATACTTCTTCTAATATTAGCTGCAGAGGCTGTTTTTATTTTGCCTTTTGTACTACAGCGTATATTTAGAACAACGTTCTTAGAATCGTTTTCAATTTCTCAAACCGAATTGGGTAGTTGTTTTTCAGCCTACGGAATAGTGGCATTGGCTTCCTATCTATTTGGTGGTCCTTTGGCAGATAGATTTAAACCAAATTTATTAATGTCAGTTGCATTAATTCTTACTGCTTTAGGCGGATTCTATTTAGCCACTTATCCGAATCTTTACAACCTTCACATACTTTATGGGTTTTGGGGATTTACCACAATTTTCTTGTTTTGGGCTGCAATGATCAAAGCAACACGAATTTGGGGAGGCTCAGATAAACAAGGTATTGCTTTTGGCTTTTTGGATGGAGGTCGTGGTTTGGTAGCTGCACTTTTTGGATCGGTAGGTGTAATTATTTTTTCGCTTTTTATTACAAAAGAGATTGAATTGACCTCAATTGAAGAAAGAAGAATAGCATTTAAACAAGTAATAACTTATACCTCAATTGCTGTTATGGTAATTGGATTCATGATATTTTTCTTGCTAAGATTCAATGATACCAGCAACATTGATATAAAAAAAACCTCTAAATTATTGACGATTGAAAATTTTAGGATCGTAATGAAATACAAAGCCGTTTGGCTGCTCATGATTATTATTCTTTGTGCCTATTACGGATATAAAATGACCGATTTGTTTAGCCAATATGCAGAACAAGTTATGAATTATAATAAAATTGAAGCTGCCAAGGTCGGTACCTATCTGTTATATATGCGACCAGTAATTGGAGTTGTCATTGGTTTACTTGCTGACCGAACAAAAGCCTCTCTTTGGATTGTAGTTGGTTTCTTTTTAATGACCGTAACTAGTTTAATTTTCTACCTTGGAATAATTGATGACTCCACAACGCTTCTATTTATATTGTCTATTGGAACTATGGCATTAGGGGTGTATTCGGCAAGAGTGCTTTATTTCGCAACACTTGAAGAAGCTAAAATTCCACTTGCTGTGACAGGAACAGCCGTTGGATTCATTTCCATTGTTGGTTATACACCAGATATTTTTGCAGGTTTAGTAATGGGTTATTTTTTGGATGCGGACAAAGGCGCAGTAGGCTTACAAAACGCTTTTGGAGTGATGGGTGTTTTTACACTTATAGGTTTAATTGCTTCTTATTTGTTTTATAGGCATTCAAACAAGTAAGGTTATTAATTCCCTTGATGATTTTTAACCCTTGGAATAGTCAACAATTTTGTTTGCCGACCGTTCACATATCGAAATCCATTTTCACCCCAAAAACCGGCTTCTTCAAGCATAATCCTAATGTCTCTTTTCCATTCTGGAATGCTTACAGTGGTATTTAGTTCTATCGCATAAACTGTATCTTCGTGTAGAGGATAGTCTCCATTTACGGGAACTCCGCTTTGTGAATCCCACATGCCAAGCGTTGTGCCCGAAGAATGGCCATAAGTACCCAAAGGATGTGTATAAATTGATGGTCTAAGTCCTTCGTCTTTTGCCATATTTAAAGATTCTTTTAAAATTTGATTGCCTGTTTTTCCAGTTTCAAAATTTGAAGTGAATATGTCCTGAACTCGGTTTCCATCTTTTAAAGCCTCAACTAAAAATTTTGGAGGCTCAGTTTCATTTGGTTTTAAAACGTAGGCTAATTCTTGGCAGTCTGTATTCAACCTTAAATAAGTAATACCGAAATCACAATGCAACAAATCACCTGGTAGAATTACCATATCTTCAGGCCGGTTTGAAAACGCATACAGATGGTTACCCAATTCTTCTGCTGTTCTTTGGACATCAACCGTTGGATGGAACCACGTTTCTAATCCCAACGATGTGACTTTATCTCGCATCCACCATTCTACATCTGTCGTCGTTGTTATGCCCGGAGTAATTACTTTTTCTGAAAAAGCTTCAGCAATAATATCGTGTGTAATATCTATCAGCTGATTGTAGATGACCATTTCGGTTTCTGTTCGGGTTTCAATCCAAGCGATTCCAAGTTTTTCGGCGGATTTTATTTTTGATTTGTATGATTTAGGTAGGTACGACATAAATTCATCATAATCTGTTTTTACCAAACCATCGGCAATATTAAAATGTTCAGAATAGTTAAGTCCTATAGAATTTGGTTGTCTTTCTTCAATAATTTCAACTAATCGCTTCCATTGGTCGGGCTGTTTTTCCTTTTCCCAGGCAGATACTATATTTTCGCCAAAATTGTAGCGCGCCACAGCCAGTTTTTCAATTGTATTTTTTTCTTTATTCCTGTAAAACACCAAAATAGTTCTGCGTCTCGCATTAAGCCAAGTTGCAGGCAGCATGGTTTTTAGTACTGGGTCCTCGTTGTATTCCCGCGAAATAATAATCCACATATCAAATCCGGTCTTATCCATTAATTGCGGTAATAGATTATCGAATCTCTCCTTAAGGATATTATCAACTACTTCGGCACGTTGGCGTTCTGGTAAAATTTGCTGTCCTCGGACTTGAGTTGAAATGCATATTGAGAAAAATATAATACAACGTAAAAGCATAATTTTGAAATATTAAATTCGTCTTAAAATTAAACAAAAAAAAGAGCGCAAATTGCGCTCTTTAATTTTATATATAAATTTTGTTATCGTGACTCCAAAGCACGTTTTTCTTTTCTTTCTTCTTTAATTTCTTTAAAACGCTCAATAGCAGAACCAAATACCCAGTAAGGGATCACAAAGGTTAAAAGGAAAATCATTAACCAAAAACCAATAGTAAGTATGGTTAAAAATGCTAAAAATCCTAAATATTGATCAAATTCGAACATTGTTTTCTGTTATTTACGCGTTAGATGTGACAAAGATATAACCAAATTATAAGTTTCACAACTGCAATAGTTAGTTTTATCAACAGCTTATTAAAAATTTTACATGTAGCGAGAAATTAGGTTATTTCAAATTCTCAACGTGGTAAGTTACCAAACCTTCTATAGGTCTTCTTTCAAAATTACCCACTGTAAAACCATATTCCTTAGCTATTTCCCTTATTTGATCCTGTGCATAATAAGCGATGGAACCAGCAAAATGAACTGGACAGCTTTTTAATTCCTCTTTAAACTGCAATATCATATTTTCGGTAAATAATCGAACTCCATCTCTAATGAGGTTCCTGATGTACTCTGAGTCCTTATTTAAAAACATAAACTCAGCATGACCAGCGAGAAAGGCACTCGGGTTAGGTTGCTTATATAAATGATGTTTAATATGGTCTGCGTCCAAATTGTGCTTAGTTGAAAAAGAAAATTTAATGGTTTCTGGCATTTTATTGAAATAGTAATCGCGTATCAATTGCTTGCCAAAATAATTGCCACTAGCATCATCCATTAAAATAAATCCAAGACTTGAAACCCTTTGGTGCAAATCCTTGCCGTCAAAATAGCTGCAATTAGAACCAGTACCCAAAATACAGACTACTGCAGCTTCGTCCTTTTTATTGATGCATGCTCTCACAGCAGCATAGGTATCTTCCTTCACCTCTATATGAGCTTTAGTGAATATAGATGATAAAATAGATTTTAGTAACAGTCTTGGTTTTTCTGTTCCACAACCAGCTCCATAGAAAAATACGTGAGTGACCTCATTTTGCAAAGCCATTAATTCCTGACTTTTTCTTATGGTCTTTCTTAGTTTTTTTTCTTCAATTATAGCTGGATTGAGGCCCTTAGTTCTAATTTTTTCTATGCTTCTGCTGCCATCTTCGTTAATAGCAATCCAATCACACTTTGTTGAACCTCCGTCTGTAATTAAAATCATATAGTTAGGGTATAAAAAAATTCCATAGAAAATGACACTATCATAATTCTACAGAATTTTTACAATAGTTATATTATAAATTTTAAAGGTTATTTACCTTCTCTGCCAAATCTACCAATTTATTTGAATAGCCGAACTCATTATCGTACCAAGATACTAATTTAAAGAATTTTGAATTTAATTCTATAGCAGAATCCGCGTCAAAAACACTCGTTCTTTCTTCGCTCACAAAATCTTGGGAAACAACGGCATCTTCAGTATATCCCATAACACCTTTCATACTTCCGTCAGCTGCTTTTTTCATTGCTGCTTTGATTTCTTCTAAAGATGTATCCTTTTTTGTTCTCACGGTCAAATCCACGACAGATACATCTACGGTTGGTACTCTAAAGGCCATGCCTGTCAATTTACCGTCCAACTCCGGAATTACTTTCCCTACTGCTTTTGCAGCTCCAGTTGAAGTTGGTATAATATTGTTAAGGGCACTACGTCCCAAACGATAATTTTTACGTGCTGGTGAATCAACTGTAAATTGAGAAGAGGTGGTTGCATGGATAGTAGTCATAAGAGCCTCTTCTATACCAAAATTATCTTCAATTACTTTTGCCAATGGCGCCAAACAATTGGTTGTACATGATGCATTCGAAACAATTTTATTATCTGACGTTAACTTATCGTCATTCACACCCATTACAAACATTGGCACATCTTTGCTAGGTGCTGAAATCACCACTTTTTTTGCTCCACCATCGATGTGATATTGAGCGGTTTCCATTGAAGTGAAAATCCCTGTACATTCTGCTACCACATCGGCACCAGCTTCATCCCATTTAAGATTTTTTGGATCTTTTTCTGATGTGACTCTAATCGTTTTTCCGTTCACAACCAAATGACCATCTTTTACTTCTATTTCTCCATCAAACGGTCCATGAACAGAATCATATTTGAGAAGATACGCTAAATGCTCAACATCCAACAAATCATTAATAGCTACAACATCTACATTGTCTCTTTTCACGGTTGCTCTAAAAACTATTCGTCCAATTCTACCGAATCCGTTTATTCCTAATTTTAAATTTGACATATTATTCTAAATTTGTTTTACATGTGTTAAACTGTCATTATATCCGAAACTCTTAAAAGCTCCTTGTTTATTGGCATTTTGCCTTTTACTGATTGATTGAAAGGGGTTGTTGTCATAACATCATTTTTAAGACCAACCATTAGGTTGCTTTCTCCATTCAACAAACCCTCTACCGCTCTTACACCCATTCTACTAGCCAAGACCCTATCGAAACAGGATGGAGAACCGCCACGTTGCATATGACCAAGAACGGATACTCGTACTTCATATTCGCTCATGTTTTCCTCTACATAATCTTTTAATTCGAATACGTTTTTGCCAATTTTGTCCCCTTCAGCTACAACTACGATACTTGACGATTTTCCTGACGCTTTACTCCGTCTCAATGATTCTAATAATCTATCTAAACCTAAGTCTTCCTCAGGAATAAGAATTTCCTCTGCACCAGCTCCAACGCCTGCATTTAGAGCAATGTGACCAACATCCCTTCCCATTACCTCAACAAAAAACAGTCGGTTATGCGAGCTGGCTGTGTCTCTGATCTTATCAATAGCCTCAACTACGGTATTTAAAGCAGTGTCATAGCCTAACGTATGGGAAGTACCTACAATATCGTTATCAATTGTTCCTGGAATTCCCATTACAGGAAAGTTAAATTCTGAGTTAAATACCATTGCACCAGTAAAACTTCCGTCTCCACCAATAACAACAAAAGCATCAACACCAGCCTTTACTAATTGGGTGTGCGCTTTTTCCCTACCTTCTTTTGTTCTAAACTCTTTAGAACGCGCTGATTTTAATATAGTGCCTCCTTTATTAATAATTCCTTTTACACTACGCGCATCCATTTCTAAAAAATCTCCTTCAATCATGCCTTCGTATCCACGATAGATTCCAATACATTCAATGCTATGATATGCGCAAGTTCTAACAACAGATCTAATGGCAGCATTCATTCCTGGAGAATCTCCTCCCGATGTAAGTACTGCTATTTTTTTTATCGTGTTTGCCATTTATATAATTATTTAAAGTAAAATTAATAAACTAAGCAAAGAATAATAGGACTATTTAAAGAAAATGTAGAGGGTCAGAGAAATTCAAACGTTTTCGTTAATAAGTATTTTCAATCGACGAATCAAATTGCCAAAAAACCGTCTAAGATTTAGATTTCTTTTGTTTCATGGTGATGTAGGAAGGTAGATTTTCGTCTTCTGATTTTGCGTTCTTCTCGACCGTATCCTCGATTTTTTTATCTTTTCTATTTTTTCCTGAAAATATAATTTGAATTAATTCTTTAAATGAATCAAATTCTACATTATAGGAAAGACCAACACCTTGTGTGTAACCAATTTCCTGACCAAAATTTCTGATGCTATTTTCACGGTTGAAAACTTTCGCGCGCAATGTCCCATCTTCATTTAACAATAAGTCTATTTGAACATCCCCACTTATCACAGTTTGAGTGGCCGTACCAAAAGGAACTCCGACCTTACCATTAACTAAAATCTTGTCACTTATTCTAGTTTGAAGCGTCACTCCCACTCTATTATTAGTTTGCAATTCTGGTGTATCTTGTCCTAGTTCCAAATCCAGACCTACATTTAAATTTTCGTTAGCGCCACCGAGAATGTTATTGACTATCCCACTTAAGCGTTCAGACAATGTTCCCGTAAAGTTCACACCTCGCACACCATTGGAAAACCCACCCGTAGCCAATAATGTTAGTGCTTGATTATCTCGCTCTACTTTTGAAGATAAACGATAATCCAGCTCTGATTTTACAGTTGAAGTAACATTTGGGAACCTCAAATTAAAATCTGGTTGTGGTTGCTCCAATTGTCCTGTAAGTTGAATTTCTACCTCTACCGGAATTCGCTGACTTATTGGATTATCTAATAAAATAGAAGGGTTAGCCGTAGTTCTATATAATGCCTTTAAGTTAATTTGTGCCTTTAATGGATCGCCTTCCCAAACTATATTTCCACCTTGCTCAACCTCAAAGCGCTTTTCTACAAAGCCTCCGTACTTAAAGTTATAAATTCCCTCAAACACTGCAAAATCGCCCCACATATTAAATCTGCCATTGGTATTAATTAAAAACACCAAGTTACCCTCGCCTCTGCCCTTGATAGTGCTTCCGGCTTCTTTGTCTATTACTATCTCTATAGTAGCATTCTGGTTAACGTCTAAATCAAAGTTAAGCTCCAAACCTTTAATTTCGGTCTGCTCAAAAGCCACACCGTTAACTCTTGCTGCTTTTTCTTCTGGACTTAAGAAATGGATATACGAGTTGTCACCAAAACTTTCGGAATCATTCAATGGAATATTAAAAACCGTACCCGAAGCTGTGCTACCTTCAACATCTATCACTAATTTATCGGTCGGTCCATATATTTGCGCATTGCCAGAAACAAAGGCCGTCCCGTAATACAATTCATCGAGGGTTTCTTCTGTATTCAATACCAGTAAACGTTTGGTGGTTAAATCCAGTCCTAGTTCCCAATCGGTAAAATTATCGTGTTCAATAAAGCCGTTCAGATTCCCTTTTGAGAAAAATTTTGAATCGGTCATCGCAACATTGTTAAAAATGAATCGCTGGTTGGACAATGTCACTTCCGAATCAAAATCGAAATCATAATCTACATTAAGATAAGGTATGGCCAGACCTGCCCTATCCAAAAGCAGCTTTCCATCAATACTGGGTTTTTTAAGGCTCCCTGTAACTTTGGCATTTCCTGATACCAAACCTCTAATATTGTTTATTACACCTTCTCCTAATGGATTTAGTGGGTCGAGCAAAAATTCATCAAAAGCTACGTCGAGATTAATGGTAGGATTGTTCTCCGTAAAATTGATGCTTCCTAAAGCAGATAGAGATTTTACATTGTCATTGACCAAAGACACATTTACATCGTAGTCGGTGATAGAATTGTTTCCTTCAATATTGGCCGTGAGTATACCTAAATCAAAATCGTTTACAAATAGATTGCTAACAACTACATCAGATTTTGGCAAATACACGCCATTATTCTGAACCAGATTCAGTTTGCCATCAACCGTTCCTTTTAAATCAAGGCTATCTATTTGTGGAGTGATTTTTCGCAGCTCGACATCTTTAAAACTTGCCGTCAGATTTTTGTTAAGTGAATCAGAAACAACACCAGAAAGTAAAATCTCCTCTCTTCCTTGAGTGATTCTAATCGGAAAAATATCGAACGTCTTAAATTTTCGGTCAAATTTTATTTTGTTAAGTGTGTCTTGTTCCGAATTAATAAACCAATCATTTTGCTTAAACTCTAATTCTGACTTTTTAAAGCCAATGATGGATTTATTGTCTTGACCAATGGTGTAGAAAAGATTAAGATTATAATCGTCAATATTATTTTTACCACCCTTAAACTCAGTCTTAATCAATAAGGTATCCCTTTTGGTGACATTAATTAAACTAAAATCCGAAGCGTTATAGAATCCTGTGTTGAGACTATCAATTTCAACAAACGTATTAAATAAGGGATTACTATTATCCACACGTAAGTCGATGTACGTTGCAAAATATTGCTTGAATTTTATTTCAGGTGAATTAAACCTAAGCTCAAAACCCTTTTCATCCGTTTCAATGCGACCTTCGATAAACGTGTTTTTCCCCAAGATTAAATCCTTATAAAATACCGCAGCAATTTTAGAATAAATGTTGAATTTAAAATCAAGATACTGTCCAGCCTCAACTTCATTTGGGATGTAATTGGTATAAATACTACCAATTGAATTTTCCGTCAGATCTAAAATTTCGTCAATTTTAAACTTTCCAGTGATTTTTCCATCGATGATGTCTGGGGAGTTAATGGTGAGCGTCCGCTCTTCATTGTCAAATGAGGAAACAATCTTAAAATCTTCAAAGTTATAAGTGTTGTCCTGATTTTTGTAAGTTGTATTTTGAATATTTATTGTGCCGTAAGCATTGTCATAGCTGGAGCCATTGGCGGTCATATTCACATTTCCCCTAAACTCTGCTATACTATCTCGTGTTACAAAATTGAGCACTCTAAGATTGGCATAAGGTACATCTGCTTTAAAGTTGAATTTATTTTCGTCCTGACTTAAATCTGCCAATCCATCAAAATTAAGTTGAAGATTGGGATCATTTACTTCTACCAACCCGTTAAATATTCGGCTTCCCAGATCACCTGAAACATTGATATTCTTATAAACGTAACCATTATAATCCAATAAAAATATGTCTCCTTCAATCTTTGTTTTTAAATTATTTACCGTAAAACCTTTTCCGTTGACGTCCAAATCTAAAGAGGTCGTTTTTAAAGAAGGTTCATTAACTAATTTACCAATATCAAAATCCTGAAAAATGACGTTACCGACGTAGCTTGCATTATCAATGTTATCAATACTAGTGAGCTGTAAATCAGATTCTAAATAACCTAAATCGGTCTGGATTTTAAGGTCTGCCTTCACTGCTTTGGCTGTTATGTAAGATGTTCCCTGAATAGTAAAATTACCCACCTTAGATAATACTGTTGGTACGGTCCTGCCCAAAATGCGAGGCAATAAGGCTGTTAAATCGTAATAATTTGAAGCTAGATTTTGAAACTGGCCGTTTAGAGCAAAACTGTCCTCGTCGCGACTGAAAAGGTTTTTAAAGGTTATATCGCCAATAATACGCGTATTCCTTGTGGTGCTTGCGTTAAGGTTTTCAATTTTCAAATCATTAAGAGTTCCTGATAAATCTGCATTAAGGCTCGCACGCTGATTGGTTCCGAATTCATCAAAAAACACATTTAGCTCGGTTAGCGAAACCTCAGAATCTTTAAAGCTTGCCGTGACATTCACCTTATTCACAAAATCTTGAAGATCTTCGCGCCTGTAATCAAAACGTAAATCTCCTTTTAATTCTGAACGTTCTGTTTTTATGTTTAACCCTTCAAACGTCATATCAGTTAATGTATACTTAAAATTTGAGGTTAAATTCATTACCTCAATGCCTCTTGTATCTCGAAATTTGAACGTATTAATTCTTGTGCTGACCTCTGGACCGTTAATAAGAAAGTTTGTTGTGTTGGCATTGAGGTCGGTAAATTCAAGCACTTTCGGGTTTTCTCTGTTTTCGTCTATTAGCCTAAAAATTCCATTTTCAATAGACATGTCGCTCGAGGAAAATAGAAATTCGCTTTTCTCTTTTCTTGGATTATCATCATCAAACTTTGCGACAAAAATATCTAGATTAGTATCTCTTTCGCCTTTATAAGTTTTTAGGTTAAAAACAAAATCCTGAATATCAATATCACCAAAATTCAGTTTGCCGTTATATAAATTTCTAAAACTGATGATGGAACTGTTGAGTTCACCAATACCAAATAGCGTGTCCTTTTTATAATCACGTATCAAAACATCCTTAAGTTCAATATCTCCATTGAGTTGCAAACCGACCCTTCCTATATTGATGTTAGTTTTATAATCGCTATTAATACGATCTGTAGCATATTGCCCTAATTTGGTCTGCACGGCAGGGATAGAAAGTATCAAAAAGACAATAATAAACAGAAGCAGAAAAATTGCTACTAACTTACCTATTATTTTGAGTATCCGTTTGATAAAAATATGTGCTAGAAATTATGTTTGTAAAACCCTATCTTTGCTAAATAATATGGGTATTTGTTGATGCTTAACTAATCTGTTCAAAATTAACAATTATTGTGCCCAAATTCGACTATGCAAAAAGAAAATATTTACATACTTGGGATCGAGTCTTCCTGCGATGATACTTCGGCTGCCGTACTTTGTAACGATAAAATTTTAAGCAATGTTGTAGCAGACCAAAAAATACATGCCGAATATGGTGGTGTGGTCCCTGAATTGGCCTCACGCGCACATCAACAAAACATAGTTCCGGTAGTACATCAGGCCATTGAAAAGGCAGGAATCAATAAATCTCAATTAAATGCTATTGCCTTTACCCGAGGTCCCGGACTTATGGGATCCTTATTGGTTGGTACATCTTTTGCCAAGTCTTTGGCCTATGGGTTGGATATTCCGCTCATTGACGTGAATCACATGCAAGGTCATATTCTAGCTCATTTTATTGACGAAAACGATTACAAAAAACCACCATTTCCATTTTTAGCAATGACCATTTCTGGTGGCCATACGCAGATTGTAAAAGTTAATAACTATTTTGAAATGGAAGTAATTGGCGAAACCATAGACGATGCCGTTGGAGAAGCTTACGACAAAAGCGGTAAGGTTTTAGGGTTAGGTTACCCTGCCGGACCGGAAATAGATCGGCGAGCGCAACTTGGCAACCCAAGAGCTTATAAATTTACAAAGCCGAAAGTAGAAGGATTGAATTTTAGTTTTTCAGGATTAAAAACAGCAATTCTTTATTTTGTACAGCGTGAAGTGAAAGCTAATCCCAATTTTGTTGAAGAAAACTTAAATGATATTTGTGCCTCAATCCAATACACCATAATTGGGATTTTGATGGACAAATTAAAACGTGCTGTAAAGCAAACTGGCATCCAGCACATTGCCATTGGTGGTGGAGTATCAGCAAATTCAGGAATCCGAAAAGCACTTAAAGATGCCGAAACAAAACACGGTTGGACTTCTTACATTCCAAAATTTGAATATACTACAGACAATGCCGCAATGATTGCTATTGTTGGTTATTTAAAATATTTGGAAAAAGATTTTAGTGATTTTGATGTGATGGCAACGGCTCGCTTAAAGATATAAATTATGAAGCTTTTAAGGAAATCGTATTTTTATTTTTGGTTGGCTCCTTTTTATGTTGTTTTGACTAACTATATCATTAATTCACGAATTGAAAATTCAGTTATAAATTTTAATATTCACGATACGTATTTTATTATAGATGAAACCCATGCTGTTGCTCTAATAAGTGCCTTTTTACTTAGTATAGGCATTATCTATTATTTATTTGAAAAAATAAACATACGATTAGCTAGTGTGTTTACCTTAACTCACACCTTCATTACTCTTGTCTGCATTCTTATTTATCCTATTGGCAAACTTTATTATCAATTGTCAAATGACTTTCCTTTATTCGACAGCCAAAACAGTATGGATACTATGACAATTACCTTAATTGGGATTTTGGTCTTAGCACAATTCTTATTTATTTTGAATGTGATACTCAGCACGACAAGACATTATTCAAAAAGAAAAAAAACATAATATGCAATTGTTCTACAACGCAAACATATCTGAAAAAGATGCATTTTTCAACTTTGATAAAGATGAAAGCAAACATATTGTCAAAGTTTTGAGAAAAAAAGTTGGTGATCAATTACAGATTACCAATGGAAAAGGGTCATTATTTACCGCTGAGCTAACATCTGTTGAAATTAAGAATTGTACGGTTTCAATTATATCAAGCGAACTTCAACCACAACGAAACTACACGTTACATCTGGCAGTTGCACCAACAAAAATGAATGACCGCTACGAGTGGTTTTTAGAAAAAGCTACTGAAATAGGAATTACAGAAATCACACCAATTATTTGTGACCATAGCGAACGAAAAGTAGTAAAGACCGAACGTTTTGAGCGAATCATTCAATCTGCAATGAAGCAATCCTTACAATGCTATAAGCCTAACTTGAATACACCTACGACATTTTCTGAATTTTTGTCGCAAGAAACTACAGGGCAAAAATTTATTGCACATTGTGAGGAAACGGATAAGAAAACATTAAAGTCACAACTGCAATCAAACACAAATTGTATTATTTTAATAGGACCTGAAGGTGATTTTAGTCCATATGAAATTGAGCTGGCTATAAATCAAAATTATATGCCTGTTACTTTGGGAGAAACACGATTGCGCACAGAAACGGCAGCCATTGCTGCTTGCCACTCCGTGGCTTTTTTTCATCATTAATTAAACAGCTTTTTGAGTTGCTGTAAGAATATCCAACTTATCATTTTCAACAATCAGAATTAGTGATAATTCGTCTTCAGGTCTTACCATTTCTGGGATTAAAATAGATCCATTCATTGAGTTACTTTTGAGATTAAAAAGTTGCTCATTGACTACAATATTGCTATTCACCAATTCCCTGTTTCGGTTTTCACCTCGTTTTACGGACGTTGTTCTTTGATTGATAACCAAAACAATTCGCAGATTTTGGTCCTGCAAATTGCCTTCAGTACCATATTTAAAGTCAATCTTATTATTCGATTTTGAAACTTCAGAAATAGTAATGTAGTTTTTTGATGTTTTTTTAGAGTATTCGGAAATTTTATTTTTCAATATACTTTCATTTGAACCGACAAAATGTTCTTTACCATTCACTACAATTTGAGGTGTATAAATAGAACTACTATTAAATTTTGAAGCATATCTTCTTTGCTTATTGCTGTATTTTTCTTTACTAAATGGATCCTTCCATCCAATATAATTCCAATAGTCAACATGATAAGATAGAGCGATAACTTTATTACTTTTCACTTCGTTTAACAATTCATCAGCAGGCGGACAGCTTGAGCAGCCTTGTGATGTGAACAATTCTAAAACTACCGGACTTTCATTTTTTATTTCATTATTTATTGTATCGGTTTTATCGCTACAAAGCAATAATGGAACCATAAATAGTGTTAATAATATCGATTTCATAGTAATTCTTTTTTACATTTACAGTATGCTTTTTAGTTCGAAAAAATCGATTTTACTTACATTTTTAGCAGTCTTTGTGATTAGTTTAACAAGCTTTGCCCAAGACTTGGCAGTGCTCAAATACAAGGGTGGTGGAGATTGGTATGGTAACCCTACAGCGCTACCGAATTTGGTAAAGTACTGCAACGACAATATCGATACAAATATTAATGAAAGTATTCAAACCGTTGAAGCTGGAAGCACGGACATTTATCAATTTCCACTTTTACACATGACTGGTCACGGGAATGTATTCTTTGGTGATGAAGATGCCGAAAACCTTAGAAAGTATCTCGTTTCGGGCGGATTTCTTCATATTGATGATAATTATGGCTTGGAACCTTACATTAAAAAAGAGTTAAAAAAAGTGTTCCCAAATAATGACTTAACAGAAATTCCTAAAAACCACAAAATTTTTAATTCTGCATATAATTTTCCAAACGGTCTGCCAAAAATTCACGAGCATGATGGCAAGGCACCAAAAGCGTTGGGCATCTTTTTTGAAGATAGACTGGTACTACTTTTTACTTTTGAAAGCGATTTAGGCGACGGCTGGGAAGACCAAGAAGTGCATAACGATCCTGAAGATGTTCGTGAAAAAGCACTCAAGATGGGTGCGAATATTGTGAAATATGCTTTTGAGAATTGAATATCAGAAATAATAGATGGTAGATTAGAATTTAATACTAATCTACTGACTACTGACTACTGAATACTGACTATTGACTACTGAAAATGCAACTCAACCACTACACCTCTAAATTCAAGAAAAAGAAATTGCCGATCATATTGGTTTGTGACAATATCACCAATGCACCAAATATAGGAAGTCTATTTAGAGCGGCTGACGCTTTTGGAATTGAACGGATAATATTTTGCGGTAATAATATTTCAATGGGAAAGCGAATGACAAAAACCTCTCGTGCTACCGAAAAATATGTGGATTACACAATAGAAAAGGAAATCAAATTTATTATTGAGGATTTCAAAAGAAATAATTATTATCTAATAGCTTTAGAAATTACAAAAAACAGCCAACCACTCAGCAGTTTTCAACTTAACTCTAATAAGCCTATTGTTTTAATTTTGGGCGATGAAAATTTTGGTGTTTCCAATTTTATTTTGAGTCAAGTTGATGCTATCTTACATATTGATATGTTTGGTCAAAATAGTAGTATGAATGTCACGCATGCCACAAGTATTGCACTTTATGAGATGACTAAACAACTCAATCAAATCCTATAAAAATTAACTCATTTGATTCTCAATTAAAATCAATTCTTAACATTGCCTATATTGCGATATGATTTAGAGTTATGATTAAAGCCAGTAAACTTACAAAAAGCAATTTACAGACCTTAGGAATTATCATCGGTATCTGTATTGTGCTGTTTGTACTGTTCAAAATTAGGGTGCTTATTCTTTTTGCTTTTATAGCTGGAGTGCTTGCATTAGTCTGCAGACCTTTGGTAATTTTTCTTAAAACAAAACTTAAATTTTCAAAGACTTTAGCATCCGTTGTCACGCTAGTTGTGATGATCTCCGTTGTTTGCCTTATGCTTTGGATTTTTCTACCCATAATTGTAGAACAGGGTAAGAATATTTCTCAGATTAATTTTGATGTTGTCAAACAAGATCTAAATGAATTAAGCCTACAAGCCAGTGATTATTTAGGTCTAGAACAAATAAATCTTTTTGAGGCTATTAAAGAGGCAGAATTTGCTCAAAATCTAAATTCTGAATTTATTGATGGTGTTTTGGATGTTTTTTTCGATAACATATTTAACACCCTTGTAGGTTTATTTTCTGTTCTGTTCATTAGCTTCTTTTTGCTCAAGGATGATAATCTGATACCTAATATGGTCATAGCTTTTGCAGATATCGGTAAGGAGAAACGGTTTTTGCTTGTTCTTAATAAATCAAAATCACTACTCACTCGTTACTTTATAGGACTTCTCTGCCAAATGCTGGTAATCGCCATATTATATTTTATTCTATTATATAGTCTCGGTATACAAAATGCTCTTGCCGTTGCCTTGGTTTGTGCCTTTCTAAATATTGTTCCATATTTAGGTCCATTACTTGGTGCAATGGTGATTATGCTAATTGTGTTATCCGCTAATCTCGCATCGGATTTTTCGACCCAGTTACTACCTGACCTAATCACGGTTCTGGTAGGTGTATCTATTATCCAGCTTATTGACAATTTTTTTTCTCAGCCGATTATTTTTGGTCAAAGTGTAAAATCACATCCATTGGAAATTTTTATTGTAATATTTATGGGAGGGCTTCTATTTGGTATACCTGGAATGATTTTAGCCGTACCGGTATACACCACACTAAAGGTAATATCTAAAGAATTTTTATCAGAATATAAAATCGTGAAACAACTTACCAAAGATATTTAATTCTTAGTTTTACAAAGACAACAATCAATTTCTCAGTACAAACTTTATTATTTAAAGTGAATTCAAAAATTATAGCCAACGGTATTTTAAGAGCATTAGCTATTTTAGCTGGTATAACCTTTCTCTTATATTTTCTTTATCAAATACAATCTGTCATAGTTTATTTGGCTATTGCAGGATTTCTTTCTCTAGTTGGGCGACCAATAATGATTTTCTTAAAAAAGACATTAAAGTTCAATGAAACGTTAGCCGTGGTAACTACAATGATTTTCTTTTTGTGCATCGTGTTAGGTATTATTGGACTTTTTATTCCTTTAGTAATTGAACAAAGTCAAAATCTTGCATTGCTGGATGTAGAGTTGCTCCAAACCAACATAGATAGCATCTATCAAGAATTTATAGATAATTTTGGGCTGAGTAAACAAGAAGTCGAGACTTCATTTAAAGATTCGGAATATATGTCAGAATTTAATTTTGGATTCATTCCTGATTTTCTGAATTCAATCATCTCAGGATTTGGTAGCTTTGGAATTGGTTTGTTTTCCGTTCTTTTTATATTGTTTTTCTTTCTTAAAGATAGTAAGATGTTTACCAGATCAGTTGTTACATTTTTCCCAAAATCCGAAGATGTAAAACTCAAGAAAACTTTGACCACCATAAGAGACTTACTATCTAGATATTTTACAGGACTCATTCTTCAAATCCTAATCCTCTTTACAATATACTCTATAGTACTGTTTATATTTGGTATCGAGAATGCTCTAGTGATTGCTACTCTCTGCGCGTTATTGAATATAATTCCTTACGTAGGGCCATTAATTAGTGCTGTTTTAATTTTACTTTTAACCATAAGCAGTAATCTCGGCCAAGATTTCAGTGCTGTGATTTTACCAAAAGCAATTTATGTGATGATAGGATTTATTGTTGCACAATTGGTAGATAACTTTTTTAGTCAGCCATTAATATTTTCTAAAAGCGTAAAATCACACCCGTTAGAAATATTCCTTATCATCATCATTTTTGGGTTACTTTTTGGCATGACGGGTTTAATCGTTGCAATTCCGTTGTATACAGCTATAAAAGTTATTGCTAAAGAATTCTTTAACGAATATAGGGTAGTTAAAAGCTTGACTAAAAACTTATAGTTTCGGTTTGAAAACTTCCATTTTAAATACTCAAATTCAAAAGTTCATTAATTCAAATCTGAATGCAGATATAGCAGATTTATTATTAAAGGGTATTGCGTTTGACAATGTTGATAATACAACTATCATAGAGCAAATTGAATCAAAAAAACGTGCTAAAAAAAAGTTACCCACTTGGTTCAATACTGAATATGTGTACTACCCAAATAAATTAAATATTGAGCAAACGTCCTCTGAAATAACAGCTGAGCATAAAGCTAAATTGGTTTCTGGAAAAAATTTAATCGATCTCACGGGTGGCTTTGGTGTGGATACTTATTACTTTTCAAAGCAAATTGAAAATGTGATCCATTGTGAAATCAATACAGAACTATCTGATATAGTAGCTCATAACTATCACAATTTACAAGTTTCAAATGTTGAATGTATAAATGAAAATGGAATTGAAACCTTAAAAAAATTGGATAAGCAGTTCGATTGGATTTACATCGATCCTTCCAGACGGGACGATTCCAAAAACAAGGTGTTTTTAATAACGGATTGTACGCCAAACGTTAAAACGTATCAGGGGTTACTTTTAAAATATGCAGAAAACGTGATGATAAAAACATCGCCTTTATTAGATATTTCTGCCACACTTTTAGATTTAAGTAACGTCAAGGAAATTCACGTAGTCGCAGTAAATAATGAAGTAAAGGAGTTATTGTGGATTTTAGAACGCAACTATTCTGGATCCATTTTAATCAAAACAGTCAATATTCAAAAAGAAAACAAACAAACTTTTGACTTCTATTATGATGAAGAATCTACTGCAAAAGTTGAATACACCCGACCTTCTAATTATTTGTACGAGCCAAATTCAGCCATTTTAAAAGCTGGAGCATTTAATTCGGTTAGTTCTAATTTGGGAGTAAAAAAACTTCATAAACATTCGCATTTATATACTTCTGAAACATTAATTGATTTTCCCGGAAGACGATTCAATATTGAAAATGTTATTCCTTTTAATAAAAAGGCTTTTTCTAAATTAAAAATTCAAAAAGCAAATATCACGACTCGGAATTTTCCGCTATCTGTTGCGGACATTCGTAAAAAATTTAAAGTGAAGGATGGTGGAACTATTTATTTGTTCTTTACTACTAATTTAAACAATGAAAAAATAATTCTAATCTGTTCTAAAATTTAAAAATCGAGGTATCTGTAAAAGCATAACAAACCGAATCTTTTGGCTGAGAGCGCGTGTTCAACCCGGTAAATAAGCTAAATGCAGGCAATATAATTTGATGTCCACTCACTTGAAAACAGGGTAATTTTAAAAATTGTTTGCCTTTACCTTTTATCCTTACACCAGGATGGGTATGACCTGAAATCGTAAATTGTTCTGAATGCTTTTTTAAATGCTCATGCACAAAGGTGAAAGGTGAAATTTCCAATTCTTTTTCAATCTCAAAATCAAACTTTGAAACTATGTTTTTTGAAAGTCTATCGTGGTTTCCTTTAATCAGAACGATTTGTAAATCTTCAAACTGATTTAGCCATAATTGAAAAGTGTCCATATCTACGTTAGCCTCCGCATGGAATAAATCACCAACAATCAATATTTTTTGAGCCTTGAGATAAAGAATCAATTGTTTCAAACGTTCTAAATCGTTCTGAAGCACACCATCAGGCATAGGTATACCATGTTTTCTGAAGTGTGCGGTTTTACCGATATGTATATCGGATAGAATCAAAGCACTTTCACGTTTCCAATAGATGGCGCGTTGATTGGTGAGTGTCAACGTTTCGTTTTTTACGGAAATATTTTCGGTAATGATTTTTAGTTTCACAATTTTAGTCATATCGAACTTTCGTGAGACATCCCACATATAGCTCCATTCAAATCTCAAAATTATGTGATTTCTCGCTTTGCTCGAAATGACTTCAAGCTTTTATTTATATTTATGGATGCTTTATAATCACTTTGTGTACATAACAACAAATCCTTATAGAACCACACTATACATCGGAATAACAAATAACATTCAAAGAAGATTAGATCAGCATTTCTTTGACAGTCAGAATTCTAGAAAATCGTTTGCTGGTAAATATAATTGTATCTATTTGGTATATTACGAAGGATTTGAATACCCGAGAGAAGCTATTTCAAGAGAAAAAGAATTGAAAAAATGGCGTCGTGAAAAGAAAAATAAATTGATTACAACGTTTAATCCTAAATGGAAAACTCTTAATAACCAAGTAATTTAGTCATGTCGAACGTATGTGAGACATTGCATCCTCACTGAGTAGAATAAAATTATGAGATTTCTCACTATGCTCGAAATGACAACTCAATCAATCTTAAATGCTTGTGCCTTAATACGCTGAATACGTTTATCCAAACTCTCATTGCTCATAGTTCCTCGCAGACTATCAACTTTAAGCGGGAAGCTCAAAGGTGTAAAAGATTTGGCATGTTTCAAAATGATTTTGCTCTTTGAAATACGCTCAAAAGCAGCTTGTAAACGTACCTCTTCTAATTGTTGGTTGAACACTTCCGTATAGGCTTGTTTCAATAACAAATTTTCAGGTTCATAATCTTCCAAAACTCTAAATATTAATCCTGAAGATGATTGCAGACTTTTATTATTTTTTCGAGCGCCTGGTTGTGATTGTACTACCAAACCAGCTATTACTGCTATATCCCTAAATTTTCGAGATGCCATTTCTGACGCGTTAATACTCGCAATCACATCATCCATTAGATTTTCCTTGCTTAGTAATTTTGAAATATTGGCTTCGGTTACTGGAATCGGTTGGTCGCTTAATAATTCAAAACCATAATCATTCATCGCAATTGTAAAGGTTAATGGCTTTAATTTACTGATCCTGTATGCCATTAATGCCGAAAACACCTCGTGTACCAATCTGCCTTCAAATGGATACATAAACAAATGATGACCGTCTCTTGTTCCAATCATTTCAACTAGAAACTCATCATCTTTTGGTATATGGGAATGATTATCTTGACGTGATAAAAGCGGGTTCAAAAATCGAAGTTCTTTTTCTAATCGTCCAGGTTCAAGCGCATCCGATAATTTTAACCGCATAAAGTGACTCAGGTGAGACGTCAAAGGCAAGCGACCACCCAACCAACTTGGCGTCACGGCTTTTTTGGCTTTGCTTCGACGAACCAAAACGGTCATATCTTTGATTTGTGCTAATTCCAGAACTCGGCCTGCCAAAATAAAATTATCACCAGGCTTTAGTTTCGAAATAAAGAACTCTTCAATCATACCAATATAGCCACCAGAAAAGAATTTGACCATTAACATCACTTCACTAACAATAGCACCAATATTCATACGATGCAGCATACTAATGCGTCGGCTTTTTACTCTGTAAAGACCATCTTCATCTTTAATTACTTTATGAAATTCCTCATAAGAACTCAGTGTTTTTCCGCCTTTAGTGACAAACTGTAAGCACCATTGCCATTCATCTTTAGTGATGTAACTAAATGCATGCGTTTCTTTTATTTGAATAAATAGCTTTTCAGAATCAAATCCCATGCCCACAGCGTTGGTAACCATAAACTGAATCAACACGTCAAACGTCATTACCATTGGATCGCGGGTTTCGATTTTATTTTGTTTTACGGCTTCCTTTAATGCCGAAACTTCCACCAATTCCAAAGAATGTGTAGGAATAAAATAAACTTTGGAACGCTCATATGGCGAATGACCACTGCGACCAGCGCGTTGCATAAAACGTGCTATGCCTTTAGCAGAACCAATTTGAATCACACAATCCACAGGCTTAAAATCCACACCCAAATCGAGAGAAGACGTACAGACCACAGCTTTTAAATAGCCGTTAGAAATGCTATCCTCAATCCAATTCCTCAGTTTCTTATCGATTGATCCATGATGAATAGCTAACAATCCAGCCAATTCCGGGTTGGCATTAAGTAATAATTGATACCACAATTCTGATTGGCCGCGAGTATTTGTAAATATTAAGGTTGTAGTGTTGTTTTCAATAATTGGTAAAATCTTATCTACCATTTTGGCACCGAGATGCCCTGCCCAAGGCAACACTTCTATTTCATCTGGCAAGACCGAAACAATATCAATTTTCTTTTTTTGTTTTGCTTTTATTTGAGTGACTTTTAAATTGGGATATGGCAATAGAACATGCTTTGCTTCCTCAAGATTACCAATAGTCGCTGTTATTCCCCAAATTTGAAGTTTCGGTGAATAGCTTCGTAATTGAGAAATTGCCAATTCCGTTAGTACACCTCGTTTATTCCCTAAAAGTTCGTGCCACTCATCAATAGCAACACATCTTACATTTTTAAACCATCTCGAATTCTTCTTTTGTGAGAACAGCAAATGCATGGTTTCGGGTGTGGTGAGCAATACGTCAGGCATTAAGCGCTCTTGTTTTCGACGCACATTGGTTGGTGTGTCGCCATTCCGCACCTGAACTGACCAATCCAAACCAATCTCATCAACGGCTTCCGTCATCGCTTTTGCCAAGTCTTTTGCCAACGAACGCAAAGGGCTTATCCATAGTAGTTTCAATCCTTTTGGATATTTATCTGGATGATTTAAGTAATCGATAACTACAGCTAAAAAAACTGAAAATGTTTTCCCAAAACCCGTTGGTGCCACTACCATTCCGCTGTAGCCATTGGCATAACGCTGCCAAGTTTGCGTTTGAAATGGAAAAGGCGCTTGGGCTTTCTCCGCCATCCAATTGTGGATAATCTGTAATCCTATGCTCTCGTTGAATTTGCTCAAGGTGCTGTAATGAGTTGTTTCACGTTTTCGATAGTGTCGATTTCTTCCACGGGTTTATCTTTTCGCCAACGTGAAATTCTTGGAAATCTCAAAGCTACACCAGATTTATGACGATTGCTGAGCGCAATACCTTCAAATGCGATTTCAAACACCAATTCTGGTTTAACAGTACGCACTGGTCCAAATTTTTCAATGGCATTTTTATTGATCCAACGTGAAATTTCTGTAATTTCTTTATCCGTTAATCCTGAATACGCTTTTGCGACGGTTACTAAAGCATCATCTTTTTTAACTGCAAATGTATAATCTGTATATTTTGAACTACGTCGACCACTGCCCTTCTGTGCATAAATCATTACGGCATCAATCGTCAATGGGTCAACCTTCCATTTCCACCAATCCCCTTTTTTACGTCCCGTGTGGTATGGCGAAGCTTTTTGTTTTAGCATTAAACCTTCACTGTTTATGGCTCTTGAATTATCTCTAATCGCGTGAAGTTGTTCCCATTTTTTGAAATCAACAATAAACGATAATTTAAGTTGTGCAGGCAATACTATCGAATTAAAAATTGTTTCCAATATTTTTCGTCTTTCAGCAAAAGGTGTTTCCCTAATATCATCGCCATTAAATTCCATAATATCGTAAGCATAAAAACCAATAGGAACTTCTTCCAAAAGTTTTTTGGTTACGTTTTTTCTATTTAATCGTTTTTGTAAATCGTTGAATAGCAGTACTGCATTATCTTTCATGGCCAGTATTTCACCATCGATTACAAAATCGTCACTAAAATTTGAAATCACTTCGACCAATTCAGGAAATTGCTGGGTCACCAATTCCTCACCACGAGACCAAATAAAAATTTCATTATTGCGCTTTACGATTTGTCCTCTAATTCCGTCCCATTTTTGTTCAACAATCCAATCCTTAGGTTCACCTAATTCTGGTAATTCCTTTTCTAAAGCATAAGCTAAACAGAATGGATAAGGTTTAGAATTATCGTAGTTGATGTGGGTACCTTTTATTAATTCTTCAAAGGAAATAGAATCAATATCCCAATTTCCAATAATACTGTGCATCAGTTGATTGGCATCAATTCCAGTGAGTTTTGCCAAAGCATTTACCAATGTTTTTTTGGAAACACCAATTCTGAAACTACCACCAATTAGCTTGTTGAAAATAAGACGTTCCTGTTGTTGTAATCCTGACCAAGCTTCTAATACGAAGCGCTTTTTTTCTTCGTCCGTTTTTGGTTTTAAGGCTTTGAGTTCTTTCATCCATTCGCTCAAAGTCAAATCGAGCTGATGCGTTGGTAGCGGCAATAAAAGAGCAATAGTTTCGCCCAAATCACCAACTGTGCTATAGCTTTCCAGAAATAACCATTCGGGCAGTTCTGTAATTTCCATGCACCATTGTTTCATCAATGCTGTTTTTACAGGACGTGATGGACGTTTTCCTGTGAATATTGCGATTAGCCACAGTTTATCTTTGTCTGGTGCGGTCTCAAAATAATTGACCAATGCATCAATTTTTGCATTGGTTTTGTTAGTGATTTCTATAGCACTTATGAGTTCAGAAAACTGTTTCATTCGGTTTCAGCTTTTTCAGTTTCCTTTTCAGCTTGAGCCATTTGCTCATCACCGTATTCGGTTTTTAGCTCATCGGCTTTTATTCCTATTTCATTTAGATATTTTGAAAATATCGCTTGAGAACCGTGAGTGACATAAACTTGTTCGGCTTCTGTGGCTTTAACTGCTGCAATTAAACCATTCCAATCTGCATGGTCGCTAACTGCAAATCCAGCATCAACAGCTTGCCAACGACGATTACCACGAATTTGCATCCAACCTGAACATATTGCTGTTGCTGCATTTGGTACACGTTTTAACATCCGTGAACCCAATAATGCTGGTGGTGCGATGATTATTTTATTTTGAAGGGTTTTCTTGTCCAAATCTGCCGACCACAATTTTGTTTCTGGCAAGTCTATTCCTGAACCTTCAATGGCTTCATTTAAATTTTTAATGGCTCTATGTACATAAATTTCGTCGCAGCCATCGAGTAAGGACATTAAACGCTGTGCTTTTCCTAAGGAATACCCTAAAAACACTGAGGTTCTATTATTAGCTTGATTTGTTTTTACCCAGTTCTGCAAGTCATTTTGTAATTCTTTTTCTGATTTCCAATTGTATATCGGTAAACCGAAGGTGCTTTCGGTAATAAACGTGTGGCATTTGACAGGCTCATAAGGTGTTGAAATGAAATCTGGCTGAGTCTTATAATCACCTGTAAAAACAACTACATAACCTTTGTATTCTAAACGGATTTGTGCAGAACCGATAACATGACCTGCAGGATGAAAACTCACTTTTACACCATTAATAGTTATTGGGTCTTCATAACCTAAACTTTCAATTTTTATATCTGCTCCAATACGGTGTTGAAGAATAGCTTTAGAGTCATGTTGGCATAAATAGCGTTTCATTCCCCAACGTGCATGGTCTGCGTGACCATGGGAAATTATCGCATAATCCACAGGAAACCATGGATCTAAATAAAATTTTCCTTGCGGACAATAGATGCCTTTTTTGGTAAATTTAATGAGTTCATTTTCTTTTCCCATAGCTTTTGTAAGCTATTAAAAAAGTTAAACTTGGATTAACAAAATCACGTTAAATTTTAGCGTTTATAGAAATCCTTTTTGTGCAATCACCATATCGTTTCCCCAAAGTTTTACCAAATAAGAAATATCAATTGGAAAAAATGATGACGAACCATCTGGGTTATATTTTACTGGACATTCAATTTTGGAGTTGTTAATTATTTCACATCGATTTTTATTATTATCCGAAATGAAGATATCTCCAGAATCTATTTTCTTATAGACTTTTTTTAAATCAATTATAGCGTATTTTATAAAATCTGAAGATTCAACAACATTTTTCTTTGAGCTGTTTATAATGCCATAGGTGAAATAGTGAGCTTTCATTTTATAGTATTCGGATTCATGACGGTCTTCAATTTTATTTTGGTCTCGTCGGTAACGGATAGTGAAATCAGCAAAACTCTTATATTTTTCCTCTCTAAATCGTTCCTGAACACTCATAATAGAATCACCATTTCTGAATACGTAGTCTATACCATCCATCATGTCTATATATTTTGCATAGTCCCTTTTAAGTTGAACCTCTGTCCATTGTAGAGAATTATAAATTAATGGCACTGCTAGGTTTTTGTGCACATAGTCTGTGAATGCTCTATCTTTATTGTATTTGGTCATTAATTACTGAAAAATAGTAATTAAACTTTATACAAAACAAAAAAGCCCTACTAAAAATTAGTAAGGCTTTATGTGATCGCACTAGGATTCGAACCTAGGACCGCCTGCTTAGAAGGCAGGTGCTCTATCCAGCTGAGCTATGCGACCAAATTAGAGATTAAACTCCAAAAAAGTCGGGGTGGCAGGATTCGAACCTGCGACCTCCGCGTCCCAAACGCGGCGCGATAACCGGGCTACGCTACACCCCGAAAAATGGTTATCAATTGCGGAGAGACCGGGATTCGAACCCGGGCAACACTTACGCGTTGACAGATTAGCAATCTGCTCCATTACCACTCTGGCACCTCTCCTAAAATATTTAAAGAACATCGCTTAAAATGCGGATGCAAATGTAAGAGTTCATATTTAAGAACGCAACAATTTTATTTAGTTTTTTAGAATAAAATTTAGAAACAAAAATAAAAGTCTTTAAGACTTATTCTGGGTACTCAATTCTAAGGTGATAGATATTTGCCAGCTTTAATTTTAGAACTTTTTTAATGGATTGGATTTCCTTAAAAGTAATATTCGCATTCAAAAACTGTCCGCTTTCCATTTGTTTGTCTATTATATTTTCTACAAATTCGTTAATTTTTGAGCTTGTAGGCTCTTTTAAACTTTTAGAAGCTGCCTCGACACTATCGCACATCATTAAAATAGCAGTTTCTTTACTAAATGGTTTTGGACCAGGATACATAAAATCTTCAATCCCTACATTTTCATTTGCAGACTTTTCTTTCATATAAAAATAATAAACCAGACTTGTTCCGTGGTGAGTTCTTATAAAATCTATTACACGATCCGGTAAATTATATTTTTTGGCTATTTCTATTCCATTTAAAACATGATCTATAATTACGCGAGCACTTTCAGTACTTGATAATTCTTCGTGTGGGTTAATACCTGTACTTTGATTTTCAGTAAAATAGGTTGGATTCTTCATTTTACCGATATCGTGATATAAAGCTCCTACTCTAACCAACATAGCATTGGCACCGATTTCGTTTGCTGAAGCTTCTGCTAAATTAGCCACATTGAGTGAATGGTGAAATGTACCAGGTGCTCTATTTGATAATTCTTTCAATAATTTGGTATTGGTATCTGAAAGTTCTAAAAGTGAAACATCAGAAACCAATCCAAAAATCTTTTCATAAATATAGATTAGTGGCTGTACAAATAATGTAGCTAAACCACAAAGAACAAATAAACCATAGGTATCCCACTTCATACTTGTGATCTGTCCTTCTTGTATAACGAAAAAAGCAAAGTAAGCAATGATGTAAATAAATGTGATCTGACCTACCGAGATGAAAAGATTGGCTCGTTTATACAATTCTGAAACCGTAAGTATGGTTACAATACCAGCAATAATTTGCAAAAACATATACTCATAACTATTAGGTACTATAAAACCTAGAAGTAAAACCGTGAGCACATGTGCAAACAAACCCAATCTGGCATCGAAAAAAGCTTTTAACACCAAAGGCAACACACATAATGGCACCACATAAACATATTGTGAATCGTAATTGATAACCAATGTGGTTAATACAATCATCAGTACGATATTAAAAAATATAAAAGTCACTTTAGTATTGTTTAGAAATACTTCCATTCGGTATTTCCTCAAAAATAATAACAACATCAAAAGTGCTAATGCCACAAGCATGGTGTAAGCAGCAAGTACCCAATTATAATTTGCGGTGTTCCAGACTTGGGACTCATATTCAGACTTTAATGAGTTGAGAATTTTGTATTGTTCCTCTTCAACAACTTGTCCTTTGGCAATTATTAATGTTTCTCGTTCAATACTACCTCGAGTCAATGAAATTTCAGATAACTTTTCTTCTAAGGCTTTATCCGTTAAACTTTCATTCAATGATACATTAGGTTTTACAACATCAAAAAAGAGAGATACCATTCTGTTGCGTTTATCAGTAGCACCAATAGATTGAAAATGTTTTTCTGCCGTTTCTCGTATCTTATTCAATGGAAATAAATCGCCAAACCTAATTTCCTTGACAACCTCATTATCAGAAGTTATAGTTACGGGCTTTTCTTTTGAATAACCGTAATCAGAATCGAGTATACCACTGGCATATAATCTATCGAGAAGCGTTTTTCCTTTATTAAAAAGTTCAGAATTTTGATAACCTACATTCAATGAATCCTTGAACATTACATTAAAACGCTCTATATAATCGTCTAATACTTCATCTTCAATTGCTGTGTTAATTTCAAAATAGACTGGACTGTTTTTCTCTACTTGAGACTGCTCTTTTTCAATCTCTTCCTCAGATTTCTCAATAGCAAAATTGAAAGGAGCATATAAGTTTTCAGATTGCCAAGGTTTCCCTTTTTCAAATGAATATTTAAATTTTCCAGTTTTTGGAAATAGATAAACAATAAAAAGTGTAGTAGCTAAGAATAATAGTATCTTATATACCAATGCATGGTTCTTGTACCATTTATTAAGGAGTGTATTCATATACAATCAAATGTAATAAATATTAGAATTTTAAGCAGCTATAATCACTAATTCATTCCTAAATCTCTCAAAAAATCATTAATTTCGCAGCAAATCATATCTAAATTTATTGTAATGAATAAGGAAGTTGTTATAGTTTCAGCCGTAAGGACGCCGATAGGAAGTTTTTTAGGCAGTTTATCTACAGTGTCTGCGCCAATGTTAGGTGCTACTGCGATTAAGGCCGCTTTGCAAAAGGCAAATTTATCAGCCGATAAAGTGGATGAAGTGATTATGGGGAATGTGGTACAAGCAGGTACTGGACAAGCTCCAGCAAGACAAGCTGCAATTCACGCAGGTATTCCTCACACAGTTCCTTGTACAACAATTAATAAAGTATGTGCATCCGGAATGAAAGCGGTAATGCAGGCTGCACAAGCCATACAATTAGGTGATGCGGATATAGTAGTGGCAGGTGGTATGGAAAATATGAGTGCCATTCCTCATTATTATCATGCAAGAAGTGCCACAAAATTTGGACCGGCCACATTAATTGATGGTATGCAAAAAGATGGACTTGTAGATGCCTATGACGATAATGCTATGGGTGTGTGTGCAGATGCATGTGCGACTGAATATAAATTCAGCAGAGAAGATCAAGACACTTTTGCAATACAGTCTTATGAACGCTCAAAGAATGCGTGGGATAATGGAAAATTTGATGATGAAGTAATTCCGGTGGAAGTACCTCAACGTCGCGGTGATGCCATAGTCGTTGATAGAGATGAAGAATATACCAACGTAAAGATGGATAAAATTCCAAGTTTACGACCAGCATTTACCAGAGACGGAACAGTTACTGCTGCTAATGCCTCAACCATAAATGATGGCGCTGCAGCACTTGTTTTGATGAGCAGAGAAAAAGCAGACGAGCTGGGATTAAAACCTCTGGCAACAATTAAAAGTTACGCTGATGCTGCACAAGAACCAAAATGGTTCACTACTGCTCCTTCAAAGGCGCTTCCAAAAGCGCTGGCAAAAGCTAATATTGATATAGATGATGTTGATTATTTTGAATTTAACGAAGCCTTCTCTGTCGTAGGGTTAGCGAATATGAAGATTTTAGGTCTAACGGATGATAATGTAAATGTAAATGGTGGAGCTGTTTCTTTGGGACATCCGCTTGGGTGCTCTGGAGCTAGAATTCTGGTAACATTGATACATGTTTTAAAACAAAATAATGCTAAAACTGGAGCTGCTGCTATATGTAATGGTGGTGGCGGAGCGTCTGCCATGGTTTTAGAACGCGCTTAAATTAGGTTTATGCAATACGGCATTTGCAATCTGGGGATTGTACCTATTAGATTAGAGCCAAGCGATACCAGTGAAATGGTAACGCAAGCACTATATGGAGACCATTTTAAGGTATTAGAACAACGCAAAAAATGGAGTCGGATACGATTTGCTTATGATAAGTATGAAGGTTGGATTGACAATAAGCAGTATATTGAAATTATTGAATCCGATTATACTCAACTTTCTAATGAGAGTATCAAGCTATCCAAAGATTTAATTGAATTTGTTTCAGATGCATCAAACAACCTCTATCCTATACCTATTGGTTCTTGTCTAAACGGATTAAAACTTTTGGGCCATGTATTTGATGGTCATACTATCAACAACAAAGGTGTTAAGTCAGACATTCTGTCAACATCATTTTTATATTTAAATGCACCATACCTTTGGGGTGGCAAAACTCCTTTTGGTATTGACTGTTCTGGGTTTACTCAAATGGTCTATAAACTTAATGGTTTTCAACTATTTAGAGATGCATCTCAACAAGCAACTCAAGGTGAAGCCCTCAGTTTTATCGAGGAGTCCGAACCAGGTGATTTAGCCTTCTTTGACAATAATGAAGGTAACATTGTCCATGTAGGTATAATCATGGAAGACAATTACATTATACATGCTCACGGAAAAGTTAGAATAGACCGTCTGGACCATAGTGGAATCTACAATGTCGAAAAAAATTTACACACCCATAAACTAAGGGTTATTAAAAAAATTGCATAAAAAAAAAGCGACTTTTTTAAGTCGCTTTTTTTATTAGGGTATTAAATTATTTAATTTCCATTTGCCGAAGCTTCCATTTGCTCAACTTTAGTTCTCATTGCTTTAAACTTTTCAGTTTCACCAAGAGCACTGTAGATGTTCATCAACGTTTTTGCGGCATTCAAATTTGTTTCTTTTAATTCCAATGCTTTTTCTAGATAAGGAATAGCGTCTCTATAAAGTTGAGATCGCTGCTCTTTATACTCATCATACTTTTTATTATCTGCAGCGCTTGTGCCAAGTGCATTCATTTTCTCTACTATTTCACTTTCACCCGCTAAAATTACTACAGCCAAATTATTATAAGCATCAACGTAAGAAGGATCTATTGCAATCGCTTTTTCGTAATATTTTTTAGCATCTTCATTACTTCCAGCTTCAGCAGCCAAAACACCTAAATTATATAATAATTCAGCATTGTTCGGATCTTTCTGAGTAGCTTCCTCCATTAAGGATTTGAACTTCTCTTTATTACCCATTTTAAGATATACATTAGCCTCAGATAATAATAAACCTAAATCATCAGGGTTTTCACTTCTAGCATCTGACATTGCGGCGAGCGCTTTTTCATCATTTCCTTGAGCGACATAAATCAAAGCAATATTTTTTACTATTTCTGCTTTTTTAGATTCACTTTTTACGTTTCTTGGATTATTATGAGTTTTTGCTGTCTTTACCGATAAATCTCTAACAGAAGCACTATTGAAGGCTTCTTCCTCACCAGTTGCTACATTTGTAGCATAGTAATTCATTGTTTCGCCAGAAAAATCCATATTCTTTAGCTTCTCATAATAATCTAACGCGTTATCATAGTCTAAAGCATTCACTGCCGAAGATGCTGCATAATATAGATATATTGTATCCTGTGGAGACATTCTATATACCTTTTCAAAACGCGTAGCGGCCGTTTTATAATCCTTATCCGTTATAGCTTGATTAGCCTTTGTTAAATAAGAATTAAGCATTTCGGATTTCATTTCATTGGCATCCTCTGTATATCTCAATTTGCCCATAGAAGTTTCTAAATCCGTCAATTTACCAAGGGTTGTTATGGCCTCATCAATATCAGAATCAGAACCAGATCCTCCTGCATATAATGCTTGTGCTTTAAGATAATAGAATTGAGCCTTCATTTTATCGTCCATACTGCCCATAAGAGCTTCTGCTGAAGCGACTGCCGATTTAGCATCTGCATAATTTGAATTTTTAAGTGCTTTCTCTATAGCTCTTACTTCACTCTTTTGAGCAAAGCCCATTGAACCAACGGCTAATAGTAACACTAATGCTATAATTTTTTTCATTTTTTTAAAATAGTTTTGTTGTTAATTTTAGTTTTCAGTTTCATTATTATCAAGAGTTGTGCCATCTTGGCTATTCTCTTGGTCGTTAGTTATTTCAGAATCAATTTCTATAACTTCTTCTTCGTCATCTTTCATCACTTTTGCAACGGCGGCAATAGAATCGTTACCCTTTAAGTTAATTAACTTAACCCCTTGAGTAGCTCTTCCCATGACTCGAAGATCTGCAACTTCCATTCTAATAGCAATACCCGATTTATTGATAATCATTAAATCATCATCATCGGTTACATTCTTAATAGATACTAAGTTACCGGTTTTTTCTGTAATAGAAATGGTTTTCACTCCTTTTCCTCCTCTATTAGTAATTCTGTAATCATCTAAGCTAGAACGCTTTCCGTATCCGTTTTCTGAAACCACAAGAATATTGCTATCCATATCATCAACGGCAATCATACCAATTACCTCGTCTGTTTTTTCATCTTGAAGTCTAATTCCTCTTACACCAGAAGCATTTCTTCCCATTGGTCTGGTCTTGGCTTCTTCAAAACGAATGGCTTTACCAGATTTTAGAGCTAACATCACCTGACTTTCTCCAGTAGTTAACTTTGCTTCTAGTAAAACGTCATCCTCTTTGATAGTGATTGCATTGATACCATTGGTCCTTGGACGTGAGTATTGCTCCAAAGAGGTCTTTTTTACTTGACCTTTTTTAGTAGCCATAATGACATAATGACTGTTTATGTAATCTTCATCCTTCAAATCCTGTGTACATATAAACGCCATAACCTTATCATCCTGTTCTATATTTATAAGGTTTTGGATGGCTCTACCCTTTGAAGTTTTACTACCTTCTGGAATTTCGTAAACGCGCATCCAGAAACATTTTCCTTTTTGAGTAAAGAACAACATATATTGATGGTTTGTACCTACAAATAGATGCTCTAAGAAATCTTCATTACGCGTAGTCGAAGCCTTTTGACCTACTCCACCCCTATTTTGTGTTTTGTATTCGTTTAAAGAAGTGCGTTTTATGTAACCTGCATGAGATATGGTAATTACAACTTGCTCATCTGGTATCATATCTTCAATACTCAAATCTCCACCTGCATACTCAATTACCGAACGACGCTCATCTCCATACTTATCTCTTACTACCGCTAATTCTTCTTTAATAATATCCATTCGACGCTCTTTCTTGTCTAAGATATCTTTTAGATCTTCGATAGTTTTCATTATTTCGTCATACTCAGAACGCAATTTATCTTGTTCTAAGCCAGTAAGCTGACGTAATCGCATATCTACGATTGCTTTTGCCTGAATTTCCGAAAGTTTAAATCTTTCAATCAAATTATTGCGAGCTTCATCTGCATTAGAAGATGCGCGAATGATTTTGATTACTTCATCAATATTATCAGATGCTATAATTAAACCTTCTAATATATGTGCCCTTTCTTCAGCCTTACGCAGTTCATAAGTGGTGCGTCTTACTACAACCTCATGTCTATGCTCAACAAAATAATGAATCAATTCTTTAAGATTCAATAGTTGAGGTCGACCATTAACCAATGCAATATTGTTAACGCTGAAAGACGACTGCAACGCTGTGTATTTGTATAATTTGTTTAAAACAATATTTGGAATTGCATCACGCTTAAGAACGTAAACAATACGCATACCGTTTCTATCAGATTCATCTCTAATAGTCGAAATACCTTCTAATTTTTTATCATTAACCAAGTCTGCAGTCTTTTTAATCATGTCTGCTTTATTAACTTGGTATGGAATCTCTGTTACAATAATGGATTCTTTCCCTTGAACCTCTTCAATTCTGGCTTTACCACGCATCACAATTCTTCCGCGACCTGTATGAAAAGCTTCCTTTACTCCATCGTATCCATAGATGGTTCCTCCAGTAGGAAAATCTGGTGCTTTAATGTGCTGAATAAGCTCATCAATTTCTATGTCATTATTTTCGATATATGCAATAGTACCATCTACAACTTCTGTTAAATTATGTGGAGGCATATTGGTTGCCATACCAACAGCAATACCAGAAGCACCATTGACCAAAAGTCCTGGGATACGGGTTGGCAAAACCGTTGGTTCCTCTAAGGTATCATCGAAGTTTAATTTATGATCAACTGTTTCCTTATCAATATCTGCCAACATATCTTCAGATATCTTGCGCATTCTTGCTTCAGTATATCGCATTGCTGCAGGGCTGTCACCATCGACTGACCCAAAGTTACCTTGTCCATCTACTAACATGTAGCGCAAGCTCCATTCCTGAGCCATACGCACCATAGTATCATAAACGGATGTATCGCCATGTGGGTGATATTTACCCAAAACTTCACCGACAATTCTTGCTGACTTTTTATGCGCTGTATTAGACCTCACACCCAACTCATGCATACCATAAAGTACACGTCTGTGAACAGGTTTTAATCCATCTCTTACATCTGGAAGTGCACGTGACACAATGACCGACATTGAATAATCAATGTAAGCCGATTTCATTTCATCTTCAATGTTAATTGGAATGAGTTTTTCTCCTTCTGCCATATAAAATTTTAATTAGTTTTTCGTAGGTTTTCAAAACGTGCTAATATAACGATTTTAGCAGTGTTTATTGAGCAAATACAAGCCCTTTTTAAGAGTTTTTATTAACAATACTTAATATCTTTTTCTTAATAAGTAAATGTACTTTTACTTTGATTTAAAATGGTTTTTTACTCTATTCGTTTACGAGTAATATATTAAGGTATGGTTTTTGAATATTACTTCATATGTTTTTATTATTTTTAATGCAGAAAGGAATTTAAAATATGGATGATAATTTTTCCCCTAGAGTAAAAGATGTAATTGCTTACAGTAAAGAAGAAGCACTCCGTTTAGGTCATGATTTTATTGGCACAGAACATCTTATGCTCGGTTTATTAAGAGATGGTAATGGTAGAGCGATTGATATATTAAGTTCGTTGGATGTAGATTTAAACCATTTGAGGCGTAAGGTTGAAATACTCAGTCCTGCCAACCCAAATATTGTTACTACTTCTAACGAAAAGAAGAACTTACACCTTACCAGACAAGCAGAACGTGCGCTGAAAACTACATTTTTGGAAGCAAAACTATTTCAGAGCACCTCTATTAATACAGCACATTTATTACTGTGCATACTTAGAAACGAAAACGATCCTACTACGAAGTTGCTCAATAAACTCAAAGTAGATTACGATAACGCAAAAGAAGAATTTAAGAGTATGATTACTAGCGAAGACGATTATCTAGACACACCAAAAGCAGAATCATTTTCTGATGATGACGTAAATGATCAAGAGGATGATGCCAAGCAAAATCCATTTGGTGGAGGACAGTCCAGTAAATCAAATAAAAAATCTAAGACACCAGTTTTAGATAATTTCGGAAGAGATTTAACAATACTGGCAGAAGAAGGAAAACTCGACCCTGTTGTTGGTAGAGAAAAGGAAATACAACGTGTTTCACAAATTTTAAGTCGAAGAAAGAAAAACAATCCACTATTAATAGGTGAACCTGGTGTTGGTAAATCTGCCATTGCCGAAGGTTTAGCGTTGCGTATAGTTAAGCGTAAAGTCTCTCGTACATTATTCAATAAGCGAGTTGTTACTTTAGATTTAGCGAGTTTGGTCGCAGGCACAAAATATAGAGGTCAGTTTGAAGAACGTATGAAAGCCGTAATGAACGAGCTTGAAAAAAATGATGATATTATTCTCTTTATAGATGAAATTCACACTATTGTTGGTGCAGGTGGAGCGACCGGAAGTTTGGATGCTTCAAACATGTTTAAGCCAGCTTTGGCTCGAGGCGAAATACAATGTATTGGTGCGACAACATTAGATGAATACAGACAATATATTGAAAAAGATGGTGCTTTGGAACGTCGTTTCCAAAAGGTGATTGTCGAGCCGACTTCGGTTGAAGAAACAGTTGAAATCCTTAACAACATTAAAGAAAAGTACGAAGAACACCACAATGTTGATTATACAGATGAGGCCATTGAAGCCTGCGTAAAGCTCACAAATAGATACATGACAGAACGCTTTTTACCGGATAAAGCCATTGATGCCTTAGACGAAGCTGGTTCTCGAGTACACATCACTAATATTGATGTGCCTGATCAAATTCTTGATCTCGAAAAGCAACTTGAAGAAGTAAAGGAAACTAAAAACAGTGTTGTTAAGAAACAGAAATACGAAGAAGCCGCAAAGCTTCGTGATGACGAAAAACGACTGGAAAAAGAGTTGGCTAGCGCTCAATCTAAATGGGAGGAAGAAACCAAACAACAGCGCGAACTTGTCACTGAAGATAATGTTGCGGATGTCGTGTCTATGATGACAGGTATTCCTGTAAATAAAATTGCTCAGACAGAAATCAATAAATTATCTCAATTACCAGAATTAATAAAAGGAAAGGTTATTGGGCAAGATCAAGCTGTTGGCAAGGTCGTTAAAGCTATTCAGAGAAACAGAGCGGGACTTAAAGATCCAAATAAGCCGATTGGCTCGTTTATATTTTTAGGCCAAACTGGTGTTGGTAAAACACAGTTAGCCAAAGTCTTGGCACGTGAGTTATTTGACAGTGATGACGCATTGGTAAGAATTGACATGAGCGAATACATGGAAAAATTTGCCATTTCAAGATTAATTGGTGCACCTCCAGGATACGTTGGTTATGAGGAAGGCGGACAACTAACCGAAAAAATCAGACGTAAGCCATATGCTGTTGTGCTTTTGGATGAAATTGAAAAAGCACACCCAGATGTATTTAATATGTTATTGCAAGTATTGGATGACGGTTACTTGACAGATAGTTTAGGGCGTAAAATTGATTTTAGAAATACGATCATTATTATGACTTCGAACATTGGAGCCAGAAAATTAAAAGATTTTGGACAAGGAGTCGGCTTTGGTACTTCTGCTCAGGAAGCTCAAGCGTCAGATTATGCAAAAGGAGTGATTGAAAATGCACTTAAAAAAGCATTTGCACCAGAGTTTTTAAACAGGATAGATGACGTTATTGTATTTAATGCTCTCGA
Source organism: Winogradskyella ursingii (assembly GCF_013403975.1). GTDB lineage: Bacteria > Bacteroidota > Bacteroidia > Flavobacteriales > Flavobacteriaceae > Winogradskyella > Winogradskyella ursingii. The sequence continues at coordinate 458,429 of NZ_JABFDH010000003.1, forward strand.
AAAAGAAGATATCAATAAAATTATAGATATCGAATTGGTTAAACTTATTGACAGAATTAAAGATATAGGTTACGAGCTTAAACTTACAGATAAAGCTAAGGACTATATTGCAGAAAAAGGTTTTGATAAGCAATATGGCGCTAGACCACTTAATAGAGCAATTCAAAAATATGTCGAAGATGCGCTCGCTGAAGAGATCATTAATTCAAATATTCATGAAGGTGACATAATCACTATGGATTTAGACGCTAAAAATGATGTGTTAAAAATTAAGATTAAAACATCTAATAAGCCAACTGAATCGTAGATACATTGAATTTATTGAAAAAAGCTCCTCAATAATTGAGGAGTTTTTTTTATCTTAAGTTTTTAACCCTAAAATAATAAGTCATGAAAGAATCCCTAACTTTCGACTTTTGCGAAATATCAATTTACGATAACTATCTCATTGTAGAAATGAGCGAGGGCGTAACAGTGACACCAGAGAAAAATGAATTTCTAGTGGACTTAGTAAATAAATATTACGCAAATGAACCCTTTGTTTACATTACCCACCGAGTTAATTCATATGCTGTAGATCCTCAAGTTTATTTACAAACCTCTAAAATTGAAAATCTTAAAGGCTTTGCTGTCGTCTCTAAAGATTATAAAGCAAAAGTAAATGCTGAAATTGAAAAAATGTTCCTCAAAAAACCTTTTGAGATTTTCTCAAATTTAGATGAAGCCATCACATGGAGCAAAAAACTAACAACTTCTGTAAAAACATAAATCTTAATGTTTTTCAACTCCATAGTTATTGATAAACAATTCTTCAATTTCAATTTCAAAATCTTTTAAAAATTGAATCGATGCTTCTATATCATCGTGCAATACTTGGTCAACTTTTATAAATGGCACATAGGTTCTGTACTGCTCAAGAAAAGTTTCAAGTAGTGGTGAAGTTGTAAGCGGTCTTCTAAATTCTAGGGCCTGTGAAGCATTCATTAATTCAATAGCGATCACACGCTCTACATTTTTAATAAGGGTATAAGCTTGTGTGGCCGCGTTGGCACCCATACTTACATGGTCTTCCTGACCATTACTAGAAACTATACTATCCACACTTGCTGGTGTTGCTAGCTGTTTATTGGCACTAACGATACTGGCAGCAGTATATTGCGGTATCATAAAACCAGAATTTAAGCCTGGATTATCAACCAAAAATGCTGGCAAACCTCTTAAGCCAGACACTAACTGAAATACGCGCCTCTCAGATATATTGCCGATTTCGGCCATGGCAATTTTTAGATAGTCCAATGCCAATGCCAATGGTTGTCCATGAAAATTTCCTCCAGAAATTATTAAATCTTCTTCATGAAATATATTTGGGTTGTCGGTAACCGCATTAATTTCAGTCATAATTACTTTTTCAACAAAATCCAACGTGTCTTTTGTAGCACCATGAACTTGTGGAATACAGCGAAATGAGTATGGATCCTGTACGTGTTCTTTTTCTTGTTCTATAATCTCACTTCCTTTCAACAACTCATTAAACCTTCTTGCCACTTTACGTTGACCAGGATGTGGTCTAACGCTATGTACCAAATCGTGGAATGGATCCAAACGTCCATCAAAAGCATCTAAAGATATACAAGCAATTATGTCTGCTAGATATGATGCTTTATGGGAATGAATTAATAGATAAATACCGTAAGCACTCATAAACTGGGTTCCGTTCAACAATGCTAAACCTTCTTTAGCTTCTAATTTTATAGGCTTCCAGTTGAATTTTTTTAATATATCGTTGGCTTCATAAATACTCTCATTATGAACCACTTTTCCCTTTCCTAATAGTGGCAAAGCCAAATGTGCCAATGGTGCCAAATCTCCAGACGCACCCAAAGAACCTTGGGTAAAAACAAAAGGGAAAACATCGTTGTTAAAAAATTCAATGAGTCTATTTACAGTTTCTAATTGCACACCACTACGGCCATAGCTTAACGACTGAATTTTCAGCAACAACATTATTTTTACAATAGATTCAGGCACACGATCTCCTGTTCCACAGGCATGAGACATGACTAAATTTTCCTGCAATATAGTCAGGTCTTTATCTGAAATTTTTACATTATAAAGTGAACCGAACCCTGTATTTATACCGTACATAGGGTTTTTATCCTTTACGAGTCTGTTATCTAAATAAAACTTACAAGCTCGAATTTTAGATTCGGATTCCTCAGATAGTTTAAGTTTTTTCTGATTTTTAATAATATCATAGATTGTTATGATATCCAATTCTTCTGAAGAAATAATATGTTGTAATGACATAGTCTATGAGTTAGTGTGTTTCAAAATTGGGAATAATTTTTCAGTTCACGACAGAATGTTGATAATTAGACCTAATGAAACAATTGCCTCAAAATATCCCAATATAATCTATAAATTCTTTCCTATTGTGGTTTGCCCTCTTTTTGATTTTCCTCTTGTTGTCGCTGTGGTTGATTTTCTTCTGGCTGCTTAAATAAATCCAAATAAGCATTGCCCAAATAATCAATCACATGGCTTGCTATTAAGCTTTGATAACCATAATCTTCTAGTGCAATATCAGCCGATTTTCCATGAAGATATACGCCAAATATCGTTGCTGCAAGAGGTTCGTATTTCTGGGCAATCATTGCAGCAATCACGCCTGTGAGCACATCGCCTGTACCTCCAGTTGCCATACCTGGATTTCCAGTAGTGTTTACATACATTTTATCCTTAAAGACCGTAATTGTATTTGAGCCTTTAATGACTACGATGGCATTATATTTCCTTGAAAATTCTTTAGTCTTTTTTAATTTTTGAAAATCATCAGACCATTTGCCAACGAGACGCTCTAATTCTTTGGGATGTGGTGTTAAAACGGTTTGTTTTGGTAGAAGTTTCAGTAAACTTTTCTTTTTGGACAGTACGTTGAGACCATCTGCATCAACCACCAGAGGTGTTTTGTTAGATTTTAGAAACTCTTGAAATGCATTTGCTGTAGCATCGGAAGTGCCCATGCCCATACCTACTCCAATTACGGTTGGCTCAATATCATAATTAATATTTGTAATTTCTTTTTCATTTTCATCTGTTAACACCATAAGTTCTGGCGTGGACGTTTGCAGAATTTGATAACCACATTTTGGTACGAAAGCGGTTACCAGACCAGAACCAGCACTCAATGCTGCTCTACTTGCCAAAGTTACGGCACCTATTTTGCCGTAGCTTCCACCTGCAATCATGGTATGACCGTACATACCTTTATGTGAGAATTTTTCTCTCGACTTGTAAAATGGCAAGACTTCCATTTTTCCAATTAGTTCAACTTCAGTTTCTGTTTCAATCAAATAGTCACGGTCAATTCCTATATCCAAAACTTCCCATTGAGTCGTGAATTTTGCCGTAGTCGGTAAAAAGAAAACCAATTTTGGCGACTGGAAACTCAATGTATAGTTGGCATGCACCACATGATTATCATTTTCAACCGGTTGGTCCGTGTACAATCCTGACGGAATGTCAATGGCCAAAGTAAATGCTTTGGATTTTCTAAACCATTGAAACAATTTCTGAACCCACTCGTTTGGTGGTCGGTTAAGACCTATACCAAAAACAGCATCGACGATTATATCCTTTTCGTCAATTACAATTTCAGAAAAATCCTCTTTGCAGCTCAACATAATGGGCCACTCTTTAGATGCATTTTTTATGCGGTCATAATTCACCAAAAAGTCCTTTGTTCGCTTGTCACTGCAATTCACAATATAAGTTACCACGTTATAACCATGATTAATTAAATGTCTGGCCAGCACCAATCCATCGCCACCATTGTTACCAATACCACAAAATACATGAATAGGTACTTGGGCACCTTGCATGCGCAAATGCATCCAGTTAAAAATCTGAGTCGCTGCACGCTCCATCAATTCTGTTGAGGATATATTTTGTCTTTCGACCGTTAATTTGTCACCTTCGTAAATCTGTTCTTTGGAAAATACTTTCATGTATTGTAGTTGTAGTTTCTAGTTGAATTTAAATTAAGTAAAAATAATATATTTAAAATATTACGATTAGAATACATAACTTTAAGGTAATAATTAATTTGAGATGAAAACAAAATACACAATTCTTATATTCTTGATGATGTTTGGTACATTGTCAGCTCAACAATATACCCTGCATACAGATCTCGACGCAACTGTGAGCGAAACTTCTGGGTTATTAATAATAGACAACACCATTATTACCCATAACGACTCAGGAAATAGTGCACAACTTTTTGAAATTGATACTTCAACGGGAAACATCACACGAACTGTAACGGTAAGTAATGCCACCAACATAGACTGGGAAGACATTACCAAAGACGATACTTATATTTACATCGGTGATTTTGGAAATAACAGTGGCAACAGAACAGACCTGAAAATTTATCGCATTTTGATTTCAGATTATCTCAATAATACAAGCGTCAACGCAGATATTATTGAATTTAGCTACGAAGATCAAACGGATTTTACATCAAATCCGATGAATACAAATTTTGATGCCGAAGCCCTTATTCATTACAATAACCAACTGTATATTTTCACTAAGAATTGGGAAAATTTTGAAACTCACGTTTATCAATTGCCAAAGAGCATCGGTACACAAAATGCTCTAAGAATTGATGAATTTAATAGTGATGGTCTAGTCACAGGTGCTACTACTAATTCTGCCGACAATAGTATTGTGCTTTGTGGATACGGTGAAAATGGACCTTTTTTAATTAAGCTAGAGGGTTTTAACGGTGGTCTTTTTTCCAATGGAACCATAAATATAATTTCTATGACTGCTCCATCCGGCTATTCGTCTCAAACAGAGGGAATCGTAGCCCTTACTGTTTCAGAATACTACGTGTCTACTGAGGCGCTTTTTTCTAATTTACAGGGTTTATATCAATTTGATTTTAACACCTTGAATATTGAAGATGAAACCAATCAAGGATTAACCTTTTATCCAAATCCAGCAAAGACTGAAATCACTGTGGAGTGTGATAATTGCACAACGACAATCTATTCAAATTCTGGCCAACTGATACTAAGTTCTAATAAAAAGAAAATTGACATTTCTAATTTGGCTAGTGGGATTTATCAAGTTGAAATGAAAAACAAATCGACTAAAAAATCATCGGTTAAAAAGTTGATTATAAAGTGATGATCGACCAATAGCTTTTAGCCTGTAAAAGTTCTCGATACATTACTTCAAAAACGTCGGTACACTCAAACTGACGCTCCTCAAGAATCAATTCAAAATTCTAACCATTAATTCTTTAAGTAAATCGCCTTGAGGTACTGCATTTGAGCCAACACCTTTTCCTTTTACATCAAATTCTCTTAAAAGACTAATTACAGCACTAACTTTTTTCATTGGGTAATTCCGAGCCGCAGTTAAATATTCGTTCACAAAATAGGGATTTACTCTAAGTGCAGATGCTACACTGCGTGGTGTTTTGTCGGACATACCATGAAGGTGCAACAACTGCGAAAAGAAACTAAACAATAACGAAATGGTTACCACCATTGGGTTGTCCTTTGGATTATCGGCAAAATATTTCACGATACGCTGTGCTTTTAATATATCTCGATCACCAATGGCTTTCCGTAATTCAAAATTATTAAAATCCTTACTTATTCCAATGTTTTCCTCAATATGCTCTGGTGTGATTTGTGTACCCTTTGGTAGTACAATCTGAAGTTTATTGAGTTCGTTATTTACCTTGCCCAAATCCGTTCCTAAAAATTCAACCAGCATTTGCGCAGCTTTTGGAGAAATATCGTAACCTTGATTTTTCAGTTCTCGTCTAATCCAATCTGGCACTTGGTTATCATATAGTTTTTTGCTTTCAAAAACAACTCCTGATTTTTTGATGGCTTTATAAACAGCTTTTCTTTTATCCAGTTTTTTGTATTTATAATTTAGTACTAAAACTGTGGAAGGTTGAGGACTTTCAGCATAGGAAAGTAGTTTGTCGATGTGTCTGCTCAAATCTTGTGCCTCTTTGACAATTACCACTTGCCGTTCTGCCATCATAGGATAGCGTTTGGCTTGGCTTACAATATCATCGATGGAAACATCACGACCGTAAAACGTCATTTGATTGAAACCTTTTTCAGATTCATCCAAAACATTGTCTTCAATAAAATCGGAGATTTTATCTATGTAATATGCCTCTTCACCCATTAGTAAATAAATGGGTTTCAGTTGGCCTTTTTTAATGTCTGTGGCTATTTGTTTTGCTTCGTCTAAAACTTTCAAAATTCAAAATACAAGGTTTGCAATTACCAATTGGATGAAACATTTTTCAGAAATGGTATCTGAAGTTTCTATTTAAAAATTGTGATTTGCGGTATTCTGCTTTAACTTTGGCGAAATTACAGTTTAACATTAGTGCAAGAGCTCAACTTTCCTCAGTTTGAATACCGATTCAAAAGTACAGAAAATAAAGTTTCTATTTTTGATGTGATTCGGAAAAAATTCGTCATTCTTCAACCCGAAGAATGGGTGCGACAGCATTGTATCCATTACCTTCTACATGAAAAAAAATTCCCTATTTCGTTAATAAATATTGAAAAAGAGCTCACTATTAACGGACTTAAAAAACGTTATGACATTGTAATTTTTAACCCAGACGGAAGCATTCACTTAATGGTAGAATGTAAGTCTCACCACATACCAATTAACCAAACTACTTTTGACCAAATTGCGCGTTATAATTTAGTGCTAAATGCTACATATTTAATGGTTACCAACGGTTTAAATCATTATTATTGCCAAATGGATACGGAAGCGCAGCGCTATACTTTCTTAAGGGATATTCCAAATTACAAATCAAAATAAATGTTGGAAACCAAAGACATAGCAATTGTAATTTTAAATTGGAATGGAAAAAACTTGCTCAAACAGTTTTTGCCATCGGTGATTTCGTATTCCCAAAATGCAATGATATATGTGGCAGATAATGCTTCTACTGATGATTCCGTTGCTTTTGTATCAGCTACTTATCCTTCTATTAAAATCATTAAAAATTCTGAAAATGGTGGTTATGCGAAAGGATATAATGATGCTTTAAAATATGTTGCAGAGCCTATTTTTTGTTTATTGAATAGCGATGTGGAAGTCACTGAAAATTGGCTTCAACCAATTGTAAATCAATTTAATGAAGATTCCGGAACAGCTATAATTCAGCCGAAGATATTAGATTATAACAACAAAGATTATTTTGAATATGCTGGTGCTGCTGGTGGTTTCGTTGATCATTACGGCTATCCATATTGTCGTGGTCGTATTTTTAACACCATTGAAAAGGATGAAGGACAATACAATGATATTTCACCAATTTTTTGGGCTTCCGGTGCTTGCTTATTTACTCGCAAATCTATTTTTGAGGAGTTAAAAGGGTTTGATGAATCCTTTTTTGCCCATATGGAAGAAATAGATTTATGTTGGCGTGCCTATAATAAAAATTACAAAACGGTATATGTTGGTACCACATCCATTTATCATGTTGGCGGAGCTACGTTAAAAAACACCAACCCAAGAAAGACGTTTCTCAATTTTAGGAACAGCCTCAGCACATTGGTAAAAAATGCTCACGGCTCTATCTATTGGAAAGCCTTGGCAAGAATGATTCTGGATGCTGTGGCATTCTTTATGTTTCTATTTCAATTAAAACCTATGCACGCTTTTTCGATTTTAAAAGCACACATTTCATTTTACGCACAACTACCTATAATTTTAAAAAAGCGTAATAATTCGTCTCAACGCGCTCATTACTCCGATTCTAAATCTATTGTTTGGTCATATTTTATTAGTAAAAGACGTAGATTCTAATTGTTTATAAAACTGTTAAAATTTATGTTAATCCATGTGTTAAGCGCTATTCTTTTCTATAATTTTGGTACGTTATAATTAACTATTAAAACTAAAATTCGATTATGAAAAAAATAATGTTGTTGAGTATTTGCTCAATGTTTGTTTTATCTTCTTGTGTATCTAAAAAAGAATATGCCGCACTTGAAGCCAAACATCAAGAAACCCAAGATTTATTGAACAGCGCAACTGTAAAGCTTAACAAATGTCTTTCTGATGCTTCTGCTGCCAATGCTAGAGTGGAAACCATGAAAGAACAGTTGGCTGATATGCGAAAGAGTAACGAAGCACTTATTAAGAGTTCACAAGATTTAACAGAACTTACAAGTAAAGGAGCTTCTAATTTAGAAAAGTCGTTAGAAAGTTTACAAGAGCGCGATTTAAAAATCACAAGATTACAAGATGCTTTGTCTAGAAAAGATAGTGTAACCTTAGCAATCGTAACAAGCCTTAAAAAGGAAGTAGGTATCAACGATCCAGATATTGAAATTAATGTTGAAAAAGGTGTGGTTTTTATCTCTATTGCTGATAAATTATTATTCCAGAGTGGTAGTTATACCGTTACAAATCGTGCAAAGGAAATTTTAGGAAAAGTTGCTAAAGTTATCAATAGCAAGCCTAATTTTGAAGCGATGGTAGAAGCGCATACTGATAATGTACCTTACAACAAACCACCATTACAAGATAACTGGGATTTGAGTGTGAAGCGTGCAACTTCGGTTGTAAGAGTTTTGGAGGATCTTAAAGTTAATCCACAACAACTTATTGCTGCTGGACGTAGTTATCACGTACCTTTAGTAGAAAATGACACTGCTGAAAATAGAGCTAAAAACAGACGTACAAGAATTGTTGTACTTCCAAAAATTGATCAGTTCTATGAAATGGTAGAAGAAGAAATGAAAAACCTTTCTGAGGGTAATTAATTCTTAGTTATTTTATATAAAATTTAAAAACCCAATGTTTTTGCATTGGGTTTTTTGTTTTACAATTAATAGATCTTAATTCAAATTTCCATAAGATTTTACCAGTCTTACAAATTCTGCTCTATATCCATCATTGTCCTCACCTCTTCCATTTTCGGCAAGTTCAATCACTTTTGATACTTCGGCTTGGTTAAAATATTTTGAATTACGTAATTGCATCCCGAATAAAGCTACTGCCGATGCAAAATTCATATCCTCAGAAACCTTAACTGTTTCTGTGTTTTGGACTTTCACCATTTCAATACTTTTAGAACCGTCTGGTAGTTTATATCTTAATTTAACTGTAAAAAATTCATCTTCAAAATTCTTTTTGTCTGGATACTGCGTATATTTTAATTCTGGAACTTCTTTAATGTAGTCACTTGTTATTCCAACCGGAATAATTTCATATAAGGCCGTCACAGTATGTCCGCTACCCAATTCGCCTGCGTCCTTCGTATCATCCACAAAATCCTCATCTGCAAGCAATCTATTTTCATAACCAATTAAACGATAAGCTCGAACTTTCTCTGGATTAAATTCCACTTGAATCTTAACATCCTTTGCAATAGTAAACAATGTACCACCAAACTCTTTACCGAATACTTTTTGTGCTTCCTGCATGTTATCGATATAAGCATGATTTCCATTGCCTTTATCTGCCAAAGTTTCTAATTTTGAATCTTTGTAATTACCATAGCCAAATCCTAAAACAGATAAAAAGACTCCTGTTTTACGCTTTTCTTCAATCAGTTTTTTCATTGCGTTATCGCTGGACGACCCAACGTTAAAATCGCCATCAGTAGCCAAAATGACTCTATTATTTCCTTTTATCTTGAAATTCTCTTCTGCCAATTTATAAGCCAATTCAATTCCTGCACCACCTGCAGTTGAACCACCAGAATTCAGGTTATCCAAAGCTGCCAATATTTTTTCTTTGTTGTTTCCTGAAGTCGGTTTCAATACTACACCTGCTGCACCAGCATAAACTACGATGGATACTTTGTCTTTAGCACGCAATTGATTCACTAATAACCTGAAAGCAGATTTTAACAATGGTAATTTATTCTGACTGCCCATAGAACCAGAGACATCTATCAAAAAGGTTAAGTTAGATGCTGGCAGTTCATCATTTTCATAAGTTTTTCCCTGAAGACCAATTCTAACTAATTGCGTATCATTATGCCATGGTGTTTGTACTACTTCTGTATTAATAGAAAACGGATGCTCATCGGTTGGTTGCGGATAGTTATAATTAAAATAATTAACCATTTCTTCAATTTTAACCGCATCAAAAGGGATGTTTTCGCCGTTGTTAATCATGCGTCTTATGTTGCTGTAACCTGCTTTATCGACATCTATTGAGAATGTTGAGAGTGGTGATAATGTGGTACGTTCAAAATTGTTCTCATTGATATTGGCATAGTTTTCATCGTTTTGAATGCGATAGTTTCCAGATTTGGTTGTAATTACTATACAACCGTGTTTTGCTGAAATACCGAAAAGCTGAACAGCTTTTACACCTTTATGAACATTGACATGCTCAATCTCCTCAGGTTTGATATTTTTAATTAAAGTGTTATGGCCCTTTTGAACAGGAATACCGTCAACAATATAAAGAACCTGATTGGCTTGGGTTTCTCTAGTACCTTTTATCATAACATCCGAAACTTGTCTTTGAAGCTGTTTTGAAATGCTATTATGATAGTTTTTTTGTTTTTGCCATTTTAATTGAGCTTTTGATGGACTTCTAAAATCTGAACTTGCACCATAACCGACAATAATTACTTCTTCTAATGCTTCCGATTCTTTTAAAGCAACATTGTAAATGTTTGAACTTTCAACTTTTATCACCTTTGTATCAAATCCAATATAGCTAAAGACTAATTTTTTTCCCTCTTTAACTTTGATTACGTAATTACCGTTAAAATCAGTTTGTACACCATTTGATGTGTCTTCGATTTGGATATTAACACCTGGTAACGGTAATCCATCTGATGCAGAAGTCACCATTCCCGTAACTGTCTTTTCCTGTGCGCCGATTTGTATTGATATTAACATCACAAAAATTAGTTGTAATAAATTCTTCATAATACTTAATTTTAGATAATTATTAATTTTTAATAACTGCAATGATTTCTGGGAGCAAAGCGATGGCAGTCAATACAACACTATTGCTCTTCTTTTTTGTTTTGGTGTTTTGTACATTGGTTGTAGTGACAGGTTCTGAACTGCGATTGGGAATGCGTACCATAACAACAGAATTTTCGGCCTCTTCCACAAAATTCTCTTTGGTAAATTCATAGGCCAACTCAATACCATCTTTTTCAATGGTTTTTATGCTTTGTTTTGGATGCTCAATTACATAAAGCATTTTTTTAATATCAATTCCTTCAGCTTGTTTTAGGGCAATACCATTCATGTTAGAATAACTCACAATACTCACTCGGTCATTTTCTGAAACCCGCTTTGAGAATAGCTTAAAAGCTTGCTTTAAAATTACTTTGTCTTCTGTGTTAAATTGCTCACCGTAAGTTTCTATTAAAAACGTGATATTTTTTGTGGCTGTGGTATCGTCATCAACAGAATAATTTTCGACGATAAACGTGATGAGATTGTCTAAAGTAACCGATTCGGTTTCAATGTTTTTTTCTTGGCTCTGGCCTTTTACTGACAACAGTAAAAAGCTGAATATTAATAACGTCTTCATTGGTTTGGCTTTTAAAGTTTACATAAAACTATAAGCTAAACAACTGAAATAAAACCAGGAATGAGTAAAGTATATGTTTGGGTGAGTTAACTACCTTTTGGCAGTTTTAATAGATTTTGTGCGCTGAATTTTACCACTAGCAGTTTCTTCAAATTTATTAATAGAGTAAATGGCTTTAGGGATTTCAAACTTATCCAATTCCTCTAGATTATCGATTTGACTTTTGATTTCTGCTATAGATTTTGAAGGATTTTCAACAATAAGGATGAGTCGTTCGCCAAGTTCTGAATCTTCTTCACCAGCAACAATAAAACGTTGGTTGAGGATGGATTGTAGCTTTTTTTCAATCTGCTCAGGATACAATTTGACTCCACCAGAATTTACCACATTGTCATGACGACCCAATAATTCAAATTTCTGATCTGAAAATAGCTCTACTACATCGTTAGTTACCAAATTTTCAACCTTCAATTTCGGAGCGTCTATGATGAGGCAATTTCTATTGTCTATTTGAAATTTTACATTAGGTAATGCACTAAAATATGGTTCGCCATTTGAAGCTTTTGATTCTAACTGTTTAACAGCTACATGCGTTATTGTTTCGGTCATACCATAGGTTTCGTAGTATTTGGACTTACCGGATTCTAACCGTTCCAACACCTTCATAGGAATTCGAGAACCTCCTATGATTATGGTTTTTATGTTTTCAGTCTTGTCTAAAATATTTCCGACTTGAAGAGGCACCATAGCACAAAAATCGTATGGCTTATCTTCATCAAATACAGGTTGAGATGTTGGTTTAACCATATCGATTTCAAGACCTAAAACAATGGCTCTAACCAACATCATTTTTCCAGCAATGTATTTAATTGGCAAACAGCCTAGCGCAGTATCTCCAGATACTAGATTAAAATAATCACCTGTAGCTATGGCAGAATTTACCATGCTCTGTTTTTGAAGTTTGATGGTTTTAGGAAAACCTGTAGAACCCGAAGTTTTTACAGAAATATGACTTTTTTTATTGAGCCAATCTGTCAGGAAATTGCCAATCTCTTTCTCATAAGACTCTCCTTCTTTGATTAAACTATAAGCAAGATCCTTGAGTTCGTTGTATTTATAATGAATTCCGTTATATTTAAACTTATTATGAACCTTATTGAATTTTGGCGCCATGGTTATTCAATAATCTTGTAGTCTTCTTTTGGCGGTTCTTCTACCCTACCGAATAAACGCTCTTTCCAGTTATTCCAGCCATAAACTTTCGAAAGAATTAAAAGTATAATTGGAAACATTACAAAAACAGGAATAATAATATCCATCATCGTTGCACTAGTTGGGTCTGAGGTGTCCTTCAAAATAGAATGTGTCTGAAATGCTGTCCAGTCGGCAGTAACCAATAATGCTGTAAATAGATTGTTGGCTGCGTGAAAGCCTAAAGCTAGCTCTAAACCATCGTCCATTAGGGTCATAATGCCTAAGAATAACCCAGTTCCTATATAATATATCATGATGATATTGCCCAATTTATCAACTTCAGGATTTGCAATGTGCAACATCCCAAATACAACAGATGTTAACAATAATGGCACCCATCTGTTTTTGACAACCACACCAATGCCCTGCATTAAATAACCTCTAAATAAATATTCTTCACAACTCGTTTGTAATGGCACAAGGGCAATAGCAATTATAGCCAAAATCAGAAATTTTTCCAGATTAAAATTCAAAACATAATTTTCTGGTGTCATAAAATAATCTACTAATACAAGTCCAGAAGATAGAATTCCCCAACTAATAAATATGACCCAAAAACGTTTCCAGTCAATTTTTTTTCGTGCTGTAGTCAATTGCGTAATGGTCATATTATGCAACCATTTGTTCACTAGAAAAATTCCCAATAGACCTACAGCAAAGGATAAGAGCATTAAAAACAAATTTAAATTTGGCTCAAGAACGGTCATAATGGCTGTCTCATCTAAAGCGAATAAACTCATGCCTTGCTGCTGCGCTTCAAAAATTGCGGCGATTGTGAATGGTACTTGACCAATTACCACAAAAATGACTATTATAACAAATCCCACTATATATCTCCAACCATCGTGAAGTCCTTTATATGCCTGTTGTATGTAATCTAATTTCATAAGTTAAATTTCCAATCTTTATTAATATCGTATTGCAAAGTACCATTTTTTACAGTTAATGGCGAAGAAAAATTATTGGTAAACAAACTACCAGTGCCAAGGCCTTGTGGCATCGAATTATTGAGTGTATAAGTCCATTGTGCAATGGCATTTAAACCAACATTACTCTCCAGCGCACTTGTAATCCACCATTTTATATTTAGTTTTTCCGCTAAATCAATCCATTGTTCGCTGCCTCGAAAACCACCTACCAAGCTTGGTTTTAAAATGATGTAATGAGGTTGAATTAATTCTAAAACCTTCATTTTATCTTGAACTGAAAACACACCAATCAACTCTTCGTCTAATGCAATCGGTATTGGTGTAGTTTCGCACAACTTACCCATTGCCTCATATTGACCTGCCTTAATGGGCTGTTCTATGGAGTGTATATCGTATTCCGATAATCGTTTTAATTTTTCCAGCGCATCTTCTGGGCTAAATGCCCCATTGGCATCCACTCTTAATTCTATATCGGATTTTGAAAATTGGTTTCTAATGGATTTAAGAATGTCCAGTTCCGTCTGAAAATCAATGGCACCTATTTTTAATTTTATACAATCAAATCCAGCTTCAATTTTTTCATTGATTTGCTCTCTCATATAGTTGGCGTCGCCCATCCATACCAAACCATTAATCGGTATATTATCAAACCCTTTTGTAAAAGCTGAAGGAAATAACAAAAATCTATCGTCACTATCTAATGATTTATGTGCAGTTTCCAATCCAATTTGGATGCTTGGGAATTTAATAAGCTCAATTAATAACTCGTCTAATTTAAGATGGATATTGTCGCAAGCCCATTTGAGCTTTTCTTCAAAATCAGGTCGATCATCTACTGATAAACCTCTCAGAATTCCACATTCACCGATTCCCTTTTTACCATTTTTTTCAATAATAATGAACCAAGTTTCCTTTGTGTTCATAACGCCACGGGATGTGCCGCTTGGACGTTTAAAATTCAGGATATATTTGTGATAAGAGGCTTTCATAAGTGGGATCAAAAATACTTAAATAATTTCGTAATTTAGAAGCTGAAATTTTATCAAAATGCCTGATTTCCCAAATATCATCCTTTATGCAATTCCCTTTTTTATATTGGCAATGCTCTTAGAGTTATATGTAACAACAAAACATCAAATTAAAAGCTACGAGGGCAAGGATGCATTTTCATCTATTGCTATGGGATTAGGCAATGTAGTTTTGGGTTTTGCCAGTAAAGCCTTGGTGCTGTTGCTATTTTTTTTGGTTTACGATAATTTTAGGTTGTTTACGCTGCCAATAACTTGGTGGTCTTTTGCCTTACTCTTTTTTGCTGATGATTTCTCATACTATTGGTTTCACAGAATTTCTCACGAGTGTAGAATATTCTGGGCCTCTCACGTTGTACATCATTCTTCACAACATTACAATTTAAGTACGGCATTGAGACAAACATGGTCTGGTGGGTTTTACACATTTATATTTTGGTTGTGGTTGCCGTTGCTAGGCTTTCATCCTGCGATGATTTTATTGCAAATGTCAATTAGTTTATTGTATCAATTCTGGATTCATACGGAAGCGATTGATAAAATGCCCAAATGGTTTGAAGCCATTTTCAACACACCTTCTCACCATCGTGTTCACCATGGAAGTAACCCTATTTATTTAGATCGTAACCACGCAGGAATTCTGATTATTTGGGATAAGCTCTTTGGCACTTTTCAGCCTGAATTAAAAGAGGAAAAAGTGAAATATGGTTTGGTAAAAAATATTGAAACTTACAATCCAGTAAAAATTGCTTTTTTGGAATGGTGGAATATGGGAAAAGATGCTTTAGGTGGAAAAAAATCCTTTAAACATAGAATAAATTATTTCTTTAAACCTCCTGGTTGGAAACATGATGGCAGTGGTAAAATCAGTGATGATTTACGTAAGGAATGGATGAATTCAGTTAGCGATGAACGATCGCAGTCTTAGCAAAAAGTTTAAAGAATAGAACTAAATATGGTTTTCAAAAATAAAGTTATTTGGATTACAGGAGCTTCTAGTGGGATCGGCAAATCTCTTGCACTGCATCTATCCAATCTAGATTGCAAACTCATTTTATCATCAAGACGGGAAGCCGCTCTAAATGAGGTAAGGGATTTATGCGCTAGGCCAGAACATATAGCAGTTTTGCCTCTTGATTTAGCGGAATACCACAGTATGAAGCCTATAGCGGAACGAGCGATTTCGTTATTTGGCACAATTGATATGTTGATTAATAACGGTGGTATCAGTCAACGGTCTTTAATAATCGATACTGATATTTCGGTAGATAAAAAATTAATGGAAGTGGATTATCTCGGTACAGTGGCTTTAACTAAAGCCTTATTACCTCATTTTATTTCCAATCAATCTGGACATTTTGTAACCGTTACCAGTTTAATGGGAAAATTTGGTTCACCCTATCGCTCTGGTTATTGTGGCGCCAAACATGCTTTGCACGGGTTTTTTGATGTGCTGCGTATGGAACATGAAAAAGACCAAATTAAAGTGACCATGATTTGCCCTGGATTTGTAAACACAAACATTGCTCGGAATGCTTTAACAGGTGAAGGGAATGCTCAAAATCAACAAGATGAAGCAACTGAAAAAGGCTTAGACGTAAATGTTTTTACAAAACACATGATTACGGCCATTAAAAAGGAAAAGTTAGAAGCATATATTGGTCAAGGGGAAACAAAAGGTGTTTATTTAAAAAGGTTCTTTCCTCGTTTATTGCATAAGGTGGTGATGCGAAGTCGAGTTCGCTGATCCTTTACAAGGATTGAACTTGGCGTATCTTGGTTGGACTATATAATATCCAATTTTCAATTTTCAATTTAAATTGGTACTATTATTTTTAATGTTGAAGATAAAACACAATCAAATCTCTACACTCTCTCCAATTTCTAACAACATTAAGTCTTTATCTTTTTCAAAGAATTTGCGTTTGGCAACTTCGTGATCTATCTCTATATAACCAAAAGTATCGTAGTGACAACCTAACACTTTATCGCATTGTATAAAATCACTGGCTATAATGGCATCATCGATTCCCATTGTAAAATTATCTCCAATTGGTAGTATGGCTAAATCCAATTTTGTTTGCATCGGGATTAATTTCATATCCATAGTCAACGCTGTATCACCTGCTATGTAAATATTCTTATGTTCACCCTCAATAATAAATCCTCCTGGTTGGCCACCATATTTACCATCTGGAAATGAGGATGTATGTATGGCATTGACATATTTAACCATCCCAAACTCAAAATCCCACGAACCACCATGATTCATTGGGTGTGTTTCCAAATCCATTTCTTGATAATGATTGGAGATTTCGTAATTTGTAATTATGACGGCTCCAGTTCGTTTTGCAATAGCTTCTACATCTAAAATATGGTCCTCATGAGCATGCGTAACTAAAATATAATCTGCCTTAAGACTGTTTATATCAATGTCTTTGGCGTTGTCATTCCCAGTAATAAAAGGATCGACCAAAATATGGGCATTGTTTACTTCAATACCAAAAGCGGCATGGCCATAAAATGTAATTTTCATATTAAAAAATTTAAAAGTTTAACACTTATAAAATTAATATAAAATATAACCAATACCTAAAAGGAGAGAAAACAGAAATGTACTCAAAGCTAAAACCTTTAGTTGACTGTCAAAATCAGAGGCAGTCTTGGCATTTCTTATTTTTTTTATATGAATGATTAACGGAATAAAAGATATTATGTATAGGAAATTATATGGCTCCACGTAATATAAGATTGAAAACACCACGGTAATAATCATGGCTCCTACAATTAGAAATAGATGATATTGTTTTGCTTTTGTTAATCCTAATTTTACCGCAAGTGTTATTTTACCTACGTTGGCATCAGATTGTATATCACGCATGTTATTGAGATTAAGGACACCGACACTTAATAAACCTAATGCAATGGCTGGTAGAACCACTACGTGGTCTAGCGTATGCACATACAATAGATAACTACCCAAAGAACTAACTAAACCGAAAAATATAAAAACAAAAACATCTCCTAAAGCCCTATAACCGTATGGAGAATCACCCATCGTATAATTTAAGGCGGCATATATTGAAATGCCTCCAAGAAACAGAAAAAGCAACAAAAACAAAAAATTAGTTGGGCCAAAAGCTACCCAAATTAAACCCAGCGTGAGAAATATAACAATAAGAATATTAATTTTAATTGCCTCAAACATCTCATCAGGAGTAATGATCCCACTTTGTACTGCTCGTTGTGGACCTACTCTTTCATCGTTGTCCGCACCACTAACACTATCACCGTAATCATTGGCCAAATTTGAAAGCACTTGTAAACTGATGGTAGTTAAAATGGCAAAAATCAATACCAAAATATCAAATTTACCATTATAAAAGGCAAAGCAAGTACCGAGTACAATTCCTGAAACAGAAAGAGGTAACGTTCTTAAGCGCATGGCAGATAGCCACGGTTTAATTTTGTTCATGTGTAGGTTAAATTATGGAATCCATTTTTTAGGGAAGTCAGGTTTTCTCTTTTCTAAAAATGCATCCCTTCCCTCTTTTGCTTCGTCTGTCATATATGCCAATCTAGTTGCTTCACCTGCAAACACTTGTTGCCCTACCATACCGTCGTCAGTTAAATTCATGGCAAATTTTAGCATTTTAATGGATGTAGGTGATTTAGCCAATATTTCCTGAGCCCATTCAAAGGCCGTGACTTCTAGGTCTGCATGAGGAATTACGGCATTTACCATACCCATTTCATAAGCTTCCTGAGCAGAATAATTTCGTCCTAAAAAGAAAATTTCGCGCGCTCTTTTTTGTCCTACCATTTTCGCTAAATAAGCAGAACCATAACCTCCATCAAAACTGGTGACGTCGGCATCTGTTTGTTTAAAAATCGCATGTTCTTTACTAGCTAGTGTCAAATCACAAACCACGTGCAAACTGTGACCGCCACCAACAGCCCAACCAGGAACTACAGCAATTACAGCTTTTGGCATAAACCTAATTAAACGTTGTACCTCCAATATGTTAAGACGATGGTAGCCATCTTCTCCGACATAGCCTTGATGTCCTCTAGCTTTTTGATCACCGCCAGAACAAAAGCTCCAAATACCATCTTTGCTCGATGGACCTTCCGCACTTAATAATACAACACCAATATCTACATCTTCATTGGCATCGTAAAATGCATCGTAAAGTTCTGAGGTAGTTTTTGGTCTAAATGCATTTCTCACATCCGGTCTGTTAAAGGCAATCCTTGCAACACCTTTACTTTTATGATAAGTGATATCTTCATAATCCTTCACCTTGACCCATTCGGCTTTAATCATATCTGTTTTTGTTTGAGAACAAAAGTAAAGATTTCAGTCCTTTTAAGGGTGTCTATACAATGTATTTTTTTTATGAGAATTATCATGAACAAAATTTTAAAATATGTGACTTATTCAAAAATCAAATCACAGTTTTTATACTAAATGTTCATTTTCAATATTTTGTGACCTATATTAAATATTTGTGTCTCAAAAATAGTATCTAAATAGAATACCCATCAAAATAATCATCAGCTTAACAAATTTCACAATAAAAATGAGTATTACAGAGTCTAATGTTGCACCAATAGTTATTAAACAAACTTCAACTAAAGTTGGTAACCTTTATTTTCTCAATCACCTTGTTGTAGCAGAATTTAACGAGGGTGCCCATTTGGATCTTGAATCTTTTAGAGCACCTCTAAAAGATATAATTAGACATTTTGGAAGTTTACAACCTTTTGGACTTATAGCCAATAGGGTGAATTCGTATTCAATTTCTCTTTTGGATATGCCAGAAGTTACAGCTAGTCTACCTAATTTAGCCGCTTATGGAATTGTTACTCATAATGAAGCTGGAAGAATGAATGCTATTATTGAAACCAAATTCTGTGAATCTACAGACTTCTGTTTTGATAATTTATATGAGGGCCTAGATACTGTATATAGAAGAGTTAAAAACAAAATCCAGATAGCCCTAAACTAATCTGATGCCCTCATCTTCAATGGTTATTTGACGCTCTTTATAGAGTGAACCAATGGCTTTTTTAAAGCTTTTTTTGCTCATTTGAAGTATTTCCTTTATATCTTCTGGACTCGATTTATCGTGAAGTGGTAAAAATCCACCATTGTCGTGAAGTTCATTGAGAATATGCTCGGCATTAGGTTCTATATTTCTATAACCTATTTGATTAAGTGAAATGTCTAACTTATTATCCTGACGAACTTTTTTTACAATTCCTTTTAATCGATCACCAACACTTATGTCTTTATAAATATCGTCCTGAAATACTAATCCTAAATGAGTTTTATTTACGATAACATTCATACCCAATTCCGAAGGATGAGAAACAATTATATCTACCTCTTCAAACTGTTCTACTGTTAATTCTTTATTATCTAAAAAACTATTAGTCTTGCTCGATGCGACAAGTCTTTCGGTTTCATCGTCCAAATAACAATGGACTAAATACCAACCTCCAGCTTTCATTTTAAAGGCTTGCTCTTTAAACGGGCAAAATAATTCCTTTACTAATCCCCAATCCAAAAAAGCACCAAAACTGGTCACTTGGTTACAGCGCAACATAGCAAAATCACCTTTTTTAATATAAGGTTCATCTGTGGTGGCAACTGGTCGTTCCTCATTATCTAAATAGACAAATACTTTTATTTTATCACCAATCTCAAATTCCTTTGGAACGTAACGGTTGGGTAGCAGTACTTCATTTTCGTCTCCATCTCCCAAAAAAAGACCTGGTTCAGTATCTCTTAGTATTTCGAGTGTATTATATTCACCTAAATGTATCATGTGGCAAAGGTATTGATATTTTAATGAGAAGTTAAATAAATTACTAGTCAGGTTTTATAGTATATCGCAAAAAAAAAGCGCTATCATTCCAACGGAATTATAACGCTTTAACATAATCGATCAAATTTTATTTATAAACTGATTCTTTTTTAAAATGCTTCGTAAGCAAATAATACACTACCACTCTGTATTTATTTCGGTTAGACCTACCGTATTTCTCCATAACTGCATCAATTGCCTTGTCTAATTCTGCACCTTCTTTTAATCCCAATTTTTTAATTAAAAAATTATTCTTTACTGTCGCCAATTCCTTTTCGTCTGAACCAGAAACCGTAGATGAATCTGCATTATATATGGATGGTCCAAGACCAACAGTTACTTTTGTCAATAAATCCATTTCTGGATTTACACCACATTTATCTTTTAAATCTGCCGCATACTTTGCGATTAGGTCGTCTCTTTTACTCATTTTTAATTTAGTTTTAGTTTTAATAATTTGCTTCCTTAAATATAAGAATTTTTCAACATATCGAAAATGAAGCGCAATTCTTAACGTTAGCTTTACTTTAGAAATTTAAAATAATTGAGAAGTACCTCATCATTTAATGTTGACGGTGTAAAAACTTCCAGTAATTTAGGCTGTTCTGAAGTGTTGTAAAAGGATTGAAACTCGACATCTAAGTCTGATGCATTCTCAGCTTTTGAATAGTCAAAACTGTACATTTTGCATAGTTCTCTTGCAGTTAAATGATGTTTAGTTTCAAAATATGTATCAAAATTATCGGTGTTTTTATGTCCAGGCAAAATCCTGAATATGCCACCACCACCATTATTCACTACAATTATCCTAAAGTCATTTGG
This sequence comes from Winogradskyella ursingii, assembly GCF_013403975.1. Taxonomy (GTDB): domain Bacteria; phylum Bacteroidota; class Bacteroidia; order Flavobacteriales; family Flavobacteriaceae; genus Winogradskyella; species Winogradskyella ursingii. The sequence continues at coordinate 479,921 of NZ_JABFDH010000003.1, forward strand.
TATATAGTTATTCCACATTGCATTACTGTCATAAAAGAAACTTAAATCCCCTGTAATAAAAGTAATTCTCATACGTGATGCAACTGCTGCACCAATAGCAGTACTAGTAGAGCCGTCAATACCACTTGTGCCTCTATTGCAAAAAACACTAATGCTTCTAGGAAACTGAAAAAGTTGGGTGTATCTAATAGCAGAACTGTTCCCTACTTGTAATTGACTGTTTTTTGGTAAATGCTTCAAAATAATATCAAAAGCCTTAAAATCTGAAAAGGGAATTGTTTCTAAATATTCTGAATGCTTTTTTCTTCTGTTAGAGCGTAGCTTTAGCCATGATGACTTATAATTACTTTCGGAAAAGTTTGAATTTTCGGGCAAAAAAGCACTTAAAAATGTATTTGGCAATAGTTTTATATGCTTTTCCAAACAGAAAAAAGTATCATTAGCTTTTTGCAAACCTACATGCCAATGGTGTTTGGGTTGGTATTTGCGTAAAAATGCTTTTATCTTTTTTGACACTATCAGGCCACCAAATGTTAAAAGAATAGTTGGTTGCAAGTCCTGAAATTCTTCATCGTTTAACGGTGCGATAATTTTATCTATTCCTGAGAGAAAATCTGGATGGTGTAAATTTGATGTCGTTTCTGTAAAAACTAAAACACTATTATCATCTGCAATTTTTTGAAGCCATTCTACTTCGATTGAATTTGGTTGTAGTACACCAACAAGAATCATTTTTCTTTTGGCTTCCTGCCATTTGTCGGATAAGGCTTTTATTTCTGTCTGATTAACTTCTTCAATTATTGTTTTATATTGAAATGGTTTCGGATTAATAGATAATTCGTCTACCGTTTCATATAATGGCTCATCAAATGGAACGTTGATATGAACAGGTCCTGATTTTAAAACAGCAGTTGTCAAAGCTTCATTAATTTCAGTTTCATTAAAGGATTGGACATCGTTATTAAAAGAAAATTTTGCTTCTTTTTTTTCATCCAATTTAAGGTTAGCGCTATAATACACGTGTTCTCCATAAATATTTTTTTGTTTTATGGTTTGTCCATCACCAATACCTATTAAATGTGGAGGTCGATCTGCAGAAAGAACTACTAATGGAATTTGGCTGTAAAATGCTTCAGCTATGGCAGGATAATAATTAAGTAAAGCACTACCAGAAGTGCATACTATGGCAACACACTCTTGAGTTTGTTGTGCGATACCTAATGCAAAAAATGCTGCACAGCGCTCATCTACAATACTATAACATTCAAAAAACTCATCATTGGTAAAACTAATAGTCAAGGGTGCGTTGCGACTTCCTGGTGAGATGACAATATGCTTGATATTATGTGCCTTACATAATGTCACTGTGGTTTGGGCTAAAGGAATTTTAGAGTAAATCATCAAATAACAAAAATAAGAAAATCCCTTAGCTCAATACAGTACTTTTAATATTGTTTTGGTCTTATTTACGGTTTCTTCCCATTCGTTTTCAGGATTGGAATCTTTGGTAATGCCGCCACCAACATAAATGAAAGCTTTATTGTCTTTTATCTCAGCACATCGCAGATTAACGTAGAAATTAGATTGGATTTTTACGGACGAGTAGGCATTATTCTCAACATTACGCCTGTTTGTATTTCGGGATTTTGACTCCTTAAGATTTAACTCTCCCAAAAAACCCGTGTAATAATTTCTATCGTAATTTTCATTTTCAATAATAAACTGTTTTGCTTTTTCCTTGGGAAATCCACAAACAGCTGGTGTTGGGTGCAGTACATCAATTATTGATTTCAAATCCGTATCATCCTTAATAGTACTAATGACACGTGTCTTAAGGTGAATTAAATTGCCTGCCCTGACTGTTTCAAGTTCAGAAATTGAAACTGAGTGGGTATAAGGTTCAATTTGTTTTGTTATATAATCCGTAACAATCTGCTGTTCTACGGTTTCCTTTGATGCCCAATTTGGAGCTTTATTTTCAATAAATGGTTTTGTTCCTGCCAATGATATTGTAGTCAATCTTTTGCCCTCTACTTTGAATAATAATTCTGGTGTTGCACCAATCCAAAGTCCTACCTTAGGATGGTACCAACAATACACCATAGCATTCTTATATGTATTGAATAATCTTTTGAATAATTTAACAGGATTAGCATTTTCTAAATCTTTTGTTTCAAATCTTGACAAAACGACTTTATCGAGATTACCAGACTCAATAATATCAATACCTTTAGAAACCAGATGAATGTGCTCAGATTTTTTTCCGTTAGAAGTTTGAACAGCTTGATTTTTGTTTTCAGTTTTAAGATTAGATACTTCCAATGTATGATGCTCACATTTCTCCTGTGGCAATAAAATGGTGTCATTGTTTAAATCGAAAGGCGCGAATACGAATCCACTTTCTGAGAAATTCTCTGTAGTGTACAAAGCATCATCTTTTTGCAACCAGCACTTTATGATAGAGTTGATAGGTCTGCTGTACACTACCAACGGCAACTTCTTTGCGTATTGAATTTCAAGTTGATTAAAAAATGAATTGCTATCCATTCTTTATTTGGCTTTTGGGAGTGATATGGTAGACAATCTACATATAGAAATCAAATTTTCTGATTCATCTGTAACCCTAATATCCAGCAACTGCGTAGTTCTACCTTTGTGCAAAAATGTAGCTTTCGCATACACATAACCTTCTTTTACGCTTTTGAGATGGTTAGCGGTAATTTCTATGCCACGTACAAAAAACTTATCGGTATCTATAAAAATATGCGAAGCAAAACTGCCAACACTTTCAGCCAAAGCTGCTGTCGCTCCACCATGCAGTACTCCATCGGGTTGATGTACTTTTGAGGTCACAGGCATTCTTGCTATCAAAAAATCATCGCCAAAATCCACAATCTCAATGCTTAGCGTTTCCATCAATGTATTTTTGCTGGCAGCATTGGCTTTGGCCAATAATTCTTCTTTAAATTGTTGCATAGAAAAGTGTATTTTTAAGTTTTATTGCATCCGAAACAAAAATACTGAAACTACCTATAATAATGAATTCACAAGAGAAAGAAATAAGCTATAAAACTACCACCACCTACTCGACTTTAAATAATCTATCATCCAAAACCAAAAATGTTTGGTTTGTGTGCCATGGTATGGGTTATTTAAGTCGCTATTTTCTAAAATATTTTAAAAGTTTAAATGTTGAAGAAAACTACATTATTGCACCACAGGCTCCGAGCAAGTATTATATTCAGCCAAAAATGCATGTCGGTGCTAATTGGCTCACCCGTGATAACACAATGGCTGATACAGAAAATATCATGAATTATTTTGATGCAATTCTTGAAGCTGAAAAAATACCAGGTGATATTAACTTTATAGTTCTAGGCTATTCACAAGGTGTCAGTGTCGCTATGCGCTACTTGGCAAAACGTCAATTGTCTTGCGAACAGTTGGTCCTACATTCTGGTGGCATACCAAAAGAATTAATGAGTGAGGATTTTAAATATTTACCACATAGTACTCAAGTGAAATTGATTTATGGGACTGAGGATGAATATTTGGACAAACATAGGATTGAAGCAGAAACAAAACGTGCTAAAGAATTGTTTGGGGATAGGGCTAAAATTATAGCGTTTGATGGGAAGCATGTTGTGAATGTGGATTTGATAAACGATTTGGTTTAGAATTATAATACCAATATCAGCAGCAATTCACAATAAAAAATTCAAGGATAAATAATAGATTCCTAATGAAAACAAAATTGAACTAATTTGAAAGGTAAGAATGAAAAAATATGGAAATACCAACACTAGAAAACATACGAGCGAAACTCATTCCTTTAAGCCTTGATAACTATCAGCAGTTGGAAAAAATTGCTTTAGAAAAAGACCTTATATACTATTCACCTTCAGATATTTCCACTTCAGAGAAACTAAAGGATTATATACAAACTGCTATTGACGGTCTTGAGAATAAAACCACCATTCCATTTATAATTTATGATAAAGAAAAACAAGCGTATGCTGGCTCAACACGTTTTGGACTTATAAATTGGAAAAATAAAGTACTGCACATCGGTTGGACATGGCTTGGTCATAAATTTCAAAGTACAGGATTAAATATCAATATTAAATTCTTAATGCTGCAGTATGTTTTTGAATCTATTGAATTTGACAAAGTGGAATTCCGCATAGATGAACGCAATAAAAAATCTCGCAAAGCTGTTGAAAAACTTGGTGCAACCTTAGAAGGTATTCTACGAAAAGATACGCTCATGCAAGATGGTTTTAGGCGAAACACCTGTTGTTACGGCATTTTGAAAACCGAATGGCCACAAATTAAAAAAAGACTTTTAGCTGTTTTGGATGCAACTAAATAATATGTTATTGAACTGAAACATGGCATCTATTAAATTCATAATTACATTATGAAAGTAATTCGTTCACAATCCTCACAGTGACATGATTTAATCAGCTCGATTATTGAAAAGATTTATTCTTTTCTTTTAAAGAGGCTAATTGCTTTTCTAAAAATGTAATAGTGTCCTCTGTCTTATAACTAGCTTTAGATGTAAAATCATTAAATTCCTCTGTAAATTTTTCTCTACCAGATGTTGCTGCTTTAGACAAGTCTTCTTTGACCTCAGCAAAGTCCTTCGTTATTTGGTCTTTAATATTTTGACCTTCTCTTTTAAGTTTTTCTCTAGTCACACTACCTTTTTCTGGTGCCAACAGAACGCCTGCTGCCGCTCCCAATAATAAGCCTAATGCTATTGCTCCTTTGTGTATCATGATTTCTATCTTTTAACGTTAAACTTGTTTACTTATTAGTATTACAATTTGAGAATTTGTTACGGTTAATCGTCTTAATTCTAATTATTTAAAATGATTACTCACACTCAAAACAATTCAGAAGTTCATTTTTTAAAGTCAAATCCTCTGAGCCTTTTAAGGGCTCATCAACTTTTCCGCGACTTTTAATAATGTTATTGAATTTTATTGCATAATCCCTTAAATCTTTGCGGCGTTGTTTCATTGTATTGATAATCATTTCGCCATCTAGTTGCGTTATGTTATTAGGCCATACCTTAACAGCATTTTCTAAAACTTCATCGGTGATACTTCTTTGCAAAAACTCAGCTTCTTCAACAAAAATTTGTTCAGATGTATGTAATAAAAAATAACGGTCAAACGGATACACCAAGCCTTCCATATAATTAATCTCTTTAGTAAACGGTCTTAACTCTGGTACAACATGTTTATTGGAAAGTATGGATGGAATTATTCCTTCTAAATTAAAAAAAGCATTGTCTCTGTCTGCAGCAATAGGTGTAGCCTTGTATCCGGTATCTAATTTTTGAACTGCCCAACCCCATTGTTTAGTATGCCTATCCCAATCGCCAATTAACAAATCGAATAGACGACTGCGTACCAAAGCACGTTCGTCTATATGTAAACTATCTTTGAGTTCTTGTTTCCATTCCTGCAAGTCTTCTGTATCAAGTATTTCTTGTACACTATCTAATTTGGTCCAATTGACCTCGCCTTCAGATTCATATTCAAACATATACAATCTGTTTCCAAATTTTTGATTGTACGATCCAAGCAGATCTTGTTCTGGAAGAAAGTAGATTTTTGGCTCAGTGCTAATTACATTTGCACTATTCGCTAATTCTGCCACTAAAACCGCACCGTATGGGTGTTGAGCCGAGATGCCATCGACCACAATATTCTCTAAACCAAGTGTTCTTAGAAATTCCGGAATCAATGGTTTGGCATCTTTATTTATACTTCTTAGCGTGTAAACAATACCATCAACGCTTTTTAATTTTAAAGAATGTGTCTGATTGCCTCCTCCTTCCTTAATAATCGTCATGCCTCCGTACAATGTATCTAAAAACAGAATCGGCACTTTTACTTTTGCTGACCACGCCTTTCTGTATTGTTCTCCCTGAAAAAGTTTTTTTATAGCATCTGCCTTATATAAATCACTTGCTGCTATAATCACAGAATCGTAGTCCCTGAAATTAACCGTTTCAGTATTTTCTATGCTAATTAATTTTGATTTGCTAAAAGTTTTACTAGTGCTATTTACAGACCAATATAAAAAGCCTAGAAACAGCAATAATAATATTACAATGGTAATTAAAACCTTTTTGAGCATTGATGTTGTCGTTGTAAATTTACAGCAGAATAACGCCAGATTATAAAGCTACGTGATAATTATCGAATAGCTAAATGAATTCTCTGATTTTACAACAAATTTAATCTTAAAGTAAAAATAATTAAGGTGGAAGTGCTTAGCAAAATTTTACCAATATTAATTAACCAATTTGGCTACAATTTCTTTTACAGGCAAAATAGCCTTAGTATGCTCAATACTTGGACCAGCAACCCAAACGGTTTTATACGTTGCTTTTTTAGCAGCTTTTTCGGTGGCTTTCATTCCAATGGAAAACCGAATCATCTTCACCCATTTCTTGAGTGTTCTGTTTTTATTCAAAAGGTTTTCTATCCATGTAGCTTTTGTACCAATTTTTTGAACGTAAGGTGTGTTAATAACTGTACAAGGTGTACCAGAAATACGTTCGGTCATAATAATATCCTCAGCACCATAATCTACACAAGCCTGCTTATATTCATCAGTGACACCAGCTTCAACCGAAGCAATAAACGGACTTCCAACCGAAACTCCAGCTGCTCCATAGCTTAACATTTTATCAATATCTTCTTTGCAACCTACTCCACCTGCGGAAATCACAGGAATTGATAATTCTTTGTCTAATAAACTAGTGAGTTCTTCTGGCGAGAGATTGCCACGGTGACCACCCGCTTCACTATTTACGGCAATGGCAGCATCGGCTCCCAACTGTTCCACTTTTTTAGCAAACCGTAAATCCGTTACATCGCAAAACACTTTAATACCTACTGCATGTGCCTGACGGATAGTTTCTTCCGGACTACCTAATGACGTGATGATAAAGTCGCAGCCTTCTTCGCATAACACTTCAAGCTGACCTTTATATTTTATATTGGATTTATTGACAATAAGATTAAAACCGAAAGAACCTCCTTCAACTTTATTTGCTTTTAATTCTTTTATTGCAACTCTTAATTCGTCTAGCGTTCTGTAATTTAGTGCAGGAATACAACCTGCAATTCCAGCTTTCATGGCCTCAGTAACCATGGCTACGTTAGACACCAAAAACATTGGTGCTTGAATTATTGGATATTTAATGTTGAGTAGTTCGGTTAGTTTGGTTTGCATAAGATTTGCATTATTTTGAAGACAAATATAACAAATTATTATGCACGCATAGTAGTTTGTTCAAATCTAAGCTTCCAACTTAATCACATGGGCTAAAGTAGAAATTATCCTATCGTGTTTTTTTACAAAAGGATTGGTCTTATCCCAAACGTAGCCTGCCAAAACCGCACAAATTTGCTTTTTGATTTCAGGATTTGTATCTCCTTCAAAAAAAACGGTTTGTAAATTTCCAGTGTACCATTCTTTAACATACGAACCGAAAACTGCTACACCTTCTTTCATGTAATCTGAGAAATCTTTCTCCCAGTCTACAGATTTTCCTTTTAGCTCTTGCGTCACCAATTTGGCTGCCCGTAAAGCAGATTCCGTAGCAAACGTAACACCAGATGAAAAAATAGGGTCCAAAAATTCGGCACTATTTCCAGTAAGTGCGTAACCCTTTCCGTATAATTTAGTAACCGACTTCGAAAAGTTTTTTATTGAGATAGGTTCAAATAGAAAATCTACATCTTGGAAACGTTCACGATAATGTTCTGAAAGCTGAAACATGTCCCGCAATCTCTCTGAAGCATCGCCTTTAAAGGTCTCCATATATTCTGAATTGCCAACAAAACCAATGCTAGTATTTCCATCTGAAAAAGGAATGACCCAAAGCCAACAATTATGATCAAAAACATCAAATGTTATAATGGTACCTTCTCTACCTTCTGGCCTGTTTACATCTTTTACGTGTGTGAATATAGATGAGTTTTTAGGTATTTCAGAAGGCTTTTCCAAATTCAATAAACGTGGTAGCACACGACCGTAACCACTGGAATCAATTATAAATTTTGCTTCAATTGTGTATTCAATGCCATTTAATGCTTTGACTACCGTTTTTGAAGAACCATCAGCATTGAATTTCACATCCACAACTTCTTCCTCAAATGAAATGTCCACACCTCTTTTCTCGATTTCATCAGTGAGAATTTTATCGAATTCCGCTCTTGGCAATTGCCAAGTCCAATCGTAACCTTCAGTATGCTTTTTACTGAAATCAAATTCGCAAACTATCTCATTTCTTAAAAAACGTGCCCCTTTTTTAATTTCGAATCCAGCGTAAGAAATACAGTCTATAAAACCTACTTCTTCAAAATGATGCATGCATCTTGGTAAAAGACTTTCACCTATGACAAAGCGAGGAAATTTATTTTTTTCAACCACCTTAACATCGATACCTTGCTTATGCAGATAAGCGGCAGCAACAGCGCCTGAAGGACCTGCACCTATTATTAAAACATCTGTTTTTACATTAACCATAGTGCAAATCGCTTAAAATGATTTATTATTATAAATTTGCTTACCAAAGAAACTACTTTACTTTTATTTACTAAAGAATTTAATTGAATATTGCAATCTTCCATCAATGCTAAAACTTAAAGAACCGCTTAATCTTCAAGCTTTTTACCGAATTATTTTTGATAATGAATCTTTGGAAATAGATGGTTCTACATTGGAGAGAGTTGAAAAGAGCTTCGAATTTTTAAAAGCCTTTTCTGAAAAGAAAATTATATATGGTGTCAACACAGGTTTTGGACCTATGGCGCAATATAAAATTGAGGACTCGCAACGTATTCAACTTCAGTATAATCTAATTCGAAGTCATGCTTCGGGTACGGGAAATGAAATTCCGCCAAAGTACGTTAAAGCTGCTATGTTAGCTCGATTGAACACATTATCACTTGGGAATTCTGGTGTTCATAAGTCGGTTATAGAAGTGATGACGACGCTCATTAATAAGAATATCACTCCAATTATTTACGAACACGGAGGTGTTGGTGCCAGTGGAGACTTGGTCCAATTGGCACATTTGGCACTCGTGTTAATCGGTGAAGGTGAAGTAAATTATAATGGTGAAAGACAGCTAACCCAAAACATATTTAAAAGAGAAAACATAAAGCCTATAAATGTTGAATTAAGAGAAGGTTTAGCATTAATGAATGGCACGTCTGTAATGACAGGCATTGGCATTGTCAACACGATTTATACAAGACGATTGTTGAATTGGATGATTTCCGCATCTTCAGCTATAAATGAAATAGTAAAGGCTTATGACGACCATTTGTCTTATGAACTCAATCATTCAAAAAAGCACAAAGGTCAACAAGAAATTGCAAAGTTGATGCGTGAACAACTGAAAGATAGTGAGTTGGTTAGAAAGCGTGAGCATCATCTATATACAGATACAAAGGATATCTCGGTTTTTGAAGATAAAGTACAAGAATACTATTCGCTACGTTGTGTTCCACAGATTTTAGGACCAGTTCTGGATACGCTGAATACGGTTGAAACAATTCTTTTTGAAGAGGTAAATTCTGCAAATGATAATCCAATCGTAGATGTTGAAAGTGAACATGTGTATCACGGTGGAAATTTTCACGGAGATTATGTGTCCTTAGAAATGGACAAATTAAAATTAGTGGTCACCAAAATGAGCATGCTTGCAGAACGACAATTAAATTATTTGTTAAACCCAAGGCTTAACGATATTTTACCACCATTTGTAAATCTCGGAACTTTAGGATTAAACTTTGGTATGCAAGGCACTCAATTTACTGCAACGTCCACAACTGCTGAAAACCAGATGTTATCCAACCCAATGTACGTACATAGCATACCCAACAATAATGATAATCAGGATATTGTGAGTATGGGAACCAATGCAGCTTTGATTACAAAAAAGGTTGTTGAAAATGCTTTTGAAGTGCTTGCAATTGAACTTATCACCATTGTTCAAGCCATTGAATATCTCGAGGTTAAAGATGAAGTATCCACTACTACTAGAAAAATGTTCAATGAAATTCGAGAAATAGTCCCTGTTTTTAAACAAGACGTTGCTATGTATCCTTATGTAAAAAAGGTAAAGGATTTTATTTTCAATAACGAAATTTCAAGTAAATAATGCAACAAAAATATGCTTTAGTAACAGGTGGTTCGCGAGGAATAGGCAAAGCTATCGCCATTCAACTTGCCAAGGACTTAGATTATATAATTCTTATTAATTATAACAAAAATGAAACTGCTGCGCTCGAGACGCTTTCAGAAATCGAATCGTTTGGTGGCTCAGGTGAGATTATTCAATTTGATGTTTCGGATTTAAATGATGTAAAGTCGAATCTAGATGCTTGGCAAGAAAAGAACGAAAATTCTATTATCGAAGTCCTCGTAAACAATGCAGGCATTACCAAAGACGGTCTCTTTTTATGGATGAAACCAAAAGAATGGCATAATGTAATTAACACATCTTTAAATGGTTTTTATAACGTAACCAACCATCTATTAAAGGATATGCTGCTCAATAAATATGGACGCATTATTAACATGGTTTCTGTGTCTGGACTTAAAGGCACATCTGGCCAGACCAATTATGCCGCAGCAAAAGGTGCTGTAATCGCTGCTACAAAATCACTTTCACAAGAAATTGCCAAAAAGAATGTAACCGTAAATGCCGTTGCTCCTGGGTTTATAAAATCTGACATGACTAAAGATTTGGACGAAAAAGAACTAAAAAAATTGATACCAGTTAATCGTTTTGGAGAAGCAGAAGAAGTTGCGCATTTGGTATCATTTTTGGCTTCTAAAAAATCATCTTATATTACTGGGGAAGTTATTAATATCAATGGCGGAATTTACTCATAATAAAGATTAGACATAAGAATGGCAGCAGAATGGGATGGAAAATCTAGAGGTACCGTTTTTGGATTTAAGGTTTTTATATTTTTTATAAAGAATTTTGGCATTAACGCGGCCTATACCTTAATGCACTTGCCTGTTCCGTATTTCTGTTTATTTGCACGTAAAAATGTACGTGGATTGAGTTATTATTTCAGAAAACGTCTTAATTATTCTTGGTTAAAAAGTTCCATTAGCATCTATAAGACCTATTATCTTTTTGGACAAACCTTAATCGACAAGGTTGCTATATCCGCTGGCCTCAGGAAAGATTACACATTCGAATTTGATGGTGAACAATTACTTCAAGAAGCACTAAAATTAAAAAAAGGCGGTATATTAATTAGCGCACACGTTGGCAACTTTGAACTGGCGCAATATTTCTTTAAAGAACGACTTTTGGGTGCATCAATAAGCATAGTGATTACAGATCAAGACCATCAAGATATCAAAGAATATTTGGACCAATTTTTGAAAAGAGACCAAATGCATTTTATTATCGTGAAAGACGATTTTTCGCATATTTTTGAAATCTACAAAGCGTTATCCGAAAACAGAATTATCTGTATTGCAGGCGACCGATATTTGCCAAACACAAAATGCATGGAGGAAGAATTGCTGGGAAAAACGGCTAAATTTCCACTTGGACCATTTTATCTAGGAAGCCGACTCGATGTGCCAGTACTATTTGTTTACGTGATGCGCGAACCTAAAAAACATTACCATCTCTATGCTCGTCGTGTAGTTTTCAAGAAAAGGGACGCACAGGATTTACTTAAAAAATATACAGAAAATGTAGAGCGTGTTTTATCAAAATACCCGTTACAATGGTTTAATTTTTACGACTTTTGGGAAGACAGAAAATGATAAATAACGACAATAAATTAGATCAACCTATTACCGACTTAGCAGTAATCAAACAATTTCTGCCACATCGCGAACCAATGATTATGGTTGATGGATTACTTTTTTATAATGAAAAAAAAGCAATTTCAACATTTACAATTCTGAAAGAAAATTTATTTATAGAAAATGGTTATTTTGCTGAAACTGGGCTGATAGAGCACATGGCTCAAACAGCCGCGTTGCATGTGGGTTATAAAAACTATTCTGAAAAAAAACCAGTAAAAGAAGGGTTTATAGGAGCCATTAAATCTTGTGAAATTGTCGAATTACCACAACTAAATATAACCATTAAAACAGAAGTTGAAATCACATATGAGATTGCAGCAATGACCATGGTCAAATTAAAATCTATGATAGATGAAAAAATAATTGCTACGGCAGAAATGAGTACGGTTTTAAAAGAAGAATAATGGATAGTTGGCATAGTCTTAATATTGATATACTGAAAAACTTAAAATTAATTCATACTGTCAGGTTGAGCGCAGTCGAAACCTATCTAAAATCTATGTCGCAAAGACCTTTCGACTGCGCTCAAGGTGACAATAATTACTGTCTTTAATAAAAGTATATAAAACCTGAAATGACTCAAAAAAACGAAAGCTTGACCATAGAACATACCATTAGAGTACGGTTTAATGAAACCGATGCTTTGGGTATTGTCTGGCACGGAAATTACCTCAAATATTTTGAAGATGGTAGAGAAGCTTTTGGAAGACACTTTGGGATTTCATATTTAGAAGCTAAGAAAAACGGTTATGCCACACCAATTGTAAAAACCACAACAGACCACAAATTACCACTAAAGTATGGAGACGTAGCTACGGTTGAAACAACTTTCGTTAATTCTAGAGCCGCGAAAATGACATTTCAATATAAAATCAAAAATGAAGCTGGTGATGTGGTTTGCACTGGAGAGACCATTCAAGTTTTTACAGATTTAAAAACAGAAACGATGCTATTTGTCATTCCAGAATTTTTTGAAAATTGGAAAAAACAACACGGTATATTGAATGAGTAAAGTGTTTGTTACATATAATTCAATAATATCGCCATTGGGTTTCGACAGTGAAATGGTAGCAAGAAACATTAAAAATAAAGTTTCCGGAATCTCATTGGTTGAAGATAAAAATCGCTTTCATAAACCATTTTATGGCTCAGTTATCAATCAAGACTTACTTAATTCACATTTTAGAAAACTCAACAATTCTGAAGATTACACCACTTTAGAGAAGATGATGCTCTTATGTTTGAATGATGTAATTACAAATTCAGGAATAAAAATCGACGAATCTGTTGGTCTAATCATTTCAACCACAAAAGGAAATATTGATGCACTTGACGATGAAAATCCATTCCCAAAATCCCACGCTTACCTTTCGAGATTAGGGCAAGTTTTAAAAGACTATTTTTCATTTCAATCGCAACCTACAATCTTATCAAACGCATGTGTATCTGGACTTTTGGCAGTCGCAACAGCAAAAAAATTCATTGAGGAAGGTCTTTACAAAAGCGTATTGATTGTTAGCGGAGATTTAGTTTCAAAATTTGTACTATCGGGTTTCAATGCCTTTCAAGCCATGAGCAATGCACCATGCAAGCCGTACAGCAAAGACCGAAATGGGATTAATTTGGGTGAAGCCATCGCATCGGTTTTGGTCACTTCAAATGAAAAATTTTTGAATGAAACTACTGTTGAAATTCTCGGAGAAGCCACTTGCAACGATGCCAATCATATTTCTGGACCATCAAGAACTGGTGAAGGTTTGTATCGAAGTGTAAAAACAGCTATACAGGAAGCAGAAATTGAAGCAAACAATATCAATTATATTTCAGCACATGGTACAGCAACGATTTTTAATGACGAAATGGAAGCCATTGCCTTTCACAGATTAGGCTTAACACATACACCGCTCAATAGTTTAAAAGGTTATTTTGGTCATACATTGGGCTCATCTGCACTGGTTGAAACTATTGTAGGAATGCATTCCTTAAACCAAAATATATTATTTACATCCAAGGGTTTTACTACTTTAGGTGTATCCAAACCGTTACAGATTATAGAACAAATCGAAAAAAAGGATTTAAACATTTTTCTGAAAACCGCATCAGGATTTGGTGGCTGCAATACCGCAATGTTGTTTAAAAAAGTGGCTAATTAATAGAAAATATATGTCGAAAAAAGAAATGAGAGCAATCGATGCTTTAGAGGAAGCCCAGAAAATAGCTTTTGCGCCATTTGTGTTTCAGGCTACGGTTTGTTTGAGGCAAATGGGAATATTGGATTTTATATTTGAAAGTCGAGATAATGGCGAAACCACAATCGATAACATAGCCAAAGCACTGAAAATAGATGCTTACGGCATTGGCGTTTTATTGGAGATTGCCGAAAGTTCAAATATTGTTAGGAAATATTCAAACAATAATTATGAATTGACAAAAACAGGCTATTTTCTTAATTATAATCAAACCGTTGATGTAAACATAAATTTTACCAACGATGTCTGTTACGAAGGCTTATTTTATCTCAATGAAGCGATTAAAAACAAAAAGCCATCAGGTTTAAAAGTATTTGGCGAATGGGAAACCATTTACGAAGGGCTATCTCAATTAGCGCCAAACGTACAAAAATCGTGGTTTGAGTTTGACCACCATTATTCAGATGGCATATTTGAAGATGCTCTAAAACGCGTTTTCAAAAATAACCCGAAAACCATTTTTGATATTGGAGGCAATACCGGAAAGTTCGCATTACAATGTTTAAATTATGATGAAAATGTAAAAATTGAAATCTTTGATTTGCCTGGTCAACTTAAAAAAGCTTTAGAAAACATTGAAGTAAAAAGATTTAAAGAAAGAGTTTCTGGACACGAAATTAATTGGCTCAAACCCAATCCTTCCCTTCCAACTGGTGCCGACCTAATTTGGATGTCTCAATTTTTGGATTGTTTTTCAGAGGATGAAATAGCAACTATTTTAAAAACTTGTGTTTCAGCAATGGATAATGAAACCGAAATGATTATCATCGAAACATTTACGGATAGACAAAAACACGATAATGCGCGCTTTTCCTTAGAAGCAACATCATTATATTTTACAGCGCTAGCAAATGGAAATAGCAAGATGTACTCAGCTTCGGTTTTTGAAAAATTGATTTTGGAAGCTGGACTTTCAATTACTGAAGACAACAAACTTGGTGATTACCATACGATGTTGGTTTGCAAGAAAAACAGTTAATATTTGACTTCAAAATTTCACATATCATCCTATTGCCATTTTAAAAACGGAATGATTTCACTAAATGGAAATACTCTTTTTGAAAATAAATCTGAAGAGTTTTCAACTTTAATTAAATCGGCTTACAAAGATCTGGACATCAACTATCCGAAGTTTTTTAAAATGGATAATCTAAGCAAATTGGCTTTTATTTGTGCAGATATTTTGATCAATAATTCAGCTAAAAATGAATCGAATATCGCCATTGTTTTGTCTAATAGAGCATCGAGTTTAGATACAGACAGAACGTTTCAAAAATCCATTTCAGATATTGAAAATCACTACCCAAGTCCGTCCATTTTTGTGTACACACTTCCCAACATTTGTATTGGCGAAATAAGTATCAAACATCAACTTTATTCTGAGAATAGTTTTTTTATCTTTGACGCGTTTAGTCCTAAGGAATTATGGGTTTATGCAGAAAACCTACTGAAAACAAATAAGGCTGAAAAAGTATTATGCGGATGGGTAGATTTTGATGAAAACGATTACGAAGCTTTTTTGTACATCGTTGAAAATGAAGGACAAATCCACCACACCATTAATGAAATTGATAGATTATACCACACCCAATGAACGAACTAAAACTAGAACTCAAAGAAAAAATAATAGAACAGCTTAACCTCGAAGAATTTACTGTAACTGATATCGATGATGACGATGCGCTTTTTGGAGATGGTTTGGGCTTGGATTCTATTGATGCGCTTGAGCTTATCGTTATGCTGGATAAAGATTACGGCATTCAACTTACTGATCCTAAAGAAGGTAAAGAGGTTTTTCAATCCATTACGGTTTTAGCAAATTACATTGCAGAACACAGAACAAAATAACAGTACATCTTGTCGCGTTGCCATTACAGGAATGGGAATCATTTCGGCAATTGGCAATTCTGTTGAAGAAAATTTAGCATCACTTTTAAAAGCTGAAACTGGAATTGGTTCCATTTCTCAAATTGAAACCATCCATTCTGAAAATATTAAAGTTGGAGAGGTCAAATTATTGAATGTCGAATTGCAATCCCATTTAAATCTTCCCAAAGACAACAATTTTACCAGAACATCACTATTGGGATTATACGCTGCAAAAGAAGCTGTAAAGAATGCTGAAATTGAAGATATAAAATCTCATAAAACAGGCTTAATTTCCGCAACAACTATTGGTGGAATGGATAAAACCGAGCAGCACCTCAAACAGTTTGAAACTGATGCAGCCGTCCAGAAATATATTAACAGTCATCACGCAGGAGACAGCACCCAAAAAATAGCAGATGCGTTAGGCATTACCGATTTTGTAACTACGATAAGTACGGCTTGCTCCTCGGCAACCAACGCTATTATGCTTGGTACAAGATTGATAAAAGCTGGTCAGTTAGAACGTGTAATTGTTGGTGGTACAGATTCGCTTTCAAAATTTACCATCAACGGATTTAAAACTTTGATGTTACAGTCCGAAGAACTTTGCAAACCCTTTGATGCCAATAGAAACGGATTGAATTTAGGAGAGGCTGCAGCATATCTCGTTTTGGAAGCTGAGCCTATCGCTAAAAAAGAAAATAAAAGCATTCTAGGCTACGTATCAGGTTATGGCAATGCTAACGATGCCTTTCATCAAACCGCATCTTCGGATGATGGCGAAGGCGCTTATTTAGCGATGCAAAAAGCTTTAAAAATTTCAAATTTGGAAACTTCTAAAATTGATTATATCAACGCACACGGAACAGCAACACCAAACAATGATTTATCCGAAAGTGTTGCCATTAAAAGAGTTTTCGACAACAACATTCCTGATTTTAGTTCCACAAAAGCGTTTACAGGTCATACGTTGGCTGCAGCAGGAGCGGTTGAAGCGGTCTTTTCGGTTTTGGCGCTTCAAGAGCAAAAGGTATTTCCAAACTTGAATTTTAAAACTGAAATTTCTGAGACCGGATTGATTCCTACAACTAAGTTGAAACCTAAAAACATCAATCACGTTTTATCAAATTCCTTTGGTTTTGGAGGTAATTGTTCCACCATAATTCTTTCAAAAGAATGAAAGGTTGTTACATCCATAGTGCAGTTTCAATTTCGGCACAAGATTCGTTTGATGCTAAAAGTTTTGATTTTAAAATTTTAGAGAATACTGTTGAAAAAGCTACTGCCATTCATCCAAATTACCGTGATTTTATTCCACCAGCAGCGTCTAGGCGAATGGCTACAGGCGTTAAAATGGGAGTTACTGCAGCGAAAAGAGCTTTGCAACTCGCTAATTTAGAACAGCCAGATGCAATTATTACTGGCTCAGGAATGGGCTGTATCGAGGACACTGAAAAATTTCTAAACAGCATTATTGCGAACAACGAAGAGTTTTTGACACCAACACCATTCATACAATCTACTCACAACACCGTTGGTGCACAAATCGCATTGGGCTTAAAATGCAAAGCTTATAATAATACCTTTGTTCACGGAAGTTTGTCGTTTGAGTCCGCATTGATAGATGCAAAACAATTGTTTCAAGAAAATGAAGCACAAAACATTTTAGTTGGAGGTGTTGAGGAATTGGGAAAAGAATTTGTGGATTATGTCCTAATGATGGAAACCAGCAGTAACCAAGGTATAAAAGTGCCTTTTGGCGAAGGAGCGTCATTTTTCGTATTGTCTTCAGAACCAAAACTTGGTGCTGTAAACATTCATGATATTGAGACCATCAGCTTGGCATCAGAAAATGATATCATTGAAAGAATGAAAGTCTTTTTGAGTAACAACAATTTGACATCAGAAAAAGTCGATGCAATCATATTCGGCAATAATGGTGATTCCTTTGATTCTTATTATAACAACCTTGCCTCTACACTATTTGAAGAAAATACTCAATTGCAATACAAGAATATAAGTGGCGAATTCTATACCGTTTCGGCATTTGGGCTTTTTATGGCGACCAAAATCCTTGAGGAACAAAAAATTCCATCTGCAATGCTCATAAAAAATTCGTTCAAAAAACCTTTAAAAAATATTTTACTTTATAATCAATTTAAAGGAAGAAATCATAGCTTTATGTTGATTTCAAAATGATGAATTTTAAAACCCTAACAATTCTAACTTTAGCACTTCTAATTGGGCTATTTGCTTTCAGCTTTTATGCTGAAGTTTCAGGATTATGGTACATTTTGATTATCCAGATTTGGCTTACTATTACTGCAATTGGCTCATTTAATATGAGTTTTGATTTTCACTTAAAAGCTTTCACTTCAAACAAAAAAATCAAATCAAAAAAAATAGCAATTACTTTTGATGATGGTCCACATCCTGAATTCACTAAAAAAGTATTAGAAATTTTAAAACGTTTTAATGCCAAGGCAACCTTTTTCTGTATTGGTAAAAATGTTGAATCACATCCTGAAATTGCAAATAAAATAGTGGATTTCGGTCACGAGGTTGGCAACCATTCTTATTCTCATAGCATTTTTATCGATTTTAATTCTACTAAAAAATGGTTGAAAGAAATTAATAACACAGATGATGCTATTGAAAAAGTAACTGGCAAAAAACCAACACTTTTTAGACCACCGTTTGGTGTTACCACACCACATTTGTCAAAAGCCATAAATAAAACTGGGCACTTGGTCGTCGGGTGGAATAATAGACCTTATGATACTGCAATAAAAAACAAGGATATAATTCTAAATCGCATTGTCAAAAAAGTAAAGCCTGGCAACATCATTCTGCTTCACGATACACAACCGCATATTTTATATGTTTTGGAACATTTATTGCTTTACCTTGAGCAACACAATTACCAAACGGTGACAGTAAATGAACTTTACAATGAAAATTAATAGGCTTTTACTTGCCATAACATTACTTTTTTGTGCTAGTTTCTTTGGAAATGCACAAACGGAATTAGATAATAATCAGCAGAAAGCACTCAAAGCCAAAGTCATTGAAAATGCCAATAAAACCGAAAGCATTTTAAGCGATTTCATACAAGAAAAGTATTTGAGCATTATGGAAAATCCCATTGTCTCAAAAGGCAAATTGGTATTTAAAGCACCTAATTTGGTTAAATGGGAATACATCATACCTTATAAAAATGTTGTGATTTTTAAGAATGACAAACTCTATGTGAATAATGAAGGCAAAACGGATGAGATGGATTTAAGTTCCAATAAAATATTCCGTAGTTTAAATACTTTAATTGTGAATAGCATCAAAGGCGATATGTTTGACAATTCGCAATTTGAGATTTCATATTTTAAAAATGATGCTGGTTATCTAGTGAAATTTATTCCAAAAGACAGACGTCTAAAGAAATTTATTTCCCGCTTTGAATTACATTTTTCAGAAGTCACAGTAGATGTTGAGCAAGTAAAATTGATTGAGCCAAACGACGATTATACGTTGATTTTATTCAGCAATAAACACTTAAATGTTTCAATTTCTGATGAAGCTTTCAAACTTTAAGCTATGCTTTTAATCAGTTATATATTTAAATTACTTTTATCCGTCAGTTCGAGTGATTTTAATTCCAAAAGCTTTTGGGATTAAAATCGTATCGAGAACCACTTAACAACAAAATTCTTCTTCTCGATACAAATTTTTCTCATTTTTAATCGAAAAATTCACTCGAAGTGACGAATTTTATCAAAATCCAAAATGGATATGCTTTTAGAAAATTTTTATGAAGTTTTAGAGTTAAAAGAAATTGAGGATACAAAACTTTTAGCTTCAGTTAAAATTAATGACAATCATCAAATGTTTAAAGGTCATTTCCCAAATCAGCCTATCACACCTGGTGTGGCCATGCTGCAAATTTTAAAGAACTGTTTGGAACTTCATTTTAAAAACAAACTGTTTATGAAATCCTCTTCCAATGTCAAGTTTTTGGCTTTGGTTGAACCAAGTATAAATTCAGAATTGAACTTCAACATTCAATTCGAAGAAAATCAAAACCAAATAAAGGTAAAAAACCTGACTTCTTTCAATGACCATACGGCTGTTTTAAAATGTAATGCTACATTTGTAAAACTCACATAATTTAAGTCGAATCCTCTGCATGGCAAACCTTACCACAACGCAAAAACTAAAGCAATACAAGTGCTGTGTGGTCATCCCAACCTATAATAATCATAAGACTTTGAAGCGGGTTTTGGATGGCGTTTTGGCTTTTACTGAAGATATTATCGTAGTCAATGATGGTTCTACGGATGCCACAACTGAAATTCTTGATTCCTATTCACAAATTATACATCTCAAAAAACCAAAGAACACAGGAAAAGGTACAGCGCTCAAAATGGGCTTTAAATACTCGGTTTCATTAGGATTTGATTATGCCATAACCTTGGATAGCGACGGACAACATTTTCCAAAGGACATTCCAAATTTCATTGATGCACTAGACCACTCAAAAAACAAAAACATTCTCATTATTGGCGATAGAAATATGAATGAAGCTGATGTTTTTGCACAGAGTGCCAAAGGTAATCGGGTTTCATCATTTTGGATGTACGCGGCAACTGGATTACGCTTAAATGATTCACAATCAGGATTTAGACTTTACCCAATTAAATCTATGGACTTCATTAAATTCATGAAATCCACCAAAAAATTTGAGTTTGAAATTGAAGCCATCGTAAAATCGTTTTGGGCTGGTGTGGAAGTGTTTCACGTACCCATAGATATTCTTTACGACCCGGAAGAACGTGTGTCACACTTTAGACCATTTATGGATATTGCCCGTATGGTAGTGGTTTATACATGGTTTTTGTTGGTGCGATTATTCTATATCACGCCTAGAAATTTTTTCAGGAAATTAAAAAAAAAAGGAATTAAACGCTTTTTTGTAGAAGACGTTTTAAGACATCAGGATTCGCCGAAGAAGAAAGGGCTGTCTATAGCTTTAGGTGTATTTCTGGGATTGTCGCCACTTTGGGGATTTCATACGGTCATCGTGATTTTTCTGGCTATTTTGTTTCGGTTGAATAAGATTATAGCTCTAGTGTTTTCAAACATAAGCCTGCCACCTTTTATACCATTTGTATTGCTGTTAAGCTTGCAGGTTGGCGATTGGGTTTTGGGACAGGAAACACATTATTCAATTGAGGATATTCGTGAAAATTTTGACATGTTTCAGCACTTAAAAACTTATCTCATTGGAAGTATTACGCTTTCTACAGTTTCTGCCGTAGTCTTTGGGATTTTGGGTTATTTTATATTTTCAGTATTAGACCGAAAAAAAATTCCCGTCAATGGATAGATTATTCCATAGCATTTACAACTTCATAAACCAACGACATTCAGTTTTTGCACTAGTACTTTTTGTTGTTTTTGGATTATTGATTTGGTCAGCCTCAAAAATTAAGTTTGAAGAAGATATTTCAAAATTAATTCCATTAAACAGTGAAAATACCGAATTACAAAAAGTACTGAACACCACAAAATTTGCAGATAAGATTATTGTAAATGTCAATTTAAAAGCAGAAGGGAATTTCTCTGATTTAACCAATTATGCTACCGATTTAACCGATAGTTTATCGCAAAACTTTTCAGAATATATATCTAAAATCCAGGGTAAGGTTGAGGATGATGATGCTTTGAGCACCATTGATTTTGTTTACAATAACATACCGTTATTCCTTGATGTTGAAGATTACAAAACCATTGTCAGAAAACTGAACAAAGACTCAATTGAAGCCATTACCCAAGCCAATTACAAAACATTGATTTCGCCAACTGGCATCATCGCAAAATCAACTATTGTAAAAGACCCTTTGGGAATCACGTTTTTGGGTTTAAAAAAACTGAACCAAACTGGTTTGGCAGATAATCTAGTTTTGAAAAACGGCTTTTTAGTTAGTAAGGACGAGAAGAACATCCTGCTTTTTATCACACCAAAATTTCCTTCGAGCGATACAGAAGTGAATACACTTTTTTCAGAAAAACTATATGAGCTTCAAGATGATTTGAATGAAAAGTATGAGAACCAAGTTTCAAGTAGTTATTTTGGTGGATCGCTGATTGCTGTTGCTAATGCAAAACAAATAAAAACAGATATTCAATTTACGGTTGGAATTGCTTTGACGGTTTTATTATTGCTATTTATTTTCTTTTACCGAAAAGTAACTATTCCAATAATTCTATTTATTCCGACATTATTTGGTGGACTTATAGCAATTTCAGTTTTAGCGATTGTTCGCTCTGAAATTTCAGCAATTTCATTGGGAATCGGTGCGGTTTTGTTGGGCGTTACTTTAGATTACTCATTACACATTTTAACACATATCAGAAATAAGGAAAGCATAGAATCGATTTACAAAAACGTATCCAAGCCTATTTTAATGAGCAGTATTACTACGGCATTAGCGTTTTTATGTTTGCTATTTATTGAGTCTCAAGCCTTACAGGATTTGGGGATTTTTGCTGCTGTGAGTGTGGTTTGCGCTTCGGTTTTTGCTTTGGTTTTTATTCCTCAAGCTTATAAAGTTAAAAGTTCGACTAAAAAAGAAAGAAAGACATTTATAGATGCTATTGCGAGCTATAAATTCAATGAGAATAAGATTTTGATTGGCTGTATTATTGCCCTATCCTTGATAAGTATTTTTACGTTTTCTTCGGTAAATTTCGATAAAGATTTATCACATCTCAATTTTGTTCCAGCCCATTTAGAGCAAGCTGAAAAAGAATTGGATGCCATTACAAATACGTCGTCAAAATCTTTGTACGTAGTGACTTATGGCAACTCAAAGGAAGAAGTTTTAAAAACTAATGACTCAATTTTAAGTAAACTAAAAGCACTAAAATCTAATCAAGACATTTTAGGATTTAATTCCGTAAGTGCATTGGTAAAATCAGAAGCAAATCAGCAGGATAAAATTGAAAAATGGCGACAATTTTGGAATCAAGACAAAATTGATTCCACCAAAGCAAACCTTATTGAAAGTGGTACAAAACTTGGCTTTAAACAAAATACATTCAACAAATTTTATAATCACTTAGAAACCGATTTTCAACCTTTAAAGATTGAAAATTATAAAACTTTAAACACCATTCCAATTGAAGATTTTATTTCTGAAAATTCAGGTTTTACATCCATTTCTTCAATTGTAAAAGTTGACGACGACAAAATAATTTCAGTCAAAGAAACCTTTGAGGTTTTTTTAAACACCGTCGTTATTGACCGACAAGCCATAAGCGAAGGGCTTCTGGGTAATTTACAAAAGGATTTCAATTCGCTAATCTTATGTAGTTTTGCTTTCGTTTTTCTACTGTTATTATTGTTTTACAGAAACCTAAAGTTAACGCTCGTTACTATTCTTCCGATTATATTGACCTGGTTTTTAACGCTTGGAATTATGGGATTGTTCGGTTTAAAATTCAATATTTTCAACATTATAATTACCACGTTTATTTTCGGTTTGGGTGTGGATTATTGCATTTTTATAACAAACGGATTAAAGCATCAAGCCAAATATAGCTTAGCATTAGCAACACATAAAACGTCCGTGATTTTATCGGTTATAACTACGCTTTTGGGTGTTGGTGTTCTGATTTTCGCAAAACATCCTGCGTTGCATTCCATAGCGCTGATTTCCATAATTGGAATATTTTGTGCTATGATTATTGCATTTACAATTCAGCCGTTGTTATATAATATTCTTATTTTTAAAACTGTAAAAAAGATCAAAAATGGGAAAGATTAAAACCGTGCCTATTCCTCGAATAAAATCCATATCCAAAGAAGATTTTATTGAGAACTACTTTAAAAAGCAAAAGCCTGTTTTAATAGAAGATTTAGCTAAAGATTGGCCTGCTTATAAAAAATGGAATCTGGACTACATTCAAAGTTTGGCAGGCGACCAAATCGTGCCACTTTACAATAACGAGCCTACAAAAGGACGTCAGAATTCTGTTGTGCCAGCAAAAAAAATGAAGCTCTACGATTACATCGAAATCTTAAAAACAAAGCCAACGGATTTGAGAATGTTTTTTTACAACGTCCTTCAAAAAATGCCTGAATTGACCAAGGATTTCAGCTATCCAGACTTGGGTTTAAAATTCTTTAAAAAATTGCCTGTAATGTTTTTTGGTGGTAAAGGCTCAAAGGTTTTGGCACATTACGATATGGATTTGGCGGACTTGGTTCATTTTCATTTTCACGGTACAAAAAACGTTACTTTGTTTGCACCAGACCAATCAAAATACCTTTACAAGGTTCCATTTACCGTCCATAATCTTGAAATCATTGATATGGACAATCCCGATTTTGATAAATATCCAGCTCTTCAACTTGCAGAAGGTATGCACGTAGAAATGAATCACGGTGAAGCACTCTATATGCCAAGCGGTTATTGGCATTATATAACTTATGAAAATGGCGGATTCTCAATAACCTTACGTGCCTTCCCAAGAAAAGCTAAACAATTTACCGAATTTGTGACCAATATTGTTTTTATGCGAACGTTTGAAAATGTAATGCGACGCATCGTTGGGCAAAGTTGGGTGGACAATAAAGAAACTCGTATGGTTAAGCGTGTGAATGAGAAGTTTGCTAACAACAGTTTATAAAATTAGGGATTAGAAAAGATTATTGCAAATTCGCGGAATTAGTGTCAAAAAATGTTTATTTCATATCGATTTTAATAGTACTGCTCAACTCATGCGGTATAAAAAAATCTATAAATGACCGACCAGATCTTTCAAGTTACAACTCTAATATTCCTGAAAAAATTACTGTTAACGATTCTACATTTTACGCTGGAAACAACTTTTTAGTCAAAAACAAACAAGGCCTTTGGGAACTTTATGTTGAAGGAGACCCCTTAGAACGTGGCTTAATCACAGGAAGTCTTACCAAAGATTTAATGTACAAACAGGAAAATGTTTTTTTTGAAAAGATAAACGAAATGGTTCCTTCTGAAGGTCAACAGAAATTCTTGAGAAAATTTTTATCGTGGTACAATCGTAAAATGTACAAACACATTCCTGAAGAATTTAAAGCCGAAATTTATGGTGTGTCTCGTTATGCTTCAGATGATTTTAATAGCATTGCACTACCCTATTTACGCTCATTGTATTTGCACGGAGCACACGATATTGGTCACGCTTTACAAGATTTAGCGTTGGTGGGCTGCACGTCTTTTGCAGCTTGGGATGAGAAAACTGAAGACGGTAAATTACTCATCGGTAGAAATTTTGATTTTTATGCTGGAGACGATTTTGCCGAAGAAAAAATTATTGCTTTCGTAAATCCAGATCAGGGAAATAGCTTTATGTCCGTAACTTGGGGCGGATTTATTGGCGTAGTTTCAGGTATGAATAACAAAGGTTTAACGGTAACAATAAACGCTGGAAAATCCAAAATTCCGTTGGTGGCAAAAACACCTATTTCTATTTTAACACGAGAGATTTTACAATATGCTTCCAACATTGATGAAGCCATTGCGATTGCCAAAAATCGTGAAGTTTTTGTATCCGAATCCATAATGGTTGGCAGTGCTACAGATAAAAAAGCAATTTTGATTGAAGTATCGCCAAATGATCTTGGGGTTTATGAGGTTGAAAATTCCAATGAGCTGATTTGTTCCAACCACTTTCAAAGTGAAGTTTATAAAAAAGACCGAAGAAATAATAAAACCATTGATAAAAGCCACTCGCAATATCGTTTTGAACGCATGCAAGAACTTCTGAATGAAGAAGAAAAAATAAACCCAACTGAAGCTGTTGAAATCTTGAGAAATAAAAGAGGGTTGGATGATAAAAACATTGGGTTGGGTAATGAGAAAGCGTTGAACCAATTATTAGCGCATCACGGTATTGTGTTTCAACCTGAAGATTTAAAAGTTTGGGTGTCTTCAAACCCTTACCAACTGGGCGAGTTTGTAGCTTATGATTTGAATGAAATTTTCAATGCAAAAAAGGAAAAGCCTTCACAGGTTTCCATATCGAATTCTGCATTAAATATTGCTGAAGATGGCTTTCTAAATACTGAAATTTTTAGCAATTATGAAACTTATCGTATTTTGGAACGAAAGGTGGAAGCTGCTTTAGAAAATGAAATAGACGTTTCGGCACAAGATTTAAATCAACTGACACTATTAAATCCTGAATACTGGAAAGCGCATAAACTAACGGCTGATTATTATTACCAAAACAAAGAATTTTCAAAAGCTTTGGGCTACTATAAAAAAGCGATGACGAAAGAAGTTACAACGCAACCAGATGTTGAATATATCGAAAAACGTATAAAGAAGTCCCAACGAAAATCCAATAGATGATTCCAGATATAGAAACACAATCCGCTTCAAAAATAAAAGCATTTCAAAACGAAAAATTGAATGTACAATTGAAGTATGTTTCAGAAAATTCCCTTTTTTATAAACGCCTTTTCAAGACACATAATATTTCAATATCTGATATCAATTCAATAGAAGATTTAATCAAGGTTCCAACAACTTCAAAATCAGATTTACAAAACTATAATTCAGACTTTCTTTGTGTAGAAAAGCAAAGTGTTGTCGATTATGTTACGACTTCCGGAACTTTAGGTGATCCAGTGACCGTTGCCTTATCCGATAAGGATTTGGACAGATTGGCTTATAATGAGGCTATTTCATTTGCATGTGCAGGTGTAACTAAAGGAGATATCATTCAACTTATGACTACCATGGACCGTTCTTTTATGGCTGGGCTGGCTTATTTTTTGGGTGCTAGAAAATTAGGGGCAGGAATTATACGCGTTGGTGCTGGAGTACCAGAATTGCAATGGGATTCGATTTTAAAACACCAACCGACTTATATTATAGCAGTACCTTCTTTTCTTTTGAAGTTGATTGACCATGCAAAATCAAATAATATTAATGTGAATACCTCTGGAATTAAAGGAGCTATTTGTATTGGAGAACCAATTAGAGACGAGAACTTTGCTCTAAATACTCTTGGAAAGAAAATAATAAACAATTGGAATTTAGAGTTGTATTCAACTTACGCTTCCACCGAAATGCAGACAGCATTTACTGAATGTGGATTTCAAAATGGTGGTCATCTGCATCCTGAATTGATTATTACAGAAATTTTGGATGATAATGACCAACCCGTAAAACCCGGAGAGGTTGGTGAACTTACCATAACCAACTTAGGAGTTGAAGCTATGCCTTTAATTCGATTTAAAACTGGTGACATGCTCGCTGCGCATTACGACGCATGTGATTGTGGTAGAAACACTATGCGTTTAGGACCTGTAACTGGAAGGAAACAGCAGATGGTAAAATACAAAGGCACGACATTATATCCGCCAACAATGATTAATGTTTTAGAAGAATTTGAAGCTGTTAATAGTTTTGTGATTGAATTGTTTCACAATAAAATTGGCACAGATGAAATTCTAATAAAAATCGCTTCAGATACGGAATCTGAAGTTTTATTGCAAAACATTAAAGACCACTTTAGGGCTAAACTGCGTGTAACACCTCAAATTGAATTTTGTGATGCTTCTGAAATTAAAGCTTTGAGATTTCCAAAATTGAGCCGTAAACCCATTTTGGTTATTGATAAGAGATAATCCAGAACTATTCCAAAAACCGATAATAACCACATTTTAAATATGCTCCTTCAGGGAATGCAATCGGATGGTCACTATCATGTTGTGTTTTTAAAACAGTCTCAAACAGTCTTGTTTGCTCATTAAGTACACGCTGATTTAAATCAAAAAATGATTGCGCTGTAACTCTAGATGAGCAAGAAGCCAATACCAACAATCCTTTTTTTGCTGTGAGTTTTGCACCTAAATCAGCCAATTGAGCGTATTTCTTTTTCGCCAATTCAATATCTGATTGTTGTTTCGCAAAACTTGGTGGGTCTATAACTACGACATGAAACACTTTGTTTTCTTGGATCATTTTTTTCATCTCAACAAAAGCATCTCCTGCAATTGTGTTGTGCGTGCCGGAATAATCATTCAGTTTTCCGTTTTCAATCGCTAAATCCAATGCTTGTTTACTAATGTCCAAACTTGTAACTTCTTTTGCACCATTGGCCAATGCATGTACTGAAAATCCTCCAGCATAAGAAAATACATCTAATACAGTTTTGTCTTTACTAAATTCACCAACGCGTTTTCTATTGGCACGATGGTCTAAAAAGTAGCCTGTTTTATGACCTTTAATGACGTTGGCCGAAAACTTTACACTGTGCTCGACAAATTCTACAACCTCATCTTGTAGTTCGCCAAAAACTACTTGTCCATCGATAAGATTATGATCTTTACTATTCTGAAGCCCACGACTCAATCTCAATATAATTGTTTTAGCCTTTGAGATTTTTTGTAAACTTTGCAAAATTGTATCAAGATATGGCAACCATATTTCTGAATATAATTTGACTACCAAAACGTTAGCATAAACATCTGCAATTAACCCCGGAAAACCATCATTTTCGCCAAAAATTAAGCGATAGCTGTTTGTATTGGTTTTTAATAGTTCAGTACGTTTGGTTTTGGCTAATTCAATCTTGTTTCTGAAAAACTCTGAGTTGATTTCCGCCTTATATTGTGCGTGATGTATAATTTTAATACGAATTGGCGAATCGGCATCGTAGAGACCAAGAGCAATTACTTTATTTTTATTTTTGCTAAATATTATTGCAACATCTCCTGTTGTAGCGTCGTCATTGATTTTTACAATACTATTTGAAAACACCCAAGGATGCCCTTTGACTACGGAATGCTCACCCTTGGCATTAAGTTTTACAGCCAAGCGTTTTTGAGACATATAATTATTACTGGTGATCTTAAAAGACTCATTATCCATAAGAATAAAATATGCCGTCAAAGGTAAAATTATTAACCTATTTGATTCAATTATACTGATATTAAGTTTATATTAATATTTTCGTATTTGCTTTAAAAACTTATAAAATGTGGGAAAATATCATATATTGGCAGACAGAACCCCTAATTTTTAGCAATTTCTGAGGGTTATAAATATAATATTAAATTCTTAGTTATTGATTAATAGCACGTTAAATGAACCTAAGTCAAACACGTAATCAAATATACTGGTTACTTGATAGCATCAAGGGCTCCAAGATCAAAGAGCATTATCAAGAAATTGAATTTTGCTCTAGTGATCCAAATTCTGATGAAGCTAAAAAAATAAGGGAACGAAATTTAAAGCGTTTGTTGAAACATGCCAATAAGACTACTCCATATTATTCCAAATTAAAATATTCAAAGAATATTTCAGATTATCCTGTCATACGAAAAACCGTGATTCAGGAAAATTTTGAAGCATTCCAATCTTCAAATTATTTAGATAAAGATAATTATAAAGTTTCGACGAGTGGATCTACCGGAGTCCCTTTCTTTCTTTTTCAGAATGATAAAAAAAGAAATAGAAACCATGCTGATGTCATTTTCTTCTGTAATGCATGTAACTATAATATAGGTGATAGGCTCTACGAGTTAGAGGTTTGGAGAGAATATAATCAAAAAGGAAAATTAAAGGCCATGTTGCAAAATGTGGTACAGTTTGATATTTCACGTTTAACAGATGAGAGAATTGAGGAATTATTAGGCCTTCTCAAAAACGATTCGCAACCTAATAAAATTTTATTGGGATTTGTTTCCGCTTTTGAACTTATAGCTAAATATTTGGAAAATCATGATATCTACCTTCAAGATCTTAATATTAATTCTGTAATAGCCAACTCGGAGTATCTCAATCCATATACTAAGGAGACCTTAGGCAAACATTTAAACACAGTGGTACTGTCAAGATATTCTAGTGAAGAAATTGGTATAATAGCACATCAAACTCTTAACTCACCAAATAATTTTGTGATCAATCATGCTAGTTATCATGTAGAACTGTTGAATTTTAATAATAACGAACCTGTAAAGCCGGGTCAATTTGGTAGAATAGTTGTAACCGACTTATTTAATTATGCCATGCCGATTATTAGATATGATACCGGAGACATTGCGCAATTGGGTTTTGATGATAGAGGAGCTATGAGGTTTGAGCAAATTGAAGGTCGAAAAATGGATGTAATTTATGATTCTAAAGGTAATTTAGTTTCATCTTTTGTTGTCTACACTAAGTTCTATAAATACTATAAACTTCTTAAACAATACCAGTTTATCCAGCAGAGCGAAAAAGAATATGAGGTGAAATTAAACATACAAGGTGATCAATTTGATTTTGAAGAAGAGTTAATAGCTGATATTAAATCTGATTTTGGAAATGACGCTAATGTTATAATCACATATGTAGACGAAATACCTGCCTTGGCTTCTGGAAAAAGACGAAAGGTAGTTAATAATATGGATGAAGGTTAATGAGATTGCCTACCAAGTGCCAAAATTTCATCTGCAAATTCACCAAACAGAGGGCCATTTGGGATTTGAATTTCTACTCCTTGATAATAGGTGTTGTATTCAATAAAAATTGGCAAATCATCACTATCAATGCCAATATCCCAAGACACGATTCTGAAATAAGGTACTTTAACATGTAATGATTTAACCATTTTGACCACAAGGTCATAATTTGGGATTTTTTGTTCACCAAAAAATATTCCAGAAACCGTTTTTTCTATTATGTCTCCTGATTTTGTGTGTGCTTTTGCTTTAAGCTTCCCAGATTCATTAACTCCACAAAAAATCCCACCACCTGAAAAATTATCGGTTTTGCTACCAGGCTCACCAATTCTCACAGCTGAAGATAATATATGAACGTCATCCTCTCGGAGATAAGTCATAATTCTCAAGGTGTTGAGTGATGAAGGATTAAGTGATTTTAAGATTTTACTTTGTTCAACGAATTCTTGGACTATAAAGTTCTTTTTGTATAATTTGAATAATTCTAACGTACTTAGTCCATCTAAGGTGGTTTGATTGTTATTTATCTCAAAAATTTCAACCATCTTACCTTTTCCTGATTCTAAGGTAGGCTTTATTATAAGTGGTTTATCTGCTGCATTGCATGCTTCCAACGCTATTGATTCGCTCACAAGTTTATCCTCAAAATAATAAAACCCATTAATGTTTTGAACCACTCTGACAGGTTGGTTGAACTCCTTAAACAAATTATAGGTCAGGTTTTTATCTAATAATGCGGGCCATTGTTGTTTTTCATTCAGTTTATAACCAATGTATGGTCTAAAAATATCCAAGGGGACATAATCCTCATGAAAAACCCCAGTAACTCCTGTATAATATCTATGCCAATATGTGTTTCTGAGCTTATACCCTCTTGCCTCGTAGTATGCCTTGGCCGCTTTAATTTGATCTTGTTTTAACTTTGGTATTTTTCTTTTTTTTAAAGACTCTCTTACTTGTTTTCTAGTATTCATTTTTAAGTTGAATACTTGAAAATCTGATTGGAGCTTCAGAATACGCTTGGTAACAAGTTGCTTTAATTTATGATACATAAATATAAATTGAAATTAAATTCAATAGTTTTTTAGTGTGAAGTTCATGGTCCATTTGTTGAAAAGTATAACACTAAGGTACAATGCAACAGTTTGAGCGTTTGTTTTTTTTTGAAACTTAATAGCTGATTTATTAAAATACTCACTAATAGAATAATGATATAAAACTCCTTGTTTCTCCAGAAGGTTGAAACGCTGATATCTCAAATACGGCGCTATATTTTTACCCCTATAATTTTCAAATACATAAGTACTATGGAAATAACTATCGTTTTCACCTAAATGAAAATAGCGCTTTCTAAAATAAAAAGGCTGTCGTCGCATAAATGAATAAGCAACAATCTCATCATTATGCTTTATGCCTATACAGGTTTCTCCGTTTTTTAAATTTTGTAATAAATCTTTTCCTTCAATGCCAATTATTGCATTCTTTACATAATTTACTTCTGGTTCCCCAAAAACAGAAAGCTTTAAGTCTAATTTATCACCTTTTATGTATTGTGGTGTGGTTGTGTCCAATGATGACTTAAATAAATAATAAGGCATAAAATCTAACCCAATTTTCGCCAGGTTATTACGTACACCATGTAGAAAAAGTCCATTTTTAATAATGTTCTTTAACCATATAACCCTTTCAGATAATCCTTTTTCTCCTACTTCCATCGATATTAAAAAAAATATAAAAGATTATTTATAAGATTTAAGAGTAAAATTCATAGTCCATTTTTTAAACAAAAGCATACTGAGATAAAGTTTTACAGGTTTGGAGTTCAATTTATTCTTAAATCTAATGGTAGATTTATTAAAATATTCACTTACACTGTAATACTTTGTAACACCCTCTTTTTCTAATAATTTGTAACTATGAAAGCGAAGATATGGAGCTATATTTTTACCCCTGAACGCTTCAAAAGTGTACATGCTGTGTAAATAACTTTCTTCTGACCGTAAATTGAAATGACGTTTTCTAAAAACAAACGGCTTTCTTTTAATAAACATATAGGCAGCAATGGTACCTTTATTTTTAAGACCTACGCAGAGCTCACCGCTTTTTAGATCTGCCATAAGATCTTTATCTTCAATACCAATTATCGTACGCTTAACGTAATTAATTTCCTCCTTACCAAAAATTGAAATTTGAAATTCTTTGTCTTCTCCTCTAATTTCTGGAGGTGTTATAGTACTGGTTGCTTCCCGTACCCAATAATATGGCATAAAGTCCAATCCTATCTTGGCTAGGTTGTTCCTGACACCATGTAAAAACAATCCGTGTTTTATGATATTGGATATCCATTTTACTTTATTGGATAATCCCTTTTTGTCCGCTTCCATTTAAATCTTATTTGTAGATTCTACCGTAGCGTCCGTGACCAGGTTCCATATCCATTTGTTTGCGAAACTCTGTCGGAGTCATAACGGCTCTACCGTTGGCTTCTGCGATAATGTGAATTCTTTCTACAAGCTCTGTATTAGTTGCTTTTTTAGTACGTTTAGAATCAAACCAAATGTTATCTTCTAGTCCTACTCGAACTCCACCTCCAATAGCAATGGAAAGTGAATTCATCATCAATTGATTATCACCAATACCTGCAATACTATACAAGGTGTTTTCTGGCAAATCATTTAACATTACTCCGGAATGTAACATATTGGTCTGCGCACATGCAATATTTCCAAAAAGTAAATTATAATATAGTGGTGGTCTTATGATGTCTTTCTTAACTAAATATTTACCGAAGTTTATCATACCCACATCAAAGACTTCCAATTCTGGCACAATACCTCTGGATTTCATGGTATTTGCCAAATCCTCAATCATGCTTGGAGCATTCATGCTTGCTACTTTATTAAAGTTCAAAGAACTTAGAGTCAAGCTTCCCATATCGGGTTTAAGATCTCCTTCTAATGACAATACATCTGCTCTTTTGTCTAGTGTGTTGAAATTACGACCGCTTAAAGAAGTACAAATAACTAGGTCTGGTGCATATTTGCGTATGCCAGAGATCATACCTGCATAGACTTCTTTTTTATAGGTAGGCACACCTGTTTTTTCATCTCTTGCATGAATGTGCGCCATTGTTATGCCCAATTCATAGGCACGATGCACATCTTCTACAATTTCATTGACGGTTACAGGTACATGAGGAGTCATGTCCTTAGTTGGAATCATTCCTGTAGGTGTGAAGTTGATAATCAGTTTCTCCATGAAAAATTCGGGTTTTAATTGTTTGAAAGCTAAATTAAAAATTTCATACTTAATGATATGCTCGATTAAATGATATATTGCTCTATAAGAGGTACGAAAACAAAAAACGCAATCAACTTAATGATTGCGTTTTTATGAAAAATATTATTAAGCTTAAGTTTTTGTATCTAACGATAATTTGACTTAGCTTAGAATATCTGTTTCAATCGAGTTTCATTTTTTTTTTACAAAACTCGATTCTATGTTTACTTTACTTCTTCAAAATCTACATCTTCAACATCACTACCGTCACCAGCAGCTTGTCCTTTTGCTCCTGCCCCTGCATCTGTTGGACCACCTTCTGGTGCTCCGCCTCCTGCTTCGGCTTGGGCTTTGTACATTTCTTCACTAGCTGTTTTCCAAGCTTCGTTTATTTTCTCTAAAGCTGGGTCAATGACCGCTATATCTTTAGTCTCATAAGCTTTTTTCAACTCTTCAAGTGCTTCTTCAATTGGCTTTTTCTTATCATCGGATAATTTATCACCAAATTCTTTTAGCTGACTTTCAGTTTGGAAAATCATAGCATCAGCTGCATTCAACTTATCAGCTGTTTCTTTAGCTTTTGCATCTGCTTCTGCATTTGCTTCAGCCTCTTGCTTCATCTTTTGGATTTCCTCTTCTGTCAACCCAGATGATGCCTCAATTCTGATATCCTGAGATTTGCCAGTAGCTTTATCTGTTGCAGATACTTTAATAATACCGTTTGCATCAATATCAAAAGTTACTTCAATCTGAGGTGTTCCTCTTTTGGCTGGTGGAATACCATCTAAATGGAAACGACCGATCGTTTTGTTATCTGCCGCCATTGGACGCTCACCTTGTAATACGTGAATTTCCACTGATGGCTGATTATCTGCCGCTGTTGAGAACACCTGTGATTTCTTCGTCGGAATCGTAGTGTTGGCCTCAATTAGCTTAGTCATTACATTACCCATGGTTTCAATACCTAGAGACAATGGTGTAACATCCAATAAAAGCACATCTTTTACATCACCTGTAAGTACACCACCCTGTATCGCAGCTCCTAAAGCAACAACTTCATCAGGGTTTACACCTTTACTTGGTGCTTTCCCAAAGAACTTTTCTACAGCTGTTTGTACTGCTGGAATTCTTGTAGAACCACCAACTAAGATAATCTCATCAATATCTGACTTTGACAATCCCGCTGCTTTTAAAGCTGTTTCACAAGGCTCAATAGTACGTCTTACTAAATCGTCAATTAACTGTTCAAATTTAGAACGTGTTAATGTACGCACCAAGTGCTTTGGTCCACTTGCCGTAGCCGTTACATAAGGTAAGTTGATTTCAGTTTGAGCTGAAGATGATAATTCAATCTTCGCTTTTTCGGCAGCCTCCTTCAATCTTTGTAAAGCCATTGGGTCTTTACGCAAATCAATATCTTCATCTTTTTTAAACTCATCTGCCAACCAATCGATGATTCTCTCATCGATATCGTCACCACCTAAGTGTGTATCACCATCTGTTGATAATACTTCAAATACTCCATCACCTAATTCAAGAATAGAGACATCATGTGTACCACCACCAAAATCAAATACTACGATTTTCTGGTCTGTACCTTTTTTGTCCATACCATAAGCCAATGCCGCTGCGGTAGGCTCATTAATAATTCGCTCTACTTTTAATCCTGCAATTTCACCAGCTTCTTTTGTGGCTTGACGTTGCGAATCATTGAAATAAGCAGGTACTGTAATTACAGCTCTGTTTACATCTGTACCCAAATAATCTTCGGCAGTCTTCTTCATTTTTTGAAGAATCATTGCAGAAAGTTCCTGTGGTGTGTATAAACGACCATCTACATCCACACGTGGAGTATCATTGTCACCTTTTACCACTTTATATGGCACACGTTCTGCTTCTTTTTTAGATTCAGAATATTTGTTACCCATAAAACGTTTAATAGAATAAACTGTTTTTGTTGGGTTGGTTACCGCCTGCCTTTTTGCGGGATCACCAACTTTAATTTCACCACCTTCTACAAAGGCAATGACAGAAGGAGTCGTTCGCTTACCTTCTGCGTTTGGGATTACAACTGGCTCATTACCTTCCATTACAGAAACGCAAGAGTTGGTTGTACCTAAATCAATTCCAATAATCTTACTCATAATTATATTGTGTTATTAGTTTCCGCTGTTGCGGAAATATCGTGTTATAAATTGTTTTAATTTTCGATTAGAATGAGTCAATGATTATGCCATGACAAAAAATATGACATCATGTCAGAAATTTATTTTAAACAAAATATAATGCACCCGAAGGTTTGGTATGGCGTTTGCTACTAAAAACACTAATGATCATATGGATGCACCATTTGAAATAATAAACCATTAAATATTTATCCATGAAACGTATATTATCTTTTATTACCGTATTTACTTTGTTACTAACTGCCTGTGAAGGACCTCAAGGCCCTCCTGGTTTTGACGGTTTTGATGGTGAAGATGGCGGTATTTTAGTATCAAATGCTTTTGAAATTGAATTAGATTTTAATGAGAGTAATGATTATTCTTTTACTGAACCATACGGTTTTGAGGTATTCCCTACCGATGTTACCTTAGTATATATTCTTTGGGAAACTTTAGACGATGGTACTCAAATATGGCGCCCTCTTCCACAATTTGTTCAGTTTAATGATGGAAACCTTATCTACAATTACGACTTTACACAAACTGATGTTCGATTTTTTCTTGAAGGAACAACCAACTTTGCTACATTAGATTCAAGTTTTACAGACGCTCAGACTTTTAGAGTTGTTGTGGTGCCTGCTGATAATGTTGGCAGATTAGACTTGTCTGACCTTAATGCTGTAATGCAAGCCTACAATATTACAGAATTCCAGAAACGTTAGACATAAAGGGAAATTTATAAATTTTACAATTCAGTTTTGGATTCTTTTTTCAATAGAATCCAAAACTGTTTTTTTATAACTTCATTCCAAACATAATGTATATTTGTATGTACTAAAAATGCCTTAATATGGAATGTATTTCTGTCTTCGATATGCTTAAAATAGGTGTAGGTCCTTCTAGTTCACATACACTTGGACCATGGCGTGCGGCGGAACGTTGGATAAAAGAGTTAAAATCCCAGAATCGTTTTGAAAAAGTAGAACATATTACTGTAGATTTATTTGGGTCGCTCTCGTTAACAGGAAAAGGGCATGCTACGGATTATGCAGTAATGCTAGGGTTAAGCGGTGCGGATCCTGAGCGAATTCCTGTGGAAGATATCGATGGAATTATCTCTAATATCAAAAATACAGAGGAACTCAGTTTCAATAATGAACTTACACTAAATTTCAATCCGAAAACAGATATTATTTTCAACAGAAAATTTTTACCGTTCCATTCTAACGGCATGACTTTTACCGCCTTAATCAAAGGCAGAATATATAAATCTACCTACTACTCTATTGGTGGTGGTTTTGTAGTGCAAGAAGAGCGAAAAAATTCTAAAGCCAATAAGCTCATTTTTTATTGCACTTTTCCTTATCCAATTGAAAACGGTGCAGAATTATTAAAAGTCTGTAACCAGCTTCAACTTCCAATTTCTGGAGTTGTTTTGGAAAATGAAAAGTCAATCAGATCAAATGAAACAATTGATTTTGAACTTAATCGAATTTGGGAAACCATGCTAGAATGCATGTATGTTGGTTGCCATACCGAAGGTAATCTGCCTGGTGGATTAAATGTGAGACGTCGTGCTTTTGATATGCATCAAAAACTAATAGGCGATACTACTTATAATAATCCTGTAGAATGGCTAGATACGATCAGGAACACTGAAGTAAAGTTCAGGCAAATTCTTAAATGGGTGAGCTGTTTTGCACTAGCTGTAAACGAAGTTAACGCATCCTTAGGTCGCGTTGTCACGGCTCCGACAAATGGCAGTGCAGGTGTAATTCCTGCAGTATTAATGTATTATTTAGTAATTGAGAACCATGATGCCAATTTTGATGATATCAAAAAATTCTTGCTAGTCGCTGGTGAAATTGGCAGTATCTTTAAAAAAGGAGCTACCATAAGTGCCGCGATGGGAGGATGCCAGGCAGAAATTGGTGTGTCTTCTGCAATGGCAGCAGCAGCATTATGTGAGGTAATGGGTGGCACTCCAGAACAATCTGTTGTAGCTGCGGAAATCGCAATGGAACATCATTTGGGCCTCACCTGTGACCCAATTGGCGGGTTGGTGCAAATTCCATGCATAGAGCGCAACGCGATGGGTGCAATTAAAGCAATTAATGCTGCCGAACTTGCTCTAGATACGGACCCTAACAACGTTAAAGTGCCTTTGGATAAAGTAGTTGCCACCATGTGGGAAACCGCAAAGGATATGAATACAAAGTATAAAGAAACATCAGAAGGCGGTTTGGCTGTTGGTGTTAATATGTCAGATTGTTAAACTTTTAGAAAATGACTAACGCAATCTCATTTAAGAATTCTTACTGGTCTAAAAATTTAATACTCTAACCTTTACATCCTTCTCTCCTTCTCGTATCTACCAAATAAATAATCTTCCATTCTTCATTTTCTTTTACTAATTGAAAAGAATTGACTCCACAATGACTAAAGTTACCATTAAACCAAAACTCATAAGGTGTCCAGGCATTGGCCATATTACCATCTATTTTTATATTGAAGTCCAATAGTTTCTCTTCAAAAGTGTTCTCTTTTGGAATACTCGAAATACTATTCACAAATTGATCATAGGTGCTTTCACTTAAAACAGTTTCACCTTGTTGATTTATTGAAACGGATTGCATATTAATATTTCCTTTCGCAAAAGTTCTTAACGCTACAGAATCTTGCCTGTGGAAAGCCTCAAAAAACTCAATTATGGTGGTTTTTACTTTGTCAGTTTCAGAGTTTTGAGCATTTAAACCAAAACTTAAAATCAGAGCTACGGCGATAAATGTATTTTTCATTTATTAATTTTTAATGGAAATAGCTTTCATTTCCTTATTTATAGAAGGTATTATTTAATAATATAACAAATCTCGCTATTTTTACAGCACACTAATTTAATCAATATGTCAGTAGCAAAGAAAGAATATAAAAGAATTACAGTAAAAACTTTGGTGGATATGAAATCCAAGGGAGAAAAGATATCCATGCTTACTGCCTATGATTACACTATGGCAAAAATTGTTGACGGTGCTGGTATAGATGTTATACTTGTTGGCGATTCTGCCAGTAATGTCATGGCAGGCCATGAGACTACCTTGCCTATTACACTCGATCATATGATATACCACGCCTCTGCCGTGGTAAGAGCAATTGATCGCTCATTAGTTGTTGTAGATTTACCGTTTGGAAGCTATCAAAGTGATCCAAAGGAAGCACTGCGTTCTGCTATAAGAATAATGAAGGAGTCTGGTGGACATGCCGTTAAAATGGAAGGAGGAAAAGAAGTAAAAGACTCGATAAAACGAATATTAAATGCTGGAATTCCAGTAATGGGACATTTAGGTTTAACACCGCAATCGATTTATAAATTTGGAACTTATACTGTGAGAGCAAAAGAAGAGCAAGAAGCACTCCAACTGAAAGAAGATGCTATAATGCTTGAAAAAATGGGTTGCTTCGGTATTGTACTCGAAAAAATTCCTGCAGCTTTGGCAAAACAAGTTGCAGAGAGTGTTTCTATTCCTGTAATTGGCATTGGAGCTGGAGATGGTGTGGACGGTCAGGTTCTAGTGTTACATGATATGTTAGGGATGACACATGAATTTAATCCAAGATTTCTAAGACGGTATATGAATCTTTACGAAGACATGACCAAAGCCATTTCGAAATATGTCGAGGATGTGAAGTCTGAAGATTTTCCTAATGAAGAGGAGCAGTATTAGGTTTCAGTATTCAGTCGCAGTATTCAGTCACAGTATGTAGAAGTCTCTTCGGAAAAATTCGTGAAAATTAGTATAATTCGTGTCAAATAAAATCCTTTCAAATAAAAACAATCTTCAAGTTATTTACGAGGACAATCACATCATCGTAGTTAACAAAAGAGCTGGTGATATAGTACAAGGTGACAAAACGGGTGATAAACCATTGAGTGAGGTTGTAAAAAGCTATTTGGCAGTAAAATACAACAAACCTGGCAATGTCTATTTGGGAGTGGTTCACCGATTGGATAGACCAACTACAGGTATCGTTTTATTCTCCAAAACCAGTAAGGCCCTTCCACGACTGAATAAACTTTTTGCGGAAAAAAAAGCAAAAAAAACCTATTGGGCATTAGTTAAGAATGCACCTCCAAAATCGGAAGACCAATTAGTTCATTATCTAAAAAAGAACCCGAAAAACAACAAATCTACCGCATTCGTAAAAGAAGTAGATGGTAGCAAAAAAGCAATTCTCCATTATAAGATCATCAAAGAACTCGATAATTTTTTTCTGCTTGAGGTGAATTTAGAAACCGGAAGACATCATCAAATCAGGGTGCAACTTTCAACAATTGGCTGTCCAATAAAAGGGGATTTAAAATATAGTTTTGACAGAAGTAACAGAGATGCCAGCATCAGTTTACATGCACGCACGCTAAGTTTTATTCATCCTGTAAAAAAAGAAAAAATGCAGTTTACAGCACCGTTGCCCAATGAGAGTTTGTGGCAGGCATGTGAAGACTAAACAACTTTGTAAGGATACACCAAAGTTAAGACTGTGCCTTTTTCTGGCTGAGATTCTAAATTAAATGTCGCATTCACCAATTCTGCACGTTTCTTCATATTTATTAAGCCTGAACCGTGATTTGCCCGAGCTACTTCAAACCCGTTACCGTCATCCTTAACCTGAATAATCAACGATGATTCGTTATAATTAAGAACTACACTTAAATGTTCTGCTTCGGCATATTTTAAGGTATTTGAAAAGAATTCCTGTAAAATTCTGAATAAAATGGTTTCGTCTTTTTTGTTTTCAAAAACCACTTTATCTCCTTCAGAAAACAACTCCGCTATTACCAAACCTGATTTGTTGAGGCGCTTTACTTCATTTTCAACTGTAACTTCAAATCCTTGGTTAAAAATCACATCACTATTTAAGGATTTGGATAATGCCCTTACTTCGGTCAAGGAGTCATTTAAAGCTTGTGAAGCACTATCTACTTTAGGTTTTGCGCTTTCCCCAACAATTTTATTTACAGCCTTCATTTGCATAGAAGCCACAGCCAATAACTGGCCCACATTGTCGTGCAGTTCCCTACCCACGTGTTTTAAGGTTTCCTCTTGAATTTCTTGTTGAGTTTTTACTAGCTCTTCATCAAATTGTTGTTGTTGTTTTATTTTGTCCAATAACAATTGGTTTTTTCGTTTTTGAAACATAACAAAAAATAATACAAAAACTATTGTTACTGTTAAAACAAAAAATATAACATAAGAGATTAGAGCAATCTCTTCATTGCTTATTGTTTTTTGAATTGCAGCGTGTAAAGAAAGCCAAATGTATAGCATGAGTATAAAAGTATATTAGCGATTAGAAGATACAAACTTCTAAACTCAACAAAATTCTGATTAACTTCATAAAAATAACCATCAAAAATAAACAATGGAGCTACTCCCAGATACCATAACAAAAGCCCTGAGCTTATATAAAATATAGGTGATTTATAAAAAAGCATAATTCTGTCACTATTTAAAACCTGTCTGTAATAAAGCATGACAAAAAGAAACACAATAATTGTAGCTAACAAAAAATTATAAGGTATGGATTTAATAAAAAAATCATCGGAAAATATAAAATACAATATCGAAAATATAACATAAGCTGTTGAAGAAAATCTGACAACCTTCTTAGATAAGTTATCGTCAATTACGCGCCAATAAAAAATACCAAACAATACAATTGAAGCTAACTCATACAAGTTATACAACCACCTATTATAACAGAATACGCTATTTTTGATCCATATAAAAATTTCATTGTCATAGTTATATTGTAAGAGGAACCCATACATCCCTAAAGTTTCTACACACACAACAACCCACAGATACCAAACAAAAGGTCTTATTTTCTCACTTTTGGTCTTCAAGTAATAATAGGAGCCTGCTAAAGCCGCTATTAACTCTAATATATGAAAGGCAAATTCCTTTAAACCCATTTCTACTTTTCGCCAGCAGCTAAATTACTGCGGATAATTAGCACTAGGCGGAACTCCGCTCCCTCCATGATTTAACCCAGTTCCACCAGGTATATCTTTACCATCTCCCTGAGGAAAATAGAGCATGTTTCCTTCTGAAGTATTCTCATAACCTGTAGGGATAAAAAACATAGTGGTCAAACCTGTTTCTGTATTCGTATTAGGATAAGAACCTAAATAAAGCCGTAAACCGTCAAGCATATACCCATTTTCTTTGGCCTGATTTTTGGCATAGGCAATATAATTTTCAATATTTTTAATTGCCCACCAAGACGAACGGTTATCACCACCATCAGTAGAGTTTTTAAAAAGTGAATCGTTGATAATATTATGCTTCATATTATAAGCTCGATCCAAAACCTTCGCTTCTTTAGGTGAAATTAAACCTTTTGGTGTTGCTTCTGGCCCTTCCGCACCCATATCTGTAGATGTACAACAAAAGAAATACATTGCCAACGCACCCAGAATAACACCCAGAACGAGTAATCCTAAATTTTTCATGTTAGTTAATTTTGATTAGTTAGATTGGTCTAAAGTATTGAATTTATTGTAGATATAAAACATTGAACTAAAGTTTTTCCTACGTCACCAACCGTTTCGTCTAAATTTTATGTGGTTTCCCGTTGTTTTTTGACTTATAATATTCATGGCTTTCTCAGTTAACTGCAATACACGAGGATAACCACCAGTCGTTTGGCAATCTCGCATTAATATAATTAATCCGCCAGAAGGTGTTAACTGAACCGTACCCGGTAATACAGGCGATGTAAGTATAGGCTTCAAGTTGTTTTGAAATAGTTCCTCTAATTGATAAGCCATACGGCTGTTGTTCTTTGATACGGTTAATTCTGAATTGAAAAGCTGTTTCTGTAATTTTTTGGACAAATGCTGAAATTCAGGCCCCTCAGTGACCTCCAATTCCGTTGAATTTAAAATTGAAGTATCATACTTCACGTTTGCTTTAGTATCGTTAAATTCCGATTGAACTGAGCGGAACATAAGACTATCGTTTTTCTGAAGCTTAAACGATTTGGTGATAGCTTGATACATACTCTGACTTCCAAGTACAACATCAGATTTAAAGCCTCCCTCAATAGCCAAATAAGTTCTAAATCCATTCTGCATCTTTCCAAAACTTAACACCTCGTCTTTTTTCAATGAAATAATTTTTCGAGAGTCCACTGAAATGCCGTTAACCGATGGCTGTAAATCCGCTCCAGCAATGGCAACATGTGCTGGTTGCTTAAATTTTAACTTTACACCTGTCATTGTCATTTCTAATACAGCCGCACTAGAGTTGTTTCCCAAAAGCATATTGGCCAATTTGCCAGAATACCGATCCATAACACCAGAAACAGGAACTCCATATTGCCTAAATCCGTCTCTGCCCATATCTTGGATAGTAGTATAAAAACCAGGATCTAAAACCGTAATCATACTATAACGTTTTTAATTGGTAACTAGAGTTCTCTACCATATTTAAAATTTCATTATGTTCTTTATTATCTATTGCAGAGAATTTAATACAGTCTCCAGATTTAATTTGGCATGGAGGATTTAAATTCACATCAAATATGGAAATAGGAGAATTACCTATTACATGCCAACCTCCAGGACTGTTTTGCGGATAGATTCCTGTTTGTTCACCTCCTATGGCAACAGAACCTTTTTTTATGTTAAGATCGGGTGATATTTTTCGATCCAAATGTAGTTGGGAATTGAGTCCACCCAAGTATAAAAATCCAGGTAAAAACCCGATGAAGTAAACAGTGTAAATTGGTTGAGAATGCAGATGAATTATTTGAGATTTTGAAAGCTTTTTGATTTTGGAAAAATCATCCAAATCCTGAGCAAATTCATCATGATAACATACAGGAATTTCCCAAGTGTTGAATTTTAACTTCTTTTGATTATTTTGGGCTTTATACAGTGATTTAAGTATGAATATTTCA
Organism: Winogradskyella ursingii; assembly: GCF_013403975.1. Classification (GTDB taxonomy): domain Bacteria; phylum Bacteroidota; class Bacteroidia; order Flavobacteriales; family Flavobacteriaceae; genus Winogradskyella; species Winogradskyella ursingii. The sequence goes on from NZ_JABFDH010000003.1 coordinate 523,825, forward strand.
TCATTGATGTTGTCAATAGTTAAACTATAAATAACTAATAATGAATTATATGCATTAACTACTTCAATTTTTTGTTTAAGAAAATGTTTTTCGATATCAAATTTGAAGTTTAAGATATTTTCAAGTATAATATCATCAATAATTGCTGGCCATTCTATTAGAATAGAATGAGAATTATATTGCGAATATCTAAGCTCAAATACCATAAAAATTCTATCGAATTACTATTTGATGTTCGGGTAATTTTTGATAAAGATATTTTAGAATTTCACATGCATTTTTGGTGTCTCCATGGACGCAAAAAGTTGATGCTTTTATCTCTACTTCCACTTCAGAAATTGTTTTTACTTTCTGTGTTTTTATCATCCGTATAATATGATCTAAAACCTCCGTTTTATTTTTAATAATTGCATCACTCTGTTTTCTTGAAACCAACGATAAATCTTCATTATAATTTCTATCGGCAAACGCTTCGAACATGATTTCGATTTTATCTTTTTTGGCTAAATCTGCGATTATGGATTTTGGTGGTGCATATAATTTTATCGGTAAGGAAATTCCTTTAATCACCTCTATGATCACTTTTGCTGTTTTTTTATCTTTAGCAGCCAGATTATACAATGCTCCGTGAGGTTTTATATGATGCAGCTGAACATTTTCAGTATAAAGAACATGCTGCAAATCCCTAATTTGGTGTTTTAAACTTGAAAACAAATCGGCTGCAGTCATCGATATAGTTTCGCGACCAAAACTCTTCTTATCAGGAAATGAAGGATGTGCACCTACTTTAACCTTATGTGTTTTTGCAAGTTGCACTACAGTTGTCATAGTTTCTAAATCACCAGCATGTCCACCACAAGCAATATTGCATGAAGATAAATAAGGCATAAGCTCAGCTTCATTGCCCAAACCCTCGCCTACGTCTGCGTTAATGTCTATGATATACTCCATTTAAATGACTTTAAATACACTCAAGATACCTTTAACACCTAAAAAGATAGTAATTAAAAGAATAACCATACCCATCACATTTTGAACTTTTGAGTTGCGATAATCTCCCAATATGGATGATTTGTTTACAATCCACAACAAAAATCCTGCAATGATAGGCAATAGCAGTCCATTGGCAACCTGTGCAAATTGAATAATTTCAATAGATTTAAATCCAATAGACGAGAACAAAACTCCCAAGCCCAAGATTACCATCCACACCGCTCTGAATCTTTTTGACTTTAAATTTGATTTCCAACCTAAACAGCCTGCTGCCACATAAGCTGCTGCTAAAGGTGCCGTAATTGCACTTGTGATTCCGGCAGCACATAAACCTATAGCCAAAAAGTACTTAGCGTAACTTCCAAATAAAGGCTCCAGGCCCTTTGCCAGATCGGAAGCGTTGGCTATTCCTTCTAAATCAATAGCAGCTGCTGAAATTATAATACACATGGATACGATACCACCCAAAACTATAGCAATAACAGTGTCATTTTTAGCAAATCTTAAATCGGATTTATCTTTCCATTTGGTCTGCGCCAAAGAGGCGTGCAAAAACAAATTATATGGCACTACAGTTGTTCCTACTAAACCAATAATCATTAAGATGCTTTGGTCTGGGAATTTAGGAATCACCATACCTTTAACGATAGCAACAACATCTGGTTTTGTAATAATCGCCGTAGTTAAAAAGGCCAAACTCATAATTATAACGAGTGACACGAGTACTTTTTCTAAAATTTTATAATTACCTATATACAATAATATAAAGGCAAGCAAACCCAGAAATGACGGTAATAATTTAATGGAGTGTCCAAATATTGTCGCATTTTCAACTTGAAAAAGTGTTTCTAAGCCCAAAACTCCTCCGCTAATATTGCCTGCTTCATAGGCTGCATTGCCAACAACTATGGCACTCAGAATCAAAAATATGGCAAAGCCTTTTGCAATTGGATATTTGATTTCTTCACGTATAATTTCAGACAGACCCTTTTGCGAAATAATACCCAATCGCGCTGCCATTTCCTGAAGCACAATTGAAGCAACAATAGACAATACCATGGCCCACAAGAGTGCGTAACCAAAATTGACACCAGCAATAGTACAAACTGTTACGGTTCCAGGGCCTATAAATGCTGCTGCAACTAATGGACCTGGCCCAATATTTTTTAGCCAGTTTTTCATTTATTTTCTGTGGAATTGAGAGCGTAAATTGCAAAGCTACCCAACCAATGTCCACCTTCGTAACTATCGCCTACAATACTTGGTAGAGAATAGTTAATATGTTGATTCGCAATGTTTTTAAGATGCTCAAATTCGGGAATGTCTTTAGCAATATAATTTAAACTCCAAGCTCTTGAAAAATTAACGCCGTCTAAATGCACTAATTTTCCATCCGTTCTGTCAGACACTTCACCAACCGATAGGTCAAAAGATTCGTTCTTTAATTCTGGTAAAAAATCATTTATCCAAGTTTTAAAATCTTCAATCGGTAAAACACGCTTCATTAAAGCTGCCTCCTCAAGACAAGGTGACAAAAAGTCAAATCCGCTAGGCTCCCATTCCACTGGACAATCTTGGTCATTTGTATAAAATTCCTTTGCTCGTTTTTCAATCAAATTTTTTAATTCTGAATGATTGACATCAACTGCATAATCATAAGCAAAACTCAATCCAAATGCCGTATTTGGATGTTCGCCTACTCTGATTGGATAATTTAATTTTGGTAGAAATTCGATATATTTATTGATGATTAAATCCGTTAATGGCTGAAGATTCTCTTCAAGATTTTTAGCAACAGGACTATCCCATGTATGTAATTCCTCTGCCAGTTTTAGTAACCAAGCCCAGCCATAGGTTCTTTCAAAGGAATTGTTGTGTTCTCCTTCAAAATATTGAATTTCGGTTAGAATATTTTCTTTGGATATATTTTGAAGTAATTGTTGTTCTATGTTATCTCTATTTTCCAAATCGGGAAACTGCTTTAAAAGCGACACCAAACTCCAATGTCCATGAACGGCAGAATGCCAATCGAAACAACCATAAAACGCTGGATGCAGTTCGCTTGGTTGTTTTAAGTCTTCTGTACTACCAATTGTTTGATTTAATTTGTTTGGATATTCTGTGTTGATACAGTTGAGCGGCAGTTGGACCAATCGATTGGCTTGAGTTAAGTTTAGCGTTGGTGTTTCTGCCCTTTCTACCTTGGTTGAATTATCTAATTTTGGTTCGTCATTTTCTGTATCCTTACAACAGAACACTGTGAGAGCTAAAATAAGTATGTATATTTTCTTCATTAATGAACAATTTTAATTCTAACTTTTTTACCTATATCAGATTGATAGGTCGGTTGACCGGCATTTATCCCAACCAGCCCTCACGATCCAAACTACGATACTGTATTGCCTCACTGATATGAGCTCCAGAAACATTATCGGCTCCTTCTAAATCTGCAATTGTTCGTGATACCTTCAAAATTCTGTCATAAGCTCGTGCCGAGAGATTCAAGCGCTCCATAGCTGATTTGAGCAATTCTAAAGACGATGATTCCAGCTTACAATATTTTCTTATTTGTTTGGTATTCATTTGTGCGTTATAATGCACGTTATCCAAATCGTCAAATCGTTTCGTTTGTGATTCTCTTGCTTTGGTAACGCGTTTTCTAATATCTACAGAGGATTCCCCTTTTCTGTCGTCTGATAGTTTTTCAAACGGTACTGGTGTCACTTCAATATGAATATCGATACGGTCCAAAAGTGGCCCTGAAACTTTACTGAGATAACGTTGCATTTCTGCAGGACTCGACGTGACTGGTGCATTGGGATCGTTAAAATATCCGCCTGGACTTGGATTCATGCTCGCCACCAACATAAATGAGGACGGATAGGTTACTGTAAATTTTGCTCTGGAGATTGTTACTTCTCTGTCCTCTAATGGTTGGCGCATCACTTCCAAAACTTCTCGTTTAAATTCTGGTAACTCGTCCAAAAACAAAACGCCATTATGGGATAATGAAATTTCACCTGGCTGCGGATAGCTTCCGCCACCAACCAAGGCGACGTTACTAATAGTGTGATGTGGACTTCTGAACGGTCGCTGTGCCATCAATCCTGCATGTTCTTTTACCCGACCTACTACCGAATGGATTTTTGTTGTTTCAAGAGCCTCATGTAAGGTCATTGGTGGCAAAATGCTAGGCAAGCGTTTTGCTAACATAGTTTTTCCGGAACCTGGTGGACCAATAAGAATAATATTGTGTCCGCCTGCTGCAGCAATTTCCATACAGCGTTTTATACTTTCTTGCCCTTTAACATCGGCAAAATCAAATTCAGGAAAATCGAGGTTTTTATAAAACTCTTCTCGAGTATTTATAATCGTTTGCTCTAAGGTTTCGCCTTTGTCGAAATGATTGATAACTTGTTTAATGTTTTCAACTCCGTAAACTTTTAAATCACTTACTATCGCAGCTTCTTTTGCATTCTGTATGGGCAGAATAAAACCCTTAAAACCCTCTTCCCGCGCTTTTACAGCTATAGGCAATGCACCTTTAATGGGCTGTAAACTTCCATCTAACGAAAGTTCTCCCATGATGAGATAATCTTCTAAATTTTCAGCTTTAATTTGATTGGATGCCGTGAGTATACCAACAGCTAAAGTCAAGTCGTATGCCGAGCCTTCTTTGCGTAAGTCGGCTGGCGCCATGTTTATGGTTATTTTTTTACCTGGAATTCGAAATCCGTTATTTTGAAGTGCAGCGGCAATACGGTAATTACTTTCTTTAATGGCATTATCCGGTAATCCTACCAAATGATAACCAACACCTTTATCTACGTTGACCTCAACCGTAATAGTTGAAGCTTCCACACCAAAAACGGCACTGGCAAAAACTTTTTTGAGCATGTAATTTCGTTTGTTTAAAACTACGAATTATAATTCATTTACAAATTCTAAAGCTCGCTTCTCATTGTAATAGATATTACGCTTATCAATAAATCCAACATGCCCACCATATTTTGGCATTTCTAAGAAAAGATTATTGTTGTTTTTGGCTTCTCTTACTGGATAACATCCCGAAGAAATAAATGAATCATTAAGCGCATTAATTATTAAACTCGGCACTTTAATATTTGGCAAAAACTGCAGGCAACTCGCTTTTTCATAATAATCTAAAGCATTCTCAAAACCATGAGCTTTTGCGGTATACACATCATCAAAATCTTTTAAAGTTTTAATTGCGTTAAAATGTGTAAGTGTAATATTTTTAGGGAATTGAATCAGTTTTGGTTTCAACTTATTTTTTAAATGACCCAAAAATCGAATCGCATAATGTCTGTTTTTAATACTCAACAGTTCGTCACAAGAACCTTTTAGATCGCATGGTGAAGAAATGGCAATTACTGCTTTAATTTCTTTTGGAACATTGTCGCGTTCGCCAACATATTTCAATGCAAGATTACCACCCAAGCTAATACCCTTAATATAAATTTCAGCATATTGATTTTTAGATAGAATATGTTGCACTACAGCATCCAGATCTTCTGTAGCACCAGAATGGTAACTGCGATATAACAAATTAGGTTCACCACTGCATCCTCTAAAATTAACAGCACAGGCATCAATACCATTTTCGTTGAAGAGTTTTGCTGTTCCTGTGATATAAGGTCGCTGTGCATGCCCTTCTAATCCGTGAAGCAAAATTATGACTTTATTGGACTTTTCTTCAGCATAACTCCAGTCCAAATCTAAAAAATCACCGTCGATTAAAGTGATCCGCTCTCTAGTTTGCTCTACTCCATTTACCTTTCTGGCTAAGCCAGAAAACACAGTGGACACAAAGCTTTTCTTTGCCCAAAATGGTGGTTTGTAAGTGGATTGGATTATTGGCATTTTTTATAGAACTATAACTGATTTGTCATTTCGACAGAACGAGGAACGAGATGTGCTGAGCTTGTCGAAGTAAGTGACGAGAAATCTCTAATTAGAAAAATCTTATAGGGATGAGATTCCTCTTCGTACCTCATTCGGAATGAAAAAGCCCTTGATACAATTTTTTTCATTCCTGAAAATCAATCGAAGTGACGTCAGGCATTATTTTAAAACCGTAAATTCGATTGAAGAATCGTTATAAACCTTGTGGGTTTGTGCTTTAAAATCCGATTCTTTTGCTTCAAATATATTATCCACATAGGTCTGTGGATTCGCATCTATATACGGGAAAAAAGTACTCTGAACCTGCACTTGGATTTTATGACCTTTTTTGAAGGTATGAAATACATCTTGCAACTTAAGATTCACTCCTGTTTTTTGGTTGGGAACAAATGGTTCTGGCTTTTCCATGCTATTTCTAAAACGACCTCGCATCACTTCGCTACGTACCATCATGTGGTAATTGCTTAACTTTAAATGATCCTGAACATCCTCTGTGTTTTCGGTGTCTGCAGGAAAAACATCAATAACCTTTACAATCCAATCGGCCGCTGTACCTGTAGTAGAGACATTTAGTTTTGCTAAAATATCTCCAGCCAATGTGATATCGTTTTCCAAAACTTCAGTTTCAAAAGTCAGTACATCGGGACGTCTTGATGCAAAACGCTGGTCGTCCGTCATAAATTTTCTTGGTGTAAATACCACTTTAATATCTTCGGTATACGGTACAGGTTTTCTTGGATCACTTACAAAATCCGAAGTTGCCATCATACGATTAGGTCGTTTAGTTAAACGCTCATACGGTTGCATATAATAACTTTCGGCTGTTGTGTTTTGAGGTGGCCAAGTGTCAAATGATTGCCATTTTTTAGTACCTGTATTGAACATTCTAGCTTCTGCCAAACCGGTCTCGCCGTTTCCTTCACCCTTTAGAAAATGATTAAAGAACTTGGTTTCAACATTTTTTTGAAAATCGTCTGAAATGCTATCTCCAAAATGAACATTTCCTATTACCTGCCTATCACTCGCCCTTGCCCAATCACCATGGCTCCAAGGACCAAATACGATGGTATTATAGTTTTCACTATTATTTTCAATGCTTTTATAGGTATTAAAAGGGCCGTATAAATCTTCGGCATCAAAGAACCCACCAACTACCATAGTTGCTGGTTTTATGTTTTTAAGATGCTGAATAATGCCTCTGCTTTTCCAAAATTCATCATAAGTTACATGGGTTTTCAGCTGCTCCATAAAAACATTTTCTTCGCTGTAAAAACTATCGAGTTTACGTAATGGCATATTATCGACAAAGAACTGATATTGATCTTCCGTACCAATGTCCGGAAACTCATACCAAGCTTCTTTTGTTGGCTCATCCTTCATATAACCAAAAACAGATGTTGCTCTCCAATAGCTCAATAAATATGCTCCATTGTGAATAAAATCATCAAAGAAGAAATCTCCTATACAGGCTTGTGGCGAAACCGCTTTTAGAGCAGGATGCGAATCCAATAAGGAATATGTCGCATAAAATCCTGGATATGAAATTCCGTAGGTGCCAACGTTACCATTATTATGATTAACATTGTTCACCAACCACTCGATGGTGTCATAAGTATCACTTGCCTCATCGGTTTGGGTATCCGTTTTATTTGGAATGTAAGCACGCATATTGTCGTATACACCTTCGCTGTTCCAGCGCCCACGCACATCTTGATAGACCATGATGTTTCCTTCCTCCATTAAATATTTGTTAGGCCCCAATTTTGATTTGAATTCTCCTTCGCCATATGGCTTACAACTGTAAGGCGTTCGCATCATTAATATTGGATAAGTTTTGGTCGTATCCTTTGGAGTGTAAATAGTCGTGTGCAAGTTTATACCATCACGCATGGCAATCATCACTTCTTCTTTGGTATAATTATCTTTGGCATACGTATTATCCTCTTCAGTTTTTTCTGGTGTTTGAAGGGCTTGATGTTCTTCTTCTTTGCAATTTGAAAAACAAACAAGTACGAAAAATAATAGGAAAATCTTTTTGGAAATCATTGTTGGTTGAATTTTGTATGGTTTAAAGATAATCAGAAAAGTTAGACTCTTATATTTTTGAATTAATTTGATCATAAAATAATTGACATAAAGTTTGAAATAGAAAAGATCAACCTATTTCCAAATTTAAAAATTGAAATGAATCTCCATCAAACAAACCTTTATCGCTTAATTTTAAAGATGGAATTACCAATAGTGCCATAAAAGATAAACTCATATATGGTGCCGTGAGTTGGCTACCTAATTGTTTTGCCATTTTATCTAATTCAGCATATTGCTTACCAATGGTTTCTGCGTTTTGATCACTCATGATACCTGCAATTGGAAGTGGTACTATTTTTTCCTCTTTATTAGAAATAGCACAAATGCCACCTTTATTTTCTATAATTAGATTTACAGCCTTACATATGGCTTCGTCTGAAACTCCAACGGCTATAATATTATGGGAATCATGACCAACTGAACTTGCAATGGCACCTTCTTTCAATCCGAAATTTTTTATAAATGCTATTGCTGGTTTATCGTTCTGGTAGCGATTGACAACAGTCATTTTCAGGACATCATTATCGATATTTGAAACGAGATTGCCGTCTTCAATTATAGAATCTTCGATAATTTCATTGGTAACCAATTCACCATCTGAACATTCTATAACTCGAATTTGTTTCGCATTGGATTCAAACCTAAAATCTGAAACCACTTTTTTATCTGTGTTGAAATTGTTTAAGTTTTCAAATTCAACATCCTTTATTTTTGAAGTGCCTTTATCGTAAACCAATTCGCCATTTATATAGGTTTGAAGGGTTTTGAAATCTTTTAAATCTTCAACAATAATCATATCTGCATCATCACCAACCTTTACTAATCCAACATCGAGTTTATAATGTTTTACAGGATTGACACAAGCAGCTTGAAGCACTTTATAAACATCGATGCCTTTTTCTACGGCTCTTGCGCAAAGTTGATTAATATGTCCTAACAACAAATCATCAGGATGTTTGTCGTCACTACAGAACATCATATTTTTATAATGCTCGTCTAAAAGGTCAATTAAAGCTTCGAAATTTTTAGCAGCACTTCCCTCTCTTATAATGACCTTCATACCTTTTTGAAGTTTTTCCAATCCTTCTTCATAAGTAAAGCATTCGTGGTCGGTTGAAATTCCTTCAGAAATGTATTTAGTTAAGTCATCACCTCGTAGTCCTGGAGCGTGGCCGTCAATGGGCTTGTTATAATGTTTTGCCCATTCCAGTTTTTTAAGTACTTCGGCATCATCATAAATGACTCCTGGATAGTTCATCATTTCGGCTAAATACTTAATATCTGGGTTTGCCATCAAGGTTTTAATAGCACTTGAATCAATTACAGCACCAGCTGATTCAAAACTTGTAACTGGTACGCAACTTGGTGCTCCAAAATTAAATTTAAATGGTGTTTGTTTGCCGTTCTCAATCATAAACTCCACACCTTTTACTCCAAGTACGTTGGCGATTTCGTGTGGATCGGAAACTGTGCTCACTGTACCGTGTTTTACTGCTATTTTGGCAAATTCGCTAGGCACTAGCATTGAACTTTCTATATGGATGTGAGCATCTACAAAACCTGGCAGGATGTAATGGCTCTCTTTGCAGTCTTTTTTTTCTATGGATTTAATCTTACCGTTTTCAATAGTGATTTCTCCTTTAAAGATTTCACGGTTTGGGATATCTATGATGTTTCCTTTTAGTTTCATATGTTATGATGAGATTTCTCGACTACGCTCGAAATAACAGTTATTTTAATTTGACATGAAATTCAAGAATTTCACCAATTCTTTACATTTTTTGGTTGATCTCAAATCTAATGTCTCATCCCTATTTTCTATTCTCTCTTATCTAATTGCTAATATCTTTTACCTCAATTAATTTTCAGAATTTTCTTGGTACCTTCATCTACTTTAAACCTTTCATCAGCTCTTTTACCTACTATCCAAACGATTTGATTGTTAGACGTTAACACTAATGTATTTTCCTTTTCTATTAAAGAAGCTTTTTCGTCTTTGAGATATTTACTTAATTTCTTTTTACCTGCCATTCCTATTGGTTGAAAATAGTCTCCCTCCTTCCATAATCTAATTTCTAGGGGAAAATTGAGCTTTTCAAAATCTAAAAAAACTGCCTTCTTTTCATCTATATTAATTTCTTCTACAAATTGAAAAGTGAAAGTTTTTTTTAATGTTTCTATAAATCCACTTTCTATATCTTTTTGAGAAATAAAAATACTATCGAAAATTTCAGGTATTTTATTTGCTAGAATTAAATGCGTTCTGTCTTTCACCAGCCGATGGGTACTTGACAGCACTTGTTTTCCTGATTGAGCATCCAGTAAATTATATACATCGCCCCATTCCGTAAATCCGTAATCTTTAAAAATCTCGAATAAATAGGCTTTTGGATTTTTTAGTGCTTTGAATGCTGAAATATCATAGGTGGTATAATTGTGATTAGCAAAGCTCACCGCTTCGAACCTAAAATTATCAATACGATCTTCAATGATTACCTCAGCATCATTTAAATGATTCAACGTATTTTTAAAACTATCCAATAATTGAGGATTAATTTCCTTTAGAATTGGAACTACTTCATGCCGTAGTTTGTTTCGTAAATATTTTCGGGATGAGTTGCTACTATCTTCTCTCCATTTTATATTTTCCTTATTAGCGTAAGCTTCGATATGTTCCCTAGAAAAAGGTAATAGTGGTCGTACGATGTTATCATTCAACATTGGGATTCCCGTTAAGCCGTTCAATCCAGTGCCACGAGTAAAATTGATTAAAAATGTTTCGAGATTATCGTCTGCATGGTGCGCTGTTAGTATATAATCAAAACCTAATTGCTCTGCCAATTCAGCAAACCAATCGTAGCGCAATTCGCGTGCTGCCATTTGTATGGAACGCTTGTTCTCTTTGGCATAATCTTTAGTATCAAAATTTTGAATGAACACTTCAATATTCAATTCGTCAGCTAAATCCAAAACAAATTCTTCATCGGCATTACTTTCCTTTTCTCGTAAATTAAAATTACAATGTGCTAGTGAAAAATCGAGATTTAATGCTTTGCATAAATGAGCTAGAACCACACTATCAACACCACCAGAAATGGCGAGAACCAACTTGCTTTCTAAGAGAAAGGGCAGTTTTTGGTGTACATGGTTTTTAAAATCGTCTTGCATTTCGTAAAGATACAATATTGCATGTGTGTTGTGTACGCATACGTTAAAATGGTGAAAATTGTTGAAAATATGCGCTTTTATAAATAACTTTAAAGAACACAAAAACAATAGGTTATGAGCACATTACAAGAACTCTCGTCCAAATCTGCAAAAATCACCTTCGACAAAAAAGTACTTTCCGTATTGCACTACCTTCACCCTTACGTAAAACACCGTATTTATATTGCCGAAACTTCTGGCATACTACCAAAAAACATGTATTCCTCCAACGGAATTATCGATGATTGTATCATACAGCTTTATGATAAAGGTTTTAATATTGAGGCAGAACGCATGACCGTTAAGCTAGAGTTATTCAAATTGATAGATGACTGTATGAATGAACTTTTTAAAAAGGAGGTCTTTCATAAAAATACAATTAGTACAAGTGAAATCAGAAAAAGAGAAATTGCAAAACTAGGCAAGGATTATACTATTGACGCGGATATGGATTTGATTCTAAACACCGAACTTAACGACATATCATATCAACGAGAAAAGGATAACGAACTTTATCTTTATGAGGACAAAGAAACCTCTATTTTAAGGGCTTTTGATGTTGACAAACAATCGGTAAACGCATCTTCAAAAGTGTTTGGTCGTTTTTATAGCTGGCTGCCTATTAATATTTCTAACATTGTGGATTTGTATATTTTTGGAAATCTCAGTTTTGAAGACATCGCTAAAATTAAAAACATAACTACATCAAGGGTAGCGTTGATTTTTGATAGGGTCAAAAAGAGTTTTAGAAAACATATTGAATAACTAGTTTTCCAAAACTTCACGCATTGCTTTGGCTTTGATCAAACATTCCTCATACTCTTTTAAAGGGTCACTTTTTGCAGTGATTGCGCTACCCACAGAATAGGAAATGTAATTTTCGGATGCATTGTAAAGAATACTTCTTATGATTACATTAAAATCGAAGTCACCATTAGGTGTAAAATAACCCACTGAACCAGAATACAGCCCACGCTTAGTTTCTTCCAAATTCTCTATAATTTGCATTGCTGAAATTTTGGGTGCTCCTGTCATGCTACCCATTGGAAATGTCGTTTCTAAAATTTCAGTTGGTTTGATTTCTTCTGATACTTTTGAAGTAACCGTCGAAATCATTTGATGCACCTGCAAAAAGGAATACACCTTGCACAATTCTTCAACTTTTACAGTGCCTTTTTGAGCAGTTTGGGACAAATCGTTTCGTACCAAATCTACAATCATAATATTTTCGCTACGTTCTTTTTGATCTTTTGACAAATCTTCTGCCAGTTGCAAATCTTCAGTCTTATTTTTTGAACGTCTGGCTGTTCCTTTTATAGGTTGTGAAATAACTTTGTTTTCTATTTTTTTGATGTATCGCTCTGGTGAAGCAGATAGCAGAAATTTATCTTCAACTTTAAGAAATGTAGCAAATGGTGGTTGAGATATTTCGTTTAGTTTTTTAAAGGTTTCAAATGGGTTGATTTGACTTTCCTCTGCATAAAATTCTTGGCAGAAATTAGCTTCGTAGATATCGCCTCTGCCAATGTGAGCGAGCATTTGGTTGACTTTATTAAAGTATTCGTCCTTATGAATTCTTAGCTTGATTTTGATTTCGCTGTTTATACGAGATTTCTCAATTTGCTTTGGATTGACAACTGAATTAATTGTATCTAAATCAACATCTATTTCATCATCAACCATTTTGAGATACTGGATTTCAACTTGGTAATCTTTAATTAAAAAGATTTTTTTAGGTTGAAAAAAATACAATTCAGGAAAATGTAACCGATCTAAGTTTTCAGATTTTAAATCCTCAATGCCGTTTTTTAAATCGTAAGTGAGATAACCAAAAATCCAATCTTTTGTAGATTGTTGATATTCATTTAATCGATTGAAAGCTTCAGAGTAATCGGTGTTTAAACTCGTGAAGGCATCAACTGCTAAAACAGCATCGTAACTGTTGTACTTATCTTTGTGATTATTTGAATCCAACCAAACGACATCATCAAATTGTTGTGCCCATAGAAGTAGATTTTTCTTGAAGCTAGTTGTATCTTTAGGTGAGTAAATTTTGGTTGTTCTCAATGGGTATCTTTATGCAGTGTAAAAATAACTAGAATACTTTTTATAACAGAACATTTGTAAATTTCTAAAAACAGAAAACAATGTACACCATACAAAATGACCTACTCAAAATCGAAATAAAATCCGCTGGTGCAGAACTTAGCGCCATTACAGCAGTACAAAACGATAATCAGTTTTTATGGCATGCTGACCCAAAAATCTGGGGAAGCCATGCGCCTAACTTGTTTCCGATTATCGGTAGCATGAAGGACGATAGCTACTTTTATAATGGAAAAAAATACAACATGACCAAACATGGTTTTGTGAGACACAATAAGGATTTAAAGTTAATTGACCATTTTAACAACCAGATTAAATTTCAATTAAAGTCCAACGAACAATTATTTGAAATGTATCCGTTTTTATTTGAATTTGAGATTTCATATCATTTGAATAAAAATAGTTTAGAGGTAAAGCATTCAGTAAAAAATATTGATGATAAAACATTATATTTTTCACTTGGTGGTCATCCTGCATTTACCTGTCCGCTTTATAATGATGAAGCCTATGAAGACTATTTTTTGGAATTTGAAAAGAATGAAATCAGCAAATCACATAAGTTGAATCTTAAAACTGGATTGGTAACTGATAAAACAAAATCGGTTTTTGAAGATGGAAACAAAATCAAACTTCGGAATGATTTATTTGATGATGACGCTTTAATTTTTAAAGATTTAAAAAGCCGAAAAGTGACCTTAAAACATCATGACAACGGAACAGTTTTAACCCTAAAATTTGAGGATTTTCCTTATTTGGGCATTTGGGCAAAACCGAATGCACCATACGTGTGCATTGAACCTTGGCTTGGTATAGCAGATTCGGAAGATACCAATCAACGCATCAAAGAAAAAGAAGGAATTATTGCTCTAGAATCTGGCGTGGTTTTCAATGCTAGCTATACGATTGAAATAGACCAAAAGCATTTAGCTTAACTAGATTATAAACAGTAGCTTTGTAGCCAAATTATATGTTGTGACTTTTCAAGATTTAAATTTAAACACACCATTATACAACGCCATAGAAGATTTGGGTTTTGAAAACCCTACTCCTATTCAAGCTGAAGCATTCAACGTTATAGCTTCCGGTAAAGATGTTGTTGGTATTGCGCAAACGGGAACAGGTAAAACTTTTGCTTATATGCTGCCTATTCTCAGAAATCTGCAATATTCACGACAAGACAATCCAAGAGTATTGGTGTTAGTACCAACGCGAGAGCTGGTGGTACAAGTAGTCAGTGAAATTGAAAAATTATCTAAATACATTAATAACCGTGTGCTTGGTGTTTATGGCGGTACCAATATTAATACCCAAAAGCAGGCAGTAGCACAAGGTCAGGATATTATTGTTGCCACTCCAGGACGTTTGTACGATTTGGCGGTGAGTCGTGTTTTGCAACTAAAATCCATACAGAAATTAGTGATTGACGAAGTTGACGTTATGCTCGATTTGGGTTTTAGACATCAGCTCATTAATATTTTTGACATACTACCTCTACGTCGCCAGAATATTATGTTTTCGGCAACAATGACGAAAGATGTGGATGATTTAATTACAGATTTTTTTATCAATCCTAATAAAATAGCCATTGCTGTTTCTGGTACTCCTTTAGAGAACATTAAGCAACAACGTTACGATGTTCCCAATTTTTATACAAAACTGAATCTTTTAGAATATTTGCTTCAGGATAAAGATGAATATTCAAAAGTGTTAATTTTTGTGGCTTACAAACGTATGGCAGACCGTTTGTTTGAAGCTTTAGAGGCCCTTTTCCCTAATCAATCTTGTGTGATTCACTCCAATAAGACGCAGAATTATAGGCTACGTAGTATCGAACAATTTAGGGAAGGTGAAAATAGATTGTTAGTAGCAACCGATGTCATGGCCCGTGGTTTGGATATTGACAATGTATCTCATGTTATAAATTTTGATACTCCGGAATATCCAGAAAACTATATGCACAGAATTGGTAGAACCGGTCGTGCAGAACGTGAAGGACAAGCTTTACTGTTTTCAACTGATAAAGAACAGGAATCACGTCAAAGTATCGAGAATTTAATGCAAATGACAATTGAAACTTTAGAAATTCCCGAACCGGTGGAAATTTCAAAAGAATTAATAGATGAGGAACGCGACCAAATTAAAGAGCACTATAATCCCATAAAGCGACGTGACGAAGACGCGCCAGGACCTGCATTCCATGAGAAAAAAGAAAAAAACCAAAAGGAAAACCTAGGTGGATCTTACAGACGTGAAATTGCTAAGAAGTATAAAAAGCCTAAAACACGAGGTGATAAGAATTACAATCGACGGAATAAGAAGAAGTAATTTCTAGTTTCAGATCAAATTTTAATTCTTTAATTCAATTTGTTTTTCAACTAAATCGTTAATTGGGACGACTAATCTTCCTTCTTCATTTTTTAAAATGGCTGAGATATTTTCGACCGATTCAATCGTATACATTTTGTTATTGAACATTATTTTTTGACCCAAATGAAAGGTCTTTCTCGCATAAAATGTTCTTAATACTTTACTTACCACTTCTCTTGCACCGAGACCAAATGCAATGGCAAACGCCAAAAGGAATGCTGCCATAATCATCACAAGATTTTGGGTAATGATTTCGGTATCCACACCTGCTTGATTAAGAGCTGTTACAGAAATGAATGTTAGCAGCAAGAAAAAAACAATCCTACCAATTATTCTACCACCAGCAACTCCCATAGACTGAAACACTGAAATCAAACCTACCTTTATAAAATTGGCAAATAACAGACCGAGCATAAAAATGAGCAATGCGGTAAACAGTTGTGGTAAATAAGCCAGAAGCTCACCAATCTGCTCAGAAATAATGGTCAGTCCCATAATGTCTGATGCCATTATAATGAGCATGATATAAATAACCCATTTTACAAAACTGGTTATGACTTTAATGGTATTGAAGTTGAAGCTTTTGCCCTCGATGATTTCAATTTGGTTGATTTTATCATCTAACTTATTGACTTTTGCCAACGTCAGGGCTTTTCTAATTATTTTGGTTACTATTTTGGCAATAAAGAAACCGATGATTAGTATAAATAATGTACCAATGATGTTGGGAAATATAGCTGAAATCTCCAACCACATAGTCTTTAGTGATTCCATTGCTACATTCTTAAAACCCGTTACTTCTTCCATAATGCCAAAAATTAGGTGTTGTTGTTTTTATCTCTTGTTTCAATTACCGTATCTATAACATAACCTAGATTATATGAAAACAATTCGGCAATATCCATAACCAATTTGGCCATAGCGATATCTTTCATCACTTTGGCCTTAAGTTCTTTTGGAACTTCCCTTTCTACTGCATTGAGCTGTTTAAATGGATTATCCATTGGTTACATATTTTTCATACTTTTCTATCAACTTTGCTTTTGCACGTTTTATGCGCATTTTAATAGCACTTTCTCCAGTTTCCAAAACTTCTGATAATTCTTTTACAGACATTCCATCTTGGTATTTCATTAAAAGAATCATTTTATCTTTTGGGGAAATCAACTCCATGACTATTTTTAATTGTTCTGCTCTCATGTTATCAAATTCAGCAGTAGAATCCACGTTGTCACCTATATTTTCTAAATATTCGGAATCTATAGATTGTTTCTTTATTTTCTTTGCCGTGTCTCTGGTAACATAATTTACACAATGGTTATATGTAAAGGCATATAGCCAAGTCGAAAATTTTGATTTACCTTTAAAACTACCCAGTTTCACAAATACTTTTAAAAAAATATCCTGCGTCAAGTCCTTAGTTTCAGCCTCATTATTGACAAAGCCATAGCATTTGTTGTAAACCATTTTTTCGTATCTGTCATATAACTTTTCGAATAACAGCGTGTTTTTAGTTTCCACAATGGCAACTACCAGATCTTCATCAGACCAGCTATCGTTTTTATTTGATGTTACCGTTTTTTCCAATTGTGCAAAGCATCATGGTAGTTGGACACTTCAACATTATAGAAGTCACTACTTTCCTGTGGGAAGCTAAATTTAGAAAAATATTTAGTGAAAGAGATTAATAATGATAAAGAAATACTACTCAGCTTTTAAATGATTCTGAATATCGTCTAAATGATGTTGAAGCGCCCTTGCAGAAATTTGAATTTCTCGAATCAATAAAGCCAATGAAAAAATAAGCAGTAAAAGTGCCAATCCAAATACCCAAACAGCAACAGCTTCTTGTTTAATGTAAATAAGGAACATAGTGAGCACACACAACAGCAAACTTGAAATACCAAAGATTTGCATATACCGTGTGAGATTGAGTCTGAGTTTTAAATTATTGATTTGCCGTTTTAATGATTTTTTTGGTGTTTCTTTATACTTTTCGCTCAAATTTCTTATTACAGCAGCATAGGCCAAAAAACGATTGGTATAAGCCAACATTATTAAAGAGATTGCAGAAAACAATAAAGCTGGAGTGGTGAGCGTGAGTTCTTCCATTAAGTTACTTTTTTGCTAAATTACTGAATAAAACCTCTATACATAAAAAGCGAACTTTTAAAAAGTTCGCTTAACTCGACTGTCTAATTTTTCTTAAACAATTTTTTATAGTGATTCGACTTTTATTCGTTTGGTCTTTCAGGAATATAAATAACATCAACTTCGATATCATTCCCGTATTTTACTAATATTGAACATAATACAGAGACACTTTCCCCATTGTGATTAGCGGGTTTCATCACTGGCATTTTTCGAAGCACTCTCAAGATTTCTGCTTGAATAGTTACTTCAGAATCCCTGACTTTCATACCAGTAAGATTTCCATTTTGATCAATAATAAAAAAGGCTTCCACTTGCTTTGATTCTGAAAGGTTTAAATCTTTAGAGACACTCAAGTTAAATTCTCGCTTTATAAATGCCGATACTTTATTCTTAAAACATTCTCTTGTCTCTTCGTTAGAAAGATCCTCACAACCTTCATAGATAGGCGCTATTTCTACATCTTTTAAGATCATCCTATTTTCAGGACTAAAATTTGCTAAGCCGTCATCATGCGATATAATATTGCACAAACTTAACATGGCCTTTTCCTCTTCATCGGTTATATTTCCTTGAGCCATAATCTGTTCTTGAACAGCATTGATTTTCATTATCAAGGCACTTTCAGATGTATAGGATGATGATTTTTCATCACAAGAAAGCACTAGGGATAATATAAATAATAGGATTATACGTGCAGTAGTGGTATTCATAGTATTTCGGAATTTTATAATTTTTACTTATATATTTTAAGCTTCTTTTTCAATATTTAATGTCCACTTATAAATTAAAATACCCAAGCGTGCCAACGTAAATGAGAATAACCCAAAGGTAATTGTAAGTAAAGAGACCTTTAATCCACCAGAAAATAACGACGGACTTACATCACCTAGAGCTTCTACCATATCAAACAATTGAATAATGCCCATTACGGATGCTAAGCAACCAATTACTAAAGCAATAAGGCTTGACTCTACTGCAAGACCTATCATTTTCTTAGCTGCAACATTATCCTTATTACGCTTAACAAAGGCCATTACAATAAAGAACAGAGAAAGTAAAAAGGCAATTAAGATAATGTACATTGCTGGTCCACCTTCACTCATTCGGTCTGAAAACTGGTTTGTAATAATAGTTGAAATCATAATCATATGTTTTTAATAATTAATATCTCAAAAGTATGTCTTACTTACTTGCAATTTAAATTAATGCGACGAATAACAATTTCACATCGGGATTTAACCACAACGTTAAAAAGGGCACTAATCCTGTTATTCGTCTACTAAACCAAAAACGACATATAAAAATGAACTATTATTGTACTATTGAAATATTACTTTGACTATAAAACGCTCAAAATATAAAAGGCTAAAGCAGGTACTACTCCATGTTGTGTTTTGGTATGCCGTTCTCTTCTTTTTCGTATCTGTTTTTAATGTAGATAACAATATAGATAGTAATGTATTCTATTTCTCATTGTTTCTAATGCCTGCTACTATTGCTACAACTTATATCTCTATCTATAAATTGATTCCCAATTATCTAATAGCTAAGCGCTATTTTTTATTTGGGCTTTATAGTATTTATACCTTTATAATTTCAATCTTCGGTATCTGTCTTTCTATGTTTTTTGCACTGGCATATCTCAGTGATTTTAAATTTGAAAAAATGAATACCGTTGGTAGAAGTGCCGTCTTTATAATGGCATGCATTTACATTGTAGTCTTAATTGTGAGCGCTTTTAAGCTCTTAAAACTGAATTTAAATCAATCAAAACAAAATGCTGAACTTGAAGCAAAAATTCTTGAAACACAACTAAAACTAAAAGAACAGGAATTGAATTATCTCAAAATGCAGATTCATCCTCATTTTTTGTTCAACACACTTAATACCATGTACGGTTTTGCTCTAAAAAAAGCTGAGCAAACACCTGAAATGATTCTGAAACTATCCAACTTGTTAGACTATTTATTGTATCAAGTAGATAAGCCATTTGTTAGTTTAACAGAAGAAATTAATCACATTGAAGATTACATAAGCCTAGAGCAAATGCGTTTTCATGACACTTTAAATGTGAGTTTCCACAAGCACATACATTCCGAAAACATAGAAATTGCACCCATGCTTTTTTTGCCGTTTATAGAGAATAGCTTTAAACATGGGGCCATTAAAAATGGTGTTTTAACTATTGACATTTTGATTGAAACCAAAAATGAGTACATTAATTTCAATATTAAAAATAGCAGTTCTAAAAGGGCTAATTACTACGAGGGTATTGGTTTAGAGAATATTAAAAAACGATTAGAATTGTTGTATCCAAACCGATATGAGCTCTCTATTGCTAAAAATGAAGATTTATTTGAAGTTTTCTTGAAGCTAAATCTTAAACATGCTGAAACCCATGGCTAAATCAATATCCTGCATTATTGTTGACGACGAAACCATAGCGCGTGAGGTGATTGCTTCGCATATTTCTAAATTAGAAAATATAACAGTTGCTGTAGAATGTAAAAATGCCATTGAAGCTTTTAACTTTATAAGCAACAACAAAGTGGATTTGGTATTTCTGGACATTAATATGCCCGAAATTTCAGGAATTGCATTTGCCAAATCCATAAATAAAGATATTAAGGTCATTTTTACAACGGCATATCGCGATTATGCTGTTGAAGGATTTAATTTACAAGCAGTGGACTATCTTTTAAAACCCATTGCTTTTGGACGCTTCTTAAAATCTGTAAATCGGTATTTTGAACTTACGACCAAACAAACAGAAGAAAAGAATGATACGAGTGAAGATGTTGATTTCATTTTTGTCCGTTCTGACCGAAAAATGATTAAAATAGATTTTGATGACATTATATATATTGAAAGTTACAGCGATTATATTAAGATTCACCTCAGCAGTAACATCATAGTTACACGAGAAACCATAAGCGCAATTGAAGCTAAATTACCAAAGTCTCAATTTCTGAGAATCCATAGATCTTACATCGTCCGTTTATCGAAAATTCAATCGTTTAACAGCGAGACGATTACACTTGGTCGAATTGCTCTAACAATTAGTCGAAGTTATAAAAAAGAAGTATTAAAGCTGTTAGAAAATTACTAGCTTTAGGGTAAGAAACCTCAAATTAATCCATCACCAACGTAAAAATTTGGTGCTTAAAAACCCTAAATCATGATACAAGACCTACATGACACTATCCAAAATTTAAAGCCGTTTGAATACTCCGTTCACCATGATTCTAATTTACTAGATCAGCAATGGGTTTTAGTCAATGGTATTGAAGAAAATAAATCAGTCTATACCTTTAGAAAAGATAACGTCCTGGAAATTTACAGGGAAAACAACATCATAGAAACATCTTGGAATATTCATTTCCAAAACATTTTCACTATACAAACTGAAGACGGTAGAGCTACGGTAAAAGCTTATTTTAAAGATGAAGACATTTTGGTGCTCAACAACCAAACCAAGGATGAATTTGCTTTATTTATAAATACTACCAATTATGGTGATGCTGTAGAATCTGTTGATGATGTTCAGCAGTATTTAAAATTCAAGTACAAGCAAAAAGCTTCTAAACTTATTTATGGTCACGAGTTTTATTATATTTCAGAATCAGAGGAATTTGGACCAAATACAGTTGAAGAGCTCGCCGAAAAAGTTGAGAATAATGAAATTAGTCCCTACTGCTTTGTTAGAGATGTACATGAAGACGATTACAGTAAACGATTGCGAATTGACGATTTAATACAAGAATTATAAAAGTAAAAAAAAAGCGAACTTCTCAGTTCGCTTTTTTTTACAAGGATGATTTCACCAATGACGTATTTAAAGTACTTACCAGTTTTGTTTTGGTTAATTAGTGAGCGACGAATATGACGGAAGAATTTAATCATTTAGAAAGTTCTTTGTCTATTATAGAAATTATGTCTTGAGCCTTTTTTATAAGTTCTATAGTTTCATTTTTAGTTAATTGGCAAAAAACAGCTCTTCTGTTTAACATGTTTAAAAAAACTTTGTTTTCTAGTATAGCCTTATAATCGCTTGTGAGTCTATCTCCCTCGCTTAAGCTTTTAATTCTTTCTGCACCAAAACGAAGTCCGACATCATTAGCTAATTTCGTCTTAAATACGTCATCCCAACAAATGAAGTTATCTAAAATTGCTGAATATTGCAGATACAAATCAAAATGAGCAACTTCATCTTCTATCATATCAGCTACATCTCCTGGCCATTGAATTAATTTCTTTTTAAGATTTTCTTTAGCAATTAGATTAATTTTACCAGAGGTTAAAAGCAGATTTAATGAACCAGCTTGGTTATTATAAGTTGGCGCACTCATCGTTCTGAAGAATAAACTGTCTAAATATTTTGAACTGTAGTTTGGAACCTCTTCTGGCTGTTTGTTATATATAATTGTAGCGGCCGAAATTATATTATTTCGGATATCGTTTAAAAATTCGAACTCTGTGATAGCTTTCTCAAAATCCTCTTTGAGATTAGTCAATATCAATTTCTCTTCAATACGCTCTAAACGTTTTTGATTCCAATTATTGATCTGCAAGGCAATGAGAATACCAATAACGACCAATAATATCTCGCCAATGGCGTATTTAAAATATTTGCCTATTTTGTTTTGTTCCATGAGGTTATAGCGGATTTTTCGGAAGAATTTGATCATTGAATATTTGAGCCTATAAGCTCTAACGTGTTGTTTAAGTAAGTCTCGAGATTTTTGTAAGCAGTTAATACGTAAACTATATTTAAAGCATTATTATACACTTGGTTTTCAAATTCAAGTGTTCTTATTGTTGAATTGTAATCTATTTTGAAATTAGAACTGGAAATTATTGGCAAATCTGTTTTTTGCATTAAGCGTTCTGGTATTGCCATATTTCTTAAAACGGCCTTATTTGTTAAAGAAGGAATAAGAAATTCGAACATATAGTTATAGTATATTTCAATGTCGTCTTCGGTGTCATCTTTCATAAACGACCAATTAGACAGTTGTTTTCTGAGCTCAGAATCTTTAATGATACTAAGGGAACCAGAACTCTTTATTTCATCTATTGATGCTGCATTAAGGTCTAGTGAATAAAAGTCATTGATGATTGCATCTAAAAGTGTTTCTACTTCTTCGGGATTTATAATGTCATCCCCTCTTATGATTTCTAATAGCCTTATTGAAGATTTGTAACTACCTGTAGAACTATTATAAATTCTATTAAATTCTGTGATATTGGCTTTAAAATCTGAACGTAAATTCTTTAATATAACTTGCTCTTTATTTGTTTCTAGTCTTTGGTTATTCCAATTATTGACTTGTAAAGCCAATAAAATACCTATCATAACTAGAATGATTTCGCCAATGGCATATTTAAAATATTTGCCTGTTTTTCCTGTTTCCATGAGGTTATAGCGTATTTTTCTAAAGAATTTAATCATTAGTATCTAGATTTTGATCAATATGTTGAATTAGTCCATTTGCATTATTTAAGGAGTATTCCATTTCGTCTTTGGTTAGCCTAAAAAGAATCCGCTTAAAATTGCTTATCCCCTGAAATGATGCTGCCAAATGCGCCAGATCTATATTTTCCCAGACTAAGGAATCAATAAGTTTACCTTGGTCGTGCAAAGTTGTAGAGCCAAAAGTGTAAGTATCTACATATTGTGCCAATTTTTCCCGATAATCTTTAGTGATACTCTCAACCATACCTTCTCGGTAAAATTTACCATTATAATAGTCTTTTATGTGGGTTTTTAGGGAATCATTCATAACATCCATGAGTCCAGTATCATTTAAACTTTTATAGGCATTGGTATTGTAGAAAATCGGATTGTTCCAATTTGGGTTGAATTCATTTCGAGTGATTTCAAGCAATGTATCAATCGTTGCTTTGGGCCTTGCAATGCGTTCTCTCAACGATTCATTGAGCTGATATTGATAATTTACATCTGGTAGGTGATTGGTAATTAAAAGCGAATCTTGAACCAAATCGGTTTTTAATGCTTTGAGTGCATTATCTAAATTGATCTTTATGGTTCTTTCTTCGTTCCAATTATTAATCTGTAGCGCAATGAGAATACCGATAACCACATGGACGATTTCGCCCATAGCATAGAGAAAGTATTTCGAAAATTTGTTCTCTGAAAGAAGCCGCTGCCTAAAACGACGAAAAAAATTGATCATTCACTTTCTTTTATGAAAGTAAATTAGGTCGATGATGTAGTTGAGGTTGGTAACTATTTGTGTTTAAAGATAGTATAATGTTACAAATGGAATTGAATAATTATGATTAATTGCTCTTGTAAAGCTCATATTTAGCTAACTCTAATTCTACAACAGCCTCCCAATGTTCTTGTGTCTCCTTTTTGTCTCCACGTTGGGTTTCTTGATCGTATCTTAATTGTCTAAGTTCCATTTCGTTAAAAATTCGATCAAAGATTTGTTTTGTCTTAAGTATGTCACTACTGGTAGCGTTGGCATCATACAATTCCTTTCTCAACTTACGAGAATAGATTTCTGTAATATCAAAATGTATTTGCTCGTGCCTTAATACATACTCATTTCTGCCCTCAGGTATCACCCAGCTATAGTTTGTATTAAAGACACTCTGTACAAAAACCTTACCTTCTTTAAACATACTTACTCCAGATTCATAACCAAAGCCAGAATTGGTTAATGCTAAGGCGTTAGGATAGGTTGCCAAATCTGGTTGTCCTTTAAAATCGTCCCAAGTTAATTTTCTATCTAGACTCCATTCAATTTTTGATTCGTAGTTTTTTGGGTTTGCTACTTTATAAATTCTAGCTTTTAACCTATGGCAAGTGCTCCAATTATCAGGCGTTTTATGTGCTATAATCTTAACTAGATTAGCACCAGCTTCTCTTGCCGCAGATTTTACATTCAATAGGTTTTCATAATAAGTACAATTCACGGCTAAGCCACCATCTTTTGCTTCTATGGTACCAATTTCTTCCCCTATAATAGTTTGGTCATCCGCTATATCCAGAACAATGATTAATGCATTGTCTGATAATGGTGGGTAAGATTTTTCTATGGTACTTCTTAGTTTGGGCGAACATGACCACACTACTGACAATAACAAGAAGTAAAGGCTGATTTTTTTCATATAGGCTAAAATAAAAAAAGCGAACATTTACGTCCGCTTTTTTTAATTAAATATCTTTTACTTATGAATTTTAAATATGTAAAGCCCGATCTTCAGTGGCAGCTAAAGCAGCTTCTTTAATAGCTTCCGTAAACGTTGGATGCGCGTGTGAAATACGTGCAATATCCTCTGCACTTGCCCTATATTCCATTGCTACCACAGCTTCGGCAATCATGTCGGCTGCACGTGCACCAATCATGTGGACTCCTAAAATTTCATCTGTTTCTTTATCAGCTAAAATTTTCACAAAACCATCTAAATCCATACTCGCACGGCTTCTGCCCAATGCTCTCATAGGGAATGATCCTGTTTTGTATGCCACACCTGCTTCTTTTAATTGTTCTTCAGTTTTGCCAACAGCAGCAACTTCTGGCCACGTGTAAACTACGCCCGGAATTAGGTTATAGTCTATATGTGGTTTTTGGCCAGCGATGGTTTCTGCCACAAAAACACCTTCTTCCTCGGCTTTATGTGCCAACATTGCTCCTTTTACAACATCACCTATTGCGTAGATGTTTGCCGTACTGGTTTGCAAGTGTTCGTTCACCTCTACCCTGCCTCTATCATCGATTTTCACACCAGCTGCTTCGGCATTTAATCCGTCAGTATAAGGACGACGACCAACTGAAACCAAACAGTAATCGCCTTTAAACTCTACTTCCTCTCCCTTTTTATTGTCTGCTTTGATGATGACCTCATCACCTTTTCTTTCAACGGATTTTACTTTGTGAGAGACATTCATATTGAATTTTGCCTTTTTAAAGACTTTGTTCAATTCCTTGGAAAGTCCAGCATCCATTGTTGGAATGATACGATCCATAAATTCTACAACCGTTACCTCAGAGCCTAATCGTCTATAAACCTGTCCTAATTCCAACCCAATAACACCACCACCAATAACAATCATGTGTTTTGGTATTTCCTTTAGTTTTAAGGCTTCAGTTGATGTAATTATGCGTTCTTTATCCAGTTCAATAAAAGGTAAATTTGATGGCTTAGAACCTGTTGCTATAATGATATTTTTAGCTTCTATTTCAGTTTTCTCTTTTCCATCAATCTTTATATGTGTTGCATCTTTGAAGCTTCCCAAGCCTTCATAAACATCGATTTCGTTTTTCTTCATCAAATAATCAATACCACCTGTAGTCTGATCTACAACGGCCTGTTTACGCGAAATCATTTTTTCCAAATTCACTTTTACCTCGCCTGGAATTTCAATGCCGTGCTCTTCAAAATGTTTTACGGCATCCTCGTAATGGTGCGAAGAATCTAAAAGCGCTTTACTCGGAATACAACCTACATTTAAGCAAGTTCCACCAAGGGTTGAATATTTTTCAATAATTGCAGTTTTCATTCCTAATTGTGCACAACGGATTGCTGCCACATAGCCACCAGGACCCGAACCTATAACTGCTACATCGTATGATTTCATAAAGTGTATTTTTCAAATTTAAAAACGAATACAAAAGTACGAATTTATGTCTATTTCGTTGAATGGGTTACCGTTATATTTTCGTATATTTTAAGTGAATTTAAAACTATAGTATCATGAGTAATCACACGTATAAAAAAATTGAAATTGTTGGGTCATCAGAAACCTCAAGTGACAATGCAGTAGAAAACGCATTGGCAAAAGCAGCAAAATCTGTTAAAAACATGAGATGGTTTGAAGTAACCGAATCACGAGGCCTTATTGGAGATAATGGAAAAGTATCCTATTGGCAAGTGACTGTGAAAATTGGCTTTACGATGGAGGATTAAATAGTAATCTTTAGACAGGAAAGCCCAACATCTCACCCATACCAATGGTATAGAGCCAACCACCATAAATGGCATGCTCAATAGAAACCAGTAACGTGGAACGCGTTTTTCTAAAGGTAAGTGCAAATAACAAACCTCCTAAAAACGTGATAACCATAACCAGCGTATTTCTAAAAAACAAATGTGCCAAGGAAAATAATATGGCATTTACAAATATGAAAAGTCCTTTGTTTTTGAATAGATCTTCGTAACGTTTAAAAAAGAACGTTCTAAAAATAAGTTCTTGTGGATACACTGAAAAAACACAATACACAAACAGAAACAACAACCAAATCCTGTAATCGTGTTTAATTACGTTGAACAAATTTGCAGAATCCAATATGAGCACATAAAGCGAAGTTATCACTGCAATACCAATAAACTTCATGAATGTTAAACGCCAAAATTTTTTCCAATTGATATTTTTATTAATATGAATTTTAATTTTTTCTATCGCAGACATTACTCCAAGTACATAAAGAAAACCAACAACACCAATTGCTATTTTAATTCTAATACTTAATGGTGTCACCAAACTTATCGGTGCTAAAACAAAAATCACAAACAATTCAATAAGCCTATAATTGGTGTTTTTCATAATTTATATAGTTATTGCCGTAGTGTGTTTGACTTCGTTAATCATGAACATACTATGTGTACTACCAATATGATCTATTTTTGTGAGTTTATTGACCATAAAATCTCTGAACTCTTCCATATCCTCTACAATTACCTTTAGTAAATAGTCATAATCCCCACTTAAATGGTAACACTCCAGTACCTCTTCTATTTTTTTAACTTCTCTTTCGAATTTAACCACATAGTCCTGAGAATGCTGTACCAATTTAACATGGCAAAATGCTACAAAAGTTTTTTCAATCGTTTTTTTATCTACTAAAGCTACGTAACTTTTTATAACTCCGTTGTTTTCCAACTTTTTTATACGTTCAAAAACTGCTGTTACGGATAAACCTAATGCATGCGCCAATGCTTTATTTGTTTGCTTGCTATCAGATTGCAATAGTTTTAAAAGTTTTTTGTCTATTTGATCAAAATTCATGGATTTTGTTTTTTCGTTCAAATATCAAATATAGCACACCTAATAGATTTTAATTCTACATACAACAATAATAATAGTTTTATTTTCTAATTATAATAGGACCTATTGATTAATAGTCTATTAATGCTAATATTTGTTGAAACGATAAATTAATAATTATGGCTTTCAAACCTGCAAATCACATTCAAGATTTACAATATTTTGGAGAATTTGGCGGAGTTAATCCTTCTATTTCAGATTCATCTACATACACCTTTCTTTCTGCAAAAACCATGTTTGATACGTTTGAGGGCAACGCAGATGGTTGCTACTTATATTCGCGCCATTCATCACCTTCAAATTTATACTTAGGCGAAGCTTTGGCCGCTATGGAAGGTACAGAAACCGCCACTGTTACTGCTTCAGGTATGGGTGCCATAACACCGGTCTTATTGCAACTATGCGACTCTGGAGAACACATTGTGAGCAGCAGAACCATTTATGGAGGTACTTACGCTTTTTTGAAAAACTTTACACCTAGACTCGGAATAGATACCACTTTTGTTGATATTACTAAAATTGATGCGGTTGAAGCTGCAATAACTCCAAAGACAAAAGTACTTTATTGCGAATCGGTTAGTAATCCTTTGTTGGAAGTTGCAGATATTAAAGCCTTATCTGAGTTAGCAAAAAAATACAATCTACAATTAGTAGTAGACAATACGTTCTCTCCATTATCAATTTCACCCGTAAAGTTGGGAGCTGATGTCGTTGTACATAGTTTAACCAAATTTATTAATGGTTCATCAGATACTGTTGGTGGTGTGGTTTGCGGTACTCAGGAACTAATAGACCAACTACGAAACGTTAACGATGGCGCTGCCATGTTATTGGGTTCAACTATGGATAGTTTGCGATCGGCTTCTGTTTTGAAAAATTTGAGAACCTTGCACATCAGAATGCAACAGCATAGTCAAAATGCGATGTATTTGGCCGAAAGATTTCAAAATGACGGACTTAAAACCGTTTATCCTGGACTGGATTCTCATCCTTCACACAAATTATATAAATCAATGATGAATGAAAAATACGGTTTTGGAGGCATGATGACCATTGACGTTGGCACTTTGGATAAAGCAAATGCGCTTATGGAATTAATGCAAGAACGAAATCTTGGTTATCTCGCGGTAAGTTTAGGCTTTTACAAAACATTATTTAGCGCTCCAGGCAGCTCTACCTCATCTGAAATACCTGAAGACGAACAAGAGGCAATGGGATTGAGCGATGGATTAATTCGATTTTCAATTGGATTAGATGCCGATATAGAGCGAACTTACAGTATGATGCGCGATTGTATGGTGGAATTAGAGATTTTATAATTAGACAAAACTACAACCCCTTCAACCTTTTAAGCATTGGAGCGAACATCTCGGAAATAGACATATCCTCTTCAAATTCAGGACCGGAATTTTTCATATCCCAAATACCATTTTCGTTAAAAATACGAAACCTGAAAATTGAAGAGTCGGATGCTTCGGGATTGAGCAATGGATATCTTAAATCTTTATATATAAATTCATTTGCAACGTCCGTCGTCTCAATATGATAGTAACCATTACTAAACCATGATAACTTAGATAAGTTTTTGTCTTCCATTGGGATCAAACTGTGTTGCTTTTCAATTTTAATCCATTTATCAACCTTGGAATTTTCATCTAATATGGAATAAAATCCAACATAATAGAATGACTCGGTTTCAGCAACTCCATACCATAGAATATTGTTGAAAATAGTGGGCTGAGTCTGAAATCGTTTGTATACTATATTATCACTTTTTAATGAAGATTTATAAATAGAATTGACGTGAGTTTTATTGAAAAGGGTAAAAATCATATAAGCTGAACTCAAACCAATACCCAATTTGAGCCACAAACGTCTTTTTAAATTTTGTCGCTTAAGAAACAATATGACTATTAAACAAATCAGAAATGGCAATGTGTACAAAGGGTCAACCACTGCAATATTATTAAATGCCACTCTATAGTCGCTAAACGGGAAAAAGAGCTGAGTACCGTAAGGTGTAAAACAATCTAAAATAGGATGGGTAAAAAGTGACCAAAAGAATAGTTGCTGCCAATCCTTAAGATTAGTTGAGCTGACTCTTTTACCGCTATCATAAAGCTTAAAACTAAACCAACCAATGGCAAACGCCCCAATAATTGAAAACACAATAGAGTGCATAAACCCACGATGGAATGCCATGGCTTGGATTTCATTATCGTAAATCCACGGACCAATTAACACATCCAAATCCGGAATTGTTCCTCCTATGGCACCAAACAACAGCGCTTTATTACCAATCTTTTTACCGAGAACCGCTTCTCCGCAAGCGGCACCTAAAACAATTTGAGTTAATGAGTCCATATATTATGGAAAAATACAAATAATCTGAATTGTTGGTCAGGAAATAGAAATATTCTAATAATGATAATCTTTATTTTGAATTTGTGATGAAATCCTTATAACTTCCATCTGAACGTTTTTTTTCAACTCTCGTATTTCTGTGATTCTTTCTGGACAAAGCAAGTTACTTGAGTTAAATTCAAGAATATTTAAATAGTTAAGGGTTTCTAAATTTTTACGCAACCTGTTCTCAGGTTTTTCAGACTTTACGGCATGTTTTTCATAGAGGCAAAAATCTGAAAATTTTTCTTTCTCATTGTGCTCACAAGAAATGGGGAATAAGTACAGAAAAGATTTCACATGAGTATTATAAAACAATTCAATTTCATAATCTATAAGAAAAGCAAAGTACCAACAACAAGTAAGAAGGGCAATTATTATAAACACAATAGTCATAACGCTTGAATTTTAAAAGATTAAATACTCCATGTTAATGTAAGACACCTTAAAACAAGGTTACCCTCCCAATTGAAATTATTAAAAATTGTGTAACGTTATTTCAATTTTCTTAATTTGCGATAAAAATGAGATTGTTGTAACATTACAAACTAAACTAAATATAGATGCAAGACGAACCCAACCTATCTGATGTAGAAATAGACGACCAAAAAATTAGAGATAATAAGGAACTTAATATTTATGAAGCTCTTGTACCTGTAATAATTTTAATGGCTATGCTGGCTTACAACATTTTTTTTGTTGAAGGTCAAGAATGGTTTGGAACATATACCAATCAGATTATTTTATTACTAGGCGGTCTAGTTGCGGTTGTGGTTGGTCTATTTAACAAAGTGAAAATTCCAACAATGCTTTCAGAAATTTGGGAGAACTTAAAAAGTGTATTTATACCAATAATGATATTGTTTTTGGTTGGAGCCTTAGCTGGCACCTGGTTAGTGAGCGGAGTAATTCCTGCAATGGTATATTATGGATTACAAGTGTTAAGTCCTGAGATATTTTTGCCTGCATCCGTTATTATTGCTGCATTAATTTCAATCGCAACTGGAAGTTCATGGACAACATCTGCAACCGTTGGTATTGCATTGGTTGGCATAGGTACAGCCTTAGGCATATCTCCAGGAATGATAGCTGGTGCGGTCATATCCGGTGCTTACTTTGGTGATAAAATGTCACCCTTGAGTGATACCACAAATTTAGCTCCTGCTATGGCTGGTACGGATTTATTTACGCATATTAGATATATGGCACTCACCACTGTACCAACTATAGTCATCACTTTAATAGTATTTGCAATCATTAGTGCAAACATAGACCCAACAGGCAATGCAGACATAAGTAATCTGTTAGCATCCATAGACAACACATTCCATATTACACCATGGTTATTTTTAGTACCAATTGCGGTAATTGTTTTAATTCTTTTAAAAACAAAACCATTGGCAGCATTAGCCTCAGGCGTATTGTTGGCAGCAATTTTTGCATTTATCTTTCAATCTAATGTATTAAATAGCCTATCCGATTCTAATATTGGAGCAGTTGTTACTTCTATACTTACAGATACATCTATAGCAACTGACAATGAAAAACTGAATGACCTCTTCTCCTCAGGCGGGATGCAAGGCATGTTATGGACCATTTTCTTGATTATTTGCGCTATGGTTTTTGGAGGTGTTATGGATGGAATTGGCGCCTTGGCAAGAATCACTAAAGCCTTACTTTCTGTAGCTACAACAATTTTTGGATTGTTTGCAAGTACGGTAATAAGCTGTTTAGGCTTAAACACCATTGCTTCAGATCAATATCTGGCAATCGTAATACCTGGCAAAATGTTTAAAAAAGCCTATCAAGACAAGGATCTTGCACCTGAAAATCTCAGTAGAACCTTAGAAGATTCCGGAACAGTTACATCCGTTTTGATACCTTGGAATACCTGTGGAGCGTATCAAAGTGGTGTCTTAAATGTAGACGTAAGTCAATATTTTGCTTACGCCATATTCAATTGGCTAAGTCCGTTTACCACACTTCTATTCGCAGCGTTTAGGATTAAGATAAAAATGTTGACAAAAAAGTAAAAATCAATTCCTCAACTGA
Source organism: Winogradskyella ursingii (assembly GCF_013403975.1). Classification (GTDB taxonomy): domain Bacteria; phylum Bacteroidota; class Bacteroidia; order Flavobacteriales; family Flavobacteriaceae; genus Winogradskyella; species Winogradskyella ursingii. Next base: position 556,199 of record NZ_JABFDH010000003.1, read on the forward strand.
TTGTATTAACGGTTAACAATTTGATAATTTAAAAGCCTTATATTTTTCATTTTCACAACAATTTTAAAGTTTTCTTAAAGCTATTTGCTTACGCTATTTACTAATTAGTTATCATAATCATTTCCTATGCTGCATAACGTTACTTATGCATAGTTTTGTATCAAATTAATAACAATTAAAACAAAATTATAATGGCATTAGTAGGAAAAAAATTTCCGGATTTAAACGTAAACGCAATGAATGAAATGGGCGACACGTTTAAAATTAACGTATTAGAAGAAGCGAAAAACAACAATAAAAAAGTAGTATTGTTTTGGTATCCTAAAGATTTCACTTTTGTATGCCCAACAGAATTACACGCGTTTCAAGCAGCTTTAGAAGAATTTGAAAAAAGAAACACCATAGTTATCGGTGCATCTTGTGACACAGCCGAAGTGCACTTTGCATGGTTGAGCACAGCAAAAGATAATGGAGGTATTGAAGGTGTAACTTATCCACTTATAGCAGACTCTAATAGAAACCTAGCTTCAACATTAGGAATTCTTGACATTTCAGATGAAAAATATGATGAAGAAACGGGCATTTTTACTGTAGAAGGTGATAATGTAACTTACAGAGCTACTTATATCATTGATGAGGAGGGCACAATTCAGCATGAGAGTGTAAACAATATGCCGTTAGGTAGAAATGTGAATGAGTATCTAAGAATCATCGATGCTTTAACGCACGTTCAGGAAAAAGGAGAAGTTTGTCCAGCAAACTGGGAAGATGGTAAAGAAGCTATGCAAGCCAATGCTGCCGGAACTCGTGAGTATTTAAAGGCGCATTTAAACTAGAAACTACAATTATAAAAATCTAAATTCCAAAGTAACTCAAAATGGGTTATTCTTTGGAATTTAGGTTTTTAAACCTTGAAATTTAAAGAGTTATGATAAAAGAATTAGAAACAGATAATTTAAATTCCATTGTTTCTGAAAACGAAACCGTAATTGTTCAATATTCGGCTGGATGGTGTGGCAATTGCAGAATCATGAAACCAAAATTTAAGAAATTGGCAACAGAAAACGAAAATGCAACTTTTGTTATCGCTGATGCTGAAAAATTTCCTGAAAGTAGAAAACTAGCAAATGTAGATAATCTGCCAACTTTTGCCACTTTTAAAAATGGTGAGTTTAAAGGACAGGTGCAGACCAATAAATATGATGTGCTTAAAACATTAGTTGAAGAAGTGATATAACCATGAAATTACCAGTAATAAAACATTTAACACAGTTTATTGAAGACAACGACGAAGACTATATCATCGAAACAATAGAAACGCTTGAAAATCTTACAGAAGTCCCTTCTTTAAGAGATGAGGAACTGGATGTTATCGGAGAATTAATTTCAAATATGTACGGTGCTATTGAGGTCAATAAAATGGTTAAGCTAGGCAAGCCCAAAAAAGAAGCACTCAATGATTTTATGAAGCGTGTAATGGGTTCTATTGATAATTAAACTCAATTAAAGTCCTTAAAAAAAATAACCACCTCGATTCGAGGTGGTTATTTTTTTTTTAAAATCTGCACAAATTTATTTTCGCAAATCAAAACGGTCTAAATTCATCACTTTACTCCATGCCTTAACAAAGTCTTTTACAAACTTTTCTTCGGCATCATTAGAACCATATACTTCAGATACTGCTCTTAATTCCGTATTAGAACCAAAAATTAAATCTGCTCTGGTTCCTGAAAACTTCATTGCATTTGTTTTTCTATCACGCCCAATAAACTCTCTATCTTCAGAATTAGCAGCTTTCCAAGTCATATCCAAATCTAAAAGATTGGTAAAGAAATCGTTAGTAAGGCTTTCCTTTTGGTCTGTAAACACCCCATGGCTAGAACCATCGTAATTGGCACCCAATACTCTTAATCCACCTACTAACACTGTCATTTCCGGCACAGATAGTGTCATTAAATTAGCACGATCTATTAACAAATCCTCAGCTGCAATATCTAATCCTGATATTTGATAATTTCTAAAACCATCTGCTAATGGCTCTAAATAACCAAAGGCTTCAATGTCCGTCTGTTCTTGCGAAGCATCTCCCCTTCCTTGAGAAAATGGTACTTTAACATCGTAACCAGCATTTTTCGCTGCTTTTTCAACGCCAACTACTCCTCCAAGCACAATTAAATCTGCCATAGAAATAGTTCCTTCAAATTTATCTTGTATCGATTCCAAAGTATTTAAAACCCTATTTAATTCCTGTGGATTATTCACTTCCCAACTTCTTTGTGGCTCTAGACGTAAGCGACCTCCATTGGCACCACCACGCTTATCAGAATCTCTATAGGTTGAAGCTGAAGCCCAAGCTGTTCTTACCAAGTCAGAAATTGATAAATCGGAATTCGAAATCATTCCTTTTAAATTATCTATATCAGAATCACTTAATTTATAACTGACTTTTGGAATTGGATCTTGCCATAGCAATTCTTCTTCCGGTACTTCTGGGCCCAAATATCTATCTATTGGCCCCATATCTCTATGTGTAAGTTTGTACCAAGCTCTTGCAAAAGCATCTTCAAAAGCTTTGTGATCTTGGTGAAATCTTTTTGAAATTTCTAAATATGCAGGATCGGTTTTTAAAGCAATATCGGCTGTCGTCATCATTAATGATTGTTTTCCGTTGGCATCGCCTGCCTTTGGTGCCATTCTAGCATTAGAAGCCTCAGTTGGCCTCCATTGATGAGCTCCCGCCGGACTTTTTGTTAATTCCCATTCGTAATTCAATAATACGTCAAAATAATCTGCATCCCATTTGGTTGGATCTGGCGTCCAAGCACCTTCTATACCGCTGGTAATTATATCATCTAGAACACCAGAATTATAAGAATTTTTCCAACCCATACTCATTTGTTCTATCGGTGCACCATGTGGTTCCGGACCAACATACTCGTTTGGATCTGCAGCTCCGTGAGCTTTACCAAAAGTGTGTCCGCCAGCAACTAATGCCACAGTCTCCTCATCATTCATTGCCATACGACCAAAAGTATCTCTTATGGTTTCTGCAGAACCCATCGGGTCTGGGTTCCCGTTTGGCCCTTCGGGATTAACGTAAATCCAACCCATCATAACGGCTGCTAGTGGATCTTCTAACTTACCATCTTCGTAACGTTCTTCATTGGCTCCCCATTCTGTTTCACTTCCCCAATATATATCTTGTTCTGGCTCCCATACGTCTTCTCTACCTCCGGCAAAACCAAATGTTGGGAATCCCATTGACTCCAATGCGCAATTTCCAGCCAAAACCATAAGGTCTGCCCAAGAAATTTTACGTCCATACTTTTTCTTTATTGGCCATAGTAATAAACGAGCCTTATCCAAATTGCCATTATCAGGCCAACTGTTCAATGGAGCAAAACGCTGGTTACCAGAACCTGCTCCTCCACGACCATCACCAACTCTGTAAGTACCTGCACTGTGCCATGCCATACGGATCATGAATCCTCCATAATGCCCATAATCAGCTGGCCACCAATCTTGTGAGTCGGTCATTAAATCTAAAACGTCTTGCTTTAGTTCTGAAAAATTAATACTGTTAAATGCCTCAGCATAATTAAAATCTTCTCCCATCGGATTGGACTCTGGTGCATGCTGTCTCAAAATGTTCAATCTTAATTCATTTGGCCACCAATCGCGGTTTTTTACACCTCCTCCACCTACTGAAGTTTGCCTGCCACTTAAAAAAGGGCATTTATTAGCATTGTTATCATTAATCTCAAAAGTTTCTGTGTTTTTATTATCCATGACGCATTTTAAATTAAATTCTGTTTATAAATTTAATGAATTAATCCTCCAACTAAAAAATCCTTACATTTTATAAATTTATTTTTACATAGATTTCCTCTATATAAATGATTGATTTCTATTTTCAAAATAGATTAGAGGTCATTATGTTTAACATAAGATGTGGAAAAGCAATGTTCATTCCACAATGGTTAAACAGTTGTGTTAAAGAATTGTAGAATACAATTTTACTTGTTAACTTTAAATAAAAAATTCTATGTTCAGAAAAACCAACATCGAGGAAAGACTTCAAAGTTTCAGGAATAAACGAATTTCTGAAAATGATATTTTGAATGCTGTGAAAAACATTTTAAATAAAGATAATTTAAAGGATGAACGTATAGCACAGACCTTAAATTCAGATCCGATAAAGAATTTCAATAATTTTGATTTTAATCTGCTCGAAAGTCAACACATTTATCATCTAGATCATATTAAAAACATTTGTATCGATTACAGACTGCGATTTCTGGACAGTAAATATTTTAAAGGGCCATTACCATACGAGGCTGTTTCTAAAATAAAACAACTAGAGAAAACTCATGATATTGAAATTAACGGGTTTAAAATTATTGCACCTTCTAAATTATTTAAATTGGAAAATGCAGATGATCCGTTGCTCTTTGCGCCAATCGGAAATGACTATTATTATTTAATTCATAAATGGGGAAAAGACCTCAATCCATTTAGAAAATGGTTGATGAAGCCTTTTAAAAATTTCGAAAACTTAATTTTTGCCACGTTATTGGTAAGTCTCATTGCAACAGGTCTTGTGCCTGAAGGCATTTTTTCTGATAAAATGACCTCTTCACAAACGGGAATGATTTTCTTCTTTATGTTTAAATCTATTGCTGCCATGGTTATATATTATGGTTTTGCAGCCGGTAAAAACTTTAACAATGCCATTTGGGACAGTAAATATTTTAACGCTTAAACTGAATTTTGATGCAAGATTCGTTACTTTTTTGTAACTTATAATTTAGAAACAATAAAATAGGAAATTATGAGCGGTTCTGAATATAGGAAAGTTTTTTATGGCAGTTTTATTATAGCAACACGTGTTAAAAATGAGCTTGAGCAGATTGGCATCACGCCAATTATAAAAGACGAAGGCGAGTCACAAAGACTAGCGGGTTATGGATCAATGACACAAGGCTATCAAGATGTTTTAGTACATCAAGATGAATATGATAAGGCTATGGAAATCGTTAATCGAATTCAGGGTGAGATGGAAAAACCTGAATGACTATTAACGACATTAACGCATGAAAAAGCTGGATTAAGATAGTCCAGCTTTATTTATTATATACAACGTAAAGTATTATTAAGCCATCACACCGTACATTTTATCACGCTGCTCCTTAATTTTTTTGTCGTTCATATATTCGTCAAACGTCATATAGCGATCAATGACTCCGTTTGGTGTCAACTCAATGATTCTGTTACCAACGGTCTGCGCAAATTCGTGATCATGTGTTGTTAACATAATTGTACCCTTAAAGTTTTTAAGTGAGTTGTTGAACGCCGTAATACTTTCTAAATCCAAATGGTTAGTTGGTTCATCTAACATGAGCACATTTGCTCTCATCATCATCATACGGCTAAGCATACAACGTACTTTTTCGCCACCGGATAAAACGTCGGAAGTTTTTAGAGCTTCTTCTCCACTAAAAATCATTTTCCCCAAGAACCCTCTGATATATACTTCCTCGCGTTCTTCTTCTGTTTTTGCCCATTGGCGCAACCAGTCTACTAAAGTCAATTTATTATTAAAATATTCGCTGTTATCCAACGGTAAATATGATTGATTTGTGGTTACTCCCCAAGCATATTTGCCAGCATCAGCTTTTTGTTTACCATTGATGATTTCATAGAATGCTGTGGTAGCTCTAGAATCTTTTGAATATACCACAACTTTATCTCCTTTATTTAAGTTGATATCTATATCCTTAAATAATATATCTCCATCTAAACTTGCTGTCAAACCAGACACATTGAGAATTTGATCTCCAGCCTCCCGTTCGCGCTCAAAAATAATGGCTGGATAACGACGGCTAGAACGTTTGATATCGGCTATATTTAGCTTTTCAATCATTTTCTTCCTGCTGGTCGCTTGTTTAGATTTAGCAACGTTAGCGGAGAAACGACGAATAAACTCTTCTAATTCTTTTTTCTTCTCTTCGGCTTTTTTATTCTGTTGTGCGTGTTGTTTTGCTGCCAACTGTGAAGACTCGTACCAAAAGGTATAGTTACCAGAAAAATGGTTGATTTTTCCAAAGTCAATATCAGAAATGTGTGTACAGACTGCATCTAAGAAATGCCTATCGTGAGATACCACAATGACACAATTATCATAATTAGCCAAAAAGTTTTCTAACCATGAAATTGTTTCGTAATCTAAATCGTTGGTAGGCTCATCCATAATGAGTAAATCCGGATTTCCAAATAATGCCTGTGCCAAAAGCACACGTACCTTTTGTTTTCCATCCAGATCCTTCATTAATGTGTAATGATGCTCTTCTTTAATACCTAAATTTGATAACATTGCTGCTGCATCACTATCGGCATTCCAGCCGTTCATTTCTTCAAACTGCACTTGAAGCTCTCCGATTTTTTCAGCATTTTCATCTGTGTAATCAGCATAGAGTGCATCAATTTGGGTTTTCAGTTTGTATAACGGTTTATTTCCTTTCAAGACAGTTTCTAAAACTGTATCCTCATCGTGCTTGTTGTGGTTTTGTTCTAAAACAGACATACGCTTGCCGGGTTCTAAATGAACACTCCCAGAAGTTGGGTCCATTTTACCTGCAATAATTTTGAGAAAAGTTGACTTCCCAGCACCATTGGCACCAATAATACCGTAGCAATTCCCGTTATTAAAAGTAGTATTGACATCGTCGAAAAGCACGCGCTTTCCAAATTGTACGGATAGATTAGAAACTGATAACATAACTTAGAATTTTAGGGTGTTTACCTTCAAAAATCATATTGATTTTTTCAGACTGCAAAAGTAGATAATTTAACCGAGTAGATGAAATAAAAACCAATGATAGTAAGTTTTAACGCCGCATTAACAAGACATATAGTAATCAACGTATATTTTTGTTTCGTTGATTATGAAGACACTCCCTAAACTTACTAGAAACGTATTATCTATTTTAACGTTTATCATAACGCTTGCTGGATGTGAATCCAATGATGGTTCTGATTACGCCTATATAGGCGGAGAAATTATTAACCCCAAGAACAGAACCGTAATTCTGCACAACACTAAAGGTAAAATAGCAGATACGCTTACTCTGGACGCTAATAATCGATTTCTACATAAAATTACAAATTTGGAATCTGGCCTTTATTCTATAAGGCATGGTGGTGAATATCAAATGGTCCTGTTAGAACCTACTGATAGTATTATGTTTAGGCTCAATACATATGATTTTGATGAGTCGCTAGTTTTTACCGGTAATGGTGCGAAAAAGAACAACTACCTTCTAAAAACTTATTTAGATAACGAGAGTGAAGCGAAAAAATTAATTAACTATGCTCAGATGGAACCTGAAGCATTTAACGCATTTGTCGAAGAACGAAGAGCCAACCAGTTAGATGCGTTTAACGAGTTTTTATCTCATAATGATGAAACACCTTTCTTTAAATCTATTGTAAGAGCAAATATTAATTACAATACCTATGCTGATAAAGAAATTTATCCTTTCGCATATTTTGGCAATAATAAACTAATACATATTAAAGATCTACCAGAAGATTTTTACAAGCATCGAGAAGAAATTGATTATAATGCCTCACATTTAAGTAATTTTTTTACATATAATCGATTTCTGTTTTCTCATTTTGACAACCTCGCTTTAAAAGCCTACTACGAAAAGAACGATTTTCATAGCAAATTCAATAGACACTCCACTGAATACAATAAAGCAAAACTCGATTTAATTGATAGTTTGGTCTCTGACGAAATGATTAAAAACAATCTTCTAAAATACAAAGCACGAGATTATATAAGTCATAACCATAGCGAAGAAGAAGCACAGGAAATTTTAGATTATTATCTCGCAAAAACTACAAATGATACTGATAAAGTTTATATGAAAGAATTAGTCTCTGCGCTAAAACTTTTACGTAAAGGGAACCCACTACCAAATTTGACTCTAGTAAATTATAATGGCACGGAACACTTTCTTTCAAATGCTATAATAAACCCAACAATTATCTATTTCTGGTCTTCAAATTACAAAGTTCAATACCGTAATAGCCATTATAGAGTGCTAGAGTTAAAGAAAAAATTCCCTAATGTTGATTTCATATCTGTTAACATTAATGATGATGATAGATTCTGGAAAAACGTAATTAAACAATATAGCTTCCCAACCATAAACGAATTTAAATTTAAAAACCCAAAGGAGGCTCTTAAAATTCTTGCAGTCAATTACATTAACAAATCTATTGTTGTGGATGAAAACAGCAATATCCTTCATCCTAATGCCGATATTTATAGCTCAGATTTTGAAACCATCTTGGCCGAATTATTGGATAAAAAAGAAGCACCTATTAATAAGGTGCTCTAAAAATTTATTGAAGTTTTAAATAACTCTAATTTCCTTTTTTATAATCTGCTAAGAATTTCTCTAAACCAATATCGGTTAAAGGATGTTTTAACAGTCCTGTAATAGAACTTAAAGGCCCAGTCATAACATCTGCTCCAAGTTTTGCACAATCAATGACATGCATAGTATGTCTTACTGAGGCTGCTAAAATCTGAGTTTCATACGCGTAGTTATCGTAGATATGTCGGATTTCTGCGATCAAGTTCAAGCCATCTGTAGAAATATCGTCCAAACGACCGATAAACGGAGATACATAAGTAGCCCCAGCCTTTGCAGCCAAAAGTGCCTGACCAGGAGAAAACACTAAAGTTACGTTGGTTTTAATACCTCTATCCGAAAAATACTTACAAGCTTTAACACCGTCTTTTATCATTGGTAATTTGATGACAATTTGGTCGTGTAGTTCTGCTAAAGCTTCACCCTCTCTTACCATTCCGTCAAAATCTGTAGAAATAACCTCCGCAGAAACATCACCATCTACAATTTTGCAAATGTTAACGTAGTGTTTCATAATGTTGTCCGTCCCAGTAATGCCTTCTTTGGCCATTAGCGACGGATTGGTCGTTACGCCGTCAAGAATTCCCATATCTTGGGCTTCCTTTATTTGGTCCAGGTTGGCAGTATCAATAAAAAATTTCATAAAAAAACTTGTTTTGAATTTCCCTTTAAAAAGAGAATCTTGTTTAAAATTGTTGTGTTTTTGTTGTTGCGAATTTACGACTTACGTGATGCAGTTTATGATGAAATTATCAAAATATATTAACAAGTCATTAATTAAAGGTTGAATTACAACTTGTAATGATTCATCAACAGTTTTTCATATGCTTTATCTGGAAGAATTCTTTTTAAAACAATTGAAAATTTCTGCATAAAGGCCCCAACCTTATAATGTATTTTTGGATTATTTGTTTCTATAATTTTTAAAATTGCGTCAGCCATTTCTTGTGGATCACCTCCGCTATCCACATGGTCATCCATTGTTTTAAGAGTGTTACAGTATTTTTCTTTATAAGGGGAATTACCCAAAACGGGAGCATGGTAGCGACCTGCAGCTATATTAGTTGCAAAATCACCCGGAGCCACATTGGTCATTTCTATGTTAAAATCCTTTAGCTCCATTCTAAAGGCTTCAGTTAACAATTCCAAAGCACCTTTACTTGCACTATATATTCCTCTATATGGCAAACCCATATAGCCAGCAATAGACGTTATGTTAACAATCAATCCAGAATTTTGCTCTCTCATGGTCGGTAATACCGCTTTGATAACGTTAATCGGACCAAAAAAATTAGTTTCAAAATTACGTTTGATTTCAGCATCGGGAATTTCCTCAATAGGTCCGGTGATACCAGCACCAGCGTTGTTAATAAGCACATCTATTTTAGATTCGTGGCTTAAAATTTTTTCGATACAACTTGAAATTGTCTCAACCTTAGTAACGTCCAAAGCGATAATTGGAAATTTACTATCAGGATAATTGTTTGGGTTTCGACTTGTACCGTAAACCTTATAATTTTTGGTCTGCAAATATTCGCCTATCGATTTTCCTATTCCCGAAGAACCACCAGTTATTAAAACTACTTTAGACATAAAGATTTTTAATTATAAATTGCAAAATACAAAATTCCAAGAGTAATTTCTTTCGAAATAATGCAAACCCTACCACTTGTAAGATATATCAAAACTAAAAAATCTTGATTCACCTATCGGCTGTCAAGATCTGAGTTTTGGGCACAAAAAAAGGCAAGCTACCTACATCACACCGCTACGACCGCGTACCCTTGCTACGTTCCCGTCCTGGGGGATTCAGCAGGAGCTGGTTGTGTAGGACTTGCCGCTGCAAAGATACAATCTTTTAATACTTTCACAATGATTTTTAAACTGAATTTTATTTAATAACTTGCTTAAAAATTATTAAAATATCATGCACATTTATAAACATATCATTGTCATTTGTTTAGCCGTTTTGTTCATTAATTGCAACAGTGTTAATGAGACGGGTTTTTCAATTAAGACTAATAATAAATCAATTCTTTTGGGAGACACATTGAATTTATCAATCAATAATCCTAAAAAGCTAGATATAGAAAACGTGACTTACAGCTTAGATGGAAAAATAATTGATGCCAATACCATCTTAAATGATGTCACACTGGGCTCAAAAACCATTACTGCAGCCATAGATTATAATGGCGAATCGACCGAAATTTCAAAGACCATCAAAATTTTTAATAACGAAATTCCATCGATCTATACTTTCGAAATTGTGAACACCTACCCTCACGATATTACTTCATATACACAAGGATTGGAATTTTATAATGGTGAATTGTATGAAAGTACAGGACAACGAAAGGAATCTAAACTCAGAAAAGTAAATTTTGAAACAGGAGAAGTGCTCAAAAATATTGATTTGGCAGATAATTATTTTGGTGAAGGTCTTACCGTTTTAAATGACAAAATCTATCAACTCACATGGGAAGCCAATACTGGTTTTATATACGATGTCAATTCATTTGAAAAAATTGACAGTTTTAAATATGGAAAAAGTAAAGAAGGTTGGGGATTATGTAATGATGGCAACAAGCTTTATAAATCTGACGGTACCGAAAAAATATGGACTTTAAATCCGGAAAATCTAACCGAGGAAAGCCATATTGAAATCTATACCGAAAAAGGAAAAATCCCAAGTCTTAATGAACTGGAATGGATTAACGGTAAAATTTACGCCAACATTTACCAAAGAAATGGTGTGGCTATTATCAACCCTAAAAATGGTGCCGTGGAAGGTGTGATTGATTTTGAACCATTAAAGAAAAAGGTGAAACAGCATGACGAATTAGATGTACTTAATGGTATCGCCTATCATCCTGAACGCAAAACAATCTTCGTAACCGGAAAAAATTGGGATAAACTTTTTGAAGTGACTATAAAAAAGAAATAAGATACTTTGCAAGAATTCACTAAAACTATTACTGTTACCAAAAACGATTTGGACGAACTCAACCACGTCAACAATGTGCGGTATGTACAATGGGTTCAAGATATTGCAGAAGCGCATTGGTTGAGCAAAGTTTCCGATGACATTTTAGAACACTATTTTTGGGTGTTGGTGAGTCATCATATAGAATACAAAAGCCAGGCCGTTCTTGGTGACACATTGCAACTCAAAACCTATGTTTCAAAATCTGAAGGAGTAACTTCTATAAGGCATGTTGAAATTATCAATATAAAAGATAACAAACTCATGGTTACCTCTGAAACCAAATGGTGTTTTATGAATACAAAAACCAAAAGACCTGCAAGAATCTCAACTGAAATAGCCGAATTATTTGATTAAAACTCTATTTCCGTTAACAATTATTTAGGTTAAAATTTCTTTAAGGTATTCGGTCAGTAGGGCTTAAAGGTTTTTCTTTATCGCTCAATCAATCAAAGATGCGTTACTTCTTCCTTCTGTTTCTTGGCATTCTATTACCAATAACTGCCAATTCGCAAATTATTAAAGCCAAGGTTTACGATTCCGAAACTACCGTAAAAGGTATTAGAGTGACCAACAAAACTCAAAATAGAGTGACTGGTACAAACATTAATGGTGATTTTAGCATTGTTGCTAAAATAAGCGATACCTTAACCTTCACATCACTTTTCCACCACCCGAAAGAAGTGGTTGTAACTGAAAAACATTTTGGTGAAACCATTGTTTTTGAGCTCGATAAAATTATTAACGAACTTGAAGAAGTACAGGTTAAAGCCGAACCAAAACAGCCCCTATTTACTCAAGAAACTTATAATGCTAACCTTCAAAACTTAATTAAGGAGGACATTAAAAATAATCCGCATTTATACCAACCTGCTGGTGCTACTTACGGAGTAGATTTTATTTACCTTATTGGGCAAGTCATAAAATTGTTTAAAAGAAAAGATACATACAAAGAGCCTATTTATGCTCCAATAACCTATATGCAGTTGGATTCTTTGTTCGCAAAAAATTCATTTTTTAACGAACGTTTGTTAACCAAGAGTTTAAAAATTCCATTAGAAAAGAAATATTTATTTCTTGAGTTCTTGGAAGCCAAGCAACTCAGTTCAGAATTATTAAAAGAAGATAAAAAGATGGATTTGCTAGAAGCCATGGTACAGAGCAGCGATTTATTTTTAATTCTGTTGGAGGAGTATGGTAATGAAACAGACATTAAAGATTGATTCACTTATTCTATCATTCAAAAAATAGCAGTTCATAATAAATCCTAACCTCAAAAGTTATATTTTTAGCCCTAATAACTCATATCACTTATGAAGCGATTGCTGACTTTCCTTTTATGTTTCGGAATTTTATTGTTCTGGAGTTCTTGCCGTAATGATTTTGAATTCTCGCCAAGTACAGGAAATCTGGAATTTGCAAGGGACACTGTTTATCTCGATACGGTTTTTACTGACATAGGATCAAGCACTTACAACTTAAAAGTCTATAATCGCAGTGATGATGACATTGTGATTCCTTCAATTCAGCTAGAACGTGGAGTCAATTCTTTTTATAGAATGAATGTAGATGGCACCACAGGATTACAAGGTACTCAAGAAGGCAAATTTTTTGAAAATGTAGAACTTTTGGCAAATGACAGTCTGTTCATTTTTATAGAAACTACAATAGATATTGAATCATTGTCAGCTTCGGATACACAATTTTTATATACAGACAGAATACTGTTCGATTCTGGCAATGAGCAACAAGATGTCGATTTGGTGACTCTTGTAAAAGATGCCGTTTTTATTTATCCCAACTTTCAAGGCACAAGCACTAATTTTGAAACCTTAATCTTTGATGCTGATGGAGATGGAAATCCAGATGAAACAAATTTACCAGGACGTTTTCTAGAACCTGAAGAACTCACTTTCACAAACGAAAAACCTTATGTAATCTACGGATATGCAGCCGTAAATGAAGGAGAAACATTGACCATGGAAGCTGGTGCGCGTGTTCACTTTCATGCAGATTCTGGTATTCTGGTGACCAATAATGCATCGCTAAATATTAATGGCGAACTCAGTACAGACCAAGTCACTTTAGAAAACGAAGTTATTTTAGAGAGTGACCGTTTAGAGCCATTGTTTGAAGATGTACCCGGACAATGGGGAACAATTTATTTGTTCAACGGGAGTATAAATAATACCGTCAATTATGCCACAATAAAAAACGCAACAATTGGAATCCTATCAGAAGGCAATCAAGACGAGCCAACAGATAAACTGACCATTACTAATTCACAGATTTACAATTCCAGCAGTTTCGGAATTTTGGGTAGAGCAACGTCCATAACAGCTGAAAATGTTGTAATAAACAATTCCGGGCAATCTTCTTTTGCCGGAACTTTGGGAGGAAAATATAATTTCACCCATTGTACTATAGCCAATTATTGGAACAACAGTTTTAGGCAGTTCCCTGCCCTACTGATCAACGATTTTGTTTTGGACGAAAACGGAAACCCGATTACCAATGATTTAGTTGAAGCCAACTTTAACAATTGTATCGTTTACGGTAACGATAACCCAGAGTTTATTTTAGATCAACAAGGAAATAATTTCAACTACAAATTCACAAATTGTTTATTGCGTTTTGAGAATGACAATTTAGAAGACCTACCTAATTACGATTTTAGCAACACTACGTTTTACGAGGGCAATATTTTTAATCTCGATCCAGATTTTGAAAATCCATTCGAAAATTTAATGCGAATAGGTGAAGATTCTGGTGCGAATAGTATTGGCAACTTAATGTTTGCCAACCAAGTTCCAATTGATATTTTAGGTATTCCTAGAACCGTATCACCAGATGCTGGTGCTTATGAAAGTGTAGTTTTTCAAGAAGATTAGAGATTTTTTAATTAGGTATCACTTTTAAAATTTGTCTTGAAATTGATATTAAGATTTCACTCTGCATACGATAAAACGAAAAACAAAAAAGCCTTTCAAAATTTAATTGAAAGGCTTTTAAATTTCTAAAACTTTAAACTTTAAGCCACAAATAAAGGCCTACCGCTCATTAATTCATTCACCTTTTTAGCAATACCTTCAAGTACAGTCTCATTCTCATAATTCATGATGACTTCATCAATTAGATCCACTACATAGCTCATGTCATTTTCTTTTAAACCTCTTGTGGTAATCGCTGGTGTCCCTACTCTAATACCTGAAGTTACAAATGGAGATTCTGTATCAAAAGGCACCATGTTTTTATTAACTGTAATATCTGCTTTAACCAATGCTTGCTCTGCGTCCTTGCCAGTAATATTCTTATTCCTTAAGTCAATTAACATCATATGGTTATCTGTGCCGCCTGATATTAAATTATAATCCTTTGCTACGAATGCTTTAGCCATAGCATCTGCATTATGCTTTACTTGAAGCATATAGTGCATAAATTCGTCCGTTAAAGCTTCGCCAAAGGCTATTGCTTTTGCGGCAATGATATGTTCTAGTGGTCCGCCTTGATTTCCGGGAAATACTCCAGAATCCAATAAGCTAGACATTTTTCTGAGGTTACCATTTTTCAATTTTATACCAAATGGGTTATCAATATTTTCTCCCATCATAATCATACCTCCGCGCGGACCGCGTAATGTTTTATGTGTTGTTGTTGTAACAACGTGGCAATGTGGCATCGGATCGTTTAAAATTCCTTTAGCGATTAGTCCTGCAGGGTGAGAAATATCTGCTAGTAAAACAGCACCAACACTATCGGCAACTTCCCTAAATTTTTTAAAATCTATATCCCTCGAATAAGCAGAAGCACCCGCAATAATCATCTTAGGCTTTTCCTTTTCTGCCTGATCTGCCAACATATCGTAATCAATATAACCCGTATCTTTTTTAACGCCATAAAATGTTGGTTTATAAAGTTTACCTGAGAAATTCACCGGTGAACCATGTGTTAAATGGCCTCCATGTGAAAGATCAAAACCTAAAATAGTATCGCCAGGAGTTAAACATGCATGATATACTGCTGTATTGGCTTGGCTTCCAGAATGTGGCTGAACATTGGCATACGCAGCTCCAAAAAGGGTTTTTGCTCTGTCAATTGCTATTTGCTCGACCTCATCTACCACTTCGCAACCGCCATAATAACGCTTACCAGGATAACCTTCTGCATACTTATTGGTAAGTACAGAACCTGCAGCTTCCATAACTTGGTTGCTCACAAAGTTTTCTGAGGCAATGAGTTCAACACCATCTATTTGGCGTTCTTTTTCGGCTTGTATCAGTTCAAAAATCTGTTCGTCGCGTTGCATATATAAATTCTTTGTTAAATCAATACAAAAATAGTGAATACATTAGTTTAAAAATAAAAATATATGTAGGTTTGAGTATAACTAATGAACATTTAATCAACAATAATATATGCCATTATCAGCCAATAATCCAGACAGAACATCGTGGTTGCACGTAAATAAAGATTCTGATTTCCCGATTCAAAATATTCCTTTTGGAGTATTCTTAACTAGAGATGATATTATTACTATAGGAACTCGGATTGGAGATACCGCAATCGACCTTGGGGCTTTACATCAATTAGGATATTTTGAGGACATTCCCCTGACCGACGATATCTTTCTTCAAGATACTTTGAATGATTTTATAGCAGATGGTAGAAAAACGTGGCGACTTGTTAGAAACCGTATTGCCAAAATTTTTGATGCTGAAAATCATACTTTAAAAAATAACATCCCACATAAAGAACGTATTCTTTTTCGCTTAGATGAAATTGAAATGCAATTACCGATTCAAGTTGGCGATTATACAGATTTCTATGCAAGTAAAGAACACGCCACAAACGTTGGTACCATGTTTAGAGACCCAGAAAATGCACTTATGCCCAATTGGGTACATATGCCTGTGGGTTATCACGGACGTAGTTCTTCAATCATTCCTTCAGGAATCCCTGTACATAGACCTCAAGGTCAAACTATGCCAGAGGGAGCCAAAAGTCCAGTTTTTGGACCCTCTAAACTTGTAGATTTTGAACTCGAAATGGCTTTTATTACAACGGACGCGAATGATTTAGGAGAACCCATTCCTATTAACGAGGCTGAAGAATATATCTTTGGATTAGTTCTATTTAATGATTGGTCTGCGCGCGATATTCAAAAATGGGAATATGTACCATTAGGACCATTTTTAGGAAAAAGCTTTGCATCATCAATGTCACCTTGGATTGTAACATTAGATGCATTAGAACCTTTTAGAGTAGAAAGTCCAAAACAAGATCCAAAGCCTTTAGAATATCTTCAAACTAAAGGCAAAAAGAGTTTCGATATTAACTTAGAAGTAGGAATACAGCCCAAAGGCGCAAAAGAAACCGTGGTTGCAAAATCCAATTTTAAATATATGTATTGGAATATGGCTCAACAATTAGCACATCACACTGTGAACGGTTGCCCTGTGAATTCTGGTGATATGATGGGTAGCGGAACGATTTCCGGGCCAACTGAAGATTCTTATGGCTCAATGTTGGAGCTTAGTTGGAAAGGAACTAAGCCTCTAAAAATGAAGGATGGAACAGAACGAAAATTTATCAATGATAACGACACTGTTATCATGCGCGGCTATTGTGAAAAGGATGGTACACGTATTGGCTTTGGATCAATAAAAACCAAATTGTTACCGGTTTTTAATCCGAAAAAGAAAAAATAGCAAAGTCTGTAGTTGAAGATGGTAGCTCGTAGTTGAAAAAAATTTTCAACTACGAGCTTTTTTAATTTATAATTTGAAAACAACTACTTGGTAACAAAAGTCTCTTGCAAATTAAATAACTTACAGATTTACAACCTCATAACTTCATCAATTCATTTTGGCATCATAATTGAAATCCTATTCATAAGTCTAATTTAAAACACAAGATTATGAAACGATTATTACTATTATCAGTCTTAGTTTCTGTACTAATATCTTGTAGTGCAAAGAAACAAATTGAAACAGCCATTAGTCACGGAAATTACGATGAGGCTATTGAAGAGGCTTTACAAAAGCTCGAAAACAACAAAGACAAAAAGCGTAAGCAAGATTATATTGTTATGCTTGAAGATGCTTATTACAAAGTTTTGGAGGAGGATTTGAGCACTATTGCGCATTTTAAAAAAGACGGTAATCCAGAACAGTACAAAACAATTTATGAAATCTATATAGATTTAGAAGAAAGACAAAATGCTATTAAGCGCATATTGCCATTAAAAATTAATGGAAAAAGTCTTAATCTTAAATTTAATGACTATGCGTCCGAGATTGTAGATTACAGATATAAGACATCTGATTATTTGATAGGTCAAGGTATAACTCTTCTGGATTCTGAAGATAAATATAATGCTAGAAAAGCCTACGAGATATTTAGATACATAGATCGCATTAACCCAAATTTTGAGGAAACCAGAAATCTAATTGATGAGGCACACCATAAAGGAACAGACTATGTACATGTTTCTTTACAAAACAACACAAATCAATTGATTCCTGAACAATTAGAAGAGGAATTATTGGACTTTAATACTTATGGCTTAAACCAATTATGGACACAATATCACATTACAGCAGATAATTCCATTGATTATGATTTTGCCATGCAGTTGCAATTAAAAAGTATTAACATTTCTCCAGAGCGTATTAACGAAAGACAATTACTGAGACAGCGAAATATCGTTGATGGTTGGGAATACCTGTTAGATAATAACGGAAATGTAGCAAAAGACAGTTTGGGTAACGATATTAAAATAGATAAAATCGTAAATGTAAAAGCTAGATTTGTAGAAGTGATACAGACGAAATCCGCACAGGTGATTGCCGATGTCATTTACACTGATTTAAAACAAAATAGAATCGTGGATAAATTTGTTATCGATAGCGGTTTCACATTCGAAAATATATTTGGAAGATCTAGAGGAGACCAGCGCGCTTTGAACAGAGACGATCTTTTTCTTCTAAGACAAAGACAAGTGCCGTTTCCAAGAGACGCCCAAATGGTTTATGACACTGGTGAGGAATTAAAATTTAAATTGAAACAAATTATTAAATCCTATAAGTTGAATAGTTAAAATAAAAAACCTCTCTAATTGGAGAGGTTTTTTATTTTAATTTATTTAATTCTTCATACTAGACTAATTTTCATTAATTCTATTTTCACTTTTAGTTGGATTAGCTTTATAAAAAAATTTCGCTATAGGTGTCTTCTTTAATTTTATTTTACCTAATTCCACAATTCTTGAACTTGCTGAAATCAAATATTTGTGAGGAAAATAATAAGCTATTATTATTGAGCCTAAAGTTGCGAATATGCTCAAAATATACATAAAAATCCATCCGCTTCTAGAAACATCCAAAAGTCTGCATATTTGATAAATTATAAAAAATAATGGCCAGTGGACAATGAAGAAAATAAAAGTTCTTTGTCCAATCCATATGAGCGGTTTCCATGTTATATACTTAAATATTATCAATATTGAACTTATGGCCAAAACACAGTTAATAAAATAAATCCAATAGGAACCATATCTTAATTCATTAAAGTGAACATGAACATAACTCGTCATAAAAATAGAAGATAATAGTGTTACTAAAATGACAGGTATTTTGTAATTGCTTATTTTAGTAATCACTTTTTTCTTTCTGTATAAATAACCCAATAATGAGAATGAAATCCCTAAAGGCAAAGCTTGATGTGCACCTAAATTAAGATTTGGAAAATAAAAACTTTGTGCCCAACCAACACATACAAAAGCTATTATAGATAGTCCTATCAGCTTATAACTTAATTTAACAATAAAACTTATAATTACTTTCACAAAAAATAAAGACAAAAGAAACCAAAGAGGAGGATTTCCTAAGGTCATACCAGATTTTATTAAGTAAAGAAATGGTTTTGCAATTATTACAAAAATAGATTCACCACTTCGAATTAGGCCTGGAAGTGTAAAAATGTATCCTATTAATGTGCCTATCACCAAAAGAAAAATCAACGGGCTCAAAGAAACTTTGAACATTTTTCTAAAGGAATAGCTGTCATTATGAACATAACCCGATTTAAAATAAAACCAAGGCATTAAAAAGTAAAAGAAATTCAGTGCATTTTTATAGATTTCTGTATCAGAGAGTTTTGCCCACTGCGCAGCATGATATAAAATAATGAGAATAATTAATATTCCTGATATAATATCCAGCGATACATCTCTTTTTTTTATCATAATAAAAAGGCCTACTCTATTTATGCTAAATAAATATCATAAATTTTTAATGATAGATAGAAAAAATCCTATAAACTACATAATAAACCTATTTAAGTCCAAATCATTAATAGCACCATGACTGGCATGTGCTACTGCTACTCCATTTTTAATAACTAAAAGCTGAGGTGACTCGTGCATTACCTGAAACCGATAACCCACTTCGTTCGAAACTTCACGATGATTGAGCAAATCAAGGTAGTATAAGTCTGCATTAATATCTATATCGTAAGTTGCCACAAATTGGTTCATGACCATACGACTTATACCACATCGTGTAGAATGTTTGAAAATTAATTGCGTTGTAGCTTTAGATTTTTCGACAATATCTTCTATTTGAGTTTTACTTGCCAATGTAATCCAAGGCAATATCTTCTCTTCTTTTGGCTCCGATGAACCGAATAATTTTTTAAACATATAAAGATTTTATAATGAGTAATTTTAATTAATCATTTTTGTTTTCGCGCTAGGTCAAAACAAAAACACAATCTTACTAACCGACAAAAAGTCACGTTATCACTAGGCTAAACAGACATATTGTCTTAAAATATTTTAATAACCAAATTGGTAAGATTATTGACTAAAGATAATCAAAACAATATAAAAAAATTTCATTTAAAGCGTTAATTGAGAATCTCTAAAGAATTCTTAGACGTTAAGAAATACAAAATATAAAACATATGAATTTTAATAATTATACCATTAAATCACAAGAAGCTATACAGCAGGCACAGCAACTTGCTCAGAGCTTTGGACATCAACAAATTGAAAACGAGCATATATTCAAAGCGCTTTTCAATGTTGATGAGAATGTATTACCATTTCTTTTGAAAAAATTGAATGTCAATGTATCTATACTTCAACAAGTTTTAGATAAGGAACTAGAGAGTTTTTCTAAAGTAACTGGTGGCGAAATAATGTTGTCGCGTGAGGGAAGTAAATCCTTGAATGAAGCATCAATTATCGCCAAAAAGATGAACGATGATTACGTATCCATTGAGCACTTAGTTTTAGCCATCTTTAAATCTAAAAGTAAAATCGCGCAGATCCTAAAAGACCAAAGCGTCACAGAAAAAGGACTAAATGCAGCAATCGAAGAATTGCGAAAGGGAGATCGAGTTACATCTCAGAGTCAAGAAGAAACATATAATTCCTTAAATAAGTACGCCAAAAATTTGAACCAATTGGCACAAGACGGAAAATTAGATCCAGTTATTGGTCGTGATGAGGAAATTAGAAGAATACTTCAAATTCTATCACGTCGTACCAAGAACAATCCAATTTTAGTCGGTGAGCCTGGTACTGGTAAAACTGCGATTGCAGAAGGGTTGGCACATAGAATTATTGATGGTGACATACCTGAAAACTTAAAGGACAAACAAATTTTCGCTTTAGATATGGGAGCACTTATAGCTGGTGCCAAATATAAAGGTGAGTTTGAAGAACGTTTAAAAGCGGTTATAAAAGAAGTGACCACAAGTGAAGGTGACATCGTATTATTTATCGATGAGATACACACACTCGTTGGTGCAGGTGGCGGACAAGGAGCAATGGATGCTGCTAATATTTTGAAACCAGCTTTAGCCCGTGGCGAACTGCGTGCCATTGGTGCAACTACCCTAGACGAATACCAAAAGTATTTTGAGAAAGACAAAGCTTTGGAGCGTCGTTTTCAGAAAGTTGCCGTGAACGAACCTGATACCGAAAGTGCTATTTCAATTTTACGTGGTATCAAAGAAAAATACGAAACACACCATAAAGTTAGAATTAAAGACGAAGCGATTATTGGAGCCGTAGAACTTTCTAACCGTTATATAACCAATAGATTTCTTCCGGATAAAGCCATTGACCTTATGGATGAGGCGGCTTCCAAATTAAGAATGGAAATCAACTCTAAGCCAGAAGAATTGGATGTTCTCGACCGAAAAATCATGCAACTAGAGATTGAAATTGAGGCCATTAAACGTGAAAAAGATGAAACCAAACTCAAATCTTTAAAAGCAGATTTAGCAAATCTAAAAGAAGAACGTAATGAGCTCAATGCCAAATGGAAGAGCGAAAAAGAATTGGTAGATAATATCCAAAATACAAAACAGGATATTGAAAACTACAAACTTGAAGCGGAACGCGCTGAGCGAGAAGGTGATTACGGAAAAGTGGCTGAAATCCGATACGGAAAAATTAAAGAGGCGACGGAAAAACTTGAAGGCTTCCAACAACAATTATCAGAGCAGCAGGACAACTCGATGATCAAAGAGGAAGTCACTTACGAAGATATTGCAGATGTTGTTGCCAAATGGACAGGTATTCCTGTAACCAAAATGATACAAAGCGAACGTGAAAAATTGTTACAACTTGAAGATGAGTTGCACAAGCGTGTCGTAGGACAAGAAGAAGCTATTGAAGCCGTGAGTGATGCTGTAAGACGAAGCAGAGCTGGACTCCAAAATCCACAAAAACCAATTGGAACGTTTTTATTCTTGGGTACTACTGGTGTAGGTAAAACAGAGTTGGCAAAAGCACTTGCAGAATACCTCTTTGATGATGAAAGTGCAATGACGCGAATAGATATGAGTGAGTATCAAGAACGTCACGCGGTAAGTAGATTGGTTGGTGCACCTCCAGGATACGTGGGCTACGATGAAGGAGGTCAGTTGACTGAAGCTGTAAGACGTAAACCTTATTCGGTAGTGCTTTTGGATGAAATTGAAAAAGCGCATCCAGATACTTTCAACATTTTGTTGCAGGTTTTGGATGAAGGACGATTAACGGACAACAAAGGTAGAATTGCAGATTTCAAAAATACTATCATTATTATGACTTCAAATATGGGAAGTGATATTATTCAACAGCGTTTTGAAGCTACAAAAGATATTCCTTCAGCAATAGAAGCGGCTAAAGTGGAAGTTTTAGGTGTATTGAAACAAACGGTTAGGCCGGAATTTTTAAATCGAATCGACGACACCATTATGTTTACCCCTTTATCTGAAAAAGATATAGTTAAGATTGTTGGTCTTCAGCTTAAAAATGTCACTAAAATGATTGGTCAGCAAGGTATTACTTTCGATGCCACACCAGAAGCGAAGGCTTATTTAGCTAATAAAGGTTACAATCCAGAATATGGTGCGAGACCAGTAAAACGAGTGATTCAAAAAGAAGTCCTCAATCAGCTGAGTAAAGAAATTTTAGCAGGAAAAGTGACAACGGATAGCATTATCCTTCTCGATGAATTTGACGGTCAATTGGTGTTTAGAAACCAAGGAGATTTAGTTAGTGAAGATTTATAAATAAATGTAATAGACTGTAACAAACTATTATAAAAACAGTCTATAGATTGATTGGTTGGTTAAAAGCAGCACAAGGTTTAAGAAATTATAACATGTGCTGCTTTTTTATTTCAAAAACAGAAATATTATATTTTATACCTTACGATAATTAATCCGACCAAAATGGGCATTATTAAATATTACGACTTTAAAGATTCAGAATGTTTCATTTTTGATGAGTTCATTATCAACCAAATTAAAGAAGGTGTGGTCATAGAACCTCATCATAACGATAAGCTGAACGAAGTTATTCAAGAACATTTCAGTGGCAAAGACATGGTTTATGTGTCAAATAGGGTAAAATCTTATTCAGTAAATCCTTTGGTATATCCGGAAACTAAACAAATTCCGAATCTAATAGCTATAGCGATGATTCCCCTAACTGAAACTATGCGAAAAAGCGCTCAATATGAAAAACAATTCTTTGACAAACCCTATCAAATTTTTGATTCTTTAAGCAAAGCCATTCAGTGGGTGCACCAAATACTGAATGAAAAAGTGACAAAAGACAAACTAAATTAGTTTTAACCGTCGTACAAAACGCCCTACATCTAGGGTAAATTGATTGCATAAATCTTAACCATGCAATCATGTATAATTATTTCATATTGAAATAGCTACGAAGTTATTAACAATTATTCGACAAAATACATGATAAAATTTTGTTATAAAGCAGCATTTTAACGGATAAATATATACTTTTGTCTAGCTATTTAATTCCAACTTTTACATTAATAATATAAATTCTATTTGATAATTCTCAAATAATCGGAATTGTCATGTTTAATTTTAAAAAAAGCCTACTTCCCAATGGAATTGAATAGATATATAGATCATACCCTTTTAAAAGCATCTGCTACTGAGGCAGATATTCTTAAACTCTGTAAAGAAGCCATTAAATACCAATTTTGCGCAGTTTGTATAAATAGCGATTATGTACATATTGCAAAACAAGCTTTAGAAAAATCGGAGATAAAAATTTGCTCAGTCATTGGCTTCCCTTTAGGAGCAATGTCTACAGAAGCAAAAATTCATGAAGCCAAAACAGCTATAGATCAAGGAGCTTCAGAAATAGATATGGTAATGAATATTGGCCGTTTAAAAAGCAAAAATCATGTGGCAGTTTTAAAAGATATCAGCGATGTGAAACGTGCCATCGGCAAAATTCCTTTAAAAGTTATACTTGAAATAAGCGACCTATCTAAAAATGAAATCGTTAAAGCTTGTGAAATTTGTATTGATGCAAATGCTGATTTTGTTAAAACCTCAACCGGATTTTCTAAAAGTGGAGCCACACTAACCGCTGTAAAAATTATGAGAAAATCAGTGAAGAATAAATTGAAAGTAAAAGCCTCAGGCGGAATTAATGATGCCGAAACTGCCTTAAAATATGTTGAAGTTGGCGTGGATAGAATTGGTACATCTTCTGGAGTTAATATAATGACAGAATATATGACAAACTTAGCTTCTTAATAAACTTATTATTTAACAAACTTTTTCATAAGCACGCAAAATTTCTATCCTATATTTGATAATCAACCAAAAATGCTTGATTATGAAATCTATTCTGTCGATTGTTCTGCTAAGTTTTTGTTTTTTATCATTTTCACAAACATCTTCGGACGAAGAACTTATAAAAGCAACACTCAACAACTATATCGAAGGCTTTTATCAAGGTGACACCCTCAAATTACAGTCCGCATTAAAACCAAAATTATATAAATTTGGTTATTGGAAAAATAAAGACACTGGAGCATATGAATTTTCCAATCAAATGACTTACGATAGAGCTATTGCCTATGCCAAGAATGTTCTAGAAAAAAAACAACAGAAGGGAAGTGATGTAATCAGGAAAATAGAGATTTTAGATGTGGGCAATCACATTGCTGCTGGTAAAGTTACGGCTTGGTGGGGAATTGATTATATGCTATTATCAAAAGACAATGGCAAATGGATGATAGAACAGGTAATCTGGGAAGGGCCTCTGGAAAAATCGCATACCAACTAATAATTGTTATATGTCATGAAAAAACTCATCGTAATTCTTCTCATTTCAATGGTTGCTTTTCCATCTTGTGCACAGAAAAAAGACAAAGATAAAGACGAGGCAACATCAACCTATTATTTAATAAGACATGCTGAAAAAGATCGCTCTGATGAATCCAATCGCAATCCGAACTTGAAAGATGAAGGCTTACAACGTGCAGAAAACTGGGCTAAACATTTTGAGGATATAAAATTTGACGCAGTGTATTCTACAGATTACAATCGTACCAAACAAACTGCTATGCCAACAGCAACAGCAAACAATGTGAATTTACAGTTTTACAATCCTAGTAATATTAATTTTGAGGAATTCTTAGCTAAAACTAAAGGACAGACCGTATTGATTGTTGGTCACAGTAACACCACTCCGATGTTTACCAACGGGCTTTTGGGCGAGAAAAAATATGAGGACATGTCAGACGATGATAATTCTAGACTCTTCAAAGTCATAATAGCAAAAAACAAGAAAACCTCAGAAGTTTCAGTTGTTGAGTAAATCTACGGTAACGTCGTTAAGCTGTATAGTAGAAAGTAGAGTAAGCTTATCGGCTTCAAACGCTTTTCCCATTTCGGTAAGTGAAACGGATTTATCCTCGGTTTTATAATTATTATAATCCACAAAACGTAAACCATTAATATACCGTTCATTATACGCTTTTCTAAATCGCATGCCTTTGCCGTCCGATTCATTATATGAGTAAGCTAAATATTCTAACTTAAAAGTTTCTTGATTAATCCAATAAATAAATTCATCTTCATAATCTTCACCACCACCAGTTTCACTGAAGGTCACTTTTATTTTATGATAGGCATGATTATCGATGCGCTCCTCCCCTATTAATTCCTTTTTAACAGCTTTGTCATTAAGACCATATGGTAAAACTGAAAAATAATGAACGGAATTTACCGAGGCTGTATAATTGCTTGCAATAGAATCTTCCAACACAGCAACTTCATCATTTATAAAACGTCTAAAGCCATCGTTGGTGAGGACATCAAAAATTGAGTCGTTACTATTTTCTACCGCAGCTCTCAATAACAAAAAATCTCCGTTGTTCCTTTTGGCTGCATAAGACTTGTCTCTAAATTTAAATCCTATATCCGAATTTCCAAACTTCTCACCTCCAGAAACTTCAATGGATTTATCAATAATTTGATTAGCAGTAAGAATTTCAACCTGTGAATCGTTTTTATTTTTACAACCCAGAATCGTGAAAGCGACAAAAACAACAATCAAATATTTCATATTTATACTTTTGAATAGGAAGTCGCAAAGTTAACCAATCATTACACTTAACAATAAAATAAGATCAGTCAATTGTTATGTTTTTACAATGATGTTTCTAAAACTTCAAGCTTACTTCTTCAAACTTCAGACTTACTTTCATACCTTTGCTATACATGCAAAACAAGGTCAACATTCTCAATAAAAAAGCACGATTCCAATATGAGATATTGGATAAATATACTGCAGGAATTGTACTAACTGGCACGGAAATCAAATCCATTAGAGCCAGCAAAGCATCTATTGCCGAAGGTTTTTGTGAATTTAATGAACATGGTGAGCTTTTTGTTATTAACATGACGGTCGAAGAATATAAATACGGTACGCACTACAACCATAGACCTAAGCAAGAACGCAAATTACTGCTGAACAAAAGGGAGTTGAAAAAGCTCGAAAAAGAGGTGAACATAAAGGGAAATGCAATTATCCCTACACGCTTATTTCTTAACGATAGAGGTCTGGCAAAACTTGAAATTGCGCTTGCCAAGGGTAAAAAACTTTACGACAAACGCGAAACCATCAAAGACCGAGATAACAAGCGAAACTTAGACCGCATTAAAAAAATCTATAACTAAAATTTAAGATAGTTATAACTTCTACCCATTCATTTTTATTCTATGTTTGAAACGGTATTGGCAACTAATTGATCAAGAACGGTATCTTTATCAATATAGTAGCAGCATTAATTCACATCAATAAAAAATATTCGCTTTAAACAATCAATCATCAAAAATGATAAAAAAATCGCTCTTTGCATTTCTATTAATATTCTCATCTTTAGCTTCAGCACAAATTGTAGGTACTGTAACTGACACCAATAGCGAACCGCTTCCTTTCGTCAACATCCTAATAGAGAATACCTATAAAGGCACTACTACTAATGACGATGGTTATTACGAACTCAATATTATAGAGCCCAACACCTACACCGTTGTATTCACATATCTTGGTTACAAAACTTTAAAAAGGACGGTAACTATAAGTAAGTTTCCATACGTCTTAAACGCTACCTTAAAAGAAGAGTCTGTCTCGCTCAATGAAGTTGTGGTTAATTCCGAGGAAAATCCCGCAAATATAATTATGCGTCAGGCTATTGAAAAAAGAAAGGAAAATCTTGAGAAAATTAAATCTTTTAATGCTGATTTTTATTCACGTGGACTTATCAGAATCAAGGATGCTCCAGAAAAAATTCTAGGTCAAGAAGTTGGTGATTTTGATGGTGCATTAGACTCAACACGAACAGGTATTTTGTATTTATCTGAAACAATATCAAAAATTCAATATTTACAACCCGATAAATTGAAGGAAAAAGTAACTGCAAGTAAAGTAAGCGGTGACGATAACGGCTTCAGTTTCAACAGTGCATTGGATGTTGATTTTAATTTTTATAATAATACGATTGAATTTGGCAGCGAAATGGTGTCTCCAATTGCCAATAACGCTTTTAGCTATTACCGTTACAAGCTTGATGGTGTTTTTTATGACGAACGCGGAAATCTTATTAATAAAATAAATGTGATCCCAAGACGGGAAAACGATCCTGTTTTCTCAGGCTTTATCTATATCGTTGAAGACCAATGGACCATCTATGCTCTAGAATTGGATATTACTGGAGCACAAGCGAGGATTCCAGCAGCAGATCTCATTTCGTTAAAACAAAGTTTTTCATATTCTGAAAAAGAGAATATCTGGCCAATAATCTCACAAAGTATCGACTTTAAATATGGCCTATTTGGGTTTAATGGCGATGGCAGATTTACAGCTGTCTACAGTAATTATGAATTTAATTTAGGACTCACAAAAAAAGATTTTGGAAGAGAATTAGTAGCTGTTGAAGCAGAAGCCAATAAAAAAGATTCCCTTTTCTGGAATACCATAAGACCTGTACCACTTACGGACGAAGAGCGTACGGATTACATTAAAAAAGATAGCATCCAATTAGTCAGAGAATCTAAACCCTATCTAGATTCAATAGACCGTGCCAATAACAAATTTAAATTAGGCGATATTTTAGGCTATACCTATCAAAACTCTCATAAGGATTTTAGGCTCGGTTATGATATTCCGTTAGGTGGAGTACAGTTTAACACCGTTCAAGGTTACAGCGCAAATGCCAATATTTTTTTTACTAAAAACTATGATGAATTTAGACGCTACTTTAGGGCTAACGCATCCTTACAATATGGATTTTCTGATGACCGTTTAAGAGCCGCGGGTTCCTTAAGTTATAAGTTTAATAATACAAGTCGACGGTTTCTCACATTGTCTGGAGGAGTTAGCACAGCACAGTTTAATCCTTCAAACCCTATAACACCACTCATTAATTCTGTGAGCACATTGTTTTTCGAAGATAATTACATGAAAATTTATGACCGTAGTTTTATTCAGCTCAATTATTCCGAAGAACTATTCAATGGTTTTAGACTATATGCAGGTGTAAGTTACGAGAGACGAAAAGCTCTATTTAATACTACAGATCAAGTCTATATAAATCAAGATAATGATGTGTACACCAGCAACAACCCCTTAAATGAAAGTGCATTTGGCATTGCTCCTTTTGAAACACACAATATTATAAAAGTAAATGTAACAGCACAGATCAATTTTGGTCAAGAATATTTAAGCTATCCCGATAGTAAATTCAATGTTGGTAACGAGGATTACCCAACCCTATTATTAGGTTATGAAAAAGGTTTGGGTGCCACAAATAGCGATTATAATTTTGATCAAATCAAAGCAAGCTTATACCAAACGTTCAGCATTAAGGATAAAGGGCGATTTAGATATAATCTAAAAGGCGGCAAGTTTGCCAATGCAAAAAACCTAGCATTTATGGATTACCAACATTTTAACGGTAATCAAACCCACGTGAGCACTGAAGGTAACTACACCAATGTTTTTAATAATTTAGACTATTATTCAATGAGCACACAAGATGCTTATTTTGAAGGTCACATAGAGCATGACTTTAATGGCTTTATTTTAGGAAAAATTCCATTGTTAAATAAACTGAATTTTAATTTAGTGGTTGGCGCACACCTTTTGTCAACACCAGAGAATAATCCCTATCAAGAATATTCCGTTGGTTTGGATAATATAGGTTGGGGGAAATTTCGTTTCTTACGAGTGGATTACATTCGTTCATATCAAAGCGGGTTTCAAAGTGATGCGATTTTGTTTGGTTTGAAATTCTTTTAACTTTAATGCTTAATCATTGCCGGACAGTTAGTATCACATTAGTAAAACAAATACTTTTAAAATGAAAAAACTAATATTAGCGTTTATGTTTGCCTCATTCTTCTTAAGTGCTCAAGAAGAAACTAAAGACTATACTAAAAACGTAGCCACAATAGACAGCACTATCGAAACACTCTACACGGTAATTTCTGGTGATAAAGGTTTTGAGCGCAATTGGGATTTATTCAAACATTTGTTTCATGCAAATGCAAAGTTAATTGCAACAGGAAAAAACGAAGATGGGAAAACCGTAGTACGCTACATGAGCCCAGATGACTACATCAACACATCTGGCAAATGGTTGGTCGAAAATGGTTTTCACGAAGTAGAAATCAATCGAGAAGTTCAAACATTTGGTCATATTACTCAAGTTTTTAGCACTTACGAATCTTTCAGAACTAAAACAGATGACCAACCATTTATGCGAGGTATCAATAGCATTCAACTATTAAACGATGGAGAGCGTTGGTGGATCATCAATATTTATTGGATGCAAGAATCTGAAGAATTCCCCATTCCAAAAGCATACTTACCGCAGCAGTAATAACTGCGAAGTCAGGAATCCACATTCAGTTGTACCAAATAAAGGATTTTGCATCATCTGCGGAATAACAAAAAGAGAAATAAACACAGTTTGACTAAATTAATTGCGCAACATCACTCAAACTCACTATTAAGTTTAAACAATTCTTAAACAGATTTTAAATCTAAAATTAAGTCCGTATTTTTAAAAAGTACAAAAACCGTCATAACATGAAACCCACATTAAAAACTTATAATACATTAATTCTAGCTTTAGCAATTTCAATATCTAGTTTTGCTCAAGACGTAAAACCAGTTTTTAAAAATGGAGAAGCACAGGTTGTTGAGGCCTTTGCAAATCCTGAAAACTGGATCCGTCACGATTTATGGGTAGAAACCAATTTTGACACCGATGGAGATGGTGAACTAGATAGAATGCACGTGGATGTCACGCGCCCAAAACAAACCGAGACCGAAGGATTAAAACTACCTATCGTTTATGAATCTAGTCCGTATTATGCAGGTGTTGCAGGAGACGTCCCAGGAGTAATGTGGAACGTAAAACATGAACTTGGTGAAACCACCAAAGAACGCACACATCCTGAAGTACAACGTCGTGGGAAGAGACCGATTATTTCAAATTCGCAAGTAAGAACTTGGGTGCCACGAGGATATATTGTGGTACATTCATCATCGCCAGGCACAGGATTATCAGATGGTGCGCCAACTATTGGTGGCCCAAATGAATCTTTAGCACCAAAATTTGTTATCGATTGGCTGTGCGGTCGAGCCAAAGGTTATACGGAACGAAATGGAAATGAAGAGGTCAAAGCATTTTGGTCAACAGGAAAAGTGGGCATGACAGGAACCTCATATAATGGAACAATTCCTCTAGCCGCTGCTACAACAGGTGTAGACGGTTTGGAAGCCATTATTCCTGTAGCACCTAACACTTCGTATTATCATTACTATCGCTCTAACGGTTTAGTACGTTCGCCAGGTGGTTATTTGGGAGAGGATATCGATGTACTATATGATTTTGTGCATAGCGGAGAGGAAGCAAACAGACCATACAATAATAAAATGGTCAGAGACACTGAGATGATGCAAGGTATGGATCGCATCACAGGAGATTACAACGACTTTTGGGCAGGTCGAGATTACCTCAATCAAATGGAGGACATGGAAGCAGCATTGCTAATGTCACATGGTTTTAACGATTGGAATGTGATGCCAGAGCACAGCTACCGCATTTATAAGGCTGCAAAAGAAAAAGGACTTCCTGTTCAGATTTATTACCACCAAAATGGTCATGGAGGCCCACCACCACTGTCAATGATGAACCGATGGTTTACAAAATATTTACACGGTGTGGACAATGGTGTAGAAGATGAAGAAAACAAAGCCTATATTGTAAGAGAAGATGATAACAGACAAGAACCAACAGCATACAAAGATTACCCAAATCCTGATGCTGAAAACGTCGTACTCAATTTAACCAAAGGTGGAAATTCAGCTGGTGGGCTAACAACTAAATCATCAAATGCCGATTTTGAAAAATTGAAAGATGATGTGAGTTTTTCCGGGAAAGATTTAGCAACAGTAACAGAATCTAACAATCGCTTATTGTATGTTACCAATACCTTGAAAAAAGACCTACACATTTCAGGTGTACCAAAAGTGAGTATTACCTTGGCAAGCAATAAACCATCGGCTAATTTATCCGTCTGGTTGGTATCATTGCCGTGGCAAGAAGGTGATGATGTAAAAATCACAGATAATATTATTACACGTGGTTGGGCTGATCCAAAAAACCATACATCTCTGACGGACGAAGAACCTCTCGTCGCAGGCGAATATTACACTATGAATTTCGATTTACAACCCGATGACCAAATCATCAAAAAAGGCCAGCAAATTGGATTGATGATATTTTCAAGCGACCAAGAATTTACACTGCATCCAAAAGCAGGAACGGAATTGACCATTCAGCTTGATAAAACAAATTTAACTTTGCCTGTTGTTGGTGGTATGAAGAGTTTTGAGAGTGTCGTAGAAGAATAAGATTTTTAATTCTTATCTTCAAGCAAAGGCACAAACCGAAATTCACCAAACTCGTGCTGTTCAAATTCCTTAGGACCTTTTCTAATAAAAAGTGTCATGGTTTGTACATTGTCACCAACAGGGATAACTAGACGTCCATCAATCTTAAGTTGGCCCAATAATGGGTTTGGCACAAACGGAGCACCAGCAGTAACTATGATACTGTCAAATGGAGCTTCTTCAGGCATGCCTTTATAACCGTCACCAAAAATCATTTTTTTAGGTCGATAACCAATTTTTGGAAGAAATTTAGATGTTTTCTTAAATAATTCCTGTTGACGCTCAATAGAATATACCTTTGCACCCAATTCTAAAAGCACAGCAGTTTGATACCCACTTCCCGTCCCAATTTCCAACACTTTGTCACCCGATTTTATTTCTAGCAATTCAGATTGAAAGGCAACAGTATAAGGTTGAGAAATCGTTTGGTCGGCAGCAATAGGGAACGCTTTATCTTGATATGCATGGTCTATAAAACCAGAATCCATAAACAAATGCCGTGGAATCTTACCTATTGCATTTAAAACGTTTTCATCTTTAATCCCCTTTTTAATGAGTGTATCAACGAGTTTTTGCCGCATCCCTTGATGCTTAAATGTATCTTTCAAAGCGTAGTTTAGTTTCTGCTAAATTAATTGAAAGAACGGCAAGTTCAAAACTCAAATTTCAAACTTTCCTTAATTATTGAATCCACAGTATTTTATATTTTCTTTTTTAATTGTTTAATACAAAACGACTATTTTTGTTAAAAACTGAAAAACATGCTAAAAGCTGGTGTTCTTGGTGCTGGTCACCTTGGTAAAATTCATCTAAGACTTCTTAATCAATCCAACAAATATAATCTTGTAGGTTTTTACGATGCCGATCCTGAAAATGCAAAACGTGTAGTTGAAGAATTTGGCTACACCTATTTTGATTCAATCGATGAATTAATCGATGCCGTAGATGTGGTAGATATCGTCACTCCTACCCTTTCACATTATGATTGTGCTAAGCAGGCCATCAAAAAAGGTAAACACATTTTTATAGAAAAACCGATTACAAATACGGTGGAAGAGGCAGAAACCATAAGAACCTTAGTAGCCGAGCATGGAGTTAAAGGTCAGGTTGGGCATGTGGAGCGTTTTAATCCTGCTTTTATAGGAGTAAAAGACCAAATAGATAATCCTATGTTTATTGAAACTCATCGTTTGGCAGAGTTCAACCCTCGTGGCACTGACGTTCCTGTAGTTCTGGATTTAATGATACACGATATCGATATTATACTAAGTGTGGTGAATTCCCCCGTGAAACATATTTCAGCGAGTGGAGTTTCCGTAGTTAGTGAAACACCAGATATTGCCAACGCACGTATTGAGTTCAAAAACGGTTGTGTGGCAAATTTAACGGCTAGTCGAATTTCTTTAAAAAACATGCGCAAAACACGGTTTTTCCAAAAAGATGCATATATCTCTGTTGATTTTCTTGAAAAGAAATGTGAAGTCGTAAAAATGAAAAACGCACCAGAAAACCCAGGTGATTTTGACATGATTCTTCAAAATGCAGAAGGTATAAAAAAGCAGATCTATTTTGACAATCCCGAAATCGCAAACAACAATGCCATTTTAGATGAACTCGAAACCTTTGCGGATGCCATTAACAACAATACAAAGCCAATTGTAACATTGCATGATGGTACCGAGGCTTTACGCGTGGCTAACATGATTATTAACCAGTTTTAATTCAAAAAAAAAACGGGAGTCTCATTGTATATACTTAATTAACAGATTCCTGCATTCGCAGGAGTAAAAAGAAAATTTTAAATGAAAAATATAGCAGTAATAGGTGCAGGAACTATGGGAAACGGAATTGCCCACACATTTGCACAATCAGGATTCAAAGTTCAATTAATAGATATAAGTGAAGCATCACTAAATAAGGGAATGGAAACCATTTCTAAAAATCTGGATAGAATGGTCGCTAAAGAAAAAATTTCTGAAGCCAATAAATCCGAAACATTGAACAATATAACAACCCATACCAATGTAGAAAGTGGTGTTGAAAATGTAGAATTGGTTGTTGAGGCAGCCACTGAAAACATAGACTTAAAACTGAAAATATTTAAACAGTTAGACAAAGCTTGTGACAAGGACGCTATTTTAGCAACTAATACTTCATCTATTTCAATCACGCAGATTGCAGCAGCAACTTCTAGACCTGACAAAGTGATTGGTATGCACTTTATGAACCCTGTACCAATTATGAAACTGGTAGAAATCATTCGTGGTTATAATACAAGTGATGAAGTGACCAAGACTATAATGGTTTTGTCAAAAACACTAGGTAAAGTTCCGACAGAGGTTAACGATTACCCAGGTTTTGTTGCTAACCGTATTTTAATGCCAATGCTCAACGAATCTATTGAGACGCTTTACAACGGAGTTGCAGGTGTTGAAGAAATTGATACTGTTATGAAACTAGGCATGGCTCACCCAATGGGACCATTACAATTGGCAGATTTCATCGGTTTGGATGTTTGTCTGTCTATTTTAAATGTTATGTACGACGGTTTTAAAAACCCTAAATACGCTCCATGTCCATTATTAGTCAACATGGTTGCAGCAGGAAAATTAGGAGTAAAATCAGGCGAAGGGTTTTATGATTATTCAGAAAGCCGAAAAGCAGAAAAAATTGCGAAACAGTTTTTGAAGTAAACCAAATCTGTCTTTGCAAGCACACATGACATGGCATTCTCATTAAAATAAATAGACTGCCAGGCTTTTTTATAAACTACTTGCATTGACGCAAACAATAAACATGGCCAAAATTATCCCATTCAAAGCAGTTAAACCAAAAAGGTCTCTCGTTGGGCTTGTCGCCGCTAGACCCTATCAGAGTTATACCAAAAATGAGCGCGAATCACGTTTGGACTATAATCCGTTTAGCTTTTTACATATCGTAAACCCAGGTTACAAATACGACCAGGAAGTGACTGGGGAAGAACGTTACAAACTCGTAAAGAATAGGTATCTGGAATTTAAGGAAGATGGAGTTTTTATTCAAGATGAGAAGCCATCGCTTTATGTATATAAAATCGTGAATCGATACGGCCAGGAATTTAACGGTATAATAGCGGCTGCAAGTGCCGAGGATTATGAAAAAGATATCATCAAAAAACATGAAGATACCATAGCAAATCGTGAACAGACGTTTAAAACCTATCTTAAAACTGTAGGTTTTAATGCAGAACCTGTGCTGTTAACTTATCCTGACAACCATACTATTGAGAACATTATTAAAGACGTTCAAAAAGAATTTGCTGAGTTTGAATTTACTATGACTTATCGAGACACCCACTATTTATGGAAAATAGATGACGGTGAAAAAATAAAAATCATACAGGCTGAATTCGAAAAAATGAGAACCATCTATATAGCAGATGGACATCATCGATCTGCATCCTCCTACTTGTTATACAAAGATGAAAAAGAAGCCAACCCTGATCACAGCGGAGATGAATCTTACAATTATTTTATGTCGTATTTAATCCCTGAATCGGATTTGGTAATTCATGAGTTTAATCGTCTAATTACCGATTTAAATGGTTTGACCAAAGAAGAATTTTTAATAAAATTAGATGAATTATTCCGAATAGAAAACCGAGGTCTGATGCCTTACAATCCATCTAAGCCTCATCACTTTAGCATGTACCTTGATGGTGAGTTTTATTCGCTTTATTTAAGAAAAACCAATTACGAATTTAAAAATGCCTTGGACGAGTTAGATGCTCAAGTACTTTACAAAACAATTTTGGAGCCTATTTTAGGTATTACAGATTTACGAAATGACAGTAGAATTTCTTATGTTAACGGTGAACACGAAATGATCACAATAAAAAGTAGTGTAGACAGCGGAGATTATATAGTAGGCTTTGGAATGTGCCCTTCCAATGTTGGTCAGATGAAACAGATTGCAGATGAGGGTTTAAAAATGCCACCAAAAAGCACCTATATTTTACCAAAACTAAGAAGTGGTATGACCATTTACGAATTTTGACACAACGTGTCGTTCTGAACTTATTTCAGAATTTCAATCAAACAACTGAATGAGTATAAAAGAAAATCTTAATAAATTAAACACACAATTACCGCATCACGTGACTTTGGTGGCAGTTTCTAAAACCAAGCCAGTGAGCGATTTAATGGAAGCCTATAATATAGGTCATCGCATTTTTGGTGAAAATAAAATCCAAGAAATGGTGGAGAAATATGAGGAGATGCCAAAAGATATTAAATGGCACATGATTGGACATGTTCAGCGAAATAAAGTTAAATACATGGCCGAGTTTGTGAATCTTATCCATGGTGTGGATAGTTTAAAATTATTAAAAGAAATAAACAAACAAGCTAAAAAACACGATCGAATTATTGATTGTTTACTTCAGATTAAAATCGCCGAAGAGGATAGTAAATTTGGCATGTCTTCAAAAGAAGCCTCTACCGTTCTGCAATCTGAGGAATTATCAAAATTAAAAAACATTAAAATAACAGGCCTCATGGGTATGGCCACATTTACTGATGACATGAGTCAAGTTGAAAAAGAATTTAAATTCTTAAAATCCACTTTTGAAGATTTAAAACAGCTAAATACCTTTAATTGTGAATTAAAAACCATCTCAATGGGAATGAGTGGAGATTATCAGTTAGCCATAGATTGCGGAAGCAATATGGTTAGAATTGGAAGTAGTATATTTGGCGAGAGAAATTATAATAACTAGTTTTTCGTCTGAGTCGTAATATGTATTAGCGACCAGTCAAAGACTTAAAAAACACATTTATATCTACGCAATACTAGACATAGAAACCACAGGTGGTAAGTTTAACGAAGAAGGTATCACGGAAATTGCAATTTACCAATTTGATGGCCACAAAGTAACAGATCAGTTTATTTCATTAGTTAATCCTGAACGTGAAATCCAACCTTTTGTGGTAAATCTTACAGGAATAAATTCCAATATGCTCAGAAATGCACCAAAGTTTTACGAGGTAGCAAAACGCATCGTGGAAATTACTGAAGATTGTATTTTGGTAGCACATAATGCCGATTTTGATTATAGAATTTTAAAGACGGAATTTAGACGTTTAGGTTTTCCCTATAAGCGTAAAACGCTTTGTACGGTAGAACTTTCTAAACAGCTTATTCCGGATATGGAGTCCTATAGTTTGGGGAAATTAGCGCGAGCATTAGGCATACCAATGAGCGATCGTCATCGTGCAAACGGAGATGCTTTGGCAACTGTAAAGCTCTTTAAAATGCTGCTGAATAAAAATTCGGATAAAAAAATTATTAAAGAAGCCGTTAAGATTGAAAAGAAATCAAAATTATCGTCCAATCTAAGAGACATTATTGAATCTATGCCCAGCGATACAGGTGTCTACTATATTCATGACGCAAACGGCAATATTATATACATTGGCAAAAGCAACAATATAAGAAAGCGTGTTACTCAGCATTTTACAAACACCAATTCAAAATCCAAAAAAATACAAGTAGAAGTTGCAAGTGTTACCTACGAAAAAACTGGAAGTGAATTAGTAGCGCTCTTAAAAGAAAGCGAAGAAATAAAAGCCAATAAACCAATTTATAACAGAGCTTTAAAACGAAATAAATTTACTCAAGGCCTTTTCAGTTTTATTGATGATAATGGATATATAAATCTAAGAATTAGACACTTAAGCAAGGATAAAAAACCCATCACCACCTTTAGTAATAGACAAAGTGCTAATGCATTTATGAACAGAATAATCGAAACCTATGAGTTATGCGACAAGCTCTGTGGTTTGGAAAAGTCACATTCAAGCTGCTTTAAACACGGTATTGAGAAATGTCACGGTGCGTGCATATGTAAAGAAAGTACTGAAGATTATAATAAACGCGTCAATTCTGTCATAGAGCTCAATACTTATGATAATAAAGACATGATTCTAATAGACAAAGGTAGGGATATAGATGAAAAAAGTGTCATCCTGGTTGAGGATGGCACCTTTAAAGGTATCGGTTTTTTCAATCTTAATTTACAAATTAATAATAGGGATATTTTAAACACATTAATTACTCCTATGCAAAATAATCGTGACACCCAGCATATTATTCAGAGTTACATGCGACGCAACAAACGCCTTAAGGTTATTGAATTGGAACACACATGAAATTTCATCTCTTATTTTTAGCAGTCCTATATT
The DNA here is from genome assembly GCF_013403975.1 of Winogradskyella ursingii. GTDB lineage: Bacteria > Bacteroidota > Bacteroidia > Flavobacteriales > Flavobacteriaceae > Winogradskyella > Winogradskyella ursingii. The sequence continues at coordinate 594,653 of NZ_JABFDH010000003.1, forward strand.
CTGCTTTTACCTTTTCCCAAGATTATAATATATCTATGATGGTTTCCAGAAATGATCTAGAGTCTAATAGCTATATAAAAGATTCTACGGCTAATGCACTCATCATTTATGACCATGGCAATAGTTTTATAGATGAAGACACCTTTTGGCTTCGCTTTCAACTCAAACAGAAAATTAAAATTCTAAAACAAGAGGGCATTGAGAAAGGAACTTTTACCGTTAGATTATATAAAGGGAAATCTTCTGAAGAAAAAATAAAAAATATAAAAGCAACTACTTACAATTTAGAAAACGGAAAAATCGTAAGAACAAAACTTGAAGAAAGCGCCATTTTTAGAGAAGAAAACGAAAATTTTACTTTAGTAAAAATTGTCTTGCCTAAAGTTAAGGTTGGAAGTGTACTCACTATAGAATATGAGAAACAGTCAAGATTTGTAACTAAATTCCAACCATGGTATTTTCAAGGATATGATCCAGTTTTATACAGCGAATATAATACGAGTATTCCGGCTAATTACGAATATAATATCAAGTTAGTAGGCACCAAGAAATTTGATACGTTCGATAATAACATTAAAAAGAATTGCATCACAGTAGGCAATGGAGGTCGAGCAGATTGTTCCATCGCGAAATATGTTATGAAAGATATTCCGGCATATAAACCAGAAAGTTTCACTACTACTCCACTTAATTATTTAGCCAGAATTGAATATGAACTAAGCGTAATTAAAAGATTTGATGGTGGTGTTGAAAAAATTGCCAAAACTTGGGCTAATGTTGATGACGAGTTGAAGACTGATAGCGATTTTGGCCGTCAGCTTAGCAAAAGAAGTTTAGTTAGAAAATTACTTCCTGAAGCTATTATATACATAGCCGATCCTCTCGCCAAAGCACAGGCCATATATCAATATGTTTTAGATAATTATAAATGGAATGAAAAATATGAGCGCTACGATGTTTCAGTCAAAGATTTAATAGACACTAAACTGGGTAGTGTTTTTGAAATAAACTTGTTATTGGAAAATTTATTATCCAGTGAGAATTTTGAAGTATATCCAGTTTTACTATCTACACGTTCCAGCGGATTTATAACAAAGGTTTACCCTGTAATTACTGAGTTTAATTATGTAGTTGTCAAAACTATTATTGATGGTAAAACTTATTTTTTGGATGCCACTAGTCCGTATATACCCTTTGGTACGCTACCCTTTAGATGTCTCAATCAATATGGTAGACTTATGGATTTTGATAATAATAGCTATTGGGAGGATATAAAAGTCGAAGATTTTTCGGTGATATCACAAAGAGTTAAATTAGAACTAGCAGATGATATGTTCAAAGGTTCCATTAATAGTTCTTTTTCAGGATATCATGCCAATTCTTTAAAACAAGAGTTTGATGAGAATTCCGTTCAATACAAAAAGAATATGCGTGATGACCATAATCAACTTCGTATTATTAAGCATGATATCGTAGACTTTAAAAAGTCAGCAAATAATTTTACTGAAGACATTGAGTTTGAAATCGACCCAGAATTTATAGGTAACAAAATATATTTTAATCCATTTGTGTTTAAGTTCTTTGATGAAAATCCATTTCAGTTACAAGAACGTACCTATCCAATCGATTTTGGGTATAAGGATATTTACTCTTATGCCATGTCGCTAAAATTACCGGAAAATTTTAAAATCGCAGACATTCCAGAACCCATCAGTTATAGTTTACCAAACAGCACTGGCAGTTTTATGTTTAATGTAAATCTTAAGAGAGATGAATTAACTGTATACTTTAAAATTAAATTTAATGAGCCTATCTACGGATTTGAATACTATCCATATTTAAAAGAATTTATGAAGAAGGTGGTTGAGACGCAAAAAAATACAGTAATAGTTTTAGAGAAACAATAGTATTTTGTTTTGTATTTTTAAATAATGAAAAAGAATCAGGAACATAATTGGAAAACCAAACTTCATGAAATTATTTATGAAGCAGATACACCAGCCGGAAAACTTTTTGATGTTGTTTTGCTCATAGCCATTTTAGCCAGTATCGTATTGGTAATGCTTGAAAGCGTAAGCAGTTTTGATGCTAAATATCATAATTTTTTAAATATTGCTGAATGGATTATAACCATCCTGTTTACTGTTGAGTACATACTTAGAATAATTACAGTAAATAAGCCATGGAGGTATGTAAAAAGCTTTTATGGCATTATAGATCTATTATCTACTATACCAAAATATTTATCTCTCATTTTCGTTGGTACTCACGCATTGGTAGCTTTGAGAGCACTAAGGCTTTTAAGAGTTTTTAGAATTTTAAAATTGGCTCGTTATCTTGGTGCATCCAATCAACTGGCCAGTGCAATAAAAGCGAGTAGAGCTAAAATATCAGTTTTTCTGTTTGCAGTTATGATTGCCGCAATAATTTTTGGCACAATAATGTACCTTGTTGAAGGGGAAGAAAATGGTTTTACCAACATCCCTAAAAGTGTGTACTGGTGCATTGTAACACTTACTACAGTAGGTTTTGGAGATATCGCACCTCAAACACCATTAGGCCAATTAATCGCAACAATTATTATGATTATGGGTTATGGCATCATTGCCGTGCCAACGGGAATAGTATCTGCAGAATATACTAAAGCCTCAAGTGGTCCGAATGCAAAACCTGTCGAGGATAAAGGCGTGATAAAATCAGTTACACTAAACACACAATCCTGTTCAAACTGTATGGCTTCAAAGCATCAAGATGATGCCGATTTCTGCCATAAATGTGGTTATAAATTACGGTATGACTAATATTCTTTTATCAATTGTTGGACCTACCGCTATTGGAAAAACAGAACTTAGTATTAAGCTAGCGCAACACTTTAATTCAGAAATAATTTCAGCAGATTCACGTCAATTCTATAAAGAAATGGAAATAGGTACTGCGGTACCATCGAATAGTGAACTAAATGCCGCAGAACACAATTTCATACAGCATAAATCTATTCATGAAGATTATAATGTTGGTGATTTTGAAAGAGATGCGATTACAAAACTTGATGATATTTACAACACCGATGATATCGCTTTAATGGTTGGTGGCTCAGGACTTTATGTCAATGCAGTGACTAAGGGGTTAGATTATTTTCCTGAAGTAAATTCAGATATTAGAGAAGAATTGAAATATCAATTTCAACATAACGGATTAGCTATTTTACAGCAGAAACTCAAAGCATTGGATCTTGAAACATACAACTCTATTGCAATTGATAATCCTCAGCGCGTTATAAGAGCTTTGGAAATCTGTATTGGATCTGGCAAACCTTATTCGTCATTCAAAACTAATAAATCAAAAAATCGATCATTCAAAACCATTACCATTGGATTAAAAGCAGAGCGCCAAATTATTTATGACCGCATTAATAAGCGGGTAGATATTATGATTGAAAATGGACTAATTAATGAAGCAAAAAAACTGTATCCACAGCGAAATCTCAATGCTCTTAACACAGTAGGCTATAAAGAACTTTTTACTTATTTTGATGGTGAAACAACTTTAGACATGGCAATTTCAGAAATAAAAAAAAACACAAGACGCTTTGCAAAAAGACAGCTCACATGGTTTAGAAAAGATGATACTATCAAATGGTTTGATTACCAAACCGAAATTGACCAGGTTATAGAATATTTTGAATTTGCAATAAAAAAAATCCAGCCTAATTAAGCTGGATTTTTCTTTTTTAATATCGTTTGTAATTAATCTTCACCACCATTAACTACTAAACGGAATCCTTCACCATGAATATTCAAAATTTCAACCTTTGGATCTGGTTTTAAATATTTTCTCAATTTAGCAATGTAAACATCCATACTACGAGACGTAAAATAATTATCATCTCTCCAGATCTTAGTTAGTGCTAATTCTCTTGGCATTAAATCATTTTCATGTAAAGCCAGCAGACGTAATAGTTCATTTTCTTTTGGAGATAACTTTGTTGGATCACCTCCATCAAATTTAAGAAAACGCAATTTTGAATTTAAATCAAAACGGCCAATTTTAAATTCAAATTGTTTACTGTCCGCTACGGTATCCGTAGCCTTTCTTTGCATTATGGCTTTAATCTTCATAAGTAACACCTCACTATCAAAAGGCTTATTAAGATAATCGTCCGCTCCTACTTTGTAACCTTTTAGCACATCTTCTTTCATGGCCTTTGCCGTCAAGAAAATAATTGGTACTTCCGCATTTTTTTCTCGAATTTCTTTGGCTAATGTAAACCCATCTTTATAAGGCATCATGACATCCAAAATACATAAATCGTAATCATCTTTTTTGAACTTCTCAAAACCTTCCATTCCATTTTTGGCATGGACCACATCGTAATCGTTCATCATTAAATAATCCTTTAAAACCGTTCCGAAATTTGGGTCGTCTTCTACTAAAAGAATTTTCTTGTTTTGTTCTTCCATAATTTGATTTTATGATATTAATGGCAACTTTATTATAAAAGTACTGCCTTTTCCTTTTTCACTTTCTACTGATATATGACCTTGATGATCATCTACTATTCGCTTAACATAGGCTAAACCTAATCCATGTCCTTTAACGTTGTGCACATTACCAGTGTGTTCTCTATAAAATTTTTCGAACACACGTTTGGCTACTTGCTTACTCATACCACTACCTTGGTCAGCAATCTTTAATAAGATGTTATTGCCAACATTTTCTGTATATATATCAATCTTTGGTGCATCTTCTGAGTATTTAATGGCATTATCCAAAATATTCACGATGACATTTGTAAAATGCGTTTCGTTTGCCAAAACCGATGATTTTACAGCATCCAAGTGCGCTTTTACGTAACCTTGTCGATCCTCTACGATTAACTCTACATGAGTCATTGCGTCTTCAACTAAGTCATGCAATTTTAGCCGTTCTTTACTTATATTAAGCTCATTCTTTTCTAACTTAGAAATTCGCAGTACGTTTTCTACTTGCGCATTCATTCGCTTATTTTCTTCTTTTATCATGCCCAAATAACGTTTCACCTTTTCTTGGTCATTAATTATTTTTGGGTTCTTTATGGAGTCTAATGCTAAATTAATAGTTGCTATTGGCGTTTTAAACTCATGTGTCATATTATTGATAAAATCTGTCTTAATCTGTGAAATCTGTCGCTGACGTATCAACTGATAGATGGCACTGGAATAAGCCAATATGATGATGCCGGTAAATAAAATAGACAACAAAATCATCCATAATATAGATGAAAGTAAATAATTTTTCCGCTCAGGAAAATCAACATATAATCTGTAACTGCTTTCGTTGTTATTATCTAAAAACACAGGAATACCGATGGTTGTTTCTGGGTTTTTATCAAAATTACTTGATTGAACCTTGGTCGCTAAATCATCATCATAAATAGCAAACTCAAAATCTATATCTACTCCTTCACTTTTTAATTCTCTTGCCAATAAATGTTCTACTTGACTTGGCGAGATTCTTTTATATATAGGGATTCTTTTGAGAAGCGTTTTAAAGCTTGCTTCATAAACTTCTTGTCTGAGTTCTGGCATCGCAGAATATTCTCGCAATGTTTGTTCTGGAGCTAGATTTCTTTCTCCATCTATTTTTGCATTGTTATATATCTCAGTAACTCTATCATTGGTAAAATTACTAATGGTAATACTGTCAGCATCAATTTCAAAGAACAATGAGGGTACTTTAAACCGCTCTTCTAAAACCGTGTTTCTATGTACTATGGTTTTATCGTTTATGGCATCTTCAGCGGTAATATATAGCTGCTGAATTAATGTTGAATCCGGTTGTTCAGTTCTATTTAAATAAGGCTGGAGCTTAACCAAATAGTTTCTAAACTCAGTTTTCTCTATATCACGAGACACAAAACTTAGCGCTCTCTTAACACTTAACGTAAAATTCTTTTCCTCATTTTCTAAACTATTATTGATAAAAAATGATTGTACAAATATGATTCCGATAAGTGATAAACTCATCAGCACCACCAATAACACGAATAGCTTTTTGCCCATCGCCCAAATTTAACATTTTAACATTTAGCACAAATTGGGTTTAACCTTACGTTAACATAAGATATCACGCTATTTGTTCAATAATTTGATTGTGAATTTTTAATGCTTGGATTTTTGCAGAATCTAAATTGTTGTTGGTGATTACAAAATCAGATCTTTTTATTTTTTCAGCGTCCGAAAGTTGATTTTTAATAATAGCCTTAATTTTTTCTCTCGAAGTATTGTCACGCTTTAACAGACGTTCTATTCGTAAATTTTCATCGGCAACAACTGTAATGATAAAGTTGTATTGATTTTCGAGATTATTTTCAAAAATAATGGCGACTTCCTTTAAAATATATGGTGCATTTTGCTTTTTTAACCAGCGCTTAAAATGCGAAGCAACTTTTGGGTGTACAATGGCGTTCATTTTTAACAATAATTCTTTATCACTAAAAATCTTTGATGCTAAAAAAGCACGATTTAATTCGCCCTCAACATAAGCCGCTTTGCCGAACAGTGAAGTCAATTTTTTCCTAATCAACTTAGACCTGTTCATCAACGCCTTAGCTTCTACATCAGCTATATAAACAGGAATTCCCAATGATTCAAAATAATTTGAAATCGTAGTTTTACCACTACCTATACCACCTGTAATACCAACTATTTTCATTTATAATTTAATATAGTCTATTCGATTCTGTTTCAATTTTACACGTTTCACAAAATCAGGTTGCTTAACAATTTTTGGGATGAGATAACGCTGTTCACTATCTACTTCATTGAAATCGCACTCTACCACAAAATCAGATGGTTCAACGGTTTTATATCGTGCTAAATCCACATAATATGTTACATCCAAAGTTTTAGGAAAATAGTTGATTGCTACATCGGCCGGCTTGTTAATAATATTAATTAGAACTTCTGCAGTACCCTCCGTAAATCGTTCAATATTTCCAGATATTTCAACAGATTTAGGATACACTTCAACATTTTTGTATTTGGATCCATTGATTTTTACTGTTGTTAGAATGTCGCTTTTCACGTCCTCCAATTCCAATAATTCCGTATTCAAACTTTTTATTGGAGCAATAGTTTCAGCTGAGCCCACGATTTTGGCACTATCTACACTTAACGAAAAGTCTCCCAATAAATCAAAACCAGTGGCATATTTAATATTATGTTTTATTTTAATTGGAACTTTCTTATTTGCAATTTTAGAATAAGGCAAAACCAATTCTTTTGGCTTTACTGATATTAAGGCATAGGATTTCCCCAACTGTTCAGCTATTAAATATTGATTTTTTTCAACATCGAACACAAATTGATTTGGTTCTAAAGCAACATCTTCCTTAACATCCAATTTCAATTCCATGGATGATTTAAAAAGTAAAGGTACTAATGCGAAGCCATTAGCTTCGACATAAGCTGTAACATAATTCAATGAATCATTTTCTAATTTAACCTCGTCATCCAGTTGCGTTAGGCTTACCTTTAACCTTATATTTTGTTTATAGCTACTTGAAAGTTTAGAGAACAGCAAAAACACAAAAGCAATTATTAGAAATATAAAAAAGCGTTTTACATTACTTCGCTTGAAGAAATTTGATATGTTTAGTTTTTTACGTTTCTCCATATATTATTTAAAGAATAATTGTGGAAATGTTATTTTTGGATCCCTTCTTAACCAATTGATTTTTATGGTTGATAGTAAAAATCCAAAACCATATCCAAAAAATTGAATCCATATTGCTAAGAGAGATTGCATGGCAACAATGAAATTTTTGCTTGATACCAATGCTAAAACAAAAGCTATTATAAAATACACAAAATAAACATACACAGGCCAATTTATTCCAGAAATCGAAAACACAATTGATACTAAAAAACCTAAACAAAATAAAGTAGGAAACCAATATACCAAACTTTTAGAGTTTGGGTGCCATTGGTTTAAAATAGGTCTTACCATTCCGAACTTTTGTACTTGCTTGTAAAATTTAGACCAAGATATTCGGCGTTTATGATATACAAAGGCCTCTTTTATCAACGTGGTCTTAAATCCTAATTTGTGTAACCTTAAAGATAAATCTGGATCTTCACCAGGATGAATTTTACCAAATCCACTAGACGCTAAAAATGCTTTTTTAGACAATCCCATATTAAAACTTCTAGGTTGGAACGCCTCAAACTGTTGCTCACCACCTCTTATACCTCCAGTGGTTATAAACGATGTCATGGCAAAGTTAATCGCTTTCTGTAAGTTCGAAAATGAGTCGTGCGCTGTATCAGGTCCACCGAAACAGTCGTAATAATTATTGTTCAAAAACTTTTTGACTTCAATTAAATAATTTGATGGTAATATGACATCAGAATCCAAAATGATAAAGTAATTTCCCTTAGCTTTCTGCATGCCATAATTTCTTGACTCGCCAGGACCCGAATTTGATTTAAAATAATAGGAAAGATTTAATTTATCATTAAATTCTTTAATAATAGCTTCAGAAGTTTGATCAGAGCCGTCTTCAATTATCACTATTTCCGATTCTTCCACTCCATCAACTTCCAAAAAACTCTCTAAAAGTTCGAGGATTTCCTGTGGCCTATTATATACCGGAATTATAAATGAAAATTGTAATTCTGCCATGAGCACAAATGTAACTAAACCGCAAAAGAAAAGCTATTAATGTCTTTTTAGATTAAAAAGACATCAATAGCTCAAATTAAAAAGTTAAATCTTACTGGTTGTCCACAAATGCATCCATTACGGCATCACTTACTCCCATGTTGCTAAAACCTCCATCATTATATAAGTTTTGCAGTGTAACACGTTTAGTCAAATCACTAAATAATGTTACTGTATAATTAGCACAATCCAAAGCAGTTGCATTTCCTAGTGGAGACATCTTATCTGCATAAGCCAAAAATCCATCAAAACCTTTAACTCCACTACCAGCAGTAGTTGGTGTTGGTGATTGTGAAATGGTATTGACACGTACTTTTTTATCACGTCCAAAGAAGTATCCAAAACTTCTTGCAATACTTTCTAAATAAGCTTTATTGTCTGCCATATCGTTATAATCAGGAAATACTCGTTGTGCAGCCATATAGGTTAAGGCAACAATGCTTCCCCATTCATTCATGGCATCTGCTTTGTAAAGTGTTTGCATGGTTTTATGAAAAGACATGGCCGAAACGTCAGTTCCTTTTTGTGTCCAAGCATAATTTTGATCTGTGTAATGCTTACCTTTTCTTACGTTTATAGACATCCCTATAGAATGCAAAACAAAATCTATTTTACCACCTAAAATCTCCATAGATTTTTCAACCAGGTTTTGTAAATCTTCTTCGGAAGTTGCATCTGCAGGAATAATCTCTGAACCTGTCTTTTCAGCCAATGCATTAATTTGTCCCATTCTCATTGCGACTGGTGCATTTGTCAGCACAAATTTACCGCCTTCTTCGTGCACACGCTCAGCAGTTTTCCATGCTATGGAATTTTCATCCAACGCTCCAAATATGATTCCTTTTTTTCCTTTTAATAAGTTGTATGACATAGTTGTATAGTAGTTTGTCGGTTAGTGTTTTTTCTTCTAGTTCAAATATAATATTAAATGATGAGATTACTGCCTACCCAGTAATGTCAAATTAATTAAGCAATTGCTTAGCATGAGCCATGGCAGATTCTGTAATATTCATGCCTCCTAACATCTGTGCAATTTCAACAATTCGCTCTTCCTCTTTCAGTTTTTTGAGCTGCGTCTGCGTAACATTGTCTACGTCGGTTTTATAAACTTTAAAGTGCGAATTACCTTTGGCGGCAATTTGAGGCAAATGGGTAATGGTAAACACTTGCATGCGCTTGCTCATCTGCTTCATGATATCTCCCATTTTATTTGAAATCTCTCCTGAAACACCAGTATCTATCTCATCGAACATAATGGATGGTAACTGGATGTAATCTGCAAGAATTGCTTTAATGGCTAACATAATTCGAGATAATTCTCCGCCAGATGCCGCTTTCTTTAATTCGTTAAAATTAGAACCTTTATTAGCGGTGAATAAAAATTGAAGTTTATCTTTTCCGTTGTTTTGAAATTCTTTTGTGCTATCTAATTTTATTTGAAACTGAGCATTTGGCATACCCAAATCTCCTAATAGGCTTTCAAGTCTTTTAATTAAAACTGGAATGACTTTTTTGCGTTTTTTATGAATTTCTAAAGCCAAGGCGTTCAATTTACCTTCACTCAACTTTATGTCTTCTAATATTAAATTGATGTTGTCATCTAAACTTTCGGTACTGTCAATTTTTTCTTGAAGTTCGTTTTTTATACCAATCAATTCATTTATATCTGACACCGAATGTTTTTGAAACAAATTATTCACCACTTGAAGCTGCGCATTAACACGATTCAACGCTTCTGGATCTGATGATAAATTTTCATGAAGTGCATCTAATTCTACCAAGACATCGTCCAATTCAATTGCCACGCTTTCTATTCGATCTTTCAACGCTTCATATAGTTTTCCAAATCCCGAAATTTTTGACAGCTCTTGCTTAATGATTTTTAGCTGATCTATCACACCTAAATCTTCAGCTTCAAAAATACTTTTTGCGGCACTTAATCTTTCTCCAATTACTTCTACGTTGTTTAGTGCTTCATATTCAGCATCAAGTTCTTCGATATTTAGTTTTTCTAAATTGACACCTTCAAATTCTTTGAATAAAAATAAATTATAATCATATTCCTTTATCATTTCTGCTTTTGAAACTTCAAGTTGCTTTAATGATTTTTTGAGTGATTTATGATGCTTCAATGCCTGGGTGAATGTTTCTAAGTTTTTCTTATTGTCCGCCAGAGCGTCAATTACCTTAAACTGATAATCATCTTGGGTCAATTGATGGGTTTGATGTTGCGAATGTATGTCAATTAAATATCCACTTAAAGAGACTAAACTTTCTAATGTAACAGGTGTATCGTTAATGAAGGCTCTAGATTTACCTGATGGCAAAATCTCTCGACGAATAATGGTTTGAGTTTCGTAGTCCAAATCTAATTGGTTAAAAACTTCTTTCAATTCATAATTAGCAATATCAAAAATGGCTTCTATAATGCATTTTTCATTTGTGTTTTTAACTTGGCTCAAATCCGCACGTTTGCCCAAAACCAATGACAAACCGCCTAAAAGAATAGATTTACCTGCTCCGGTCTCACCAGTAATTATGGTCAATCCGTTATTAAAATGCACATGAAGTTCATCAATAAGCGCATAGTTTTTTATGTATAGCGATGTTAACAATTGTAGAAAAATTTATCACTACAAAATTAAGTGATTACAACGTTAAAAAAGAAGTCAGCTCAAAAATTCTAAAACTTAATTTTTCGCCATTTTTGAGAATGGATTGGCGCAATTTGGTTGAGAATATTCTTAGTCTCAGCAATATTTACGGTTGGCCCACCAGAAAAAATATCTAAAATCTCATCTGATTTTGCATCGAAAAATACACGCATTAAAAATGAATTTGGTCTTCGACGGTGTATTTGCTGTAGATCTGTAAAGACGTTTGTAATTTTCACCTTAGCCTCCTTTGTATCGTCACTCATTAAATCAAGACCATTTCTATGATAATTGTACATAGAAGATCTAAATTCTTTATAAAGTGGGGATAACATATTGTCTATGAGAGCGAATCGTGATTGCAAACCGTCTTCAAGTTTCCAACCTTGACCATTTAGCTGTTGTGAATAACTGGCAATTGTCTGTGCCTGCTTAAAATACTCGTCTCCACCATTGAGTTCAAAAGTATCTGCATCAATACCTAAAATCATAAAAACATGAAAAGACAAAACTGACATTAAATTAGATTCAAACTGTATAGGGTTATAAACCAGATTTTGAAATTCTAAATATTGAAAATTAAAATTCTTATCGTTAAAATTATATACTGGAGAACTATAAGTTGAATTAAAAATAGGGCGTGACGAAGAGACTTGTATCGTTGCACTAAAACTGTCATTATTGTAGTCTTTAACATTAATGACCATACTGCAATTAATACGTTCTTGAGCCTTGAATCCTTTATCTGTCCATTGCGTATTGTTAATGAACTCCGTAAGCTGTCGCTCTAAAGTTTTAAACACCACATTGTTTTCATTTCCCGTTTGTTGGGCAATAACATTGACCGTACAGTTTAACTCTTGGGAAATAGACGTGATGGTGAATAAAAAACTTAGTAATACAAGTAACTTACGCATGTAGTTGTTTTAAAATTTGTTGCATTAAATCTTCTGCCACTTTGGTTTTTGATTTCAATTCATTTTCAATCATCTCACCAGATGACATTATAAAAGTAACTTTATTTGTAGATCCACCAAAACCTGCTCCTTTATCCTGAAGTGAGTTGAGCACAATTAAATCTAAATTTTTTGCTTTCAACTTACCCTTAGCATTTTCTACTTCATTATTGGTTTCTAATGCAAATCCGACCAAGAATTGATTGGATTTGATTTCGCCCAAAGATTTTAAAATATCTTTTGTTTTTTCGAGCTGTATAGTAAACGTTTCATCTTTCTTCTTTATTTTCTGAGAAGCAACGTTTTTTGGTTTATAATCCGCAACAGCTGCAGAAAGTATACCTATATCAATAGTTTTAAAATGATTGTGCACTTCATTATACATTTCTTCGGCACTAGTTACATGAAATATTTTCACCGAACTATTCTGAGTTTGCTCTTGAGTTGGACCTGTAATTAAAAAAACCTCTGCACCAAGATTGGCAGCTGCATTAGCAATTTCAAAACCCATTTTTCCACTACTATGATTACCAATAAATCGTACGGGATCCAATGCTTCGTATGTTGGACCGGCTGTAACCAACACTTTTTTTCCCCTAAGCGGTAATTGATCAAGGATATCTTTCTCTATATACGATATTATATCTTCAGGCTCTGCCATTCTACCCTCTCCTACTAAACCACTTGCTAATTCCCCTGTTCCTACAGGAATCATTTTGTTATCAAAAGATTTAAGTTTTTTTAACGTAATTTTGGTAGATTGGTGCTTATACATATCTAAGTCCATTGCAGGTGCAAAATAAACAGGGCATTTAGCAGAGAGATAGGTCGCTAATAAAATGTTATCGCAAACACCGTTCGCCATTTTGGCCAAAGTATTAGCCGTGGCAGGGGCAATTACAAATAGGTCTGCCCACAATCCTAAATCTACATGATTATTCCAAACAGGATTGACCTCGTCTTGCCTATTGGCAGAAAGGTCTTCTTCAACAAAAGAGGAATATACAGGATTTTTAGAAAGCGTAGAAAGTGTAAGTGGTGTGATAAAATCCTTAGAAGCAGGCGTCATAACTACTTTGACGTTAGCGCCTGCTTTAATGAATAATCGGACTAAAGAAGCCGATTTATATGCGGCAATACCAGCGGTAATGCCTAGTAAAATATTTTTGTCTTTTAAAATAGACATAAGTGAGTTTTTCCAACCCTATTCCGTAGGGTCTTCGGTATTTCTGTGGTAAATTTTACCATCTAACCACTCTTTTACCGCTAATGCGTGTGGTTTTGGAAGTTTTTCGTAAAACTTAGACACTTCGATTTGTTCTTTGTTTTCAAAGATCTCTTCCAAACTATCATTGTAAGTAGCAAACTCTTCAAGTTTGTCTATCAACTCACGTCTAATATCCGTGTTAATTTGTTCTGCGCGCTTTGCAATTACAGAAATAGCTTCGTAGATATTCTCTGTTGGAGCATCAACCTCATTTCTGTTATAAGTTACTGAACTTACTGGTGCATCGGTCTTTTTTAAATCCATTGTATATAATGATTAACTTTTTGTTGTAATTGTATTTAATTCTAATTGTAACATGTCCTTCATTTTTGAAGCTTCTTCCAAATATTCTGAATCTGGATAGGTCGTTTTTAAAGTTTCATAATAAGCTAATGCTGTATTAATACGTTCTTCTTTTAAAGCGTCTATACTTAAAACAGCTAAGTTATATGCTGAGTCAAATCTATAATACATAGCTTCGTTCCTTAAACTCGTTCCAGGAAAATCCAACAAAAAGTTGTTATACGATTTTATTGAAGCTTTATAATCACTTATAATATTGTATTGTTTTGCAATTTCAAAGGCTTTTTTCTCTAATTTAAAATCCAATTCTTTAACAAGAGTGTTTGCTTCTGCAACATATTGAGAATTTGGATACAAATTGAGAAACAACTGTAATTTCTCTATGGCCTCAACCGTTTCTTTTTGTTCCTTAGAATATCTAGGCGAGTTAAAATAATAGCCTTTTGCTGCTAAAAACGCAGCCTCCTCTACCTTTTCACTAACAGGATAAGCACTTACAAAACGCTCAAAATGATAACTAGCTATATAATAGTCTTCCATTTGATAAGACGCCATTGCATGCATGTAGGTTAGTTTTTCAGCTTGTGGCTTTCCCTTATAAATTGGCAATATTTGCGTAAAAAGTCGATGAGCTTTTGAATATTTTCCAGCCTCAAAAAGCTCAGTGCCCAATTTAAATTTCTCTGCATTATCCTCAGACTTCAAAGCTTTCTGAAAATCACTACAAGAAACCAGTAAAATACTGACCAATAGTATATAAATTCCTTTTTTCATAAATTTAAAACAGGATGCAAAAGTACACATTATTAACGGATTTTAAAAACAAAAATTATGCGCTAAAATAATGGTTGTTTTTAGCAGCATTCCTTATTTAATTAAAGTTTAACTTTTACCTAAATTCTCCAGTTCGGCTTTTATAGTCGATTTTAATTTATCGGTAGCTTCTACCAACGGTAGACGGACGTGTGACTTTGAAATTTTGACAGTTTCCAAAACAGCTTTGATTCCGGCAGGATTATTCTCGGAAAAAATAAGACCTATAATTGGTATTAATTTAAATTGAAGATCATATGCTTCTTTTGCTTTCCCGGCAATACCCAATCTAATCATTTCACTGAATTCTTTTGGTAACGCCTGGCCGATGACCGAAATCACGCCTGAACCTCCTGCAAGAGCTACACCCAAAGCTAAATCGTCGTCGCCAGAGATAATCATAAAATCATTTGGCTTGGTTCTTAACAATTCTAAGTATTGACCCATATTATTACTAGCTTCTTTTACGGCAATGATATTTTCAAAATCCTTGGCCAATCTTACCGTCGTTTCTGGCAACATATTAGAGGATGTTCTACCAGGTACATTATATAAAATGATAGGTTTTGGAGACGCTTTTGAAATGGCTTTAAAATGTTGGTAAATACCTTCTTGCGTTGGTTTACTGTAATATGGAGAGACGGAAAGAATGGCATCAATATGAGATAAGTCAGACGATTCTATTTCTTCAATAATAGCAGCTGTATTGTTACCTCCAATTCCTACAACAAGTGGCAACCTGCCATTATTTACTTTAGCAATAAAAGAAATTAGCTCCTTTTTTTCTTCCTTTGTCACTGTTACACTTTCACCAGTTGTGCCACTGATAACCAGGTATTCTGTACCGTTTTCAATATTATATTCAACCAAACGCTCTAGGGCATCAAAATCTATGGTCAAATCTGAATTAAATGGTGTAATTAAAGCAACACCAGTGCCTATGAATTGGGTCATTATATTTTGTTTAAAATGTTTAAATATTTTTTGAATTCTGTTTTAAAAATTTCAATTTCTTTGGGTTCTACATCAATTATTAAATCATACATGCGTTCATCCTCCATAGATATTCCAACTTTAAAATTTGCTTTTGACAGTGCAGTGATTAGATTTAAATGCAAAACATCCTTCTTGTAGTAACTAATTAACACATCATATTCCTCATCGATAAAAGTCTGCAAATCTATGTGATTTATTTTCCCTTTCCAACCAAAATCCTTGGGACCGCAATAGGCATCCCATTTACTACGGTCTTGGTTGTCCTCAACGCTATAAGCTAAGATTTTATGTTTTGGCGAATTAAGCCCGAGCTCTTTGAAAAAAACTTTAAACGTCTCAAAATTCTCAAATTCTTCAGCATTCAAAAGGACGGCTATAGTTTTCACTTTACCATTATTAACCGAAGTACTGCGGCCAGACAACAATTTGTTGATATATTTTTGATTTGATTTTTCCTTAAATGCTTTTAAAATCATTTATCTTTAGCCTTTGTGCAAATTTAAGAAAAGCACTCATAAATTTTAGTTAACAGACCATAAGTTATTCAATGACTATTAAACATATTTTACAGCTTTCTTTAGTATTGCTTATTCTGTCGTGTAACAACGATTATTCGCTAACAAAAATTGAAGGCAAACGTATCGAAATTAACGACAGTTTAAACGGAAATTCTGAAATTGAGGCATTTATAAAACCTTATCGTGAAAACGTCAATAAGAATTTAGATAGTGTTATTTCCTATGCCACGGACACCTATACCAAAAGCGATGGTGATTTTAATACCGCTATTGGTAATCTTATGGCAGATGCTGTGTTTAGTCAAGGTAATCCTATTTTTAACAAACGTACAGGACACAATATTGATATGGTGCTACTCAATCACGGTGGCATTAGATCAATCATTTCAAAAGGGAAAATTACACCTCGAACTGCTTATGAAGTTATGCCATTTGAAAATTCTATTGTTGTAGTGGCCCTAAAAGGTATACAAATGGTAGAATTAACAGAATATCTCGCTAGAGCTAAACGTGCGCATCCCGTATCGGATCAGTTTCAACTTATACTAGATAAAAACGGTGATATTAAATCCGCAACCATTCACGGCGAACCGATTGAAAATGATAAAACCTATTATGTGGCAACAAATGATTATCTATATAATGGTGGTGACCGTATGGATTTCTTTCAGCCTAACGACAGTCTATATGTACTCAATTATAAAGTTAGAAACGTGTTAATTGATTATTTTAAAGAGAAAGATACCCTAAATCCAAAGCGCGATAATCGTTTTATCCAAATGAACAATTAATACATGAAGAGACGACAATTTATACAACAATCCACAGCAGCTACAGCCTTGGTAGGTCTTGGCGGCCTGAGCTTGCAGTCTTGTGACTTACCAAATACAAAAAAAATAACCATTTTACATACTAATGACGTTCATAGCCATATCGACCCTTTTGGCCCTGATGATGGCAGAAATGCAAACAAAGGTGGTGTTGCGAGGAGAGCTAGCTTAGTCGAATCGATAAGAAAAGAAAATCCAAACACATTATTGCTAGATGCAGGTGACATTTTTCAAGGGACACCATATTTTAATTACTATGGCGGTGAACTGGAGTTTAAGCTTATGAGCATGCTTAAATACGATTTGGCAACTATTGGAAATCATGATTTTGATAATGGTATAGAAGGACTTTATGCCCAATTACCTCATGCTAAATTTGATTTCGTATCTGCCAATTATGATTTTTCTGATACCATAATGGATGCCCATGTAGAGCCTTATAAAATCTTTAATAAAAACGGAATTAAAATAGGTGTTTTTGGGCTGGGTATTCAGCTTGATGGTCTTGTAGATAAAAACATGTATAAGGAAACTGTTTATCTCAACCCCATTGAAATTGCCCAAGATATGTCACGCATTCTTAAAGAAGAAAAGAAATGTGATTTGGTAATTTGCCTATCTCACATTGGTTATCATTATTCAGATTATCCCGAACGTCCAAGTGATCTAAATCTAGCAAAATCTACGAAAGACATTGACCTCATTATTGGTGGGCACACACACACTTTTTTACCAAAACCAACCATTGAGAAAAACAGTATTGGCAAGAACGTTCTTGTAAATCAAGTAGGTTGTTATGGCCTATATTTGGGTAAAGTTGATTTTTATTTTGAAACGGGAAGAGAAGTAAAAGCTGAAGGCACGGCAATCATTGTTTAAAATTCTTTGAACTTAAATGCTAGAGGCACACCAATAGATGCAATACTGCAAATTTCTATTTTAAATAATCTATAAAATGACTATAATATTAAGAATATTACTGCTACTAGTTTTTAATTAAAATTCACTTTCTGAAAGAAGAATTAACTTTCTATTTTTTGATTATCGAAATAGGAAGTTACAGGACCTGTAAATTTCAGTCTGGATTGTAGATAAAACAATAAGAATGCTAGAACTAAAAAAGAAGAATAAATTAATCCAAGGTTGTTTTCCTTTAGAATATAGTAGTATGCCAATTGTATAATTTCTGAAAAGACTACACATATTGAAGCCATTAAATAAAGCATAGATTTATTATCATTTCTGTACATATAATTAATAAGCGCAGCTGAAAGCAGCACCATTACTACCATATTATACACAAATTCTAATACATATTCATAACTAGATAAAACTGTTTCCGTGGTACTACTAACAACAACAACACAAAACACATCAAGAACAAAAAGCACAATAATGGGAACAACAAATTTAGATAACATTAATTTAAAACTGAGCTCCCTCAAAATATTAATGATTAGAAACAAATAAGAGACGATAAAGAAAATATTTACCAAATAATAAATATAAGTAGAAAGCTCAGTAGCAGATTTTGGAATAAACCACGTTATAAATGAAATTACTTGGGCGATAGCAAATAGAACCAAAAACATAAAGAAATATTTCCGTTTATCTACAACCACAATACAATAAAGAGCGGTAAGAAGTACTAGCATGAAAGCACTCACTCCAGCTGCCTCAATTTCTAAACCTTTTCCCTGTAATACTATATAGCACACAGCCAAAAACAACAAAACTGCTTTTAATATTTTATTTAGTAACATTAATTAATCCCTTATTAATAAAACAAATATAGGATTAAATTACAATTAAACGATAAAAAATACATTTTATCGATGAAATGCACTGTTAGTTGTAAGAATTTATTTCAATTTCTCTAAAAAAGACTCTTCTGTAAGAATAGGGACATTAAGTTTTTCGGCTTTTGCGAGTTTACTCGGACCCATTTTATCTCCTGCTACCAAAAAACTGGTTTTTGAAGAAATTGAAGATGATACTTTACCGCCATTATCTTCAATTAATTTTTTCAATTCGTTTCTAGATACACTTTCAAATACGCCTGATACAACTATAGATTTTCCGCTTAGCTTATCAGTTTGGTTGGCCAGTTTCTCTGCTGAAATTTCTAACTGAACCCCAAAATTTTTCAGACGTGCAATAATATTTTTATTTTCCTCTGAAGCAAAAAATTCTACCACACTCTCTGCTATTCGATCACCAATTTCATCAACAGCTATTAGACCTTCAATCGGTGCAGCCATCAAAGCATCAATCGACTTATAATGTTTTGCTAATTTTTTAGCAACGGTTTCACCAACGTAGCGTATGCCTAAGGCGAACAAAACACGTTCAAACGGAATTTGCCTTGAAGCCTCAATACCATTAATTAAATTTTCAGCGCTTTTTTGTGCCATGCGCTCTAACGGAATGACCTCTTGAACCGTTAACTCATATAAATCAGAATAGTTTGATATTAATTTTTCTTTAACCAAAAGTGCAACGGTTTCTCCGCCTAAACCTTCAATATCCATAGCCTTTCTTGAAATGTAATGCTGAATACGACCAATAACCTGTGGCGGACAACCGTTATAATTCGGGCAATAATGTTTGGCTTCTCCTTCAACCCGAATCAATGTCGTATCACATTCCGGACAAGTTAAAATATATTCTGTCGGTGATGAATCAGGTGGTCTTTTGGTTAGATCGACCGAAATGATTTTAGGGATAATTTCCCCACCTTTTTCCACAAAGACCTCATCACCTTCTCTAATATCCAATTTTTCAATTTGGTCAGCATTGTGCAAAGAGGCTCTTTTTACTATGGTTCCAGCCAATTCTACAGGCTCGAGATTGGCTACTGGCGTAATTGCTCCAGTCCGACCAACTTGGTAAGTTATTTCGTGCAACCGTGTTGAAACTTGCTCGGCTTTAAATTTATAAGCCATAGCCCAACGTGGTGCTTTGGCGGTAAAACCAAGCTCATCTTGTTGATATAAACTGTTCACCTTCACTACCACTCCATCAATTTCGTAAGGCAATTCATGACGGTGTTTGTCCCAGTGATTAATGTAATTTAAAACCTCATCTATGGAGTTAACCAATTTAGCTTCCGGCGGAACTTTAAAACCCCATCTCCGTGCTTTTTCCAAACCTTCAAACTGTGTAGAGATCTTAAGGTTGTTTCCTTTTATACTATATAACAAACATTCCAGCGGTCGCTTAGCGACTTCAGCGCTATCCTGTAACTTTAAACTACCAGATGCTGTATTTCGTGGATTTCGATAAGGCTCTTCTCCATTGGAAATACGCTCTTTATTCATTTCTACAAATCCCGAAATTGGCAAAATAATTTCTCCTCGAATATCAAAACGCTTAGGAAAATCTCCTTTTAACTGTAGCGGTACCGTATTAATAGTTTTAATATTGGCTGTGACTTCATCGCCCTGCACTCCATCTCCTCGTGTTACGGCTCTCACTAACTTTCCGTTTTCGTAAGTAAGATTCATAGATGCGCCATCATACTTAAGCTCGCAAGTATATTGAACCTCTCCATCGACCATTTTTTTTATTCTGGTTTCCCAATCGAGCAAATCTTCTTTTGAATAAGAATTATCCAGAGAATACATCCTGAAATCATGAACCACAGTTTTGAAATTCTTTGTGATAGCACCACCGACTCGCTGGGTCGGCGAATTTTCATCATAAAACTCTGGATATTTTTCTTCGAGTTCCTGAAGCTGTTTTAGCTTCATGTCAAACTCAAAATCTTCTATAGTTGGGTTATCGAGAATATAGTAATTATAGTTATGCTGGCGAAGTTCTTCTCTGAGCGTATTTATTTTTTGTTCAATATTCATTATAGCCGTTCTTTATTTAACCATTTCGGTGCTGGCAATGGCTTGTAATTATTCATTTTTTCCAAAAGACCTTCAATAGTTTCATCAATTACTACCGCATCAAAATTTTCCTGTTTTAAAAAACCACGTTCTACCATAGCTTTGCATTGCAAAATCAACGCATCATAGTAACCATTAGTGTTTAAAATTCCAATAGGTTTAGTGTGCAGACCGAGTTGTCCCCAAGTTGTGATTTCAAAAAACTCATCCATAGTTCCAAATCCTCCAGCCATAATTATAAAACCGTCACTTCTGTCATACATAATTACTTTACGATCATGCATATTGTCGGTAACAATAAATTCGGTTAAGTTGGTGTGTGCTACCTCTTTTGTCTTTAGAAAATTGGGAATAACACCGATAGTTTCTCCACTATGATAAATAACACCTTCGGCAACCTTGCCCATAATCCCAATTCTTGCGGCACCGTATACTAAACCTATATTTTTTTCGGCAAGTGTTTGGCCTAATTTGTATGCTTCTCGTATTATTCCAGAATCGTTTCCTAGACTACTGCCGCAGAATACCGCTATGTTTTTCATCAAATCTTTTTTTGTTTCCACGAAAGTGAAAATTTGTTTATTCTATTCATTTAAAATCAAAAACTCTATTTTTTGATTCCTGACTTCTCTGGAATGACACCACTCCTAACTCCCACTAACATTCTATCATTACCATTGAGATCCTGACGTAATTCTACGTCCACAAATCCTAAGTTTAAGAGCAATTGTTTTGTTTCGTTTCCAAGATACTGGTTAATTTCAAAAAATAGGTGTCCATTAGGTTTCAAATTATTAATAGCATAATTAGTGATGGCTTTGTAAAATTGTAATGGATTATTATCCTCTACAAATAGTGCTAAATGCGGTTCGTTGTCAAGGACATTGGGTTTTATTTCTTTCTTTTCAAGATTTCTAACGTATGGTGGATTGGACACTACCACGTCAAACTCCAAATTATCAAAAATCAAATTCCAACGGTCTTCATCTAAAATATTTGTCTTTAAAAACTGAACCTTAACCTCATTAATTTCGGCGTTTTGCTTCGCAACTTCTAATGCTTCTTCGGAAACATCTAAAGCAAAAACCTCTGCATTTGGTAGGTTTTTAGCTAGACTAATTGCAATGCAACCGCTTCCGGTACCAATGTCTAAAACTCTAAAAGACTTCTCGGCAACGCTTGAAGTGACAGAACTTAAAATCCAGTCGACAAGTTCTTCAGTTTCTTGTCTTGGGATAAGGACCTTTTTATTCACTTTAAACTTTAATCCGTAGAATTCCGTTTCTCCCAATATATATTGTATCGGCTCTTGTTGTTTTAACTTTTCCAGGGCATTAAAAAAATCATCGTATTCCGATTTTGTCAATGTGAATTCTGGCTGTAATGCCAATTGAAACCTAGGTAAATCGAGATAAAATTCGGTACAGAGAAAAAAGAAGCTTTCCACTTCATTTCTTCCGTAAATGTCATCTAATTCTTTATGAAAAATGGATTTGAGTTCTGTTGCTTTCAAACTTATAAATCTTTGAGCATCCAAACCGAACAGTTGTAATGACCTGTATCTCCCATAGGTGCATCGATACTATTAAACCCAGCTTTTCTGTATAGTTTTCTGGCATCGTCCATGTACGGCATTGTTTCTAGGTAGCATTGTTCAAATTTCGCTTTTTTTGCAAATTCAAGACATTTTTGCATCATTTGGCTGCCGATGCCTTTTCCACGAATTTCAGCCATAAAATACATTTTTTGTAATTCGCAGATGTTACCTGTATAATTATCCAAAGGCGAAATGCCTGCACCACCATATATTTTTCCATCTTTTTCAACTACAAAATAAGCTTTACGCGGTTGATTGTAGGTTTCAGTCATGCAATTTAGTGCTTTATCTTCATAGGCCGTACCAACTTTTGGAACTCCCATTTCAATTAATACCGAACGGATAGCTTGGGCAATCTTGGCATCGTCCTTGGCTTCAATTTCTCTAATTACATAGTTATTTGCACTCACTTTATTATCTTATTTTTGTGGCATCAAATTTAAGAATTAAGATGCATATCTATTCAATTCAGATACTGTAATTACCACAAATTTTTAGAGTGAATACTGACGAAATTTACATAACTCGATGTTTGCAGATTGCCAAAAATGGATTAGGCACCACACGACCAAATCCAATGGTTGGTGCAGTTGTCGTTTTTGATAACCAGATTATTGGTGAAGGTTTTACAAGTATATATGGTGGAAATCACGCAGAGGTAAATGCCATTAATTCCGTAAGGGACAAATCGAAATTAAATAAAAGCACACTCTACGTCACGCTAGAACCTTGTAGCCATTTTGGCAAGACACCACCTTGTAGCGACCTAATTATTAAGCACAAAATCCCAAAAGTGGTGATTGGTTGTGTGGACGATAATCCTGAAGTTTCTGGAAAAGGAATCAAAAAACTGAAGTCATCCGGTTGCAACGTCATCGTTGGTGTTTTAAGCAATGAATGTAAGCTTCATCATAAGCGATTTTTCACCTTTCACAACAAAAAAAGACCTTATATTATTTTGAAATGGGCTGAAACCAAAGATGGTTTTATTGCCCCAAAATCTAAAAACGAAAAAAAACCGATTTGGATCACCAATAAATTCTCACGACAATTAGTGCATAAATGGCGTGCCGAAGAGCAGAGTATTCTGGTAGGAACAAAAACTGTGATAGAAGATAATCCAAGTTTGACAGTTAGGGATTGGACAGGCGAAAATCCTGTACGAGTGGTTTTGGACAAAGTTTCGAAATTAAAAAACGAACTGCATATTTTTAATAATGAAGCTACTACTTTAAAAATAACAGAATGCGACATTAATTTCAACGAGAAAATAGCACCACAAGTTTGTTCATTATTATATAACCAAAATATTAATTCAATTATAGTTGAAGGTGGTGCAAAAACGCTTCAGACATTTATTGATGAAAATATTTGGGACGAAGCACGGCTATTTATTGGAAATTCGGAATTTAAGGAAGGTACAAAAGCACCTCGGTTAAAAGGAAATTTAACTTCTGAAACTAAAATTGAAACCGATATTTTAAGAATTTATAGTAACAATAATGATATTCCGAATCACGTATAGAATGACAGAGAATGATTAAAACACTAATTTTCGATTTTGGTGATGTCTTTATTAATTTAGACAAGCAGGGAGCAATGAGCAATGCCTTGAATCTGTTTAACATTGAGACTTTTGAAAACGATATGCTTACCGCCAATATAAATTATGAAATTGGTAAAATTTCAACTTCGGAATTTATAGATTTTTACCTCACCAAATTTCCAGATCTTAATGCTTCGAAAATTAAAGAAGCTTGGAACTACCTTATTAAAGACTTCCCTCAATACCGATTGGAATTTGTAAAATCCTTAGCACGTGACGGCAAATACCAACTCATTTTATTGAGCAACACCAATGCCATGCATATTGACTTTATTAAAAGTAAAGTAGCATTTTATGAAGAATTTAAATCTTGTTTTGATGTATTCTATCTATCACAAGAAATTAACCTTAGAAAAGCAAACGCCAATGTCTTCAAGTTTCTACTAAAAGAAAATAACCTCAACGCTAATGAATGCCTCTTTATTGATGACACCAAAGAGAATACAGATACTGCAGAGAAAATGGGATTCCATGTATGGAATATTGATGAAACAAGCGAAGACGTTGTAGATTTATTAAGCATTAAAAAGGACATTTTATGATCTATCTATTGTTGAGCGTCCTTTCATCGACAGCCATTTTTGTTCTGTTTAAACTTTTTACAAAGTACAATGTCAATACGTTACAAGCCATTGTAGTCAATTATTTTGTGGCTTTTGGCTGTGGCATTTTTTTTACAAAGAACAGTTTGACCGTATCGGAAATAGTTGCGTCCAATTGGTTTTTTGGCGCTCTTTTTTTGGGGTTTATGTTTATTGCCATATTTAATGTTATGGCGTTAACCGCTCAGAAAAATGGACTTTCCGTGGCATCTGTTGCCAGTAAAATGAGTGTGGTAATTCCTGTGATTTTTGGAATTTATGTCTTTAAAGAAAGTGCTGGCGCACAGAAAATCACCGGAATTATTTTAGCTCTTTTTGCGGTTTACCTTACATCCATAAAGAAAAAAGAGAACGCAGATTTGAGCAAAGCCATTTATTTGCCCATATTATTGTTTTTAGGCTCGGGAATTATTGACACGTCCATCAACTATTTTGCTCCAGACGATAATATTTCACTGTTTTCGGCCACTATTTTTGCAATTGCAGCAGTCATCGGTACATGTATTCTGATCTACAAACAATTAGCATTGAAAAGCAAATTTGAATTCAGGTGCATCCCTTTAGGTGCACTTTTGGGATTTGTAAACTATAGTTCAATTTACTTTTTGTTGATGGCTCTGCGCATTAAGGATCTTGAAAGCTCTACTCTATTCACTGTGAACAATGTTGCTATTGTGGCGTTTTCAACCCTTGTTGGATTAATGCTTTTTAAAGAAAAGATCTCTGTCAAAAACTGGATAGGGATAGCCATTGCATTATTATCTATTACCTTGGTAACATTGGCCAGATGAACACAAAGGATACATATAAAACCATTTTAAAACCTGCTGAGGGAGAGATTTTTAAAGATAAAAACAGTAAGTTTTATGGTTTTGCATTTCCGGTTATAGATGAAGATGAAATTAAATTACATATTGAAAACCTCAAAAAAGAACATTATTCTGCGAGACATTGGTGCTACGCCTATCAATTGGGACTTGACGATGCCACCTACAGAGCCAACGACGATGGCGAGCCCAGTAATTCTGCAGGAATGCCCATTTACGGACAAATACAGTCTTTTGATTTGACCAATATACTCATCATCGTTGTTCGTTATTATGGTGGAGTAAAACTTGGTGTCGGTGGTTTAATCAACGCATACAGGACTGCGGCACAATGGGCTATCGAATCTGCAAAAATTGTTGAGAAAACAATTGACGATAAATTTCAACTAAAGTTTGAATATAAGCACATGAGCAAAGTAATGCGATTACTTAAAGAACATGATGCCGAAATAACAAAACAAAAAATGGAACTGGATTGTTTGTTGGAAATATCTGTCAGAAAAAGTACTAGTTTAAAAATTCTTGAAATTTTTAACAGTTTTTACGGAGTAGAAATCATTAGATTATAACGAATAATTTTGCAGTTTGTCTAAAAGATATTTTGGGCATCTTGTCGGCCTATTCTTTTCTACATCTATAAAAGCCAAAATTGTATTACCTGTTGCTAATAAATCATCTTTTTCATTTGTCAATTCATAATTGAATTCGATCGATGCTGTCGGCATTTTTTTTAGTGTAGTTTTTACTTTAAGCACATCGTCGTAACGAGCTGAATTTTTGTAATTTATAGATAATGAAATTACTGGCAACATTATGCCGTCGGCTTCCATCCTGCGGTATGTAAGCCCAAACTCACGAAGCCATTCTGTACGACCCACCTCAAAATACTGTGCATAGTTGGCGTGATACACAACTCCCATCTGATCTGTCTCGCCATATCGCACTCTTAGTTTTGTTTCGTTAAATTTCATTTTAATGGGTCTGTTTAATAAAAAAATTGTAATTTTCAGTCGTTTTAAACATGGGGAAAAAATTCTGAAAATTCTATAAAATTTGATTTTTTTATTAAGAATTTTGTTCACATATTTGTCTCGTTAATCAACAAGGGAATTCTGCTTCTCTTTTTTTTTACTAAACTAACTAACGTCAAAAATCTAACTTAAAAAATGAGTGTAACAGCACAATCTGTATGGAGTAATTGTCTTGAATTTATAAAGGATAATATACAACCGCAAGCTTATAAAACTTGGTTTGAACCCATAGAAGCTGTTAAACTTACCCAAAATGCGTTAAGCATTCAAGTGCCAAGTAAATTTTTCTATGAGTGGCTCGAGGAACATTATGTAAAGATCCTTAAAGTAGCTTTAACCAAAGAAATCGGAGAAGACGCTAAGTTGGTATATGTCATAAAGATGGAAAACACTTATGGCAACAAGCAACCATTTACGGAAAAAATTCCAAGCTCAAATAGGTCTGCTGTAAAATCACAAGATGTAGATGTACCTTTTAACAACAAAAGTCCAGAACTAAAAAATCCATTTATCATTCCTGGTATTAGAAATGTAAAGATTGAGTCGCAACTTAATCCTAGTTATAGTTTCGAAAATTTTCTTGAGGGTGATTCTAATAGATTAGCTAGAAATGCAGGTATTGCTGTGGCTAATAAGCCTGGCGGCACTTCGTTTAATCCATTATTAATTTTTGGTGGTGTTGGTCTTGGCAAAACACATTTAGCGCATGCCATTGGCGTAGATATTAAAGATAAGTACCCAGAGAAAACAGTACTTTATATTTCTGCAGAAAAATTTACGCAACAATATATTGACTCAGTCAAGAAGAACAATAGAAACGATTTTATTCATTTCTATCAAATTATTGATGTTTTAATTATTGATGATGTCCAGTTTCTTTCTGGTAAAACTGGGACACAAGATGTGTTCTTTCATATTTTTAACCATTTGCATCAAAACGGGAAGCAAGTCATTTTAACAAGCGACAAAGCACCTGTTGATATGCAGGATATTGAACA
Source organism: Winogradskyella ursingii (assembly GCF_013403975.1). GTDB lineage: Bacteria > Bacteroidota > Bacteroidia > Flavobacteriales > Flavobacteriaceae > Winogradskyella > Winogradskyella ursingii. The sequence continues at coordinate 622,250 of NZ_JABFDH010000003.1, forward strand.
ACGTCTACTTTCTCGTTTTAAATGGGGACTTTCAGCTGAATTGCAGACACCGGATTTTGAAACTAGAGTTTCTATTTTAAAGAATAAACTTTATAGGGACGGTGTTGAAATGCCAGAAGAAATAGTACATTATGTTGCAAAGCACATTAAAACAAATGTAAGGGAGCTTGAAGGTGCCATTATTTCGTTAATTGCACAATCTTCTTTTAATAAAAAGGAAATCACAATTAACCTAGCCAAAGACATTGTTGAGAAATTTGTGAAAAATACCAAACGTGAGGTTTCAATTGATTACATACAAAAGGTAGTTTCGGATTATTTTCAGATGGATGTTGGTACGTTGCAATCCAAAACACGTAAGCGCCATATTGTACAAGCGAGACAATTGGCCATGTTTTTTGCGAAAAAATACACCAAAGCTTCTTTGGCAAGTATCGGTTCTCAAATTGGCCAAAGAGACCATGCTACCGTACTGCACGCTTGTAAAACTGTCAATAATTTATCTTCTACGGATAAGCAATTCAGAAAATATGTAGAAGACCTTTCAAAAAAATTATCGCTATAAACTTTTAGGATAATGACACGTATTTTAATGGTATGTTTAGGTAATATTTGCCGCTCACCATTAGCACATGGTATTTTACAATCTCAGATTTCAAATCAAAATTTTCATATAGATTCTGCGGGAACAGGTGCTTACCATATTGGTAACCCACCAGATCCCAGATCCATATCAGTGGCTAAAAAATACGGCTTAGATATTAGCAACCAAAAAGCCAGACAGTTTAAGGCTGAGGACTTTGACGCTTTTGATATCATATACGCCATGGACAAATCTAACTATGATAATATTATTAAACTCGCAAGAACTAAAGATGACGTTAAAAAAGTAAAACTTTTTTTGGACGAAAACCCTTTAGTATCAGACAAAAATGTACCTGACCCTTATTACGGTGGCGAAGATGGTTTTGAAACTGTTTACAATTTAGTTGCTAATACTTGCAAATTAATCGTAAAGAAATTAAATCTTGCTCAATAATATTTTGGTAAATATAGAACCTCACTTTTTTGTATCTTAGATAATCACCTAATTACTTTATCTATGAAAAAGTTCGCTCTTGTTTTTGCACTTTTATTTGGTGTCCATGTCTTTTCCCAAGATTTAACATTACAGTTATTTGCTTCTAACCTTAATAATCCCGTGAACATCAAACACGCTGGAGACGACCGTTTATTCGTGGCAGAACGAGGTGGTTTTATCAAAATAGTCAATGCAGACGGATCACTTGAACCAACACCTTTTTTGGATATAGACGGCATTGTAAGCAATTCAGGTGGCGAACGCGGTTTATTAGGTTTGGCATTTCATCCAAATTACTCAAGCAACGGTTACTTTTTTGTAAACTACATAAATAATGATGGTGACACAGTAATATCAAGATTTTCGAGAGATTCCAGTAATCCTAATTTGGCCGATGATAATTCGGAATTGATAATTTTATCTTACGACCAACCATTTAGCAATCATAATGGAGGAGATATGCATTTTGGACCAGATGGATTTTTATATATTTCATCAGGTGATGGAGGTGATGGTGGCGACCCTCTAAATAACGCACAAACCTTGAATAATAATTTGCTAGGAAAATTGCTTAGAATAGATGTCAATAATTCTAATGCTTCTAACCCTTATACCATTCCAGCCGACAACCCTTTTGTTGGTAATACTAATGCTAGTGATGAAATATGGGTTTATGGTCTGAGGAATCCGTGGAAATTTTCATTTGACAGAACAACTAGTGAGTTATGGATTGGTGATGTTGGACAGGGTGAAAACGAAGAAATAAATTTAGCCTCTAGTTCTGAAGCCGGTTTAAATTATGGTTGGAGATGTTACGAAGGTAATGATCCTTTTAACACCACTGGATGCCCTCCTTCAAATACCTTAACATTTCCAATTGCAGAATACAACCACAATAATGATGGAGCTTTCAAATGCTCAATAACTGGTGGTTATAGATACAGAGGTTTATTATTTCCAAATTTTGAAGGGATTTACTTTTTTGCAGACTTTTGCAGTGGCGAGATCGGTACCTTAATTTTCAACGGAACCTCTTGGGATATGGAGTTCAATACATTCTCTGGTAGTTGGTCAGCTTTTGGCGAAGACGTAAATGGAGAACTTTACGTTGCCGATCTGGGCTCAGGTGATATTTACGCCCTTCTGGATGCAGCTGCACTAAATAATCAGGATTTGGATATTAACGACGTTTCTATTTATCCAAACCCTACCAATGAAAGTCTTTATATAAATTTTACGGGTAGAAAAAATAATACTCCATCTACTATTTCTATATTTAATTTGCAAGGTCAACTCGTAATCACAAACTATATAACAGAAAGTAAAATTGAAAAAATTGATGTCTCCGGTTTTGCAAAAGGCTTCTATCTTTTACGTATAGAAACCGAAGATGGTTTTAACATGACACAAAAAATAGTTATAGACTAATGAATTCTAACAAAGGGAAACTTTATCTAATACCAACTAGACTTGGTGACAATCCACCTTTAGAAGTACTACCAATTTCAATCAAAAAAATTATAGAGCAATTAGACCATTATATTGTAGAAAACGAAAAAACCGCAAGACGTTTTATTAAACGAATTTCGCCCAATAAATCCCAGTCTTCATTAGTACTAAGAGTACTCAACAAATATACCACAGACCAAGAACGCGATACTTACCTCAATCCATGTCTTGAAGGTATTTCAGTTGGCTTGCTCTCTGAAGCGGGATGTCCAGCCATTGCCGATCCAGGCTCTGATATTGTTAGTTTGGCACATCAATTAGATATACAAGTAGTGCCGTTGGTTGGACCTTCATCAATTCTTTTGGCTTTAATGGCTTCAGGTATGAACGGACAAGGCTTTACATTTAATGGGTATTTGCCAATTGACAAAAATGAAAGAAAATCCAAGTTGAAGTTGATGGAACGTCTATCATCTGAGCACCAACAAGCCCAGATTTTTATTGAAACTCCTTATCGAAACAATAAAATGCTTGAAGATATCTCCTCAGTACTTCAGCCACAAACTAGAGTTTGTGTAGCATGCGATTTAACTTTGCCTTCAGAATATATAAAAACAATGACCGCTAACGATTGGAAAAATAATAAAGAAGATTTTCACAAAAGACCTGCCATCTTTATAATTCAAAAAGATTAAATAAGAGCTTTTGCTTTCTTTTTAGGCTTGATTACAGAAGTATCGTATCCAGCAAATTTTTTAAGATAATGTTTTACTGTAGATCCGTAGGCGTCAGAAAAGTTACTTCCACCAAAACTACGTAAATACTTTTTAACAGTTCCTGGACCAGCCAAATGAGCGGCAGCTAATATACCAGATTCTGTTACTTTTATTCCTCCTATTACTTTACCTTCAAAGCGTTTAATGTCTTTACGTAAAATCCATTTATTACGCTCTGTATTTGCAATAAAAGCTTTTTCCTGCAACTCAGGATTATATAAAAATTGATTTGGATTATAGATACCAATAAGCTTTAAAGTTTCTGCACCAAATTGATACTTGCCTAAATAGCCAAGTGTATTTACAGTAAAGTAATCTCCTTGAGATTCTTTAAACGCCAATGCCTCTTTAAACCCTTCAAAAGATTTACCAAGATTTGGGGTGTAAATTTTATAAGTTTCGGATGCATCATCGAGCATGGCTAGCTCTTTTGAAAAATTGTAATTCAATTCCAATCCTTCTGTGGAATAATCCTCAAGGTTTAGAGTTGAATTTGGATATAATGCCAATGCAAGCATTAGACAAAATGAAAAGGGTAAAATAAAATTCTTAATGCTATTTTTATTCATAACAGCCTATCTCTTTTATTGCAAAACATTTCCCCAAATAGCTTTGCCAAAATTCGCGTGCAAATATACAACTATTTTTCAATTGCTGAAAATGAGGCAATTATCTGTTAAAATTTTAACTTAAAAGTAGATATAATGCCATTTTACCCGACCACGGTTATTAAATTCAAGTGCTGGAAATGGTATCTTAATTACGTTAAAAACGCTAAAAATAGTTTTTAGTACGTTAGAATTTGTCCTAATCCGAGTTAAATCGACATCCAAACTTAGATAAAATTGTCTAGTTCTATTTTGATCAGGAAACAGAGGATCATTGGCATCTCCTGTGAGCATTCCTTCAGCACCATAACCCAGTGCCAAATTCAACCAATTGGGTATACTTCCAGTCTTTAGAAATGAATTAACGTTAGCGCTTAACCAATACGTCTGTCCATTATAATCCTTTAAAAATTCTTCGGCTAAGCCATTACCTAATATATCTGGACGCTTTTGCGCAAATCTTGTCCTGTGGAAGGAATATTTTAGTAATATACGCTGCTCTTCCCAGAGTAATTCTTGACCAATATACAATCCCGTACCAGCTGCATTAGCCGCCATGTCTGACCATGAAAAACCCCATTCCTGAGAGAAACCGTCAAAAATTTCGACCGCTGTTAAAAATCCAAGACCCAAAGTGCCGCCATACAGTAGCTGGTCTTTTTGAGAAACACCTGCCCAATTTAAAGTGTTTGCACCTAATCTACCTAATTGATAGGATGAAAAGACGTGGCCTAACTTATCCATTTGCAACCACTCATTGCTATCATTAATAGTTTTAAAACTTGAACGTGGATAATCTGAGTACCATAGTTGATCTAAGCTCACAAGTGTTATTGTAGCTAAAGATGCTTCCGTAATCACAACAGTATTTCTTCGTTGCTTGTTTAAGCTATCACTTCGTTTTAAAAACGAATTTATCCCAGATTGGGAACTAACGGAAAAACTTATAAATAAAAAGCAAATGATATGATAGCGATGCCATTTCAAAATTACCGGTTAATTCCCTGAGAAGAAAGATAGCGCTGATACTCACGTGCATTAACATTATGCTGGGAAAGTGTTTTGGCAAATTTATGGTATCCAATACGCTTAGCGTCTGCTGCAAAATAGAGATAATTATGTTTTTCATAATTTAACACAGCATTTATGGCAGACATATCTGGCATGGCTATTAGACCAGGTGGGAGCCCTGCATTCTTATAGGTATTATATGGTGAATCAATCTCTTTATGGACATTCAATACGCGTCTTATGATTGTATTTTTATATTGAGGCAGTTGATATGCTGCAAACTTCAAAGTTGGATCTGCTTGAAGCGGCATTCCAATTTTTAATCTATTGATATAAACGCCAGCGACTCTTGGTTGCTCATCTGCCTTTTTAGATTCTTCATGTACAATTGATGCTAAGGCTATAACTTCGCTTGGAGTTAAATTTAGCGCTTCCGCTTTTGATTTTCTGGTATCTGTCCAAAACCGATTGTATTCTTTCAGCATTCTATTTCTAAATTCTTCTGCCGTCGTGTTCCAGAAAAATTCGTAACTATTAGGCAAATACATACCGAGAGCTGTGGCTTTTGAAAATCCATTCTTGTTTAAAAAGGAAGAGTCTGTCATTGCTTTATATAGCGACACACTATCTGCCTCAATTTCACTAGCTACACGACCTGCCAATGCTTCTAACGAATTTTGATTATTAAAAGCGAGCTTTAAGGGCAAGTTTTTACTTCTAATAGAGTTGATAATTTCATTATTATTCATGCCTTTTGAAAGGGCAAAACGACCAGCCTTTATATTTGTGGTGTATTTTTTTTGATTTGCTAAGGCATCAAACGTATTAATATTATCCAAAAGTGGCACCAATTGCTTACGCACTTGATTGTAATTGGCATTGGATGGGACATATATATATTCGGTTTGTTTGCTAAATTTGGTATTTGGTTTGAACATCGCACCATATATATAGAAGGCTATAACTGCAAATATGACTAGACCAATAATTGCAATGGCCCAAAGAATTTTTTTTATATACATTAATTATTATTTATATGTTGAAGAATATATTCGTCCAAAAACTGAGTTCCGTCATAGTTCCAATCTTTTTTCAACCCAATTTTTTTAAATCCATTATTTTCAAATAATTTTAAACTCGCGTGATTAGTTTCAGAGATATTGGCATAAACTTGATGCAAGTGCAATACCTTAAAACAATAGTTAAGCAATAATTGTAATGCTTCTTTACCAAAGCCTTTAGAGCGATCGGCTTCTGTTTTTATAAGAATTCCGATACCTGCGCGCTTATTTTTAGCGTCAAAATCGAACACATCAATTAATCCAATAGCTTTGGATTTGGCATTGCATATGGCCAAGCGCAATTGTTTGGCTTCAAAAATGTCTTGTTGGGCATTTTTGAGATAATTTCTTATTAAATGTCGTGAGTATGGTGTTAATGTATCGCTTAATGACCAAAGTGACGAATCATTTTCAATCTCGTAAACAAAATCTAAATCTTCTGGCTCTAAGGCTCGTAGATATATATGCTCCCCTTTTAGCGTTACCATGCTATTTCCCCTTTAAAAACTTGTTCTGCTGGTCCGATTAACCAAATATCGCTATAGCCTTGCTTCTGCGGCTTGAAGTTTATCTTAAGTTCTCCGCCAAGTGTTTTCAATTTCACGGACTCTGCATTTGTTTTTCCGCTTTTATGCATTGCCAAAGCTACTGCAGTCACGCCTGTACCACAAGAGAGGGTTTCGTTCTCTACACCTCTTTCGTATGTTCTAACTGCAAAACTATCATCAGAAGTTTGCTCAACAAAATTGACATTGCTTCCCTCATGATTATAAGGTGCACCATATCTTATTTTTGAACCTTGAGATTTTACTTCGAAATTTGTAAGGTTAGAAACCAATTCCACATGATGTGGAGAACCTGTGTCTAAAAATTGATGCTTTTCGAATTGTTGTATCTCTTCGACATTCTTCATTTGTAAATGGACCAAACCATTTTCAATTTTCGCTTCGTGCATACCGTCAATAGCCAAAAACTTTGTAGAATTTTCGATTATTCCCAAAAACCGAGCAAAGGCTACAATGCATCTACCTCCATTACCACACATGCTACTTTCGTTACCGTCAGAATTATAATAAACCATTTTAAAATCTGATTGTTCATCATTTTCTAAAAGTATAAAACCATCCGCTCCAATGCCAAAACGTCTGTCACAAAGCTGCTCAATACGTTTGGTATCATTTTTGTTTATCTTAAGTAAACGATTATCTACTATAATAAAGTCGTTTCCAGTGCCTTGATATTTATAAAATGTCATTGTCATAATTACCCGCAAATATAGTAATTATACCTTTGAAAAAGGCTTGTTAAATAGTAGTTAAAGTTGAAATGAAAATTCAATATTTCAATAATTTTAATCGTTCTATAGTAACTTAAACCTGAAATTTATTATGAAAAAAATAGCAACTTTAGTATTGGTTTCGGCATTAGGTGGTCTATTAACTTTAGGTGGTTATAAACTACTGGTCGAAGATACAAACAACCCTTTAATGGTGGAGCATAACTCGGATTTCCCTGTGTTTGTTCCAACAAATAACTCAGCAACTACTTTAAATAACGTATCTGCTAATGCCCCAAATTTTGTGGAAGCAGCAGAAAAGACTATTGATGCGGTAGTCCACGTAAAAAATACTGCTATCGTAAGTTCACCGATGACTATGCAAGATCTATTCTATGGTCGTAGTTCAGAACGTGCACAAGTAGGTACTGGTAGTGGTGTAATTATTTCACCGACAGGTTATATTGTGACCAACAATCATGTGATACAAAATGCAAATGAAATCAGTATTACGCTAAATAATAACAAGTCTTACATGGCTGAACTTATCGGTACGGATGAGTCCACAGATATTGCTTTGCTCAAGATTGAGCCGGACGAAGATTTACCATTTATGGCTTTTGGAGATTCCGATAGTGCGCAAATTGGCGAATGGGTTTTGGCTGTCGGTAATCCTTTTAATCTTAATTCAACAGTAACTGCAGGAATAATAAGTGCCAAGGCACGTGATTTATCGGGACAAAACCTGCAATCGTTTATACAAACAGATGCGGCCGTCAACCCGGGAAATTCAGGTGGTGCCTTAGTCAATACCAACGGTGATTTAATAGGTATTAATACGGCCATTTCATCTAGAACAGGCTCTTATATTGGTTACTCTTTTGCCGTACCTAGTAATATTGCACGAAAAATAGTAAATGATATTATGGAATATGGCAATGTCCAAAACGGTATTTTGGGTGTCGTTGGAGCTGCCTTAAATAATATGGCAGCCGAAGAACTCAACCTTGAAACCGCTCAAGGATTCTATGTAAGTGACGTTCAAGAAGATACTGGTGCCGAAAAAGCTGGAATCAGAGAAGGAGATATTATTAAACGCATTGATAATGTAGAAATTTCAAAATTCTCAGATCTTACTGGCTATCTAAAAACAAAAAATCCAAACGATGTGGTTAATGTAACATTACTAAGAGATGGAGATTTAGAAAATCTAAAAGTGACCTTGCTCAAGCCAACAACTACAATCATACAACCAATTGGAGTACTTAAAAACACCAGTGACAGGGAACTCAGAACATATAATTTAGATTATGGTGTGAAAATTTCTAAATTCAATGAACAATATGCTAAATATTGGAAACAATACGGAATAGAGGAAGGCAGTATTATTACCAAACTGAACGGCAAAGAACTGTATTCTATTGAAGATGCAACAAACGCCATGAAGCTTAGAGCTTATAATGAACCGCTGCGAATAGAATTTATAAACAATTCTGGTGAAAAAGATTCTATTCTAATTAGATAACCCTTTAGTAGATAGATATTAAACCCTTCAAAGAATTTTTCCACGAAGGGTTTTTATTTTCGTTTAAATACGCTACGAAAACGTTTGAAATATGTATTTTTGCGCCAAATTTAAAAATCACTAAATCAAAAAAGAAATGGGTTTTAATGACACTTACGAAAAAGAGTTAGCGTTTCAGGCAGACCGTCGCAGAGCAACGGTTGAATTTATTAAGATTGTGAGCGACTTATGGTACGACAAATCTATTGAGCTTGTAATTTTTAGAAATCAGTTGATAGATAGAAATGTGAGCGAAATTTTAAATCTACATGAGTATGCTGGCGAATTTGTTCAAAAACCAATTTCAATTTTTGATTCTGTAGAAATTGCCCAAGCCATTAAGTCACTCAATCTTCCACCTGCTAAATTGGATATTGGGAAATTGACTTATGAGTTTCATTTAGAAGATCAAAAACATGGTAATGCAATGGCATTTGTTTCGGAAAAATTAGGCAATGCAAAGCAGAAAAAAACCATACAACCTAAAGATGTGGTTCTTTATGGTTTTGGCAGGATAGGACGGTTAGTCGCTCGCGAATTAATGACACGTACAGGAAAAGGCAGCCAATTAAGATTAAGAGCTATTGTTACGAGAGGTGCCATTGATGCCACGGTCTTGGAAAAACGTGCCTCTTTGCTACGAAATGATTCAGTTCATGGTGATTTTTCGGGAATGGTATCTACAGATGTCAAAAATAGTGCACTTATAATAAATGGGACTACAGTAAACATCATATCAGCCAATGCACCAGAAGAAATCGATTATACTAAATACGGAATTAACGACGCTTTAGTTATTGATAATACAGGCGCGTTTAGAGACAATGAAGCTTTAAGCAGACACTTAAAGTCTAAAGGTGTTGACAAAGTTTTATTGACCGCTCCAGGCAAAGGTGTTCCTAATATTGTTCATGGCGTTAACCATTTAGAACATGATCCAGACAAGGTAAGCATTTACTCTGCCGCATCTTGTACTACAAATGCAATTACACCTGTGTTAAAAGCTATGGAAGATTCTTTTGGAGTTAAAACAGGCCACTTAGAAACTATACACGCATACACTAATGACCAAAATCTTGTAGACAACTTTCATAAAAAATATAGAAGAGGTCGTGCTGCAGGTCTCAATATGGTAATAACAGAAACAGGTGCAGGACAAGCCGTAAGCAAAGCGCTACCTTCTTTAGACGGTAAACTAACCTCTAATGCGATTAGAGTACCTGTACCTAATGGTTCTTTAGCCATCTTAAATTTAGAATTGGAGAAAGAGACATCTTTAGAGAGCATTAATACTATAATGAAAAAATATGCTCTAGAAGGCGACCTAGTTGAACAGATTAAATACGAAATGAGTGATGAATTGGTTTCTAGCGACATTGTAGGTAGCTCAGCACCTTCTATATATGACAGTAAAGCAACGATTGTGCGCGCAGATGGAAAAAATGTAATTTTATATATATGGTACGATAACGAATACGGATACAGCCACCAAGTTATACGTTTGGCCAAATATATAGCTAAAGTAAGACGTTTTGCATATTACTAGTAGAACGCTCATATTCTAAAAAATCTCGCCAATTGGCGAGATTTTTTTGTTTTGCACGCAACCCTATTCAGTATTTAGCATCTTTTACATAGTAACCAAACCATCAATCATGAGAAAAATTGCATTTTACTTATCTCTTTTGGCTTTAATATCTCATCAAAGCTGTATCTCTTTTGGAGGTGGCGATGATGATATAGCAAACCATTCCAATTTTGAGCCCGTTATAATGAAACGCTCAAATTTTGAAACCACTACTTTAGTAGAAAACGCACCTAGAGTTATTGAAAATTCAGGAAAAATTTATGTCAAGGATAATTTTATCTTTATTAATGAAGTAAATAAAGGATTTCATCTTATTAATAATTCTGATCCTTCCAACCCTGAAAATATTGCTTTTATAAAAGTTTTGGGATCTTCAGACTTAAGTATTAAAGAAGACGTTTTCTACGCCAATAATGCTACGGATTTAATAGCATTTAAAATCAATGAAACTACCGAGACACTTCTTATTACAAAACGTATTAAAAACACCTTTCCTCAAATTATGTCACCGGAAGGTGAAATATCCTATAATTTAGAACAAGATGAAATAATCATCGATTGGCAACCTGTAAACTAAACAATTATGAAAAAATTAAGCTTATTACTATTTGTTTGTTTCTTATTAGGTTGTGATTCTGACGGGACAAATTCTGATTCAACATTTTCAGACAACGGGCAAGGTGGATCCTTAGCACGTTTTGCGCTTTACAACAATTACTTGTATGTTGTGGATAACCAGGACCTCAATGTCTTTAGCGTTATAAACAAAGAAGAACCCGTTCAGGTAAATACGGTGCCAATCGGATTTAATATCGAAACCATTTTTAGCTATAGCAATTACCTATATATAGGTTCTAGAAATGGAATGTTTATATATAATGTGAATAACCCAGAAGAACCAACCTATATTTCAGATGTCCAACATTTTACCGCATGTGACCCAGTTGTTGCAAATGACACTCATGCTTTTGTTACACTGCACACGAACATAGGTTGCGGAAACAATATTAATGCTCTGGAAGTTTATGACATTACGGAAATCACCAATCCGGTTTTGGTTTCTAGGAAACATTTAACCCAACCTATTGGATTGGCACTTTATAACAACTACCTATTTGTTTGCGATGACGAAGTTAAGATTTTTGATATTTCTGATCCAGAAGATTCTCAGTTGGTGGCTTCCATAGATGTTGATAGTTTTGATGTGATTATCAACAATGAAATTATAGTACTAATTGGAGAAAATGGCTTGTACCAATACCGTTTGGACCCAAATGACATTACTAATATTGCACAATTGAGCACAATAAACATCTAAATTTAAAATACATCCGTATATAAGATAGCCTCACAGAAATGTGAGGCTATTTGTTTAGCCATTTTTAAAAATATGCTTTTAAAATTGCTATCTTGTGAAACTTAAATTCAATAGACCAAAAAAATCAAACTCAAATGAAATTTTTTACCAAAATTGCTGTAGTTCTGCTAGTTACTTTTAGCTTTCAACATATAAATGCACAAGAAGAAGATGAAAATTTATCACTTGATAGCGGTACAATTGATAGCCAATTTGAATATATTTTAAAAAAATCCGGAAATTTTAGAGGTACAAATGGCCAGATGTACGAAGCTGTAAAACGTAATGATATTATTAAGATAAAAGCAAACACCATCGATTCTCTAAAAACAACATATGCCAAGTTAAATAGTTCAGAAAAAACCGTAGAGCAACAACGTAATGAAATTGAGAATCTAAAAACACAATTACAGAACACTCAATCCAATCTAGCCACAACCAATGAGGAAAAAGACAGCATGTCGTTATTTGGAATGCAAATGGGAAAAGCAAGTTACAATGTTTTGCTGTGGTCTATTATAGGTATTCTTTCTGCAATGCTATTGTTTTTTATCTATAAATATAAGAACAGTAATACCCTAACTCGTGACGCAAAGTTTAAGCTAGAAGAAGTTGAATCTGAATTTGAAGACCATAGACGTACAGCTCTAGAGCGAGAACAAAAGGTAAGACGTCAATTACAGGATGAGATTAACAAAAGTAAATCTTAAAAAGATTTTTAATCCACCATCTCATCACATATTAAATCATAAAAAATATCCGTAATTTTAATTGCGGATATTTTTTTATGAAAATTATTAAAGCGAATATAGACCACCTTGAAAATCTTGTTCCACTTTTTGATGGCTACCGGGTTTTTTACAGGCAACCCTCTGACCTTGCAGGTAGTCGTCATTTTCTTTTAAACAGATTTAAGAATAAGGATAGTGTCATCTTTATGGCATATGATGGCAACAGAGCAGTTGGGTTTACTCAACTGTTTCATTCGTTTTCATCAGTTTCAATGCAGCCCATTTTTGTGCTGAACGATTTGTTTATCGATTCAAACTATCGGAATCAAGGTATTGGAGAAGCATTAATAAACCGAGCCAAAGAACTCGCAAAGGATTTGAATTACAAAGGTATTTCTATACAAACTGAAACCGATAATAGAGCACAATATCTGTATCAGCGGTTAGGGTTTGAAAAAGATGTGGACTTACATTTCTTTTGGAAAAATTCTTAATACAACTTAAATGAAATTTAAGCATGTCTATTTACTATTGGCTATAACAGGATTAGCCTACACCTGGTATTTTAATATTCAATTTTATTTGACTATCGAGGATACCTCAATTTCAAATTTTATTGAACTGACCAAAACCACATTACCGGCACAATCAATTGTAGCAGACCTTACAGTAGTAGTGATCACTTTTATGGTTTGGATGATTTATGAGTCATTTAGGCTAAAGATAAAATTTTGGTGGATCATTATTCCATTGACTTTTGTAGTTGCGATTGCTTTTAGCCTTCCTCTATTTTTATATATGCGAGCCAACCGATTAGAGAAGTTGAAATTAGAAAAACTCTGAATTAAACCTATCTTTGTTTTCAATTTTGAATACACTATGCGCATAGACATCATAACCGTATTGCCAGAACTTTTAAAAAGCCCATTTGAAGCTTCTATTTTAAAACGTGCTATAGAAGCAAATTTGGTAGAAGTACACTTTCACAATTTAAGGGATTTCGCGACAGGAAACTACAAAGCTATCGACGATACTCAGTTTGGTGGTGGAGCTGGTATGGTAATGATGATAGAACCTATAGACAAATGCATATCGAAACTTCAAAATGAACGTAATTATGATGAGATCATATATATGACACCTGATGGCGAACAACTAAACCAAAGTATTGCCAACCAAGTTTCGTTAAAAGAAAACATCATTATATTATGCGGGCATTATAAAGGTGTTGACCAACGCGTAAGGGATCGATTTATTACTCGAGAAATTTCCATAGGAGATTATGTTTTATCGGGTGGAGAATTGGGAGCTGCCGTTTTATGTGATGCAGTTATTCGATTAATTCCAGGTGTTCTTGGCAATGAGACCTCTGCCCTCACCGATTCGTTTCAAGACAATTTATTGGCACCACCAATTTACACCAAACCCCGTGAGTACGATGGCATGAAGGTGCCAGAGATTCTTTTTAGCGGTAATTTTCCTAAAATTGAAAAATGGAGAGAAGAGCAAGCTTTTAAGAGAACAAAAGAAAGAAGACCAGATTTGCTTAAAGACTAGCACAAAACTTTTTAATTTTTAGCACCTACTATCCACTTTTTAATTATATTTGCACCCAATTTTGAATTAACCTCTGGCGAAAATCGTGAATGTTGATTTGGAATAACCATTATAAAAATAAAAAAATGAATTCTTTAGTAAAATTTGTACAAGACGAATTTGTAACACGTAAAGACCTTCCGGAATTTAGTGCTGGTGATACTATCACAGTATACTACGAAATTAGAGAAGGTGAAAAAGTACGTACTCAGTTCTTTAGAGGTGTGGTATTGCAACGTAAAGGAACAGGAACTTCAGAAACTTTTACGATTCGTAAAATGTCTGGTACTATTGGTGTAGAGCGTATTTTCCCAGTAAACCTTCCAGCATTGCAAAAAGTTGAAGTTAACAAGCGAGGAAAAGTACGTAGAGCTAGAATCTTTTATTTCAGAGACCTTACCGGTAAAAAAGCAAGAATTAAAGAAGTTAGAAGATAATCTTACTTCATATATAATTAATAAGCCTTCAATTTTGAAGGCTTTTTTTTATGAACTATTGTTAATAAATCAAGTTCATAAAATGTTAATATCAAAAATGTTAAATAATTGCTCAATATGTATTTATTTTATAATTTTACTAGACAATTAACAACAAACTCTGTTTGTTTTTGAATTTTATTTCAAATTAATGTTAATTATGATAGAGATTCGTTCTTTATTTACTGAGGTTATTTTTTGAGGTTGTATAGCCGCTTGTGTACGCAAGTGTTAGTGATGCAACCATGAAGCTTAATCCATGTGGCATGCTTTGCAGGCTATATGTGTTAAGTTGAAAGCTCTGAAGAAGTATTGGGATCGAAAGTGAACTTGAAAAGGATGAGCAATGTTTTGCTTTTACTGTTACATTTATAATGTGCACTAAAAAAGAAACATCAAGAAAAATAAACCTAGAGAAACTAAGTAATATCAGGTCAATACATTTTGAAAGATATGAAACGTTTCAATCGAAACAGCAACGCTTGAACCGAAAAAAGTAGGTTGATTTATTTCAACTACCGAGTTAGTTTTTATACTAAATAAGTCGTAGTAGTACTGTTTCAAGAAAAGCCATGTCAGCACAGATTTTCTGTAGTGATATGGCTTTTTGCATTTATACTCAATTTACGTCCACTAAACTCATTTTAATATTATAACATTTTTTTCGACATATTTTTAGCTAAATTTTATAGATATCAAACGGTTTCATGCCTTTAAAAACCTTATCATTTTTGTATATTTGCAAAGCTTTTACTGAAGCACATCACAAGCAAAAATTTTAATTACACATGACAGAAACTCCAAAAATAATTTATACAAAAACTGACGAAGCTCCTGCTTTGGCAACACGTTCCTTTTTACCTATTGTAAAAGCTTTTACCAAGTCTTCTGGTATTACCATGGAAACCAAGGATATTTCGTTAGCAGCAAGAATATTGGCTGTCTTTCCGGATTATCTTACGGAAGAACAGAAAGTTTCGGATGCACTCGCAGAATTAGGGGAGCTAGCAAAACAACCTGAAGCTAACATCATAAAACTCCCTAATATTAGTGCATCTATTCCTCAATTGACAGATGCTATCGAAGAGCTACAAGCAAAAGGTTATAAAATTCCTGATTATCCGGACGAACCAAACAACGATAAAGAGAAAGAAATTAAATCTCGTTACGACAAAATTAAAGGTAGTGCTGTTAATCCTGTACTTAGAGAGGGTAATTCAGATAGACGCGCCCCTAAGGCAGTTAAAAATTATGCTAAAAAGAATCCTCATAAAATGGGTGCTTGGTCTCCAGACTCTAAAACACATGTTGCCACAATGTCTAAGGGTGATTTCGCCCATACTGAAAAATCGGTAACTGTTGAGGAAGCTACGACAGTAAAAATAGTACATAACGATTCTAAAGGAAATAAAACCGTCTTAAAAGACAATCTTAATTTGCTTAAAGGTGAAATTATTGATGCAGCCGTAATGAACAAAAAAGCATTAATTGAATTTTTAGAGGAGCAAGTAGAAGATGCATTGGACAAAAGTGTGCTTTTTTCTCTTCATATGAAGGCAACAATGATGAAAGTGAGTGATCCAATAATTTTCGGTCATGCTGTTAGGGTTTTCTTTGACGATTTATTCAAAAAACATGGTAAAGCTTTCGAAAAAATTGGTGTAGATGTTAATAACGGTTTAGGAAATTTACTTGAAAAATTAAACGAACTCCCAGAAAATAAGCGTGACCAAGTAAGAGAAGACATCAGATTTGCTTTAGACCATGGCCCTGATTTGGCAATGGTAAATAGCGACAGAGGCATTACTAATCTGCACGTTCCGAGTGATGTAATTATTGATGCGTCAATGCCTGCAATGATTAGAACATCCGGAAAAATGTGGAATGCAGATGGCAACCAACAAGACACAAAAGCTGTGATTCCAGATAGTAGTTACGCTGGTGTCTATATTGCAACAATAAATTTTTGTAAAAAACACGGAGCGTTTGATCCAACAACTATGGGAACTGTTCCAAACGTAGGCCTTATGGCTCAGAAAGCTGAAGAATACGGTTCTCATGATAAGACTTTTGAAATTTCGTCAAAAGGAAAAGTAGAAGTTATCGATAGTTCTGGTAATATAATGACGAGCCACAAAGTTGAAGAAGGTGACATTTGGAGAATGTGCCAAACAAAAGATGCACCAATTCAAGACTGGATAAAATTAGCCGTTACACGGGCAAAAGCATCTGAAACTCCAGCTATTTTTTGGTTGGATAAGAAGAGAGCGCATGACGCTGAGTTGATTAAAAAAGTGAATAAGTATCTACCTAATCACGACACCACAGGACTTGATATTAAAGTGTTATCTCCAATTGAAGCAACTAATTTCACTCTAAAGCGAGTGAAAAATGGTGAAGACACCATATCAGTGACAGGAAATGTACTAAGAGATTACCTCACTGATTTATTCCCGATTTTAGAACTAGGTACGAGTGCAAAAATGCTGTCTATAGTACCTTTAATGAATGGAGGTGGGTTATTCGAAACTGGTGCAGGTGGCTCAGCCCCAAAGCATGTACAACAATTTAATGAAGAAAATCACTTACGTTGGGACTCTTTGGGCGAGTTTTTGGCATTAGCAGTATCACTAGAACATTATTCTGAAGTTAATAGTAATAAAAAAGCTAAAATCTTAAGTGAGGCCTTGGATGATGCAACTGAAAAATTACTGGAAAACAAAAAAGGACCTTCCCGTAAAGTAAATGAGCTAGACAACAGAGGGAGCCATTTCTATTTAGCGATGTATTGGGCTGAAGCATTGTCAAATCAAGAAGATGATTTAGACCTAAAACGTGAATTTGCGGAAGTCTTTAAACAATTGCAATCTCACGAACCAAAGATTATCGATGAGTTAAACTCAGTTCAAGGTAATAGCATGAACATTAAAGGTTACTATTATCCTGATGAAGCATTGGCAGGTAGTGCCATGCGACCAAGTGAAACCTTCAACAAAATCTTAAACTAAACTTTAGTTAAAAAAGCTTCATTAAAATGAAGCTTTTTTATTTTTACAGTACACAACAATTGCAAATGAAAAAGAATCTTTTAGGATTCCTCATTATAATCATCTTAAGTACATCATTCACTTCTGCCCAAAACAAATTTACACTTAGTGGCAATGTTTATGATAGCGATAGCAATGAGACACTAATTGGTGTAAACATCATCATTCCAGACCTCCAAACAGGTACTGTTACTAATGAATACGGTTTCTATTCTATCACGTTGCCCGAAGGAAAATACGCGGTTCAAATTAGTTATTTGGGTTACGAAACAATATCTGAAACTATTGATTTTAATTCAAACATCACTCGAAATTTTAGACTAAAAGAATCTGCTGAAAATCTTGATGAAGTAATTATCACAGAAGATGTAGAAAAATTAAACATCAAAAAACCACAAATGAGTGTTAATGCTCTATCAATTGGAACTATTAAGCAAATGCCAGTGGTTTTGGGTGAAGTAGATGTTATTAAATCAATAACGCTACTTCCAGGAGTTACAAATGCTGGAGAAGGTTCTTCTGGTTTTAATGTAAGGGGTGGTGCGGCAGATCAAAATCTCATTTTATTAGACGAAGCCACAATATTTAACTCTTCCCATTTGTTCGGTTTCTTTTCGGTTTTTAATCCAGATGCTATTAAAGACATTAAACTTTACAAAGGTGGAATTCCTGCAAAATACGGTGGACGTGTTTCCTCAGTACTAGACATCTATCAAAAAGAGGGTAATAATAGAGATTTTCATATTAATGGAGGTATTGGTCTAATATCTAGCAGATTATTGGCTGAAGGTCCAATTAAAAAAGAAAAAGGCTCATTTTTATTGGGTGGACGAAGTAGTTATGCCCACTTATTTCTACCACTTTTTGATTTAGATAGTAAGGCGTATTTCTATGACTTAAATACCAAACTAAGCTATAGGCTCAATAATAGAAATAGCATATTCCTTTCTGGTTACTTTGGAAGAGATGTATTTGAAATTGCAGATAGTTTCGAAAATACTTATGGCAATACCGTAGTCAACTTTAGATGGAATCATTTATTTACAGACAAATTGTTTTCAAATCTTTCACTAATATACTCTGATTACTATTATGGTTTACGCTTAAATTTTGTTGAGTTTGATTGGGAATCTGGAATCAGAAATTTCAACCTTAAATATGATTTAAAGCATTACATAAGCAACAATTTTAAACTGGAATATGGGTTAAATAGCATCTATTATAAATTTAATCCTGGTGAAATTAATCCTACTACGGAGGATTCTGGGATTAACCCATTTAAACTTATAGATAAATATGCTTTTGAAAATGCACTTTACATTGATACAGAGCACAAATTGACTAATGAGGTTTCGGTGAGTTATGGTTTACGATTGAGTACTTTTCATCGTCTGGGACAAGAAGAATTAAATGTTTATGAAAATGACAATCCAGTAAATTTCAATGAAGATTTAGGTGTTTATGAAAAAGCCAAACCGGTCGGTACCGAAACTTTTAAAAGAAGTAATGTGATAGAATCATTTTCAAATTTAGAACCGAGATTGGCTTTAGCTTATCAATTAAATGATAAATCGTCCTTAAAAGCTAGTTATAACAGAATTAGTCAGTACTTGCATTTATTGTCTAACACGAGCTCTCCCACTCCACTAGATGTGTGGACTCCGAGTGGCAAATTTGTTAAACCACAACTACTCGACCAAGTGGCATTAGGCTATTTTAGAACGTTTGGAGATAATGTTTTTTCACTAGAAGTTGAAAGTTTTTATAAAATCATTCAAAATAGAATTGATTATATAGATGGAGCTAATTTAATAGCCAACAACGCAATAGAACAGGTGATTTTAAATGGTGAAGCCAGGGCTTATGGGTTAGAAATTTTATTTAAAAAAAACATTGGAAAATTTAAAGGCTGGCTCGCCTATACTCTATCCAAATCCGAACAGCGCACTCCAGGAAGAACACCAATTGAAACAGGTATAAACAATGGAGAATGGTATAACACTCCATTTGACAAAACTCATGATATTTCATTGACAAATAGTTACGAACTCAATGACAAATGGTCCCTTAGTTCAAACTTTTTATTTCAAACTGGACAGCCAGCCACTTATCCAAATGGACAATACCAATATAACGGAATCATTGTGCCAAGTTATGAAGCCAGGAATTCAAGCAGATTACCATCTTATAATCGCTTAGATATCGCAGTCAATTACAAACCAAATCCAAAAAGCTCAAAAAAACTTAAAAGCGAATGGGTTTTTAGCGTTTACAATATTTATAATCGTCGCAACGCGGCAAATATAACCTTTAGAGAAAATAGGATGACTGGTAACAATGAAGCAGTAAGACTTGCCATCTTTGGTATTGTACCTTCAGTTTCATATAACTTTAAATTTTGAAATGATGAAAAAGATAATGTGTGTTACAAGTATATTTCTCTTCTTTATTTTAAGTTGTGAAGATGTAGTAGATGTTCAACTCAATGAAGCTGAACCTAGGTTGGTTATTGAAGCCTCTATCAATTGGTTAAAAAATACAACAGGTAACGAACAAAGTATAAAATTATCGTTGTCAGCACCATTTTTTGATGATACAATTCCTCCAGCTAACGGAGCTAGCGTTCAAATCGAAGATTCCAGTAATAATATTTTTCAGTTTATTGAAGATGGCTCTACAGGCATTTACAGAAGTACAAATTTTATTCCAGAAATTAATGAAACGTATGAGTTAACCATTAATTATAACGCAGAAATCTATACAGGAAGTGAAACTCTTAAATCAGTAGTGTCAATAGACTTTATAGAGCAAAACAATGATGCCGGTTTTACTGGTGATGAAATAGAACTGAAAGCATTTTATACTGATCCAGCCAATATTGATAATTATTATTTTTTTGAATTTTTCAGTAATATTCCTGTAATTCCTACTTTAGAAGTATATGAAGATGAATTTACAGATGGCAATCAAATTTTCGGATTTTACACGGAAGAAGATTTAGAAGCTGGAGATATTGTAACTATTAGAAATCATGGAGTATCAGAACGATTTTATGAATTTATGTTTCTTTTGTTGCAACAGGGGAGTGAAGAAAGTGGAGGCCCATTCGAAACACAACCAGCAACCGTTAGAGGCAATTGCATGAATATAACAAATCCTGAAAATTTTCCTTTCGGTTATTTTAGGCTTTCCGAAGTAGACGAAGTTACTTATACTATTCAATAATCTATAAGGGTGTTAGCGATGGTTCATGTCATTCACCATAAATCTACAATAAATAGAATAGTAGAAGATACCGTTTCTTCCGCAAATCAATCAGCCAAATTTATTTCTTAAATTTAACCTATGAATTTTACCAAAACTACAGAACAGGACTCTCATTATAATCAGCTTGAAAAAATGTCCATTAATGAGATTATCAATAACATTAATGCTGAAGATAAAACAGTTCCATTGGCTGTAGAAAAATCTTTATCTCAGATAGAGGGGTTAATTGAAAAAATCGTAGAAAAACTAAAACATGGTGGACGTCTATTTTATTTAGGAGCAGGCACCAGTGGCAGATTAGGTATTCTTGACGCTTCAGAATGTCCTCCAACTTTTGGAGTTTCCCAAGATCTAGTCATTGGATTAATAGCAGGGGGTGACACAGCTATAAGAAAAGCTGTTGAATTTGCAGAAGACTCAAAGTCACAAGGATGGAAAGATTTAAAAAAATATAATATATCAGAAAAAGATGTAGTAGTAGGAATTGCTGCATCAGGTACAACACCATATGTTATTAGTGCAATAGCAAAATGCAATAATAAAAACATAATTACCGGCTGCATAACATGTAACAAAAACAGCCCATTATCAAAAGTATCCAAGTTTCCAATAGAAGTTATTGTAGGTCCAGAATTTTTAACTGGAAGTTCAAGAATGAAAGCTGGGACAGCACAAAAACTCGTACTTAATATGATAACTACCGCTACTATGATCCAATTAGGAAAAGTTGAAGGGAATAAAATGGTAGATATGCAATTAAGTAACGATAAGTTAGTAGACAGGGGAATTAAAATGATTATGAACGAACTTAATGTTTCTCAAGAAGAAGCTGCAAAACTACTTAAAAAACATAAAAGTGTTAGAAATACTATCAACCATGGACGAAAATAACAGAACAGATAGAGAGATATTATCCAAAGGAATTAGGCAAATGGCTGTATGTCTTCTATTAATGTTCCTAGGACCTTTTATGTTGCATATTGCGTTTTCCAATCAAGAAAAGTCACTATATATACCTATACTTATTGTCGCCGCCACACTATGTGCATCTGCTATTTACTTTCTTTTCAAAGGTCTAAATACTATTATGGATAGTATATTTAAAAATAAAAAAAAATAACAATCCTATATACAATTTTTTAGACCTATTATAATTTATTATAGTTTAGTCAAAAACGTTCAGACTTCATGATTTAATCGAATTTATAACCTAAAAATATAGTCATCGATAAAGTAAGTTTAGACAAATAACTATAAATAAAAAAACCCTTACTAATTAAATAGTAAGGGTTCTCAAAAAAGGCGGCGACCTACTCTCCCACGGATTGCAGTACCATCGGCGCAAACGGGCTTAACTTCTCTGTTCGGAATGGTAAGAGGTGAGCCCCGTCGCTATAACCACCTTAAATCTTGGTTGCCATAAATGATCAACACTAATATTGTTGACATATTGAAAAGACGATAAATCGTCGATAGATACATTGTAATAATCAAGTCGTACTCTAAAAA
>NZ_JABFDH010000004.1 GCF_013403975.1 Winogradskyella ursingii
TGGTACTGCAATCCGTGGGAGAGTAGGTCGCCGCCTTTTTTGAGAACCCTTACTATTTAATTAGTAAGGGTTTTTTTTTTGATTACTACTTGAGCCCAAAAGATTCAATTTTACTATCTTAACGCTTCATCTATACATTGTCCATGAGGGTAAATAAGGAACTTGATCTTGCCTGGAATTTTGTTAATAATACCAATAGAAATATCTTCTTAACAGGGAAAGCTGGTACTGGCAAAACTACATTCTTACATAATTTAAAATTACAATCTCAAAAACGAACGGTAATTGTTGCGCCAACAGGTGTTGCAGCAATAAATGCCAAAGGTGTTACTATACACTCTTTTTTTCAGCTTCCTTTTGGTCCAATTTTACCTAATGACGATTTGGGCTCATCTTCTAATTTTAATAGAAGGATTAGTAAAACTAAAATCAACATAATTAAGTCTCTAGATCTATTAATTATAGATGAGATTAGTATGGTAAGAGCGGATATGTTAGATGGTCTAGATAAAACTTTAAGACGTTATAAAAATAGAAGTTTAGTTTTTGGCGGTGTACAATTGTTGATGATTGGTGATTTACAGCAATTATCTCCTGTAATTAAAGAAAGTGAATGGCAATTATTAAAACCTTTTTATAAAAATGCGTTTTTCTTCAGCAGTGAAGCTTTTCAAAACTGTAATCCTTTAACTATAGAACTTAAACATATTTATAGACAAGAAAATCCTTTGTTTATTGATATACTAAACGAAATACGAAATAATAATTTGAGTATATCTTCTGCTAAAGAATTGAACAAAAGGTATCTTCCAAATTTTGAACCTACCAAAGAAGATGGATATATTTCATTGACAACCCATAACAATAAAGCGATACAGTCGAACAAACAAGAACTGGAAAAATTAAAAGGTAAGGAGTATATATATAAAGCAAGAATAGATGGAAATTTTCCTGAACATTCATATCCAAATAAGGAAGAGCTGAAATTAAAGGTTGGAGCACAGGTCATGTTTATAAAGAATGATAGTTCTCCTGAAAAGCGATATTACAATGGTAAGATTGGTAAAGTAATTTTGTTAGAGAAAGACGAAGTTATTGTGAATTGCCCTGATGATGATTTCAATATTGTAACAAAATCAGAAACTTGGGAGAACATAAAATACACAGTAGACTCTGAATCGAAAGCTATTACCGAGGACAAAATAGGTAGTTATTCTCAAATTCCATTACGCTTGGCTTGGGCTATTACTATTCATAAAAGTCAAGGATTAACTTTTGAAAAAGCTATAATCGATGCTCAGGGAGCCTTTGCTCATGGCCAAACCTATGTGGCATTAAGCCGTTGTAAATCTTTGGAGGGATTGGTTTTAAAAAGCAAAATTGAGCCCAATCAGATTATTAGTGATCGAGATGTTATTGACTTCAATAAAAATGCTGAAGCAAACCAACCCAACGAAAGTATTTTACAACAATCTAAACGTGAATATCAGCTTCAGTTAATTTTAGAAGTTTTTGATTTTTATAAGTTTTTATATCCTGCTGGTCGAATTTTAGATATCTATTACAAGAATAGGGGAAGTATAGAAGGTATAGTAGAGCAACCAATAAATACAATAAAAGAAAGCACAACTAATTTGCTAAAGGTCAGTAACGGTTTTAAATCTCAATTACAAACATTGGTGAGTGATAAGGAAATTCCAGAATCTAACGATATTGTTCAAGAACGATTTATAAAGGCCGTAACGTATTTCAAAGAACAGACGAAGTCTAACATAGAGACAGCATTAAACGATTTTAGTTTTACCACTGATAATAAAGCTATTCAAAAAGATATCGAAAAACAATTAGATAATCTTGAAGAATTATTAGAAACAAAACTATCTTATTTTGAAGGTTTGAAAGATGCTTTTAATACGGATCAATTTTTAACTCTGAGAGCAAAATCGGTCTTCTTGGGAAAAGAGAAACCAAAAAAACAGAGAAAGACAATTATTGATGGGACAACTAATGTTGAACTGTTTGAATTACTACGAGAGCTAAGAAATCAAATTGCAAAACGAGAAGATTTAGTACACTTTCAGGTATTTACACAAAAGTCTTTGTATGCTATGTGCGAAATTTTACCTACTACAATACAAGAATTAAAAGCAATTCATGGAATGGGTAAGACTAGAATAGCAAAATATGGAGACGAGATATTAAAAGTGATAATTGATTATTGTGATGAAAATGATATTCAAACTTCTACTGATGTGTCTGTTTTTGAGGATTTAAAACCAAAAAAACGAAAAGGGGACACCAAGAAAATATCTTTAGATTTATTTAAATCAGGAAAATCAATTGATCAAATTGCTTTAGAGCGCGAGCTGAATACCAACACTATATTTGGACACTTAGCCAGTTTTATTTCTTCTGGTGAAGTAAAAGTTCCGGATTTAATGTCTGAATCAAGCTATTCAGAATTAAAGAAAATTATTCCAACTAAAACTTTTGAAAATCTTTCAGATTTAAAGCACCAAATCGATGATAAATTCTCTTATGCTGAAATTCGATTAGTCATCAATGAATTAGCTGAAAACTAAAAAAGCTTCAAAATTTAATTCTGAAGCTTTTACATTTATATTCAATTAAAATTATCCTTTAATTAATCCTCGAGAAATTACAATCTTCTGAATTTCTGAGGTCCCTTCATAAATCTGGGTAATTTTGGCGTCACGCATTAAGCGCTCAACATGATATTCCTTTACAAATCCGTTTCCACCATGAATTTGCACTGCTTCAACGGTGTGTTCCATAGCAACTTTACTTGCGTATAATTTTGCCATTGCACTAGACATATCGTAATTATTACCTTGGTCTTTGTCCCAAGCAGCTTTCATGACTAGCATTCGAGCAGCTTCAATCTCTGTGTACATATCTGCCAATTTAAACGCAATGGCTTGGTGATTACAAATTTCAGTGCCAAATGCCTTTCGTTCTTTAGAATACTTCAATGATAACTCATAAGCACCTGCAGCAATACCCAATGCTTGTGCAGCGATACCAATACGTCCTCCAGAAAGTGTTTTCATGGCAAATCTAAATCCAAAACCATCATCACCAATTCTATTTTCTTTTGGCACTTTGACATCATTAAATTGTAATGTGTGTGTATCACTACCACGAATACCTAATTTATCTTCCTTCGGTCCAATATCAAAACCTTCCATGCCTTTTTCAATAATAAAAGCATTGATGCCGTGCGATCCTTTATGCTTGTCTGTTTGTGCAATTACTAAATACACATCAGAACGTCCACCATTTGTAATCCAATTTTTAGTGCCATTTAGCAAATAGTGGTCACCTTTATCGATAGCAGTAGTTTTTTGAGATGTTGCATCACTACCAGCTTCGGGCTCACTTAAACAGAAGGCTCCAATTTGCTCGCCTGTTGCAAGTTTGGTCAGATATTTTTGCTTTTGTTCTTCACTTCCATAAGCCTCGAGACCATAACAAACCAATGAGTTATTAACGGAGACCATAACTGAAGCAGAAGCATCGATTTTTGATAGTTCCTCCATAATCAATACGTAAGAAATCGCATCCATACCACTTCCTCCATATTTAGGATCTACCATGATACCCATAAACCCTAATTGGCCCATTTTTCTAACCAATTCATCCGGAAAGGTTTGTGAGTTATCACGTTCTATAACACCTGGGAGTAATTCGGTTTGTGCAAAATCACGAGCTGCGTCGCGAATCATTATATGCTCTTCTGTTAAACTAAAGTCCATAAAATCTAATAATTGTTATTGATTCGATAAAAAATTCATGCAAAGATAATTGTTTATTGTGGTATTTTCAATAAGGAATATTATTTTTACTAATATGCTAAAAAGTAAGTACTATGTTATAGGTGTTATGTCCGGAACATCTCTGGACGGAATTGATTTAATTTATGCCAAATTTAACTTTAGCAAAAACTGGAGTTTTAATCTCATTGGTTCGGAAACCATAAATTATGCAGAACATTGGAAAACTACTTTGAGTGGATTGGTGAATCAGTCAGCCGATGAATTATTACATGTTGATATTGAATATTCTAAATATTTGGCAACAGTAATCACTAAATTTATCAAAGAACACAACATAGAGTTTATAGATTTTATCTCGTCCCACGGCCATACTGCTCTGCATCAACCGCAGAAAGGTCTCACATATCAAATCGGAAATCAACAAATTTTAGCTAATGAAATTGGCAAAAAAATCATTTGCGATTTTAGGGTCCAAGATGTGAAATTTGGTGGACAAGGTGCACCGTTAGTGCCAATCGGTGACCGATTACTTTTTAAAAAGTATAAATACTGTCTTAATCTAGGAGGGTTTGCCAATATTTCGTTCGAAAGTAAAAATGAAAGAATAGCCTATGACATCTGTCCGGTAAATATTATTTTAAATCATTACGTCAATAATTTAGCACTAGAATTTGATGATAAAGGGATAATTGCTTCATCAGGAAAAATAAATATAGATTTGCTGAATCAATTGAATCAATTGAGCTTTTACGCTGATGAACCACCAAAATCTTTGGGGTTGGAATGGGTTAAACTTAAAATTCTACCACTTATTGATTCATTTCAACTTGAAATAAAGGATGTATTAAGAACTTTTGTTGAGCACATCGCTGTGCAAATTGCTGCTAATTTAAAGGATAATAACGCTGAAGTTTTAATAACTGGAGGGGGAGTGTACAACGATTTTTTAATTGACCGATTAAAATTTCGTACATCAATAACCATGGTTATTCCTGATAACGAAATTGTTGAATTCAAAGAAGCTTTGATTTTTGGCTTTTTGGGTGTCTTAAAAGAGAGAGGCGAAGTCAACTGTCTTAAAAGTGTTACTGGAGCGGATCGGAATCATTCGTCAGGGAAAATTTTGCTTCCTAGCCCTTAAATTTTATTTTGAATTAACTTTTAAGGCTTTAGAGTTTTTTATATTTGCTGAAACTAACTAATCATTATAAATTGATAAAGGAATTACTTCAAACGTACGAGAACAAGTCACCAGAAATAGTGTTCCATTGGAACGATCCCGAAACAGATGCAGAAGGTTGGACAGTAATTAACTCGCTTAGAGGTGGTGCCGCTGGTGGTGGGACGCGAATGCGAAAAGGACTGGATAAAAATGAAGTTTTATCGCTTGCCAAAACAATGGAGGTAAAGTTCACGGTATCAGGACCTGCGATTGGAGGTGCCAAATCCGGAATCAATTTTGATCCACAAGACCCGCGAAAAAAGGGTGTTTTAGAGCGCTGGTACGCAGCCGTTTCACCCTTGTTAAAAAGCTATTACGGAACTGGTGGAGATTTAAATGTCGACGAAATTCATGAAGTGATTCCCATCACAGAAGAAAGTGGAGTATGGCATCCGCAAGAAGGTGTTTTTGAAGGTCACTTTAAACCAACACAAGCCGATAAAATCAATAGAATTGGACAGTTGAGGCACGGTGTAATCAAAGTGATTGAAAATCCTGAATATTCACCAGATGTTTCAAGAAAATATACTGTCGCTGATATGATTACAGGTTACGGTGTAGCTGTGGCTGCGAAGCATTTTTATGATATTAAGGAAGATTCCATAGAGGAAAAGCGTGTGGTAGTGCAAGGTTTTGGAAACGTTGGTGCTGCAGCAGCATTTTATTTTTCTAAAATGGGTGCAAAAGTCGTTGGAATTATTGATATAGCAGGAGGGCTTATTAGTGAAGAAGGCTTTTCTTTTGAAGAAATTACTCAATTATATCTAAATAAAACGGGTAATACTTTAGTTGCCGATAATCTCATACCATTTGCAGAAATAAATGAAAAAATCTGGTCATTACAAACGGAAGTTTTTGCACCATGTGCGGCTTCAAGATTAATTACTCAAAATCAAATTGACCAAATGATTAGTACAGGACTGGAAGTTATTACTTGCGGAGCCAACGTGCCTTTTGCTGATAAAGAAATATTCTTTGGTTCTATAATGGAACATACAGACCAGAAAGTAAGTTTAATACCGGATTTTATTTCCAATTGCGGAATGGCGAGGGTTTTTGCTTACTTTATGGAACGTAAAGTACAAATGACGGATGAAGCCATTTTCAACGATACTTCAAAAGTAATTAGAAAAGCCATTAAAAAAGTAGACGAAATAAACCCAAATAAAACCGGTATTAGCGAAACAGCTTTTGAAATTGCATTAAGACAACTAATATAATTATAAACTACCCAAAATATGACAACAGTAATAATTCTTGTATTTGTTTTTGGCTATTTGGCCATAACCTTAGAGCATAATATAAAAATAGATAAACTCATTCCCGCACTTGTAATGATGGCCATCAGTTGGGCATTGATATCGTTAGGTATCGATGATTTTCAAGAGTGGTTCGACTCTGCAAGCCATGGTTTGGTAGAAGGTTTTGCAAATTTCGGTCATGAAGCCAAAATGGAATGGATGGAAGAGACACTGCTACATCATCTGGGTAAAACGGCAGAAATATTGGTGTTTTTATTAGGTGCCATGACAATCGTTGAAATAATCGATTATTTTGATGGTTTTTCAACAATTAAATCAGCGGTAAACTTTAATAGTAGAAGAAAATTACTATGGATGTTTGCTTGTTTAGCATTTGTTCTATCTGCCATAATTGACAACCTTACTGCAACAATAGTATTAATTTCCATTCTTCAAAAAATAGTAAAAGACAGGGATATTCGAATTTGGTATGCAGGTTTAATCATTATTGCGGCTAACGCAGGTGGTGCTTGGTCTCCAATTGGTGATGTAACGACTACAATGCTTTGGATCGGTGATAAAGTTTCAACAGGAAAACTGTTCGTTTATTTATTTATACCATCATTGTTGTGTATGATAGTTCCTACCTTAATTGCATCCTATTTAAAACCATTTCGAGGCACTTTAGAGTTACAGGAAGAAGATGATAAACCAAAAAGCAAGTTCAGTTCTACAATGTTGTTTTTGGGATTGGGAGCAATTGTTTTTGTGCCAATTTTTAAAGTAATTACACATTTACCACCATATGTAGGTATGATGTTATCTTTGGGTGTTGTAGCCATATTTGCAGAAATTTATAGTAATTCAAAATTTGCCATTACTCAAGCCGTTTCAGAAGAACATGATGCACACGCTAGCCATAGCCCAGTGCATTCTTCATTGTCAAAAATTGAATTGCCAAGTATCTTGTTTTTCTTGGGAATTTTAATGGCAGTTGCCGCTTTAGAATCTTTAGGAATTCTTTTTAATTTCGCAGGTTCGCTTCAAGAATCTATGCCAATGATGGGCACCGAATTACATGGTGAAGGCGTTTCGGATTTAGTAGTATTGTTATTAGGTGTGGGATCAGCTGTTATTGATAATGTGCCATTAGTTGCAGCCAGTTTAGGAATGTTCTCTGAGCCTATGGATAACGAATTATGGCATTTTATAGCCTATTCTGCAGGTACAGGTGGTAGTATGCTTATTATTGGTTCTGCTGCTGGAGTTGTTGCAATGGGAATGGAAAAAATTGATTTTTTCTGGTATTTGAAAAAGATTTCTTGGTTGGCATTCATTGGCTTCCTCGCAGGTGCGGCTGCCTTCATGGTAACAAGAGGTTTATTTTAAATATACTTAAGCGAAATTCTTAGCGTTATAACACATAGAACTTAAAATTTAAACATTTCAGTATATGATATTACCCAGTAATATTCAGGAGGGAGCAGATATTGCTACTGACGGTGAGTCGGTAGAAAAAACACTCTCTATCATTGAGCTTATCACAAGTGGTGGTACTGCAGGAATGGTAATAATTCTTATTCTTTTTCTTCTCTTAATTGTATCAACATATATTTATTTTGAAAGAATTTTCGCTATAAAAGATGCATCTAAGATCGATTCGAATTTTATGAATCAGATAAAGGATCACGTCAGTAATGGTAAGACTGAATCGGCGCAGATGCTATGTGCTCAAACCAATTCTCCTGTTTCAAGATTGATAGCAAAGGGTATTACAAGAATTGGAAAACCCCTCGAAGATATTAATACTGCCATCGTAACGGCAGGACGTTTAGAAGTTTATAAACTTGAGAAAAATGTAAGTGTTTTAGCTACTATTTCTGGTGTAGCTCCTATGATTGGTTTCTTGGGTACGGTGGTAGGTATGATCCTTTCTATTTTTGAACTTGCAAACGCAGGTGGCACCATTCAGATGGATGTATTGGCTAGCGGACTTTATACAGCAATGACAACAACTGTGGGAGGGCTTGTAGTCGGTATTATCGCCTATGTAGCATATAATCATATAGTTGTAAGAACTAATAAGGTAGTACACCAAATGGAAGCGAATTCAGTAGAATTTTTAGATCACTTAAACGAACCGATCTAATTATGAATATTAGAGGCCGAAATAAAGTAACACCCGAATTCAATTTTGCGTCAATGACGGATATTGTGTTTCTGTTACTCATTTTTTTTATGATTGCATCAACATTGGTCACTACCAATGCTATTGACATTATTCTTCCTACCGCAAGCGGAAAAACGGAGAACAAAAAATCTACATCTGTTAGCATTAAATCTGATTTAACCTATTACATAGATCAGAAAAGAGTTGGCGAAAGCGTTCTTGAAACGCAGTTGATAGCAGCAATGGAATCTCAAGAGCAACCAACAATTGTTCTAAGAGCAGAAAAATCTGTGCCTGTTGAAAATGTAGTGAAGGTTATGGATATAGCTAATAGAAACAAATTCAAGGTCATTTTGGCCGTTAAGCCCAACTAAACGGCAATTTTTTAAAAGCATCTTGTACTTGACAGATTTTAGAAAACGGTAAAGTGAAATATTTAGAGAATAAACACGAACGAAACTCAGCAAGAATCACAGCACTCATAGCTGTGATACTATTATTGCTGTTATTTGTAGTTGGTCCTCAATATTTAGATCCACCAGAAGAATATGGCGTCGCAGTCAATTTTGGCACTACCGATTTTGGAAGTGGAAACAGGCCTCTAAGCGAACCCAAAAAAGCGGTTGAAAATAAAGTAATTGAAAAATCCGAACCGCAAGAATCTCAAGTTGAACCAACACCTTCACCCTCAAAAGCAGAAGAGGTACTCACTCAAGAAAGTGCTGAATCCATAGCTATAAAAAAACAAAAAGAAGCTGAGGCCAAAGCGAAGGCCGAAGCAGAACATATTGAACGTCAACAACGTGAGGAGAAAGAAAGAAAACAGCGCGAAGAGGCCGAAAAAAGAAAAAAACTCGACAATCTCATTGGTGGAGTAAAAAATGCCGATGGCAAAGATGATGGTGGAGAAGGTCCGGACAATACAGAAGGTAATAAAGGACGTCCAGAAGGTGATCCTTATGCACCAAGTTATTTTGGTGGTTCAGGTCCGGGAAAAGGAGGCGTGGGTTATGGTCTAGGAGGCAGAGGGAAACCATCACGTCAGATTTTTAAGCAAGAATGTAACGAATATGGTTTGGTGGTTGTTAAAATTGAAGTTAACCAAGCCGGTAAAGTAGTCAGCGCAGAACCTGGGATAAAAGGTACTACCAATACACATCCATGCTTATTAGAGCCAGCTAAGAAAATTGCGATGTCACACAAATGGCCGGCAGATAGTGATGCGCCAGCGAGACAAATTGGTTTTGTTAGTATCAATTTTGATGTTAGTCAATAAGCTATGAACTACGAGGATACAATCCACTGGATGTTTCAGCAACTTCCAATGTATCAGAATAAGGGAGCTTCGGCTTTTAAAAAAGATCTTACAAATTCCCTAAAATTAGATTCCTATTTAAATCATCCACATAGAAAGTTCAGATCTATTCATGTAGCAGGTACTAATGGTAAAGGATCGACTAGCCACATGCTTGCATCTGTATTGCAGAAAGCAGGTTATAAAGTAGGGCTCTATACTTCACCACACTTAAAAGACTTTAGGGAACGGATTAAGATAAACGGAAAAGAAGTAAGTAAGCATTTCGTAATTGGTTTTATGCAACGACACAAATCCTTCTTTAAAGAAAATAATCTTTCTTTTTTTGAAATGACCGTTGGTATGGCATTCGATTATTTTGCAAAACAAAATGTAGATATCGCTGTAATAGAAGTTGGGCTCGGTGGAAGATTGGATTCCACTAATATAATCACTCCAGAATTATCCGTAATCACCAATATAGGTTTTGACCACATACAATTTTTAGGGGATACACTTGAAAAAATTGCTGCCGAAAAGGCCGGAATCATAAAATATAACGTACCAGTAGTAATAGGTGAAACACTAACTGAAACAGAACAGGTTTTTATCTCAAAGGCCAAAATGAACAATTCCAAGATATACTTCGCTGATCAATTAATTGAAACTATTTATGAAAGTGATTTAAAAGGAGTTTATCAAAAACACAATATGAAAACAGTTGTCCAATCTGTTGAAGTATTGAATAAACTTGGATATCAAATATCAAATTCAAATTTAAAAAGCGGTCTCAGTAATGTAGTTGATAATACGGGTTTAAAAGGAAGGTGGCAAATATTATCTGAACAGCCCAAAATTATTGCAGACACTGCTCATAATAAAGAAGGATTACGTTACACAATGCAACAATTGCAATCTGAAGAATTTAATAAGTTGCATATTATTTTTGGTGTTGTTAAGGATAAAAATTTAGAATCAATTATAGATATTTTACCTAAAGAAGCAACTTATTACTTATGCAAACCTAATGTAGAACGTGGTAAGAACGCTGAGGAATTAAAATCCTTTTTCAAAGCGAATGAATTAAAATGTAAAAGCTATTTCAATGTAAACGAAGCTTTGGAAAACGCAAAAAGCAATGCGTCAAAAAATGATGTAATTTACGTAGGTGGTAGCACTTTTGTAGTCGCGGAAATTATTTAACTTTTTTTGCTAAAAATCTTTTGAGATATTAAAAACTAATCTATATTTGCAATCCAATTTAGAGGGCGCGTAGCTCAGTTGGTTCAGAGCACTTGGTTTACACCCAAGGGGTCAGGGGTTCGAATCCCTTCGCGCCCACATCAATTAAAATTCCGATTTGATTTTTCAAATCGGAATTTTTGTTTCAAAATAGTACTGTGCGAATGCTTAAAATTAATTTTAGACTATATCTAATAATCGTTACTTTTGAAATTGAAAACGGGTCATTAACTCAGTTGGTTTAGAGTGTTACCTTGACAGGGTAGAAGTCACTGGTTCGAATCCAGTATGACCCACAAAACAAAAAAATCCAAACTTATGTTTGGATTTTTTTGTTTTTATAATAATAGATAGAATTATAGTATTTCTAAAATTCGCTCTAATGCCATTCCACGAGAACCTTTAATTAATATGGTTGCGTTTTCTATAGTAAGATTTTTTATTTTAGGTTCTAAATCTTCAAATGTGGAAAATTTATGTGTGGAATTCAGAGTTCTTGTTTTGTCGAAATTCTTTCCTATTAAATTTATATTTTCAGAAAAATTGTCTTCGGCAAAAGTTGCAATCGCTTGATGTTCTTGTTCGGCGTCTTTACCTAATTCAAACATATCTCCCAGGAATAAGTATTTGTTTTTAGCATTGAGTTGCTTGAAATTCTTAAGCGCTGCCAGCATACTCGTGGGATTGGCGTTGTAAGCGTCAAGTATAATCGTATTAGAGCCTCTGGAAATAATCTCAGACCGATTATTATTAGGCTGGTATGTTTCAATTGCTGATTTAACTTGTGCTTTTGGAACTTTAAAATGTTGCCCAATCGCTATAGCAACTGCAATATTGCCAAAGTTATAATCGCCAATAAGCTGACTTTGGATTTCTACATTATCATAAATTACGGTCACAAACGGATCAGCATTTTTAAACGTAACAACACAGTCATTATTTTTATGAGAACCAAAAGTGACTGTTTTGGTATAATTGCCAATTTGCTTTAACTGCAATTTATCAGTTGTATTTATTATTGCCGTCTTTTCATTTTGTTTCAAATAAGTAAATAACTCAGATTTACCCTCAATAACACCTTCAATGCTGCCAAAACCTTCTAGATGTGCTTTGCCAAAATTGGTTATTAGTCCATAATCTGGTTCAGCTATATTCGATAAAAATTCAATTTCTTTTATGTGGTTGGCACCCATCTCTACGATGCCAAAATCCAAATCTTTAGAGAAACTCAATATGGTAAGTGGCACGCCAATATGGTTGTTGAGATTACCTTTGGTCGCTTTTACATTAAAAGTAGTAGCTAAAACGGCATGAATAAGTTCTTTTGTTGTAGTTTTTCCGTTGCTACCTGTGAGTGAAATAATTGGAATGTTAATTTGCTTTCTATGATAATTGGCCAATTCCTGAAGTGTTAGTAACGTGTCATCCACCAATATGCAATTAGCATTTGTTACTGCTTGTTTAGAATCAACCACACAATATTTTGCACCATTTTTAAAAGCTTTGGAAACAAATTTGTTACCATCAAAATTATCGCCCTTTAGAGCAAAATACATACAATCTTTTGTTAGTTGGCGTGTATCTGTACATACTCCCGAACTTTCTCTAAACTTATGATAAAGCTGATTTATATTCATATGTCTAAAATAAAAAAGTCCTGAAAATAAAATCAGGACTTTTTCAATAATATTTAGAACGTATTAATTACGTCTTTTATTTTTATTTTGTGATTTAGAACCTACTCTAGAAACAGCACATCTAAATCCGATATAATCGGTTGCCATGTCCTGAGGGAAATAGCGACGTTGAGCTGGATCTATCCAATACGCTCTATCTCTCCAAGAACCACCTTTGTAAACTCTTACCTCGTCATTAATAAGTGAAGTTCTGGTGGCAGATTTATCGTATTCTCTTACCATTTTACCTCCAGCTGAATCTACTGCGATCCTATGTTTAGGTGAATTGTACATTTTACTGGTTTGGCTCTGATCAGAACCTTCGTCAAAATTATCTCTATAATAGCGTGAAGATCGCTTGTCCCCATCCCTAAAGTTTCGGTTATCACTAGTGCTAAATTGAGTTCTTAGATAGGTTTCATCAGTATCCACAGGAACCGTTGCTATTTCACCTGGTAAATCGCGTGCCACTATTTTTCCGTTACTAAGTGTATCGTAAACAATTTCGTCAACAGTAACTATTTTAACTGTACCATCTTCGTTAATAGCGTTTTTGGTATAAACATTACCTCTGTAATAATTAAAGTCATTAAACTCATCATCTACAATAGGTCTGTAAACATCAGCTACCCATTCTGCAACATTACCAGCCATATCATATAAACCAAAATCGTTTGGTTCGTAAGATTTAACTTCAGCAGTAATATCAGCACCATCGTCAGACCATCCTGCGATTCCGCCATAATCACCTTTACCTTGTTTAAAGTTGGCTAATTGATCACCACGCGTTGCACGTTTCCCTGATCTGGTATATTGACCATCCCAAGGGTATTTTTTACGACCTCTATAAATATTATAACTACGTAATTCACTTAAGCCTAACGCTGCATATTCCCACTCAGCTTCAGTTGGTAGTCTATATTTTACTGGAATAACACCAGTTTCTCTATTGGCATAGATGTTAATTGGATCTCCGTTTGCATCAAGTTGTTGTCTTCGTCTCCCTCCTTGTAATACCTCTTCCTTGCCACCGTAAGTTTGAGATGGTGCGTTGATGTAAGTATCAACATCAAAAGTGCTTTCCGCACTCAAATCGGTATATTGGGCATCCCTTTTGATATAACCTTCTTCTTGTAAAGAGCTTTCCGCTACACGGTTAGATCTCCAGTTGGCATATTCAACAGCTTGTATCCAGCTTACTCCTACTACAGGGTAATTAGCGTAACCAGGATGACGCAAATAATTTTCGGTCATCATTTCGTTATAACCCAAACGATTTCTCCAAACTAATGTATCTGGAAGAGCACCTTTATATATTAAAGCATAATTTGGATCTTCTGGAGGGTATACGCTCTTTAAATAATCTAAGTAAAAAAGATAATTTACATTGGTTACCTCATTTTCATCCATATAAAATGACTGAACGTGCTGCTGATTTGGTGTGTTATTCCAATCGCGCATCGGATCGTCCTGCACTTTACCCATGGTAAAAGTACCTCCTTCTACAAAAGCAGTACCTTGAGGTGTTTCTTGCTCTTTAAAGTCAGTGTTGTACTGAAAGCCGCCTTGTCTGTCGTTTATTCTCCAGCCAGTAGCACTATCTACATTGCCAGATCCCGAAGAACGCTTGCAACTCACAATTGATGCACAAAGCATAATTGCTATTAAAAATTTTAGGTTTGAGACATTTTTCATATCCATACGTTTAAGTAAGCTCGTTAAATTTAGACTCGCAATATAGTAATTAAAGGTAAACGCACAACTTTTTTTTAAGCAAAATTGTAAAAAAATGTGCATTTCATCCTTTTTTTTAAACATCACATCGGATTTTTTGACGTTTATCGGTGTATTTTGCTGTTTTAATAACGAAGCTAAAAATAAATTATTGTTGTATTTTTGAAATAAAAATTACGCTACTATAATAACGGGTTTTTATGCACGTTATTTTACTGTGAAATTTAAAGGTGAGGTGCTTGAATTTATTGAATTTTACAAAGAAACCTGAAAAAGTATAAATGAAATATTACTATACGATTCTTCTCTTCTGTTTCTCATTGCTCATATTTGGGCAAAAGAAACAATACACTATAGAATGGAATGGAACCAAAGTTGTGGAAACCTCACTGAGTAAAATAGAGGTGCCAGTGTTTAATGATGAACATTTCAGTTATACTGATACCAAAGGCATAAAATTTTTTGCTCAATGGGACAGTGAAGGTTTTGTTGATGAAAACTCAGCTTCGTTATCAAATGTAACTTACGAGCAAATCAGTCAGAATGATTTAAAAGGTCTTAATACTGAGCTCATACCTTCAAGCCCAAATTTAAAGTTTTATAATACGAATGCAAGGGGACAGTTGTCCAACTCCTTTGAGTTGTCTCCGATAATAAAAGATGGAAATAGGTTTAGTAAAATCACATCTTTCACCCTCAATTATAAATTTGGAAATAACAGTTCTTTAAATAGAAATTCTAATCGTTTCAATGTAATCACAAATTCTGTGTTGACTTCTGGTGAATGGTATCGATTCTATATTGACAAATCTGGAGTATTCCGACTTACAAAAAGCTTTCTGAATAGTCTTGGTATTAACACAAATTCGGTTGATCCTAGAAACATAAAGATTTATGGCAATGGCGGTAGAATGTTACCATATGCCAATTCGGCTAATTACCCATATGACGTTGTGGAAAATGCCATCAAATTTGTTGGAGAGGAAGATGGCAGTTTTGATAACGGAGATTATATTGTTTTTTATGGTGAAGGTCCAGATGTCTATAGCCAAGAAAGTAATACCAATATTAATTTGTACACGGATAAAACTTACTATTATATTAATGTAAGTTCAGGAAATGGCAAACGAATCGGTACAATGCCAGCTATAGATACTGCTCCCAGTATAAATATTAATACGTTTCAAGATTATCAATTTTATGAAGTAGACGAATTTAATCTCGCCAAATTGGGTCGTAGATGGTTTGGTGATAAATTTGATATTGAAAATAGGAGAACCTATGAGTTTGACTTCCCTAACTTAGTCGCAAGTGTTCCAGTTAAATTCAGTATCGCTGTAGGTGCGGTGTCGGCTACTTCATCCGTAATGAGTATAGATATCAATGGTAATAATGTGTCTAATCTACAATTAAGTGCAATAAATGAAGGTTTTGTCCTTGGGAGTGCAAATGCGTTTAATAACAGTATAGATATTGCTTCAGATAATATTTCTGTTACACTCAATTACGATAATAATGGAAACCCGACTGCAGATGGTTTTTTGGATTATATAAATATTGAAGCTACTAGACAATTGATATATGATGGTGATCAAATAAAATTCTATAATGAGGAGGTCAATAATATGCCAGGCGTTGTTGAATATACATTGTCTAATGCAAGTAGTGTAAAGGAAGTTTGGGATATTACCGACCGTTTTAATGTATCTTCTGTCCTAAATACAGATAGCGTTAGTGAGTTCTCATTTAAAACTCAGGCAGGTGAAGTGAGAACTTATATTGCATTTGGTAGTTCAGATTTGTTCGAGCCACAGATCGATTCTAGATCTATAGTTGCCAACCAGAATCTTAAGGGTACAATTTTCAATAATCCACAAGGGCAATTTCAGGATATTGACTACATCATTGTAACACCTGAAAATCTTTCTTCTCAGGCCGAAAGGCTGGCCCAGATCAATAGAGAACAATATCAGCTTAATGTTAAGGTTGTAACCCTTGAAGAAATATATACAGAATTTAGCACTGGTAGCCAAGATATAGCGGCGATTAGAAACTTCGTAAAATACGTTTATGATAATGCCAGCTCGCCAGAAAATAGACTTAAGTACTTATGTCTCTTTGGTGATGGCTCTTATGATTACAAAAACAGGATTCGTAATAACACCAACATTGTACCATCTTGGTATAGCAACAGCAGTTTTAGTTTGTCTTCATCTTTTGTATCTGATGATTTTTATGGAATGATGGATCCCAATGAAGGTACTTTAGATGGTCAATCTGGTATCGCGGCCAGATTGGACATTGCAGTTGGAAGAATTTTAGCTGAAGATCTGCAACGAGCACGGGAGATGGTAGATAAAATAGCAGCATACTACCAACCTGAGGCTTACGGCAGCTGGAGGAATAATGTCATTGTTATCTCTGACGATGTAGATGTTGTAAATGAAAGACAGTTACAGGAAACAACGGAAGGTCTAGGGACATCTTTAGAAACTGAAAAACCATTTATTAACGTTACTAAAATTCATTCTGATGCTTTTGTTCAGGAATCGTCCTCCGCAGGTGATCGATATCCAAGAGTTAATAAGGCTACCAAAGATGCTATTGAAGTAGGTGCAATTGTAGTTAATTATTTTGGTCATGGCGGTGAAGACGGTCTGGCAAAAGAACGTATATTCGATGTAGATGATGCCAAGGAGATTAATAACATATGCAAATTCAATGTGTTTGTAACCGTAACTTGCGAATACACGAAATTTGATGATCCCAATAGAGATACGGCAGGTGAATTCACGTTTTGGAATAAAAACGGAGGTGCAGTCGGTCTCATTACCACGACGAGACAAATCTTTCTATTCTACGGAGTGGACTTTAATGAAACTTTAGATGATTATTTATTTGCTTTTGGGTCCGACGACTATCCGTCCATTGGAGAAGCCTTAAGACTTGCAAAGTCAGATAATGCTGTTGCTGGTAATAATCAAAAATATTTGGTGTTTTTAATTGGTGACCCAGCAATGAAATTAGCTATTCCAAGACCAAATGTAAGGCTTACAAGAGTTAACGATGTCGCGATTTCTCAACCTATCGACACATTAAAGGCCTTAAGCTATACTAAGTTGGCTGGTGAAGTTGTTGATGGTGGTGGTAATTTACTGTCAAACTATAACGGTACATTAACAGCGACGGTTATGGATAAGGACATTCAACGTCAGACATTAGGAAACGATGGAGTGCAAGATAATAATGGCTTAATTATTTTGGATTTCAATACTTTGGGTGAAATAATTTTTAAAGGTCAAGCAACAATTGAGAATGGTCAGTTCGAATTTGATTTTATAGTGCCAAGAGATATTGGAATCCCTGTAGGGAATGG
The DNA here is from genome assembly GCF_013403975.1 of Winogradskyella ursingii. Taxonomy (GTDB): domain Bacteria; phylum Bacteroidota; class Bacteroidia; order Flavobacteriales; family Flavobacteriaceae; genus Winogradskyella; species Winogradskyella ursingii. The sequence continues at coordinate 17,753 of NZ_JABFDH010000004.1, forward strand.
AAAGGTGAGTTTTTATGCTAAAAATGAAAACTCCACTTCCGACCAGACAGGCGCAAATTTTGATGTGCAAATCGGTGGAATTAATGAAGATGCACCAGAAGATAATATTGGTCCAGTCATCAATTTATTTATGAATGACGAGAACTTTGTGTCTGGAGGAATTACAAATGAATCTCCTACACTATTAGCAAAACTTCAAGACGCAAATGGAATCAATACCGCAAGTGGTATTGGGCATGACATAACCGCCATCATTGATGGTGACGAGACTAATCCAGTGGTACTAAATGATTATTATCAAGCTAATATAGATGATTACACCAACGGAACAGTTTCTTATGCTTTTAGGGATTTAGAGCCAGGCTTGCATACGTTGACGTTAAAAGCTTGGGATGTTTATAATAATTCTTCAATCTCAGAAATCCAATTTACCGTTTTTGATAAAGACGAAGAATTGGTAATTAATAATGTTTTGAATTATCCTAACCCTTTTGTGAGTTATACAGAGTTTTGGTTCAATCATAATAGTGTGGAGCCACTGGATATTTCTGTTCAAATTTTCACTGTTTCTGGTAAATTGGTCAGAACTTTGAATGGTCAAACCACAGGAGGGAGTAAGTCTGTGAGCTCATTGTCTAAAGACATTATATGGGATGGTAGAGACGATTTTGGAGATAAAATTGGAAAAGGTGTCTATGTCTATAAACTAAAAGTGAAATCTAACCGTTTAAATAAGCAAGTTGAAAGAATTGAAAAACTTGTAATACTCTAATAAAAAATTATATTTGTTAACTTATTAGTGCAACTCTCAGTGCATTAAGAACTTAAAAAAACTCATGAAAAAACTTATTCTCGGCTTCATAGCCTTAACAACACTTAGCTTTTCTTTTGCACAGAATTCAGTCGATTTTATCCCGAATGATAATGATAGTCGTGTAATAACTACGGGTTTACCATTTATGTTGGTTGCACCAGATTCTCGATCTGCAGGTATGGGTGATATTGGCGTAGCGACATCTGTAGATGGATTTTCGCAACAATGGAATCCAGCAAAGTATGTGTTTTCAGAATCAAAATCTGGAATTGGTTTGAGCTTTACGCCATATTTAACACGTTTGGTCAACGATATATCCTTAAGCTATGCTACTTATTATAATAGACTAAATGAAAATAGTGCAGTTTCTGCAAGTTTAAAATATTTCTCATTGGGCGAAATCGTATTAACACAAGATGCCAACGATCCCGGAATTGCCGTGAAACCAAATGAGTATGCAGTAGACGTTGCCTATACATTGCGTTTATCGGATCAATTTGCTATGGCAGTTGGCTTGCGTTATTTAAGATCTGCTTTACGTATTGGTGCTTTACCAAATTCAAACGCCAAGCCTGCAAGTACTTTTGGCGCTGACATTACAGGTTATTACCAAAGTGAAGAAGAGGCATATAACGATTTTAATGGAAGATGGAGAGCAGGTTTTGCGATTCAGAATTTAGGTCCTAAATTTAAGTATGATGATGGTGGAGAAGATTCGTTTCAGCCTACCAATTTAAGACTTGGAGCAGGCTTCGATTTTATTTTTGATCAATATAGTACGCTTGGATTGACTGCGGAAGTTTCCAAATATTTGGTACCAACTCCTCCAATTAGAGGTACAAGAGTTGAGTACGTTGATAATAATGGAAATGGTATGTATGATGAACCGAATGCAAATGACCCTCAGCCAGATGATGATGAGTTGATAGATACACAAGAAAATGTAATTATTGAAGGTCAAGATAATGACGTAGGTTTTATCACCGGTGTATTTCAGTCATTTGGCGATGCGCCAGGTGGTTTTAGTGAAGAGCTAAGAGAGTTTACTTGGGCTTTAGGTGCCGAGTATTTGTATCAGGATTCTTTTGCGTTGAGAGCTGGATATTTCAATGAAGCGGACGACAAAGGTGCTCGTAAGTTTTTCGCATTAGGAGCAGGTTTTAAATATACCACAATCAATATAGACTTGTCATATTTGTTTTCAGCATCAAGAATTCAAAGTCCTTTGGAAAACACATTACGATTTTCATTGACATTTAACTTTGGAGATGGAGAGTACAGCGAATATTAAAAACACATAAATGATCTAATTTAAAAACTATTGTTTGTTAAAAAGCAATAGTTTTTTTGTCTAAAATAGTTCCGATATGAGGGAGGTTACGATAGAAACAAAATTAAAAGTTTACGAAGGTCCAGAACATCTTAACGAAGAGATTCAGCAGCTGATGAACGCTGCAATAGAAGCTCGAGATAATGCTTATGCTCCATATTCAAAATTTCACGTTGGTACGGCCATATTATTAGATAATAATAAGGTGGTAATTGGTAGTAATCAGGAAAATGCGTCTTACCCGTCAGGGTTGTGCGCAGAACGTACAGCCATATATTACGCTGGTGCAAAATATCCAAATGCAAAGATTTTAAAAATGGCGCTAACTGCCTCTTCACAAAATCAGGTAACGGATAAACCAATCCCGCCATGTGGTGCATGCAGACAAGCAATAGCAGAGTACGAACTTAAACAAGATCAACCCATTGAAATCTATTTTATGGGTGCCAAAGGCAAAGTGGTCAAGTCAGATTCCCTATCCAATTTACTGCCCTTACTTTTTGAAAATTCAGTTTTATAGGGTTTCGGTAACGATTATTTATTTTTTTCATATTTTTTTTGCCAATTTCAATTTCTTCATTCCTAGCTAAAGTGTTATTTTTGTTATTAAACTTTTCCTTTTGATAAAGGGATTTCGAAACAGTTCAAATCAACCAAATCGAAAGATTTAATACATCATTTAATGCAAAAAGTAACAAAAGAAGTTTATCTAAAATGGTATGAGGACATGTTGTTCTGGCGTAAGTTTGAGGACAAGCTTGCCGCAGTGTACATTCAACAAAAAGTTAGAGGATTTCTTCACTTATACAATGGTCAGGAGGCTGTTTTGGCAGGGGCTTTACATGCTATGGACCTTACAAAAGACAAAATGATCACGGCCTATCGTAATCACGTTCAGCCAATTGGTATGGGAGTTGACCCAAAACGTGTAATGGCAGAATTATACGGAAAAGCTACAGGAACGTCTCAAGGTTTAGGGGGTTCTATGCATATATTTTCAAAAGAACATCGTTTTTATGGTGGCCACGGTATTGTGGGTGGGCAGATTCCTTTAGGTGCTGGTATCGCATTTGGAGACAAATATCATGATGTTGATGCGGTGACGCTATGCTGTTTTGGTGATGGAGCTGCAAGACAGGGCTCGTTGCACGAAACCTTTAACTTGGCAATGCTATGGAAATTACCGGTGGTTTTTGTATGCGAGAATAATGGTTACGCAATGGGAACATCAGTGGAACGAACCGCTAACCACACAGAAATCTGGAAACTAGGATTAGGGTACGAAATGCCTTGCGGACCAGTAGACGGGATGAATCCGGTTAAGGTGGCAGAAGCTTTTGATGAGGCTATTAAACGTGCACGTAATGGTGGAGGTCCAACATTTTTAGAGTTGAAAACCTATCGTTATAGAGGACATTCCATGTCTGATGCGCAGCATTACAGAACTAAGGATGAAGTAGCAGAATATAAAAAGATCGATCCAATTACTCAGGTAAAAGAGGTGATTCTAGAGAAGAAATACGCTACTGAAGATGAAATTAAAGAAATTGACAAGCGCGTTAAGAAAAAAGTAACAGAATGTGAAAAATTTGCGGACGAGTCTCCTTACCCAGAAAAGAGCCTCATGTACGACGCTGTTTACGAGCAAGAAGATTATCCTTTTATAGAACATAAAATAAAATAAGCAATGGCAGAAGTAATAAATATGCCACGTTTGAGCGATACCATGGAAGAAGGTACCGTTGCATCTTGGTTAAAAAAAGTAGGGGATAAAATTGAGGAAGGAGATATTTTAGCCGAAATTGAAACCGACAAGGCAACTATGGAGTTTGAATCTTTTCATGAAGGGACGTTACTTCACATTGGTGTGCAAGAAGGTGAAACCACCAAGGTAGATGAGTTATTAGCTATTATAGGTGAAGAAGGAGAGGATATTTCGGATTTAGTTAATGGTAAATCAGCATCAACGGAAGATGATTCAAGTGGTGAAGAAGACGACTCTGAATCAACAAGTGATCAAGACAACAGCGAAGTAGAAAATAAAGAAGATGATTCTGAAGGTTCGGAAAGCTCAGCGAAAAAAGAAGATTCAAATGAGTCAGAAGAATTACCGGAAGGTGTAACAGTAGTTACTATGCCACGTTTAAGCGATACCATGGAAGAAGGTACTGTGGCAACTTGGCTAAAGAAAGTAGGTGATGAGGTTGAAGAAGGCGAAATACTAGCCGAAATAGAAACGGACAAGGCCACTATGGAGTTCGAATCGTTTCAATCTGGAAACTTGTTACATATTGGATTGGAAGAAGGTGAGTCTGCAAAAGTAGATGCGTTGTTAGCCATTATTGGTCCAAAAGGAACTGATGTTTCTGGTATAGCCAAAAACTTTAAAGCAGGTGGAGACACTTCAGAAGAAAAGAAAACTGAACCTAAAGATTCGACAAGCTCAGCTACTAAAGAAGAACCAAAGAAAGACGATTCTAAAAAGTCAAGCTCAAGTTCAACTTCGGATACAACTTCAGATTCTGGAAGAATTTTTGCTTCACCATTAGCTAAAAAAATGGCTGATGAAAAAGGTATTAAGCTAAATCAGGTTAAAGGATCAGGAGAAAATGGACGGATTGTAAAACGTGATATTGAAAACTTTACACCAAGTTCTTCAACAGCAGTAATAGGTAAATTTGTTCCAACTGGTCAAGAGGATTATGATGAGGTTGCGAATTCAAATATGCGAAAAGCAATTGCTAAAAATTTGGCTAAATCCAAATTCACAGCACCTCATTATTATCTCAATGTAGAATTTGATATGGAAAACGCTATTGCGTTTAGAGCACAATATAATTCACTGCCAGATACAAAAATATCTTATAATGATATGATTGTTAAGGCTTGCGCCTTGGCATTAAAGCAACATCCACAAGTTAATTCACAATGGTTTGACGACAAAATGCGAATGAATAATCATGTGCATATTGGTGTTGCGGTTGCGGTACCAGACGGATTGGTTGTACCTGTTGTAAAGTTTGCTAATGAGCAGTCTTTACCACAGATTAATGCAGCAGTAAAAGAGTATGCTGGTAAAGCAAGAGATAAGAAATTAAAGTTGGACGAAATGGAAGGTAGTACTTTTACAGTTTCAAATTTAGGCATGTTTGGCATAGAAAGTTTTACGTCTATTATCAATCAACCAAATTCTGCAATACTTTCAGTTGGTGCAATTATAGAAAAGCCAGTGGTTAAAAACGGTAAGGTTGTGGTAGGTAATACAATGAAATTATCTATGGCCTGCGATCACAGAACGGTAGACGGTGCGACTGGCGCTCAATTCTTACAAACATTAAAAGGATATATTGAAAATCCTGTGACCATGTTGGTGTAGCATTTAAAAATTATTCCGAACTACTGTGAGGAATCTAAACACAAAAATCCTGATTTGATAATTCAATCGAATCAGGATTTTTTATCTTTAAGCTCAAAATTTAATTTAGTTCCAATTTATTGGAATGAAAAAAACTTATCTCAATGAACAAAGCACTTTCACTATTAGTCATTTTATTTCTACTTGCGTGTTCTTCAAGTCAAAAAACTGTTGAAAATCCGGTAGAAAACAATACTGCAAATCAAAATGTAGAAAACAATAATTTACCTGAAGAAGTTATTGTAACGGCTTCACCTGTGCAGCCTACGGTTTCTGCTGAAGCTGTTAAAGCCAGCATGGAGTTTTTAGCTTCAGATGAATTGGAAGGTCGCGCCACAGGAACTGAGGGTATTGAAAAAGCTGCGGTTTTTATTGAAAATTATTTAAAAGTAAATGGAATTAAACCCTATTTTGAAACGTATCGAGATAAGTTCGAATTCAATAATAGAAGAAGTTCTGATCTTGATAAAATGATAACCGGCTATAACATTGTTGGCGTTGTTGAAGGTACAGATCCAGAGCTTAAAAATGAATATGTGATTCTGGGTGGCCACTACGATCACATTGGTTTCGATAAGGAGGTGAACGGAGATAAAATTGCAAATGGTGCAAATGACGACGCGTCCGGGACTATTGCAGCAATGGAGTTTGCTAAACATTTCGCTAAGGCAAAAACTAATAAACGCAGTATTCTTGTTACACTATACTCTGCTGAAGAAATGGGATTAGTTGGTTCAGGACATTTGGCGGAACGTTTAAAAGAACAAGGTATGGATGCTTATACCATGATTAACTTTGAAATGATAGGTGTGCCAAGAGCTGAAGATAAATCAATGGCTTATATGAGCGGTTATGAGCGCTCCAATTTTGCCGAAACCCTAAATAAATATGCAGGATCTGAAGTTGTAGGGTTTTTTCCCGATGCAAAAAAAATGAACCTCTTTATGCGCTCGGATAACTATCCTTTTTATAAAGAATTAAATATTCCTGCTCATGCCATTTCAACGTTCGATTTTACAAATTTTGACTATTACCACCATGTAGATGATGAAGCGGATAAAATGAATTATGAGCATATGGCCAGTTTTATAAACAAAATGATTCCTGCTTTAGAAGGAATGATGAATGCACCAAACAAAGAAGTGACATTAAAGGATGAGTAAAAATATAATTATCACAGGTACAAGTCGAGGTATAGGTTTCGAGCTTGTCCATTTGTTTGCCAATCAAGGATATAATGTTCTGGCTTTATCTCGAAACGCTGCACCAGTTTCCAATCTTCAATTTGATAATATCTCGTCTTTTGCGTTTGATTTATGTAAAGCAGAGGACTATCTGAAAGTCAAGGATTTTATAAATAAGGAATGGAAACAAGTGGATATTCTAATTAATAACGCAGGTCTTTTGCTCAATAAGCCTTTTGCTGAAACTTCTTTTCAGGATTTTGAAAAAATCTACCAAACCAACGTTTTTGGTGTTTCAGAATTAACTAGAATTGTTTTGCCATTTATGAGAAATAATGGCCATGTAATAACCATTAGCTCAATGGGAGGCATTCAAGGCAGCGTTAAATTTCCTGGATTATCGGCTTATAGTTCAAGTAAGGGAGCGGTAATTACATTGACAGAATTACTAGCCGAAGAATATAAGGAAACTGGTCCACAGTTTAACGTTTTGGCTTTAGGTGCCGTGCAGACTGAAATGCTGGCAGAGGCTTTTCCGGATTATCAAGCGCCAACAACGGCTAAAGAAATGGCCAGTTATATTCAGGATTTTGCCTTAAATGGTAATAAATTTTACAATGGTAAAGTGTTACAAGTTTCAAATTCTACACCTTAAATAAAATTTAGTGCAACACTAAAATTATTTATTCGTCTTTAAATAAAACTACATGATTAAAAACTTACCATTTCTGATAGTTATATTTATAATGTTAATTGGGTCGGGTTGTTCAGAGAAAGAAAAATTCTTTGTTAAAGTTAATCCAGCAGAGAAAGGATTTTCCCAAACAAAGTTAGATTCATTAGGTAATTACTTGCAGAATTCTGGATCTCAATCTTTAATGATTCTAGTTGATGGAAAGGTGATTTATGATTGGGGAAATACCGAAAAAAAGATTCTTATACATTCCATTAGAAAAGCCATATTAAATTCCCTGTATGGTATTTATGTTTCTAATGGGACTATAGATACTACAATGACTCTTGGAGAGCTCCAAATAGATGATATTTATTCTCTAAGCAAAGTGGAGAAAACGGCCACCATCGCTAATTTACTAAAATCAAGATCAGGTATTTATCATAGTGCTGCAGCTGTGTCAGAAGGTATGCTAGCAGATATGCCAGAAAGAGGTACTCACTTACCAAATGAAAATTTTTATTATAATAATTGGGACTTTAATACACTCGGTTTTATTTTAGAAAAGCAAACAGGTAAAACAATTTTTGATTTGTTTTATCAGCACATTGCCCAACCTCTGGGAATGACATATTCCAATAATTACATAACCGTAAAAAATCCAGATGACAATTGGGAAATTCCAGATGTGGATGGCTTTTATCAATATGAAGATGACAAATCTAAGTATCCCGCTTATCATCTCAGATTATCTGTAAAGGATTTGGCTTTGTATGGTCAACTATATTTAAACAAAGGAAAATGGAACGGTATTCAAATTATTCCTGAGCAGTGGATTGAAGTTTCTACTCAACCTTATTCCATTACAAATGAGGCTTATGGAATTGGATATGGTATGTTATGGAATGTGTTGATTCCAACCGAAAATAGAACATCCAAATCATTTTTTCACACTGGAAATGCAGTACATATGTTAGGTGTTTATCCTGGATCTAACTTAGTTTTGGTACATAGAGTTGATACTGAGAACGCATATAAATTTCATCAAGGCAATTTTTACGATATGATTTCATTGGTTTGGGCTTCGCAAACGTCTGATTAAATATCTTCATACCGTTTCAGCTTATTCTTGGTAGAAATTAATTCTTCCTGTAATTCATCGATTTTTTCTAATAAATTAAAGACCGTATCAATACCTTCAAAATTAAGATTGAGATCCTGATGCAAACGAATTATTTTTTCAATACTACCTATGTGATCGGCATGAACGCAAATGTCTTCTTCTACTGTTATTGTTTCTATTAGACCATAATCGTTTAGCTCATTAAAAAAAGACATTTCTAATTGATAATGGGTACATAATTTTGGTAAGGTTATATAATTCGGCTTCGTCATCTCTATTTTAGTTTTGCTAATTCTTCAAACAGCTCTTTTTCCTTTTGGCTGAGTTTTTTTGGAAGCTCAACTTTATACTTAATATACAAATTTCCAAATGCTCCTTCTTGTTTGTATTTTGGAAATCCTTTGCCTTTTAGTTTTACTTTGGTATCGTTTTGAGTCAGCGGTTTAATATTCAGTTTAACTTTGCCATCAAATGTATCTACAGTTTTGCTGCCTCCCAAAATTGCTTCATATAAATCAAGATTTACAGTACTGTGTAAATCGGAGCCATCTCGTCTAAATTGTGTGTTGTTTACAATTTTAAATTCAATCAATAAGTCACCATTAGGTCCTCCATTTACTCCTGGACCACCTTTACCCTTTATTTTTATTACTTGTCCGTCGGATACACCTGCGGGTATAGTTAATCTAATGTTTTTTCCGTTTACAGTAAGTATCTGTTTTTGTGAGGTATAGACATCTCGTAAATTGAGTTTTAATTGTGCGTTAAAATCTTGTCCGCGGTACTTTACGTTAGAACCTCTTTGCGAAAATCCACCTCCAAACATAGACTCAAAAAAATCTGAATATTCACTTTCTCCAAAACCTTCAAAATCAGATGTTCTCTGATAGTTTTGGTAAGATTGTCTTTGCTGTTTTTGAGCCTGCTCATAGGCTTCACCATGCTGCCAATTTTCACCATATTGGTCATATTTTTTCCTTTTTTCATCATTGCCCAGTACTTCATGGGCTTCATTGATCTGCTTAAATTTAATTTCAGCTTCTTTATCGTTAGGGTTTAAATCGGGATGGTATTTCCTTGCGAGCTTTCTGTAGGATTTTTTTATTTCAGCTTTTGAAGCATTTTTATCGATTCCTAAAATGTCGTAATAGTCAATAAATGCCATAAATGATTAATGTTTTAATGCAGCTCTCGCTAAGTTAAAAGTTTTTTGAGTGAATATCAAGCCCAATAAAAATTAAGATTTGCTATTTCGAAGCAATTACACATATATTATATTCGGGATTTTGCTGAGTCTGTAATTTCTGATATTTTGTTTGTTTTAGAAGGAAAATGAAACTATAATCTTTTATTTTTGCTGCGATGATTACAACGCTGTTAAAATTTATACCAAATCAATCTATTTCTATGGTAAAGGAATTATTAGCTGTTGATAATCTTACTGTTAAGGTTAAAAACGAGCGTAAAACCCGACATGGGGATTATCGTCAATTACCGGACGGAAAGCATCAGATTACCATTAACTCCAATCTTAATCCTTACCGATTTTTAATTACGCTAATTCATGAAATTGCTCATTTTGAAGCCTATACAAAACATGGCAGATCAATTAAGCCGCACGGCAAAGAATGGAAGCAAATCTTTCAGCATTTAATGTTGCCGTTTTTACGACCAGATGTTTTTCCAAATGAATTATTACCGCTATTAGCCAAGCATTTTAAAAACCCAAAAGCTTCTAGCGATACAGACGTCGATTTGGCATTGGCGCTAAAACAATTCAACCCACCTAACGACAAAACTTATGTATTTGAGGTACCTTTGGGCACAGATTTTAAATTGTATAATGGTAAGATTTTTAAAAAAGGTCAAAAACGAAGAAAGCGCTATGAATGTGTTGAAGTAATTTCTGGCAAATTGTATCTTTTTAATCCCAATGCAGAAGTAAAAGTTTTAGATTAAGATAATTAATTATGAAGAGTAAAAATTCAAATTATTACGCCATTTTAATGGCAGGTGGAGTTGGTTCGAGATTTTGGCCAGTCAGTACCCAAGATTTTCCAAAACAGTTTCATGACATGTTGGGTACAGGAGATACATTGATCCAAAAAACCTTTAAACGTTTGGCACGTTTAATTCCAGAAGAAAATATATTTATTTTAACTAATGAACGCTATAACGATTTGGTATTTGAGCAGTTGCCATCTGTAACAAAAAGACAAGTTGTATTGGAGCCAGCTATGCGTAATACGGCACCTTGCATTTTGTATGCATCGCTAAAAATTCAGAAAGAAAATGAAAATGCTTTGATGATCGTAGCTCCTAGCGACCATTGGATTGAGGATGAAGACGCATTTGCAGAAGATGTGGAGAAAGCATTTGATTTCTGTAAGACTAATGATGCACTTATGACTTTGGGCATTACACCATCATTTGCAAATACGGGTTATGGTTATATTGAATATGATAAATCTACTTCGGACGAAATTAAATCCGTAACCCAATTCAGGGAAAAACCGGATTACGAGACTGCAAAAACATTCATTGAAAAGGGTAATTTTCTTTGGAATGCAGGCATTTTTATGTGGAGCGTAAAAAGTGTAGTAGAGGCTTTTAGGAACAACCAAACTGAACTCTTTCAATTATTCTCTAGTGGTATCAACGATTATAATACTGAGCGAGAGGAGCAGTTCATTCTTCAAAATTATGTGAAGGCCAACAATATTTCTGTGGATTATGCGATTATGGAATCATCTAAAAATGTTTATGTGATTCCTGCTACATTCGATTGGAATGATTTAGGTACTTGGGGAAGTTTGTATGATAAACTAGATAAGGATGAGCATAAAAATGCCATTGTAAATGCTCAGACACTATTACAGGACGCATCTGGAAATATGATTAGATCCAAGAAAGGTAAGGTAGTAGTTGTCGATGGTTTGGAAGATTATATTATTGTAGATAAAGACGAAGTTTTGCTTATCTTTCCTAAGGTAAAGGAGCAGAATATAAAAAAAGTGCTTCAAGATGTAAAGTCCAAGTTTGGAGAACATTACGGATAATATGAGTGAAGAAAATAAATTCAATTTTTCTGAAAGTAATCAACAAGAAATCGATAAGGATAAAATTGTTGAAGAAAAAAAGGAAGCGGTCAGAAAAGATGCCAAAGGTTTATTTGAAAGTTTTAAGTCATTTCTGAACGAAATTTTTGACTTTAAACATGATACCGATCGTGATGCAACAATTGCTGCGATCAAGGCAGATATTCCGTTTAAAGGAGCTACGGCATGGATTTTAATTTGTTCCATTTTTGTAGCCTCTGTTGGTTTAAATGCGGACTCACCTGCTGTAGTCATCGGTGCGATGCTTATTTCACCATTAATGGGTCCAATCTTGGGTTTGGGTCTATCCATAGCAATTAATGATATAGATACATTAAAACGGTCGTTAATTAATTTGGCGATAATGATTGTCCTTAGTTTGCTAACAGCGTTTTTGTTTTTTAAGTTTTTTCCGACAGCAGATATTAGAACAACCGAACTTTTTGGTCGTACCAAACCAGATTTAAGGGACGTTCTTATTGCATTTTTTGGTGGTTTGGCATTGATCATTGCTAGGACAAAAAAAGGAACCATTGCCTCTGTAATTTTTGGTGTGGCCATCGCTACAGCACTCATGCCTCCTTTATGTACTGCAGGATACGGTTTGGCTCATAATTGGGACGATTTTGTTGGAGCGATGTACCTATTTACTATCAATACAATTTTTATTGCTTTAGCTACCTTTTTAGTATTAAAGTTGTTGCGTTTTCCAATGCTCAAATATGCAAATTCCAAAAAGCGTAAACGCATCGCGCAAGTGGCTTCAGTTATTGCCATTCTTGTTATGGCACCTGCTATATGGACATTTGTTAACGTATTACAAGAGAGTAATTTTAAAAGGGATGCCAACCAATTTGTTGAAAATGAATTGGATGCACTTCCTCATGCGGAATACATCAAAAACAATGCCTATTCTGAGTACAATCCAGATGGCAACTCTGAAATAGTGATAAACACATTCGGCTTGGATGAAGTTTCCGAGTCCTCCATAAATTTATTGCGCAGTAGAATGAACGATTATGGAGCATTAAAAGGAAGTCAGTTAATTTTCAATCAGAACAGAGTAAAGAATCTTGACAATATTCGATATATGGAAGAGCTGCGCTCACGGGATTCTTTAGAGCTCATGAGTCAACAGGAAAAGATAGCATTTTTGGAAGGTAAAGTTAAGGATTTATCTTATTTGGAAAGAGATCAGATACCATTTAAAGATTTGATAGAAGAACTGAAAATCAATTATGAAAATTTAGAAATGGTTGCATTTTCGAATGAAATCAGCTCAAATATGAACTCTGTTGATACCCTCAAAGTGTTCACTGTGAAATGGGTGGATTCTTTGACAAATAATGAGATGCGACAAAGAGATAATAAAAAGATAGAGTTGTTCTTAAAGAAAAGGTTGAACCTGGATACACTAGATTTAAGAGTAAAGCAATAAAATTATTGGTCTCCTTCTATATACATTTTCCGTACTTTCTTGAATAGTTCTGACGAATAAACAAAGTTGGTAACTGCTTCGTTATCGGTTTTAAAAATGTTTTCCTTTGAGCCTTCCCATTCTTTCAACCCATCTTTGAGAAAAAGTATTTTTTCGCCAATTTCCATTACGGAGTTCATATCGTGTGTGTTGATCACTGTAGTGATATCGAATTCATTCGTTATTTCTTGAATTAAATTGTCAATGACCATAGCTGTTTTTGGATCAAGGCCAGAATTTGGTTCATCACAAAACAAGTACTTAGGCTTATTTACAATAGCTCGTGCAATGGCCACGCGTTTTTGCATCCCTCCAGAAGCTTCACTAGGCATTTTGTTGTGAGCGTCAGACAGGTTAACACGGTTCAAAACAAAATCTGCACGATCTTTCATCTCGCTTTTACTCTGTCTAGTAAACATCCGCAAAGGAAACATTACGTTTTCCAAAATAGTCATGGAATCAAAAAGTGCACTACCCTGAAATACCATTCCCATTTCAGCTCTCAAATCCGCTCTTGCATCTGTACTTAATTCATTAAAATCCTTTCCTTCATAAGAAATAGAACCTTTTTCAAAATTAAAAAGACCTAATAAGCATTTTAAAAATACAGTTTTACCAGACCCACTTTGCCCAATGATTAGGTTTGTTTTACCTTTTTCAAAAGTTGTAGAAATCCCTTTTAGAATATGAGCATCGCCAAAAGACTTATGTATGTTTTTAACTTCAATCATTAGCCTAAAAGTAAACTGGTTAGTAAAAAATTGAGAAGTATAATCACCACACTTGTCCAGACAAAAGAGGTAGTACTAGCTTTACCGACCTCCAAAGCACCGCCTTTCATAAAATAACCGTAAAAAGAAGGAATTGTGGCAAGTACAAAAGCGAATACCATGGTTTTGATAAAGGCGTAAATCATATGAAATACAATGAAATCAGTCTGTACACCTTCAATATAATTTTCATAAGTGCCATAACCACCATAGACACAGGCGACCAATCCACCTAAAATGCCTAAAAACATAGCGATGGAAATAACAAAAGGATAGAGAGCAAGTGCTATAAATTTAGGAAAAACTAAATAGTTAATAGCGTTGATTCCCATCACCTCTAAAGCGTCAATTTGTTCTGTAACTCGCATGGTACCGATACTGGATGTAATAAAAGAGCCTACTTTACCAGCCATAATAATTGATATAAAGGTTGGGGCAAATTCTAGGACAATGGATTGTCGAGTAGCAAACCCAACCAAATATTTTGGAATTAGAGGATTGCTAATATTTAATGAAGTCTGTATTGCAACAACACCACCAACAAAAAACGCAATAAAGGCAACAATACCCAAAGAGCCAATAATTAAGTCGTCGATATCCTTTAAGATTAAGGTTTTCATCACAGACCATTTAGTCGGTTTGCGAAAAATATCCTTAATCATTATAAAGTAAGCGCCAATATTATGAAGGTACGTCATGCAGGATTTTATTAATGTAAAAGTATAAAAAATGATTAGTTTATTAATGTTAATTTAAATTAAGATATTCTAAAAGTCGTATTTTTGAACAGCAACGGAAATTCATTTATTCTATGAAAAGATTACTTGTTCTTATTTCAATTTTTACGCTATCTATGTCTTGCGGTTCCCAAAATGTTAAAACGGAAACTTCAAAAAAAGAAGTAGTTAATGGTGTTACTGGAAAACCAAAATTGGTTGTAGGAATAGTAGTAGATCAAATGCGTTATGATTACCTAACACGATTCAATTCTAAATTCGGAGAGGGCGGATTTAAGCGAATGATACGAGAAGGATTCAATTGCAAGAACAATCACTTTAATTACGTGCCAACTTATACAGGGCCAGGACATGCATCAATCTATACAGGCACAACACCCAAATATCATGGCATCATTGGAAACAATTGGTATGATAAAGAAATTAAAGAGTCTGTTTACTGTGCAGGTGATGACAATGTTAATTCCGTTGGTACAGAGCACGTTGCAGGTAAAATGTCACCGCATCGTATGCAGACCACTACGTTTGGAGACGAAAACAGATTGTTTACACAAATGCAAGGAAAAACCATTGGTGTTTCTTTAAAAGATAGAGGAGCAATCTTACCAGCAGGTCATACTGCAAATGCAGCCTATTGGTTTCATGGAAGGGATGAAGGCGTTTGGATTACGAGTTCATTTTACAGAAATGACTTGCCAAAATGGGTAACTGATTTTAATAATTCTGATACGGCTGAATCTTATTTTAAAGTTTGGGATACATTTCATGACATTTCAACATACAACGAAAGTGGAGCAGACGACAACACGTTTGAAGGTGGATTTAACGGAAAAGAAAAGGCTACCTTTCCTTACGATTTAAAACAACTCAAAGAAACTAATAGAGGCTTCGAAATTCTAAAGGCTACACCTTACGGAAATAGTCTCACGGCAGACTTTGCCATGGCTGCCATTAAAGGCGAAGATTTGGGACAGGATGATATTACGGATGTGTTGGCTGTTAGTTTTTCTAGCACGGATTATGTGGGTCATAATTTTGGTGTAAATTCTAAAGAAGTTGAAGACACCTACATAAGATTGGACAAGGATTTAGAGCGCTTATTTAAATATCTCGATGAGACCGTTGGTAAAGGCGAGTATACTGTTTTTCTTACTTCAGACCATGGAGCCATTGATGTGCCAGCTTATTTAAGAAGCCTGAAAATACCAGCGGGTTACTTAAATAACAGAGCAACAAAGACGCGATTTGACGAATACCTTTTAAGCACTTTTGAAAATTCTGATTTGGTTGAAAATGTAAGTAATGACCAAATCTTTTTAAACAGAAATAAGGTTGATAGTTTAGGTTTAAACATTAACGCTCTTACCGAGAAAATGGTAAATGAACTAATTAAATATGACCACGTTTACAAAGTGTATTCTGCGCATACTATGGTGACTACGGATTTTACTACTGGTATTGAACAATTGCTTCAAAATGGCTATAATCAAAAACGATCGGGAGATATCATTTTGGTACCAGATCCAGATTATATTTCATACGGAAAAACAGGTTCTACGCATGGTAGTGGTTTAAATCACGACACGCATGTACCGCTATTGTTTTTTGGGAAAGGTATTAAGCATGGCGAAACATATGATAAAACTGTAATTCCCGATATTGCTCCCACAATGTCTGCATTGTTAGGAATTAGTTTTCCAAATAGCTCAACAGGTCAACCTTTGGGATTTGTGTTAGATTAAAAGAATTTTTTCCTAATGCCTTTCCAGCGTAAATTTCTGATAAATTTACCTTCGTCTTTTGAGACTAAAAATTCAAGATTATGAGATTGGGCCTTAAAGTAGCCACTCATGTAATCTCTTAATAATTTTAATCTTCCTTTTTTATAAGCCAGTTTTAAAGCTGAAATTAAGGTAATCCAAAAACCATAACGCATTTTGTACA
Organism: Winogradskyella ursingii; assembly: GCF_013403975.1. Taxonomy (GTDB): domain Bacteria; phylum Bacteroidota; class Bacteroidia; order Flavobacteriales; family Flavobacteriaceae; genus Winogradskyella; species Winogradskyella ursingii. The sequence goes on from NZ_JABFDH010000004.1 coordinate 34,318, forward strand.
TCGCTTCTCCTTGAAGATGTTTTGAAGCTTTATTGTAGAATAGGCCAGTGGGTTTTAGATGTTTTACGTGGAGCGATTCATCAGTTTTAATGTCCCAACCATGATATTTAGCCAAAAGTTCATCTACTGTGTCCCAGCCCATGGATGGTTTTAATTTTCCTATTTGACGAAAACACGCTTTTCTATAGGCTTTTAGAGCACCTCTAATATGGTCTTTATTTGTAAGGTCTTCTAAGATCCAATCATCGTTTTTTTCAATGTAACAGAAACCGGAAGCCATACCTAACCTTTCATTCGAGTTAAAATGAAGTGAAAGTTGTTCTAAATAATTGGGTGGAAAGATAAGGTCTGCATCAAATTTACAGATGATGTCGTAGTTGACATCTATTTTGTCAAAACCCTTATAAAATGCATTAACTATTTTACTGCCAGGCAAATGTTTTGTTGAAGATTGAACGTTTACTAAATGTACAAACGTAAATTTTGAAACATATTTTTTGACAATGCCTTTTGTATTATCTGTTGAGTTGTCATTAACTACCACAATCTGTTTTGGCAGTAAAGTCTGATTTACCAACGATTCTAAAGTTTTATCGATGTAATCTTCTTCATTATGTGCTGGTATGATGATATGGAAATTCAAGTCTTAATGTTGATTCCTCAAAACTAACAAAAGCATATTGGAGTTTTAAATATAGTTTTTTGAATTTCCAGACTTTTCGGCATAAACAATATAATATCTGGGAACAAAACTTCTTAAAATCGGTCTTAAACCTAATTTAGCTACAGGATTTGTCCACTTTTCTCTATCTAATATTTTCCAACCTGTTTTTTCCAATAACCAATCAAACTGCCAATCCTCAAATTCGTGAAAATGCCTGTCGCGCACATCTGTTTCACTTCGGTAAGCTGATGAAAACCAAAGTCGAAGCGGCACACTAATTACTATCTTGTTGGCTTTGATGGATTTTAATACTTCGTAAGGAGATAAAAGATGTTCAAAAATTTCAAATGCTGTTACTACATCGGCTGAAGAGTTTTCAATTGCTGTTCTATCTTCATCCAAATCTTCTCCAAAAGTGTTCGTAACATCATAGTTTTCAGAAATCATTAATTCTGATAATGGATTGTTAACTCCGAGATCTAAAATTGATTCAGACGTGCTGATGTGTTTTTTCAAAAATTGAATCGTATGTTTAAATCTTTTATTTGGATATGTTTTTTCGTACATATTCAGTTACCGACACATCGGAAATTGATTTTAAGATTGATATACGATCGCATTAATATTCATACCAGCGCCTACACTAGCAAACACGATAATATCACCTTTGTTGATGCTTTGATTTTTAAGTTGTCCTTTTAAAATCATATCATACAAAGTAGGGATTGTTGCGACACTGGAATTTCCTAAGTGATTAATGGTCATTGGCATTATACCTTCTGGCATCGGTAGCTTGTGAAGCTTATATAAACGTTTTACAATGGCCTCATCCATTTTTTCATTTGCTTGATGAATCAATATTTTTTTGACGTCATTTATTGAAACACCAGCCTTTTCTATAGTAGATTTAATGGCTAGTGGCACATTTGTTAGGGCAAATTCATAGATTTTACGACCATACATTTTTATGTACCTGCGCTTATCGCTTACATTAGGATGATTGGTTTCTCCGAAGTAAATAAAATGAGCTTCATCTAGAGCATAGGTTGCGGTTTCATGGGCTAAAATACCACCTTCTTCATCCTTTTCTTCAATTACAACTGCGCCTGCACCATCACTGTATATCATAGAATCTCTATCGTGCTTGTCAATAACACGCGATAAAGTTTCAGAACCGATAACCAAACATTTCTTGGCAATACCAGAACTTATAAATGCTTTTGCTTGAATGATACCTTCCACCCATCCTGGACAACCAAATAGAAGGTCATAGCCCACACATTTTGGGTTTTCAATTTTAAGAAGATGTTTTACTCTGGATGCAATGCTGGGAACAGTATCACTCTGTTCGGTGTTTTGTTTGATATCGCCATAATTATGTGCAACGATGATATAATCTAGGCTCTCTTTGTCAATGTTAGCATCTTCAATGGCTTTTTGAGCAGCAAAAAATGCTATGTCAGAATTATTTAATTCCGATTTAATATAGCGTCGCTCGTGTATACCAGTTATGGCTTTAAATTTTTCTACAATAACTTCATTTGGACTGTTAATCGAAGTGCCATCTGCGTTTAAAAATTCGTGATTGTAGAAATCCTCATTTTTTTCGACATTGCTTGGTATATAACTTCCCGTTCCTGTGACTCTAATACCCATAGTTATGTTATCTCAATTCAAATTTTGCTAATCTAATTAATTAAATAGAGTTTTCTACATACTGAGCATTGAAAACTCTAATTTTTAGGAATTTCTCAATAAACACCTACAATTTATTTCAATCGATTAAAATAGTCTGAAAAAATATGTCTTCAGCAATTTATTCTATGCATCGGCATATGCCTCTATAGGAGCGCAACTACAAATTAAGTTTCTGTCGCCATAAGCATCATCAACTCGTCTGACGCTTGGCCAAAACTTGTTATTTTTTACATAATCCAAAGGAAAAGCAGCTGCCTCTCGTGAATAGGGTAGTGTCCACTCATCTAATGTAAGCATTTCCATTGTGTGTGGTGCGTTTTTCAATACATTGTTTGGTTCTTCTTTTGAAGCTGCATCGATTTCATTTTTTATGGAAATCATCGCATCACAAAAACGGTCCATTTCAGCTTTGCTTTCACTTTCGGTAGGCTCAATCATCATAGTACCTGCAACTGGGAATGATACGGTTGGAGCGTGAAAACCATAATCCATTAAACGTTTGGCAATGTCAACAACTTCAATGCCATTGTTTTTAAAATCACGACAGTCTATAATCATTTCGTGTGCAGCGCGTCCGTTTTCTCCTGTATAAAGTGTAGGGTAAAATCCTTCTAAACGTTCTTTAATATAATTGGCATTTAAAATGGCAGTTTCTGTTGCTTTTTTTAACCCTTTTGAACCCAGCATTTTAATGTATCCATAGGATATGATACATGCCAAGGATGAGCCGAATGGTGCAGCAGATATTGCCGAAATAGCCTGATGTCCACCAGTTTTTATAATTGGATTTCCAGGTAAAAATGGTACTAACTGCTCAGCTACACAAATTGGTCCTACTCCAGGTCCACCACCTCCATGGGGAATGGCAAATGTTTTGTGAAGGTTAAGGTGACAGACATCCGCGCCAATATTACCAGGGTTTGTCAGTCCGACTTGAGCATTCATGTTCGCGCCATCCATATAAACCTGTCCGCCATTATCGTGAATGACTTGAGTAATTTCTCTAATAGCCGATTCGTAAACACCGTGAGTAGAAGGGTAGGTAACCATTAATGCCGAAAGGTTATCTTTATGTTTTTCGGCTTTTTCCTTTAAATCTTCTACATCTATGTTTCCATCTTCAGAAGCTTTAGTTACCACAACTTTCATTCCGGCCATAACGGCACTTGCAGGATTGGTACCGTGTGCAGAAGAAGGAATTAAACAAATATTTCTGTGATGGTCACCACGAGATTCATGGTAAGCTTTAATAACCATTAAACCAGCAAATTCACCTTGCGCTCCTGAGTTAGGTTGTAAAGACGTGGCTGCAAAGCCAGTAATTTCTGTTAACTGATTTTCAAGTGCATTAAGCATTAACTTGTAGCCAATGGCTTGATCAACAGGTGCAAACGGATGCATGTTTCCCCAACTACTGTAGCTCAAAGGCAACATTTCGGCTGCCGCATTTAATTTCATGGTGCAAGAGCCTAGTGAAATCATAGAATGGTTGAGTGCCAAATCCTTACGTTCTAGACGTTTGATGTAGCGCATCAATTCTGTTTCGGAATGGTAGCAATTAAAAATTTCTAACGTCAAAAATTCTGTTTGGCGTTTTAATTCATTTTGTATCGTTTCCGATTCAGATAAGGTTTCAATTTCGTCTGTAGTATTTCCTGTCACTTTTTCAAAAACAGAAATTATATCATTAATGTCTGAAATAGTTGTGGTTTCATTTAGTGCAATGGTAACTGTATTTGTATCTGGATAATGAAAGTTTATTTCCTTTTTATCAGCTTCATATTTAGTTTTTACTGCATCAGCTTTAACTTGTATGGTATCGAAATAATGCGAGTTCACTTGTTCCAAGCCTAAGTCTTCTAACGCCTGCGCTAAAGTTGTAGCAGAATTTTTTACCTTATTAGCAATAAAAGATAAACCTTTAGGCCCATGATACACGGCATACATACCAGCCATAACAGCCAATAAAACCTGAGCAGTACAAATATTAGAAGTTGCTTTATCTCTTTTAATGTGCTGCTCTCTTGTTTGCAATGCCATTCGTAAAGCTCTATTGCCATCTGCATCTTTAGTGACACCTATTATTCTGCCAGGCACGTCACGTTTGTAAGCTTCTTTAGTTGCAAAATAAGCAGCATGTGGACCACCATATCCCATTGGAATTCCGAAACGTTGTGTTGTGCCAACAACTACATCTGCTCCAAATTTGCCAGGTGCTTCAAGTTTTACCAAACTTAAAATATCTGCGGCAACTGCAACTTTTATATTCACCGCATTGGCTTTTTCAATAAACGATTTAATGTCTGTTATCTGTCCATTTTTACCAGGATATTGTAATAAAGCACCAAAAAATTCGTCCGATAAGTTAAATTCGGCTTCATTTCCTATAACTAATTCAATACCAATAGGATTGGCTCTCGTTTCTAATAAATCTATTGTTTGTGGCAAAACAGCATCTGATACAAAAAATTTGTTGATATTGTTTTTCTTTTGGTCACGTTCCCTAACTGAAAATAGTAAGCTCATGGCTTCGGCAGCAGCAGTACTTTCGTCCAAAAGAGAAGCATTGGCCATTTCCATTCCTGTTAAATCCATTACCATAGTTTGAAAGTTCAACAAGGCTTCTAAGCGTCCTTGAGCAATTTCGGCTTGATAAGGTGTGTATGCGGTGTACCATCCTGGATTTTCTAAAATATTTCGTTGAATAACGGCTGGCATATTACAGGGATGGTAGCCCAAACCAATATAGGATTTATAGATTTTGTTATGTTGAGAAAGTTTGTAAATATGTTCTAAATACTCTTGCTCACTCATAGCTGGCTCTAAGTCCAAGTCTTTTTTTAACCTAATATCCGCAGGGATAGTTTCTGAAACCAACTGTTCAATACTGGTGACACCAATAGTATCAAGCATGGCTTTTTGTTCCTGTGGACTAGGTCCGATATGTCTGAGTGCAAAAGAGGTTGTATCCATTAAAAAATCGTGTTTATTTTGTTTTGCAAAAATACGGAATACAACGTTTTATTTAGTTAAGGAAAATGAAAGTTTTTAACCGAAAGTTGGGTTTATTAACACTTTCGTTATTTTTACGATATGAAGATCTTAACACGTATTTTCAACTTTTATCTTACCAGTAGTATACATGTGGCTCTGGCGAGTTATGCGCTGACTTGGGTAACGCTCATTCAATTTGATTTACCGTACGATGAAAACTGTCTCCTTTTTGTGTTTTTTGCCTCAATAACTGGCTATAATTTTGTCAAATATTTTGGTTTGGCGAAATTTCATCACCGTAGTTTAGCGCGATGGCTGCAGGTGATACAGTTGTTTTCGCTTTTTTCTTTCGTAGCAATGTGTTATTATGCATTACAGCTAAAGGTTGATACGCTAATAGTGGTCGGTGTTCTGGGATTCGTTACATTTTTATATGCAATTCCACTAATTCCGAAAAAATACATATATGATGAACACCAAAATCTAAGACAGATAAGTGGTATAAAGGTCTATGTCATAGCTGCTGTTTGGACATTCTCATCTGTGGGTTTGCCCCTAATCAACAATGAATATAGATTTGACAACGATGTCATAATTACATGTATACAACGCTTTTGTCTCGTTCTGGTTTTAATGTTACCTTTTGAAATAAGGGATTTAAATTACGATAGCCTTAAGCTTGCTACTATACCTCAGAAAATAGGTGTGAAAAAGACTAAAATAATAGGTGTATTATTATTGATTGTGTTTTTTTTGTTGGAATATTTTAAGAATGAATTAAATTGGAAATCAATTGTATCGACCTTAATTATTACACTTGTAACACTGCTATTTTTAATAGGCTCCAATAAGAAACAGTCGGAATATTACAGTGCATTTTGGGTTGAAGGTATACCCATTATTTGGCTCGCAATCTTATTGGTGCTTAGCTAATTCTCGATCAAAAGCGGATTTTAGCTTTTCTTTAGATTTATAATCCATAGCTTCAACGTTACTGGTTTTGAAGAGTTTACTCAGCTTATTGTTTTTTGCAGAATACTTTCTGCAAATACCACAGTAAATTAAGTGTATATTGAGCTTCACTTTTTCCCAAAAGGTAGCTTCTCTATACTGATTTTTGTCGCAAACATGGTTAGCTTCGCGACAACTTATTTTCAATTTACTCATAATTTAGAACCAATTTTCTTTCATGCATTCTGCAAGTGCAGTACGCGCTCTATGGATAATTACCCATAGATTAGACGCAGTAATATCCAATTCATTACAAATAGTTTCCGTTTCGTAATTTAAAATAGTTTTCATTTTAAAAACCTCGGCTTGTTTCTCAGGCAATTTTGCTAGACAATCATAAATGGCATCTCCTAATTCCGAGTTTTCCATTGTGTCCTGTGCTGTTTTATCAAAGGGATCTGCAATACGTTCTTCCATCCAATCACCTTCGTCTTCATTGCCTGTGTTGTAGCTCATTCTGACCTCTGCTTTTCCTTTTTTTGAATTTATTTTACGATAGTGATCAATGATTTTACGTTTTAGAATCGAAATAAGCCATGTACGTTCGCTCGCTTCTCCTTTAAAATTTTTCATGGATTTGAGACCGGCCAAAAAAGTCTCAGACACCAAATCTTGTGCAATAACCCTGTCGTTAACGCGTGTTATGGTGTAATTAAAGAGATAATCGGAATATGCTTTTATCCAATTATTAGGATTTATTAGATGGTTTGGCATTTAGGGTTGCATTGCTTTTTTCAAAAGTAGGATAAAAATTTTGAAATTACCGAAACAATATTAACAGCTGTGGCCCTTTATCTTTGTTGATGATCTAGTGCCCGAGGTTTTTGAAGTGAAACCTAGCAGGTAAAGGTTACATAGAGCCGTGAAAACGTAAAAGCTTTTTTTAATAAACTTTTGCAGTTCATCAATTTCTATAAAAGAAACCGGTTGTAATGAATGAAACATACAAAATAAAAGTGCACCTCTAAAAAAGCATCAGAGATTTTTAAGTTTATTTAGGCTAATTCTACTATGTTCTATTTAATGTTTTACTAATTTATCGAGCCTCCAATAGTTACATTATGAATATCCTGATTAAAGATTCTATAAAGCCTTAGTCGCTACAATAAATCAGCTTTTTTTAATTAATCCCGCACGTCGCAGCAAAGCTTCTGGCTCAGGTTCTTTTCCTCTAAATTTTTTGTACAATACCATCGGATTTTCTGTACCTCCTTGTGAGAGAACAAACGTCTTGAATTTCTCAGCAACCGTTTTATTGAAAATACCTTCTTCCTTAAAATATTCAAAAGCATCGGCATCTAAAACTTCTGCCCATTTATAACTATAATAGCCTGAAGAATAACCTCCTTGAAAAATATGAGCAAATGAGGTACTCATACAATTTTCTATAACATCTGGGTAAAGTTTGGTGTCTTCAAAAGCTTTAAGCTCATGTGCTTTTACCACTTTGATGTCAGAAGGGTCAATGCCATGCCAGCTCATATCTAATAATCCAAAACTAATCTGTCTCAGCGTTTGCATGCCTTCATGGAAAGTGGCTGAAGCTTTTATTTTTTCAATATATTCCATCGGAATTACTTCACCTGTTTCGTAATGTTTAGCAAATAATTCTAGTGATTCTTTTTCGTAACACCAGTTTTCTAAAACCTGACTAGGTAATTCAACAAAGTCCCAATAAACGCTTGTTCCTGATAAACTCGGATAAGTTGTATTTGCCAACATACCATGTAGAGCATGCCCAAATTCGTGAAATAAGGTTGTGACCTCATTAAAAGTTAAAAGTGAAGGCTTGCTTTTGGTTGGTTTTGTAAAGTTGCATACTATTGATACGTGTGGACGTTCATTGTTTTCGTTTTTAATCATTTGAGTTTTATAGCTCGTCATCCAAGCTCCGTTACGTTTTCCAGATCGCGGGAAAAAATCTGCATAAAAGATGGATACCATTTCACCATCAGCATCCGTAACCTTATAAGTAAGTACGTCTTTATGGTATTTATCAATTGTATTGATTTCTTCAAATTGCAAACCGAATAATTTGTTGGCCACCAAAAAAGCTCCATCGATTACATTTTCTAGTTTAAAATATGGTTTCAGTTTTTCGTCATCCAAATCAAATAATTTCTGCTTCAATTTTTCGGAGTAATAAGCAGAATCCCATTTTTGGAGTTGGTCGATACCATCTAATTCTTTTGCAAATTTTTCGAGATTGTTAAATTCGGCTAAAGCAGCTGGCTTAGCTTTATCCAAAAGCTCATTTAAAAATGTATTAACAGTCTCTGGAGTTTCTGCCATACGTTCTTCCAATACAAAATGAGCATGTGTCTTGTAGCCTAATAGTTGCGCACGTTGAAAACGAAGATTGGCGATTTTTAAAACGATTTCTTGATTGTCTAATTCATCATTGTGAAACCCTTTGCTCCCAAAAGCTCTGGACAGATCTTCACGCAATTCCCGACGATCTGCATAGGTCATAAATGGGATATAACTTGGATAATCTAACGTGATGAGCCATCCGTCTTTATTTTTGCTTTCGGCTAATTGTTTGGCCGCTTCTTTTGCACCATCTGGCAAACCTGAGAGATCGTTTTCATCGGTAAGGTGCATTTCAAATTTATTGGTTTCGGCTAAAATATGTTCTCCAAACTTTAATTTTAATTGACTCAATTCTTTGTCAATAGCACGTAATTTTATCTTTTTATCATCTGAGAGATTTGCTCCATTTCTTGAAAAACCTTTGTATTTCTTATCTAGTAAGGTAGCTTGTTCCGTAGACAAATTGAGATTTGATTTATTGTCGTAAACGGATTTTACTCGTTTGAATAAATCTTCATTCAATGTAATGTCATTACTAAAATCAGATAATAATGGAGAGACCTCTTGAGCGATTTTTTGAATTTCATCGTTGGTTTCAGCAGAGTTCAAATTGAAGAAAATACTTGAGATTCTATCCAGTTCCTCTCCAGAATATTCCAATGCTTCTATAGTGTTTGAAAAATTAGGATCCTCAGAATTGTTCACTATAGTATCAATCTCCGCTTTTGTTTTATCAATGCTTGCTATAAAGGCAGGCAGAAAATCTTCTGTCTTGATTTTAGTAAAAGGAGCTGTATTATATTGGGTATTGAAACGTTGATTTAAAATGTTCATGTTATGTTATTTTTCCTATTAATTAATTGGAAATCTGAATTTTAACTAAATTTAAGATGATGAAGTAAGACTTGATAAGTACCTTTGCAGAATCTTAATAGCATTTGATGATATTGAGAAATTGATTAATAGCTAAAGGCCTTGATACGAAAGTATTGAGGCTTTTTTTATAGATTTTTAGCGGAATCAATTACTTTGGATTTTAATCCTTCTTTATAAATCATAATTTTATCAAGAACGCATTGGTCTGAGCTACCTAAAATTTGAGCTGCCAAAATTCCAGCATTTTTAGCTCCGTTCAAAGCTACCGTAGCAACTGGGACTCCTCCTGGCATTTGTAAAATAGATAAAACCGAATCCCAACCATCAATGGAGTTGCTGCTTTTTACAGGAACACCAATTACAGGTAAAGGCGATAAAGAGGCCACCATACCTGGCAGATGCGCTGCACCTCCTGCGCCAGCGATAATAACTTTTATATCTCTTGTGTGGGCGTTCTTCCCAAAGTCAAATAATTTTTCTGGTGTACGATGTGCCGAAACGATATCTACTTCGACTTCAATATCAAAACCTTTTAAAATATCTATAGCGTCTTGCATTACCGGCAAATCGCTTTTGCTTCCCATTATTACGGCTACTTTACTCATTTTGTTTTAATTTTGAAATTCAAATTTCAACTTGTTATTTTTCACTAATAACTTCTATATTTTGTTTTACTTTCTCAGCAATTTCGCGGGCTTTTGATACATCTTTATTCACAATTGTGACATGCCCCATTTTTCGAAATGGCCTTGTCTGTTTTTTACCATAAATATGCGGTGTTACTCCCTCCATGGCCATGATCTCTTCAATATTTTTATAGACCACATTACCTGTATGGTTGTCAGCACCTACCAAATTTACCATTACTCCAGCGACCTTACTATCCGTATTTCCTAAAGGTAAATTTAGTATGCATCTTAAATGCTGCTCAAATTGCGAAGTGTAACTGGCCTCAATACTGTAATGACCAGAATTATGAGGTCTGGGCGCAGATTCATTTACAATGATCTCATCATCTTTAGTTTGAAACATTTCAACCGCCAATAAGCCGACGTGTTTAAAGGCATTTGCCGTTCTCAAAGCAACAAGTTCTGCTTTTTTTGAAACGTCTTCTGTAATTCTTGCTGGGCAAATGACATATTCTACTTGGTTGGCTTCAGGATGAAATTCCATTTCAACCACAGGATAGGTCCTAACATCTCCTTTTTCGTTTCTAGCTACAATGACGGCCAATTCATTTTTAAACGGAATTAAATTTTCTGCTATACATTCTACGTTAGGTAATTCGTTTAAATCATCAAGCGTTCTAACAACTTTAACACCTTGGCCATCGTACCCAAATCTTGCGCTCTTCCATACAAACGGGAGTTTCAATCCTCCGTTTTTTATAGCATCTTTAATTTCGGATGTATGTGCAAAACGAGAAAAATCGGCTGTAGGAATTTTGTTGTCTCTGTAAAATAATTTTTGTGTGCCTTTATTTTGAATTGTACGCAACGTCTTAGAAGATGGAAATACTTTTACGCCTTCATCCTCAAGAGTTTCTAACGCATCAACATTGACATTTTCAATTTCAAAGGTCAATACGTCAACTTGTTTTCCAAAATTTAGGACTGTATTGTAATCCATTAAATCGCCAACTGTAAATTCGTTACAGGCCATACGAGAAGGAGCTTCTTCACTTGGATCTAACACGCAGGTGTAAATATCATATTTACGAGTATCATATAACAACATTTTGCCAAGTTGGCCGCCACCAAGAATGCCGAGCTTAAAATTGGAAGAAAAATAGTTCATCAATTTCAGTTGTTCCTTTAAAAAAAGGAATTTTTTTTAAGGTTAAATTAATCAGCTTTGAGACACAAAAATACACTAAATAAGGTATATACTTATAAAATGGTAAATCAAAAAATAGTCAAACGTCAATCAAATATGTATCTTTGCAACTCTAAAATAATTTCAGCGTGCTAAAGCTTCACGATCTTTATTTCAAACCTTTTATTTCTGAGCAGGAAATTCATGCTGCCGTGGAAAAAATGGTACAAGAAATTGCTACGGATTTAGATGACGAAATGCCTGTTTTTGTTGGTATTTTAAATGGCTCTTTTATGTTCGTGAGCGATTTTGTGAAGAAATATCCTAAGCCTTGTGAAGTAACCTTTATTAAACTAGCCTCTTATGAGGGTGTGAAATCCACAGAGGATATTCAGCGATTGATTGGGTTGACTCAGGATTTAACTGGGCGAACCGTTGTTATTTTAGAAGACATTATAGATTCGGGGAAGACATTGGAAGAAGTACATCGTATTTTTAAAAATGAAAATGTCAAAGAGCTGATTATAGCTACACTGTTCTACAAACCCGAAGCTTATGACAAAGACTTTAAACTTCATTATGTTGGAATTGAAATTCCCAATAAATTCATCGTCGGCTACGGTCTTGATTACGATGGTTTGGGAAGGGATTTGCCAGATGTATATCAACTTAAAACCACACAACACATGACTAATTTGGTCCTATTTGGCCCTCCAGGAGCAGGCAAAGGAACACAAGCTAATTTTTTAAAAGAAAAGTACGATTTAGTGCATATCTCAACTGGAGACGTGTTTAGATTTAATATAAAAAATGAGACCGCTTTAGGTATGTTGGCCAAATCTTACATGGACAAAGGTGAATTAGTGCCAGATCAAGTCACTATAGATATGTTGAACAAAGAGGTTGAAAAAAATACTGACGCTAAGGGATTTATTTTCGATGGTTTCCCAAGAACTAATGCACAAGCTAAGGCATTGGACGAATTAATGGACAGTAAAGATTCGCAAATTAATGCCATGGTAGCATTAGAGGTTGATGATGAAGTATTGGTCAATCGATTGCTCGAAAGAGGTAAAACAAGCGGAAGACCAGATGACGCAGACGAAAGTATTATTAGAAACAGAATTAAGGAATATTACGCAAAAACTGCTATTTTAAAGGATTATTACGCAGCACAGAATAAATATTATGGAGTTAATGGTGTTGGTAGCATCGAAGAAATTACCGAGCGATTAAGCCAAGTAATTGATAAACTCTAACAATGGATTTTATCGGACCAGAACTGATATTAGTGGTTTGGGCAGTTTTAATCATTTTTGGAATAGTATTACCCTTTATTGCATTAATAAGCATTCTAAAAAATAGATTTAAAGACAACGATAAACTAATTTGGGTGTTAGTGGTGCTGTTCTTACCGATATTAGGTTCAATTTTATATTTTGTTATGGGACGTTCTAAACGTCTTAGATAGGATTTAATTAATAAACGAGGTTCCCACTTTAATGGGAAATAACTATGACTGAAGGCAACTTTGTAGACTACGTAAAAATGCACGTCACTTCCGGTAATGGAGGTAAGGGTTCTACACACTTACATCGCGAAAAATATATTGCAAAGGGTGGTCCAGATGGCGGAGATGGTGGTCGTGGAGGTCATGTAATTATTAAAGGAAATTCCAATCTTTGGACATTAATTCACCTTAAATTTAAAAGGCATATTAGAGCAGGTCACGGTGAACACGGCAGTTCTGGCAGAAGCACAGGGGCAGACGGAGAAGATGCTATTGTAGAGGTACCATTAGGAACAGTTGTACGCGATACTGAGTCGAACGAAATTCTTTTCGAAATTACTGAAGATGGAGAAGAAAAAATTATAGCCGAAGGTGGTATGGGAGGTCGTGGCAATTGGCATTTTAAAAGTTCCGTGAATCAGACTCCACGCTATGCCCAGCCTGGTATTCCTCATGAGGAGCGACATATTACCTTAGAGCTTAAAGTGCTCGCAGACGTTGGTTTGGTTGGATTTCCAAATGCTGGAAAATCTACCTTATTATCTGTTTTAACATCAGCGAAACCTAAAATCGCTGACTATGAATTCACAACTTTAAAACCAAATTTAGGTATTGTGCAATATCGCGATTTTCAATCGTTTGTTATGGCAGATATTCCTGGGATAATTGAAGGTGCTGCCGAGGGTAAAGGCTTAGGTTATTATTTTTTAAGGCATATTGAGCGTAATTCAATTCTACTATTTTTAATACCTGCAGATGCAAAGGATATTGTTGAACAGTATGAAATTCTTTTGGATGAATTGAGGCGTTACAATCCTGAAATGTTAGATAAAGAACGTTTTGTTTGTATCTCAAAATCAGATATGCTCGATACAGAATTAAAATCTGAAATGTCTGCAATTCTTGATAAAAACCTTGATGCCAATTACATGTTTATTTCATCTGTTGCTCAACAAGGCTTGACTGAATTGAAAGATAAGCTTTGGAAAATGTTGAATGATTAACAGGTCATCGAATCAATCATTTTTTTCAATTTTCGTATCTTTAAAATAAAAAGATATGAAAATCCTCAAATTTTTAATTGCAGCACTATTGCTTACTTCGTGCGGAACTGTAGTCAACTACGACTATGAAAAATCTACAGATTTTAACCAATACAAAACCTATAATTACTTTTCTGATATGCAAACCGGCTTAAGCGGTTTGGACAATAAACGGTTAATACGCGCTATCGATTCTGAATTGGAAAATATGGGATTAACGCTAAGTGATAATCCAGATTTTTACATTGATATTCAAAGTCAAGATTTACAAAATAGAAATAATAGCAATGTTGGAGTGGGAGTTGGTGGAACAGGTAGAAGTGTTGGTGGAGGTGTTTCTGTCGGAATTCCATTGGGTGGAAGTCAATACTCCCGTGAAATTGTGATTGATTTTGTAGATAAACAGCAAGGCGAAAAACTATTTTGGCAGGCCGTAAGTGAAAGTAGGTACAATCAAAACGCTAGTCCGGAAAACCGTCAAGCTTATTTTGATGCTTTAGTAAAAAAGATATTTGAAGGTTACCCTCCTGAGAAGTAATTTTGCCATAACGTACTCGATGCCTAATATCTTTTGAATAATAGATTCTTGTCTATGTAGGAATTACAAAGTTTATTATCGGAAAGCAGAATTACTAAATTCTGTCTTAATTTTATCATTTCCCTAACATTTTAAACTTCAAATTCCATCTGCGGTTTCGTAAATTTGAAAGAAACCAAAAAGAAATTATGGAAAATTTAAAAGGAAAAGTAGCACTTATAACTGGTGGTACAAAAGGTATAGGATATGGCGTGGCAGAAGCACTACTCAATCAAGGATTAAAAGTAGTGATAACAAGTCGCGACAGGCATTCGGCGGATAAAGCGGCTAAAGATTTAGCCTCAAAAACCAATACTACAGGCGCGGTCATTGGAATACAGGCCGATGTTAGATTTTTAGACAATCAAAAAGATGCAGTTGACCAAGCGGTAAAAACCTTTGGACAATTAGATATTGTAATAGCTAACGCCGGCTTAGGTCATTTTGGAAGCATTGAAGAACTTACTTCAGAACAATGGAGCGATGTTATTGATACAAACTTAACAGGTGTTTTTAATTCTATAAAGGCCAGTGTGGACGCGCTTAAAAAATCAAAAGGATATTACATCACCATTTCGAGTTTAGCAGGAACTAATTTCTTTGCAGGAGGTTCAGCCTACAATGCAAGTAAATTTGGTGTTACAGGCTTTACTCAAGCTGTGATGCTGGATTTGAGACAATATGGAGTAAAAGTTAGTACTATTATGCCAGGTTCGGTTTCAACACATTTTAATGGTAATGAACCAAGTGACGAAGGAGCATGGAAAATTCAAATTGAAGATATTGGAGAGTTGGTTGTAGACTTGTTAAAAATGAATCCGAGAACGTTGCCTAGTAAAATTGAGGTTAGGCCAACAACTCCACCTAGCAAATAAAAAAACTCATTTATAAAATAGAAAAGGCTTCCGTTAGGAAGCCTTTTTGCTTAAATGGCCAGCTTTAGTATTCTGGTTTTCTTCTTTCGTTTTCCTGTTAATATAACTGTTTGGTTATCGATATTAATATTACCATTGTTTACTTTGTAATAAACTTTCGATTCCTTATCATCAATTAATTTTTTAAAATCAATATTACCACCTTCATTAATCATTATCATATATAGATTAGATTTTTTCGCATTAGTTTGTTTAAAAGCTATTCTATCAGCGGTCAGTTTTTTTATTTTATCAGAACAGTTTATAAAAAAGTATAAATTTTCTCCAACTGGTAGCGATGTGAACGAACTATTAGTAAATCCAGTTTGTGTCTTGTTTATGTTTCGTGCCCATTTTAGATTTCCATCTTTATCTAATCTCACACTCATGATATCATTAAAATGATAAATGGAATAGGTTCTCATTCCTCCGTTAGCACTCATGGACGTATGTGTTGTGACATAAAATTCTTCAGCATTAACAATGATATCTCCATTTGCCATCATATATACACCTCTAAAATCAATGTTGTTTACTCCTTTTTTCTTTTTTCGTTCTTTCTTTCCTTTTTTATCGCCGTACTTATCTGTCATAAACTCTTCTGAAAAAGGCGTGAATTTTTCGTTCTGCATTGCTAAGTTGTTAGGATCCAGATTTAATAAGCAAACACCATTATATCTGCCTTCATCTTTCTTACCATAAAAGCCCACACAGGCTAATCTATTGTTTTGTTTTATCAATTCTAAAGAAGAAATAAATTTATCAGCGTATTTAAAATTGGTCTTGTTTTGTCCTTTGGCATTAACCTTATAGAGTTCAAAGTGGTAGTTCGCTTTGCCATTCTTTTTTGTTTTTTTTGATTTATTTTCAAATGATTTACCCAAAAAATAGACTGTGCCGTCCTTATCATCTACATCAATACTATTGTATTCAAAAAATTTGTCTTTTATATCTTTCTGAATAAGTTGCTCATAGACTTTTTCGAAATTGGTATTAAAAACAAAAACTTGGTGGGTTTCTTTATCTTTATTTTTGATATCAAAATTTATGACGAAAAAATTGTTCTGGCTTGATAATACTACCTCGCCAAGGTGATTACCATCTAATCTAGACGAATTATCTATAAAAAAAGGGAATATGCCAAATCCGAAATATTTCTGCAATTTATCTTCAGAGAAAGAGATGATTTCTTTTGTGCTAAATTTCAAATCCTCAATATCAGAAGAGACCGAATTGAATTTTATTTGATCACTCTTTTTATCATGTTCAAATTCAATTAAATGTAGTTGATTGTTTTTTATAAACGCATTCTTTATGAGCTTGTTTTTAACTTCATATTCAATTTCTTTAATAAGATTTAGATCAGAATCAAAATGTTGTATGTAGTATCCTTTTAATTTTGGTATAAGTCCTCCAAGAAACGATCGGATTGTAATTAGACCTCCATTTTCGTCTTCTAAAGAAAAAACCAAATTGCTATGCTTTTTGGAGTCTTTGAAAATTTCACTTTTAACCATTAAGACCTCTTGTGCCGAAAAAGTTACGGTGAAAAACAATAATAGTAGTAGTGTAATTCTTTTCATGTTAAATTTAGTTTAGTAAACAAATATAAATTTTTATAAACGCTAAACTAAAATCATATGGAAAAAGCCTCAAATATTAAAACCTTCTACTTAATCTACAATAATTCTAACTCCCTCACTATGACTGCTAAACTCTGGTGCATACATGCTTTGGATGGTACTAATTCCATTGCTCATATCACCAGCATTGTTTACTCTAAGATCATATTCAAAGACATAAACTCCTTTTGGTAAATAGTCCATAAAGAAATTGGTGGCTGCATCTTTAGTGCTTTCGTAATACCCCAAACCATCTTGCCATTTGTACTGCGATAATACGTTGATGGGCTCTAAACCAGAAGCTCTCATATCTTTTAGGTGAATGAATTCCATATTGCGGTCAGTTCGTAATTCAATTCTAACTCTGATTAAATCACCAACTTTTAAATCGGTTTCTTTTGTGATTTCTGAAATTTTCTCACCTTTATCTGTATTCTTTTTCAAGAATAATTTCTTACTCAATTGCAATGGTGTTTCGGCAGAGGTGATTTTATCCAAATCCTCAAAGTACTGCCAATACATTGCGCCCCAGGCAATACCGTCACCCTTTTTAGAAATAGTAACGTCTGCCATTTCTGGTTTAATTTCAGAACCTGTCCAAGACGTTTTATAGTAACCTGTGCCAGCTTCTAATTTTACATTTTCTAAAGTTGAAGGGTCAATGGTTTTGTTCCCAACTCTTACATCGACCATATCTGTAACATTCAACCAATCGCTACCTTGTAAAAGCAATGCGTAAACGGCTTCAGTAGTAGCTTTGGTCGTTTTCCATCGATTGGTTTGCTTATTTTTAAGTAACCAAATTTTCATGTTGTCGACGTCCGTAAGGTTTTTTGACTCACTTTGGATGCCAGTTCCAACTTCAGCGAAAGCTTCAATTAACAAGGATTGTGTTTCTATTGGTGCTTGATACCAGTGCCACGAATTGGTATTGCTTTTCCAGTACATGCCTAATTCTTCAGAATTAATGCTGTTTTCTTTTAAAGACTTTACAATTTTATTTGCTGTAGTTGCATCATCCATTCGGTTCATTGCCAACGCCATTAAGCCTTTTGCATATAAAGAACGTGATAACCAGTATTTCTTTATTTGATTTTTATAATAATCCATTACGGTCTTCACTTCTTTTGAAGCCTTAATCTTAGGGTAAAAGCTTCGAACATACAAATAGTGAAGTTGCATGTGTGATAAATGATCTTTGGTCAAGTCCACATTTTCATTATGCTTTTTTAGGTTATTGTATTCTTTTATAAATTCAGCATCTAAATATTGAACGGCCCTCTGGATCATTTGCATTTCTGCTTCGCTCGAAGCGACATTCAATTTTTTTAAGTGTCCAAAACCACCAACAATATGTTGGGTAATATAACGGTTGTCACGACCACCATTAAACCAAGGCCACGCACCAGAAGTGTATTGGTTGTTTTTTAGTTTTAGCATGGCAGACTGTAATTCATTATTCATTTTATTAAGGTCGAATAATAAACCGATACGTTTTTTTTGCTCAGTTTCTGAATGTGCATCACGTAACCATGGTGTTTCTTGGATTAAAATCGATTTCAATTCTTGATTTTTTTCAAGGTTAGAAATTAAGGCTTCCTGAGAGGCCCATTGGTTGAAAACCGCTTCAATCTTTGGATTGGATTTTACAATGTGCTGCGCCAATGCGTTGGCATAATAACGTGCAAATGTTTGCTCATTACAGTCGTATGGGTATTCCATTAAATATGGTAATGCCTGTACGGCATACCATGCTGGATTTGATGTCATCTCTAACGTCAATTTGTGATGATTGAGCGTAGTTGAATTTTGGTTTTTCAGCTTATCTAACGTAAACGTTTTGGTTTCATTAGAACGAATCCACATTGGTAAGGTTTCTGTAACCAACATTCTGTTGCTCAGAACAGGTAATGCGCTTTGCTCGCCATCGCTAAAATCTCCAGCCTTGGCGATAACTTTGTATTGTACGGCATCGGTACCATTTGGAATGGTTAAATTCCATGAAACTTGTGTATTGCCTTTAGAATCTACGCTGAAGTTTTTGGTCGCTGAGATTGTTGCTGAGCTTGTTGAAGTGCCCGAGCCGACATTTTTATTTTTAGCTTCTGTGTACTCCAGAGTATTAGTCATCAATAGGCTATTATTAATGTTTTCTCCAGTAATTGGATTTGTTAAAATCAATTGTGCAGAACCAGACAGCTTATTTTCCGTAAGATTTGCGATTTTGCTACTAATTGTAATTTGGTCTCCTTCTCGCAAGAAACGTGGTGCATTTGGGATAACCATCAATTCTTTTTGAGTCACTGTTTCCATTTGCGTTACAGTACTTTCCAAAGTTTTGGTGTGTGCCAATAATTGCAATTTCCATTTGGTAAGAGCTTCTGGTGCTGTAAAATTAAAACTTACGTTGCCTTCTTCGTCAGTTTGTAATTGCGGAAAGAAGAATGCGGTTTCGTTTAGGTTTTTACGGATTTGGATGTTGTCTCTATCTAATTCTTTTTCATTATTTTCAAATTCATTATTGGAATTTTGTATTGATGAATCAGCTTCTTCCATTTCTGCTGTTTCATAACCGGTTACAACAACTTCATCCAAAGTTGATTCAGCTGCTGCATCTTCAACTATCATAGCTTCAGGCGAACTTATTTTGCTATAAGAAACGTTTCCTCTGGTTTGTCTCAACCTATAATTGTTGCCAAAATAAAGCCCAAACCAATTTAATCGATCATAGTTTTGGTATGGATAACTTGGAATGCTTTCAAAATTATTAAACAGTCTAAAATTAGTAGTGCCGAAACTCTGTCTGGCGTTTCTATTAATTCTTCCGTAATAAGAAGGATTGCTGATTGGGTTGAAACTCCAGTCATGTCCTCTAAATTCGTCCAAAGATGCATCGTACATACTAGCCAACAACTCGGCAGACACTTTATCTCCTTGCGGTCCCTTAATCTTAAAGCTCCAAGTTTCTTCTTGTCCTGGTTGTAGCTTATCTCTAAAAGTTAGGGTTTCAATTTGTAAATCGGTTTTTGGATAGGGTACATTAATCCTGATGTTTTTGGACACAAAAGAGTTGAATGCGGCAAAACTACAGTGCACAACAAAGCCACCTAAATCACCTTCCAAAACGGGAATGCTTATGGTCTGTTTTGAATCGCTGAGGTTGACTAACTGTGTCATGAAAATTTTATTATTTTTTTCCACTTCAACAGTTACTGTGATGTCTTTCGCAGCAGTACAAAGATTTAATTTTGCAATATCTCCAGCTTCGTAACTGTCTTTATTAAGATACATTTCAAAAAGTTGATTATCCGCTACGTTCTTGTCGTCATGGTTATATAAGTCAACAAAAGCTTCATCCTTAATCTCTAATCCAAATTTATCTTTACTTTCTAAAACGATAATATATTTACCGGAATCCCATCGATTTATATGATCAATGATGATGTCTTTATTCTTTTCAGTATTAAATGTAGTGCTGAAGACTTCTTTACCGCGTTTCCAGTTGGTCACCTTATCTTCGTTTTCATAAGGTTCGTGAGGAAATAGGTTTTTAAATTCATCTTTTGAAATCACTTGATAATCTGGAGCATTCCAAGGTCTGGTGCGTAGCACATTTTCTGGCGCATCTAGCTTATAGATTGTTATAGTACCTTTTGCATGTACATATTCTCCATTTAGATTTCTTGAGTTAATAGACAATGCAACTTGTTTCTTTGATTTATCTATGCGTTGAGGTGCCTTAACCGTAACCGTCATGGTATGATGGCCAACATTGACAATTGTTGTAGTCGTCCGTGTTTCGCCATTTATATCCGTAACATCTGCAGTAACTTCATATCGGAAAACAGGAAGATTCTCTTTTGAAACACTTTCATCTGGTATGGCTTTAAATGTAATATCAAACTCCCCTTTGTCATTGGTTTGTGTTTCTCCAAAAGTAATTTCCTGAGGTTCGGAATTAAAAAACGGTCGTCTCCAATAATACCAACTCGGATATTGTACTTGGCGTTTTACACGATACACTACTTTAGCGTCCGTGATATTGCTTCCGGCAAAAGCAACGGCTTTTCCGTTTACCGTAATACTGTCATTAACCTTAAAAGTATCTGTAACTGGGTTGAATTCTGGTTTGAATTTTGGGCGCTTGTATTCTTCTACAGAGAAATAGGTGTAACCGCTATTACCACAGAACATTTCAATAGAAAAGTTACCTGTTAGTCCACCATTGGGTAAAATGAATTCTCCATGAACAGAACCAAATTCATTGGTTTGTAAAGAAAGTTCGCTCAGTACTTCTCCATTTACATTTTTTAAGCGGACTTGGGCTGGTTGATCGGCATAAACCTCTGCTTTTTCATCTTTTCTCTCAGTGGAAATACCTTTAAAATATACAGTTTGGCCTGGTCTGTAAATACTACGATCGGTAAATAAAAAGTTGGTGTATTGAAAATTGGTGTTTGTTCGTGGTTCATATTTCTGTGATATATAATAATCACCAAAATAGGCGGTTTCTCCGTTCAAAACGGCTTTTACTTCAATATCCCTGTAACGGTTGTAATCTTTTTCAAATTGAAATTTACCATATCGATCTGTGGTAAATGATTTCTTCCAAACCCGGTTGAACTGATTCTGGACATAAGCAACTTCAATTTTTGCGTCTACAATTGGTTTACCATTGTTTCTATCGATCAATTGGTAATTGTGAGTATTGTTGTCGCTCGACTCTATGAGAGCGAAATCCGTAACTTGAAAATGTGTTACACCAAAAACATTGGCATCTGTGTTAGTAATGGCTTGAATGAGATATAGGCCGTTTTTCAATCTTGGAATAATAATCTCTGTGCTATGCTGTTGGTAATCGCCTTCGTTTTTTAAAGTTGAAGAAAATGATACTTCTTCATTTAACGCTTTTAAGAAATTCTGCTTGGCAACAGTGTTATGGATTTTGTTGTATGCCTCTAATTTAGACTTTGTAATTTTAAAAATTTTAAAATCTAGGGCGGAAAGATTTTTGTAAGTCACCAACAGTTTTGAAGGTGAGTTAATCGGTAAAAATTCTTCGGCTTGTAATCTTAAATTGGGTTGAAGAATGTTTTGTTTTAAGATGTAGCACTTTTCCGCTCCATCACTTTTTGGATGAGCAGAAATAACTTGGTTGCAAAGTTCCAAGGCTTCTTTGAGTTTCCAACGATGCGCCATTTCTTCTTCACCTTGCAGTTGGTTGCTTTGATATCTTAACCCTTGTTGTTGGTATGCGGCAGCAATTTCAAAATTGTATAGAGAAGATAAAGGTGAATCCTGTAATGCCAAAGCTTTTTGTTTAAGGGACTCAAGGTATAATACTTCTTTATTTTGAAATGTGGCATGTTCAAGCACAAATTGAAGGCGCTCAATATCCACGGCAACAAATGCTTTAGAATTCATATCCTTACTGTGAAACTGCAACAAATTTTGATAGATTTTAAGCGCATTCAACTGTAAAGACAATGAATCTTTTGATATTAAATTGAGTTGAATAAATTTCTCACTATTGGTAATGTATTCGGTATCATCAATTGTAAATTTATAAGATGGTTTGGTGATGCTATTTTCATCCGTTTTATAAAATTCTAACGCATTGTGACTCAATAAATCATACAGCATAGGACGATAGTCTTTTGAGTTCTTTACTTCATGAATCAATACACTGTATTTATCCAAGTTTTCATCTTGAAGCAAATTCTTATCCTGAAGCGAACGTTGGTAATAGGTGTGTATTTCATTAAAAAGGGTTTCTAAATCCCAAGTTCTAAAATCCACCTCGTCGACTTTGGCTTCCGTTGTTGTTCGATCATAAAATTTATAGCGATTTTGTTGAAAATACTGCCAATAGAGATTGGCCAGCATATTTTCTAACAGATGTTTTGTTATGGTATCTGCAGAAGCAATTTCAGATTTAAAAAGGTCGACGATATTTATTTGCGCATCTTCTTCTAGCGTGAGCATGTATTTACTTTTATAAAGAAGTGCTTTGATGCGTTGTGGTTTATCGTTTTCTTTAATCGCTTTTTGGTAAATGTCTTCAACCTGTTCTGCCGCACTTTTTGTGAGACCTTCGTTTTCAAGTTTAGTAACAGCTTTCCACTGACCACTAAAGATGTTTTGTGCATATGTAAAAGTGGCGAAGCATATAAGCATTAGTATAGATATATATTGTTTCATGGCAGATGGAAATGTTTGTCAAAGTACCTTCAAAAGGTATTCCAAAAAAAACAGAAACACGTAAAGTGTGGCTTTCAATGAGTGAAGTTAAGCAATTTGTTAGTGAAACATTACGTTAACAAATGAGATTTTGGCACTAAATTTGAAATCGTATTTTTACCGTATAAATAGCAATTCAATGTATAGATTTTTTTGGATATTTTTTATTTCAGCCTTAGGTCTTTCACAATCACCTAAAACCAATGCACAGCAATTTATGGACAAAAAGCAATACCAAAACGCTCAGAGCGAAATGCAAATCTATTTAGAGTCAAATCCCAATGATAAGGAAGCTATAGAATTATTAGGTGATGCATATGGTCATCAAAAAAAATGGGATGAATCTATTAATCAATACGAAAAATTAGTAAAAAAAGAACCTAGCAATGCAGATTACCACTATAAATATGGTGGTGCATTAGGTATGAAAGCATTGAGTATTAGTAAAATTAAAGCGTTAGGAATTATTGGTGATGTAAAATCATCATTTTTAAAAGCGGCCGAACTAGATTCAAAACATATTGATGCGCGTTGGGCTTTGGTGGAATTGTATGTGTCTCTGCCAGGCATTGTTGGCGGGAGCTTTTCAAAAGCTTTAAAGTATGCTGATGAATTAGAAAACTTATCTAAAGTTGATGGTTATTTAGCAAAGGGATATGTTTACGAATATGACGACGAACCAGAACTAGCAGAAAAGTATTATAGGTTAGCCATAAAAGTTGGAGGTTCTATTACCTGCTACGAAAAGCTAACAAGTTTTTATGAAAAACAAAACCAGCCAGATAAGGCTATTGGTAATATGGAGGTCGCTCAGCAAAAACATCAACGCAATTCACTACACTACCAAATAGGCAAAGTTGCTGCCGATTATAATATCCAATTAGAAAAGGGAGAAAAATGCCTAAATGCCTATTTATCCAATCATTCTGCAAAAGATGGAGTTCCCAAAGCCTGGGCATATTACAGGTTGGCTCAAATCCATAAACATAAGCAGAATAAAACGGAAGCTTTAAAATGGATTGATAAAGCCATAGACGGTTTGCCGGATATTGATGTGTTTAAAGAGGAAAAGAACACAATCACCAAACTCTAAAATTCAAATTTATAGATGATAGAATGCCGCAGACATTGTGGCATAATTTTTTGTTAAAAAGTTAAAATTAATAGTAATACTATTATATTTGCAATTAAATATTTTAAATATGATTGATTTACTTTCAAATATAAAAATTGCAGTACCCAATAAAATTTATATTAAAGATCCAGAATCCTCAGCTTTAGGCAAACGAATTGTTGAGAATAGTATTTTATTAATAGATGAAATTGGCTTTGATAATTTTACTTTCAAGAAATTGGGTGCTAAAATTGGCTCGAACGAAAGTTCAATCTACCGTTATTTCGAGAGCAAACATAAACTTTTGCTTTATTTGACCTCATGGTATTGGGCTTGGATTGAATATCAATTGGTATTTGCTTCTCACAACTTACCAGACCCAGAAGAAAAGTTGGTAAAGGCAATTGAGATTGTAACTCGCACCATTAAAGAAGATACTACGATATCCCATATTAACGAAGTGGTTTTAAATCGAATCATCATTAATGAAAATTCTAAATCCTTTTTAACTAAAGAGGTCGATACGGAAAATAAGGAAGGGTATTTTGAAGTATATAAACGTTTAATAAAGCGCTTAAAAACTATGATTTTAGAAATCAACCCAAAATACCAATTTGCCTTGAGTTTGGCCAGTACAATTGTAGAAGGTGCATTGCACCAACATTTCTTGAAAGATCATTTTTCTTCCATTACCGATTGTGGTAAACAGGTAAGCCCAACAGAATTTTTTACGCAATTAACCATTAATTCAATAACCAAATATTAAGTATGAATACTAAACAAATTATGTCACCTTGGGAAAGATTAGTCGGTTTATTAAAACTGGAAAAACGGGATGTTTTGCAAGTTATATATTATGCTGTCTTTTCTGGTATTGTGGCACTGACGTTACCACTGGGAATTCAGGCGATTATTAATTTAATTCAAGGAGCGCAAGTAAGTACATCTTGGGTTATTTTAGTTATTTTGGTTACAGTTGGTGTTGCTTTTGTGGGGATTTTACAGTTAATGCAAATGCGTATTATAGAAACGATACAACAACGGATTTTTACTAGAGCATCCTTTGAGTTTACTTACCGCTTTCCAAAATTGAAAATGAATGAATTGCGCAACTATTATCCACCAGAATTAGCTAACCGGTTTTTTGATACCCTCAACATTCAGAAGGGATTGGCAAAAATTTTGGTCGATGTGCCTGCTGCAATTTTGCAAATTTTATTTGCATTGATTTTATTGTCTTTTTATCATCCGTTCTTCATCGCTTTTGGTTTCATTCTTCTATTGCTTATTTACGTTGTATTTAAGTTTACAGCAAGAAGAGGCATGGAGACAAGTCTTTCGGAATCTAAAAACAAATATAAAGTAGCACACTGGATTCAAGAAGTGGCTAGAGCAGTTGTAAGTTTTAAGTTATCCGGAAAAACAACCCTTGCTGTAAATAAAAATGATCAATTAGTCGATGATTATCTAAAAGCCCGTGAAAGCCATTTTAAAGTATTGGTCATTCAGTTTATTCAAATGATTGGGTTTAAAGTAATAGTCACGGCTGGTTTATTGTTAATTGGTGGTTTGTTGGTGTTGAATCAAGAAATGAACATCGGTCAATTCGTGGCGGCAGAAATCATTATACTTTTAGTTATTGCGTCAGTTGAAAAACTAATTCTCGGTTTAGAGTCCTTCTATGATGTACTCACATCTCTTGAAAAAATGGGACAGGTGGTAGATAAAGAACTTGAACCCCAAGAAGGCGATAAACCAGAATTTAAAGAAAACTTTGTCATAGAATTGGATAACGCCTCATACAAAGTGCCAAATAGAGAAAAACCGATTTTAAAAGATATTACTTTAAAAATCAATTCGAAAAGTAGATTGTTGATCCGAGGCGAGAGTGGTTCTGGCAAATCGAGTTTACTACGTCTCATTGGTGGCATTATAGAACCCACTAAGGGTAAAGTATTTTTAGATAAATATTTGTTGAAAAACATAAATCTAAATCACTACCGATCACATTTGGGTATGTCTCTGGCGGACGAAACACCGTTCGAAGGTACCATTAGGGAGAATATCACCTTTGGTAATCCAGATATATCAGACGACCAGCTAATGTGGGCCATTGATAAAACAGGATTGTATGAGTTTGTAAAACAAAGTGCTCAAGGTCTTAATACGGTTTTATATCCTGAAGGTAAACAGACTTCCGCAACGGTTGCAAAAAAAATAGTATTAGCTAGAGCCATAGTAGACCAGCCAAGAGTTTTGATTCTAGAAGATCCATTACAATATTTTGAGAACGACGAAGCCCAGAGAATCATTTCATTCTTAACCGATGATTCTAATCCTTGGGCGCTCATCGTGGTGAGTGCAACAAATGATTGGTCACTGAGTTGCAAAGAGGTTATTACGCTTAAAAATGGTGAACTTATTTAAAGAAAAAGACAATGCTAAATATATCTAATAACCAATTGCATAAGTCCGTAGACATTACAAACTCAAAATCAGGTAGTCGCGTATTTCACGGTAGATATTATAAATATTTCAATCGCTTTCTAGGTGCCTTTGCCATCATTGGTGTGCTTATCCTTTTTTTACCTTGGACTCAAAATATCACGGGACGAGGAAATGTCACCACCTTGACACCAGACCAGAGGCCACAGACGATTCAGTCGCCAATTCCTGGTAGGATTGAGAATTGGATGGTTTTAGAAGGGGATTTTGTTAAAAAGGGAGATACCATCATGAAAATCTCTGAAGTAAAAAGCGAGTATTTCGATCCAAACTTGGTAGCGCGTACCGCTCAACAGCGTAATGCTAAAGCCATGTCTGTAGGTTCTTATGGCGAAAAAGTAAAAGCTCTAGACAGGCAAATTGCGGCATTAAACAGCGAGCGCCAATTAAAATTTGAGCAAGCTAAAAATAAGTTAATGCAAGCAAAGCTTAAAGTACAAAGTGATAGTATAGATTTTGAAGCAGCCAAAACCAACAACCAGATTGCTCAAAGACAGTTTGACCGAACTGTGACCTTGCAAGAAGAAGGTTTTAAGGCTACAAGAGATGTCGAGGACAAACGTTTGAAACTTCAGGAAACCGAAGCAAAATTAATTTCTCAGCAAAATAAATTATTGGCGAGTAAAAATGAAGTACTTAACGCACAATTCGAAATCTCAAGAGTGAATGCGGAATATGCCGATAAAATTTCAAAAGCTCAGAGCGATAAATTTACCGCACAGTCTAGCCAGTTCGATACGGAAGCGCAGGTAAGTAAGTTGGAGAATGAATATTCCAATTATCAGATACGCGACTCTTTACGTTTTGTTAAGGCACCTTACGATGGTTACATCAATAAAGCTATAAGAGGTGGAGTTGGCCAGACTTTTAAAGAAGGAGAGCCGTTGGTGGGGATTATGCCTGCTAAGGTCAATTTAGCAGTAGAGACATTTGTAGAGCCAATCGATTTGCCATTACTTCACATTGGCGAGAAATTTCGTGTTCAGTTTGATGGCTGGCCGGCAATCGTCTTTAGCGGCTGGCCAAATCTATCCTATGGTACTTACGGTGCAAAAGTGGTAGCGATAGAAAATTTTATAAGTGATAATGGTAAATTCAGAGTGCTTTTGGCGCCAGATGAAGAAGATCACCAATGGCCAAAAGATATTAGACCTGGCTCAGGAGCTTTTACAATGGCTTTACTGGATGATGTGCCGATTTGGTATGAGTTATGGCGAAAACTCAATGGTTTCCCTCCAAATTATTATCAACCAGAAGCTCAACCGCAGTCAAAAAAGAAATAAGAATGAAATTTAAACTTACATTTTTTTTAATAGTATTAGGTTTTTTTGGATATGCTCAAACGGATGCTCTAAACAATGTGTTGCGTTTTGATGAGTACTTGGCCATGGTGAAAAAATTTCACCCTATTGTAAAACAGGCCGAACTGGTTATTGACGAAAGTCAGGCAAGCCTTTTAAAGTCGAGAGGAGCCTTTGATCCAAAAATCGAAGTGGATTACGACCGAAAAAAATTTAAGAATACTGAATACTATGATAAACTCAACGGAACATTTAAAATACCAACCTGGTTTGGTATAGAACTTAAAGCGACGCTAGAAGAAAATACAGGAGACTTTTTGAATCCCGAAGCTTTTGTGCCCGAAGACGGATTGTATAGTGCAGGTATTGCAGTGCCCTTGGCACAAGGTCTTTTAATAAACAATAGAATGGCAGCTTTAAAACAGGCACGATTATTCAGAGAGCAAGCTAAGGCAGATCGTGACATATATGTTAACAACATTTTGTATGAAGCCTCTATATTATATTTTGATTGGCTAAAGGCTTACAATGAATTAAAGTTATTCGAGAATTTTTTAGTTAATGCCCAATTGAGATATAACGGAATTTTAAAAGGTGTTGAGGTAGGCGAAAATGCAGAAATTGATGCCACTGAGGCCAGAATTGCTCTTAATAATAGAAAACTTAGTTTGGAGCAATCTAGGGTAAACCTTATAAAATCCACTTTGCAGTTGTCTAATTATTTGTGGTTAGAAGATAATATACCTGTAGAATTACAGCCCAACGTCATTCCAGATGTTGATACAGAGACAATTGTCGATGTTGTTTTTAATATAAGTGAGTTACGGAGTACAGATAATTTTATCGATTCACACCCAAAATTGTTGTCTTTGGATTACAAATTTCAAAGTCTAGAAGTCGATGCGCGTTTAAAATCAAACAAATTATTACCACGAATAGATGTAGAGTATAACTTTTTGTCCGAAACACCAGAAGTTGCAAGGTCGTTTAACACGGCAGAGTACAAAGGTGGAGTCAATGTTAGTTTTCCATTGTTTTTAAGAAAGGAACGCGGCGATTTAAAGTTGGCTAAGATAAAATTACAGGATACAGAATTCGAAATTGGTGCCACAAGAGTCAATCTCGAAAATAAAATTAGTGCCCTCAAACAAGAATTGCAATCTTATACGATTCAAAACCAGATTACGTTGCAAATGGTAGAAGATTACCAGCGCATGTTATTAGCCGAAGAACGAAAATTTGAGCTAGGTGAGAGTTCGTTATTTTTAGTCAACTCAAGAGAATCTAAATTAATCAATGGACAATTAAAAGCTATCGAAATACAAAATAAGTTTTTTGATACAAAAGCTAAATTGTTTAATAGTTTGGCTGTGAGCCCAGAATTGTAAAAGCTTCTTTGTTTTCGACAGAAGTAAATTTACTCTAGGTTCACGACTAGTTTGTTATTCTTGTGAAAGTAGAAATCTAGTCTGAAAAGATTTAAAATATTTTGGATTCCTGCTTTTGCAAGAATCACAGAAGAGTACGGTTACAAGCTTTATACTTCAAAAAACTTACACTATTTTTACCTCACATAAATTTAGAAATGAACGTACACTTTATAGCCATTGGTGGTGCAGCCATGCATAACCTTGCTTTGGCACTACATAATAAGGGTTATCAGGTCACAGGTAGCGATGACGAAATTTTTGACCCATCTCAATCACGATTGGAGGCTAAAGGAATACTGCCCCAAACTTTCGGTTGGTTTCCTGAAAAGATTACTATGGATTTAGATGCGATTGTTTTGGGAATGCATGCCAAAGCCGATAATCCTGAATTACTAAAAGCCCAAGACCTTGGCTTGAAAATCTACAGCTATCCTGAATTTCTATACGAACAAGCCAAACATAAAACACGAGTGGTTATTGGTGGAAGCCACGGAAAAACAACGATAACCTCTATGATTTTACATGTGATGCATTATCACGATAGAGATGTTGATTATATGGTGGGAGCACAACTCGAAGGTTTTGACGTTATGGTAAAACTTACGGAAGACAATGACTTTATAGTTTTAGAAGGTGATGAATATTTAAGTTCACCCATAGACAGACGACCAAAATTCCATTTGTACAAACCTAATATAGCGTTGTTAAGTGGCATTGCTTGGGATCATATCAACGTGTTTCCAACCTATGAAAATTATGTGGAGCAGTTTAGCATTTTTGTAGATTCTATTGTGACGGGAGGGAGTATTAACTATAATGAAGAAGATGATGAGGTGAAACGTGTTGTGGAAGCTTCGGAAAACCCAATCCGAAAAATTCCCTACCAAACACCAGATTATACAGTTGAAGATGGCGAAACCCTTTTGGAAACTCCAGAAGGTCCAATGCCTATTGAAATTTTCGGTGCGCATAACCTCAATAATTTAGCAGGAGCCAAGTGGATATGCCAACACATGGGCGTTGACGAAGACGATTTTTACGAAGCCATTTCAACCTTTAAAGGAGCGAGCAAGCGTTTGGAAAAAATTGCTGAAAATTCAAAAAGTGTAGCTTATAAAGATTTTGCACATTCACCAAGTAAGGTTGAAGCTACAACCAAAGCCGTAAAGGAACAATATAACGATAGGACTTTAGTTGCGTGTTTAGAATTACATACCTACAGTAGCCTCAATGCCGAATTCCTAAAAGAATACAAAGGTGCATTGGATGCTGCAGATGTTGCTGTGGTATTCTATTCGCCACATGCCGTTGAGATCAAAAAGCTAGAGGAAGTCACTAAAGAACAAATTGCCAATGCCTTTGAGCGTGATGATTTAGTCATTTACACCAATCCTGCTGAATTTAAAGACTTTTTGTTTTCTCAGGATTTTGAAAACAAGTCGTTATTATTAATGAGCTCTGGTAATTATGGTGGTTTAGATCTTGGTGAGGTGACAAGGCTTTTTTAAAGCTTTGTCATCCTGAACTTGTTTCAGGATCTCATCATAATTTCACTACACTTTTGGATTCCGCATCAAGTGTGGAATGACAAAAAAAGTTTGGATTTTTTTGAGGTTACAAAATTATTTTAGATGTTTCGCTATCGTTGAATGTATGGTGCGTTTGCTTCCCAAAGGGAGCAAATGCACCATACATATTGTTAGGGCATGTAATTATAATGATTGAGCCAGTAACGCTCTGTTAAAAGTTATTGACAAGGCTGATAATATGAGATATTGCCACGATAAGAGGCAGCTTCAGCATCAGCTCCCGGATATAATGCATAACGCTCAAGAACCCATGTTTGCCATGCATCATCAACTATCAACAATGAGTCACCTAGGATTTCCTCAACAACCTCTGATGTCATTTCCCGTCCCCCATACATAATGTCCAATGCGGCATGACGGCCGTAGGTTTCGTCAACAAATCGGAACCATGATGCACGCATCGTGTAGGACTGATGTGCACACGACAGGTTGAGTTCTTCATGTGACGTTCGAAGTAATGCAAGTGTTGGACCACCTTGGGATACCCAGTGACCCGCAACCACGTTTTCGTTAAAACCGTAAAATGGGAAGCCTGTCTTTTCCGGGTCGATGAGTTGTGCTACGTACTCCGCCCAGGCCTCATTGTAGAAACCGAGAGACGCCCACTCTAGTGCCCCGAGCTTAGCAGAGGTGTCAAAGGCAATTGCATGCACCAGTTCATGAGTGAAAAGTGACCAGTAGCCGCCTTCAGCAGCTGAGTAGCGCCATAGCTCTATAGTTCCGTCACCATCAACATATGGCCCCTGACTTTCATAGTTACCATTTAGCTTTACAACAATAATTGAATCAAGTTGAAAGTCCGTGGGAAAAATCTTAGTTAAGGCGATATATAATTCTTCTGCTCGCTTAATGCCTTCCTGCATCTCTTCCATCGAGCTTGTTTGTGTCGTTGCAGTGAATAGAAAGTGCTCACTAGAGAGTTCTAATGGTTTTGCGAAGAAGCTGCATCCACTCATTACAAACAGAATCATAAGTGCACTTATGCCTCCAAGTACTCTTATCACTATGTAGCAGTTGAACTTCATCATATATGCCCTAACTTTAATGATATGACGTCGTTTCAATGACTTATATCAGTCGATAGCGAAGTTCGGTGAAATTTTTGATAAAGTCAAATACTATGTATTTTCTACCTTAACAATCATCTGCTTAAAAAGATCCAAAAGAAAAACAAGTTTTCCAGCATCACCAGCTGCTAGGAATTTCTGATTTTCAACCTTTACGCCATACCAATCTTGGCGATTTATTTCGTTAAGAATCCATTTGATTTCTAAATTCGCTATGGATGTTTTTGAAATATCAATTTCGACTTCCCATCCTGGCGTTGCTAAATTGGTAATTTGAATCACTTCATCCTTTTCCCATTCACCATCACAATTATCTTCGAACCAATCTTGTATCCAGTCTAAAATTTCCATTTGTGTTTAACTTTTCAAGTTAATTGATTTTTTTTGTGTGTTACCTTGAGTATTGGTTGAAATGAAAATTTATTTTCATAGAAATCACTTTGCATTGCAAAACGATAGGTCTTTTAAATACTTTCAACAAAATCCAAAAAAACCTCCTTGTGCTTTTCCAAATCCAAATCAGGGGACACGGAAACACGTGCAATATAATCCTTGTCACCTTCTTTGGTAGTGCCCTGAGTTGAGGTAGCAGGTATGGTCCAGTAACAACCTTTTAGCTGTCCGTAACTTACACAATACTTACTTTCATCAGGGATTTCCGTAATCATTAAATTGATTAATTTATGATTCAGTTTTCGCTTGTAATCTTCTTTTTCTTCAGCAGAATTTCCTTTTGTAGGTAAGTCTAATGAGAACACGGATGGTGTAAAACCTTGTTCGGCCAATTCCTCAGACACGAAATTGATTTTAGCTTCAGGCAAGGTCTTCTCGATAAAGTTGACAAACTCACGCGTATTTTTGTAAGCCTTTGCAATACGCTCATTCATAGATGGCATTTGTTCCGCCAGAAGATGGTACTGATTTGCCGTAGCTTCATTATCGCAAAGTATTAGATGTGTTTCGATTTTACTCAATAAACTTTCTGCTTTTTTGTTGGCTACCAAATAACCAGCTGTACATTTTCCGCCACTTGGAAATTTTGAACCACTGGCATAAGAAATTGATCTTACGGTAGAGAGTATTTCACCTTCAGCCAAAAACTGAACATTAGGACAAAAGGTTTGATCCAAGATAAAAACAGGGTCGACAGCATTGTTGCCGTTTTTCGTTTTTCGATGTTTTGTTAACGCTGCTTTTAGAGCTTCAAGATCTGGAACTTCCACACGTGGATTGGTCGGGATTTCGGCAATGATGTAGGGAATCCCATCTTCATGGGCAATTTGGTCTAAAACGTTATTGACACTCTTTACCATATCGTTATCGCCATCTACAGGTAAATCTACAACGTCCACATTATCGAGGCAAGCAGCTACACGACGTGCTTGGTCATTGGTGCCACCATAACAATTTGGTGGTACTACAAACTTAATGGCTTTGCCCTTGTGAAGTTCTAAAGCATCGTCAATCAATCCCATCATTATTGCATATTGCACAGATAGTCCGCTTGAGCCAACCAAAGGTTGAGCCGTTGTGCCAGTTACCTCTTTGATGAGGCTTAGTACGCTTTTTTTATTTGCTTCAGTGTTGGTGGATTGCGATTGTAAGGACGATTGTTCTATAAAGGCTTCCAAAGCTATAAGACAGTCCGAAGGTGTCATGGCAATGGTTTCACGTCGTCGCACATGCTGAATGGCCGAAACGTAATTTTCATTTTCCTTTCCATTTGCAATTAAAATACTACCAAGATTTTCATAAAGGTTGATATAAAAATCGACTTTAGCATTAAGCTCAATGTTAGAAATGTCACTTTGTTTTGAAACTAAAATAGTGGTACCATTAAAATCAGGAATGCTTTTATCGGTTTCAACTTTTTTCAATTTAAAATGATAACCATAAACGTGATTAATGAGTTCAGTATCAAAAGATTCGGGTAATGTTTCGTTGTATAAGATTTGAGTGTTTTTATTAGCTAATAAGTTGGTTCTTAGAATTGCTAAAATTGAAGCGGTATGTGATGAAAAACTAATCACATTTTCGGGATTTATTTTATGCAGTTTAGCAATAGTCCATTCTAAAACGGAAGACAAAGGATGTCCTAGACGAATGTAATCGTAAGCAGTTGGTAAAGCTTTGAGTGCAGATTTTACAGAGTTTTCAGATTTATATAAAATTTCAAATTGGTCTAAAAACTGTGTTTTTGCTAATTCCTCATTATAAATATCGAGTCTATGAGTGGTGAGGTTTAACCAATCTGACGGCATATTTTTCAATACCGATTTAATATAATTTCTGATGTTTACTTTGGCCATAAAATGTATCTTACTATAAACTTGTAAAGATACGTTAGTTAGTTTTTATTGGAAACCTTCCGGCAGGTTTTATAACACCATATTTGAAAACTTTTTTACTTTAAATGCTTCTTAAAAAATGCCATAGTTCTTTCCCAGGATAATTGCGCAGCTTCCTTGTCATAACGTGGAGTGGTATTGTTGTGAAATCCATGATTGACTTCGGGATAAATATAAGCGGTATGCTCAATATTGTTCTCTGTTAAAACTTGTTCGAACGCTGGCCAACCAGCATTTACTCTAGTGTCTAATTCGCCATATTGGAGTAGAAGTGGAGCTTTAATTTTTTTGGCGTCTTCGGGTTCAGGTTGTCTACCATAATACGGCACTGCGGCTCCCAGATCTGGTAAACGAACGGCCATCATGTTAGAGATCCATCCTCCAAAACAAAAACCTACAACTCCAACATTACCGTCACAATTTTCGTGATTTTTGAGATAGTGAAAAGCTGCAATAAAATCCTCGAGCATTTCTTGTTGGTTGCGTTGTTTTTGTAGAGCTCTTCCGTCATCGTCATTTCCAGGATAACCTCCTAGTGGAGTTAATGCATCGGGAGCTAAAGAAATAAAACCTTCTTTCGCAGTACGTCTTCCCACATCTTCAATATAGGGATTTAATCCTCTGTTTTCATGAACAACAATAACACCTGGTAATTTGTTTTTATGATCTTTTGGTTGAGATAGTAAACCTTTTATTGTACCACCACCTTTTGGAGATTTGTAAGTAATGTAACCAGAATCCAAAGTGGGATCGTTTGGTTTTACTAAAAGCGAATCTAAATAATTTGGGGACATAAAGCTTAAAAGAGAAGACACCGTTAAACCGCCAACTGCATATATACCTAGTTTCTCTATAAATTGCTTTCTGTTGAGCTTGTTATGGGCGTAATCATCATACAGGTCAAATACTTCTTGTTTGATGTCTTCTTTTTTTAAATCTTTCATTTTGTGACTTATTTGAATTGCCTTTTAAAGTTACTGATTAAATTGATTGATTCGTCTATGAAATAGAGGTATATTCTAAAGTATTTCGTCGGTTTTCTCTTTTTGCCATGGAAACTTACCCTCCAATTCAACTTGAATGGATAAACTTAAAATTATTCGAATAATAACAATTATACCGAGTGTAACTACGGACTTAAGATCTGGTATTGTTACAACTGTAGCCATGATATCTGCAGCAATTAGAATCTCTAATCCTAGTAAAATACATTTGCCAAGTGAAATCCTAAGCGTCATATATTTGGATTCTGATGATTTGGCTAGTTTATAGAGGAATTGTAGTAAGGAATAAATTACGCCAAAAAAAATGATTAAGATCCCTATAATCTCTGTGATTTTTGCTGCTTGACTAACTATGTTGTCTATTTCTTCCATGTTTTAAAAAATTCTATCGATAAAATGCCTGATGCTTTCTTGGTTTACTCTCACTAATTCTTCTCTAGCAGCTTTAATGTCTTTCGGTTTTTTGTCCTGCGAAAGTTTAAATTTACCATCCCAGTTTTTTATTTCAATTTCAAACATTTCTATATAAGCAAGGTTACTATCTAGTCGTGGATTGTTTGCTTCTAACACATATTTGTGTTCTGGAGCTTCTAGAAATTTAGTCATTGTAATTAAGGATTGTTTCAATGCCGCCTTACTTTCAATGGCTTTTGCTGTACCTGTTAAATGAACTTTTATATAATTCCAGGTTGGGAGTTGCGTGGTCGAATAGATGCTTGGCGAAATATAACATTCTGGCCCTGAGAAAATTACTGCAACCTCATTATTGTTTTTAAGTAATTTGGCTTGCGGATTATAGATGTCTATATGGCCAATGAGTTTACCCTCTTCATAAACTAACGGTAAATGTGTGATTAATGGTTCATTGTCTTTTATAGAAATGACTGTAGCTAAAGGGTATGTTTTAATAACATCAATCATGTGATTAATGTTGTTATCTTGATGGTGTTTTGGAGGATAGTTCATGTTGTGTTGCTCTAATATACTGAGCTTGTAGTTGTATGGAAGATGATTTAAAAACACATGGATAAATCAGAATTAATTATTCTTAAATTTTTATAGATCAAACTCCAAACTGCCGTAAGTGGTGATCCATATGTTTATATTGCATTTGTCCCCATTGTTGTGCTGTAAAATACCCAAATGCAGGGTGTGGATTCCATTCCGTTTTGTTTTTTTGGGCGTGAGCTTCGTCAATTAGAATTTCAAGAATTGCTTTCTCAGCTTGAAAAATTTTGTGGTCTTTTGTTTTTAAAAATTTAGCTGTGGGCAGTCCTTTTTTCCATGGCTTATTGTTATAAAGTGATTTTTTAAAAAATACTTTTGCGAGCCAATTGGGTTTCATGCCGTAATCATTTTTTTGAAGCATAATATTAAAAGGGCCTTGACAATGCCAGGCCATTTGCCCCACATTCATTTTTCCCCAACTTGCTGTAGAGTTCTCATTGAGATTGTTTAAGCGTTCTTTGATCTCAGTATACGTTTGGTCTTCAAAAATAGATTTCATTTTGTTGATTTTAATAGACGCTTAAATTTACAATTTTTTATCTTTAACGCATGTCAGAAAAACAGACTTCGTTTTCCATTAAAAATTGGTCGCAGGACGACCAACCCAGGGAGAAGTTAAGAGATAAGGGGAAAGCTGTACTGAGTGATGCAGAATTAGTTGCCATCTTAATCGGCTCTGGGAGTAGAGATGAAAGCGCAGTGAGCTTGTGCAAACGTATTTTGGCTAGTGTAGATAATAATTTAAATGCATTGGGAAAACGTTCTATTGCACAGCTCATGGAGTTTAAAGGTATTGGCGAAGCAAAGGCCATAACTATTGCAGCAGCATTGGAGTTAGGACGTAGAAGAAGATTGGAAGACGGGGTAAGGCAAGATAAAATCGATTCGAGTAGAGCGGTTTTTAATGTGATGCAACCTATATTAGGAGAGCTACCGCACGAAGAGTTTTGGATACTGTATTTAAACAACTCGAACAAAATCATCCATAAAAACCAGTTGAGTAAGGGAGGCATTACTGGCACCTTGGTAGATGTCCGTTTAGTACTTAAAAATGCTTTACAAGTTGGTGCCACTGCTCTTATTTTATGTCATAATCATCCATCTGGAACGCTTTTGCCGAGTAACGCTGATAAAGCAATTACAAAGAAATTAAAAACCGCAGCAGAAGCCTTGGATATCAAAATCTTAGATCATCTTATCATAACCGAGAAAGCCTATTATAGCTTTGCCGATGAAAATAATTTATAGCAAACAATAACTCATTTTTTTAATGACATCGATTTTTTAGGAATTTATAACCATTTATGCTTTTAGTTTATACACATAAAATAACACCGAGACTAACTTATACGTTTAAACATATTTGCAAGCGTGTTTTGGGTTTAGAGGTAAGTTTCACCTCGAAAGTTGAAGATTTTATTGCCCACGATAGCATAAAAATGACTTATACCAAACAGCCCTTAAGTAACGAGTTGTTTGTGCGAAGTAATGAATTGTTATTTGAAACTGGGCTTTCGGATTTGGACATTAATGTGCAGCAATGGGATGAAACCAAGGGCTTTTTTGCCACTGGAGAACGTAGCGATTTGCCGTTCGATATTTTTGCAGCATCTTTTTACTTATTGAGCCGGTATGAAGAATATTTACCACATGTAAAAGATACCTACGGTCGTTTTGTTGCAACAGAAAGTTTAGCCTATAACCATAAATTTCTCAATCAGCCTGTTGTGGATATTTGGGCCAAAAAACTCAAGACAGTTTTACAAGAACGCTTTGAGGATTATGAATTCCCAGAACGTAAATACTCGGTAAAACCTGTAATTGATGTGCCCATGGCATATTATTACAGAAAAAAGGGACTTTTACGTTCTGTAGGTGGTGCGGTAAATGACTTAAGACGATTTAAGCTTGGTCAATTTTATCAGCGTTTTTCAGTATTGATGGGTTTTAAAAGAGATCCTTACGACACCTTTAAATGGATTATAAATCGTCAGAAAACTTTTAAATTTAAATTTATGGTATTGTTTCTGGTAGGTGACTATTCCACTTATGATAAGAATATCAATATAAACAAACGCGAATTTGTTACCCTTATAAAATCTATGGCAGATTATTGCAATGTAGGTATAAAGGCTTCTTATTTAGCATTGGATGATATTTCGATATTAAAGAAGGAAAAATCAAAATTAGAATCAATTATTAATACAGAGCTAAAAGGTGTGAGACATTCGTATTCTAAATTGAATTTACCAGTTTCGTACAGAAATTTAATTGAACTAGAAATAAATCAGGATTTTTCCATGGGTTATGTAGATACTTTAGGCTTTAGAGCCGGCACATGCACGCCGTTTCAGTTTTATGATTTGGATTATGAAGTACAGACACCATTGCAGATCAATCCGTATCAATTTATTGATGCCGCATTATTAAAATATAAATCTCAACTTGATAAAGTAGAACATCTACAAAAAATCATCAAAGAAGTAAAGCAGGTTGATGGAACTTTAATACCGGTATTCCATAACTATTCCCTTAGTGATATGAGTAGATGGAAAGGTTATAAATCGCTTTTTAATTTAATTCTCGATTCGGCCGAATGAAACGACAAATAAAACATATATTTTTTGATCTGGATCACACCCTCTGGGATTTTGATAAAAACTCAGGATTAACTTTTGGTAAGATTTTTAAGGAAAATAAGATTGAGGTTAAGCTCGAGGATTTTTTGTGTGTTTACGAACCTATTAATTTAAAGTATTGGAAATTATACAGAGACGAAAAAGTTACCAAATCTGCATTGCGCTATGGGAGGTTAAAGGAGGCTTTCGATACCTTAAATTTTACTGTTAACGATGATGTCATTAACATTTTATCTCATGATTATATTGAGTACCTTTCTACATTTAATCATCTGTTTGATGATACTTTTGAAGTCTTGGACACTTTATCTCAAAGGTATAAGTTGCACATTATCACAAATGGATTTGAAGAAGCACAAGAGAAAAAAATGCATGGAGCAAAAATTAGAAATTATTTCGAAACCGTTACAAATTCAGAAATGGCAGGTGTAAAGAAGCCTAATCCAAAAATCTTTAATATGGCACTAAAATTTGCCAATGCCAAAGCAGAGGAAAGTATAATGATCGGAGATAGCTTAGAGGCAGATGTTGAAGGGGCCCATTTAATAGGAATGGATACAATCCATTTTGATTATAAAAATGTGCAAAACAATCATAGTTTTAAACGTGTCACTGATCTCAAAATGATTTTAAATTATTTATAAAAATTTCTTTAATGAAAGCTTTAATTATTTTCATCGTTACAATTCTTTTTTGTGCTACTGTAACAGCACAGAAAGATGTAAATAATTATAAGTATATCTTAATCCCAAAACAATTCGATTTTTTAAAGAGAGCAGACCAATATCAAGTTAATTCGTTAACTAAGTTTCTTTTTAATAAATATGGTTTTGATGCTTACTTTATAGATGATGAATTGCCACAGGATTTGCGGCAAGATAGGTGCCTCGCATTGACTGGGAACGTAAATAAACATAGTGGTATTTTTAAGACCAAATTGGAAGTTACACTGACCGATTGTTATGGTAATATCGTTGCACAATCTCGAGTAGGAGAATCTCGACTTAAAAAATTTGATAGGGCATATGCCGAAGCTTTGCGTGATGCATTTATTACCTATGAAGAAATGGATTATAAATACCAGCCGCATAATGTTATTCAAAAAAGAAAAGAGGAAATAAGCTTTAGTGATGAGAATCCGGAGCTGCCGAAGCCACAACCTTCTGTTAAATTTGAGAATGAAAATAATCATCTTATTTCAACAAACACGGACTATAAAGCAATAAAAGTAACTAGTGGTTTTAAATTAATGGATTCTGAAAACAATGTAGTTTTGACGATTTTCAATACACCACGGGAAAATATGTTTTTAGTAAAAGATAAATCGGCAATTGTATTTAAGAAAAATGATCAATGGATTTACTACGAATCTACCGAAAGTTATAAACTAGAAAAAATTATTAAAATTCAATTTTAATTATATATAGAAATGAAAAAATTATTAATAGTATTCATAATATTTATAGGTATTTGTAAGCTTAACTCACAAGAAAGCATCAATAATTATAAATATGTTGTGGTTCCGCTTCAATTTGATTTTCAGAAAGGGCAAAACCAATATCGTTTAAATACATTGATCAAACAGCTTTTTGAACAAGCAGGATTTGAGGTTTACTACGATAATAAGAATTTGCCAAAAGACCTGTTCGATAATAGATGCTTGGCCCTATATGCCGATGTAAAGGAAGCTGAAGGTGCATTTCTGTACACCAAAGTAGAGATTTTACTTAACGATTGCAATGATAATCTTATCATGAAATCACGTGAAGGACTATCTAAGGAAAAGCAGTTTAAGGACGCTTATAAAATTGCTGCCCGAGAAGCATTTAAAACATTGAAGCTTTCGGGTTATAGTTATCAACCCGATAAGATAAATAGTAATGAACAAGTTGAGGTTGTAGAACAACCAGTGGGAATAGAAGCAGAGTCAAAGAAGAAACTTACGTCAGACAAAACTTCAAAGGAAGAAATAACAAGTGTAACACCCAATAAAACTCAAGAAAACGATTCGGATTTAAATCAAAAGCCTACATATTATGCTCAAAAGATTAATATGGGCTACCAAGTTGTTGACGCCACACCCAAAATCATAATGGTTTTATTGTCAACAGATGCAGAACACATTTTTATTGTCAAAAACAAAAATGCTGTAGTTTATAAAGAGGATGGATTTTGGATCTATTCGGAAAATGATGGAGCCAAACAAAAAACAGAATTTATTGTTATTAAATTTTAGATTATATTAAAAAATTTCAATATCCATATTTCTCTTTCCATAAGACTTTTAGATAATTGCGTTGTGCCTGTTCTCTAGTATTATTTCCAGGATTATAGAGTTGTGTCCCGGAGATTTCTTCTGGTAAGAATTCTTGGTCTACAAAATTATTTTCATAATTGTGAGCATATTTGTATTTGTCACCATACCCTAATTCTTTCATCAATTTAGTGGGAGCATTACGTATGGGTAGTGGTACAGATAAATCTCCTGTTTCCTTAACAAGTTGTTGTGCTTTATTAATAGCTTCATAAGCTGCGTTGCTTTTTGGTGAGCTTGCCAAATAAGTGGTGCACTGACTCAAAATTATTCGAGATTCTGGATTTCCAATAACTGACACAGCCTGGAAGCAGTTGTTAGCGATAACCAAAGCTGTTGGGTTGGCATTGCCTATATCCTCACTTGCCAAAATTAATAAGCGTCTAGCTATAAATTTTACATCTTCACCGCCTTCTATCATACGTGCTAGATAATAAACAGCAGCGTTTGGGTCACTGCCTCGTATAGATTTGATAAAAGCCGATATAATATCGTAATGCTGTTCTCCAGTTTTGTCGTAACGGGCTGGTTTATGTTGTACCTGTTTCGTTACTAAGTCATTGGTAACGATAATTTTTTCATCATCAAATGAAGAGACAATAAGTTCAAAAATATTAAGTAATTTTCTCGCATCACCACCTGAAAGTCTAAGCAAAGCTTCGGTTTCTTGAAGTTGAATATCTAACTTAGACAAAATCTCATCCTTATCCATCGCTCTTTTTAACAAGGCCTCAAGATCTGCTTTGCTAAATGCTTCTAGTGTATAAACCTGACACCGGGAAAGTAAAGCGGAAATGACTTCAAAACTCGGATTTTCCGTTGTAGCACCAATTAATGTTACCCATCCTTTTTCGACTGCTTCTAACAATGAATCTTGTTGGGACTTGCTGAATCTATGAATTTCATCGATAAATAAAATAGGGTTTTTAGCCGTGAACAAGCCACCACTTTTTTTAGCTTTATCTATAATTTCCCGAATGTCTTTGACGCCAGAATTGATGGCGCTCAACTTAAAAAAAGGCCGTTCAGACTCATTCGCAATAATGTTGGCCAAAGTGGTTTTTCCAATACCAGGAGGTCCCCAAAATATTAAAGAAGGAATGACTCCACTTTTAATCTGTTGATAAAGCATGCCGTTTTTTCCAACCAAATGTTGCTGGCTCAAATAGTCATCTAAATTTTGTGGTCTAAGCCTTTCTGCTAATGGAATATTCATATTTCAAAATTACAAAATGTGTCTCACAGTTGCATTATCAAAAACCTCTCTTCTGCCAAAATAGCAGAAATAGAAATATTGGTTATAAATTTGAGATGGTATATTAAACTAATAATATGGCGGCTCCAACACAATTTAAATATTCTAATAGCGTCATTGTTTATCCAATGCTATTACTGCTAATAATGTGGTTGGTGTTTTGGTATCAAGTAAGGGTTGATTATGGCATAAAATCTTTTGGGATAAGGCCACAAAAAATTGAAGGTCTTGTAGGTATTTTTACGAGTCCATTTTTACATGGCGATATTAACCATCTCTACAATAATAGCATTCCGCTTTTTGTACTATCCTTGTCGCTCTTCTATTTTTACAATAAAATTGCTTGGAAAGTAATAGTTTTTGGAATCCTTTTATCAGGAAGTCTTACTTGGATTATTGGAAATTCAGGAAACCACATTGGCGCCAGTGGATTAGTTTATGTTTTGGTGAGTTTTATCTTCTTTAAAGGCATTTTGGCTAAACATTATAGGTTAATTGCTTTGTCTCTTATGGTTATTTTTCTTTATGGAAGTTTGATTTGGTATGTGTTTCCTATTAAAATGGGTATGTCTTGGGAAGGGCATTTATCCGGTTTAATAACGGGATTTTTATTTGCTCTGATATTCAGAAAGCAAGTTGCAAAGCCAGAAAGATATAAATGGGAACAACCAGATTACAATGAGGACGACGATCCTTTTATGAAGCATTTTGACGAAAACGGAAATTTTATAGAAATTGATGTTGAGCCTGAGGGTGAACTTAATACCGATTTTGAAAAAGAATTAAAAACTGAAAGTGATCAAACTTCAAACATTCGGTATATTTTCAAGAAAAAAGAAGATTAATTTTACTGTCGTTGTCTAACTGCTTCATATAAAAAAGCACCACAAGCTACAGAAACATTCAAAGACTCTATCTCTCCTAAAATTGGTAGTTTAGCTTGAGCATCAACAACTTTTAAAACCGAAGGATTGATTCCTCTCCCTTCTGAACCCATTATAATCGCACAAGGTTCTTTAAATGAAACATTAAATAAATAGTCCTCTGCTTTCTCAGTGGCAGCTATTACCTTAATTCCTGATGACTGCATATGAAAAACAGCATCTTTGATATGATCCACTTTACAAATTGGGATTTTAAAAATTGCACCAGCGCTAGTTTTAATTGTATCTCCGTTTACAGGAGCACCACCTTTTTTCTGGATTATAATTCCATTCACACCAGTACATTCTGCGGTTCTTACAATAGCTCCAAAATTTCTAACATCACTCAATTGATCCAATAATAAAAATAAAGGTGTTTTACCAGATTCAATAACATTCATAACTAGATCGTCTATATTATGAAATTCAATTGGCGAAATTTGCGCAACTGCTCCTTGGTGGTTGCCTTTTGTCAATCGATTAAGCTTTTCAATAGGGACATGTGAAGTATTTATCCCTTCAGTACGCAATAAGTGCTCTAATTCTTGAAATAACTCACCTCTTAATCCTTTTTGCACAAAAACCTTATCAATGGTTTTGCCAGATTTTATAGCTTCAATTATGGCTCTGATTCCAAAAATAGTAGTGTCGTCTTTCATATGGCAAAGATAGTTATAAAGAAATTTCGCTATGGATTAATTACAAAGAAAATCCCCAACATTAATTTTTGTTGGGGATTTTAAGAATTATAGAATTAAATAAATTCTAAAAATTAGTTTTGATCAGATGATGAAATATTTGGATTTGCATCAATTTCTGCTTGAGGTATTTTAAAGATCCAATCATCATTAACTGAAGGTCTTTCTCTCTGAAAAGATTCTTGATACAATACTTGTGAAGCACCAGAGCCACCATTAGCTGCATGGTCAATACCTTCATCCCATCTAATATGGTTAGTGTATCCAAATCCTTCTCCCCACATTTCTACTCTCCAT
The DNA here is from genome assembly GCF_013403975.1 of Winogradskyella ursingii. Taxonomy (GTDB): domain Bacteria; phylum Bacteroidota; class Bacteroidia; order Flavobacteriales; family Flavobacteriaceae; genus Winogradskyella; species Winogradskyella ursingii. The sequence goes on from NZ_JABFDH010000004.1 coordinate 79,087, forward strand.
TGGAATTTAATTTCATCCATTAATGAAGTTTGAGTATTAAACGCATTTACATTATAATTGCTGTCACGTGCATTCACTAAAGTTTCAAGAGCCGTTTGTGCACCTCCAATATCGTTCATCATAGCTTTTGCTTCTGCTTCGATAAGATACATTTCTGAAGAACGCATATAGATAACATCATCAGGATCGATACTTCCAGGATTTGCATTTTTCAATTTAAAATGCATATATGGATGTGTATTATGTCCTGAAACTAAACCATATTCAGCTTTGATACTTGCAACAGCAGCGTCAAATTCATCTTCGGTAGTATATAATGGGTTTGTATTATTATCCCAGCCACCTTCACCGTTCGCAGCAGATGTATTTGAGTTAGGTGCATCCGGTAAAAACACATCTTTTCTATAATCCGTATCTGGTATTGCATCTACCATTCTTCTATCGGCAATTTTAGGATTATTTCTAATCTGACTACCGTTAAAAGTATTGCTAGCTAAATAGAAATAAGATCTAAAAAATGTAGTTTCCGCAGCAATTACGTTACTTCCCCAAATTACTTCAGAAAGCGTGTTAGTGTTAAAACCTGACTTCCAAGCTCCTTCGCTTAGTAAAGGATATCCTTGTCTTGCAGCTACAGCAGCATCTGCAGCTGTCTGCCAATCTCCTTTAGATAAAGCCCAACGAGCTTTAAGTCCATTAGCAACATCAATGTTTAATTGAGATTTTGCTTCAGCTCCTCCTCCAGGTCTTCCTGATCCGTTTTCAAAAGCGTCTATTGCAGATTCCAAATCTAAACCAATTTGGTCGTAGATTTCTTGAACAGTAGATCTTGGCTGACTAGTAAATGGAGATTCTGATGAAAATAAAAGTGGAACACCAGGATCAGTAGAAGGGTTTCCAATTAAGTAACCTCTACCATAATGCTGTACTAATGATAGGTAAGCGTATGCTCTATAAGTATAAGCTTGGCCTAATATATAGTTTAATTTAGGTGTCTCAGTTAAATTTCCGTTTTCAATTCCATTAATTAACAAATTGGCATGTAGGATAATATTATATCGGTGATACCATAATAAACTTGATGTTAATGAAGTCGGTTGCGTATGCTCATTCCATTGCATAACATCTCTCCAACTTAAATTATTGGCGTTTGCAGAATGTATTAAATCACCTACTAAATTGTCTCCCATTGGTACCCAATAGTGGTTATTTGCCCTAGCGGTGTTTCCTCCTGGAAAAACCGTTTGAGATTGTGAATACAAACCACGATGTACACCGTTAAGTACAAGTTGCATGTTGTCTTCGTTCGCTAAAGCATCTGACGCAGAAATTGCATCAGTTGGAGTTCGCTCCAAAAAGTCTTCTTGACATGATATTATTGGTATCATGAGGAATACCAGTAATAGATATTTTATTCTAGTTTTCATATTGTTTATTTTTTTTAATTAAAATGATAAATTCAAGCCCATTGAAACAGTTCTAGCAGGTGAAAAATCATCTCCAGGTGCTGTTCCAGCTAAATTATATTGAGGGTCTAATCCTGTTCTTTCACTCTTTAAGAATAAGTTTTCTCCAGTAATAGAAACTCTTAAATTGTCTAAACCTAAATCGTCAGTTAATCCTTTACCGAAGTTATATCCAAGAGTAACATTCTTAAGTGACCAAAAAGATGCATCTGTAATAAATCTATCAGACTGTGTACGTACTAAATCAGGATTACCGTTTTCGAGTCTTGGTACATCAGTAATGTCTCCAGGTTGTCTCCAAGCTTTCAAAGCATCAGGGTGAAGTGATCTTCCATATGTACCACTGTGCATCATTGAAGCATAAGCATTATCTAGTGCGCTTCCACCGATACCATAGGTAATCAATAAATCAAATGTAAAATTCTTGTAAGTAAGATTACTAGATACAGAACCTAAAAGATCTGGTATAGAAGAATCTCCTGTGTAAGCACGTTCTGTTTCTTGCCAATCGTTTGTTGTTTCTTGATTTCCTTCAGCATCTAAAACAGGAACACTTTCGCCGTTGTCATCTAATTCATATAATAAGAATAATTGATCACCATTATCAGGATCGACACCTGCTGTTCTTAGAAGGAAGAAATCAAATATAGAGCGTCCTTCTGCCCATCTCTTACTTCCATTAATAAATGGATCTGGTATACTAGTAATTTCGTTATTAAATGTAGAAGCCTGTAAAGTCAAGTCCCATTTAACATTATCGTTATTCACTAAATGACCTGTAAGTCCGATTTCAACACCAGAGTTAAACATATCAGCTGCATTAACAGGTACAATGTTTAATCCGTTACTTGGTGCTATAGGTAAAAAGTACAATAAATCTGTTGTGCTCTTCTTATAGTATTCTACCGAGCCATCAATAAAATTATTGAATAGACCAAATTCTAACGCAACGTCAAAACTTTCTGTTGTTTCCCAAAGCAAATCTGAGTTACCAATATCTGTAAATAAGATTGCTGGACTTGCGGCATTAGAAGTAATTGAAAATCTAGCTTGAGATAAATAACTGTCTCCTAAATCATCATTACCTACCTCACCGTATGATGCTCTTAATTTTAATCTGTCAATGAATGACACATTTTCCATAAACTGCTCTTGGTCTATTCTCCATGAACCACCAACAGAATAGAATGTACCCCATCTTTTATCAGTATCAAAAACAGAAGTACCATCACGTCTAACCGATGCACTTAAGTAATACCTATTATCAAAGTTATAATTGGTTCTAAGAAAATAACCTTCAATACCTTTATCGAACGTAGCACCACCAAGGTCTACAATATTAGAAAAGTTAGCAAATTCATAAATACCATTAGCAGCTTGTACTGTCGCCAAACCATTTAGACTAGAAATCTTTCTGTCAAAACTTTCGTGACCGGCCGTGAAGTCTAAATTATGATTACCGAAACTCTTATTATAAGTCAAAATTTGGTTAAAGTTCTCAATTACTCTTCTGGCACGAGTCTGACTCAACCTTCCATCAGGTTGTGCATCACCAATGATTGCATTTTCGTATTCGCTTTCAAAAAGTTCATTGATATCTGTACCATAATTAAGTCTAAGCTTAAGACCATCTGCAATTTTTAATTCTCCAAAAAATCTAAAACCATAAGTATTGTCTTGATCCCTTTCCTTGTTTAATACAAGTTCTTGAAGCGCATGACGACCTTGGTTAACAGGTCTAGATCCTATATTGAATTCAGAAAAGCCCTCACCGTTATCATAAACAGGATTCCCAAATTCATCACGTACAAGATTCCCATCTAAATCATTAACAAAAACAGGATAAACTGAGCCAATACCTTGAGCAAAGCCAAATGGATTTACAATACTTCCTGTTCCTGCGGAACTTGGACCTCTAGCCTCAGTAAGCGCTACATTCGCACTACCACCAACTTTTATTGTTTTGCTTACGTCAAATTCTGCATTAAGCCTTGCAGTTAAACGGTCAAATCCTGAAGTTATAACATAACTTTCTTCATCTAAATAAGAAGCAGAGAAAAATACCGAATGGTCTTCTCCACCAGCTGCAACGTTTACGTTGTAGTTTGTTCTTACTCCAGTTTGTTGAAGTTCATCAAACCAGTCTAAACTTTGATAAATAACTTCGGCAGCTGGATTTAGTCTTCCATCTACACCAACAATCTGGTCATTTGGTACATTGAATGGATTATAACCTAGTTGGCTATAAATATTAGCACTTGCAAATGCAGGATCTCCACCACCAGCACTAGAATTTTTAAGAGCTTCCCACATCAATTCGTAATATTGTCCTGGTGAAACTTGATCATATCTTCTAATTGCATTTGATACAAAACCTGATTGAGCAGAAGCATTTACTTTAACACCACCAGTTTTAGAACCTTTTTTTGTAGTAATAATTACTACACCATTTGCAGCTCTTGAACCATAAAGTGATGTAGAGGCAGCATCTTTAAGAATAGTAAAAGATGCAATGTCTTCTTGGTTAATGGCATTTAAATTACCATCAAACTGAATACCATCAACAATATACAATGGGTCTGTATCACCATTAAAAGTACCGACACCACGAATTACGATACCAGGAGATTCACCTGGACCAGATGGAGATGTAAATTGCACACCAGTTGCCTTACCTTCAATAGCGGCAATTGGCGATGTTACATTTCTAATGGCTAATTCTTCTTCGCCAATGGTGCTTGCAGAACCTGTAAAAGCTTCTTTAGTTGTAGTACCATAGGCAACTACTACTACTTCATCTAAAACAGCGGCATCTTCTTCCATTGTTACATTGTAAGTATTAGCATTGCCAACTGTGATTTCTTGAGTTTTTAGACCAATAAAGCTAAATACTAATACATCACCTACGTTTGCCGTTAAATTGTACTTCCCGTCAAAATCAGTTTGGGCACCTCTAATAGTACCTTTAACCAGTACGTTCACTCCAGGGATTGGAAGTCCCTCGGAATCAGACACTGTACCTGATATTGTTTTTTCTTGTGCAAAAGTTAATTGCACCACCAACGCTAGAAAAAGCGTTAAAATTCCTTTGAATTTAGTTTTCATGCTTAAAATTGAGTTTTGATTGTTGCGTAAATGTGCTAATAAAAACTTAAAGGAACAACAATTCTTTAACCATTTCTTAAAATAAACCTAATTTTTAACATTTGAGAGTGCTTTAGGTATTCTTGATTAATAATCTAAACTCTATTTTAGATGTATTTTATGTAAATCTTGGGTTGTTTTTTGACTAGAAAAAAGAGATTAAGATGGATGTTAATAAGTCTTCCATTTTTGGTTTATACAAAAGTTACCTCAACCTCTTAAAATCATTTTAAAGATATGGATGATGATTAATAAATTAATGTCGTTGCCTGACAGCTTCATATAAAAAAGTACCTTAAGCAACAGAAATATTTATAATTTCAAATTTATGTAAGATTGGAAGTTTAGCTTGTGCAAATTAATTAGGGTAATTCAACTAATTTTTAATCACTTTTTTATTAATGATTCTAGAACCAGAATAAATTTTTAAATAATAAATACCTTCTGCATATTCTGATAAATCTATTTTAGAACTTTTGATTTCGTTCATTCTACGCCCCAAAGCATTGTATATATCAATTTTATCAATTGGGATTTTTGCATTAATTTCAATCTTGTTTTTAGATGGATTTGGAAATACTTTAACGATTGATTCTTCAAAATTAGAAATGCTCAAACTGTTGCACGAAGTAAGATCTGGATTTAGTTCTAATGTTGGTCCAGGTGTTAAGTCCCTTCCGATAAATCCAGGGTAATCCATATTATATTTAAAAGCTCTAAAGGTGAGATTGTCGGCTGGTGCCGAATCTCCTTGCGAAGTGGAAGTCCCATTATTGCTGCTAATTGGGTTGATGTATTCCCACACTTTTTCTCCATTTGAATTGATCTCGAAAAAATGCCCTTCCCTGCCTTCACATATTAATATATTTCCGTTATCTAATTGTTGTGCACTACTTACTATTCCCGAAAAAAACTCTGAGGGATCTGAGGATAGGTCCGAGTAAGTATAGTCAGGGTTCGTTGGTTCGTATGCTGTATTTGGCGCATAGTCGTAAACACCGAAACTGGTTTCTGGAGGTGAAATTATGTCAATCTGTGAGAAGTTGGGAGTTCTACCATTTCCATTGTTGAAAATTATAATTTTATCTTCATTTGGTAAACCAGGCTCAATAAAGTAAGGAGTATGTTGTCCGAATAATTTTCTGTCATTTAATGTGCCTTGCCTGTAAACTTCAGGGTTGCCCCATCTGTAAAGAAAGTCTCCGCCTTTATTGTAAATTCCGCCTGAGCTTGTTGCCGCCTCACTTGTTGAAGTTGAATGGTCTATAATCCATATTTCACTCAGATTTCTTGAGCTGATTATAATTTGATCTCGTGCTTGGTTATATTGTATTGAATTTAAATGGAGCCAATTGTTAGAGCCACTTCCGTTATTAGTATAATTAATATCTAGTAGTTGTTGGTTTTCGCTGACATTCCCAAAGTTATCTTTTGTACTATCAAAATCTTGAATCAAATGATCTTTGATATTCCATTCCCATACAATATTTGCTTGATTTGTTCCAATTGGCTCTACTTCAATAATTTGTTCATTGTATAATTCTCCGTCTTGAAGCAAGTTGGGGTTTCTGCCTGCCTGTATTGCTTCTGATTGGGACATTAAAGTAGCAGCCAATATAAGGACATTACCATTTGGCATCGGGTAAACATCATGATGTTGTCTAAAATCATTACTACTATAAGTGTAAGACCACAAGACGTTTCCGTCCCAATCAAAAAGTTCTACGATACCTCCTGTGCCAGGAAAGGTTATATTGCTGCTCCCGTCATTCAACCTTCCGGCTCTTAATAAATTTCCATTTTCTAATAGATATACAGCGTTACCTGGCGGATAGTTGCTATCCCATTGATTTATGACCTCTCCGCAATTATTAATAAGATATGATTTTGTGTGTACGGTAAACAATGTGAAGGCATCATTTACATCTTCTGTGATGGTGATGGTTCCAACTGTGTTCTGACTTTGCAGAAGATTAATAGAGAAAATTAAGGTAAAAAAATATATCTTTTTCATAATTGTAATTTAAATCAAGCAATTTTTTTACAAACTTAATTTTTTAATTAAAATGTAGCCGTTAAACTTAAATGAACTTTAGAGTCCGATAACTTGAAAGGCCTGTTCTCTGTTTTTCCGCTTGAATAATTAAGTTTAAAAAGCCCAGCATTAGTCAATAGCCCAAAACCAAATCCAAAACCAAATAATTTAGTTTTGAGATCTGAAAGTTTGTTCTCAAAATAGGCAAAATCAAATACTGAGTGCACATAAATACTATTGCTCAAGCGGTATCGATATTCAGTATTAATTACACCATAGAGGTCAGCGACTAAGCTGTTTTCTTCAAACCCTCGGATAGAATTAATGCCGCCAAACCGGAACAATTCATTATCCAAATAGTCGTCCGAAACTAAAATAGCGCTATTGACCCTGGCGAAAACACTATTTCTGTTGTTTAGGTTAAATATTTTGTAAGTCTCTAGATTAAAAACGCTTTGATCCTGTTGGCCTAAATTGTTGGTTCGGTCTCCAAAACCAGTTGAAAAGTCAAAATAAAAATTTATTGGAAATAACGGGTCGTAATATTGAGGATTTATGAAACTATAACTTAAAGTATAAAAACGAGAGCTGTAATCATTTAACTGATTGGTTTCGTTTTCTAATAAGTTTGTTGACGTTACTCCCAATATACCAATACCAAGTTGGTGCTTGGGATTGATTTGATAATTCACCTTTAGTTTTTGAGTAACATTAGAAAACGTTGAGTCTTGCCTAAAAATGTTTAGACCAACATCAATGCCAATAGGTGATGTGAAAAGGTATGGTAGCTTAGCATCAACTCTAAAGGTCAGTTGGTCTATTTCGTCACTTTTATAAAATAGATTTAAGCTCTCACCAAAATTTAAATTATTGACAAGCCTCAAGTCCAAATAACCATCAAATTCAATTTTGTTTGTCTGTTCGTTAGTGCCAAAACCTAAAAATCCGTCAAAATTATTTGATCTAGTTTTTTCAACATATATGTATAGTATAGTAGAATCCTTGGTGAAAAGCACTTCAGGATCTTTAATTTTATTTGCAAAAGGCAAGTCTTCTAGAAGTTCAACCTTTTTCTTTATATCATTTAAGTTGAATGATTTATACTTCCGTAGCTTTAAAAATCGCTTCACATAAGATTTTGGGAATTTTTCATAGCCTTTAACAACGATACCATCTATGCGTCTCTTTTGATTATTAATAATTATTAATTGAGCTGAGATTAAGGTAGAATCCAATTTGTTGAAATCAATTAATTGTAAAGTAGAAAACGGATCACCTTTCTCCGCGATTTTAGAATTCAGTTGGGTTAGTGAGTTTTCGAGCTGAGGAATGTTGACCTCGAAGAAATTTTCCCCTAATTTATGGTTTATGAGTTTTAGTAATTCAACATTGAAATTTGAGTCAAAATAAATCCTGATGGAGTTGATTCTTTTTCCTAAAGTAAACTGTGCACTAAAAAGTGTATCGTTTTTTTTAATAATGCTATCTATTTCGTTGTCAATATACCCTTGCTTTGTAAGTTTGCTTTTAAGCTTGGCAATTTCCGATTCAAGATTTTTGTAGTTATCAAAAACTTTTGAATAACCTAAGGAATCAATAAATGCCGAATTGGTTTCAGTTTCAGCTTCAATTTTTAGGTGAATAGATTGTCCTATTGACTGATTAGTAATAGTCAAAAGAAAAATAACAAAAACAATCCGGGCATTTTCAATCATTATATATTATAAGATTTTTTCAAATTTATATAACCTACTTTTTTATCCAATATGTTTCTAAATTAAAAGCGGTCTAAAATCTTATTTAAGAACGTAAAAATATACCTTATTATATAGGTCAAGAATTAAAGTTTCAAATTCTTTGTAAAATTAATGACTAACTGTTTGAATAATTAATATTAATTTCTACCTTTGCAGCCCTCAAAAGTGAGGGTTAATAAAATTTATATAGAAATATATGCCAACAATTTCACAATTAGTACGAAAAGGAAGAGCCAAAATAACCAAGAAGAGTAAATCGGCTGCTTTAGATTCGTGTCCTCAGAGACGTGGTGTATGTACTCGTGTTTATACAACGACACCTAAAAAACCAAACTCAGCAATGCGTAAGGTGGCAAGGGTTCGTTTAACAAACGGAAACGAGGTTAATGCATACATTGGTGGAGAGGGTCACAACCTACAAGAGCACTCGATAGTATTGGTTAGAGGTGGAAGGGTAAAAGATTTGCCAGGTGTTAGATATCACATCGTTCGTGGTGCATTGGATACAGCAGGTGTTGCTGGTCGCACACAACGTAGATCTAAGTATGGTGCAAAACGCCCTAAGAAGTAATTTAAAACTTTAAGAAGAAGACATGAGAAAAAGAGCAGCAAAAAAGAGACCGCTTTTACCAGACCCAAGATTTAACGATCAGTTAGTGACGCGTTTTGTTAACATGATGATGTGGGACGGTAAAAAGTCTGTAGCTTTTAAAGTATTCTATGATGCAATTGATATTGTTGAAGAGAAGAAGAATGACGACGAAAAAACAGCTTTAGAAATTTGGAAAGAAGCATTGTCAAATGTGATGCCTCACGTAGAAGTACGTAGCCGTCGTGTTGGTGGAGCAACATTCCAGATCCCAATGCAGATTCGTCCGGACCGTAAGGTTTCTACTGCGATGAAATGGTTAATTAGCTATTCTCGTAAAAGAAACGAAAAATCTATGGCTCAACGCTTAGCATCAGAAGTATTAGCTGCGGCTAAGGAAGAAGGTGCGGCTGTTAAGAAAAGAATGGATACTCATAAGATGGCAGAAGCAAACAAAGCATTCTCACACTTTAGATTTTAGAAAATGGCACAAAGAGATTTAAAATACACAAGAAATATAGGTATTGCCGCGCATATTGATGCTGGTAAGACCACAACTACAGAGCGTATCCTTTATTATACAGGTGTGTCTCACAAGATTGGAGAGGTGCATGATGGTGCAGCCACTATGGACTGGATGGAGCAAGAGCAGGAGAGAGGTATTACAATTACTTCAGCTGCAACTACTTGTACATGGAAGTTCCCAATGGAAAACGCACAACCATTACCTGAAACAAAGGATTACCATTTTAATATTATTGATACTCCTGGCCACGTAGATTTTACCGTAGAGGTAAACAGATCTTTACGTGTATTGGATGGTTTGGTATTCTTGTTTAGTGCAGTTGATGGTGTAGAGCCACAATCTGAAACTAACTGGAGACTTGCGGATAACTACAAAGTGCCACGTATTGGTTTCGTTAATAAGATGGATCGTCAGGGATCTAACTTTTTAGGAGTTTGTCAGCAAGTAAAAGATATGTTGAAGTCTAATGCGGTGCCAATTGTACTTAATATTGGTGATGAGATAGACTTTAAAGGAATTATTGACTTAGTAAAAAACAGAGCTATTGTTTGGCATGATGAAACACAAGGGGCAACTTTTGATGTTGTTGATATTCCTGAGGAATTAAAGCCAGAAGCAAGAAAATATAGAGCTTTATTAATTGAAGAAGTTGCAAGCTACGATGAGAACTTGTTAGAAAAGTTCATGGAGGACGAAGACTCAATTACAGAAGATGAAGTGCACGCTGCACTTAGAGCTGCTGTAATGGATATGGCCATCATTCCAATGATCTGTGGTTCTGCGTTTAAGAATAAAGGAGTACAGTTTTTATTAGATGCTGTTTGTCGTTACTTACCTTCTCCAGTAGATAAAGAAGGAATAATAGGTGTAAACCCAGACACTGAAAAAGAAGAAATTCGTAAGCCAGATGTAAAGGAGCCATTTGCTGCCTTAGCATTTAAGATTGCTACAGATCCATTTGTAGGTCGTTTAGCATTCTTTAGAGCATATTCTGGTCGTTTAGATGCAGGGTCTTACATTTTAAATAACCGTTCGGGTAAAAAAGAACGTATCTCACGTATTTACCAGATGCACTCTAATAAGCAAAATGCTATCGATTACATCGAGGCAGGTGATATAGGTGCAGCTGTTGGGTTTAAAGACATTAAGACTGGTGATACCATGACTGATGAAAAACACCCTATTGTTTTAGAATCTATGGACTTCCCAGATCCAGTAATTGGTATCGCAGTTGAGCCTAAGACTAAAGCTGATGTAGATAAGTTAGGTATGTCATTAGCTAAATTAGCTGAAGAAGATCCAACATTTACAGTAAGAACAGACGAAGCGTCAGGACAGACTATTATATCTGGTATGGGTGAGCTTCACTTAGATATTATTGTAGACCGTTTACGTCGTGAATTTAAAGTAGAAGTAAACCAGGGTCAGCCACAAGTTGAGTATAAAGAGGCAATTACAAGAGCTGCAGATCATAGAGAAGTTTACAAAAAGCAATCAGGTGGTCGTGGTAAATTTGCTGATATCGTATTTACGGTTGAGCCAGCTGAGGAAGGCAAAGTAGGTTTAGAGTTTGTTTCTGAAATTAAAGGTGGTAACGTTCCTAAAGAATTTATCCCTTCAATCGAAAAAGGATTCAAAATGGCAATGGTAAATGGACCGTTAGCAGGCTTCGAGGTTGATGCAATGAAAGTGACTTTGAAAGATGGATCTTATCACGATGTGGATTCGGATCAACTATCGTTTGAGTTGGCTGCAAAATTAGGATTTAAAAATGCTGCAAAAGCGGCAAAGGCTGTAATCATGGAGCCAATCATGAAACTTGAGGTGATTACACCAGAAGAGAACATGGGTGATATTGTCGGCGATTTAAATAGAAGAAGAGGTCAAGTAAGTGATATGGGTGATAGAGCTGGAGCAAAAACTGTTAAAGCGACTGTGCCATTATCTGAAATGTTTGGATATGTAACTACATTAAGAACGTTATCTTCAGGTAGAGCAACGTCAACAATGGAATTTTCTCACTATGCTGAAACACCATCTAATGTATCAGAAGAGGTAATTAAAGCAGCTAAAGGAGTTGAATCGTAAATCTTAAGAAAATGAGTCAAAAAATCAGAATAAAATTAAAGTCTTACGATCACAACTTAGTGGACAAATCTGCTGATAAGATTGTAAAAACAGTAAAAAGTACAGGTGCTGTGGTAACGGGTCCAATCCCATTGCCAACTCACAAGAAAATTTTCACTGTGTTACGTTCACCGCACGTAAACAAGAAGTCTAGAGAACAATTTCAATTAAGCTCTTATAAGAGATTATTGGATATTTACTCTTCGTCTTCTAAGACAATTGATGCTCTAATGAAGCTTGAATTGCCAAGTGGAGTTGAAGTTGAGATTAAGGTGTAATGACGAAACTTCGGTCAATGAGCGAAGTCTAAGCAAACATGTCCTAAGCTGCGGGCGAAGGAAAAACGGTAAAAAATACAATTCAAGGCTGAAACGTATTTTTCAGCCTTGAATTTTAAATAATCAATAAATAATAATTATGTCTGGGTTAATTGGAAAAAAAATCGGTATGACCAGCATTTTCGATGAAAATGGAAAGAATATTCCATGTACAGTAATCGAAGCTGGACCATGTATCGTTACCCAAGTCAGAACCGAAGAAGTGGATGGCTACAATGCTCTTCAGTTAGGTTTCGATGACGCGACAGAAAAAAGCGCTACAAAAGCAGACTTAGGTCATGCAAAAAAAGCGGGTACTTCTGTAAAACGCAAAGTTGTTGAATTCAAAGGTTTTGGTGAGGAGTACAAATTAGGTGATGCTATCACAGTAGAACAATTTACTGAAGGGGAATTTGTGGATATCGCAGGTACTTCTAAGGGTAAAGGTTTTCAAGGTGTAGTAAAACGTCACGGATTCGGTGGTGTAGGTCAAGCAACGCATGGTCAACACAACCGATTAAGAGCTCCTGGTTCTATTGGTGCAGCTTCTTATCCTGCGAGAGTATTCAAAGGAATGAAGATGGCCGGAAGAATGGGTGGAGATACAGTTAAAGTTCAAAATTTAAGAGTTTACAAAGTAGTTCCAGAAAAGAACTTACTTGTTGTGAAGGGATGTGTTCCTGGTCATAAAAACTCTTATGTAATTATTGAGAAGTAATGAAAGTAGCAGTTTTAGATATAAACGGAAAAGATACGGGAAGAAAAGCTGAGCTTTCTAAAGACGTATTCGCTATAGAGCCTAATAACCACGCAGTCTATTTAGATGTTAAGCAATACTTAGCAAATCAAAGACAAGGTACACATAAGGCTAAAGAAAGAGCAGAAATTACTGGAAGTACGCGTAAGATCAAAAAACAAAAAGGAACAGGTACAGCTCGTGCAGGTTCAATTAAGTCTGGTCTGTTTAAAGGCGGTGGTCGTATGTTTGGTCCAAGACCAAGAAATTACGGTTTTAAGCTTAATAAAAACGTGAAGCGATTAGCACGTAAATCTGCATTAAGTATTAAGGCAAATGATAAGTCAATAATGGTATTGGAAGATTTTAATTTTGATGCTCCAAAAACTAAAAACTTCATCAATGTTTTAAAGGCTTTAGAGGTTGAAAACAAAAAATCTCTTATTGTGTTGGGTGGGTCAAATAATAATGTATATTTGTCATCACGCAATTTCAAAGGGTCTGAAGTTGTAACAGCTTCAGAATTAAGTACTTATAAAATAATGAATGCTAATAAAGTTATTCTATTAGAAGGTGCATTAGAAGGAATTGAATCGAATTTAAGTAAATAGAACAGATGAGTATCTTAATAAAACCTATCATCACAGAAAAAGCAACTATGCAAAGTGAGTTGCTAAATGCGTATGCATTTGAAGTGAATACAAAGGCGAACAAGGTAGAAATCAAAAAAGCGGTAGAAGCTGCTTATGGAGTTTCTGTTGAAAAAGTTCGTACGATAAATGTCCGTCCAGAAAGAAGAACTCGTTTTACAAAAACGGGTGTTCAACGTGGTAAAACAAATGCTGTTAAAAAGGCGATTGTACAACTGGCGGAAGGTGAGACAATAGATTTATACACTAACATGTAATTTTAGACATTAATGTCAGTAAGAAAATTAAAACCGATCACATCAGCTCAGCGATTTAGAGTAGTAAATGGATTTGACGCCATCACTACTGATAAGCCGGAGAAAAGCTTGCTTGCTCCGAAAAAAAGATCTGGTGGTAGAAACAGTCAAGGAAAAATGACGATTCGCCAAGTAGGTGGAGGTCATAAGAAAAGGTATCGTATTATCGATTTTAAACGTAACAAAACTGGTATACCAGCAGAGGTTAAGTCAATCGAGTATGATCCAAACAGAACAGCATTTATTGCATTACTTAATTATCAAGATGGCGAGAAACGTTACGTTATCGCTCAAAATGGTCTACAAGTTGGTCAAAATGTTGTATCTGGTAAAAGTGGTATCGCTCCAGAAATTGGAAATGCAATGCCATTAAGTGAAATACCTTTAGGAACAATCATTTCTTGTATAGAGTTACGTCCTGGTCAAGGTGCTGTTATGGCGCGTAGTGCAGGTGCATTTGCTCAACTAATGGCAAGAGGTGATAAATTTGCTACGGTAAAACTTCCATCTGGTGAAACTAGAATGATTTTAGTGACTTGTATGGCAACTATTGGTGTGATTTCAAATTCTGATCATCAGTTACTAGTATCTGGTAAAGCAGGTAGAAGCAGATGGTTAGGTAGACGTCCAAGAGTAAGACCAGTAGTGATGAACCCGGTAGATCACCCAATGGGTGGTGGTGAAGGTAAGTCTTCAGGTGGTCATCCAAGATCTAGAAACGGTATACCTGCAAAAGGTTACAGAACACGTTCTAGGACTAAGTCAAGTAACAAGTATATTGTAGAACGTAGAAAGAAATAATTAAGATAGTATGGCACGTTCATTAAAAAAAGGACCTTATATCCACTATAAATTAGAAAAGAAAGTTTCAGAAAATGTAGCTTCGAATAAAAAGACAGTTATTAAAACTTGGTCTAGAGCATCAATGATATCTCCAGATTTTGTTGGTCAAACTATAGCAGTTCATAACGGTCGTCAATTTGTTCCAGTTTACGTTACTGAAAACATGGTAGGTCACAAATTAGGAGAATTTTCACCAACAAGATCTTTTAGAGGTCATGCAGGTGCTAAGAATAAAGGTAAAAAATAAGAATCATGGGAAGTCGTAAAAAACAAATGGCGGAAGCTATTAAGGCGGAAAAAAAGCTGGTTGCTTTTGCTAAGCTAAATAACTGTCCTACATCACCACGAAAGATGCGCCTAGTAGCGGATTTAGTAAGAGGTCAAAAGGCAGAAAAAGCTCTTCAGATTCTTAGATTCAGCCAAAAAGAAGCGTCTCGTCGTTTAGAAAAATTGGTTATGTCTGCTATTGCAAACTGGCAAGCTAAAAATGAAGATGCAGATGTTGAAGAGGCTAATCTTTTCATTAAAGAGATTAGAGTAGATGGTGGAGCAATGCTTAAGCGTTTGCGTCCAGCACCTCAAGGTAGAGCACATAGAATTAGAAAAAGATCTAATCACGTAACCGTGGTTGTAGATGCATTAAATAAAACACAAAGCTAAGATAGAGATATGGGACAAAAGACAAATCCAATCGGAAATCGCTTAGGAATTATCAGAGGATGGGAATCTAACTGGTACGGAGGAAACGATTATGGTGATAAACTTGCCGAAGACGATAAGATTAGAAAGTATATTCATGCTCGTCTATCTAAAGCTAGTGTAAGTAGAGTAATTATTGAGCGTACGCTTAAACTTGTAACCGTTACTATCACTACTGCTAGACCTGGTATTATTATCGGTAAAGGTGGTCAAGAGGTAGATAAGTTAAAAGAAGAGCTTAAAAAGATTACTGGTAAAGAAGTTCAATTGAACATCTTTGAAATTAAAAGACCTGAGCTAGATGCATTTTTGGTAGCATCAAGTGTTGCTCGTCAAATAGAAAGTAGAATTTCTTACAGACGTGCAATAAAAATGGCTATCGCTGCGGCAATGCGTATGAATGCTGAGGGAATAAAAATTCAAATTAGTGGTCGTTTGAATGGTGCTGAAATGGCACGTTCAGAGCACTATAAGGAAGGTCGTATTCCTTTATCAACCTTTAGAGCAGATATAGATTATGCTTTGGTTGAAGCACATACTACATATGGTAGATTAGGTGTTAAAGTTTGGATTATGAAAGGCGAAGTATATGGGAAAAGAGAGCTTTCTCCGTTAGTTGGTCTGGCCAAACAAAAAGGTAAAGGTGGACGTGGAGGAAATAAAAATCAACGTCGTAGAAAGTAATTTTTAAGTAAAAGACAATGTTACAGCCTAAAAGAACAAAATTTCGTAAGCAGCAAAAAGGACGTATGAAGGGTAATGCCGGGAGAGGTCATTTGTTATCAAATGGGACCTTCGGTATCAAATCCTTAGACTCATCTTTTATAACTGCTCGTCAAATAGAAGCAGCACGTATCGCCGCTACTCGTTACATGAAGAGAGAAGGATCTATCTGGATTAAAATATTCCCGGATAAGCCTATCACAAAGAAACCTCTTGAAGTACGTATGGGTAAAGGAAAGGGTGCCGTAGAATATTGGGCAGCTGTTGTAAAACCAGGACGTGTGTTATTTGAGATAAGCGGTGTGCCGTTAGAGACTGCACAAGAAGCGCTTAGATTAGCGGCACAAAAACTTCCTGTAAAAACTAAGTTTGTCATAGCTAGAGATTACGAAGCTTAATAAAAAGATATTATGAAGCAATCAGAAATTAAACAGCTTTCAACGGCTGAGTTACAAGAGAAACTTAGTGAAACTAAAAAGAGTTATACAGACCTGAAAATGGCTCATGCTATATCTCCTTTAGAAAATCCAATTCAGTTACGTCACGCACGTCGTACTGTGGCTAGAGTTGCGACAGAATTAACTAAAAGAGACGATCAATAATTGTATTCTGCTGAAAGATGGAAAAAAGAAATTTAAGAAAAGAACGTATAGGTGTTGTTACAAGCAATAAAATGGAAAAATCCATTGTTGTTGCTGAAGTGAAAAAAGTAAAGCACCCTATGTATGGAAAGTTCGTGTTAAAGACAAAAAAGTATGTCGCGCACGATGAAACAAATGACTGCAACGAAGGAGATACTGTAAAGATTATGGAAACTAGACCTTTAAGTAAATCTAAATGTTGGAGATTAGTAGAAATAATTGAAAGAGCGAAGTAATTATGGTACAACAAGAATCAAGATTAAAAGTAGCTGACAACACTGGTGCTAAGGAGGTTTTAACTATCCGAGTATTAGGAGGTACGAAAAGAAGATATGCTTCTGTAGGTGATAAAATAGTTGTATCTGTCAAAGATGCCACACCAAACGGAAACATTAAAAAAGGTGCTGTTTCTACAGCAGTTGTTGTACGTACATCAAAAGAAGTAAGACGTCCAGATGGATCTTATATTAGGTTTGATGACAATGCATGTGTGCTTTTAAACCCAACGGGAGAAATGAGAGGAACACGTGTTTTTGGCCCAGTAGCTAGAGAACTTCGTGATAAACAATTCATGAAAATTGTATCATTGGCACCAGAAGTGCTTTAATTGATAAATAAAATGACAAAGTTTAAAATTAAATCAGGAGATACTGTAAAAGTAATTGCCGGTGATCATAAAGGATCTGAAGGTAAAGTGCTTCAGGTATTAAAAGATAAGAACAAAGCCATCGTAGAAGGTGTGAATATGGTTAAGAAACATACTAAACCAAGTGCACAAAACCCTCAAGGAGGCATTGTAGAGAAGGAAGCATCGATTCATATGTCTAACTTATCATTGTTCACTGAAAAAGGTGAAACAACAAGAGTTGGTTATAGAATGGATGGTGATAATAAAGTAAGATTTTCTAAAAAATCTAATGAAGTAATTTAATTATGGCTTACGTTGCAAGATTAAAACAAGAGTATAAGGACAAAGTTGTTCCTGCTCTTACGGAAGAATTTGGTTACAAAAATGTAATGCAGGTACCAAAACTAAAAAAGATAGTATTATCTAAGGGTGTTGGTGCAGCTGTTGCGGACAAGAAATTAATTGATCACGCGGTGGATGAGCTTACAAAAATAACTGGACAGAAAGCTATACACACTATGTCTAAGAAAGACGTTGCTTCTTTTAAGTTACGTAAAGGTATGCCTATTGGCGCTAAAGTAACATTACGAGGTGAGCAAATGTTCGAGTTTTTAGATCGTTTAGTGACTTCAGCTTTACCACGAGTTAGAGATTTTAACGGTATTAAAGCTTCGGGTTTTGATGGACGTGGAAATTACAACTTAGGTGTAACAGAACAAATTATCTTTCCAGAAATTGATATTGATAAAGTTAATAAAATTTCAGGAATGGATATCACATTTGTGACTTCTGCAGAAACTGATAAGGAAGCGAAGTCATTATTAACAGAATTAGGATTACCATTTAAAAAGAATTAATTATGGCTAAAGAATCAATGAAAGCCCGTGAGGTTAAGCGTGCAAAAATGGTTGCTAAATATGCGGAAAAACGCAAAGCTTTAAAAGAGGCTGGTGATTACGAAGCATTACAAAAGTTGCCAAAGAACGCCTCACCGGTACGTCAGCATAACCGTTGTAAATTAACTGGAAGACCAAGAGGTTATATGAGACAGTTTGGTATTTCTCGTGTTCTATTTAGAGAAATGGCTAACCAAGGTTTAATTCCTGGTGTCAAAAAGGCAAGTTGGTAAAATTATAAATTGGTTTCAGGTTCTGGCATTATATGTCTGAAAACCGTTACCGCAAATTAATATATATGTACACAGATCCAATAGCGGATTATTTAACGCGAGTTAGAAATGCTGTGAAAGCAAACCACAGAGTGGTTGAAATTCCTGCTTCTAACTTAAAGAAAGAAATGACTAAGATTTTATTCGAACAAGGATATATCTTAAGTTACAAGTTTGATGATGAATCTACACCTCAAGGTATTATTAAAATTGCTTTGAAGTACAGTAAGGACACGAAAGAGTCTGTTATCAAAAAAATTCAAAGAATCAGTAAACCAGGTTTACGTAAATATGCTTCTTCTAACGAGATGCCTAGAATCTTAAATGGTCTAGGTATAGCAATTGTTTCTACTTCACATGGTGTGATGACAGGTAAGCAAGCGCAAAGAGAAAACGTTGGTGGAGAAGTATTGTGTTACGTTTACTAAAAACAGGAAATTATGTCAAGAATAGGTAAAAACCCAATAACAATTCCTGAAGGTGTAACAGTTGAAGTTAAAGACAACATGATTACCGCTAAAGGTAAGCTTGGTGAATTAACTCAAGAATATTCAGAAATTAAGATAAAAGTAGAAGACGGAACTATTACATTAGAACGTGATTCTGACAAGAAAGATTTAAGGGCTAAACACGGTCTGTACAGATCATTAATATTTAATATGATTGAAGGTGTTTCTAAAGGTTGGACCAAACAATTAGAATTGGTTGGTGTAGGTTATAGAGCATCTAATCAAGGGCAAAAATTAGATTTAGCCGTAGGATTTTCTCATAACATCATTATGGATATTGCTCCAGAAGTGACTGTAGAGACCATCACAGAAAAAGGTAAAAATCCAATAGTTAAATTAACATCTTTTGACAAACAATTGGTAGGTCAAGTAGCTGCGAAGATTCGTGGTTTTAGAAAACCAGAACCTTACAAAGGAAAAGGTATCAAGTTTGTTGGTGAAGAAATTAGAAGAAAAGCAGGTAAATCAGCTTAATAATTAAGTTATGGCATTGACAAAGAACGAAAGAAGAACAAGAATTAAAAACAGAATCCGTAAGGTTGTCGTTGGTACTGAAGCTAGACCAAGATTATCTGTTTTTAGAAGTAATAAAGAAATTTATGCTCAAGTCGTAGATGATGTAACTGGTAAAACTTTAGCTGCTGCATCGTCAAGAGACAAGGATATTGCAAAGTCAAAAGCAAATAAGACTGAAGTTGCTGCTTTAGTTGGTAAGGCTGTTGCAGAAAAAGCTATGAAAGCTGGTGTTGAAACTATTTCTTTTGATAGAGGTGGTTATTTATATCACGGAAGAGTAAAATCATTAGCTGAAGGAGCTAGAGAAGCAGGACTTAAATTTTAAGACATTATGTATCAAAAATATAAAAACGCAGAGCTTGTTAAACCAGGCGGATTAGAATTAAAAGATCGCTTAGTAGGCGTACAGCGTGTAACTAAAGTAACAAAAGGTGGTAGAGCATTTGGTTTTTCTGCTATTGTTGTAGTAGGTGATGAAGAAGGTGTTGTAGGCCATGGTTTAGGTAAGTCTAAAGATGTTGCAACTGCTATCGCAAAAGCTGTAGAAGACGCTAAAAAGAATTTAGTAAGAATTCCTATTATCAAAGGAACATTACCTCATGAGCAAAAAGGTAAGTACGGCGGAGCACGAGTTAATATTATTCCTGCTGCAGCTGGTACGGGAGTAATTGCTGGTGGTGCTGTTAGAACTGTACTTGAAGCAGTTGGTGTACATGACGTATTATCTAAATCTCAAGGCTCTTCTAATCCTCACAATGTGGTTAAAGCAACGTTTGATGCTTTATTGCAGTTAAGAGACGCTAAATCTGTAGCTAAAGAACGTGGTATTTCACTTGAAAAAGTATTTAACGGATAATTATAGTACAAAGTACAAAGTAGGAAGTAAGTAGTTTTAACTACAATAAATACTGATTGCTTTTCACTTTACACTTAATACTAAGTAAAAGATGGGAAAGATTAAAGTAACTAAAGTAAAAAGTGCAATCAACCGCACTAAAAACCAAAAGCTAATTTTAGAAGCTTTGGGTTTAAAGAAAATTGGGCAGGTTGTAGAACACAATGACACACCAAATATTCTTGGTATGGTTAACAAAGTAGAACATTTAGTTTCTGTAGAGGAAGCTTAAAAATATAACTTAACAATGGATTTAAGTAATTTAAAACCTGCAGAAGGTTCAGTAAAAAGTCAAGGAAAGCGCATTGGTCGTGGTCAAGGTTCTGGTAAAGGCGGAACGGCGACTAGAGGTCACAAAGGTGCTAAGTCACGTTCTGGATATTCTAAGAAATTAGGATTTGAAGGTGGGCAGATGCCATTACAAAGACGTGTGCCTAAGTTTGGATTTACAAACATCAATCGTGTTTCATATCAAGGTGTAAACGTTGATACGTTACAACAATTGGTTGACGAAAAGAAAATAAAAGACACAGTTGATTTTGAAACTCTTGTATCTATGGGATTAGCCGATAAGAATGATTTGGTTAAGATTTTAGGTAGAGGTGAATTAAAAGCAAAATTAACAGTAACTGCTCATAAATTTACTGCAACAGCAAAAGCTGCTATAGAAGCTGCTGGTGGTGAAGCCGTAACTTTATAAGATTTTAGGATGAAGATAATAGATACATTAAAGAACGTTTGGAAAATCACAGAACTCAAGGATAGAATTATCTTAACCTTGGGTTTGTTGCTTGTTTATCGTTTTGGTGCTCAGGTTGTTTTACCAGGTATTAATATTAATGCCTTAGGTGGTTTGCAAGCTGGAGTAGATGGCGGAATTTTAGGATTGTTAAATGCCTTTACAGGTGGTGCATTTGCAAACGCATCTGTATTTGCATTAGGTATAATGCCTTACATTTCTGCATCTATTGTAGTTCAGTTAATGGGTATTGCGATTCCTTATTTGCAAAAACTTCAAAAGGAAGGTGCAAGTGGTCAGAAGAAAATCACTCAAATAACACGATGGTTGACTATTGGTATATGTTTAGTGCAGGCACCAGGATATTTAGCTAGTGTACCAGCATTATCTGGTGCATCTTCAATGAGTGCTATGTTGTTACCAGGATTTGATGTTAATGTTTTTTATGTATCATCTGTAATTATTTTGGTAACTGGTTGTGTATTCGCAATGTGGTTAGGTGAGAAAATAACAGATAAAGGTATTGGTAATGGTATTTCATTATTAATTATGGTTGGTATCATTGCAACGTTGCCACAATCATTTATTCAAAATGCGGTTTCAAGAACTGCTGGAGACGGAGGGTTTATGATGATATTAATAGAGTTGGTAATTTGGTTCTTAATTATCTTAGCTTCTGTATTCTTGGTTATGGCAGTACGAAAAATTGCTGTCCAGTATGCGAGAAGAACTGCCTCTGGTGGTTACGAGAAAAACGTATTTGGATCACGTCAGTTTTTACCATTAAAATTGAATGCCTCTGGTGTAATGCCAATTATCTTTGCACAGGCAATTATGTTTGTTCCTGGATTGATTGGAGGGTCTTCATTTATGAAAGATTCTGCTGCTGGTCAATGGATGCAGACTAATTTTTCAGACATATTCGGGTTTTGGTATAATTTAGTATTTGCTTTATTGATTATAATTTTTACATATTTCTATACTGCGATTACGGTACCTACTAATAAAATGGCAGATGATCTTAAACGTAGCGGTGGGTTTATCCCAGGTATTCGTCCAGGATCTGAAACCTCTGAGTATTTGGATAAGATTATGTCACAAATCACATTACCTGGTTCAATATTCTTAGCATTAATTGCAATATTTCCTGCGTTTGTTGTTAAGTTGATGAACGTTCAAGCTGGTTGGGCATTATTTTTTGGCGGAACATCGTTACTAATTATGGTTGGTGTAGCTATTGATACAATGCAACAGATTAATTCTTATTTATTGAATAAGCATTATGATGGCTTGATGAAAACAGGAAAAAACAGAAAAGCGGTGGCGCAATAAGCATAAACTGATTAGATGTCAGTCTCAAAAATTAGGCAAGGTATTTGCACCTTTTAGACTGAATACTAAAAATAAATTATGGCAAAACAAGCAGCAATAGAACAAGACGGAACAATAATAGAGGCATTGTCAAATGCTATGTTCCGTGTGGAATTAGAAAATGGTCACATTGTGACAGCACATATCTCGGGTAAGATGCGTATGCACTATATCAAGTTGTTACCTGGAGACAAAGTGAAATTAGAAATGAGTCCTTACGATTTAACTAAGGCTCGTATAACATATAGATACTAAAGTATATTGGTGGCTAAGGCAATCAAAGCCGCGAATTATTTATAAAAAACAATAGAGATGAAAGTAAGAGCATCAGTAAAGAAAAGAAGCGCAGACTGTAAATTGGTGCGCAGAAAAGGAAGACTTTACGTTATTAACAAAAAGAATCCTAGATTCAAACAAAGACAAGGATAAAAAAAAGTCATTGGTAATTAGTAGTTAGATGAATCTGTCTGAAATAGAAATGTTTAGGATTCTAACAACTAAAAGCTAACAGCTAAAAACTAGAAAAGATATGGCAAGAATTGCAGGTGTTGACATACCGAAACAAAAAAGAGGAGTAATATCCTTAACTTATATCTATGGAATAGGTAGAAGTAGAGCACAAGAAATTTTAGCGGAAGCTAAAGTAGACGAAAGCACTAAAGTAGAAGATTGGACAGACGACGAAATCGGAGCAATCCGTGAGGTGGTTGGTTCTTTTAAGATTGAAGGTGAATTACGTTCTGAAACAAAAAATAATATCAAGAGATTGATGGATATTGGTTGCTATAGAGGTATTCGTCATAGGTCAGGTCTACCATTAAGAGGCCAACGTACTAAAAACAACTCTCGTACAAGAAAAGGAAGAAGAAAAACAGTTGCTAACAAGAAAAAAGTAACTAAGTAATAATTAAGACATTAGTCATTAGTAATGAGACGTTAGATGAATCTGTTCGAAATCGAAAGGTTTAGGATTCTAACAACTAAAAGCTAACAACTAGAAACTATAAAACATGGCAAAGTCAAGTACAAAAAAACGTAAAGTAATCGTTGATGCGATAGGAGAAGCTCACATAACAGCATCTTTTAATAATATCATCGTTTCTTTAACAAACAAAAAAGGTGACGTAATTTCTTGGTCATCAGCAGGTAAAATGGGCTTTAGAGGTTCTAAGAAGAACACTCCATACGCTGCTCAATTGGCTGCAGAAGATGCTGCAGGTGTGGCAAAAGAAGCTGGATTAAAAAAAGTAAAAGTTTACGTTAAAGGTCCTGGTAACGGTAGAGAATCTGCTATCAGATCTATACATAATTCAGGTATTGAAGTATCAGAAATTATTGATGTAACTCCAATGCCACATAACGGTTGTCGTCCTCCAAAGAGACGTCGTGTCTAATCTGAATTCATTTCAGAATCTAAAGACGCAATTAATAAATTATCATTTTAAACTAATATCATTCTTTAATGCTTGGTATTAGTTTATTTTGTGTAAATTTGCAAACCGAAAAAATCGGAAATAAATCAAGTATCAACGAGAGGTTAACGGTTGTAGAAGGATAAGATTAAGACCTTAATTTTATAATCACTCTCAAAACAAATTTAAAATGGCAAGATATACTGGTCCTAAAACTAAAATCGCCCGTAAATTCGGACAAGCGATCTTCGGAGACGATAAAGCCTTCGAAAAAAGAAATTACCCTCCAGGGCAACACGGAAACAACCGTCGTCGAGGAAAAAAATCTGAATATGCTATTCAGTTAATGGAGAAGCAAAAAGCGAAGTATACTTACGGTATACTAGAGAAGCAGTTCAGAAACATGTTTAAAAGAGCTACTGCAGCGCAGGGTATTACCGGTGAGGTTTTACTACAATTGTGCGAATCTCGTTTGGATAACGTTGTTTACAGAATGGGTATTTCGCCTTCTAGAAGTGGCGCTAGACAATTGGTTTCTCACAGACACATCACGGTTAATGGTGAAAAGGTAAATGTGCCTTCATACCAATTAAAAGCAGGAGATGTTGTTGGTGTTAGAGAAAAATCTAAATCATTAGAGGCAATCCAAAATTCATTAGCTAATTCTAGCAATGTTTATGAGTGGATTACTTGGAACTCTGGATCAATGCAAGGAACATATGTTTCTGTACCAGAAAGAATTCAGATTCCAGAGCAAATCAACGAACAATTCATCGTTGAACTTTATTCTAAATAATAAATTAATCACATTGGTATTTGGCCAAAGGGTTTGTTGGATTTCTTCAAGCTTACAGACCGCGCAACTAAATAACAATTAAAACGAAGAAAAAAATGGCAATATTAAATTTTCAGAAGCCCGATAAAGTAATAATGATCGATTCTACTGATTTCGAAGGTAAATTCGAATTCAGACCATTAGAACCTGGTTACGGCTTAACAGTTGGTAATGCACTAAGACGTGTTTTGTTATCTTCATTAGAAGGTTTTGCAATCACTTCAGTAAGAATCGAAGGTGTAGATCATGAATTTTCTACAATTTCAGGTGTAGTTGAGGATGTTACAGAAATGATTTTAAACTTAAAGCAAGTTAACTTTAAGCGTCAAATTGATGAAATTGATAACGAAACAGTTACAATTTCTATTTCAGGACAAGATCAAATTACTGCTGGTGACTTTCAGAAGTTTATCTCTGGATTTCAAGTGTTAAATACAGATTTAGTAATCTGTAACTTAGATCCTAAAGTAAACATTAATATGGAGTTGACAATTGAAAAAGGTAGAGGATATGTTCCTGCTGAAGAGAATAAAAAAGCTTCTGCACCAATCGGAACGATTTTTACAGATTCAATATATACTCCAATCAAAAATGTAAAGTATAGTATAGAAAACTATCGTGTTGAGCAGAAAACCGATTACGAAAAGTTAGTTTTTGAAATTAGAACTGACGGTTCAATCAATCCAAAAGATGCCTTAACCGAAGCAGCTAAAATTTTAATTCACCACTTCATGTTATTCTCAGATGAGCGTATTACATTAGAAGCTGATGAAATAGCACAGACTGAAACTTATGATGAAGAATCACTTCACATGAGACAACTATTGAAGACTAAATTAGTTGATATGGATCTTTCTGTACGTGCACTAAACTGTTTAAAAGCAGCTGAAGTAGATACTTTAGGTGATTTAGTATCATTCAACAAAAATGATTTGATGAAATTTAGAAATTTTGGTAAGAAATCTTTAACGGAGCTAGAAGAGCTTGTAAATGTGAAGGGTCTTAATTTCGGGATGGATTTGAGTAAATATAAATTAGATAAAGACTAATTAAATAATTATTAATAATCATATTTTGCTCTCTTGGCGATAAAGGTTAAGATTTGGTAGCAAGATGATAAAACAAACGTCATGAGACACGGAAAAAAATTCAATCACTTAGGCAGAAAGACTGCACACAGAAAAGCAATGTTAGCTAATATGGCTTGTTCTTTAATAGAGCACAAGCGCATCAATACAACTGTAGCTAAAGCAAAGGCTTTAAAGCAGTTTGTAGAACCAATGATTACAAAATCTAAAGAAGATACAACTCATAATAGAAGAATTGTGATGTCTAGATTAAGACAAAAAGACGCCGTAGCAGAATTGTTTAGAGATGTAGCTACTAAAGTTGGTGATCGTCCAGGTGGTTACACACGTATCATCAAACTAGGAAACAGATTAGGTGATAATGCTGATATGGCAATGATAGAGTTGGTTGATTACAATGATATATACACTGTAGGTAAGCCAGAAAAGAAAACACGTAGAAGTAGAAGAGGAGGAAAGAAGTCAACAACTGTTGATGCGCCTGCTTCAAAGGAAACTAAAGCTTCAAACGAAGAAGAATAGCAATGCCAACAGAAAAGCAAGTTGAATTTATTATCAAAAAAGATAGAAATTTGAAATTGACTTTCTCGTTTTTTAAAACTCGATTATCGAGTGTTAATAAGCATTAATAAATATAAAGGATAAACTGTTTCAGTTTATCCTTTTTTTTTGGAATTTTGTAAAACTTTTAATAAACATATATGAAATATAAATCGCGTAAAAAAGCACTCATTTTATTAGCTGACGGAACCATTTTCTACGGTAAATCCATAGGAAAGGAAGGTACAGCTTATGGCGAAGTATGTTTTAACACTGGTACAACTGGTTATCAAGAAATTTTCACAGACCCATCTTATTTTGGTCAAATTATGGTAACTACCAATGCACATATAGGTAATTATGGTACATTGGATAAAGAAATGGAATCAGAAAACGTAAAAATAGCCGGCTTAGTATGCAAGAACTTTAGCTTCGAATATTCAAGACCAGGTGGTGACAGTTCACTAGAAGGTTTTTTCGAAAAACATAACACACTCGCTATTTCAGACGTCGATACACGTGCTTTGGTAAGTTATATTAGAGATAATGGTGCTATGAATGCTGTCATTTCAACAGACGTTGATAATATTGAAGGTCTTAAGAAGCAATTAGCAGAAGTGCCTTCTATGGTAGGCTTGGAGTTGGCTTCAAAAGTTTCAACGAAAGAACCATATTTTTTCGGTAATGAAAATGCGACCTATAAAGTAGCGGCGTTAGATATAGGAATTAAGAAAAACATTCTTAGAAATCTTGCCAAAAGAGATGTTTATATAAAAGTGTTTCCCTACAATGCCAAATTTGAGGATTTAGAGGCTTTTAATCCAGATGGATACTTTTTGTCTAATGGTCCTGGTGACCCAGAACCACTTATAGATGCAATCAAGTTAACTAAGGAGATTTTATCAAAAAATAAACCACTATTTGGCATATGCTTGGGACACCAGGTGATTGCTTTGGCCAATGGCATTTCAACTTATAAAATGCATAATGGACATAGAGGTATAAATCATCCGGTAAAAAACTTGGTTACTGGTAAAGGCGAAATTTCATCTCAAAATCATGGCTTTGCTATCAACAGAGAAGAAACCGAGGCCAACGATAATGTAGAAATTACCCACGTACATCTAAATGATAATACGGTCGCTGGTATAAAATTGAAAAACAAAAATTGCTTTTCTGTACAGTACCACCCTGAAGCAAGTCCTGGACCAAATGACTCAGCTTATGTATTTGATCAATTTATAGAGAATATGAAAAAATAGAACTCAGAAAACCGCAACAAAACTTAATTTTTTTTGCGGTTTTTTAATTTCGAAATCATTATAGTAACAATTTATCGTAATTATAAATTCTTATTTATAAATCCATTTTTGATTTTTGTAAATTTGAATAAGACAATAGGGTTTGCCGATGAAGTTTTATAATCTTCATAGGGTCAAACAAAATTAAAATCAATAAAACTAATGAGCATAATTATAAACGTACACGCCAGACAAATTTTAGATTCAAGAGGAAATCCAACCGTAGAGGTAGATGTAGTTACTGAAAACGGAATTTTGGGTAGAGCGGCTGTGCCTTCTGGTGCATCTACAGGTGAACATGAGGCTGTAGAATTGAGAGATGGTGGTGATGCCTTTATGGGAAAAGGAGTTTCTAAAGCTGTTGAAAACGTAAATACAATTTTAGCTCAAGAGCTAATGGGTGTATCCGTTTTTGAGCAAAATGCTATAGATAATTTAATGATAAAATTAGACGGCACACCGAACAAATCTGTTTTAGGTGCTAATGCCATTTTAGGTGTTTCGTTAGCGGTTGCAAAAGCTGCAGCAAATGAATTGAATATGCCTTTGTACAGATACGTGGGTGGAGTTTCGGCAAATACATTACCAGTGCCAATGATGAATATCATTAACGGCGGTTCACACAGTGATGCACCAATTGCGTTTCAGGAATTCATGGTAATGCCTGTAAAAGCCAAAAACTTTACACACGCCATGCAAATGGGTACAGAGATCTTCCATAACCTAAAAAAAGTATTACTTGATAGGGGTTTAAGTACCGCTGTAGGCGATGAAGGTGGGTTTGCACCAACTTTAGAAGGTGGTACCGAAGATGCTTTAGACACGATAAACAAGGCTGTAACGAAGGCAGGTTATAAATTAGGTGACGATGTTATGATTGCTTTGGATTGTGCTGCGGCTGAATTTTATGTTGATGGTGCATATGATTATACCAAATTTGAAGGAAGCAATGGCAAAGTAAGAACAAGTAAAGAGCAAGCCGATTATTTAGCAGAATTGGTTGATAAGTATCCGATTATCTCCATTGAAGATGGTATGGATGAAAATGATTGGGAAGGGTGGGAATACCTTACAAAAAAGATAGGTGACAAAGTTCAATTGGTAGGTGACGATTTGTTTGTAACCAATGTAGAACGCTTGTCTCGTGGTATCGAAAATGGTATTGCAAACTCAATTCTTATTAAAGTGAATCAAATAGGAACATTAACAGAAACCATTTCTGCTGTGAATATGGCACATAATGCAGGTTACACCTCTGTGATGTCTCATCGTTCTGGAGAAACTGAAGACAACACTATAGCAGATTTAGCAGTAGCTTTAAACACAGGTCAGATAAAAACAGGTTCGGCTTCGCGTAGTGACCGAATGGCAAAGTACAATCAACTCTTGCGTATCGAAGAAGAATTAGGTGATGTTGCTTATTTTCCGAAGGATAAAGCTTTTAAGATTAAAGCTTAAAAAAAATATTATATTACGTTAAGCCTTTTCAATTTTTATTGATAAGGCTTTTTTTTGCTCAATCAAAAGAATATACAATACCATTAGTTAGTTCATATTGTGTATTGGGAATTCCAATGATTGGATTCGTATCAAAATAATAAGTAAATGATGTTTTAAAAGCCAAGTTTTTAAATAACCGAAACGCAACTGAAGTTTCATTAGAAATTCTAAAATCAGAAAATTTCTTCAATAATGGCTGATAATAAGTGGTGCTTACTATCGAAATGTTCTCTAACGGATACATGCTAAACGAGAAGTAAGTGCTACCTCTGAAATCTCTCAGAATAGAGATGGAGTTATCTGACGCTTCTTCATATTCGTACATTACGAGTGTGCCCCAATAATATCTGTAGTTTTTGTTTTTAAATAACTTAAGCCTTGGGCCAATTCCCAAAAGTCCTCTAAACTTTATATCCGAAACAGCATCGTACTGGCTCTGTGCAAATACTTCAAGTTTTAATCGTTCCGTCAATTTACGATTATACCTTAAGTGTTGTATGCCTCTATTCACAAAAGAATTAGCTTCTATTTTTTGGAGATTGATGTCATTGATAAAGAGGTAGAGATTGTTGTCCGTATTGTACTGTAATCTCACTCTATTAGTAATCCGAAATATAGCATTCGTATTTTTTATCAATCCAATATCAAGACTAGCTGAGCCAGACCATTTTGATGTGTCAGTAACACGTCGCAAAGATTCCACGTTTACAATTTGGGCATAAGTGAAACTGAAGAAAAAAAATATTATGAAGCTCGAAATGGTAGTTTTCAACATTATTTAAAGTTCTCGATAATTTGGTAAAAATAGTATCATTTTTAGATTTATGTTTCACAAATATCGTCACAATTATTCAAGCATCTTGGATTTGTTAAAACGGTTATAAATGTCCTTCTTAAATCGGTTGATATTTCGTAAATTTACATTCCTTAAAAAAATTCACAATAACATATTAAATAGAGCATGTCAGATAAAGCTACACTAGAAATTAATGGAGAGAAGTATGAATTCCCAATAAAAATTGGTACAGAAAATGAAGTTGCCATAGATATTAAATCATTGAGGGGTTCAACAAATGGGGTAATCACGATTGATCCGGGTTATAAAAATACAGGAAGCTGTGAAAGTGCTATAACTTTTTTAGACGGTGAAAAAGGTATTTTAAGATATCGAGGCTACTCTATTGAAGAATTGGCTGAAAAAGCAGATTTTTTAGAAGTCGTATATCTTTTGATTTTTGGTGAATTGCCAACGCAAGATCAGCTCGATAAGTTTGAGAGTGACATCAAGGAAAGATCTATGGTAGATGATGATGTAAAAAAGATTTTAGATGCGTTTCCAAAGTCAGCACATCCAATGGGTGTTCTATCATCTCTAACAAGTGCTTTAACGGCATTTTATCCATCATCTGTAGATGTTAATTCAGAAGATGACATGTATAATGCCATCGTTAGGATTTTGGCTAAATTTCCAATACTTGTAGCTTGGACCATGCGTAAAAAGCATGGTCTACCATTAGAATATGGTGATGATAATCTTGGTTATGTAGAGAATGTGCTAAAAATGATGTTCAAAAAACCTAGTAGTGATTACGAGCAAAACCCAATATTGGTGAACGCTTTAGACAAGTTACTCATCTTACATGCAGATCACGAACAAAACTGTTCTACATCTACAGTAAGAATAGCAGGTTCTTCACATGCAGGTTTATTTGTGTCTTTAGCATCCGGTATTTCGGCACTTTGGGGACCGTTGCATGGTGGTGCAAATCAAGCAGTATTAGAAATGCTAGAAGCTATCAAGCAGGATGGAGGTGATACTAAAAAATACATGGCCAAGGCCAAGGACAAAAATGATCCATTCCGACTTATGGGCTTTGGGCACCGTGTATATAAAAACTTTGATCCACGCGCCAAAATAATAAAAAAAGCTGCTGATGAAGTTTTGAACGATTTAGGTGTAGAAGACCCTATTTTGGATATAGCAAAAGGACTAGAAAAAGAAGCATTGGAGGATCCATATTTTGTGGATAGAAAATTGTATCCAAATGTTGATTTCTATTCTGGTATTATTTATAGAGCGATGGGCATACCAGTTGAAATGTTTACTGTAATGTTTGCGTTAGGTCGTTTACCAGGCTGGATTGCACAATGGCGCGAAATGCGCATGCGCAATGAGCCTATAGGAAGACCAAGACAGCTTTATATTGGTGCAACACACAGACCTTTTAAGTCTATTGAGAAAAGATAATTAATAAACAAATCTAACAAAAGCTTCATAAATTTTATGAGGCTTTTTGTATTTTGCTATGCTATGAAATTAAATATCCAGAACGAAACATCTCGACTTAGAGCTGTAATTTTAGGGACTGCGAAAAGTAACGGCCCAATACCAGGTATAGAAGAGGCTTATGATCCTAAATCTGCCGAACATATTCTCGCTGGTTCGTATCCTAAAGAGGATGATATGATTATTGAAATGGAAGCAGTTGCTAGGGTTTTTGAAAAGTATGATGTAACGGTTTACAGGCCAGAAATTATAAATGATTATAATCAAATATTTACGCGTGATATTGCTTTTGTAATAGAAAACAAATTTATTAAAGCCAATATTTTACCAGACCGTGATCGAGAATACGAGGCGATCAAATATGTTATTCAGAAAATTGATGAAGAGGATGTTATCGTTCTTCCACCTGAATGTCACGTTGAGGGAGGTGATGTCATGTTATGGAACGATTACATTTTTATTGGCACCTATTCAGGTGAGGATTACTCTGACTATATAACTGCTCGAACTAATATGGACGCCGTAATTGAGATACAAGAACTTTTTCCTCATAAAACAGTTAAGTCTTTTGAACTAAGAAAATCCAATACTAATGCCAAGGAAAATGCACTTCATTTGGATTGTTGTTTTCAGCCGGTAGGAACAGATAAGGCCATTTTGCACAAGAATGGATTTTTAGTAGAAAAAGAATACAAATGGTTATTAAATTTTTTCGGAAAGGAAAACGTCTTTGAGATTACCAAAGAGGAAATGTATCACATGAACAGTAATGTGTTTTCAATTTCTGAAAACGTCGTGATTTCTGAAAGAAATTTTACTAGATTAAATACCTGGTTGAGGGATAAGGGTTTTACTGTTGAAGAAGTACCTTACGCAGAAATTGCAAAACAAGAAGGATTATTACGTTGTTCAACCTTGCCGCTCATAAGAGATTAATAACCCTATTTTCGATATAGAAAATAATTGTTGACCAAGTCTATGTATTCTTGTTTTGCTTCATCTTCGGTGATGTCTTTTATCTGAAAAAGAGCATTAGTCTTAAATGCATTTATAATCGGTTTTCTGCTACTTGGACGGCCATAATCATTGGTTGCTTTTTTGTAGTACGCATAAAGCCTGAGTAGAAAATCTGCAGGAAAAGGTTCTGCGTGGTCGTTTACACGATCTACAGCTGCTTCAAACTCTATGTCTAATTCTTCAGAACTCATTTCATTTCTGCAATCACACTTTCGCCACCACGTACTTTTTGGTTAAGTTGTACTTTAATTTCAGCATCTAACGGTAAAAATAAATCTACTCGTGACCCAAATTTAATAAATCCAGAATCTGCACCTTGTACAGCCTTGGTGTCTATAATAGCATAGTTAACAATACGTTTTGCCATAGCGCCTGCAATCTGCCTATAAAGAACTTTTCCGAAATTTTCGTTTTCCACGACCACAGTTGTTCGTTCGTTTTCCTCACTAGATTTAGGGTGCCAAGCTACTAAATATTTTCCAGGATGGTATTTGCTGTAAGTAATATTTCCACTCACAGGATATCTAGTAACGTGTACATTTATTGGAGACATAAAGATTGATACCTGTATACGTTTTTCTTTGAAAACTTCATTCTCTATGACTTCTTCTATTACCACAACTTTGCCATCTACAGGAGATAAGGCTTGCTTTTCATTAGACTGTGTTTTTCGCTTCGGATTTCGGAAAAATTGAAGAATAAGAAGAAACAAAATGAGAATAACAATCAAAGAGACTGTTCTAAACCACTCATTTGTAGCATATGAATCAATTAAGAAAAATAGCGCCACTACAATTACCAGTGAAATGAAAATGATTTTATAACCTTCTTTATGAAACATAACTTACAATTCTTAAAAATAAATAAAAAAATGGCGCTGCAAAAATAAGACTATCTAATCGGTCTAATAATCCTCCATGTCCTGGCATGATTACACCACTATCCTTAACACCGGCCTGCCGCTTAAATTTAGACTCAATTAAATCGCCTAAAGTGCCAAAAACACTTACTATTATGGCCAACATCAACCAGTTATTAAAACGTAAAGTATCTGTATATGTGGCAATAAAATAACTAGCAACCGCAGCAAAAAATAGTCCACCTAAAAAGCCTTCAACGGTTTTCTTTGGTGAAATGCTTGGAAACAATTTTTGTTTTCCAAAGTTTTTGCCTATTACATAAGCCGCGCTATCGTTAACCCAGACTAAAACGAAGCCACCTAAAAGTATAAAGGGTGTAAACTTGTCTTCAAAATTTGAAATCAGTGCCATAAATATAAATCCACTTGTAAGGTAAAAGGTCGTGGCTATATATCTTTTTGATTCGAATAAAGGTATTTTTTTTTCAGCAAATAAATCTTTTATGAGTATTAAATTAACGAAAATCGTAATGACCAAAAGTATTTGTGTCGCTTCATTGCTACCCCTAAAATTTGAGCTCAAACATGCATATGCTACAAACCCATATAATAATATAAAGATAATATATTGGGCAAAAGAGTGAAGTTTGATAAGTTTGCTAAATTCTACTAAACATAACAATCCAAATATTGCCAATATACTAATGAGTGCTTCCTGCATATAAAGAGAGCCAATGAGCAATGCAACATAAATAAATCCAGAAATGGCTCTAATAAAAAATTCTTTCATTACAAATCCTCTAATAAGAGTAAATAAAGATTTTTAGAACTGCTGCCATAAGAAAGGAAATCTTTGTCTTCAGCTGTTTTGAAGTGCTTTATAGTGGTAATATTGGTAGGAATTGAAGACTTACTTTTGGCTTTTATACCTTTTAGTCCTTCACCTATATTTTCTACAAATTGACTGGTAGTAGCGTAAATTATGAAATTAGTAGGTAGTTCTCTTAATTTTTTTTCGGCGATTTGATTGGATGAAATCAACAGGGACCCATCATCAGAAATTAAGTACTCACAAGTTGAGAGAAAATAAGCGCTTTCAGATGCCTTTTTTGTGGTTTCAAGATTAAAATCTTTGAACAGATCGGACAATCGCTTGTCTATAAGAAAAACTTTTTCGTTTTGCCATTTGTTTTCTTTTAAAATGGCATTAAAACTATCCTTGATTTCATTAATATTTTCGCAGTATAAAAATTTGCCTCCGTTAGCTTTAAAATTAATCGTAAAACGCTCATCTGCAGGCAACTTTATTTCTGGCATGTATTTGCCACGCTCTTGATTTGGTACATTTTCTTCGGAATCATCAGACTTCTTCCCAAAAATTTTACGAAATAAGCTCATTCAACAGTTGCTATTAATCAAAATTTCGATTTTCTCAAATATAAAAAAACTTAAACTAACATTAGAGCCAATTTAAGTTTTTTATAATGATGGAGGATTGAGTTTATTCTTCTTCCTCTTTTATTATTTCGGACATAGATTCACTCTTTTCAAAAGCACGTTTTCCGAAGATTTTTTCAAGATTATCTTTAAATATTACTTCTTTTTCTAATAGTACTTCTGCAAGTTCAGTTAACTTGTCTTTATTGTTTTTAAGTAATTCAATAGCTCGTTGATACTGCTTTTCTATAATATCAGAAATCTCCTTATCAATCAATTCAGCGGTTTGCTCACTATACGGTTTAGTAAACCCATATTCTGATTGGCCCGAGGAATCATAATATGTAAGATTACCTACTTTTTCACTAAGTCCATACACTGTAACCATTGCTCTGGCTTGTTTAGTTACCTTTTCTAAATCACTTAAGGCGCCAGTTGAAATTTCATCAAAAATCACTTTTTCAGCAGCTCTACCACCTAAGGCAGCGCACATTTCGTCCAGCATTTGCTCTGGTCTTACGATTAACCGCTCTTCAGGTAAATACCAAGCAGCGCCTAATGAACGACCCCTTGGCACAATGGTAACTTTTACCAATGGTGCAGCGTGTTCTAACATCCAACTTACAGTTGCATGACCAGCTTCGTGAAAGGCAACGGCACGTTTTTCGTCTGGAGTTATAATTTTATTTTTCTTTTCAAGTCCACCCACAATACGGTCAACAGCATCCAAGAAATCTTGTTTGTTTACAGCTTTTTTACCTTTTCTCGCAGCTATCAATGCAGCTTCATTACATACGTTGGCAATATCTGCACCAGAGAAACCTGGTGTTTGTTTCGCCAAGAAATCGATGTCTAAAGTTTCTTCTTTTTTAAGCGGACGTAAATGCACTTCAAAAATTTCTTTACGTTCTCTAACATCTGGAAGATCTACATAGATTTGACGATCAAAACGTCCTGCACGCATAAGTGCACTATCTAAAACATCGGCACGGTTAGTTGCTGCCAATACAATCACATTGGTATTTGTACCAAAACCATCCATCTCCGTAAGAAGTTGATTCAGTGTGTTTTCACGTTCATCGTTAGATCCTGAGAAGTTATTTTTACCTCTTGCTCTACCGATTGCGTCAATTTCATCAATAAAAATAATGGAAGGTGATTTTTCTTTTGCTTGTTTAAATAAATCCCTAACACGTGAAGCACCAACACCAACAAACATCTCTACAAAGTCAGAACCTGACAATGAGAAAAACGGTACTTTAGCTTCACCTGCAACGGCTTTTGCTAATAACGTTTTACCAGTTCCTGGAGGACCTACTAAAAGTGCACCTTTTGGAATTTTACCACCTAATGAAGTATATTTCTCTGGGAATTTTAAGAAATCTACTATCTCTTGGACTTCCTCTTTTGCTCCTTCTAAACCAGCCACGTCTTTAAAGGATGTTTTTGTATCGCTCTTTTCGTCAAATAGTTTAGCTTTTGACTTTCCGATATTAAAGATCTGTCCGCCAGCACCACCACCTCCGCCAGAAGACATACGGCGCATAATAAATATCCATACACCAATAATCAACACAAATGGTAGTAGCGTTAATAGAAAGTCTCCCCAAACATTATGTTCTGTCTTAAAAGAAACAGGAACATCAATATTCTGTTCTGCTTTTATTTTTGCTATTTCTTCTTGAAATAAAGTTAAATCCCCAAACTCAAATTTATAATTTGGCGCTGGTGAAACCGATGGTAAAATAGAATTTGGTTTAGATTTTTTGTGAATGGTCTGTTCTTCAGCTTCATCAGTCAAATATACATTAGCCTCACGGTTATTTACAATTTCTACTTTTTTAACATCACCTTGACGCAAATAGGTGAAAAATTCATTTGGTGTAGTTTCCGTTCCAGTAGAATCTCCAAAACCACCAGAAAATAGCTGAATTGAGATAAATACTGCAATTATGATTCCGTAGATCCAATACGGATTCATCTTTGGTTTTTTGTTTAAATTTTTATTTTCTTTAGCCATAGCGTTGCCGCAAATGCGGTAATCTTAAATTTAGTAACTTGTTTCTATTTGGGTAGTCTTAGCGTCACCCCAAAGACTCTCTATATCATAGTACTCTCTAATGTGTTTTTGAAACACATGTACCACAACATTGACATAATCCATTAATATCCACTCTGCATTGTCAGTACCTTCAACATGCCATGGTTTGTCCTTAAGGGTTTTGCTAACTTGTTTTTGTATGGAGTTGACGATTGCGTTTACTTGTGTATTTGAAGTACCTTCACAAACAATAAAATAATCGCAAACCGTATTTTCTATCTCTCTTAAATCTAAAATTGTAATTTCTTGTCCTTTAACCTCTTCTATACCACCTATAATTGTTGTAATGAGTTGGTCTGCATTGGTATTTTCTTTCGTCATTAAATTGAATTAAATTTGTGCAAAGTTATTATTTTTTTAGTTCATGTAACCTCTTATTGTCATAAGAAAACCATAAAATAAAACCGCGTCTTTAATGTACATAATCAAACTTGATGCCATTGATTCCACAAACAGCTATCTTAAGAGCATGGCAACCAAAACCTTGCCAAAGGATTATACCATAGTGATGGCAGAATTACAGACAGAAGGACGAGGGCAAATGGGTACCAATTGGCAAGCCAAATCGGGTGAAAACCTTACGGTTAGTGTATTTAAAAGATTACCAGGCTTTAATATAGAAAAGCAATTTTATATTAG
This sequence comes from Winogradskyella ursingii, assembly GCF_013403975.1. GTDB lineage: Bacteria > Bacteroidota > Bacteroidia > Flavobacteriales > Flavobacteriaceae > Winogradskyella > Winogradskyella ursingii. The sequence goes on from NZ_JABFDH010000004.1 coordinate 116,478, forward strand.
TATGGCGGTTTCTTTGGCAGTTGCTAAGGCCTTAAAGCGTTTTAAAATTCCTAAAACGCGTATTAAATGGCCAAACGACATTTTGTCAGCAGATAAGAAAATATGCGGAATTCTGATTGAAAACGTCATTAAAAACAATAAATTTCAAGGCTCGGTCATTGGTTTAGGAATTAACATAAACCAAAAGTATTTTGAAAATCTACCTAAAGCTAGTTCTATGCATTTGCTTTTGGGAACGGTTTTTAACAAGGATGAAGTCTTTTCTGAGGTATTAAAATCTTTAAAGTTCTATTTTGAGAAATTGGAAACAGAAAAATATGCAGAAATCAAATCTGATTATGAGAAATTATTATTTAAAAGAGATAAACCTTCGACATTTAAAGCTAAGGAAACATTTTCAGGTATAATTAAAGGAGTTCATCCAAATGGGAAACTAATGGTCTGGACTGAAAATGATATACTTAGATCGTTCGATTTAAAAGAGGTTCAACTGCTTTATTAAATTGCGGTTTTCATATTAGTTACTAAGGTCTCTATAAACTTTTTTATAGGGCCTTTAATCATCATTGACATCATCGTATTAAATTCTCCACTAAATTCTAATTGCACATCGCTTTTTTCTTCCTGAGCTCTAGTAATATGTGCGACCAATGCAAAATCCAATTTACCACCTGCAGCACCCAAAACAATTTTGTTATATGGTATTTCTTCTTTCTTTTTCAAGACGATTTCTGGCATCCCTTTTAGTGCGAATAGAAATTTATCATCACCCAAAACTTCAAACTTACTAATGTTTTCTGGCATTAATTTTTCAAAATTCTTAACTTCAGAAAGGAAGTTGTAAGTTTCTTCCGGTGATTTATCTAGGGTTACTTTTGGCGATTCTAAATTCATAATTTATAAGTTTAGTTGTGGATTGGTTTAGTCATCAAGGTATTTAGCTGATTAAAAATTAAACCATACTTGAGACTCAAGATTATTCTGCTGTCCATTCACTTGGGTTAGAATTCCACTGTGCTAATATATGCTGTTGTTTTGAGTTGATATAATTGGTGTCTAAGGCTTGCTCCAATAGGTTTTCGTAATTGCCTAAGGTATGTAGCTCTACTTTAGCATCTTCAAAATTTTGTTTAGCTACATCAAAACCATAAGAGAATATTGCAACCATGCCTTTGACGTTCACTTGAGCCTCATTTAAAGCTTTTACCGCATTGAGACTGCTTTTTCCAGTGCTGATTAAATCTTCTACTACCACTACGTTTTGTCCTTTTTCTATAAAACCTTCAATTTGGTTTTGGCGACCATGTGCTTTAGCTTCGGGTCTCACGTATACAAATGGTAGGTTAAGATAGTCTGCTACTAGAGCGCCAATGCCAATTGCACCTGTTGCTACTCCTGCAATCACATCTATTTTGCCATAGTGATCTTCAATATGTCTAGCCATGGTTTCGCGTATGTAATTTCTAATTACTGGATAGGATAAAATAATTCTATTGTCACAGTAAATAGGCGATTTCCAGCCTGATGCCCAGGTAAAAGGCTCATCTGGTTGTAACTTTATGGCATTGATTTGCAATAAAACCTCGGCAGTTTGTTTAGCAGTTTCTTTGTTAAAAATCATGATGCAAAAATAATGTTTTTTGAAGGTTGTGAAATTTTTAATTTAAATTAATTTTCATTTCAAATGCATTCTCATATTTTTACAGAACCAAAGATGTAAGATAGCAATCTATGTACACCATTTATGTAGGCGACAAACCTATTATTCTCACTACAGAAAACGAAAAGGAAACAGATTTTAAGTCTTACCTTTTAAAAACTGTCAATATAGGCAAGGTGATTAAAAAGCTGAATAAAACTGATTTGGCAGCCGTGCATCTAATTCATAAAAATCCGGATAAACTGCTAAAAAAATTCTTGAAACTTCTGCCTAATGTTATTGCTGGTGGTGGAAAGGTATATAATGCCAACAAGGAAATTCTTTTCATTTACAGAAACGACAAATGGGACTTACCAAAAGGAAAAGCAGAAAAAAAAGAATCCATTGAAGAAACAGCTTTGCGTGAAGTGGAAGAGGAGACAGGTGTAAAAGGGTTGGAAATCACAAAGCCATTACCAACCACATACCATATATTTAAACGCAATGGCAAACATAAAATAAAAGTGACCTATTGGTTTGAAATGACTACAGATTTTGAGGGTAAACTCTATCCTGAAGAAAACGAAGGCATTACAAGAGTAGAATGGTTGGGCAAACAAGCCTCAACGGAAGCTTTGGAAAACAGCTATGCTAATATTCGGGTTTTGGTTTAGTCTTCTCAGTTAAGCATATTAAGCTCACAAATAATAATTCTAGCTCCTTCAAAATTTCGCAGTTAACAAATTTATTGTTTTATATAAAGTATCTCTTATCGTCCTTTCCATCACATTATTTGTTGAAAATTTCTGATTAATTTCAATCTCAATGCCCAAATAATCAATTGGAAATTGCTTTCTTAAAAACGTGGTGAAACCATCAGATTTTCCCAAATAAGGATAGTTGAATCGTACGTTTAAATCGAGATTATGTTTATTAATTTCAGTTTTAAGCTGTTTGCAAAATTCTTGTTCTGCTTTTTTGCGTGAATCATACAATAGACCAATGTCACAGTTGCGTATTTCACCATTTAGTTCTGGTGTAAAACTGTGAATGGATAAGTGCAAAACCTTGTTGTTTGTATCAATGAGTTTTGCAATTTGGTGTTCTACGGCAACTCTATATGGAATATAATTCTGTTTTAAAATTTTAGTTTTTTGAGCTTTAGATAAATCCTGTGTAAATTCCGAAAACAATTGCTTGCTGAACAACGACCGATTTAACTCTATCAATAATCGAGATGTCGTGCTAAACAATGAAGTGTCTGCCAAAGGCTCTAAATGTTGGAACACATCCAAAGCGCCTAAATCGAAACCACGATGAGTGTTTAGAGCTTCATTATTTTTGAAATACGATTTATAAGCTGCAGGAATGTCGTTCCCGCCATGCTCACAGGTTAAAACGAGTTTCACGGTTGAAATAGTGAATTGTTTTGTAGACAATGTTGAAGCTGACGATACACATTAGTAATATTGTTTTTTGATGTATCATTTCCGACGGCTTTTAAAATACGAGTGGCTAAAGTGCCTTCTTCTAAAATCAACTCAATAGGTTGATGATGCGATTTATCAATTTTCGCTTTCACCTTTTGGTACAAATGTTTCCAAACGGCATTTGCTGTTTTAGCTCCCTTAATTCCGAATAATCTCAAATAATCTTCGTTTTCAATTTTTGAATCTTCAGCATGCTTTATCGCATCATTAAAAATATCGAATAACGAATTATGTGACCAGCTTTTTTGAGCTTTGAGTGTGCAAAATTCATTGTTAACGAACGCTTTTAAAACTTCAATAATAAACGCACAGATAGCAATATCTGCTTTTGGGCATTCTTGTATATCAATCAACCGGATTTCAATTGCATTTCGATCAAAACGAGCAATAGCACCTCTAGAATTTAAAAAATGCTGATCCAAAACCTTGTCTTTGTCATATGGTCGAATCGCTTTTTTAATTGGTTCAAAGATAGTAGTGTGGTAATCTGCTTTTGTGAAAATAGCTTCAGGAATTACCATACCTGTCAATTCCGGAATTTCCTTTTGGTTGTTCTTATAAAATTCCAAACGCGTATCTCTAAAACCGGTTATTCTCCCTTCTAAAATTGGCGAACTGGCGCAAAGCGCAGGGATTAAAGGTAAAATAATACGGATTGCTGCGTGCAGTTTTTCAAATTCCGTATCGTTATAAAAAGGTAAATTAATATGGGTGCTCTGCACATTGCTCCAGCCATGGCCTTTACAGTTAAATATCTTGTTGTAAAGCGCATAGACTTCACTATAACTGTGTTTCCAGAGTTGTGTGTCAGTATTTGGAACCATGAGTGGATGGGATGCAGTTCCTAACAACTGTAAATTTAGAGATTGTAAAAGCTCGTTGATTTCTAGAACGTTGTCATGAAACTTCTCAGCTAAATCATTCGTGTTATGAGTTGGGCCATTGGTCTTTATTTCAATAACGTGTGCAACAAGTTCGTTGCTCCAAGCGATATCTCCATTTTCAATATCTGCTGTTAATTCTCCCGCTTTTTTTGTTAATAATTCATCAACTTTTGGTACGACCTTAAACGTGTCTTTGCTTATGAGCATATATTCCAGCTCTATACCGTAAACTTCAAATAAGTGATACTTTTTAGCCATCTTAATCTACGCGTTTTTTTAAAGCATTTAAAATATCGATATAAACTTTATCTCCATAAAGGGCATCCTCGACACCAAAATCGATGTTGGGATTGTCGTTAATTTCAATCACCATAAGTTTGCCATCTACAACCTTAATGTCAATGCCGTAAAGCCCTAGTCCCATTAATTTAGCAGATTTAAGAGCAATATCTATTACGTTTTTGGGTACATCTTCAATAGGCAAACAATCAGCGTTTCCATCTTGGTCATCCTTATCCTCAGCTTTCCAATTATAAATTTGCCAGTGCCCTTTTGCCATGTAATACTTACAAGCATAAAACGGTTGGTTGTCAATTATGCCAATACGCCAATCGTAGTCCGACGGACAAAATTCTTGGGCTATAATTAAATCTGATTCTTTTAACATTTCCGTCACCAATGCATCAAATTCGGTTTTCGTTTTTGCTTTTTTCACTCCGAATGAGAATGTAGAATCTGGTGCTTTTAGCACACAAGGCAAACCTGTTTGTTCCAAGACATTATCACGATTATTAGCGTGAACGATGACCGTTTTTGGTGTATTAATATTGGCATTGTCCAAAGCTTCTGCCATATATACTTTATTACAGCATCTTAAGATTGCGTCGGGATAATCGATAATCGCAATACCTTCCTGCTGAGCTTTTCTGGCAAAGGTGTACGCTTCGTTATTGACTTCGGTGCTTTGTCTTAAAAACAGAGCGTCAAAAGACGACAAACGAGAGAGGTCTTTTGGCTCAATAATTTCTGCGTAAATGTTCATCTTTTCAGCAATTTCGACGAATTTTTTTAGAGCTTTTGGATTGCTGGGTGGAGCAGGATCATTGGGATTGACTAAGATGGCCAAATCAAAATCGTAATTAACAACTTTTGCAGTGTCATATCGTTTTTTTGCAAAATACTGATTGGCAAATTCATATACGCTAGGCATGTGGTCAACAGGAATTTCAGCTTCCGAAATCGCTCTGATGCTCTGTACATTCCATTTGGTGGTGTGGTTGAGCTTTACGCGCAAAAATGGTACTTGAAAATGTTTGTAAAACAGTGCACTTAAAGCCTTGTACTTTTGGGCAACATTTTGTCCAAAATAAATGCTGAGCGTAAATTCCTGTGATTTTATGTTTTTTAGACTTTGCTGAATTTCATCATCAAATTCGTCGGAAACAATTCTAACGAGTTTGAGTGTTTTTAAATCCACAATATTTTTTGTGGTTGGAATAGGTAAGTGGCCTCTGGCTTCTGCCAAAAGCGAAACGTAATAACCTTTGGATTGGTACGAATAGTCCTTGCACAAATTGAAAATTCGTGCTGTTTTTAAAAGGGCGTATTTTGGGTTAGTAAGGTAATCTTGTGAGGAAATTACGTTGATATTATCAGTTGAAAAATTCCAGTTTTCAGGCTGATTTACAACAATGTATTTGTTCATTTAGAGCGCAGTACGCTATTAAAATTTTAAACAAATGTATATTATTTTTCGATTAGTTTTACATTGAGTATAAAATAATTATTTGTTAAATAATTGATTGAATTTGAACTAAAAATAGATATTAAAAAAGAGTTTTAGTTAGGGTTTAATTTTAGTGGTTGCAAAATGTAACTGATTCTTCATCGTTGCTCAAAACTAAAAAAACGAGCCAACTAAAAGTGGACTCGTTTTGTCTGAGCATATTTAATTTAACTCATTAAGCTACGACACTTAATTTTTCTTTTGTTGTCTTAGTATCATCTTTAAGTTTAAACTGGTTGGAGGTGTTTTTCTCACCGCCAGCTTTTAAAGCCTTGTCTCCAGCAAAGAATGTCTTGTGGTCGTCACCAAGATCAGAACCTGCCATTCTTTGATGTTTTACACACGAAACCCCTTTGCGAATTTCTTGTCGCTGCACTCCTCTCACATAAGCCAGCATACCTTCTTCGCCAAAATAATCTTCCGTCAAATCGTTCATGTGAAGAGCTGTTGTATGATAGGTTGGAAGGGTAATCAAGTGGTGAAAAACTCCCGCATCACGTGCTGCATCGCGTTGGAATGTTTTGATTTTTCGGTCAGCACGATAGCATAACTCTGATCCATCATATTGCGCGTCCATCAAATTGTTTCGATCATATGCGGTCATGTTTTCTCCTTCCTTCAACATGTCATCAAAAGCTTGATTTCTGAAGTTTAATGTCCAGTTAAAAGACGGAGAATTGTTGTAAACTAATTTAGCATTTGGTACGACCTCTTTGATTCTGTTAACCATGTTGGCAATTTGTTTGACATCTGGAGTTGGAGTTTCAATCCATAATAAGTCAGCACCATTTTCTAAGCTTGTAATGCAATCCAAAACCACCCTGTCAATGTTAGATCCATGCTTAAACTTGTATAATCCATTTGGTAATCTTACAGGTCTCACCAATTTGCCATCTCTCTTTAAAAGAACATCATCTTCACGAGCGTCAGCGATTGCAATTTCTTCAGCTTCAACAAATGCTAAATATTGAGAAGCCAAATCTCCAGGTTCTTGACTTACGGGTAATTTTTGTGTAAGTCCAGCTCCTTCTGAATCTGTTCTTGCCACAATAACTCCATCTTCTACTCCCAATTCTAAAAAGGCATATCTAATGGCATTTAATTTGGCCACAAAATCTTCGTGTGGCACAGTGACCTTACCATCTTGGTGTCCACATTGTTTAGCATCTGAAACCTGGTTTTCAATTTGAATTGCACAAGCTCCAGCCTGAATCATCTTCTTTGCCAACAAATATGTTGCTTCCTCATTGCCAAAACCAGCATCTATATCTGCAATAATCGGTACAATATGAGTTTCAAAATTATCGATTTCATCTTGCACATTTTCTCCGTTTTCGAGTCTTTTAAATAAATCATTTAATTCTATGGCATCTGCCTGACGAAGGAAATCATAAATCTCATTAATTAATGAAGGCACAGCAGTTTTTTCGTGCATAGACTGGTCAGGCAATGGTCCAAATTCTGAACGCAACGCAGCAACCATCCAACCAGAAAGATATAAGTATTTTTTATTGGTAGTTTTGTGATGTTTTTTTACTGCAATCATTTTTTGCTGTGCTACAAATCCATGCCAACAACCAAGAGATTGCGTGTATTTTGAAGTATCTGCATCATACTCAGCCATATCTTTCCTCATAATGGCAGCAGTGTATTTTGCGATGTCCAAGCCGGTGTTAAAACGGTTCTGTGTTCGCATTCTTGCTGCATTTTCAGGATTTATAGAGTTCCATGTATTTCCGTATTTTTCTTTTAGAGTTTTTACGGTTTGTAAAGCAGATTGATAATTGCCTTGTGCTAAATTTTTCATAATTTTGAATTTAATTATTGAGGTTATACAAGATTTTGATAATTAAGTCTCGCAGGCTATTCCCGTAGTTGCGAGACATTTTTTTATATATATTGGTAAGCAGGAAGCGTTAAGAATTCTTCAAATTTTTCTGAAACGACCAACTGATTAAAAAGGTTGATGGCCAATTGAAATTTAGTAGAGTTTAAATTTCCTTCTCCAACTTCAGTGATGATTTTTTCTACTTCATCATCATATAGATTATTATATAGTTCGCGGTTAAGCTGTCTTCCGTCTTCTAGTTTAGCTTTATTTCTGAGCCATTGCCATAGTTGTGTTCTCGAAATTTCTGCAGTTGCAGCATCTTCCATTAAGTTATAGAGTGCCACAGCCCCATGGCCTCGTAACCATGCTTCTGTGTAAAGAATACCGACATTGATGTTTTTTCTAATTCCATCTTCAGTAATAGTACCTTTTGGCAACTCAATCAAATCCTTTTCCAACACAGAAATATCATCACGAGTCACATGTAGTTGATTGGGTGTTGGCATATGCTTGTTAAATTCGTTCATGGCAACTTCTACCAAAGCAGGATGAGCAACCCATGTGCCATCGTGTCCATTTTCAACCTCCCGTTCTTTGTCTTTTCTAACTTTTTCCAAGGCTGCTGCGTTTGCTAGTGGGTTATTTTTAATTGGTATTTGGGCTGCCATTCCGCCAATGGCAAGAATACCTCTTTTGTGGCAACGTTGAATTACAAGTTTAGAATAAGCATCCATAAAAGGAGTTGTCATAGTTACTTGGTCACGATTTGGCACTAAAAAGCCATCATGATTTCTAAATTTTTTGATATATGAAAAAATATAATCCCAGCGTCCGCAGTTAAGACCAACAATATGGTCTTTGAGTTCATAAATAATTTCGTCCAATTGAAAACTCGCTGTAATAGTCTCCACCAACACAGTGGTTTTAAATGTGCCTTTAGGAACATTAAGATAATCTTGCGCATAGTTGAAAACGTCATTCCACCAGCGGGCTTCTAAATAATGCTCTAGTTTTGGAAGGTAGAAATACGGAGCCGTTCCGTTTTCCAATAGGGTTTTAGTATTGTGAAACACATACAGTCCAAAATCCACCAAACTGCCAGAAGTAACTTCGTCATTTATTAAGATGTGTTTTTCATCGAGATGCAAACCTCTTGGCCTTACCAAGAGTACAGCTGGATCTCCATTTAATTCATAACTTTTACCACGTTTGGTGTCTGTTAATGAGATCGTTCTTTCATTCGCATCTTTAAGATTTTGTTGGCCGTTAATGGTATTTTTCCAGGTTGGTGCATTACTGTCTTCTAAATCTGCCATAAAAGTTTTGGCGTCAGAATTTAGTGCGTTGATAACCATTTTTCTGTTAACTGGTCCTGTGATCTCTACACGTCTGTCTTGCAGATCTTTTGGAATGGAACCAGCTGTCCAGTCACTTTCTCTTATATTTTTAGTTTCAGCAGGAAAAGTTGGAAATTCCCCTTTGTCAAAAATCTCCTGTTGAGCTTCTCGTGATTTTAAAAGTTGAAGGCGTTTTGAATTAAAGTGCTCATGTAGGGCAACGAGAAAATCCATTGCCTCGTCTGTTAATATCTCAGGAAAATAATTGTTTACTGCTCTTGAGAAGGTGATTTTGGTCTGTTTTAAAAGAGGTTGTTCCATGATATAAATTATTTTGAGACAATATTAAAATAAACATTTGAATAAAACAAGCGAACGTTCGCTAAAACGATTAAGTTCACATAAATTAGATAATTCGCAAATTATGTTATCTTTGAAAATACTATGGAAGAAGATTATATTAAACTCATTTTTGGGCTAAAATTGAAGCAGATAAGAACGGAAAAGAACCTGTCTTTATTCGGTTTGTCGAAGATTTCGGGCTTGTCAAAATCATATTTAAATGAGATTGAAAATGGAAAAAAATACCCAAAACCAGATAAAATCGCTTCACTCGCTGAGGTTTTAAATGTGCCGTATGACCAAATGGTATCATTAAAATTGGATAAAAACTTAGCTCCAATAGGCAATTTGTTACGCTCCAAAATATTAAAGGAAATTCCTTTGGAGCTTTTTGGAATTAAAGAAAGTGATTTAATTGACATCGTATCAAATGCACCAGCGAAAGTGAACGCATTTATAAACACTATTATTGAAATCGCTCAGCACTATAACTTTAGTAGAGAGAGTTTTTTCTTGGCATCAGTACGCTCGTTTCAAGAAGCCAATAATAATTATTTTGACGATTTAGAGGAGCAGGTTTTAAAGTTTGTGGAGGCATATCAGATAGATTTTAATAAACCGATATCATCTGCAGAACTGAAAGAAATTTTAGAAGAAGAATATAGCTATACTATCGTAGAAAGCGAATTAGGTAAATATGAAGCATTGGAAAATCTACGATCTGTTTTTGTCCCGAAAACCAAGACCTTACTGCTAACCGATGCTATAGATGAATCACAGCGAGCATTTATCTATGCTAAAGAATTGGCTTATAATTTTCTAAAAATCGAAGAACGTCTTTATACATTCCCATGGATTAAATTTGAAACCTTTGACCAGGTGTTGAATAATTTTTACGCCTCCTATTTTGCAGGAGCGCTAATTATTCCCCAAAAACTTATTTCTGATAATTTAGAGGAAATTTTTGCAAAAAAGAAGTTCGACAAGTCATCATTTTTAAGAGTCATGGATAGCTTTAATGCATCACCAGAGTCGTTTTATCAGCGTTTGACCAACATTTTGCCAAAGGAATTCAATATTAAGAATTTATTTTTTCTAAGGTTTACCCATCGTACAAACAGCGGAAAGTTTCATCTAAACAAAGAATTACATTTATCGCATCAACATTCTCCGCGAGCTAACGAAATAAATGAGCACTATTGTAGGAGATGGGTGTCTTTAAAAGTGCTGATGGATATTAGTAAAAACAGTAAAGAACATCAATTCGATATTCAAATTTCAAATTATGAAAATGAGGGTAATAAATATCTTGTATTCTCGTCTGCAACAAAAGATCCATTTAAAGAAGGTCAATATCGTAGTATTAGTATTGGTTTACTCATGAATAATCAGCTTGAGAAAAAAGTAAACTTTCTCTCTGATAACACTATTAAAATTGAAAATGTTGGCGTCACCTGTGAGCGTTGTGTTATCGAGAATTGCGAAGTGAGGCAAACGCCACCGATTGCCATTGAAAAGGTTAAAAAGAATAAGCAAATAGAAACGATAGTAGAGGAATTAAAATTGAAATTTGACAAAAAATGAACTTAATCTATTCTAGTCTATAAATAGGATAAAGGAAATGAGCAGTCTCATAATTTGGGCTTTGTTTGTGTAGCCAATCTAATTGTGCATACCAATTGTTAGCAAAGTCCTCTTCGTAACTCACTTTAATATTATATTCAATCTGAAGTTTAGGATTGTTTTTGAGTAATTGCTGCGCTTTATCTTCCCATACATAAGGCGAAAACCCTTCCTTTTGTTGTAAAATGGTATCGAAGAAATTCCAGTTAAAGAAAGAATCTGGAGCAATAGGTTCTAGGGTTTCCAATAAATATCGGATTCCTTTTTGGTCGGTTGTAATAAGGTAATCTCCTTTTCTAAAATTTACATTTTCAGAGGATGCTTTTACCGAAGTTTTGTAATGCGTGTAGTGACCCTCGTAAGCTGAGGTTCTTGTATCGTAATTAGCAATTTTATATAATTCTACATTAATGGTAGTGTCATTTTCTATTTGGGTCATTTCAATCTCATTAAGCTTTAATAGCTCAATTATATGGTGCCAGCCTTGTGGGATTACATAAGCTTTTGGTATGGTAACCGAATCGGCAGCTTTAAAATAATTCTGGTATGTAATTTCTTTTGTAAATGGTTTTGACGTATCGTATTTTAAGCGTTGTGCTCCGGTCAATTCGCTTGGAATCAATTCTCCTTCATAGCCTTTGAAACTTAAGGTCGAGGATTGTGTGGTGTCAACCTCCCAGGCTAAGGGGTAAATGTCGCCAGCTGACCAGGTTTTGTGTTGCTCTTTTCTCAATTTTGAAATTTTATCACCTTGTTCTTCGGTTATTTCAATCATACTTTTCATTAATTCATAAGTGCCTTCTACGCGCTGTTTGTAAGGCTTAAGCATATGTGTTTCTACCATCATTCCCAAGGTATTGAATAAGGTTGTGTAACCTGTGGAATAGCGAGGTGAATCAAGAAATTGTGTAAACCCCCTGTCGGGTGTGCTATTAAAAACATTAACGTAAGGAGTAATATCCCAAGATTTAGTTTCTAGTTTTTGTTTGAGTTTAGGCATCATTTCGGTGTGTAAATAGTTGCCTAGTTTTCCACCTAATTTATTGTGTTGGGTAAATAAATGGGTCAGTGTATATTGATAATCTGCTCCATTACTCACATGATTATCGATAAAAACATCTGGTTGTATCATGTGAAAAATCTTTGCAAATGTTCTAGCATTTTTGGTGTCAGATTTTATAAAATCACGATTCAAATCATAGTTACGAGCATTGCCTCTAAAGCCATATGCTTTTGGTCCATTTTGGTTGGTTCGGGTAGTGGAATTTCTATTAAGACTTCCGCCAACGTTGTAAATCGGAATCGTTACTAAAACCGTGTTCTTCGGTGCATCAATTTTGCCTTCTACAATATCTCTATATAACATCATTGTGGCATCAATCCCATCTGATTCCCCTGGGTGAATACCGTTATTAATTAGCATAATTCGCTTGTTTTCTCTCAAAGCCTCAAAATCATTTTCTGAACCAGTCATATTTAAAGTTGCGATGTGTAAGGGTTTCCCTGAATCGGTTTGGCCAATGGCTTCCATCGTTATTTCAGAATAGCTGTTTGCCAAATCTGAATAATACTGAATGGTTTGATCGTATGTGGCAGTCTCCGTGCCCTCGCTTTTTTCAAAAACAGTCGTAAAATCGATATTTGATGAATCTTCTTTTGAATTTTTATTTTCAGTTTTATCGTTACAGGAAGAAAGAATGAGTAATAGAATTATTAGTTTTTTCATGGTGAATTGGTTTGTCCTTCAAACATAATCAAAATATAGAAATAAAATTATGGGAAGTTGAATTTGAAAAATAGAAAATGATTAGTTTTGCGGCACTTTTAAAATTGAAAAAATGCAACAAGCCACAGATACTATTTTGATGATTCGTCCAGTGAATTTTAGGATGAATGAACAAACGGCCGTAAACAATTATTTTCAGGAAGATTTAGATCTTAAAAATGCTGAAATTAATGCTAAAGCACAACAAGAATTTGATGTTTTTGTAGAAAAATTAAAGGCTGTTGGTGTCAATGTGATTGTGCTGGATGATGATAAATTATTGGATACACCAGATTCTATTTTTCCGAATAATTGGGTGAGCTTTCATAGGAGTGGTGATGTTGCAAAATATCCAATGTTTGCCGAGAATCGACGTCGAGAAAGGAGAGATGAAGTATTTATTAAGCTCGAAGAAGAAGGTTTTAAAATAGAAAATATTGTAGATTATACTTCGGCCGAAAAAGAAGGCATTTTTTTGGAAGCAACGGGAAGTATTATCTTGGATCGAGTAAACCGAAAGGCCTATTGTGCTTTGTCACCAAGAGCAGATGAAGATTTATTCATTGAGTTTTGTGAGGATTTTGAATACTCTCCAATTATTTTCACGGCATATCAAACAGTCGACGGAAAACGATTACCGATTTACCATACTAATGTAATGATGTGTATCGCTGATCAATTTGCCGTAATATGTCTGGACTCTATTGACGATAAAAAAGAACGTAAAAATGTCGTGAAGCATTTAAAGCAAGACGGAAAGGAAATCATTTCAATTACTGAAGCACAAATGCATCAATTTGCAGGCAATATGTTACAACTTTTAGGTAAAGAAAATAAACCCTACTTGATTATGAGCGAAGCTGCTCATAAAAGCTTAACTCCACATCAGATAAAAAATATTGAAAAATTCTGTCCCATAATTTCAAGTTCCTTAGATACGATTGAAACATGTGGAGGAGGAAGTGCACGTTGCATGATGGCTGAAGTATTTTTGCCTAAAGCGTAGCTTAAAGTTATAAAGAAATAGAATTATTTTTGCTGAGGCGCAGATTTAGGTAATTCCACAAAGAATTTACTACCCACATTTTCGGTACTTTCCACCCAGATACGGCCATTGTTTAATTCTACCAAATCCTTACAAATTGTTAAGCCTAAGCCAGTACCTTTTTCGTTTTTGGTACCAATAGTGGTAAAGTTGTTATTAGCTTTAAATAGTTTGCTAATATTTTCGCGCGAAATACCAACACCAGTATCCTCAACACAGATTAAAGCTTTACCATTTACATCTTGGTTAGAAACTGTGATTACATCGCCTTTTCTGCTGAATTTCACAGCATTTGTTATTAAATTTTGAATAACAATTTCTATCATGCTGCGATCTGCATAGACAAAATCTCGTTGGGATTCATCAATTAAAACAATTCGTTTGTCTTCAACCTTTTGCTCTACCAATGCCATTTTGGTATGGAAGATATCTTGAATATTCAGCAACTCTGGCTTTGGTTCTAAATTCTGCATTTGCGATTTAGACCAGTTCAACAAATTAAAAAGAAGCGAGGAGGCGTTATTTGCATTTTCGCTCAATTCTGGAATAAGCTCGTTGAACTCTACCTGAGAAATACTATCTTCTTTCAGAAGATCCAAAAATGCTTTTATGGACGAAATGGAATCTTTTAAATCGTGGGAAACAATAGAAAACAATTTGTCTTTTACTTGGTTAACTTCTTCCAAATGATGCGTTTGATCAAGGATAGCTTCGTTCCTTATTTTTTCTTGTTTCAAGGTATCCTGTTGCTCGGCAATCAGGTCTTTTTGTTGCCTTGTTTTTATGAACATATATAAGAGAAGCGCCAAAAGAACCACCAAAATAGTTAAACCTCCATAAAGTATCCAAGGGTCATTAAGCCATGAGTTATTTGAGGCTGAATTATTTGTGTTGGCAATTGATTTGTCTTCAAGATTTTCCTTATCCATCAAGTCTAAATCTTCAACAGTGCTGGGAAATGAAGGTTCATCGATTTTAGAAAGCGATTCTTTTAAATCATAGTATTTGTTCTGCCAGAAAAACGCATTTTGATAAAAACCACGTGTAGAGTCCAGGGCAATATGCAATTTGTAGTTTTCCAGTAATTCAGTTTTATTGTCGATTTTTTGAGCTATTGCATAGGCTTCGTCGAGTTGTGATTCTGCTAATCTTACCTTATTTTGTTTTAGATTTAAGTTTCCTATCGCATTTAGCGATCTTAAAAGTCCTTCTTGGTTGCCTTGTCTTCTATTGTATTTTAACCCTTCTACTAAATATTCCGTAGCTTTATCATATTCCTTAAAACGTAGATATTCGCTACCTAACTTGGGAAGTATCTCACCACGTAAGTCTTGGTCTGTTTCTGTATCTAAGAGTGCCATCACTTTCTCATAATACTCTATAGCCTTTCGATGCTCTTTACGCATAGAGTAGAGGTCTGCGATATTTTTAGTGGTAGCTTTGATGGCAACTTTATTACCTAATTGTTTTCTGACTTCCAACGCTTTAAAGTTGAACTCCAGTGATTTATCGATCTGGTTGGTTTTATAATAGGCTTCGGCCAGACTGTTATAAGCTAAACTGAGTTCTTTATTTAAGTTTTGTTCTTCAAAAATTTCAATGGCAGAAAGAGCGTTTTTCAATCCAAGCGCATAATTACCGCGTTCAATTTCCAACAATCCAATACTGTTGCTCACTTTAGCAACACCAAGTGTGTCATTTATTTGTAAATAGTAATCACGAGATTTCGTGTAATTATCAATGGCGTTGTAGTAATCGTTGCGTTGCGCATAGATTAAGGCTCTATAATAATTGCTTTCGGCAAGACCTTTGGTGTAGTTTAATTCTTTGGAAAGTTTTGAAGTCTGGTTAATAAACATCAGAGCCTTATCGAATTCTTCAACATCAAAAAGTTCGTTTATGAGCATTAGCGAGGTATCCACTTTTGTGGAATCCTGTTTTTGATATGCCAACTGTACCGTTAGTTCGTCTATTTTTTCATTTTGTGAAAAACTAAACAACGTTACAAGACAAACAGCTAATGTCATTAACTGCTTCATGCTCTGATGGCATTAAACCGAATTGAAATGTGATGCGTATAACTTTTAAAGAGGGATGCAAAAAGTAAGTTAACACAAAACGATAACAACTTTGTTAAAGTTTGATAATTAAGCCTCATTAATGTTTTGGGACATTGTGATTAATAGCATCTCAAAAATGGCATAATAGACTTAGATACGCTAATAATTGGGATTTAATACCAATAAATTAGATGAAGTGACTGATGAAATTAGAAATTAAATCGACCTATCGATAAAAGGCAAAAATCATAGGAAAACTACCTAATCATCGATGAAATGCACTATTGTTGTAAATATCAGAATATGAGTTAGTTATAATTTTTTATGACAATATATTAAACTGATTCAAACTAGAAATGCATTAAGTTAAGAGTTTGTTTCTTGACCGAATTTTATCATATTCCCATTCTCATCAAGTATCGCAAACTCGCGCATGCCGTGTGGGTGGTTTTTCAATTTTCCGTTGGGATGTATAACGCCAAAGGGTTTCAGTTCTTCGTAAAGTCCATCGACATCTTTAACATCGACATAACAACTGGTGTTTTCGGGATGGATTTTGTCATCGCATTTCCAAAAGTGTACCACAAAATTATCGCGTGCAATCACGGCATAATTATCATCCAAATAGCCCACACGATTAAAACCGAGCTTGGTTTTATAGAATTCCACCGTTTTTTTAATGTCCAACGAAGCCAAAACAGGAATGCCTTTAAGCAAATGTTCTTTTCTTTCCATTGATTTGATTGATTTTGTAATGCTTAAAGTTACTGAATTTAGACACTTCAAACTCTTAATAAAACAATAAAACTGCTATCTTTGCAGCCGTTTAGAAATGCAACTTTAACACGATATATGAATCTTCAGGACAATTTAGAATTACAGGTAAAATCAGCCATAAAAACATTGTTTGATGCCGAATTGGAATCTGTGGAATTTCAGGCCACACGCAAAGAGTTTGCCGGTGATATTACCGTTGTGGTGTTCCCTATGTTGCGAGTGGTAAAGGGAAATCCTGCGGTGATCGGTGAGCAAGTGGGACAGTATTTACAAGATAATGTTGCTGTAGTGAAAGGTTTCAATGTGGTAAAAGGATTCCTGAATATTGAGATTGCAGACGCGTATTATGTCAATTTTTTTAACGGAATTAAGGGTGAGAAAAATTATGGATTTGCAGAGGTAAAAGGTAACAAAGCTATAATGGTAGAATATTCTTCACCCAACACTAACAAACCTCTGCATTTAGGACATATAAGAAATGTGCTTTTGGGTTATAGCGTTTCTGAAATTTTGAAAGCTTCAGGCAAAAAAGTTTATAAAACTCAAATTATTAATGATAGAGGTATTCATATTTGTAAAAGTATGTTGGCTTGGCAACGATTTGGTGAAGGTGAGTCACCAGAATCCGCAGGTTTAAAAGGCGATAAACTTGTCGGAAATTATTACGTGAAGTTTGATAAAGCCTATAAAAATGAAATTGCAGAATTGGTTAAGAGTGGCGTTTCAAAAGATGAAGCCGAAAAACAAGCACCAATTCTTTTGGAAGCTCAAGAAATGCTAAGAAAATGGGAAGGTGGTGACGAAGAAGTCGTAGCCCTTTGGAAGAAAATGAACGGTTGGGTTTATGAAGGTTTTGAAAAAACCTATAAGGAAATCGGAGTCGATTTTGATAAGAATTATTATGAAAGCGATACTTATCTCTTGGGTAAGGAGTTTGTTGCTGAAGGTTTAAGATCTGGTGTGTTTTATAAAAAAGAAGATGGTTCTGTCTGGTGCGATTTAACAGAAGACGGTCTTGATGAAAAAATAGTATTACGTAGTGATGGCACTGCCGTTTATATGACCCAGGATATTGGTACTGCAATACAGCGTATTAAAGATTACCCAGATGTTGGTGGCATGGTTTATACTGTTGGTAATGAACAGGATTATCATTTTAAAGTTTTGTTTTTAATCTTGCAAAAACTTGGTTTTGATTGGGCCGAAAATCTATTTCATTTAAGTTATGGTATGGTAGATTTACCAAGCGGAAAAATGAAGAGTAGAGAAGGAACAGTGGTTGATGCTGATGATTTAATCGAGGAAATGGCATCTACTGCAGAGGAGATCTCAGAAGAACTCGGAAAACTTGAAGATTATTCTGAAGCCGATAAAAAAGAACTTTACAAAACAATAGGACTTGGAGCGCTCAAATATTACATTTTAAAGGTTGATCCAAAAAAACGTATTCTATTTGACCCTAAGGAATCGATTGATTTTCAAGGAAACACTGGGCCATTTATTCAATATACCTATGCCAGAATTCAATCCATTCTTAGAAAAGCTGAAATAGAAGATATTTCAGTTGATGAGATTGAGCTTCATGAAAAAGAAAAGCAAGTTATCAAGCAATTGGCGCAATTTCCAGAAGTGATCCAAAATGCGGCAGATCAGCACAGTCCTGCATTAATAGCTAATTACACTTATGATCTGGTAAAGGAGTTCAATTCTTTCTATCAAAATGTATCGATACTTGGCGCCGACTCCGAATTAGAAAAAGGCTTTAGAGTAGCACTCTCTGCAAATGTTGGACACGCTATCAAAAATGCGTTTAGTATATTGGGTATTGAAGTGCCAGAACGTATGTAGTTTTTTTAGCGGCAAATTGTGCTAACATGTGCAATACCATATTCATTACACTTTGAAAATTTCTCAAACTTTTTCAGAATGTAAATTAGAAACATTAAATGTTTATCTGAATAAGCACAGAATATAAACTGCAAAGCGCTGTTTGTATTATCACTGGTAGAAGTCCTTTCTCTTTCAGAAAAGAAAGTAAAAAATAATAATTCTTAACGTTTTAGAACATTGGTTCACAGCAATTTTGATTGTTTTGTTGTATCTTAGGAGTAGATATTTCAACTTAAAAAGAGGTGACTATGAAAGCGATACTACACAAGAATCAGAGCATTATGGTTTGGTTCACAATGCTAATAATCACATTTAACATTAGCGCCCAAAACACTTATAAAGAATTTAGCGGTAAAGTTGTAGATTTTAAGAACAATAGGGCTTTGGAGTCTGCGAGTTTGAGTGTTAATAATGCCAATATTAGTACCATAACCAACTCAGAAGGTGAATTTATTTTAAAGGTGCCTGAGCAATTTTCAGATTCAAAAGTGATCATTAGTTTGCTTGGTTTTAATACTAGGATTATTCCTTTATCTGAGTTTACTGAGGATATTAAAATTGAACTCAATGAAGCAGTAACTCAATTATCTGCTGTAAGTATAAATGCGTACAAAAATGCAGAAACCTTAGTAAAAAAGGTATTTGAAGACCAAAATAAAAATACACAGGACGAGTCCGTTTATATGACCGCTTTTTACAGAGAAACAATTAAAAGAAGAAGTAGAAATGTTTCGTTAACGGAAGCTGTAGTTAATATATTAAAACAACCACGCACATCATCACAACGTGATGCCATTAAGTTGGGTAAAGCAAGAAAAAGCACAGATTACAAACGCTTAGATACGGTTTCCGTAAAATTGCAAGGAGGTCCTTTTTCTACGGTATATTTGGATATGATGAAATATCCGGAGTACATATTTACTGAAGAATCTATAAAAACCTATAGTTTTTCATTTGATGCGCCTACAACTATAAATAATCGAAATGTCTATGTTATT
Organism: Winogradskyella ursingii; assembly: GCF_013403975.1. Taxonomy (GTDB): domain Bacteria; phylum Bacteroidota; class Bacteroidia; order Flavobacteriales; family Flavobacteriaceae; genus Winogradskyella; species Winogradskyella ursingii. The sequence continues at coordinate 135,945 of NZ_JABFDH010000004.1, forward strand.
AATTTTGGACCTAAAAACAATAGTTTGAATGTAAACTACAATGGTAAACTGTTTATAGATGTAGAGTCACTTGCATTAGTGAGTGCTAAATATGCACTGGATGTAAGCGACCGAGATAGATCTAAAAATCTTTTGGTAAGAAAGAAGCCGCGTGATGTTAATGTCTACCCTTTAGAGGCTAATTATCGTGTGGATTACAAGTTAAAAGGCGATAAATGGTATTATAGTTATTCTAATCTTAGTTTAAAATTTGTAGTAAACAAAAAAAGGCAATTATTTAATAAAGTTTATACACTGTCTAGTGAGATGGCGGTAACAGATTGGGAGATTTCTCCTAGTGATGTAATAATTAGAAATAGAGACAGATTGAGGCCAACCGTTATTATTGCCGATGCTATTTCAGGGTTTTCAGATCCCGATTTTTGGGGAGAGTATAATTTAATTGAACCAGATAAGTCTATTGAATCTGCTATAGAGAAAATTCAGAAAAACATTGAAAGAGAAAAAGAACGGGAGGAACGAAAAAACGGAACGCCATAATATTTTAACTAACTAATAACTAACTAAATTTTCCCTTGGAGATTATAGCCTGTTTTATGTGGGCCAAATGATGGTTGCTGTGCCATGCATACACACCGATGGTTTCTTTAAGAGAAAAATGTTTTCCATGTTCCGGATGAACGAATTCTCGTTTCAGCTCTTCGGCATTTAAGTTTCTAAGTAAAACACCCAATTTTTTGTGTACACCATCAATTATCGAAATGGCAGAATCAATTGGCTCAGTATAGTCGTTGAGCTTAGCCCAACGATCTTCAAAATACGGCTTTATTGTAGGGCGGTCTTCTGTCAAAGCCAATTTAAATCTAATTAAACTATTGGTGTGGCTATCAGCACAATGGTGTACAACTTGTTTTATTGTCCAGCCATTTGGTCTGTATTTGTAGTTGAGTTCTGTCTCATTTAAACCTTCGGTAACTTCTTTGATTGCATTGGGAAAAGCTTCGATAGATGAAATCCAAATATTTATATCCTCGGGTCTAATTTCCTTCGGTTTTTTAAATTCTCCTATTGGAAATTTCAATTTATATAGGTCTTTTTCGTTCATTCTTATAATTTTTCAAGCTCAATTTAGCCATAATATCCTATAATGGAATTATTCGACTGAGAATATTACAGTTTTCGATTTTAAGTCAAACCTTTTTATAAATGTCAAATGAATAGAAAAAGCTATTTAGATTTGTAAATAAGCCATTCGTTTTATATGGTGTAAATTCTTAAATTTGCAACTTCTAAAAGAGATAAAGATTATGTTCAATAATTTAAGTGATAAGTTAGATAAAGCGTTACATGTGCTCAAAGGCCATGGAAGCATTACAGAAGTAAATGTTGCCGAAACTTTGAAGGAAGTAAGACGAGCGCTTTTAGATGCCGATGTTAACTTCAAGATCGCTAAAGAGTTTACGGTTCGTGTAAAGGAAAAGGCACTTGGTCAAAATGTATTAACTACATTACAGCCAGGCCAATTAATGGTAAAAATCGTTAAGGACGAATTAACCCAACTTATGGGCGGTGATGCCGAAGGTCTAAATCTTTCGGGCAATCCAAGTATTATATTAATGTCTGGTTTACAAGGTTCTGGTAAAACGACTTTTTCTGGTAAACTGGCCAATTATCTTAAAAATAAAAAAACTAAAAAACCTTTATTGGTAGCCTGTGATGTGTATCGTCCTGCTGCAATAGATCAATTGCATGTTGTTGGAGATCAGATTGGGGTTGAGGTGTATAGTGACAAAGGAAATTCTGACCCAGTTGCAATTTCAAAAGCAGGTATTGCTCACGCCAAAGCCAATGGTCATAATGTTGTTATTATTGATACCGCAGGTCGTTTGGCTGTAGATGAAGCGATGATGACCGAAATCTCTAACATTCATAAAGCCATCGAGCCTCAGGAAACTTTGTTTGTTGTAGATTCAATGACTGGTCAAGATGCTGTGAATACGGCAAAAGCTTTTAATGATATATTAAATTTTGATGGTGTAATTTTAACCAAATTAGATGGTGATACACGAGGTGGTGCTGCAATTTCCATTAAATCAGTAGTTAATAAACCGATTAAATTTATTGGTACTGGTGAAAAGATGGAAGCGATTGATGTTTTCTATCCATCACGTATGGCCGACAGAATCCTTGGAATGGGAGATGTCGTTTCTTTAGTTGAAAGAGCCCAAGAACAATACGACGAGGAAGAAGCACGAAAAATCCAAAAGAAGATTGCCAAAAACCAGTTCGGGTTTGATGATTTTTTAAAACAGATTCAGCAAATCAAGAAGATGGGTAACATGAAGGATTTAATTGGTATGATACCAGGTGCTGGTAAAATGATGAAGGATATTGACATAGACGATGATGCCTTTAAAGGAATTGAATCCATTATTCATTCCATGACACCAGAAGAACGTTCAACACCTTCAGTGATTAATTCGAGTAGAAAAAAACGAATTGCAAAAGGCTCTGGAACTTCGGTTCAGGAAGTGAATCAACTGTTAAAGCAATTCACCCAAATGAGTAAAATGATGAAAATGATGCAAGGTGGAGGCGGTAAACGTATGATGCAGATGATGAAAGGGATGCAGTAGTTTTCAGTCTCAGTCTCAGTTTTCAGATAAAAAATTAAACCAAAATTAAAGCATGACAATTCTCGACGGCAAAAAAGTAAGCAACGATATTAAAAACGAAATTAAAGCTGAAGTTGATAAGATGAAGGCCAATGGCGAAAAAGTTCCGCATTTGGCTGCTGTTATCGTTGGGAACGATGGTGCTAGTTTAACTTATGTTGGAAGCAAAGTAAGGGCATGCGAGCGTGTTGGTTTTGAATCTACAATGGTACGTATGTCTAATACCACAAGTGAAATTGAACTGTTGGATAAGATCGAAGAATTAAATGAAAATGAAGATATCGACGGTTTTATTATTCAATTGCCGTTACCACCGCAAATCAATACTCAAAAAGTATTAATGGCCGTGCATCCAGATAAGGATGTGGATGGTTTTCATCCTATGAATTTTGGAAAAATGGCATTGGATATGTCTACATTTATTCCAGCAACACCTTTCGGGATTTTAGAGTTATTGGACAGATATGGAGTTGAAACTAAAGGAAAACATACGGTTGTAATTGGCCGATCGCATATCGTTGGTCGCCCAATGAGTATTTTGATGGGAAGAAAAGGTTTTCCTGGTAATTCTACAGTAACATTAACACACAGCCATACTAAGAATATTACTCAGATTACATCGCAAGCGGACATTATTATTTCCGCATTGGGAATTCCTAAATTCTTGAAAGCTGAAATGGTTAAGGACGATGCTGTAATTATAGATGTTGGTATAACTCGTGTACCAGATGACTCCGAAAAAGGTTATTATATTACAGGAGATGTGGATTTTGAAAAAGTAAGCAAAAAAGCAAGTCATATAACTCCGGTTCCAGGTGGAGTAGGACCAATGACAATTGCTATGCTTTTAAAAAACACTTTATTGGCGAGAGAACAGCACAGAAAGCACAATAGATAATCGTTAATTTATGTTTTCAAATATTCTTTCTATCATTATTGAACCGGTAACGATAGGGAGTTTTCAGCATTTGTTTCCTATAGGATTGACATTCATTTTTGCTGTTATATTTATCAGGTATTCTAATACACGCTTAGCCTTGAAGCAACAGCAAAGGGCAGTTCATTTTTTGGCTTGTATAATTTCGTTTGTTGTAATAAGTTTCCACATTAATAAAATTCTTGAAAGCAATTACAACTTTAAAACAGATTTACCACTTTACCTCTGTAGTCTCTTAGCCGTAATCTGTCCAATAATTACGCATTATCGTAAATACTGGATGTTTGAGATTTTAATATTCTGGATTATTGGTGGGACGCTTCAGGGTGTAATTACGCCAGATATTCAAGATGGTTTTCCAAGTTTCGACTATTTTAGATATTGGACCGTGCATTTGGGCTTATTAACCATCATTTTTTATTTCATTTTTGTATTTAAAATGAAGCCTAAATTTAAAAGTGTATTTAAATCATTTTTAGCTCTACAGGTTTATGTCGTGCTCATGATGATTTTAAACTTTCTACTTAACGCCAATTATTTTTACCTTAATGAAAAACCAAAGTCTGCGTCACTATTGGATTACTTTGGAGATTGGCCTTATTATATTTTAGTTGGACAACTGATAATTATTCCTCTGTTTTTACTGATTTACTTTCCGTTTTACCTTTCCAAAAGAAAAGATAATCATTTTGCAAACAATTGACCTATATCCTTAAATGCCTTAAATTCTAATGCATTACCAGAGGGATCTTTAAAAAACATCGTAGCTTGTTCACCTACTTTTCCCTCAAACCTAATGTATGGTTCAATAATAAATTGAATGTTGTTTTGTTTCAAATGAGCTGCAAAGGAATTAAAATCATTCCAGCTTAAAACAACACCAAAGTGAGGTACTGGTACATCTTTACCATCAACAGGATTTGTTTTGGTTTCTTCTTTTTGTCTTTCTTTATAGTGAATCACTAATTGATGCCCAAAAAAATTGTAATCAACCCAATGGTCACTGCTTCTGCCTTCTTCGAGGTTCAGAATCTCTGTATAAAATTTTCGACATTTTTCTAAATCGTCAACCGGTATTGCCAAATGAAAAGGGGAGAGTGTGTTAGTCATTAAAAAAAGTGTAATTAAAAAAAGATTATTCTTTTGGTTGATCCTTACGGTACTTAAGCATTGAAACACCAGAAAGGAAGAAAATACCTCCAAGGATAGTTAAAGCCCACGGACTTAGGCTTACCAGATTGTTTCCAAATATTCCTAGTACTCCTAGCACAAGTGCAATCATACCGCCTATGGTTAGGATTAGAGCTAAAATTTTTATCATAAATTTTTAGTTTGGTTAGCGTACTAATTTAGGTATAATTATTTGTAGAACAAAAAATGAATATGAAATTGAAGCCTTAAGTTTAAAGGTAAATTACACTAACTTTATTGACTCAAAGAATTCCAAATGTCTAGGTATATTTTCCATTCACCATTAATGTTCTTCCAGATTATAATGTATTTGCCCTTCCATGAAGACTCTTTTTTGTCTTTGTATTGAGTTTTACCTTCATAATAGCCATAATCATATGCTATGTCATTCTCAATTTTAATTTCGATTGGTGTTATTTTGTGATGAAGAATTTTTGCACCTTCAGGGATATTCCAATAAGACTTTAAATCTGTTTGTCCTGAGATGATGTCACGATTGTTAGGAAATATTTTACCATCCTTGGTATACATATTAACCAATGCTTCAATATCACCATTCATATAAGCCTTTGAAAATGCTGAAATGTTTTTATTGATAACATCTAAATCAGAAATAGAATTTGGTGTTTTTGTACAGTCTATTTTCCAAGTTGCAAATGTGGTTGTTTCATCCTTGTCAGTCCATTCGCCAACCCATTTATAGCCTGACTCGTTAATGTCATAAAATGTTAACCTAAACCAACCTTCTGTACCATTGGGCGCTTTTTGATCGCGATAGAGAACGATATTTCCATTTTCAGTTTTGCCACCTTCCCAAGTTGGCAACGTTGTAGAAGGTGCACCTGACGCATAATAATGAACATACCACTTACTACTATCTGCTATAAACTGACGAATGCTGCCAGAATGTTTTCCGTCTGCTTTTATGGTTTCATCCTGTACGCCCATTCCGTTCATGATGTATTTCCATTCCCATGTCATATCTACAGGATCGGCCCAAGTTTGGTCTTGTTTTCTGGATACGGATTTGCAGTTACATTTACCGATCAAACCTTCAAAATCCTTAATTTCTTCGGGGGCTTCAGGATTTGGAAGTCCGAAGGGATGTGTATTTGATACTGAATAGTTGTTTTGTGAAAATGCTGAAAAAGTAATGAATAGAAACAATAGTAGTGATTTCATAATTGATTGATTTTCTTAAAATTAGAAATCAAATATATTTCACACCACTTTATTGGGAATTAATTAACGTCTGCTTTTTCGAGATACACCCTGTGTTGGATCAAAAGTTTTTTTAGACTCACTGATGAGTTTGGTGAGAGTTTCGAACTCTTTATTAGTTAGTTCCCGATATTTACCAACTGGCATATCGAGTTCAATATTCATAATTCTAATACGCTTCAGAGTTTGGACTTCATAGTTCAGGTATTCGCACATTCTACGTATTTGCCTGTTCAAACCTTGGGTTAATGTGATGCTAAAGGTGAATTTGTCTATTTTTTTGACCGCACACTTTTTTGTCTTTTTGCCCAAATCCTCAAGATAAATGCCGCCAGACATACGATTTATAAAAGTCTGGGAAATTGGAGTGTCGACAGTTACAATATATTCCTTTTCGTGATTGTTGCTCGCTCTGAGAATCTTGTTGACTATATCTCCGTCATCGGTTAATAGTATTAAACCTTCACTGGGCTTGTCTAATCGACCGATTGGAAAAATACGTTTTGGGTAATTGATAAAATCAATAATGTTATCCTTTTCAACGCGTGTATCGGTAGTGCAGACAATGCCGACAGGTTTATTAAAAGCTAAATAAACAAAATCCTGCTTGCGTTCTCCGATAATTTCACCATCAACTTTAACCACATCACCAGAGGCGACTTTAGTACCCATTTCTGGTACAACATCGTTGATGGTAACTCTACCAGCATCGATTAAACGGTCTGCTGCTCTGCGTGAGCAATAACCGGCTTCGCTGAGGTATTTATTGAGACGTGTTAAGTTTTCTGACATGGTGCAAAGGTACGTTAAAGATTATCCATTTATAAACTCAACAATCTTAGGGGTTAATGACGCATCTATCAAGCTATGCCCGAAACCTTCGGTTGTAATTAATTCAGAATTTTTAAATTTCTTATCAAATAGCAATGCGTCTTCGTAGGGAATCACTCGGTCTTTTTTATCGTGAATTATTAGTCCGTCGATATCAAAATCTTTTGTAAAGTTAGCGGCTGAGAAATAATCCGTAGGTTTATTGTATCGCTCCTGTACCAACTTTTCCATACCGTTGGAAATTCTTCTGTTGTAACCCATCATGGATTTATATCTTGCAAATACACCAGTAAAATGAGCAGGAGAACCAAGTAATACTACTTTTTTAACTGATGGTATTTTATATTTATACTGGCAAAAAACTGTGGCCATACCACCTACGGAATGTCCGAGAATAACTTCAGGTTGAAACTTTTGCGCAACAACATTTATAAATTCGGAATATAGTATCGCGTTAAATTGTCTACTTTCAGAATGTCCGTGAGCTGGTGCATCCAAAGTAATGATATTATAATTTTCAGCTTTTAATGCGTCTAAAAGGTAGTTCCATCTTGAGGCATTGCTTTCCCAACCATGAGCAAGTAAAATTGTTTTTCCCGTTCCTTTCCAGCGGTAGGTTGCGATTTTAAGATTTTCATATTGTAATTCTTCGAATTTTGCTGAGTTAACGATGGCTTCCTGATTTTCGGAATAACGCCCTTTACGAGGTGTAGCAAATAAACTCAACGCTTTTTTAGAAGCGTATTGCGAAGAAACTAAACTTGTTGCGTTTAAGGCGTTTCCGATAGATTTTATTAAAAATTTACTCATTCTATTCTTCTTCTCGGTTTACAGCATCAATTGAAAACGCAGGTAAGCAAATTGCCAAATATTCACAAGGCTCGGTAAATGGATTGGAATATTGAAGTCTCGTGTTTTTCTCAACTTTTATAGATTGCCCTGCTTCTAAAATAATAGTTTCTCCAGCAATAATAAATTGTTTTTTACCTTTTATGATAAAGGTATATTCATCAAATTCTGGTGTTTGAAACGGTTCGCTCCAACCAGCGGGAGCCACCATATGAGCTATACTTAATTGTGAATTACCATCGCTGGCAAGACCAAAATGTTCCCTGATGATTTTACCATCTTCTGTAGGAACTACAAATGGTGAATTTTGAATTTTATATTTTTTCATCACATCTATTTTAGAGGCTTCTTTTTTATCATTCCTCCTTTCAGGTCTTTTACTAAGCCCATTATAATAAAAGCTTTCTTATCTATTTTGTCTATTTCAGTATGTAATTTTGCAAGCTCCAATCTTGTAACTACTGTATAAATAATATCTTTGTCATAACTATCAGCTCTATTGCTATATCCGCCTTTACCTGCGTAAATTGTACATGCTCTTCCTAATTTTTCAATAATCATGACGCGCAATGCTTCATGACGCTCGGAAATAATGGTAACACCAACATATTCTTCTACACCATCAACTACAAAGTCTACAGTTTTTGCCGCTGCCATATAAGTTAGTATTGCGTATAGTGCAATTTCTACGGAAAGTATATAGGCTCCAAAAGAAAATATAAAAATGTTTATGAGTAATAAAACATCACCAATGGTAATGGACAATTTTCTGCTTAAATAAAGTGCTAAGACTTCAGTCCCATCTATTACGCTGCCACCTCTCATGGCCATACCAATTCCTAAACCCAGAAAGAAACCACCAAAAACAGCAATTAATAACTTATCGTCCGTAATAGTGGGATAATCTACAAAATGTACCACAAGCGCCAAAAATGTAATTGCTGCAATACTTTTTAGGGCAAATTTGACATTTAATGTACGAGCACCTAATATTAAAAAAGGAATATTGACAATAACAAGTAGAATGCCTAATGATATATCTGTAACATTATTTAATAAAAGTGAAATACCTGTTGCGCCACCATCAATAAATTTATTTGGTAGTAAAAATCCTTTTAAGCCAAATCCTGCTGAAAAAACGCCAGCGATAATAAAAATAGCTTCCTTTATCGCATGACTTAATTCCACTTGTAAATTTCTTACAAGTGGAACTAATTGTTTTTTAGATATTGGCTTTTTAGAATGCTTACGCTTAAGGCGCTTGTGAGCAATATCAACCAATATTTTTGAAAGAAAAGGATTCATAACTTAATCATAGTATGGTTATTACCAATGAATGAAAAAATATTTAATTTTAGCCTTTTCAGGAATCTGAATTTCGTCTATAGATGAATCCATGTCAAAGCGTAAGCTTGCGGGCAATTCGTTTTTGTCAATAGTAAATGACGCGTTAATTTCGTCAACGGAAACAACCACAGCATTTATTAGATTATTGATTTTTGAAATCTTATAGGCATTTTTAATGTCGCCAAAAGTGCTCATTGTAGAAATTTGCTTTTCGGTTTTATATCGTTCGTCCATTATACGCACGCTTGATATTACCGAAGTAGAATCTAAAGCTTCTTCGGGTGAAAGGTCCAGCAATTTTTTTCCCGTTTTTTCAAAAATTTCAATCGTATTTACGGAACCTGCAAATTCATCTCCTGCAATGTACCGTACCACGGAGTCATTTGGAAAAATGGCGTCCAATTCCCTCACTTGTGTTGAATCTGTAAGTAAACCGATATGATTTTTTTCTACTAAAAATGGATTAGGTTCATTGTTGCAGCTCGTCGCTAAAAGTAGGCAGATCGCTAAAATAAGAATAGTGTTTTTCATGTTATTAAGTAGGTATTTGTATTTGTTCTGTTAATTATAAATTTTGTCATGCCGCACGTAATGCGTAATTGGTGATGTGTTGAAATTAAAATAGATACTACCTTCGCTTTGGCGATCTAAGTCTATGCCGTAAAAATATTGGATTCATCAATATGTTTTTTATTTAATCATTTTAGATAAAATGCCTAATACTCCACGGATTACTGTGGCACTCGTTAATACTTTAACAATAGGATTTTGCCGTGTGCTACGTCTACGGGTTGAGGTTGAACGTCTTTTACTTTCGGCTCGTTTGAGTTTTTCTTTTTCTTCTTTTGCTTTTTGTTTGGCTTCCTCAGCCTCGGCTTGCTCAATTTTTTTATTCAGCATTTCGTAAGCACTTTCTCTATCGATTTCCTCATTATACTTTTTAGCGAGTTTGGACTGCGCTAAAAGACTTGCCAATTCCGCTTCGGATAAAATATCCATTCTGCTCATTGGTGCGCGCATCATGGTCGCGGCCAATGGAGTTGGTTTTCCTTTTTCATCCAATGCAGAAACTAAAGCTTCGCCAATTCCGAGTGAAGTTAGCACTTCAGCTGTGTCATAATAATCAGTGTCAGGATAATTTTGAGCTGTCAATTTTATGGCTTTTCGATCTTTTGCTGTAAAGGCACGTAAAGCGTGTTGTACTTTTAGACCTAATTGTCCTAACACCGCTTCTGGCACATCAGTGGGATTCTGAGTAACAAAATAAAGACCAACTCCTTTACTACGAATTAGTTTTACAATGCTCTCAATCTGATTTAGCAACGCATCCGAAGCTTCATTAAAAATCAAATGAGCTTCATCAATAAACATTATGAGCTCTGGTCGTCCGCTATCTCCTTGTTCGGGAAAGGTCGAATAAATTTCAGCCAAAAGACTCAACATAAATGTTGAAAACAGTTTTGGTTTATCTTGTATGTCCGTTAATCGTATGATATTAATATAACCTCTTCCATCATCATCAACTCGTAACAAATCTTGTGTGTCAAAAGACGTTTCTCCAAAGAAAACATCTCCGCCTTGTTGTTCAATCTCAATAAGTTTTCTTAGGATGGCTCCTGTTGATGCTGTTGAAATTCTACCATAAGATTCTTCAAATTCTTTTTTGCCTTCATTTGTAGCATACTGAAGCATTTTCTTAAAATCCTTTAAATCCAACAACGGTAATTTGTTGTCATCACAATATTTAAAAATAACAGAAATGATACCAGCTTGAGTTTCGGTCACATCCAAAATTCTCGAAATTAAAACAGGACCAAATTCGCTAATGGTTGCACGCAGGCGCACTCCATCTTGCTCGGAGAGCGTCAATACTTCAACAGGAAACGCTTGTGGGTTAAATGGTAAGCCAATCTTTTCGTGACGCTCGTCAATTTTTGGGTGTCCCGGACTTGCCTTTGCCAATCCGCTTAAATCCCCTTTAATATCCATGAGTAAAACAGGAACACCTTTTTCTGAGAGATTTTCGGCTAATACTTGTAATGTTTTTGTCTTTCCTGTTCCCGTTGCACCAGCAATCAATCCATGTCTGTTCATGGTTTTTAAGGGCACGTTCACAAACGTATCGGTCATGGTTTTACCATCAAGCATGGCAGCACCAAGGGTAATGTAGTCTCCATTGAAGGTGTTACCGTTATTTATGTCTTTTACGAATTTATCGGAATTGCTCATGGAATAGAAAATTTTGCATAAAAATACTGTAATTTTAATCAAGTTAAAAAACCAATACAGATGAAGTCAAAATTTTTAATTCCAATGATAATTTTACTTTTAAACTTCCAATCTTGTAAAGACGACGATGCCAAAATTGTATTCCATAAATCGCATGAACCAAGTCGTGCCAATGTACCTTTTAGTGATGCCGTGGAAACGGATGATTTATTGTTTCTTACAGGTCAAATAGGGAAGGATCATAAAACTGGTGAATTAATTATTGGAGGTATAAAAGCCGAAACTAAACAAGTAATTAAAAATATCGAAGCTGTATTACAGCATCATAAATTATCTTTGGATAATGTGGTAAAATGTACTGTGATTTTAAAACGAATTGAGGACTTTTCAGAATTCAACTCAGTTTACACACAGTACTTTACCAAAAAGCCTGCACGTACCACATTTGTTGCTGCAGAACTAGCAGGCGAAGCCAGCATTGAGATTGATGTAATTGCATCAAAAGAATAAAACATTATCTATAAGCCTCATATAAAATAACAAGGTTATCTACGTGACTATCAATATTAAGCGTGAATCCATCAGGATTAAATGTTAAAACTTCTGCAGTGGTCACACCTAGGTTGTCTCCATTTTGATTTGTATATCTTATACCAATAGAATGGCTGCTGGAAGCATACCTGGAGATGTCATTTATTGAGTTTCCTGAGCCACCATTAAAAATAACTTGTTGCTGTAAGGTGCCACCGTAGTTTGTAGCATAGCCTGCCATAGAACCAAATGTATTGGGGATGCCATTGTTATTATTGCCTATCTGATTATCTGCATTTAAATTGTAGCTCTCGACATTTGCAAAAGCGGTAAATTTTATTTGCGAAGGTTCAAATGGGAGTCCTGTTATACTTAAGTTGCCAGTACCATTAATTATAAATTTTCCCATATGTACACCTCGTGTCAGCAGCGCGCCACCATCTGTACCTGTTTCGAGTTGGTTATTAGCGTCAGAACTAACACTTGGCATTTTGCTTATAGTTCCCCAAGAAGGTGTTACTGTGGTGCCGGAGTTGTATTCAAAATTATTAGTCTCGATGTTGTAAACTAATAATCCTACAGCCGGATCTGTAATAGCATCGCGTTGTGCGGTAGTGAGTCGTGGTATCAGTAATCCTGAATCGTTTGATTCAATGTGTAGTGCTGATGATGGGTCTGGATTTGTGGTGCCAATACCCACCTGTGCGTTAATTGCAATTAGAGGGAGTGCAATTAACATCACGGTTGTGATGTACTTTATCATTTTAGTCGTCAAATAATTAATTAATCCGTAGCTAAAATACTATAAAAGTTTAGTAATACAAAGTCCTGTTGTTTGTGATGGTTTTATGGCTATCTTTGCGGCCTATGACAAGAAGAGAACGACAAGAGCTGATTGATAAGGGGTTATTGCTACCGCTGATGGAAGAGTTTTACACCATCCAAGGAGAGGGATTTTACAAAGGAACTGCAGCATATTTTGTAAGAATTGGCGGATGTGATGTGGGTTGCCATTGGTGTGATGTAAAAGAGAGTTGGTTGGCAGAATTGCATCCACCAACCGAAACAGAAAAAATTGTTGAAAATGCCGTTAAATATAGTAACACTATTGTTGTAACAGGTGGCGAACCATTAACGTGGGACATGGGACCTTTAACTGAGCAGCTAAAAGCGAAGGGTGTACAGACTCATATTGAAACGTCTGGAGCCTATAAATTAACTGGTGAATGGGATTGGATTTGTCTGTCTCCGAAAAAAATGAAATTACCGACGGAGGAAATTTTTGAAAAAGCACACGAATTGAAGTGTATCATTTATAATAAAGATGATTTTAGATTTGCTGAAGAGCAGGCTGCCAAGGTCAATAAGGACTGTATCTTATATTTACAGCCAGAATGGAGTAAACGTGATAAAATGATGCCGCAGATTGTAGATTATGTTATGGCAAATCCAAAATGGAAAGTCTCGCTTCAAACTCATAAGTACTTGAATATTCCTTAAAATATTACCTTTGTTATTTATAATTCTTACTTAATTACATTTAAATGACTTTTCCAGACATACAAGATCTACGTCGGGAAGTATGGAAAATTGTAGATTTTGATGAATCAATTCATCAAGATGAGTGCTACTATGTTTCAAATCATGGCAGATTAGTTAGGGTGAAAAACGCTGAGCCATACTTATTTAAACCTTATATAATGCATGGTTATCCGTATTTTAGGGTTAAGAAAAAAGAGGCGAAAAAATTTAAAACGTTTTATCTACACAAGGTTATTGCGACACATTTTTTAGAAAAGGTAGACGGTGTTTGTGTAATTCACTTAGATTATGATAAAAAGAACAACCACGTGAGTAATTTAAAGTGGGCAACAAAGCGGGAGAAAGAACAACATCAATGGAAAAACCCTGAGTTTGTTGAAGCCGTAAAGAATAAAAGTCGGTCGTATGCTAAACTGACAGAAAATAATGTGCGATTGATAAAAAAGATGATAAATGACCCTAATCGTCGCACCCGTTTAAAAATTATCGCAAAGCGTTTTGGTATCACTACAATGCAATTGCGACGTATAAAAACAGGTGAAAATTGGGGAGATATTCCACCTCTTTCTTAATTTATTTCATGTAAAAAGCCCTGATTACATTTATATAATCAGGACTTAAATCTTTTAAATTCTTATGTAAACTCAATCTTTTTTAAAAGGTACGGCAACTCTAGTAGTTCCCCAGCCCATATGCATATGTACTCCGTCATCTGCCTTTTCAAAAGCTATTGAAAATGCTTCTAAAGATTCGTCGCCTTCTGTCACAGGAACTGTAATACGGGCAACATCATTATCTTCTTTGTAGAAATAACTTCCCCATACATTAAGGTCCTTGTTTACAATAACGGTCCATTCTTTTTCTCCTGGTATAGCATACATTGTATACGTACCTGGATCAATTTCTTTACCGTTTAATTCCATATCAGTGTAAAGGTGCAGCTCAGCCGCTTCATTTGCACCAAGTCTCCATACTTCGCCCGGTTTAGCCAATGTATTAACATCTCTACCCTTTAATTGTGGTCGGCTGTAAACTACTTTTATAAGTTTATCAGACATTTTGTAATCGCTCGGAAATGATGCAGCATCCATTGGGCTTTTGTCTATTCCAGAGAATTTTTGAGCCTCAGCATTAAATGATAATAGCATCATAAATGCAAATGCCATGGTTGTAATTAGTTTTGTTGTCTTCATGATTTTTTAATATTAGTTTGTTAAAGTTAAAGGATATAATGTCCAATTTGTCGTAACGAAATACTAAAATTTACAATTTGATAGTATAATGGTCAATTAAGGAGTGTGAAAGTTTTATTTCTTAATTAAAACATATTAATTGGTTTTAATATGAAATCATTTAAGTGTAATATATTTAATATTATAAAGTATAGTATCATATTTGTTATATAATTATAAATAAAACTAAAAGTTATGTGCGGAATAGTATGTGCGTTTGATATAAAAGAGAAAGCTGATGATTTAAGGCCTCAGGTTTTGGAAATGGCAAAATCCATTAGGCATCGTGGACCGGATTGGAGCGGAATTTACAGTGATGATAAAGCAATAATGGCTCATGAACGTCTTGCAATAGTAGATCCATCATCAGGTAAACAACCCTTATTTAGTGAAGACAAAAAATTAATTTTGGCTGCTAATGGTGAAATATATAACCATAGAGCATTGAGACAACAATTTCCTAATTACAAGTTTCAAACTGAAAGTGATTGTGAGGTCATTTTGGCTTTATACCAAGAAAAAGGTGTTGATTTTATTGATGAAATGAACGGCATTTTTGGATTCGCGATTTATGATACCGAAAAAGATGAATATTTTATCGCACGGGACCATATGGGAATTATACCTCTATACATAGGCTGGGACAAAAACGGAACCATTTATGTAGCTTCAGAATTAAAAGCTTTGGAAGGTGTCTGCACAAAAATTGAACTGTTTCCACCAGGTCACTATATGTCTAGTAAGGATGGAGAATTTGTAAAATGGTACCAACGTGACTGGACGAATTATGACGCTGTTAAAGAAAACGAAACCAGTATCGAAGAAGTGAAACAAGCCCTTGAAGATGCGGTACACAGACAGTTAATGAGTGATGTGCCTTATGGAGTATTGCTTTCAGGAGGATTGGACTCTTCAGTGACTTCCGCCATTGCCAAAAAATATTCAGAACGACGGATTGAAGCAGATGATAAGGAAAAAGCTTGGTGGCCACAATTACACAGTTTTTCCGTAGGATTGGAAGGTTCTCCAGATTTGGCTGCTGCAAAAAAAGTGGCTGACCATATTGGCACGGTACACCACGAAATAAAGTTTACCATTCAAGAGGGGTTGGATGCTATAAAAGATGTCATTTACAATATAGAAACATATGATATTACTACAATCCGTTCATCTACGCCAATGTATTTAATGGCACGTGTAATTAAATCTATGGGTATAAAAATGGTATTATCTGGTGAAGGAGCCGATGAAATCTTTGGAGGCTATTTGTATTTTCATAAAGCGCCAAATGCGAGAGAGTTTCATGAAGAAACGGTCAGAAAATTAGATAAGCTACACATGTACGATTGCTTAAGGGCAAACAAAAGTTTAGCAGCTTGGGGAATTGAAGGCCGTGTGCCATTCTTAGATAAAGAGTTTATGGATGTGGCTATGCGTATCAACCCAAAAGACAAAATGATAAACGGAGAACGGATGGAAAAATGGGTAATTCGCAAGGCGTTTGAAGATTATATTCCAGAAAGCGTCGCTTGGCGACAAAAAGAACAATTCAGTGATGGAGTGGGTTACAGTTGGATAGATACATTGAAAGAATTAGTAGACAAAGAAGTTACGGACGAGCAATTAGAAAATGCATCATTTCGCTTTCCGATTAATACACCTCTAAATAAAGAAGAGTATTACTACAGAAGTATTTTTGAAGGTCATTTTCCAAGTGATGCTGCCGCAAAAAGTGTCCCTCAAGAAGCTAGTGTGGCTTGTAGTACAGCAACAGCTTTAGAATGGGATGAAGCATTTAAAAATATGAACGATCCAAGCGGTAGAGCAGTGGCAAAAGTTCATAGTGATGCTTATTAATGAGATTTTAATTTTTAAAACGCAGTCGAAAAAAATCAGGTCAATCGAATTATAACTGTTTTAATCTATGACATCTTTTCGAATAAATAATTGAGTTTGTTTGTTGATTATTTTCAAGGTTGGCAATTTGTCAACCTTTTTTGTTTGATGTAATTTATAAATTTCAAATTTGAGAATTTACCCTCTGAAACACTCATGTTTACTATAAATGACAGATAGGTGACATTTAAATGACGTGCAAAAAACCGTCAGTTTGTTTTAGATTTGTATCATCAAAATTTATAAAATGAAAAGCCGGACAATAAGCGAAAATTTAATATATCAACGTAAATCAAAAGGACTTACACAAGAAGAACTAGCGGAAAAGACTACCGTTGGAGTTCGTACGATCCAGCGTATAGAAAAGGGTGATGTGCAACCGCATTTACAGACGGTGAAGTTATTGGCTGTTGGTCTGGAGGTCAATGTAGATGATTTAATAGTGTTGGATCATCCTAATGAAGAGGTCATTCAACGTAAATGGATGTTGTTATTACATGGAACTCCATTTATCGGATTAATAATTCCTTTTGCAAATGTTTTAATTCCGCTTTTTATATGGGTTGGTAAAGCAGATGACAATAAAATATACGATGTACACGGTCGTGCGGTAATCAATTTTCATAGCACTATAAATTTACTGCTTATAATTTCTTTGTTGTTGTTTTTTCCATTTCCTGGCATTAACTTTTTTGGAACAGCTGCTGTTTTTCTTTTTGGAATTTTTGTAAGCGCTATGAATATTGTGTCTGCCTTAAATAAGCAAACATTCAATTATCCATTATCAATCCCTTTTTTAAAGCCAATAAGGGCTTAAAACTTTAAATATATTATGTTAGGATTATTAGTAATAATAGTAATCTCGTGGGTGCTTTTGCATTTCATAGAAGGAAAAAATATCAATGCTTTAGGAATTGTTCCAAATGCTAACCATATGATTCAGTTTTTAATAGGAATCTTGTTTATAATACCCATAACTCTTTCGATGATTTTTATTGAAAGCAAGGTCATGACAATAGATTGGGAATTAAATAGTCCTATTAAATACGATTTAATTTTTGATTCTTTTATATATCATCTTAGGTCGGCTTTAACAGAAGATTTAATCTTTAGAGGTGCAATTCTATATATACTTATAAACAGAATCGGAGCTAAATGGGCTATTTTGATATCTGCGATTTGCTTTGGGATCTACCATGTGTTTTCTTATGGCTTGAGTGCAGATCGTGTTATTTTAATTCTGTATGTAATTTTGGTTACGGGATTTTCCGGTTATGTTTGGGCTTATACATTTCATCGTACCAAATCGATTATGATGCCTCTAGGGTTTCATTTAGGTTTCAATTTGGTGATGACATTTTTCTTTGCATCACAGCCTTATGGTCAGTTAATATTTGTAGAAATATCTCGCATGGGTCTTTCTGAATGGAATGAATTATATTTTTCATTGTTTAAAGGCTTATTTCCTTCGATAGCGACACTTGTTTTTGTAAAATGGTTACTTCGATTAGAATTGAGAATCTTTCAACCAGGCAATAATTAATTGAAAACCAGTTTTTAAGCGGAATTTTTTTATGTGATTATTTGTAACAATTTGTTACATTTATAAACTAATTAAGTACAATCAACCATCTCTACTTCATGATTTCCTGCTTACGATTCAAATTGTAAGCTAATGATTAAATTTTTCCGTCATATTCGTCAGCAACTGTTCACTGACAATAGATTTAGCACGTATCCACTTTACGCCATCGGCGAAATTGCCCTTGTGGTCATCGGAATTCTTATTGCATTACATATCAATAATTTAAACGAAGCAAAGAAAATAAGCGCCAAAGAAGTAGCCTACTTAAAAAATATTAATAATGATCTAAAAATAACGGGTTTAGACATTGACGAATTTATAACTTCACGAACGCAGCGAGCAGTTGCAGCCAGAAATATTGTTGAGCATTATAACGGCAAGCCAGTGACAAACTGGAATGAATTTAATAAGTATACCATTAATGTGTGTACATGGCAAAGGTTCTATCAAACAGATAATACATTTAAGGAATTAATGAATTCTGGTAACCTCGCAATTATTACTAACGATACCATAAAAAATGAATTGCTCGCCTTAGACAAGCTGTACAAAAAACTAAAATACACCGAAGACCACTTTAGGTTTGATGCAGAAATAACCTTATACGAGCCATCTTACGGAATGACAGATATCCACAGCTTATCCAATAATTATTCCAATCAAAGATCCAATGGCAAAGAAGATTTTTTGGGCAATCTTAGTGATAATGATTTTAGGGAAACGATTTTTTAAAAAAAACGGGAAAGCCAAAAACCGATCAAAGTAGGCATTAAACAAACATCATTATGAAAAGGCCAATTAAACAGCTGATCTTAATTACTTATTTAACGACCTTGATATTTACAGTTCAAAGTTGTGAGCAAAAGGAAAAAGAATCAACCAAAGAAATTGAAAAAGAAGTAGTTATTGAAGCAGAATATCCTGAGTATTTTTCACTTCGCCCAGAAGTAGAAAAAGCCTATGGATACTCGCATGCCGTAAAAATAGGAAACAGTATAAAAGTTTCTGGAGCTGTAAGTATGGATGCTGAGGGCAACGCAACCGCCATTGGTGATTTAGAACAGCAAATGAAAAATTGTTACGCAGATTTAGATAAGGTTTTAAAGCATTACGGTTGCACGTTTGACGATGTCGTGGTCGAAAATGTATTTACAACGGATATGCCTAAATTTTTGCAAGCTTCTGCCTACAGAGCTGAAATTTATAAAAACCACTTCCCAACGGGTTCATGGATAGGAGTTAAGGAATTGGCAATACCGGAATTCTTGATTGAAATAGAATTAGAAGTACATAAATCCAAATAATAACATAAAAATTGAAATCATGAGTAAAAAAGAAAAAAAATGGAACAAAGAAGAGTTGCATACTTACATCCTTTTATTATGTGCCAATGCGGATAATGATGAAAGCGAGGACGAATTGAAAATGATACAGACCAAAGTATCTGCAAAGACTTTTTTAAAGATGTATACTGAGTTCAAAGGAGACTCAGAAGAGGAACAGCTTAAAAAAATAGAACGTGCAATAAATCAGAACGAATATACAGAAATGGAATTAGCAGCTTTTAGAAGAGAAATTTATGAGGTATTCTTTACGGACTGTAATTTTAGTATGATGGAAAAAAGACTAGACTGGACTTTAGACAACATTTTGTATTAAGGTGCTTAAGTTTTTTAGACATATCCGCAGACGATTAATTGGAGATAATCGATTCTCAAAATACCTGCTCTACGCTATAGGCGAAATCATCTTAGTGGTTATAGGGATTTTAATTGCATTATCAATCAACAATTGGAATGAAACCCGAAAAAACAATTTAACAGAAAGTGACTATTATTGCAGATTGCTCGAGGATTTTGAACTGGACCGTCAGAATATAATGCGATTATCTGATGAGTCAGACTATAAAATTAAAATAAGCAAAGCACTTCTCTTGGAATTACCAAAAAAGGAAAAATCCAAGGAATACCTCATAGACAATTACATCCAAGGCTTAAGAACCAACGCTTTTGTACCAAGTAAAGTAACGATATTGGATATTACATCTTCGGGCAAGCTTAATCTCATAAAAGATGAAGAATTAAAAAAGACGCTAGTTAGGTATTATGCAGAACTGGATAATCTTATATATCAATTGGATTTAAATAGAAACCATAGTATAGAACGCGCATTTGCTTATGAAGATGATAACCAAGTTGGGTTTCAATATGCGGATTATGCCAAAGCCTCTTTGGGAGACAATATCATGGCAACTTTACCGGTAGATAACTGGCATTTGGACGAAAATTCGAAAGTTTATAGACAATTTCAGAATGACCTTGTGTTTTTCGTATTAATGAGTAATAGGGAACAACAACATTTCGACAAAATCCTTAGCGAAATGCAACCGGTCTACGAACAATTGCAAAATCTATGCAAATAGTATGATTAAGCTCTTTAGACATATCCGCAAACGATTAATTGGAGATAATCGATTCTCAAAATACCTGCTCTACGCCATTGGCGAAATTATCCTTGTGGTCATTGGGATTCTCATTGCGCTTCAGATTAATAATTGGAATGAGAACAAAAAGAACGATCAACAAGAACAGCTTATACTATCACAATTGTTGGCAGAATATGATAGTAATCTGCAGCAAATAGAAAGTAAAATTAGTCTTAGAAATGATGTCATTAAGTCTTGTATTACACTTTTAAATTATATTCATAAACGTCCTCAAAATATTACTGTAGATAGCGTGGATTATCATCTTTCGCGAGCAACTATGAGACCTAC
This sequence comes from Winogradskyella ursingii, assembly GCF_013403975.1. Lineage (GTDB taxonomy): Bacteria > Bacteroidota > Bacteroidia > Flavobacteriales > Flavobacteriaceae > Winogradskyella > Winogradskyella ursingii. The sequence goes on from NZ_JABFDH010000004.1 coordinate 156,787, forward strand.
CTTTGACCCGCAATTGGGTGTTAGTAATGAATTGATTAATGCAGGTAAACTTTATCTGATAGGTAATACTACTTTACGGAATCGAATATCATCGTACTCTAGTTTTTTAAAGGAGCTTAATGAAGAAGAATTGAACATTTTTAGATTTACTGAAGAAGAATTTTACGCTTTTTTAATAGACCAATATCAAATAGGAGGGTTCACTACTCAATTTTTATTTGATGAAGAATTAAGATCTAGATTCACAATAGGTAAAAGTCTTAGCGATTTTTCCGAATTAAAAAATTTAGTGCCTAAAGCCAATTTCAAAAATCTTTTAAATCATCCCAACTTCGAGGATCACATCACTAGGTTGCTCGGTATGACGCCTTATACCAATGAACAGTCTATTGGTGTTAGGAATAAAACACAAGAAATAATTGATTTAATTAATTCGGAAACAGGAAAAAACCAATGATAAAATTCTTCCGCCATATTCGTCAATCCATGATAGATCAGAATAGAGCCATGTGTCATTCCGCACTTGATGCGGAATCCACTTTGAAACGAAAATTATGATTAAGTTTTTCAGAAAAATTAGATACAATCTCATGGGAAAAGGAAAAACAGGAAAATACCTTAAATACGCCATTGGCGAAATCATACTTGTGGTTATTGGTATTCTCATTGCATTGCAGATAAATACTTGGAATGAAAACAGAAAACAAAAGGTAGAAGAACTTGAAACACTTAAGAACATTAAATCAGAATTCAAAAACGCCATTCAAGAATTTGAAGAGCTAAACGCTTTCAGGGAGCGCATAATCTCGTCAACAGAAACTTTATATAAAATTATCCATACAGGTAAAAATCCATATTCAAAAACCCAATTAGACAGTCTAACATCAGAGTTATTTATTAATCCTACATATAACGGCCAAGCAGAGACGTTGAATATATTGTTTTATTCAGGTAAGATCAATATAATTTCCAACGATTCAATTAAAAAATACTTGGTACAGTGGCCTCAATTAGTAGAAGATGTTACGGAAGATGAAGTATATTCAAGCAATTTTCTATTTAATGATATCCAACCGATTATTAAAAAACACGTTTCCCTTCATGACATTTATAGCCGTATTAGATACAAACGTTATCAATTATTTAATCACAAAACCAATAGTTCGTTTGTTGCTGACTATGAGCGTTTATTAAACGATTCCCAATTTGAAGGTGCGCTTGCAGCTAGGGAACTTCCAATTTCTGTTTCCAGACTTCAAACTGAGGAGCTTATTGTAACCGCAAAGGAAATATTACGCTTAATCGATTTAGAAATCACTAAAGGACCATGATAAAATTCTTCCGCCATATTCGACAACGACTCGTAAAGGAAAACAGGACTTCAAAATATCTGCTCTACGCCATTGGCGAAATCATCCTTGTGGTCATTGGTATTCTCATTGCATTGCAGATTAATAATTGGAGTGACGAAAGAAAAACACAAAATCTGGAAGAAAAAATACTCAAAGAACTTCATGTTAATTTAAGTATGGATCTTAAAGAGTTACAAGACGATGTGTCTTATATGGACAATATAAATAGTGCGAGCATAGATGTTAGAGAATTTATTGAGAATAATGAATTCCCTAATGATTCTATTTTTAAAGTTATTTCTATACTTAGAGTTACACCTCATTTTGATCCTAACAAAAGTGGGTATCAATTATTGCAATCTAAAGGTGTGGAAGTAATTTCTAATGATAGTTTAAGAAATGATATCTCTCTGCTTTACGAAAGATCATATCCTTATTACAAAAGATACGAGGAGGAACGATTGCGTTTTCATGCATTACATAGCGAACCACTATTATTAAAATACTTTACTATGCAATTCAATTTAAGCAGAAAATACTATGGAGATTTTAAAATTTCTCAAGAAGAATATAGCAAACTAAGAACTGATGATGCTTTTCTAAAACTACTATCTGCCATAGCTTTTGAAAATGCAGCAGTGCAAAACAGAGGAGAGGGAGTAATAAAGAGTATTAAATCACTTTTAAATTCTATTGAAAAGGAAATTTCTGATTAAATGTAATAATAAAGTGCAACCAATGATAATATTCTTCCGCCATATCCGTCAATCCATGATATTCCAAAATAGAGCCATTTGTCATTCCGCACTTGATGCGGGTTCCACTTTGAAACGAAAATTATGATTAAGTTTTTCAGAAAAATAAGATATAACCTCATGGAACAAAACAAAACAGGAAAGTACCTTAAATACGCCATAGGCGAAATTATCCTCGTGGTTATTGGGATTCTCATTGCATTGCAGATTAATAATTGGAATGAGAGCAAAAAAGCAACAACTCAAGAAATAACCATTTTAAAAAATATTAAGGAAGATATTGTAAGAGACACTTTAGACATGGTTTTTAATATAGATTATAACAAACGATTTTTAAAAGCAGAAACGCAGTTATTAAGATTTTTACTCAGCGATTTAAAAGAGCCTATTGACACCATAAATTATGCTGATGCATTAAGTATACCTATTTTTTCTGTGCTACATAAAGCTACCTTTAGTAATTTACAAAGTAGCAACCCTGGGTTAATAACCAATAATACTCTATATAAGGATATTTCGCGTTTTTATGATTTTTTCTCTGAGGCTCTCGATCTCATGGAGAATAAAGCAGTGGTTTACGAAACCTATGGAGAAAAAAAGAACTACTTCAAAAAATATTTCCAGATTGAAAATAAAAGCTTACACCTCAGTAATATCGATTATAGCTCTGATGATTATTACAATCCGGATTTTATAAAGTTATCTATGATATTTGATCATATAGAAGCTGCAAAAAATGACGAAGGTTTAAAGTTAGAACTGAATGAAAGCATCTTTTTTAGGCAGATAATCTTAGGGTTTTACGCTGATATGATGAAACGGATTAACGAGTTAATTGTAGCTATCAATAAAGAACTGGAATTTTTAGAAGAAAAATTATGATAAAATTCTTCCGCCATATACGTCAACGATTAGTAAAAGAAAGCAGGACTTCAAAATATCTCCTCTATGCCATAGGAGAAATCGTCCTTGTGGTAATCGGGATCCTTATTGCGCTTCAGATCAACAATTGGAATGAAGAACGAAAAGATAATGCATTTGAAAAGGAAATACTTTCGCAAATACGAGCAAACCTCATACAAGATCGTGAAAATCTAAACGATATAAAAACTTGGCACCAGCGCGCATTTGATGCATCACAAAAACTTGTGGATGATAGTCTTAGAAATAAAAATTTTGATAGCGTACCATACTGGTTAGGGGAGGTTGTCCATTTCAGCAGGTTTCAGTCCCTTACCAATTCTTACGAGGCATTAAAATCTGCTGGTCTTCAAACAGTAAAAGACAAAGAATTGAGGAAAAATTTGGGAGTTTATTATGATGGCAAAGTAAACCATGTAAGTAAGGCATTGGGTGATATTGAGTATGCTTTCAATAACCAGTGGCTACCTCTTATGGAGGCTCACGCCACAAATTTTGAATTTAAGGAAATATTAGAAGTCGAGGATATGCAACATTTTTTTTCTGAAACTAATGCTTGGAGATTACTGATGTTAAACCGTGATAACATTAGAGCTTCCATAAGAAATTTGGAAAATACCATTGACTCGATTGATCTGGTGTTATCCCTAATGCCAAACGATTTAAATAAGACCTAGTGATAAAATTTTTCCGCCATATACGTCAACGATTAGTAAAAGAAAGCAGGACCTCAAAATATCTCCTCTATGCCACAGGAGAAATCGTCCTTGTGGTTATTGGGATTCTCATTGCGCTTCAGATTAATAATTGGAATACTAACAGAATAGAAAGAAAAGAAGAACTGCAAATTCTTAAATCTCTCAAAGATGATTTTGAAAAGACCAGTGACAATCTAGATGAAACTATAAAAAAACAAACAAGAGTGGTTAACTACTGTCAACAACTTATTACTGAGATGCGAAGGAATAACACGAAAATTGACTTAAATACACTTGGTGAATACATGTACAGAGGTGCCTTTTCTTATTGGAGGATAGAACCCGTTAATGGTACTTATGATGCCATGATTGGTTCTGGAAAAACGGGAATTATCCAAAATCAAAACCTTGTACAACTGTTGGCAAAATTTTCTGCAGAAGTAAAATTTGGGTTTGAGGACGAAACCATGTCTGTGGCTCTTGCCACCTCATTAGTGGATAAATCCAGTCACTATTCGACAGAACTGTTTCCAAAAGTTTTGCACGGTTATCTCAAATGGGAAGAACAATCAATGAGCGAAAATGAAAAAATAATGGTAATTGAGAAGCATATGAACAATGAACGCTTTTTGGGTAGTTTAATAATGAAATATGGTTTAGAGCAAAACAGGCTGGATTACCAAAATGCGATAAAGGAATTAACCAACAATATTCTTACGGAATTGGACGAAGAATTAGCAAAATAACATGATTAAGTTTTTTAGACATATTAGACAAACTATGATAAAGGAAAACAGAACAACAAAATATCTACTGTACGCCATTGGCGAAATCATTCTTGTGGTTATTGGTATTCTAATAGCACTACAGATTAATAATTGGAACGAAAACCGAAAATCTGCGAAACAAGAAAATCTCTATCTAAAAAGACTGCTTTCCGAAAATAGAGAGGACATTAATACTTTCAATAGCAATATTGCTAATTTAAAAAGAGGGATTGAAACCATAGAAAACCTCTCAAAAGCACTGAACGCTAATGAAACAAAAGACAAAGAACTTATTGCTGCTGCCAACGACTTTTTTGGCTATGGTAGTATCTATCCCATTTTTACGTCTTCAACATCAACTTTCCAGGATCTTTCAAGTACAGGAAATTTAAAAGATATTAAAAACACCAAGTTGCGCGACCAATTGGTAAAACATTACGCCAAGCACAAGCAAGTTGCAGAATGGATTAGGATTGGTACTGAGTGGGCGCTTCCTAATGATGCACCATTTACCTATAACAACAGTATTATGAGGTTTGAGCCTGCCTCAGCCTTTTTATTTGGAGAACAAAATCAAGCAGAATTAGCCAACCATTTAAGGAATAAAAAAGATGAATATATAAACAATATGGCAATTCATTATTGGATAAATAAAGATGCCATAGAACAATTACAATTACTCATCAAAGAAACGACTGTGCTTATTACCATGTTAGAAAATGAATTAGGAATTAATTAAATTAAAAACATTATAATCCTATTTTTTACTAAATTTAACAATCCCCTTACCCTAAATTGATTAATAGCATTTAAAACCTAAACTAATGTATTATTCAACTATAAATGAAATCAAAATCAATAAAGGGAAATTCCACCGAAGCCATTCGAGATGCGCTCGATCAAAAGATATCCGATGGTTTTAAGCCCACTTTAGCCATCATATTTATCTCTGTGGCTCAAGACCGCAATGCTGTTACCAAATTACTGAATGATAAAAAGATCGCTGTATTTGGCAGCACAACCAATGGCGAATTTATTGATGAAGATTCTGAAACTGGGTCAATTGCAATTTTATTATTAGACATCAAAAGAGCGCATTTTAAAATTTACCTCGAAGAATATCCCGAAAAAAACTATCGCGAAACTGCACAAAACTTAGCGTCAAAAGCTAAAAAAGAGTTTGACAAACCTGCCTTTTTAATAGCTGCAAGTCATATGGAAACAGATGCAGAACAGCTGCTCTTTGGTTTTGAGGACATTATAGGAAAACAAGTAAATGTTTTTGGAGGAATGGCAGGTGACGACTTTTCATTTTCAGAACAATATGTTTTTACTAACGGGCTAGAAAGTAACAGAGGCACTGTTGTCTTAGCCTTAGATGAAGAAAACATAGAGATTAAAGGTATTGCAACCTGTGGTTGGAAAGCAGTAGGAACTGAAAAAATAGTGACAAAAAGTGAAGGAAATCATGTTTACACTGTAGATGACGTTCCAGCTTTAGATATTACTGTAAAGTATGGTGGACTAGAAAATGTAACACCAGAAAATAAGAACTTATTACTGGAACTTGCAGCAAATTTTCCGTTGCAGCTCCAGAGAGAAAAAGGCGACCCTGTAATGCGACCAGGCTTAGTGGTAGATTGGAACGATCGTTCTTTCTATTGCAGTGGCACAGTACCTCAAGGCTCTAAAGTAAGATTCTCACTTCCTCCAGATTTTGATGTGATGGAAAAAGTAATAAAAGGAGTTGAGCAATTAAAAGAGACTGAAATGCCAGAAGCTGATGCGTTGGTGGTATTTAGCTGTGCAGGCAGAATAATGTCGCTTGGACCATTGATGTCCGAAGAGATTGAAGGCATAAAAAACGTATGGAACGTCCCAATGGCTGGTATGTTCTCAAATGGGGAACTGGCCAGAGCAACTGGTGGCAACCTAGAAATGCACAACCTCACCACCTGTTGCGTTGCACTAAAAGAGAAATAATTTAAAACCAATTGATATGCATAAACTCACGGTATTATATGGACACCCAACTGATGTTGAAACGTTTGAAACGTATTACAAAACAAAACATTTACCACTCGCTGCAACCATGAAAGGTGTAGCAAAATTAGAACTCACTAAAATATTAGGGACTACAGACGGATCGAAACCAGAATTTTACAGAATGGCGGAGATTTATTTTAGTGATATGGAACAATTACAAAAAACCATGAGCTCACCAGAGGGACAGGCTACTTCTGCGGATTTAGAAAATTTTGCTACTGGAGGCGTACAAGTGATGATAGGAGTGTTAGAATAATGTAAAAAGGCTCTAAAAATTATGAAAGCAAAAACCATTAAAGGACATTCAGTTGAGGAAATTAATAACGCATTTAGGCAATCTATTAAAGATGGATTCGCTCCAACTTTGGCCATTGTTTTTCTGTCTATTAAACAAGACCGTGATGCAATTTGCGAGATTTTCGAAAAAAATAATATCTCCATTTTTGGTGCAACGACTTCTGGGGAATTTATAGATGGAGACATTGAAGAAGGAAGTGCCACTGTAATGTTGCTAGATATAAATCCTAATTTCTTTAAACTGAAATTTTTTGAAACCGGAGCACAAACCACTTTCGAAAACGCAAAACAGTTAGGTGTTGAAGGTAAAAACACCTTTCAAAATCCAGCCTTTATTATTGTGTCAGGTTGGTTGAGTAACGATGGGGAGCTTATCATAGATGGCATTACAGAAGGTTGCGGCAAGGAAGTAACAATTTTTGGAGGCATGGCTGGTGATGATATGTTACTCGAGGGTCCAATTGCTTTTACCTACGGAAAAAGCAGTGATCAAGGTCTTTTAGGGCTAATCATAGATGAAGATAAAGTAGAAATCAATGGTATTGCAACATGTGGTTGGAAAGCCATAGGTACAACCAAAACAATTACTAAAAGTGACAAAAACGTCATTTACACAATAGACGATAAGCCTGCGTTAGATATGATAATAAAATACCTTGGTGTAGATTATGATTTTAGCACCGGAAACGAAATAGTTACTCAAATTGGAGCCTATTATCCGTTGCAAATGGAGCGAGAAGGTGTAGCACCTGTTATGCGCACAGCAATGCTTGCAAACAGGGAAGACCGTTCGCTTATTTGTGCTGGTACTGTACCACAGGGATCCAAGGTTAAATTTTCGCTTCCACCAGACTTTGATGCTATTGAACACGTGATTGAAGAATGTAAAGAAGTGAAAAATGAACGTCAAAATCAAGCCGATGCACTCATAATGTTTTCCTGTATTAGCAGGCATTTGTCTTTTGGTATTTTGATGACAGAAGAAATTGAACAAGTGAAACAAGTTTGGGATGCGCCTATGGTTGGATTTTTCACTTACGGAGAATTTGGGAAGTCTAAAACAGGAAAACATGAATTTCATAATAACACCTGTTGCATTGTGGCCTTAAAAGAAAAATAAAAGATGAAATCTAAAACCATAAAAGCTAGCGCAACAGCAACTTTAATCAATGAACTTGATAAAGCCCTTTCTGACGGTTTTAAGCCAACCTTGGCCATCATTTTTTCCTCTATAAAACAAGATTGGAAAGCGGTCTGTAATATGTTAGACGAAAGAAATATCAAAGTTTTCGGTGCAACAACTGCAGGAGAATTTATAGATGGAGATATTGAAGAAGGTAGCATTGTTGTGATGCTACTCGATATGAATACTGCTTATTTTAAATTAGAGTTTCTTGAAACAAGTGAGAAAACCACTTTCGAAGATGCAAAAAAATTAGGAAGTATTGGAAAAAAAACATTTTCTAATCCTGCATTTATATTGGCAACAGGCGGAATTTTTATTGATGGTGAACACGTTATAGATGGTATCACAGAAGGTTTCGGCAGTGAAGTAACCGTATTTGGTGGCATGGCTGGAGACGATTTAATAGCTGAAAAACCAATCGTTTTTACCAATAATAAAAGTAAAGACAACGCAATCGTTGCACTAATAATCGATAAAGATAAAATTGACGTTAGAGGCATCGCCAGCTGTGGTTGGGAAGCTATTGGCACTACGAAAACAGTGACCAAAAGTGAAGGTAACATCGTTTACACTATAGACGATAAACCAGCGCTGGACACCTTAATGAAATACCTTGGTGTGGAGGTGAAATTAGATGAAACCCAAGAAATTGTGGCGTTTCTCAACTCTTGGTATTACCCATTACAGTTAGAACGAGAAAACGGAGATACTGTAATACGAGCAACTAGATTTGCCAACCAAAAGGAGCGTTCGCTTATTTGTACAGGAAGTGTGGCTCAAGGGTCAAAAATCAAATTTTCCCTGCCACCAGATTTTGATGCCATCGAAACAGTCGTGTCGGAATGTAAAAGCATTAAGGATAACCCAGAGCAACAAGCTGATGCACTTATAATGTTTTCATGCGTAAGCAGGCATTTATCATTTGGCGCTCTAATGCAAGAGGAAATAGAGCAAGTACAAAACATCTGGAATGCACCAATGGTAGGTTTTTTTACCTACGGAGAATATGGGAGATCGAAGATTGGCAATAATGAGTTTCATAACAATGCATGTTGTGTTGTGGCACTAAAAGAAAAAGCATGAATCAAAACCTACAAACTATACTCGATTTTATTCAACAGTCCAAACATCTATCTGAAGATGAAAAGGCAACGCTGACCAAAGCTGCAAAAGATGCGGACAAAGCTTTGACTATTTCTGAATTTAAACTGGTGCGCACGGAAAAAGTAAAACGCACCACAGCTATCCTACTGGAAGAAACCATTGAGGAACTGGAACACAAGCGAAAAGCCATCGAAGACTCTAACAACGCATTACAAAAATCCTTAAAAGAATTAAAAGCTACCCAATCGCAATTGATTCAATCTGAAAAAATGGCAAGCCTCGGTGAACTCACCGCTGGTATTGCACATGAAATACAAAACCCACTGAATTTTGTCAATAATTTTTCCGAAGTCAGTAAAGAATTACTGGAAGAAATGCAGGAAGAATTAGAAGAAGGTAATCTTGAGGATGTAAAGGAAATTGCAAACGATGTGATTCAAAATCTTGAAAAAATATTACACCATGGTCAACGTGCAGATGGTATTGTAAAAGGTATGCTCATGCATAGCCGAAGCAATAGTGGCGAAAAAGAAAGTGTGGATATAAACAACCTTGTAGACGAATATTTACGTCTTGCTTATCATGGTTTACGTTCCAAGGATAAATCTTTTAATGCAAAGTTGGAAACCAATTACGACGACAGTATAAAAACTGTTAATGTGGTTCCACAAGATATTGGTCGTGTTGTCCTTAATCTTATAACCAATGCGTTTTATGCCGTAAATGAAAAGAATTTACTTCAGGAAACTCAAGGAGATAAATACGAACCAACGGTTTCAGTAGCAACAAATACAATGAAAAACAACATTGAAATTTCAGTAAAGGACAATGGAAATGGCATCCCTCAAAAAGCATTAGATAAAATCTTTCAACCCTTTTTTACAACCAAACCCACAGGGCAAGGCACAGGACTAGGTTTGAGTTTAAGTTATGATATCGTAAAAGCGCATAATGGAGAATTAAAAGTTGAAACAAAAGAAGGACAAGGCACAAAGTTTATTATTAAAATTCCAATCATTTAAAATGAAACTAACCAAAAAAATAGAAGCTGAAATAACGCAATTTCTGCAATCATATTGGGATACCTATTTTGAAGGCAATCTTTCAAAGTGGCAGTCTTTCTTAAACGAAGATTACAAAAACATAGGAACAAATCAGGAAGAAATCTGGAATAGTAAAAAAGAAATTTTAGACTATACGAATGAAGTTTTGGACCAAATGGTTGGCCAAGCAGAATTGCGAAATAAAAAAGTGCAAATAATTCTTTATGAGCCTTATATCATGACCCACGAACTGGGCGATCTATTTGTAAAAGCAGGAGATGAATGGACGTTCTACGCACCTATTAGATTATCATCACTAATACAAAGAAAAGATGGGGAATGGGTTGTATTACATCAACATGGTTCTTTCCCAGATTCTAAAACACAAAAAGGTGAAGCATTTGGTTTAGACGCTCTCAAAGCCGAAAACGCAAAACTTCAAAAAGCTGTAAAAAAACGAACCTTTGAATTAGAGAAGAAAAATCGCAAACTTGAAATTGAAACAGCCTTAGAGCGCATCAGAGCACAAGCAGTTGCCATGAAGGAATCCTCAGATTTGCTGGACATCGTGGTAACCATGCGCAACGAGTTTATCAAACTCGGTCATGAAGCGCACTATTTTTGGCATATGATGTGGCTTCCAGACACCTATGAAAAAGCAATGACATCGGGAGATGGTAGCAAAATTGGTTTTGTAATGAAATTGCCTCGACACATGCATGGAGACATTCCGCAATTGGCAAAGTGGGAAAAAAGTAAAAAACCAACTGTCGTGTATGCAATGGATGCAGAAGAGGCCATTGCTTATGTAGACAAAATGGTGGCTTTGGGTGATTTTAAAAATATTGACCCTCAAGCACCAACGCATGATGATATCAAACAAATTGGAGGTCTAACATTTATTATGGCAAGGACTACACATGGGGAGATTGGATACAGTTTGCCTGGAGTGGTCAAAAAGCCACCAAAAGAAGATATTGACATTTTGGTGAAGTTTGCAGGAGCATTCGATTTGGCACATCAGCGTTTCCTCGACCTTCAAAAAGCAGAAAGGCAATCACGGGAAACCCAAATAGAATTAGCACTTGAAAAAGTGAGAAGTCGAAGTTTGGCCATGCATAATACGTCTGAATTACAAGACGTTATTCATGTTGTACATGACGAATTACTAAAATTAGACATTTCCATTTTTGGAGGTTCATTTATTACGATAAATAATGAAATTGATTCCGAGTTACGTTGTTGGGGTTCGGGCGGCACTGCGAATACTTCAGAAGAAATCATTATTCCTTATGTTAATAAACCTTTTTACACCAATCTTTTAAAAGGAATTAAAAAAGGTCCTGGTTTTTTTACCGAATCGTATTCAAACAAAGAAAAGAAAGAATTTTTTAAACATTTATTGAAACATAAGCCTTGGTCAGAGCTTAGTGCTAAAGAAAAGAAAGACATCCTATCAACAGAGGGAGGTTACACAAGGTCATGTAATGTACTACAGCATACTAGTATTTTTATCATAAACCATTACGGAAGACCATTTACCCAAGATGAAAACGAAATTCTAAAACGCTTCGGAAAAGTTTTCGAACAGACCTACACTCGCTTCCTCGACCTTCAAAAAGCTGAAGCGCAAGCCAGAGAAGCACAAATTGAGGCTGCATTAGAACGTATACGCAGTCGTTCTATGGCAATGCAAAAAAGTGATGAACTATTGGAGGCTGGAGAATTACTCTACAATGAACTGAAAAAGCTTGGGATTGATAATCTTACAACAGGTTACGTCCTCTTTAATGCGGATGCAAAAATAGGTTATAGTTATGGCGTAAATCCGGTTGACGGCAGTATTAGGGACTTTCCTGTAGAAATGCCACACAATGAAACTTCTATAATGAAATCCATCGTTAAGAGTTGGAAAAATGAAGAATCTTCACTTATAATTGAACTGAATGAAGAGGAAACGATAAAACACCAAACCTTTATTGCAGAAAGAAGTAAAAATTTTCCAATCTCTGCAGAGAAATTACTGGCTATTTCACCTGAAAGACTAAAAATTCACACTTTCAATTTCAAACAAGGTTACCTCTTGCTAATTGGGAGTAAATTATTGACAGAGACAGAACAAAAACTGGTTATAAGATTTGCAAAGGTTTTTGAGCAAACCTACACAAGATTCCTCGATCTTCAAAAAGCCGAAGCACAAACACGGGAAGCACAAATAGAGATGGCTTTGGAAAAAGTACGTTCCCGTACCATGGCCATGCAACATAGTGAGGAATTGCCTGAAGCTGCCAATCTATTGTTCACAGAAGTTCAGAAATTAGGAATTCCGGCTTGGAGCTGTGGTTACAATATTTTGGCTGATGATAAAAAATCGAGCATCTGTATCATGAGCAGCGAAGGCGAATTACAAACTCCTTTCGTCTTGCCACTTACAAAACATAAAAGTTTAAAACCATGGTACAAAGCCATTAAAAATAATGAGGATTTCTTTGTTTACAATCAAGATGGAAAGGACCTAGTTGAACATTATGATTACATGAAATCCCTTCCAGATTTAAAAGCCACGTTTAAGCAATTGGAAGATGCAGGTTTAGAATTGCCTACACAACAGTACAACCACTTGGTTAAGTTCAATGAGGGCTTTTTACTGTTTATAACCTATGAGGAAGTTCCTGAAGCACACGGTATTTTTAAACGTTTCGGAAAGGTGTTTAATCAAACCTATACACGTTTTTTAGACCTTCAAAAAGCTGAAGCGCAAGCAAGAGAAGCACAGATTGAAGCTGCCTTGGAACGTGTGCGTAGCAGATCCACAGGGATGCAACATTCAGATGAGTTGGTTGAGGTTGCTATTTTGCTAAGGGAAGAAATGGGCAATCTTGGCGTAGAGGAATTGGAAACCAGTTCCATTTATATCGTTGATGAAGAATCAAATAAAACCGAATGTTGGTTTTCAATTCAAGACAATAAGGATGAAAAAAATCTAATTTCAGATCATATGACCATTGATCTTAAGGATACCTGGGTCGGAAAAAAAATGTTGGGTTTTTACCAATCAAACAATAGAAAAACGTCAATTGTGATGCAAGGTGAAAATCGTGTTGAATGGATAAATTATTGTGCAGAAAAGTCTGAACTGTTCAACGTCGCGAGTTTTTATGGTGATTCAATTCCTGAACGTATTTATCATTTATATAAATTCAAATACGGTTTTATGGGTGCCGCAGCACCAGAAGAGATTTCAGAAGAGAGTTGGGATCTTTTAAAACGAGCTACGTCGGTTTTTTCAATGGCATATACACGCTTTAGCGACCTTAAGAAAGCTGAAGCACAAGCGCGAGAAGCAAAAGTGGAAGCGGCTATGGAGCGTATACGAAGCCGCTCTATGGCGATGCAAAAAAGTGAGGAGTTAAACGACGTTATTCTAGAAATTCATAAAAAATTTAAAGAGCTTGATATTTCAATGGAATCTCGTGTAGCCATTGTTGTAGTCTCTGATCCAGACAATAAAGATTTCAATCAATATATTGCTGCTCATGATCTTTCTAATATCTATATTTCTACACCATATTTTAAACATCCTGTATTAGACGATTATTTCGAAGCCAAAGAAGCAGGTGTAGAATTCTTTTCAAAATCGTATTCAGAAAAAGAAAAAAATTCTTATTTCAAAACGTTTTTTGAAACCTCAAACCTTGACGATATTGAAGGTATCGAGGATCAAAAAAAATGGGTTTTTGCACAAAAATTCTATACGCATTCTCAAGCTTTTCAAAAAAACTCATGCATTGGGATTGCAGATTATTCAGGTATTCCATTAACCGAATTTGAAATTGATATCATCATACGATTTTCAAAAGTTTTTGATCAAGCCTACACACGTTTCCTCGACCTTCAAAAAGCCGAAGCGCAAACACGCGAAGCGCAAATAAACTTAGCTGTTGAGCGTGTAAGAGCCAAAGCTTTGGCAATGCATAAATCTGAAGAGATTTTAGGAGTAGTAGCCAAACTCAAAGATGAAGTTTTGGCTTTGGACATTCCTGATGTAATTGCTGCGACAATTTTCTTAAAAGAAGGAACCGACAACGTAAGAATGTGGGATTTATCATCACTTGAAGAAAACAATAATGGCTATGAAATACCTTTTGACATTACATTTAAACTTAAAAAACGTGATCCGAATCTTTATATAAAACGAATTTGGGAAAATCCGGACGATTATTTCATAGAAATTCAAAATAAAAAGGATTTTAAAAGGATTATTGGATGGCTTCGTGAACAAAATGAATCAAAATTTGCATTTGAAGTTGAAACATTTATTGATGAAACGGAACTTAAATGCCTACACCATGCCGTAAAAAAGCTAAACAATGGTAGGTTAGTTATCGACTTATTAAATCCTCCTTCCGAAGAAATGGAAACCATACTCACCAAAATGGGAGCTGCATTTGATTTAGCTTACAAAAGGTTTGAAGATTTACAAAAAGCAGAAGCACAAACACGAGAAGCACAGATTGAAGTCGCTGTGGAGCGCGTTCGTGCCGAAGCCATGGCAATGCACTCTTCCGATGATTTTGGTAAAGTAAACAAAGAATTGTGGGAGCAAGTCCAAAAGTTGAATGTCACAGGATTTGCAGGAGCAGGGATTTTTCTATTTGACAAAAACGATCATATCACATATTGGGATTTTTCCAGTCCAGGAAACATCGGGCAACATAAACATAAATTATACCAGTATGATTACAAGAAATATTCATTGGTGGGCAAAGAAATAAGGAACTCATATCAAAGTGGCGAACCCTATTGTCTGTTAGAGTATGACCTAAATAGATTAAAAAAAGCAGCAAAGGAATGGGAATCTATCGATGCTTCTATTGCAACTGGATTTAAAGAAGCGATTGCTTCTGGACAATTGACTTATCAATGGGGTGCTTGTGGACGGATTACAAACGGATTTTTAATTTTTGATCACTTAGAACAACCTGATGAAGACAGTAAAAATATTCTTATAAAAATGTCCAATGCTTTTGATTTAGCTTATCAAAGGTTTCTCGACCTTCAAAAAGCAGAGGCACAAACACGTGAAGCGCAAATTCAATTAGCTTTGGAGCGTGTTCGTGCTAGAACCATGGCAATGCAGCATAGTGATGAACTGGTTGAAACCTCAGAGTTATTGTTTCAGCAAATAAAGGATTTAGGTATAGAATTATGGTCATGTGGTTATAGTTTATGGTATGACGATGATTCTTATTTTATAGGTTATAATCCTATGCCAGACGGCAAAATGGGACCAACATTTAAAATTCCGCTCACAGAAGATATATTCTTTAAAACCATTCGAGAGGCAAAAAGAAAAGGGGATAAATTTTTAGTATTTGAGTCTAAGGGTAAATCGTTGGTACGAACTTACCAATACATGGATACACTTCCTGTAGTTGGAGAAGCAATGCGAGGGATTGTAGATGCTGGTTTTGACCTACCCAAATACCAAGTAACCCATTGTGGTTTTTTTACACATGGTCATTTAATGTTTATTACACATCAGCATTATCCTGAGGCACATGATATATTTAAACGATTTACCAAGGAATTCGAGCAAGCCTATACGCGTTTCCTCGACCTTCAAAAATCTGAAGCACAGGCAAGAGAAGCAAATATTGAAGCTGCTCTCGAAAGAGTTAGGAGTCGAAGTATTGCGATGCATAACAGTGAAGAGTTATTAGATGTAATAACAATAGTCTCTGAGCAATTAAGCCAATTAAATTTGAGATTTGCCCATGTAAGTTTTGCCTATAATAATATAGACCAAGATTATAAATTTTGGACTTATGCTAAGGCAATTCCAAAGCCCATGAAACTTTCCGTGCCCTATTTGAATATACCACTGTTGAAAAATCTAAGAGAAGCCCAGAGAAAGGAACTTTCATTCTTTACGGATTACCTAACCCAAGAAGAACATCAAGAGTGGCACTTGCATCTACTGAACCACTGTGCGGCAGATTTGTTTACGAAAGAAATCAACGAGTATACCATGAGTAAACAAGTGGTGAGGTCCATTGCCATCAACCCAAATATTATGTTGATCCTTGCCAACTATACGTCCATTCCTTATACAGAAGAGGAAAACGATATTATTAGGCGATTTGGTCACGTTTTCGAACAGACGTACACACGCTTTCTAGATTTGCAAAAAGCAGAAGCTCAAGCCAGAGAAGCACAAATAGAAAATGCATTAGAAAAAGTAAGAAGTCGCTCTCTCGCTATGCATCAAAGTACGGAAATGCAGCAAGTCGCAAATGAAGTGCATGCACAATTTCATAATTTAGGACTAGACATAGATGCTTTAGCCATGAGCGGTGTCATTGAAAACGAAAAAGATTATGACGTTTGGATAGGTGGTGAAAATTATAAGAAGCCTCTTCGTATTCCTTATAATACTGATACCAAAGTTCAACGGGACTATAATAAAGCCATCAAAGAACGGTCAGAACTCTTTACGAAAACGTATAAGGACAAAACAAAAGATGCATATTTTAAGCATCTTATGGCAAGCAATAAATTTGATCCAAAACTTGAAAAAATGATGTTGCAATGTTCTGCATTTACAACCACATTAACCTTCATGAAAAATTCTGGAATACAAATTGTCAGATATAATAACACTGCCTTTACTGATGAAGACAACAATATTGTAAAACGTTTTGGCCGAGTGTTTGAGCAAGCTTATATCCGCTTTTTGGATCTTCAAAAATCAGAAGTACAAACAAAAGAGGCTAAAATTGAAGCTGCCCTGGAAAGGGTTAGATCGCAATCTATGGGCATGCAAACCAGTAAGGATTTAAGCAAGGTTACTACAGAAATGTTCAACCAATTACGTCAATTGGGAGGTGACTTATTTGCAACGGGAATTGTGTTTTGTGATAAGCACGAAGGGCATGTAGAACAATGGCACAGTCTTCCGGACGCAGGAATGATGAGTCCATTTATTGTTCCGATAGATCTGGATTACATTCACCAATATAGATATGACGAATGGAAAAAGGGAACAGATTTATTTTCTGTTGAGATTCCTTCAGATTTCATTGAGCAACATTTCCAGGATATTTTCAATCTGCCTTCTGCCCAGAAGGTTCTTAAGGATTTTGAAGACCAAAACACACCTATGCCAGAAGCACCACCTTGGGAAATTGATTATGGTGCCTCTTTTAAAAATGGATATATATTGGTGTCGTCACTTCAACCTTTTGAAGATGCAGAAATACTGCCTCGCTTTGCAAAAGTTTTCGAACAAACCTACACACGTTACCTCGACCTTAAAAAAGCTGAGAAACAAGCAAGGGAAGCTCAAATTGAAGCAGCCTTAGAACGTGTACGTGCCAAAGCCATGTCCATGCAAAATTCAGATGAGTTGGATGAAGTACTTTCAGTACTTTGCGAACAGTTCGACATCTTAGGCATCGTGCCAATGAGCACGCACATGACGGTTTTCGACTTTGAGAATAACACATTTACATTTCGAGAAACAGGAAAATTTGGGAACCGAAGTTTTGGCGAACAAACCGTTGCACTAGATGCCATGGACAATTGGAAAGAAACCGTTGACAAATGGAAAGCAGACGAGGCTACTGCAATAAACAAGCTACATTTTCCAAAAGAACAATTACCAAAAGTTTGGGAGGTCTTCCACGAATCCTTTGCATCCATGCCAGAAGCGTCTCGTATAACACCAGACGATTATCCTGATGGTATTTATCACACAGCAGGTAAGCATCCTTTTGGGTACATTGGCATGAACCAAATCCGTCCAGCAACAAAAGAGGAAGAACAAATTGTTATAAAATTTGCTAATGAATTTGGCAGAGCTTACCAAAGATTTCTGGATTTGCAAAAAGCAGAACATCAAGCAAGAGAAGCTCAGATAGAGGCTGCTTTAGAAAGAGTGCGTTCAAAAGCAATGGCCATGCGAAGCAGTGAGGACATTGGACAAGCTACCAAAATCTTATTTGAGGAAATAGAAAAGCTTGGAATAGAAACTATGCGCTGTGGTATCGTGATTATACATAAAGACAAAACAATGGATGCCTGGACCACTTCAACAACAGAGGGTAATGACGCAGTACAAATTACAGGCCAATTTGATATGACCATCCATCCGTTATTAGAAACAGTTTTCAGAGGTTGGGATAAAGGGTTGCCAAGTGCAGACTATAAACTTCAAGGTAAAGACGGTGAAAATTATTATAAGGCAATTCAGAAACATGTGAGTTATGAACTGCCAAAGTCTAACATCACTAAAGACACACATTATCTTTTAGCCGCAATGTTTAACGAAGGCTCATTGTTTGCTTTTACGAAAAATCAAATTTCTAGTGAATCACAAAGAATATTGCAGCGTTTTGCTAAAGTATTTGGTCTTACCTATCAACGCTACCGAGAATTAATAGAATCAGAGAAACGAGAAAGAGAGGCTAATAAACAAGCCTCATTGGATAGAGTTCGTGGAGAAATTGCAAGCATGCGATCTACCAAAGATCTTGAGCGTATAACTCCAATTATATGGCAGGAGCTTATGAATCTTGGTGTTCCTTTTTTTAGATGTGGCATTTTTATAATGATAGAAGAAAAGAAGCATATTCAGGTGTTTCTGTCCGATCCCAATGGAAAATCTCTAGGACTGATGACCTTAGATTATACTACCAATGACCTAACTAAGAATTCAGTTAAAGCTTGGAAAAAGAGTGAAATATTTAAAGCGCATTGGGATAAAGATGAGTTTATTAATTGGACAAAAACCTTAATAGATCTAGGCAAGATAAAAACACCTATAGGTTATCAAGGTGGAGATGATGCGCCAGACGCACTAGATCTACACTTTGTGCCATTTTCACAGGGAATGCTTTATGTAGGCAATTTAGAACCATTGACGGACAGTGAGTTGGCATTAGTAAGGAATTTGGCAGAATCATTCTCTATCGCTTATGCGCGCTACGAAGATTTTGTGAAGCTAGAAAAAGCCAAGGAAAACGTAGAAAATGCCCTCACTGATCTCAAGGCAGCTCAAAAGCAACTGGTACAATCCGAAAAAATGGCCAGTCTTGGTGAGTTAACTGCTGGTATTGCACATGAAATTCAAAATCCGTTAAACTTCGTTAATAATTTCTCTGAAGTGAGCAAAGAGCTTTTAGAAGAAATGATTGAGGAAATTGAGGCTGGAGACATGGAAGAAGTGAGAGCGATTATGGCAGATTTGGTTCAAAATCTTGACAAAATTAATCATCACGGTAATCGTGCAGACGGCATTGTTAAGGGAATGTTGCAACATAGTCGTGCCAGTGGAGATCAAAAAGAACCAACTGATATTAATGCCTTAACAGACGAATATTTTAGACTTGCATATCATGGTTTGAGAGCAAAGGACAAATCATTCAACGCAAATTTAGAAACCGATTATGACCAATCTATTAAAGCCGTAAATATAATTCCACAAGATATTGGACGTGTTATACTCAATTTGTTTACCAATGCTTTTTATGCAGTTGATGAAAAACGAATAAAATCCAATAGTAACGGTTATAAACCAACTGTTTCTGTGAGTACAAAAACTATAAAAGACAATGTTGTGATTTCTGTAAAAGATAATGGAGATGGTATTCCTAAAGCTATTATAGATAAAATTTTTCAGCCCTTTTTTACTACAAAACCAACTGGTAAAGGAACTGGTTTGGGCTTATCGATGAGTTATGACATTATAAAAGCTCATCATGGAACATTAGACGTTAAAACTGAAAAATCAAAATATACAGAATTTAAAATAGCATTACCAATCACAAAAAAGCCAACATCATGAAAATATTAGTAGTAGATGACGAGCAAGACGTAAAAACACTTTTTCTGCAACGCTTCAGAAAAGAAATAAGAAAAGGGGAATTAGAATTTATGTTTGCCTTTTCGGGAGAGGAAGCTTTAGAAGTATTAAAATCCATTGATCAAGAAGCTGTATTGATTCTGTCTGATATTAACATGCCTGGAATGAGCGGACTTCAGCTTTTAGAAATCATAAAGAAAGATTTTGTTGCACCACCTCCAGTGGTAATGATGGTAACAGCTTACGGTGATGAAGAAAATTATAATACCGCAAAGGAACTTGGTGCAGATGATTTTTTAACCAAACCAGTGGACTTTAAATTATTAAAGAACAAACTAACACAGAATATATAATGGCAAAGATATTAGTAGTAGATGACGAAGCCGATTTAGAAGTTTTAATCAAGCAGAAATTCCGAAAAAAAATTCGAGAAAAGGAATACGAATTTCTTTTTGCAGAGAACGGTCGTCATGCTTTAGAAAAATTAGAGGAAGATCCTGAAGTTGATATTGTATTGAGCGACATCAACATGCCAGAAATGGATGGACTTACCCTGTTGAGCAAACTAAGTGAGTTGAGTCCGCTCATAAAATCAGTCATTGTTTCGGCATATGGTGATATGGAAAATATAAGAACAGCTATGAATAGAGGTGCTTTTGACTTTATTACCAAACCCATCAATTTTGAAGATTTGACGGTTACTATGGAGAAAACATTGAAACATGCCCAACATATTAAAGAGACATTACAGGCTATAAAAGAGAATAATATCTTAAAAATGTATGTAGACGAAAACGTGCTCAACTTTATGGGTAATCGAGAATACGAGTCTACCATCATGGCAAATGAAACCATTGAGGCTACTGTTGTATTTATTGATATCTGTGGCTTTACTAAAATCAGTGAAACTGCAGAGGCAGATACCGTCGTCAAATTAGTTAACGCCTATTTTGATGAAATGGTAAAAGAAATAATGCAACACAAAGGGTATATCGATAAGTTTATTGGAGATGCAATCATGGCTGTTTTTAGAGGTGAGTATCATTTGGATAGAGCCATTGATGCTTCGCTTGGCGTTTGCGAAAAGATTAATAATCTTCCGGCATTTGAAGATAATTTAGATTATAAACCGAAGGTTTCCATCGGTATTAAGAGTGGTGAAATGGTGTCGGGAAATATTGGATCTGTAACGCTCAAGCGTTTAGATTATACTGTGATTGGTGATACCGTTAATACCGCGGCAAGACTACAGGATGCGGCAAAGGAAAATCAAATTATAATTTCGGAAGATTGCTATAAAAAGGTCAAAGAATCTTTTAAGTGCGAGAAGGTGGGAAGTGTCAATGTAAAAAACAAGGCCAATCCACTTACTATTTATCAAGTCGTCGAATAAGCTACTAAATCATACAACTCATGGAAAAAAATAGGAATTTAAAAAACAAACATACCGATGATTTAGTCGATCATTATTGGGGAAGTATTAATTATGTGTCTAGTCTAATTAAGGCTTCTGAGCTTAAAGCGGGATTGATACTATCGTTTTATGGTATATTATTAAATTTTATCTATCAAGGCATTAATATGCTGTTGGTGTCAACATCTAACGAAACGTTTTTATATATACTATTAGGCTTATGGTTTTTTTGTATCGTAACATCCATATATTTCAGTATACGCTGCTTTATGCCAAGGATAGAAGGCAAATATGATAAAAACATTTTCTTTTTTAAGGATGTCATTTCTAAGTTTGGGACGATTCATGACTTCACTAAAACGTTTTACGAAATCAGTGTAGATGAAGATCAGGTTTTCGACTATTTAGGACAACAGGTTTATATCATATCAAAAATAGCCGCTGCAAAATTCAAATATGTTCAACGATCACTTCAGTTCTTAGCACTAGGTCTTATTGTATTGTTGCTTATTGTTATCTATTACTTTGTGGCCATTGTAATTTAATTTCCATGATAAATTTCTTTATACATACCGCTTAAAACATAAAAATGTAATAATAAAAACCAACACATTATGCTCACAAAATTCGGAGAAGTATCAACAAAATTATTTGAGAAGTATATGCCGAATGCATTTGTGTTTGCTATGCTGCTTACCATTATTACAGCGTTAGTTGCTTTCATCTGGTTAGGTGCTTCTCCCATGGAAATCATTAAAGGTTGGTACGATGGTTTTTATTCTTTGTTAGAATTTGGGATGCAGATTGTATTGATTATAATAACCGGGTTTGCCATAGCGCTTTCTCCATTTATTAATAAAGGCATAGACAAGTTGACCTTGCGCCTCAAAACACCCAGGCAGGTTTACCTCATTGTGGTATTTGTCGGAACCCTGTTGTCACTTATAAGTTTTGGATGGATCGTAATTACTTGTGTTTTGGCCAGAGAATTAGCAATTCGGGTTAAAGGTGTGAATTATCCTTTTTTAGTAGCCTGTGTTTACTTCAGCGGAGGAAGTTGGGTCACAGGTCTTTCTAGCTCTATTCCATTATTGTTGGGAACAGAAAATAATTATCTAATAGAAGCAGGAATTTTAACAGATATAATCCCAACCGCCTTTACGTTGGGCTCTGTTTTAAACTTTGCTATGATGGCATTATATGTATTATTTGCGCCATTAATGATTATTCTACTTATTCCGAAAACAAAAAATATAAAACAGCTCGAGGATATGTTGGAGGATAAAACGGACAAAAAGGAGCTTTCCATACAAGATGAAGCATTTAGTCTCAACCTTTCCTATAAATCGGTGTCAGATAAATTAAATAACGGTGTCATGCTTCTTATCTGTATTGTTTTAATGGGATTGACCTACATCGTTTATCATTTTTATACCAATGGTTTTCAGTTGAATTTTAATATCATGATTTTTATTTTCTTGATGGTTGGTTTGGCATTGCATAAAACACCTATGCGGTATGTAATTGCCATGAAACGCTCTAGCAGTAATGTTTCAGGTATTCTATACCAATACCCTTTTTATGCAGGTATCATGGGCATAATGTTGTACACAGGATTGGGCGAGAAGTTGGCAGAAGTCATGGCTTCTGTTGCCACAATTGACACTTATCCGTTTTTTGCATACCTAACAGGAGGAGTGATCAACTTTGCTATCCCATCTGCAGGAGGAGAATTTGCTGTAGTAGGTCCAAGTATTATCAATGCCGTCAAAGTAATTGGTGAAGGATTACCAGCTAACGAGCTTACAGCAATGGTATCGAGAGCATCTCTGTCCATTGCTTATGGAGAGAGTCTTTCTAACGTATTGCAACCCTTTTATCTATTGCTTGTATTCCCAATTATGGGAAAAGGCATTAAAATTCAAGCACGGGATGTAATGGGCTACCTGGTCATTCCATTTATAGTTTTTTTTATCATCCAATCTATGTTGGTCATTTGGATGCCGTTATAAAATTTATCAACAGAATGAAGCTAAAATTAATTTCTTAGTGGCTTTTATTTTCAATCCCATCGATTGAGAATAGTACTGGGGAACTAGAGAAGAAACAACAGGCTTAGAAGAAGATAAAATTCTTTAGATATGTAAAACATTATCGAATCAGAATTTCGGTCTTGCAAAATCATAAATCTGATCAACCTTTAGAGAAGATAGCCTCTTGAGAAATAAATGAAATTATTAATATGATTAAAATTTTTAGAAAAATACGATACCAGCTAATGAGTGAAAATAGAACTAAAAAATATCTACTTTATGCAATAGGAGAAATCATACTTGTGGTTATCGGAATTTTAATTGCGTTGCAGATTAATAATTGGAACGACAACCGAAAAAACAAAATTGATGAACAGAACTTTCATCACAACGTTCTGATAGATTTACAAAAGGATGAAGAAAAGTTAAAATATTACAAGCATTTTCATACAAAGCGCATTGAATATTTGGACACTTTGCTCACATATGTCCGTAACCCAAAAATGATAATGGGTATCGAAAAATTTGGGAAATTTGTAGAACCTATATTTTATACTACTAATCCAACATCGTATTCCACAACCTTTGATTCGGCTAAATCCTCAGGTGCTTTTAATGAATTTAAACAAAAAGACCTTTTAAAAGAACTTGCGCAGTATTATGCCGATTTCGTTTTGATCGAAAACACATTTGAATCTTTAACCCGGTTTGTGGAAAGCCAGTACGAACCTTTTATGTATCAATTACCAGAAAATTACATGACGGCAGAAACAGGTAATTTGGTAATTAATGAAGAAAATGTAGATGCATTTTACCAAAAAATTGCATCAGTTGAAGATACAAGAGACATTTCTGCCGATTACAATGTGTTACTCAGAGCACCGAAAATGGAAAATTACATCATAGGAGATTTAGGTCGGAGCTTTAATATTCTAGGAAAAATAAATTCGAGACTACAAGCTGCGAGAAGACTTGTACATAAAATAGAACTCAATGATTAAATTTTTCCGACATATAAGACAATCCTTAATTATGGAAAATAAGACTGGTAAATACCTAAAGTACGCAATCGGCGAAATTATACTTGTAGTAATTGGGATTTTAATTGCGTTGCAGATTAATAATTGGAATGAAAATCAAAAATTGCGGAATCAGGAAATTGCATATTTAAATAATTTAAAAGGTGATTTACAAACTCAACTAAATATGTTGGATGTTTATATTGATTATGAAAATATTATAATCGACCATTCAAATGACATTATAGAACATTACGAATTGAATGGAGGTTTTAATAATATGGATAGTGTTTTTCCAAAATTGAATGATCTAACAACACGATGGACATTTTCTAATGCAAATACAACACTTTTGCAAATGTTGAATTCAAATCAAATTAATATTATTCAAAATACCGATTTAAAGGAGGAACTTATAGCCTTTAATCAACAAATAGACTTATTTGCCAAAAACACAAATATTAATAACACCAATCTTGTAGATAATTTAACGACCGGAACTTTTGTTGAAGTTGGCGGATTTGCCTCTTATGGAAATTCCGACAGAATGGTTCAAAAATTCAATGATTTTTATCCTTTCAAAAACAAAATTGTCAATGATAATGAGCTTAAAGAGCTTACAATTCAAATCATATCCCAGCCTAAAAACAAACTAGAGATTATGAACAAAGTGTCGTACAGAAACACGATATCCAGTTTGCAAAAATCAGGAAACGAAGCTTTAAGAGTGAGAACAGAACAAATCTTAAAGATGATTAATGATGAAATTAATTCAAGAACCTAAGGTTCCCGGAGTTTGTGACATAAGGGAAATAACTATGATAAAATCTTTTAAACATATCGTTCAATCTATGATCAATCAAAATAGAACCATTTGTCATTCCGCACTTGATGCGGAATCCACATCGAAGCTAAAATTATGATTAAGTTTTTCAGAAAAATTAGATACAATCTCATGGAAACAGGAAAAACAGGAAAGTACCTTAAATACGCTATTGGCGAAATCGTCCTTGTGGTGATCGGGATTCTCATTGCACTTCAGATTAATAACTGGAACTCTAACCGAATTCAAAATAAAAAAGAAGCTCTTTACATTACCAACATTAAGCGCGATTTAAATGAACAACTAAAAACCATAGAGTCTCAAATTGATTACGAAAGAAATATCAATAAAGTAGCTTCACCAATTATAACAAATTATAAAACAAATCAAAGCTTTAAGGTAGACAGCCTTTTTACGGTTAACATAGGAATTCTTACAGGCAGAAGGACATTCGTAAAAAACACACCTACATATACCGAATTAATCTCTTCGGGAAATATTGATATCATTAGCAATAATATCATAAAAGACGAAATCATTAAATATTACCAGGAACTTGAACGTGTAGAACTTGTCATTAATAAAAATAACAACTTATATACTGATACGGTATTTATCCCTGAGATGATGGGTTTGTCAGAAATTCAAATAAAGGGAGAATTCAAGACGGAAGAGTTGAAATATTTTATCCAGTCCGAAAGTATTCCGCTAGTCGATTTAAACGAACCAATTTTAAAAGAGATCACCAAATCCCAACTTAAAGATCCGGAAAAAACCTTGAAATTTATCAATAGCTTAAATTTTAGAAATTTTATTGCAAAACTTCATTTGTACCTTATGGACAATCAAAAGAAGTACACGGAACAATTGCTGGAAAAAATAGAGTCTGAATATTAACTATTTTAAAATTGAAATGAATAACAGATAACTAACCAATGATAAAATTCTTCAGACATATACGCCAATCTATGATCAACCAGAATAGAACCAAAAAATACCTACTCTACGCCATAGGCGAAATCATCCTTGTGGTTATAGGTATTCTCATTGCGTTGCAGATCAATAACTGGAACTCTAACAGAATAGACAACCAAAATGAAGCGCTCTATCTCAAAAATATTGAAAGCGATTTAATAATGCAAAAGGCGATTATTGATAACCAACTCTTGTTTGAATCAGACATTCTAAACATTACAGACAAAATGATTAAGTCCTATAATGAAGAAAATCAAATCAAAACAGATTCGCTCTTTAGTAAGCGTATTGGCGTATTGTCTGGACGCATGACCTTTACAAAACACAATCCCACTTACGACGAGCTGATATCTACGGGAAATTTAGATTTAATTAAAGACAGGGATTTAAGAGAAAAATTAGTCCTTTTTTACCAGTCTAGTGAACGTTTAGAAAAGATACTTTCTATTAATAATGAATTTGTTGACGAAACATTTATTCCAGGTATGATGAATCTTTCTAAAACAGATTATGGTGGTGTTTTTAAAATGGAATCGTTTCAAGACATTTTCAATGAAAATAAAGAACTCATTGAAAACTATTTGGTAGAAGTTGATAATAGCAATCTCACAGAAATATCCCAGCAACAACTTGCAAAACCTGAAAACGAATTGACATTTATCAATCAGCTGACAAACAGAAACCGTTTGGCACTTGTAAATTACCTGTTTATTAATCAACTAAAAAAAAGCTTAGAGGCATTGCTTCAGGAATTAAAATCAATTAACGAAATATGATAAAATTCTTCCGAAATATCCGTGAGTCTATGATTAACCAAGGTAAAACCAAAAAGTATTTGTTATATGCCATAGGCGAAATTATCCTAGTAGTAATTGGGATTTTGATTGCGCTTCAAATCAATAATTGGAATGAAAAAAGAAAGCAAACTCGCTATGAAAGAGAATTAATCGTTCAACTAAAAAAGGATTTAGAATTTAATATAAAAGACATTCGACTGAATATAGAACTTCAAACACTCTGTATTGAATCTTGCGACGTATTGATTGATCATATAAATAATAATGGGATTTACCAGGATTCTCTTTTGCTACATTTTGCACAATCGGGTTTATGGACTAAAGCCATTCTCAACGCGGGAGCGTATAGCACGGTCAAATCAAGAGGGCTCGATGTAATTTCAGAACCTAAACTAAGAGAGCTCATTTTCAATATTTATGAAGGAGACTTGGTGTGGATCAAGCAAATGGAGAATATCGTGATTGAGCAGATTGAGGATTTTCGTACTGAAAAAGGTGCACTGTATTTTAAAAAGTGGGAACCAACGGAATTAGAAAACGGTAAACTGGTGTCTGGAGAAGTACGCTTTGAGGATTATGAATTAATAATGAAAGATAACTACTATCAATATTTTTTGCAAGGTGTTAAAACCAATTCAGAAATATTAAAGTCTTTGGCAACTAAGTATTTACAAGATCATCAAGATGCCATTCAACTGATAAACAATTACCTTAGCACAGATGATTAAGTTCTTTAGAAAAATAAGATATAACCTCATGGAACAAAACAAAACAGGACGTTACTTTAAATACGCCATTGGTGAAATCATCCTTGTGGTTATAGGTATTCTCATTGCACTTCAGATTAATAACTGGAATGAGCAACGAAAACAAAAACAACAGGAGACGACTTACTACTGCAAAATTTTGGAGGACCTCAAGGCAGACATTGTTAATATAGATATTTCAATTTTATCTCTAGATAGTCGTCAGGAAAAAGCAAAAACACTACTTACCAATTTATTGAAAGTTCAAAATGATAAAACGATATTGATAAAAGATTATATACCCTCACTAAGGTCAACACGATTTGTCTCCACCAGAGCAGCTATTGAAGATATTACGTCATCGGGTAAGTTGGAAATTTTAAAGAATGATGCTATTAAAAGTGCAATTTTAAAGTTCTACACACATCAAGATAATTCGCTTACCGTCATTAGTGATAATCACAATCAATTATCGCAACATATTTTCGATTATATTACGTATACAGATTTTGGTATACACGAGGTACCATTGTATAAGGAGAATTTTGGGGAAGAATTAAAACAGTTATTAAAAAGTACTGATTGGCAAAAAGACCCGAGTAGTAATCTGTTTATTAAGGTAAAAGATCATATGAACATGACTGTTATCATTTGCGAAAGAGAAAAAGCCTTATTAAGAGAAATGAAAGAATCTGCAAATCAACTTAAAGACCTTTTAGAATCTTATTGCATTTCAAATTATTAAATTCTTCCGCCATATCCGCCAATTCATGA
The DNA here is from genome assembly GCF_013403975.1 of Winogradskyella ursingii. Lineage (GTDB taxonomy): Bacteria > Bacteroidota > Bacteroidia > Flavobacteriales > Flavobacteriaceae > Winogradskyella > Winogradskyella ursingii. The sequence continues at coordinate 185,402 of NZ_JABFDH010000004.1, forward strand.
TTAAAGAAAACAGATTTTCAAAGTATTTACTTTACGCCATTGGCGAAATCATCCTTGTGGTTATAGGTATTCTCATTGCGTTGCAGATCAATAATTGGAATGAAACAAGGAAAGACAGAGTAAAAGAGCAAGCTTTATTACGGCAGTTAAACAAAGAATTTGAAAGCAATCTTCTTCAACTTGATTTAAAAATCTCAAATAGAAAATCAATTTTAAAAGCCGGAAACCGAATAATTCAATATTTCGATAATCCAGATGCTATTATTAGAGACTCACTCATAGCAAACATTAGTGTATTAACTATTGCACCTACGTTTAACCCTGTAAACAGCGACCTCTTAAATTCTGGTAAAATCGAATTAATTCAAAATGAAAAACTAAAACAACTCTTGACTGAGTGGCAAACCTATGTAGTACAATTGGCAGAAATCGAAAATGAATATGTGGGTAACTACAGAAATATTCTATTGCCTTTAATTATTGAAATGGGTATTGGAAGAGAGGTGGACAATGCCTTTTGGGAAAACGAAAACAACTTCATTTTTCTTTTAGATAAAAACAAAATAAAGGACAAGCCAGAAAACACCAACTCTAATAAAAATATAGATTTAGAAGAAATAATTAATAATAAGGAATTAGAAGGTGTGGTTTCCAACGCTATTTATATTAACTATCTCAGTAACATTGAATCTCAAAGTGTTAGGGAACGAATTAATCAGATATTGAATTTGATAACCGAAGAAATAGAATAAAGATTATGATAAAATTCTTCCGCCATATCCGTCAACGATTAGTTACTGACCCGCCCGAACGTGCCGTTTCGGTGCGGGCGGGAAGTAAATTCAGCAAATATCTGCTCTATGCCATAGGAGAAATCATCCTTGTAGTCATTGGGATATTAATTGCGCTTCAGATAAATGATTGGAACGAAAATCGTAAAAATCAAATTCGCGAATCAAAAATATTAAACAATTTACGGGAAGACCTAGAAAGGACTAAGCTCAATTTAGAAACTACAATTGCTGAGTATCCTGAATACATCAATAGAATTGAAGCAAAAATTAATTATATAGGAATGGAATCAGATTCCCTTACTACAGAAATGAAACAGAACATTTCAGATACAGGTGTGCCTATCGTGAATATTGTAGATGGTAGTATAAACGCTTTATTGGGTTCAGAGAAATTAGAACTTATATCAAACGATTCACTAAAGTTAATGTTAACGGAATATCCAACCTTTGTAAGCAGGCACAAAGAAGTAGAAGAAAAACTGCAAAATGTATTGCTGGACATTCACAGACCAGTTTTAGAACGCTACTTCTCGTTAACAGACAGAATAGAAAACGAGAAAGATAAATTTCCCAATCTCAAAAAAAGAGCGATACCTTCTGACTTTAATAATTTAATGAAAGATAGAGCTTATCAAAATGTACTTGTGAATGAGAGATACCATCTGATATATACAGAAGCAAGTGCTAAGGAGCTATTAAGCAAAACCATTAAAATTCTTGATAAAACTAAAATGTAAATAATGTTGTGTATAGGTAATATGAAAAAATTCAACAAATATCCATTATCCAAATGCTAAAATTCTTCCGCCATATTCGCCAACACTTGCTTTCAGAGAGTAAGTTTTCAAAGTATATGCTCTACGCCATAGGAGAAATCATCCTTGTAGTCATTGGGATCTTGATTGCGCTTCAGATTAACAATTGGAATGACAACCGAAAGAATGACATTAAGGAAAGAAATGTTTTGATAAATCTTAAAACAGACCTAACAGCTGATATGCAAAAGTTAGATACACTTAAAATTCAATTTGAAAAAGCAGCTGAATCCAAAGAAGTTTTTGAATCTTTTCTTTATTATAAAGACCGTATAAATATTCCGCTTTCAGAGCATTTTAAAAATCAATTTATACACATATGGGGTGATTTCAATCCAAATACAATTACAATAGACGAGCTAAAAAACAGTAATTCTGCCAATTTAATATCCAATCCTGAGTTGAGCAGAGCGCTTTATGCCCTTTATGATAATTATAATGACTTATCTACCAAATTAAAGTTAGGAATAGAAAGAACGCAGCTAATGATAAATTATTCGAGTAATTACATGTTACATGTTCTGAATCCGAGTGAAGAAGACATTATACCTATGCTAAATGAAAAATATTTTGTTAATCAAGTTGAAGCCAATTACATATTTGGGCGCTTAAGCGCAATAAAGGCAGCAAGAGAAAAATGTCAGTTTGTACTTGATCTTCTTAATAAAGAACTTAATGATTAAGTTTTTTAGATTATCAAAACGAAATTTTGTAGAACAAAGTCAAAGGGCTAGTGGACCTTTGGTGGAGATACCCGCTTGCGGAAATAATACAATACAACAATTATGATAAAGTTCTTCAGAAAAATAAGATACAACCTTATGAGTGAAAACAAAACCGGCAAGTACTTCAAATACGCCATTGGCGAAATCATCCTAGTCGTCATTGGGATTCTGATTGCACTTCAAATTAATAATTGGAACAACACTCAAATCGACAAAAAAGAGGAGAAGTCTATTTTAAAAAATCTCAATTTTGAATTCAAAAAAAATCGGAGTGATCTTGAGCTGGTAAAAAACGACTATCGTGGGTTTATAAATTCCACAAAAGAGGTCATTGGTCTCATAGGAGAGGATAGAGGCACTTTAAAACAGCACAACACAGATAGTCTTATCTCTGAAAGCATTAATTATTATGATTATAGACCAACCGAGAACGTACTTTCAGATTTGATTTCATCAGGGAAACTAAAATTGATTGCGTCAGATTCTTTACGATTGCATTTGTTTCAATGGTCCAGTTTTCTAAATGAAAAGGAAGAAGCGTGGGATACTCTCGATGATTTCTCTCAAAACATGATGATGCCATATCTTACAAAAAATGCATCGCTCAAAAACATAGACAGCTACGGATTTTTAGATTGGGAAGAACCATCTAAATTAAATCCCGACACCTATAAAATATTTCAGGATATCGAATTTGAAAACAACATAGACAACCACGCTTGGTGTTTAACCAACTATATCCAGGCCTTGGAAAATCTTGAAACCACCATTGATAAAATTTTAGCTGAAACCATGGAAATAAAAGACTGAGAAAATGATTAAATTCTTCCGACAAATAAGACAATCTATGATCAACCAAAATAGAACAAAGAAATACTTGCTCTATGCCATTGGCGAAATCATCCTTGTGGTCATTGGAATTCTCATTGCACTTCAAATTAATAATTGGAATGAAAACAGAAAAGCACGAGCAATTGAAATCAACTATTTAAAAAACATCAAAAATGATTTAAATCAAGAGGTGCTTAATAATAAACACTTTGAAGACTTTAGATTCAGTAAGGTGAAAGCAGCATCTTATTTGTTAAACACAAAGGAGCCTCAAAGTATTGAAGATGCCAAAGCATACGTAGATAATTATGAAACTGTATTTAGATGGAACACGTTTGTTCCCAATAACAATACGTTTAAAGAGCTGCTGAGTTCTGGAAAGTTGAGTTTAATAACAAACGACAGTATAAAAAATCAGCTTTTAGAACTCGACAAATTTTATGCGGACATCTCTATAAACGAAGACCACATGCGACGAGAATTTCAGGATTATTTATACGATATACAAATTTATAATACGTCAGGACTCGATTTTTTTGACAATGCCGACCCTAATTATGGTGCGCCAAAACGGTTGTCACTTTCAGATATCCCAGACTCGAGATATCAAAAAATAATAGAAGATTCGCAATGGTTATTTAATGATCAAACTTTTGGAAATGGCTTAAAATTGGCTATTCTAAATAATGGGTTAATAGCAAAAACCCATAAAGATTTAGATGAAGATTTTAAAGCATTGATATCGTTGATTGAAGAAGAAATTTTAATTGATAAATATTAATGCCATGCCTTTTGCTAAGTAACTAAATCGTTGAGTTCTAAGTTTTACTTTTTTTAAATTACGAACAAGTCATCATAGGCAACGCTTAGTAAGCCAATACTTTACTTAATTAGTTTTTATTTGTAGGAAAAATATTTTAAAAGTTAAATAAACACGTTATTCATCTAATAAATAAGAGTTTAACCTGCTTAGTCACTTTGCTTTTAATAACTTAATTCTTCCCAAAATCTATTAATAAAATTAAAAGTTATGGTAAAAAAAATACAATTTATTGTAGTGGTTCTTTTTAGTTATATGGGATTTGCTCAAGTGGGTATAGGAACTACTGGTCCTACAGCTGCGTTAGATATTAATGGAGATTTAAGAATAAGAACTATCTCTGAAGAATTTGACGTTGACCTTGCAAAAGATTCAATATTAGTTATATCTAGGGACGGAACAGTTAAAAGGATTCCATCAAGAATTGTTATAAGTTCTGCACTAAAAACTGCGGTTAAAGGAAATTTTGCTGGTGGAGGAACCGTTAACCTCAACTTAGGTGTTGGTGCGACTTACACCATGTTACCTTTTAATAATGAGGACTTTGATTTTAATGATGAATTTGATACCGCGACAAATACATTCACAGCCAAACAAGATGGTATTTATGAAGTTTCTGTTCAAATTAATTCAAGTTCAGGTATTGCTGCATCCTCAAATTACGGTGTGTGTATTTTAAAGAATGGTCTTGTAGAAGCGAAGGAAGATTATGCAAATGTCAATATTTCTGTTTTGTCAATTAATATAGATGTAACACCAACTGTTAGAAAAACCAAAACACTACTTCAACTTAATGCTGGCGACACAATAAGCTTTCAATTATATTCAGATTTATCGGTAGTGGATATTTCTGGTAATTCCCAAGATAGCTTTTTTACTATTGTTCAAATAAGGTAAGTTTGGATGATTTTAATTTTATAAAAATTTTAAAATTTCACTTCTAAGCTTTTCTATTGGTTTCTTATCATTTTGGGAAAGTAAAAAATCATCAAAATCGATTTTAAACCACTTTATAGCCATTTTAAGCCACTTTTGAGTAATTAACAAATGTTGATAATTATCACTATCAATCGACAAAATGCTTTTAAAATGGCTCAGTATTTTGTATCTTTGATAGTACTCAAATGAGACGCGCAGGCGTCTTTTTTTATGGTATAAATTAGAACTAAATCTTATTCAAAATATAATGAGCGACAAAAGAGAAGAATTTAATAAAGATAACTATTCAGCAGATAGTATTCAGGCATTAGAAGGAATGGAGCATGTACGTATGCGTCCTTCCATGTATATTGGTGATGTTGGTACGCGTGGTTTGCATCATCTGGTATATGAGGTTGTGGATAACTCTATTGATGAGGCTTTAGCTGGTCACTGTGATAATATTACCGTAACTATAAACGAGGACAATTCTATTACCACAGAAGATGATGGCCGTGGTATTCCGGTCGATCTTCACAAAAAGGAAGGCGTTTCAGCTTTAGAAGTTGTAATGACTAAAATTGGAGCGGGTGGAAAATTCGATAAAGATTCTTATAAAGTTTCTGGAGGACTTCACGGTGTTGGTGTGAGTTGTGTAAATGCATTATCCGAACATCTTAAAGCTACAGTATACAGAAAAGGAACAATTTACGAACAAGAATATGAGCGTGGTAAAGCCTTGTACCCTGTAAAATCAGTTGGTGAAACAGATAAAAGAGGAACAACGGTAACCTTTAAGCCAGATCCAACAATTTTTACTCAAACCTTAGAATATAGCTATGATACATTAGCCAGTCGTTTGCGTGAATTGGCATATTTAAATAAAGGGATTACCATACATCTAGTAGATAAGCGCTACACTAAAGAAGATGGAACTTTTGAAGGTGAAACCTTTCACTCAACAGAAGGTCTTAAGGAATTTATCAAGTTCTTAGATGGTAACCGTGAACCTTTGATGAAAGATGTTATTGCTTTTGAAGGAGAAAAGAACGGTGTTCCTGTTGAGGTTGCCATGGTTTATAATACATCTTATGCAGAGAATTTACACTCTTATGTAAACAACATTAATACGCATGAAGGAGGTACGCACTTATCTGGTTTCCGCCGTGGATTAACACATACACTTAAAAAGTATGCAGATGAATCTGGGATGTTAGACAAATTAAAGTTTGATATCGCTGGAGATGATTTCCGTGAAGGTTTAACAGCCATTGTATCTGTAAAAGTACAGGAACCGCAATTTGAAGGACAGACTAAAACAAAACTTGGAAACAGAGAAGTTTCTGCTGCTGTTAGCCAGTCTGTTTCAGAAATGTTGACTGATTACTTAGAAGAACACCCAGACGATGCTAAAACCATTGTGCAAAAAGTAATTCTTGCGGCACAAGCGCGACACGCGGCACAAAAAGCTCGTGAAATGGTACAGCGTAAAACTGTTATGAGTATAGGCGGTTTACCTGGAAAATTGTCTGATTGTTCCGAACAAGATCCAGAAAAATGCGAAGTGTTTTTGGTCGAGGGAGACTCGGCAGGTGGTACGGCAAAACAAGGTCGTGATAGAAAGTTTCAGGCCATCCTTCCGTTAAGAGGTAAAATTCTCAATGTAGAAAAAGCCATGACGCACAAAGTGTTTGAAAACGAAGAAATCAAAAATATCTTTACAGCACTTGGTGTTACTATTGGAACAGAAGAAGATAGTAAAGCACTAAACCTTTCTAAGTTAAGATACCATAAAGTTGTGATTATGTGTGATGCCGATATTGATGGTAGCCACATCGCAACATTAATTTTAACCTTCTTCTTTAGATATATGAAAGAGTTGGTTGAAAACGGCCATATTTACATTGCAACACCACCTTTATATTTAATAAAGAAAGGTGCAAAAAAACAATATGCTTGGAGTGATAAAGAACGTGATGCAATCATGAAGGAATTTGGTGAGAACTCTAAAATTCAGCGTTACAAGGGTCTTGGTGAAATGAATGCAGAGCAACTTTGGGACACGACAATGAATCCAGAGTTTAGAACTATGCGTTTGGTACAAATAGACAATGGAGTAGAAGCAGACCGTATATTCTCAATGCTTATGGGAGATGAGGTGCCACCACGTAGAGAGTTTATTGAGAAGAATGCCATTTACGCAAATATTGATGCGTAATAAAGTATAAACGTCAGTTCGAGTGGTTTTAATCCCCAAAAAACTTTTAGGATTAAAATTTTATCGAGAAGTTTTTATTTATTAAAATTCTTTTTCTCGATACAAATTTTTCTCATTTCAATCGAAAAACCCACTCGAAGTGACGAAGTTTAATATTACCTACAACAGGTAAATTGAAAAACCGCATATTTCTATGCGGTTTTTACTTGATTAATAGCAAATCCTTTTTGCTAGGCAAAAAGAATACCTTACGTTCTGGCAAATCTTAAAAGTGGCCAGAATTAATATTTTTAAAAATCAAATCCTAAAGAGAATTGCCAAACCCTGTTTTTAGGACTGCCATCATCGTAGATATCTCCAAGTCCTAAGTGGTATCTTACTCCAAGACTTACACCAGAATCGGTTTTAAAGCCACCTCCAAAATTAACGCCCCAATCAAAATTGTTAGGATCAAATTCCTGAGAGGTGTCAAACAGATTAAAATTACTGTCAAATTCTTCTTTGTGTGAAACGGCCAATCCAATCTGCGGACCAGCTTCTAAAAAGAAATTATCAACTGGGTAGAGTTTTAAGAATAGTGGCAGGTTGATGTAATTCAATTTTTGCGTAAATGTTCCGCCACCATCTTTTATTTCGTAGCCTTGTTGAGAGTATAAAAGCTCAATCTGAAGCGCTACACTCTCCGCCAAAAATGACTCACCATAAAACCCGATATGAAAACCATGACGCTGTCCTGTTTCAGAATCACCATCAAAACTTACTGCGGCTAGATTATAGCCAAATTTTAATCCTGCGTTGGATGCGTTTGTATTTGTATCCTGTGCATTCAAAGAGCAAAATATAAAAAGTGATGCGGTTATAGTTAAAATTAAATGTTTCATTGTATGATATATTTTATTCGTTTTCAAAATTTATTTTCCACCATTGGCCTGTAAATCTGCCTTACATTGCGCATCTAATTCAGGAGCAGAAGACATGTTCACCATTTCGTCAATTCCAGCTGAGGATTCTTGTGTCCAAAACATCAAGCAAGATTCTACATCACAATGTTTGGGGTGATCTTCATCTTCGTGCTCCTGCTGCATATCCGAACCTAAATTGGTTAATCCAAGTATGTGACCAAACTCATGATTGATGACAGTTGTTTCCAACAACGTTCTATCAGGTTCAAAAGCGCTGTCACTTAAATTTCTAACTGTCTCCTCAAAGATTACAAACGAGGTGTTCCAATAAGCAGAGCCCAATGTAAATGTATTATTAGTATCATTTGAAGATTGTCCATCGGCGAAAAATGCCCAAACTGCAATTTGGTTATCAGTATTATAAAATTGTCTGTTTTCTCTTTCAATATCTGCAATTTCTTGTATTGTAAAAGTGTCTTTATTTGGTGATGGAATTGATCTTTTTTCTATTGTAATTCCATCAGGTTTAAAAGAAGTGCTCTGGATAAATGAAATAAAATTGTTAACAGTTGATGCATTCGGCTCAAACCCTTCAACATATACAAGTTCTATTATCATATTAGTAAATTTATCTGCAGATAATAAATCGTTGGCAGAACTTCCGACAGTCTGTCTGTTTAAGTTGACATCGATTTCGTTGTCATTGTCACTCGAAATAGAATCGTCCTTAGAACAACTAACAATAAGCGTTAGAATTAAAATAAAGTAGAAAATTTTGTGCTTCATTGTTTTAATATTTTTTATAAAAGCAGCCACTAAAGTATAGTGGCCGCTTTACCCTAACATACGTAGCTAATACCTTTCTAGTTTTTAAATTTGGGATAAAACTAAAGTTATAGCGGCATTAGTCGAACTTTTTAACTCAATTGAGCTTTCTGAAAAGCTAGAAACTTCCCACGTTTTGTTCAATAGTTCAAAAGAAGCATTTCCTGAAAAAGATAATGTTAAGAAAACCTCCATTTCTGAAGCAACTTCATAAGTACCTTCCACATCTGATACAGTTGCGTTTACTGTGTTTTCTGCTCTAACTGTCATATCATTAGCAAAATCGATAGTGAACTCAGTATAATCTGTAGCAGTATCTACTCCTGCGTTAATAAAAGCATCTACTTTGAAAAGCCCATCAACCAATATATCATTAAGGTCATCTGCACTTTCTTCAGCTTCTTCTTCAGCCTCTTCGTTTACCAAACATTCTGTGATTTGTGCCTGCAAATCAGCATCACTCATTATCTCAACTGTTGTTCCGTTACTTAAAGTTGCAGTAATTGGATAACTAACAGCAAAGAATGCATTTTCATCAAAATTGGTCATAAAGTTGAATAATTGCTCTTCGGATTCTATTACAACACTTCCGGTTTGCTCAACATTTACATCATAGGTTAAAATTGTTATAGGTAAATCGATATCTAAACAATTTATAGCATCTTCAGCTTGTGCTTCTGCCTCTTCACAGGCGTCCATGATTTCTTCAAATTCAGCTTGATTGGCAACTTGTACTTCTGTGTAATTGCTCAATCTCACGGTTAAAGGAAATTGAAACTCTACTGAATCGTCATCGTTTGTAAATTCTCCTAAGATTTCTAGAACTAAGTTGTAATCAGACTCGCTAATAATTGTAATCTGAGTATCATTCACAGTAGCGGTTACTGGTAACAAGATAGATGAACAAGAAATGCCATCTAAAAAGTCATCAAAACTTCCGTCGTATCTAGAAGTGCGTTCTAGGTTGTTTGCGGTAGGTGAGGTCGCCGAATTTGTATTCGGATTATCTCCCATTTCTTCATCAATTTCGTCTTGACATGATGTGAAAACTAAAACTGACATTAATAATAGTGCGGTTAAGAATTTTAAATTTTTCATGATTCTAAATTTTTGGGTTAATATGTTTTAAATTTAACTGCGATTTCTTCGCTTTCTATATTTAAGACGTTCTAGTTTAAATTTACCCTATGATTTTTTGAAATAAAAATTAAAATAAAACATAAATAGCTGATAATCAATTTAATAAAATGTATAATTTTTATGCCTATTTTTGTGAAATCGTACATTGTAATTAGAATATATGAGTAGCTCCAAACCTAAACTTTGTAATGAAACGCATTTTAAGGCCTTTTATTTAGATCATATCCAAGCGGTAAGTAATTTTGCATATTATAAGTGTGGAGACAACGCAGCTGCCCTTGATTTTGTTCAGGATGCTTTCGCAAAAATATGGGAGAATTGTGCCAAGATTGATTTTTCTAAAGCCAAAACCTACCTCTTTACAACGGTTAATAATTTATTTCTCAATACGGTAAGACATCAAAAAGTAGTCTTGTCTTATGCCAAGGCTTCACCATACTTAGACAAGACTAACCAAAATCCTGAATATTTATTAGAAGAAGAAGAATTTAAAAAGAAGTTACAATCTGTCATTGCAGATTTAAGCGATGACCAACGCGAAGTTTTTTTGCTTAACAGGATTGAAGATAAAAAATACAGAGAAATAGCAGAGTTACTAGATATTTCTCAAAAAACGGTTGAAAAAAGAATGTCTGGGGCTCTAAAGGTTCTTCGGGAAAAGTTGGGCCATGAAAATTTTTAATTTTTTTATTTAAGTATAGGGTAAATATATATTAAGGTGTCTTAAAGGTGTAAAGCAGCACAGAATGAATAAGGAAAACGACATATTAAAATGGTTTAATGGCGAATTGTCCACGGAGGAAATAAAGAAATTATATCCTAATGAGGACTTAACTGCGCTCGAAAAATCTAGATTTTATTCCAGGCAACTAGAGGCGCCAAAAGTGGATGCGCAAAAAGCGCTTGCCGATTTTAGAAAAAGAAATTCTAAGAAAGAAGACACTAAGGTTATACCATTAAATTTCAAATCATTTTTGAAGATTGCTGCTGTTTTGGTATTAATGTTGTCAGCATCTTATTTTCTATTTTTTAACAATGAAAAATCTTTTGCTACTGAAATCGCCCAGACGGAAATTTTAAATTTACCCGATAATTCAGAAGTGATTCTTAATGCAAAATCAAATTTATCATTCAATAAAAAATCTTGGAAAAAGAATAGATTGTTAGAACTGGATGGAGAGGCATTTTTTAAGGTTTCTAAAGGTGAACAATTTACAGTAAAAACAGATGCTGGAGATGTAAAGGTTTTGGGTACGCAGTTTAATGTAAAGGAACGTGATAATTATTTTGAAGTCAAATGCTATGAGGGCTTGGTGAGTGTTACTCATAAGGAAAAGGTAAAAATGATAAATCCTGGAGAGACCTTTAGAGTAGTCAATGGGACTATTGTAAATGTTGAAAAATTCAACACAAAAAATCCAGCCTGGCTATCAAAAGAATCTTCATTTGATAAGGTGCCGTTGTGGCAAGTTATTGATGAATTAGAAATTCAATATGATATAAATATTTCAGCTGAAGATATTGAAACTACCACTATGTTTTCAGGTAGTTTTACGCACACTGACAAAAATATTGCCTTGCAATCCGTTACCATACCGCTAAACTTGAGTTACAAAATAAATGGCAATCAAGTAGAGTTATACAGCTATGGGTCTCAATAAATTTCTCACGTTTTGTATTATATTTTTGTTTTCTGCTATGACTGCCATAGCTCAGGAACAGAAGCCTTTATTAGAAGTTATTAATGATTTAGAGTACAATTTTGACGTAAAATTTTCCTATGCCGTTGAAGATGTTGAGAATGTCAAAGTGGTACAGCCTGATGTGAACAATACATTACAAAGTATCATTGCTTATCTCAACGCTACCACGTTACTCAATTTTAAGTTTTTAACCGAGCGATACATCACCATTTCTACAAGTGATAAAACTATTGACATTTGCGGTACTCTTTATACCGAGAATGACAATTTACCTCTATATGGTGCGTCTGTCGTTGTAGAAAACACAAATAAAGGTGTCATTTCTAATACAGAAGGACAATTTATAATGGAAGATGTTCCTATTAATTCCCAAATTGAAATTTCATATTTAGGTTTTGAAAAGCTAATGCTTAAAGCAATAGACTTAAGGTCAAATACAGATTGCAACGTCTTGAAACTTATTGAGAAAACTGAAATCCTAAATCAGATCCTAATCACAAAATTTTTGACTACAGGTTTACAAAAACGAATTGACGGAAGCACAGTTTTAAATACGGAACAATTTGGGATTTTACCTGGATTGACAGAGCCAGACGTACTACAATCCATTCAAGCGCTTCCGGGAGTCGAGAGTCTTAACGAAAGTGTCGCCAATATCAACGTGCGTGGTGGCACCAATGACCAGAATCTCATTCTTTGGGATGATATAAAAATGTACCATTCCGGACATTTTTTCGGTCTTATTTCTGCCTATAATCCTTATTTAACGGAAAAGGTTACCGTAATAAAAAACGGAACATCGAGCCAGTTTAGTGATGGTGTTTCGAGTACCATTAATATGAAAACTAAAAATGACATCAAACCACAAATTTCGGGTGGTTATGGTGCGAATTTAATTCATGCAGATGCTTTTTTAGAAATTCCTATTTCAGAAAAACTGGCTTTTCATATCTCTGGTAGGAGATCGTTTACTGATTTTTTAAGCTCACCAACTTACGAGAACTATTTTGAGCGTAGTTTTCAAGATAGTGAGATAGAGACCAATAGTGATAATATTAATGAGAGCAATCGGTCTTCAGAATTTTTCTTCTATGATTATTCGGCGAAGCTCTTATTTGACCTTAATGAAAATCATAAATTTCGTGCCAACTTTATAGGAATTCACAATAATCTAGATTATGAGGAATTTTTTACAAATGAAAATGACGAAACAGAGTCAAAAACGAGCAATCTGCAACAACGAAATCTTGGCTTTGGAGCAAACTGGAATGCGGAATGGAGTAAACGCTTTAGTACAAATTTAAGTGGTTATTATTCTCAATATAATGTAGATGCTACTGATTTTAGAATTGATACCGACCAAAGATTATTTCAAGAAAATGAAGTAATTGAAACAGGTTTAAAATTGAATTTTAATTTCAGAATTAGTAATGCTTTCAATCTTCTAAACGGTTATCAATTTACCGAAGTTGGTATTCTTAACGCTACGGATGTTAGTGTACCAGCATTCAGTCGAACCAAAAAAGATGTACTGTTAAATCATGCGGTTTTTAGCGAGATTGAATTCAATAATAACAGTACTTATATCAGAGCAGGAGTGCGTGTAAACTATTTCCAGAAATTCGATAAAACAATTATTGAACCACGATTGAACTTACGACAAAACCTCTCGAGCCACTTTGCATTAAAGATGCAAGGTGAGTTTAAAAATCAATCGGCCACGCAGATTATCGATTTTCAAGATGATTTTTTAGGTGTTGAAAACAGACGTTGGATTTTGGCCGATGAACAAAATATCCCAATTTCGGAAAGTAAACAAGGTTCGTTCGGAGTAGAATACAGTAAAAATGATTTTGTGGTAGATATTGAAGGTTTTTACAAAAAAGTAGATGGTATTACGGCATCTAATCAAGGATTTTATAACAACTTTCAATTTATAAATGCAATTGGAAGCTATAATGTCAAAGGGATTGAATTGCTCTTAAATAAAACAGCGTCAAAATACAGTACATGGTTAAGCTATACTTATAGCGTCAACGATTATGAGTTTAAAACTTTGACGCCATCAATTTTTCCAAATAACGCAGATATTAGACACTCGGTTTCACTCGCTTTTAATTATAGCATTTTAGATAATTTGGAAATGTCCGTTGGTGGTATTTGGCGTTCGGGACAACCTTTTACACAACCTGTTGAGGGTAATGAAACAGTACAGGACGGTAACAATACATTCGTAAATTATGACACACCCAATAGCGATAATTTAGATGATTTTATGCGGTTGGACGCTTCGCTCAACTATGATTTTCAACTGACAAAGAATGTGCAATCTTCATTAAGATTTGGCGTTATCAATATGTTAAATCGAAAAAACGACATTAACACCTATTTTGAAGTAGACCCTAATGACAATGAAAATGCTATAAGAATTGAAAATAAATCTTTGGGTCTTACACCAAACATCAGTTTCAGGTGTCAATTCTAAAACATCGATTAAAAACAAATAAAACCGATTAAAAGTTATAAATCTGATTAATTTTCTATATTTGTCAATGACAATAAAATCTTAACCTCATGAAAAAAATATTAATTACAGTCGTTGTTAGCGTCTTGGCATTCTCGGCTAAAGCTCAGAACGATTTTGACGTATTGCTAGCAGCAGGAGTTGATGATGCCCAGCGATTTGCTAATGATTATCTGGCACCTGGTACTAATGGTTTAATGCATAGTATGAATGCCAACTGGTTCAACTCAGCAGAGGTGAAACCTCTTGGTGGTTTTGAAATATCTATTATTGGAAATGCATCCTTGATAGCGGATGAGAATAAAACGTTCACACTAAATACAGCTGATTATAACAACGTACAGTTTGTTAGTGGACCTAGTTCTCAATTGGTCGCTTCGGTTCTGGGTGAAAACAATCCAAGCATTTTTGTAGAAGTTGAATACGACGATCCAATATTCGGAAATCAAACCCAACAGATAGAATTGCCACAAGGTTTTGGTGACCAAAGTGCAAATCTATTGCCAACGGCATTTATTCAGGGAGCTATTGGTCTTAGCAGTGGTATTGAGCTCAAGGCACGATTTGTACCAAAAATTGAAGAGGAAGATGTTTCCTTGAGTATGTATGGTGCAGGTATACAGTTAGAATTTACTAAATGGTTGCCTGCAGATAAAATATGGCCAGTTGCTCTTTCTGGTTTAGTGTCATATACCCATTTGGATGGGTCTTACGATTTAACGGAATCCTCAGGCATAAATGGAGATAACCAACGGGTAGAAAATGATACAAACACATGGTTGTTTCAATTGGTAGCATCAACTCGTTTGCCTGTAATAAATTTTTATGGAGGTATTGGTTATATTAAAGGAACGTCTGACTCAGACTTATTAGGAGACTATCGTGTAACAGATGGCACATTTACCTCAGAAACAATTACTGATCCATTTTCAGTTTCAAGTGAAGTGGCTGCTGTTAGAGGTACCATCGGAACAAAATTGAAGTTGGGATTCTTTAGGCTTAATGCCGAATACCATTTGTCTGAATATGATGCGTTTTCAGTTGGTGTCAACTTCGGGTTCAGATAAAAGAATTTTCAATATAACATATAGAAAAGCATGGGAGTAAATCCTGTGCTTTCTTCGTTTACAGTAATTTTATTTGTAATTTTGCAATCCATTAAAATAACAATTTTTCACTTTAAAAACTTATAACACATGAAAGTAACAGTAGTTGGAGCTGGCGCAGTTGGAGCAAGTTGTGCAGAATATATTGCAATTAAAAATTTTGCTTCAGAAGTCGTTTTATTAGACATTAAAGAAGGCTATGCAGAAGGTAAAGCTATGGATTTAATGCAAACCGCATCGCTTAACGGGTTTGATACTAAAATCACGGGAAGCACAAGCGATTATTCTAAAACTGCAAATAGTGACATCTGCGTAATTACTTCAGGTATTCCTCGAAAGCCAGGTATGACTCGTGAAGAATTGATTGGTATTAATGCAGGCATTGTAAAATCGGTATCATCTAGTTTGGTAGAGCATTCACCAAATACAATTCTGATTGTAGTGAGTAACCCTATGGATACGATGACCTATTTGGTACATAAGACTACGGATTTACCAAAGAACAGAATTATTGGAATGGGTGGTGCTTTGGATTCTGCACGCTTCAAATACAGATTGGCCGAGGCTTTAGAAGCACCAATTAGTGATGTAGATGGAATGGTAATTGGAGGCCATAGTGATACTGGTATGGTACCGTTGACCTCACACGCGACTAGAAATAGTATTAAGGTGTCTGAATTCTTATCCGAGGATAGGTTAAATCAAGTAAAAGAAGACACCAAAGTTGGTGGAGCCACATTAACAAAATTATTGGGCACTTCTGCTTGGTATGCGCCTGGTGCTGCTGTAAGCGGACTTGTTCAGGCCATTGCATGCGATCAAAAGAAAATGTATCCATGCTCAACCTTATTAGATGGTGAATATGGTTTAAATGATCTTTGTATCGGAGTACCGGTAATTCTAGGTAGAGAAGGTATTGAAAAAATAGTAGATGTACCACTTAGTGATGCTGAAAAAGAACACATGGCAGCAAGTGCCGAAGGTGTTAAGAAAACTAATGGCTTGTTAGAGCTTTAATTAAAATAATAAATGAAAAAATTAATATTACTTTTTGTCGCGGCATTAACGTTATCCGTAAGTGCTCAAGAAAAAATCAAAGAGGGTGTTATTACTACTAAGCAGACTATCTCTAGTGATAATGAGCAAATGAATGAAGCTTATGCTCAAATGGGAGATATGATTGGTACCACTTATTTTAAAGAAAGCAAGTCCCGTTCAGAATTATCAAATCCAATGACCGGAGACATTACGGCAATTTCTCATACTACTCCAAAAAAGACAGAGACTTTAACCTTAATGGATACTCCTGCAATGGGTAAAGTGTATATGACGCAAACTGTTGAACTCACCGAAGAATTAATGAACAGCGTATCTGTAGAAAAAGGAGAAAGAACTAAAACAATTCTTGGTTATGAGTGTAAAGAGCACATTGTTACGATAACGCAAAATGGGGTGGATATGAAAATGATTCTTTTTACAACCGATAAGATCGAACCGGCTCTTAACCAGCAAACAGCAGTATTGGGTAATAAGATTAAAGGATATCCCATGTATATGGAAATGGAGATGGATCAGCAAGGGATGAAAATGAATATTATTACAGAGGTGACTGATTTAAAAAAACAACCAGTCGATGATGCTAAATTTAATATGACTCCACCAGATGGCTATAAAGAAATGCCTGGTATGTAACATCAATTTTTAATCATAATAATCCCGATAGCTATCGGGATTATTTTTTTATATTTGCCGCATGAAGGCGAAAGGCTACTTTGGCGTTTTAATAATTATTCTAATCGCGTTGGTACTGCGTCATAACGATGCGCATGTAGCTAATCAACAAATTCTACTACAATTTAATACCTCCGAGACTACCTCAGAGATTACGGAACAAACGCTTACTACCTTAAAAAGACAACTTACAGATGCTGGTGCTGATAATATTATTGTAGAACACCTGCCAAATGGTGAGTTAAAAATCACATACCATAGTATTTTTGATGTTGATTATATCAAGTCTTTGTTGCAACAAGAGAATGTGCTTTATGCTCAAGACGACAAAAGTGATGATCAATTCCCAACTAAAAATAACTATGAATTAGATATCTTCGAAATTCAAAAAGGGGTTGATTCCGATTTAAGTCTTGCAGGCTTATTAATACCAACTTCACCACAAAAATCGGATTCATCTTTTCATCAGAACCATACTTTTTTCGATGGTAATTTAGATAATCCACTTTATAGTCTCATTGAAGTGGCTTTTCAAGTCAATCAAGATGTTCAAAATAAATTAAATAAAACTTCAAGAGATATTCCTGAGGTAAGGGCAGGACCTATAGCTTAGGGAATAGCTTATCACAATAAATTCCCATCTTCATTTTATTATAGCTTTTATTCATCAATCAAGGAGCTATCAAAAAAACATTAATAACATAAAAACAATTGTCAATCTATGGGCTAAATTCTATATTTGCCCGTTTTAAAAATTTGACATAAATAAAAGAACAATGCAAAACAAAGGAATAATAAAGCTTTTTGCGATTCTATTTGGCTTGGTAAGTATTTACCAATTATCATTTACATTCAAAGCCAATCAGATAGAGGATAACGCAGAAATCCACGCATACGCTAAATTTAGTGATGATGTTGAGGATTACCAAACAAAACGCAACATTGCCGAGATCAATTACATTGACTCTCTTAAAACTTCAAAAGTTGAAGTTGATGGTAATTTAGAACCTATTAAAGTTTATGATTTAGGGGTTGCCGACTATACTTACACAGAAGTTGAAGACAACGCCATGAAACTTGGTCTGGATCTTAAAGGTGGTATTAATGCCATAATCCAAATATCTGTAAAAGATATTTTGAAAGGTTTGGCTAACAATAGTAAAGATCCAGTATTCAATAAAGCTCTGGATGATGCAGATGAGCTTCAAAAAGATGCACAAGAATCTTATTTAGAATCTTTTTTTAGAGCTTTTGATGAAATTAAGGGTGATACAAAATTAGCATCACCAGATATTTTTGCCAACCGTGATTTGAGTGACGATATCAAATTCGATATGTCAGATGATAAAGTTAAAGGGATCATCAGAACAAAAATAGATGAGTCTATTGTTTCTGCTTTTGAGGTATTACGAAATCGAATTGATGGTTTTGGTGTATCGTCACCAAACATACAGCGTTTAGGTAATTCTGGTCGAATTCTTATTGAACTACCAGGTGCAAAAGACAGAGAGCGTGTGGTGGATATCATCACAAAAACAGCGCAACTACAGTTCTGGGAAACCTTTAAAACTGAAGAGGTTGCACCATATTTATTACAAGTGAACCAAGCATTGGTGGAAGCCGGTGAGACTGCTGAAAATACAAGTGAAATTGAGGAAGGTGAAGAAGTACAGGACACTACATCAAGCACTATTGATGATTTAACAGGACAAATTGAGTCTGATTCTACAAATGTGGCAGATGTTAATCCTTTGGGTATTCAAGGTTTTGGACAAGGTGGACCAGTTATCGGAATTTTCTTGGCGAAGGACAAGGAAAAGGTAATGGATATCTTAAACCAACCACAAAACAGAGCACAGTTGCCTTCTGAAATGCGTAACCTAAAATTTGTTTGGGGCATCGAACAAGAAGAATCTGAGTTTGTAGAATTATACGCAATAAAAAGTAATAGAGAAGGCGTACCAGAATTAAGTGGTGCGGTAATCACTGATGCTAGGCAAGATTACGATCAATTGAGCAGACCTGCAGTAAGCATGCAAATGAATGCGAAAGGAGCAAAAATTTGGGAAGAAATGACCAAAAGAGCTTATGAAACAAGAGGCAATATCGCAATCGTTTTAGATAATATTGTGTATTCTGCTCCTGGTGTTTCTACAGGTCCAATTTCTGGTGGTAACTCACAGATTTCTGGGTCATTCTCACTAACTGAAGCTGTCGATTTAGCCAATGTTTTAAGAGCTGGTAAATTACCTGCTTCGGCAGAAATTGTACAAGCTGATGAGGTAGGACCTTCTTTAGGTCAAGAAGCTATTGATAGCGGTATGAAATCATTCATTATTGCTTTAGCATTTGTATTACTTTGGATGGTATTCTATTATGGTAAGTCAGGAATTTTTGCTGATATAGCTTTATTGTTAAACATCCTATTAATATTTGGAGTATTAGCAAGTCTAGGTGCTGTATTAACCTTGCCAGGTATTGCTGGTATAGTATTAACTATTGGTATTTCGGTCGATGCGAACGTACTTATTTTTGAACGAATTAGAGAGGAACTCGCTAAAGGAAAATCCCAAAAGGAATCCATTAAAGATGGTTTCTCAAATGCATTATCTTCAATTTTAGATGCGAACATCACAACGGGTTTAACAGCTTTAATTTTATTTGTATTTGGTACAGGACCAATTAAAGGTTTCGCGACAACATTGATCATAGGTATTTTAACATCGTTATTTACCGCGATATTCATTACGCGTTTATTGATCGATTGGTATGCAAATAGAGGTGGGAAGCTGGATTTTTCAACGTCCATGACCAAGAACTTATTCAAAAATGTGAATATCAATTTCTTGAAGAAGCGCAAGATTGCTTACGTTATTTCTGGTGTTTTAATAGTAGCGAGTTTAGGTTCGTTATTTACAACAGGCTTGGATCAAGGTATTGATTTTGTTGGTGGTAGAACCTATCAAGTGCGATTTGACCAAGAAGTGAGTACGGAAGAAGTCGGTTCTACATTAAACGATGTTTTTGGAAGTGCTGAAGTGAAAACCATTGGTGGTGCCAACCAGTTAAAGATCTCGACAAAATATAAAGTTAACGATAACTCAACCGAAGCAGACGAGGAAGTTGAGTCTAAATTATTTGAAGCGTTAAAACCATATTTACCAGCTGGTATGTCTTACCAAGAATTCTTGGATGGTTCCGGAGATGCTAAAATAGGTAAAATGCTATCGAGTAAAGTAAGTCCAACCATTGCAGATGATATTAAAAAATCATCAGTGTGGGCGGTTTTAGGCTCATTGGTAGTTGTATTCTTATATATACTATTCCGTTTTAAGAAATGGCAATTCTCCTTAGGTGCTGTTGCGGCTGTATTCCATGATGTATTAATTGTATTGGGAATTTTCTCTTTAACATGGAAGTTTATGCCTTTTAGTATGGAAATTGACCAGGCGTTTATCGCAGCGATATTAACAGTAATTGGTTACTCGCTGAATGATACCGTGGTTGTATTTGATAGAATTAGAGAATTCTTAAACGAGCACACCAGTTGGAAATTCGATCAAACCATCAATCAATCCTTAAATAGTACATTGAGTAGAACATTGAATACCTCTGTAACGACTTTGGTAGTGTTATTGGCAATGTTCACGTTTGGTGCTGATTCTTTAAGAGGTTTGTTGTTTGCGTTAATAGTCGGTGTTTTAGTAGGTACATATTCTTCGTTGTTTATTGCAACACCAGTTATGTACGATACTGCTAAAAAAGGTGATGCTGCAGAATCGTTAAAGAAGAAAGTTAAAGAAGAGGAGGAAGCGTAATTAGAATGATAACATGCGCTCAATATTACACCGAGTGTAATTGAAAAGTTGAATATATTTAAAAAGCCTTTCCAAATTTACGGAAAGGCTTTTTTGTTTTTTAAATATGCGGATCTGCTCGATTTATTGATAAAAAGTTTTAAGAATGTTCTTCAATCCATTTATGCAATAAAGTCCATAAAGAATCTTGAAATTTATCTCTAAAGAATCCAAAGTGTCCAATATTTGGGATACCTAAATCTCCGGGAACGACATGGCGTCTATCTACGTTTGAATTTATAAATTGCTTTGTTAACCAATCTACAGATGAAACAGAAGCATACTCATCATTTGGAAAACTTAGGGACAATAAATCTTTATGAAAATTTTTAAACTGAAGATCATCATAATTATATTCAGAGAGCATGTAATCTTTTTGCCTTCCCCAACGTCTCCATTGATATACCATTTGCTTTGGTAGATTTTCAAAAAGATTTATGGTTTTAGCCGGGAAATAACCAAATATTGGTGTGAGCATAGGTATCATTAGATACCAAAACGTGAACATTCTATAACGTTCGTAGCCTTTCCAATGTTTCCAATAACCACTTTGTGAAGCTACAGTTATGATAGCGTCAATTTGATGTATGTTCTGGTTGAAAGCCAAAATTTGTCCACCAATGCTATGTGTAATTACGATAATCTTATGGTCAACATTTTGGGACTTGACATACGCTACAACAGCTGCTTGGTCATTTTCTCCCCAAGATTTTAGATTGATTTTGTTCTGTTTTAGAGATGTTACGTTTGAGTTAGACTTGCCAATTCCGTAGTAATCAAAGGTGTAGATCGTATATCCTAATTCTGAAAAATACCGAGCAAATTTGTGGTAAAACCGCTGTAGTACTCCCGTAGCAGAAGATATGATTATACTTTTATTATTTTGATTTTTGGGTTTAAAAACCGTTGCACCTAAGTTGTGCCCCATTACTGTTTTTATGGAAACTTCTATTGGTTCAGTCATCAATAGAATTAGAAGCTATCTTATCTCCAACTTCAAATCCCCAAACATCAGCCAATCCAGCATTGATCTCCAGAACATACTTTGCAGGAACATTGGACGGCAAAGAAGATTCATCCATAGGTTGTGCATTTTTCTGAAAACTGACTATGGTCTTGTCTTCGTCAATATAAATAATATCTAGAGGGATTTTGGTATTCTTCATGTAGAAACTACGTAATTGTTCATCGGGAAAAATAAACAGCATCCCTTGGTTTTGTTCCATTGAAGTGCGGTACATCAATCCCGTTTGAGTTTCGTATTCGTTGTCTGCAATTTCAATATCCAAGGTTTTTATTATGGAATCTGAATCCGCTTTTTTAATACTGAGCACTCCTTCTTTTTTAAAATTAACAACAACCTTATCTGAAGATGTGCTTCGTACTTCCTCTTTACAATTTACAAGAAATGTAAATATTAAAAGGACTATAGTGTATTTGATTATATACTTCAAACCTACTTTTTTAATTTTATTTTCGGCTTATACACAAACATAAAATACAATCCTACTAAAACTAAAGGAATACTCAATAACTGACCTGTATTGAGAGCCCAATCTGCACGTTCTATATTTTGTGCTTCTTTTACAAATTCTACAAAGAATCTCACGGTAAATAATAAAACTAAGAATAGTCCAAAAAGAAAGCCTTGTTGTTCGGATTTATTAGTTTTCCAATAGAAATAGAATAAAATCAGGAATACAAAAATGTAGAAAAATGCCTCGTAAAGTTGGGCTGGATGTCTTGGTTCGGTTTCTCCCAATTGTGTAAAAACTACACCAAAGTCGCTATCGGTGTATTTTCCGATGATTTCAGAATTTATAAAATTTCCAATTCTCACAAATACGGCACCTGATGCCACGGGAATAACCACACGGTCCAATATCCAAAGAACTGATTTATGCAATTTTTTCTTATTAAAAATATACATGGAAATAATCATGGCAATAGCGGCACCATGGCTTGCCAGGCCCTGAAAACCTGTAAATTCGAACCCGCCTTTGAATTTAAAAGGTAAAAAGATGCTAAAGAAATCTTCGGTAATAAGTTCGGGTTGATAAAATATCACATGACCTAATCGCGCGCCAAGCATAATCCCCAAAACCGAATAGATAAAAAGTGAATCTAAAGATTCTTCGGATTGGTTTTCGTTTTTCCAAATGCGCTTCATAATGTAAAAGCCAAGTATAAAGGCAACAATCCACATTAAGCTATAGAAGTGTAATTTAAAAAATCCTAAATCTATAAATTTAGTAGGATCCCATTCAATTTGTAAAAAATGCATACGTATTGGCTTTAAAGTGGTAAATATAATATTTTGAAAAGGATTGAAAATGGGATTAACGTATTATTAATCCTCTTTTGGTGGTACTGGATCAAAACCACTTCCTCCCCAGGGATGACAACTAAAAATTCGCTTTACAGCTAACCAGCCTCCTTTAAAAAATCCATGAACTTCTAAAGATTCTTTGGCATAATGTGAGCATGTGGGTTGATAACGACAGGTTGCAGGTGTGATAGGCGAAATGAAAGTCTGATAGATTTTGATTAAGAATAAAAATGGTGCAACTAGTACTTTTTTCATAATTATTACTCTCTGTCATTTCGAGCGTAGTCAAGAAATCTCATAGTTAAAAATAATAGACGTTTCAAATGCGATCGATATGACTGTTTTAGGCAAAAAAATTATTTAAAACAACTAGCAATTAATACGTAAAAGTCGTGCCATCACGACCATCATTCAATTGAATGCCAGCTTCAGCCAACTCATCACGAATTTTATCGGATAATGCAAAATCCTTGTTTAATCGCGCCTCTTTTCTTAATTCTATTAAAATTTGAACAGCACTAGCCAATTTCTCTGCCCCAGAATTGCTTTTTGATTCTTTTTCTAAACCTAGAATATCAAAAGTAAATGTATTCAACGTGTTTTTTAAAAGTTCTAAGTCTGCAGATGTAATGGTCGCTTTTTCAGCTTTGATCTGATTGATGAATTTTACCGCTTCAAATAAATGAGCAATTAAAATAGGAGTATTAAAATCATCATTCATGGAGTCATAACATTTCTGTTGCCATTCAGAAATATCAATTGTTGATGTGTTTCCTGTTTTTAGACTTTCAACAGTTTTAATAGCATCTAACAAACGGTGTAGTCCTTTTTCGGCTCCCATCAGTCCATCATCCGTTAAATCCAAAACACTTCTGTAAGACGCTTGCATCATAAAAAAGCGTACCACACTTGGGCTATAGCCTTTAGACATTATATCATTGTCACCAGAAATTAATTCCGCAGGATTAATGTAATTACCACTGGATTTGCTCATTCGGCTGCCGTTAAGTTCCAACATGTTGGCGTGCATCCAATACTTCACAGGACTTTGACCTTTTGCCGCTTGGTTTTGCGCAATTTCACATTCATGATGCGGAAATTTTAAATCCATACCACCACCATGTATGTCAAATTTTTCGCCTAGATATTTGGTACTCATAGCTGTACATTCTAAATGCCAACCTGGAAAACCGTCACTCCAGGGAGAAGGCCAGCGCATAATATGGGTTGGTTCTGCACGTTTCCATAATGCAAAATCCTGTGGGTTCTTTTTGTCGCTTTGACCGTCTAAAGCACGTGTGTTATGAATAAGATCTTCAAGTTTTCTTTTACTTAGAATACCGTATTCATTGTTTTTGTTGTATTTGTGTACATCAAAATAAACAGAGCCATTTTTGATATAAGCAAATCCATTATCTATGATATTCTGAATAAGTTCAATCTGCTCAATTATGTGACCTGTTGCTGTTGGTTCAATACTTGGAGATAAAAAGTTGAAAGTGTTTAAAACGTTATGAAAATCTACTGTGTAGCGCTGTACAATTTCCATGGGTTCAATAGACTCCAGCCTCGCTTTTTTCGTGATTTTATCCTCACCACGGTCTGCATCATCTTCAAGATGTCCAGCATCGGTAATATTACGAACATAACGCACCTTATAACCTAAGTGCTGAAAATAGCGAAAAATCATGTCGAAAGACATGAAAGTTCTCACATTGCCTAAATGTACATTGCTATAAACCGTTGGTCCACAAACATACATGCCTACATAGCCTTTGGTTAAAGGCTCAAACAGCTCCTTCTCTCCAGATAGTGTATTGTATATTTTAATGGTTTGGTCTTTGTATAAAGGCATGCCGTAAAAATTGAATCAGAATAAAATATTAAAAAAAAAGCCTAGAAAAAGCGTTTAAAATTGAGTGTCTAAATTAATATAATCCAAAAATTCTCTTTTGGTTTCTTTATCTTTAAACTTACCACCAAATTCCGAAGTTACTGTGCTACTTTCAATATCTCTAATGCCTCTTGAATTCACACAAAGATGTTTGGCGTCAATAACACAAGCTACATCTTCTGTGTTTAATACTTCTTGCAGTTCCTTTACAATTTGAATGGTTAAACGTTCCTGTACCTGAGGACGCTTTGCAAAATAATCTACGATTCTGTTCATTTTGGATAGACCAACAACCGTTCCGTTAGATATATAGGCTACATGTGCGCGTCCAACAATAGGTAATAAGTGGTGCTCACAAGTAGAGTAAACGGTTATGTTTTTTTCAACAAGCATTTCTCCATATTTATACTTGTTGTCAAAAGTTGAGGCACTTGGTTTTTTATCTGGGTTTAGTCCGCCAAAAATTTCGTTTACAAACATTTTAGCTACACGGTTTGGTGTACCTTTTAAGCTATCATCTGTAAGATCTAAACCGAGGGTCTCCATAATATGCCGAACATCATCTCTTATAATTTCAACCTTTTCGGAAGATGAGAGTTTAAAAGCATCTTTTCGCATTGGAGTATCACTAGAGGAACTTATGTGGTCATCTCCAAATGCATCAATTTCATTGTAGTTATTTTCAACTTTCATAGTAGCAAACTAATATTCTATAAATCAAGGTGCAAAGATAAGTAATAAAAATAGTATTAAAAGGGTAGGGATTTTAGAATTATACCTGTATTATAATAAAGTTCGTTAATGAGTAGCTGTAATCGATGAACCAACAGTTGTTTACTTATTTTTTTAGTAAATTTCACATCTTAAATTTCCTATTTGTAATTAATGAAAAATACAAAATTTTTATCCTTAATATTAATTATTGGTTTAGCATTTTCTACTCATGCCCAAGGTTTGCTATGTTCTGATGTTGAACCATTTTGCGCAGGGAATAGTGCCTTAACATTTCCTAATTCTCATCCAGGAGTTTCAGGTGCTTCTAACTCTGCAGAGTCAGGAATTGATTATAGTTGTACTACTGGTGGAGGGCCTAACAACCCAACAGACTGGCCTTATCCATCTTGGTATTTTATGAGAGTTGATAATGATGGCGATTTAAATTTCTCAATAAGCCAAACCCAAAATGCCGATGGTAGTGGTGCAGCTTTTGATGTAGATTTTATTGCTTGGGGACCTTTTAATGATGCAGATATAAATTGTGGAGCTGACCTGACACCCGCAAATAAAATTGATTGTAGTTGGCTACCAGCAACAACAGAATTTATGGAAATACCAAATGCACAGGCAGGGCAGATTTATATAGTTATGATCACTAATTTTTCTGAAAATGCTGGTTTTATTACGCTTCAACAAACTAATGCCGGAGATTCAGATTCTGGTAGCACGGATTGTTCTATAGTAAATACTGTCGATGCTTGCGATAATGAAACCCTAAGTCTAGATGCTACAACCACTGGTGCAACAAGATATGAATGGTTTAGAGATGGAAATCCTTTGCCTGAAACAGGACCAATATTAAACAATGTTGTGGCGCCAAGTGCTGTTTACCTGGCAGAAGCTTATGATGCAGCGGATGTTATTATTGCAGTTGTTGAATTTAACGTTAATTTCGTTGAGCAGCCCATTGCCAACCCAGTTACAGATCAGTTAATTTGCGATGATAATAATGACGGATTTTGGAACTTTGATTTAGAGGCATTAGAAACCACAATTTTGGGAGGACAATCCATATCAGATTTTGAGATCTCTTTTCATATTAGTCAAAATAATGCAGACATGGATGCTGCACCATTACCTGGAATATATACCAATCAAAATCCTTATCAAGCTGAA
This sequence comes from Winogradskyella ursingii, assembly GCF_013403975.1. Lineage (GTDB taxonomy): Bacteria > Bacteroidota > Bacteroidia > Flavobacteriales > Flavobacteriaceae > Winogradskyella > Winogradskyella ursingii. Next base: position 212,427 of record NZ_JABFDH010000004.1, read on the forward strand.
ACAATTTTTGTGCGGATTGAAAATACAGCCAACACAACATGTTATGAAACCACAAGCTTTTTAATTGATGTGTTTGATCAACCCTCAGCAACACCGTTTTCCTATCAATTGTGTGACGACGATGCAGATGGCGATGATACCAATGGCTTGGTGGAGTTCAACCTTTCATCTATTGATTCGCAATTATTGGGTGCTCAAAATCCAGCACAATTCACCGTTAGTTATCACGAAGATCAGGCCAATGCTGATGCAGGTAGTGCTCCTCTTGCTAATTTGTACACAAATGTGATAATCAATATAGATCAGATTGTAGCAAGGGTGCAAAATAATGACAATCCCGATTGCTACGAAACTGCAATAGTAGATTTAGTAGTTAATGAGTTGCCGGTAGTTACAAATGCCGTGGAGCTAGTTCAATGTGATGATGATTCAGACGGATTTTCGAATTTTAATTTAACTGAGTCAGAAACACTTATATCGAACAATTCGGCAAACGAAATATTTACTTATTATGATAATTTAGTGGATGCAGAAACAGGTGGTGCTGGTATTGCCAATGTTACGGCTTATACCAATACAGATCCATCTTCTGCACCAGATATTCTATATGTAAGGGTTGAAAATGCCAATTCGTGTTACAGAGTGGCCCAATTAGATTTGTTGGTCCAGGCCACACAGATACCTTCTAATATAGAAATTCTTTATGAAGAATGTGATACAGAAGATATTGATAATAGTATAACCAATGGTGTAACTACTTTTGATTTTAGCGATGCTGAAGTACAAATAAGAGCTCAAGCGGGATTGCCGACTGGACAGAATTTAAACTTTACATTCTACCAAAATGAAGCAGATGCATTGGCAGAATTGAATGCAATTTCAGATATTTCTAATTATAGAAATGACAGTTCTCCTTTTGAGCAGGAAATTTACGTAAGGGTAGATGGTGATATTGATAATTCTTGTGTTGGCTTTGGTGTACACGTGAGATTGCGGACTATAAATCCAACACCAAACATAGACCCAGATGATATTCTGTTATGTGATGATGTGACTGTCGGCGATTTGATAGAAACTTTCGATTTAACTCAGAATGAAGCATTCATTATTAATGGAGATTCAGATGTTGTGGCCACTTATCACTTATCATATACGGCTGCCAATGATGGAGTGGATGCCATCCCAAACCCTGCTTCATATGAAAATACAAATCCAACAGAAACCATTTTTGTAAGAGTAACCAATTCGATGACCAATTGTTACGCCATTGTAGATTTTGACATCGTTGTTAATCCATTACCACAAGCAACAGTTATAGTAAGTGATTTTTTTGAGTGTGAAAATAATACGGATTTTGAGTTTGATTTTGACCTTGAAAGTAAAACCTTGGAAATTCTCGATGGACAAGATCCAACGCAGTTTACGGTAACATATCACGATTCTCAAATGAATGCGGATAATCTTAACGCACCGCTAACAAGTCCTTATACCAACATGAGTAACCCGCAGACTATTTATGCGGCGATTACCAATAATGATACAGGATGTTCCATTAGTATTATAAATTTTGAAATCGAGGTCAATGAAGGTGCTGATGCCAACTCTGATGGCGAAATAATTTTATATGAAATTTGTGATGAAGTTGGAGATAATGATGGTTCTGCCCAGTTCGATTTAACTACTCTAGATGCCGAAATCTACGATGGTCAAGATCCATTGGATTTCTCCTTGACCTATCATGATAGTATGGATGATGCGTTTAATAACGTACAGCCATTACCCACCTTGTATGAAAACTTCAATAATCCACAGGTGATTTATGCTAGGGTAAGTAACAATATAAGACCGGACGAGTGTTTTGAAATTGCTGAATTAACCTTACAAGTAAATCTATTGCCTATTTTTGAATTAGAGGATAGGTATATCTTGTGTTTATCTAGCAATGGAACTGAAGCTGTAGATATTCCTCCAGTAATCGATACAGGGCTTTCTGATACAGATTATGACTTTGAATGGTCTTTGGATGGCAATGTCCTCCCTGGTGAAACACAGTCTAGTCTCATCCCAAATCAAGGAGGAATTTATTCCGTAGTGGTAACTGATACTAGTACCTCAATGGTAACCATGTGTACTAATACAGATAGCACTGAGGTCATTGAAAGTGAACCTCCGGTGTTAACAGTTGAGGTTTCTACAGAAGCTTTTTTAGGCAATAATATTATAGAATCAAATGCGTCTACGACAGCAACAAATACAACTTTTGAATATAACTTGGATAATGGCCCATGGCAAGACGAAGGAACGTTTACCAACGTCACAGGTGGAGAACATACAATTACTGCAAGAGATAAAAACGGATGTGGTTTTGTTTCCGAAACGGTAGTTGTGATCGATTATCCACTTTATTTTACACCTAACGGTGATGGAACTAACGAAACTTGGAATATTACAGGAATAGACTCGCAACCAAATGCTCGAATATTTATTTTTGATCAATATGGTAAATTATTAAAAGAACTAAGTCCAACTGGTGAAGGTTGGGATGGTACATTCAATGGAAATAAAATGCCAACTAGCGATTACTGGTTTAGGTTGGTGTATGATGAGCCATTAACAGCAGAGCGTAAAGAATTTCGGGCACACTTTACATTAAAACGATAATGTTTAGGTAGCTAGAATAATAAAGCCCAAACAACATACTTTTGTTTGGGCTTTATTATTTTTCTATAATACTTAATACTAAATGCTGAAAGCTAAAGTTAGTATAACATCATCGAATGTATTTTGTATCGTAGCTGCATTTGTGAGACCAACTGAATACAATTGACGATTGATGTCGCGCTCAGCATGGCTGTAAGCTAAATCTAAACTTAAACTACCAAAATTATAACCTAATCCGAGAGAGTAACCGTATAAATCTCCATAGAAGCTATCATCTTTATAAGGACTACCTTCAAATCGATATCCACCTCTAAAGCTAACTTGTTTGTAGCGATATTCTCCACCTAGTTTGTAGGATTGAGATGAATCTAAAAGATCATTTATATCAGAATTAAGAGTACCAAATACAGCATCAGAATCTGGTCTAAACTGTGCGTTGGAATAATCTTTAATGGAATAATCAAAGCTAATTAATCCACTTCTTCCAAATATATACGCTAAACTTCCTGTGAGCTTACTTGGAGTTTTAAATTTATATTCCTCATAAATATTTATCACATTGGGATTGACAACGGTATTGAAACTATCGCCATTTTCGATTCGGGTAGATTCAAAATACTGTGAAGTTTCATCAGAAATTCTATACCAAGTAGGTGAGTTATAAGCTAAGCCAACTCTAAATTCTTCAGATAGTTTAGCAATTCCTCCAAGTTGAAATGAAAAACCACTTCCAGTTGTCAACAAATTATTTTCAAAACCAACGCTGCTGACAGAAGATTGGTCGTTATTGTTGGTTTCATTTAAGAATGTGCTTCTTTCAAAATCTATAAAATGTGAATTAAGATTCAATCCAAAGTACAATTTATCATCATAGCTTGTTGCTGCGTTAAAAGCTAATTTTCCATTATAACCTCTACTGGCATAAGAATATCTTTGGTTATAGTTGCCACCAGAAATATTTGACGAATAAGTATTGTTCTCATCATTATTAGGGTCGATTATGAACCCTTCAAACCCTAAAAATGCTTGCTGATTTCCAAAACCAAAGATTGAACCGATCTCGGAATACGCTTCAGAAATAGATTCACCCGGTAGAGCAGAAATATTATCCAAAGGTTGACCGTTGGCATAACCAACAAAATACGATGCAATACTCGTATTTGGGTTAACACCATTGGCTCTCCAACTGTCGTCAAAATTGTTTGTCCTGTCGTATGCAATACTTAAGCTGAATTTTTTCCAAGGAGAATTCGTATTTGTATTTCTAAAAACGAAGGCAGCTCCAAGCTGATTTAAATCCGTATCAGAATTTGAGCCCGTAGTAGTGCCATTGAAATAAGATACAATATTGTCTTTGCCAAACACTCCCAAAGAAAGCGATGCATGACTATTGTTAAAGATGGCAGAACCTGCAGGATTTACGTTTACAGCAGACATATCTCCACCGAGTGCCCCAAAAGCACCGCTCATACCTCTGTATCGAGCAGAACCTTGAATATCTTCAACTGAGAATCGCACAGCATCAGCTACACTGATCTCTTGGGCTAAAATATAGGACGTACTTAACAGTCCTATGCTTAACATAAGTAATTTTTTCATAACCTTTTTAAATTGGGAATTTAATAATTTCGATTAACCTCTTCCACCACCACGTCTGCTACTAGAACCTCTAGAACTTCCTGAAGATCTACTGCTAGATCCACCTGAAGATCTTACAGATCCTGAAGATCTTGAACTTCCAGACGAACGCCTCACTGTACCCGATGAACCTCTTGAACTTCCAGAAGATCTTCTAACTGTGCCAGATGAACGGGAGTTACCAGACGATCTTCTAACCGTTCCGGATGAACTAGATCTTCTAGATGGTCTAGTTATTCTATTATTAGATGATCTTGTAGACCGTGTACCTCTATTGATACGGGTAGATGAAGAATTTCTAATAGATCTCGAAGAGCTATTTGACCTAATTCTAGTGTTATTGTTAGCATTAAGTCTACTTGTTGAATAATTTCGCCTAGCTAATGCGGCATTACTTCGACCATTAAGGCTTGAGTTACTGGTTCTAAGTAAAGAACCTCTTCTGCCTGCAGAATAAGCATATCTATTATTGTTTCTGTAAAAATTGTTGTTATAGCCCCAATTGTTCCAGCCCCAACCATAATTGTAGGCCCAGCCAGCATTCCATCCGTATCCATAATATCCACCATAGAACCAAGGATCATTCCATCCATATCCATAGCCCCAACGATTAAAGCCCCAAGGGCGTGCCCATCCGTAACCGTAGCCAAAGCCACCGTTCCATAACCATGGGTCGTTCCAGCCATACCATCCATTATCAATAATATTTATGGAAATATTACTATTCGATTGTCCCCATCCACCATACATTGGTTCTTGTTCAAGGGTGTCGATTGCTCTTTCAGTATAGTCTCCTGCATAGCCATCAATATCGGTAAAAATATCGCCGTCAGCGGTAATCGCATCAACTTCAGCCTTGTTTTCAGCGAAATAATTTTTATAATAGTTTGATTCTTTAGTAGATGTTGTAACTACTGGCTGTTCAACTTCATTTTCATATTCGTAATCACCAGAATATATGCCATCATTATCGTAGCCCACATATTGGTAGGAGCCACAAGATGTTAACAAGGCCAAAAAGCCCAGAGCAACAAAAAATGGCAATTTTTGGTTTGTAAATTTTTTAAATTGCATATCTCTTTTATTTTATTGTTGAACATTGTAAAAATAGTTAGTTTTGCTGAACTATTTTTTTATTTAACATAAGCACAATATTTGTGCCAAAATCCTAATAATGAGCAAAAATCTTACAAGTAGGGCTGAAGATTATTCAAAATGGTATAATGAGCTTGTAGTTAAAGCAGATTTAGCCGAAAATTCTGCGGTTCGCGGTTGCATGGTCATTAAACCTTATGGTTATGCTATTTGGGAAAAGATGCAAGCTGAATTGGATAGAATGTTTAAAGAAACAGGGCATCAGAATGCCTATTTTCCACTTTTTGTTCCTAAAAGCTTGTTTGAGGCAGAAGAAAAAAATGCTGAAGGTTTTGCGAAAGAATGTGCTGTTGTTACGCATTACCGTCTTCAAAATGATCCTGACAATCCTGGTAAGCTAAGAGTGGATCCAGAGGCAAAATTAGAAGAAGAATTAGTTGTTAGACCCACGAGTGAAGCTATTATTTGGAATACCTATAAAGGATGGATCCAAAGTTACCGAGATCTCCCAATACTTATTAATCAATGGGCAAACGTCGTCCGTTGGGAAATGAGAACGAGATTGTTTTTGCGTACTGCAGAATTTTTATGGCAGGAAGGCCACACGGCACATGCAACAAAAAAAGAAGCATTGCATGAAGCTGAGCAGATGAACGATGTCTATGCTGAGTTTGCCGAGAATTTTATGGCAATACCAGTAATTAAAGGAGTGAAAACTGAAAGTGAACGTTTTGCAGGTGCTTTAGAAACTTTTTGTATCGAGGCACTGATGCAAGATGGAAAAGCCTTACAAGCTGGTACATCTCATTTTTTGGGTCAGAATTTTGCCAAAGCTTTTGATGTAAAGTTCACCAACAATGAAGGGAAGCTAGACCATGTTTGGGCAACATCTTGGGGAGTGTCTACCCGATTAATGGGTGCTTTGATTATGACGCATAGTGATGATAAAGGTTTGGTATTACCTCCAAATTTGGCACCATCCCAAGTAGTAATTGTTCCTATATATAAGACTGATGAGCAATTCGAAATTATTTCGGAAAAGGCTAAGGATATAATAAAATCATTAAAAGAGATTGGTGTTAGCTGTAAATTTGATAATAGAACAACACATAGACCAGGTGCCAAATTCGCACAACACGAATTACAAGGTGTTCCTTTGCGTATAGCTATTGGACCTAAAGATCTGGAAAATGGTACGGTTGAATTAGCTAGACGGGATACGCTAACGAAAGGTATTGTTCTAATGGATGATTTAGCAGATACAATAAAAAGTTTACTAGAAACAATTCAAAAAGAACTTTTTGATAGAGCTTTAGATTATAGAGATTCTCACATAACAGAAGTGGATAACTTTGAAGAATTTAAAAAAGTTCTCGAAACCAAAACAGGATTTGTGTCCGCTCATTGGGATGGAACTAGCGAAACAGAGCAAAAGATTAAAGAAATTACAAAGGCAACTATAAGATGTATACCAATGAACAATGAATTAAAGGAAGGTGAATGTGTTTATAGCGGTAAAAAATCTATGCAGAGGGTGTTATTTGCAAAGGCCTATTAAAAAAAAATCAAAAAAAATTAAATAGGTGTTGCAACATTTAAAAATAGTTGTATTTTTGCATCCGCAATGGAAACGTTGTAGGTTCATTTAATTAGTAGAATAACCAAAATGGCCCGTTCGTCTATCGGCTAGGACGCCAGGTTTTCATCCTGGTAAGAGGGGTTCGATTCCCCTACGGGCTACAATTTTTAATAAGAAAGAAAAATAATGGCAAATCATAAGTCAGCTTTAAAAAGAATAAGAAGTAACGAGAAGAAAAGAGTGCTCAATAGATACCAGCACAAGACGACTCGTAGTGCTATAAAAAAGTTACGTGAAATCACTGATGCTAAAGAAGCAAAAGAGATGTTACCATCTGTTCATAGCATGATTGATAAATTGGCTAAGAAAAATATTATTCACGATAATAAAGCAGCCAACTTAAAATCTCAGTTAACTAAGCACGTTGCCGCTATATAATTGTAGATTCTTACTAAGAGATTAAAAAGTCTTTCCATATGGAAAGACTTTTTTTTGCTAGAGGGTAAGGGTTTTGTTTTTCATTCAGAAAATATTAGGCACGCTCCTTTTCAAGAATAGGTTTCTTTTCTGTTTTTTCTGGCGGAATAAGATAGCGGTGGTTATTATTGAAAAATTGCTGTTGCATCGCTTCCATACGTTTCATTATGTCCTCTAAGTTTGGAAATCCATTTGGCATTCGTTTAGAGAAAGAATCATCTGAAAAGAAATCATCCGAAAAAAATTGTTTCATTATAGAGTCGCTGTCAATGGAATTCGACAGGTTTGGACTGTTGAACATAGAAAATTGTCGGCGCAACATAGAACGCATCTTATTTAGTAAACTGTCATTTTCAATTTGTTTGAGACCTTTTAAATTTCCTGACGATGACCAAGTGTAGATCGAGTCGTATTTAATTATGTTTCCGTTTTCGTCGAGTTCCTTGTTAACCTTCCAACTTCCTTCTGGTGATGTAATAGTGTCGATCTTTATTTTTGTTTTCGCAATGTCGTCTTTAGTGATTTTGGAATCCTGCGCATTGCAACTTGTAGCCAAAATTGCTACAAACAAAAAGAGTTTTACTTTTTTCATTTTTTACAATTTTTAAGTTAAACATATTGGACTTGATTATGCAAAAAAAATGCCATTCTGTTTTAAATAACATTTTTGTCAGATTAAAGTATTGATTAGATTTAAGACAAATAAAAAACCTCAAACTAGAGGTTTGAGGTTTTGAAATATGTTATGTCTTATAGTTGTTTACCCATTCATAGAAATCAAAAACTCTTCATTGTTTTTGGTTTGCTTAAACCTGTCATTAATAAATTCCATAGCTTCCACAGGGTTCATATCTGCAAGGTACTTGCGCATTACCCACATTCTTTGAATAGTATTATCATCCAATAACAGGTCATCACGTCTTGTACTTGATGATGTAAGATCAATGGCAGGGAAAATTCTTCTGTTAGAGATTTTACGATCCAACTGTAATTCCATGTTGCCAGTTCCTTTAAATTCTTCAAAAATTACTTCATCCATTTTAGAGCCAGTTTCAGTAAGTGCAGTTGCAATGATGGTTAAAGAACCACCATTTTCAATATTACGAGCAGCTCCAAAGAAACGTTTTGGTTTGTGCAAAGCATTGGCATCTACACCACCGGAAAGTATTTTACCAGATGCTGGCTGTACAGTGTTATAAGCTCTTGCTAATCTTGTAATTGAATCTAAAAGTATAACGACATCATGGCCACATTCTACCAAACGCTTCGCTTTTTCTAAAACGATATTGGCGATTTTCACATGTTCATGCGCTTCTTTATCAAAAGTAGAAGCAATAACTTCTCCACGTACGTTCCGTTGCATGTCCGTTACCTCTTCAGGTCTTTCATCAATTAACAATATCATTTGATATACCTCAGGATGGTTGGCGGCAATTGCATTAGCAACATCCTTTAATAACATCGTTTTACCCGTTTTTGGTTGCGATACAATCATACCACGCTGTCCTTTACCAATAGGGGCAAAGAGATCCATGATTCTCGTAGAGATTGTACTTTGTCTTTCTGCTAGATTGAACTTCTCTTTAGGAAAAAGTGGTGTTAAATGCTCAAAAGCAACTCTGTCTCTTACCACCTGTGGACTTTGACCGTTTATTTTACTCACTTTAATAAGTGGAAAATATTTTTCGCCTTCTTTTGGTGGTCTAACATGACCTAAAACAGTATCACCAGTTTTAAGACCAAATAGTCTAATCTGTGATTGCGAAACATAGATATCATCGGGAGAAGTGAGGTAATTGTAATCTGACGACCTTAAAAACCCGTAACCATCTTGCATGATATCAAGAACTCCTTCACTTTCTATAATGGCATCGAATTCAAAATCTGGTTCACGATAGCGATTTCTACTATCCTTATTGCCATTATTTTTTGGATTATTGCTGTTCCTGTTGTTATTACTTTTGGAGCGTTGCTGTCTATTGTCGTTTTTTTGATTCCTTTTGTTATCGTCACTGCGATCATTGGATTTTTGATCCTGACCTTTATTGCTCGACTTGTCATTATTTGACTTGTCGTTATTAGGTTTTGACGTGCGAGGCTTGCGTTCTTGAGGCTTACGTTCTTGAGTTTTAGACTTATTGTCGTCTTTATTGTCAGAAGTATCTTTATTGTTTTGTCCTTTATTGCTTTGTGGTTTCTGTTGTCTAGGACTTTTTTGAGCAGGCTTTTTGTCTTGGGTATCAACTTTTTTATCAGTTTCAACTTTAGCCTTCACAGCATCAGGATTTGCGGCTTGGTAATCTAGAATCTTATAAACTAGATCTAATTTTTTTTGTGTACGGTATTTAGGTACATTGAGAGTTTTGGCTATTTCCTGTAGTTCTGGAAGTTTTTTAGCCTTTAACTGAGAAATTTCAAACATTCTTATGTGTATAATGTATTATAATTTGATAGTATTAATTCAAGATTCTCTAGATATTGTAAAAAGAAAAAAAGTGAAATTAATTTTGAAGATTAGAGTGATGCAACTCAGATTGTTGCCTCATTTACTGCAATAATACGATTTTATTTTAATATAATTTCTATCTTTTTCAAAAATAAACTACTAATTTTGTGCTGCTTTTTAAAACGAAGTCATGATTCAACGCATACAAACCTTATACTTAGTTTTAGCTGCTGCAATTTCTGCAGGGTTGATATTTGTATTTCACCTTTGGACAAACGACGAAGGTTTAAAGGTGTACGCACAAGATAATATATACTATTTTGGCTTGTTTTTAGGATCGGCTGTATTATCTTTAATTTCAATTTTTAGTTATAAAAACAGGAAATCCCAATTTGTATTGGGACGACTTAATATCATATTAAACTTTATTTTACTAGGAGTCTTTGTGTATCAATCTCTAAACTTATCTGGAGAAACTAGCGTTTCTGAGAAAGGTATTGGGATTCTTCTTCCAATTTTTTCTATTGTGTGTTTGGTCTTGGCTAACAAGGCTATTAAAAAGGACGAAGATCTCGTAAAATCTGTAGATAGATTACGATGAACCTAACATCTTAGTAGTATTAGTGTGAAAAACCCAGACGCTGCCGTCTGGGTTTTTTAATGCTATCGTTTTTCAAATTCTATAATCTCTAATTCTTTTATTTGCTTACCATCTATCTTAAACCGAAGCATTGTTCTCGCTTTATGAAATCCGTGTTTGCCTACAGCACCAGGATTCATATGTAGAAGATTCAGTTTTTTATCTGGCATTACTTTTAGAATATGCGAATGTCCTGTAATAAAAATATCTGGTGGATTTAACTGCAATTCTTCTCTTACCCGATTATTATACTTAGGTGGGTAACCACCAATATGCGTCATCCAAACATCTACCTCTTCGCATCGAAACCTATTGTGGAGAGGAAATTCTCTTCTGGCCTTAGCATCATCAATATTACCATATACCGCTTTTAATGGTTTCAGTATTTTTATTTGATCTGTAACATTTAGATCGCCAATATCACCTGCGTGCCAGACTTCATCGGCTTTTTTTACGTGTTTTAAAATGGCGTCGTCAATGTAGCTATGGGTATCAGATAATAGAAGTATTTTTTTCAATTGTGGTAAACTTGATTCAGTAACTTTTTTTATCCCAATAAAAATCCGGATTGTAAACAAAAGAGTTTTTTGCGTAATTTTTGTTAATAATCTGAAAATTTCAGATTTGCCTCTTAAGTAATTAGCTACCTTTGTGAATTACAAAAATAAGGTTTCTCTTGCGGTTTTTTATAGAACTTTCGTACAATGGCAAAGCATATCATGGTTGGCAAAATCAGCCGAACGCCATCACTGTTCAGGAAGTAGTTGAGAAAGCTTTGAGCATCTTACTAAAAAGAAAAATCTCAATCATGGGAGCTGGGAGAACCGACGCTGGAGTACATGCGTCACAAATGTTCGCCCATTTTGATTTTTATGAAGCGATCAATTCAAAAGATTTAGTTTACAAATTAAATTCTTTGTTACCTAAAGATATCGCTGTTGCAAATGTGTTTCAGGTAAAGGATGATGCTCATGCGAGATTTCACGCTTCAGGCAGAACATACCATTATAGAGTTTCGACTTCTAAGAATGTATTTAGTTATGATTATGCTTATCAAATGCAGCTGCCTTTAAATGTTGATAAAATGAATGAGGCTTGTAATATTCTATTGCAGTATAGTGATTTTCAATGTTTTTCTAAAAGTAATACAGATGTGAAAACGTATTATTGTAATGTGAAAGAGGCGAGATGGGAGAGAAAGGAAAATGAACTGATTTTTGTAATTTCGGCAGACCGATTTTTAAGAAATATGGTAAGAGCAGTGGTCGGAACGATGATAAGTGTTGGATTAGGGAAATTTAAACCAGGAGATTTACATCAGATTATAGCATCTAAGGATAGGTCTGAAGCGGGGTTTTCGGTTCCTGGGCACGGCCTTTATTTGGTCAGGGTTGATTATCCTGATTGTATTAAAATGAGTTAATTACGAATTTAATTAAATAAATACCAAAGGAAGTTTGGCATACATGACACAGACAAAGAAGAAAATATTTGATGTTTCACTCTTCACGAGATTGCTAACATACATTAGGCCATATCGAATGATTTTCATTCTTTCTTTAATATGTGTTATTGGTTTAGCAATTTTTGGTGCCACAAGACCTTATGTTTTAAAAGAGGCCATTGATGTACAAGTGGCGACCAAACAATACGATGGTTTTGTGTTTTACATTGGCATCATGTTAGCTTTATTGCTTTTAGAAGTGGTTTGCCAACTGTTGTTTATTTATTATGCTAGTTGGTTAGGGCAATCCGTTGTAAAGGATGTAAGGGTAAAATTGTTCCGGCATATGCTTAAGTTCAAAATGACTTATTTTGATAAATCTTCGGTTGGTGTATTGATTACTCGGGCAGTAACGGATATGGAACGTATAGCCGATATTTTTGGTGAAGGTTTATTTATGATATTTAGTGACATCCTAAAAATGTTGGTTGTTGCTGGTTTTATGACTTATATGAACTGGAAATTGAGTCTAATAGTATTTACCACTTTGCCGCTCATTCTTTTTGCTACAAAGATATTTCAGAAATATATGAAACGTGCGTTCGAAGATGTACGCACAGAGGTGTCAAACCTCAATTCGTTTGTTCAGGAGCGTGTTACGGGAATGAAAATACTTCAATTATTTACTAGAGAAACTACTGAATATAAAAATTTTAAAACTATAAATGAGCGTCATAAAAAAGGATGGTTAAAAACGGTTTGGTACAATTCAATTTTCTTTCCTATTGCAGAATTCTTGTCATCACTTACCATGGCAATGGTGATTTTAGTTGGTGGTTATGATATTGTATCGAGTGATCCAGGAACAACTTTGGGTCATCTAATTGCATTCACCATGTTTGTGCCAATGTTATTTAGACCATTGAACCAAATTGCAAATAAATTCAACACGTTGCAAATGGGAATGGTAGCAGCAGACCGTGTATTTAAAGTGCTCGATACAGAATCAAATATCGATGATTCTGGTACTCATGAAGCCAATCAATTTAAAGGCAACATAAAATTTGAGGATGTTCGTTTTTCATACATTAAAGATGAAGAAGTATTAAAAGGAATTTCTTTTGATGTAAAGGCAGGCGAAACAGTTGCTATAGTGGGTGCCACAGGTGCAGGAAAATCAACTATTATAAATCTATTAAATCGTTTTTATGATATTGATTCTGGCACTATAGAAGTAGATGGTACTAACATTAAAGACATGACGTTAAGTTCATTGAGAGAACAAATAGCTGTAGTGCTACAAGATGTCTTTTTGTTTGCAGATACTATAGTTAATAATATAACCTTGAATAATGAATATGTAACTGAGGCCGACGTGATAGATGCCGCTAAGGCCATCGGGATTCATGATTTTATTTCAAGTTTACCTAATGGTTATCATTATAATGTAAAAGAACGAGGTGTGATGCTTTCTTCAGGTCAGCGACAGCTAATTTCATTCTTGAGGGCTTACGTAACCAACCCGAGTATTTTAATTTTGGATGAAGCAACTTCTTCCGTAGACTCCTATTCAGAACAGCTTATACAGGACGCCACTGACACTATTACTAAAGGAAGAACCTCAATTGTAATTGCTCACAGGTTGGCAACCATTCAGCAAGCCGATAAAATAATTGTAATGGATGCTGGTAAAATTGTAGAAATCGGTACACACCAATCGCTACTTAAATTACAGAATGGTTACTACAAAAATCTATACGAAGTTCAGTTTTTAAAGGCTGAAGCGGTATAGTTTTAATGTGGTTTAAAATCTTCTAAATTTATGGACCCAGTAAAAAACATAATTAGACCTCCTATAATTGTGCTTATAATGTAAACTACTATAAATATAAAAATCGCCATAAAAGATCTCAATATTAACTGTGACGGACTAATCTTAAATATCTGTTTCAGTAAATAACAATGATAAATAAACATTAATGGGAAGGTCAAAAAAGAAAACAGAATATAATAGTTGGGTATAGCTAATAGAATTAATTGAGAAACAAACACCATTAATATACTCATTAGAGACATAGAATATAGATAGATTATGATATGCTCAGTAAAATTATATTTCTTATCTAAAAAAACAACCCATGAGATTAAGGCAAAAACAGGCACAAAAAGCGAATAGATTATAGAACTGTATTCTAATGAGCCATTAGTGGATTCGGCAAGAACTTCCTTCGGAATGTTGAAGCCTTCAAAAATACTCGACATATCTAAATACCTCATGTAAAATTTCTTTATAATAAATAAAGAAAAACCTGAGAGCGTCAATGCCAATCCAAAGAAGCTAATAGGGTTTATATATTTTTTTCTAACACCGTTGATATACCCAACAATGACATCTTCAGGGTTTTTAAAAAGTTGAACAAAAGTGCGTAATAGCTTATTATCATAATTAAAAAAGGTTTCACTCAGATGCTCAAATAAATTTCTGAAACTTAAACGATTTCTGATAACTTTTCCGCCACAGCTTCTACAGTAATCATCGTTTTCTAATAGTTCGGTATGGCAGTTTTTACAATTCATTTTATTTAGTGGACATTATTACAAATACAGCTAGTATCGCAAAAATTGAAAAAATTATGATATATGATAAAAGATAGACAAAGCAAACGATTAAAAACTTGGCAATGGTCTCTAAATGACTTTCATTAAAAACCCGTTTTAATATATAATATAGATATATAAATAACGGTATCATAATAATACTGGAGACTATTAAATAATTGAGGCCAAAAAGTAGAAACAGAATACTAAACACTGAGGTAATAATAATTATCTGTGCAGAATAGTAAAGGTTAAGCACTAAGTGCTCTGTAAAATTAAAGCGTCTCTTGCCACAAATGTAATAGGTAACCCAAGTGGCAAATGCTGATATAGGTACACCGATAATGTAAATTAGACTTTGGTAACTATTAAAAAAATCATAATCGAAATCCTTAAAAGGGTTGTTTTGTTGGGCAGCTGATTCTTTCACTTCAAGTATAGATCCAAAATCAATATTCATGGCATCTTCAAAAAAAGTACTCATTAAAAAAACTTGAATACCTGCTAACGTCAGAGAAATACCAAAATAGCTAATAACATTAACATACTTTTTTCTGACCCCTTCTACATAACCAACAATAACCTCTTCTGGTTTGGTAAAAAGTTCAATAAAAGTACGCAGTAGCTTGTTGTCATAGTTAAAAAAGGTTTCACTGATGTGCTCAAATAAATTACCAAAAGTTAGTCTATTACGAATTACCTTAGCACCACATTCATCACAAAAATTTTGTGATTCTCTCAAAGAGCTATTACAGTTTTTGCACTCCACTAAGTCAAATCTTCTTTTATTTTTGCTGTGAGTTCATCAGTATCCTTAAACATTACAAATTCACCATTTTTCAAATAGGAAATCTGTCCGTTTTCCTCACTTACCGCAATAGCTAGTGCATCTGTCTTTTCGGTAATGCCAACGGCTGCTCTGTGTCTGAGCCCAAAGCGTTCTGGTATATTTTTTTCATTGTTCACTGGCAGAATAACACGCGTGGCCTTCACCACGTTATTGTCTATAATAATTGCTCCATCATGTAAAGGACTATTTTTAAAGAAAATACTTTCTATAATGGGTTGGGACACCAGAATGTTCATTTCATCACCAGTATTGGTCAAAAAATCGAGATTGTTGTTACGTTCTATAACAATCAGTGCTCCGGTATTAGTAGATGCCATCCGATTACAGGCATTGATAATGGCATCAACGTCTGTAGTAGTTGGGTCGTCATTTTTAAGGAATTTAAAATTTTTGAAAATATTGCGTTTGCCACCAATTTTGGTAGATCCTACCATTAATAGAAATTTTCTTATTTCAGGTTGAAATACCACAATTAGCGCAATAATTCCAACTTTCATAAAGCCATCGAAAATACTGTATAACATCACCATGTTGAGGTAATCCGTAAGACGCCAAACCAAGTAAACGATCAGAATACCAATGAAAATATTGATTGCAACTGTGCCTTTTACTAATTTATAAATATAATATAGAAGAATAGCGACAAGAAAGACATCTACAAAATCTATAAATCTAAAATCCCAAAGTTGTAAGTTGTCCAAAAGCTAGTGTTTTTGCTAATTTAAGAATTTATGTTAATAAATGAATTTAAAAATTTAACCATTAAGCTGGTTGTATAAACTGATGCATTCTACAGCTTCCTTTACGTCATGAACTCTTAACAGTTTCGCTTTTTTTTGCAGAGCGACCATATGTAAGGCTGTTGTGCCATTTAACGAATTTTCTGAGGTGATATTTAAAGTTTTATAAACCATTGACTTTCTAGAAATACCAGCTAACAGAGGTTTGTCTAATATTTGTAATAAATCTAGTTGGCTTAAAAGCTCATAATTTTGAGCTATAGTTTTGGCAAACCCAAAACCAGGATCTATAATTATATCATTGATTTTCTGGGCGTGAGCAGCGGCAATACGCTCGGCAAAATAAGAGATGACTTCTTTCGTTAAATCCTCATAGTCTGTTTGCTTTTGCATTGTTTTTGGATTACCTCTCATATGCATCATTATATAAGGTACACCCAATTTACCAATAGTCTCAAGCATAGAACCATCAAGTTTTCCTGCAGAGATATCATTAATAAGGGCTGCACCAGCTTCAACACTTTTTACTGCAACTTCGCTTCTAAAGGTGTCAACTGAAAAGAGTGTTTCAGGAAAACGTTTCAAAATTAGTTCTATAATAGGGACCACGCGATATAATTCCTCTGAAATTGACACATTATCAGCATTTGGTCGAGAACTATAACCACCAATATCAATAAAGGTTGCCCCATCTCTAAGCATGGTTTCGACTTGACTCAAAATTGCAGATTCATTGTTGTATTTACCACCATCGTAAAATGAATCTGGTGTTACGTTTAAGATTCCCATTACTTTGGGTTGCTTTAAATCTATGAGTTTACCTTTGCAATTTATAGTCATTGTTTTATTCAGAATTAAATTTGAATTTTAAAATTGTGATAATGTTGTTAATATTTTGAATTTAGAACGTTCAACTTTGAACTCTAAATAATTTAAGCGAAATTTACGGAAATTATAATATACCAAATGAAGGATACTTCAAAACAATACGATACTGTGGTTGCTAAATGCCAAGCTCTTTTTGAAAAAAAAATGAGTGATTACGGTAGTGCGTGGCGCATATTAAGGTTGCCATCTTTGACCGATCAGATATTCATTAAAGCCCAGCGAATAAGAGGATTGCAACAAAATGATGAAAGGAAAGTAGATGAGGGAGAAGTAAGCGAATTCATAGGCATAATTAATTATTGCGTAATGGCATTGATTCAACTTAAAAAAGGAGTGGTGGAGCAACCTGATTTGAATACTGCTGAATCAATTAAATTATACAACGAACAAATTAAAATCACCAAACAGTTGATGCTTGATAAAAATCACGATTATGGTGAGGCATGGCGTGATATGAGAGTGAGTTCTTTAACAGATTTAATTTTGCAAAAACTATTAAGAGTAAAACAAATTGAAGATAATTCTGGGCAAACATTAGTAAGTGAAGGCATTGATGCCAATTATCAAGATATGATTAATTATGCTGTTTTTGCGATGATTCATCTCAATGAAGCTAACTGATTGTCATTTCTGCGAAAGCAGCAATCCATAATTAGATAAATTTTAAATAAGTAGATTACTGCTAGCGCAGGAAGGACAAAAACATTATGAAATACATAGTACAAATAAGCAGAATTCTAGTTGGAATTCTCTTCATCATATCGGGATTTATAAAACTCAATGATCCCTTAGGATTTTCATATAAATTACAGGAATACTTTGGAGCTGATGTTTTAAATATAGAATTCTTGATTCCTTATGCGCTTGGTATTTCGGTCATTGTGGTTGTGTTTGAAGTCGTTCTTGGTGTGTTTTTACTCATTGGCTATAAACCAAAATTTACAGTTTGGAGTTTACTTATAATGATAGTATTCTTCACATTTTTAACATTTTATTCCGCATATTTTGACAAAGTAAAAGATTGTGGATGTTTTGGTGATGCATTGAAACTTACACCTTGGGAAAGCTTTACAAAAGATGTGATTCTTTTGGTATTGATTGTGATTCTATTTGTTGGTTTAAAACACATTAAACCACTATTCTCAAAACTGCCAACAACGGTGATTGCCTTATTAAGCTTCATACTATCCTTATGGTTTGGCTATCATGTGCTTATGCATTTGCCGGTAATAGATTTTAGAGCTTATGCTATTGGCAAGAATATTCAAAAACAGATGGAAGTTCCAGAAAATGCTCAAAAACCTGTTCTAGAATACACATGGACTTTTAATGTCAATGGAGAAGAGAAGGAATTTGTAACCAATGGTAGTTATCCAAATGTTGATGGTGAATATGTGGGTGTAGAGACCAAAACTATTGATGAGGGATATATTCCACCTATCCAAGATTTTTCCATTGAATCTGATGATGAGGACTTAACTAATTATTTTTTAGAGAAAGAAAACTTGGTAATCATTGCAATGTACGACATCAATAAAGCTGAATTAGAAGGCTTAAAAATGTTAAAATCCTTTTCTGAAAGAGCGTTGAAAAAAGGCTATACGGTAATTGGATTAACATCGTCTGGAGCGCAAGACAAGCAACAATTAAAAGAAGATTTCAACCTTAATTTCGATTTTTATCTTTGTGACGAAAAGGTGATTAAAACTATTGTACGCTCAAATCCAGGTATTGTAATTTTAAATAAAGGTACAATAGAACAAAAAGCTCATTGGAATGACATTGAAGATGTAGAATTATAATTTTGCATAAATAGAAAAAAGAATTAATTCTCAAGAACCCATAAACTCTGATCAACTATCTTCTAAATAAAATTTTTTACGCTTTTATCACATTATTGGGTGTAGTTACTGTCATTTTCTTTTTGTTTACCATTCTGCCAGGTGATCCGGCCAAAATGATGTTGGGTCAGAATCAAAATTCAGAACAAGTCGAAGCTGTAAAGAAAAAATATGGTTTTGATAAGCCAATTAGCACACAGTATTTGTACTATTTAAACGATTTGTCGCCAATTTCATTTCATTCTAACTCAACAGAAGATTATACCTATCTGCGAGACAATAAATATACAGCTACAGAATTGTTTACCATTGGAAATACCACAACAGTAATCAAAACTCCTTATTTACGTGAGTCATTCACTAAACAGGGCAAAAAAGTAACCGAAGTCATTGGAGAAACCATTCCGAATACATTCGTTTTGGCGGTTTCAGCTATTGTCATAGCTATAAGTCTTGGGATTATATTCGGTATCATTTCGGCATTATTTAAAGACACATGGATCGATAAATTAATTCAAGTGCTGAGTACTTTTGGCATGAGCGTACCTTCATTTTTCAGTGCCATATTATTCGCTTGGCTGTTTGGTTTTGTATTGCATGAATACACCAATCTAGAAATGACAGGCAGTCTTTACGAGCTTGACGATTTTGGCGAAAAAATGACTATCCAGTGGAAAAATTTAATACTTCCTGCCATAGTCTTGGGTATTCGTCCATTGGCTGTAATTATTCAATTGATGCGTAATTCTTTATTGGATGTCATGAATCAAGATTACATCCGGACTGCTAGAGCAAAAGGCCTGAGCGAATTTCAGGTTATTAAAAACCATGCTGTTAAGAACGCCTTAAATCCAGTTGTTACTGCTATTTCAGGATGGTTTGCGTCTATGTTGGCTGGAGCCGTTTTTGTGGAATATATTTTTGGGTGGAACGGTCTTGGAAAAGAAATCGTAAACGCACTCAACACTTTAGATCTACCAGTAATAATGGGAGCCGTTTTAGTCATTGCTATCGTATTTATCACCATTAATATTCTGGTAGACTTTATTTACGCTTGGTTGGACCCAAGAGTTAAGTTGTCCTAGTAATTTAGTTTTTTGAAATTTTGAGTTCCTCATTCTTAGAAAGCTTAGGATAGGAATAATATCTTATTTTTGTTATTCAAGTTTAATGTTAACCAAAAAAATCCCTTCATTCAAAGAGGTACCTATAATAATGAGAAAGAAAATTGTAGCAGGAAACTGGAAAATGAATAACGATTTGGCCCAAACCGAACGGCTAATTACTGATTTAAGAAAACAGAGCAAAACCTCAAAAGCAGAGGTGATGATTGCGCCAGCATTCACTAATTTGTGGCAAGCCTACCAAACCTTAAAAGAAAGTAGTATAGAAGTCATTGCACAGAATATGCATTTTGCTGAAAATGGTGCTTACACAGGAGAGGTCAGTGCTAGTATGCTTAAAAGTATAGGTATCCAAACCGTTATATTGGGACATAGCGAACGTCGCGCGTATTATAATGAAACCGATGAGTCACTCACCAAAAAAGTAGATGCAGCATTGGCTAATGATATGCGGATTATTTTCTGTTTTGGCGAGGAATTGGAAGACCGCAAGTCGGGTAATGAGGAAAAGATTGTCGGTGACCAAATCAAAAATGCACTCTTTCATCTCAAGGATTCTGCATTCAAAAATATTATTTTGGCATACGAACCAGTTTGGGCCATCGGAACCGGAGAAACTGCGAGCCCGGAACAGGCACAGGATATGCACAAATTTATTCGAAAAACACTAACCGACGAATACGGTAGTGACGTATCGGATGCTGTATCCATTCTTTACGGAGGCAGTGTAAAACCAAATAACGCTAAGGAGATTTTCGGAAAACCAGACGTGGATGGTGGCCTAATCGGTGGAGCATCCCTAAATGCCGAAGACTTTTTTGCTATCGTTAACGCATTTTAAAAAAAATATATGGGCGTTTCCCAGATGACGCAGCGTCATCTGGGTCGCGCTATTCACTATATCTTTTTTTCTTTAAAGCTCTCAAACGTCGAGGTATATTAAAATATTTAATTCAAAATTGATAGTTAATTCATTCCAAGCCACTAAAAAAAAGGATATCGTTTCTATCGCTAACGCACTAATCAGCTCAATAAAAGTTAAACATCCATGTCCAATCCAATTTATTTAGGTTACCACTTTAAAGTTTCGCCATTACAGCCAGCAACAGAAATCTTAATTGCCGAACTGGGTTATGCGGGTTTTGAGAGTTTTGTAGAAACTGAAGATGGTGTTACGGCATACATTCAGAAAGAAGAGTGGTATGATGAAATTCTTAATGATATTCAGATTTTAAAATCGGACGAATTTGAAATTACTTATAGTTCAGAAGAAATAAAACAAACCAACTGGAATGAGGAATGGGAAAAAAACTTCACACCTATTGAAGTAGACAATCTGGTAACTGTACGAGCACCTTTTCATAAAAAACCTACTACGAAGTACGATCTTATCATAGAACCAAAAATGAGCTTTGGTACTGGTCATCATGAAACAACGCATATGATGATTCAGCATATTTTAAAAAATGATTTTAAAAACAAATCGGTTTTAGATATGGGTTGTGGCACTGGCGTTCTCGCTATCCTGGCCGAAAAAGTAGGAGCAACAAAACTAGACGCTATTGATATAGATAATTGGTGCTATTTGAATAGTTTAGAAAATGTGGAGCGTAATCATTGTGAACATATATCAGTTTTTGAAGGTGATGCGTCCGTAATTAAAAATTCTTATGATGTTATTATTGCAAACATTAATAGAAATATTCTCTTACAGGACATTTCGACCTATGTAAATCACTTAAACAATAACGGAATATTGTTCTTAAGCGGTTTTTATGATGATGATTTTGAAATTATTAATAGAAAATGTCAGGCAAACGGACTTAATTTTATCGATAAACTGCATAAAAATAAATGGAATGCCGTAAAATTTGTTAAAATTTAAGTATTTCTCAATATATATTCTAATTAATTGTGTTATTGTCAATAAGTTAAGATAAATTAACATAAAAACCGAAAAAATGTGCGGTTTTTCCGTAATCCAAAACCACCTCCGATCCGTACCTTTATATAGATAATATTATTCAGTCTTAGTGTATTTTTTAGTCGATGTTTCACAATATGTCGACCGTGGAAATCCTATATCCAAGTTTATATAAACGACTTAATCAAAGTATTAACAATTTAAATTTTTCTAAAATGAAAAAAATAATAAAATATTTCGCATTTGCCATACCTGTGTTCGCACTGTTGTTTACAGCATGTGAAAAAGAAGAGGCAATTGAAGATGTTTCAAACTTTAGTGAGGAGATCATCATCAATATGAACCAACTGGAAAACAGAACGCTCGTTGACGATAAGGAATTATTAGATGCAATTAAGACTTTAGATATTGATGTCGGAATCGTTTCTAAAGGCGAATTTCACTTACCAGATGGAACAACTGAAGAAAGGATTTTTATTGGTAGCGATATTACCTTTACCAGAGCAGAGTTAGATCAACTTATTGATGGAACTGATCCCAATAGCCGTCAGTACAGAACCTTTAATTTAGTAGAAGGAAACAACCGTACTATTGATATACTAGGTTATACCGGTGGAAGCCAGGCATTGTCCACAAAAGCTCGAACAGCTTTACAAATGGCGGTGGATAATTTTAATAATTTAAATATCACTTTACAATTTAATCTCACTTTTGGTACCAACTATCAAGCGGCCGATATGGTTGTTTATGATAATTCTGTAAATAATCCGAATGGTACAGGTGGTGTTGCTGGATTCCCAAATTCAAGTGGACAAGCCAATAAGTTTGTGCAGATTTATGGGATTGAGCAATTTTCAACAAATGTAAACGAACATGTGATTACTCATGAAATTGGTCACTCTGTTGGTTTTCGTCATACAGACTGGTTTGACCGTTTGAGTTGTCCGTCTTCATCTCAAGGAAATGAAGGCTCTGGATCGGATGGAGCTGTTCACATTGCTGGTACTCCAACGGGTAGGGATGTGTCTTCGGTAATGCAAGCATGCTTTTCGACGAGTGCAAATGGAGAATTTAACGGCAACGATGTTACAGCATTGCTGGCAATGTACCCTCAAAGTACAGCTGGTCCTTGTGATGGAGTAGACGAGTGGCAAAGTGGTAGAAGCTATAATATTGGTGACCGTGTTACATATTTTGGGAATTTATACGAGCGCGTGTCAGGTGGATGGAGTAATTTGGGTCCTTGTAATTAATAACGAGCTAGATTAATATACCAATCAATTAAAATGGATTGTTTGATTTTACTCAAACAATCCATTTTCTTATGTTTTAATTTCAGGATTATATAAATAAAAAAATGATTTTTTTAAAGATTTGTATATACTGCTCTTTTTTATATTTACTTAATATTTTTTAACTTTACATAAATTCCGATATATTATGAGCACTAAAGAAAAAGTTGAATCTGATGTTTTGCTTGCAGAGGAAATTGTAGAGCAGAATGAAATTGTTTTGTTCAATGATGATGTCAATACGTTTGATCACGTTATTGATACCTTAATTTACGCTTGCGATCATATGCCGGAACAAGCAGAACAGTGTGCTTTATTGGTGCATTATAAAGGCAAGTGTACGGTTAAAACTGGTGAATATGATGATTTAAAGCCAAGATGCTCCAAGCTATTGCAAGCTGGATTAAGTGCAGAAATTGTTTAATCAATATAATTTATAACATACAAAACCTCACAGGTATTTCACTTGTGAGGTTTTTCTTTTTTATAATGTTGACGGACAAACAAAATCCGTAGTGGGCAAATCTGTTTTTTTTATGGCGCCAAAACCACCTGCAATATCTACTAATTTATCATAACCTCTAGCTTTTAGAATAGATGCTGCAATAACCGAACGATAACCGCCTGCACAATGTATGTGGTAGGTTTTGTTTTTATCGATTTCATTCATTTTCTCATTGATAAAATCCAAAGAAAAATGTTGTGCATTTTCCAAGTGCATAGATTTATATTCGCCATCTTTTCTAACATCGAGGACGTTTAGGTCATTAGACTTTGCGCGATGTGCAAATTCGTTAGCCGAAATAGATTCAAGTGTGTCAATGTCTTTTCCAGCGGCTTTCCAAGCTTCAATTCCGCCATCCAGATACCCTAAAGTGTTGTCATATCCCACTCGTGATAATCTTGTTACAGCTTCTTTCGATTTTCCTTCTGGAGCCACTAATATAATGGGCTGCTTAATATCTGTAATCAATGCTCCAACCCAAGGAGCAAACGAACCATTTAATCCAATAAATATAGAATTTGGTATATGACCTTTAATATATTCAGATTGTGGTCGTACGTCTAATACCAAAGCTGATTCATGGTTTGCCATTGCTTCAAACTCCTCTGGGTTTAATGGTACGTTGCCTGTTTTCAGAACATTATCAAAAGTATCATATCCCATCTTGTTCATCATTGCATTTTTTGCGAAGTATTGTGGAGGAGGAGCAATTCCATCCAAAACTTCTTTTACAAATTCTTCTTTGGTCATATCCTCTCTAAGCGCGTAGTTGGTTCTCTTTTGTTCTCCCAAGATACCGACCGTTTCTTTACTTAGGTTTTTTCCGCAGGCAGAACCTGCACCATGAGCAGGATAAACAATTACATCATCTGCCAAAGGCATTATTTTGTTTCTAAGGGAATCGTAAAGCATTTCTGCTAAATCTTCTTTGGTCAAATCAGACTTAATGGCCAAATCAGGTCTACCTACATCTCCTAAAAACAAAGTGTCTCCAGAAAAAATAGCGTGATCCTTTCCGTTTTCATCTCTTAATAAATAAGTGGTAGATTCCAAAGTGTGGCCTGGAGTATGAAGTACTTTCAAAGTGACTTTTCCGAGTTTTAATTCTTCACCATCCTTAGCGGAATAAATATCATAATCTGTAGAGGCGCCAGGACCGTAAACAATCTTAGCTCCAGTTTTGTTGGCTAAGTCTACATGGCCTGAAACAAAATCTGCATGAAAATGAGTCTCTAAGATATATTTTATTTTAGCATTGTTTGACTGCGATTGGTCAACATATTGCTCAATTTCACGAAGTGGATCAATTATAGCAACTTCACCTTCGGATTCAATGTAGTAAGCACCTTGTGCCAAACATCCTGTATATAATTGTTCAATTTTCATCTTAATATGTTTTATACGAAGTTACAAAACTTCAATTTTTTGGTCTGTTACAATTGTCACAAACTGTTAAATCAGTTCTTTATAAATGATATAGATAGCCATAACTAGGGTAAAATATCCAAATCCTGTCTTTAATTTTTTGCCACTGAAATATTTTGAGACATATCCACCGATAATTATTCCAATAATCGAAATTGACGTAAAAATCACTAAAAAAGTCCAATCGATATCTAGATTTGAAACATCTCCTAAAAATCCGATTAGTGATTTTATAGCAATAATTAATAATGATGTGCCAACGGCTTTTTTCATTGGTAACTTTGCCAATAGTACCAAAGCAGGAATAATTAAAAAACCTCCTCCAGCACCAACAATACCAGTTAAAACACCAACTATAAAGCCTTCAGCGGCTATCAAGAGGTAATTAAATTTGGGTTTAATATCTTTAGAATTTTCAATATCTGTACGCTTATCTCTGATCATTGAGAAACTGGCCAATAACATAATAATGGCAAAAAGCACCATGATAAATATGCTATTGGTTACCTCAAAATCACCTATGCTAAAAACCACATCGGGAATCATGTGTACCAAAAACCGTCGCGTCACATAAACTGCGATAAATGCAGGAATAGAGAAAATAATGGCTGTCCTTAAATCTACCAACCCTTTTTTAAAATTTTGAAATGCGCCAATAATCGCCGTGATACCCACAACAAAAAGGGAATATGCTGTCGCAACTATTGGGTTAAGGCCAATAAAATAAACTAAAATAGGAACAGTTAAAATTGAACCACCACCACCAATGAGTCCTAGTACCAAACCAACAACTAGCGCACCTAAATATCCTAAGATTTCAGTCATTTCCATTTAATGAGGTAATTTATTTTTAAATATTCCATATACAAAGGTGCCTAATAGAGCTGCTGCAATAACAATTAGTATTGAAAATGCGCCAGTGCCTAATAAAATGTACATAGGTCCAGGGCAAGCGCCACAAAGTGCCCAGCCCAAACCGAAAATTGTACCTCCCAATATATATCGTGTAAAACTTCTGTCTTTTAATGGGACATTAAGTTCTGAACCTTCTATTGTTTTTATGTTTTTCAGTTTTGATACCTGAAGCAGTACAACACCTGTTAAGATTGCTGTACCAATAATCCCATACATATGGAAGGATTGAAATTTAAACATTTCAAAAATGCGATACCAGGATACGGCTTCGGATTTTACTAAAACTATTCCGAATAAAATACCAACTAAAAAGAATTTTATATACTTGCCCATATTAAAATAGAATTGGATAAATTAAATGAATCATAATAAGGCCACCTAAGAAAAAGCCAATTACGGCAATAAATGACGGTATTTGCAAACTACTTAATCCGGTTATGGCATGGCCAGAAGTACAACCACCTGCGTAGCGTGTACCGAAACCAACAAGAAATCCTCCAATAATAAGAATCAATAGCCCTTTTAAGCTAAGCACATTGTCCCAACTAAATAATTCTGGTGGTAAAAGACTTTGACCTGCATTTTCAAAACCTAAAGCGTCCAAATCCTTTACGGTATTTTGGTTTAAATCAATGTTAATAGGATTTGATAACAGAAAATACGCGATAAACCCTCCAACAATTGCTCCGAGAACAACAATTAGGTTCCAACGTTGTGATTTCCAATCGAATTTAAAAAAATCAGAATGCTTGCCTGCACCACCAATGGCACATAGTGTCCTTAAGTTAGAGGACATGCCGAATGTTCTTCCAAAATAGAGTAGAAGATACATAACGATAGCTATCAAAGGCCCAGAAACGTACCATGGCCATGGCTGTAAAATATAATCCATAAGTTTAATTTGACACAAAAGTATGATTCTAGAGTTAAATCTATGTGACTAAAGTTACTTAGAAGTCTACAACTGTAATTTTATTTCTTCCCAATTCTATTTTTGCTTCATTTTCTAATTGCTTAAGAAGCCGTGAAATTACAACACGTGAAGTATGAAGATCTTCGGCAATTTCTTGATGGGTAACAGTTAAAACGGTAGAACCTGATAATTTTACGAGGTCGGTTAAATGCTTAAATAAACGTTGGTCCATTTTCATAAAAGCAAGAGTATCTATGGTTTCCAGCATTTCATCAAAGCGAATCTGATAACTTTGCAAAATGAAATTTCTCCAGCTCTCATTAGTATCAAACCAAAGTTTCATATTTTCTATTGGAATCATTATTACCGTAGCATCTATATCTGCAACCGCACGTATTTTGCTCATAGAGTTTGCCATACAACACGTAAGAGACATAGCGCAAGTGTCACCAGATTCCAAAACGTACAGTAAAAGTTCGTCGCCATTATTGTCCTCTCTTAAAACCTTTATATTTCCTTTTATTAAAAGTGGAATGAAATTTAAGTCCTGTCCAATATCTATAATAATATCATTTTTCTGAAAAGATTTAAGAAAAGCAACATGAGTGATGTTGTCAATAATTTCTGAATCAAATAGATAGTGAAAAGGTTGAAGCGTTTCTGTAGAAATCATACTTCAAAAATAATCATTTACAAATTTGAAATAAATAGTTTGGTAGATTTTTAATTTATGTAGTATATTTGCATCCCAATAAAAAGGCCTCGTGGCGCAACTGAATAGCGCACTTGATTACGGCTCAAGAGGTTACAGGTTTGAATCCTGTCGAGGTCACGAATAATTAGTTTCAAAAAGAAAAACGCCAAGCTAGCTTGAGCGTTTTTTTTGTTGAAACTATTTTTAAAGCGGAGCGCAATGGATGCGATAGCAATCCTGGGTGCTCCGCTTTGTTTTGAATACAGGTCTTGCTATAATCTAAAATAGTTATAACACTGTGCTTTCTGTGATTAACTGTTTTAGTTTTTAACAGTATCTATTTTTAGGTGATCGGTGCGCTAGCTTTATAAATAACGGCAGAATTGGGTGTTGATATGCTATATCGGCTTCCTGCAATTAAAAATGCAGATTGGCCTTTGTGCAAACTCAATGATGTAGTTCCCTCAATAATTTCTACCGTACCTTCAATAACGATTAGTATCTCAGCTGTCTTGGTTTTAGTTTGATATACATCTATTGCGGAAATAACTATTTGGCTAAGTTCAAAGTCTGGAACAGGGCTTTTATAAATACGCTCTAAATGATTCTTTTGTATTTGCCCAGACAAAATATGTGGTTTAGTTTCTTCAAATTTAATATGCTTTAATAGCTCAGGTACATCAACATGTTTTGGTGTTAAACCTCCACGCAATACATTGTCTGAATTGGCCATTAACTCCATGTTCTGACCTTCTAAATAAGCATGCGGAATTCCTGCATCCTGAAAAAGAGCTTCACCTTCATCCACTTTCACGATATTAAAAAAGTAAATGGAATAGATTCCTTTGTCTAAAATAGTTTTGTCTTCTGAAGTATCTACCGCTTTGGCTGACCAATAATCTGCACTCGATTTTTCTAGTTTTCCAGATAAATAAAGTGGCATTATTCGATCAACTAACGGTTGCAATATTTTATTGCTTTCCTCTTGGGATTGTTCCATCACATGTTTATAAAGACCCAAATATCCTTTTTCTTCAAAAACAGTTAAAAAATGATTGAACTCTGGCGTGCTTCTTAATACTTGTACCAACTTTTCTTTGGGCAAAAAACCATGTAATAACCAAAACTCACTAAGTGCCACCATAATTTCTGGCTTATGGTTATCGTCTTTATAATTTCTATGTGGTGCAGTTAAAGGTATTCCCTCTTCGTTTTCGCGTTTATATCCTTTTTCAGCCTCTTTTTTTGAGGGATGTACTTGTATCGATAGCATGTCATTGACATCCAAAACCTTGAATAAAAACGGCAATCTCCCAAATTTCATCGCGATTTGATCTCCCAAAGTTTGATGGAGATTTGAATTTATATAATCATTTAAGGGTTGATCCCCTTTTGATGTTTTTAAGATTGAAGGCGCATTCACGTGAGCACCAAGCCAATATTCCGCTTTTGGTTCTACGTTTGATTGTAGTCCTAACAACTCAGGTATAAAGTCAGTTCCTCCCCAAGCATAATTTTGTATTACTCCCTTTACTTCAAATAATCTTTGAGTCATATTTGTCCTTCTTTCTGCGATATTAATAATTTATTTATAAATGGTAATTATTTCTTTCAACCTAATATTTTCGCTTGTAATCCCAATCTAAATGCAAAATCTTTTAGATTTCAAGATATATTGGAGAAATGCATCAACATAAATAGTTCCGGATTTTGCTTCACCTTGTTCGATATTGACAAAGTTACCAAATGCACAAAACGATAGCTCATTTAAACCTATCTAGTTTTAGTTAATTTGAATTCTCAGTTTAAATCACTCAATACTCAATAGGAAGTAGCTTTCTTAGACTTCAATTTTAATGACACATGTCTTAATATGTTTTTAATTGCTGAATTAGGGCACTCGACTTATTTATTTCGCTATTAAATTAATAAATGATATTTTTCAACATTAAAATTTTGAAAATGAAAAAATGTTTACTACTACTTGCATTAATAATATTAAATTCATGTGCAGTACACCAACGCTCAAACATCCAATCTAACGAAGAGTTTGTTGTGGAAATGAAACGCGCCAATACCAGAGGTGGACTCGTAGAAGCAGTGCTACAAGGTGTGTTTTTTGGTGCATCTTATTTGGCAGAAAAATCGTCAAAATCCTTAACGAGTACTTACTCACAATCCATATCGATCAATAACTATTATAACACAGATTTAGGCGACGTAGAAAAGACCTATAACGAAATTCATATTAAAAAATTCTCAAAACCGACAGACCTGAACGAAAAAGAAAATATGAAAACTCTTATTACGGAAGAAGTGAGTAACATGCCAAAATCCCGTGGTAATAATGCAGCTTTAAGCCTTAATGATGTTATTAGGATTGAACAAGATGATTTATTGAATTTTCATGCCGTAATTGAATTAATCAGCGATCCTCAAAATCCAGGAATTACAAGATTGAGTTTTAATCAGCTGCGTGTGTTTTTCTCAAAGACAAAAGTTTATAGTGATGAGGATCTAAATGCAAAAATTTCAATTGCTATAGAGGGACAGTGGCGTGGTGAGGACGGAACTCCAAAAAATGCCACCTTAATTGAACAGGAATACGATTTTAAGAAACTAAAATACGGGGTTAAAAATCTTATAGAAACACCAATTTTATCTCCATGGTACTACGATATTCCAATTACAACTCAATTGGATAAAAACGATAAATATGGAGTTGTAAAGGTAAATGTAAGATTAGAAGAGTACGAAGGTAATAAGAGCAAATACATCAATAAACTGCCAAGTATGCTCAGTGATAACAAAGATGCTATTATAAGCGATGGTGCTTCCGCAATTGAGAAAATCGCAAATTAATTTGCCTTATGAGATATTCTGTTTTATTAGTATTTTCTTTAATATGTAGCCTAGTCTCTTCGCAGCAGAATGAAACAATAAAGTTAGAGTTCACAAAACTTAATTCTACAGACCGAAGTATTTCTGCACCCCAAACCGAAAAATACATTCAACTTTCAAAAGCTACTTTTTTACCAAAGGATCATTGGATGGTTTTTAATACTGCTATCGGAAAAAATGGTCTTGCAGGATACAACCATCAAATAAAACTATATAGTCCAGGTACGTTTCAAAATCGATTTTCAAAATTGGGCTATAAAGGATATTTGGAGGCCAATCACCGAATAGTTGATTTTGGATCTTCCACTTTTAAATACAATAAAACTAATGGAATCCATCCGTTTTATGGTTATAAAATCGCAAAAAGCAATGAGTTTGTCTACGGATTTTATGCTTACGATTTGGTGGAGGATAAAATTAGAGCCATCAGTAACTTTGAAACTTCCCAACGTCAAATATTAGACTATAATGCAAGCGATAATCAATTGCTTCTGAGCTTGAAAGAATTTTATAATTCAGGTTATACCGAACCTCAGGAATTTGTTTTGCTCAAAGGAAATGAAATCACCAAAATCGAAGGTAAATACAAATTCGGAAAATTTTCAAATGATGGTGATTACCTGCTATTGATTTCGGATAAAAATGAATTGCTTTTAAAAAAATTGGATAGTTTAAAAACGATTCTAAAAGAACAATTGGTAGATGGAGAATACTACATTAACAGTTTTGGAGAGAATGAATTTTCCGTTGGAGTCGATTTTTATACCATAGATTTCGGTAAATGTAATCAGGAATCCATTATTATATTCAAAAATGAAAAAGGTGAACACCAAGCACAAAAAACAGATTGTGCCTTAATCACAGATATTGCAACAAAAGGTGAAGATAAGGTTTCAATGATTTCTAAAGGTCTAGGTCTCTTTTTGGAAAATAAAGTGATGCCTTACGAGCTGACCGAATTCCCCGAACAGATTTCTTACAATAGTGATGGCTCAAGGTTGATACTCAGCTTCAATAATGGTAAAATTGAGGTGTTTAATCCACAAACAAAAACTGTTTTGGGAGCTATGCAACATCCTACTCCAGACAGTCACGTCTATTACGATGCTCAAGGTAATTATTTTAGCAACGTTGACCCTGAAGATTATCTAAAAGCCATCAAGAATGACAAATCGATATCATTTAAAACTATTGAAAACACTTATTTCAGACCAGAAAAAATACTAAAAATTTTTGGCCATCCAAACCCTGAATATGTTGCTTTATTAGAACGAGCAATGGCATTAAAAGCCAAAAACAAATTTGAAATTGCCAATGTAGAATCTAATGAAAGTAAACAAATACCTGAAGATAAAAAGGGAGATTTGTATTTGCTTTCGGTCGGAGTTTCGGAGTATGAACAATCTGATTATAATCTCACTTTTGCAGACAAAGACGCATTGGATATGGCTAAAATATATGGTAAGTTATCCGAAGATGATTTAGCTGAATACAAAACCAAGTTTTATGGTAATCAATTCATTTTACATAACACCAATGATGCTATCGCAGAATTAAGAAAGTACTCTGGCAAGTATAATAGTTTACATGAGTTACATCCTTTAACAACTGACGGCAACTATTGGCTTGAGGCATCGAATGACTCATTCTTAATTTGGAATTTTAAGTCAGAAAGCATCCAACCTATTGCAATGCCAAAGGATTTTAGTATGGGTGTTTATAATTTTGAACCTGTGCTTTTTGCCAATCCAGATAATGATGGATTTTATCTGAAGACTAATAATAATGAGTTTTTTGAATATTCGTTTTCAAAAGAAAGATTCAATAAAATAGAAATCCCAAAATCTTTGGCCGATCAGGATATTTCCACAAATGATTTGGTGCTGCTAAAAAACAATAGATGGGCACATTTTGCATCCAATTTTGATGGAAGTAAAAATGAAATTCTAATAACATTTGGAGAAATTGATAAAGAGGATGTAAAATATCAAGCATTTAATCCTAATGTATATAAGTTAAATCCACAAGATAATAGCAAAGTCATTGATTCGGCCGATATATATTCTACACAAATTAAAGCACTCTCAACAAATGGCGCACATTTGGTTTATGGGGATTTAGAAGGGCATTTGTTCTATAAGGATTTAAGAATAGAAAATGAATTACCTCAAAAACTAAATATAGAAAATCTGGAATCTTCGGATGAGGTTTCAATTTCTGATGATGGTCAAACCCTTTCAGTTATAAGAAGAAACTCAAAAGTCTCTGGATTCAAAATTGAGAATTATGATAGAAAGGGCGATTTGCTCGATACTAGTATAATAAAGGAAAATGTAGTTGGTTTTTCCAATTTTGATAATAATCCGAAGTGGATTTCTATGACGGATGCTTTGGTGAAAGAAGAATTTATAAATCCCGATGATTTACTGGAAAAGGCGCAGCCAGTTTCATTTACTAGTGTAACTGTGAGGCATTTAGTTAATGAGGGGGCAACTTCAAAATCTATAGTAAAAGAAATTAAAGAGGTTTTTAAAAATGCAAAACCTGAAGATCAAATAGTTCTATTTTTGGCTGGGCACGGTGTCTTGGATCGAGAATTAAATTACTACTATGCAGCTCACGATATGGATTTTAACGATGTAAATTCTAATGGTTTGGGTTTTAGAGCTATAATCGAAAGCCTTAATAGTTCCAAGGCCAACAATAAATTATTGCTTATGGATACTTGCCATTCGGGTAATACTCTAGATATGGAATCTGGTCAGGAAATTTCGGCAACTGGAAATAATGGAATAGGGCAAAGAGGTTCTAAATCCAGAAGTACTGAAGATCCAAAACCTGAATTTAAATTATCGGATATTGTGTCGGATGTTTTTGAAGATTTCTTGTCTAAAAGCGGTATTACCGTAATTTCCGCATCATCGGGAGAAGATGTGGCCTATGAGAATAAGGCCTTAGGCAATGGAGCGTTTACAAGTGCATACATTGGTTTGTTAAAAACTAAACTTAAAGCTGGCGGTTTTGTGATTACTAAGGAAGAATTAAACAATCCAATAACACTGACCGATACCGATATTACTGAGCTTTTAAAACGGGTCAATATTTTAACTAACGGCAAACAAACACCAGATTTGCGTGAATTAAATAGTGAGAGTACGCTAAAAATGTGGTAGTTATTGGGATAGTATATATTTGTCAATTGTATTTTGGGTGTAAAAATCCTTAAGTTTGTTTGAGCGTAGTAAATTTTGGTCAACTCGCCTTCGGTAATTTTCACTGCTATTTAAATCGCCAATAAATTGTGCATAAACAGCAGCTAAAAGCATATCAGGATTGTTATCTAATTTCGTAAGATTTTGATAATAATAATTGGCATTATCTCCAGCGTCTGCATCAATGGCGGCTTTCACCATAGTTTCTAAAAGAGCAATATTCAATTTATTGGAATTGTCTTTGTGCAGTGCTGGTAATGCAACCTCCAATGCTCTTATAGGTTCGCCTTGTAAGTACAGAAAATTAGAATAGACTACAGCAGTTTCCGCTGAGTTGTCAATCGTAAATGCTATGCCGTAGAGTTTTTTTGCTTCTGCAGGAGTACCAAATTTTAATTTGTTTTTTGCCATGGTTAAGACAAATTCAGAAATTTCTTTTTGGCGCTTACCAAAGACGTCAGAATTTGATGAACGTACTAAATTATGTTGTGCATCTTCAATTTGATTAGTTTCCAGTTGGCTGTAACCAAGGTTTTGAGAACTCTTTACGTAGGTAGGATCAATTTCAGCTACTTTTTTATAGGCCTTTATAGCTTCAGAATAATTGCTTTTAGAAAAATAGGTTTGTCCTAAAAGATGATAAAAATCTGGAACATCATTAGTCTTTGCAATAGCCTTGTTTAAAAGGGCTATTGTTTTTTCCTGCTGGTTTTCGGAGTTGTAAAGATTGACCAAAGCTTCGTAAGCCGGAATGAAATAATCGTTTTTTTCTATAGCTTTAAGATAAAATGCTTGCGATTTTTCAGCATCATTAAGTTGTTCCTTGTTATAGTTGGCGTAATGAAAGTAAGGTTCTGGACTATCTTCATTAGCGTCTATGGCTGCTTCAAAAGACTTCTTAGCACCCAAAGGCTTACGCATTGAAGATAGTAGCCAACCACGACCAGCATAAGCTTTAGCATTAAAAGGATCTATGCTTATTGCTTTTCTGTAAAGTGAATCCGCAAGACGTAATCGAGATAGTTTAGATTTTTTCAACCTTAAAAAATCAGCATATTCAAAATATACTATGGCATTTTCAGGTTCATAATCTATGGCGTTGAGTAATAATAACTCTGCTTTGTCTTCTGGTATTTGGTTGTCGGTGATATAATTTAATAGACCATACCCAATAAAAGTATTTATGGAGTCTGTCTTTACCGCTTTGTTGTAATATTCTAAAGATGCTTTTGTATTACCTTTTAATTTTTGGATGTTGCTCAGTCTTTGTAACGTTTGTGTGTTATCCTTATCCAATGCTAAGGCCTTTTGGTAGTAAGTTTCTGCAATGGCATATTTGCCTTGTTTTTCGTTGATTTCTCCTAGTTTTAAATTGGAGTTTAAACCCTTTTCACCTAAAGCTATATTGAGGGTGTTTTTAGCATCTTCAAACTGATATTGATCCATAAAATTGTCGCTGATACTAGTAACAGGTTTCTCCCATGTACCAATTAAATTTTTCGCTTTGTTGTAATGGTAATATGCACTGTCGTAAACTTTTAGTTGATTGTAAACTTCACCTAGCGCATTGTGGATATAAGCTGCTCTAGGTTCTAGCTTTATGGCTTGCTGAAGCTGACGTTTTGCCCTTGGAAATTTTGAATAATTCTTGGTGCGAATAATAGCATAAGCTTCTAATAGCAATTGTGAAGCTTTAATCCGTTCTGTTAAAAAACCATCTTCACCCATCAGTTCCAAACAAATTTCAAGATGTTTGGATTGTTTTGTAAACTCCTTGCTAGAGGGTAAATTTTTGGTTCCATCTATATATAAGTTGATTAACTCTTGCGCTTCACTAGATAATAACTTTAGTAACGTACTTTTCATTTTGTCGGTAACCGTCTCTGGAACTGAGGCATCATTTACCGAGGATTTATAAATTTCATAAGAGCTAGAGCTTTTTCCATAGTAAGATTTTCGTTCAATGGCATCTTTAAATTTTTTAATGGTTGTACCAGCGGTTTTATCTTTTAAATCTGTTTCTGTAATGCCTCTGGCAGCCAGTTTCTTGGTGTTTTCTATAGCCTCGCTCAAGGTTTCAAAAGCGATGATGTTATCACTTGGTTGAACAGTTTTAAAAACGGCCCTATCATTTTTGGTTCTTACAACAGGTGTTTGGGTTTTATTGTGTTTTTGAGCCACTGTTGTATTGACGTTGTCATAGAGATAATCATCAATTTCCCTAAAAATAATGGTGTTGTCTGTATTGGCATCTGCATTTCCAGCCAATCCTTTGACCAGATAATAGGTGAAATATCCATGTTTTAAATCGCCACTTTCGTAAGACAGTTCATTAGAACCACAACTTAAGAATTTTGAAGAATTCTCAAACATCGCCTGTATCGTTCCCATATTTTTTTGGGTTCCGTCTTCAAAAACAAAACCAGATCTACAAGCATCTAGAATAAGATAAACCTTAACGCCTTTTGTAGAAAGATTGTTAATCACGGTATTGAGTAAATTGAGCGTAAGCACACCACCAGAATAATACTCTTGGTGCGCGTTGGCATCTGATGCTAAAAGAAAACCTTCCTTTTGCCCAAAGTCGTCAACCACATCACCATGACCTGCAAAATAGAGGTAAAGCACATCATTTTTTTGTGAACTATTGAAAAGCTGCTTGAGCTCTTGTACAATATTTAGTGCAACGGCATCTTCATTAATAAGGAGTGTGATGTTGTCATCTTTTATGCCTTCTACATCACTTAAATAATTTTTAAAAAGAGCGGCATCGTTGTCTGCATACTTAAGTTTTAGGGCATCTTCCTTGTAATCTGAAACACCAATAACCAAAGCTCGTTTAGTGCCTACAACATCAATTTCTGTTGAGGTCGCTTTAGAACCGCGAGAATCTTCTTGGGAAAAAACTGCGGTTGCGAGAAATAAAAATGTATAAAGTAGGGCTTGTTTCATTAGTTAAATATAGATATTATTCAAATAGTACAAAAGCAGCCCATTTCTCTGGGTTGTTTTTGTATTTGGTTGACATTTCTAGTTGTGTATTTCTAAACGCAGTTCTTATGTCTTGTCCGCTAAGCCAATTGCTGTAAAACTGTTGCATAAACTCTGAGGTTTCTTCATCTGGTACTTCCCAGAGGCTCATGATTATGATATCCACACCAGCCATTTTAAACGCACGTTGTAGGCCATAAACCCCTTCGCTACCATCTATATCGCCAAGACCAGTCTCACAGGCACTTAAAACCACTACATCCGTTTTGGATAAATTTAGATTAGAAATTTCTAAAGCGGTTAAAATACCATCATCATCGGTATATGGGTTGTTTCCATTTTTCCATGCATAATTTGCCCCAGCAAACAATAATCCTGAACGTAGTAATGGGTCTTCGGATACTTTATAAAGATTGTTTTGTGAAGAAATTATAACATCGTCTAAATCATTTTTTGGATTCTCAAAAAAGAAACCATGAGTCGCAATATGAATAATATTCGGGCTATTGCCACTTAGTGCTTTAAAAGCTGTTTCGGTGGCATCTTTACCAATTAGATTTGAATAGATTTTTCCACTTTTTGAGAACAGGTTCTCTACGGATTTTACTTCTTCAAGTGTACCTTGTAAGTACGACCAATTAGAACCTAAACTCCGTGTGCCTGACGTATTTCTAAACGCAGGTATATTAGACGTACTTTTTGTGTTATCTATTTTTTGATTGGTCGGTACAAAATCGTAATCTACGCCACCGATAAATATCGTGTTTTCTGGTGTTGGTTCAACCATTTTTTCAGTGAGATGATACGTGTTACTTAACTGTATCAGATTATATTGGCTTGCCAAAATCGGTTGCTCTTCGGTATCTAAAGCTGCAAATGGAATTTGATTCAGCAAACCGCTTGGTGAATAATAGATGGTTTCAATACCAACTAAATGCTCCTCAATCGGCGCCCAAATAAGTTCGTATAATCCTTTAGTAGTTGAGGTGCTTTTGGCTTTTGATCCTCTGGTTTGGTAGAGAATGTTGGGATTTTTACTTTTTAATATGGCTTTTAAATCTTCTTCTTTAAAGAGTTCTACCACCTTTGGCTGGTCCCAATTTTTATGAATAAGGTAGACACTATAAACTATTTTATTAGTTATATTTTTACCATCACGTTCTTTATAATTCACAAATTCCAGAGCAATTTCTTTTTCAGATAAATTGGATTGAATCGATTTCCAATCTTTATCAAAATTGTCAACATCACCTTTTCCCTCCTTGCTATAAATTTTTACCAATTCTGTTTCCAGATTATTGATTTGGTTTTGTATTTGACTTAGATTTTTGTCTTCTTTTTCGGGACTTCTATTTAATAATTGATCCCTTTGCAGTCTTAAAAGCCTATAATTTTCAACTTTTTTTTGAATGTTTTTATCGGTGCTTTTGGATAATTCAGTTAAAACGTCTTTAGTGGAATTTAAAAGCAATCCTTTAAATAATAATTGATTGTTTAAACCCAGCGAAATTAAGTTGGGATTCCTAAAATTTTCGTTGAATACTGAGTTATTTAACCATGAAAGTGTGGTTTCGTAACGTTTTATAAAATCCTTCTTTTCTTTTTCGCTTCTATAGGTGAAGATGTCTTTTAATTCTACTATAAAGCCAGAATAATAGGCGTTATAATACTCTGTGGCTAATTTTTC
Source organism: Winogradskyella ursingii (assembly GCF_013403975.1). GTDB lineage: Bacteria > Bacteroidota > Bacteroidia > Flavobacteriales > Flavobacteriaceae > Winogradskyella > Winogradskyella ursingii. The sequence goes on from NZ_JABFDH010000004.1 coordinate 250,907, forward strand.
GTCTTTCAACAATTCATAATTAACGGCTAAATGAAATAATAGCTGATTGTATATGTCGCTATTTTTTTTGTTGAATTTTAACAAAATTGGCTCAGCTGTTTTCAACAAAGTCAACGCTTTTTGAAAATTTCCACTTCGCATCAGAGCCACTCCTTGTTGTATCAGTGTAGTAGAGTAATAGTAGCTTTCAATACCATAATTATTCTTAAAATTATCCAAGGCAACATTTAAATTGTCGATTGCGGCTTCATTTTCTCCCAGATAAATTTGTGCTTCGGCAATATTGGTTAGCAAATTACCATAGAGATAGTGTCCGTCTTTTAAGGATAATTTATATGATTCTAAAGCTTTTTCAAAATATGCTAAGGCAGTACTGATATTATTTTTCATGTAGTAACTCAGTCCAATATTGGTGGCTATTTTTCCGTAATCAATATGGCCTTTTCCTACTGTGTTTTCAAGTATTTTAAAACTCTGTAATTGAATTTCTAAAGCGTTATCTACTTCGCCTAAAAACTGTAACGTAAGACCTTTACCAGCTAAAGCCAGTGCCATCCCGTAAGTTGTGTTTGCATTGTTGATGTTGTATATATCTATGGCCTTATTGAATACATCCAAACTTTTTTTAGATTGTCTTGTGGTATAATAAAATTGGCCAAGGTTTAGTAATTGTTTCGCATAGGCTAAACTTGTTGGGCCTAATGTGTTTTCAAAAACATTCAAAGAAGCATTGAAGATATCTTCTGCTTTAAAATAGTTGCCCAATTCAATTTGCAGATTACCATAATTCATTAACGTCATGGCATAATCGGGATGGTTTTCACCAAGAATTTCCTTTTTTCTATCGAGGATATTTTCATAGATTTTTTCTGCTTTTTGATAATCGTCGCCTCCTGTGTTTTGATAGACCAATGCGAGATTATTTTCTACATTTATTGCATTTATCGGCATTTGATCAGGTAGGGTTGAGTGCAGGTTAATGGCTTCTAAGTAATAATTTTCAGCTTCTTCGTAATTTCCTGTAAAATAGCTGAGTTGGCCTAAATTATTTAATAGTTGAAAGTAATTAAGCGTGTTTTTGCTATTGATATTGTCAAATGTGTTTTTCGCAATATCCAGATGGTGCTTCGCATCTTTTAAATTTTCACTTTCCAAATAAAACAGACCAAAATTATTCTGCTGGTTGGCGTAAATCTCATTGTTTGTTCCTAAGGTTTTAGAAATAACTTCAATATTTTCAATATAAAGTTTTTTTGCTTTTTCTGGTTGATTGGTTTTGAGCAAGGCATTGCTATAATAATCAATTAAGGTGGCGTAGAGTTGTAAATTTTCAGGTTGCTTGTAATAAGGTTTTTCAACAATGGTTTTCAATTGAGAAACGGCATCTTTGTAGTTTCCAAGCCTTACTAAAGCTACGCTGTTTAAGTATATAATGTCCGGAAGATTTATGCTTTTATCGTTTTTTAAATAATCAATGAGTGCCGTGGCTTTAGTTAAATATTTACTGGCCAATTCGTGATTGTTAATGTCAAAATAGTAGTTGCCCAAATGATAGCTTATGTAAGCATAGTAGTCATTTTCGGTGCTGTTTATATTACTGAAAACAAGAGCGGTATTAACAAGTGTATTGTAAAATTTATCTTCTAATCCTGAATTTCTATAGTGAAACGCCAGGCTAAAAAGCTGTTGACCATAGGTTAGGCTTTGTGTTTGTCCGTAAGTTTTTAGCTTGTCGATTAACTCTATACGAATATTAATAGCTTCTTGCAAATCAAAAAAAGCGAGACTTGTCGCCAGATTAGCTGTTGCTTCAGTGATAAATTCTTCATAATCACCATTGAGCTGTTTTATTTGTTCGATGGCACCTGTAAAATGAATAGATGCTTCTTTGTATAGGTTCAGATTAAAAAGCACCAAAGCCAAATAATACTCATTATCTACGGGATAAAGTTGGGTTTCTGCATCAGTGCTAAAATCAATTTGGTCTATAACCTCAAAAGCCTTTTTAAAGTGAATTGCGGCATTAGTATAATCTTCGGCTTCCATTAGATTATAGCCTGAGTTGTATTCTTCTAGCCAATAATCAAAAATATTTTTTTCTTGTGCTTGAAGGTTGCAAACACTTAGAATTAAAATGAATATGATTTGAGAGAGCCATTTCATAATTTAGTCACGTTTTAAGAAGATGAATTCTCCTCCCTCATGATTGGCATTTTTTATGACACCATATTGCGGAATGTTGTCCGTGTTTGAAAGTACTACTTCTTGTATGATATTAAATAGGTCACTGGCCTTAATATAGCCTTCTATATTTTCAGAAAGTGCTTTTAAAATATATTTAATAAATACACTTTCATCAGGTACTGGTTTATCTAAACCGCTGGTCATAGCATTTCGACCATTTTTGGTCAATAATTTTTTTATAACGGGAGAGGTTTGATCAAGAGTTACATCTCTGTTGTATTCAAAAATTGAACCGCTAAAACACGCATCGCTAATTAATAAAGTGTGTTTTGTCTTTATGTTGGTGATGTAGTCTTTAATGTCCAAATTGGACATCCATGAACTTTTATTATCCATTTCTGCATCAGATGGTAACCAATAACCACGTTTAAAGCCAGCATCGTAAACACCATGACCTGCGTAGAATATGAGCAAATGATCAGTAGGTGAGCTAATTTCGTATAAATTATGTAAGGCTTTAAAAATTTCCTTTCGTGTAGGATTTTCAAGAAATGTTACGTTTTTTTGGTCAAATGCGTAGTTTGAAGTCAAGATAGTTTCCAGTTTTTTTGCGTCTGCAATAGGGAAACTTAAATCTTTAATCGCATCGTCATTATAGTCTTGCTCTGCGATAATCAATGCACGATAAGTAAACTCAGATAATGGATTTTTTTTAATCAACTTCGGTTCTGAGCCTCGTAAGCCTTTACCAAAACTACTGTTTGAGTTTTGGTTTTTAAGTTGTGCCTTTAGTTCTAAAATTTCAGTTTTTAAAGCATTGATTTCAAGCGTTTTTTCTGTGTTTTCTTTTCTAAGAAATGCGATTTTTTCTGCATCGGTCATTCGTGCAAACCGTTTAGCTTTTTCTGCTGCCTCATCTCTTTTTTTAAATCCGCTTAATTTCAGGCTTTCGTCGCTTTTTTCTTTATTTATGAAACTTGAACGTAATAATTTCTTGTATTGTTCTAGAAATTCTTCCGCTTCATCATCATTGCCTAAAGCAATATGTAAGTCTGCAACTTCTTTGAGCTTGTTCATGTATTCCTCATTGAGCGGATCGTTTTGGGACATTAAAACTTTTAGTTCTGAATAAGCGGACTTTAACTCTGGTGAAGTTTTTGGTTGATAATGGTCTATAGAAACATCGTAGGGCATATGTTGATTTGAGTCAACAATATTATAGGTGAATTGATAAGTGAACATTTCCGTATAATAGTCCTTTACAAAATCGAGAGAAGCATCATCTTCGTTTTGTATAATAGGATTAAAATTAATAGGCTCTGCGGAAGCAAAACCTTTAAGTATAAGTGTTTCATAAGGTGGGCCAAATTGAAAAAGGCAGGATTCAACAGTTAGTGTTTCACCGGCTTCAATGCGTCGTTCGCTGCCCAATAGTGCACAGTTCACGTTGGGTACAAAAGAGCTGATTTCACCTCTGGAATTAATCTCGATAATACTGAAATATATAGGATGATCGGATAAATTAGAAACTTCAAGAATGGCAGCGTCTCCATTGGTGTTAAAATTGATATTTCCGTTGGTTTGTGAAAAATTCTCAATAGGAATTTCGCCGCCCATATCACCATTTTCATAATATATGGGTTTGATCCTGAAGCTGAATTGATAATCCGTATTTTTTAAATTGAGTTTTTTAATTTTGAAACCATTGGCAAATTGCGAAATGCTCTCGTTAATGAGCTGTGCTGTTTTTTCAGGTTTAGAATTATCTAATTTATAAATAACTTGATTTTCTGGCAGCTTGGTCAATGCGTAGTAAGAATTCTCAAAAGATAAGGACAAGTGGCTTCCATTAGGTTCATCTTTTAACCCTCCTAAGTAATTGCTTCTTAAATGTTTTTTGATGTCAGACTTTAATATTGGATCTTTAACGGACTCACTAAGATGCACTTTTAAACCTACTGAATTGTATGATGGTGCAGGGGCAGCTACATCCTGACCATAACATATTACTCCTAAAAATATTAAAAAGTAGGCTACTGTATTTTTCATGATTTAATCTTTTGTTTTTACAATTTCATAAACAAATTCAGTGCTAAATCCATCAATTGGACCACTGACCGAACTGCCGCTACTGCCGCGGGTTTTGGTATAAGTTTGCCCTATAAAACCTTCAAGCGGGTCTTTTGTGCCACGAGTTCCAGAATCTGCACCTCTAGATTGTACCGTTGGTCTAAAATTAATCGGTGAGGTGGTTGCAAAGCCCTTTAAAATCAAAGTTTCATAAGGATCTCCAAAAGTATAAATACAATTATTGAAAGTCATTGTCTTTCCTGCAGGAATAAGACGTTCATTATCATTAAGTGGGCACTTGTCATTTGGCATAAATGGAGCAATTTCCCCTTTTGAGTTGATTTCTATTATACTAAAATACAATGGTCGATCACTTTTGTTGGTGACTTGCAAAATAACTCCATCGGTAGTCGTATTCACCTGGAATTTTCCAGCTTCGTTAATAAAGGCGCCTCCTTCTAACATTGTAATTTCTTCAGTATACTCATCTACTTTTGCTGGTAATAATTTGAATTCAAATTCATAATCCAAATTATCCAATTTTAGTTTTTTGAGATAGCTTCCTTGAGCATAGTTAAAAATAGCCTCCGTTACCGATTGAGAGCTATAATCGTTATCTGCCTGCGATTGTTTATAGATTTGATTACCACCGTTTTTGGTGATAATAGAAAGTTCAGAATTGGTATTAACTTCTTCAATAATTAAATCGGCCTGAGTCGAATCTTTTACAATTTCTCCTAATTTGTTTTCTTCCAAAAACTGGCTAACGTTGTCCTTGACACCTTTTGATTTTAAAGATTTGTCGAAGTAAATATTTATAGACAAATCACCGTAAGCGGCTTGGTCTATAAATACCCAAAATTCCTTTTCGTTTGTTGAGGGTAGGGGTGTATCGAGTTTTATAATAGATTCATTAAACGTTGCTCTGGTAATAGTACCCTTAGAAATCACATCTGCCGATTCAACATTGGTAGTACCTGCAGGTAAAATACTAACCGTTGTACCATCGAATAAGCGTTGCAGTTTTCCTGCGTTTATTTTTACGATGTCTGCTCGCGGGACTTGTGAAACTTCAAAGTAAGGTTGCTGTTTTACATATTCACCTTTAAATAGTTTATAATCGGCATCACCTTCAATGGTTGGATTTTGTTTGGGCGAAATCACATTCATATTAGCAGCAATGGCTGAGAATAATTTTCGATAAGTGAAGTCACTTCCCAATTCATTCATTGCTTTTGAGAAAGCAAAGCTTAGTGAGCCATAACCTTCGTACTCATAATTTAATTCATTGGCAGATGCACCAGAAAGCATTACAAAGGATGAAGCATCTGTGTTAACTTTAACATTTTCAACTAGTCCACTACCATGTGTATCCTTGTCTGATGTTGGCGTCCAATTAGGTGGTGCAAAAGTACCTTCTCCACCACGAGCTTTTCCACCACGAGTCGATGAACCAGAATGGCAACTGTCCAAAAGCATTAATAGCTGACCGTCCTTTCCTAGAGTGTTTCTGAAATTTGCAATAATGTTTCCCAATTCGTCATCACGAATATGGTTTTCACCTTTATAGTTAGAAGTGTAGCGCACCAATGCATCGTAAGGCACAATTGCCTCGTCTTTACCATCGATTTCATCTCCGTTGTTGTCAAAAATTTGTTGACCATGACCTGAATAATGAATTACGACAATATCTCCTTTATTCAATTTGGCTTGTAAAGCTTCAATAGCGCTTAAAATACCTATTCTTGTAGCTTGCTCGTTTAAAAGAACAGTTATGTTTTCAGATTTAAAATTTTGATTTAATAAGGCATCTTGAATAATAGATACATCATTGGCCGAACTTATGGAAGACCAACCTGTCCTTGCAGGATAGTCGCCAACAGCAATGATTAAACCATATTTTTCTGCCGCAGCAGTGAGACTAAATGTTAGAGCAAGCGTCAGTAGGATAATACGTTTCATGAGGTGTTATTTTTTTAATTTAAATCGAATAAACTGAAGGAAATACCAAAGTAATATCCAAAATCATAGACATTTTTGGTAAAACTGTCCACATCGTTAAACGAAGTGTTATCGCCAACTTCAAAGCCATTGGTCAATTTTTTTACAGGACCGTAAGCAACTCCGCCAGACAAAGCCAATCTACTTTTGCTGCCAAAAAACAGGGAAGGGCCAAAAAGAAAATTGATGCCATTTACGCTATCGTTTCCGGAAATGGGAATAGACAGCCCAAAACTTCCGCCAACGTTAAAGTTCTCACCCATATAAGGATAAAAATTAATCATGGTACTTAGGTTGGGCACAAAGAAATCATTTTCGTCTGCTCCAATGACTCCGTCTTCATCAATAAAGTAATCGTTGGATTTAGACCCAAAATTATTCAACGTCATGGCCACGCTTGTGTTAATTTTAAAACCACCTTTTGAAAACATTTTAATATTTCTGGTTTTTAAGGTGTTTTGTGAACCGTCGTTTTCCAATTCGTTTGAAAAATCGCTTTGTACAAATTTTAATTCAATATTCACCTTGTCGGCAGACAGCTCATAGTCATAGGTCTGTTCAAAATTTGATGCTTCTAAAATTGTATATAACGAGCGTAACTCTTCTAAATTAGATAAACTTTGATTGGTAGATTGGTTAAGGTTGGCCATTAACCGTTGTAAATCGCCAAGTGCCATATTTCTTGAAACCAATTGGCCACGTGAAAGCTCTTGGTCGGTGATATTGGTACTCTCAATTTCATTAGACATTGTTTTGAGATTGCCCTCTAATTGCGACCGGCTTTCTTTTATGGATTTTTCGACCTTTGCCAGATAGACATAAAAATTATCTTGAGCACTCGGCAAGCGCACGTCTTGTTCTGCATCTGCAGTTTCCATTAAATTCTGAAGAATGGTTTCCTTATCTAAATTTGGATTAAGCAAGTTAGAAACCAATGTAGTTTTTAAAGCTGAAACATTGGTAATTGTATTGTTCAAATCTTGAAAATTACTTGTTGCGGAAGCGCTTCCTCTAGTGCCAGCTTCAGATTGAAACATATCGGATTCTGGTAAATTTGAGGTGTTTAAATCTATGTTATCTCCTGAAAACGAATTGATGCCACCCAGTAGAGAACTAAAGTTGAAACCCTGTCCGGAAGAAATTAAATCTTCTTCCTTGACATCTGTTTGTACCTGAACTGCAAAGGGATTTACATTTTGAAGCTTGAGTTCAACAAGACTGTTTCTTTTCAGTTTTGGATTTTCGAGCGTGTCTACGACTTTATTGTTTTTGTCCAGTTTCAGGTAATTTACCTTTTCTGTTTTATAGTCATAAACAATACGATAACGCTCTTGTGCAGTTGCCACAATTCCGAAAAATAAGAATCCAAAGAGGCTTAAGGTTTTAAGTTTAATATGGTAATTTTTTTTCATGATTGTAAATTTGAGTTGATAGCATTTATTTTTTTACCTTCCAGTAAATATCACTTTCATTCTTAATAATTAATAGTCTTTTTCTATTTAGTGCGCGCTGTCCTGTTTGTATAATATCAAACATATCAGAAATAATAGAAGTGGTATCCGCAAAATAAGAATGGCTTAAAAAACTAGTATCAATACCAGTTGCATCAATGGTCTCAACTCCATTGAGCAGTACCATTTTTTCACCTGCATCGCCAGCTCTTGGATTACCGTGCAATAATTTTGAAGCTTTTAAAGCCAAATCATCTGAGGATACATAAAGTGTAATTGGTTTTTTGGTTTTAGATACCATTTGTGGAGCAATTTCGTTTTTAAAAACATCAGCATCGATATCTGGCGCGGCAAGAATGATTTCTTTTATTTTTGATCTTAGATAAGGTTTGTCATTCATAACTTCCACAATAGCTCTTGTTAAACCTCTGTTGCCCATACTGTGAGCTACTAGATAAATATCCTCAGCACCTGATTTTGAGAGGTAGTCTTCTAAAAAGACTCTCATGTTTTTTCTGGACCATTCTATGTTTTCTTCGTCTGTTCCATATCTAAATGTTGAAGCTTGCGAAGGCCAACTGTAAAAAACGGCTTTACCATCAAATTTTAAATCATAAGAGATTTGAGCTGTTCTCTTTGCAGCCTCACTAAAGGAGGTATTGTAGCCATGAACAAAAAGAAAGGTGCTTTTCTTTTTAGATTTCTTGATGTCAGAAGCCAATTTGTTAAAGAATTCACCTTTGTCCAATAGGTTGATATCTTGGAGCATTACATGTTTTGAAGGGTCTTCGGAAAATTCAAATTTCCAAATAGATGGACTTTCGATTTCTCCAACTCTGTGGTCGTGTGGTATGCTGACCTCCACGATGCCATATTTTAAGGCGGAACGTTCAACGCCAAAAGCGTCGTTGAGGTCAGAAGATTTGGTATAATTTCTATCGGTTCCAAAATATATGGGCAATTTTACATAGTCCGGATTTTTTCTTTCGCCTCTGCTTTTTTCTTCTTTTTTGTCATTTGCATTTATAAGCTCAATAAAAGCTTTGCAAATGCTGTAGTTTTGTTCTTGTGCAACACCATTGATTAGATAGGTAATTTTAATGGTTAAATCACCTTGTTTTTTAAAACCGTTGTTGGAAAGCAGCCAGAATTTAAAATTGAAGAGGTTAAAACGTTCTATTGAGTTGAATTCTTCAGCTTTATAACCAGATTCAACTTGAATTTTTAAATTATCTAAAACAGTAGATTCCGATAATTTTTTCAGTTTAAACTTGTCGAAATCACTTTTGTTTGTGACACAAGAGTCACGTTTTGCATAAGCTTCATTTTCAAAGATGACGTATTCATTGTTCTGTGCAAAAAGGTTTGTCGAAACCATAAATAAGCACAGAAATAAAATCTGAAAACAGATTTTTGATTTGGTCTGTAAAGATTTTTGAAAAGGAAGCATAATGTTTTGTTTTGAGGTTAAACGACTCTTTTTTTAGTCAAACTATAATCTTCCCTTTCTAGCATTTTTTAGATACTTAGCTAAATCTTTATGGCCTGCTTTTTTAGCTATTTTTTCAGGATAATTTTTATCATTGTTTTTGTCACCAGCACCAACTCCTTTTTCAACAAACAACTTAGCCATGGTCTTGTTGCCTTTTTTGGCGGCAAGATGCAGCAAGTTATCGCCAGATTTTGTTTTTATTTTGGCATCCGCACCATGATACAATAGCAATTCGGCCATGTTTGTTTTGTTCTTGATTACGGCATTTTGTAGTGCAGTGTTGGTTGAATTTAACCCAGCATCTGCCAATACATTATTTTCCAAAAGTATTTTAAGCGCATCGCCATTGTTATTACTCATCGTAAGATCAATAAAATGTCGTCCTTCATCATCAGAAATTTCATTAGACGTATGTCTTAGAATGTCGGCTAATACTTCATTGCTTTTGTGTTTAATGGCTAGTGGCTCGAGTCTTCCTTTTTCCTTGGTATATTTATGATTGAATATCCAATTGTAAATGCTCCAAGACTTGAACCTATCCATTAAATTATTTTTAATGGCATATTCCATATTTTCATAAACGGCCATGATCAAAGCATTCGAGGGCACAGAAGTAATTTTATGTGCTTGGCAGCCCGCTGTAAAGGCAACACTGTTCCATTGCACCGTTTTTACACAGTCGCAATCTTCATCGTATTTGTAGTCGCCAGTATATGATCCATCAGAATATTCTACGGCACCTCTCACCAAAATGCCTTCAATAAAACCATTTTGGTCAAAAACTGGTCCGCCAGAATTACCAGGAAATGAATCGATATTGCTTTTAAACCAATTGTTTGGTGATGTGTCTACCACGACAGCATTTGTAGAAAATTTTAAGGGCAAACCCGTTGGGCTGCCTATCGTATTGATGGCTCCATTTTTTAAAACTCCTCCGCTGGTCCTAAAACGATAAGGTGCTCTCTCTGATGCTCTTGTTAGTTTTAAAACTGCATAATCATCTTTAGATTCATCATCTAATTTGGAAGCGATAATACTTTCGACCTCATAAATGTTTTTAGGATCAAATTTGAGGTACATTCCGTCTATAAATTTAGATTCGCTTGTATAATCAAAAACCCATACGTAACTATTAGCATCTTCCATTGAGTTGATGCAATGGCCAGCAGTAACCATCATATCGGGTGCTATTAAAAATCCTGTGCACGATCCGATAGCTGGTTGGTCTAGGTATTTAACATTGTCATCAAATTTATCTGTTCCAAATTGTGATTTTAATCGATCGCTAAGAGACCAACCGTAAACTTCGTCACCATAGATTTTATCTTTTGGTATCATCACTGCGGTGGCTCTTACAAAATCCTCGTAGCCGTGGGCATCTTTAACTTCTTTACGATCGTCTGCACCGAAGACGCCTCTAGAGACTTTTGTGCCAGGTTCGGCAAAAGGATATTCAATTTCCTTGTCTTGTGCAGTAACGGAATAACTAAATATTCCTAATAGCAATAATAGATAGTTTATTTTCATGTTGAGTGTTAATTAATAGCGAGTTAAAGTTATTCATTTTTATGATTTTAACAAGTAATGTGCCAAAATGATAAAATTATTTCTGCTATTTTAATCTTTATATGAAAAATTATCAAGAGGATTAATAGGCTAGATTATGGTGTTCTGTTAGCCATTAAGGCTAATCAAGCGCATTTTTTGTCACATAAACACGCCAACCGACAATAGCCTTTTGAAAATTGGAAGCCTTGCTAAGGTCTAGTTGTTTTTTTGTGTAAGAAGGGAGAAGGGCCTTATTGATTTTGGCTAAAGCTTTAAAAAATGCTTTTTTCATTTGCCTTAAGTTAAACAATAGGCTTTTTTGCCTAATGCTGGTTACATACAAAAATAGTAAAAGTTACGAGTAAAGTTGTGATGTAAAAAAAATCTATACCTAGAGGTCGAAAATTGGATAAAAAACAATCCCGCTATTTTAGCGGGAATTTAATTGTATCGATTTTTTGATTGATTTTAAGCTATTGAAAAGATTGTATCAATAATTAGTTGTACTAATGTCATCATAGTTTTCTGGTTTTAAAAGGTTAATATAATTCTCAGTTTTTTGATTGAGTTTTCAATATATAGGCTTAGCCATTTATTCTCCAAGAAAATTTATAGATTTCAGCGAATCTGCATTTAAATTCATAACTAAAATGATAGATTATATTTCGGTATAATATAAACTTCCTATACTAATGTTTTAAATTAATATTAATATTTAAAATTTTGTTTCAATATGAAATTATTCAAGAGGGTTTTTGTATGTTTTTTTTAAACGTAGGGGCAATTCGTCATAAAAGTGACCATTTTTAGATAATCCGTTGTCAAATAAAAAAAATACACCTTTAAAAATTATAACAGAGGCTGTGTTGATTATAGTATCACTTTTATATTTTTAAGTTTAACTGATTTTATAAACTTATCTTTGAAAAAAAATTAGAAAATGAAAAAGAATTTTACCCTAATCTTATTCTTAGTTGTTTCAATTTCATCTTTTTCGCAAGTACTTGTTATTAATGAATTGGACTGCGACAATGTAAGCGCGGAACTTGAAGAAATTGTTGAAATAAAATCCCAGACACCAAATTTTCCAACCGATGGCTATATTATAGTCTTTTTTAATGGATCCGAAAATGGTGGAGATTCTAGTTATTATCTGGTAGATTTAGATGGATTTCAGACGGATAATAATGGTTTGTTGGTAATTGGAGGCGAAGGCGTATCTCCGTATCCACAAATTACAATTCCTAATAATATTATCCAAAATGGAGCAGATGCTGTGGCTATTTATCAGGCATCTCCAGATGATTTTCCTGAAGGCACGGTTGCCACTATTACTAATTTGGTAGATGTTTTAATATATGATACAAACGATGCTGACGATACAACGTTAATAGATATATTTAATGATGATCCCAATTTTATGGACATTCAACAAATTAGTGAAGGTTCCGGAGATAATCCAAATTCCATTCAACGAAACAATGATGGGACTTATTTTGTGGATACACCAACTCCAAGACGTCTTAATGATGGTTCGGGAATACCTATAAATCCAATTACAATAAGTGTTTTGGAAGATGAATATAATGAAGGCGATTCCTTTGAAATTACTTTTGTCGCAGAATCCAACGTGGCTTCAGACGTAAATTTCACTATAAGTTTAAATCGCTTTGGGTTTAATACAGCGGATTATACAGGTAATGTTAATCTTACTATACCAAATGGTCAAAACACGATAAGCACCACCATTACTTTGCTAGATGACGCAGAGTCTGAAGGTGAAGAGGTACTGAACATTCGATTTTTGGATTTAGAAGAGCCTATAGTTGCATCTAACAACAATATCAAAATTAGAGTGGTAGACAGTACTATTGAAACATCACCATGGGGAACACCTGTCAATCCAACATTTAACCAGGTTACAAGTTCGCAACCCAATAATTATTATGATAGTTTGGATGGTTTATCTGATGCAGATTTAAGAAATGCACTTCAGAATATAGTTGCAGATCCTAACATAGTAAGAGCGCATACTTATACGGATGTTATTGATATTCTGACAAATGCCGACGAGAACCCGGAAAATAACAGCGAGGTTTGGTTGGTATATTTAGAAAAAGGGCGTTCTAAATTAGATAGGCAGACTGGTTCAGTGCTAGAGGGTAAGTGGAGTAGGGAACATACATTTCCACAGGACCGAGCCGGATATTTTGGTATTGAAGAAGATCAAATCGGCGATGGAATAGATGTATTTTGGGATACAGAAGCAGATTCGCTTCGACATGGATTTTCAGATGCTCATGCATTAAGAGTTGTAGATGCAAGAGAAAATAGTAGTCGTAATAAAAAGCATTACGGACCACCAAGTTTAGGAGGCTATGCTGGTCCAATTGATGATACAACAATGGAGCTTGATACGGAGGGAAGTTTTTATGGTGATGTTGCCAGAAGTGTACTTTATTTGGAAATAAGATACAATGGTTTGCAAATTGTAGATGGTTACCCTGAAGTCGATGGACAACTAGGTGATTTAGCCACACTGCTCGATTGGCATAGAAATGACCCTCCGGACGATTTTGAAATGAACCGAAATAACGTCATTTACGAGTGGCAACGGAACCGCAACCCGTTTATAGATCAGCCTTTGTTGGTAGAATATATTTGGGGTAATAATGTTGGCGATACTTGGATGCAATCTTTAAGTATAGAAGATGAAACTCTATCTGAGATAACAATTTACCCGAATCCAACTTCGGGCAGAATATACATCAGAGGGTTGAAAAGTGAAAATACTGCAGAATTATTTTCAATCGATGGTAAACTTTTAAAGCGCTACAATGCGGTTGAAGATTACCTGGACTTGGATTTAACTACCGGCATTTATTTACTAAAGCTCAATAATGGAAATGGCTCGGCGGTTAAGAAGATTGTAATTAACTAAAATAATATGTTTGTTAAAAATTAAAAGCCAAACTAAGTTTTAGTTTGGCTTTTGTTGGGTTAATCTTCTGACATAATTTTTTGCATCTCTGGACTACTGGTTCTAATGATTAGATTTCCATTTGCTACTCCAAATTCAATGGTGGCAATACCATCATCGTTTTTGTAAGTTGAAATTGTTTCCTTTCCATTTTTGTCTGTAAGAGCAATTTTTATCCTAGTAATTTCATTTAAATTGTTTCTTTTTACTTTTGAATATTTAACATTAATACCTATTTTTTTTAATTCCGCTTTTTGATGGTCTAAAACAAAATCTTCACTTTTTTTTGTGATATAGACTAATGTTCCATTTTTGGAAGGATTTTCTTCGTCTACATAAGATGAGCTCACAGACATTGACCAAGGTCCATCAGATTTTTTAGTATCTGATTTGGTGGTCCATGTATTATCTTTTTTAAGATCAATTACAACTACGCCATTTTTACCTTTTGCACCATATTTGTTTATAGCTTCTTCTCCTTTAATAACATGGATTTGGTGAATTGCGTTTGGTTCAATATCCTTAATATGTTCTTTTTCGATAGCCTTTCCGTTTATGATATAAACAGGATCATCAGATATGGTTCTGATTTTTATGATTGTATTTTCGTTTATTCCTGGCTCATGTAACGTCTGGTGCTCAGTTATTATTTTTACTGGTTTATTACTTTCATAATAAATGTTGGATTTTAATTTGGTAAGTTTTTTAATTTCAGCGGAATCTAAAGTGTTGTAATAAATTGTATCGTGATTTTTTATTTTATTCTTAATTCTATCTATTACAATAGTACGTTGATCGTTATACTGTTTGGCTTGAGTTGAATCAACAGCATATGCCTTATTATTCTCATTTCTAAAAATGAAAGTTTTAGGTTTAGATACGGATTTGTGGTTCAAACTGTCAACAATAATTTCTTCAACAATAATTATTTCTTCATCTTCGAGCCCACCAACTCCAAAACTGTTTTTGTCCATTTTGAAATAAAATGGTTTTATAGGTTCTGAGCCCGAAATTCCATAGTTGGCAGAATTACCATTGGAGCTAAAATCAACACTAATGTCCGTAATTTCGTTTTTATTATTTCGCTTCAATTGCTTAATAGTCATATTGACATCGTTGGATTTTAGTTCTTCTTTGATGTCGTCCAGCTCTTTATCGGTCATGTCTTTGTTAAAGGTGACTTCAATATATTTTTGATCGGTCTTTTTTGTCTCAAGTGGAGTAATTATTTGTTGTACGTTGTTTTTTAAAATAACCTTACTAGCTCTTTCTACCAAAGCATCTATACTTTCTTGATGATTTGTATCATCATCAAAATGCAATGTCGCTGCATTGATTCTGCCAACATATCCGCCACCTCTACCAAAAAATTCTTTATAGATAATAAATGAATCAATTGGTTGTCCGAAATCACCACCATAACTATGGTCGTTAAGTTTTACTAAAATTCCTGTAAGTTCATTGTTACTGTTTCTTTTAATTTGGCTAAAAACTAGACTTCCTCCCTTGGACTCAACAAGGTCAGACATTTTCTTTAGTTCGGCATCTGTGGTAAGTTTTGAAACCACAAAATCAATTGTGCTTTCTATTGAATTGATTGGGTTCGATTCTGCTTCGACATAAACTTTTTCTGTGTTCATACTAATTAAAAGTCCTGCCAACAAAGGCAAAATAAGTAAGTAGCGCCACTGCTTTTTTTGTTGTGATTTTGATTTTTGTAACATAACGATTCGTTCTTTGATTAATGAATTATATAAATTATTTGAAAGTGGGATATTCTGGTTGCCCACACTTGTCTTTAATAATAAATGCTGATATTCCTTTTCGGAATTTGAGATGTGTTGTGTTTTGGCATCAGCTATATACTCTAGGTTTTGACGAATTTCTTTTCGGTATAACCATATGAGTGGGTTAATCCAAAAGACAATACAGGTCAGTTGGGACAGTATAATATCAATAGAATGCAATTGATTTACGTGAACCTTTTCATGAGTGAGGATCAGATCTAATTCATCTTTATTGTAAGTATCTGGGTTGTAGACAATCCATTTAAAAAAAGAAAATGGAGAGATGCTATTCTTAACCGTTACGTAGGTGTAAAATCCATCTTTGTTCTTGGGGTTTTTTACTAGTAAAAGGATAAGAGAGCCAAATTGGAATAAAAACTGAATAAGAAAAAAGGTCAGTCCTATACCATAAATAATGGAGGCGAGGGTGAGCCAATCAAATGGCTCTTTGACAACTGCATTTGAATTTGTTATTGGTCCGGTATCCTGTATAGTATAAAATAATTCCTGTGTTGGAGCAGGTTCGACTATAATTTCTATAGGTATAATTACCATCGGAAAAATTAAGGATATTACAATACCAGTAAGCAAGAACAAGCGGTTATGCTGAAAAAACGTTTCTCTTTTTAAGAGTAAAAAGAAACAAATGTAGAAGAGTGCGACTACGGCAGATGCTTTAATTAAATAGTCCATATCATTTCTTTTTTTCAATGAGTTGGATAATTTCTTTGAGCTCATCGACACTAATTTTTTCTTCCTTTGCGAAAAAAGACACCACATTCTTATAAGAGCTATTAAAATAATTTTCAATAGCGGTATTCATAAATTTGGTTTTGTAATCTTCTTTAGAGACAATAGGGTAGTATTGATGCGTTTTGCCATAGGCATTATAGCTCACATAACCTTTATCTTCCAAATTTCTAATTATTGTTGAAAGCGTGTTGTAATGGGGCTTATCCTCTTTAATTTCCGCTAGCACGTCCTTAACGAAAGCCTTTTCAAGCTTCCATAGAATATGCATTATTTCTTCTTCTTTGTTTGTTAGTTTTTGCATTTGTAATTTTATTTTGTTGAAGTCTTTATCAGTTCGTCAAGTTTATTGTCTAATTCCTTACCTCTTAGATTTCTTGCCACGATGATTCCGTTTTCGTCTATTAAAAAACTGTCTGGTATGCCATTGATGCCATAAATTAATGATGCATTATCGGCCTTGCTTAGTTCACTCACATGAGTCCAAGGCAGTTGATCCTTTTCAATAGCCTTGAGCCAATTCTTTTTATCTGTGTCTTGGGATACGGCAAAAATTTCAAACCCTAAATTGTTGTATTTTTTATAGGTTTTAACGAGGTTTGGATTTTCTTTTCTGCAAGGTGCACAATTTGAACCCCAAAATTCCAGAAGTGTTATTTTGCCCAGATGGTCAGAAAGTGAGATCTCTTTGCCAGCTGTATTATTCATTGAGAAATCAACATATTCTTCACCAATTTTAGGATTTTTATTTAAATGAATGTATTTGGCAATGTCTTGGCCATACGTTGTGTTTTTATTCTGTGCAGATAAATTATTGAATAGCTCTTCTGATTTCTTTTTGCCCCAAGTTGTGTTGTATACCGAAAGCAAGTAAGCGCTGTGTATACTATTTGGGTTTTTAATTATAAACTCTTGATATAGTTTGTGTCGCTTAGATCTAGGAATACTATTAAGCTCTGAATTCAATTTTTGGCTTAATCTTTCAGTTTCTGAGCCTGTAACCATTGCATTTTTAAAGTCAGTAGATCTAGCGTCAAAAATCATTTTATTCTGTTCCAGCCATAAATACCTGTATTGAGAAAAGTCTTTGGTGTGTATGATCGCTTGAGTTATTGAGTCAGATAATTTCGTGTTTAACTTAAATTTATTATCCATCACTTTTACAGAATCAATAATCTTTCTGTCTTCAATATCTTCTAGATACAGTATGGTATTATCATTCAAGTTTGATGTATTGCCAATTAAAGAAAATGAGCGCGCATTTTCATCATCGCAAGCGATAAAAATCAGTAAACAAACGATAGTAATAAGCTTTTTCATAAAAAAATTGAAGGAATATCAAACATACAACTATTTTCATAGTTATAAAACTAAAATAGTAGTTATTTAACGGAAATTATAGTTTTTACTAAATTTTGAAACTAAACCTTATCTTCGCAAAACATTATAATTGATTAAAGTTTATGAGTGTTTTTCTTGTTATTGCTGGTTTGGCATTATTAGTAGTGGGTGGTGATTTTTTGGTTAGGGCCTCTGTCGGTTTGTCGTTTAAATTTAAGATTTCAAAATTAGTAATAGGTATGACTGTGGTGTCTTTTGCAACTTCTGCGCCTGAATTGTTGGTGAGTTTGCAGGCGGCCTTAGATGGAGTCTCCGATATAACTTTAGGTAACGTAATAGGGTCGAATATTGCCAACATCGGTTTGGTTCTGGGCATCACGGCAATTATTTCGCCTTTAGTAGTTGATGGCGAATTTTATAAGCTCAATTGGCCAATGATGATGCTAATTTCCTTCGCGCTTTATTATTTTTTAAAGAACGATCAAGTGCTAACCCAGCTGGAGGGTTTGATTATGTTGGTTGCCCTTATTATTTTTCTTTTCGTTCTAATTAGGAATTCCAGAAAACTAACAAAATCTAATATAGAGGAAGTTGATGAAGCCTTGGCACAAGTTTCAAATTTTAAAATTGTAGCTTGGTTGATGATTGGAGCAGCTGGACTCTATTTTGGGTCAGAATGGTTGGTTGAAGGGGCAAAACAATTGGCATTGTCTGTAGGAATAAGCGATTATGCTATTTCTGTTACTGTTATTGCAATTGGGACAAGTGTGCCCGAACTTGCAGCTTCGGTTATAGCGGCACTGAAAAGAGAAAAAGCGATTTCGTTAGGAAACCTTATAGGTTCTAATATATTTAATATCGCTTCAGTCCTTGGGCTAACGGCCATGATAAAGCCTATAGTGGTTAATCCGGATACTCCAGAGATACTCTCAACAAATATTTTTTGGATGATTGCATTTGCAGCTGTTTTGATTCCACTGGTTATAATTCCAAAACGATTTGTCATCGGAAGATATAAAGGTATGTTGCTCTTTGGTGCTTATCTGGTATTTATATACTTAACGTTAAAATAAAAAAGCTCCGATAATTATCGGAGCTCTATTTCTATTCTATTATAAATTGATTAAGAAGTAATGTTCGCACTTTTAACAGTCTTAACAATTCTTCCGGCAATTTTATAAGGATCGCCATTAGAAGCTGGCCTTCTATCTTCTAGCCAGCCTTTCCAGCCTTTTTCTACAGTAATAATTGGAATTCGTATAGAAGCACCTCTATCAGAAACGCCATAGCTAAAGTCATTGATTGAGGCAGTTTCGTGATCACCAGTTAAGCGTTGATCGTTAAATTCACCATAAACTTCAATATGTTGTTTTACAACTGGTCTGAATGCCTCACATATTTTTTCGTATACTTCTTTGCTGCCACAAGTTCTCAATGTTGTATTAGAGAAATTGGCATGCATTCCAGAACCATTCCAATCCATATCTTTACCTAATGGTTTTGGGTGATATTCAATGTAGTAACCATATTTTTCAGTTAAACGATCCAATAGATAGCGCGCTACCCAAATTTCGTCACCAGCTCTTTTGGCACCTTTTGCAAACAATTGAAACTCCCATTGTCCAGAAGCCACCTCTTGGTTGATGCCTTCAAAATTCAAGCCGGCGTCAATACATAAATCAGCATGCTCTTCTACTAAATCTCTTCCATGAGTATTTTTTCCGCCAACAGAACAGTAATACATTCCCTGTGGAGCAGGATAACCACCAACAGGGAATCCTAAAGGCAATTGTGTTTTTCTGTCCATTATAAAATATTCTTGTTCAAAACCGAACCAAAAATCGTTGTCCTCATCTTCAATTGTAGCTCTACCATTAGAAACGTGTGGTGTGCCATCTGCGTTTAAAACCTCGGTCATTACAAGGTAACCATTTCTCCTTGCTGGATCTGGATAGATTGCAACAGGCTTAAGTAAACAGTCAGATGAACCGCCTGATGCTTGCTTTGTTGAGCTCCCGTCAAAAGACCATACAGGGCAGTCTTCTAATTTACCACTAAAATCATCTTCGACTTTAGTTTTGCTTCTCATGTTTTGGGTAGGGAAATAGCCGTCTAGCCATATGTACTCCAATTTTGATTTACTCATTGTTTTGGATTTAAAAATTTAGCACTGCAAATATTGTCTTTTTTTTCAAACGGTCAAAAAAAATAGGGTATTTTAGACAAAAGGTTATTAATTATTGTTAATAACCCTATTTTTTTAAGGGGTGGCCTTGATATTTTTTAATTATTCGTATTTTTGCCACAAATAATTAAGATATGTCAACATTGAGATTTCATGCAATTAAAGAATCCTTATCTAGGACACCGATTAAGGTTAAAGAGCTAAAACGTAGATCAGAAGTATTTGGATCTAACGTATTTAACGAAACCGCTATGCGCCAATAC
This sequence comes from Winogradskyella ursingii, assembly GCF_013403975.1. Lineage (GTDB taxonomy): Bacteria > Bacteroidota > Bacteroidia > Flavobacteriales > Flavobacteriaceae > Winogradskyella > Winogradskyella ursingii. The sequence continues at coordinate 270,959 of NZ_JABFDH010000004.1, forward strand.
TTAACGAAAGACGCCTTAACTGGTGTGATGGAAGCGATTATAAAAGGTTCAAAAATCGATAGATTAGTAGCTGACCACATATCGACCGGAATGAAGGAATGGGCTATTAATAAAGGAGCTACCCATTATACGCATTGGTTCCAGCCATTAACAGGCGCCACCGCAGAAAAGCATGACGCTTTTTTTGAAACTATTGGTAATGGTTTGTCCATCGAAAAATTTGGTGGGAATCAACTAGTGCAGCAAGAACCGGATGCTTCCAGTTTTCCGCATGGAGGAATAAGAAATACCTTCGAAGCAAGAGGGTATACTGCATGGGACCCAACGTCTCCGGCCTTTATTTATGGCACAACCCTGTGCATACCAACAGTTTTTGTTGCATACACGGGTGAAGCATTAGACTATAAAACACCTCTTTTACGAGCGCTCCAAGCTGTAGATAATGCAGCGGTAGATGTTTGTAAATATTTTGATAAAAACGTTAAGAAGGTTAACGCATCTTTAGGTTGGGAACAAGAATATTTCCTGATAGACAATGCTTTAGCTTCTGCTCGTCCTGATATTGTTTTAACAGGTAGAACTTTGCTTGGGCATTCGCCGGCAAAGGGTCAACAGCTAGATGATCATTATTTTGGGACGATACCCAACAGAGCTATGTCCTATATGAGGGATTTAGAGAATGAATGCATGTTGCTTGGTATTCCTGTTAAAACTAGACATAATGAAGTTGCACCAAATCAGTTTGAATTGGCGCCAATTTTTGAGGAAGCCAATTTGGCCGTTGATCACAACTCCTTATTAATGGATGTGATGCACAAAGTTGCCGAACGTCATAATTTTAAGGTCTTAATGCACGAAAAACCGTTTGCAGGCGTCAATGGATCTGGCAAGCACAACAATTGGAGTTTAAGTACGGACACAGGAATCAATTTGTTGTCGCCAGGAAAGACACCGATGAGTAATCTTCAATTTTTAACGTTTTTTATAAATACTATTAAGGCGGTTCAAACTTATGAGGAATTGCTAAGGGCTGCAATCGCGTCGGCAAGTAATGATCATCGTTTAGGCGCAAATGAAGCACCTCCTGCCATTATTTCGGTTTTTATTGGCGCGCAACTCACTAAAGTATTAGAAGAGCTGGAAACAGTTACCAAAGGAAAATTATCTCCACAAGAAAAAACTGATTTGAAACTGAATGTTGTTGGTAAGATTCCAGAAATATTGTTAGACAACACAGATAGAAACAGAACTTCGCCATTTGCTTTTACGGGTAACAAATTTGAGTTTAGAGCAGTGGGCTCTAAGGCTAATTGTGCCAATCCGATGACTGTTCTAAATACTATAGTAGCAAAACAGCTAATTGATTTTAAAGCTGAGGTGGATGCTTTGTTAGAGAAAAAATCGATGAAGAAGGACGATGCTATTTTTAATGTATTAAGAGAATATATCAAATCTTCGAAAGAAATTTTGTTTGAAGGTAATGGTTATAGCGAAGAGTGGGAAAAGGAGGCCAAAAAACGTGGTTTAAGTAACAACAAAACTACGCCCGAAGCATTGAAGGTTAAAATATCGAAACCAGCAATACAATTGTTTGGGGATTTGGGTGTGATGAACAAAGTAGAGGTAGAGGCACGATATGAAATTGAGATGGATGAGTACATTCTTCATATTCAAATTGAAAGTCGTGTATTGGGAGATATAGCTAGAAACCATGTTGTGCCGACTGCAGTGCGTTATCAAAATATTTTAATAGAGAACGTAAAAGGGCTAAAATCAATTTATGGAGATCAGTTTAGAGATTTGGCAAAAGAGCAATTAGCTCTAATAGAAGAAATTTCAGGGCACATAGAAGCCATTAATTCTTTAGTGACCAAAATGACAGATGCTCGTAGATCGCTCAATAAAGAAAACAATATCGAAAAGAAAGCTGGTGGTTATTGTAAGAATGTAAAGATGTTATTTGATGATATTAGATACCATTGCGATAAATTAGAGCTTATGATTGATGATGAACTTTGGCCTTTGACTAAGTATCGGGAATTGTTATTTACAAAGTGATGATTCTAATAATTAAATTTTTAACTCTATTGTGTTAATTTTATGTATGTTAAATCATACGTGTATATACGTACGCCTTGGACCTTGAAAGGGCTATTTTATGTCGTTTGTCGATGACATTTAACGAGTTGTCGAAAAGGTGTTGAAATAGTGTTAAAAAAAGGGCTTTGAGCATTCGAACAATGAGATTATCCCTTATCTTTGAAGGGCTATTAATCAATACTTGTAAAAATGAAGAAGTTACTACTTAGTGTAGCGATACTTGTTGGTGCAACGTTAATATTGTCTCAGGAAAACTCTGATGAGATTAACAAAGTTTCAACAGATGATGTTGTGAATGTACAAACAAAGCTACAATTAGATTCTTAATATTAATTAAGACATTAAAGATAAGCCGTTAAAGGCTGTTTAATTAGAGATAAAATCATAATAATGGTTTTATCTTTTTTTTTTGTCGAAAATGTTCATTTCTAAAGTACTATGGCAATTATTTTGGTATATTGGTGCGCTTCAATTAATTTTCTTTAAAATTTTATCCCAATAAAATGGTTTATAGATATAAAAAATATCTGTCAATTTTCATCTTTTCTGTAGTGTTTACAACTATATATGCACAAGAGCAGACAGAACAAAAAAGTGCAGAAGATTTTGAAAAACTTTCATTCTTTGATTATCGTGGTACAAATGCCTTGGATGTAGCAATTGGTACCGCAACAATTATTGGTGGTGATGTGCCAAGTCCAGATTATGGAACATTTTTTAGGATAGGTTATAAAAGAAGTATCGTGGAAAATCTCTCCATAGGGTTATTATTCAATAAATATACACTTCCGTTTAACAACATAGAAATAGATCTTGTCTCTATAGACCTTGGGTTAGAATTTATGGTTCTTCCATTCGATGATTTCTCCCCTTTTGTATATGGCGGATTTGGTTATAATGCCACGGATGATTGGGAAGCAAATACCGTCAAAGTTCAGGGTGGAATTGGATTTGAGTATATAATCACTAATGGAATTGGTCTCAAACTATTCGCTGAATACAACAACAGTTTCGAAGATCAAGAGCAATTCTTAATTTTTGATGACAACGACGACAGTTTTTTAAGGCTTGGTTTAGGGGTTAATATTTATTTTGGTGGCGAAAAAGAAAGAGAAGAACGTCTAAAGAATATTCCAACCTATATTAAATCCAAACCAATATTGTTTGATAATTGATCACAATCCTTACTTTTGCATTACCAAAACCAAACTTGTAAATGAGTAATTCGGTTAGCAAAAGATACGCGCAACGAGGTGTTTCAGCTTCAAAGGAAGATGTTCACAACGCAATAAAGAATATTGACAAAGGGTTATTTCCTAAAGCATTCTGCAAAATAGTACCCGATTACCTTACTAACGATGAGGAATACTGCTTGATCATGCATGCCGATGGAGCTGGTACAAAATCTTCTTTAGCTTATATGTACTGGAAAGAAACTGGAGATATTTCTGTTTGGAAAGGTATCGCACAAGATGCACTTATCATGAATATCGATGATTTGTTATGCGTTGGTGCTACAGATAATATCATGTTATCTTCAACTATTGGTAGAAATAAAAACTTAATTCCCGGTGAAGTTATCTCGGCTATTATAAATGGTACAGAGGAACTTATAAACGATTTAAAATCTTTTGGTGTGACCGTCCATTCTACTGGAGGTGAAACGGCCGACGTTGGCGATTTAGTGCGTACAATAATTGTAGACTCAACAGTTACAGCACGCATGAAGCGTAGTAATGTTATAGATAATGCTAATATTGTTGAAGGTGATGTGATCGTCGGTCTGGAATCTTTCGGTCAAGCAACTTACGAAACCGAATACAATGGCGGTATGGGAAGTAATGGACTCACTTCTGCAAGACACGATGTGTTTTCGAAATATTTAGCAAAAAAATATCCTGAAAGTTTTGATGCAGCTGTCCCTGATGATTTGGTGTACTCAGGTCAGGTGAAACTTACTGATAATGTTGAGAATTCACCCATTGATGCTGGGAAGTTAGTATTATCTCCGACACGAACTTATGCGCCAATTATCAAATCTATCTTAAATAAGTACAAAAGTGATTCTGTACACGGAATGGTACATTGCAGTGGTGGTGCGCAGACAAAAATTTTACATTTTATAGACCGCCTTCATATTGTAAAAGATAATATGTTTTCAGTTCCTCCGTTATTCAAACTTATACAAGAACAATCAAAAACCGATTGGAAAGAGATGTATCAAGTTTTTAATTGTGGTCATCGCATGGAGCTTTATGTAACACCAGAAATTGCGGAGGATATCATCTCCATTTCAAAATCGTTTAATGTCGATGCTAAGATTATAGGCAGGGTTAAAGCTTCAGACAAAAAACAGCTTACAATAAAAAGCGAGTACGGCACTTTTTCCTATTAAAATTTTTATTTCAGTATGCACAAATATCTTAGATACGCCATCATCGTATGTGTTGCGTTTATGTCTAATTTGATTATAGCACAACCAGATTCATTATATTTTCAAAAGGAAAAAGTTGAAGAAATTCAATTAGGTTGGCGCACTAAAAAAGAAGCTGGTTTATATCTTAACCAGGTATCATTTACCAATTGGAATGCAGGTGGTACAAATTCCATTTCTGGTATAATTTCGGCAAAAGGCTCTGCTAAATACAAACAGTCCAATTGGTTTTGGAATTCCAATATCAATTTGCGTTATGGGTTAAATAAACAAGAGGGAAGGGATACACGTAAAACAGAAGATGTAATTGAAATTACATCTAACATAGGTCTCGAGAAAAACCCTCAGAGTAATTGGTTCTATTCTGCTAGATTTAGTTTTAATACACAGTTTGCCAACGGTTTTAATTATCCAAATAGGGATGAAGCCATATCCAAATTTATGGCACCTGGATATATGTTTTTTGGTTTGGGTATGGAATATGGTAGGCATATTGACGAAATGTCTTTTTACGCATCACCGTTTACATTTAAGACAACCTTTGTTCTGGACGATGATTTGGCCAATCGTGGCGCTTTTGGTGTGCAACCTGCGATTTATGATTTAGAAGGAAATATTCTAAGAGAAGGAAAAAAAGTAAGACAGGAACTGGGAATTTTATTGACACATCAAGTAGAGGGAGAATTATTCGAAAATATAAAGGCGAGCAGCCTTTTGCGTCTTTACACGGATTATATTAATAATTTTGGTAATATCGATGTGGATTGGGAATTAAACATTGATATGAAAGTCAATAAATATGTTAGAGCCACCTTAGGCTCACATTTGCGCTATGATAATGATATCAAGTCAGAAGTCGAAACCAATGATATGACCAATGAGGAAATTATCATTGAAGGTCCAAAATTGCAATGGAAACAAATTCTTGGTGTAGGAGTTGTTGTGGATTTGGATAGTTTGATCAACGTCAATACAAGTCCTTGAAACCACATAAATATATAGTGAAAGCCACTATTTTATGAAACTATTATAAGTTATCTTAACTGTATATAAATGTATTATTCTAGTTAATAGTGATTTATATTCAGATATTTTAGATTTTTTTCGATAAAAACTCTAAATACTCGTTCATTAACTTTTTTATTCTATTTAATATCTCGTGATTTGTATTATCTTTATATACAACCTTTTGGATTACGATAGGAAGAAACTTATTTAGTCAACTTAGCGGATTTTTAAATCTCATTGACTTTTCTTTAGCTTAGTTCCAAGAATAATTAACATTATATGAAAACTCTTTCTCTTAGATTCTTAATGCTTTTTTTTATCATTTCTTCCATTTCTTTTTCTCAAGAGAAAAAGGAGTTTGATAATAGTAAAACAAAAACAGTATCAGAGATTTTTGAATATAAAGAAGGGGTGTCTGACTATTTGCAAATTTCACAGATTGAGAATTTAAGCACGAGAAATGATTTGTCTAACGGTCAGACCAATAGAAATGTAGCTATAATTCAGCAAGTTGGATTTGGAAATAATGCTTTAACTAATACGATTTCTGCTTCTAGCAACATTAATTACCTGCAAGTTGGCGCTAAAAATTTTATCAATAGTCAAAACATAGTTGCTAATACCAATGAAAAGGTATTGCAGACGGGCATAAACAATTCACTTATCAATTTTTCATTCGGAAATGTAAGCACATCAAATCTTGACGTTATTCAGGTAGGAAATAATCTGAAATTTGAAAAATTTGGTTCTAATGCCCAGACCAACGCATTAAAATTTAGAATGACAGGTAAAAATCAAACCTTGTTTGTAAGAAGTTTCTAAAAAAAATCTAAAAATTTGTTTCCAAAAAAAATAATACCAGTTATTCTTTGCTTTTTGTCTTCTTTAGTTTCTCTAGGACAGATAACTAATAAAGAAGTAGTTGCTAAAATTAAAACAGAAAAGATTTTAGATTTAATAACTGTTACAAGTAATGTAGAGAGTAAGACTCAGGTTATAAAAAGCTTGAAATATGTCATGTATGTCTACAAAAAAAATCCTGACAATTCAAATGTTTCTAAGAATGAACAGTCTGGAAGAATTGTTCTTAATCCAAATGAAAATAAGGAGCTTTCTAAAACTACAATAAATCAGAATTCTAAAGATAAAGTTACAGTTCTACTTTTGGTATATGATTCAGAAGACAAATTGGTAGCCAAGGACAGGTTAGTTGTGCTTAACGATGATGAGTCTGGCGAAAAAGTGATAAAGGTAGAAAATGTGGCATCAGAAGATGAATTTGTTGGATTTAGAGGTATAGTAATTGAAGAAACAAAGACAAAACCTGGAAGGGATTTTTATATAGAATTTTACTCTAATTATCGCTTAAAAGGAATAAATGGAAGTAAAATTGTAAAGATTACTGAACAGTTTAGTTTTGGTCGTAATACAATTATGGAGATATTTGTAGACAATGAAATCGTTTATAGATTTTTTGTACAACCCACAAAAGATTTCATAAAAAAACAATCTGACCAAGCCATTGTTGCAGTGACGAGAAAACTCATTGCCTTAGAAAAACAAAAAAATCAAATTAGACAATATTAATTTCAACTATTCATGAAAAAAATCCTTATCTGTTTCTGTGTCATTTCTTTCTTTGGCACCACAAAATTATTTTCACAACAATTGGTTTATACTCCTATTAGTCCTTTTTTTGGCGGTGATACTTTTAATTATCAGTTTATATTACAAAGTGCGCAAGCCCAAAATTCTTTTACCGCAGATAACGATGATCGTTTTTCCCAGCAGAGTGATCTAGAGAGGTTTACCGAGAATCTTAATAACCAGTTACTAAGTCAAATTTCTAGAACTCTTTTTACTCAGCAGTTCGGTGCTAATGGCGAATTAAGGCCTGGCACATTTACTTTTGGCACATTGTCACTAGAAATATTTGAAACAGCTGAAGGCTTGGTAATTGATATTTTGGATACCAGTAACGGAGACCAAACTCAGATTATAATTCCTAATTAGAGGTAATAAAAAAACGTTCAATTTTCCCCTTATCTAATATGAAAAATTTTAAAGGAGTAGCTTTTTTGTTAATAATGATGCTCTTGTCTAGTTGTGGCACTTTCTTTAACCAACCTGTAAGTGAAGAAAAAGCCCGTCTAGGTGAAAGCACTAGAGTTAGCAAGATATTATCTCAATTACCCGAGCCAGATCAAAAGGTAGTGGTAGGTGTTTATAATTTTAGAGATCAAACGGGCCAATTTAAACCCACAGAGAATGGTAGTACTTTTAGTACTGCAGTTACTCAAGGTTCTACGGCCATTTTACTTAAGGCATTAGAAGATTCAAAATGGTTTATTCCAACAGAAAGAGAAAACCTTAATAATTTACTAAACGAGCGGCAGATTATTATATCTACTAGGCAAGAATATGCTCAGGTAAATGGCACAACTCCAGAGCGTTTGAGACCACTCTTATTTGCGGGAATTTTATTGGAAGGCGGTATTGTATCCTACGATACAAATATTGTTACCGGTGGCATTGGTGCTAGATACTTTGGCATTGGAGGTTCTACAAAATACAGACAGGACAGAGTAACTATATATCTGAGAGCAGTTTCAACTTCCACTGGTGAAATATTAAAAACAGTATATGTTTCTAAAACAATATTGTCTCAAGCTTTAGATGCTAATTACTTTAGGTTTGTTAGTTTTCAAAGACTATTAGAGGCCGAGACGGGTTTTACGCGTAATGAACCGATACAATTAGCGGTAACTGAGGCAGTAGAAAAAGCAGTACATTCTTTAATCATTGAGGGTATCTCAGATAATCTTTGGAGTCCAAACGCAGATAGTAAAGAAGAAGCTGAAGAATTAGTGGAAAGTTATTATGAAGAGAAAAAAGTCGCCGATGATACAAAGTTATATGACAGACTTTATAGAAGGCGACGCGCAAAAAATGTTTTAAATAATAGTATTGGTATTGCAGCAATAGATGGAGATTTACCCAATTCTACAATTAACATTTTTGGTAGGATTGGTTATAAGCGTTTTTTGGGTCCCTATTTAAATCTAAATTTTTCACTTAATCAATTTAAATTGGAAAATGAGGAAATTTTTGAAGAGACCTTTACTTCGGTTGACCTCAATGCCGAATTTGTTATTTTACCGTTCGATAATTTAACTCCGTTTATATATTCTGGTGTTGGATTTAACGGTCAAAATGGATTAACAGATACAGATTTAAAGTTTCAATATGGAGCTGGACTTGAATATTTGGTATCAAAAACTATAGGTCTAAACATTTTTGCGGAACACAATGTGATGTTTAATGATGAACTTGATGGCGTTATTAATGGTAAGAGAGATGATTTCTATTATAGGGCAGGATTTGGAGTTAACTTTTATATAAGCTCATCAAGAGATAAAAAGAGAGAGGGTGAAAACTTAGAAGAAATAGATCAAGAGCTTGAGGCATTGAAAAATTCAGAAAGTAAAGATCAAAACAATCAATAAGTTTTAGAATTTTGTCTCACGAAATCTAAGCGATTAAAAATCTAAAAATAATTAATATTGAAGCTGGTAGCGGCAATTCAAATTTCAAAAAAAATGAATTATAATATAAAAAATATACTTGTCGTATGTTGTCTCTTAATTGTGGCAATGGGTTGTAGCGAGGATACTATAGACAATTTTGATCAAGGTACATTGACAGGTATTGTAGTGGCTGAAGGCACTAATCTTGCACTAGAAAACGTAAAAATTTCCACTAATCCAAATACAAGTACCGTTTTTACAAATGAAGATGGAGAATTTATTATAGAAGAGATTTCTGTTGGTCAGTATTCTGTACAAGCGGAAATAGATGGCTTCCTAACAGCTTTTGAAGCTGCAGAAATACAATCCGGTTCTACCGTAAATGTTGTTTTTGAACTTGATGTAGAAACAGCAAATAACAGACCTCCAAATACACCAATTTTAATAAATCCAACAAATAACGAAAATAATGTTCCGTTAAATACCACTTTGGTCTGGACGGGAAGTGATCCTGATGATGATGATATAAGTTATACAGTTGAATTAAGAAATAGCTTTGATGATGAGATTTTATCATTTTCTACAGTAAACGACACAATGGTAAATGTGTCTGGTTTAAGATTTGGCCTTAAATATTTCTGGCAAGTCGGTGCTGAGGACGATATTAATGATGAAATTAGCCAAAGTGAAGTAGGCGTGTTTGAAACTATCCCTTTCCCGGAAAACCGCTATGTTTTTACGCGTAAAATAGAGGGGAATAACGTTATTTTTTCTACTGACACAGATGGAAATGAGCTAATGTTAACTTCATTAACATCTAATAGTTTTAGACCGCGTCAAAATAATATCGACGATAAAATTGCGTTTCTTTCAAATTCAGGATCAGAAACTCATATTTTCATAATGGATAAAGACGGTTCTAACAAGACACAAATTACTTCACAAGTTCCTGTAAACGGCTTTAAATTAGATGAAGTAGATTTTACGTGGACACAAAATGGCGAACGTTTAATCTATCCTAGTTTTGACAGGTTATTTTCAATAAACATAAATGGTGAAGGTCTTCAACAGGTATATGAAACTACAGACGGTAGTTTTGTGACTGAAGTAGTTATCAGCGAAGACGAAAGTATTATGGCACTAAAAACCAATAATATAAATGGGTACGATGTGTCTATATTTACAATAGATACGAGTACAGGGACTATATTAAACAATGTGCTTTCTGGTGTAGATGGAGCCGCTGGAGGTCTTGACATTTCTGTGGATAATCAATCTGTGCTATATTGGTATGATGTTTCAGGATTTGAAAGTGCAAATTACAGACAATTGAATTCAAGAATATTCTTATTCGATAGAAACACCAATACCGCAGTAGATTTGTCTGATGATAAGATTAATGGTACAAATGACTATGACTGTAGATTTACACCTAACGAAGCTCAGGTGATTTTCACTAATACATCTAATGATGGAATTTCTCAGAAAAACATCCTAATAACAGATACGGAACCTAATGATGTGGGGTTTGAAAGAATTTTGTTTATAGAAAATGGGAAAATGATCGATTTTGAATAAACTTTAAATAATTTTTTAAAAGGCTCCAATTTAGATTGGAGTTTTTTTTAACAAATTTCAAATGATTAATAAAGTTAAATTCGATTATGCTAGGTATGTACTCAAAAAAAATGCTGTCAAGAAGAACGACATATTATAAAGTGAAATTGTGTTTTTTTATTTTTGTGGGGTCATATTAAGATAAGACATTTGGTATTAATTACGTTTTATTCAAATTATTTTTAATGTATTGAGTTTACAATTTCAAAAATAAATAAAAGCCGTTCTTTTAAGAACGGCTTTTATGATTAATACTTTCTTTAACGCAATATATAATATTAATTAGATTGAGTCACGGTAGAAGTATTCAGGTTACCTGTCTGTGTAACTGTACTGACATGACTCATTCCGGTTTGAGTTACCGTACTCATATTAGTATTTCCAGATTGAATAACAGAACTAGAAGACCCCATACTTAAGATGCCAATTAAACCTTGGTTAGTAGTAGCTGTATTTCCATTGCCAGTTTGTAAAACATCAGACATGTTGCTATCACCAATTTGGTTAGATGTAACAAAGTTACCATCACCTGTAGTGCGCCCTGCGGTCATGTTATCATTACCAATTTGTAAAAAGTTATAGGTGTTATTATCTCCTATAATATTTGCACCTTCACCTGGTAAGAAATCATCAGTGGCATTGTTATTATTTCCTTCCTGTGCCCAAGTCACTGTATTGGTGTTTCCAGTAACATCGATTAATGAACTATTATCGTTGCCATCTCCAAAGATATTAACCCCTTGCCTCATAGTTACTGTGTTACCATCACCAAGAATTTCAGTGACATTATTGTTTCTGTCACCAAATTGCCTTACCGCTGTGGTATTGCCGTCCCCATTTATGCGATTCACCACACGGTTATCCAAGGCGCCACCAATTAAATCTTGATTAACACCTGAAGTATTATTGTCCCCTACCTGTCTAACAAAGGCTTCATTATCTGTACCGTCTTGATTTGTAAAAACCTCATTATCATCACCTATCTGTCTTTGTTCTGAATCATTATTCCCTGTAGCTTCAAAGGCATTTTGATATGTAGTTGCAGTATTATTATTACCATCTTGGTACTGAATATTTGTATTATCTACTCGTTCCTGATCTACGAAAGTGTTATTTCCGTCTCCTAATTGAGTTTGAGAAGAAGTATTATTCCCACCAAAAGATCCAAGATTTTGTACTGCTGTCGCATCGTTTCCGTCACCTTCCTGATACTGAGTACTGGAGTTTACATCTTCTTCTTGATTAGTAAAAGCAGTGTTTCCGTTACCAATTTGATCTTGGTCTACAGTACCACCTCTTGATTCGAAGATAGTAGTACCTTGCTGTGATGTTGCAGTATTGCTATCACCTGTTTGGTCTTGGTTTAAGGTGTTGTCTGTACCGTCTTGTTGTCCATTAGCGTTATTACCATTACCTGTAGTACGGCCTGCCATCATATTATCATCACCGACTTGAGAGTAATCATAGGTATTACCATCACCAATAATATTAACACCCTCACCTGGTAAAGTGTCATCACCTGCATTATTACGGTTACCTACTTGTTCCCAGGTAACACTGTTATCATCACCATTAACGTCAATTAACGAACTGTTGTCGTCACCAACTTGGTCCATATCAACCTCGTTTCTGTCACTATTACCACCTACTTCCGTAACATTGTTATTACGGTCACCGTCTTGCAATAGATCAGTTGTATTATCATCACCATTTATTCTTAATCTATAACGGTTATCATTTCCAGCTTGCACCGCATCAGAATCATTCATGTTTCCAGTTTGACGCATGTTGGCATCATTTGAGTCACCAGTTTGAGTAAGATCTAAATCGTTATCATCGCCAACTTGGCGACCAAATCCATCATTGTCATCACCTGTTTGAGAAATTCTCATTTCGTTCCCGTCTCCAATAACATTAGCACCGTTTCCAGGTAAAAAATCGTCACCTGCATTATTACGGTTACCATTTTGATCAAAATCAACAAGATTCATGTCACCATCTATATCAACCAATGCACTGTTATCGTCGCCAACTTGATCTACGTAAGCTTGGTTCGTATGACCTGTAATTTCGGTAACATTGTTATTGCGATCACCAAGCTGACTCAGGGTTGTGATATTGTCGTTACCAAACATTCTTGTTCTAGCTCGACCGTCATTACCCACTTGAGAAACTTGAGAATCATTATCATTTCCATTTTGTGTTAGTTTAGAATCATTGAAATCTCCGTCTTGCAAATTGCCTGTTGTGCCATTATTACCGGCAAAATTATTATTCCCTGTTTGTGTTGCCTCAGAGATATTATCATCACCAAACTGTTCTGTCTTTTGGCTGTTATCGTCTCCAGTTTGAGAAACTATTGAAGAATTGCGCTCAGCAACAAGTGCTGGTAAATCCCATTGTAGCACAATCGATCTGTTGGTATTACCTTCTTGTGTCACTTTACTTTCGTTGTCATAACCAAGTCTAGAAGTACCTCCCAAAGAATTGATTTGTCCCTGACTCACCCTTGAAAGGTTGTTGTTTCCCCCACACTGAGTCACGGTGCTCATATTCAGTTCATTAACTTGAAATACTTTCGACCGGTTGTTTCTTCCGTCAGAATTAACAATACTTGTGTTTAAATCACCACGTTGTCTTACTGTAGAATTGTTGATCTCACCTGTTTGGGTAACCGTAGAGGTGTTGTCGGCACCTTCTTGCTGCACATCACTTTCATTAGTTTGTGCGAACATTAAAGCTCCACACATTAGTGTTGCTGCACTTAAATAAATTTTTTTCATTATAAAAAATTTTTGGATTAATTAATAGCTTTTCAATTATGCCATTTTCATAAACTAAACTAACTGACAAATTGTATAATTGTTTGAGATGTATATGAGTATAATAGCATAATTATCAATAAGATACAGCATGTGTCGCTATTGCTAAATTCTATACGTCATATAGCAAAAAACGATGTTGAAATGCACTAGTTCTAAGGTCCAGTTTTTGTTTTAGAATTACGTTCAACAACAATTGAAAAAAAGTTGATTAAAGAAGACTTTTTAGATTTTCTATTTACGATAGTATAAAGCAGATATAGGTAAGAGAACTATCTATTAAATTTTTACGGGCTTATATTAAGATAAGAAGCTTGGTTTTAATCAATTTTCAATTAAATGATTTTTAATGAATTGGGCTTACAATTTAAAAATAGAATAAAAAAAAAGCCGCTCAAAAGAACGGCTTCTTCTTATTTCAACTTAAAATATTCTTTGGATATTTTAAGCTAAAATTTCCATTTTAGTTAGACTGTGTAACTGTAGAAGTATTGGAGTTACCTATTTGACTAACAGTACTCATATGTCCATTTCCTGTTTGTAATACAGTATTTGTGTTTATGTTACCCATTTGTAAAACTGTACTTGTTGACATGTTGCTTAGGCTACCCATTATACCCTGATCTACATTAGACATGTTACCATTTCCAGTTTGTGTTAAGGTAGAAGTATTGCTGTCACCCATTTGGTCTGTGAAAGAAGTGTTTCCATTACCCGTTTGAGTAGTGAATGCTTTATTCAAATTACCATTAATACGAGCAAAACCATCATTGTTGTTTCCAGTTTGCAAGATTTCAATCTTATTGTTATCTCCAAATATGTTTGCTCCATCACCAGGTAAAAAGTCATCTCCAGCATTGTTGCCGTTGCCTAGTTGTACAACATCTATATCGTTGTCATTACCTTTTTCTACATCAACAAGTGCACTGTTATCGTTACCTTGCTGATCTACCAGTATATTGTTATCGTTACCAAAAGCTTCTGAAACATTGTTGTTGCGATTTCCTACTTGATTGACAAAAGTAATATTGTCATCACCATTGAGTCTAACAATAGCACGTCCATCATTTCCTTGCTGAATTAAGTCAGAATCGTTACCGTCTCCTATTTGTCTCAAAAGAGTTTCGTTTCTGTCACCTTCTTGGAAAACATCGTTAAGGTTTCCATCACCTTTTTGGTAAACATCAGACTCGTTTAGTTTTCCAATAGTAGTATTAGAATCCCATTGTAAAACAACCGATCTGTTAAGATTACCTTCCTGAGTTACAGTACTGGTATTGTCACGTCCTGTTCTTGAAGTGCCACCGCTACTACTAATCTGTCCTTGGCTTACTCTAGATGAATTGTTATCTCCACCGAATTGAGTTACGGTACTAACGTTGTTTCGATCTACCTGACCAACCTTGGATCTGTTGTTTCTTCCTGTAGAATTAACAGTACTGGTATTGGCATTACCACGTTGTTTAACTTCGGAGTTGTTGATAGATCCAGTTTGAACCACAGTTGACTGATGATTGTTCCCTTCTGATTCAACAGTGCTTACATTGGTTTGAGCAAAAGTCACTGCTCCGATCATTAGTGCTGCTGCACTTAAATACATTTTTTTCATAATAAAAAATTGATTAATTAATAAATAATTGCGGTTAATAAATTGGGTTAATAGCATACTATAGCAGGGTCAACGTTGTTGATCTATAGTAACAATAATGCAAAAAAAATTTTGCGGGTAAAAAAACAGTAGTACTAAAATTCTTTCAATTAAAGCTACTTAAAACATTGGCAATTAATTATTTAATTCGATGAAAAGCTAAAATATTTGATTAAGTTCAATTTATTTAACGATTAAGCAAAATTCTATACATTGGAAATTTATTTTTTCAAAAATGTATAATAGATTTAAAAGAGATTAATTACTACGTTATCGTTGAAACATCATTTAAACTACTTTATTTCAGTCAGTTAATTTCCATTTTTGATAATACAATCTGTTATGTATTAACCTTTAATTTGCAGAATAAATTTTGGCATTCTGGTAGTCACTGAATATTGATGCAAGAATAAAGGGTAAGTTATAGACTTTAAAAAATATAAATTGACTATTAATTCTGAAATTAGTACATTTAATATTATAATAAATTCATATTTATAATTGTCACCGCCTCAACTACCATGCTAAAGAAAATATTAATAGGTCTAACTCTAATATTATTATTAGTTAATTTTTATACCGTTAGTGAGTATACGGCTTACGATAGGCGATTGGTAAACTTAATTTCCTTATCATGTTACTTTTTGATTTTTATTGTTACTGGCGGCACAAAAAAAATTCTACTTTTATACAGTATGCTTGCATTTGTAGGAACAGACTACCTGCTTTTATATTACGAAACTAATGACGTAATAGCTAAAGTGATTCCAGTATTAAAAATAAGTGTATATTTTATGTTAACCGTAAGTGTTTTTGATAAAGTAAGATTACTAAACCACAAATTATCTATTACAGTTGCTTTTGTCTCCATAATAGTTTTAAATCTTGTATGGATGTTTAATTTAATATGGGATAAATCAGAGAAGTTTAATGATAGTTTTGAATTCGCGTTGCACTTTTTATATGGGCTAATTATGGTTTGGATGTGTACTATAGCTATTAATTGTTATCTAAGATTTAAGACAAATAGATCACTCTTTTTCTTGATTTTTATTCTCGGTTTGGTTTTATCTGACGCTGCCTGGTTTATAGCCTATTATTATAACTTTAATTTCTTTTTCTATGTGTATACCATTTTTTATTTAGTAGGACTGGCTTATTTAATTAGATATGCTGAAACTGAAAATAAAGAAGATGATGCATTTATGGCAGTACTATAGCCTTATAATATGATTTTCTGGAAACCATCTTTTGTTTTTTAAATAAAACCTTTTATCAGTAAAAGGAAAGTACAAGTTATTAAGCTATCGAGTATAAAAATAACGCTAAAAAATTTTAAGTTAGATACACCACTGATTTTGTAGAATCGGATACTTTGTCTCAACTTTCTGTCGCTTATCATTATCCAGAGTATAAAGACTAAAAAGAATTTTGTACTTATGGCCAATAACAATTCCGGATTTATTATAGTAACCGTTAACGTTACCAAAAAAGAGTATAAAGCTATTGATTTGTAGTAATTGAATATAGATGCCACTTGTCTCCGCATGTAACCTAAAACGTTAATTTCTAAAAAAATATTTTCTTCGCACTAAAGAAATTCTCAAAACTATAAAATCCATAAAATATCGTACTTTTGAAATTCAATTTCAGAAGATACATGCTAGAGAAAATTCAGATTATAAAACAACGCTTTGATGAGGTAAATGACCTAATCATTCAGCCAGATATTATATCAGATCAACCACGTTACATAAAATTAAGTAAAGAATATAAGGACCTAAAAAAGGTTGTGGACAAAGGTGAAATTTACAAAGATGTTTTAGAAAACATTTCTGAAGCCGAGCAGCTTATAGCCAATAGTGAAGACGAGGAAATGGTAGAAATGGCAAACATGCAATTAGAAGAAGCCAAGGAAGCCTTGCCAAAACTCGAAGAGGAAATCCGCTACATGCTCATTCCTAAAGACCCAGATGATGCTAAAAACGTTGTGGTTGAGGTACGTGCCGGAACAGGTGGTGACGAAGCCAGTATTTTTGCGGGAGATTTATTCAGAATGTATTCTAAGTACTGTAGCGACAAAGGCTGGCGGGTTGATGTGGTGAGCCAAAGTGATGGAACATCGGGTGGATTTAAGGAAATAATTTTCGAAGTTTCTGGTGAAGATGTCTACGGAACATTAAAATTTGAAGCGGGTGTACACCGTGTACAGCGTGTGCCACAGACCGAAACCCAAGGTCGTGTTCATACAAGCGCAGCCACCGTAATGGTATTGCCTGAGGCTGAAGAAATTGATTTTGAATTGGATATGACAGAAGTACGTATTGAGCGTACTACTTCAACAGGTCCAGGAGGTCAGTCCGTAAACACTACATATTCTGCGATTAAATTGCACCACGAGCCAACAGGTATGATTGTGAGTTGCCAAGATCAAAAATCATCTCACAAAAATTTAGAAAAAGCCCTTAAAGTTTTGCGTTCTCGTTTATATGAAAAAGAATTGGAAAAACAACGAGAAGCGGATTCTGCAAAGCGTAAGAGTATGGTAAGTTCAGGTGACAGAAGTGCTAAAATTAGAACTTATAATTACGCGCAAGGACGAGTTACTGATCATAGAATAGGCTTAACACTCTATGATTTATCGAATATTATAGATGGCGATATTCAAAAAATAATAGACGAATTGATGTTGGCTGAAAATACAGAGTTATTAAAAGCTAACGACGACGTAATTTAAAACACAAGCCTCTTTTGAGGCTTTTTTCATTGTATAATGACAACAAACCAACTAATAACTCAAATAAAAAAAAAGAAATCCTTCCTCTGTATAGGGCTGGACGTAGATTTAAATAAAATCCCAGAGCATTTATTAGTGGAAGAAGATCCAATTTTCGCATTTAATAAAGCGATTATTGATGCTACACATCATTTGTGCGTAGCTTACAAACCTAATACTGCATTCTACGAAGCTTATGGGATAAAGGGCTGGCAAGCTTTAGAAAAAACGATCAATTATCTTAACGAAAATTACCCTGAACTTTATACTATAGCAGATGCCAAACGTGGAGATATAGGCAATACAAGTTCCATGTATGCCAATGCATTTTTTGAGGATTTAGGTTTTGATAGCGTAACCGTTGCACCATATATGGGAAAGGACTCTGTCGAGCCTTTTTTAGCTTTTGAGGATAAACATACTATACTTCTGGCATTGACTTCCAATGAAGGAGCTTTTGATTTTCAGACTAAAAATATTGATGGAAAAGAACTTTATAAACAAGTTTTAGAGACTTCAAAAAACTGGAAAAATTCTCAAAATCTAATGTACGTGGTTGGAGCAACCAAAGCTGAATATTTAGCAGATATAAGGAATATAATTCCAGATAATTTTTTGCTGGTGCCAGGCGTTGGAGCACAAGGTGGAAATCTTCGAGAAGTTTGCAAATACGGAATGAATGATTCGGTTGGACTATTGATTAACTCTTCGAGAGGTATAATCTACGCATCTCAAAATGATGATTTTGCTCAAGCTGCGGCAAAGAAAGCTGAAGAGATGCAGTTACAAATGAAAGCTGAATTAGAAAATCATTCGCAGGAATGATAATGACGCGGGAATCTCAACAACCTGCGCTAAAATTAGCAGATTGCCACAGAAAATAAATTTTCTTCGCAATGACTCATATAGACCAACTTAATCGTACCATTAAACTTAAAGGGACTCCGAAGCGAATAATTTCATTGGTGCCTTCCCAAACGGAATTGTTGGTAGATTTAGGTCTTGAAAATTCAATCGTTGGTGTTACAAAATTCTGCATTCATCCAGAAAATCTTAGAAAAGAAAAGACGGTAGTTGGAGGTACTAAACAGATTAAAATTGAAAGAATAAAAAACCTTCAACCTGATATTATCCTTTGTAATAAGGAAGAAAATACCAAAGAAATAATTGAGCAACTTTCTGGTGTAGCTCCAATTCATATTAGCGATATATATAATCTAGACGATTGTTTTGAACTTATTAACATGTATGGAGGCATATTTCAAGTTCAAGAAAAAGCACTTAAAGTTATTAATTCTATAAAGAATGAAATACAAAAGTTTAGGGCACATTTCCAAGATAGAATTAAACAAAAAGTAGCTTATTTTATATGGAAAAATCCTTGGATGGTAGTTGGTAGTGATACATTTATAGATTTCATGGTAACAGAAGCAGGATTTGAAAATGTTTTCAAAAACAAAGCTCGATATCCAGAAATTACTCTCGATGACACTATGCTAAAAGAAGCTGATGTAATCTTTTTATCAAGTGAACCTTTTCCA
The DNA here is from genome assembly GCF_013403975.1 of Winogradskyella ursingii. Lineage (GTDB taxonomy): Bacteria > Bacteroidota > Bacteroidia > Flavobacteriales > Flavobacteriaceae > Winogradskyella > Winogradskyella ursingii. Next base: position 290,432 of record NZ_JABFDH010000004.1, read on the forward strand.
TTTAATGAAAATCATGTGGCTGGACTCCTGGAAAAATTCCCGAATAAACATATAGTAATTGTAGATGGCGAATTGTTTTCGTGGTATGGAAGCAGATTGCTTAAATCTTATGAATTTTTTAGGGTGTTGAGAAATAAACTTAGCTCATAAAAAAAAAGCCAGTATTCTCCAATACCGACTTTTTAACTAACGTTTTTAAACTAACTAAAGACTTAATATCTTCTTTTGCATTACAAATATGCTATCTTTTTTAAGTTTCAATGTTATGTTAACTTTAGCAGATAATTAAATGTAGTTTAATAACTTAGTTAAAATTTGTTGTCATGAGAGGTTTTGTTTTACTGTTTTTTACAGTTATATGTTTTTCATTTTCACCAGCACAATCACAACAATGTGTTTGTTGTAACGAGAAGCATGCTGAATTCGATTTTTGGCTTGGCACGTGGGAAGTAACCAATCCAGATGGCTCTAAAGCCGGAACAAATGTTATCGAAAAAATTCAGGATAAATGTGTTTTGCAAGAAAATTGGACGAGTGCTTCACCTGGTTATACAGGAACAAGTAATAATTTTTATAACCTGAAAACCAAACAGTGGGAACAAATTTGGGTTGACAATAAAGGAGCGACACTCCACATGAAAGGCAACAAGATTGGCAACCAAATGATAATGACAACTGAAGATGAAACCAACAAAGAAGGTAAAGTGTTTTTTCATCGTATTACCTGGACAGACATTGAGGATGGGACAGTACGTCAACTCTGGGAAACTATTACTGATAATACTGAAGTAACCGTAGCTTTTGACGGTTTATACAAAAAGAAAAAAGATTGAAAAATTAAACCAAGACGGATGGAGATACGTCTTCTTCAACTATAAAAGATAATTTATTGAGTTCGTTAAGGACCTTTTTGGCTTCATATTCGGATATGTCGCTTAATGCATGATCAGTTTGCCTCAGATTATAGGCACGTTCCATCAACCGTAAATAGCGGTTTTTTAGTTTTTGCCTTTTTAGGACAAGTTTATTTAAAATTTTAGATGACAAAATGATTGATTTTTTTAAACCATTAAGCTAATAAAAAAAATCTATTAGACTGCTAATAATATTTTATACAGCAAAAAATAAAATTTTTTAAGTGTAACAAAATCAATCTTGTAGAGCAAAAACCCTCCTTAATAAATCTGTTGTTCTAGAAGATACTTTGTTTCGTATTTCCTTTTCTTCAATCGCAATCATAGTATAAACACCTTTTAGTGCTTCATTTGTAACATAATCCGTTAAATCTGGATTAACATTATTGGTAAATGGAATTGAGTTATATCTATTAATGAGATTCTCCCAGATTTGGTCTGCACCAACTTTAGAAAATGAATTGTCTATAACTGGTTGGAATTTATTATAAAGTTCTGTTTGTGTTCTGGAGGTCAGATATTGTGTTGCGGCATCATCAGCTCCAAGTAATATGTTTTTAGCGTCGTTAAAAGTGATGCCTTTTACAGCATTTACAAAAATAGGAGTTGCTTCTTTTACGGCATCTTCCGCAGCTCTGTTTAACACTTTTAAGCCTTCATCAGCAAGATTATCCAAACCAATATCTCTCAACGCTTTATCTACTTTCTGCAGTTCAGCTGGTAATAGTATTTTTACCAGTTCATTTTTATAAAAGCCATTTTTTTCTGTGAGCTTGGTCACTTGTTTGTCAATACCAAAATCCAGAGCTTGTCTTAGGCCAGCTGCCATATCGGCTTCACTTAAAACTCCACCTTGCGGTAATTGTCCAATAACATCTTGTAGCTCTGCACAGGCCGTTAAATTAAAAACGATAAGTAGGGCAAAAATTCTTTTAATCATGACTTTAGGTTTTCTATATTTATCAAAGATAAATTATTATAAATGAAACTTTTTCAATTATTGTACCTATTGTTTATTGTGGTTTTTTTCGGCTGTAATTCTTCTAAAAAGGAAAATGAAATTGAAGATCAAGCCAATAGAAATAAATCATCTGAGCAATATCTTACTATTCTCGGTGTCGCTCAAGACGTAGGTTATCCACAGATAGATTGTGAGAAAGAATGTTGTAAACTTGTTTATAATGGAGTCGACGATAAAGAAATGGTTTCAAGCTTAGGTTTGGTAGATTTGAAGTCGAATAAGAAGTGGTTATTTGATGCAACACCAGATATAGCCCAGCAACTTCATAATTTAAAGAAAAATCATCTTGATAATGGTAATGTCATTGATGGTATATTTTTAACCCATGCGCATATAGGCCACTATACAGGTCTAATGTTTTTGGGAAGAGAGGCTTTGGGCGGAAAACAGATTCCGGTCTATGCAATGTCCAGAATGAAAAGTTTTCTTGAAACTAATGGTCCTTGGGAGCAGTTGGTAGAACTTGAGAATATAAAGTTGAATGCACTAAAAAATGATTCAACTATAATATTAAATAAAAATCTAAAAGTCAAACCTTTTAAGGTACCACATCGCGATGAATATTCAGAAACTGTAGGTTACAAAATTGAAGGGAAAAAGAAATCTGCACTATATATTCCAGACATTGATAAGTGGAATAAATGGGAAAGAAATATTATAGACGAAGTTAAAAAAGTAGATTATGCATTCTTAGATGCGACATTTTTTAAAGAAGGGGAGTTGTCAAGACCAATGAGCGAAGTGCCACATCCGTTTATTCAGGAAACTATTAATTTATTTGAAAAGGAATCAGCAGAAACAAAATCTAAAATTTATTTTATCCATCTAAATCATACCAATCCTGCACTTCTGGACAATAGTAAGTTAAAAGATAGCATTCAAAATCTTGGGTATCACTTTGCGAAACAGGGAGCAAATTTTGAACTATGAGGATTTATATAATTCCTAATTAATGCTATAATTTTTTCGATATTCCGTAAATTTGCCACTCTTAAAAGCAAGAATAATACGGATGGAACAAATTGCACCATATAAGCCAAAACATAAAGTAAGAATAGTAACTGCAGCATCACTTTTTGATGGTCACGACGCAGCGATTAACATCATGCGTCGTATCATACAATCTACAGGTGTAGAGGTGATTCATTTAGGTCATGATAGAAGTGTAGAAGAGGTTGTAAATACAGCCATTCAAGAAGATGCAAATGCGATTGCCATGACCTCTTACCAAGGTGGTCACAATGAATACTTTAAGTATATGTATGATTTACTTAAGGAAAAAGGTGCAGGACACATCAAAATCTTTGGTGGAGGTGGAGGTGTAATTCTTCCTGAAGAAATAAAAGAATTGATGGATTATGGGATTACCAGGATCTATTCACCAGATGATGGAAGAGAAATGGGATTGCAGGGCATGATTAATGATTTGGTAAAACAGTCTGATTATGCAATTGGAGATGAGCTTAACGGAGAAGTGAAAATCTTAAATGAAAAAAATCCAAAAGCTATTGCAAGGGTCATATCTGCTGCAGAGAATTTTCCTGACGTGGCTAAAGATGCTTTAGAAACCATCCATGATAAGAATAAAAATTCAACAACTCCTGTACTCGGAATTACAGGAACTGGTGGAGCAGGTAAATCGTCCTTGGTTGACGAACTTGTTAGGCGATTTTTAATTGATTTTCCTGAAAAGACAATTGGTTTAATATCAGTTGATCCGTCTAAACGAAAAACAGGAGGTGCATTGTTGGGTGATAGAATTCGAATGAATGCCATCAACTCGCCACGCGTTTATATGCGCAGTTTGGCAACTCGTCAATCGAATTTGGCGCTTTCAAAATATGTCAATGAAGCAATTGAAGTATTAAAGGCCGCGGAATACGATTTAATCATTCTTGAGACTTCTGGAATCGGCCAGTCTGATACAGAAATAATGGAGCACAGTGATGTGGCTTTATATGTTATGACGCCAGAATTTGGAGCTGCCACACAGCTTGAAAAAATTGACATGCTCGATTTTGCAGATTTAGTGGCCATAAACAAATTTGATAAACGCGGCTCGTTAGATGCGCTTCGAGACGTGAAAAAACAATATATGCGTAACAATAATCTTTGGGATATTCCTCAAGATGAATTGCCAGTATATGGAACAATTGCTTCACAATTCAATGATCCAGGAATGAATACGCTTTACAAAGCTATAATGGATAAATTGGTTGAAAAGTCCGAAGCTGATTTAAAATCAACATTTCATATATCTGATGAAATGAGCGAAAAGATTTTTGTGATTCCACCATCACGTACACGCTACCTTTCTGAAATCGCAGAAAATAACAGAGCTTACGATAAAACAGCAAGCGAACAAGTTGAAGTCGCACAAAAGCTCTACGGAATTTATAAAACGATTTGTTCAATAGCTGAAATATCAAATGAAAGTGAGAAATCTCTTCTTGATAAACACGGATTGAACAGTGATGAAATACTGAATCAAACTCAAGACGATAAAAAGGATTTTATTAAGTTACTTATTGCCGAATTTGACCGAGTAAGGTTAGACTTAGACCCTTATAATTGGGAGGTCATTACAGGTTGGGACGAGAAAGTCAACCGATATAAAAATCCAATTTATTCTTTCAAGGTAAGAGATAAAGAAATAAAGATTGAAACTCATACCGAATCACTATCCCATACACAAATTCCCAAAGTAGCGTTACCGAAATACCAAGCTTGGGGTGATATTTTAAGATGGTGTTTGCAGGAAAATGTTCCTGGTGAATTTCCATATACAGCAGGATTATATCCTTTTAAAAGAACAGGCGAAGATCCAGCCAGAATGTTTGCCGGCGAAGGTGGACCAGAGCGTACCAACAGACGTTTTCATTATGTCAGTGCAGGCTTACCTGCAAAAAGGCTTTCTACAGCTTTTGATAGTGTAACACTTTATGGAAATGATCCAAATTTACGACCAGATATTTACGGTAAAATCGGTAACGCAGGTGTTTCTATTTGCTGTTTAGACGATGCAAAAAAACTGTATTCAGGATTTGATTTAGCAAGTGCTATGACTTCTGTGAGTATGACTATTAATGGTCCTGCGCCAATGCTCTTAGGCTTTTTTATGAATGCAGCCATTGATCAACAATGTGAAATTTACATTAAGGAGAACGGTCTCGAAAAAGAAGTTGAAGCTAAAATTGAAAAGCTTTATAAAGATAAAGAACGTCCAAAATATAATGGTGAATTACCTGAAGGAAACAATGGCCTCGGCTTAATGCTTTTGGGATTAACGGGAGACCAAGTGTTACCTGCGGATGTTTACAACGAGATTAAAACAAAGACCATAGCTCAAGTTAGAGGAACGGTCCAAGCGGATATCTTAAAAGAAGACCAAGCGCAAAACACGTGTATTTTTTCAACTGAGTTCGCATTACGATTAATGGGAGATGTACAAGAATATTTCATTGAGAACAATGTTCGAAATTTCTATTCAGTTTCCATTTCTGGTTATCATATTGCAGAAGCTGGTGCAAACCCAATTACGCAATTAGCATTGACGTTATCAAACGGATTTACTTATGTAGAGTACTACCTTTCAAGAGGTATGGACATCAACAAGTTTGGACCAAACTTATCATTTTTCTTTTCAAACGGTATCGATCCAGAATATGCGGTCATTGGTCGTGTAGCACGTAAGATTTGGTCTAAAGCCATGAAGAATAAGTATGGAGCCAACTCACGAGCACAGATGCTTAAATATCATATTCAAACTTCTGGTCGTAGTTTACATGCTCAGGAAATTGATTTTAATGATATAAGAACTACGCTTCAGGCACTTTATGCCATTTACGATAACTGTAATTCATTGCACACAAATGCTTACGACGAAGCCATTACAACGCCAACAGAAGAGTCCGTAAGACGTGCAATGGCAATTCAATTGATTATCAATAAAGAACTAGGACTGGCTAAAAACGAAAACCCGATTCAAGGTTCATTCATTATCGAAGAATTAACTGATTTGGTAGAAGAAGCAGTTTTACTTGAATTTGACCGAATCACAGAACGAGGTGGAGTATTGGGAGCTATGGAAACCATGTATCAACGCTCTAAAATACAAGAAGAAAGTTTGTATTATGAAACCTTGAAACACAATGGTGAATTCCCGATTATTGGTGTCAATACCTTTTTAAGTTCCCAAGGATCACCAACAATACAACCAAAAGAAGTCATAAGAGCTACCGAAGAAGAAAAGCAATTTCAGATTAAGACCCTTGAAAATCTTCATGATGCCCATGATACAGATGAGTTGTTGAAAAATTTACAAAATAAAGCCATAAATAACGAAAACATTTTTGAAGCCTTAATGGATGTTTGTAAAGTATGTTCTTTAGGTCAGATTACTTCAGCATTATTTGAGGTAGGTGGTCAATATAGACGTAACATGTAAGCAGGATTCCAATTTTGGAAAGCTTGCGCATTCAAAATTGTGAATATCGCTTATCCCGAACTAGCTTCGGGATCTCAGAGAACCACTTTTTCCTTTTTGGAAAAAGGTGTTTGAATTGCTCATTGTGATACTTATCGAAGGATCACAAGATTTCAAAATTATAAATTCTGGTGTATAATTCTAAAATTGAATGAGCATTCATAATTACTAAAAAATCAATTTATGTCATTCAAAAAACTTCATCCGTTATTAAAAGAATCTTTAGAGAATGAAGGTTTTGAAAACTCCAACGCTTTTCAGAAGAAAGTGCTACCGGTTTTAAAAGGTGGTAGTGATACATATATCATCGCACCAAAAGGAAAAGGAAAAACTACAGCACTCATCATTGCTACGATTCATAAGTTAAAAGCCACGGCTTTTGAGGATTCGCCACGAGCCATAATTGTTGTAAAAGATAAAGCGGATGCTTTAAATTTAAAAGATGAATTTGAAAGATTTACCAAAAACACAGATTTAAGGATTTATACGCTTTATGACGAATACGATATTGAAAAGCAAAAAACTGAAATTTATCCAGGTCAAGATATTGTTATTGCAACACCAGCTAGATTGAGCAAAATTTATTTTTTAAATGGAATTCATTTAGGGCAAATTCAAATTTTCGCGATTGAAGATGCAGATTATTTGGGCAGAAATAATGCCTATAATCAGATACTACGTCTTTCTGAGAGCCTAGATAAAGGCCAGTTTGTAATTACTGCAGATGAAATGAATTCTAAAATTCAAAATTATCAAAATTCATTTATGGGTAATGCGCGTTTAGTAAAAGCAAAATAGCTGACTACAATGTCATCATCCAACTACGTTGCAATTTTCTGAATTTTTTGAGTTCGCCTTTAAGAATAGGTAAATAATCCTTGCCGTTACTATTTGAGCGTTCTAGCCTACGACAATTGCTGTAAAGTTTGGAGGTTAGACGATCTAAACTTTCTAAATGCTTATGTTTTTTATCTGAAAAGCGTTCACGTTCAGCATTGACGATTTCTGGAGCAAGACAATTGGATTGCTGCACAATATCTCCAGAAAAATAAATGTTATTATCTTCTGTACCATCTTCGCTCAAATATGACAAATCCTGATTAAGATATGTTGATATGCTTCGGGAGAGCACAATAATATCCATTGCCTTTCTATATATTGGCAGATCAGATAGATGAGATGGAAGATTGTAATTCATTTTTCAATAGCAATTACACGAAATTACTAACAAGAATTCTTATCTAACTTTTTTATTTAAAGCAAATGACTATATTTACCTTAAATTATATGTTAATTATTGTTAATTGGTTTAAATAATTATGGATAATCAAAACTGGAAAATTTTAAAGTTTCTACAGCAAAATTCACGCATGTCTAATGCGGAAATAGGTAGACGTATTGGTATGAGTTCGCCAGCAGTAGCAGAGCGCATTAAAAAAATGGAGGATGCCGAAGTGATTGAAGGCTACACAACATTTGTATCTCCGTTTGAAGTTGGTTATCAACTAAAGGCATTAGTTACTTTACGCGCTTTTATGGGAATGCTAAAGCCATTTTTAGAAAAGGTTAAAACCTATGATGAGGTAGTTAATTGCTATAGAATTACTGGCAACGAAAATATAGTTATGGAGGTGGTGCTAAAAAATCAAAAACACCTAGAGGCTTTTATTGATCAATTAATTATCTATGGAGAAACCAAAACACAAATAGTATTATCCCATGTGGTAAAACATAGTGAGGTAAAGCCTTTAAATAAAAAGCACTAATTTTTTACACCAGGTTGTATTAACTTCCAATTGGTTTTTGCTTTCTCATCATCGACCATTTTTTTTACATCTGCAAGTAGTTGCTTCGCGTCGTAAATAATTCCATCCTTAATTGTGTATTTTACTCCACCAACCCTAACGACTTCATTGTCTTCAGTAAGTTTAATTGCTCCAGTGCCGTAAAGTGATTTTAAATTCAATAAAGGGTTCTCTTCTACAATAACAAAATCAGCTAATTTCCCTATTTGCACACTTCCGATTTTATCGTCCCAGCCCAAAGCTTCTGCACCATTTAATGTTGCGGCTCTAATGACTTCCAACGGATGAAAACCAGCTTCGCGAAGTAATTCTAACTCTCTTATGTATGCAAAGCCGTAGAGTTGATAAATAAAGCCAGAATCTGAACCTGTCGTGACTCTGCCACCTCTATTTTTATATTCACTAACAAACGTCATCCAAAGCTTAAAATTCTGTTTCCACTCAATTTCTTGTTCGGTTCCCCAATAGTGCCAATAACTACCATGACTTACCTTGCTGGGTTCGTAAAATTTCCATAATGAGGGTAGCGTATAATCTTCATGCCATTCTGCACGTCTTGCGCGATGCAAATCTCGACTTGCCTCATAAATATTGAATGTTGGGTCTAAAGTAAAATCTAATTCCAGCAACTCGTTCATGACCTTGTTCCAATGTTCAGAATATGGTTTTGCAGCTTGTTTCCATAGTTTACCAGCTTCCTCAAAACGATGTTGTTCATTTTGGTAATTGTAATCTAACGGATAGTCTTGAACTGTTCTATCATCAAATAAAGCTTCTGGAAGACCGTACCAATGTTCCATCGATGTTAAGCCAGCTCTTGCAGAATGCAGAACATTCCATCTCGCAACACTCAATTGAGCATGATGACACGCAGAACCCAAACCTAACTTTTTGTTTTCATCTAGTGCGGCAGCCATAATTTCTGGCTCAGCTCCAAAAAATTTAATACCATCTGATCCTTTTTTGGCATTTTGTCTAACCCATTCACGAGCCATTTCCGGAGTGGTTATTGGCTTATTACTTCCAGATCCGAAGCCTTTGTATTCAAATATTCGAGGAGCTACAATTTCATTTGCTGCACTTTGCTTTTTTAATTCTAAGGCATCGCGTCCACTAGGTTGTCTCACGGTTGTAATGCCATGTGCCATCCAGAGTTTAAAAACATATTCAGGATCAGCTCCTTGGGCATCGCCACCAATATGACCATGCATATCAATAAAACCAGGTAAAAGATACATTCCAGATGCGTTTAACTCTTTTCCACCTGATTTAAGTTTAGGTCTTTTGGTTTCATCAATCTCAACACCAGGATATCCGACCACCTGAATATTTACGATTTTATTATTCTCAACTACTACGTCTATTGGACCTCTTGGCGGAGATCCATCTCCATTAATTAAAGTTACTCCTCTTATAATTAATTGGCCGAATGGACCTTCTCCATTGCTACTGTTTTGTGCAAATGTGTCATTAATAAAAAAACAGAATACAATTAGCCAAATTGAGGATTGAAGCATTTTCATAAATGGTCTTTTTAATACGTTAGTTCTTTTAAAAATAGACAATTAAAATTATTCGATTACTAAATGTGGTGCATTCTCTAATTTCCAATCAATCACCAATCCACCAGCCAACGATTCAGCTATTTGTTTTCCATATAAATACTCACATAAGTAGAGCGCAGCCTCAAATGATTTTGCACCACCAGCTGAGGTGATATATTTTCCATCGTGAACGAAAAGCACATCTTTTCTAATATCCAAATTAGGAAACATAGTTCGCATTTTATCAATATCACTTGGGAAAGTCGTGGACACTACATTATCTAACAATCCAGCTTTTGCCAATACAAATGAGCCATCGCAATGTGAGGTAACGAACTGTGCTTCTTTATCGGCTTTCTTTACAAAATTTAACATCGTCTCATCTTCCAAATCTGAATCTAAATGATGTTCTGCACTTGGTACGACAAGTATATCAATCTTTGGAATCAAGTCAGTAACGTAATTAAAATCTGGTAATATGCGGATGCCTTCAAAAGTCATAATAGCATCGTTGGTATTTGCAACGGTGAACACATTCATCGCCTTAATGCTATCTCTAAAAATCGTATGCTGAAAAATATCGTAAGGTGCCGTCAATTCTGTATTATAAGTGCCATCCATAATTAGGAAAGCGACATTGTAGCGGTTGGGTTCTATCTTTTGTAACTGTCTATTATCCTGTCCCGAAAGTTTTTGGGATTGTTTCTGGATTTCATCAGTTGATTCACTTTTTTCTGTTGAATTGTTACAACTGATAAGTGAAAAAAGAGCGAGGCATAAAATTAAATTTTTCATGTTAATGATTCAAATTTATAATTTACTATCAATATGGTTTCCAATAATTTTAGCATGAATTCGTGAATTCTCAATAAACCATTTGTGTGTTTCCATACCACCACAGATTACACCTGCGAGATATAAACCTTCTACATTAGATTCCATGGTTTCGGGATTATATTTTGGGATGTGTTTTTCATCTTCAGAAAATTCAATTCCAGCATCGGCTAAAAATTTAAAATTTGGTCGGTAACCTGTAAGTGCTATAACATAATCGTTAGGTAAGGTTAATTCACCTTTTGGTGTTTTAATTATAATTTCGTTAGCCTTTATTTCTTTGATTTCAGAATTAAAATGAGCTTTAATACTACCTTCTTCTATACGGTTTAGAATATCTGGTCGCACCCAATATTTTACGCGTTCTCCAACTTTTTTATCTCTTATTATCATGGTAACGTTTCCACCTTTTCTGTAAATTTCAAGCGCAGCATCAACTGCAGAATTGCTCGCGCCAACAACAACAATATTTTGCAATGTAAAAGGATGTGCTTCCTTATAATAATGCATCACCTTTGGTAAATCTTCGCCAGGTACGTTCAGATAATTTGGGATATCGTAAAACCCTGTGGCAATGATTGTTTTTTTGGCTTTGTATTTAGATTTGTCCGTTGTAAAATTGAAAAGATTTTCAACTTTTTTTAAACTGATAACTTTTTCGTAGAGATTAATTTTCAATTCGTTTGAAGTCGTCACACGACGATAATATTCCAAAGCCTCATTTCTGGTCGGTTTAGGATTGTTGCTGATAAATGGAATACCGTCAATTTCCAATTTCTCAGAGGTTGAAAAAAACGTCATATTTAGCGGATAATTAAATAAGGAATTGGTCAACGCTCCTTTTTCAATAACCAAATAGCTTAAATTTCGTTTTTTACATTCCAAAGCACAAGCAATGCCAATTGGTCCTGCGCCAATTATCAATACATCTAAATCTGTTTTTGTCATAGACTTTAAAATTACAAGTTTTGATTGGGATTAAATCTCAATAGCTTTTATAATTTGGTGATTTTTTGAGGTACTTTAATAACACTAAGGTTAATCCAGCTGCTAAAACCAATACGATGAATAGTATAGTCCAAGTATTAAAATACCCAAAACTATAGATTGCATTTAAAGTGGCATTATGTCCAATGATGTGCGACAATGAAAAACTCATACTAAATAATCCCATATAACTACCTTTTCGGCCTTTTGGCGCCATATCTAAAGCTAACGAGCTTGCGAATGGTGAGCCTATCATTTCACCTAAAGTCATCAAAACCATACCTATTATTAGAATACCAAACCAGTCGGAAACGTTCAGAATTATAATGCTTAAAGCCAAGAGAACAATGCCCCAGAACGTTGCCATGGTTTTGCTTAGTTTCCTCCTCTCCAACCAACTAATTAAGGGCATTTCCAAAATAACAATCAATGCTCCGTTTAAGAAAAGGAGCCAACCTATAATATCTGGTGATAAGCCATGGTGTTCCTTATAAAACAAAGGAATAGATGAAAAATACTGAACAAATACAACGCTGTTGATAATCATAATTAGAAAGAAAAGTAGAAACAATCCGTTTTTGTATGGTGAAACACCTTCTTTTTTTACAATAATCTTTTCATCCTTTTTATCTGCTTTTTTAGGTCGTAACAGTATGATCAATAAAATTGAAGCCAAAATACAAGTGACACCATCTACCCAGAAGATAGAATTATAGCTCACTTTGGCAATGAGTAGTCCGCCAATTACCGGACCGATTGAAAAACCTAAGTTTATAAATAAACGGATTAATCCAATATTTCTGGTAGCGTCACTTTCTTTTCCGTATGCACCAGCAGCCACGAAAACGCCAGGTCTATAGGTGTCAACCGCAGTCATAAGAACAAAAACGCCAATACACATACCTATATATGAATCTATAAACTGAAGACCAATAAAACCGAGACCACCAAAAAATAGACTCATCACTATAATTTTATAAAACCCGATGGTATCGGCAAGTATGCCACCAATGTAATTGCCAAGTAACGACCCAAGACCATAGCAGGTCATGATCATGCCAACTTGCGGTAAAGTAAAATCTTTGCCACTTACCAAATAGATGGACAAAAATGGAATCACCATAGCACCAGCTCTATTGATAAAGGTGACGAAAGACAAAATCCAGATTTCTGGCACTAAGCCCTTAAATGAATTTACGTAGTTGGCATAAAGTCGCTTCATATTCATTTCTCACGAAAGTGGGAATCTTATTAAATTAGATCCTGATTTTCATCAGGAAAAGTTCAGTTAGTTTAATTCAAATATTTATTTGAATTAAAAGTTTCACTAAAGTAAAAAGTCCGACGTTGGTGTCGGACTTTTAAATATTGTTAATTAGAATATAGGTATTACTACAATAGATAATGCGTCCGCACAATTTCCGAAAAATTGACCGTGGTTTGCTTTGTATATCTAATGGTTTGTAACATTGGTTTTTAATCGTTTCGCATAAATCTACAATAAAATCTGATAAGTTGTATTTTTGAAATTCAAAATATATAAAGAATGAAGAATTTTATACTGCTATTAATATTCATAATGTCAGTAAGTTGTGCACAGGAAAAACAGACTTTAAAAGGAGAAACCGAATGGCAAAAAGAACAGAATGCCAACTTTAAAGATGCCACAAAATCACCTTTAAAAGATAAAGATCGGAAAACATTTACTGGTTTGGATTTTTATAAGTTCGATTCTACTTATGTTATAAAAGCTGTTTTGAAACGGACACCAGATTCTAAATGGTTTAATATGAAAACTACAACAAACGAAGTAACGAAGGAACGTGTTTATGGAGTTTTAAATTTTGAATTGAAGGGCGAATCGCATCAGCTTAATGTATATCAAGGTCAAGAGTTAATGGAAACAAATGATTTTAGAGATTATCTCTTTCTGCCTTTTCTGGACGATACAAATGGCGAAGGATCTTACGCTGGTGGAAGGTATGTCGATTTAACAATTCCGGAAGGTGATGAAATAATTGTGGATTTTAATACAGCTTATAATCCATATTGCGTCTATAATGAAAAGTATTCTTGCCCAATAGTACCACGCGTAAATTATATATCGACAAAGGTTGAGGCTGGTATGAAGGCTTTTGAAAAGTAGTAGGCAGAATACAGGATACAGTTTCAGTCTCAGCAATTAGTAATTTACGTATAGTGACAGAAAACTAATCAGAAAAACTTCGTAAATAATTTATGAAATTCTTGGTTTGTGAAGATTTCAAATGGACTTTTATTTCACCAGATACAAACCCGCAAAAACAGCCAAAAATCCAACGACAAAACTAGCAATCGTATAAACTGCAAAACTGGTAAAATCACCTGACTTTAAAAACACGTGATTTTCATAAGCAAAAGTCGAGAATGTTGTAAAACCACCACAAAAACCTGTAGCTAAGAGTAAGGTTTGGCTTTGTGAAAGGGTATCGTTTTTTGCAGCAAGCCCTAGAATGATCCCAATTAATAAACTGCCAATAATATTTGCTGCAAATGTACCGTAAGGTATTCCGGTTTCAGAATTGTTTAGCCATTTTCCAATAACAAACCTAAGTACACTGCCAAAACCACCACCAATAAAGACTAAAATAAGTTGTTTCATATTTCTTAAAACTCCGAGCTTGGTTCTTTCAACTTATTCTACTTCAATATAAATCTCAGTTTTCCAGTCAGCCGGATTTGGTGTTTGAGAAGGGTCGGTAGGATATATTTCTATCCGTGCACCACCTTCAACAATATTTAACCCATTATTTTCAGCGTAGGTCATAGTTTTTTCCCAGGCTTCTTTTAAATTGTCGTAGTCTCCAATAAGTATGGTTTTTATGGCTTTAAACGATTCTAATTGTCCTGTGAGAATTTCAGGATCGTTAGAGATTATACGTGAATTTGTAGGAATACAAGTAGAGAAAATTACGGCGTTATTTTCTTCATCCCATTTTTCGTAAAGAACAAATGGCGCACCAGCAAATGTAATGTTATGTGATATGGCGTAGGCTCCAACTTTTGGAAATTCCTGTTGCATCACTTGCTGAAAGTCGCTCATTTTACAAGATGTGGTTTTATATAAGTAATAGCCACCACTGTGTTGTGTGACACCTTCAACATTAATGGAATAAACTTTCATTTCTTTTTGTATTACGCTATCTAGCATTACCAAACCTCTTTCAAAATGAGGACCAATTTGTTTTTCCATGCCTCCCATTAAGGCGGAGAACATTTTGAATTGAAATGGTAAATTATCACCAGAAATCGTCCATGTAACTTCAGTAGTATTATTTCCTTTTGATTCAAAATTCCACTCCACATCTGAACTTGGAAAATCTCCAAATTGCATTTCCTGGGATATGAAGTTAAAGGGATCGGCCGCTGTAGTTGTCATCTTGCCAACGCCGTCATCATCTTCCCAAGTATAAGATCCGCCCACACCTTCTGTATTTTCAGGTAATGTTATTACGGTTTCAGGATTTTCTTCAACCCACGAAGACCAAGATTCCCAGTTTTTGAAATCGATGACGTTGCTATAAACAACAGGTTGAGGCGCATTGATTGTTCGTGTTCTCGTTACTTCAAAAGAATTGGGCTGCACTGCTATATATATTGCAAATCCAATAACTAATATAAGTAAGAGTAAGAGAATGTATTTTAAGGCTTTCATAATTAAGTTGGTTCATTAGTTTGGTTGTTCATCAAAGATAGCAATTTTATGATATGTTAGATAAATGTTACATTTGTGTAGAACATAAAATTTACTCAAATGAAAATCAGAACTATACTTCAAATTTGCTTGCTTTCACTGCTCATTTTGGCTTGTAAAAATGATAATAAAGAGGAATCTGTAGAGGTTGCAGAAACGTCTTTTGATTATAATGTAGAACAATTTGCGGATATCAAAATATTACGATACCAAGTCCCTGGATGGGATAATCTCACTTTAAGAGAGCAAAAGTTGGTTTATTATTTAACTGAAGCTGGGTTGGTAGGTAGAGATATTATGTGGGATCATAACTATCGCCATAATTTAAAAATTAGAAGAGCACTAGAAAATGTGTATACCAATTATAGAGGTGATAAGGATGCGGAAGATTGGAAATCTTTTGTGACTTATCTTAAACGAGTTTGGTTCAGTAATGGGATTCATCATCACTATTCTAACGAAAAATTGAAGCCCGGTTTCACCAAAGATTACCTCAACCAATTATTCGTAGAAACAGATACCAAGTTAGATGGTGAAGCGTTTGACGTTATTTTCAATGATAAAGATTCTAAGAAAGTAAATCAGGCAAAAGGGGTAGATAATGTGGCGCTTTCTGCAGTGAACTTCTATGGCCCAGATGTTACCAATGCTGACGTCGAAAGATTCTATAGATCTAAAAGATCACCAAATCCAGATAAACCTTTAGCATATGGCATTAACACGAAACTTGTAAAGGAAAATGGAAAGGTTAAGGAATTAGTATATAAGTCTGGTGGTCTTTATGGTTCTGCAATAGATGAAATTGTTAAATGGCTAGAAAAAGCCCAAACTGTTGCTGAAAATGACCAACAAGGAAAGGCAATAGGTCTGTTAATAGATTATTATAAAACCGGTGATTTACAGACGTGGGACGATTATAATGTAGCTTGGACCAGAGCAACCGCAGGCAATGTAGACTATATCAATAGTTTTATTGAAGTTTACAACGATCCATTGGGTTATACAGGTTCTTACGAAAGTATCGTACAGATTAACGACTTTGATATGTCAAAAAAAATGGCGGTACTTTCTGAAAATGCTCAGTGGTTCGAGGATAATTCGCCGTTATTGGAAGAAAACAAAAAAGACAGCGTTGTCGGAGTAACTTACAAGGTAGTTAGTGTTGCAGGTGAAGCAGGTGATGCTTCCCCAAGTACGCCAATAGGAGTAAACCTTCCTAACTCAAACTGGATTAGAAAAGAAGTTGGAAGTAAGTCAGTTTCCTTAGGAAACATTATTAATGCCTATAATAATGCAGGCAGTACTGGACGATTAAAAGAATTTGTACATGATGATGAGGAAATGGCATTGGAAGAAGAATATGGTCAATTGGCAGATAAACTGCATACTGCATTGCACGAAGTAATTGGCCATGCATCTGGACAATTAAATCCAGGTGTTGGAGAAACTAAGGAAACTCTCAAAAATTATGCATCAACTTTGGAAGAGGGACGAGCTGATTTAGTAGGTCTTTATTACCTGTATAGTCCAAAATTACAGGAATTAGGTTTGGTAGAAGATTGGAAAAAAGTAGGAAAGGCTGCTTACGATGGGTACATAAGAAATGGATTGATGACCCAATTGATACGCTTAAATCTAGGTGATGATGTAGAAGAGGCACACATGCGAAATCGTCAATGGGTAAGTGCCTGGGCTTATGAAAGAGGAATGGATGATAATGTGATCGAAAAGGTGACGAGAGACGGTAAAACATATTTCAATATTAATGATTATGAAAAACTACGTGAGATTTTTGGAGAGTTGTTGCGAGAAACACAACGAATAAAGTCAGAAGGTGACTATCAAGCGGTAGAGGATTTAGTTGAAGGATACGGAGTAAAAGTGGACCAGAAAATGCACGAAGAAGTGCTGGAGCGTAACAAACAGTTTACCTCTGCACCATACAGCGGATTCGTAAATCCCGTTATTGTGCCTGCTAAAGATGCAGAGGGCAATATAACGGCATTTAAGATTGAACAACCGCAAGGTTTCCCAGAGCAAATGTTAGAGTATAGCAAAAAATACAGCTTTTTACCATCGGTAAATTAATCTTTCAAAAATTTAGATTTAAAAAAGGCAGTCATTGATTATGACTGCTTTTTTTATGAATAATAGACTAAGCTACTTTTTGTTAATACTGAATTTTAAAAGCAGAAAATTTATCAACATTAGTATAGCTAGAATAATCATAACAAGTAGTTTTAATTATATCGAAAATTTTAAAATTTCTCACAAAACTGGTTCTTGGTTTTGTAAACTATAGATCAAAGCACAAACATGAAGATTGTCTCTATTGTTTAAATTCAATTTTTTTCGAATGTTCTTTCTGTGGGTTTCTATGGTATGTTTACTGAGCCCAAGTTTACTAGCGATTGCCTTGTTTTGCATACCATTTCCAATAAGTATGAGTACATGTTTCTCTCGATTGGTTAGTGTTTCTTTTTTTTCAATATTACCATTATAAAGCAATTTTGATAATAACACTAAAAGATTTATAAGATCATGATTACTGTACAGTGATTTGGATGCTTCTAAAATGGTAATAAAATCTTCGTAGCTTAATAGCTGCTTACTATTTTCTAATTGGGAAATGAGTTTAAGTAATTCGTTTTTAGCAGTTTTTCGATTGATGACCATAGATTAAAATTAGCTTAAATGAAGCGTGAAAAAAATCCCCAATAATGGGGATTTTTAAATGGCCAGAAGTAAATTTCCCCTAGATTAATAGCTACCCAGCCAATTTTAGTTAATGTTTTTATTGTTTTATGAAACGTTTAGTAGTTATAGATTCTTCGTTCTCTGCTCTTAAGATATAAATTCCTGATTGAAGGTGTTCTACATTTATACTACTTAGTGAAGTATTTAAAATTTGAGAAAGGGTTAAGCGTCCATTAAGGTCAAAAACAGATATCTTAAATTCTGAAAGTGAGGATATTTTTATATTTAACCAATTCCCTACTGGATTTGGATAAATTAATAAATCGTCAAATTCTCGGTTTTCAACGCTCAAATTCTCATCTACAACAAGTGTGATGGGCGCACGCACAATGGTTAGATCTGGCAAAGTGTTATTTGTAATTTCACAATGATATGTACCACTATCACTTTCTTGAGCATTGGTAATGGTAAAGTTTGATGCGTTTGCACCAGATATTTCTACATTATCCTTAAACCATTGGTACTGATTGTTCATTGCGGTATCATTACCAACTTTATTTAAGTTGGTATCATTGACATTTAGTGTGATGTTTGCACCTACACCAGATTCTATGGTCTCTTCGATGTCCATAGTGCGCTGAGGGGAATAATTTAAAATCTGATAGCCATTAGATTGTGCTAAAGGTTCTAAGTCATTAAAATTAAATAGGTTATTCGTAATATTAAGTCTATAATTCCCATTAACATTTAAAATTTCATCAGGGATGGAACCTTCAAAATTATTACTATCGGCATATATGTCATCGATTAATGCAAATTCTGGTGGTAATGTACCAGTTAAACCACAACCTTGAACGCGAAGTCTTATTAAATTGGGTAAATTAAAAATTTCAGGTTGTAATGGCAGAGTTAGAGGTATACCCGCTAAATTCAGCCATTCTAAATTTTGCATATTACTTATGTTAGTTGGAATACCGTTGGCTAATTCAAGAGGATTAGTACCTAGGAGCAGCGATTTTAAATTGGTTAGGTTCCAAATTTCAAATGGGATTTGTCCTTGTAAATCGTTATTCTGTAAAAAAAGATTTTCTAATTCTGTTAATTCTCCTATCTCTGGTGGTAATACACCTGAGAGCCCTGCGTTAACGTACTCAATCGATGTAACTCTATTGGTAACGTCATCAAACTGAAGACCATATGACGTATCCCAAAATTCAATTGGTTTTGTAATGTTCCATGGGTTGTCCCAATTTGGACCATCAAGTGAATCATAAAGTGCGATTAAGGCATCATAGTCTGGATGTTGGCTCGGTGGTTCGCCTATTGTGATTGGTTGACTTTGTAAACCAAGTTCAGACACAATACCACTTGTAACATAGTATAGATATTGACCGTAATCATCTACAGTATCAATAGGGATATCAATAGAGTTACCAGAACCAATATAATCGAATGTGTCACCTGTATACCAGTCTATCGTAAGCTGTGTGCCTAAATCTTGTAACGGCACTAATGTTATGGTATCACCTAAGTTTGCTGCAACTCCATCTTCTTCATCAATAAATTTTTGCGGAGAATAAACAAAGCCAGTGCCCAAATTATTAACGTATGTATTGAATTGATTTTCAAAATCTGAGAATACAAATTTATTGTTATCAATTTTTAATAAGCTTAATATACTAAATGGAATTGTTGTTAAATCTGGAATCGTTCCATTTAAATTGTTATTCGATAACTGTAACCATTGTAAACTGGTTAAATTAAGAATGCTACTAGGTATTACACCTTCAATATTATTGTCACTTAAGTCTATGAATGATAGATTGTTAGTATTTCCTAAGTTAGATGGTAATGTGCCCGAAATATTATTTCCCCGTAACGTTAAGTTAAAAAGAAGGGATAAATTTTCAATAGATTCTGGAATTGTACCAGTTAAATTATTAAATGGGAGATTGAGTTGTGTTACACGTCCAGCTCCTTCTGTAATTCCAAACCATGTTGATACTGGTTGATTGGGATCGAGCCAATTTGTATTATTGACCCAAAAATCACCACCTGTTGCGTTGTAAAAATCTACTAAGGCATCATAATTTGGATGACCAGTTGAACTACCGCACGCTGAGCTAAAGGAAGTGGAGCCAATATTCCAAATTGTGTCAGAAGAGTTGTAAAGATGCTCATAAGCCTCTGTCGCATCATCAACTTCGATACAAGTTAAGTCTGGATTATTAATTGTTCTCAATACAGTTAAATTGGAAAAATTCCCATTTTTAATATTTAAACTTTCTAAATTATTATCCGTAATACTAAGTTTCTTCAAATTCGAATTTGCTGATAAATCTAAATTAACCAGACTATTATTATCCATTATTAATTCTTCAAGTGCATCGGTATTATTAATATTTAAATTTGAAATTGAATTATTTAAGGTAGTGATTACTTTAAGTGAGGTAGAATTTTCGACATTCAATGTTTCTAGATTAGCGTTCCACATAAAAACTCGGTCTAACTGAGTGCAATTCGAGGCATTTATTGTGTGTAAATTCTGATTACCACCAGCTTTCAAATCAACAATTTTTGTGTTAGAAACATTTAAGACTTGCAAAAATTCATTTAAAAATAAAATAAAACTTAATTGAGTATTGCTCGATGCATCAATTTCGCTTAAAATATTACTGCGACAATCTAAATATTCAAGATTTGGTAGGACTGCTAAATTCAAATTAGTTAAACCTAGAGATGGACAAGTTAAAAATTTTAAAGAAGGAGTATTTGATATGATTAAATCGTTTCCAACATTGGAAAAACTTTCTTCAAAGTTGGAACCCAAAACTAATCGCTCTAAAACTTGGCAATTTTGAATATCTATAGTGCTAAAATTTTGAGATTGTATTAGTAGTTCAGTTATAGCATTACAATTTTGAGCCTTAAAATTTAATAAATTAATGAAACGGATAGGGTTCCCATCCAAATTATTATGTTTTAAACGAGTCAATTGAGTATTTGATATATCTAAACTCTCCAAATATGGATCAGGATTAATATTATTGTCATTTGTAGAAATACGCAAGTTCGACAATAATGGATTTAGAGAAAAATCAAGATTAGAAATTTGATTACCATCACATATAATATCTGTTAGTAACGGATTATTACTTACGTTTAAAGAAGTTAGATTATTATTCTGAACGTTTAGATCTCTTAATAGAGCTAAATTTGTAAGGCCGATTGAGTCTAAATGATTGTTCGCGATAAGTAATTCTTCAATACTTAAAGAGCCATTAATTTCAAATGTATTTGTACCGAGAAAATTATTTCTTAAGTCTATTCTAGATAAAAAATTACAATTATTTGCTTTAAAACTTTGCAATATTCCACTATTATGTAAAAATGAACCAATATTGGTATTGCTTATGTCTATGAATTCTAAAGTAGCATTATTTCCATTAAAATTAAAAAAAGAATAAATATTATTAGATGCATCTAAATTTTGTAATAAATTATTGCTACAATCTAAATATTGCAATGGAAACTCAGATAATTCTAAGACCGAAATAAGATTATTAGCACAATTTAAATATTCTAAATTATAAGAATTAATTAAGATTGCTAGAGAATTGATCTGGTTATTGCTACAGTCTAAACGCTCTAAATTCCTAATATTCAGGTCAGTTATTAGGTTATTACTACATTCTAGTATCTTAAGATTATCATTATAAGTTAAATCTAGAATTGCATTATTGTTTACGTATAGTTCTTCTAAGGAACTGTGAAATACAAGTAATGGGATTTCAGAAACTAAATTGTCATTCATTCTTAATATACGTAAATTCTGAAGGTCATCTACAAAAAATGTACTCCCAATTCGATTGTTATCAATATTTAAGATTTCAAGATTTATAAAAGCTTCTATTCCATCCATTGATGTTATTTTATCAGTATCCAAAGTTCCTATCGGATTAGAAAGATTTAGGCTAGAAACTTGAATTGCATCACTACATAAAATGTCCCCTGTCATGCCATTTGAGTCAATTCCAGAATTAACAAGTCGTTGTTCTAGTGATGAATTAATGTTAAATGTTTCATTAGGATCATTACAGATCTGTGAAATAAGAAAATTTGAATTTAGAAGTAATAAAGAAGTGAGAATTAAAAGTCGTTTCATCACAAATGGTTTAAATTAATAGCACTGTAAACCTACAGATTGATTAAGCATAAAAAAATCCCCAGTAATGGGGATTTTGAATACCTGAACAAGGTTAATTTAGATTAATAGCAGGTCAGCCTAAATTTTTCCGATATTATTCCTTAATGAATCGTTTTGAGTTTACGATGTTATTTTGTTCTAATTTTAGAATATAAATTCCGCTTTGTAATCCTTCAATATTTAGAGCGGTCAAATTATTGTTAAGTTGCCGTGATTGAATCAATCGTCCTTTAATATCATAAATATTAATCTCAGCGTTCTCAAAGTTTTTTACATTAATATTAAGCCAGTTTTTTGCTGGGTTGGGATACATTGAAAACTCTGTTTGATTTTCATCTTCTAGACTTAAACTAGCATCAACCGAAACCGTTATCGGTGCTCGTACAATAATTAAATCAGGGAGCGTGCTATTGGTTATTTCGCAATGATATTCTCCACTATCGCTTTCTTGTGCATTGGTGATTGTGTAATTCGATCCATTGGCATTAGTGATTTCTACATTGTCCTTAAACCATTGGTACTCATTATTCATTACTGTGTAATTTGCGTTCCTATTGATATTGGTGTCATTGACGTTAAGCGTTATTGTTGCTCCTATACCGGATTCAACAGTTTCGGTTTCATCAGGTGTGTTTTGAGGTGAATATTGTAAAAATGCAAAATTACCTGCGCTAAAATAAGGCTCAATATCACTGAAATCGAATAGGTTATTAGTTATAAAAACATTTGCAATTGGAGTATTAAAGGGAATTGTGCCCTCAAATCTATTCGAAGCTATATTAAGTTGAGTTAAATTTTGTAATGCGTTTAAACTTGAAGGCAGAAGACCCTCGAAATTGTTGAGGGAAATATCCAGCCAGGTCAAATTAATAAGGTTGCCAATCTCTGAGGGTAAATTTCCCGACATTAGATTATTGCCAATTGAAAATATTTCCAAACTTGATAGATTGAAAATTTCAGTAGGAATACTACCTACGATGGTATTATTATTAATTCTAAACTCCTTTAATTGATTAAGATTGCCAAAAGTCGTCGGTAAAGATCCGCTGAGTAAGTTATTGGGGAAATTGATGTTTTTAAGCTCAGTAAGATTACCAATTTCTACCGGAATATTTCCAGATAAATTGTTGTTAAATAAATTTAGACCATCAACTCTGTTGTTTTCATTACTCACTACTACACCGTGCCAAGAAGATAAGGGCTTCGTAAAATCAAACCAATTGGTATTATTATTCCAGTTATCACCATTTGTATTATTGTAAAAAACAGTTAACGCATTAAGGTCTGGACTATCACTAGGGTCGATAAATTCAGTTTCTATCCTCGAAACCTTTTGGTCAGTCTGTTGTGCAGCTAAAATAAAATCATTTTCAATTATTAAATCCCATATAAGAGAAACTCCAGAAAGAATTGTTTCAGGCATTGCATTGCTATCTAATAAATCTAATTTAGTGAGGTAATCGCTGCTATAATACAAAACATTGTCTTGTACTTCGACTTCTAAAACTCCGTTTGCTGTAACAATGTCTTCAATAAAAAGATCGCTTTGTGTCACATCTATTCTAGATACTAAATTGGATTCACCTCTTGCCATATAAAGAAAATCGTTATGTATAGTAATATCGCTTAAAAAAGATCCCAGTCCGGATACGACTGGCTCAACTGTTGGATTTGGCGCTGTATAATCAAATTTTACAATACTCCCTTCAGATCTTAAACTAACATAAATAAAATTGTCCTTTAAATCTATTCCGTAGGGTTGGTTGAGCCCAGATACTACTATTTCGTATTGTGGATTGGAGGCCGTGGTATTAACTTTAGCAACTCCACCAATTGACAAGGAAGTGAAATAGAGCTCCTCACCAATAAGAATCATCTTTGATGGAAATGGAACATCATTTAAAAAGTCTTCTACAACCAGATTGGGTTGTGTAAGGTCAACTTGATATATCTTGGAATCACTGACACTGGCAATGAATAAAGTAGTTTCATTTTGCACAATACCAACGGTATTTCCTACGCCTGTAACATAATCCGTGATTTGAGCACTTAAGTTTGTAAATGAGATCAAACAAATAGATAGGAATAGTAATAACTGTTTCATAATTATAGTTTTAAATTAATAGCACAGTAAACCTACAAAACCAAAAAATGCTATAAAATCCCCATTATTGGGTATTTTAAGAATGTATCATCAATTAGTTTTTAATCTTTTATCGCATCAGAAATAGCTTTGAACAGATTAGCTAGATCGTCTTTATTATCAGTTAATATTTTTTCTAAATTTTCTAAGGAAACTTTTTTTGGGTTTATTTCTGTGATTTTTACTTCAAAATCTATAATGCCTTCTGTAGAAAAAGTATCTGAAAAATAAGTTTTATAATCATCTCTTTTAAACCATTTATAATCACCAACCTTGTGTGTTATTATCATTGGTTTTGCAATTAGTTCCTTTTTTGCATTTGTGCTATCGATTGTAGTTGCCTTTATCTCAATAAGCATATTCACGATAGGATAATCCTTGGTTAATTTAGCTTTAGAGTAGTTAATTTCTAAATCTTCAATAGTAAAAGCAAGAAATTTTGATTGTACTAAATGTGGTTTTAAAATTATGCAAGTTGCTGGTATGTTTTCAAAATCTTTACCTTCTTTCACAAAAGATTTAGTTAAGGTTATTTGCGGTAGATAAAAGTGTTTTTCTCTACTCTCGATATTCTCTTTCAATGAATTTCTCGCTTTATATGTTGCTGTATATCTTTGTTTTTCGGTTTCAATAAATTGAGTAACATATTTTGGGATGTTACCAACTAAACTTACTAATGCTGTGCTCAGACTATTGGCTATTATAAGTTCTTGAGAAGAATTAATCTCTAATTTTTGGAACGGTACGGCCACCATGTCAATTTCTAATTTGGTATAATCTGATACGCTCTTTATTTTCTCGACATCTTTATTGTTGTTGTACGTATAATATTTTGTTGATTTACAATTGAACAATAAGAGGAATCCAAAGACTATTATTATTTTATTCATGTTGTCTATAGTTAAACTTTTAAAATTTATATTTTTTCTCCAAAGCATACCGCATCAGCTCTCCCTTGCCTTGTAGCTCAAGAATACGGATCATATTTTTTCGGTGTGTATCTACAGTATGGATCCCAATAAAGAGTTCGTCCGCAATTTCACGAGAGGTTTTTCCTTGCGCTATTAGACTAAGGATTTCATTTTGACGTTTGGTGAGTAAGCCCTTTTTCCTTTTATAACCGTTAGAATCATCATCAACTTGTATATTGGCATCGTAAAACATTTCTCCTTGATGTACAACTCTTATGGCTTTTAACACTTCTTCTAATGGCGAATTTTTTAGTAAATAGCCAGATGCACCAGCATCGAGCATTTGCTTAATTGCTTCAGTTTGGTCAAACATGGTAAAAGCCAAGACTTTGGTGTGTTTAAATTCTTGTTTGATATTCTGAGTGGCAGTTATGCCGTCCATTTTGGGCATTCTTATATCAGTGATGACAACATTGGGCTGTTTAAGTCGCACTAAATCCAATAGCTTTTCTCCATCATTGGCAGTACCTACGATTTCGATATCTTCTTCGTATTCTAGTAACAGTTTAATGCCGTCTATAAGAGATTGATGGTCTTCTGCTATGGCTAATCGTATCATAATGGCACATCAATTATTATAGTGGTTCCTTTGTTTTTTTCGGACTCAATGGTCATTGTTCCCTCCAAATGCTCTACACGTTTATCTATACTACTAATACCCATTCCTTTATTTTTTTTGGTAATTTGACTGGCATCAAAGCCTTTTCCATTGTCTTCTACCATGATATTTATGCTATGCTCATGATTAGTTAGATGAATGGTTGCTTCAGTTGCATTAGCATGTTTTATAATATTGGTAATTAGTTCTTGGGTAATTCTAAATAAAGTGAGCTCCAGGCTATTTTCGAGACGGTTATCGAGTCCATGGTCAATGACTTCAATTTGTATTTTATTGGAAGTTGAGACTTTGTCTGCCATTTGCTGTACTGCCCTCAAAAGACCTTGTTTAGCAATAACTCCTGAGTTTTTGGCATGTGCGACTGTCCTAACTTTTTGATAAGCCTCCTCGATAAGCCTATTTGTTTTGTCAAACAGATCAGGTGAGTTATGGTCCTTAAGTGCGTTAAAATGTAGTTTTACCGTAGCCATGAGTCCACCAAGATCGTCATGAAGGTCGTTGGCAATACGCTGCCGTTCCTTTTCTTGTCCTTCTATCATGGCATCAATAGCGGTAAGTTCTTGCTCTTTTAGAGCATTAGCCAGTTTTTGGGATTCAAGTACTTTTTCTTGCTCTGCTAATTTTTGTTTTCTTTTGGTGTTTTTGTATATCAATAAAGCAAAAATACTGCCAACAGCTAAGCTCCCTCCGAGTCCTAACGCGATGTTTTGTATTTTTTTTCTACTCGCTTCAGTTGCTTTATTTTGCGATTTTAATTCTTTGTTTTCATATTTGGCAATACCTTTAGCCAATTCTCTGCGATTGATACTATCGGTAAGTTCTGTGTATTTAATCGAATTTAAATAAGCATTTTTGAAATTTCCCCTTTTGGCATAGATATCGGCTAAATTTTGTCTAACAATTGATTTTCTGCTGGCTACATTTTCTGCAATGGGAATAGAATCTGCTTTCAACGTGTAATATAAGGCCAATCCCAAATCGTTTTTATAGTTATATGCTGTACTAATATTAAGGTAACAATTAAAGTAATTATTGGTGTTTTGTAATGTTTTGTTTTGGTCTAGGATATCGAGCATTTTTTTATAGTAGACTAGGCCCGAATCAGGTTGTTTTAAATCTTCAGTGAACATCACACCAACGCTTGAAAGTGTTTTAAGATAAAATGAGCTATCTAGCTTTGTGAAATTTTGGTTTAAAACATTCTTAAAATGTTTAATGGCCATAGTATCATTTTCTCTATGGAGATAAAAGTTGCCACGTAAATAAGGAGATATAATTTTAAATTTAGAATTATTATAAAGTTGGGTTGTTCTCTCGAGCTCGTCTAGATAATCTAATCTATATGGTCTGTCATCTTCATAATTATAGGATTGTGCAAGTGCAGATAAAGCATAAAGAACAGTTGATTCATCATTAAGTTTTCTTGCTTTATTTAATGCTTCAATATGATATTGGAAGCTTAAATCGTCGTTTTGGGTAATTCTTTTTTGATAGGCTTTAAAGTATAAAAATTTGGCAGCAAGGTATTCTGGTAAATTTTTCTTAGCTTCAATAGAGTTAATATACCATAGCATTGAATCTGTATGACGTTTTTTACTATGATAAACCAATTTGTAATAATCTTTTAAAACAGGATTTTGGGCGGATTTAATTCTTTCTAATATGTTTTCAACAGGACTAGTCCTATCAAAATAATAATAAGTAGAGTCATTCTGGCCAAAGCAGAATAACTCTACAGAAATAATGATTAATAATGTTAATGTATTTTTCAATCCTCTCTGAATGGTTGTCCTTGAACTTCAGATTTTTTCTTTTTTTCCTGAAACATTAAATTATTGTTACAAGTACTTCCATCAAAATTTTTATAAACGACACTTACCCAGATAATGTGACCTGTTTTTCGAGGAAGGTTGAGTGCTATTTTATTGTCTTGAAATAAATTATCACTTCCATATTTTACTTTTCCGTAACCGTTACAATTATAGTATAGGGTGTCTCCTTTTTGTTCTAAAAAACTAAGATTAGATCCCTTTGGGATTGGAATAGAAAATTGGGCAATTCCTGTTTTTGTATTATAATCAGTTTCAGGTAGAACAGCTTCTGTTGTTTCACAAAAATTGAACTTCGAAGGCATTCTTTCTTCAAAATTAAAAGGTTCGTCCAAAAAGGATGTCAATTCTTCTAACTGCTGTTCACAAGAAGGGTCCGACTCTTTTGCATTAGTCTTTTCAGAATCACCACAGCCATTTTGGAGTAGTAAAAAAATTAGAACAGCACTGATTTGTAATAGTTTAGTTTTCATGTTTTAGAAATGTTTAGTTAGTTATAGAGGTACAAATATGTGGTATACGTTCACACAGGAACATACCCAATAGTGGGTATAATTATGTAATTAAGTTAGAATATTTAAATTTAATTATGAGGAAATTTCGGACGAAATACCTAAAAATCAGATAACTACATGAATATGAATTTAACAGCAGCAATCATAGCTATAAATCCAATAAAGGCAATGAGTACCCATACAGTACCTTTATAGTACCTCTTGTGAAGCTTTAGGTCTTTCTTGTATTGGAAGCCAATGATAATAGCAAAAGCGATAAAAAATAATAAACCAAAAATCAATTGACCGTTACTGAACATATCTTTATTTTTATACAAAAATAATTAAACCTTAGTTATTGTTTTAATCAATTGCAACGAATTATAAGCTGAATAGCTCAATCTTAACAGGTTGATTATTTTATTTACGAAAAAACAAGGTTTTAAGTTTTAAATAAAAAGATATGCAAGATAAAATCAATGCGGTAAAAGAATTTCATACCGCTTTTAAAATTGGACACAGAGAAACACCAAAGGCCGATTTAGGGATTGAGAAAAATATGCTGCGATATAAACTAATGCGCGAAGAGAATGAGGAATACCTCGAAGCGGCTAATGATAATGATCTCGTTGAGGTGGCTGATGCATTAGGCGATATGCTCTATATCTTATGCGGAACAATTATAGAGCATGGATTACAACATAAAATAGAAGAGGTATTTGAGGAAATTCAAAAAAGTAATATGAGTAAATTGGGTGACAATGGAGAACCAATTTATAGGGAAGATGGTAAAGTCTTAAAAGGGCCAAAATATTTTAAGCCCAAAATAAAAGAGGTTTTAGAATCTTAATTTTTGTTTCCAAAGTTTAAAGTTTGGATTCTAGTTTCTATACTTTAATTGTTTATTGGATCTAGCGCACCTCATACCTCCAACCGTGTTTGTCTTCTGCTAAATTGTGCTGTATATTTAATAAGGTTTGTTTAAATAATTGACCGTACGAACCTTCAATTTCGCTAATTTCAAACAATTCCTCAGCATGCTGAAAAGCAGAAACCGGACTAATTACAGCCGCAGTGCCAACTCCAAAAATTTCTTTTAAGCTACCATCTCTCGCAGCATTTTTTATTTCTTCTACAGACACTTGTCTCACCTCACAGTCAATCCCCAAATCTTTTGCTAGTTGTATCACACTTTTTCGAGTCACACCATCCAAAATTCTATCATTTGTCGGTGCAGTGATTAATTTATCATTTACTCTAAAAAACACGTTCATTGTTCCTGCCTCTTCCAAATATTTATGGGTGTTGGCATCTGTCCAGATAATTTGTTGAAATCCATCTTTCTGCGCCAAACTCGTAGGGTAAAATTGAGCTGCATAGTTTCCGGCTGCTTTTGCAAAACCAACACCACCATTTGAAGCTCTGCTATATTTTTCCGCAAACAATACGCGCACAGGTGTATTGTAATAAGATTGTGCTGGTGAACAGATTATCATAAATCGATAAGTTTGCGCAGGTGATGCCGAAATCGCCGGCTCCGTAGCAATAACAAAAGGTCTTATATATAGAGAGTTGCCTACACCTGGCTTAATCCACTTATTATCCAATTTCAATAAAGCGACTAAACCCTTAAAAAAATCGTCCTTTGGGAACTCTGGCATCGCCAATCGCGCGGCAGACCTGTTTATTCTTTCTAAATTTGCTTCAGGCCTAAACAAAAAGATGTTTCCATCATCGTCTTTATAGGCTTTCATACCTTCAAAAACTGCTTGACCGTAATGAAACACTCGTGCCGAGGGCTCTATTGTCATTGGTCCGTAAGGCTTAATTGTAGGTGTCTGCCACTTTCCGTCCTTATAATCACAAACAAACATATGATCCGTAAAAACCCTACCAAAATTCAATTTACCAAAATCAACTTGATCAATTTTTGATGTTTTTGAAGTTTCAACGATAAGTCTGTCTGTATTGGTCGTCATAATAATCTAAAATTAAGCCACAAAAATACGTAATCAATAGCGTTAAAAAAAGGTAATATTCCCTTAAATTCCCTAAATTCGCAATTCAAAATAAATAAAATCAAACTCAAAAAAAATGAAAAAAATACTGTTTTTAACAATCCTTAGTTTGGCTTTTGTGGCTTGTAAAAATGAAGTCAAAATTTCTGATAATGAAGTAAATGAATCAGAACAGGAAATTGCATATGCCTCCTATGGGATGGAAATAAATGATGCAGATGCACTAACTGCCGAGCGAATGATTGAGCATTACAAAGGCATGGAGGTAGGTGACACAATTAATGCTAAAATGAAAGGGAAAATTATGGAAGTCTGTTCTAAAAAAGGCTGCTGGATGAAATTAGATATGGGCACTGACGAAACTGTAAGAGTTACATTTAAAGATTACGGCTTTTTTATGCCTTTGGATTCAGATGGTGAAGTAGTTATTAATGGAAAAGCTTTTGTTTCTGAGACTTCTGTTGAAGATTTAAAACATTATGCTGAAGACGCAGGAAAATCAGAAGAAGAAATTGCTGCCATTAATACACCAGAAAAAACCTATGGTTTTGTAGCTGACGGAGTGTTGCTAAAAGAGTAATTTTTGAAACGAAAAATAATCACCACATCAGATGGTTCTAAAACCATACAGATAGAGGAGTGGAATGAGCAATACCATTCCATTCATGGTGCAATAAACGAAGCAAACCATGTTTTTATAAAACATGGTTTGCTTTTTTGTTTTGAAAATATTTTGAAATCCCAAAATCCTAATGAATTTTCGATTTTAGAAATAGGCTTTGGTACTGGGCTAAATGCATTTCTAACATTAATCGAAGCGAAAAACTTAAACATAAACATCAATTACGTTGGGGTAGAGGCTTATCCAGTTGAAAAAGACGAAATTATTCAGCTTAATTATGTCCCGCTAATATCAAAAAATAACAAGGAAGAATTCAACCAACTTCACGACGTATCTTGGGAATCCAGACACCAAATTACACCTAATTTTCAACTCGAAAAACAACAAAAATTCTTCAAGGATATCAATGCTGAAGATAGTTTTAACCTCATTTATTTCGATGCCTTTGGCGCCAGGGTTCAACCAGAACTTTGGACGGAAGAAATTTTTAGCATTATGTTCAAAGCACTAAAAATTAATGGAGTGTTGGTAACCTATTCAGCCAAAGGAAGTGTAAGAAGAGCCATGCAGGCTGTTGGTTTTGAAGTTGAACGGCTGCCTGGTCCACCCGGTAAGAGGGAAATGTTGAGATCGGTGAAACTTCAGAAAAGTAAAAGATAGTTATAGATATTGCAATTGCATGAATGTCAAGGCAATTTCTGTAGGTTTGAATGTTAAACGTTAAATCAAAACTAAAGTCCATTTCTTAGCCTGAGACCTTTTGTATCTTTAATAAAAAGTACACGAATGACAGTATTGATTACAGGTGCAACAGGATTAATTGGGCAAGAGATTGTGAAACAATGTCATAACCAAAATATCAATGTTCATTACTTAACTACTTCAAAATCAAAGTTAGAGAAGCAGTCTAATTATAAAGGCTTCTATTGGGATCCAAACAATAATGAAATTGATCACAAATGTTTTGAAGGTGTTTCTGCCATAATCAATATGGTCGGTGCTAGTATTTCTGAGCGTTGGACAGACGATTACAAAGAAATAATCCTCAAAAGCAGAACTGAAACTGCACAACTCTTGCAAGATACGATTAGGGCTTTTGATTATAAAATTGATTATGTAGTTTCTGCCAGTGCCATTGGTATTTATCCAACTAGCCTGGTTAACTACTACGATGAAGAAAATAACGAAATTGCTGGAACCTTTTTAGGAGAAGTTGTAGAAAAATGGGAAGCAGCAGTAGACGATTTTAAATTGTTGGGCTGTAAAGTCGCTAAAATTAGAATCGGATTGGTACTGGCAGAAGATGGAGGCGCACTGCCACAAATAGTAAAACCAATTAAATTTGGTGCTGGTGCTGCTTTCGGTAGCGGTAAACAATGGCAAAGTTGGATTCATATACATGATTTGGCACGTATATTTGTTCATGCTTTAGAAGATAAATTAAAAGGGGTTTATAATGGTGTCGCACCTAATCCAACTACTAATAATGATCTTACAACAACAGCTGCCAATGTTCTTAATCGTCCTTTGATTCTGCCTAATATTCCAAGATTCGCAATGAAATTGGCATTAGGTGAAATGCATATCCTTTTGTTCGAAAGTCAACGTGTCAGTTCGCAAAAGATTGAAAATACTGGATTTGCCTTCAAATATATTCATCTAAAACCTGCACTAGAAGATTTACTACAATAGATGGCTTAAGTGATAATTTATTGTAAATTTGCCTGCGTTTAAAAGCGCATCATGACCACAGATCCTAAATACATTTTTGTAACTGGCGGAGTATCCTCTTCATTGGGAAAAGGTATTATCGCTGCATCATTGGCCAAACTCTTACAGGCACAAGGTTACAGAATTACCATCCAAAAATTAGACCCGTACATTAACATAGATCCGGGAACACTTAATCCATACGAACATGGCGAGTGTTATGTCACCGATGATGGTGCTGAAACGGATTTGGATTTAGGACATTACGAACGTTTTTTAAACGTGCCAACGTCACAAGCTAATAATGTTACAACTGGTAGAATTTACCAAAGTGTCATTGATAAGGAAAGACGAGGTGAGTTTCTTGGGAAAACCGTACAGGTTATTCCGCATATTACAGATGAAATTAAACACCGTATACAAATATTAGGTAATTCAGGTGATTATGATATTATCATTACTGAAATTGGTGGGACTGTAGGTGATATTGAGTCTTTGCCATATATTGAAGCTGTACGTCAATTGCAATGGGATTTGGGCGAAAATAATGCATTAGTTATACATTTAACGTTAGTGCCATATTTGTCTGCTGCTGGAGAATTAAAAACCAAACCAACCCAACACAGCGTAAAAACATTAATGGAAAGCGGTGTGCACGCTGATATTTTGGTCTGTAGAACAGAACACGAGCTCAGTGATGGTCTAAAAGCAAAATTGGCACGTTTTTGTAACGTGAAACAAGAAGCTGTAATTCAATCCATAGATGCTTCCACAATTTATGATGTGCCAAACTTAATGCTCGAAGAAGGACTTGATAGAGTAGTTCTGGACAAGCTAAAACTCAATAGTGACGTTCCGGATTTAAACCGTTGGAACGAATTTTTAAAACGTCATAAAAATCCTAAAAGTGAAGTCACCATTGGATTGATTGGTAAATACGTAGAACTTCAGGATTCTTATAAATCTATTTTGGAAGCCTTTATACATGCTGGAGCAGAAAATGAAGTTAATGTAACCGTAGAGCCGATACATTCAGAATATTTGAACGATTCCAATATTGCATTCAAGCTTGGACATTTGGATGGTGTTTTAGTGGCACCTGGCTTTGGTGAGCGTGGTATCGAAGGTAAAATTGAAGCTGTAAGGTATGTGCGCGAACAAAATATCCCTTTTTTAGGTATTTGTTTGGGTATGCAGATGGCAGTGATCGAATATGCCAGAAACGTCTTAAAACTAAAAGATGCCAATTCTACCGAAATGGACGAAAATACACCAAATCCAGTAATTGATTTAATGGAGTCCCAGAAGGATGTTGTCAATAAAGGTGGCACAATGCGTTTGGGTGCTTGGGATTGTAAAATCAAAAAAGATACCATCGCATATAAAGTGTATGGTCAGGAAAATATAAAAGAGCGACACCGACATAGATATGAATTCAATGACGATTTTAAATCACAAATTGAAGATGCTGGTATGGTAGCAACTGGTGTAAACCCAGAAACAGGATTGGTGGAAATTGTAGAAATTCCGACTAACGATTGGTTTGTTGGTGTTCAGTACCATCCTGAATATAAAAGTACTGTAGCTGGTCCGCATCCGCTGTTTGTGGCATTTGTTCGTGCTGCCGTAAATCACAAAAAGAAAAATAATAATAAATAATTACCATCATTTTAATTAATAAATGTGCCACTTTGGCGCAGATTTAATTTTTGGACAGCTTTTTGGGCTGTGCAACTAAACTAATATATAAGATCTATTTGATTTTAAAATCTTGGCAGATCTAAAATTTAAACATTACCGTTTTCACGGCAACTAAATATGGAAGAAAAGAAGTTCGATATTAATTCTATCATTGGCTTTGTGCTCATTTTTGGAATTTTACTGTACATCATGTACCAAAACCAACCAACTGAGGAAGAAATTGAAGCACAGAAAATTGCGGATCAAGAGCAGGTTGAAGCTGAACAAAAAGCGAACATGCAGAATGAAACCCTTGTGACTACAGAGGATGATTATACCAATATTCAAAATTTGGATTCAACGCAACGCGTTGCTGCACAAAACAAGGTTGGGGCATTTTCTTATGCATTAAACCAATCTTCACAAGGAAGTGGAGAAACGACAGTAGAAACTGATGTTTTTCAATTAAAATTCAACAATAAAGGTGGCCATTTATCCGAGGTAAAACTTAAAAATTTCGTGGCATACGATTCTGTACCTATTTATATAGTAAAGGATGGAAACAGTGCTTTCAATATTACATTCAGTACTTCAGATAACCGAACTTTAAATACCCAAGATTTGCCGTTTCAACCTAAGGTGACTAAGAGTGGTGAAAATACAGTGGTTTCGATGAAACTTAAGGTTTCGGAATCAGAGTTTTTAGAATATAGGTATGAGTTGAAGCCGAAGGATTACATGATTGATTTTTCAATCAAATCTCAAGGTTTAAGTGGTGTATTTAATACGTCTCAACCTATCGTTTTAGATTGGAAACAAAAGGGAATAAGACATGCCAAAAGTATCAGTTACGAAAACCGTTATACTAGGTTAACATACATGCATGAAGAAGATAAGGTCGATAAATTATCACAGGCTGGTTCGGATGAAGAGACAATTGAAGACGTAGAATGGCTTTCTTACAGGCAGCATTTCTTTAGTTCTATTTTAGTAGCGGATGATGCATTTAAAAAAGCAACAATTTCATCTGAAGATTTGGTTGAGGATGAAGAAGTCGATACACTTTTTACCAAACTCTATACTGCTAAAGTGCCTTTGACTTATAGTGGTGGTGAAATCAATAAGGATTTGGGTCTGTACTACGGACCAACGGACAGTAAAATTCTGAAAACTTACGAAGCAGGATTGGAAGAAAGTATTCCGTTTGGTTGGGGAATATTTGGGTGGATCAATAAGGCGATATTTATTCCTTTGTTTGGATTTTTGAGTGGATTTTTACCATACGGTATTGCAATTATTGTGATGACCATATTGGTTAAAATCATGTTGTCTTTTGTACAATACAAACAATTCCTCTCTCAGGCTAAGATGAAAATCCTAAAACCTGAGTTGGACGCAGTCAGAGCTAAATATAAAGACAACAAATTAAAGGCACAGCAAGAAACAATGGCCATTCAGAGCAGGGCAGGTGCAAGTCCGCTCAGTGGGTGTTTGCCAGGTTTGATGCAGATTCCAGTGTTTTATGCCTTATTTATGTTTTTTCCAACGGCATTTGCATTAAGACAGAAAAGTTTCCTTTGGGCAGACGATTTAAGTTCCTATGATTCTATTGCAGAGCTACCTTTTAATATTCCGTTTTATGGCGATCACGTAAGTTTATTTCCAATATTGGCAGCGGTAGCGATTTTCTTTTATATGAAAATGACTACAGGGCAGCAAATGGCACAGCAACCAACGCAAGAAGGTATGCCAGATATGGGTAAAATGATGAAGTATATGATTTATTTCTCACCATTATTAATGCTCGTATTCTTCAATAATTATGCATCAGGTTTAAGTTTGTACTATTTTGTTTCTAACTTAATTAGTATTGGGATTATGTTAGTCATTAAAAACTATATTATAGACGAAGAAAAAGTGTTGGCTAAAATAGAGGTGAGCAAAAGCAAGCCAAAGAAACAAAATCGTTTCCAACGCAAAATGAAAGAAATGATGGAGCAAGCAGAACAGCAAAAACAAGCGCAACAAAAACGAAAAAAATAGAATTTTAATAACTTTTAAAATAGAGAAACCCAGACAATTGTCTGGGTTTCCTACTAACTAAATCAATCAATATAAAAAATGAGGTAATCACTCCTCGACTTTTTCAATTTGTATGATTATTTGTTTTAAACTTTACTAAAAAATAAATTCTATTTTTTCGAGTTGTATTGTTATAATCATAAGAATTTTTATTCTGTTTAATAAAAATAATAAATGTTTAAACAAAAATTTATATTTTCGTCTATTTTTATGATGCTTTTAACAGTTGTTGTAGCTCAAGAATCTGTTAATCAACTTGATAGCGATGGAAAAAGACATGGATTATGGACTAAGAACTACGATAATACAGATCTCGTCAGATACAAAGGTGTTTTTGAGCACGGCAAGGAAATAGATACTTTTAGTTACTATAAAATCTCAAATGGCAAAAGTGTTTTAAGCGCTATACGTGTGTTTAATAAAAATAATAATCGAGCCGAAGTAAAATTTTACACTTCAAATGGGAAAGTGGTCAGTGAAGGTAAAATGGACGGTAAAGACTTTATTGGTCAATGGGTTTACTATCATAGGAATTCCGATAAAAAGATGATTGTCGAAAATTACAACGATGTTGGGCAACTTGAGGGAGAACGAAAGGTTTTTTATGAAAATGGTGTAATGGCAGAACATGCTAATTATAGAAAAGGAAAACTTGAAGGAGAGGCTAAGTGGTATTCAGATAAAAGTGTCCTCATCAAAGTTGCTAATTTTAAAAATGGCGAATTTCACGGGCCATATAAAACCTTTGACAATCAAGGAAACATTACTACAGAAGGTAACTACGATGAAGATAAAAAAACAGGCACTTGGACGTATGTTGAAGATGGAGTTACCAAAACTGTAGATTATTAATGTTTAAATCATCTTTAAAAACAATAGTTTTTAGTTATCTAATGCATTCAATTTCGATATGGCAATCTTCAACAGATTGCCTTTTTTATTTTGTAATTTTGCGGAAATTTTTAAGACAAAGATTATCCAATTCTTTATCTCTTTTAAAGTAGAGTTACAGGATAGTTGAGAAGAAAACATCAGATAAAAAAATGAAACGAGTTATCGTAGGACTTTCAGGAGGAGTAGATTCCAGCGTCGCAGCCTATCTTTTAAAAGAGCAAGGCTATGAAGTTATAGGCTTATTCATGAAAAATTGGCACGATGATTCCGTTACTATTTCAGACGAATGTCCATGGCTAGAAGACAGTAATGATGCCATGCTGGTTGCAGATAAATTGGGTATACCGTTTCAAACTGTAGATTTAAGTGTTCAATATAAAGAACGTATTGTCGATTACATGTTTAACGAATATGAAAAAGGACGTACTCCAAATCCAGATGTATTGTGTAATCGTGAAATAAAATTTGATGTGTTCATGGATATTGCGATGGAACTTGGAGCTGATTACGTGGCTACTGGGCATTATTGCAGAAAAGGCACAATTGAAAAAGATGGCAAAGAAATTCATCAACTTTTAGCAGGAGTTGATAATAATAAAGACCAATCTTATTTCTTGTGTCAATTATCACAACAGCAATTGGCAAAAGCATTGTTTCCGATCGGAGAGCTTACTAAGCCTGAAGTTCGGGAAATAGCAAAAGCCCAAGACCTAACAACGGCTGAAAAAAAAGACTCTCAAGGGCTGTGCTTTATAGGTAAAGTAAGATTACCAGATTTTCTTCAGCAACAATTAAAACCAAAAGAAGGTGTCATTATTGAGGTTGATAATGATTTGGAAACTTATAACATAAAGACTCCTCAGTTCAATTCAAAAGAAAAAGAATTGTCTTATTTAGCCGCAAAACCTGAATATTCTACATCAGATGGAAAGGTAGTCGGTACACACCAAGGTGCTCACTATTTTACCAAAGGTCAACGTAAAGGTCTTGGCGTGGGTGGAACAAAAGAGCCTCTTTTTGTGATTGAAACCGATGTTGTGGAAAACGTGATTTACACAGGTCAAGGAAAAAATCATCCAGGACTCTATAGAAATGTCTTATTTGTAAATAATGAAGAACTGCATTGGGTTAGAGAAGATTTAGCTTTGGTTTATGGTGAATCGCTAAAGGTTTTGGCAAGAATTCGATACCGACAGTCTTTAGAAAATGCAACTTTGTATAAAGTGTCTTCTGGAATTTACGTCGAATTCGAAAACCAACAATCCGCTATAACCGAAGGCCAATTTGTAGCTTGGTATTCCGGTGATGAATTATTGGGCTCAGGAGTTATTTCTTAATAAGATTATAGAGGACTAAACCTCAAAAGTGAGGTTATCGCAATGAAAAGTAGGCTCTTTTATATGATTTTAATTTTTTGTTACTTCCGTAAATTGCAATAAAAAAAGCTTAGTTAAAAAATACAATTTAATTTTTATCAGAAAGCGATTCGGCTGAAATATTCAATCTTCAACCAATTTGGTGATCTTGTTATGGAAAATGAGATTACATCTAACAATAACAATACAAATATATTACAGTGAGCAACGGGGATTTATTATGTTGAGGTAGCATCTAAGAACACTATGAATACATTCAAATTCATAATAAATTGAATTCCATTCCAAGATTATTTCCTTTAATTTTATCGAAATAAATTCTTTACCTTAAAAAATAGAAATAGGTGTATGAATTTTTCAAAGTAAATAACATGACTAACAGAATAACTAAACTTTTTAATATAAAATATCCTATAATCCAAGCCGGAATGATTTGGAACAGTGGCTGGAGATTGGCTTCTGCTTCGAGTAATTCTGGAATACTGGGTTTAATTGGCGCAGGCTCAATGTACCCTGATGTATTGCGAGAACACATTCAAAAATGTAAAAAAGCCACTGACAAGCCTTTTGGAGTCAATGTCCCAATGTTATATCCCAATATTGAAGAGATAATGGATATCATTGTTGATGAAGGTGTGAAAATTGTATTTACTTCTGCCGGTAACCCAAAAACCTGGACCAAGTGGTTGCAGGAAAGAGGTATCACGGTTGTGCATGTGGTAAGTAGTGTCAAGTTTGCCTTAAAAGCACAAGAAGCCGGAGTAGATGCGGTAGTAGCTGAGGGCTTTGAAGCTGGTGGTCACAATGGACGTGATGAAACCACAACCTTAACCTTAATACCAATGGTTAAGGAGCAGATAAAAATTCCACTGATTGCTGCAGGAGGTATTGCTACCGGGAAAGCCATGTTAGCATGTATGGTATTAGGTGCAGATGCAGTGCAAGTGGGTAGCCGTTTTGTAGCGAGTGAAGAATCCTCCGCACACCAATCGTTTAAGCAAGTGGTGGTTGATGCTAAAGAAGGTGATACACAGTTAACATTGAAAGAGCTTGCACCAGTAAGGTTGATTAAAAATAAATTCTTTAACGACATCCAAGAGCTTTATAAGCAATCACCAACACCAGAACAATTATTAAAATTGTTGGGAAGAGCCAGGGCCAAACGCGGTATGTTTGAAGGTGATTTGGACGATGGGGAATTAGAGATCGGACAAATCTCTGGATTAATTCACGATATTAAACCTGTATCAAAAATTGTTTCGGAAATGATTGCTGAGTATAATGCTGCTAAGTCGGAAGTGTCATCACTTTAAAAACCTTAAGCTAACTCATACTAAATAAGTGTAATGTCAAACTCAATCATAGAAAAACTTTATAGATACCTTAACAATGAAAATGGAAATCGTGTTTGCAAGGACATCACTGAAGAGGCTTGTGAATATACTGTTTCTAATTTTTTTAAAATTCTGCTCACGCACACTTCAACCAAATTAGGTGATACCCTTAGCAATCCTAAAACAGTATTGACATGGCTTATGAGCTATGTTAACGCTCCAGTATATCTTATTAGTCTTATTGTACCAATACGTGAGTCGGGAGCTATGATTCCGCAGATTGCAATTTCCAATTATATCAGCAAAAAGCCTATAAGAAAATGGCTTTGGGTAGTGGGTTCTGTGCTGCAATTTTTTTCTATTGCAACTATTGGTCTCATTGGACTTAAATATGAAGGTGCAACCGCAGGTTGGCTTATGGTTGCTAGTCTCGTGATCTTCAGTTTGGCTCGGAGCCTGGCTTCTGTGACTTCAAAAGACGTTATCGGAAAGACAATTCCCAAAACGCGTCGCGGTAAACTTAGTGGTTATACAGCTGCTCTATCTGGTGTTTTAGTGTTGGCGGCAGGCCTTTTCATTACATACAAATCCGAAACCGATGCCTCTGTAGATTTCTATACCAATTTAATCTTCTTTGCTTCTGTTATGTGGTTGATAGCTGCTGTTATTTATGCCACAATTAAAGAATTTCCAGGAGATACCGTAACTCCATCGGACGATGAAAACGCAGTCGTAAGCAAATTTGGACTATTAAGATCTAATACCCAATTCCGAAATTTTGTAATTGCACGTGCTTTATTACTTTGTTCATCGCTTTCTGCACCATTTTATGTGCTACTGGCTCAGGAATATGTTGGTAAAGAGAGTTTTTTGTTGGGTCTGTTAATTATTGCCAATGGCATTGCGTCTATTATAAGCTCGCCTTTTTGGGGAAAATTGGCCGATAGATCTAGTAAAAACACAATGGCTTGGGCCATTATTGTAGCATCTACAATGGGTGTTGCATTATTTCTGATTGTGACTTTTATGGAAGAATTTAGAACACACTTGTGGTTATATCCAATAGCCTTTTTTGTATTGGGTATTTCGCATGGTGGAGTACGTGCAGGGCGTAAAACGTACGTGCTGGATATGGCAAACGGCAATGAGCGTACCAATTATGTGGCCGTAAGCAATACCGTAATTGGGATTATTTTGCTAATTACTGGTGGACTTAGTGCATTGGCATCCATTCTGTCTATAGAGGGCGTTATTTTGGGCTTATCAATTTTAGGATTTATTGGTGCTTATCGAAGTTATAAGTTACCTGACGTGGAGTAAATTTATTTAAATGATTAATTTGAACTTTTTCAAAACAAAAAAACTCCATGGTTTAAGATAGCCATGGAGCTTTTCCGTTTTAAGATTGAATCACTTGTCTAACTCTTTTCTTCTTCCATCTTCATATTCAAATTTTCTTTGATATTTCTATAAGTAACCTGCATTTTTTCATGTTCATCTTTCATGAGATCATGATCGTTCATAACTCTGTCGTGCCAATCTCTCATTTCTTCAACCTTATCATTGAATTCAAGTGTGCTGATTTCATCAAAATTTGGTGGGTTGTTTTTGTGTGCATCTATAATTTCTCTATGGCTTTTAATAATGGCGTCGTGCCGCTCTATCATAAGACCAAATTTTCTAAGGTCTTCCATAACTGTAGAATCCTTAACTTCCATACTTGCAAGTTGTTCTGAAAATTTTTGATGTTCACTCAACATTTTGTCATGTCGATCCTCAAATTCATTGTGTGCCATATGTATACTGTCACTTTTCTTTACAAAAGCGTCATATTCGGCCTTTAATTCTTTTTTTTCATTGTTACAGCCCAAAAATATTAAGGCTGTTATGGATAATAGGATACTTAATTTTTTCATGATTTGATTATGTGTTTCTCTAAATATAATAAATAAGATCTAGAATTTTAAAAATTACTTTAAAAATATAATTAACTCTTCAACCCAAAAAACCACTACTTTTGTTAAGAGACTATATTTTCTATTAGTATGAAATACTGTGTAATCTTTTTTATTGCCTGCTTGTCTTTTAATTCTTGTGAAAATAAAAGAGAAGAAGATCCAATAAAGGTTGATTGGAAAAAAAGGACGGTTTCCCATACGATTAGCGATTCGTTAGAAACAGGAAAATCTTACCTTTCTATTTATTCGCAAATTTACAGTCTGTCTCAACACAAAAAATATAATCTTACGGCAATGGTGAGTCTAAGAAACACCAGTGAAAAAGATACTATATACTTGTTAAAAGCCGATTACCACGGTACTCACGGCGAAATGATAAAACAGTATATCAATAAACCAGTGTACTTATTACCGATGGAAACTTTGGACATTGTTATTGAAGAATCTGATGTATCTGGTGGCACAGGATCTAATTTTATATTCGATTGGAAAATGTCAAAAAACGCTCCAGAACCAATTTTTGAAGCTGTTATGTCATCAACGGTTGGCTCACAAGGTCTGTCCTTTACTACACAAGGAAAACGCATCGATTAATACTTGAAACTAAAACCAAAACCGCTACTTTTGCGCCATGGTTTTGAGTGACTATACTAAAGAATTTAAATACAATCTTAAACTGGCTTCACCGGTTATTTTAGGTATGCTTGGGCATACCTTTGTCAGTTTTGTGGATAACGTTATGGTTGGTCAGCTGGGTGCTGCAGAACTTGCTGCCGTGTCTTTGGGCAATAGTTTTATCTTTATTGCCATGTCTTTGGGTATTGGTTTTTCTACAGCTATAACACCATTAGTGGCAGAAGCCGATACCGAAAAGAACTTCGCTAAAGGAAAATCCGTTTTTAAGCATGGTCTTTTTCTTTGTACTGTTTTAGGATTGTTACTGTTTGTCCTATTACTATTTGCTAAACCTTTAATGTATGTTATGGACCAACCAGAAGAAGTTGTAGAGTTGGCCATTCCGTATTTGGATTTAGTCGCGTTTTCTTTAGTACCATTAATAGTGTTTCAGGCATTTAAGCAATTTAGTGATGGTTTGTCTTTGACAAAATACCCAATGTACGCGACTATTGTGGCGAATGTAATTAATGTGGCTATTAACTATGTGTTGATTTTTGGTAAATTCGGTTTTCCGGAAATGGGTATTGTCGGTGCAGCGGTGGGTACTTTAATATCACGATTTGTAATGCTCTTTCATCTATGGTGGCTATTAGCCAAACGTGAAAAGTCTAAAGCATTTGTGACTAACATAAAATTCTTTCAATTAGGCAAACAACCGTTAAAAAAACTGACCAATTTAGGTTTGCCAAGTGCTATGCAAATGTTTTTTGAAGTTGCTATTTTTACGGCAGCTATATGGCTCAGTGGAACATTAGGCGCCAATCCACAAGCTGCCAACCAGATAGCACTCAACCTGTCGTCAATGACCTTTATGGTAGCCATGGGCTTGAGTGTGGCCGCAATGATTCGCGTGGGAAATCAAAAAGGATTGAAAGACTTTAGAGCTTTAAAGCGTATTGCGGAATCTATATTTTTAGTTGGCTTTTTCTTTGCTGCGATTTTTGCTTTGCTATTTGTAATATTTCATCAGTATTTACCGGAGTTATATGTCAATTTAGACGACCCTATAAATGCGGTTGATACCACAGAGGTGGTACAAATTGCCGCTACTTTACTATTGGCTGCTGCGGTGTTTCAAATTAGTGATAGTCTTCAAGTAATAGCTCTTGGTGCTTTACGTGGGTTACAGGATGTAAAGATTCCGACTATAATTACATTCATATCCTATTGGGTAATTGGTTTTCCTATAAGTTATTTTTTGGGAAACGAAGATGTCTATGGGAGTCTTGGTATTTGGTTGGGCTTACTTGCGGGATTGAGCGTTGCGGCGCTTTTGCTCTATTTAAGATTTAGATATTTGACTAACAAGTTAATCGCAAAGAGTGCTTTACATACTTAATATTTTAACTCAATTGTATTTACTATTTTTGCGCAACCGTATTAAAACACTAAGTTTTAGTATTCATAATTTTTAACTCATACCATGGAACTACCAAAATTCATTTTAGGCGATAACACGGATTATCCAGATGCTATTTTTATCATTCATACAGAATTCCCTAGGTTTATCATCAACTTAGAAAACGATGAGGTAGAGTGGTTCGAAGAATTTGACCAACACGACCAAAAAGAGTTGGAGTCTGAGATGGAAAATTATATTCAGCAGGCAACGGACTTTTATGATAGGGAAGTAGCGCGATACGATGATTAAATAGCAAAGCATGATTGAACAACTTATTGAATTAGATCAAGAACTATTTTTATATCTCAATGGGCTTGGTAATACATACTGGGACGCTTTTTGGTTAACTTATACGGCAAAAATTCACTGGATTCCATTGTATGCTACCTTAGCTTATCTTATTTATCGAAGACTAGGTACTAAAATGGTTGTTTTAACACTTATTACGGCCATACTAATGGTGTCATTCACAGACCAAATAACTAATTTATTTAAGCATGGTTTAGAACGACTGAGACCTTGCCACGAAGCAGGTGTGGCAGAAGTTATGCGCCTGGTAAAAGACGGTTGTGGTGGTCGATACGGTTATTTTTCGGGACATTCCAGCAACTCTATGGGTGTCGCTGTTATAGTAGGTTTAATTTTGAAGAATAAATATAAATACTTGCTCCCAATGTTAATTGTTTGGTCGATTCTAATGGGTTATAGCCGTATTTATATTGGAGTACATTACCCTTTGGATGTTGTTTCCGGTCTTACCTTTGGTGCAATTTCAGGATTTGGTTTTTACAAATTAGACAAATATTTACAGTCTAGATTC
The DNA here is from genome assembly GCF_013403975.1 of Winogradskyella ursingii. Classification (GTDB taxonomy): domain Bacteria; phylum Bacteroidota; class Bacteroidia; order Flavobacteriales; family Flavobacteriaceae; genus Winogradskyella; species Winogradskyella ursingii. Next base: position 335,290 of record NZ_JABFDH010000004.1, read on the forward strand.
ACACTAAATGAACCAGACCAAGAATTAGATAAAAATTAAAATTCTATTTTTTAGTCAATCTGTAAAAGTTATTGACGAGACGCGGTTTATGACCTTTCGCATTTTCATCTGCCATGTTTAAATCATAGGTCCCAATTAGCTCTATGTGATAGTATTGTGACAACTCTTCCAGCGACTGTGAATTGTCAGAATTTACCAAAAGGTTAAATTGTGATTCCGCAGGAATTAGATAACCGTCTTCAGTTTTTAAACTCGGAATTTTTTTGCCAAAATCGTAAACAGTTTCTGGTGCTACGTTCAAGCTATAGGTTGTAAATCCATTTTCATCAAGGTTTGAAACTGAATTAAAATTTTCTTGAATTTGGGTTTTCACCAACGGCACAGCAAGGAATCCTAAACTCAACATAAATAATAAAGTCAGGTAAAACACTGATTTAATTTCCTTCGCTTTTAAATATTTAAATATGACAATCCCAATAATCATTAATGTAATTACTGTTGCGACCCATCTAAATAGCATCCAACCGAACAAATCATCTGCTAAAAAAAAGTAGCTTAAACCAAAAGCACAGGCTAAAAAACCTATCAATCCAAATTGGAAATAAACAGGAATAGTTTCTTTTTTGGATGTCAGATTTTTAAATTCTCGAAATAGATAATTAATGTAAAAGCCAATATTAAATGCCAGTGGAATAAGAACAGGCATTAGATAGCGCGACTTTTTTTCAGGAATAATAGATAATAAAATCACGGCAAAAATCGTCCAGAAGAAACTGAATCTATAGGCTTTTAAATTAGTTACACGCGATTTCATATAAGGATAAATCAAGCTAATTAAAGCAGGAATAGTCCATATGCCACTTTGAACAAAAAAGCTCCAGTAATAATAGAATGGTCTAACGTTGTAACTGCTCCAATTGGAAGTTTCGCGCTCTGCTATAGCAGTAAAAGTTTCTGGATCTGCTATACGCACATGAAAATACCACCAACCACCTAGAACAATCCCGAAAACTAAAAGACTTAATACTTTCAAAAAATGTATGGGTTTCCCCTGGAATTTATAAGCTATACCATAAGCAATAACAAATGGTAAAAACAATGCATATAATGAAACAGGTCCCTTGGATAATACCGAAAAAGCTAAAAATATAACGAACAAACCACTGCTTATAATTCTTGTTTTTTCAATCTGAAATAGCAGAAATAATTGATACAAAGCCATTAGCATAAAACCGTGTGCATAGATATCCCATGGTGCTTCAATGGTAATACCGATGACATAAAATGAAGTAATCGCAATAAAACCATTAGCCACGCTATGCGAATGCTTCAATTTCATTTTGTTGGATAAGAGATAGGTTGAAATTCCAATACTAGCAACAAAAAGTAAAGTAGGAAAACGCAACGCCAAAACAGATTTTATGCCAAAAATCATCCCAAATGCAGCTGTAATCCACGTAGGCATAGGTGGTTTTTCGTAACGCGCTTCGCCATTCATCGTGGTTAGAATCCAATTACCGTCAGTTAACATCTCTCGAGCAGAAATAAAATTACGAGCTTCCATAATGCTTACGGGAATCGAGTCAATGGTAAAACCAAGCATAAGTATCACAAAAAAGAACAGACTTAAAATAGGATATTTTTCAATCAGTTTAATCATTGTTCTGTCTTATTAAATAAGTGTTTCTTGTATAAATGACTACACCAAAAAGATGACCGATAAAAAGTACGGGATCTTTTCGAATAACGGCATAGGTTAAGATCAAAGCGGCACCGATTAAACTCAACACCCAAAATCCCATTGGTAATGTCGATTCTTTATGACGCTCAGCATGAATCCATTGGTAAACAAAACGTAACGTAAAAATCACTTGCGCAAAAATACCTAATGCTAACAACCATGTGGGAATAGCGTCATTCTTAAAAAGTAATGCTACGTCAATTTGATTATTATTGTAATAAAAAACAACAATCAGAATAGGTGCTATCAACAATAAAAAACGAATTGGCTTAGGAAATTTTTGCCATTGTCCTTGCAATTGCAGATTGCGTATGTAAATAAAATAGGTTAAACCTTGCCCAAGCATAATCGCAAAATCAAGTCGTAAATAGCCATAGATAAAAAGTAAAAAAGATGCCACTAAACTTAACGTCCAGAATGTTGTTGGAGTAATAACCTTACGCTGTTTTTCTGAAGTGACCCATTGAATAATAAGGCGAGATGAGAATAATATCTGCGCTAAAAATCCGATGCCGTAGATAATCCAGTCTTTCATTTACTGCTTTTAGCAACCTCGTAGTTAATATATTTTTTCTTCATCCATAGATAGGCAAAACAATCCATCAGTGGTCCTAAAAGTCGGTTCCAAAGTCCAAATTTAGCTGTACCTGCCATCCTTGGAAAATGTTGTATGGGTATTTGAACTATACGTCCGTTTTGAAGTAAGATCATAGCTGGTAAAAACCGATGCAAACCTTTAAACATTGGGATACGTTTAGCGTAATCTGTCTTTATTACCTTAAGTGGACAACCGGTATCATCCATACCATCATGCGTAAACGCTCGTCGGATACCGTTTGCAATTTTAGACGACATATTTTTTACAAATTTATCCTTTCTATCCGCACGTACGCCTGTTACCAATTCGTGATTGTGAATATGTTGAAGTAATAAATTAAAATCTTCAGGTGCTGTTTGTAAATCGGAATCGATATAACCCACCAATTCACTGTCCACATGGTCAAAACCCGCTTTTATAGCTGCGCTCAAACCTCTGTTTTCTTTGAACGAAATGTAGTCAAAGGCATTGTTGTGATTACAAATAGCTTCGATTAAAGATTGACTATTATCTGTTGAGCCATCATTAACAAATAAAATAGAAGTTGAAACGGAAGCAATCTCAAGATAATTTAAAAGCTCAGTTTCTACGCGCTTTAAGTTTTCTTCTTCGTTATAAACAGGAACTACGATCGTAAATTTATATGTCATGCTTCGGTTGACTTATTGGGTGCAAAAATATTGTTTTTTTAAGTTATGACGAATGTTTATGACATAACCTTTCACAAATCACCGTGTCTTGCTTAACAAGTATTCTGCGGCTGCAAATGGTGTGGTTTTTCCAGCCTCAATCAGTTCAATTTGGGATTGTAATTCGGTTTTTATTTCTGGTGAATTATAGAAATTTGATTTTAACCGTTCTTCAATAGTTTGAAGCAACCAAAACTTATTTTGATTGTTGCGATGTGACTCAAAGTAATTATTCTCTTTTGTGCTCGTGAGGTAATCGCCAATCATTGCCCAAATGTCCTCAATACCTTCACGTTTCAATGCGCTTGCCAATAAAACTCGAGGTGACCAACCCGATTCCTTTTGAGGGTAGAGGTGCAATGCTCTGTTGAACTCTACTTTTGCGGACTTTGCTGCTTTAATATTTTTGCCGTCTGCTTTGTTGATCACAATAGCATCTGCCATTTCAATAATACCACGTTTTATACCTTGTAGTTCATCTCCGGCACCAGCGAGTTTCAACAATAAAAAGAAATCGACCATGCTATGTACTGCCGTTTCACTTTGTCCCACACCAACCGTTTCAATAATTATAGTGTCAAAACCTGCAGCCTCACAAAGTATTATCGTTTCTCTTGTTTTACGTGCCACACCACCTAAAGAATTACTTGATGGCGATGGTCTTATAAATGCGTTTTTGTCCTTGACCAGGTCTTCCATTCGGGTTTTATCACCCAAAATACTGCCTTTACTTAATGAGCTGCTTGGATCTACAGCAAGTACAGCCACTTTTTTACCAATGGATGTTAAATGAGTTCCAAAAGCCTCGATAAATGTGCTTTTTCCCACGCCAGGAACACCAGTAATTCCAAGCCTAACAGAATCATTGGCATGTGGTAAACAGGCTTTAATAATTTCGTTTGCTTTCTCTGTATGTTTGAGGTTGGTACTTTCTGCCAAAGTGATAGCACGGCTCAGACTTGTAATATTGCCGGAAATTATACCTGCCACTAAATCTGAAACCGAAGGTTCTTTTTGTCGATTGGCCTTAATCAGTTTTGCGGCATCTGAGCTTAAGGAATCAGGTGGTGATACACCTTCTTTTTCGTGCAAAGCAGATTCGTATTTTGGTGTTTTTTTGGCCACTTAGCGATTAGATTTACTGATTTTTGATCGGTGCTTCTTCGATAGGTACTTCAATTTTGGTCGCGTCCCAAGCCATAGTGAGTTTTAAATTACCAGTGGTATTATCAAATGCAATGGTAAATTTTTCGACTGTAGTGTCAAGTGGAATAGTCGGTGTTTCAATTTCCAAAACGTCGTAGTTTGGGTCCCACATAGGTTCCATTTTTTCATTAACACCCCATTTATACTGTCGTGAGTTAAACATCACTCTCCAGGAATCCTGCATTGGTACTGTCCAAATAGTGTATTTTCCTTTTGGTAGTTTAATTCCATCGATAATTAAATCCTTGTTGGTCTCAAAAGTAGTAGCTTCGTTAGCTCCAGTTCTCCAAACTTTATCAAAAGGTACTAACGCCCCAAAAACATCACGTTCGCGCTTAGAGGGTCTGTTATATTCTACAGTAAGGTTTAAATCATTTAGCTCTAATTTTGCGGAATCCTTGGGACTTAAACGTGGTGAGAAAATATTTTCGACAAAAGTAGAATATAAAAATAAACCTAAAGCCACAATGGCCAGAAGGATAAGTAGGCGCTTTAAAAAGGTGTTCATGTAATTTTAAAAAATTTTATAATTCAAACTGTTCCTTACGGACTATAAAGTTAAATATAATTGAAATCCCTAAATTTAGAGCATGTAACGTTGAAAATTAAGTAAATCTTATCAAAGTGAAATTTTTTTGAAAATTTTTGCAACACTCAACTATTTACCTCGTCTTTAAAGTGACACCAATCAAAAAAACCAAGACCAAAATCAATACGTTTCAGATTCATATTGTTGAAAAGTGTAAGCAAAACGATAGGCAAGCACAAATGCAATTGTATAACCAATATTGCGATGGTATGCTCATTGTGGCGAGTCGTTTCATAAAAAACACAATGGAAGCTGAGGATATCGTTCAGGAAGCGTTTATAAAGGCGTTTTCAAAACTTGAACAGTACAGGGCAGAAGTCAGTTTTGGAGCATGGCTAAAACGCATAGTAATCAATAATTGTCTCGATGTTCTTAAGGCCAAGCGCCAACGTGAAATTGAGTTGGAAGAGCACCACTTAAATGTGGTCGATGCAGATTACGAAAGCGGATGGACGGTTGAAGATGAAGTAAGTATAGATGAGGTAAAAGTAGCGATTGAGCAATTACCAGAAAAGTATAAATACGTAGTAATGCTTTATTTGGTAGAAGGTTACGATCATCAAGAGATTTCAGAAATACTTGATATTACTGAAGTCGCATCGCGGACACAACTGTCCAGAGGCAAGCAGAAATTAAAAAACAAACTAAAGTTTATAAAAAATGGCACAACATCTTAGAGATTTATTTGAAGCCGAAAAAAAGAAGGACAAAGCCAAAATGTCCCAAGGTCACGAAGCACGTTTTTTGGAAAAGCTTGAAAAAGAATTACCGCAGCAAAAATCGAGAAATAGATTTAACTTTTTCAGTATTGCAGCAAGTGTAGTGATTTTGTTAGGATTAAGTTACGGAGCGTTTCAGTTTTATCAAAGTCCAACAGATAATGCAATGCCAACTGAAGTTGCAGATTCGGATTCCAATTCAGAATTAAAAACTCTGGGAGATGTGTCACCAGACTTCAAAAAAGTTGAAGATTATTATTTGGCGAGTATTAATTTAGAATTATCCAAAGTAGAATTAACGCCAGAAAACAAAGAGTTGTTCGATGGCTATGTACAACGTCTTAAGGAGCTCAACGATGAGTACGTAAGATTATCTAAGGAACTGACCAAAAATGGACCTACGCAAGAAACATTGGATGCACTAATAGATAACTTAAAATTCAGGTTGAATTTAGTAATGAGAATGAAGGAAAAATTGCAAGAGTTTAGTGATGATTCCTTTGAGCAAACGACAGTATAATTAAAATACAGCTGTCACATTGTGCGCTTCGACCAAACTCAGGATAAACTAGAGTCGAATGCTTTAAAACTTAAATATTTCAATTTTAAATAAATAATTCATTAATCAAATCAAAAGATGCTGAAATAAATTCAGTACAAGAAAAACGAACAGATTTTACTCAGCTCGACTGGGTATCTCTAAAATTAAAAAATCATGAAAAAAACAATTAAAATTATCGCACTCTGTTTATTGACATCATTGGGTTACGCACAACAGAAACAGACTAAAGTCTCGCAATCTATTAAAGTGAATAAAGACGTTATCGTAGATTTAAATACAAGCCATGTAGAAATTCAATTAGAGACATGGAACCGAGATATTGTTGAAGTGGAGGCCTATGTCGAAAGTTCAAAGCTGTCAAAAGAAGAATTAAAAAAAGCACTAGAATCTTGGAATTTAAAGGTTGATGGCGCTAATAATCAAGTGACTATCTCATCAGATGGCTCACATCGTTTAAGCTTTTTTGGCAATAATGATTATGCAGGATTATTAGAAGATATGGAAATGCAATTGGCAGATTTACCTGAAATACCTCAAATGCCGGCAATGCCTAATATGCCTCATATGGGGAAAATGCCAGAGGTACCAGAGATGCCTGAAATGCCTGAGATGCCGGAATTACCAGAATTGCCAAAAGGTGTTAATAGCGTAAGTTTTGATTATGAAAGATACCAGAAAGAAGGCGAAAAATACATGAAAGAGTGGAGCAAGGAATACGAGAAAAAAGGTGGTAAAGAATTGCAGAAAAGTATGGAGAAATGGGCGAAAAAATTCACTGAATCGGGTTATCAAGAAAAGATGGAAAAATGGGGAGAAGAGTACGGTAAGCGTTTTGAAGGCCAGTGGGCAAAGGATATGGAAAAATGGGGCGAGCAATTTGGAAAGAGCTTCGGAAAAGATATGGAAAAATGGGGAGAAGAGTTTGGTAAAAGTTTCGGAAAAGAATGGGAGCAAAAGATGGAAGCTTGGGGAGAACGATTTGGTAAACAGATGGAAGAACGTGCCAAAATTATGGAAGAAAGAGGTGAAGCTATGGGAAAACACGAGGAGAAAATGGCAGAAAAACGTGAGAAGCTTGCTGAGAAAATGGAAGAGCGCAGAGCATCTATGCAAACCAGACATTACGAGTCTGGTGGTAATAGCCAAGTAAAAAAAGTTATTAAAATTAAGATACCAAAAAAGGCAATTCTTAAAACCAATATTAGGCATGGTGAATTAAAAATATCTTCGGTGATATCTAATATGAAAGGTGATATAGCGTACTCATATTTTGTAGCAGAACACATTGATGGAAGTGACACTTCCATCAATGTATCTTATTCGCCTGTGATGATAGATACTTGGGACATGGGCACATTGAATTTAAATTTTGTAGAACGTGCACAAATACAAGAAGCTAAAGATTTGGTGCTTAACTCAAAATCATCCAATATCAATATTACCAATCTTAAAAATACGGGATTAATAGATGGAAGTTTTGGTGATTTAACAATCAGTAATCTTGCGGATACGTTTAAGAATTTGAATCTCATTTTGGAGCATAGCGATGCGTTAGTTTACCTTCCGAAGGATGTTGATTATAGTTTGAATTTTAAGGGAGACCGATCAAAATTCAATAATAAGGCGACGACTCAGAAATCAGTTAATACAACAGCAGATGGTACAGCCTCAAATAAAGTAATTAGCATAAATGCTAAATTTAGCAGCGTAATCATGAATTAAAAATTAGTTTATCATATCCGAGATTTAATATAAATTCTCAATTCAATTCTTTCCGAAATTCCATAAAATCAATTCGTATTTTTGTGGAAATTTTTAATTAATGGCCCTATTTAATTTTGAAACTTTTCTAAAATCGCTAGAAGTCCATACTGTAATTGATGCTTCTATTCCTACGACTCAATATATTCCTATTGATTTGTCCAATCAAAATCCCGAATTGCAAAAAGTAGATTTTTCGTCTTCCGAAGACTTGGAAAAATTTATTTGGGATTATATGAACCAAAATGATGCGAAAGCCGCTTACGGTGGGTATTTAGAACAACGCGGTATCTATAGAAGAAGTTTGTACTTTAATCAAGAAAACTTAGATACCGAACGTAATATCCATTTGGGTTTGGATATTTGGATAGATGAACACGCACCTATTTTTGCACCTTTAGAAGGCAAGATCCATAGTTTTGAGAATAATACTAATCATGGTGATTATGGCCCAACCATAATTTTAAAACATGATATAAATGGACTTTTGTTTTATACACTTTACGGACATTTGAGTTTGTCCTCCATTGAAAATTTAAAAGTTGGTGCAAAGGTGAGGCAAGGACAACAATTCGCTAATTTAGGTTCGGCCAAAGTAAATGGGGATTATCCGCCACATTTACATTTTCAAATTATAAGAGAGATTGGAAATTTTGAAGGTGATTATCCAGGAGTAACGTCAAGACAAGATCTGGATTACTATAAAAACAATTGTCCTGACCCGAATTTGCTTCTAAAATTATATTGATCCGAAACCGGTTTTAACATATTCTCGTAAGTAATGGTATGCAAATATGGCTATTAAGACTATTTATGTTTTGTCCTATTTTTTTGTTCGCGCAAAAAATAGAACATACGGTGTCTTACCGATCTATTGAAAGCGAAAGTTACTTTAGGTTCAACTATGACAATGATTATTTTGCCGCAACGGACGAAAACTATACACAAGGTTATAATTTTGAATTGGTTTTGCCGAGTTTAGAAAAAAATCCGGCGAATCATCTGTTTTTCAATTTTGACGGTAACAAAACACAATACGGATTATCAATTGAGCATATTGGTTTTACACCTAATGATTATGAGAGCGAAGACATTCAATTTGGCGACCGACCATTTGCAGCTGCAATTATGTTAAAGAGTTTTAAGATGGAAACCCATACTCCAAATAAAACAAGATTGTCACAATCTTTGAGTTTGGGACTCATTGGTCCTGGTGCATTTGGTAAAGAAATGCAAGTGGGCATACATGAGATTACTGGTAATAAAGTACCTGGTGGTTGGGATAACCAGATTAAGAACGATGTTGTGCTTAATTATAGAGTAGATTTTGAAAAGCAACTTTTTAAATTGGAAAATCTGTTTGCTTTTCAATTTGATGCTTCAACTCAAATAGGAACGTTATTCACGAATGCTTCCATTGGGTTCAATACCCAAATCGGTATAATGAATTCGGTTTTTGATAATGTTAAAACTAATAGAAAATTCCAGTTTTATCTTTATGGACAACCTAGGGTGAGCCTTGTGGGTTATGATGCCACATTACAGGGAGGACTACTTAATAGGGATAGTCCATACACCATTTCATCAGAAAATATTGAACGATTTACGGCACAATATAACTATGGGATTGTGCTTAAGACAAGAACGCTATATTTTGAATATACGAGAAGTGCGATAACTCGAGAGTTTAAATCTGGTGCTTCTGCAAAATGGGGAGGGATTAGAATCGGTTTTACTTTTTAAAAACGGAAATAAAAGGCCATCAAAAATTGGTGTAATAAACTAATTCTAAAAAGATGTTTCAATTTCTAACAGCCTTAAATCTTTTCTAATGTTATTGTAAAAAAGTATACAGCAATGTCAATTGCAGTGCATATTGCTTTAAACTATCGGCATCAACATCCACATCATTCAATTTCGAGAAATCTGAGGTAAAACGTAGTCCTGCTGCCAAACCATTTGTAACCATATCTAACTGGTAGGATGCACCGATGGCAAAGCCAAGAGTGCCAGATTTGTAGAATTCGGTTAAATCTTCAAAACCGTTTCCAGATTCTTCAATTTTCTGTTCAATGGATAGTAAAAAATTATATTGTAAACCTGCTTCGAGAAAGAGGCCATTCGTAATATTATATTTAAGTAAAACAGGAAGGCTAATCAAGCTCGTTTTTATTTCACCAGTGGTTGCTCCATCATTAAAATCCCAATTGTTACCTCCAGTACTGTAGAAAACTTCGGGTTGGACGCTTAGCTTTTCTTTGATTTTGTAATTTAAGAAACCGCCTACTAAAAAACCTATTCTTGGTGAGGTAGAATAATCTGAGCTTGAAAAACTTATGCCAGCAATATTGAGTCCGGCTTTAGCTCCGTAATTTAAATCTTGCGCTTCAACTGATGTAATTGTAATTGTAAAAATAAACAGTGATAAAAAAAATCGTTTCATGATTATAAGTTATGGTTATATACTATAATCGTGAACGTTTTAAAATGTCATCACTAATTACTCAAAAAAGCATTAAAATCATCAATGGCATGAGCTTCTCTAAATTCTTCTTGATCAATTTTACCGTTCTCGGTAGAATCGTAGTCCATAATAATCTTCCATTTACCATCTATTTTTTTTAAAAGCACATGAAATTGACCGTAAAAAATTTGTTCTTGAGGAGTGTTTTTATTGCGTATCATTTTATAAACACCTCGTTCGCTGGCTTTTGTTGAGGTATTGATTCGTTCAAAAAAACGTAATTCAATTTCGTTAGTTTGGTTTGTGGTTTTATCGTTAGTGAATTGAAGATTGTAATTATTAATATATGTTTCATAATCCAAAATTCGGTTGCCACCAGGAATTCGCACTAGATCTTTAGAATGTATTTTTTCCATATATGATATATCTAATGAATCAAAAGCTTTGTAGAAATCTGCCCAAACTAAATTTATAGCTTTTAGATTATCCAAGGGTTGTGAATGGCTGATGTGGCTAAACAAAGCCAGGGAAAAAATTATAATACTAAATTTTTTGAGCATTATTATTGTAATTTATTCTTATTCATCCGATTATTGGCAAAGGATTTACCCAAAAAGAAACCAATAATTGCCAATATTGCATCACCAATGGCAAACCACGTGTCTTTTGGAAGCATAATAATTACGAAGAGTGTTGCAGCTAACATAATACCACCTACAATGTAAGAAGGTATCATGCTGGTTTTGGAGATGACAGCAGCAATGAACATCCCGGAAACAATTCCCATAAAATGTGCAATTATTACAAAAAGTTTTGATCCCAAGGGTATGAGGTCCATATTGTTTTTAATCCATTCCATATCGGTTGGATCTGCACCTTCAGGTAAAGGGAAAAGTGTATGTCCAATTAGGCTTTCAAAAATATAAACAACAAAGGAGGCGACAAATATGCCAACAACTGTGGCCAAAACGTTTTTCATGATATGCTTTTTTTAGTTGGTTGTTCTAAGGTATGAAAAAAAATATTATCACTTGTTTTAAGATGCTATAGAGAAATTCTCTATAACAAAAACTCAGTTTTTTTCTCAGAAAGGAATTTTATGTTACAGGCTCTGTTATATTTTTTGAATATATAGAGTGTTACGGCACCAACAAAAAATTATAAAAGATTTTACTCCTCCTTTCGCGTAGCGACAAAAGTACCATTAGGCTGAATAAACTTTACCTGGTCGATCGCGCCATCGTCGCTTTCAAGAAATTCTACCTTAAAACCCTCAAGGACTTTAAAATTAAATTTATGCTCAGCTGTTGGGACAAGTTCGTATTCTGGTTGACCAGGCACAAATACATAAAGCATATTTTCGTCTTTTATGTAGGCTTTAATTTCCGTTCCTGCAAGATCGTATTTGCCAACATAGGATTGTAATGTTTCTGCATCCACATCAATTGAGTTTGGTGTACGTTTAAATTCAATCGCGTCTAGAGTAGGCTCTATGCTCATTTTTGCATAATCTATATCACCAGCCACATTAGTGGTGAATGAGATTTTTAAGGATTTACCAATACCTGTGGTATCTACCTTGCCTTCAACGACATCTAAAAATTCAAATGTATCGTAATGGAAATGGTTTAGAAATAGTTTTTCATCATTCAAAGTGGCATAGAGCGAATCGTTTTCTAGTACTATATCAAATTTACCATACCCTTCGTTTTCAAACGTGCCTGTGTAATCTAGTTTTATATGAGATGGTTGTGTGTTTTTTACATTTGAGATTTCCGCATCCTCCTCAACTTCTGCTTGTGCTCGTAAAGCTTCCTCAATGTCTTCCTTATACTTTTTTGCCCATGCGGTTTTGTCAACCTTTAACATGTAATCGGCAACTGTATTTCTAACTAATCTTGGTACGGCAGAGCCGTTTTGGTTGGCCAATACCACAATGCCTAAACTGTCCGTGGGAAAAAATCCAACACTTGCCGAAAATCCATCTATATTTCCACCATGTTCCACCAGATAGTGTCCTTTATAAGAGTGCAAAAACCAACCATAACCGTAATTAGCAAAATGCACATTAGGCAATTCTTTATTTGGTACACCTCCAGCAACCACCACTTGTGAGGTCATGGCTTCCTTTACATAATTTGCCGGAATGATTTGCTCGTCCTTATATTTTCCGTCGTTTATCCACATCATTAGCCATTTGCTCATATCATTTACACTACTATTAATGCTGCCTGCTGGAGACATACCTGCAATGTCGTAGTAGTCCATTTTTTTAATGTCTTTATTATCTTTAAGTTCATAGCCTACAGCAATATTGTTGCTTTCTTTCATGCCGTCAATTGTGGTTTTAGAACGATCCATGCCCAAAGGTTGAAAAAACTGTTCTTCTATATTTTCTTCCCATGATTTACCCGTAATTTTTTCGGTGATAACTCCTTGTGCCAAAAACCCGAAGTTGTTGTAAAACCACTGTTGACGAATGCCTGTAAACGGTTCCTGATGCTTCAGCCTCATAATTAGACTATCCTTATCATGACTCGGAAAAAAGTACCAAGCACCATCGTGTCTTGGCAGTCCTGTACTGTGGCGCATTAAATCTTTAATTATGACGTTATTGTTAAGATCATTGTTGTAAAATTCGAGTTCTGGAATATGTTTCCGAGGATTGTCATCAAAAGAGAGTTGATCCTTTTCTCTTAAAATTCCCAATAAGGCTGAAGTAAATGCTTTGGTGGAAGACCCAATGGCAAAAAGGGTGTTGCCATCTACAGGAACTTTATTTTCGTAATCGCTATAACCAAATCCATTGGAATAAATGAGCTTGTCTCCTTCAACAATGGCAACGGCAAAACCTGGTGCTTTTGTGTTTTCTAGAATAGAATTGAGTTCTTTTTCTATGCCTTTGAGGCGTTTATCACTTTGAGAGAATGATATGGTCGCAAGTAATAGGACAACGAGGGTAAGGATGCGGTTTTTCATAAGATTAATTGGTTTGGTTAAAAAGCTAATTGCTCTATTGGTATGTAAAACAGACTAAAAGTTACGATTTTCTCTTCATTATTTTGAAAAAGTTACAATTCGTCATAAGAATTTTACAGTTCGGTAAGTACAATTTCGAGATAGTGAATTCTTAAGGGATATTTGTCTCAAACAAACACCAACAATCATGAACACGTTAATTAGAATAATTGTAGCGCTGGTAATAACTACGATGAGTACCAATACTGAGGCACAAAACAATTTTGAAAAAGGAATGGCACAAGCTTTTGAACTTTGGCAATCGAATAAAACAGAGGAAGCTGAAAATCTATTTGAACGTATTGCCAATGCTGAACCCAATGAATGGTTGCCACATTATTATATAGCACAAATCAATAGCTTAAAAAGTTGGAATTTAAAGGATGAAGCCATTTTGAAAAGCCAGTTGGATAAAGCTCAAAAGCATTTGGATAAAGCAATGGCTATTAGTGAAAACAATTCAGAATTACTAGTAATGCAGGCACAGGTTTTAACCAATTGGGTAGTTTACGACGGCATGACCTATGGTATGAAATATGCTGCAAAAATCAGCGAGCTTTATGCAAAAGCTAAAGCTATAGATCCTGAGAATCCGCGAGCGGTTTTCGGAAGGGCAGATTGGGATATGGGAAGTGCTAAATATTTTGGAAAGGATACTGCGCCGTATTGTAAAGACATTGAGGCGTCAATAAAACTTTTTGATACCTTTAAGCCAAAGAGTGATTTTCATCCAAATTGGGGAAAAGAGAGAGCTATTCAGGTTTCAGACTCTTGCAAATAATTTTAGATTTAAGAAAAGATGACAAAATCAATTAAATATATAATCGTCACATTCATTATTGGGTGTCTAGTTTTTGTAATTGGCAATCTATTGTCCAATGGATTTAATTATAAGAGCACAAACGATTTTTTAATCAATTTTTTCTTCTATCAGTTGTACACCTTTGTGTTAAGTTATACCAATACTCTGTTTTTTGAATACATGAAAAAACGCCAATTTCAGAATTATGAGATTGTTAAACGTATTGGTTATGGTATTTCTGGGGCTACGGTAATTTCAATTATTTGTATTTTCTTTTTAAGGATTTTGATTGAAGTGCTCATTTATAAAATGCCTTTTAATGAATTTATTGAAAACGAATCTTGGAGCGGCTATTCATTTGGAATTTGGATTACACTTAGTATTATTTCTACATTTTATGTGGTCTATTTCTATAACCGTTACCAGAAAAATAAACTCAAAGAGCAAAAGGTCATTGCAGGTGCAGCAAGTGCCAAATTTGATGCTTTAAAAAATCAATTGGATCCTCATTTTTTATTTAACAGCTTAAATGTACTTACCAGTCTTATTGAAGAAAATCCAGATAATGCACAAAAATTCACAACATCATTATCTAAAGTGTATCGTTATGTTTTGGAACAAAAAAGTAAGGAATTGGTGACTGTTGATGAAGAGTTAAATTTTGCAAGAACCTACATGTCTCTTTTAAAAACCAGATTCGAAGACAGTATTGTTTTTGAAATTCCGGATCAAGCTTCAAATCCTGAAAGTAAAGTAGTGCCTTTGTCATTGCAACTGTTATTAGAAAATGCGGTAAAACATAACATGGTTACATCCAGTAAACCATTGCATATTAAAATTTATGAAGATGGTAACCATCTAGTGGTACTCAATAATTTACAGCCCAAACAAATTGTAAAAAAGAGTAGTGGAGTTGGGTTGGAAAACATTAAACAACGCTATAAGCTGCTGTCAGAAAGAAAAGTCATCATCAATCAACGAGAAAAGGATTTTGCAGTAGCAATCCCTATGCTCACAAAACAGGTTACAGTAATGAGAAATACACGACAATCACGAGCTCAAATGAGCGATCAATATGTAAAGGCACGTAAGCGTGTCGAAGAATTAAAAGGGTTTTATTATAGCCTAATATCTTATTGTTTCGTAATACCATTCTTAATATTTATATGGTATCAATATTCAAGGTTTACGATACAATGGTTTTGGTTTCCCATAATTGGTTGGGGTTTAAGTTTAGTTTTTCAAGGCTATCGGGTTTTTGTAGACGATCGTGCTTTTGGAGCAAAATGGGAACAGCGTAAAATTGAAGAATACATGCGTAAGGAAGATGAAAGACGTTGGAATTAAAACAAACAATCATGGAAAAAAAAGACACACATTTAAAATACCAAAGGGCAAAAAACAAAGTAGAAAAACTAAAGCGTTTTTACTCACATCTAACGGTCTATTTGATAGCAAATACGTTAGTATCAACCTTTAAAATTATTCGAAATATAAAAAATGGAGAAACTTTTAACGAAGCTTTTTTCGACTTCGGCACTTTCTTCGTTTGGACGGTTTGGGGACTGGCCATAGCTATACACGCTTTTTCTGTATTTATCATGCCACTTTTGGTTGGTGAAGATTGGGAAGAGCGAAAAATTGAAGAAATTATGAAAGAGGAAATGTCTAACAAATCAAAATATTAAGTCATGGAAAAGTATAGTTTAGAACCATATAAAGAAGAAAAGGAAACGCACGATTTTAGAAAAGAGGAAGCCTACATCAGGGCAAAAAAACGAGTTGATAACATCATTGGTTTTTATTGGCATCTGGCAGTTTATGTGGTCGTGAATATCTTTTTGATTTTATTGATCGCTTTAAATTCTCAAAATGGATTTTTTAACTTCGGGACCTATGCGACCGCATTTTTTTGGGGCATTGGTTTAGCGTTTCATTTTTTAGGGGTTTTTGGACCAAATTTTTTCTTTGGTAAAAATTGGGAAAAGAAAAAGATCGAAGAGTATATGGAAAAAGAGCGCCAGAACTGGGAGTAGTTTTAAAGAAATAATCAAATGGCTCATATAATTGATAATGGCTATAACTAATGAATCAACAAACAATGGAAGAAAGGCTAAGTAAAAAGGAACACTATTTTAAGATACAAAAAAAGCTTCGCAGAAGACGTTGGTTTTTTATCCATCTTGCAGGATACATTGTTGTAATAGCATTGATTGGCCTAAATTTTTACGTATTGGAAGATGGGCCATATACCTATAGCATCATAAGTTTAAATTTGAGTGTAGTTGTGGCTTGGACATGTGCTATTTTAATTCATGGTATAATCATTTTTAAGAGCGACAAAATATTCAAGAAAGATTGGGAAGAAAAGAAAATCAAAGAATATCTAAAAAGAGAAGAACAATCTCATACGAATCTTTGGAAATAGATTTTTTAAAATAGAAAAGCATGAATGTTATAATTATAGAAGACGAGAAACCATCAGCAAGACGTTTACAGCGCATGCTAAATAAACTCGATATTGATGCTGAGACCATGTTGCATTCCGTGGAGGAATCAATAGAGTGGTTTCAAAACAATCCACATCCTGATTTGATATTTTTAGATATTCAGCTCAGTGATGGATTGTCATTTGAGATTTTTGAAGCTATCGATATAAGTTCGGCAGTAATTTTTACAACGGCTTATGACGAGTATGCACTTAAAGCTTTTAAGCTTAATAGTATCGACTATTTATTGAAACCTATTGATGAGGATGAGCTCGAAACGGCAGTGGTAAAATATAAAAATAGAACATCGCTAAATCAGTCGGTGACGTTAGACTTTAACGATATCAAAAAATTATTGGTTAATCCAATTGAGCGAGAGTACAAAAAAAGATTTTCGGTTAAGGTAGGTCAGCACCTCAAACTTATTAATATTGAGGATATAGAATGTATTTACAGCGAGAATAAAGGCACCTATGTTTATACTGTGGAAAGAAGAAATTATTTGTTGGATATGACGTTGGACCAATTAGAAGACGAGCTTGAACCAGAAACCTTTTTCAGGATAAGCCGCAAATTCTATGTCAATATAAATGCCATTAAAGATATGGTAAGTTATACCAATTCGCGCTTACAAATAAAATTGAATCATTATAAGGAACAGGACATTATCGTTGCTAGGGAGCGTGTAAAGGATTTCAAAAATTGGTTAGAGTAAATTTTACTGATATAACTGGTTGTAGCAGCTCACCAACATCTATTCATCTTTACCTATTCTATTTTCATCAAAAGCAGAAGGCAGCAACTTCGGTATAAATTTTACAAAGAGAGGCAATAGTATCATACCACCTGGCAATAAAAATATAGCCAAGCTTGGTATGGATTTAAAAATATCCAAAAGCTGATCCTGGACTTTTTTTTGTTCTTCAATTGTAAGATTACGCTGAGTGGACTTGGTTAATAGTAACATTGCTTCTTTGCTCTCTGATAGTTCTTTTATAAGACGCTTGCTGTTTCTTTTTATCAATTTAATTACCACCTTGCTGCTATTGTCATAAAAACTTTGTGCAAGGTTTTTGGATTTAAGAAAAGCAACCTTATTCTTATAATCATTATAAAATTGATTGATATCCTTAAGGGAAGTTGCTATTGCTTCATTATTTAAATCGAGATCTGTATTCAATTGATTTAAAAATTTGAGCTCTTCAGAATCGATTTTTTTGTCCGTCCAAGAAGCCATACAGACTAAATCTACGGCATACAATTTTTCTAAGGGCTCTACAAAAAAAGAAATGGCATCTGTATAAGTAGGTAGATTTAAGTTTTTGTGACGTATAGAGCTTTCAAAAAGTTTAATAAGGTTATAATCGTATTCTGTCTTATCTTTTTTAGAATCTATTACAGAAAAAACGATAGTTTCTAGGGCAGACTCTAAATTGTTAACATAAATCTTAGTGTCTTGTTTTGAACTTAGAAAGTGTTTGTATCCCAATACATCTACAAACAACAAAGCGTTAATTAAAAAATAATTGAAATTCTTTGAAAATAAATTATCGTCTATATGGATACGTTTATGTATCACCTTTTCCAAAATACTGTTTTGTGAGTTAGCACCAAACAAGCCGTCGAAAACCGAACGTTTTTGATTTCCTATAAGTTTATAATAGTTCACTAGACTATTTATAAAATCATTATTAGGTTGTGAATGTTGATGTATAGAATAAAAGGATAAGAATAAATTAATTTTCGTTTTTTCTTCTTCAGTAAAATCAAAAGGCTTAACTAAATTTAAAATAACACTCACGTTGCTACCGTAGATAAAGCCTGTTTGCTTTAGACTTTTGTAAAAGCTGCTTTGGTCGGATTGACCATAGGCCATATCAGAAATGTCTTTGAGTAGTTTTTTTATCCAGCCGCTTGCTGATGGATTCATAGTTTCTTCTTAAGATTCAAAGGTAATTTTTTTATCGATAAGACGCATATATTTACGTTAACACAAGTTTAACAAAACCGCAAGTATGATTTTCCCGTATGTAATATAGAGACACAAACAAATTAACAAAATCTCAAAAATTATGAAAAAAACAAAAATTTTAATCGCGAGTGCCATATTAGGTATTGCGACTTTCGTTGCAATTGCTGCGGATCACATTGATGCTCCTGCTGTAACTGGCACCACTAGTGACATTACTGATTATTATGCCTTTAGAGGTGAAAATACCAATAACATTGCTTTTGTAGCAAATGTTCAAGGTCTTTTATCTCCAGGGGATACGGGTAGTGCTTCCTTTGATGAAAATGTTATGATAGAAATTAACATTAGTACAAATAACGATTTGCAAGAAGAATTAGTAATACAAGCCATACCAAGAGATGGAAAAATGTACTTTTTTGGACCGGTAGTGGCAACATCTACAGGCTTAAGTAGTACTATTACTTCTAATGCAATTACTCAAGGTTCCGTTGATATTACTCCTTATGGACAAAGTGCCATAATAGAAAATAATAATGGTATCCGAATGTTCGCAGGACCAAGAGATGATCCATTTTACTTTGACTTTACTCAATACAATGAAATCATTGCTGGGAATGCAGGTAGTTTTAACGATCCAGGTAACGATACGTTTGCTGGAACAAATGTAATGTCTGTTGTAATTGAAGTACCAAAATCTTTAATCGGTGGTTCAGGTTCAATAAACACTTGGGTAGAAACCAAAAGAAGACAATAATAAAAATCTCAAAAAATTTAAAATTTAAAATTATGAAATTTAATAATATAAAATTATTTGCCATTGCAATATTAGCGTCAATGACAGCTTTTACTTGTAACAATGACGATGACAATAATGATGGCTTCGACGGTCCAGATTTTTCTGGAACGTATGTAACACAAGATCAAATGGCTAGGCCAGCTATAAATACAGTTTTTGTAAATGATGGAATGAAAGACCAGTTTAATACAACTGTTCCTGCTAATCAAGGAGCAACTTTTCAGCCATTATTTGAAGACAAACTATTGGCTTTAAACCCTGGATATACTACTAATGCTTTAGGATTTGATGCAGCAACTTTTACTGGTGCATTAGCAACTGACGTATTAACAGTAAGTTTAGATGGGGAAACAACATTTGCAAATGCAGATTTGTCAACTGTTTTAACAGGAAGAACTTTAATGGATGATGTTATTGATATCGAATTAACGTTGATCTTTGGTGGGCCAATGGGTACAGATAACCCAGGCTTAACAAGTGATGGTGTCGATTCAAATGACAAGGCATTTTTATCATCATTTCCTTACTTAGCGTCTCCTTTCTAAGGATTTGATTAAATAGTCTGAAATGAGGTGGTTTAAGACCTCATTTCAGATTTTTTTTAACTAAGACAAAAATTTTGCTCAATTCAATTGTGCAAAAACTATGCGTCAATCTCAGACGCTGTAAAAAAACTCACAAAACATTATAACCATGATACTAAAAAAAATCTTTCCACTTATTTTATTAGTATTAGCATTTAATTGTGCTAAAGACAACAAAGTAACTAATTCACAAGATTACGATACATTTTTAACAACATCAATTGATAGTTCAGAGTTATTTGCTAATGCAGAATTTTGGACAAAAAAATTAGATGGTAATTCAAATCAATTTCCCTATTTGGCTAAAAGGTCCGGAGCATATAACCAGATTTTCAATTCAACAGGTAATATTGATTATTTGATTAAAGCTGAAAAAGATTTAATTAAAGCCAACGAATTAACTCAAAATGACAATGCGGGACTTCTTAAGGCCCTAGCAGCAAATTATATTTCTCAACACCGTTTTAAAGAAGCTTTAGAATTATTAAAAAAGGCTGAAGTAAATGGAGAAAAACTAAATGGAACAAAGAAAATGTTGTTTGATGTGCATTTAGAATTGGGAAATTACATATATGCAGAGTCTTATCTCAATGAAATAAAAAATACTTCAGATTTTGATTATTTGATACGATTGGCCAAATGGGAAGATCATAAAGGAAATCTAGATGGTGCGATTGAGAATATGGAAAAGGCAATGGAAATTGCAGAGCGATCCAACTTGAAATCCTTAAAACAATGGTCTTACACCAACATTGCAGACTTTTATGGTCATGCTGGTGAAATTCAAAAATCTTATGATTACTTTTTAAAAGCCTTAGAATTAGATCCAAATGATGCGTATGCTAAAAAGGGCATTGCCTGGATACTGTACTCACACGAGAATAATCCTGAAGAGGCGCTCAAGGTCCTAGACCATATAAATACTTATTATACATCTCCAGATTACAATTTGCTTAAATCTGAAATTGCTGATTTTTCTAAGAATGAAGGTTTAAAAGCAGAGTCACTTCAAGCTTATAGTGAGGCAATAGAGAACAATCAATACGGCGAAATGTACAACAAATACAATGTTATGGTATACACCGAGGATTTACCGGATCATGATAAGGCCATAGCCATTGCAAAACGTGAAATTGAGAATAGACCAACACCACAATCGTACGATTTATTAGCGTGGAGTTATTTCAAAAAAGGAGATATCGATAAAGCCAACGAAATTGTTGAAACATATGTCGAAGGCAAAACGTACGAACCAGATGTATTATATCATATAGCAGAAATATACAAGGCAGCCGGAAAAACAGATAAGGTAAAACCGCTAAAAGAAGAGTTGATTGCAAGTTTGTATGAATTGGGACCAACTATGAAAAGTAAAGTAAAGAGCCTCTAAAATGAACAAACAAATTTTAGCATTGCTAATTTTTGGTTGTATCATGATTTCTCTTAAAGCCCAAACCCTTAAGGGCTCAGTAGTGAATGAACTTAACCAACCATTGGAGGCAGCTTACGTATATAACATGACTTCAGAAACGCATGCGCATACTACTGAAAATGGCGTTTTTGTAATCATGGAAACGAAAGTCGGTGATACGCTTAGAGTAGGGTTATTGGGATACCATAACTTGATTTTTAAGATTGAGTCATTAGATTATTTAACATTGACCTTAAAAGAGAAGACCTTTCAGCTAGACGAAATGATGATTACAGAAGAATTAAATACAGTCAGCACAATCTCAAGATTAGACTTGAGTGTAACACCTGTAAATTCATCTCAAGAGGTATTGAGAAAAGTACCTGGATTATTCATCGGTCAGCATGCAGGAGGTGGTAAAGCAGAGCAAATATTTCTTCGTGGATTTGATGTAGACCATGGAACCGATGTTTCTATTTCAGTAGATGGCATGCCAGTAAATATGGTATCTCATGCACATGGACAAGGTTATAGTGATCTTCATTTTATAATACCTGAAACCGTAAGCAAAATTGACTTTGGTAAAGGTGCATATTATGCTCAAGAGGGTGATTTTAACACGGCTGGTTATGTCAATTTTAATACAAAAGATTATTTAAAGGAAAGCAGTATTTCTGTTTTGGCCGGACAATTTAATACACTTAGAACAGTAGGATTGTTCAATATATTGGATCGCACAAAGAATCAAAACGCCTATGTGGCAATGGAATATATAGCAACGGATGGTCCTTTTGAATCGGCTCAGAATTTTAATCGCGTGAATCTATTTGGTAAATACGTTTATTTCTCACCCGAGAATGATAAATTGACCTTAACGGCTTCACATTTTACTAGCCGCTGGGACGCCTCTGGCCAAATTCCACAACGTGAGGTTGATAACGGAAATATTTCTCGCTTTGGTGCCATTGATGATACAGAAGGTGGCAACACCGAAAGAACAAATTTTAATGTAGCTTTTGATAAATATATATCTGACGAAACCGTGTTAAAGGCTAATGCATTTTATTCACATTACGCTTTTGAACTGTATTCTAATTTCACCTTCTTTTTGGAAGATCCTATAAATGGTGACCAAATTAAGCAGAAAGAAGATCGAGAGATATTTGGAGCAAATGCTTCATTGAAACACACAACGTATTTGGGTAATACTGAATTGACACTGACATCCGGAATAGGATTAAGGCATGACATCGTTGATGATGTTGAATTGTCTAGAACGCTCAATAGAAAAGAAACATTAGAAATAATTCAGTTGGGTGATATCAATCAAACAAATTTGGATGCCTTTGTAAATGCTGAATTTGAATTTGGAAAATGGAAAATAGCTCCAGCTTTAAGATTGGATTATTTTAAATTTTTATATAATGACCAGCTTCTTGCTAACTATGAAACGCAATCTGAAACAAAAACAAGATTCAGTCCAAAACTGAATTTCTTCTATACTGCTAAGGATAATTTAAAACTGTTTTTAAAATCTGGTGTTGGTTTTCATTCTAACGATGCTAGAGTGGTAGTAGCAAATAGTGGTGAAGATATCCTACCAAGATCTTATGGTTTGGATATAGGAACAGTGTGGAAACCGTTTCCAAAACTAGTGATTAATTCTGCTTTGTGGTATTTATTTTTAGAGCAAGAATTTGTTTATGTGGGTGATGCAGGTATTGTAGAGCCAAGTGGTAAAACCCGACGTTATGGAGTAGATTTAGGATTAAGGTATCAGTTTACGGATTGGTTGTTTTTGGATTCGGATGCAACATACACAAATGCCAGAAGTACAGAAGATTCCGATGGAGAAAATTTTATTCCGTTAGCACCAGATTTCACATTAACCAGCGGATTGTCCGTTGATGACTTAAATGGGTTTTCTGGTGGGTTAAGGATAAGATATTTAGATGATAGACCAGCTAATGAGGATAATTCTATTGTAGCTGAGGGTTATTTTGTTACTGATTTTAACGCTAATTATAGATTTAATGATATCATACTAGGCATAGCAATAGAAAATCTATTTGATGTAGATTGGAACGAAACACAATTTGCGACGGAGTCTAGATTGCGAAACGAATCGCAACCAATTGAAGAAATACATTTTACGCCAGGTACGCCTTTTTTTATTAAAGGATCTGTAACCTATACATTTTAAAGACATAATCGACGCTTAATTTGAGGGAAGCAAATTAAGCAATGTTGATTGGTTGCTAGCAAGAAGGATTGATCAATTGATTAATCTATATCATGATTGTTCATGATGTTTTTTTGAGTTTTTTGTTAGTTGAGGCATCTGTTCATTTTGAGCAGATGTCTTTTTTGTATTAATGCCCAAAAGTATATATAA
Organism: Winogradskyella ursingii; assembly: GCF_013403975.1. Taxonomy (GTDB): domain Bacteria; phylum Bacteroidota; class Bacteroidia; order Flavobacteriales; family Flavobacteriaceae; genus Winogradskyella; species Winogradskyella ursingii. The sequence goes on from NZ_JABFDH010000004.1 coordinate 359,086, forward strand.
CATTTAATTGTTGTTTTTATTGCAAAAATTGAAGCTCTAATATTTTTTATTCGAATTAGAATGAAATAAAAAAAACCGCTAGGAATATTTCAGAGCAGTTTGTTATTTATTTTCTTAGGCTAATTATAGCATCATACCTCTTAATTCTCTAATAGAATCTCTACTTCTCGTTTTTACCGTACCGATGGGTATTTTTAAATGATCGGAAGCTTCCTTTTGGGTAAACCCCTTAAAGTATAGTAGCTCTATTATTTTTAATCGTTTAGGTGTTAATTTTTTTATAATATCCTTAATGCCAATTGCATCTGTTTCGGAATCAAGGCTCTCATGACTGGTTATTATATGCTCAAAATTTTTGGCATCAAGATTAGCGCGTGATTGCTTAAAAGATTTGGATCTTATTTTGTCAATTGCTGTGTTTCGCGCGATATTTAAAATCCAGGTAAAAAATCGACCTTTTTTGGCGTCGTAGGTCTCTGCATTGTTCCAAGCCTTGATGAAGACATCTTGTGTAAGGTCATCTGCCACCTTGTTGTTTTTAGCAATATTTAAAATCACACCATGTATACTCGCATGATACATGTAATATAATTTTTCAAAAGCAACTTCATCCATATTTTTAAATTTGGAAATTAGAGCGTCTAGATCTGTCATTAATAAGTTCTTTTTCTTTTTTGTATAAACTTATTATATATCTGCCATAACCTGTGGTGCAAATGATTTTTATATTAACTCTTAAGATAACTTGAGGTCATTGAAAATAAAAAATCATCCAAAATTGATTGGATGATTTTCAAATATATAAGATGATAAATTATTAATACTCTTTATGGTGCTGTAGGCACTACACCAAGTGTATAGAGCTGTTCCATTGTAGGACTTTCGCTCCCACCTTCTGGTTCTAATGTAATTCCAAAAGCTTCACTTTCATTAGCGTTGGCAATAGCAAAAATCTTATTGTCGTCTGTATTAAAGTCATCAATAGTTCCTAAACTAGTTGGAGTAAGTGGATTGAGTTTTAAAGACCAAACCTGCCATACTTTGCCTTCTGGAGCATCCGGCAGCCCTTGTCCATCTAAATAAATAGTGTTGTCCTCCTTGTTCCAGTAAACTTTTGCATAGCTATTCGCAAATTTGCCCTGTCCACCAAGTGGTACAGCCAAAATATCCTTATCTCTTAATGTATTGAGCAAATCTTTAGTTGAGGCCAAGTCTGTTCTTGCATCTTCAATTTGTTGCTCTAAATAGGCATTTTCAATTTCAGCAGTTTGTATTTCTAATTCTAGTTCTTTATTATTATTTAACGTCCAAAGTAAACCTCCAGCCAAAAGGATAGATGCTGCCCAACCGGTATAAGATATCCAGTTTGGTTTTTTAGGTTTCATTACTACGACTTTCTTTTCTGAGTTGTCGGTAGAAGTTAATTTTCCTTTAAACGAATCAAAATCTATAGAATGTGGTGATACTGCTGCTGTTAATTTCACAACTGCCGCTTCAATTTCCAATACTTCTTGCAAAAGTCTTGGGTGCGCCTGGAGCAGTTCGTAAATTTCTTGGTTTTCTTTTTCAGAAAGTTGTCCGGCTACGTAAAGCTCTAATATACCTGATTCTATGTAAGCGTTTATATCCATATTATAATACCATATCCCTTAATTCCTTAATACAGTTTCTGTTTCTTGTTTTTACTGTACCAATTGGCATTTCCAATGCTTCCGAAGTTTCTTTTTGAGTATAACCTTTAAAATAAAGTAGCTCAATAACCTCTTTACATTTTTTTCCTAGTTTCTTAACAAACTTTTTGATTCCAATGGCATCGGTACGACTGTCCAAGTTATCATTGCTTGTTATTATATCTACGAAAAAATCGGCATCAAGGTTTTGTCTAGACTGCTTAAATGCCTTGGATCTAGTCTTGTCTATAGCAGCATTACGAGCAATGTTTAAAATCCACGTAAAAAAGCGTCCTTTTTTACTAGAGTAGGTGTCAGATTTTTTCCAAGCTTTAATAAAAACATCTTGCATGAGTTCATCTGCAATAGCATTATCGCGTACAATGTTGTAAACTACACCGTGAATACTATCACTATACATGCTGTATAATTTCTCAAAAGCAACATGGTCCTTCTTCTTAAATTGTGCAACTAAAATATCCAATTCGGCCATAATATTTTGAATCCTAAGATTTGATTTATCGAAAATACAAAAAAGCTATCATTATTAGGATAGCTTTTTTATGATTAAAATGTTAACTACAATTATTATTCAATGATACCACCACAACTTACACGGCTTCCTGCAGCACCAGACGGTTGGGATGTGAAATCATCAGTGCCTTCGTGAACTATAATCGCTTTACCCATTATATCTTTTGTATCATCACCGCAGCCAATGCACCATTGGTCTGTAGTAAATTGAACCATACCCGTTCCATCGTCTCCAACCTCAAAGTTTCCAATGTCTCCCTTGTGATAACCGGCTTCATCTCCCCACTTACCGTGAGGTTCTGCTGTTGGGTTCCAGTGACCACCTGCAGATGTACCATCTGTTGCAGAACAATCTGCTTTTTCGTGAATGTGAATAGCGTGTGTCCCTGCCGTTAAACCACTCATGTTCGCGGTCATAGTAACTTCATCCCCGTTTTGTCTAAACATGACCTGTCCAGAAACACTACTATCGCTTTTTGGACTTAAATTAAAGGACAGCTCTTTGCTCATTTCATTGTCTTTATTCATGGTTTCCTCCATTTCGGTTTCCATCTCCATGTTTTCGGATTCTTTGTTGTTTTCTTTACATGCTGTAGCAAATATTATCGAAAATGCCAGAGCCATTAATTTTATATGTTTCATTGGTTTTATTATTCTTGGTTTCTATAAAGTTAAGTAGATATTTTCCCAATTGCAAGTGCTATTGAGGCTTGAACCACATTTTTGGGTCTTTTATACCTTTTTTTAGGTTTTGAGTTAAAATTAATGCTTTTTCGACACGCATCTGGGACGATTTGTACCTTGAGATTGCATAAATGATGCTTCTTTTGCGCCCAGGCGTCAGGTCTTCAAAAATTTTAAAAGCATCATAATCCGTTAATAAAACAGCCTCCAATTCCTCAGACATTTCAACACCATATTTTGATGTGTCCTCAAAAACTTGAAGTGTAAAGTAATCGTTCATAAAAACACCAAGTTCTTTTTGTTTTGCTTTACTAAAGTAAATGCGGTGCAATCCTGATTTTTCTTTTTTTAACGCAGCATAAAATTCTAACGATTGTTCCTCAAAGAACGCCTTAACTTTGATTCGTTTTTGATTTTTTTTAATAAATTCTGAAATGAATGACTCTAGCAGAATAACACTTTGTTTATCTGCTAGAGTCACTTCAAATGGTACACTTTTTAACATTTTGGTGGACTAATCAATGCCAAAAGTTTGGATCTCTTTAAAAGGATCTGTTTTTACTTGTTTCATTTTTAATTGATATTCTGCCCATTCATCATTAAAAAATGCATTGGTTTCACCTAATAATTGATTCAAGGAATCTTTAGCATGTTTTATCAAAGTTGTTTCAGTTGAGGTAAGCCCTTTCTGACTACTGCCAACATAACCTCTGGCTGTACCTAAACGCTGTAAAGGCGTAACTTCAGGATTTCGGGTGATACCTTGGCGTTTATCAATTTTGCCTAAGTATTTATCGATAAGGCTATCAATTGCTTTTACAACTTCTTTTGAAGCTTTTATCTCTTCTTTATAAGCTTCTTTATCCAATTTGGTTAAATCTTTCTTATAATTTTCAGCAATCATTTTACTTTCAACCAACTGTTCTACCGCATCTGCGGCAGTCTGTTGCATTTGCTCCAGTTGTTTTGAAGCCGTATAAACTTCATCGATATTCTTTTGCGAAACTTCTAACCTTGGGTCAGACTCAACAGTAACCATAGTTTCAGCCATTTGGTCTCCATAATGCAAAACGGCTTTGTAAGTTCCAGGTTTAACAGAAACACCACCGCGTTCACGATTACTTTCTCTTATGCGTCTTGATGGATAATCTACACCAGCTTCGTCCATATACCATGTCCATTTATGAATGCCGTTTTCTTTAGGTGCTTTGGTTTTCATGGTTCTGATTAATCGATCTCCATCGTAAATTTTAAGTTGCAAGGAATCCCAAGATACTTTGGCTTCTTCTTTTTCTGAATCTTCATCTTCCATTTCCTCATCCTCTTTTTTATCTGATTTAGGCTGCTCTTTCGCATTAAACAAATAAGTAAAGCGAGCACCACCTCCACGATTTTCACCGTGGTACATAGCGTCTGCACCAAATCTGCTTCCAGTTGGTTGTTGATAAGCAGCTTGATATGCTGTTGGCGGATCAAACAATTCGATATTAGAACTCATTACAGAATTATTCTTCGCCATTTCGCGTAACGGTCTAATATCATCCAAAACCCAAGCAGCACGTCCAAAAGTTCCAATAACTAAATCATGTTCTCTTGGGTGAATAACTAAATCCTTAACTGAAGTTGTTGGGAAACCTTCCGTCCACTTGGTCCATTTTTCTCCTGCATCGAGCGATACGTACAAACCATCATCGGTTCCTAAAAACATTAGGTTAGATTCTTCAAGGTCTTCAACAATAGCTAGCGCGTAACTTTCTACATCATTTTCATCCACAAGGCGTTCCCATGTTTTACCGTAGTTTTTGGTTCGGTAAGCATAAGGTGTGTAATTAAAACGTCTGTAATCATTGGCAATTAAAAGGGCTTCGCCTTTATTTTTATTGGAAGCTTTTATCTGTGCAATCCAACTGCCCTCAGGTAAGCCTTTGATGTTTGAAACGTCTGTCCAGTTTTGCCCACCATCTCTGGTGTAATGTACACGACCATCATCAGTCCCAACCCAAAGCATATCTTTTTCTAAAGGCGAAGGTTCAATGACTAAAATCGTGGTATGGTTTTCGGCACCAGTAGCATCCATGGTTAATCCACCACTTTCGGATTGTTTTTGTTTTTCAGGATCGTTTGTGGTTAAATCTGGAGAAATGACTTCCCAAGTTTCACCTTTATCCGTGGATTTATGTACATACTGACTTCCGAAGTAAATTGTACTATTATCAAAAGGATCGATGTTTATGGCTGAATTCCAGTTGAACCTTAATGCTACATCTGGATCTGGATGTGTTGGTCGTACACCATAATTATTACCGGTTTTCCAATCGTAACGACTTACATAACCTTGTTGGCTCATGGACCAACCATAACGACTGTCGTCTTTATCCGGAACAACATCAAACCCATCTCCAAAACTTATTTCCTGCCAATAGCTATTTCTAATCCCTTGCGCACGCCACACATAAGCTGGGCCTCGCCAAGAGCCATTGTCTTGCATGCCTCCATATACATTATATGGGAACTCATTATCAACAGCGATATGATAGAATTGTGCCACTGGTAAATTGCCGATAAAACGCCATGTTTTTCCACCATCTTTGGTAATGTTCATACCACCATCGTTGCCATCAATCATAAAACTGCCATCATCTGGGTGAATCCACCACGAATGGTGATCTGGATGCACGCCATTATTTGCTCCATACGCTGGCATAAGTTCTTCAAAATTCTTTCCGCCATCTTCTGAAACATTTACATAGGTAAATACTGAATAGACTCTATTTTCATTTTGTGGATCGACATAAATTTCAGAATAATAGAAAGGACGATTTCCAATATCGCTCTTATTGTTAATCATTTTCCAAGTGAAACCACCATCTTCACTTTTATAAAGCGCATTCTTTTTAGCTTCGACTAAAGCGTAAACTATATTTGGTTTACTTGGAGCAATCGCAACTCCTATACGTCCTAGTTCCCCTTTTGGAAAACCATCTTCGTCTGTAATTTCTTTCCAAGTTTCGCCACCATCGTGAGTTATATGTAGACCTGAGCCTTCACCACCTGAGTTAAAGAACCAAGGATCACGTTTATGTTCCCACATAGCTGCAATTAGCTTATTGGGATTGGTCGGGTCCATTATTAAATCTGCGACACCAGTTTTATTATTTGCGAATAAAATTTTATTCCAAGTTTTTCCGCCATCGGTTGTTTTAAAAACACCACGTTCAGGATGTTCGCCCCAAGGAGAGCCAATAGCTCCAACATAAACCACATCAGGATTAGTTGGATCAACTATTATACGATGAATATGTCTCGTCTTTTCAAGACCCATTGCCATCCAGCTTTTTCCGCCATCGAGCGATTTGTAAACACCAAATCCACCATTGAGTGAGTTACGAGGATTACCTTCGCCTGTGCCGACCCAAATAACACTTGGATTGGATTGTTGAATTTCTACAGCACCAATTGAAGCCGTCAATTCATTGTCAAAGATTGGATCCCATTTAATGCCGCCAGAAGTCGATTTCCAAAGTCCGCCTGAAGCAGTACCAACGTACATCACATCAGGATTTGTAGTTACAACGTCAATAGCCGTAACACGACCAGACATTCCACCAGGACCTATATTTCGCGGCGCCATATTTTTGACCATGTCCATTGAAAATTCTTGTGCAGAGAGTAACGCTATGCAGAACAGCATAACTAGCGTGGATATTTTTTTCATTTTTTAAAAGTTAGTTGAATAATGCTTAAAAATAATGAAAAGATATGATCCATTTGTAAAACTGATGTTAATGCTATTATTAAATTCTGTAAATAGAAACAGACTGATATTTCAGAGAATATTGGTAATTCTTATTTAATAGTTACTCATGCTAATTAAAAAAAGAGTATATTTATCTCACAACCAACTACTACCGAGCGTTTTAATACCTATAAATTGTTTAGTTAACCAATATCAATAAAGATTTCTTTATTGATTTAAAACAAATAGGTGATGAGCAATAAAGTAAATCAAGAACGCAAACCAATTACTCAAAATTCTATTGACGAAAGTGAACCGCTGTATGGAAAATGCGATGGACGTTTTGTGTTTATAAGCGTAACTTCAGCTTTTGCGCAAAGTCTTTTACCGAAAGATCTAACATTAGCATCTCAAGATTATACTCCCGCTGGAAAACATCCTTTGCTTCTCATGTACAATGATACATGGTTGCATAGCAATCCATTTTTAGAAAAAATGGCTAAAAAACATAATCTCGACCTTGATCTGCATTATAATGAATTTATAGTAATGCTGCCTTATGTGAAATTTAAGGACGATAACTATAATGAAGATGCGCCATTTTGTTTCTTACCGGTTCTTTATTTAGATAGTTGGCTAGCGGTATTGGGAGGCAGGATATTTTGGGAGTTCAATAAAAAGTTAGCGCGTTTTACTACCGATGGACCTATTTATGAAATACGTCATGAATTATCAAAAAACTTATATCTAACATCCGAATTCACAGATTCTGCAGAACCACCAGTATTGGGAAGAAGTCTCTCAAATTTCGAAGCTATTACTCCAATATTGCAATTACCGGTTTTAGAGTACGGAGTTATTGGCTACATCACATCTATATATAAGGTAGGATTTGAGAACCAATATATTTCCCCTTTTAATGTCAAAGGTACAAATCACACTAGCTCTTACTTGCCCAAAGGAATGTTTCAATCCTCATCCATAGAAAGTAATGTTATGGGATCGTTTATTATGCAATATCAATGGTCACTATCTTATGCTAAATTCATTAAATTTTAAATTATGTCTATAAAGAAAATCGCTGTTTTAGGAGGAGGCATTGGGTCTCTCACCTCAATTTATCAATTGACCTCAGATCCAGATTGGAAATCTAAATACGAAATTACACTCTACCACATGGGATGGCGTTTGGGGGGAAAGGGAGTTAGTGGTAGGAATCAACAAGAGGCAGATAGAATAGAAGAACACGGTTTGCACCTATGGTTTGGGTTTTATGATAATGCTTTTAACATGATACAGCAATGTTATAAGGACAATAATAGGCCTGCAGGAGCGCCTTTAGCGACTTGGGAGGAAGCGTTTACAGGTTATAATATGATTTGTTTAGAAGAAAAAATTAAAGGTAAATGGTTGCATTGGCCATTTAAAATTCCGACCAACAAAGCAACGCCCGGTATCGGAGATGCGCATCCCAAACCAACCGAATATGTGTACAAATTATTGGAATGGCTCAAGACCATTCATAAAGATTACCATGATGAAAAATCTGAGAAAGTCAAGTCAAAGATAGATGAACATAAGAACTCTGAGCATCACTCTTTAATCAAGGATATTCTTGATGATGTTGTAAAAAGAGGAGAGCACATGTTTCATGATGTCGGTGCCTATATGATTCATGGTGCTTTAAAGTTAGCTTCAAAAAACAATCATGGTTTGCTCAATAATATTCTAGTGAAATTTAAGCATTGGCTAGAATTCATTGCGAAAGGTTTAGTGGATAGCGATAATAAGTTAAGGCGATATTTTATTATAGCGGATTTAGTCGTGATTCATATCATCGGAATGATTAAAGATAAAGTTATAACCGAAGGATTCGATATCATAAACGATATTGATTATCGCGAGTGGTTAATAAAGCACAATGCCGCAGAAATATCCTATAATTCAGCACTTGTACAGGGTGTTTACGGATTAGTTTTTGGCGGAGACAAACAATATACGTTCGAAGCTGGTGTAGCTTTAAGAGGATTGCTAAGAATGGGATTGACTTATAAAGGGCACGTTTATTATCGTATGATGGCCGGAATGGGAGATGTCATTACCGCACCTATGTATGAAGTGCTTATAAAAAGAGGTGTGAAAATTGAATACTTCAACAGAATCACTGATATAGCCCTTGATTCAACAAAACAAAATATTTCTACAATAACTATTGATGTTCAGGCAAGTTTAAAACCAGAATACGACATTTATAATCCATTGATAAATGTAAAAGGGTTACCGTCTTGGCCAAGTGAGCCGCTTTATGAGCAATTGGTGCAGGGAGATGAACTACAAAGTAAAAATATAAATCTCGAATCTTACTATCAAGAGTGGGATTCTGGGATTCCTAACAATGTATTAAAAGTCGGAATCGATTTCGATGAGGTGATTTTAGGTATTTCTATTGGTGGATTGTGGACTGTCGCAAAAGAGTTAATTGACAATAGCACAGCATGGCAAAATATGATGGCAAATGTCATCCCTATTTCTACAATCGCATATCAAATGTGGTTAAAACCGGATGCAACGGATTTAGGTTGGCCATATGTAAAAGATGGATTAGGGCTTTTAGGATCCTATCAAGAACCTTATGACACCTATTGTGATATGACAGATTTAATAGAGCGTGAAAGCTGGCCAGAGGATCACAAACCAAAAAGTATTGCATATTTCTGTGGTCCTGCACCAGAACCAAATGCAGAGGAAATTTGGCAAAATGTAAAGGACAGCAATTTTATAAATTCAAATTTTCCTCAGGAACAATCTGAGATGGCCAAACAGCATGCTCAAAATTACATTCAGAAACTGACTCCACATATTTGGCCAAAGATTTGGGAAGGACAAGAGTCATTTGATTATAATCAATTGGTAGATCTCAAAGATGAAGCAGGAGAACAACGTTTCGATTCACAATTTTTCAGAGCCAATATAGACCCAACTGAACTCTATGTGATGTCATTTGTCAATAGTTCTAAATATAGAATTAAAACAGACGAAACGGGCTATGACAATTTATACATTACAGGAGATTGGATAGATAACGGTTTCAATGCTGGATGTATAGAAGCAACCGTTATGTCGGGTCTGCAAACTGCCAGAGCAGTATCTGGTGAGGATTTCAAAATACCTGGAGAAAACGATTTTTAATTTCAATTTACTATAATGCTTAAGGATTATATTGAAACTGAAACTATAGCAACTACGGGTTACTATACTTTGCAAAAAGTTAAGTGCCAGAAAGAGGGTAAACCTTATTTGCTTAAGAAATTTCTAAAAATGGATAACCAAGGTGTTGCCTCTTTAAAAAGTGGTGTCGCCTTGGCAAAACAGCTTCAGTTAAATATTATTCTAGAACCCATTGAGGTTATTGAAGGCTCAACACAACCTTCAATACTCTACAAATCTTTTGATGGTATAACTTTAAGGCAATTCTTGAGACAAAATAAGGAACTAACTCCTCAGGATTTTATAACTATTGCCAAGTTGATTTCGACTTTAATTATCGATTTTCATAATAGAGGTTGGATACTCAAAAACTGCACTCCTGAAAATATCTTAATTAATCCCATAAGCAAAGAGTGCCGTATCAGTGATCTGCGTAAAGTCACGCGAATTCAAAAGAATGAAAAGATAGATTCTTATAGAAATGCTGACTTATCAGAACTATTTTACATCAGTCCAGAACAGACCGGAAGAATCAGCCAAATTACAGATTACAGATCAGATTATTATGCACTGGGTGTCATATTTTATGAAATGCTTACTGGCCAATTACCGTATAAAGCTACCACAACAATAGATGTAATTCATGCCCTTCTTACACAATCTATTTTACCTCCTAAGGATATCAATCAATCTGTTCCAAACGTTTTAAATAAAATTATTCTGAAGCTTATTTCGAAATCTTCAGAAGAACGCTATCAAAGTGGTAAAGGGCTCATGCACGATTTGGCCATTGCGGCTCAGCATTTAGAGAATGGGGAAGATTTTATTCCGGGTAGCAAAGATGAGGTGACCAAAATAATTCCTACCTCTAAATTAATTGGTCGTAATGATGAATTAAATACCATTGATCAGGCTTATAAAATGGTTAAATCGGGAAAAAAGCAAGCTGTTTATATCAGTGGTTATTCCGGTGTTGGGAAAACACGAATAGTTGAGGAATTTTATCACAATAAGCTGGGTGATAATATTCCAATGTTGGCAGCTAAATTTGATGTTTTGCGAAAAGCGACACCGTACAGTGCGTTACTGGACGCTATTTCTGGTTTGGTTTCAAGAATTTTGAAGGAAGATGATGAGGAATTATTGTATTGGAAAAACAGATTGCAAAATCACCTTAATGAAAACACTCCGATTATCACAGAAGTTATCCCAGAACTTTCAGCCTTAATGGGTGAGCAAGATCGTATTGATGATTTACCTCCTGAGGAAGAACAAAAAAGATTTCAACAAACATTTTTAAGTTTCATTTCGGCATTTACAACAGACGAGCATTATCTCATTGTATTTCTAGATGATTTGCAGTGGGCAGACATTGCTTCGATACGTTTGCTTGAAATGATGTTGATTAATGATACAATTAAGAATCTGCTGTTTATTGGAGCGTATCGTGATAATGAAGTCGATCCTACCCATCCACTCAGTATATCAATCAAGAAATTGGAGAATTGGATCAATCTACACGACATTAATATTACTGGCTTAAATAAAGATAATACCAAAGAGCTTATTGCAAAATCGCTTCATTACCCAATAGAAAAGAAGCATGAATTTACTGAAATCCTTTATCAAAAATCAGATGGTAATACGTTTTATACGCTGCAACTGCTCACTTCTTTATTTGAAGAAGGTGTGCTTTACAGAAATGAAAATGGCTTTTGGACTTATGACGAAAAATTAATTTCTAAAGAATCGGCATCAGAAAATGTCGTGGAGCTTCTCGTTAAGAAAATTGAAAATTTAGATGAAGATATACAATTGCTTCTTAAAATTTCAGCTTGTATTGGTGATGTTTTTGACCTTAAGATTCTTTCGCTTTTAGCGGGAAACAAAATGAATAATGTTGCCAATTCGCTATCAGAAGCTATAAATATGGGCTATCTCATATCTATGGATGAGAATGTTGATGCGTATTTTAAAATGATTTCAAACATCGATGATAACGAACTTAGTACATTTCAGAATACCAATTTCAAGTTCGCCCATGATCGTATTAGACAAGCATCTTTGGTTTTAGTTGATGATACTGAATGTGCCGAACTAAATCTTAAGATTGCGCTGATAAAATTAGAGCATTTCTCAGCGGGCCAAATTGAGGAAGACACTTTTTTATTGGCAAAATACTTCAATGAAGCAACCTCGATTATTGATGACAAAGACACTATAATGAAACTGGTTCATTATAATTACAAAGCTGGTATAAAAGCAAAAAATGCCACAGCTTATGATTCGGCCATTGAATATTTTAGAGTTGTAAAAAAATACATCAATTTTAAAGATGACTATAAAAGGCTTTACGATGCCAGTCTTCAGTATTCAGAGTGTTTGTATTTGATTGGTGAATATGATGAAGCGGCAACAGAACTGGATAAACTTTATGAAGCCAGTAAAACACGTTTAGATAAATTAAATAGCTTATTTACAAAAGTTTATCTCTACAATATTCAAGATAAAAAATCTGAAGCATTAGAAGTAGGCAGATTGGGTTATAGCTTGTATGGCATAAAAATGCCAGTTAAAAAGAGCACTATAATGGCATTGTTGCTAAAAGATGTTTTGGTGGCACGAATAAAGTTGCCAGAAAAAAAGATTGCATCAATGATTGATAGACCTTTGATGCAAGACGAAGAAAGAATTCGTTTTCAGGAATTTTTATTGGCAATAGCACCAACAATTTATCAGATAGACCAAAATCTCTTTGCCTGGAATTTTATGAAGATGTTAATGGCAACATTAAAATACGGCAATAACGGCATTTCTTCATTCAGTTTTATTGGTTATGGAATGCTTATATCCCAACTCTTCGGTAAATATAGAGCTGGTCAAAAATTGGCAGAACTGGCAATTGATCTCAATACAAAACTGGGATATACCGCATTGAAGTGGAAAGTAAGACTTTCTTACTACAATTTTGTCCATCATTGGACAGAACCGGTAAGAAGAGATATGGATAAGATTTTGGAGGTCGAAAATGGAGCCCATGCCAATGGAGATCCAATTTTTGCCAGCTATGCCATTTTTATTTATCTGCAAGCCAAGTTTGCGCTTGGTTTTAATTTGGAAGATGTCTGCAACTCATTTGAAGACTATTTAAAAGTCATAGAAAAAAGAAAGGATTTAGAAGCTAGGCATTTTGTTGAAGGCTATTATTATGCCATTCGGTGTTTGATGGGTTTAGAAAAAAATACAATTATAATGGGAGACGCTTATAATGCTCCTATTAAAATTGAAGAAGCCAAAGAAACTAAGAATTTCTCTGTTGTTGCTGATAATGGCATAGCTTACATGATAACTTTGTATATGTTTGGGCACTATAAAGAAGCGCTTGACAGTTATTTTGAAACTTCAAAATATATTGATTTTGTTCAGCAGCGCTACGAGTTTGCCGAGTATAATTTCTATGCAGTTTTAATTTGTGCTGAGGCCATCGAAACCAATTTGCCTGCAAAAAAGAATTTGAAGAGCTTAGCCAAAAAACATCTCAAAAAATTAAAAACTTGGACCAACCTCTGTCCAGATAACTTCCAGCCTCAGTATAGACTCGCAAAAGCAGAGCTTGCAGCAGTTTCAAAAAATAATGCTAAAGTAAATGCACTTTATGAAAATGCCATTGAGAGTGCAGAGAAGTATGGCTTTATTAACTATAAGGCACTAGCTGAAGAATTAGCGGGAAAGCGACAATATAATGACGGCAACCGGATTACGGCTACCACCTTTTTAAATAATGCAAGAGGAGATTATTTGCAATGGGGAGCAATAGCTAAAGTAGAACATATAGAGTCTGAATATCATCATATTTTAGAGGGCACTATTTTGCAACCAAAAGAAAGAGATGAAACTCAGGAAGCAGTAATTTCCAATGCTGATCTTAATTTGATGTTTCAGGCAAATCAAGCCGTTAAAAGTTCGAAAGATGTAGATAGCTTGGTAGAACAATTAATGGATGTTATCATCAAATACAGTAGTGCAGATCATGGCTATTTATTGATTAAAAATAATGCTGAACTTATTGCTAAGGCAAGATACAATCCTGAAAGGGGTTCAACTTCTATAACGGAATTTGCAGATAATGAGATTCTACCAATGAATGTTGTTAAGTACGTCATTAGGGTAAAGAAAATGCTCATTTTAAATAATCCTGCACATTTACCCGAATATATGAACGTGAAATATTTTCGTGATCACGACCCTAAATCAATGATCTGTTATCCAATTATGAAACAAGGTGAAGTATTTGGATTACTTTATTTGGAAAATTACTCGCATCAAGGCGTGTTTGATGCAAAAAAGGTAAACCTGCTAAATCTCATCGCCTCCCAAGTTGGCGTTTCGCTCGATAGTGCTTACCTCTCTGAAAACCTTGAAAGCTTGGTGCAAAAACGTACTGAAAAGATAGAAGCAGAAAAAGGAGTAGTAAGCGAAATGTTAGAAAACATATTACCAAAAGCCGCAATTGAAGAATTAAAACGAACAGGTAAGACAACGGCTCAAAAGTTTGATGGTGTTACCGTGCTAATGGCAGATATAAAAGGCTTTACAAAACTTTCCGAGCGCTTATCACCCGAAGAATTAATCGCAAAATTGGATTTTTATTTTAGATCCTTTGATGAAATCATGGCAAATTACCAATTGGAGAAAATCAAGACCATTGGAGATGCTTATATGGCAGCAGGTGGCTTATTGGGAAAAGAAAAAGAAAACGCTATAAATATGGTAAACGCTGCTTTAGAAATGCAAGAGTGCATCGATAGAGAAAATGAAAAAACACCAGACGAGGAAAATCTCGAAATGCGCATAGGCCTCCACACGGGGCCAGTTATTGCTGGTGTTGTAGGTATTAAAAAATACCAGTATGATATTTGGGGAGATACGGTTAATATTTCAGCGAGGATGGAGCAACAATCAGAACCAGGTAGAATAAACGTCTCAAAGGAAACATTCGAACTCACAAATGAGTGCTTTGATTATTTCTATAGAGGAAAGATAGAAGGTAAAAACAAGGGGTTGATGGACATGTATTTTGTGGAATCAAAAATCTAAAAGCATCAAACCAATATTTAAACTAATCAATTACTAATTCAGCTATTATGAAAAAAAACCTCTTTATTTTCGGTATGATTATTTTTACATCTGCTACTATCGCCCAATCGGCACACATTCTACAAGGAGCTGGATCTGTAAATTGGTCCATGGGAGGAGCGGCAACTGGTCAGCCCATTGATATTTCTGGCGCACTTCAATGGAATCCTGCTGCTATAAGCGTTTTTGACGGTACTATTGTAAATTTGGATATAGGTATTTTTTCATCGTCACCAGAATTATTTTCCACAGTTCCCGAAGTCGATTCTGACGGAATGCCAACGGGTAACTTTATTACTGGCAATACAGAAGATGACAGGCCACTTATTCCGTTACCTTCCTTAGCCATTGTGTTTGGAAAATCTGATAGCAAACATAAATTTGGTGCTTCAATATTTGGTATAAGTGGAGCAGGTGTAGACTTTCCTGAGAGTACAACCAATCCTATCAATTTTCCTCAGAGTTTAGGAGGTTTTGGTGGTGTAAAATCAGAATATGCCATTATTCAACTTGGTTTAACCTATGCTTATAAAGTTTCAGAAAACTTTTCTATTGGCATAAAACCAGCTTATAATCTTTCGACATTAGAGTTGGCACCTAATCCCACTGCACCCCCAACAAGTGCAGGTTATCCATCAACAGACACGGCAACTGCAACTGGTTTAAATGCGCAAATAGGTTTGTTCTATGATACCCAAACTGGCTTTAAAGCTGGTGTCTCTTATAGTACAAAAATTAAATTTGATGATTTTGAACTCGAGAATACCTATTTAGATGGTTCTACAAGTACTAATAATTTCAATATTGAATATCCAGCAATCTTTTCAGTCGGATTGGGATATTCCAAAAATGATTTTGATTTAGCTTTGGATTATCGACATGTAGCGTTTAAAAACACTGAAGGTCTCGCACCTGTCGGATGGAACCAAGACGGAACGGTCAAAGGTTTTGGTTGGCAAAATATAAGCATAATTTCTGCTGGTATACAGTATAAAGGAATAGACCGTTTGCCTTTACGTCTAGGCTATACCTACAATAATAATCCCATAGAAGATAGATTTGCTTCTTTTAATGTATCTGCCGCGGCAATTATACAGAATGCGTTTCAATTTGGTTTATCTTATTTGGTGAATTCACAACTGGAATTACGAGGAGTATTCCACTATGGCACGAGTAGCGGAAAAACATCTGGCGAAATTTTCAGCCCTGCGTTTATACAGGATAATCCACCTTTTGGCGCTATACCAGGTAGTAATGTTTCTTATGATATGACAACGTCGATGCTCATGATGGGACTTAGTTATAAATTTCGAAAACAAAATAGTCAGTAATTAGTCTCTAAGATATTCACCTGATTTTAAAAAGGTCGAATCGATTTACGGTCAAAATTCAAGTTTCATAAATAACTTTGTTTTTTGAAAATTTTGATATTGTTGTGATGGTAGTAGTACGATTAAACTTAACCGTAAAAACTTTTTCAGTCTTTCAAACCACATAGCTAAATTCAACCTGTTTTCTAAAATATAATATTGGTTTAATTTAAAGTTAACAAAATGTTAGAATCAGAAAATAGTTAATTATTAAGTTGAAATGAATTATTTTTATAGTGCTATGAATGAAAAAAGAAAGAAATCCGGTTTCGTTTTTAAAACCTACGAAGCACCAAATCAATCTCCATTTGAAAAACTTTTCGAGATTTTTAAGGAATTGATTACATACACCTCTGGTGATTTTGACGAGGCCATTGATTGGTTACGTCAGTTGGACAAAGAGTACGAACTTACCACACCAGAGTACACTATCGATGATTTTATAGAAGACCTTAAAAATAAAGGCTATATACGAGAAGAAATAGAATTTGGCGATGATGGTGAAGGCAGCGGCAAAGGTAAATTATCAATTACTGCCAAAACCGAACGTGCCATCCGTAAACAGGCTTTGGAGCATATCTTTGGAAAAATAAAACGAAGCGGTTCGGGAAATCACAAAAGCAAGGGTATAGGTATTGGCGATGAGCACACTGGCGATTTTAGAGCTTACCAATTTGGTGATGCTTTGGAAAAAGTGTCGATGACAGAAAGCTTACGCAACGCACAAATTAATAATGGTATTGGTGATTTCAATTTAACTGAAGATGACTTGGTAGTTGAAGAAACGCTTCACAAAAGCCAGATGAGTACGGTGTTGATGATTGATATTAGTCACAGTATGATTTTATATGGTGAAGACCGAATCACACCAGCCAAAAAAGTGGCCATGGCCTTGGCCGAATTAATCACCACACGTTATCCAAAAGACACTTTGGATATTTTAGTGTTTGGAAACGATGCTTGGCCAATTAAAATCAAGGATTTACCTTATTTAAAAGTTGGTCCATTCCATACCAATACAGTTGCTGGGCTTAAGTTGGCAATGGATATGCTGCGCAGAAAACGAAACACCAACAAACAGATTTTTATGATTACAGATGGCAAGCCAAGTTGTTTAAATATGCCAGACGGTCAATATTATAAAAACAGCAATGGACTTGACCCATTTATAACAAACAAATGCTATGCGATGGCACAACAGGCGCGACGTTTGCATATTCCCATCACCACATTTATGATTGCCGAAGATCCATACCTAATGCAATTTATTCGAGAATTTACCCAAGCCAATAGAGGTAAAGCGTTTTACACAGGACTGAAAGGATTGGGAGAGATGATTTTTGAAGATTACGAGAATAATAGAAAAAAAAGAATTAAAGGATAAAAAACTGCTGTTAGCTTTTAGGTATTAGCCTTTGGCTCAAATCTAGATTGCTAATAGCTAAAGGCCAAAAGCCAAAAGCTATAAAATGAAAGAAATAAAAACACTTAAAGAATTAATAGAATCAGGTTACCAATCCAAATCTATCAAAGATGAATTGCGTAATAACCTAATTGATAACATAAAGAATAAAGTCACCTCATTTGAAGGGATTCACGGATACGAAAACACAGTTATCCCTGAATTGGAACGTGCCATTTTATCACGACACAATATCAATCTTTTGGGATTGAGAGGTCAAGCCAAAACGCGTTTAGCACGTATGATGGTCAATCTTTTGGATGAGTATATTCCAATTGTGGAAGGGTCAGAAATCAATGATGATCCTCTGCAACCTATTTCAAGATATGCTAAGGAATTAATTGCTGAAAAAGATGACGATACACCAATAGCGTGGCTTCACAGGGAGGAACGTTTTGCAGAAAAACTCGCCACACCAGATGTAACCGTTGCGGATATAATTGGTGACGTCGATCCAATAAAAGCTGCGAATTTAAAATTGAGCTATGCGGATGATCGTGTGATTCACTACGGAATGATTCCACGAGCCAATCGTTGTATTTTCGTGATTAACGAGTTACCAGATCTTCAGGCTCGGATTCAAGTAGCCTTGTTCAATATTTTGCAAGAAGGGGATATTCAAATTAGAGGATTTAAGTTACGATTGCCATTGGATATGCAATTCGTGTTTACTGCAAATCCTGAAGATTACACCAACAGAGGAAGCATTGTAACACCATTGAAAGATAGAATCGGTTCACAGATTTTGACCCACTATCCTGAAACGGTTGAAACCGCTCGAACCATAACTTCGCAAGAAGCAAAATTGGATGAGCGCCAATCAGCTTCAGTTTATGTTCCGGATTTAGCAAAAGATTTATTAGAGCAAATTAGTTTTGAAGCACGCGACAGCGAATATGTTGATGTAAAAAGTGGTGTAAGTGCCAGAATGAGTATCACGGCATTTGAAAATTTATTGAGTACCGCAGAACGTAGAGCATTACTTGTTGGAGATGAAGAAACAACGGTACGCTTATCTGATTTTATTGGTGTTATTCCAGCAATAACAGGTAAGGTGGAATTAGTGTATGAAGGTGAACAGGAAGGTGCTGACTTTGTAGCGAATGAATTAATGAATAATGCGATTAAAACTTTATTCCCAGAATATTTTCCAAAAATTGAAAAACTCGAAAAGCAAGGAGAAGAGACACCGTACGATGATTTAATTTCGTGGTTTTTTAATGGAGAAGGTTTCGAACTGTTGGATGATTTTAATGATGAAACCTACAAGTCAAAATTAGATGAGATAAAACCATTGGACACTTTACTGGCAGATTATCAACCAGAAATAGATCCAAAAGATGTTTATTTTGAAAAGGAATTTATTCTTTGGGGTTTGGTACAATTCAAAAAGCTGAGCAAGTTTAGATATGCTGAAGGTTTACAGATTAAAGACCCTTATGGAAGTTATATTAGTGGACTTTAAATCACCAATTGCCACGACTTTTAATATTAGCATCGCAGAGTTTTATAATCTCTGCGATTCTTTTTTGTCGAGTTGCTTCACGTTTCGCATTGTGCAACCAGTATAAATAACTTTTCCTGTAACCTTTAGCAAAGTTTTGATAATTCTCAAAGGCAGTCGGGTTGGCATTAAAAGCTTGTTGTAATTCGGTAGGAATAATACCATTTTCGACATGGTCGAGGGCAGACCAACTTCCGTTTTTCTTTGCAACTTTTATGGACTCGAGACCTAAGGGCTGCATCAGGTTTTCTTCCTTTAATTCTTTAATGTATTTTTTATTTAGTGCACTCCAATCGCTTTTTGGATTGCGAGGACAGAAGTATTGTCTGCGTTTTCCATTGCCCAAACTTTTTACTGTGGAATCAATCCACCCAAAACACAATGCGACTTTAACGGCTTCTTCCCAGCGCATCGAAGGCATCGGATGGTCAACTTTGTAAAATATTAGATAAACTGCATTGTGTTTATCACGGTTTTTTAGTAGCCAGTCGTACCACTCTTTGTCACTCTCAAAATAAAGTTCTGGGATGTCCATTTATTATATTTTTTGTCATTCCTGCCTTCGCAGGAATGATAAACAGATTTAACATTTTTTAAAGTTGTTTTGTATCTATATAAAAATCCATATCGATTTCTATATCATCAGCATCAATTGCTTTAGTCTGCCATTTCGCTTTTGGGAACAGCCATTCATTTTTTTCATCAATCTCAATTTGAATTGGCATGTCAAAACCTTCAACAATATTTATCCAACGGTATTTTAGTTCACCGTCCTGAATTTTGTATTCCAAAGTCGGAATCATTGTTGTTCTCAAATACTGATTAAAAAATTCAGTTAAATCGATACCTGATTTTTGGCTGATGTAATCTTCAACTTGTTTTGTGGTCACGGTTTGATGATAAAATTCTGAATTTAATCCTCTAAGAATTTGCCTCCATTTTTCATCATCTTCAATGAGTTGTCTTAACGTATGAAGCATGTTCGCTCCTTTGTAATACATATCACTTGAACCTTCTTTATTTACATTATAGTAACCGATTAACGGTCGGTCATTCTGAATATTAGCTCTAGTGCCGATAACATAATCTGCAGAAGCTTCTTTTCCGTAATAGTAGTCTAAAAAAAGATTTTCAGAATAAGCTGTAAACCCTTCGTGAATCCACATGTCTGCAACATCTTTATTGGTTATGTTATTGGCAAACCACTCGTGGCCACCTTCATGAATAATGATAAAATCCCATTTAAGTCCCCAGCCAGTTCCGGATAAATCATTGCCCAGATAACCTTTTAAATATTTGTTGCCGTACGTGACGGAACTTTGATGTTCCATGCCCAAATATGGTACTTCAACCAATTTAAAGCTATCTTCATAAAAGGGGTAAGGCCCAAACCAATGCTCGAATGCTTTTACCATTTTTGGTGCGTCCTCAAAATGCTCTTTTGCTTTTTCCAGGTTATATGACAGCACCCAATAATCCATATCGAGTTCACCTTTTTCTCCCTGGTATGTTTCGGAAAAATTAACGTAATCTCCAATATTTATATTGACTCCATAATTGTTGATTGGGTTAGATACAAACCAATGCGATTTTACTTTGTCTCCTAAATCTTCGAGTTTGCGTAAACGACCGTTGGAAACATTAGTCAATCCTTTTGGAATGGTAACACTGATTAGCATACTATCCACTTCATCGTACATGTGGTCCTTGTTTGGCCACCAGACACTTGCACCCAATCCTTGATTTGAGGTTGCAATGAAGTGTTTTCCATTTTTATCTTTCTTCCAAGAAAATCCACCGTCCCAAGGTGCGCGTTTTGCTTCTCTTGGATACCCTTTATAATGCACTTCTATGGTATTTACGTCACCAATATTTTGATTTTTTTCAAGTTTAACAAAATGTGCATTACCATCATGTTTTACTTCGAGTTCTTTTCCATCTTGAAGTACATTTAGCATCTGCATTGGTTCTTGGAGATCAATTTGCATTAGCTGATGAGGTTTCAACACTTTATATTGAATGGTGTTTTTACCTGAAATGAATTTCTCATCTGGTTTGACTTCCACATCCAAATGGTAATACGTTAAATCCCACCATTCGCGTTCTGGTGTGATGCTGCCTCTCAAAGTGTCTTGTCTTGTGAAATCGGTTTTATCTTGAAGAAGTTGCGCGTGAATAGTTAAACTAAAGCATGATGCAATTGCTAACACCAATAAGTTTTTAATCATATTTTTTTAAACTTTTTAGATTCCTGCCTTCTCAGGAATGATAATATCTACCTAATTATCGTATTAGGGAAAACGACCATACTTTCATGACCATCTTTACCAACTGAAGCCACACCGAATAAGAAATTGTCAATTACTATACCCTCTAAGGTAAATTCTGTTACGTCACCAACATACCGACTGTGGTCCCACGTTGCTGATGTTGTATCTCTCCAGTAGATTTTGTATCCAGTGGCACCATCGACATTACTCCATTTTAGTTTTGCCGAAGGCTCTACAATACCACCAATCCCAACTTCATTTGGAGCAGGTGGAGCAGAGGCAAGACTCGCCATGGTTATGGCATTGACTGCGGTTAGTTTTTTAGCATAACCAAAATTAACGTGTTCAAACGTATCTCCGTAATTGATACCATCTTCGGTTCTGATGTCTTGATGCTGTTGGGTGTAATTTTCATGGGCTTCCATAATTCTGATGCCTGCAAAACCCGCATCGTTAAATGGTCTGTGATGGCCTCCACGACCAAAACGATCCAATCTGTAAATCATCATTGGGTTCATTTCTGGCATATAAGTTTCAGTGGTTTTGTGTACATATCTTGCCAATTGACGAGAAATGCCGTCAACTTCACCACCATAAAATCGTCTGCCTCTAGCTTGTCTTGCTAGTCTTTCAGGATCGGTTTCTGCAGTTGTTATAGGTTCTGAAAAGATTCTAAAAGCTCTGTTGTCAATGACTCCGTCAACTCCCGTTATATTTCCAATCATATCGTTATTTAACACTCCAATAATATCCCAATTGTTTTCCTTGGCATATTTTGCCATGCCTTGCCCACCAAATAAACCTTGTTCTTCGCCCGATAATCCTAAATAAACAATACTGCTTTCAAATTTATATTTAGATAAGACACGAGCAGCTTCAATAGCTCCAGCCATACCTGAAGCATTATCATTGGCGCCTGGTGAATCAGAGGCGAAATCCGTTGGATCTGACACTCTCGAATCTATGTCACCACTCATAATGATGTAGCGGTTTGGATATTTTGTACCACGTTGAATAGCAACCACATTAACAACATTCACATCTTTAACGATACGTTGGTTGGTGCCTTTTTCTACTAAATTATTTTGGTAGAAAACTTCCAAACAATTACTGCAATCCTTCGAAATATTATCGAATTCAGATTTGATCCAGCGACGTGCAGCACCAATACCTCTGGTGTCGGATACTGTATCACTTAATGTGTGCCGCGTTCCAAAATCAGCTAAAGTTTTGACATCATCTCTAAGACGTTCTTCAGAAACGGCATCAATGATATCATAGATTTTTGGATCGGTTTGCGCGCTTAAGTAAAAAGTGAAAAATAAAAATAAAGAAGTAATGACGTTTTTCATTTGATTTAAGTTTTTAAGTAAATTTAAGTAATAGTTCTCTAACTCTCGATGAATCTTTAATTTGATATTTGGCTTTTGTCTTTGTGTAGCCAATTTTAATGGTATGTGCTGAGTCTGGTGCAGCTTCAAACATATATTCATCGGTCCAATCATCTCCCATAATTAAAATAAAGTCATAATCTTTTTTCATAAATAATTGGTTGGCCGCACGACCTTTGTTTACGTTACTGCTTTTTATTTCAATGACCTTATTTCCTTTTAAAATGGATAATTCGTTATTGGCGACTAAGCTTGTTAAAACCGTATTCAGCTCCATAGTTCTAATTTGAGCCAATTCTGGATCTGCTGTTCTGTAATGCCAAGCTAAGGAAAATTCTTTTGTTTCAATAAATGTGCCTGGTGTACGATCTACAAAGGTTTCTAAAATTGGTTTAATGTTGACCATCCAATCAGTTTTAACAACCTCTAATGGTAACCAATTCTTGTTTTCGCGTTTCCAAACACCATGATCGGTAATGAGATTGTAGGGTTTGTTTCCAAACCAATTCTTAAAAGTATCTTTGTCTCGCCCACTGATAAGACAGAGATCTGTATTTTTTTGAGACTCGAAGGTGTCGAGTAATTTAAATAATTCTAAATCTGGTTTGGCATCCTGAGGATTGTCCTTAAAACCAACTAATGTACCATCATAGTCCAATAAAATAAGTCGTTTTTCTGCATCATTGAATTGCTTTACAATCTCATTTTCATCTTCTAGGGTCATTTTTTTGGAAACCACAACTTCTTGCATATGATTTGTGGCATCGAGTGATTTTAAGAATTCAGAAGCCCATTTTTCTACGTCATAACGTTTTAATCTTTTTTGAAGAATCTGCATTCTTTGTTTCTGTTCTTCTAACGGCATAGTCAAAGCACGTCTGATGGCAGAGGCAAAATCATCAAAACTATTTGGGTTAATTAATATTGCTTCGTTCATTTCCTTTGCTGCACCTGCCATTTCACTCAAAATCAAAACTCCATCTTGATTGGTGCGCGTTGCTACATATTCCTTTGCTACCAAATTCATCCCATCTCTTACAGGTGTAATTAATGCAATAGCTGAGGATGTATATAAATCGATGAGATTCTCAAACGGTAGCGACCTATAGAAATACCAAACGGGTGTCCAGCTTACGGTTGAAAATTCTCCATTTATCCGACCTACCAATTCATCTGTTTCCCGTTTTAATCTTTTATATTGTGGTACATCTGATCGTGATGGTACTGCGAGCATCACCAAGCGTACTTTTTCTTTGTATTCAGGATATTTGTTTAGAAAATATTCAAAAGCACGTAATCTATTTGGAATACCTTTAGTGTAGTCCATTCGGTCTATGGACAAAATGAACTTTTGATCCTTATCTGCCGATAAATGTTTATCTAGTCGTTGTTGTAGTTCGGACTTTTCCGCTTTTGGATTGTTATGGTTTAGAGCGGCCTGACTAAATTTTTCATAATCTATGCCCATAGGAAAAGAATCAACTTTTATAATTCTGTCATAATAGGAAATTTCGTTAAAATTTACATCTAAACGCAGAATTCGCTTTATGGAACTGAGGAAATGCCGCTCATAATCATAGGTGTGAAAACCAATTAAATCTGATCCCAGCATACCAGTTAATATGTCTTCTCTCCATGGAAATGTTCTAAATATTTCATTGGATGGAAATGGTATGTGCAAAAAGAAACCGACGGTCACATCTGGTCTTTTATCTTTTATCAATTTTGGCAAAAGCAATAATTGATAGTCGTGTACCCAAACAGTATCCCCTTCTTCAATAGTGTCTAAAACAACTTCTGCAAATTTTTCGTTAACACGTTTATAAGCTTCCCAATGTAGATTGTCAAAATCGGTATATTCCATAAAATAATGGAATAGCGGCCAAAGTGTCCTGTTGCTAAAGCCTAGGTAATAATCGTTAATATCATCTTCCGTTAACTCAACAGCTCTGCATTTTTCTTCCTCTATTTTTTGCTTTACCTTTTTTTTAAGATTGTCATTTAAATCTTCGTCTGTAATACCAGACCATCCAACCCAAACACCATTCCCTTCGGAATGGACAGATTTCATTCCAGTAGCAAGTCCGCCAATACTAGGAGATACTACAATTTCATTTTGGTTTGTTGAAATTTGCAATGGCAGCCTATTTGAGACTATTATAGTTTTATTAACGCTCATAGTTTTGTTATGCAGTTGAGTTTTTGTTAATTTAAAAAAAAATGAGTCCTTATCAGTATGAATAAAGAAGAATTAACGAATAATTTACATTACGGAATTATAGGTAACTGCAGAAGTGCAGCCTTGGTATCTAAAACAGGTTCTATTGATTGGTGCTGTCTGCCAAAGTTTGATGCTCCATCGGTATTTGCAAAACTTTTAGACGAAAATATCGGTGGAAGTTTTGGGTTTGAGGTTGATGATAGTTACACTATAAAACAAGCCTATACTGACGATACGGCTATTTTGGTAACTACGTTCAGTAACGGACTGGATATGTTTGAGGTTCATGATTTTATGCCTCGTTATAGAAAAAATGGAGGTGTTTATCATTCACCTCCGGAGGTAATTCGATATATAAAATACATTTCGGGTAGGCCGTCATTCAAAATAATATACGACCCAAAATTAGAATATGCCAAGGGTAGTACCGCAACATTTATAAAAAATGATTTTATAGTAAGTATCAATGATGAAGAAACCTACGACACGCTGTTTTTGTACACGGATTTGAATAAAGAAAGTGTAGTTAATGGCGATACCATTGAGCTTACAGAAAATAAGTTTGCCTTATTTGGTTATAACGAAAAACTTTTTTTGCCCACGTTAAAAACTTCTTATATAGAATATGAGCGTACTAAAGTTTATTGGTTGGATTGGATGGAACGTACGCCAACATACAACCGCTACAATGATTATATAGCACGTAGTGCCATGACTCTAAAGCTGTTGAGCTACGATAAAACTGGTGCTGTTTTGGCGGCTGCCACGACATCACTGCCAGAAACCATTGGTGAAGTCAGGAATTGGGATTATAGATTTTGTTGGATTCGAGATGCATCAATGGTAATAAAAGTCATGTCTCAATTGGGTCACAAAAATATTGCCAGACGTTATTTAAAGTTCATTATTGATTTAATACCCGACAAGGACGAAGAACTTCAGATCATGTATGGGATTAACCGTGAAAAGAAATTGACGGAAGAGTCGTTAGGACATCTATCAGGATACAAAGGCTCAAAACCAGTGCGTGTGGGCAATGCCGCTTATAAACAAAAACAGAATGATATTTATGGTATCCTAATGGATGTGATTCATCAACTGATAGTCAATTTTAAAAATGACATTGAAAATGGCGAAGAACTTTGGAGTATAACAAAAGGTATCGTTTGGGTAGTAAGCAAGCATTGGGAAGAGCCTGATAAAGGTATTTGGGAGTTTAGGGAAGGTGACCAACATTTTACGTTTTCTAAAGTACTGTGTTGGACGGCTGTAGATAAAGCATTAAAGGTTGCGCGCATTCTAGGCAAAACTTCTAAAATTGCACGATGGGAACTTTTAGAGGAAGCCATTCGGGAAGATATTATGGCCAACGCTTGGAACCCGAAAGTACAGGCGTTTACACAAGCCTACAATTCAGAAGATTTAGATGCTTCGGTATTACTAATGGAATCCTATGGTTTTATTGACGCTAAACACCCAAAATTTGTAAGTACCGTAAAAGCCATTGAGCGAGATCTTTGTTTCGAAGGATTGTTGTACCGCTATAAAACTCAGGATGACTTTGGGTTGCCATCTTCGTCATTCACCATTTGTACCTTCTGGTTTATCAATAGCCTGTATAAGATAGGAGAGGAGAAGAAAGCTGCAAAACTCTTTGACCAATTATTAAAATATAGTAATCATTTAGGTCTCTTCAGTGAGGATATCGATTTTAAGTCTAAGCGTTTGTTAGGTAACTTTCCTCAGGCCTATTCGCATTTGGCATTGATTGAAACAGCCATCAATTTGTCTAACGTTACAGTTGAAGAGAAAGTGAAACATACGTTGGATAATTAGTTAACGCAATAAATTTTTTATAAGGCAGTAAAAACAAATTTTTTGAGTCAATCAATGCGTTTAAAAAGCAATTATTTCCGTTAATTATCTAATAATTTTGAGAGTAGAATTAGCAAAAATTCAACTCAATGGAAAATTTAAAAGATTTACTTTGTCACCAACTAAAAGCGCTTTATTGTGTTGAGGATTTAACTATCAATTATTTTCCTCTAATTATTGAGAAAATTGATGAACCCAAATTAAAAAATGCACTGAAATTTCATTTAAAAGAAACTAGAGCGCAAATATCTAGATTAGATGCTATATCTAAAGATTTAAAGTTTAATAATAATCGAGCAGAATTTACCGCTATAAGTGGCCTATTTGATCAAATGAAAGAGTTTATGATCAATGTTAAGAATTCTAATGTATTTAATGCAGGATTGATTGCTGAGCTTCAGCGTATTGAACATTTTGAAATTTGCGCATATGGTACGGCTGTTTGCTATGCCAAAGAACTTGGACTTTACAGAATTGCTTCCCTATTACAAGAAACCCTAAATGAAGAGTATGGCACTAATGACAAATTAAGTTTGTTGGCTAAGGTTTTTTTAAACTATAGAGCAGTTGAGCAGGTATAATTAAGAATTTGCAATAATGTGTCAACATATTTAATTATCGTTGAGTGATTAATTTGATTCAATCATAACATTACGATGCTCTTTTAAATAAAAAAAATAGCCTATTCGTTTAGGACTAACTAATGATTGTTTTACGCAATTACCATATCTATTTTTGAATTATTATTATAAAAATTGTAAAAATTTGAATTATGGGAATAAGGAAAAAACTAAAAAGATCTTTTAGTAATCTTTATATGAGTAATAGAAAATTTTCGGTTAAAAAGGATCTCCATAAATTTATTTTAAAGAGTGACCATCCCTGTTTTGCGGCACAAACCTTGGCTGAACAAAAGACATATGATTTCGATATATATTCAAAAATAGAATCTTCATTTACTGCTCAGCAGATACTAGAAAATATTGAAAACTTTTTAGAAAATTACGACTTTGAGAGTGATAGATATAGAACATATATAGCTGTATTTCCGGACGAATATTTCAGCTCAGAAGAAGAATTTGAGAATGCTTTATGGCAATTGCTCAGTTTCATTAATATGTATGATAATGTACCTTGGGATGATACAGTTTCAAAAGACCTTGGAAATAGTAATTTCAGCTTCAGTATTAAAGGTAAAGCGTTTTGTATTGCAAGCATGCATCCTGAATGTTCAATAACAGCGCGACGTACCAAGTATCCAATATTAGTTTTTAATTTGAACTGGCAATCTGAACAGTTGAGAAAACATAATTTATATCGTAAAAGTCGAAATCATATTCAAGAAAGGGAGATGAACTTATTTGGTAACGTAAACCCTGTGTCTAGTAAATTGTTACAGTTTTCGAGTGTAAAGCCTCAAGAGAATTGGGAAGGCCAATTTAAAAACAAGGAAAAATGAACATAATTTAATTTAAATCAAAGAGAGCATTTAATCTACATTAAAAATAGTATTTAATGGTCGAAGTTGTTGAGGATAAGCAAAAGTCTGATATCTCTTCGGTTTTTCCTCCAAATGCTTCACCATGCCAAGTGCCAGCGATCAATGCGATGTTATTCAGTTTTGGTTCTTGGGTTTTGGATTGTGCTGTACAACTGAAATAGGTAAGCGACAATAAAATGATGAATATTCTCATTAAATTGAATTATTGAATGAAAGTAACTCTTTGAATTAACTTATTTCTAATTTCATATATGGCAATAACATAAACAAATTCGCCATTTATTTTTACTTTTTCTTTGTCAATGACTTTGTCACCAATAATTATTCTGTTTTCAACTTCTGCATATAAATCAGGTGCACTTTCAAAAAGGGTTATGTAGTTATTTCTTAGTGCATCACGTCCTTCAATTACTAAATTACTTGGGTAATTATAAACTTTTACATTTTTAGCATATGTTCTACCAAAGGCTTTAATATCTTTTTCGTTATATCTTACTAATTGCTCGTTTATAAGAATTTCGGACTTCTTTTTTGATTTTGAATTTTCAATAAATGTCATGGAACTTATACCATTGTCTAGAGTCTCATAAATAGTAACTTGCCGTTTTGTTGCATTGTCAAGGGTTACAAGTTCTTCGTCCACAACAACATTTTTTAAAATCATTCGATTTAATACTTTCACATTTGAGTTTTTAACTCGTTTAAAAAACTCCTTATAATTTTCTTTCAGTTTATCGCGACCTGTGTACATATTTTCATCAGGAAACCGATTTACAGTTACATTTTCCGTAAAAGCATTAGCAAATTTATCTAGGTTTCTGTCGTTAAATGGCCCAATATGCTTTTGTACAATCTGTGCGGCTTTATCGGAAGTTAAATCCTTACTTGAATCAGTAATATTCGAATCGACTGTATTTGCTGGTACATCTGCGGTGAGCAGTAATTTTGATGCATCTTTGTGTGCAGCCAAACGGGTAATATTGGTGATTCCCTTGTTTGACAAATCAGCCACTTTTTTCCAATTATAATCTTTATTTAACCTTAGTTTATATAAAATGCTACCTCTTCCAGAAATTAAATTTTGACTATTGAGCCAACAGATATCCTCAACACCCTTTAGAGTGTTAGCAATTAGCTTGGTTTTACCGGTTGTTGGATTAAGTGATTTTATTTGCCAAAGTTTATCATTTTCCTTGGAAATAAAACTTATAAGATTGGAATTTGGGATACTGTGAAATGAACGGCCAACATTGTTGGCTATTTTTTGATGCGTTCCCTGTTCAATATTAATACTGTATAAATTTAGTTGTTCACCCTCGATTACTGCAGCAACAATGATATCTTTATTAAACCATGTATAATATGCAATGACCAAATCCTTAATGAGTTCGGTCGATGTTCCATTGTCTATTTGATATGAGTACAGTCGTTGTTTGCCGTCTGGATCTAGTCTAACAGCAGAAACTTGATCTTTATTAGGAATTTTGAGAGGTGAATATTCGCCACCATCTGTGTTACTCACATAAATTTTACTGCTGTCTCTAAGATTGTAAATAGCAATATCTGTTTGATTGTTTCTAGTGGAAGAAAACAAAATTTTATAGTCCTCTAAAAATGATGGTTGGTTATCGTAACCCGTGTTGTTTGATATGTTTTTACCATTTTTAATTGAAATTTTTGAATTATTCACTTCTACATCAAAAAGAAAAATCTCCGTATCAGTTTGAGAAAAAACAAAAGAAGTAAAAAAGATAAGTAGGTATAATAGTTGAGTTTTCATGATTTGGTTTTGAGTGAGTTAAATATAGTAAAATTTAAAAAGCCAATTCAAAAAAATGAATTGGCTTCTTTCTCAACTTAAACTTAACCTAAACTAAAAGCAGTACTTATTTTCTGCTTTAACCTTTTCAGCAATCTCAATACGTAAATCAACAATATCTGGATAGTTCTGATATTTTGTAAAACGTTTAAGACCCATTAACATCATGCGTTGTTCGTCACCTTCTGCAAAAGAAATAATACTTTCTTTTCCTTTTTCTTCAACAATATCAACGGCATGATACAAATATAATTTTGACATTGCTATTTGAGCCGATTGAGCTTCTTCTCCAAAACGCTTAGCGTTCTTTTCTGTTCTTAAAATTGCGGATTCTGCCATATAGATTTCAATCAGAATATCAGCAGCAGCAATCAAAAGTTGTTGGTGTTTTTCCAAGTCTTGACCATATTTTTGAACTGCTCCGCCAGCAACCATTAAAAATGTTTTTTTAAGTTTTTTAATCATGTCCTTTTCTTCAGCAAATAACTCAGAATAATCAGGTGTTTCAAACGACGGTATTCCCATTAATTCTTCTTGTACTGCTTGTGCAGGACCCAATAAATCTACATGACCTTTCATCGCTTTTTTAACCAGCATTCCAACGGAAAGCATTCTGTTAATTTCGTTTGTGCCTTCGTATATGCGTGCAATTCGGGCATCTCGCCAAGCTGCTTCCATTGGTGTTTCTTCTGAGAATCCCATACCGCCAAAAATTTGGATTCCTTCATCTGCACAATTCTGAACATCTTCGGAAACTGCTACTTTTAAGATTGAACATTCAATTGCATATTCTTCAACACCTTTCAATTCTGCTTCTTGATGAGAATTTCCGGCAGCTTCGCGCATTGCAATGCGATCTTCAATATTTTTTGAAGCTCTATAAGTTGCAGATTCGCCAGCATAAGCACTTGCTGCCATTTCGGCTAGCTTGGTCTTAATGGCACCAAAATCTGCAATCGGTGTTTTAAATTGTTTACGCTCGTTGGCATATTGAACGGCAGTTGTCAAAATTCTACGCTGAGAATCTAAACAAGCAGCAGCTAACTTGATACGGCCAACATTTAAAGCATTCATGGCTATTTTAAAACCTTCCCCACGACCGGCTAACATATTTTCTACTGGTACTTCTGTATCATTAAAGAAAACCTGACGGGTAGAACTTGCTCTAATTCCTAATTTATGCTCTTCTTCACCAAGCGTTATACCGTTTGGATTTTCGGCATCATACTCAACAATGAACCCAGTGATGTTTTTATCGTCTTCAATACGTGCAAAAACAATCATCAAACTACAGAAACCTGCATTTGAGATCCACATTTTTTGACCGTTGATTTTATATGTTTTTCCATCTGAAGATAATTCCGCGATTGTTTTTCCGGAATTTGCATCAGAACCTGCACCTGGTTCGGTTAAGCAGTAGGCTCCAAACCATTCTCCTGTTGCCAATTTAGGAACATATTTTTTCTTTTGCTCTTCGGTTCCGTATAAAGTAATTGGCATAGTACCAATACCTGTATGAGCACCAAAGGCTGTACTAAATGACCCAGTTCCTGAAGAAATATAATCACAGGTTAATACTGTTGATACGAAGCCCATACCGAGACCATCATAAGCTTCTGGTACGGCTACACCCAAAAATCCCATTTCTCCGGCTTTGCGCATCACTTCTTCTGTTAAGGCAAAATCCCGAGCTTCGAAACGTGGTTTGTGTGCAATGATTTCACGTTCGTTGAATTCCATTACGGACTCTTTCATCATTTGTTGCTCTTCTGAAAAATCTTCAGGAGTAAAAACGTCCTCACAATTTGTTTCTTTTACTAAGAATTGACCTCCACGTAGGATGTCTTTTTCAACTGTTTCCATTTATATAATTGTATTAAGTTCTTTTATTTAATTTAAAAATTCAAATATTCCACAAGCACCCTGACCTGTACCAACACACATGGTTACTGCACCATATTTTCCTTTCATGTCCTGCTTACGCATTTCATCAAAAAGTTGTACGGATAGTTTTGTACCTGTACAGCCTAGGGGATGGCCTAAAGCTATTGCTCCTCCATTTACATTAATAATATCTGGATTAAGATCTAACTCTCTAATTACTGCAATTGACTGTGAAGCAAAAGCTTCGTTTAGTTCAATAAGCGCTAAATCATCTTGTTTTAAACCTGCTTGTTTTAATGCTTTCGGAATGGCTTTTACTGGTCCAATACCCATAATACGAGGCTCAACACCTGCCGCAGCATAGTTTACCAATCTTGCGATAGGCTCCAGATTTAATTCTTTTACCATTTCTTCGCTCATAATCATAACAAATGCAGCTCCATCACTCATTTGTGAAGAGTTACCTGCAGTTACACTTCCTTTAGCAGCAAATACGGGACGTAATTTTGCTAAAGCCTCTAAACTTGTTCCTGCTCTTGGTCCTTCGTCTTTACTTACAGTATAAGATTTTGTTGCTTTTTTTCCATTGGAATCAACAAACGTTTCGTTAACTTCTATTGGAACAATTTGGTCTTGAAAACGATTTTCGGCTTGCGCCTTTAAAGCCTTCATGTGTGAATTGTAAGCGAATTCATCCTGGTCTTCTCGAGACACATTGAATTGATTGGCAACCGCTTCTGCAGTGTTGCCCATTCCCCAATAATAATTTTCGTGACCCGCTTTTACGGTTTCGTAATTGAGTTCTGGTTTAAAACCTGTCATAGGTACACTACTCATACTTTCTGCTCCACCTGCGATTATACAATCTGCCATTCCTGCTTGAATTTTTGCCGCAGCAATTCCGATTGTTTCAATACCAGAGGCACAAAAACGGTTTACGGTTACACCAGGAACATCAACACTATTTAAACCAATTAATGATATAAATCGTGCCATGTTTAATCCTTGAGAGCCTTCTGGCATGGCGTTACCAACGATAACATCGTCGATACGTTTTTTGTCTAAATTTGGCAGTTCCTTCATCATATGCTGAATGGTTTCTGCTGCTAATTCATCTGTTCTTTTAAAACGAAACACGCCTTTAGGTGCTTTACCAACTGCGGTTCTGTATGCTTTTACTATATATGCTGTTTTCATTTTATTCTTTGTATTTAGTTGTTAGTAATTAGTAGTTAGTGAGCTACTTGCCCTTGATTACTAATTCCTTATTACTTTTCGCAACTAGTTGCGAAGTGGTTTCCCTTTAGTTAACATATGTTGGATTCTTTCCAATGTTTTTCTTTCTGTACAAAGAGACAAGAAAGCTTCACGCTCTAAGTCCAATAGATATTGCTCGCTAACTTCGGTCGGTTCAGATAAATCTCCACCTGCCATGACATATGCCAATTTATTAGCGATTTTTTTATCGTGTTCACTAATGTAGTTGCTGTCTTCCATAGAATCCGTACCAACTAAGAACATACCCAACGCTTGTTTACCAAGAACTTTGATATCGGTTCGTTTTACAGGTTGTGTATAACCCATATCCGACATTAACATGGCATGTTGTTTAGCGACTGCGATTTGTCTGTCTTTGTTAACCACCACAATATCTTTTCCTTTTTGAAGAAGTCCCAAATCGTAAGCTTCGTAAGCTGAAGTTGCCACTTTTGCCATCCCTATAGTTAGAAAATACTCTTGAAGCGTATTTAGCTCAACATCTCCTTTTCTAAAAGTGTCTTGTGCTCTTAAGGCCATTTCCTTAGAGCCTCCGCCACCAGGAATTACACCAACTCCAAATTCTACGAGTCCTATGTAAGTTTCTGCTGCTGCAACTACTTTATCTGCATGCATTGATAATTCACAACCACCACCAAGTGACATTCCATGAGGTGCTGCTATTGTTGGGATAGAAGAATATCGCATACGCATCATACTATCCTGAAAATACTTAATGGCAGCATTTAGCTCATCATATTCTTGCTCGGCAGCCATCATAAAAATCATCCCGATATTGGCACCAACGGAAAAATTTGCTGCTTGATTACCAACAACCAATCCAGCGAAATCTTTTTCAGCGATATCAATAGCTTTATTGAGTCCTGAAAGAACATCACTACCAATGGTGTTCATTTTCGATTGGAATTCTACGTTTAAAATACCATCTCCCAAATCTTCGACTACAACTCCAGAATTTTTAAAGACTTCTGAGGTTTTTCTAATATTATCTAAAATGATAAAGCTATCCTGTCCAGGGATTTTTTGATGTTCTTTAGAAGGAATGTCATAAGCGTAAGTTGCTCCATCTTTAACTGTGTAAAATGATTTGGTTCCAGACTCTAACATTTCTTTAACCCATGCATTAGGTTCTAAACCTTCTGCTTTCATCATTTCGATACCTTTTTCAACACCGATAGCATCCCAAATCTGAAATGGACCATGTTCCCATCCAAATCCAGCTTTCATAGCATCGTCAATCTTGTATAAATCATCCGTGATTTCTGGAATACGGTTTGAAACGTATGCAAACAAAGCAGAAAAACTCTTTCTGTAAAACTCACCTGCCTTATCCTTTCCTTTTACAAGGATTTTGAAACGATCAGCAACCTTATCAACGGTCTTGGTCAATTCTAGAGTGGCAAATTTTGCTTTTTGAGCAGAGCGATATTCCAAAGTATTTAAATCGAGAGAGAGTATCTCAGAAGAGCCATCGTCTTTTCGAACCTTCTTATAAAAACCTTGTCCTGTTTTGCTACCCAACCATTTGTTTTCCATCATAGTGTTGATGAAGTCAGGAAGCACAAACAGTTCATTACGTTCATCTTGTGGACAGTTTTCTTTTATACCATTTGCCACGTGGACTAATGTGTCTAAACCAACCACATCAACGGTTCTGAACGTTGCAGATTTTGGTCTACCTATTACTGGTCCAGATAATTTATCGACTTCCTCAATGGTTAGATCTAAATCCTTTACAGTGTGAAATAAACTCATTATTGAGAATATTCCAATTCGGTTACCTATAAAAGCTGGTGTATCCTTGGCAATAACCGAAGTTTTACCTAAGAATTTTTCACCATATTCATTTAAGAAATCCAATACCTCTTGGTCTGTCTTTGGGCCAGGAATAATTTCGAATAACTTTAAATAGCGAGCTGGATTAAAAAAGTGGGTTCCACAGAAATGCTTCTGAAAATCTTCACTACGACCCTCATTCATAAATTTAATTGGAATCCCAGATGTGTTTGATGTAATCAACGTACCTGGTTTTCTATGTTTTTCAAGTTTTTCGAAGACTTGTTTTTTAATATCAAGTCGTTCAACAACTACTTCCATAATCCAATCG
This sequence comes from Winogradskyella ursingii, assembly GCF_013403975.1. GTDB lineage: Bacteria > Bacteroidota > Bacteroidia > Flavobacteriales > Flavobacteriaceae > Winogradskyella > Winogradskyella ursingii. Next base: position 394,735 of record NZ_JABFDH010000004.1, read on the forward strand.
ACATCCTTAACTTTTGCAATATCATCTTCTAAATTACCAGTTGTGATTCTATTGGCAAATGATGGATGATAGAGTGGAGCAGGTTTCGATTTTATCGACGCTGCAAGGGCTTCATTAACCAAGCGGTTTCTTACTGCCTCATCTTCTAAAGTTAGACCTCTTGATTTTTCTTTCTCGTTTAACTCTCTTGGCACGATGTCCAAAAGCAAAACATCTACACCAATATTGGCGAAATGACAAGCGATACCACTTCCCATAATTCCTGATCCTATAATGGCTATTTTTTTTATTCTACGTTTACTCATCTTATTTTAAACTATGTTCTTTTTGGTTGTATATCTGTTTGTTTGAAATCATATTGTTGATGACTTCTGTTACTTTGTAAAAATTATTTAATTCCTCACTTGAAACATTTCTTTTAATGGTTTCGTTGAAAGTGAGCACTTTTTCTCTTGAGTAGGCTCTTTTTTCCCTTCCAAATTCAGTTAGAAAAATTAAAACGCCACGACCATCTTCAGGATTTGGCTTTCGCTCAATTAGTCCTTTCTCTTCCATAGTTTTAAGAGTACGAGAAAGGCTTGTAGCTTCCATGCCCATTTTTGGACCTAGCGATGTCGACGGAGTACCATTTTCTGGGTCAATACTTAATAAAGCAAAACCAGTGGCCATGGTTGTACCAAATTGTGCGGCTTCTTCATTATACATTTTATTTACGGCTAACCAAGTGGTCCTAAGCACGTAATCAATAGTTTTGTCTTTCATTATTCCTAAAATAGTGTTTCAAATATACTAAAAAAATACTATGCATGCATAGTATTTAGCAAAATTTTATGTGTTGACTAAATTAGGATGTGGAGGAACTATATAGTTTTATAAGGGAAAATTTATAGCTTCTTTTCTAGATTTAACGCTAAGTTTGGAATATATGTTACTGACGTGCGATTTTACCGTACTAACACCAATATTTAATTCTTCTGAAATTTCTTTATTGGATTTCCCTGCTTTTAATAATCTATAAACTTTGCGTTCTTGAATACTTAGTGTTTTAATTGGATTATTTTTTTCTCTTTTCTTTCTGTTTAATAACGTATTTAATAAAAAGCCTAATCCAAAGGCAATAAAACTGATTAAGACAATATAGCTGTTCTTACCAGATAAGGTCTTACGAGCTGGTACCTTGTTTTTGAAATTTTGAAAATAAACTGAATTCACATTTTGCTGTTTATCCAAAAAATCTTGATAAAATTGAGTATTATTTTTTATGTCTTGTTCAAATTTACTTTTGTGCAATGCGTAAAGTGATACCAAAGGGTAGGAGCACGTATCTGCAATTTGCCTAAGTTGTTCGTTGAAGGCATTGCTAACAAAGTCACTTTTAATTTTAGTTGAATTGAAATTGGTGCTATCAATCAACCTAACAATGTCGTCTATTTCACTTAAGATTTTGTTTTTTTCATCCCTTATAAAAGTCACATTATTAAAAATTTTGCTATCGTTTAAAATTTTAATTTCAGATGATTTGTTTGCAATTAAGAAAAAATGATTTTCATCCTTACCACCAATGATTATTGATGCTTCTGAAGAACCTTTCTTAGATACATGAATACGATATAAGTTGTTCTCTATTGGTAAAAAATCAGTTCTAAATTTGAAAAAGCCTAAACTATCAACCTTAGACTCAGCTATAATCATACTTCTGGACATGGTGTACATTTTGCTGAAATCAGAAATATGGGATAGATAGAGTTTCTTGTTCCAGATGGAATCTAACTTTATATGCCCTTCAATTTGTGTATTATTATTACTGGTTTGTCCATGTGTATAAATATTAAAATAAATAAGTATAATTAATAGAAAATAACGTTTCACATTTATTGAAAAGAATAGGTTGGTTTGTTTCAATTTAGTTAATTTTTTTTTCTGATTTAATTAACCTTAATCGATTATTGCAGTTGATATGAAATTATTTGGATTCTGCCAGTTGCTTTTTTTGGAATAAATTTTACCACCCATTTGCCTAATTCTGGCTCATAAACTGCTTTTTTAATTTCTCCTGATACACCGTCGGCTATAGCACTGAATAATGATACTTCACCATCTGAATCTGATTGAGACTCTATACTCTCAACTGCAAATTCACCTTGTTTATGACCAGATGGGTCATAAATCTCCACAGTTACATTACCCTCCTTTACCTTACATAAAATCTCAAACGTTAGATTAGAAGTTTTTTCCTTAATATTTATAGTGATTTCTTGTGTCTTAGATGAATCTTTAAATCCTAGATTACGTGAAGTTTTAAATTCTGTTGACTGGGCAAGCGTGCTTAGTGAAAAAGTCAGTGTTAAAATCAATGACATGATAAATTTGAATAGTTTCATAATGATACATTTTAAAAATTATATTACAAAGCTACATAGAGCCAGTTAAGATTTAATAAGAAATCAGTATGAAAAAGGATCGAATAAAGGCTTAAAAACGTGCTAAACCTTTGTTTATTAAGATCGATAGATCTTTTCGTAAAGATCATTGTATTTATCACGTATAATATTTCGCTTCATCTTCATCGTAGGAGTGAGGTGACCTTCGTCAATGGACCAAACTTCTGGAGTCAGCTCAAAACGCTTAATTTGTTCCCATTTGCCAAAGTGAGAGTTGCATTTATCTACATCACTCTGTATCTGCTTTATCACCAATTCTGACGAGGCGATGGCTTCATGAGTCTTGTCTATCGACTTACCCTCTTTTGAGATCCAATCTTCAATGTATTCAAAATTTGGTTGAATTAGTGCTGCTGGCATTTTTTCGCCTTCTCCAATTACCATTATCTGTTCTATAAAAAGAGATTGTTTTAGTTCGTTTTCTAATAATGTAGGAATTACATACTTTCCACCAGAGGTTTTAAACATTTCTTTTTTACGACCAGTGATTTTTAAAAATCCTTCATTATCTATCTCTCCTTTGTCTCCAGTGTGAAAATACTCGCCTGTCATAACTTGAGCTGTCTTTTCAGGATCTTTATAGTAGCCTAGCATAACGTTGGGCCCTTTTATTAATAGCTCGCCATCGTCAGCAATTTTCACTTCAACATTGTCAATAGGTTTGCCAACTGTTCCTATTTTAAATAATTTACCTTCATATTTTTCTACGGAAACTACAGGCGAGGTTTCAGTAAGCCCGTAACCTTGCATGACTCTCATCCCTGCCGCGCCGAAAATTCGAGATAATCGAGGCTGTAATGCGGCACTACCAGAAACCATTGTGGTAAGTTCTCCACCAAGTGCATCTCGCCATTTATTAAATATAAGTTTGTTGGCTATTTTTAGTTTAAACTCATACCATGGACCGTTTTCCTTGTAAGGTTTCCATTTTTCCCCAAGTGCAACCGCCCAAAAGAACAATGATTTTTTTATTCCAGTAAGATCAGAACCTTTGGCCATTATTTTGTCATAGACCTTCTCCAATAATCGTGGTACAACGCTCATAAGATTAGGTTTAATCTCTTTTGCATTGTCACCAATCTTATCTATACCTTCAGCAAAATAGATCGATGTTCCGGCATATTGGTATATATATATGAGTACACGCTCAAAAATATGGCAAATCGGTAAAAAGCTTAAAATTTTAGTGTCCTGCCCCATATCAGGCAGTCTTTTTGATGCATCCAAAGCATTGCTGGTAATATTCCAATGAGACAACATAACACCTTTGGGTTTGCCTGTGGTGCCGGATGTATAAATTATAGTCGCTAAATCCTCAGGTTTTACGGCTGCTTTTCGGTCTTCAACTTCATTTTGATTGCTGGAGTCCTCGCCGAGCTCAAATAATTCAGAATAATGCTTACAACCTTCAATTTGATTGAAGGAATAAACTTCTTTAATTTTTGTTTTACTCTGTATTTTTCGAACTTTTTCAAGCACTTCGGTATCAGATACAAAACAGTAGATCGCCTCACTATGATTAAGAACGTATTCATAATCATCTGCAGAAATTGTTGGATATATAGGTATATTTTGAGCACCCAATTGCAAAATACCTATGTCCATGATATTCCATTCAGTTCTATTGGTTGATGAGATAACAGCAATCTTATCGTTTTTCTTAATTCCTAAACGTAAGAGTGCTCTACTAACAGCATTTGATTTATCTAAATATTCTTTAGTGGACATTGGTGTCCATTTACCATTGTATTTAGTTACTAATGCAGCATCGTTTGGCTGATTCTCTAATTGATAATAAGGGAAATCAAAAAGGCGAGTAATCTCTATCATATGTATTTAGCAATAATTAGTGTGGGATGCTACGAAAATATAAAAATAAACCTTAATTATCCTAACTATTATTAATTTGAAACATCCTAAGTTATAGCAATTGAATAAAACCTAGTGTAAAAATTATAAAATCACTACAATTTTAAAATCAAAAAAGGACTTTGAAAAAAGTCCTTTTTTACTAATGATGCTATTAATACCCCTCTGTGCTGTATTTTATAAAATTAATAACCCTAAATAATTAATTTATAGAAACAAGCGGATAGCATCTTGGCGAATATATCAACAAAATTATTATTACTCGTGTAAAAAATCGAAGCTACTTGGAAAGGTACTCGTTGAGAAAAAAATTGTCAGTCTCAAAATAGTCTCTTGGGGATTGATTCATAAAATACTTAAAATCTTTACTAAAGTGAGAATGATCGTAATAATCGTAGCTGTAGATAAGATCTTTTAAATCAATTTGATTGCTTTCAAATTTTCTCATCAAATTTAAAAACCGGTATGTTCTAATATATTTTCCTGGTGTAAGGCCAACAATTTTTTTGAATTGGGTCTCCAATGATTTTTGGGATTGGTCGTATTCCTCTGATAAATCTGTGGCATTGAGCATACCATTTTTAGCATGTATACTTGCAATTGCTTGGTCAATTTTTTGTACTTTTTTATCTATTTCTAGAGGTATTTTGAGTAACATTTTGCAAAGCGAATGATATAAATTATCAAAATTGTTTTCATGCTTCACAAAAATAGGATTGAGAATTTCATGAAGCATTTTGGAAAAATCCAGTAACGGTAAATGTTTGTTATTAATTTGAGAAATGTCTTGCTTAGTTAATTTGTAAAGCGCTGTAGGCTTGAGGATAATTCCAAATGACGTACCTGTTTCTTTAACTGAAAATTCATAGGACTTATAAAATTGGCCAGTTAGCATAAGTCCATTTAATTTTGTCTCTTGTTTTTTAGAGGTTACGCTCTGTTTTTTCCCATATATAAAGGTTAATGAGGTGTTACAGTTAGGCAGAACATGAGATTCAAAAGGTAGAACTTTTTCGCTAAAACACAAGGAAAATATTTCAAACGCTAAGTGGCTTAAAGAATTAGTGTCATAATATTTTAATGTCATACTTAAAAATTAATGTAGGTAAAATACGACAAAAAATCAGTAAACAATAATGGTTTTCATTAATTGTGGTGATTGTTTTTGTTTTCTATCCACATTCGAGCATTAACAAAAGCCTGTAGCCAAGGTGAAACTTCATCTTTTCTTTCTTTTGGGTAATGTGCCCAATTCCATTGAAAAATAGAACGTTCAATATGTGGCATAGTGACTAAATGTCTTCCGGTATTATCACAAAGCATTGCAGTGTTAAAATCAGAGTGATTAGGATTAGCAGGATATGCCTCATAACCATATTTACCAACAATATCATACCTGTCTTCCGAATATGGAAATTTAAATTTTCCTTCTCCATGAGAAATCCAAACACCCAGTTTGCTGCCTTCAAAACTTGAAAGCATCACAGAATTATTTTTCTGTATTTCTACAGATGTAAAAACACTTTCATGTTTACCAGAATCATTATAGGTTAGTTTCCCATGCTCATCGTGATCTGGATTAACTAAATCTAATTCCATCCAAAGCTGTGCTCCATTACAAATACCTACAGACAAAGTGTCTTTTCTGTCAAAGAAATTTTTAATGACTTTGTTAGCTTTTTCGTTGTATTTAATGGCACCTGCCCAACCTTTGGCAGAACCTAAAACATCAGAATTACTAAAACCGCCAACAGCTCCTAAAAATTGGATATCCTCCAAATTTTCACGGCCCGAAATTAAATCGGTCATGTGAACGTCCTTAACATCAAAACCTGCCAAATACATGGCATTTGCCATTTCACGTTCCGAGTTACTTCCTTTTTCTCGAAGGATTGCGGCTTTCGGACGGGATTTTTCGTCTGTGCTAGAAATGACTGGAAGTTTCCCTTTGAAATTTTGAGGAAAGTTATATTCTAAAGGTTGATTTTTATAATTCTCAAATCGTTCTTTAGCTAATCCGTTTGCTGTTTGTTTCTGGTCGAGTAAATATGAGGTTTTATACCACATGTCTCGTAATCTTGAAACGGTCATTGTAAATACCTCACCGCCATTAATAATACCTAAGACGTCACTTTTCATCACACGTCCAATATTATAGAACTCAATGTTGGCATCTTTTAACACAGTTTCAACTGAATCATCTTCAGACTGAAATACAATACTTGCATTTTCAGCAAATAAAATTTTAAAGGAGTCTTTTTCACTTAAACTCGATAAATCAATTTCAGCGCCAATATTATTATTAGCAAAACACATTTCTAAAAGCGTTGTAATCAATCCGCCCGAGGCGACATCGTGACCAGCAACAATTTTATTGTTTCGGATTAATTTCTGAATTGTGTTGAAAACATTTTTAACGTAATCTGCACTTTTAATATTCGGAGTTGTATTGCCAATTTTATTATTAATCTGTGCAAAAGAACTGCCTCCCAATTTATAAGAATCCTGTGATAGATTAATATAATAAATCGATCCCTTATTATGTTGAAAAACAGGCTCAACAACATTATTGATATCACTACAGTTTGCAGCTGCCGAAATTATTACTGTGCCGGGCGCGATTACGTCACCATCAGGATATTTTTGTTTCATGGAAAGTGAATCCTTTCCTGTCGGTACATTTATACCCAAATCAATAGCGAATTCTGAAATTGCTTTTACAGCTTCGTATAATCTCGCGTCTTCGCCTTTATTGTTGCAAGGCCACATCCAGTTAGCTGAAAGTGATACACTTTGCAGGCCGTCTTTAAGTGGAGCCCAAATGATATTGGTCAATGCTTCGGTAATGGAATTTCTGCTACCAGCCACTGGATTAATTAAACCTGAAATAGGTGAGTGGCCAATACTTGTTGCTACGCCTTCTTTTCCTTTAAAATCGAGTGCCATTACTGCAACATTATTTAAAGGTAATTGCAAAGGTCCAACACATTGTTGCTTTGCAACACGACCACCTACACATCGGTCTACTTTGTTGGTTAGCCAATCTTTACAAGCTACAGCTTCAAGTTGAAGTACTTGATCTAAATAATCATAAAATTTATTGTTGTTATAAGAAATCTCGCTGTAGTTTTTCTCTACCGTTTGGTCTTTCATTATAGTTTTGGGAGAACTACCAAACATATCGTCTAAATCTAAATCCATTGGTTTTTCTCCTGTGGTTTTCGATTCGAAACAAAAGTGTTTATCGTCTGTAACATCACCAACTGTATATAGTGGAGAGCGTTCTCTTTGTGCTATTTTGTCAATGTGGTCTAGATTTTTTTCGGCAATCAAAAGTCCCATACGTTCTTGGGATTCGTTACCAATTATTTCTTTATTGGAAAGGGTTGGGTCACCAACAGGCAATTGGTCTAAATCGATGCAGCCACCAGTATCTTCAATTAACTCGGAAAGACAGTTAAGATGTCCACCAGCTCCATGATCATGAATGGAAATGATGTCGTTTTGATCATTTTCAACCATACCACGTATCACATTTGCGGCACGTTTTTGCATTTCAGGATTAGATCGCTGTACTGCGTTAAGCTCAATTCCGGATGCAAATTCACCGGTATCCGCAGAGGAAACTGCTGCTCCTCCCATGCCAATGCGGTAGTTGTCACCACCTAAAACCACGATTTTATCACCTGCTTTTGGAGTCTCTTTTATAGCTTGATCTAATTTTCCATATCCAATACCTCCAGCTTGCATAATCACTTTATCGTATCCAATTTTACCATTTTCGTCTTGATGTTCAAACGTAAGAACCGAACCGCAAATTAACGGCTGACCAAATTTATTTCCAAAGTCAGAAGCTCCATTACTGGCTTTGATTAAAATATCCATTGGAGTTTGGTATAGCCATTTTCGTTCTGGAAACGCCTTTTCCCATGGTCGTTCGTTATTTAATCTTGAATAAGATGTCATGTAAACCGCTGTACCTGCTAATGGTAAAGAGCCTTTTCCTCCAGCCAATCTGTCTCTTATTTCTCCACCAGAACCGGTTGCTGCTCCATTAAAAGGTTCAACCGTTGTTGGGAAATTATGGGTTTCGGCTTTAAGTGAAATTACAGACTCAAAATCTTGGGTTCTGTAATAATCCGGTATATCAGCCCGTTTTGGTGCGAATTGCTCCACTTTAGGACCCTTTATAAATGCGACATTATCTTTATAAGCCGAAACAATATCATTTGGATTTTTTCTAGAGGTTTCTTTTATCATTTTAAATAATGACATCTCCTTTTCCTCACCATCAATGATAAATGTTCCGTTAAAAATTTTATGACGACAATGTTCAGAATTTACTTGTGAAAAGCCAAAAACTTCAGAATCGGTTAAAGGTCTTCCAATTCGATTTGAGACACCTTTTAAATATTCTATTTCTTCATCATTTAAGGCTAAACCTTCAGCTTCATTATATGCTGAAATATCTTCGATTTGTTTAATATCTTCAGGTTGAATATCAATGGTATAAATATCTTGATTAAGACCATCGTATTGTTCAGAAATCATTGGATCGTAATCCTTAAAATCTTTAGAACGAGCTTTAAATTCTTCAATTCTCATTATGCCCTCAATACCCATGTTTTGGGTAATTTCAACCGCATTGGTGCTCCAAGGTGTTATCATTGCAGCTCTTGGTCCAACAAAAAAAGCATCGATGGATGCTTGTTCAATTTTTGATTGGTCACCAAATAGCCAAGTCAATTTTGAAATGGTATCGGTCGATAATTCTTTTGTGGCTTGAACAGCAAAAACGGTGCTGTTTTGGTTTCCAAAGAAATGAATCATTTATAGTCTGATTTTGATGTGAAAAATAAAATACAAAGTTAACTTATTTTGTTTTATTGATTCGATATTCTGAAAATAGAATCTAATACTTATTCAACAGGTTTTGAACAAAAAAAAGCAGCCTAAAGCTGCTTTTAATTACTGTACAATTAATTTTTTTGTTGTCGTTTTATCGTTTTGAATAAATTTAAAAAGATATAGTCCAGATTTTAGACTCCTAATATCTAATCGCATAGACTCATTAATTTTTCGAACAAAGACACGTTTACCTAGAACATCGTAAATTTCGATACGTGTTACAGCACCGTTACCAATACTGACATTAACAAAATCTTTGGCAGGATTTGGTGAAATATTTAAAGTCGCGTCTAACTCGGCAGTTTCGTACGACAATGTTCCCCAACGATCTTCGGCTTCGGGTCCACCCCAAATTACAGTAGCAATATAAGGGTTGTCTATAAATGGGTTTCTGTTTTCGTAAACGACTTCTAATCGGTTGTTTCTTGCATCTTCGACGAGTGACACTGGGTCTTCGACATTCCATTGTAACAGAACTTGAAGCATGTCTGTAGAGCCTTGTTTTGTACCAACAGCATTCAATTCTGGTAAGCAGCGGTCTCCATAGCGGGTATACATGTACATCATAATGCGAGCAATATCCCCTTTCCATTCGTCACCAGGATACCAGTTTCCGCTGCCAACATCTCCTGAATTACCAGTTCCGTTAGCGAATTTTTTACTGCCTCTATTGCCATTTCTTTGTACATCTGTAGCGCGCAAATTATGAGGGTCTGCAACAATACCAGTAAAGCTATTGCTAGTTGGTCCCATACCAGGATTCGCATTAGACCTTGCAAAAACGTGTTCACGATTATATTCACAAGTACCACCTCCAAAAGCATCTTTATCTCTAAGTCTGCGATCTGTTTGACCAGAAGAGCAGCTCACTGAATTCACAAATCCGTAAGTTAATAATACATTCGAGTTTGTGTTATCTTGAGGATCTAATTCCATGATTTTGAAGTCATCTCTAATATCACCGTAAGTGTAGTTTTCGTTAGCATCGTCAATTAACTGACCTAAAAGATTTTTGAGGTTATCTCCAGTTTGGCTAAAGTCTATACCATCATAATAGGGCTGCTGCTGTGCTAGAGTAAATGAAGTTATAAATAAAAAAAGAAGGTAAATTTGTTTCATAATTTTTAATTTTTCTTTTCCAAAAGCGCCATATAAAATCCATCAAAACCAGATTTGTGCGCCAATATTTTTTTGTCCTTTACGAAGTTAAATTCTTTTCCGGCTTCGGATGTTAAGAATTTATCAATTTGTTCTTGGTTCTCAGAAGGTAGTACGGAACATGTTGCGTAAACCATTTTTCCTCCAGGTTTTACCATTTTAGAGTACTGCTCTAAAACCTCTTGTTGGGTTTGTTTGATGCTCTCCACAAATTCCGGCTGTAATTTCCATTTAGCATCAGGATTTCTGCGTAGAACACCTAAACCAGAACATGGAGCATCAATTAATAACCGATCTGCTTTACCATGTAATTTTTTAATTGGTTTTGTAGAATCGATGACTTTCATTTCAATGTTATGAACACCATTTCTTCGCGCTCTGATTTTGAGCTTTTTTAATTTACTTTCATAAATATCCATGGAAATCACTTGGCCCTTATTTTCCATTAAGGCCGCTATGTGTAATGTTTTTCCTCCAGCTCCTGCACAAACATCTACAACTTTCATGCCTGGTTTTACGTCTAAGAAATCTGCAACCAACTGTGAAGATGCGTCCTGTACTTCAAACCAACCATCTTTGAACGCTTCGGTCATAAAAACATTCGCACGTTCTTTTAATTTTAGTGCCGACGGATGATTTGGTAAAGACTCAGTTTCAATATTTTCAGATTGAAGCTTGAGCTGTAAATCCTCTTTATTGGTTTTTAACGTGTTGACACGTAGTATGACATCGGCTTGCTCGTTTTGTTTAGCGAGTTCTTTGGTCCATTCGGTATCGCCAAGTTCTTTCTCACCGAGTTCATCAATCCAATCTGGTACAGATTCCCGAAATTTTCTAATTTTAGAAAGTTCGTCGAAACGTCCTTTTATTTTTCGTGTTGGAGTATCTGTAAAGTATTTCCAATCTGGTAATTTTATACCTTTCAAGGTTGCCCAAACGGCGAAAATGCGCCAAAGGTTGTCTCTATCAAATGGTTCTTTAACGTCGGCAATTTCCGCATATAATCTTTTGTACCGAACGATTTCGTAAACCGTTTCTGCAACAAAGCCTCTATCTCTGCTTCCCCAACGCTTATCGCGCTTTAACAGTTTTTGAATCACCTTATCGGCATATTCACCTTCGTTAAAAATTTGGTGTAAACCATCTATAACGGCAAAGCATAAGTTTCTGTGTAATCTCATAATCAGTTTTCAGTAAACAGTCCTCAGTATTCAGTAAAAATCGCGTACTAAAAAAGGACGTGCAAAGGTACGTTAAAATGTTTATTTGTGCATTTGTTTATGGGTTAATAGCGAAGCTTTTATATTTTTATGGTTTAACACAAGTTTTTGTTGAAAATTGCATCGAAATATAATTAAGTAAGATGAATCATCAACAGTTGACAGAAAATTTACTCATAGAAGAACTAAAGTTAAAAAGCCACAGCGTGTTTTCAACCTTGTTGGATGATTATCGGCAAAAATAATTTAGCATATGTATGTCATTCATTCTAAATACGGAAAATAGAGAGGATTTAGTGTAGGTGAGATTTTTATACTTTTGAATTTTTCAGGAGCTTCCGTTTGATGATTAATAGAAGAAGTTTCAAAAAACTATAAGGGATGAATTTAGGTAAAGGGATTGTGCAATTGACCACCAAAAATGAAAACGATTTTAGAAAAGCCCCAAAACTCAAACGAGAGGAGCACAATAAGTAACAATAAAAATAAGAACTTGAGTTGTATTTGTCTTCACGTACAATGAACTAAAAAGTTTGAATTATATTGCTAATTAAATGATGATTGGAGTTGATTTGAAAATTATTTATTTTGACTAATTGTTTCAGAACTTCGGAAGAGATTTCAAGATTTTTAATGGTTGTGCGGAATAAAAAAAATACAATAAAATATGAAAAGTCCAAAATTGAAAATAGTATATCCAATTCTATTGGTGTTCTTGGTGCTTCAATCATGTTCTAACGATGATGCATCTCAAATTGATGACGATACCATTATTCAGACCAATAGAACAATGGAGCTCATAAAGGATTGGAACACTCTATGGTTGGACTTGGACCAAGCAACAAATGGCATGAGACCAAATTCTACAGCAAGAGCTCTAGCCTACATTCATTTGGCTGGTTACGAAACCGCTGTGGCAGATATGGCTAGTTATACCTCAAACCGAAACAGGCTTCAGGGCTTTAATATTAATCCGGATGAAAGAAGTGAAAATGTTAATTTGGATTTGGCTTTAAATACAGCTTATGCTCTGGTTTTTGATCATTTTATGTTTTATTTGGCGCCAAATGCACAGGCCGGAATTTCAATTTTGCATAACGAAAAGGAAACTGAATTATCAACTGGCCTGTCACAACAAGAAATAGAAAGCTCCGTGGATTGGGGCACGTATGTTGCTCAGCAAGTGATAGCTTACAGCCAAACCGATAATCAGGCTGAAGCTCAAATTATTGACCAAACCCCAGAGTCTTTTGTGCCACCTGTAGGTGATGGATTATGGGAGCCAGTTGACGGCGAAGTCGCCTGGTTTCCTTATTGGGGAGAAGTGAGAACTTTTGTAATCTCACCAAATGAAACTCTGAGTATTGCTCCACCTTTTGTGTATAGCCATGATGAATTTAGTGATTACTACGCAAAAATGAATGAGGTAAATACCATTGCAACTGCGGCAAGATTGGAAGACAATGAAGATTTGTGGATTGCCGAATTTTGGTCAGATGACGTTGAAGGACTTATGATGAGTCCGCCAGGACGACAATTTTCTATTGCTGTACAACTCGTGGAGCAAGCAGAATTAGGTTATGAAAAAACTTTAGAACTATTCTTAAAGTTGGGTTTCGCAATGAATGATGGTGTGGTTTCTGCATGGGCAGATAAATATACTTATAACACTGAGCGACCAAGTACCTATATTGAGCAGCATATTAATCCAGATTATGTGACAAATTTGGCAAGATTGGTTGCCATTCCAAATCCATCTTTTCCAAGTTATCCTTCTGGCCACGCAACGTTTGCAGGTGCAGCAGCTGGAGTTTTTATAGATATATTTGGTGGCGACAGTATACATTTTCTTGAAAGTACCCATGAAGGCAGAACGGAATTTAGAGGCAGTTCAAGACAGTTTAGTTCATTTAGCGCTATGGCAGAAGAAAATAGCTATTCTCGAGTGCTTTTGGGTGTACACGTTCAGGCAGATAGCGATGAAGGTTTACGATTAGGTTATGAGGTTGCTGATGCCATAAATAATTATAATGTATTTGAATAATTAGGTTCATTGATGGATTATTGTTAGTATGAAAAGCTTTGCGTTTTATCGCTAAGCTTTTTCTATTTTTAGGAAAATTTTTATTTATGAAATATTTAATCATCAGTTTGCTTTTATTAGGTATAACCTCTTGCCAAGACGATTATGTCAGACCGCCAAATGTTTCTGAAGTAGTTATAGAGCCAATAGTTGAAGACTCATTGTTGAGCATAAGAGCATTAGAATTTAACGATGAGTATATTTTATATGGAAGTAATGACCATATTGGAAAACATGCCTTGAATTCACAATTTAAAATTAATTTAAACGATTTGTCTACAAATAATGGTAAGGAACACTTTAAGAATGTTATTACCTTTAATGACCAACCACTTCATTTTAGAGCAATAAAAGACGTTAAAGGTATTTTGTTTGCAATATCGATTGGTAATCCTGCAAGACTTTATAAACTATATAGAAAGTCAAAGACACCGAAACTTGTTTATGAGGAGAGCGATGAGAAGGTGTTTTATGATTCTATTGACTTTTGGAACGAAAAAGAAGGTATAGCAATTGGTGACCCAACCGACGATTGTATGAGTATAATAATAACCAGAGATGGTGGCGAAACTTGGAAAAAGTTATCTTGTGAAGATTTACCAAAAGCCAAAGAAGGTGAAGCTGCATTCGCCGCAAGTGACACCAATATCGCTATTGTTGGCGATAATACTTGGGTTGCCACTGGAGGTAAGGCGAGCCGAATTTTATATTCTCCAGATAAAGGAAAAACCTGGGAAGTTTACGATACTCCAATCATTCAAGGCAAGGAAACCACAGGTATGTATTCCATTGATTTTTATGATGAAAAGAACGGTTTTGCAATAGGTGGAGATTATACCAAACCCAATGACACATTAAATAATAAAATAAAAACGAGTGATGGAGGAAAAACATGGAAAGTTGTTGCAAATGGTGAAGGTCCTGGTTATAGAAGTTGCATACAATACATTCCAAATAGAAACGGAAAAGAATTAGTAGCTGTTGGTTTTAAAGGCATTGATTATACTAACGACTCGGGTAATAGTTGGAAGCATTTAAGTGATGAGGGCTTTTATACGATTCGGTTTTTAAATGATTCTGTGGCATACGCTGCTGGAAATGGTCGTATAAGCAAATTGACATTTAAAGAATAAAAAAAGGAAGCTATTTAGCTTCCTTTTATTTTTAATTACGTCTATTTCTCGAGTGTCGCGACTTATATTCTTCAAACATTTTTCGCTTAAAGGAACGCTCTGCTTGCAAAAGTGCTACAATTTTTTTTGCCGGTAATACGGTAAGCAAATCGTTTAAATATTTGGACTCTAATTCTACTTCTTCTCTTTCGAGACTTATTAAATCCATTAAAAGTGCTTTAGCTTCATTTTCCGAAAGCTCATCGGCTTTTTTTCTTTTGCGCCTTTCGTTCGTTTTTGCTCTTAATTTGTTTTCTGCTTCCTCGTTGGCATTATAAACTGGCCAAAACTGTTGCGCTTCCTGCTTGCTTAAATCCAATTGTTCGGTTATGTGCGCTACTTTCAACGCTTTAATTTTTTCTTTATCTGGTCGTTGGGCAAATACGCTTGCCGAGACAAATAGTATAACTAAAAGGGTATGTAATTTCTTCATGTTTAATTAATCTAAAATAAGGTCTTCGGTTTCAATTGTATCAAGATATTGGTCTAACGTTTCTTCACTAATTTCAAAATTTATAAAATCGGTTTCCGATATATCAACAGATTGAAATAGTGCAGCCAAATCCTCGTTAGAGTATTCCTCTTGATACAAATAACTCTCAATTGCAACTGTATCTAAATTGTCAAATGAGATGTTATTTCTATTGGTATACAAAATACTAATAAGTAGTACAATGCTCGCTGCAAATCCTGCAACATAAAACAAAGTTCGTTTAGGTCTTAGCTTAACGACTTTTGTTTCACTTTGAGCCTCGATATTTTGCAACACACGAGTTTCTAGCGTTTCAAAATAGTTTTCTGGAATTTTATATCCCGTTTTTTCAATACCAATAGCTTCTTTTTGAGATAAGCAATCTAAGAGCTCGGCTTCAAAAGTTTCAAAGTAATTTTCAGGTGTTTTAAAACCTGTATTCTTAATGTTATGTAAATTTTCTTTTTTCACGTTGTGCTGTTCCGATTTATATCGGGATGTTTCAGTATCTATTATATAAGACTTCAAATTATCAAAAAGGTTTAATCTGAAGTTAAATACGCCTCAATCTTCTTTACTGCGATATGATACGAAGCTTTTAGTGCGCCTTCACTCGTATCAAGTATTTCGGACATATCTCTGTATTTTAAATCATCAAAATAGCGCATATTAAAAACCAATTGCTGTTTTTCTGGTAATGTGGCTATCGCTTTTTGCAATTGAATCTGAATTTCATCTCCTTCAAAATAGACATCTGCTTTAAGATTGTTTATAGCCCTGTTTTGATGCTCTTCATTACTAATGTGCAATCGTTTTGCATTTTTATTGATGTGTGTAATAGCTTCGTTAGTGGCTATTCTATAAAGCCATGAAAACAATTGACTATCGCCTTTGAATTTATGAATATTACGATACACCTTAATAAATGTATTCTGTAATACATCGTCTGCATCATCGTGCGAAATCACAATATTACGTATATGCCAATACAAGCGCTCTTTGTAAAGCTGTAAAAGCTCTCTAAAGGCACCGTCTTTAGACTTTGTATCTTGTAATTGCTTTATAAAATCTACTTCGTTCTCCAAAAAGGGTATTTCGAATTTAGACTGCTGAAGTTATAAAAAGTTTAATTTATTATTTAAGAATTTTTATTAACAAAAAATGGTGTTGATTATCAGTAAGTTAAATAATTACTAATCGTTTAAAAGCAAAAATAATCGATAAAATACATTTTTTTCTTGTTTGGTATATTTAATTGTTATATGTTTACACCGCTTAACCTATTAACCGTTATCAGTTTCCCCAAATCTGATAACAAAAGAAAAGGATGCATCGCGAGATGCATCCTTTTTCTATTTAATAAAAGATTGCGAGTCAATCTTATTTTTTGTCGGCTTTTGACAAACACGATTTTAATGTCGATGTATATAGCAACTGTAAATTTTAATGAATAAAGGTTTACTCAAAACTCTGCATCTCAACCAGCTTTTTATACACGCCATTTTGGGCTAACAATTCATTGTGCGATCCTTGTTCTGCAATTTCACCTTTTTGCATGACGACAATTAAATCTGCATTTTGGATGGTTGAAAGTCGATGTGCAATGACAATAGACGTTCTGTTTTTCATCATTTTCTCTAGTGCATCTTGTACCAAACGTTCGCTTTCTGTGTCCAAAGCAGAAGTGGCTTCGTCTAAAATCATGATTGGCGGATTCTTTAAAACCGCTCGAGCAATACTTAAACGTTGTTTTTGTCCGCCAGACAATTTTCCGCCAGAGTCGCCAATATTGGTATCAATTCCATTGGGTAAATCTTTTACGAATTCCCATGCATTCGCAATTTTTAGGGCTTCAATAATCTCCTCTTTCGAAGCATTTTCTTTTCCTATTCTGAGGTTGTTGGCTACCGTGTCGTTGAATAGTATCGAATCTTGGGTCACTAATCCCATGAGTTGTCGTAAGGAATGTTTAGTTAAAGTTCTAATATTTTCTCCGTCGATAGTGATTGTGCCTTCATTTACATCATAAAATCGTGTAACTAGATTGGCAATTGTACTTTTTCCACTTCCTGATTGCCCAACTAAAGCAACACTTTTTCCTTTCGGAACCTTAACTGAAAAGTTTTTGAGTACCAAGGTATCTTCATATTTAAATGAAATATTATTGATGCTTAATTCATTATTAAAATCTACTTTTTCCTTCGCATTAGATTCATCTTCCAAAGCACTCTTGGTTTCGAGTACTTCAAGAACACGTTCTGCCGCCGCGTTACCGGATTTAACTTGGTAACTTGCTTTACTTATCGCTTTTGCAGGTGTTAGAATTTGATATGCCAAAGCCATGTAACCAATAAACGCACCTCCTGATAAGGTCTGGTCTACCATCACCATCTTACCACCATACCATAGAAGAGCTGCAATAGTCGCAATACCTAAAAATTCACTCGTGGGTGATGCCAAATTCTGGCGATTCATCAACGTGTTTGAAAAATTATAAAACCGATTGGTGGATTCTTTGAATTTATTGGTGAATCGTTTTTCGGCATTAAACCCTTTAATAACTTTTAATCCGCCAAGTGTTTCTTCTAAAGTAGAAAGAAACAATCCTTGTTCACGCTGAACACGGTCTGATTTTTTCTTCAAACTCTTTCCTATTCTCGAAATAATAAAACCTGCTACAGGAATAAAAATAAACACAAAAATGGTGAGCTTTGTTGAAATCGTGAACATCGCAACTATCGCAAAAAGAATGGTCAAAGGTTCTTTTACAATGAGTTCTAAAACCGAAAGCATGGAATTTTTAACTTCGTTGACATCACCAGAAATACGTGCGATGATATCTCCCTTTTTCTTTTCTGAATAATAGGAAATAGGAAGCGTGACAACTTTATGGTAAATTTCATCCCTTAAGTCTCGTAATACACCGTTCCGTAAAAATGTGATAAAGAATAAAGCCAGGTAATTGAAAAGGTTTTTTAATAGAAATAAGCTTATTATCAATATAATCATATAAAGCAAAGCACGTTGTGGACCGTTGGCTGTAGTCGTTGTGGTTACCACATAATTGAGATAACTTTCCAAATAATCCTTTAAGTCATTGATGCCTTGATAAACTGGTTTTTGGTATACTTTTTCGCTTTCACCAAATAGCACATTAATCATAGGCATCAATGAGACCATGGCTAATGTGCTAAATAGAGCATAAAAAATATTGCAAATTATATTGAGTATCGCATACCTTTTATAGGGTATTATGAAACGGGCTAGCTTTTTTATATAATCCATTAATTACAAATTCATATCCGCAAGGATAGCGTCAATTCTGTCTTCCAATTGTTGTTCCGTTTTTTTGAAGTCGGACACATTGTCAAGATCCGTGTTAACACTGATATAGAATTTTATCTTTGGCTCGGTACCACTTGGTCGTAATGCAATTTTGCTGCCGTCTTCCGTGTAATAGATGAGTACGTTGGATTTTGGTATAAATAGCGTTTCCTCTTTTAGATTTAAAACATCTTTTGCGATGGACAGTTGGTAATCCTCAATGCGTATTACTTTTGAACCATTGACTTCCTTCAAAGGATTTTCTCTTGCATCAATCATCATTTGCCTGATCTCTTCTGCGCCAGATATGCCTTTTTTAGTTAAAGAAATCAACCGTTCTTTGTAAAAGCCGTGTTTCACATAGAGGTCAATCAATTTTTCATACAACGTTTTGCCATTGGCTTTAGCCTGAGCAGCAATTTCGCATGCCAATAGGGTAGAGGTTACTGCATCTTTATCACGCACAAAATCACCTACCATGTAGCCAAAACTTTCTTCACCACCACCAATAAAATCCTGTTCTGGAAAGTCTTTAATCATTTTGGCAATCCACTTAAAGCCTGTCAGTCCTATTTTGTACTCAACATCATAAGCATCTGCCAAAACAGCCATCATTGGTGTGGAAACAATTGTAGAACCTACAAACTGATTGCCGTTTATTTTATTAGACTTTTTACATTGTTGCAATAGAAAATCAGTCATAAGTATCATAGTTTGGTTACCGTTAAGTATTACCAATTCGTTTTCTAAGTTTCTAACAGCAACACCTAGACGGTCGCAATCTGGGTCAGTACCTATAACAATATCTCCATCAACTTTTTCTGCCAATTCCATGGCCATTTTAAGTGCTTCGGGTTCTTCTGGGTTGGGTGATTTTACTGTTGGGAAATCGCCGTTAGGTTCACGTTGCTCTTCAACAATATGTACATTTGTGTAACCAGCACGTTTTAAAGTTTCAGGAATTGCGGTAATAGATGTACCGTGTAAAGATGTGAAGACGATATTGAGGTTTTTTCGAGCTTCGGTTGAAGTATCAAAACTTCCGTTTTCAACAGATTTGTCAATGAAAATGTCATCGACTTCTTTACCTATATATGCAATTAAATCTTTGTTGGCATCAAATTTTATTTCAGAATATTCCAAATTATTTATTTCGGCAATGATTTCACTATCCTGAGGTGGCACTAACTGTCCGCCATCCTGCCAATATACTTTGTAGCCATTATATTCTGGTGGATTGTGAGATGCCGTAAGTACTATGCCACAATGACAATTGAGATGTTTGAGGGCAAAGGATAATTCTGGTGTGGCTCTTAAATCTTCAAACAAAAATACTTTTATGCCATTTGCTGAAAATACATCTGCTACTACCTTTGCCAGCGATTTACTGTTATGTCTGCAATCGTAGGCTATTGCAACTTTTACAAGTTCATTAGGAAATGACTGATTTAAATAATTACTTAAACCTTGGGTGTTTTTCCCTAAAGTATATTTATTGATTCTGTTAGTACCAAGACCCATGATACCACGCATTCCACCAGTTCCAAATTCCAGATCTTTATAAAAACTTTCTTCGAGTTCTTTTGGGCAGGAAGCTATAAGGTGTTTAATCTGCTCCTGGTCATCTTTATCAAAAGAAGGTGTGAGCCAAGTGTTGACGCGTTCTAATATTTCGGGTTTTATGTGAAGCATAATTCAATAATTGGTTAGATAAAAATAAGAAGAATGAATAGAGGAATTAAATTACTACAAATTTTTCTTTTTAAAATTAAGACAAATTTAAATCTTCTTTAATAAAATAGCGTTGTTGCTGCCGTTTTGATCGTAAGATAAGTTCACCCAAAAAGCCAGCAATAAAAAATTGAGAACCAATAATCATGGTAGAGAGTGATAAATAGAATTGAGGTCTATCTGTAATGAGTCTTCCTGATGGATTAAAAAACAACTTATCCAGTCCGAGGTAAAGCGCAAATCCAAAGCCGATGATAAACATAATAACTCCAAGCGCACCAAAAAGGTGCATTGGTCTTCTGCCAAAACGTGAGATGAACCAAATTGTCAGCAAATCCAAAAACCCATTGATGAAGCGGTTCATTCCAAATTTTGTTTTTCCGTATTTTCTAGCCTGGTGTTGAACCACTTTTTCACCAATTTTGGTAAAACCTGCATTTTTTGCCAATACAGGAATATATCGGTGCATTTCTCCGTACACATCAATGTGTTTTACAACTGCGTTACTGTAAGCCTTTAATCCACAATTAAAGTCGTGTAATTTGACACTAGAGGTGCGTCTCGCAGCCCAATTAAATAGTTTTGAAGGTAAATTTTTGGATAAAACCGAATCGTAGCGTTTCTTTTTCCAACCAGAAATCAAGTCAAAATTCTCTTTGGTAATCATGTGATATAACTCGGGAATTTCCTCAGGATTGTCTTGTAGGTCTGCATCCATAGTAATAACCACATCACCTTTAGCTGCTGCAAAACCAGCGTGTAATGCTTGAGATTTACCAAAGTTTTTTAAAAACCTAATACCTTTAACATCAGGATCAGTTTTAGAAAGTTCATGAATTACCTGCCAAGAATTGTCCGTACTGCCATCATCAATAAAAAGTATTTCGTAAGAAAACGAATTGGATTGCATCACTGATACAATCCAATCGTATAATTCCCTTAGGGATTCGTCTTCGTTAAGTAGTGGTATAACTACTGATATGTTCATATTAATGTGGTCTAATTTCTAGACTTCAAAAATAGAGAAATTTTTTAAGCGTGTGGGTCAGTTTTTTTAACTACCAAGGCTACAATTAATCCAACGACACTAAAACCAACAAGTTGGTAGGCAATAGATTTTAGAGAATTGGCAATTGAGAAAAAGTTTTCTTCAGCTCGCATCTGTTCCATAGCTGCATCGATTGATTCTTGAGGTGCACCAAAATTTTGCATCATTGCAATTTGAGATTCAATAATTTTGTCCTGCAGTACTACTGCGGCATCAGGGTCTACAAAGTTGAATATAATTAATCCCACGAGCGCAGGTATTGTGATTCCAATGGCTATAGTAATAAAAAATGCTGTGAATGCATTCTTAAAACTGATGTAACCACCCATTATTTTTCTGGCCTTCATTGAAGATATGATACCAAATATTACTACCAATAATAATTGGCCGATGCCAAACCACCATTTTGTAAATAAGTCTAGGTAAACGGCATATCCAATTATTGTTAGAGAGGTAAGAATCAGTGCTAAATAAAGTCCGTAGCTAGTTGCTGATGATTTTAATGATTTTTCCATAATTTAAGTTGGTTTTATTAGTTAACTGTTTAGTTAGTAACTAAAGATAGTAAAACGTTACACATTTTTTTAAAATAAAAAAGAATAAAAAGATTGTGATTTTGTAAAAAATACTTAAATTTGCACCTCGAAAAAATCGAAATATTTAAAGCATTTAGTGATGAAAGCAGGAATACATCCAAAAAATTATAGAGTAGTAGCGTTTAAGGATATGTCTAACGAAGACGTGTTTTTAACAAAATCTACAGCAGATACAAATGAAACTATTGATGTTGATGGTACTGAATATCCGTTAGTAAAACTAGAAATTTCAAGAACATCACACCCATACTATACAGGTAAATCTAAATTGGTTGATACAGCTGGTCGTATTGATAAGTTTAAGAACAAATACGCTAAGTTTAAGAAATAAGCTCAGCTTTAAGATAATTTTACAAAGCCTTTCTGAAACGGAAAGGCTTTTTTGTTTTCTATAATTAGGCTATTTTTGATATTGTAATTATGGTTGAAATTTAGTAGGGACAAACTTCTGATTTCCAACTTTTAACTTCTTACTTTTTATGAACTACATTCTTTTTGACGGACCATATCGCGATAATCTTTTGCCATTCACTTATACTAGACCGGTTGCAGACATTCGTATTGGTATTTTGACTATTAGAGAAAAATGGGAATCGTTCTTAGAGTACACTACGACCACAGTCACTGAAGACTATCTTGCTGAAAAATTTCCGATGGTAGAGATGGAAGAAAATATTATGATTAATGCCTCGTTTTTGCCAAATAAAGAGATTATAGAATTTGTAAAAGGACTTAAGAACAATCAAGCATTGTTTAAGGGTGAGGATGTGATTGCATTTTTTGTCAAAGAAGGAGAAGAAGTTAGTGATTTTTCGAAATTTGAAGCTGTTGAGTTCAAAGGTGATATTCTAAAAGTTGAAAATACCTGGGATATCTTCTCAAAAAATGCCGAGGCGATAGCTGAGGATTTCAACCTTATAACCAAAGACCGAGAATCGATGCCTATTCCAACAACAGTCAATACTGTTAATCCAGAAAACATTTTTATCGAAAAAGGAGCGGTATTAAATTTTGCAACTCTTAATGCTAGCTCTGGTCCCATTTACATTGGTCGAGATGCTGAGGTCATGGAAGGTACTGTGGTGCGTGGTCCTTTGGCACTTTGCCATAATGCCACATTGAAATTAGCAACCAAAATTTATGGAGCCACGACTATTGGACCTCATAGTAAAGTTGGAGGTGAGGTGAATAATTCGGTATTTTTCGGCTTTTCCAATAAAGGACATGACGGTTTTTTAGGCAATTCCGTTTTGGGTGAATGGTGTAACCTGGGAGCCGATACAAATAATTCCAATCTAAAAAATAACTATGCAGAAGTTCGTCTGTGGAACTATAAAACTGAAGGGTTTGCTAAAACCGGATTACAATTCTGTGGTCTCATGATGGGAGACCATAGTAAATGCGGAATCAATACCATGTTCAACACAGGAACCGTTGTCGGTGTAAGCGCTAATATTTTTGGAAGTGGTTTCCCTCGAAATTTTGTGCCAAGTTTTTCTTGGGGAGGGAGTAAAGGTTTCGTTACCTATAAAACGATTAAAGCGTTTGAAGTTGCTGAAGTTGTCATGGCAAGACGAAAAGAAGAATTTACAGAAGCAGACAAGGCGATATTAGAGCATGTTTTTGAAGAAACCAAAAAGTACAGACGAGAATAAAATGGTGTTACGTGCCCAATTAACCTTAACCTATGGATTTCTTCAAAACAAAGTCGTTGATATGAAAAAGCTTAACTATACAGAACTTAACCATTTATTAACTGGTGTTATCGGTGATAAATTATAATCCAGTCAACGCTTGATAATTAAATGAGTCTATAAGATTAAGGATAAGGGACGGAAGCTTCATTAATAATAGGTGAATATGCTGATGACTTTAAATATTTTTAGAATATCATTAATGAAATGGTTCTAAACCGATTTGAAAACCATACTGGATACATTGTAAATATCTGGAAATTAAATTTGTGAACGTATTTAAATAAGCTGGTCAAATTGTTTTACTGTGCTACAAAATACCTTATGCTATGCGTAAATTATTGTCTTATCGTATAATTGGCTATATAACTTTAATCATTGTTGTCTTGCTTGTTAATATTGCTTTGAAATATAGTGATAGCCCTATCTACTATCGGTATTTCATAAAACCTATTGCTCCAGCACTTATTTTACATTTCTTTTTTAAGCATATTCAAAATTATAAAAGAGAAAAGTTTGTGCTCGTAGTTTCAGGGATACTTTTATTTTTATTTGGGGACTTATTTTTCCTGGACCGCTATTCTGTTTTCAGTTTTAACATGGCTGTAGTCATGTTGATTTTCGCTAAAATTTGTTTTATAATTCGTTTTTCGCATCACGAAGATTTTAAATTTAAGCGTATAATTCCGTTTCTAATTTTTTGTATTGTATATATGCTGTTTATTTTTACATCCATAATCAACAATATAAAGGATATTTATTTTGTGCAGGTTTTAGTGTATTTATTTGTAACAATATTATTTGGATTATTTTCATATATCAGATACAGAGTCGTTAATAAAGCCAGTTTTATCTTAGTTTTAATTGGGTTTTTATTAATGTTAATTGTAGACGGTTTAACAGCCTTAAATATGTTTTCGCCTGAATATCAATATGGTATATTTAGCAGCATTATTATCGCCTTTGCATTTAACTTATCGCAGTTTTTTATAGTATTGGGATTATTAAAAGAAAATCTCGAATTGTGATAGGTTAAACCTAATTCCCCTACCCATTTAGTTTTTTCGAACATACTTTAGGTCTAATAAATTGGTTGGGTTAATTCCCAATCCTTTAATATCTTCTCTGGTAAATCGTACCACTTCGTCATAAAATAAAGGTACAATGGGAGCGGAACTTATAACTAAAGAATCCATTTTAGTGTATAATTCTGCACGTTTCTCTTGGTCTGTTTCTAGATATGCTGATTCGTATAATGCATCAAAGTATTCATTCTTAAAATGCGTGTAATTAGGACCGTTTGGGGCAAAATTTTTACTATAGAACAGGGATAAATAATTTTCGGCATCAGGATAATCTGCAATCCAACTGGCTCTAAAGAAATCAAGTTGTCCATTAGCTTTGCCATCTTTTAAACTTGAAGCTGGTATGACATCCACATTAACTTCCAGTCCCGTTTTTTGAAGTTCTCGTTGAATGAACTCGCAAAAACTTAGGTAATTACTTGTTGTTGTTAGCGTGATTTCTGGATTAGTGATACCCGTTTCTGATTTAAATTCTGCAACTAATTGTTTAGCCTTTTCTGGTTGATAAGCAAAACCTATTGAATCATCAAAACCAGGCAGGCCTTTTGGAATAAACCCTCCGCGCGCAGGTATGCCAATACCATTACGCAAATAGGTCATCATTTTATGCCTGTCAAAACCGATATTGATTGCTTTTCTCAACTTTAAGGATTGCAATTCTGGTACATCAGTTGCCATATAGAATCCTAAATATTCTGTATTTAGATATGGACCACGAATCATGTTTACGTCATTGGCATAGCTGGGCTTCAGTTTGCCATCAGATGTTAAAACTTCATCCTTGTACGACCCATCCAAGCCTGAAATAAAGTCTATATTTCCTTGGGCAAACTGTAGGAACTCACTTTGTTTGTCCGGTAAAAAAGTAATAGCTACGGCTTCGAGAAAAGGTAATGGGCTGCCATTATCATCAATTTCAAAATAACTGTTATTGCGTCTGAAGACCAATTTTAGATTTTCTTCCCAACGTTTAAACTTAAAAGGTCCTGTGCCAATAGGATTTGATCTAAAATCGTTACCGTAATGTTCAACAATTTCCTTTGGTACCACAGAACAATATTTCATCGTGAGTAGACCCAAGAACGCAGGAAAAGGTTGTTTCAGCTTAATTTGAAAAATAGAATCGTTTATGGCCGAAAAACTTTCAACTTTCTGTAATACCCAACTTCCTGGCGATGCAAGTTTTTCATCTTTCAACCTGTTGAAACTATAAACAAAATCTGAGGCTTTTACTGTTCGTGTGGAATCTTTAGTAAACAATTCGTGTTTATGAAAAAACACATCTTTTCTAAGATTAAATATGTACGTTTTTGCGTTATCTTTAATGGTCCATTTTTTAGCAATACACGGCTGAATATTTAATTGGTCGTCCATCTGTACCAAGCCATTAAATAATTGATTCGTAGCCCATATGTCTGATAAATCCTTAGAAAACGCTGGGTCCAAAGAACCAATATTCTTATGCTCATTATATCTAAATACCAAATCCTCTCGTGCTGAATTATTCTCGGATTGACAAGAATAAAACATCATAAAAACTAAAATTGTTCTAATTCCGGTATACGTTAATTCTCCAAGTTTGAGCATATAATTTATAAGTTGTAAATTTGCAAACTTGGTAAAAGTACGAGAATGAATCCAACAAAAAAAGTCGCTTTTTATACTTTGGGCTGCAAGCTTAATTTCTCTGAAACATCTACAATTGCTAGGGGTTTTAAGGAAGAGGGATTTGAGCGTGTGGACTTTAGTGAAAGGGCAGATGTTTATGTCATAAACACCTGTTCGGTAACTGAAAATGCGGATAAACGTTTTAAGACCATCGTTAAACAAGCGCAGAAAGTTAATGCTGATGCTTTTGTGGCTGCGATTGGTTGTTATGCACAACTAAAACCAGAAGATCTAGCAGATGTAGATGGTGTGGACTTAGTATTAGGTGCCACAGAAAAATTTAAGTTAACGAGCTACCTAAACGATCTTACAAAAAATGAGCATGGTGAAGTACATAGCTGTGAGATTAATGAAGCTGATTTTTATGTTGGTAGTTACAGTATTGGGGACAGAACAAGAGCATTTTTAAAGGTTCAGGATGGTTGTGATTATAAATGTACCTATTGCACGATACCATTGGCAAGAGGTGTTTCACGAAGTGACACAATGGACAATGTACTTAAAAATGCCAAAGAAATTTCAGCCAAAGGCATTAAGGAAATTGTACTTACTGGTGTTAATATCGGTGATTACGGTAAAGGCGAATTTGGGAATAAAAAACACGAGCACACGTTTCTGGATTTGGTTACTAAACTAGACAAGGTTGCAGGAATTGAACGATTAAGGATTTCTTCCATAGAGCCCAATCTTCTTAAAAATGAGACTATAAAATTGGTAGGAGAGTCACGAGCGTTCGTACCCCATTTTCATATACCACTACAAAGCGGAAGCAACGATGTTCTTAAAAAAATGAAACGTCGCTATATGAAAGAACTTTATGAAGATCGTGTAGCTAAAATTAAAAAGACCATGCCCCACGCTTGTATTGGGGTAGATGTAATTGTAGGTTTTCCAGGTGAAACGGATGAGCGCTTTTTGGAAACATATAACTTTCTGAATGATTTAGACATTTCTTATTTGCATGTTTTTACATATTCTGAACGTGACAATACCGAAGCTGCAGAAATGATTGATGTGGTGCCAAAACATATTCGCACAAAGCGAAGTAAAATGTTAAGAGGTCTTTCTGCTAAAAAGCGAAGAGCGTTTTACGAAGAGCAATTACATTCGGAAAGAGCAGTTTTATTTGAAGGCGAAAATAAGCAAGGTTATATTCACGGTTTCACCGAAAACTACGTAAAAGTAAAAGCCCCGTGGAATCCTGAATTGGTTAACACTATACAAACGGTTCGTCTAAATGAAATCGACGAAGACGGCTTGGTTAGATTTGATTTTGTTGAAAAGCTCGCTATATAAATCAAAAAACCCGAAGTTTATAAACTTCGGGTTTTTCGATAAAATTGTCGAGAATTAAATACGGATACCAACTGGTAGCATGCGCTTATATTTTCTGTTTCTTTTTACAAATTTCGCAATTTCAGGACTTGTTGGCACTACGCTAATATTTCGTTCCTTAATATTGCTAAACACCATATCAATGAATTCAAGTTCAAACTCATCGGTTTTAATAACATCAGGAATTGCCATTTTGGTCAGAAAAATTTTCCGTTCTTGAAGAGAATACTCAATAATAGCCATTTCTTCTCCAACCTTTAATTCAAATTGACGTAGGAATTCATTGTCAATCAATTCAGCAGTTTCAGTCATAATTCTTTATTTAAAGTTCAGCGGTTGGTGCGGTAGATGCTATAAATTATATAGCTTTGTAGTGCAAAGGTACAAAAAATCAACTAAACTTTTAGGTCGGCTATTGTTAAAACCTTAAAATGTAAGAATTTAAAGAGCGTTCTGCTTTAATTGATAATTTGATTTATTAAGAAGGTAAATAAATGGATTCAGAAATTATACATGTTTATTTAATGCCTGGTATGGCTGCAAATCCATCGATTTTTGAATACATTAAACTACCAGAAGACGAATTTCAAATCCACTGGTTAGAATGGCAAATCCCAAATAAAAATGAAAGTTTATCAGATTATGCCAGACGAATGTGCCAATTTATTTCAGAAGATAACGTTGTGCTTTTGGGAGTGTCTTTTGGTGGCATGCTGGTACAAGAAATGAGCAATTTTATTAAGTTGAAAAAGCTTTTTGTGGTTTCTAGTGTAAAGTCTCACCATGAGTTGCCAAAGCGTTTAAAGCTACTTAAATATACAAAGGCCTATAAAATTTTACCAACAAGATTAGTCTCAAATATAGACCTTTTGGCCAAATATGCATTTGGTGAGACCATTACCAAAAGGATAGAGTTATATAAAAAGTATCTTTCAGTTAATGATAAACGTTATTTAGATTGGGCTATAGAACAAGTAGTTTGTTGGGAGCAGGAAGAGCCACATCCCGATGCTATTTACATCCACGGTGATAGTGATGCCGTTTTTCCACACTCGTGCAAGGGAAATTGTATCGTGATTAAAGGCGGAACACATATTATGGTCATAAATAAATACAAATGGTTTAACGAAAATTTACCTAAACTTATTAAGGATTGAGCTTGAAAGACATCAATAGATTACTTACATTTATAAAAAAAAGAAACGATATGAAAATTATAAAAAATAGTTTAGCCGCAGTAGGAATGGTCTGTGTATCAGGACTATTTATTTTTGCTATGCAAAAAACACCAGTAGAAAAAGCTGAGCAGGACAATACCTTGGGTAAAGAAAAACCATTGGTTAATGATTATAATGTTTATGCTTTGGATATGCCAGAAAACTTAAACTTTGCAGGTGAAGCCGTCCCGATTAATAATCCTGATATCTACGAACGTATGGACCGCGAGCTGTTGGTAAATACTTATTGGCAGTCTAATGGTTTATTGATGTTTAAACGTGCCAATAAATATTTTCCGATTATTGAGCCTATTTTAGAAAAAAATGGCATTCCAGAAGATTTTAAATACCTCGCACTAATTGAAAGTGGTTTGACCAACGCAGTTTCACCAGCTGGCGCTACAGGTGTGTGGCAAATCATGAAAGCCACAGGACGAGAAAACGGATTAGAGGTCAATAGCAATGTAGATGAGCGTTACAATCTAGAATTAGCAACAGAAGTAGCATGTGAGTATTTAAAAAATGCCAAAGAAAATCTTGGATCGTGGACCTTAGCGGCTGCGGCATACAATGCAGGGAATGCAGGTGTATCAAGGCGTCTAAAAGAGCAGGATGTTACTGGCTACTATGATTTGTTGCTAGGCGAGGAAACTGGACGTTATATTTTTAGAATTGTTGCGTTGAAAGAGATCTTGTCTAACCCTGTTAAATATGGATTTAACTTTAATCAAAATCATTTGTATCAACCAGTCCCAACCTACAAAGTAGAAGTTGATACCGCTGTTACAGATTTTTCGCAATTTGCTAAGCGTTTTGGTATTAATTATAAAATTTTAAAAATTCACAACCCTTGGTTAAGAGAGCCTCATTTAAATAATTCATCGAGAAAATTATATAAGATTGAAATCCCTGAAGAGGGCTTTTATTCAGCAACACCATAACATTTGGATTTTATAAGAAGTAATATTTGGCTCATTCTAATTGTTCTCAATTATACCCTTGCGCTCTCTGCAGTGGTGACCATTTTACTCAAAAAACTAAACCCAACAAAGGCCCTAAGTTATATTATAGGGCTTTTGGCTTTTCCGGGTCTTGGTTTAGTAGTTTATTATCTTTTCGGAAAGGAGTATAGAAAGACAAAAATCTTCAGTCGTAAAAATGTTCTTAATCAATCGGTCATAAAAAAAATACAAGACCAATTAGAACTTGATAACAAAAAAATTGATGAGGTTGATGAGATACTGGACGAAAAATCCAAACTCATCCCATTGCTCTACAATAATGAAAATTCCAAACTCACTATTAATAACGAAGTTAAACTCATTAAAAATGGTGACAAGAAATTTGAATTACTTTTTGAAGATTTAAAGAAGGCAGAACATCACATTCATCTAGAATATTTTATTATTAAAGATGACCAAATAGGAACGGAACTATTTGATATACTATGTGAAAAAGCTGAAGATGGAGTAGAGGTAAGAATTGTTATTGATGATGTAGGTAGCTCAATTACATCCAAAACAAAAACCAGATTAAAGGATTGTGGTATAGAAATGCACTCCTTTATGCCTGTATTGTTTTCGAGATTTACAGGTCAGATGAATTACAGGGACCATAGAAAAATAATTGTTATCGATGGTAAGATTGGTTACGTTGGTGGTGTTAATATTTCAGACCAGTATGTCAATGCAAACAATAAAAGATATTGGAGAGACACTCACTTGCGAATGGTTGGTGAAGCTGTAAAACAATTACAAATACTTTTTTTTACCTCATGGGATTTTGCCAGTGGTGATGAACTGGAAATTTCAAAAACGTATTTTCCAGATCATGACTGCGAAGAAAATGTACCCTTGCAAATCGCTGCCAGTGGTCCTGATACCGATTGGTCCAATATCATGGAGGCCATTTTCGTTGCCATTACTAATGCAACCGATTATATCTACATTACAACACCTTATTTTATACCAAATGATGAAATCATAACCGCTTTACAAGTTGCATCACGAAGTAATATTAAAGTAAAAATCATAGTACCAAAAAAATCAGATTCTTGGATTGCAGAATACGCCACTAATTCATATTTAGAACGTTTACTTGAAGCCAGTATTGAAGTTTACCAATATACCAAAGGGTTTATACATGCGAAGACTATGGTTATAGATGGAGTATTTAGCTCAGTAGGCACAGCCAATATGGACTATAGAAGTTTTAATATTAATTTTGAAGTCAATGCACTAGTCTATGACAAAGAATTAAGTAAAGAACTCAAAGCGTTATTCAATGATGATCTCAAAGATACAGAGAAATTAGATTTAAAATCATGGACCAACCGACCTAAACGAGTTAAGCTAGTAGAGGCAATAGCTAGACTAATGGCTCCACTTTTATAATTTTTTATCTCCTACTTCTTCTATTTTGCCTTGCGGATGTTGGTTGCCCATAATGCTGCTTAGGTATGGAAGCTTTTTTCATTTGCTGTCTCATCATTTTAATTTGTTCGCTCAACATATCCCGTTTGTCTAAATCATCTGCCTCTTGCAACAATTTTTTAGCTTCTTGTTTTCTTCTTTTGGAAAATGCAATTCCCGCTAAGTTTAATTTTGCCATAGCCAAATCATGATCCATAGATAAACCTAAGCTAATGGCTTTTTTAAAGTATTTCTCGGCCTCGTTCATATTGGTTTGTGATACCATGATGCCATTGAGGTAATTGAGGTATCCTTGCTGCTTTTTTACCAACGCAGCTTCAGGGTTTTTAATTTTATCCAGCCATTTTTTGGCACCTTCAAAATCTTGTTTTCTTAATCTTAGAAATGCAATTAGAATCAATTCGTTTTTAAAATAAAGGAAAATAAAGATAAGTGATAATAATAGAAACATGATGCCATTGCCTATTTCACCTTCGGTGAACTGGTAGATACCGTAACCAATAATTAAGGCGGCAATGACTAATTTTATATTTTTATTGAACATATTTTCGTGTGTATTTGCAGTGCGCAAAGGTAATAAAAACAATTCTAAATATTTTTATTTTGGGTCTTGCAAAAGTAAAAAGATGTTGTATATTTGCACGCAGTTTTGAGGGAGGCCTCAATCATTTAAAAAAAAGAATATTAGTTTTTAAAAAATAAAGCAATGCCAAAAAGAACGTTTCAACCGTCAAAGAGAAAGAGAAGAAACAAGCACGGTTTCAGAGAAAGAATGGCTTCTGTAAACGGAAGAAAAGTCTTAGCACGCAGAAGAGCTAAAGGAAGAAAGAAATTGTCTGTATCAACCGAAACAAGACATAAAAAATAATGATTAACAATTGTTAATATTTTAAAGGTGTTACTTAGGTGTAACGCCTTTTTTTGTACCCAATAGATAACTATTTTTGCAAACCAAAACATTATCAAATGCCAAAAAACAAAGACATCAAATCCATTTTACTTATCGGCTCTGGTCCTATAGTCATTGGCCAGGCCTGTGAATTCGACTATTCAGGTTCTCAAGCTTTACGCTCGTTAAATGAGGATGGAATAGAAACGATACTTATCAATTCTAATCCTGCAACTATTATGACTGATCCTTCTATGGCAGATCACGTCTATTTGTTGCCTTTAACCACGAAGTCGCTTATAAAAATATTGAAAGAGCACCCTCAAATTGACGCAGTGCTTCCAACTATGGGTGGGCAAACGGCATTGAATCTTTGTATTGAAGCAGATGAAAAAGGAATTTGGGAAGATTTTGGAGTTGAAATTATTGGTGTAGATATTGATGCGATCAACATAACAGAGGATAGAGAAAAATTTAGAGAATTAATGCTGAAAATCGGTGTTGGAATGGCACCTCAAGAAACGGCAACATCTTTTTTAAAAGGAAAAGAAATAGCTCAGGAATTTGGATTTCCTTTATGTATTAGAGCGTCATTTACTTTGGGAGGTGCAGGCGCATCTATCGTTTATGATGAAAAAGAATTTGATGAGGCCTTAACTAGAGGATTGGAAATTTCGCCAATCCATGAAGTAATGATCGATAAGGCCATGATGGGCTGGAAAGAGTATGAGTTAGAGTTATTACGGGACAGAAATGACAATGTTGTTATTATATGTACCATTGAAAACATGGATCCAATGGGAATCCACACAGGTGATTCTATTACGGTGGCACCTGCGATGACACTTTCTGACAAAACATATCAAAGAATGCGAGATATGGCCATCCACATGATGCGAAGCATTGGTGATTTTGCAGGTGGTTGTAATGTGCAATTTGCGGTGAGTCCAGACGAAGACGAAGAAATTATTGCTATTGAAATCAATCCTCGTGTATCACGTTCGTCAGCGTTAGCGAGTAAAGCAACGGGTTATCCAATTGCAAAAATTGCTGCTAAATTGGCATTAGGTTATACTCTGGATGAATTAGATAACCAGATAACAAAATCGACTTCGGCTTTGTTTGAGCCTACACTAGATTATGTTATAGTAAAGATTCCGCGTTGGAATTTCGATAAATTTGAGGGCTCGGACAGAACATTAGGTTTACAGATGAAAGCTGTTGGAGAAGTGATGGCCATTGGTCGTTCTTTTCAAGAGGCACTGCATAAAGCCACACAATCTTTAGAAATAAAGCGAAATGGATTGGGAGCTGATGGTAAAGGATATAAAGATTACGATCAAGTAATTGATAAGTTAACCCACGCAAGTTGGGACAGGGTTTTCGTGATTTATGATGCCATACAAATGGGTATTCCATTAAGTCGTATTCACGAGATAACTAAAATAGATATGTGGTTCTTAAAGCAATATGAAGAATTATTTCATTTGGAAAAGGAAATTTCAACCTATAAAATAGATAATATTGATAGGGAATTATTGTTAGAAGCGAAACAAAAAGGTTATGGTGACCGTCAAATAGCTCATATGCTAGGCTGTTTAGAGAGTGAAGTTTATAATAAACGTCGCGAGCTGAACATTAATAGAGTATTTAAGTTGGTCGATACTTGTGCGGCCGAATTTAAAGCACAGACACCATATTACTATTCTACTTTTGAAAGTGAAATGGAAACAGCCGATGGTAAAGTTTCCGTGCATAACGAAAGTATTGTAACCGACAAAAAGAAAATTATTGTATTAGGTTCAGGTCCAAATAGAATAGGACAGGGTATTGAATTTGATTATTGCTGTGTACATGGCGTTTTAGCTGCGGCAGAATGCGGTTATGAAACTATTATGATTAATTGTAATCCCGAAACGGTTTCTACAGACTTTGATATTGCAGATAAGCTTTATTTTGAACCAGTGTTTTGGGAGCATATTTATGACATCATTCAACATGAAAAACCTGAAGGTGTAATTGTACAATTAGGTGGCCAGACGGCTCTAAAACTTGCTGAAAAATTGGATCGCTATGGTGTTAAAATCATGGGTACTAGCTACGAGTCCTTGGATTTAGCTGAGGATAGAGGTAGTTTTTCTAATATACTGAAAGAAAACAACATTCCTTATCCTGAGTTTGATGTAGCAACCTCTGCAGATGAAGCATTAGCGATTGCAGATGTTCTCGACTTTCCAATTTTGGTAAGACCTTCATACGTTTTGGGAGGTCAAGGCATGAAAATTGTTATTAATAAAAATGAGTTGGAGGCTCATGTCATCGATTTACTCAAGTCCATTCCTGGAAACAAATTATTGTTAGATCATTATCTTGATGGAGCTATTGAAGCTGAGGCAGATGCTATTTGCGATGGCGAGAATGTGTACATTATAGGTATTATGGAGCATATTGAACCTTGCGGAATTCACTCTGGTGATAGTAATGCAACTTTACCGCCATTTAACTTAGGTGAATTTGTTATGCAGCAAATTAAAGACCATACTAAAAAAATTGCTTTGGCCTTAAATACCGTTGGGTTAATAAATATTCAATTTGCAATTAAAGATGATGTCGTCTACATTATAGAAGCTAACCCAAGAGCGTCACGAACAGTGCCATTTATCGCGAAAGCATATAATGAACCTTATGTGAATTATGCAACAAAAGTTATGCTGGGTGTGAATAAAGTGACTGATTTTGACTTTAATCCGCAGTTGAATGGCTATGCTATTAAACAACCTGTATTTTCGTTCAATAAATTCCCTAACGTGAATAAAAAACTAGGACCAGAAATGAAAAGTACTGGTGAAAGCATTTTGTTTATAGATAGCTTAAAGGACGATGAATTCTATGATTTATACTCGCGACGTAAAATGTATTTGAGTAAATAATACGGGACAAAAAGCGGACTAAATGTCGATTTTTCCGATAAAATACATGTATTTCGTCGGATATATTTAATATGAGTGATTTTGTAATGAGATTTGTCGTACCTTAGATTAAAATTGATTGTATGATGAAAAAATTACTTTTTACAATAAGTTGTATTATAATAACAACTTCAATATCTGCACAAGATACCTACGATATCGATTGGACATTTGGATCGAATTCTAACGTAACTCCAGCTTCTGCTTCAAATAATGCTGACAGGACTATCGAGGTTGGTGACATGGTGAGGTGGACATGGTCTGCAAGTGGAAATCATAATGTTGTTAGCAATAGTGGTAGCCAAGAGAATTTTATGAGTGGAACCTCTGCTACTGATACTCAACCGCCAGGAACAGTGTTTTCGGTTACTTTTAATGAAGTTGGTGTGAATGACTATAGATGTAATCCTCACTCAGGCAGTATGTTCGGAACAATTACCGTTGTCGCTGAGGGTACTTTAAGTTCAAAGAAATTTGAAGATGATACTACCTTTAGTATCGCACCAAACCCAAGTAAAAATTGGTTAAACATTACATTACCTTCATATAATTCTGAATTAAATATTGAGGTATTCGACGTATTGGGAAAACGAGTGCATAAAGGTAAAATCACGCAAATGAACTCTGTAATTAGTGTGTCTAATTGGAACAAAGGTGTTTATTTGGTGAGGGTTTCTAACGATAAAACTACCCAAACCAAAAGATTCATTAAGCAATAGAAATCACTTCTATCTAAACATAAAACTAAATAGCGACCGATTAACTTTGGTCGCTTTTTTTTGTGATTACTTATTTGGTAGCTCAATTTTTACTCTATAATTTTTGAGCTCTTCGAGATAATTTTTAATTGAAAAATCTATATGGTCAAATTCTTTCTGTCTCATTTTTTTAGTGGTTTCTCTTTTTATAGCTTTAAGAAACCTTAAAACTTCAGTCTTGTCATTGATAATAAGTCCAGGAACTTCACTGGATTTACCATTTTCATTTTTAGCAACCATAGTAAAGTAAGACGAATTGCAATGCTTCTTTTTTCCGGTCTGTATATGCTCGGACTCTACGCGTATACCTATAACCATAGATGTTTTTCCTACATAATTAACAGAAGCTTTCATGGTAACAAGTTCGCCAACTTCAATGGGATTAATAAAGTCTACAGTGTCAACAGATGCTGTAACGCAATACATGCCAGAATGTTTGGACGCACAAGCAAATGCAATTTGATCCATAAGATTTAAAATAAAGCCACCATGAATTTTGCCACTAAAGTTAGAATGTGAAGGCAACATAAGTTGAGAAATGCTTATTCTAGATGAGTCTATGGTTTTATACATGAGATACAAGATTTAAATAAAGCAGGCTAGTGAGAATGGCAATACCAAAACTGATGAGTGTACCTATTAATATATATTCCGTCAGTTTTCTTTCTTTTGAGGCCGTCAAGTCACCAAACCTGAAAACAGATTTAGCGGTAATTAAAAACCCGACCGCCTCCCAATGGCCAACTACGATAAAAATAAATACAAGTAAACGCTCTAAAATCCCAATATACTTTCCTGCATCTTTAAGAGATTCATTGTCTTTAGTGAGTTTTGAGATGTTCCATTTAGAAAAAATAGTTTTCATTATTATTGAAGTTGGCATGGTCAAAAAGCCAAAGCAAATTATTAATAATAAATAATTGGGTTTTATGGTGATAATAAACTCATAGCCTTCTTTAAAGAATAATGGTGTCAAAATAAAAATCACTGCAAAATGTAAGAGCTGATCAATAAAAAAAAGCCAACGCTTATTTTTTTTGTTTTGAATTATAATTTTACAAGCATCAATGATAAAGTGAATTAACCCAATGCTCAAAATTAATTTCCAGTGAGACAAGTCCCAGATAATAAGAAACATCAGTGCTACATGAACAGTAATATGGGCATAAAGCCAAATTGATTTGAGCTTCTTCTTTTCTTTGTTTTTTACCCATTTTTTGGGTTGTAAAAAAAAATCACCAATGAGGTGGGAAGCAATCAATTTCAAGATTAGTAATGTCATAATTGGGATGTTTTTGATCTAAATAATTCTTCTAGCTCTAAAATTTCATCAAGATAAGCACGTTTTTGTCTTTTACTCACTGCATCTTGACTAATGCCAATAAGTTGGGCCAATTCCGCTTGAATCATTTTTGGATTTTCTAAACTTAACCTTACGACTTCAGCAGAATTGCTGGTCCAATTGTCCATTGCAATTAGAGCCAACTTAAAATACAAATTCATCTTCCTATCAAAATCCACATGTTTAGACATTATTTTTAAGTTCACTTTCTCTGATAGAAGTGTTTTAAATGCTTGGCCAGAATAAACAAAAGCTTCACCGTTGGATTCGCTGACATTTGTACCTATGTAATTTTTATCGCCTATTCCAATTGCTAGCCTAACGTCAAAGCCTTTTATTGATTTGATGCAAGCTTTGAGATAAATAACCTTTTTAAAACTACTCGGAATATCTTGCACTTCTACTTGAAAGCTATCACCTCGGAAAATTTCATATTTCGTGTTATTTTTTGATATATGTTTTAGTGCTTCTTTTAGTGGATTTAACCAGATACCTTGATTAACAACACGTCTTGAATTAATTATATCACCCGTAATAACGCTAGTCATAACTTTGTTTATTTTCTCAAATATATGCCTTTATAGTGGAATAAACTAATATATGCCTTAAAAACGGAATATATTTAATTATGCCTTTTTAATGGAATAAAAACACTAATCTAAATCATTCTCATGTTTTTTATCTCTAATTCCGATTTCGGTATGGGCTTGCTGAAGTAACCCAACAATTAAGAAAACTATACCCAAAATTGCCAATAGAATAATTAAAAATAAATTTAAATCGGGAAGCTCAGAGACTTTATAATCAGTAATTAGTAAGGTAATGCTAAAACATAACATTGCAATTCCGATGAATAAAATTCTAAGGTAATAAAACCTAAGCGTCCATTTATAAATAATATTAATGGTGTTCTTATTCAAAATCTTCAGTCGCTCGTTTTACGATGTTTTCAGGCAGCGCTTTCTTAGCCTTTGCACCCATTTTTTTAATTTTTTCAACTCGTGAAATTAAGTTGCCCTTTCCCATAACCAATTTGTTCATGGCAGAAGAATAATCACTTTTGGCAGAGTCTATTTTTTTGCCAACACCAGTTAAATCAGTAACTAAACCTTCAAATTTATCATAAAGTGCTCCAGCTTGTTTGGCTATTTCAATGGCATTTTGTTGTTGTTTTTCATTGTTCCACATAGTATCAATGGTGCGTAAAGTGGCCAACAGGGTAGAGGGAGTAACTATAACAATATTTTGTTCAAACGCTTTATTGTAAAGTGAGTTGTCGTCGTTTATAGCCACTGCAAAGGCTGGCTCAATGGGAATAAACATGAGCACAAAATCTGGAGATGCAATATCATACAAATCCTGATAGTTCTTGGCAGATAGTTGGTCTACGTGTTTTTTAATGGAATTTACGTGTGCTTTTAAGAATAAAGGGCGCTGTTCTTCTTCGGCATTAACAAATTGCTCATAAGCGGTTAAGGAGACTTTAGAATCTATAATCATTTTTTTGCCATCAGGAAGATGTAAAACCACATCTGGCATCACACGTGTGCCATCTTCACGCTGAAAATTCTGTTGTACAAAATATTCTCTGTTTTTCTCTAGTCCAGATTTTTCCAGGACACGCTCTAATACTAATTCACCCCAATTTCCTTGTGTTTTACTATCACCTTTCAACGCTCTAGTAAGGTTTGTGGCTTCTTGAGCCATTTGCTGGTTCAAGTCTTTCAAGCCCAATAATTGCTCTTTTAAAGCGGAATGCATACTGATGCTTTCTTTTTGAGTGTCTTCGACCTTTTTCTCAAAAGTTTTTATTTTCTCTTCAAGTGGATTGAGAATGTTTTTGATGTTCTCTTTGTTTTGAAGTGTGAATTTCTCAGATTTTTCATCCAAAATTTTTGAAGCCATCAATTCAAAATCCTTGCGTAATTGTTCTTGTTGCTTGGCAAGTTCTTCGTCACGTTGTAAATTTTGTTTTTGGAGATTTTCAAATTCGGAATTTCTCCTGGAAAGTTCGGCATTTAAAAAGTCCTTTTCGCTTCTAATGGTTTCGCGTTCGGTTTCAACTTTATCAATATTCTGTTTTAATTCAGTAATACTATTATTGAGCTGAAGTTGACGTTCTTCGAGTGTGCTTCTGTCGCTTTTACTTTTTAACTGGGCAAATTTAAGTCCTATAAAAGCACCAATACCTGCTGAAATAATGATGGAGATAAATATAATAACGGTGTCGTTCATATTTGTATAAAGAAATTTGTTAAAGATACATTTTTAGCTTTAAGTTGAAAAAATGAAATCGAACTTGTAACCTATTTTGTGACCCTAAAACTTCCTGTAGTATCATCAAAAGAAATCAGATCTTTTGGAAATAGCGTTTTAAAAACACCATTTGAAATTAAACGACAAGGTTGGTCACAAACAACTTCATTTTCTTTCATCACAAGCATAGTATCGCAAAGTTGAATCGCCAGATCTATTTCGTGGGATGAAAACAGGATGGTTTTACCCGTTTCCTCTGTTAGTTTTTTAAGCAATTTTAAAATATAAGCTTTGTGATACATGTCTAAATGGGTAGTAGGTTCATCTAGAACAATCACGTCAGTATCTTGCGCAAGTGCACGCGCAATCATTACTTTTTGAAACTGACCATCGCTTAACTCGTAACATTTTTTATACTTTAAATCTGAAATATTTACTTGGTTTAAAGATGTATTTACGATAGTGATATCTTTATCTGTAAGATTCCCGACCCAATTTGTATAAGGATGTCTTCCCAAAGCGACAAGTTCGTATACAGAAAGGTTTTTTG
Source organism: Winogradskyella ursingii (assembly GCF_013403975.1). Taxonomy (GTDB): domain Bacteria; phylum Bacteroidota; class Bacteroidia; order Flavobacteriales; family Flavobacteriaceae; genus Winogradskyella; species Winogradskyella ursingii. The sequence goes on from NZ_JABFDH010000004.1 coordinate 434,952, forward strand.
AGATGAGCTGTTCGGTCAATACGATGCTCAATTGTTTTGCCAATCCTGATGTCGAAATGTTTTTCAACTCTTTGTTATTAAGTAATATGGATCCAGATAAAGCAGGTTGTACTTTAATCAAGGTTCTTAGAAGCGTGGATTTTCCAATTCCGTTAGGACCAACAAGTCCAATTAATTGGCCTTTTTCGAGTTCAAAATTAATGTTTGAAGCAACAACCTTGTCAGCTTTCTTTGCTTTGTAGCCAATAGAGAGGTTTTCTGCTTTTAAAATTAAATTTTGAAATTTATCTTCCATTCTTTTTAAGAGGTTAGTCCACTTGATTCACTTGCTTAAGGTTTTGATTCATTCTTTTAAAAGATGCCAAATTTAGTGTAATATGACAACTCGATTAAATTATATCAAAACATCATTTTCCGCTGTCTAACTAATAACCAAATCACAACAGGTGCTCCAACTAAAGCGGTAATGGCATTAATTGGCAAAGTGTAATCGCTTCCAGGAACTTGGGAAATACTATCGCATATAAGCATAACGATGGCACCAAACAAAAATACGGCAGGCAATAGGATTTTATGGTTTGAAGTTTTAAAAATTTGACGTGTTAAATGCGGAATCGCCAAACCAATAAACGCTATAGGACCTGCAAAAGCAGTTATTGTTCCAGCAATTAAACTGGTCGAAAGAATAATGATCAGTCGGCTTTGTTTTAAATTAAGGCCTAAACTTTTAGCGTAATTGTCACCAAGCAACAAGCTGTTAAGGCCTTTTATAGAAGTGACAGTCAGAATAATGCCCACAGAATAAATCCCGAAGAAAATCAACAGTTCATTCCATGAAAGGTTACTTAAACTTCCAAATCCCCAAAAAATGTATTGCTGAAGTTGTTCGGCAGAACTAAAGTAAGATAGCACGCTAACCACTGCGGCAGTAATGCTACCAAACATAAGTCCAATAATTAGAATAGCCATTGTATCTCGTACTCTGTGCGAAACTGCCAAAACAGCCAAAAGCACTAAAAAACTGCCCAAGCTCGCAGCAATAACGATACTCCATTTAGAAATTAGCGCTGTTGCAAATAAACCTCCAAATAATCCTGAACCCAAAATAACCAAAGCAACACCCAAACTAGCTCCAGAACTGATTCCCAACACAAATGGACCTGCCAACGGGTTGCGAAATAACGTTTGCATCAACAATCCTGATGTTCCTAAGCCAGATCCAACTAAAATAGCTGTAAGTGCTTTTGGTAGCCGATATTTTGTGATGATGAGTTGACTGGTCTCATTTTCTGTTGTACCAAAAATACTTTCAATAATTTCGGTCAATGGTATATGTATAGAACCTAAACTTATATTTGCTAAAAAGCACAGCAGCAAAATTGCTGCCAATATGATAAATGAATATTTATGGTTGCTTTTCATAATTTAGAAACCTTTTAAGCTTGAGTCCGATACGTTTACCATCAGATCCTGGAAGTCTTGAACTGCTATTTTAATTCATTAAAAAAATAAGGTTTATAATTTTTTAATAGTTCTGGATGTGCAATTTTAATCAAATCTTTCAAGACCAAATCAGGTCTTGCGGTACCCAATTCGTAATAGAGTACACCACCTGTTTCACCAGTTGTATTTGAAAACGTATAAATATTTCTGTTCTTAAAGGCTTTAAAATTGTTGTAGAGTGAATTAGCTTTTTCTAATTGATCATAGCTACTGTAATAAGAAGGGCTTATCCATAAATCGGCATCTTTGGCTTTTTTAAATACAGATTCAAAGCTTAAGTTTAAACTTCCATTTCCTGAAGTTTCGCTCCAAAGGTAGTTGACTCCAGCATCTTTCATAAATTGTGATTCTGGACTAGAACCATATGGTAAATACCAGATATCACCTTGCATCGCTCCACTTAAAACTGTTGGTCGGTTTTTTGCGTTTTGAGCAATGGATTTAGCTTCTAAATAATCAGCTTCAATCTGATTAAAAATTGAATCAGCTTCTTTTTCCTTGTTAAAAAGAACTCCAAAAAACTTAATCCATTCCGCTTTCGCCAATGCAGAAGACTCTACCCAATCTCCGTTATAAATAACTGGGATATTGGCTTTTTTTATGGTTTCGAATGTCTTGTTGACTCCGTCTACCCCAAAACCCACAACCACGTCAGGATTCACCTCTAATAATACTTCAGTATTTATACCTTCATTTTTTCCTAATTCTCGTATTGTTCCATTATCAATGTGTTGTCTGGTATTTTGAGAAGAAACGTAATCTGTACCTGGGAATCCAACAAGTTTATTTGTTACGTTCAGCAGTTCCAATGCTGGAATATGTGTAGTTGAGGTGACTACAATCCGTTCAACAGGATTGATGATGATACCATCATAAGCATCTTTCAAGAACGTAGTTTTGGCCATATTCTCTCTAGAGATTAAAACATAGCGATACGACTTTTCTGCTTCGGGCCATGGGTTGGTAATAGTCAAAACCTTATAATTACCATTGTCGTTTACAGAAAATCCTTCAGCATATTTTAATTGAACTTGTTCTGTTTTATTGGAATTCGGAAATTCTGGTATTTCTTGGTTTTTTGTTTCGTCTTTGCACGATACGAAAGCAAAAATGATTAAAAAGTAAAACGATAATTTCATTTTTAATAATTAAGTGTTCATTATAGATTCAAAAATAAGATTAAATAATTTTGTTGTGATGCTATAATCAAAATGATTATTTTCGCTGCGAAATTTGGTTTGGCTTTGACTGTATTTTCAAAGCCGATTAAAAGGGAATCTAGTGCGATTTTAAAATCAACTCTAGAACTGTTCCCGCAACTGTAAGCTAAGTCACATTTTGTGATGCTTGTTATTACACTTCAAGTCACTGAAGAGATTAGTTGAAAATCACGCTTTCGAAGTGATTCTCAATGACATCTTCGGGAAGACAAATAACAAGACGCAAGTCAGGAGACCTGCCAATTTCAACAAAGAAGTCAAACTTTCGGGATAAAAGTTTACGTATAGTTCGCTGTATGTTCTCTCGAGCAAATTAATTTTAAAAAATGAACAAAACAAAACTGTTTTGGAGCAGCCTTTGTATAGGTGTGCTGTGTGCTGGCAATGCGCAAAAAAAGCAAGATTCGTTAGCCACACAACAATTAGAAGAGGTGGTTGTCACTGATTCACGATTTAATCTCAAACTCGAAAATTCTGGGAAGGTGGTGACCAAGATCACTTCAAAGGATTTGGAAAAAATGCAAGGTCAATCCGTTGCAGAAATTATTGGACGCACAGTTGGCGTAGAAATTAACGGAGTACGAAGTAATGCTGGGCAAAATTTAAGTTACTATATACGAGGTGGGAGAAACCGTCAAGTGTTAGTGATGATTGATGGTGTTCAGGTTACCGACGCTTCCCAAATAGCTAACGATTACGATTTGCGGTTGTTGAGCGTAGATCAAATAGAGTCCATAGAAATTCTAAAAGGTGCATCAAGCACGCTCTATGGTACTGGCGCAGCAACAGCTGTAATTAATATTAAGCTGAAGGATGCTTCAAAAAAAGCGTTTAATCTGAATTTGAGAAGCACTTTTGGTACTAATCAATCTGCAGACGAAAATGACTATGTTGTTGAGGATTTTAGAAATAGTGTATCTGCCAACGGAACTATTAAAAATTTCAGCTATTTAGCAAGTTTTTCCCAGCAATATACAGACGGCTTATCTGCGATTGAAGATGGCAATGAGTCTGACCCATACAACAGCTATAATGCCAATATTAAATTAGGATATAGATTTGATAATTCCTTTAAGCTGAACGCTTATGCCAACTACGATAACTTTAAGTCTAATTTTGACGATAGTTTTGCTATGATGGATGCCGATAATATTTCGCTGTCAAACCAATACCGTATTGGAATATCACCGGAGTTTAGTTATGCTAAAGGAAACATAACAGTTAACGCTGCTTATAATGATGTGGACCGTGAGATCGTATCAAGTTTTCCTTCAAAATTCAATGCGCAAAATGTGGTTATTGACGCTTTTAATCGCTACAATATTAACGATAAGTTTTATACCGTTTTAGGGTTGAATTTTCAGGATAATCAAATGGAAAGTTTTATAATTCCTTTTGGAGAAACAGAGTTTAGCCAAAGTATAGATTCTGAAGAGGCTCAGTTCACCATCACAGACCCGTATGCCAATGTGGTCTATGTGTCTGATTTTGGTCTAAATATTAATGCAGGTCTTAGATTAAACAACCATAGCGAATATGGGAGTCATTTGGTGTATAGTATCAACCCATCATATACATTTGATACAGATTTTGGATACCTTAAAGGACTCGCAAGTTATAGTACAGCTTATATTACACCCTCTTTATATCAATTATTTGAACCCAGTTTTGGAAACCCGAATTTAGAACCAGAGGAAAACAGCACTTTTGAAATAGGAGCAGAGGTTGTCTTTGACAATAACGCACGTGTTAGCTTAGTGTATTTTAATCGTGATGAAGAAAATTTTATTGATTTTGTAGATACTGGAAATTTTGTATTTCAATATCAAAATACAGAAGAATCTTTTACGGCAAGTGGACTTGAGTTGGTAGCACAAGTAGATATTTTAAAGCATTTAAATTTGAATCTTAATGCTACTTACACATCTCTTGAGGAAGATTTGAGTCTAAGGATTCCTGAGATAAAAGTGAATGCCAGATTGGATTATCGTCTTTCTGACAACACAAATTTAGGTTTGTCGTACCAATATAATGATGAAAGAAACGATTCGGTTTTCAATAGCACTACGTTTGAAAATGATACCATTACTCTTGAATCTTATGGCTTATTGGATTTTTATATCAGCCATAAAATTATAAATAATAGAATGACGGTTTTTGCAAACGTCACTAATATCCTTAATGAAGATTACCAAGAATTATTTGGGTTTGCAACACGAGGAAGGGGATTAAATTTAGGGTTTAACCTCAAGTTGTAAAAATAGAAAAGCCGCATAAAGCGGCTTTTTTTATTGTTCTAAATACATCTCCTGTTCAAAAGCAGGGATTAACTTTTTGCTTTTGATTAAGCGAGGTAAATCACTGAACTTCATATTAGGAAAGGACCGGTCCGCATTGTTAATATCGGCAATAGCAGCTGCCAAAAGTGGCTCGTTTACATTGCCCAACATATTAAAGGTATTGGGTGATTCTGTTATTTCAATGGTTGGATCTATACCATCAGCTGGTACTAATTGATCATTTACATTAGATGAATTAGCCACCAAAGGTTGCATAGCATAAGTATGGTTTGGATTTACATTTTCAAAACTTAAATTAGGAGAATCGTAAATTGTAATTGAGGCTTGGGTCTTTCCAACCGTATTCTCACCAATAACCACTACATCAATATAAGGTTGTAGACTATTTATTACCAATTCACTTGCTGAAGCCGTTCTTCTATTAGTTGTCAATACATAGACCTTTGAGAGATTAAGACTGTTAATTGCTCCTCCACCTTCAATACTATTGGTGAACAAAAAATCCCTATTGCTACTTTGTAAATTTTCGTTGTAGAAAAGCTTAGAGTAAACTTGACCCGTAAACTGTCCTGTAATCATACTGCCCAAATAAGCAGCAGTTTGCACGGATCCGCCTCCGTTGTATCTTAAATCTAGTACTAATTCATTTGCGCCTTCAGCTTGAAATTGTGCAAAAGCACTATTTAGAGCATCATTAAAATTACTGTTAAAGCCATTGTACATTAAATAACCAACTTTTACATTGTTGCCTACATCTATGGTCTGAGCTATATGTACAGGATTCTCCGTATAAGCCACACGTTCTAATTCTGCAGACATTCCGTTGGGTGCTAACGTATCGTCATTTGTTTCTGGTGTGCCATTATCATTATAATCAGCGAAATTTAAGGTATATGCATCTTGATTCAATAGATCTACAAAGTTCCCAGTATTGAGATTCGTACTGTTAACGGCTCTAAAAATTTGGCCACGTTCCAAACCTAAATTATCTGCTAAACTGTTATTTAGCACTAAAGTTATTGCTCCAAAGACTTCGGTCTGACTTCCAGGAACAAGATACAAGTTAAATTCTATACCATTACTCAAAGAGGTTCCCTGTTGTTGGCTCTGAAGATCAAAATAGTTGTCGGTGATTCTACTGAATTTATCTACCGTTTCGGGCAAATACAATAAAGATTCAAATAAAGATTCTGGCGTACTAAAACTGTTGAGATAATCTCTATAGTCTTCATCACCATTAAATCTATCATTAGCTAAATCCGGAATTTCGGATTTATAGAGGTAAACCGCATTCATTCCTTTCCAGACAAAATCATTAATATCTATTGAGGCAATGTTGTTATCATCTAAATCTTCATAACAACTTATAAAGGCAAATCCTACGAATAGGGTTAGGAGTAAAACTTTTATTTTTTTCATTTTTCAAACTTTTCTTTTATAAATAGCAATCTTTTTTCTTTAGTTAGTAAACTCTAAATTTACTTACATTATTGTTAACTAAAAAACTTTGTAACAAAAAGTAAAGTAGTTCGTCGTAATAGTGAAGGAGGTTAATAACCGACTTTAACCACCAACCAAAACGTAATGAAACAAGCAGATTTTGTGACATTAGTGATGCCATTTAAGGATAAAGTATATCGACTGGCAAAACGTTTACTCGTCTCTCGTGAAGAGGCTGAGGATGCCACGCAAGAGATTCTATTGAAATTATGGAGGAATAAAAAGAAAATTGGTGACTATAATAATGTGGAAGCCTTTTCAATGACGATGACAAAGAATTTTTGCTTGGATCGACTAAAATCAAAACAAGCACAAAATTTAAAAATCGTTCATAGTAATTACACGGACAACAGTTCGTCTTTACAAAAACAAGTTGAAGCAAGAGATAGTGTGGATTGGGTGTCTAAAATAATCGAAGATTTACCAGAACAGCAAAAAATCATCATTCAGCTTAGAGATATAGAAGAATATGATTACGCAGAAATAGCAAAAATGCTCGATATGAATGAGACCGCTGTACGTGTGAATTTATCGAGAGCAAGAAAAACAATAAGAGAAAAATTAACAAATACGCATCAATATGGCATTAAATGATATTGAAAAATTATTAGAAAAGTATAATAATGCTGAGACATCACAGCAAGAAGAAGCGCAATTAAAAGCGTACTTCGCAAGTGATAATGTAGCATCACATTTGGAGCATTACAAACCATTGTTCCAGTACTTTTCGCAATCGCAGCAAGAACAATTTACCAAAGACGTTCCATTAAAAACGAAGAAAAATACAAAACTGTATCAATGGATTTCTGTCGCTGCAGTAATTGTTCTAATGCTAGGATTTTTAATTCCGAGTTTAAGTCAAGATCAAAAAACAACATGGGCAGATTACTCAGAAGAAGAGCAACAAATGTATTTAGAGACCAAGCAAGCCTTGGCTATGCTTTCAAGTAATTTTAACGAAGGCACATCAAGTTTAAACGCTTTGGAATTAGCATCCGAAAATTTTAACGAAGGGCTGGAAAGAGCCAGTTTCGTTACAGAATTTAGTGAAACAACAAACAAATTATTAAAGAATTAAAACCTAATAACAAGAATTAAAAACAAGAAATCATGAAGAATTTTAGAAAATCAATAATCGTTTTAGCAGTAATGCTTTTATCGGCAACCGGATTTAGTCAGGGTGTATTTGACAAATTTGAAGATCAAGAAGATGTGACCTCAATCATTTTAAACCCTAAAATGTTTAGAATGTTAGCGACAATGGGTATCAATTTAGATGATCCAGAAGCACAGGCTTATGTAGATATGGCAAAGAAAATCACAGGCTTTAAAGTGTTTACAACAGGAAACGAAAGGATTTCTGCAGATATGGAAGCAACGGTAGAGAAGTACCTTAAATCTTCATCGCTCGAAGAATTGATGAGAATTAAGGATGGAGCGCAAACGGTTCAGTTTTATGTAAAGGAAGGTAAAGACGAAAACCATGTAAAGGAACTTTTAATGTATATCACAGGTCTTAAAGAATTGACCAAAGATGAAAACATAGAAATCAATGGTCAAAAAAGAGAGTTTGAAACTGTAGTAATGAGCTTAACCGGTGATATAGATTTGAGACAAATCTCTAAACTTACCAACCAAATGGATATCCCAGGTGGAGATCAGCTTAAAAAAGCAGGTGATAAAAAGAAAGGCAAGTAATTATGAACACATCAATCAAAAAATCAATGGTAGTGTTGCTTTTGGCTGTGGCTTTTATAGGCTGCAACCAAGGGCCAACATTACAAACTTACTACGTAGATAACGAACTTAAACCTGGCTTTTCATCTTTTGATGTGCCAACGAGCTTTGTAAATGTTGATAACATTAACATGACCGAAGAGCAAAAGGAGGCCTACGAGTCAGTCGACAAACTGAATGTACTCACGTTTATTTTAAATGAGGAAAATAAGACAGATTACAAAGTAGAATTAGAAAATGTTAAGTCCATATTAGATAATCCTAAATACGAAGAACTTATGCGTGGTGGTAATAGCACTGATGGCAAATTTATAGTCAAGTTTTTAGGTGATGTAGAAAATATAGATGAGCTTATTATTTTTCTAAGTTCAACAGACAAAGGTTTTGCTGTGGTTAGAGTTTTGGGTGATGATATGAATGCTGGCGAACTGATGTCCTTGAGTTCCGTGTTGCAAAATGCACAAATCGAGGATTCCCAATTAAACAAGCTTACAGAATTTTTTAAATAACTGACACTTATTTATTAAATGTTAATTAGAATCGTCCTGAGGTAAATCTTCAGGGCGATTTTTTTGTTCGCTACTTTTTGAAACTTGAAGAAACCCGTAAATTAAAACTGCAGCATAACCAAAGAAAAGAAGAATTTTAAAAATTAAATAATCCAAAATTTCAAACAACCCACCAAAAAAGAAACCAAAGGTTACAAGCCCGGTGATTGATAATACAATCGTGTTTTTATTTAACGGAAAGGGCAATTTCATATTCCTGTATAGTTGCGTGGTGTAATGGCTTTAAGCTCAGATTTGATTGGGTCCGATACGTCTAATGTATCTATAAAATTTGAAATAGAACTTTGGGTAATTGCTTCGTTAGTTCTTGTCAATCCTTTAAGTGCCTCATAAGGATTTGGGTAATTCTCACGTCTCAAAATGGTCTGTATCGCCTCTGCCACAACAGCCCAATTGTTTTCTAAATCCTGTTCAAATTTAGCTTCATTCAACAACAATTTCCCCAAACCTTTAACGGTAGATTTAAAAGCAATTAATGTGTGTGCAAAAGGGACACCAACATTTCTCAATACTGTACTGTCAGTCAAATCACGCTGTAGTCTCGAAACTGGTAATTTGGCTGAAAGATGCTCGAAAATGGCATTGGCAATACCTAAGTTGCCTTCACTATTTTCAAAATCTATAGGGTTGACTTTATGTGGCATCGCAGAACTGCCAACTTCTCCTTTTTTGATTTTTTGTTTAAAATAATCCATGGATACATAGGTCCAAATATCTCTGTCGAGATCTATTAAAATAGTGTTGATACGTTTAAGCGCATCAAACAAAGCGGCCATATGGTCATAATGTTCAATCTGTGTGGTAGGAAACGAATGCTGCAATCCTAAATTTTCCTGAACGAATTTAGTTCCAAAAGCTTTCCAGTCAATATTCGGGTAGGCTACTTTATGTGCATTGTAATTTCCGGTTGCACCACCAAATTTTGCGGCACTTGGTATATCGTTTAATAAATTAAATTGTTCTTTCAATCGAACAACAAAAACATCAATTTCTTTTCCCAATCTTGTTGGAGAAGCAGGCTGTCCGTGAGTTCTTGCCAACATTGGAATATTTTCCCAGTCTTTTGCCAACCCTTGGAGCTTCTCTAAAACTTTTTGGTATTCAGAAACATAAACATCGTTCATGGCTTCCTTGATGCTTAGGGGAATTGCAGTATTATTAATGTCTTGTGAAGTCAACCCAAAATGAATAAATTCCTTATGGTCGGAAAGATCCAATTGGTCAAATTTCTCTTTAATAAAATATTCAACAGCTTTTACATCATGGTTAGTGGTCTTTTCGATGTTTTTGATGGCAGAAGCATCATCAGCCGAAAAGTCTTTGTAAATTTTTCTTAACTCGCCAAAAACCGAATCAGAAACTGATTCCAATTGTGGTAAGGGCAATTCGCAAAGAGCAATAAAATATTCCACCTCCACTAAAACACGGTATTTAATTAAGGCTTCCTCAGAAAAATAGTTGCCTAAAGCATCAACTTTAGAACGGTATCTGCCATCGATGGGTGAAATTGCATTTAGTGGTGAAAGTGCCATATTTAGTTTAGTTTTTTTAAAAGCTGCTAAGATAGGAAAGTCGGTTAAAAGTAAGAAGCGCGAAGCACGAAGATTTTTTTATTTCGAACCTAGGACTGCGTGCTCTTACTGTTTGTTAAGTTTTTTCAAAATATGCCGAGCACGAGCTTTAAAAGCCGCACTCTGAGAAGCAAAATCTCGCTCCAATATTATTTTTAATTCAGGGTGTACCCAATCAAATTCTTTTCCCAATAAAAATAAGGCATTCATGCTATAGGCTTTTGGTGCAACGTTTATATCGTTAATCATCCAATCAAAACAGGCTTCGATCATACGTTCTTTATGGACTTGTGTTAAATGACTTTTTATTTCAGAATCGGACTTGCCATAATATGCTGTTGACAATAGTTCACAAATTTTAGCAACAGGCCTCATGGCAGGTTCCTGGTGTACTTGGGAAATATTTTCTGTAAAATAATTTAAATGCGGAATTATTTCATCGAGCTTTTCGCTGCACATAAATTCAAAAACCCATGCTGCCCGACAAGAAATTTTATCATCTACTTCAAAAAGAATTTCTAATAAAGGCTGAATTAATTCAGGATTGTCAATGACCAGATTGGCATATTTCAATCGTTTCTCTCGCGAATGGTTCACGTAATTTAATTCGTTGTAAAGTTGGTCTCTTGTCAAAATTAAATTCGTATTATCATTTAAGACATTAGCTATAAGAGCTAAATTAAATAATTTATAACTAAATAATCTTTTTTGCAGAAGGATGGTCAAAAATTATTTAGAATTTATCTAAATAATTTTTATTTCCAATGTTTCGTATGTAATTTTGTGGCTTCATTTTAGCAAAAAAATACGATAAAGCATTTGAGTTTAAAGAAAGTTATTTTGTCGGCCCTTATTATTATAACAATCGGCACGGTGTTGGAATTGTACCTGCTAGATCATTACGAAGATACGCTACAGCTCATTCCAATACTTTGTATTGGCCTGGTTATGTTAACTGTAATTCTTTTGATTTTCTTGAAATCAAAATTAATTAAGGTTGCCTTTAAGGTTATATTGCTTATTACAGCTTTAAGTGGCATTTATGGAGGTTATTTACATCTTCTTGCCAATTATGAGTTTGAAATTGAGATGAGGCCGACCGCAAATAATTGGGAGTTACTTTCTGAAAGCCTATCTGGAGCTTTACCAGCGTTAGCACCATTCAGTATGATCGTTTTAGCGCTAATTGGATATTCATATTTAATAATCATAAATCAAAAACAATGAAAAACACAACAAAATTATTAATCGTATTTGTTTTAATGGGAGCGAGTCTTACGTCCTGTAAAAATTCAACTGAAGAAAAACAAGACTTAAACAATTCCATGGAGACCACGGATAAAGAAATGGATACTGAAGTTGATACTGAGGCTAATAAAGTATTAAATGCTAATTTAGCAACAGAAGCCGATCTTAATGGTTTAGGTCTTTCTTCAGAAATCGTTTCCCAAATACTAGAAAACAGACCATTTCTTGATATGAAGGATTTAGATGGTGTGCTTCAGGTAGCAAATAAGGAAGAACTATATAAGAAAATATTTGTTCCATTTAACTTAAATACCACTGCAGAAGCTGATTTTAAAATGATACCTGGTGTTGGTGACCGAATGGCACATGAGTTTGAAGAATACAGACCATATACAAGCGTAAAACAATTTAGGAGAGAAATTGGGAAGTATGTAGATGAAAATGAAGTTGAACGATATTTGAATTACGTTTTTGTTCCTGTTGAATTAAACACAGCGTCAGAAGAAGATATTTTGGCACTTCCAGGAGTGGGGAAACGTATGGCTCACGAATTTGACGAATATAGACCTTACACGAATATGAATCAATTTAGAAAAGAAATTGGCAAATATGTAGATGAAAAAGAGTTAGCTCGTTTAGAACGTTTTGTTTATTTGAAGTCTAGGTAACATCAAAAAATGCATCTAAATATTAGTCATTTTAAAATTATAACTCTTAACATAAAAGGTTGCTATGGCTCATAGCAACCTTTTAATTATTGGGTTTGTTTGGCCAGAGCCTAAGAGTTCTGCAGCTGGTAGCAGGATGCTGCAATTAATTAAACAATTCCAAAATCAAGGCTATCAGATTACCTTTGCTTCGGCAGCCAAAAGGTCTGAAAAGTCGTTTGATTTATCAAAAATTGAAGTTGAAACGAAAGCTATTTTCTTAAATGACGATTCGTTCGACATTTTCATTTCCAAGCTTAATCCTGATGCCATATTATTCGACCGGTTTATGACTGAAGAGCAATACGGTTGGCGTGTTGCAGAGCAATGCCCAGATGCAATAAGGATTTTAGATACCGAAGATTTTCACGGATTGCGAAAGGCTAGGGAAGTGGCAGCTAAAAAGAATGAGACTCTTGGTATTGAGCATTTACAAAATGATGTAACCAAACGTGAAATTGCGAGTATTTACCGATGCGATTTAAGTTTAATCATTTCAGAAGCTGAAATGGAAATCTTAACTTCTCAATTTAAAATAGACCCAAGTTTACTTTATTATCTTCCATTTTTGTTAGACCCAATTGAAGAAACTCAAATAGCACAACTTCCAAATTTTGAATTAAGAGCAGATTTTGTAACTATTGGTAATTTTCTACATGCGCCAAATTATGATGCAGTTTTACATTTAAAACAATCTATCTGGCCACTCATCCGAAAGGAGCTGCCAAAAGCGGAATTACATATCTATGGAGCCTATGAATCCAAAAAGGTATCTCAACTCAATAACGAGCATGAAGGATTTTTAATAAAAGGTTTCGCGCAAGATGTATACACGGTAATGCAAAAAGGAAAAGTATGTTTAGCTCCATTACGTTTTGGTGCAGGTTTAAAAGGTAAACTGATTGATGCGATGCAGAACGGAACGCCTTGCGTTATGTCTCAAATTGCGGCAGAAGGCATGTTTGGTAGCTGTGAAGTCAATGGGTTTGTAGAAAATGACCCAAAGCGCTTTGCTGAAAAGGCTGTTTTACTATATAACAATCTTGAAGTTTGGAATAGCAAACAACAAAACGGTTTTGAAATTTTAAACGAGCGATTTAAAAAAGAGGATTTTAGTTCTGATTTTGAAGCAAGAATAAAATTCGTGGTCAAAAATTTAAGAACCCATCGACAAAACAATTTTATTGGGCAATTGCTGATGCACCATACGTTGCAGAGTACTAAATATATGAGTAAATGGATTTCTGCTAAGAATAAATGATATTTTCTTTTTCTTTATTAATGCAAAACGCCAAATTTATCAATTTGGCGTTTTTTTAAATATATCTGAATTTTTATTGATTAAACAGTTGATTATTAATCGAATAAATCTTTATGTGCAGTGCTACTTGCAAATTTTATTTGTATAAACCTCTACTGTTCGGTAATCTGAATCACTAATTTCAAATCTCCTAACATCTTTATTCTTTGGGAAAACATATATGCGGTACTTAAATGTTTTATTTAATTTGAGTCCTGTGCCTTCATGTCTAATACTTCCAGAAAAATCAGATGATTTTGTAGTTATATGATTCCAGCGATTATTGTATGAGTCATATATACCAATTAGTGCTTTACAAGGACCCTCGCAGTCTATATCAATATTCACAGATGTAATTGAACTAGAATTACAAAAAGTAACAGGGTTAACTGATGTTTTTACCGAGTAATATTGGGCATGTGAAGTAATACAAAAGGTTAAGCCAAATATGGCTGTAAGAATTAAGTTTTTCATATCTATATGGTTTTAGTTATAACATTTATATTTAAATCTAGCGTATGTTGGTCTCACTCCAATTCCTTTTCCTCTATCGCGACTCAACAGGTTATTTCTATCCTGTTCAGCTTCTGAAGGTGAATTGAAAAATCTAACTTGAGAATAATGATTATCCCATTCCTTAATAAGTGGATTCATATAAATGTCTAGTTTGCTTTTAATTTGCTGTTTTGAAGCATCACAACGTAATTCATTAACTTCTGTGAAGTAACTAAATTGAACCAAATCGCCATATACAGATGCGTTACCATATGTGTAAGTCCAATAATAAGTCCTTTGGCCACTAGCAAATAATGGTATAATGACAAAGGTCATTACAATTAGAATAGTTTTTGTTTTCATCTTTAAAGGATTTAATAGTTTTATCAAAAATCTGAAATCCTTATAGCCGGCACAATACCTAGTAAAGGGTATTATTCCTAGCAATTGTTAACATGCTATTTCAATTATAACCGTTCGTAAATCTTAACAAGATTTGTGAAATTAAAAAATGTAAAGTATATTTGTCATATAGTAAAGATAGTTTTACTTAATATAAAATATATTTGTCATGAATTTTAAGAAGGTACAGGAATGTGAACGTACAAGAATTGAGAAGTGGTCTCAATTTCAATTGCATAATCGTTGGAAAAGCTACGGAGCCATACTCTGTTTAATTTTGTTTGCAACTGCAATGGTGCTAAAGTTTAGTGATTTAGAATTAGGCTGGTTTAAAGATGTTGTAAGGCGTGGTATTTTAGTGTGTTTACTGGTTGTTTCATTATCAAAAGAAAAGGATGAAGACGAAATGGTAGTATCTTTAAGAGCCAAGTCCTATACGCTAGCTTTTATATTTGGTGTAGGCTATGCTATAGTTCAGCCTTTGTTCGAAATTGTAGTACATAACATAGTGTTTGAGCCAAATCCAGAAAACACATTCAGTTATTTTGAAATATTGTTTTATATGCTCTTCATTCAAATTATGTTTTTTGAAGTTTTAAAACGTAACAGGTAATGGAAAATACAATAAAAGTAGAGCGGGCCATTTTAAGTCTAACTCAAGACGAACTCGCTAAAAAAATTGGTGTTTCCAGACAGACTATCAATTCCATTGAAGCCAATAGGTATGTCCCTTCAACAGTTTTGGCTTTAAAACTCTCAAATGTGTTTGGAAAACCAGTTAACGAATTTTTTAAATTAAGTGAAGATGATTAGTTTAGTTCTCATGTTGATGCATTTTATTTTAGGATGTCTTTAAGTTTGGCCATTCCATTTGTAGCTGTTTCAGAAATGACGTTAAAATTTTTACCTCCTTCTATTGCAGGTTTAGGATCAATGTAATATATGGGTGTTTTTGACGGTACAAAATCCATTAAACCTGCTGCTGGATACACTTGCATACTTGTTCCAATAATAACTAATATGTCTGCTGTGCTGCAAATTTCAGCTGCTTTTTCAATCATAGGAACCTCCTCCCCAAACCAAACTACATGTGGTCTTAATTGGTAGCCATTCTCACAAAGGTCACCAATATGTATATCTTCGGTCCAATCCCTAATATCATTTTCATCACCAGAACTTCTAATCTTACAAAGCTCTCCATGTAAATGAATGACTTCTGTACTACCTGCACGCTCATGCAAATTATCAACATTTTGAGTAATGATACTTACTTTGTAATCCGTTTCCAGTGCGGCTAAGTCCCTATGTGCTTGATTGGGATCAACTTCTTTGAGCTGTCGTCTACGTTTATTGTAGAAATCGAGCACCAGTTCAGGATTGCGCCTAAACCCTTCTGGAGTTGCTACTTGCATAACATCGTGCCCTTCCCATAATCCATCATGGTCCCTAAAAGTCTTTACGCCACTTTCGGCACTCATTCCAGCTCCAGTTAATACGACAATGTGTTTTTTCATAGTTTAAAAATAAAAAATATACTGTCATAGTCGGTAGAGTAATGAAATCTTTTGAATTGATTAATATCATAACATGAAAATTGTCACGTCTTTTGTCCCTCGATCCTTGCAATGACCAATCAATTGTAATTTAGGTTTATTATTTTTGAAATATGCCAGACCTAAAACTTCTCAATCATCTGGAATCTTTTTTGACTGAAAATCGAAGAACGAGATTCGAAAAAGTGCTATCCCAACGTACCAAACATTTTACGGTAGCTACGGAAGACGTATATCAACTTCATAACACCAGTGCAGTCCTGAGGTCGTGTGATGTGTTTGGTATTCAGGAGGCATATATTATTGAAGAAATCAATTCTAAAGAAATTGATAAGGAAATAGCAATGGGTGCGCAGAAGTGGGTAGATCTCAATCGCTATAATAATGTAAAGTCTTGTATTTCAGACTTAAAAACTAAAGGCTACCAAATTGTGGCGACCTCACCACACATAAATAGTGGTGAGTTAAATGATTTTGACATCACTAAAAAATCTTGTTTCTTTTTTGGACGAGAAACCGAAGGATTGTCCCAACAAGTTTTAGATGAGGCAGATTGTTTTCTCAAAATACCGATGGTTGGATTTACCGAAAGTTTGAATATTTCAGTATCTGCAGCTATTGTGCTCCAACATGTGACTTCAAAATTGAGAACCTCAAATGTCAAATGGGAGCTCTCTGAAAATGAAATTATAGAAAAACGTTTTGATTGGATTAAAAAAACACTTAAAAATTACGACGCTATTATAGAGCGGTACCAATCTCAAACATAATTTTTTGTAAATTGAAAGACTAAATTTAAAAAAATAAGATGTTATGTTGGTAGTGCTTTATATTGTTTTAGCCGTTATTGGGCTTGTAGTTCTATTAATGTTGATTGCTCCCAAAACCTACGATATTAGCCGAAATGTAATTGTAAATAGACCAATTTCAGAAGTGTTTGACTATCTGAAATTCGTTAAGAACCAAGACGCATGGTCGCCATGGAAAAAGAAAGATCCAAACATGAAACAAGAGTATTTTGGAACAGATGGTGAAGTAGGCTTTGTGTCAAAATGGGAAGGTAATAAACAGGTAGGTACTGGAGAACAGGAAATCCTTTCCATTACAGAAAATAAATCAATAAACAGTCGACTTAGATTTTACAAACCTTGGAAGTCACAATCTGATGCCTATCTATCTGTTAAAGCAATAGATGCGAATACAACACATATAGTTTGGGGATTTTCTGGTGTTAATAAACCACCTTCAAATATTTTCTTTCTTTTTTTTAATATGGACAAAGCTGTTGGTAAGGATTTTGAAGAAGGTTTAGCAGAGTTAAAACGTATTCTAGAATCTAAATAACGTGTGTAAATAAATAACAATTAAACCTTATAACTATGGTCGGATGGTTTGAAATTCCAGTAAATGACATGAAACGCGCGAGAAAATTTTACGAAACGGTTTTTAATGTCGAAATAAAAGAAATGGATTTTGATGGTATTTTAATGGGCTGGTTTCCTAATAATAATGATGGCTATGGTGCCACAGGGACTTTAATAAAACAAGAGACTTATGTACCTAGTAAAGAAGGCACTTTGGTTTATTTTATGTCAGAAAATGTTCAGACAGAATTAGATAGAATTAAAGCTGCTGGTGGTACTATTTATCAAGAAAAAACCAAAATTTCTGACGAATATGGTTATATGGGTGTTTTTATAGACACAGAAGGTAACCGAGTTGCGCTACATTCAAAAGACTAATTGAAATCTATTTAAGCTTTATCTTTTTTGTTTTTGCCTCTGTCTTTATTTCGACTGATCACTTTGTACTCTTCATAACATTCACTTATGGCATCAAGCATCTGAAGGTCATTGGCAGTATTTATAAAGTCTTTAGAATAATTGCATTGATTCACAATTTCATCTAAGTCGTACTTAGTAACTTGTAATAAAACCATGAGCATTTCCCGGTCAAAACGTTTGGCGAGTTGATTTCTTATTTCGTCATCCTCTTTCATTTTTCTCAGCTTTCGCATTTCATTTGGCTTTTTACCAAACATATTATATAAGAAATCTGCAGGATTAAAAATTGCACCTAAAACTTTGGTTGCTATATTAGGTTGTCCCGCTTCATAGCCTTGACCTGGCAGGCCAGAAATACGATAACGGTTGTTGGATGTGATAGGAATTTGCTTCATGTCCACTTCCAAATAACCAGTAAGTTTTAGTTGGTTTACGGTCACTTCTTCTAGAGCTAATGCTAATTCGGTCATTTCTATTTCAGTATTCCCAAATTTTAACCAGTCATTGGTTACTCGTACTTTTATTGATTTATAACCTAAATACGAAAGATGAAGTGTATCATTAGCTTGTGCTCTTATTTCAAACTCACCATTGTCATTGGTGGAAGTTCCGACGACTTGATTAATGTTCACGATATTCACTTCACTTAAAGGTTGGGTAGTCGTAGAACTGATGATGGTACCTTTAACTCTAGTGGGATTAGTCGTGTTTGTACTGTCTTGACCATAACCGTAAGTTGTAGCAAAACATAAGAATAAAATATATAAATAGCGCATTTTTCTCTCTAACATCGTAAAAGTAATAAACTAAACGGATTTAGCATATTGCTATGTAAGATTTGACTTAATATTAACAAGACTAAAGCAAAGACCAAACCAAAAATTCCAAATTCCAAAACAATGAATAACTTCAATGTCTTTAGAATTTGGAATTTATATTTTTAGTATTTTAAAAATTACTTTCTTCTCGAACGTCTCGGTCGATCCGAACCAGAGTTGCTCGTTTCCGCAGAGCGTCTTCCTCCTCTAGAATCTCCAGAATCAGAACGTCTGCTGCGTCTATCGCTTCGGTTTCCTGAACCTGAATTAGAGCTTTCGCTTCTACGGCTGCGTCTTTCGCCTCTAGGCTTGTCATCGCGTCTGCGACCTCCACCTCCAGAGCGTCTATCGTTTCCACCACGACCGCGACCGCGTCCGCCACTTCTGCCACCACGACCTTTGTCTTCGCTAACTTCTACGTTTACAAAGCGACCTTCGTGCTTAAAGTCCGTAAAGTATGCCAAGACTTTTTCCTGCAGCCCTTTTTCTGTGTTGAAAAATGAAAAACTATCCTTTACATCTACTTTAAAGACATCATCTCTGCCTAATTCTAATTGTTCTTTTAAGAAATCTTTCAACTTCATCCAATCGAAACCGTCCTTACTTCCAACATTAATAAAGTATCTAGAATCGTTTGACGACTGGCCATAATCACGTCCACCATCTCTTTCGCTTCCGCGAGAATCCACCGTGCCTAAATCTTTCGATTTGTCGTAATAGTTAAAGAAACGGTCAAATTCCACTGAGAAGAATTTTTTAATCAAATCTTCTTTTTCAGTATCCTTAAAGAGTTCATTGATGCTTTCAATGTACTTGTCAATCTCTTCGCTTGGTTCTGTTGTATGGATTTTATTTGCTAAAGACATCAACTGAACTTCAACAATAGCCATTCCCGAAGGAATTTCTTTTTGTTCAAACTGCTTTTTAATGATGCGCTCAATACTTTTTATCTTGCGCAATTCACTTTTTGAAACTATCACCATGGAAACACCTGTTTTACCAGCACGACCTGTACGGCCAGAACGGTGTGTATAGGTTTCAATTTCATCTGGTAATTGGTAGTTGATCACGTGCGTAATATCATCCACATCAATACCACGAGCAGCAACATCTGTTGCAACCAGCATTTGTATTTGTTTGTTTCTGAAAGACTTCATCACCAAATCACGTTGGTTCTGACTTAAATCTCCGTGTAATGCTCCAGCGCTGTATCCATCTTCCACCAATTTTTCAGCTACTTTTTGGGTATCGCGTTTTGTTCTACAGAAAATCACTGAAAAGATATCAGGATTAGCATCTGCCAAACGCTTTAACGCTTGGTAACGGTCTCTGGCATTTACTAAATAATACTCGTGAGAAACGGTATCTGTACTTTCGTTTTTGTTTCCTACTGTGATTTCAATAGGGTCAAACATAAATTTCTTTGCAATGGTCGATACCTCTTTTGGCATTGTTGCCGAAAACAACCACGTACTCTTACCTTCTGGAGTATGCGATAAAATATCTGTGATATCCTCATAGAATCCCATATTCAACATTTCATCAGCTTCATCTAAAACTGCATATTCAATTTTAGAAATATCAACCAATTTACGGCTAATCATATCTTTCATACGACCAGGAGTCGCAACGATAATCTGTGCTCCACGCTTTACTTGTCTGGCTTGGTCTGTAATACTTGCACCACCATAAATAGCGGTAACGTTTAAGCCTTTGCAATATTTACCATATTGCTGAAGCTCGTTAGTAATCTGAAGACAAAGCTCTCGTGTTGGTGATAAGATTAATCCTTGTGTGGTTCTGCTATCAATATCGATTTGTTGCAACATCGGAAACCCGAATGCTGCTGTTTTACCAGTTCCTGTTTGTGCTAACGCGACTAAATCACGTTCTTTTTCCAATAAAATAGGAATGGCTTTTTCTTGTACATCACTTGGAGTTTCAAATCCAAGATCGGTAATGGCGCGCAATAGGTCTTCATTGAGACCCAATTCTTTGAATGTGCTCATTGTTTAATTTAAGTATTCGATTATGTTATGCAGTGTTGCAATAGAAGGGAATCGACATACTTAAACCTAAACTTCTGGCAACACATCCTCACGCTGAGGAGTATTCAAAATTCAGTCTTCTGAATTTCAAGCCGCAAAGGTAAGTTATTTAATTGGATTAATCACTATTAACTAATTGTGTTGAATTTCAGCAAGTTATATGGAGTGCAGTTATAAACTTTTAAAATATTGTATAACCAAGAAACAAAGAAATGTTGGTGAATTTAGCCTTTGTTGTTGCTCCATTACCACTTAAGGTTCTGTTAAAATGATATCGAAGTTCTAAACTATACTTATCATCCAATTTATACCCTGTGCCAACTGATGCGTTTGAATGAAATTCTTTGGCGCTAAATCTTTCTACACCATCACTTTTAAAAGAGGTGTCCAAATTATAATCAAATACAAAAGCGGCATTGATAAATATTTTGGAAGAGTTGCTAAGAAAAAAATAATGCTTAATGCCAAGTGGTATTTCAATGGATGTGTATTCTGCCGAAACAGAAATCTCTCTTGGGTTTGTAGAGTTGGTTACTCTTATATCTTCCGAGTTGAAACTCTGGTAAGTGGGTTCCGCAAAAATTGCCCATTTGCTGTTATTAAATGGGAGCACAAACTCAAACTCTACTCCAAATTTGAAGTTCAAATCGTCTTTAAAAGTAAAGTTTCCGATAGAGGATATGCTAGTATATTCTAAACTAGAGTTGCCCAAACCAGGCTTTAAAATAAGGTTAAATAATCCTTTGTGTGTATTCTCTTGAAAATTAGTGATTGTCACATTTTTACAGCTGTTATAATCTACAAAAAGAGAAACTAAGCTATTCTTTTTATACTTTAAATTTTCAATTCTATTAAAATTCAAATCCTCGCACAATAGATCGTTAAGTAATTGTTGTTTGAATCTTACATTCTCTGCGATTTTACCATCATCTGTTTTGTATCTTTTATAAATTAATTGCTCTATATCTGAGCTATTGAGATTATAAAAAAACCGTTCTAAATTTCCTTCATTGTAAACGTATAAACTAGCTTTTCCTTCGACTAAAACTTTTAAGAATAATTGTTCGGTTCTAAATTTTGGGTTTCTACTTTCGTCAAAATTTCCACTAATATCACCAGACCTATCGATCTCCACAGTACTTCTTAGATACTTTGAAGTATTAATTATCCCAAATTCTTTTACGGATTCAATCTTCTTTGTCTCAATTTCATCATTTTTTGATAATTTATATTGAAAGCTTTTGGGATTGTTTGCCCAATCTTCATTTTTTATTAAACATTCTGTTTTATCACCAGAATTAGTTACAAAATATCCTTTTTCGAATGTTATTTGTGAATACGAATTTATACAGCATACTATCGCTATAATAAGTGTTAGCTTTTTTTTCATTGTTTTAGAGCGTAATTGATTTGTTGAATTGAATTTTATAATAGTTGTCTACTTCCTGGTGATTTAAAAAAATAAACAAGAAGCAAAATAGATAATTATTATCATGTAGGAGGTAAATCTTACATTTTTTTTAAATATCTCTTGCGTCAATTTCTTAACTCGATGATCAGGATTTGTAATTATTAAAGAAGAAATACCTGGAATTTATTTATTATAACCTTGGTGTTAATATTGATTTTATTTTCAGCTAATCTTTTGTGTTGTCCGAATATTATTGAATCAATGATTTCAATAATTTGATTAACCCGCATTATTAACCTCAACCCAATACCCATCTGGATCTTTAAAATACACTTGTTGGATGCCATCCTTTCTTACATAAACTTTGTTCGGGATGCCAGGCCAATCTGAATATTCTATATTTAAAGTTTCTAAGTGTTTTACAAAGGAATCAATATCAGAAGTTGATAAAGCAAAATGAACGGCCTTATCTGTTTTGATTGCAGAATCCGGTCTAGGAATCAGGTGTAATTGTTTATTTTCTCCTAAAGAAAGCCATCTGGTTTTAGAGTTGGAAGCTGTATTTTCAATTTCCTTGAGATGAAATACTTTTTGGTAAAATTTAATAGAGATGTTGACATCTTTTACAGAAAGCGCAATATGGTTGAATGAAAAAGTAAGCATGCAGGTGAATTTTTAGTTTAAATCATGACTTATTAATTGGCTTGCTTCTCAAACAACATTTCAAAAGCCTTATAAACTGCCAAATGTAAAGCATCACCATGATCCTGTTTTTCAAAAAACTTGAAGTGTAATTTGGTGTTTTCTTTAGCGTTAGCTTTTAATGTTGTAAAAAGAGTTTTTGCATCACGTTCCATAATATCTCCTTCTTTGCCCACTCCAATAAAAATTTTCTTTTCAGTTATATGTTCTTTGGGTTTCAATTTTAGAATGGATTGGTTATCCCACCATAAACTAGGACTAACTATAATGTAATTATCAAATAAATCTGGTGTTGTATAGAGTATTTCTGTTGCCAACAAGCCTCCCAGAGATTGCCCAATGATGGTTTTTTCTTCAGTGACTTTGTAATTTGCATCAATATAGGGCTGCAGCTCGGTTTCAATAAACTCAATAAATTTTTTTGAGCTTCCAGTACTTGGAAAATCTTTTTTGTCTTGTGCTATTGTTGTCGGATAAGTAAAATCACGTCTTCTATCAACGTTGGCTATGCCTACAACGATAGATTTTGGTAACATATTAACCCAAGAAAATGAACCAAATTGTACGATACCAGTTATATGAATAAAATCCTCCTCTATTGAGCCATCGAGCAAATAAATAACAGGATAGGTTGTGGTAGCATTAGCTTTATAGGTTTGGGGTAGGTAGATGTTTAGTATTCGATCTTCATCTAAAATATTTGAATGTATCGTTACAGTTTCACCAATGGTAAGTGGTTGTTTGGTGGTTTTTCCTGTTTTGGCTTGCCCATTTATTTGATGTACTATCAAAAGCTGTAAACAAATGAAAAAGTAGATTTTAAACTTCATTATTTAGTGGGTATATAATGCTAAAATATACAAAAAGCGAGTTTAAAATGAAACTCGCTTTTCTTAAAGTGAATATATGTTGTCTAGTGGGCAATAAATTCATTTCTATCATAATAGGCGTCGTCTTGAGGATATTCCCTGTCGTTTTTGTCACGGTTGTAAGAATCCATCACGGCTATTTCATATTCTCTATAAATAGGTACGCCTTTTTTAATGCGTTTTGTTTCCGCAAAAGTTTTGTGGTCAATACTTTCTGTAAAGACAATTTCGCTCTCTAGATTAAGATGTGCTAAGCCAATTGGTAATATTAAATGGTTTTCGCCATCCTTATTGATAAACTCGTGAACGCCATCTGTTGCTTTTTTTCCATAAGGTTTATAGTTCGCTTCAACAATTGAAGAATCTACCTCTACATCCAAATAGACGACGCGCTCTGTGTTTTTGTTAACAAGCAGATTATCCACCTTACCAATAACTCTTCCGTCTTTGTCTTTAACTACCCAGCCTCTTGCATCCTTGTCGTTATTCTCAACTTGATAGCTGGAAAGTTCATCTAAATAATAGATATTTTTTTCTTTATTTGAGTCCATAGTTCTATTGGTTTTTCATCTTGGTTAATAATTCGCCTGCCTGTTCAAAAAAATCCTTAACGTCTTCTTTTTGGTTTAACGTTTCTGTGCCAGGCTCTATCTCCATTATGGAATTTTGAAGTTGGGTGCAGCTACTCGCTAAACTAGGGTATTTTTGAGATTGTATTTTTCTCAATGCCCTTACGACCGTGTTTCCGGCTTTCATAATTTTATTTGCATGATCAGTCTCTATTGGATCTTCCTTTATTGAGGCCGTTTGTGTACGTGCTTCATTTAAATCAGCATCTATATTTACATCAACGGAATTAGCCAGTGCTTCAGTAGCGTCGATGAGCTTTGACAGTACAGCGAAAGAATATTCGTGATCTATACCCATTTCCCCATTGTCTGATAAGTATTCATTGTATGCTGAAATTTTAGATGCAGCCATATCAGATATCATAACAGTATCGTTATTATCCATAGTGTTATCATCGTCTATCATTTCTACATCGTCGTCATTGATGTCGTCTGTAACATCGTCATCCCCTTGCATGAGGAAGAAAATCAGTGCCAAAATAAGGAGCGCCAATAATATCCACGGCCAAATGGGTTTCTTCTTTTCAATTTTAATTTCTGCCATTGTTTATTTTTTTAATGATTAGTAACTTATTTTTAATGAATTTTCTCATTAAGATTTCAACCATTATAAAAATAAAAAGACAGGGAAAGAATCGGTTGCCCTAAAACATATGAATTTAACGCTTTAGCAGTATGTGTACTCAAAATTTGACATTTCTATGCCTGTTGTCCGAGAAATTTAATCAGTTGCTGTACAGCCTTTCCGCGATGTCCAATTTTATTTTTTTCTTCCAGGGAAATTTCAGCAAAGGTTTTGTCGTATCCTTCTGCCTTAAAAATTGGATCGTAGCCAAAACCTTTTTCGCCATGTTTTTCTGTGGTTATTTCACCTTTGCAAATACCAGTAAAGGTGTGTAATTGACCATTTAAGTGTAAAGCAATAACCGTTTTAAATTGTGACTTGCGTGAGTCTTTATCAGCCAATTCGGATAATAATTTATTCATATTATCGTCCGCATCACGTTTTGGTCCCGCATATCTTGCAGAGAAGACACCTGGTTCTCCATTTAGTGCTTCAACCTCAAGTCCGGTATCGTCGGCAAAACAATCAAAGCCATAATTATTTTTGATGTATTCAGCCTTATGTATCGCATTGCCTTCAATGGTAGGTTGTGTCTCAGGTATATCTTCGATGCAAAGAATATCTCCCAAACTTAATAGTTGAATGTGGTTGGGCACTAAACTTTGTACTTCTCTTAATTTGTTTTGATTGTTTGTGGCGAATACGAGCTGCATAATCTATAATTGATGTTTAACAAAGATACATCTATAATAGACGGTCTAGAAAAAAATGAAATCAAAAAGAATTGAATAAAAAATTACTTATTTGTTTTCTTCAAGTTGTAAACAATACCTATGCTATAGGAAGGTCCTTGAAATGTATTGCGCCCTTCAAAGATGTTGGCGTAATTTATGTAAGCCCCAAAGTTTCTATAGATTGTAGTGTAGAGTGTTCCGCCGATTTTGTGGTAGTCAACACCTAATTTCCTAAAATTTTGCGGTGCAGGTGTGCCTCTATAATCGATACCGCCCAACGCATATTGGTAATCGTAAAACACATCAAAATACCACTTGCTCGATGCTAGTCCTGTCTTAAACACCAGCGGAATGCTACTCGGAACTTCTTCAAACTTATGGCTATAACCACTTTGTAGAGTTGCAAACCAGTTAGATTTCCATTGATAGTGGAGTATGGCTCTGGTATCAAGAACTGTTGCTTGTTGGCCAATGTCAAATAGCCCGCCAATGGCATAATCACTGATGGGAGTAGAAAAACCGATTGCAAAACTAAGTTCTAATTTTGCATTAGAATGTTCTCTATTAAGAAATCGATATTTTGAAAAGAAGCCTATGTCTTGAAAATCCTTATTTTCATTACTTTCTATATAAGGCAATGATATTTGAAGGTCCAAATCATCTAAAACGCCATAAGAAGCAAAAAGATTAAGATAGGTTACTGTTCTGTTCAAGTTAGATTCCACTTCACCTATCAAATAATTTTTATTGTCCTCGTGACCGTATCCAATTACAAAAGTAGCATTGCCCTGTCCGCGATAAAAACCATCAATCTTACCTTGGGAAAAAGTATGTATAGAATACATGAGAAAGAAAGTTAACAATAAATGTTTCATCATTGTATAAGAATTGGATCCGTTATCATACTTACGGAAAAAGTACTATTGGTAGTTTTGTTATGTTGAATTTAAAAAAATAATAATAAGAATTCTGTCTTATTACAAGACTAAGAGCATTTTATGTAAAACTTGACAAAGCCAACTTATGAAGATGGCAATTAATTCATTTCAAGCTATTTATAAAACTGTAATTGTTCTTAATGCGTAATTTTGTATTAGAGGTAATCAATTTACTTTATTATATTTGAGGATAACCAACCAACCATAATTAATGTCTGATATTCATATCATATCAAATGATACTGAGGATATAATAGATTCTCTATCTATAATATCACAAAAAAATAACTTTGCAAGCGAGAATTATATTGACTTATCACTTAGAAAAAATTTTGGTGCCGGTCATATATCTGTTATAAGAATATCGGACTCGATTTTTAGTTTAAATTTTGATTTAGTATTTGGCAACGACCAAAATTTTATTTTCGAAGATAGATTAACCCATACTATTGATTTCGTCTATTGTCTCGAAGGGCACCTAAAACAAAAATTTTGTTACAGGTCCAGTTTAGAAACTATTGAGTTTCGTCAAAATTCTATATTTGGTCGTACGCCAAAAACAAGAAATACCTTAACATTTTTGAAAGATGTGCCAATAAAAGCATGTGTTGTTGTTCTTAAGACTTCAACCGGCCTTTTAATTGTTGATCAAAATATAAAAAAAAATATTAGAGAGGTTGCCTTACAAGAGTTGTCGGATAATTTTGAAAACAATAATTTTAGCTATCTCGGTAGAATTTCTTTTAAACCAGCCATATATGCCAAGGAATTAATAGGACAGGAAAAGAAGACATCAGCTGATCTACTTTTTACTGAAGCGGCAATTTTAAATATGTTAGCAACTCAATGGCGAGAACATCAAAAAGATTCTTTAGATGAAGGCTTAGAGGTTCCGTTGAAGCCGTCAGAATTGGATAAGGTTGCGGCATTAGAAAAATTTATTTCTTCTAATATTGCTGAAAATTTAAGCGTCAATCGGTTGGTTAATTTAACGGGTTTAAATCCTGCTAAACTTCAATTGGGATTTAACTATTTATTTAATAAGACGATTTCAGTGTATATTAAAGATAAACGACTAGATAAGGCAGCAGAATTAATAAGAGAAACAGACTATAATGTATCAGAAATCGTGTATAGTGTTGGGTTATCTAGTAGAAGCTATTTTACCAAAATATTTAAAAATAGATTTGGGGTATTGCCGTCCGAATGTATTTCTGACCCAAATTTATTAATGGTAGTATAAAAAAACCAAGTCAATAAAATGTTTTATTCTGTAATATACCAATCCAAGGCGCAACCAGATTTTAATCTCAAAAAAATAGAGTTGATGCTTTTAAAAGCAAAACGCAAAAATAAGAGACTTAAAATCTCTGGATGTATTGTTTACTGCAATAATAGATTTATACAATTAATTCAAGGTTCAAAGGCAGATATTCAACAGCTTTATAGTGAAATAAGATCAGATAACAGACACCGTCAGGTTACGACACTGCTAGAACAATCTTCTGAGCATAAAATTTGGTCTGATTGGTCCATGGCTTTGTTGGATTTTTCAGGAGATTCAAAACAAATTATGTATTCACGAATTTTATTAGAATCTTATTTAGGTAACGTCAATCAAAACGAAAAAAATTCTGAAGCTTTTAAGGTATTCCGTTCCAGCGTAGATAGTCTGTTGAGAGAATCAGAACCGTATACGGTAGGCTAGAATATCAACGATGGTGATAAGGTTCATTCTTTAAAATTGTAAAACCCCTGTAAAGTTGCTCAATAAAAAATAACCGCACCATTTGATGCGAGAATGTCATTTTAGATAGACCCAATTTGCCATTCGCTCTGGCATAAACTGCATCAGAAAAACCATATGGACCACCAATTACAAATATTATCGTTTTTATACCTGAATTAAGATGCTTTTGGAGGTAGTTGGAAAAAGCAACCGAGTCCATTTGTTTTCCATTTTCATCTAATAAAACCAAAACATCAGAAGCTTGGGTTTTTTTCAAAATCAACTCTCCTTCTTTTTCTTTTTGCTGTGCTTCAGAAAGATGTTTTGCGTTTTTTATATCTGGGATGATTTCCATTTCAAAACGGATATAAAATCCCAGACGTTTTTTATAATCGGCAATTAGAGTTTGCAGATTTTTATTGTCTGTTTTGCCTATGGCTATGAGTTTTATTTGCATGCTCAAATTTACGATTTACAAATTACGATTTTCAATTTTTCTTTGATCAGAATTAGTAATTCCAAAATCGTATATCGTTAATCAATTTCCTATTTTTACATTAAATAATCACATTAATGATTTCAAAAGAACAATTCATAAAAGAAATAGACCTAATTATAGCCAATGCCATAAGAGAAGACGTTGGCGATGGAGACCACAGTTCATTGGCGTGTATTCCAGTATCAGCAAAAGGAAAAGCTAAACTTTTGGTCAAAGATAAAGGTGTCATTGCTGGTGTGGAATTCGCTAAAAAAGTGTTTAACTATGTAGATGCCGATATGAAAGTGGAAACTTTAATCGAAGACGGAGAGCGTGTAAAGCATGGAGATATTGTTTTTTATGTAGAAGGTGCTTCGCAGTCTATTTTAAAGGCAGAACGTTTAGTTCTTAATGCTATGCAGCGCATGAGCGCCATCGCAACTAAAACAAAACATTTTGTGGATTTATTGGAGGGTACCGGAACCAAAATCCTGGATACCAGAAAAACAACACCAGGCATTCGTGCGTTAGAAAAATGGGCAGTAAAAATTGGTGGAGGTGAAAACCACAGATTTGCACTCTACGACATGATTATGCTCAAGGATAACCATATTGATTTTGCTGGAGGCGTTTCAAAAGCTATAAACTTAACGAAGCAATATTTGAAGGACACTGGCAAGGATTTAAAAATTATAGTTGAGGCAAGAAATCTAGAGGAAATCAAAGAGATTTTAGATTGCGGAGGTATATATCGCATTTTAATTGACAATTTTAATTATGAAGATACCAGAAAGGCAGTAAAACTGATTGGCGATAAGTGTCTCACGGAATCTTCTGGAGGTATCAATGAGCAAACACTTAGAAAATATGCCGAGTGCGGAGTGGATTATATTTCGTCTGGTGCCTTGACTCATTCGGTATATAATATGGATTTGAGCCTTAAAGCAGTCTGAAATAGGATGCAAATTGCAATTGCCGTTACCTGTCTCTATGTTTAGAAATAGACATACGTTTATCAAAAACGAGTTGCCGTATTGAAAAATAAAGAAGTTAAAATAATGTGTTTAAAACACCCAATTAATCCAACAACCCAAGATCTAATATTCTAGACAATGTCTAAAGCCATAGAAGAAAAGTTAGAGAATATTCCTGTAATTAACGTCATTGTGCGTTTTATTAAGCAAATAAAGCTGCCAGGATTCGAAGGTTTATCATTCTATGATTTGTTAGAATTGTACATTATGGGAATAATAAAAGGGGCATTGACCACACGCGCCAGTGCCATTGCTTTTAGTTTTTTCACAGCTATATTTCCATTTTTATTGTTTATCATTATTGTCATTCCTTATATACCCATCGAGGGTTTTGAAACAGAGTTCCGGAAATTTCTTAATTCATTTTTACCACCACAAACATCAGATTTCTTCTTTGATTATCTTTTTGAAGATATAAGCACCAATACAAGTGCAGGATTGATCTCAACTGTATTTGTACTTTCAGTTTTTTTAATGGCCAATGGTGTCAATGCTGTTTTTTCCGGGTTCGAAACGTCGTACCACAGGCAATTGTACAGAAACGTTTTTAAACAATATATTTTTGCGACAGGAATAGCATTGATTCTTGCTTTTATATTAATTCTCACCGTTGCTGTTTTTGGTTATTTTCAAATTTATGTGATCGTACCAATTTACGAAGGATTTACAGGCTATGAGGCATTAATTGAAGGTGCCGACATTGATAACGAAACATTCTTAGGCTGGGTGATTTTTGCGAAGTATTTGTTTTTTATCATCATGATATATTTTGTAACGGCAACGCTATATTATTTTGGGACGAAGGAAGGAAAAAATTCTAGGTTTTTTTCTGTCGGTGCATTGCTCACTACTTTACTTATAATACTAACATCATACTTATTTGGTGTTTATATTGAAACCTTTGCGAGATATAACGAGCTTTACGGCTCAGTTGGTGCTTTGTTGATTTTGTTGTTGTATTTATGGTTAAACTCCAATATTCTGTTACTGGGTTATGAGCTTAATGCCTCACTTCAATTTTTGAGAAAACATCCAATGAAAAAGGAAGATTAGTCTATGGATTTTATCGACGTCATACTTCCAATTCCGCTTCAAAAAGCATTTACATATCACATCACTGAGGCTGAAGCTGATTTTCTCAAAGTCGGAATGCGCGTTGCTGTGCCTTTCGGAAAGAACAAAATTTATACCGCGTTACTATATAAAATCCACCAAAATCCACCAACGGCTTATGAGGCAAAGACCATTCATCAGATTTTAGATGAAACACCAATAATTACTGAAAAACAGTTAAAACATTGGGAGTGGATTGCTGATTACTACATGTGCAGTTTGGGCGAAGTAATGCGTGCTTCTATGCCCAACGCTTTTATTCTGGAAAGTGAAACCGTTATTTCAAGAAATGAAAAAGTTAAAATCAAGGATACAGAATTAAAAGATGACGAATTTTTAATTTACGAAGCTTTACAACACCAAACCTCACTCAAAGTTCAGGATGTGATGGCTATTTTAGACCAGAAACGCGTGTTGCCAACCATCAATAGATTGGTTGAAAAAGGTATTTTAAATTTGCAGGAAGAACTTTATGAAAAGTACCAGCCGAAATTGGTACGCTATGTGAAACTACATAGAAATCATAAAACACAGGAAAAGCTACAAGAACTTTTAGAAGAATTAAGTAGAGCACCAAAACAACGTGAAGTTGTTTTGACACTGTTTACTATGGAAGCATCATTAAAAAAACCGATTAAGGTTTCAGAACTTTCGGAACGAAGTGGCGCTTCAAATTCGACAATTAAATCGCTGATTGATAAAGCAATTTTAGAAGAATACCACATCCAAACCGACCGTGTACAATATGATGGCGATGGCGATTCTGACACTAAAGAATTGAATGAAGCACAACAGAATGCCTATAAAGAAATTGAAAGCTATTTTGAAGAGAAGTCGGTCGTTCTATTACACGGTGTAACGTCCTCAGGTAAAACCGAAATCTATGTGCAACTCATCCAGAAACAATTAGATGAGGGAAAACAGGTATTGTATTTATTACCAGAAATTGCTTTAACAACACAGCTGGTACAACGTCTTCAGGATTATTTTGGGCAAAAAGTCGCTGTGTTCCATTCTAGATATTCTGGAAACGAAAGAGTAGAGGTGTGGAACAATTTGTTACATAATTCCGAAAAAGCTCAAATTATCATTGGTGCGCGTTCATCGCTGCTATTACCATTCAGTAATTTGGGATTGATCATTGTAGATGAAGAACACGAGCAGTCCTTCAAACAATTTGACCCAGCACCACGTTACCATGCTCGTGACGCAGCTATAGTTCTCGCCAATTTACACCAAGCAAAAACGTTGCTAGGTTCCGCAACACCAAGTTTGGAAAGCTATTTTAATTCCAGCCAACAAAAATATGGTTTGGTAGAGTTAAACACGCGTTACAACAACGTTCTGATGCCAGATATTGAATTGGTGGATTTGGCGGATAAATATAAGCGTAAACGCATGAAAGGTCATTTTAGCGACCGCCTTATTGCAGAAATGACGGAAACTCTGGAAGAAGGGCATCAAATTATATTGTTTCAAAACAGAAGAGGATATTCGCCAATTGTAGAATGTACCACCTGCGGTACATCTCCACAATGTCCTAATTGCGATGTGAGTTTAACATATCATCAATACAGAGACCAATTGCGTTGTCATTATTGTGGATACAATGCTGTGATGCTTAAAAGTTGTCAAGCTTGTGGTAATGCAACCTTGGATACCAAAGGATTTGGTACCGAGCAGATAGAGGCAGAGGTAAAAGTGTTGTTTCCAGACCACAAAGTGGCTCGTATGGATTTAGATACAACGCGAGGTAAATACGGTTTTGAGAGAATTATTAATCGTTTTGAGCAAAGGGATATTGATATCTTAGTGGGCACACAAATGCTTACCAAAGGATTGGATTTTAGACATGTTAAGTTAGTCGGGATTATGAATGCGGATAACCTTTTAAATTTTCCAGATTTTAGAGCTCATGAACGTAGTTATCAATTGATGGCGCAAGTATCGGGTAGGGCAGGACGAACGGATTTAAGAGGTAAGGTTTTGATTCAGACTTACAATCCACATCATAACATTTTACAGCAAGTTTCTACCAACGACTATAAAAAAATGTATGCTGAGCAGTTAGACGATAGATATAATTATCAATATCCTCCGATTTTCAGATTAATAAAAATAACTTTTAAGCACAAGGATTATAACCGCGTAAATTTGGCAGCAGATTGGTACGCCAAATCCTTGAGACAAGTTTTTAAAGCCAATGTTTTGGGTCCGGAATTTCCGCCTGTATCACGTATCCGTAATCTATATCTAAAAAATATTTTGGTGAAAATTCCGCCTACTCAATCTTTGCCAAAAACCAAAGAAGCGATTATAAAGATTGAAAATAGTTTTAATGCTGTAAAAGATTTTAGAGCAGTGAGAGTGATTTTGAATGTAGATAATTATTAAAAACACTCCTTGAGAAGACTTTAGGGGTGTTTACCCCTTAGTGGCTTTTAAAAAGCACAAACAAAAAAAACCCAAGCTTTAGCTTGGGTTTTTTTCAAATTTTATAATGTGATGCTTTAATTGAGGGCGTAACGACGTTACATATTGTTTAAAGCATCTACCAATTGGGTCTTTTTGTTTCGACTCAGTGGAATTTCATAAGCGCCAACTTCGACATTTTTACTGTTAAAGCGGTCAATTTTGTCTAAATTCACAATGTAGGATTTGTGAATTCTTAAAAATTTACCTTCTGGCAATTCTTTTTCAAAAGCCTTCATGGTACTTAGTACCACTAAGCTGTTCTCTTCTGTTACAACCTTAACGTAGTCGCCAAGAGCTTCAATCCACTTAATATCCTTAATATAGACTTTTCGTTTTTTTAGGTTCGATTTCACAAAAATGTGCTCGCCATCTGTTTCATTAAAGTCTAATTTTAATTTATGCTGCTCAATAGCTTTTTCTACTGCAGTGTTAAATCGTTCTTTAGTGATTGGTTTTTGAAGATAATCGGTAGCATCGTAATTAAATGCTTTAAAAGCATATTCGGTTTTACCGGTAACAAAGATAATTTGGGGTTTGTTGTTGAGAACGTCTAATAGCTCAAAACCGTTTAATACAGGCATCTCTATATCTAAGAAGATAAGGTCTACCTTGTGTGTATTAAGACCGTTTTTTGTTTCTAACGCACTGCTGTACTCTGCAATAAGGTTAAGTGAGGAATGGTTCTCAATTAACTTTACTATAGAGAGGCGCTGAATCGCAGAGTCATCAACAACTACACAGTTTAAAGTCATAACATTATTATTTATTTAGGTTAAGATATCGACAATAGTACGATAAATTCGGTTAAAAAACAAATTTTGACGATAAACCGTAAATTTTAACATTTTCTTGTTCAGAGTTTTTGTAAGATAAATTTACGTAAATAAAACGTTGCTAGTATTATAAATAATATGTATTTTTGCACCCGTTTTAACAACAAATAAAGTTATTTATTATGAATCATTATGAAACTGTTTTCATCTTAAATCCCGTTTTGTCTGATGACCAGATAAAGGAAACAGTAAAGAAATACGAAGATTTTCTTGTTTCTCAAGGTGCAAAGATGATATCCAAAGAAGATTGGGGCTTAAAAAAATTAGCTTACCCAATCCAAAACAAAAAAAGTGGTTTTTACCACCTTTTCGAGTACCAAGTTGCTGGAGAAGTAATCGCACCTCTAGAGGTAGAATTTAGACGTGACGAGCGTTTTATGCGTTACTTAACTGTGAAATTAGACAAACACGCTATTTCATGGGCTGAGCGTAGAAGAGAGAAATTAAAAACTAAATCTAAAGCAAAAGCAAAAGCGTAATTATGTCATCTATAGAACAACAAGCAAAAGGAAAGAAGGACGGAGAAATTAGATATCTTACTCCTTTAAATATTGAGACTTCAAAAAAAGAGAAGTATTGCCGTTTTAAAAAATCTGGTATCAAGTATGTAGATTACAAAGATCCGGACTGGTTATTAGGTTTTGTGAACGAGCAAGGTAAATTGTTACCTAGACGATTAACAGGAACTTCTTTAAAATATCAAAGAAAAGTATCTGTGGCAGTAAAGAGAGCTAGACATTTAGCCTTATTGCCATATGTTGCCGATTTATTAAAATAAAATATCATAACAATGGAACTTATATTAAAACAAGACGTTGAAAATTTAGGATTTAAAGACGATATTGTAACAGTTAAGAACGGTTATGGTAGAAATTTTTTAATACCTCAAGGACAAGCTGTAATGGCTACGTCTTCTGCTAAAAAAGTTTTGGCAGAAACCTTGAAACAAAGAGAATACAAAGAAAAATCTGTTATTGCAGATGCTGAAAAAACAGCTGAAGCACTTAACGCTCTAGATATTAAGATTACTGCAAAAGCTGGTGCTGGCGCAACTGCTGGAGACAAGATTTTTGGTTCTGTAACTAATATGGATTTAGCTGCTGCACTTAAAGAAGCTGGTCACGATGTTGATAAGAAGTATATTTCTATCAATGGTGGTAACATTAAGCGTTTAGGACAGTACGAAGCTGTAATCAGATTGCATAGATCTGTAACTGTAGATTTCGTTTTTGAAGTTATAGCAGAAGCTTAAACAAATAAATTAAAATAATATTTAAGACCGTTTAGTTTTGCTGAACGGTTTTTTTTGTTGAAACTTCTACTTGAAAAGAAGATTGATTCGCATTAAAATCATATTAATTGAAATAATCCAGCTGAGGAGGTGGATTTCATAAATAAAGTAAATGAATAAGGTTCTCATTCTATTAATATTGCTTAGTGTCTTAAGCTGCAAACAATCCCAACCTAAAGAATACAAGGTTGAAACTGCCAACTCGGAACTGATTGAGCTTTTCAAAGTTTCAACATCAGATTTTCCTAAAATAAGTGTGCACAGAGGTGGAAAAGGTTTGAGAAATTATCCAGAAAATTGCTTGGAGACCTTAAAATACGTTAGCGATAGTATCACCGCAATTTTTGAAATTGATGTGGCACAAACTAAAGATGGTCAGTTGGTGTTAATGCACGATAATTCAGTTGATAGAACCACAACCGGAACAGGTTTGATCAAAGAATTGACTTATAACGAACTGCAAAATTTTAATTTAAAAGATGATTTTGGCAACGCAACTGATTTTAAAATTCCTTTGTTATCGGAAGTTTTGGAATGGTCAAAACAAAATAATTCTATTCTCACCATCGATATAAAACGTGGAGTAGAGCCAAAGGATGTAATTAAGGCCATTAAAATGGCGATGGCGTTAGATACAAGTATAATTATCACTTATGATGTAGAACAAGCTAAAAACGCTTATAATTTAGCTCCTCAGTTATTGCTTTCCGTTTCTGCAAGAAATCATAAAGAATACGATAGATTGTTGCAATCCGGCATTCCAAAAGAAAATATGCTAGCATTTACGGGAACACGTTTGTCAGAACGTTCGTTATATGAACGCCTACATAATGATAATATCGTTTGTATTTTAGGAACATTGGGTAACTTGGATCGACAAGCAGAAGCCAGAGGTGATGAACTTTACAGCAAGTGGTTAGATTTGGGAGCAGATGTTTTAGCTACGGATCGTCCCTTTGAGGTGGCTAAAGCAATAAAGTAAAATTTATTTAATGTTGATTCAGGATATAAGATGGTCTATAAAATCATTTTGTCTTGAATTGCCCAAATGGTAAAAATAATATTGAACAAACATTTTTAAAGGTATAACATCTAACCTTTAAGAAAGAATAGATTTAAACGGATGAAATATACAAGATTAACAAAAGAACAATTCGAAGAATTACATAAAGAATTCATTAATTTCCTGGCCACCCAATCCATAACTGCAGATGAGTGGGAAGATATAAAAAAGAACAAACCTGAAGCCGCAGAGCAAGAATTAGATGTTTTTAGTGACTTGGTTTGGTACGGAGTATTAGATAAGGTTGATTATTTAGAGCATATATCTCCACAACAGATTCACTTGTTTAAATGTAAAGAAAAGCAAATGCATTTAATTGCTCTGAAGCTTAAGCATGACAAGGTCGATTTTACAACAAAGGAAGGTTTTCAATGGTTACGGGATAATCTATTATCTGACGATATAGAATTTTTCAACGCAAATAAGCCTTATTCAGATGATAA
The DNA here is from genome assembly GCF_013403975.1 of Winogradskyella ursingii. Lineage (GTDB taxonomy): Bacteria > Bacteroidota > Bacteroidia > Flavobacteriales > Flavobacteriaceae > Winogradskyella > Winogradskyella ursingii. The sequence continues at coordinate 472,014 of NZ_JABFDH010000004.1, forward strand.
ACATTTAGATATTTTCAAATTGATTCAAACTGGCGCAAATATTACCAAAGGTGAATTGTTTCAATATTTTGAAAAATTGATAAAAGGATAGTTTGTGATTCTTAATTTAATTCAGAATCTTTTAATATTGAGCGAGAAACGAGTGTCTGTTTTCGCAGTAACACTACTCATATCGTAAAGACTCAACAGGATCTAATCTAGAAGCTTTTGTCGCCGGATAAACACCAGAAACCACAGCCACGATAAAAGCAATGCTCGTTGCCCAGATCATTGCCAGCCAAGGCGTGGAAAATTCAAGATCAAAACCTTTGGAAATTCCCCAACCAATAGCGATACCTAGTATAATTCCTAAAATACCACCAAGTTGACCAATAATTACAGTCTCCATAAAAAATTGAAAACGAATGGTGCCCTGCTTAGCACCCAATGCTTTACGTACACCTATTTCTCGAGTACGTTCTGAGACTGAAACAAGCATAATGTTCATAAGGGCGATGGTGGATCCAAATATGGTTACTATACTAATTACCCAAGCAGCAATATAGAGGTACGAAGTTGTTTCCGCAACTCGGTTAAGTAAATCATCGCTACGCTCAATCCCAAAATTATTTTCTTCAATCGGATTGAGTCCGCGGATATTTCTAAAAGTTAATATAGCATCGTCTTGTGCTCCTTCGAGCATATCTTTTTTGTCTGTCTTAACGCTTAAAGTGTAATTGATGTTCGGATTTGTGAAAATAGAACGTGCTTTTTGAATGGGCATTATCACTCTCAAATCTTGATTATTGCCAAATGTGGAACCTTTTTCTTTTAGCACACCAATGACCTTAAACTTAGAACCTCTAATACTAATGGTTTTATCGAGTGGATTTTCTTCTGGAAATAAAGCCTTTTGCAAATCGCTACCAATTACACAAACAGAACTACTATTTTCAATATCAAAGAAATTCATAGACCTACCATTTTCGATTTCTAAACCTGAATTTTCAATAAAATTCTCATTAGCACCAATAACAGATACCTCCGGATCGGTTTTTTGGTTTTCGTACTTTACTTCTGCAGCAAAAGTTCCCGTAAATGATACAGCGACTTTGGTAAACGGAAAATCATAATTATCTTCAAAATCCTTTACATTTCTATATGTAATTATTGGATTCACTTTTTGTCGATCCCTTCCGCTCTGGCGCTGTGCAGTAAATTCATAACGCTGAAAATTAAAGGTGTTCGCACCCATGGATGAGAAATCACTGGATATGGTATTTTCTAGTGCTGTCAGTCCACTTAATATACCGACCAAAGCCATGATGCCGATGGCAATAATTAAAACAGTTAAAATGGTTCTAAGTAGCTGACTTTTAATGGAATCGAAAGCAATTTTAATATTCTCGCGGACTAAAGAAAACATAGTTTTGTATCAGGTTATTTGTATTACTTAATCTATAAGACTAATTAAAGTCAATAAAGTTACTATAAAATTGAATTAACTTGGGATAGCCTATAAAAATTATAATATTTTTGTGAGCTAAGAGATTATATTTCTTTTAATTCTTAAGTCACACTGAGCGGAGCACAAGTGTTGTTTGAGTTATATAATATTTTGAATCATTCTCGTTGGGATTTCTCGATTTCTCTCGAAATGACAGTCAAATATAAAAAGTTTCACTAAAAAAGATTCCCGTTTTCAGGGAAATAAACATGGCACAAAAACCAAGCATACCAAAGGGAACAAGAGATTTTGATGCAGCCGAAGTGGCGAAGCGATCCTACATAATGGATACGATTAAGCAGCAGTTTCAGTTATATGGATTTCAACCTATAGAAACACCAAGTTTTGAAAATTCTGAAACCTTAATGGGAAAGTATGGTGATGAAGGTGACCGCTTGATTTTTAAAATATTGAATTCGGGTGAATTTTTAAGCAAAGTGTCAGATCAAGACTATGATTCCAAATCTGAACAAACAATCACACCAAAAATTTCGGAAAAGGCGCTAAGATATGACCTTACAGTTCCATTTGCACGTTACGTCGTACAACACCAAAACGAGATAGAATTTCCGTTTAAGCGCTACCAGATTCAACCTGTTTGGCGAGCAGACCGACCTCAAAAAGGACGTTTTAGAGAGTTTTTTCAATGTGATGCCGATGTGGTTGGTTCTGATTCTTTGTTTCAGGAAGTTGAATTTGTGCAACTATATGATGCGGTGTTTTCAACTTTAAAATTAAAAGGTGTTACCATTAAAATCAACAACCGTAAAGTTTTATCTGGTATTGCAGAAGTGATTGGAGCACAAGACAAACTTATCGATTTTACAGTTGCCCTTGATAAACTGGACAAAATTGGAGAGGAGAAGGTGAAAGACGAAATGAGAAGTAAAGGAATTTCTGATGAAGGCATCGAAAAACTTCAACCATTGTTTGGTTTAAAAGGTGATTTCGGAACTCAAATTGAAAATTTAAAATCAATTTTGAGCACTTCTGAAATTGGATTAAAAGGTATTGAAGAACTGGAATTTATAAATAATGCTATTTCAACAGTAAAATTAAAAACAGCAAAACTTCAACTCGATGTTACATTGGCTCGTGGGCTAAACTACTACACAGGTGCTATTTTTGAAGTTTCAGCACCGGAAGGCGTCAAAATGGGTTCTATTGGCGGTGGTGGCCGTTACGATGATTTAACAGGAATCTTTGGATTAAAAAATATGAGTGGAGTTGGGATTAGCTTTGGTCTGGATCGCATCTATTTAGTTTTGGAAGAATTGAATTTATTTCCAGAAACCATAGCGGATTCCACAAAGGTGCTATTCATAAACTTTGGTAAAAACGAAGCGATGACCTGTCTCAAAGCTGTAACTAAATTGCGACAAGCGGGTATAAGGGCAGAATTATATCCAGATGATGCCAAGATGAGAAAACAGATGAACCACGCCAACCGTCGTAATATTCCATTTGTAATTTTGGTGGGAGAAGAAGAAATCAAAGACGAAAAGTTTACTCTTAAAAACATGGTCTCAGGTGAGCAAAACAAATTGAGTTTTTCTGAACTTCAGGCAACATTGAAATAACTATTAATAATTTAGAATGATAAAAAAAAGCCCTGATTTCTCAGGGCTTTTTTAGGTTAAGATTTAAGATTTGGGGTAAAGATTATTTAACCAAAACTTTTTTAGATACTGAACCGCTATCAGTATATAATTTAATAATGTAAGTTCCGGTACTTAAGTTCTTAACTTCATATTCAGAGTAACCGCTCTCTGAAATATTTTCAATTGTTGTTACGGATTGTCCTAATATATTGAACAATTCAATAGAGTTGATTTTTGCTGAGTTTGGATTGAATAATACAATCTTTTCAATATCGTTAGAATAAACAATGTTGACACCTTGTATCAGTTCATCATCAATACCTAAGGCATTGTTATTGTCTTTGCTAAATGTAAGTTCAAATCGTTCCAGGTATTCACCAGCGTTTAGGAAAATTACGTAGTCACTTTCTCTAAGATCATGATAAATATCTAATTCCTTATCATGGAGATATATTTCTGTATCGCTAGGAACATTTTCCAGTTTATCGATGGTAATTACGTTATTTCCGTCGTTTTTTGTTTTTATTCCCAATGGGTACACTGACGAAGTTTCAGCTTCATTACTTGCCTGGATATTATACTTTCCATCGTTAATCATCCAGAATAAGTCATCCATTTGCTGTAGATATAAAGCTCCATCATAACCCCAATCTACATCTTTAGTAGCATTATCATCAATAGTTAATAAAAGCTGCCTGTGAATTGTATTTACAGAATTATAACCAAGTCTTATTTTCATTCTTGTGTCAGCATTTTGAGCATCGCCATTTGTTCCATTTGAATTATTGGCAGTAGATCTAACAAAAACAGAACTAGCACCACCTTTTTTCTGGAAAACGCGTTGGCCATTATTAAAGTTTATAGTTCCTGTATTTTCGCCAACTACAAAGAATCCTTGTCCCACAGGAATGTAACGACCTGGCGTTTTAGTTGGTGTACCACCTGTACCTACATCGGGATCATTTGTTCCCATAGAAGCTGCCGCTACACCACCTGAAAGATTATAGGTAGCGTAACCACCTTGATATTCATGTAAATTGTGAGACCCTCCGCCCCAATGTTCCCAGAAATAGAGTGTGCCACTAGTAAGTGGTAATGGATCAATTAATTCATCTAATAGTAATTCTGGACCATTATCAATAATAAATTGATTGGCGTCTATTGCTGAAGCATAAGGATTTCCAACTAAATAATCATTACCAGCATTTAATGTTAAATTAATATCACCGTTATTTGGTTTTCCTAGGTACACATAATTTTGTTCTGCACTGATTGGGCCTGTTCCTGGTCCTTTCATCGTAAATCCTTCGCCAGCTCGTAATGTTCCTGTTCTTCTAACATGTTGCCAAGCAGAGTAATCATCATCTAACTGATTTGCAAATTTCCATATCCAGTAATCTGCAATAGTTATAGGACTTCCACCAGAACCATTATATCCAGCACCTGTAAAATTAATTGGATTTGTACCGTCGTACATGATATCCTGAACTGTGTATTGATAATCATTTTTAGCTGTATCAGTTTCACCGACAGGAGCAGACCAATAATTGTACGTATATGTATCTGCAGTACCTTGTTGGTCTTTTTCGAGTAATCCTGTAGCTGTTACATCTAGATCGCTATTGATTGGCTGAATTAATTGAGACTCTCCTTCAAGATCAATTTTGCCATTTAGTCTGAGATAGTGTGAGACGGTTAGTCCGTTTCCGGTATCAGAAGCATTATTACCAATTAAAGTCAGTTCGTTTGAATCTACATAAAGGCCCAAAAGCTGTCTGTTTTCTAAGCTTGAAGCAGGTAATGAAGCATTGTCGATACTAATGTTGTGATTGGTTCTAACAATATTCCAATTTACCGCAATGGTAGGATCTACTATAGATGCTGATCCTGGAATGTATTGAATATTACCATTTATCCAAGTCGAGTTAGTGTCCCAATTGCCATTTTGAGTTGTCTCGTATGGTAAAGGCGCTGTTTGTCTATCTACAGTATTTAAGTTACGCAATGCTCCTTGACGCCCATTACCTGAGCCATCATCTGTATTTGTATACGTGTAAACAGACATAGGATAGTAACCTGCCAACTCAGTCCAAGGTATGGCGCTTACGTCATTTTTGCTTATTGATGTAGGTAACTCTGTTCCCATCACTTGGCCTGCATTATCAGCAATTTCTTGGTTCATCACAAATCTGAGTTGATCTATTGATAATTCTCGATCCCAAACACGGACTTCGTCAATGTTTCCCTGGAAAAATTGAACAGGTGCATTTTTACCTGCTGCACCAATATAAAAGGATTCGGTGGTTGTTAGTGGGGCAGTTCTATTGGCAGATCTGTCCAAGACACCATCTATGTAAAGACGAACTTCAGTTCCTGAATATATAGCAGCTACATGATGCCATTGGTTGTCAGGTATACTTGTGTTTGATGATAATGTTTGAGCTGTCCCATTCATCCATCTGATTTCGATCCTATTATCATTCAGCACCCTAAAATCATAACCTTGGGTAAACCCAGCATCACTTTTTGAAACTATGGAAGAAGTACCACTATCTGCAGCATCTCTTTTAACCCATGCGGAAATAGTAAAACCAGTAGGGTTTAGGTCAAGATTATCTTTAACATCTATGAAATCATTGGTTCCATCGAAATAAACTGAGCGTTCTACGATGACTTGAGGAGCGTATCCAAAAGTGATGTATTTTGTGCCATCGAAATCATATTCTGTTTCTAGGTTGCCACTACCATCGGGTGTCATAACACTATAATCGGCCGTTGGATCAAACACACCTGTATCGGAAATAAACATATAATAATTTCCTGGAGGTGTAATATTTCTAATAGCAGTTTGAGGTATTCTAACCTTAACTTCAGGAATGTCTCCACCATTTTCTACCACTTTCCATACGCGCTGCATTGCGGTAAAGGTAACGTTGGTTGTTAGGGCAGGTGTAATTCCAGCACTCATGTTTACAGTTACTGTGGATGCCGCGAGGTTTAAATCTGCACCATTATTTCCCCACATTAAGAATTCTTTATTGTCAAATGTTGTAGCGTTAACATCCTTATTTTCTTTGTTTGTATTATAAATATCAGTTAACCCAATTGTTAAAATGCCTTCAATAGGACCAGACACATCCGTTGCATCATTGACGCTACTTGATTGTTTCTGGTTTAATTCTGAAATATCATCTCTGCCAATACCTGCGATATCATAGTTATAGCCTATGTTGGCAGATTGATCCCAAATAACAGAACCATCACTATCTACATAATCTTGAGAGGTGCCATTGACACCAAGGGTAATACCATATTTAATCCCTAAGTAGGATTGAATTCTATTTCTTTCTTGTGTTAAACTGGCATCATTATTAGTATTAGAATAGGTGATGACTTCGGCAATACGGCCATCAAAACTACCATTCCAATACTGGCTTCTTCCCAACCAAAATCGTGTGTTATTGATAGAAGAAAAATCTGCAGGATCATTTGTAGTATCACCCACTTGGTTTGCATTGAGATAGAGCTCAGCACCAGTGTCTGTAGAATTATTTCTTATATTAATTAGACTAATTTGGTTGTAATCATTACTACCAGATGTATCGGCTCTACCATATCCTGGTCCACCGCCCGTTCCAGATGTTACACCAATACAATATCCTAGGTACTCACCAGTGAACCTTGCACTGTAGGCGCCATATCCAAATCCAGTTACATCTTCGGTTTGCGCATCATTTGTAGAAGGGTCTGTACTCGTGAATGTATCCAACGGAATCATAGAAGTCGTAATGGTTGGATCTGGCATAAGTATCACGAACATGTCAGTACTGTTAAAGCCACCTGTACCCATTAATTCGTCACGACTCCCATCGTTAATAATATAGGTCATGTCCCTATTTGCAGTCGTATTGTCATTTTCAAAATCTATAACAGGATTAAAGTTGAAGTTACGAGTAATATTATCTCTGTAAACTGGTTCTTGACCTGCAACATTTGTTTTGGCATCATTACCTCTTCCGTTATCTGCCCAAAGATTTACTAAAGAAGCATCAGTTGCTTCACTAACTCCATCAACCTTATCAGCCTTTAACCAAAGGTCTAAATTAGAAGTAACACCACCTGGTGCTTCTGTAATATCACAAAAATTAGTACCTGTTATAGTAATATTATCTATAAATATTTCATCATCATCGTCACTTGCATTGGCTCTTACCCTAAAGCGACCAGTATTGGTTGATGTTGGATGAGCTACGCGCCAAAGCGTTACCGTTTTGCTATAAAATATAGCTGAAGTAGTAGTTTCAAAGTCCGCATCTTTGGTTGCAACAGTGCCACCTTCAAAATTTTGTATTTCTATCCATGTAGTTCCGCCATCAGGACTATACTCTATTAGGAATTCTTCTCCGTCTTCTACACTATCTGGTGCAAAGAAAAATTTGAAGTCTATTTTATCATAAAAATATAGTGCAAAATTTGGCGAATCAAAAGACGATGCCGCGCCAGAATTATCTCTAACCCTTAAGCTATTGTTTCCTGCATAAGACCAGGTACCATCAGTTACTCTAGCGGCATCTGCACCTCCAGAAGTCCAGCCATCTGTTCCACTCTCAAAAGTGGCGTTGTGGATTACATATTCATCGCAAGAAATATCATTGTAGCCATTACCACGAATATTAAAATTATAGGGATTCTCATTGCTATCATTATTCGCTATATTTAAAACTGCATTTCTTACACCTGTGGCACTAGGGTTGAATGTTACTACTAGATTAGTAGTATTAGCAGGGGCAACTGTTGCAGCGGGACTTGTTGTTACTGTGAAATCTGCTGCATTAGCACCGGTAATTGATATTGTGCCAATAGTTAAATTTGAGGTACCAATATTTTCTATGGTAAATGTTTTTGCAATAGTACCAGCAGTAACTTCAGCAAAGCCAAAATTAGTATTATCGGTTAAACTAGGTGTTGTATCTCCGTCTGTAATACTAATTCCAGAACTTGTTACGTCTATTTCTGGGCCGCCTGAGCCCGCAAGCATACTTACATTATCTATGGCAATATCACTGCTCCATCCATTAACGGTACTACCACTTATAGCTCTAAATCTTAATTTTATAGTCTGACCAACATATGTAGTTAAATCAATCGTATCTCTATTCCAGAAATCTCCTATATTACCAGAAAAGGTTCTTAAGGTCGTTGGGTAAGTTGCTCCGTTGTCAGTACTAACTTGTACTCTCAATGAACCAACATCATTACCATACATATGAAAGCTATAACTAAAAAATGCAGAAGTAGCACTTGAAATATTAAAGCAAGGACTATCAAAATTTGCAGATCTACTAGGATAGCCTGTACCATTACCAGAGGCTTCCATGTACATGTACCATGTGTCGCCATCTCCTGTACTTGGGCCAGTATTGACAGATGGCGTTCCACCAGCATCTCTGGTCCAATTAATATCATCTCCTCCGCCTTGAGTCCATCCTCCGACATTAGTTTCAAAATTTTGTGAATAAGGGAACGTGGAGACTGTTGTGACACATTGTGAATAGGCTAAGTCTGTAAACAAAATTGCACATATCAACAATGCCAACCTTGATAGGGTATAGGTAATAGTTTTCATAAGCGGTTAAATTTAGTTTGGGACTAAAATTATAAGCCAAACATAACCTTTAAGTCTATTAAAAGCAAATTTATTCGACGAAATACATTAAAAGTGTTGTTTTTGTAAGAATTTTAATAAAATTTAATTCTGTAATAAATAATAAAGCCGAAGAAAATACTTCTCCGGCTTTCATTATATCAATTAAATAAATTATTATTCAATAATCACTTTTTGTGAAATATTAGATGTGTCATTGCTCACTTGTACGATATAAACACCACTGTTTAAACCATTGGTATTTATGGTATTTTCTGTTTTGTTAATATTTAATTTTTGTCTGTTTATTTCTCGACCCTGTACATCATATAGAACCAAGTCAGTATTATGGCTTAATCGACCCTGAACAATAATCTGTTGCTCATTTTTATTGGTATATATTTTTATAGTATCCAAGTCTTGAGCATTTACGGTTAATACAGATGCTTCAAACCTTAGGTAGAAACGTCCTGTATTAGATATATTTGAACTTGGAGTAAATATATAATTAGATGTATTTAAAAGTGTATTGCTATTTGTAGCTCTGTCTTCTAAATATATGTCATAGTCAATATTATTGTTATTGAGACTAATATTCACTTGCTGTCCAGCTTTTGCATTCACTCCCAAAGGAATTATAAGGGTATCTACTATATCGTCTGACCCAAATGCTTGTATAGCTAAATCAGAACCATTGTTGTTTTCGACTAATTCTGAATATATAGCGAAGTCAGCAGGTGCACCCTCAAATAACTCAGCGTCGTAACCTAAGTCTAACCCTAAAGAAGCGTCATTGGTAATATAAAAATCTGTACCAAAATTCTTAGTCTCTGAATTCATTTCAAGAGCAAAATGAGTGATTTGGTTGGATGTTCTACCTTCGATAAAATCATCTGAAGAACCTGAAGATCTCATTGTTGGATTAAAGGTCATAGTACCACCACCAGTTTTTGAGGAGACAAAGAAACCTTGTCCAGGTGCTATTAACGTATTAGGATTTGCTGCGGCGTAAGCAAGATTCCATATCGTCCAGTAGCTTCCGTTGGTATTATCTGCGTCATAACCATAAACAGCTACACTTTGCGTGTCAAATTCTGTAATATTGGCATTAATAAAATCTTCTAATTTAATGTATGAGGTATATGGATTTCCAATAAGGTTCCATTGCTCAAAGGCAGTTCCTGTTTTTTCAACAGGTACATTTACGACTGATGTTGTAACGTCTCCTTTAAAAGTAAAAGTTTGATCGTCAGTGGATGCAGCTCTATAACCTATACCAGCTTCAAGTGCACTATTCTCACTATTGGAATAAGTAATATAATCACTTACACTTTTATCAAACGGTCCAAAAAGATAATTTGTGGTATTGTTGACTATATTGTTGTTGTTTGCAATAAAGTTTGTGAAAATTTCACCACTTACAGGTGCTGCGATTAAATCGTTTCTGTCTGTATTTGCATTAACATGACGATTGTATTTAATGTTACCATTAGCCGTACCATTAAGCAATAGACTCGAAAATTCATTAGAATCTGAATTCAATACAAATTCTCCATTGTTTGTAATGTTTCCGTTTACTGTAATGGCATTAGCCTTATCTATATTGATTTCAGATCCAGAAGCAACTATAATATTGTTAACACTAATATCATTGCTCACATTATATATTCCATCTAAAACCATAATGTCTTCAATACCAGTTGAAATTGTGGGAGCATTTGGTGTCCATGCATTACTGCTATATATTAATCCGTTGAATAAATTTATAGTATAATCTTCAACTTCTCCGTACTGAAATGTTTCACAAGAAGTAGGAACTCCGTTCCATTTCATTGCAACTCGCATCCTTGTATTTCCGTTAAGAATAGTTGCTGGAGTTGTAATGTTACCACTTACAGCATTTCCGCCTGTTACAGGATTTACGGTAAAAACTTCTTCGCCAGCATCTTCAAAATCGCCATCTTTATTATAATCAATCCAAACACCATATCCAACAGGCTCAGTTGTTGCTGTATTATAAGTTGGAGTTATGGAAATACTATAAGTTGTGTTCTTAGATATAGTTGTTGAAATTAAAGTAAAATCCGAATATGTATCAGCACTAGTATTTGTATTATTTATTGTGTTGAAGTTTACGTCTCTGATACTTAGGAGTTCTTGAGTATCCGTTGCGGTTGCAAAGCAATTTTCGCCTAAATAAATTTGGTCAATCGCAATATCACTTCTAAATCCACCACCTGTAACAGCGGTAAACCTTAATTTTATAACACTTCCTAAATAACTGCTCAGATTTATATTTTCAATTCTCCATTCATCAAGACTCCCGTCAGCTGCAGATCTAGAAAAAATGTTTGTCCAACTAGACCCGTCGTCATCAGAAATTTCAAGATTTAATGTACCTAAATTATCACCATACATATGGTAGAAGAATGAAAGATTTGCATCAGCCAAATTGGCTATGTTATAACAAGGGCTGGTTAAAATCAAAGTAGCACCTGATCCTACGCCTCCATTTGCAGGTGTTGAAGCTTCTGTATAGAGGTAATTTCCTCCTCCAGAAATATCATCCGAAGGACCTGTTTGTCCAGAAGGTGTACCGTTAGAATCAAGTAGCCAATCTCCATCATCATTAGAGTTTTGACTCCAATCCCCTAAACCTCCATCAAAAGTTTCTAAATACGGAAATGTATCTACAAATGCACCTGTGCAATTGATGACTTCCGTTGTTGTGAAAATTTCAGAAGTGCTATAACTTGAGTCTGTTGTATCACATGTACTCCTTATCTGTACTTCATACTCAGTTAATGGAGTCAATCCAGTAAAAGAATAATCTGCGGCAGTTAAATCAGAAACGTCAATCCATGTAGATGATCCTGTTTCACGATATCGCAAATCATAGGTTGCAGAAGGGATATTATCCCATGATACATCAGCAGTAGCAGACCTTACAGTACTAAATGCGATATTAGCAGGCACACTTAATGTACATGGGATATCTTGACTAATTATTTTAAAGTCATCTATAAAAAAACCATCATTTGTAGTAGTGTAACTCTCATTTACATTTAAGGCATCTGTCCTAAACACAAATCTAATTTTAACGTCATTAGAATTCAGTAAAGATGCGTAGCTATCGTCAATGGTAATTTCTTCCATTACCCAATTATCCATTCTATCTCCGTCGTAAACTTGTCCACTACTATTTGCTTGAAAATTAGCGTAGGTACTACTTTTATTATCATGGCCTGTTGTGGCACTAGTAGCATTTGGTTTAGTGTAATTTCCTTTTAATGATATCCAGTTAGATCCACCATCTGGTGAAGCTAAAACCTCTACAAAATCATAATTTCTTTCAATATCCCATTTTGAATAAAACTGTATGGCAACTTCAGCAGAATTGGAAAAATCAAAACTGTTTGTAGTCGTTAGGGTTTTATTCGCATTAGTAGAATAGGTACCTGTATTTATTGAAGTGCTTCCGGAATAAGCATCAGACGTTGTAGTTGCCCAACCGCCGGACTGTGACCAACCCGTTAAACCATCTGTATCTGGGTTATGACTGAATAAGACTGTTGGTTGGTAATATTTTTCGTAATTAGCTTCGTAAATAACTCCATCATCATTAGACAGTTTCACGTTGTACTCAATTTTTTCGTTGGCTGATGTACTTGGGTCGAGTTCTAAGGTTGCAGTTACATTCCTTTGATTTCTAAAAGAAGGATTTGTTGTAGTCTGGATTGGAATACCTGTTTGTGTGGACGGTGAAGTAATGCTAACAATATTTGAAGAAATAGGTGTTACTGTTACTGTAAATCCACTCTGCGTTTGTCCTATTCTTTCTATACCAAAATCCAAATTTGTTGTAGTGCTATTAATACTAGTTTGAGTTAAATCATGCAGTTTTGCATATTTACCGCCATAGTAAGCTGTAGCTAATGAGATACGCATGGATTGTTGAGCGATAGGAATAATGGTTGATGGTGTAGGCCAAAATCCTTGTCCGCCATGCTCTGGAGTGGTTGCGATAATGCCTTGCCCAGACCCTGTAGATCCATTAAGATCAGCAATTCCTCCCATCATCCAGTCATCTGGCAAACCGTTTGATTCATAAAATATAGTGGCACCATAGAGGTATCTATTATATCGAGTCATTTCTTCATGCCATCTGTAATATTCGTCTTCTCTTCCTGTATTGTCATCTGGTTCACCTCCGTAAGGATGCGGAACAGAATTGGCAAAAGAGTGATTCCAAACGGCAGATTTAAAATTTCTACTCATTATAAAATCTACCATGATTTGAGTTTCTGGTTCAGATTCTGGACTTGGTCCTCTGTAAGTACCACTTGCTCCATTGTTATTTCCTATTGGACTAGAACCAATATCATTATATCCCCAATAATAATCGAAATTCCTATTTAAATCTACACCTCTGGTATCAGATGTGTTTCCAGTACCTCCTGTGTTTGGTCTTAAGTTTTTACGTTGAAATCTACCGCCATCATCTACTTGATTATCAGCTACAGCATCAATATGCTCATTCCATCGTAAACCATCAGGATTTACCACTGGCACAAAATAAAGTTCGTTATTATCCACAAGTTCTTTAATAGCTGGATCTGTATTGTAATTTTCTATAATATACCACATAAAGTAGATGTTGTTCATCAAAGCACTCACTTCTCTTGAGTGAATCATGGAGGTGAACAACATTTGCGGTTTTGTATTTTCTGCTGTATTACTTTGGTTCCCGGTAATTCTTACATACCAAATGGTTTCTGGGTCCCAAAACGTTTTTCCAGTTTCAATATTTGGGTCACTTTCAAAAGAACTAGCTGTTCCTTGCCCCGAATAGGTAAGGCCATTGTTTGTAATTGTCCCTGAAGGATTTCCCCAAGTTGTCTGGTTTGTAGATGACGCATCCGTTCTTTGTGAGACAATATTTAAACCATTGGTTTGTGAATATGCGTACATATCATCCAATTCATCTTTCATTTCTTTATAGGTTAAGCATCCTGCCCAACTTCCTAAATTAAAGTTTTGGGGTACGGCAAAATCTATTTCGTCTTCCCCAGTATACTGGATAATATTGTTAGTTATCATGTTAGAGACAGAAGATCTTTGAATGCTATTATTTGATGCTGAAGCTGCTTTCATAGCATTTAATTTTGCATTTGCAAAAGGTAAATCTTGTTCGGCCCTATCGCTATAAAAAGCAGACATATCTTCTATCTCAATTGTATACGAGATATTATTTTGCAGAAGTTTATTGATCTCAGCTTCTGATAGTTCAATTATTATATCATGTCCATCATGTTTTGATCCACAGCTAAAATCAATTCCTTGTGCGGCCATTGTATTTATGGTTGATTCGCTAGGATTCGTGATTTTAATTCTAGAATACTTTTCTTGTGAAAAAGAAGTCTGCACCATTATAAATAATAGTACAATTAAGTAGGTAGTTTTTTTCATCAGTTTGGGATTAATGAATTTATATTAGGTGGCTAATATATTACAATAATTGAATTTTATCCACAAAATGCAAAAAAAATCGACGAAATGCATAATACAATTTTTAAGTGATTGATATTTAATGATATAAAAAAAGCCCAATTCTTTAGAGAATTGGGCTTAATATTAATAAAAGTCTAAGTTTAATTTTTGCTAATACGAGTCTTAGTTCTTAACTCCTGGTAATCCTTCTGGACGTTTTGTTTGCCAGTGAAACGTTTCTGCTTTCTTTTCTCTTGGCGCTACTTCATCTAGTGTATTGGCATCATAAACCATTCCGTTTTTGATGACGTGAGTTAAAGTATTTGTGTTTCTTAAGTTATCGAGCGGATTTTGGTTCATTATTAAAATATCTGCAATTTTTCCTGTTTCTAATGAGCCTAAATCGTCATCTAGCCCTAAAGCCTCACAACCTTTAATAGTGGCTAATCTTAACGCATCGTAATTGTCCATACCGCCACTAGCTACAGCCCAGAGTTCCCAGTGAAAACCAAGACCTTGTAATTGTCCATGGCTACCAATGCCACCAATTCCGTCAGCTTCGATGAGGTCTTTCATGAATTCTGCGTGTTTTTTAAATACATGCTCATCATCCATAAACCAACCTGGTCTTCTTCTTGATTTTTGTGCTAATTCTTCATAAGGAGTAAAACGTTGAAGTTTTTTATCATTATATGGATTTTCCCTAGAATAGAAATAATTTTCTGCCCAAGGACCTCCGTAGCTTACCAAAAGTGTTGGTGTTATCGCCATTTTAGACTCGGCTGCAACTTTAATAACATCATCATACAGAGGATAAATTGGGAAGGAATGCTCATGTCCAGGGTTTCCATCTATCATATTTACCATATTTTGCTTAAAATCTAATCCTCCTTCTGTGGTTGGCATTAGTTTTAATTCCTTAGCTGCCATTATAAGCCATTGGCGTTGTTGTCGATTACCAACGATATAGCTCTTTATACTTTTAGTATTGTAGTATTCGCTGTACTGTTTTAAAACTTCTTTGGCATGATCTAAACTTTCTAAATTGTAAGCCCAAAACCCAACTCCTGGTCCTGTGCTATAAACTCTTGGACCATGAATCATCCCAGCATCTACCATATCTGCGTACGTTAAAACATCTGTTGTTGCAGTTTGAGGGTCTCTTGTTGTGGTGACACCATAAGCTAGGTTGGCGGAATAAATCCAAACCTGATTTTTATGAACTCCCCAATTTGGCCACATATGTGCGTGGGTATCTACAAAGCCTGGTGTGAGTGTTTTACCTGAAACATCGATAACTTTAGCATCGCTTGGAGCTGTAAAACTACCTGATTCCCCAATATTAGTTATTCGGTTGTTTTCAATTAAAATATCACCTTTTTCGATGACTTTTTTGCCATTCATTGTGATGAGTCTTCCGCCTTTTAAAAGAGTTTTTCCTTTAGGAATGTCACGTTTATAAGACACCTTTACTTTGTATTCTTCTGCTTTAAATTTAGGCGTATCCTTCTTATCTTCTTTCTTTTCTTCTGTTTTGGTAGAATCGGATTCTTTCTGCGACTCCTTTAATTCTTTTTCTTTCTTTTTAGCAAGCTTTAAACTATCTGCAAAAGCTTTACCTTTTTCTAGATCATATATAAAATGACTCGATCCTAATGACCAATGTACTTTTTTACTATCACTGGACCATTCTGGAAATTCACCACCCATAACAGTCAGCTTGTTGGCAGGGAACGCTGCATTATCTGGTTTTGCAACTGAAATAGTTGGTGTTTCACCAATCATTGGGATGATTACAGAATAGATATCATTATTGATTTTTGCAAGAGCATGTGTGCCATCTGGCGAAATACGAATTTCACTCGGTGTTGAGCCTTTGTTATTTTCTCTCCAGCCTTCCTCATGTGTTGGCATGGCTGTTTCATGGTCTTTTCCAAACACATCTGAAGATCCATAGGTCTTAATTCCCGTGAGTTTTAAATGCTCTTTTTCATCGCTGCCATCCCATCTAACCGAGATTAATCCTTTGTTTCCATGATTAAGATATACACGGTCATTTGCTTTAGTAAAATGTGGCATTCCTCTTCCTTTTGCTCTATCGATAACGGTGATTTCTCCACCTTCTGCAGGAATCCAAGCTAATGTTTCAACAGATCTGCTACTCGTTGGTCCGATAGCATCATCATAGGTTTGGGCAGAACCTTTGGTGAAAGCAATCCTGTTGGTATTATATGACCATGCAGGATCGGTATAGATGCCGCGTTCCTCAGTTAATTGAACAGCTTTTCCTTTTCCAGAAGCATTCACTTTGTACAAGTGTCCGCCATCTGGTTTCCACGTCGTAAATACAATTTGTTGACCATCTGGTGACCATGCAGGCATGGCTTCTGTAAAATCGTTATCGGTTAATCTTTTTGGAGTACCATTAAGGTCCATTATGTACAAGCGATTGAGTGCGGTAAAAACAATCTGCTTTCCGTCTGGTGAAGGTTTTGCACCTCTAATTTGAGTCACAAAAGCTTCAGGTGAATCGTCAATAGGATATTTAAAATAAACCAATGGACCTAGGTCCAAATCTACATCTACAGAAAATGGAATTTCTTTGGCGTTTCCGTTTTCAATACCGATACTATAAATTTTACCACCATATGATGCAATTAAGTTTTTGCTGTCTGGTGTAAATGACATAGCTGGTAAAACGCCAAGTGGAGCAATAGATTCTTGGTCGTCACGCTGGACGGGATATGCCAACCAGCGCTCTTCACCTGTGTTTAGATTACGCAACACTAAACCTGTATGCTCCTCAAATCTACTTCCGTAAACCATCCATTTTCCATCTTTAGATAATGTTGGTGTAAAGGCCGAGCCATATCTTGAAGTAACATTCTCGGTTGATGCATCTTCACGATCAAAACTCATAATTTGGTATTGCGGTAATTGCGCATTATAATTCCAAGC
The DNA here is from genome assembly GCF_013403975.1 of Winogradskyella ursingii. Classification (GTDB taxonomy): domain Bacteria; phylum Bacteroidota; class Bacteroidia; order Flavobacteriales; family Flavobacteriaceae; genus Winogradskyella; species Winogradskyella ursingii. Next base: position 489,193 of record NZ_JABFDH010000004.1, read on the forward strand.
TCCAGTTCTTGTCGAAAAATAAATATGCTTACCATCTGCACTAAAAGCTGGATCAATAAATTTCCTGGCTTTTTGTTTAGACAACAAATCTGCACCAGAACCTCCATCTTTATGTACAATAAATGGTTTTACATTTCTTCTGCCTCGTGTACCAACAATATACTCTCCGTCTGGACTCCATGATGCCGAAACATGATATTTATCTTTGTCTTTTGTTAGCTGTGTTTCCTCTTTAGTTTCTAAATCCATTGTCCATAGATTGTCCGATCCACTTTTATCAGAAATATATAAAATGCTTTTACCGTCGGGACTATAGCGCGGATGTACATCGTATGGCATCCCTTGTGTAATTCTTGTGGCTTTACCACCAGAAATAGGAATAGTGTAGAGGTCTCCCATCATATCAAACATAATAGTTTTTCCATCGGGACTTACATCAAGTGAGATCCATGTGCCTTTATCTGTTGTGAATTTCACCTTTCTTTCAGGTTCTAGAGGTAATTCCTTTGTGGCTTTTTTTGTTGAGTCTTTTTCTTTTGAATCGTTTTGGGCAATTAAAACTGAAGAATTGATTAATAGAAGTAGGGCAATACAAAAACGAATGTGCTTGATCATATTGAAATATAGATTAATTATAAGGACTAAAAATAAGGAATAAATATTTACAGAAATGTTAATTGTTTCTGAGCGAAATTCTATAAAAAGAGAATCGATAACATTTGTGCTAGTCTTATGAGATCTATTGATTGTGCGTCGTTAAGATTGTTGAATTTGTCTTAAGTGTAATCAAATTAGACACAAAAATTATCAAAATCGACATTGAGCCATTGGAGAATTGTCCAATTTTGGTAAAGGGTTAATTAGTTCATTGATTATTAGGGGAATCAATATGAATGATAGTTTTACTATAAATCTACAAAATGGTTGTAATAACAGCCATGATTATTTTAGGGGAAAGATTGAACAAATTGAGCTCATTAAGCAGCTCACTTTGTTCAATTTTAATTTTCAATGTTTAGGGGCATTTAGCGCAAAATTAGAATCTGATGATAATACATCGATCTATATTATTGTAAATATGGCTCAAAAACCGTTTCAAATAACAAACTCCGATGGTGTTAATAAATGCGTTGGTGGGTATTCTAGTATTCTATTACCTCTTAGCAATGCACATTGCATCACTTTTAATTATGAAACTGATACACTCTATAATATCGTTGTATTAAAAGTAACAGAATCGCATTTTGATGACGGTCAACTACAGTTATTGCAATCTTACAAACCTAAATATGCATCTGCAATTTCAATTCCTAATCTCGCTATGAACGAGATTGTGGGAAAACTTATTAAATTAGATAAGGAAACCTGCGAAGACAGCTGTATGGCTACGGGTTACTGCAATATTATAGTAGGTCTTCAGCTTAAAACCATTCAGAAAAAAGAGGAGGCAACTTATCTTTCTTCATTTAGATGTTATGAGATTGAGCAATTAGAAAAGCTCACCAATAGTATTAAAGATAAGCCTTACCAGGATTATTCAATAAAGGATATGTGTAAGCAAACGGGTCTGTCGTCAAACAAATTGCAAAATGGTTTTAAAGAAATGCATAATCATACTGTGGCTATTTATGTAAGAAATAAGAGATTAGATATGGCAGTGGAGCTTTTGGGCAACCCAGATCTTAATATATCGGAAATTGTCTACACTATAGGATTGAGCAGTAGAAGCTATTTTTCCAGGATTTTCAAGGAACGTTTTAATTGTTCGCCGTTAGAATATAGGTCTAAAATTATGCGATCTAGAAATAGCCAATAAAAGAATTCTCTGAGAATATAATTTTAAAATATTGAAAAACAAGCGCTTGTATAATTTGTTTTTGGCAATTGTCTATAATCTATTTATTTGCCTATTCTGCTTTTTTATGATTTTAAATGCTCTGGTGTTCTTTTATTGGAGTAAGTTTAGCTTATAGGATTTTATTTTTGAAACCTTCACGGTTTATAAAGCCCAAAACGTATTTGTAAAAATAGACTTACACGATTTTTGTTCAAAATCATTAATCATAGGGTCAATTTCAATACTTATTGTTTAAGGTTTATGTGTTCTTTGTTAGACTAACCTTAAAGCTATTTTTTTGAGCAAATCCATTTATATAACTCATAGAATCAATGATTTAACTGCCGATAAATTAGCATTACATTTTCATGGTAAACACTCTAAATTCTGTGGTGAGCATACCATTAGCTTTGATAACAGTCTGGGAAAGGGAAAAATAACTATGGTGACGTTTAACCACGGTATGGCTTTATTGTCTTTTAGGATGAAGCTAAACACAGATTTTTATTTTGAAACGTGTTTCGATGGTCATATTCCAATGGATTTTATGTTTTTAACTACTGGTACAATGGACTTCACCGAAAACGGTGAAACTAACACCATATTAAGCTATCAGAATGTTATCATCAGATACGAAAAAAAACGAAAAGCATTGTTTAGGCTAGGAAAGGACGAAGAAATAATGTTGAATATTGTTCAGATATGTCCAGATCAATACATAGAAAAAGAGGGTAGTAGAGTCTCATTTTTTCCTGGCGAAATAAAAAATATTTTTAGAAACGGCAATTCGCCAAATATGTTATACCATTTTGGGAGTTTTAACTTAAAGATTGCTGACTATATAAGGCAGTTAAATAGTAACCCGTATTTGGGTCTAATAAAAAGAATCATAACAGAAGGTAATGTAAACATTATAATGGGGTTGCAACTGCATGAATACGAAAATTACTATACCGATTCAACACTCCCTCCATCCTTAGTTAGAAAAGATCTGGTAAAGATTAAAAATGCGACAGAGTATCTAAAGAATAATATAGACAGTAATATTTCTGTAAAGGATCTGGCAAAAGAAATGCAATTATCACCACAAAAATTGCAAACTGGCTTTAAGTTTCTGTTTCAGAAAACAGCACATAATTATACCAAGGAAATAAGACTGCAGGAAGCCTATAATTTGCTATCTACAAAAAATTATTCTGTATCTGAGGTGGTGTATAAAACAGGTTACAATAGCCGAAGTTACTTTACTCAGATCTTCTTTGAGCGTTTTGAGATATTACCAAGCGATTTTCTTAAAAGTAATAAATAAACTTCTATATTTTTAGGGCAAATCTCTTACGTTATAAGGCTAAATTTGGTGATATCTCTGTTGTAAATTTGGGTATGTTTAACTCAAAAACTTACAGCCATGGACATTTTAAACCACAACAATTCCCGAAGGTTGCAAGACAAATGGAACCATATACGGCATAACTATCACAATCATTATCCAAATGTAAGGGAAGAGGATCTTTCTTACCAAGAGGGAGGATTTTACGATATGACCGAACGCATCGCGAAGCGTACAAACAGAAGTCGTAAAGACGTGCTAAATGAAATTGATAATTGGTAATTTTTAGGGGAAGGTCTATTGTTTCATTTATGGACATGTGTCAATTACAATTTCAATGAAACCCTATAATTTTTTATAGGGTTTTTTTATTCGGCTCATGTTTATTTTTTATAAACGGCCAATTCTGTTTATTTAAACCCGATGTTATTTCTATGGATATAGTTAAAAATATTGATTAAAATATTTTTAATTTCATATGTGAATATCAGCAAGTTAATAGATTTTCAATGTCGGAAAAAAAATTAAAAAGATCCCTTGGCTTTTGGGACATTATCATGTTTGGTGTTGGAGGCATCATCGGAGCAGGAATCTACGCTATAATAGGTCAGGCGGCAGGACTCAGTGGTAATATGCTATGGTTAAGTTTTACCATTGCAGCCATTGTCGCATTATTAACTGGATTGTCCTATGCTGAGTTTGTAAGTCGTTTTCCTGATGCAGGTGGTAGTTTTGAATATATAAAACAAGGCATAGGTGAGCGTACCGCATTAATCATGTCCGTATTCATGACCTTTACTGGAATTGTTGCTCCAGCAGCTATTGCCATTAGTTTTGCTGAATATTTAAGCCGTTTATTTGACATTACAAATTGGATTGCTGTGGTAGGGATCGTAATATTAATGGCGCTTTTTAATATAGTTGGCTCAAAATACAGCTCTTACTACAATACGGTGGCAACCGTAATTACGTTATTGGGTCTTGGATTGGTGATTGGTTTTTGTATTCCCGACTGGGGAAATGTTTCTCTATTAGAAACAGGAGAAGATGGTTTTACAGGAATCATGGCTGGTGCCGCACTAATATTTTTTAGTTATGTAGGTTTTGAGGATTTGGTAAAAATGGCCGAAGAAACAAAAAATGCCAAAAAAGTGATGCCAAAAGGTGTACTGATCAGTGGAGTTGTTGTGCTTATTGTTTATGTCATGATTGCCATAAGTGCGGTGAGCACATTTAGCGCAGAAGAGTTGTCTCAAAAAACTGGGCCTCTTGCAGCGATCATCAACGAGCAATGGAGTGCAATCGGTGGAACTATTTTAGTGGTAGTTGCATTATTTGCAACCAGTAAAACTATTCTTAGTAATATTTTGGGTGCATCACGATTATTATATGATGTGGCTAGGGACAGTAAAATATCTTGGCTCAAGCGTTTTACCTCAATAGAGGGTTACGGAGAACGCACACCCAATTATGCCATTGCTGCTATTGCCATAGTCACCATTGCATTTGGGCTCATTGGCAATCTAAAAATTGTGGCATCAATTAGTAACATCTTTATTTTTACCGTATTTGGTATGGTGAACATAGCTCTAATTAACTACAGGTTAAAACACAAAAATAAGGATGAAGCAGAGGTCTTTAAGATTCCAATTAACATTAACAATGTACCAATTCTTACGGTACTTGCATTAATAATTATTTTAATTCTATTTGGGTTTAATCTTTATAATCTGTTTGAAGGAAATTTTTGAATGAGCGTACTTATTTTACAGCCAAATTATACCGAGTAAACAGTATTTTTGATGTATAATTAGTCCTCATTTTTTAATTTCAGATTCTGTAATAATCGTTTTGCATGATAACTATAAATTTCATCACCTTCATAAGCTTCATCCAAAGTTTGCTTGAATAAATCAGACACTTCATCAACCTTTAGATGTTGGCTATAAAGTAAGGCGGTTTCGTAGGCAGAAATCTGAAAATGTTGAATGTTGCGTAATTTTGATACGATACCTACATCCATTAATAAACCTTTTGCAAATTCGTCATAAAGCCATTTGACATCCTCTATAAGTGCACGAATAATATTGCCATCCTGAACGGCAACTTTAATGTTTAAATAATTACCTATGTCTGTGAGCCTTTCTTTTTGACGGTAAGTTTCTCCATAATATAAGTTAACCGCATCTTTTAATTCTTCATCTCTAACATGCTGCATCAATTTGGGAATTGAGTTTACTATGAGTATTTCAGAATTATATAGATTTTGTAATTTCTTTTCAAAAAGATCTAGCAGTATTTTTTCCTTAGCCATAATCGTTTTTTTCGCCACAGATTTTAAATTTAAAAATGTGGTTTGTGATTTATTTAATCATTTTTTTCTATATCATAAAGGTTTGTCATAATAGTAACCGCTTATAAATTTAATTACTTTATCTAAAGGGCCATTGGTGTAAATGGGAAAGTCCCATATCAGTGGTTTAGGCACCCATTTTTACTATGCTTTAATCTGAATTTCAAAATTTAGGGTAAAACCATTTCTGATTAAAATTCGCATTTTATCAATTGTTCCAGTTTACCATCCAGCCAATACCAAATTTGTCAGTACAGCGTCCAAAATGTCCCCATTCTCTTTCGCGATATTCATGATGAACATTTCCGCCATTTGACAATTTTTTAAAAAGATCTTCTCCTTCTTCTCGGTTTGAAACATCAACACTCATATGAATCTGATTACCGTTGTTTAGGGGAGTATCTGGCGAAACATCGTAAGCCATAAGATGAATGTTCTTACCTTTTAATTCGGCATGTTGCAAATTATTTCTATAGGAAGATGGAACATCCATTTCTTTATCTTCATAAGTTTGACGGTTAACAATCTCTGCGTCAAATAATTCACTGTAAAAGTTTAATGCCTCTAGGCAGTTTCCTCTAAATGATAAATATGCTTGTACTTTCATGATAATTTATAAGGTTTAGATTTGTATTAATAAAATTTTATTTTGCATTGAGGTAAGTTGTGTACGTCTAGTTTTACCTTTAATATTTGTACCTATCTGCCCAATCACGGTACATGCCATATTGCATTTCGTTAAGGACAGCGTTGAGAGCTTTGTCTTCCTCTTTTAAAGTTTGTTTTAAGTCCATTGATTTATTTGGATTGTTTTTTTCCCAATCGCTCATTACAGCCTTTATGCTGTTGTTGTATTTTCGTTGTTGTGCTTCGGTCATTTCCAAATCCTTAAACATTTTATAATTTCTTTGTTCAGAATTATCTATGTTGTCATTGACATCGGACTTTCCATCAGTTGTATTATGATGTTTAGGGCCATTAGAATATTGAGGTCTTCTATGACCATAAGCTTTGTATAGAATAGCTGCGCTAGCACCAATGATAGATAGCGCAATTGAATTTTTTAGAATGCTCATAAATTGAAATTTTGTTAATACCTAAATATACATTTTGAGCATTGGTTTTATGACCTTTAAACAAATCATCTTTGATGCAAATGAAAATTTAATAAATCTACTCTACCTAGTGATTTAAGTATAATATTGCGAAAAATATTTTGAAAGTTGAATCAACTGAATTGATGGGAAAAAAGGATGAAAACAACTTGTTTTGTAATTCTACCGCTGTAATTTAGTTAAGCAAAGTTTTAATCTAGCGCATCTTTATGTAGATGTGTGGCTACAGATTTGTAATGTTCACCTTATTTAATCTTCACTTACTAAGCTATACAATAATTATCAGCTTCTTAGATAGCTGGCACCGTTTACATCAATAATAGTCCCAGAACAATAAGATGCTTCTTTTGAGGCTAGAAATAGAATGGCATGGGCTACTTCTTCCGGTTGTGCCATACGCTTAAAAGGAGATTCCCTGAGTAAATTTTGGCGCTCAATATCAGTTAATGTTTTAGAGCCCATATCAGTTTCTGTAAAACCTGGTGCTACGACACCAACAAAAACATTATAGGGAGCTAATTTTTTGGCCAATGATTGACTCATAGCATTTAGAGCTGCTTTACTGGCACCATAAGCAGGTTTAGTTGGTTCTCCTCGAAAGGCACCACGAGAGGATACATTTACAATATGACCTCCGCCAGTTTTTATCATTTGTTTTGAAGCTAAAAAAGAAAGGTTGGCCGCTGCAAACAAATTGGTTTGGAGGGTATCTTTCCATGCGGAGGCCCATTCTTCAAAATTGATATTATCAAAGTCGTGACTTATAGAAATACCTGCATTATTAATTAAAATATCTATAGTGCCGTAGGTATCAATAAAATCTGCTATTAAATCTTGTGACGCCGCTTTATCTGCAATATCATATTGAAACAGTTTATGCCCTGTACCTTCTAATTCTTTAAGCGTTTTAAGCGCCTCATTGGTCTGACTTCTATAATTTATGCCTACAACACCTCCGCGCTTTGCAAATGCAGTTGCTGTTGCTTTTCCTATGCCTCGAGATCCTCCAGTGATGAGTATTTTTTTGTCTTTAAAATCCATGTTTATCGATTATATTATAGTAATAAATAGAAGTACCGGTTTGATATAATTCTAAATATATCAATTTGGCAAAAAAGGTGGCAATGGTACTTAGCTAAAGCTAAAAATACATTAACTTTTTGTTTGCTGAGGATTTTGTGAAGTGAATTTTATAGTTGAAATGTTGAAGCTAGCTCAGTAGTGACAAACTTTTTAATTGGTTAGTCTATTATAAACTTAATTGTATTTCCATATGCAATATTTAAAAAGTAAATGCCTTTGCTACGAGCTTGAATGTCGATTCTTTCGTTTTGAGAAGTCGTGCCAGTTTTCACTTCTTGTTCTAATCTGTTGTATTGAGTAGGTTACATTTTTCTTCAATCCACCCATCTCAATAAAATTGCGATGGTATTGGAAAAACGCAAATAGTCTCTATATCAGAATCGGTATTCCCAAAGAAGGATTATTTGTGGGTAAATTATCGGAACCCAATCCTGTGTCTGTTGGAGATGTCACTGTGAAGAAAGTCACATCGGTCCGGTTGAAGTCCAATTGGGCAACACCACCGATTAACGAAGCCTCTATGGTTGAGTTATTTCCGCGAGTTGGCGTAAGTTTGTTTAGCTCAAAGTTTGATTACATTTTTTTGTTCTGTGAATTTAGTTTTTAATTAAACCTTCATTTGGAATTATTCAAAAAGGTCCGAAGATAAATAACGATCACCTCGATCACAGATAATGCTAACAATCACACCTTCTTTTAACTCTTTAGCAAGCTTAAGTGCTGCTGTTGTGGCACCACCACTGCTCATGCCAGCAAATATGCCTTCTTCTTTAGCTAATCGTCTAGCCATTGTAATGGCTTCTTCTTCGCTCACCTCATAAATACGATCTACTTTATCGGCATTAAAAATTTTTGGTAAGTATTCTTGTGGCCATTTGCGTATACCTGGAATACTAGAACCTTCTGTGGGCTGAACACCAATAATTTGTACGGATTTGTTTTGCTCCTTTAAATATGTTGAAGTACCCATAATAGTGCCAGTAGTACCCATAGATGAAACGAAGTGTGTTACTGCTCCTTGAGTGTCTCTCCATATCTCTGGTCCCGTTGTTTTGTAGTGTGCTTTCCAGTTTGCATCGTTAGCAAATTGGTTAAATGAATAAAAGCCCTCATTGGTTACTTTATTTTCTGCGTAATCGCGAGCGCCTTCTATACCATCTGGATGTAAGGTCACTTTTGCACCATAAGCTTTCATGGTTTGTACCCGTTCTCGGGTGGCAGTTTCAGGCATTACCAGTTCAATATCCAATCCAAAAACGCCAGCAATCATTGCTAATGCAATGCCGGTGTTACCACTGGTAGCTTCGATTAGTTTTGTAGATTTAGTGATTACATTGGAATCTAAAGCCGTTTTGATCATGTTGTAAGCCGCACGATCTTTTACACTTCCACCTGGATTATCGCCTTCTAATTTAAAGTAAAGCTCTACGTTTGGATTGGTATTTAAGACCATCGATTTTACAATTGGAGTATTACCAATTTGACTTAATAAGGATTTGCTCATAATTTCATCGGAATTATTTCAATTTGAGGACTGTGTGTAACTATAGAATTTTTAGGTACTGATTCTGTTAGCCATGCATTTCCTCCAATAATGCTATTTTCACCTATGATAGTTTCACCACCTAAAATGGTAGCATTGGCATAAATTATCACATTATTATTAATCGTTGGGTGTCTCTTTTTGTTTCTAAATTCTTTTTTAACTTTTAAAGCTCCAAGCGTCACACCTTGATAGATTTTGACGTTATCATGGATAATTGCCGTTTCACCGATCACTACACCAGTGCCATGATCTATAAAAAAAGATTCACCAATATGAGCACCTGGATGAATATCTATTCCGGTAAGTTGATGTGCATATTCCGTCATCAGTCTAGGAATAAGTGGTAGTCCTAAACGATGAAATTCTTTAGCCATTCTATAAACAGAAATAGCAAAAAAACCAGGATACGCCAAATAAACTTCACTTAGTGATTCGGCAGCAGGATCATTATTAAAAATAGCCTGGGCATCTTTTTTTAAGTTGCAAAATAAATCTGGTATGCATTCAATAAAATCATCCCACGTTTTGCATGGCTGTCCTGCAATTTCTGGGCACGCAATATCTCTTATCTTTATAAATAAGGTCTTAAGTTCGACCAAAGATTTTTCGGTATCCGTTTCGCTATCAAAAAAGGTGTTAAAAATTAATTGTGTAAAACGATGGGACTCTAATTTTAGAGTAGAAGATAGTTTAACGTCCTCTTTTTGGTTCTTAATTACTTCAATTAATTTTCTCTGATTCATGATCTTGAGCTCTGTTTGTTACAAAGTTGATTCATTAATTTTAAATCTGTGATAAAATGAAGTGAAAATATTCCCAAAATTGTTACCATATACACTTAAGGTGAAACTCTTTTAGCGCATGGTTATATGAAATACAGTAATGTTGAAAAAGTCTACTTTTGATTTTCTACTGGCAATAATGTCTGTATAACTTATATAGCTAATCCTTTTATTTTAATTGAAGATTTTCCGATGATTCTAGGTTCATAATTTTAAGTCCATCAGAAATAAGAGAGCCTAGCTCTGGATGGGACTTAATTAATTCTGAGAAATAATCTTTAACTAATACCGCTAGATTATTATCCTTTGAAAGTTCAAATATTTCAAGCATCAAGAGCCATTCTTTAGGGTATTCTGCTCTTAGTTCTTCAAAAATATTTTTTAGTATGGCAGGATCGTTTAATTCATCATGACGATAATTTCTTATCGATTCATAATAATTTTCCAATTTTGTTTGAGATACTGATTTTTTCTTTTTTATGGTCAGGGTAGTGGATTCGCCATATAAATTTGGGAATGAATTACTATCTGCAGATCCGGCGAAAGCGGAAACAATTTCTTTTCCTACTACCATGTTGTAAATACCGTGTTCTGGCAAGAATAAAAATTCGTCATTATAGGATACTGTACAATCCTTGAGTTGAATCAGCATTAATTTTCCCTGAATATTTCTAATCCCAGTAACATTTAATCCCTCGACTTTAATCCCACTCTCAAACTCAAAAGAAAGCCGTTTTCCATCATAAAAATTATAAGCTTTTAAGTCCACAGGTCCCATGTCTTCAATGGCAAGATTAATATTTTTTAATTTACCCAAAGGGGAGCTAAACCCATCCTTGTGATGCTTTATACCATGGCCTATCAATTCTTTTTCCCTAAATGCTAAAGCGGTTGGTCCTTTAGTTTGAAAGAAAATCACCTCGTTATCTTCATTTAAAATCGCCCTTGAAAAATTGCCTGAGATTTGTAGCCCTGTACTCAGTTCAATGCTTCCTACCATTTGGGAATCAATAAGCTTTTTTAAACCTCTGCTACCACCTTTTCTTAGACTTAGCGTGTTCGAAAACTCTTCTAAGACTTGCATTAAATAAGAGAAGTCAGGTGTAACATAGAGCTGAGGTTGTGGCTTGGTCACATCAAACTCTTGCTGTGATGCTGCTATAGAATAGGGAATTTTTTTAACATCGTCTTTTAAGGACGACTTGCTCTCACCGATGGAAGATAAAAGACCAGCGCCATATAATTTTGGATCATCCATATCTCCAATAAGACCATATTCAACAGTCCACCACTGTAAGTTTCTAATTTGAGCCATTTCAGAAAGCGCGACTTTCTTTTCCTGCAGTTCATTGACATGCGATCTAGCCTCGTCAATTTCTTGTTGGCTTATACCTTGAGCCTCTTCCAGAATTGACAATTTTCTGACAGCCTCATAAACATCCATATCATGTTTTGATAGAATAGCTTTAGAGCCCACGGCTCCTAATCTTCTCAAGTATTCGGCATAATCTGGATTGGCAATAATTGGTGCATGGCCAGCTGATTCGTGAATAATATCTGGAGCCGGAGTATATTCAATATTTTCGAGTTGTCGTATATCTGAGGCAATGACCAATACCTTGTAAGCCTGAAATTCCATAAAAGCATTTGGTGGAATAAAACCGTCTACCGCTACGGCAGCCCAACCGATTTCCTTGAGGATTCGATTCATACCATACATATTCGGAATTTCTTCAATGCCCACTCCGGTTTTTTTTAATCCTTCAAGATAGGATTCGTGTGCAACATCCGTTAAATGGTTGACTAAACGGCGCATCACATATCTCCAAACTGCCTGATCGATAGGCGAGTAGTCGTCATAATTTTGAGGTTTGATAAACTGCTTTAAATGTCTAGGCAGTCGATCGATTAATTCATTGCTTTGGTAGTCTATATGCTCTGGCATGTTATTGTTTTAGTCACTTTAACGACCTGCTAATCGTCATTTTGATTTACTGAGGGAAATATAGTAATTCCTTATCAATTGGTTTGTTATAATTAGTTATTTGCTTGCCTTGTGTTTTTCTTTTTGAGAATTATGATTGTGAAAATCAACAATAACAAACAAAAGACAATAAATGTATCTCCAATCCTTGAATATATTGTCATCGTTCCTTTTGTTGGTAATTCCGTTATAAGTATTTTCTCATCACTATTAAAATGGTTCATTTCGCCAATTACCTCACCAGTATAATCTGTACCAATTGATATACCAAGACTGGTCTGGCGAACAAAATTAAAACCTTGCTCTATCGCTCTAAATTTGGACATATCGGTATGTAGCTTTGCAACTTCTTTCCAATCATTGCTAGGAGCTATTAAAATGTCAGTACCACTTGCGTTTTTTAAATAGTTTGGAAAATCTAAGTCAAAGCAAATTACGGCTGCAATGGTACCATAATCAGTTTCTGTTTTTTGGATTCCGGTAGCTTTATTATTGCTAATGGGTTCTTCTGCACCAGGAACTGAAATACCTTTCCAATAATCAATAATTTTTTTTCCATTGTTGTCAAAAAGTACAAGCTTGTTTTCGAGAAATTTAGTGTTTGTGGGATCGATAACTGCAACGCCTACTCCCAAATAGATATTTTGCTCGGAAGCTACTTTGCTTGCTTTTTTGTAAAGTGCCTTTTCATCTTCTTTTAATATAACTGCATTGCCTTCTGCCCAAAAAACCAGCGCTGCACCAGATTCTGCCTCTTTGATACTTCTATCGAATAAATTTTGATTTAATCGGGTTGTATTTCTTCTGGTTATAGCTTTTACGTCATTTTCGGATTCTTTATTGTTTAGTCCTTGAATATCTACACCAGTTTTAAGACTGTCTATAGCAGAAATTGAAGCAATACGAATAGTTTCGGTATTGGATGGTTGAAATTTTACACGGTAAAATCCAAATGATAATGTAATACCGAAAACAAGACCATAAATTAGCATTGCCTTTTTGATGTTTTTCCAATTATTTTTTTGCTCATAAATCCAATTGCAAATAGAGGCAAACCAAGCCATTAAAAATGAAATATATCCTAAACCAAAAATTGAAATTGATTGCAGCAATATGAGTTGAGATTGCTGAGTGTAAGCTAAATGCCCAAATGTTCCAAACTGATTAAATTGATGATAAGCAAATTCCATCAATACAACCGAACAAGGAAAAATTAAGGTGCTTAGAAATGCATCACGCTTATTTCTGAAAAATGAATCTATCAAGTATGGTATTGAGTAAAAAAAACTAAAAATCAGAGTCACAATAATTGGAATCTCGATAGGTAAAAATGGAACAACATTAAAACCTATATAATAGCCTATGCCAATAGCTACATAAGCAACTAAAAACCCTTGCCATTTTTTTAACTTTCGAACAGCAAAAAGTAACATTGCTATAAAAACCCAGATGGCAAAAAAGACCACGTACTGTCCGTTAGAAAATACAGAGACTAATAATAGTACAAATACGAAAAGGATTTTTTTTATAGTGCTAGAGCTCATTTTTACTGTATTTAAAAGTTGATACAACAAATATGTAATAATAACCAGTTTTTTACCTGACACCTATGTGACAAAATTATTTTTTTGCCAGATTACTTCTAATCCTACTTAAAGATTGTCTTTCAATGCCTAAATACGATGCTAGATGGGTTAAACTGATACGGTTGGTCAATGCTTTATTTTTGGCAGTAAAGTTTAAATATCGTTCTTCAGCATTTTCAAACATAAGGCTTTCCACTCTATCGGTTTCTCGTGTTAAAACACTTTCAGCAACTAATCTTCCATACATTTCGTTACCTTTATGTTTGTAATAAGCTTCTTGTAATTTTGCGTAAGACACGTTCACGATAATTGTTGGTTCGAGACATTGAATATGAAATTTAGAAGGTATTTGTCTCAAAAAAGAAGGATAGTCGGTAGCATAACCATTTTCACTTATAAATCCTGTAATTATTTCATTACCCTTTTCATTTAGGTAATATTTTCTTAAAAGCCCTTGACATACAAAACCGATATCTTTTTGTACCTCACCAGCTTTATAGACAAATTCTTTCTTTTTATATTTTTGAATGGTTAAAAACGAGCGTGTAAATTCTTTAGCTTCAATGCTCAAACGAGGAAATTGGTCTATGAATAAATCAAAATAGAATTCGTTTTTTTTATCGTTTTGGGTCATTTATAATTTTATTACGGATGTTTTTTTGCTTGTTGCCGACGTGTTTGTTTATGGAAAGTTGCATGTTTGGGCAATTAATTTAGCAAATAAAAACGAACGTGAGAAAATTCCGAAGGAATTTTTCAAATAAGCAACGACCAAAGCAATTGATTATTCACGTTGTTGTAGCACGTTTTTATTCCGCAACGCTTAATTTCCGAAGAAGTGAATTTGACCTTAAATCTAAATTTGTATTACCAAAATTATAATTTCTCATAAGTATTACTCCATATTCGCTGTCTTTTTCATATTCGAAATTAGCTGAATATCCAGCTTTAGAACCTCCGTGTCCGACAGTATTTATTCCTTGGTCAGAATATAATTGAAAACCAAAACTATAATTAGACCTTAATCTTGTTGTTGGTGTTTGTGTTGTTTGTAGCATTTCAATACCACTATCATTTAAAAGAGTTGAGTAGCCCATACAAGCTTTCATAAACTTAACCATATCGCTTGATGTAGAGTAAATGCCGCCATTAGGTATTCTGTATCCAACTTCATTATGCTCGCGTTTAGGTCGCTCGTGATCAAGTTCAGCAGTTGGTCCACCAGCCATTCCTTTTGCTAAGTTGTTCTTTTGGTTTTCAGGAACTTTAAAATACGTGTTATTCATTTCTAAAGGTCTGAAAATCTTATCTTGAACTAATTCGATATAAGGTTTGTCGGCTACTTTTGAAAGAGTTAAACCTAAAATTGCAAATCCAATGTTTGAATAGCCAAATCTTTCACCAGGTTTTGAACGAAAAGAGGTTTCTGGAATTGCTTTAATAAGATTGTTTTCCCAATCATTAATATTTCCAAAACGTACATTTTCATCTCGACTTCTCGATTCTCTATCTAACCCAGAAGTATGTGTAGCTAATTGTTTTAGAGTAATAGGTGGATGTTTATCATAATCAACTAATGATTTAATTTCTGGTAAATATTTTTCAACAGGGTCGTTTATATCGAGCTTTCCGTCTTGTTGAAGTTGCATCATTAAAAATCCAGCAAATGATTTTGAAATTGAGCCAATTCGAAAAATAGTATTCAAATCTGCATTTCCGTAAGATTTCAATACTAAAGTTGAATCTTTATGAATGATTGCAAGAGAAAAACTTCCGTCAATATTATCGTCTTTAACGTCACTCTTTACTAGTTCGTTAAAGTTTTCTATTACTTCGTTTTTAGTTGGTTTTCGGTTTTCATCTTCTTTTATTGGTGTATTACAGCTAAATATTAATAAAACAATTGCGAGTGATAAAATTCTTTTCATTTTCTAAGTTGGAATTAAGATTAGTTTTTAGATTTTGAATGAAAAGATACCAGTTGAGATATTCGAATTCATTAACTCTACAAATGTAGAATAAAAAAATGATTCTACAAGTGTAGAGTTGGTTTTTCTCAAATGCGCTACAACGTGTTTGTATATGGTTTGTTGCGGAATGGTTCGGCAGAACTATTCCGCCGTAAACCAAAGTTAGCAAATACGCAGGAATTTCCGAGAGGAAATTCCGCCGCAATGAACTATTGCCGTTGTTGTGCTTTCGTTATTTTTATTAATTAGACTTCTAATATTTTTCAATTTCATGTATAACGTCCTTACCTAAATCAATAGCTATAGATGCATTATTAGACCGAAATCTTGCAGGACCAATCATTTCATAAATTCTCACCTGGACAGGTTCATTCTGCTGTATAAATTTTAATGGATTGTCTTTAAAGTATAATTCCATAGTTAATACTCCATAGTTATCCCTTAAAAAAGTTCTATATGAAATAGCAAGATCTTTATTCCAATCATCTATCAAGAAATTACTATTTACAAAACTATAGTACTTGTTAATTGATTTTTTAAGGGAGTCATTTTTTATGTTGGAAAATAAACCAGTACTTTTTAATTCATCTAAAATGTTTTTATTGATAATCACCTTATCGTGTACACCAGAACAGATAATTGTACGGTTTATTAAGTCCATATTCAAGGTGTCAGGATAAGGTCCTTCCCAAAAATTATTATTCTTATGTTTAGGAATGGGTGTATTAATAATTGAATTTTGTTCTAAATCGTGTTTTGCAATTTTTAGTACATACGATAATGAATTAGAACGGAATTCTTGTAGAATTTCAGTTTGAGTGAGATAGGCTTTGTCTTCTTCGATTGACTTAACTAAATTGTTTAACAGGGATTGAATTTGCTTATTTGATTTTTTTTCTTCATTCCAATTATTAATTTGTAAGGCTATCAAAATTCCCATAACTACCAGGATAATTTCACCAAGGCCGTATTTTAGGTATTTACCTGTTTTGTTTTTTTCCATAAGGTCATAACGCATTTTTCTAAAGATTTTTATCATAATCTACATCCCGAAAGCGGGAATCTTATTGCTTGGTTGTAATGGCGTATTAAGGTTCAGGCTCTTGCCACCCTCTTCGATACCTATATAAATGGTTTATCACACTTATTATGCTAATGACGCAATTGCTATGAAAAACTATATGGTTTAAATAAAAACAGCTCATGTGTTTTAGATGAGCTGTTCCTAATTACATTAAGTTATAAACCGTTAATTGGCATCATTATAAAATGTAATGGTTGGAGCACCAATAACGCCTGCTTCTTCCATTAATTTTTTGAGTTCAGGATCATTAATTCTAGCTTTGGCTTTGTCTATATCTGTCACCGCAAATACGACGTGTACCATGTTTGGGTCATCCACACCTCGTCCGAGAGCTAAATCATTTAAGCCATTAGCGGCTCTCGTCTCTTTACCTTCACGATCATATCCTTTTACCCATGTATCAAAATCATTTACCTTATGTGTAATTTCTAGTCGGGTTCCGCCATCTTTTTTATGCTCTGTATTGTATCTTATGATATTCCAGAAATGTATTTCGGGCTTCGATAAAACTCCAAGACTGTCCATTACTGTTTTTAGTCTAGGGTTGTCTATAAATGATTTCGCATCATCCATATCTGATGGTGCCAAAACAATCTTTACGTCATTAGGCTTCTCTACTGATCTCTCAACAGCAACAAAGGACAAGCCACTAGCATTTCTTGCTACGGAGTCTGCATCAAATCCTCGACGCCAAGAATCATAATCTCTAACCGTATGGTATACCGTAATAACATCCATTGGCAGTGTAGGCGCGTTGTCTAGTTCCTGGTTAACTTCCGTAGTTTCAACCTCAGTGGTTTCTTCAGTGATGGCTTTTTCGGTATTGTCTTTGCAAGATGCAAAACTCAACGTTATAAGTAATGCAATGAATAAATGGATTTTTCTCATGAATATTGATATTTAGTTTGCCTACTCTAAAAGGTTTTCGGCTTCCCCAATTGATTTGATATTAGTTGTAATGCTTAGGGTCAAGTCATGAGAAGTTGGGCGACTGACATCTAATTTAGTGAAAATTTCACAAATGAAAATTTAATACACATATTGAGTAAACTATTTCAGGAAATTACATTTCTCTAATTAGCTACAACGCTCCCTGTGTATAGCGTAGTGAGGCGCGCCTCACGAAGAGCTATGTTCGCGCCTGATTCGCTATACACCATGTTGTGTGTAGTTTCGTGAGGAGCTCACGGGGAACCTTATAAATATACTATAAAATTGCCAGGTGCGATCAACAGGGAGCGTTGTGGGATAATTAGTAGAAAAGGAAGCGTTCGCAGAACGTGGTTTCTACGTGCCGCAGGCAATTATCCCACAACGTGTTTGTGTATGATTTCGTTGCGTGTTTGAGCAACTAAATTAGTAAACTAAAACGAACCAGAGGAAATTCCGAAGGAATTTCCAAGTAGGCGAGTACTAGCAATGAATTATACACGGTGTTGTGCCTAGTTTTTTATTCTTTGGTCTTTGTATTTAACGACCCATTCTTTTGCTTCTTCTAATGTTTTTGGATAACTGACATAATTATTTGATTCCGATTTATAATATTCCGATTTCCCTTCTTGATAAACGTGATGGAAAGGAAAACCTTCTGAAATCATAAACTTTACAAGTTCCCATTTTTTCTTATCAGTCTTTTTTGGTGGTCGAAAGCTATGATTAATAAAAATCATCTGATTTGAACACAAAGGGCATTTTCCAAGATGTAGATTGGTTAAATCTAATCCCAGATTTTCTACTCTATAACATTCTAAACAAACAGATTTGTGTCCCATTTATTCTTTTATATTCAGTTTTATTTTTTGTCCATCTTTCAAATCCTTTATTTGAAATCCTAAATCTCCGCTAAAAGCAATTAATTCCACAAAACTAATTTTTCCGAGATTCGATTTTTCGTATTCTCCACCAATAACAGCAGACATTTTTAAACAATATTTTTCGTTTTCTTTTAATTCTCCAAGTTCCGATTTCGCAATATTCACAAGGTTTGTCATTTCCCAATCTTCTATAAATTCAGAGTCAGATGAGATTTTATTAAATTCAGATTCCGATTCCGCAATTTTTTTGCAACTAATTTCTTCTGGACAAATTCTCCAATATTCGTTTTTATCCGTTTTGAAAATCACGTTGCCAAAGTCATTCGTCCGAACTATTTCGGTCGCATTAAATCCTTTCCAATTCCAAGCTTTATTTATTTCCGCAATCATTTTCTCAAATTAGGCACAACGGTCTCGGCTATGAGTAGTTGCGTTTGTTAGCACTTAACTTTGCAGGTACACACCAAGTTGGAAATTCCGCAGGAATTTCCAAAGTAGGCGAGAACAAGCAATTACTTATAGCCATTGTTGTGCGTTCGTATTTTTTCCAGCGTAGAACTTTTATTGTTTCATTTCCACTCTTATTAGTCGAATTGTTACAGTGTCACTCAAATTTTCTACAGAATGAGGTGCTTCTGGTTTTTTATACATTGTCAAAGGGAAAGTAAGTGGTTCTGGTATTTTGCGAGAATCCATAATTACATTTCCTTCTCCATCACGATCAATAAAATCTCCAGCCTCCATAATATAAAGTACACTCGGCCATTGATGATGATGAACAGCTTCTAATTCATTTGGCTCAATTGTTACTTCCAGAACTCTTACTTTGTCATTTTCCAACAAAATTTTATGATTTTTTGGTGCAGAAACTACAGCATCTTGTTCTTTAGGCCAATCCGCGGGATTTCCTGTTTTGTATAAAAGTTTTTGTTCTTCAGTTATTTGTCCGAGAACTGAAGTAGTTGAAAATACCGAAAGGCAAATCAAAGTAACTAGAAATTTAAAAGGTGATTTCATAATTGGTCATTTTTAGTTTTTAATGCTTACTCTAATCGGTTTTCAGCTTCCCCGTTTTTCTTTTTTAGAGTCGTTTGTCATATGACGCACAACGGTTGGTATAAAAAGAGTTGCGGGTTTACGTGCGAGGATTTTCCGCAGGAAAATCAGACGTAGTAAACTTGCAACGCCATTGGGTTAAGCCTAAAACTAAGCAATTATTTTTATACTGTGTTGTAAAACGTTTTTTTATTCAGTCACGTAAGTTTGATTGAAAGCTTTTACTCGATTTCTTTCTTCTTTATTTAGAATGCTATAAATCCACACAGGAAACAGTAGTCCGCACGCAACTACGAAAATTCCAATGACTGTTTTCATTTCGGAAATCATTTGCATCACAAAATAAAGTCCGATAAGAGTTCCTGCTAAAAATAAAATTCCAGCAAGAATTGAAATCAGTTTAAATTCCTTTGCGTAAAATTTATTCACGTTTAGAGTAGACTTCTGATTGCAATTTTTACAGTCAGTTTTTCTGTTCTTCCCGTTTTCCATTGCGAATTCAATCCGAGTACACGATTCCGTTTTTAATCGGTTTTCATAGTGACAATTCGGACATTTAAAATAAACTCTCAATTTTGGTCAAAATGTTTTACAACGTGTTTGGCTATGGTTTCGTTGCGTGAAAATCCGCGAGGATTTTCCGCCGTAAACCGAAGATAGCAAATTTGCGAGGACTTGCCGAGAGGAAAGTCAGAAGCAATGAACTATAGCCGGTGTTGTGCATAGTATTTTTATTCTTTGCATATTATTCCGTCTTGCGAAATTTTTTGTCCGTCGTTTGTTGTCATAGTTGCTGTATAATACAGACATCTTTTTTCAATTTTTGTTTTTGAGACTACAATTCCGTTATTGTCATTTACCCATTTTTTTCCTTCATCCAATTCAGATTTTGATGAGTCATAAGTCAGTCGGTAAGTACAGTCGTCAATCCATTCAATGATTTCGTATTCAGGATTTCCATTTCCAATTCCGTTTTTCCATTCCACTTGAGTGTTTTTAGCACGAACAACAATGTATTTATTAACAGTTAAATCACGTTCAGCGGTCATTTCTTTAATACTATCATTTGATATTACAGTATATTTTTTCATTTCATCATCGGTTGGAATATAAAATTGTCCAATTTTAAAATCCTCACAAGTCAATTCCTGCGCATTGATTTTAAGTCCGATTAGCAGAAATATTGCAATTAGGATTATAGTTTTTTTCATTCAGCGTTTTGTTTGTCAATATTATGCACAACGGTCTCGGCTATGAGTAGTTGCGTTTGTTAGCACTTAACTTTGCAGGTACACACCAAGTTGGAAATTCCGCAGGAATTTCCAAAGTAGGCGAGAACAAGCAATTACTTATAGCCATTGTTGTGCGTTCGTATTTTTTCCAGCGTAGAACTTTTATTGTTTCATTTCCACTCTTATTAGTCGAATTGTTACAGTGTCACTCAAATTTTCTACAGAATGAGGTGCTTCTGGTTTTTTATACATTGTCAAAGGGAAAGTAAGTGGTTCTGGTATTTTGCGAGAATCCATAATTACATTTCCTTCTCCATCACGATCAATAAAATCTCCAGCCTCCATAATATAAAGTACACTCGGCCATTGATGATGATGAACAGCTTCTAATTCATTTGGCTCAATTGTTACTTCCAGAACTCTTACTTTGTCATTTTCCAACAAAATTTTATGATTTTTTGGTGCAGAAACTACAGCATCTTGTTCTTTAGGCCAATCCGCGGGATTTCCTGTTTTGTATAAAAGTTTTTGTTCTTCAGTTATTTGTCCGAGAACTGAAGTAGTTGAAAATACCGAAAGGCAAATCAAAGTAACTAGAAATTTAAAAGGTGATTTCATAATTGGTCATTTTTAGTTTTTAATGCTTACTCTAATCGGTTTTCAGCTTCCCCGTTTTTCTTTTTTAGAGTCGTTTGTCATATGACGCACAACGGTTGGTATAAAAAGAGTTGCGGGTTTACGTGCGAGGATTTTCCGCAGGAAAATCAGACGTAGTAAACTTGCAACGCCATTGGGTTAAGCCTAAAACTAAGCAATTATTTTTATACTGTGTTGTAAAACGTTTTTTTATTCAGTCACGTAAGTTTGATTGAAAGCTTTTACTCGATTTCTTTCTTCTTTATTTAGAATGCTATAAATCCACACAGGAAACAGTAGTCCGCACGCAACTACGAAAATTCCAATGACTGTTTTCATTTCGGAAATCATTTGCATCACAAAATAAAGTCCGATAAGAGTTCCTGCTAAAAATAAAATTCCAGCAAGAATTGAAATCAGTTTAAATTCCTTTGCGTAAAATTTATTCACGTTTAGAGTAGACTTCTGATTGCAATTTTTACAGTCAGTTTTTCTGTTCTTCCCGTTTTCCATTGCGAATTCAATCCGAGTACACGATTCCGTTTTTAATCGGTTTTCATAGTGACAATTCGGACATTTAAAATAAACTCTCAATTTTGGTCAAAATGTTTTACAACAATTGGATATACGTATTAACTATATCCACATTATATGTCGTCTAAGATAATAAATCTTTTATGTTAGAAAAGGAACTATTGGCAACATGAGTGTAAATTTCCGTGGTTTTAGTAGAACTGTGTCTCAACAAGAGTTGAATGTGCCTAAGGTCAGTACCATTTTCTAAAAAGGTGTGTTGCAAAACTATGTCTGAGCATATGTGGTGTAACTTTTTTACGTATACCCGCTCTTTTCGAGGCTGATTTTACAATTTTTAATACACTAGATGCACTGTACTTGCCACCCTTTTGACCTTCAAACAGATAAATTGTAGGTCGATATGCTTTGTAATAAACTTTAAGGTTTTTCAGAAGTCTCCCACTCAAGACGGTGATCCTGTCCTTGTTGCCCTTTGCATTTTTGACCATACCATACGCTTGCTATCGATATCAGCAATTTCAAGGTTTAAAAGTTCGCTGCGACGAAGACCTGAAGAATAAAGAAGTACCGGTATGCATCGGTGCTTGATGTTTTTGGCACACTCGATAATTTGAAAAATCTCGTCCTTTAAAAGGACTTCAGGAAGTAATCTTGTCTTTCTTGGGCGCTCAATAGAGTAGAAGCGGTTGGGCATTCCCAGAACTACTTCATAATAGAACTTGATACTGTATTAAGCGTAGTATTATATCCTTTTGAAATACTAACAATATCATCAAAATCTGCTGTTATCAAATCAGAGGTTGCAGCTAAAGATAAAACTTCATTAAATAAGCGTTCTTATAACTACAATCATTTTTGCCCTAATCGGATTGCGTTATTAATTATCTTATTACAGACTTGATTTTTAATTTTAGACAATTAATTTTAATTCGTCAGTATAGAACATTTGTAACGACCAAAAATTTAAGTAAAATTCATGAACATTATTGAGGTAATCGGTTTGTTAGCTGGTCTTTTTACCACAATTGCTATTATTCCACAAATTCTAAAGGCTATCAAAAGTGGAGATGTAGATAGTATAAGTCCATTCTTTTTTATCATTCTTATAATTGGCGTTGGTCTTTGGACCGTATATGGCATTTTAAAGGAGGATTGGCCCATTATTATTACAAATGGCATTTCATTTTCGTTAAACCTCACTATGTTACTAATTTATTACAGTAAGAATTAAATGGACGAATTATCATATAAAAATTTAGAAGCGGAAGAAATGGTCCGTGAGTTTATTCTAGACGATCATCCTTGTGTTATGGCGCAGAGCGTTGTGGCAGATGATAATATTACAGTACGCTCGTATGAGGGTATGACTGAAAATGCAGCTAAAAATATTATTGAAGATTTGAAGGATTATTTGAACGATGTATCAACAGATTCAATGAAATTTCAAACCTTTATTGCAGTTTTTGGTAAGAATAAATTTTCATCCGAGAAGGGTTTTGAAAAATCTCTATGGAAGTTATTGAATATTTTGCATCAAAGAGATGAATACCCTTGGGACCCAACAACAAGTTCTAATCCCAAATCTTCAAATTTTAGTTATAGTCTTTTGGGTCAATCTTTTTATATTGTAGGTATGCATCCCAATTCCTCGAGATGGGCGCGTTCTTCGCCGGTTCCGATGATAGTTTTTAATCTTCATAGTCAATTTGAATTGTTGCGAAGTGCAGGAAGATATCATAGGGTTCGAGACATAATACGAAGAAGAGATAAGGCTTATCAAGGCTCAATAAACCCTATGCTAGAGGATTTTGGCACACATAGTGAAGCTAGACAGTATAGTGGTAGGGCTGTGAACGATAAATGGAAATGCCCTTTTAAAATTGATGAATAATATGCAAATAATCCCACCAAAATCAGGTACATCCTTTAAGCTTAATAAAGGTCAAGTTCTCAAAATAATAGATATTGAAGGGATGCAAGTTTCGGATATATTGTTTTTTAATAGTACGGATGTTAATGAAAAACTGTCCTCGGGAAAAACAATGGATTATGAGGAATCAATACTCTTAACTAAAGGCAATTACTTATATAGCAACCGCAGCAATAAAATGGTTAAAATTATAGAGGACACCAATGGCAGGAATGATTTTTTACTCGCACCTTGCGATTTGAAAACTTTTGAGCATTTTTATAGTATGACCGATTACCATCCCAGCTGTTTCGAAAATCTTTATAAAAACCTAAAACAATATGGCGTAACCAAAGATGGAATTCCAACTGCGTTCAACATTTTTATGAATGTGGTCTTCAACGAAGAAGGTAAAATACACGTGAAGCCACCAACTTCCATTTCTGGCGACTATATTTGCTTTGAAGCACAAATGGACTTAATTGTAGCTATGACAGCTTGTTCTGCAAAAGACAGCAATGGTGGTAGCTTTAAACCAATTGGATACGAAATTTTATAGATATGAAAAGTTTCTTTCTAAAAAATAAAAAAGCTTTGTATGGTGGGCTTATCACTACATTCATCATCGCCTTAGGTGTATTTCTATTGGGCAATATTTCAGGATATGAAGCCAAATTATTATTAAAATCCTCAATGCAAGGGTTAAATATGCTTTGTAATACAATCGTCTTAGCTTCTGCAACCATATTGGCACTATTGCTAACGCTTTTAGGAATAAGCATAGGTACAAGCAATAAATTAAAGGAAACGCACTACAAACAAGTGTTGAACATTGCCAAGTTTGATACTATACTTTTTATTAGTGCATTGGTGCTTTTTCAGTTTTTTAACATACCCATTACCGAAGCCGATAATGTGGATATGTCGTGGTACAAGTATATTTATTGGGCAACATTGTTCTCTTCCTCTATAATTAGTGGTATGATGGTGACAACAGTATTAATGCTCTATGGAACTGTTACCAACATAATAGTAATTGTGGGTTTAAAGAAAAGCAACCATCAGCTTATCATAACCGATGATGAAGAGGATATGGACGGTGAGAGAGATGAAGAGGACGAAAAAAACAATGCGGGAAGCGAGTGAATTTAACTGTGTTACTACACGATTATTTTTATATCAGATAATCCCTATAGCTTTAGAGTGGGCAATCGCTTCGCTACTATGTTTAAAATATAAATGTTTAATATTTAAGGTCTCGATATTTGCTAAAACGGTTTTTACTTTTTCCTTTGGTTCTTTCTTGGTTTGTCTAATGTAGATGGCCGCTATGTTCTTTGGAAACACTTTACAGATTCGCTCATAGAGATACGGGTCTTTTTGGGAATCATCACCTAACAAAACGTATTTAAGATCGGGATAAAAAGAGATGATTTCTTTTATTTTTTCAAATTTATGGTCGTGGCTACCACCACCTGTAAAGAAGAAATCGCCCAGTCCGGTCTTTATTTTTTTGAGTTTTAGTACTGCTTTAGGTAATTTATATTTATTAGCTATAGCAACAATAAATGAATATAAATTCCATTCACTACTAGATACATAGAAAAACGAATTAAATGAAGTTTCGTGTTGTTGTCCAGCTTTACTTAGAGCTTGGTAATGTGTAGGAACATCATCAAACACTTGACGGTTGTCAAGGTTTTGGGTTAACATTACGTACAGCTTTTTAAAAGCGTTTGAGCTATGAGAAATTAAAAAAGTATCGTCAATGTCTGAGATTATTCCATAGGTGCCAGTATATGGTTTTAAAATTTCACCAGTGGATACGATGTTGAATTTTCCGATATCGCACTTTACAACACAAGAATGCCAACCGCTTGGTAGTTTTGTGTCAAATGGAATTCTAAAATTAAAATAACCATCCTTCATTGTTTTGGTAAATACAGTCTCATCTTTAAATTCGAGTATAACTTTTTCATTAGCCATAGGCTTTATGGTAAACATTTTCAAAATAGAAAATGAATGTTTTAAAGCCCTTTTTTCAATACTATATTGGCTTGGAGCCCAAGATTTAAAGACGTGTCCAGAGACTATTAATTCTTTATCATTCATAAAGCCTCGATAGATACTTATGTCAAGTTTCATAAATTTTACCTTAAAATTAGATACATTTATAATACTAAAATATATTATATAAATGAAAACAAATGCGCTCTTGGTCATAAATCCTACTGCTGGTTCAATCAATTGTAATGAGATTGAGACCAGAACTAGAGAGAGCGCTGAAATATATAATTTTAACCTCAAAATTTTCCAAACTTCAGGTAAGGATGATAAAATAAAAATTGAAAGATTATTAGATACTATAAATTTTGAGCGCTTATTAGTTGCAGGTGGTGATGGCACTGTAAATATGGTCGCATCTATACTTATTAACAGGGATGTTGTTATGGGTATTTTGGCCTGTGGTTCTGCCAATGGATTAGCTACTTCCATGGGTATTCCCAAAAATTTAGATGAACAACTAAAAATTGCCTTGAACAATAAATCATTTACTATCGACACGCTTTTAGTAAATGAAAAATTATGTGTTCATATTGCAGACATTGGAATAAATGCAGAATTAATTTATAATTACGAAAAAGCTAATGCAAGCGGAATGTTAGGTTATGCATTTCAAAGCATTCCGACATTATTCAAATCTAATTATCCCTATAAATTTTGGATTACAATCAACGATTCGGTTGAAAGTTTTAGAGGAGTCTTATTAGCTTTTGCCAATGCAACAAAATATGGGACAGGTGCCAATATAAATCCAGAAGGTCAACTAGATGATGGGTTTTTTGAGGTTACTTTATACAAAAGATTAAGTGTGTGGGCAATTTTGAAAACCTTTTTCAAAAAAACTAAAGACAAAAGTAATTCTACAAAAATTTTCTCAGCAAAAAATGTTTCAGTAAGGTGCGAAAATCCAATTGCCCTTCAAATCGACGGCGAGTATATAGGTGAATATACTAGGTTCACGGCAAAAATTCAATCTAAAAGTTTAAAATTAGCTGTTCCCAATTCTTTCTAAATTGTAATAAAATATTTTAATAGAATCATCAATTACTTAAAGGTGTGCTATTCACTTACCTAACTTTTAATTTGAGATACACAGATACGACGCTAAAAAACCATTATTAATACGGCTGCAAATCCAAAAATATAAATTTTGATAAGCGCTAGAATAAGGCATTAACGTTGCACATCTTTTAACAACCAATCATCAATACCATCATTATCTCGTTTATGCAGAACGACCAAATTACCAGTGGTCTCAAAAATAACTGCTTTAATTTCTGAGAGTTTTGTCACGTTCGCTTCACGAATCTTTGAGCGTAAATCACCTTCGGTTAATCTTACTGCTTTCAAATTTTCCTTAAGAATAGTTTGACCATCCATAACTAAAGTCGGCTGATTGTCTATTCGTTTTCTAAACCAATTGTACCGGCGAAAGTAAGCTGCTATAAGCTGAAGAATATATACCATTAACAAACCTACTGCCCCTTCAAAAAAACTAACAGTTTCAGAAAGTATAGTAGTTGCGGTTATAGAACCTACTGCTACGGTCATTGCAAAATCGAAACTTGACATCTTAGAGAAACTTCGTTTTCCAAATATTCTGGTGTAAACAATTATGGCAGTATAAATTCCAATGCTAGATAAAATAATCATTAGCATTGAATGTAAGTCGGTATCGAAAACACCTGATGATTTTTTTGCAGATTGATTTATAATAATTAACAAATAATTTATTGCTAGTGCATTCATTGATCTAAATTTTAAAAGTTTGTTTGTGTTAGATTATCTAATGCCTTTTCCATATCAATTCCTTCGCCTAAAATATTTAAAAATGGGTCTTTTTTATTCTCAAATATTTTGGGAACAGTATGGATGTTGTAATTTTCTATTCTAAGTTTTTTATTTACATCTTTCCAGTCCATAGGTGTTGAGACAGTTGCATCTGGTTTGGGTCTTAAACTAAATGCTGAAACGATAGTCTGCCCTTTTCGGTTCTGTAAATAATCCAGGTAAATTTTAGGACCTCTTTTTTTAATGGAACGTTCTAAAGTGGTTATTTCTGGCAGTTGCTCTTGGATGTAATAACATAGTAACTTTGTGAAATCCCGAGCTTCACTAAACGTGTATTTTCCACCTAAAGGAATATAAATATGGATGCCTGATGCACCTGAAGTTTTGCAATACCCTTTAATATTAGCACTGTCAAGAACAACTTTGGCTGCTTGGGCAGTTTCAACAACTTGCTCAAAGGTGTTTTTTTCAGAAGGGTCTAAATCTATAATGGTATAATCCGGTTTGTCTAATTGATAGATTGTGGAATGCCAAGGGTGTAGCTCAATGCAGCCCAAATTATTCATATAAGTTAATGTTGCCTGATTTTGACAGACCAAATAATTAATATCCCGTTCTGAATATTTTGAATGAATCTTAAAAGTTTCAATCCAATCGGGCAGATGCTCATTATCTTTTTGGTAGAACGACTCACCGTTAATTCCGTTAGGATGGCGATGCAGACTTTGAGGTCTGTCCTTTAAATAGGGAAGGATGAAATCAGACATTTTTATGTAGTAGTCCAATAAATCATATTTAGTCAGATTTGCATCAGGCCAATACACTTTTTCAATGTTCGTAATAGATACATTAATTGTATCTATTTGCAGTGTTGTATCAGAGTTTGGTTTGGGTTTTTTGTTCTGTATGGTCCTGTGATCCTTTGAAACTTCTACTGGTACAGATTTATCATCTCGCATTCGTAAGAATACTGGATGCCTCATCACACCGCTTTTTGTCCATTCGGCAAATTTTACTTCGCATATCAATTTCGGAATCATCCAAATGGCTTTTCTGCCTTTTAAATGTTTTGAAATTTTAAATACGGGTTCTTCAGTTAAATAGGGTTCAAATTGTTGATGCAATGCCTTAATTTGCTGGGACGAAAATCCAGACCCACAAGTACCAACATACACTAGCTCGCCATCTTCAATCATTCCCAAAATTAGAGAAGCGAACTTTTTGGAACTGTTGTTAGATTCAGTATAACCACAAATAATAGTTTCTACATTTACAATTTTTTTAAACTTTAACCAGTCTGGTGTTCTGGTATTCGTGTAATATTTAGAATTGGCTTTTTTAGCAATTACACCTTCCATTCCTAATTTTAATGCTCTATCATACACCGTTTTACCCATTCCTTCAATGTGGTCGCAATAGGTAATATGGTTGGACTCTGGCAACACATCTTTGAGCAATTCCTTTCGATCTATAAGCGGTAAATCTGTTGTGCTATGACCGTTGAGAAATAATAGGTCAAAAACAAAATAATGAAGATGACCCTCTGTAGTTTTCGGGTTGTAGTTTTGAAGCGCATTAAATTGCGGAATTCCCTCGCTATCCAAAATTACAATTTCACCATCTAAAATGGCGGTGTGCTCAATGGATTCTAATTCGTTATGAATAGTATTGAAAGTGGAATTTAAAGATATTCCATTACGAGAGTATAATTCAACTGACCCACCATCTACATTGGCCAAAGCACGATAACCATCATATTTTAATTCGTATATCCAGTTTTTGTCATTGAATATTTCCTTTGCTGGCGAGGCCAACATTGGTTTTACTGTGGATTTTAGGTTTAAGTCTGAAGTTTTCTCAGTGAACTGTTGTTTTAAATCTACAACAACATAATCCTCTGCATCATAATTTAAATTTGTGGCATACTCATCTTCGTGCTTAATGAACAGCCATTGTTTTTTTTTGTTCATTGAAGATGAACGCACCAATGTGAAAATACCTTTTACCTTGTTACCTCTAAAAACAAGTTTTAATTTTCCTTTTGAATAATCTGTGGTTAGATCGTTATTATCGTATAAGCTCTCGAAAGTTCCTTCATCCCAAATCGTCATTTTCCCAGCACCATAATTTCCCTTTGGTATAACGCCCTGAAATGAAAGATAAGACACGGGATGATCTTCAGTATGGATCGCCAACCGTTTATCCCTTGGATTCATAGAAGGTCCTTTGGGTACAGCCCAACTTTTTAACACGCCTTCCATTTCCAATCGTAAATCATAGTGTAAATGACTTGCCCGATGTCTTTGTATTACAAACCTGTATTTGTTTTCAGAATTGTAAACATCCTTAGGTTCTGGCGTGTCCTCAAATGTTCGTTTTTTTCTGTATTCCTCAAGGCTCATTGTTTAGGAAGCTTTCTTTTTCTTCTGCTCGAGACTGGCCTTAAGTTTAGCCATTAAATCTTTGGCAGCAGTTGGTTCAATTTCTACTTTTTCAGATTTAATTTCTTTACCTGTTGCTTTGGAATCTATGATCTTCAGTAATTGTGAATTATAAACATCTTTGTATTTTGTGAAGTCAAATTTTTCGGTGTAATTTTCTATAAGGGATTCCGCCATTGAAATTTCCTTTTCAGAATTTTTTGTCTTCGGGACTTTAACATCTTTGGGATTTCGAAGTTCGTCATCAAAGCGTATCACGTGCAGCACGATCACATTTTTATACACGCCAATCAAACATAAGTTTTCCTTTTGGCGCATTACAAATGTCGCCACACCTAGTTTTTTAGTTTTTTTGAGCGCATCACGAAGTAGGTTGTAGGCTTTACCACCTTCCTTTTGAGGTTCTAAAAAATAGGGTTTTTTAAAGAGCACATCTGCAACATCGGTCTCTTTTACAAACTCCTCAATGTCAATAGTTTTATTCTTTTTTACGTTAGCTTTCTCAAAATCTTCCTTTTCAAGAATCACATAACCATCATCTTTTTTAAACCCTTTTACAATGTCTTTCCATTCAACTTCTTTACCTGTTTTCTCATTAACGCGTTTATAGCGTATGCGTTCACCATCGTGCCTATCGAGCATATCCAAATCCAAAGCTCTATCCTCTGACGCAGAATACATTTTTATAGGTATTGACACGAGTCCAAAACTGATTGAACCATTCCATACTGATCTCATAAGATATTATTAAAGGTTATAATTAATTCGAATTTGTCTCTATAAATTGCTTAAATCTAAAAATAGGATTATGCTGGCACTTTGGAAGCAACATCCATCCGATCCCAATTTCTATGTTTCGCTATTGCATCTATAAAATCTTTCGGCTTACCATTAATAAAAACCGCATCGTCATCGTTCTTGTATTCCTTAACAAAGGTTTCATCAATTAAAGTTTCACCTTCATTATCGGCAGCTATTGCTTTACAATATTTAAATGTTTCGTTGATAAATACCTTGTATTTAGGTACGTTTAATAATTTATCTAGGGAAGATTTTCCGCCAGGTATATAAATAGCGTCAAAAAGTACACTTTCCGTTGTCATAATCGCAGCGTCTACTTCATGATCCATATCTTGATCGCAAGTAACAGTTCCGCCATGAGGTGCAACTAATTTAACCATTGCATTTTCTTTTTCAAGAGCTTTTTTCATTGTCTCGTAGTCCTTACCTGAAAAGCCATCAGCTACAAGAACAGCAATTTGTCTCGTCGCAATGCTATCGAATTTAGTGTGAGCTTGACTCAAAGCTTTATCTTTTTCTAAATAGTTTTTTGCCTTTGATGGTTGTTGTTCTTTGGTGTTAGCATCAGCACCGATGGCTTGATTTATAGGTTTATCAATAGCTTTAGGAACATTAAGCCCTAGACCTTCACCGACTTTTTTGGCTAACTTTTTATCAATTTGAGAAATAACCCAGAGCATACGTTCTTTAATGTGCTTATGATTACATTTTCCTAGTTCAAAAGTATAAGCATCTGCAACATGTTGTTTTTCCCAATCCTCAAGACTCCTATAAAAAAGAGCTGGTTGAGAAAAATGATCGTTAAAACTCTCACTGCGCGTTCTAATCTTTTTGGCATCAATACGTTCTTCATATGATGTAAAAGCACCCTCGGCCATTTTAGCCAAATGCGGACAACCACCACCCAAAGAATTAGGGAAATATGCGGTTTGACCTTTCGGAATATCCATTTGCATATGTCCATCACGCTGATTATTATGCACTTCGCCAACTGGTCTATTTATTGGAATTTGATGAAAGTTTGGACTACCTAATCGAGATAATTGTGTATCTCGATACGAAAATAGACGACCTTGTAAGAGTGGGTCGTTTGTAAAATCTATTCCAGGAACTATATGACCTGGCAAAAATGCCACTTGCTCAGTTTCTGCAAAGAAATTTTCTGGATTTCGGTTGAGGGTCATTTTGCCTATAATTTCAACTGGCACCATTTCTTCTGGGATCAATTTAGTTGGGTCCAGTAAGTCAAATTCATATTTATGCTCATCTTTTTCAGGTACTACTTGAATACCTAATTCCCATTCTGGATATTGGCCCGCCTCAATAGCATCCCATAAATCCCGTCTGTGAAAATCTGGGTCGGCACCATTTATTTTAACAGCTTCATCCCAAGTAACGGAATGAACACCCAAAACTGGTTTCCAATGAAACTTTACAAAATGTGCTTCATTCTTTTCATTAATAAGTCTGAAAGTATGAATGCCAAACCCTTCCATCATCCTAAAACTTCTTGGGATTGCTCTGTCACTCATTACCCAAATTTGATTATGAAGTGTTTCTGTAGTCCGCGAGATAAAATCGTAAAATGTATCGTGTGCTGATGCTGCTTGTGGAATTTCCTTGTTAGGTTCTGGTTTTACAGAATGAATTAAATCTGGAAATTTCATAGCATCTTGTATAAAGAAAATAGGCATATTGTTACCAACCAAATCCCAAGTGCCTTCTTGTGTATAAAACTTAACTGCAAAGCCTCTAACGTCACGAGCTAAATCTGGTGAACCCTTTGAGCCTGCAACTGTAGAAAATCGAACGAATACAGGTGTTTTGCGATTGGTATCATTAAATATTCCAGCTTTGCTGTATTTTTTGATGTTTTTTGTGAGTTCAAAATAACCGTGAGCTCCACTGCCTCTTGCGTGAACAATACGTTCCGGTATACGTTCATGGTCAAAATGTGTAATTTTTTCACGTAATAGGAAATCCTCCAGCAATGTAGAACCTCTTTCACCTGCTTTAAGCGAATTATTGGTGTCATTGACTTTTAGACCTTGATTGGTTGTCATTACCTTACCGTTACTATCCTTTTCAAATTGCTTTAAATCTTCTTTTTTCTGATTGGATTCTTTCTTTTTAGCCATTACAATACGGTTTTTTAAATGCGTTAAACTCTAAATAAAATTAAGATTTAAGACCCTTCTAATTTAACTCTACTGAATTTATTACTATCGGTATCGGACTTTCACTTGCTTAAATTCGATAGATTTTGTAATTTAATTTTATGAACGAGATAAATCACATCGATTTTATAATATCACTAGTGGCTGCTATGGTAGCAGGAGTCGTTATTGGTATTGAACGCCAAATGAAAAAGAAGAATGCCGGATTAAAAACTAATGCTCTCGTTGCTGTGGGTGCAGCTATATTCGTTAATATATCCTATAGTTTTATGGGTTTGGCTAATGTGGACAATAGTAGAATTGTAAGTCAGGTTATAATTGGAGTAGGTTTTCTCGGTGCTGGTGTAATTATGAAAAGAGAAAAACATATCAGCGGATTGGCAACAGCTGCCTCTATCTGGTGTAGTGCAGGATTGGGTTGTTTGGCGGCTTTAAAAATGTATGTTGAATTGGCCACAGCTACAATTCTTATTGTTTCTATAAACTTAATCTTTGGATATCTTAACCATTACATTTATGAAAAAAACAAGAACTCGGAAACTTAGGTGTGTATGATATAAATAATAATTATTTAATCTTAATTTCAAATTATGAGTAATTCAAAACCAAATGACAATAAAAACGGAGACAGAGAAATTCCAGATTCTAGCACAAAAAAAGCTAGAGGCAGTAAATGTGTGCACAGTCCTTTAGACAACTCTCAAGAAGATGGCTGGAAACCTGATGCGACAGAGAAAGATAATACCGAGGAAGAATAAACTGTTTTCTTTAGTAAAGCCAAATTCATTTGCTGAATTTGGCTTATTTTATATTAGGCCCCTATTATTTCTCCACCATTTACGTGAATTAATTGTCCTGTGATATAACTAGCATCTTTTGATGCTAAGAAAACGTACGCAGGAGCAACTTCGCTAGGTTGACCAGCGCGACCTAGTGGTGTATCTTGGCCAAAATCGCTTACATCATCAAAAGTTGCTGGTATTAGAGGTGTCCAGATTGGACCTGGCGCAACACCATTAACTCTAATATTGTCTTCTGCTAGTTGTTTTGCCAAAGAACGGGTAAAGCTTGTAATAGCGCCTTTTGTACTCGCATAATCCACTAAATGTCCACTACCTCTATAAGCTGTAACTGAGCTAGTATTAATAATACAATCGCCAGGATTTAAATGCTCTAAAGATAGTTTTGCAAGATGGAAATAGGGATAGATATTAGTTTTGAACGTGTCATCGAAATCATCCATTGAAATATCTTTAATAGAATCTTTAGGAAACTGTACCGCTGCATTATTCACCAAAATATTAAGTTTTTCAAATTTATCTAGGCAGTTGTTTATAACCTGCTTACAATCATTTCTCTTTTTCAAATCTGCTTTAATGATAAAACACACTTGCCCTTCGTTTTCGACTAACTCTTTCGTTTTTTTTGCATCTTCATTTTCCGTTAGATAGACAATAGCGACATCTGCACCTTCTCGCGCAAAGTGGACTGCTACACTTCTGCCAATGCCACTATCACCACCTGTTATTAAAGCTACTTTGTTTTTTAATTTTTCACTTCCTTTGTAATCGTCCCTAATTATTTCTGGTTCAGGATTCATTTTATGTTGTTTTCCTGGCTGACTTTGACTTTGCTCTGGAAGTTTTTTCGGTTTGTTCATTTCAATCGTATTTAAGTTATTGACCTTTTAGAGGTTTATTTCTACCATTTCCTCTGGTTAAATTGAATTTTTTAAATCGGGATTATCAAGTGTGCACCGACTCAATATGCCCGACTGCCCTAAATATTTAGGTACCACTTAGAATAAGGATTTTAGAGAGGATTATTAAAGTAATGACAGCTAATGAAACGAATACGGGAATAGAAGGTTAAAATAATAGATCTCCTACTGCACTTCTCATAGCAGTTATCAATAAAACTCCTCACGTCTCAAATCACATATGGCACGTTTACCAATTTAATTTATAATAAGTATGGTGTAACTCATTATAATGGTCACACGCTTTATAATTTCTAAATAGATAGAAAGCGAATATTCGCCAAATTGCTTTTAATAAAACGAAATAATATTCGTTGGCTACTATCGTAATACTAAATTTCGATTTATCAAAAAAAGTTTGAACTACACAAATTGAAATTCAAACTTTCTAATCAAACGTACATCAACTCTTAATGTATATCTTCTAGATAATCAGCCTTATTATAGCTCGCTTGAATTTCATTTTTATGTTTGACAAGAATATCTCTAACTGGATTATCTAATTGACAGTTTTCGATAACATCCTCGTAATCTTCAATAGCGGCTTTTTCCCCATTTCTAACTTCTTCTAACATAGATTCGTCATCATCTATCGAGAAGAATGCTTTTGTATCTATCCAAGCTCTATGAAGCGAGCCTTTGAAGCTTCCATCACCGTCCGTGACATCCATTCCTTTTTTTCTTAACACACTAGTGAGTTCATTAATATGGTTGCTACGTTCTCTAGCTTTACCGTTGAAAAATGATTTTAAAGATGAACTGTCTACGTGTTCCGCAACTTTTTTAAAACCTTTATGAGCATCGTATGCTTTTTCTATAAGGTCATTTAACTTTTCTTCTGTTTTTTCATTGTAAATTGCCATAATAAGTTGTTTTAAAGTGTTCGATGTCACTAAAATAGTAGGAAAAATAAAATTTGATTATCACAAAAAAGATGATTTTGAACTCAATTCGACTACCTTTATTGGATGATTTTTTTATAAAAATTTCCTCTAAATATCAATGTAGTTTAAAACTGATAGAATTTTATTCATCTCTCAACCTATGTCGCAACATACACAATACTCCAACTTCTTCTTTGGACAGACTTTCCATGTTTTTTAAAAGTTGATTTATTTCCTGTTCGAAATATTTAATGGTTCTACCTTCAACATATTCATCTATAATTCGAGGATCAATGTATGAGCTTCTCGCAACAGAAGGAGTGTTTCCTAATTTTTCAGAAACTTGAACAACTGCCTGCTTTATGTTGTTATCCAAGGTTTTCTGATCTTCTTCACTTACAACACCAATTTCGTCGAGAGCCATAGCTGCAATCATAGTCCCTGACCACGTCCTAAAATCTTTTGCTGAAAAATCATCACCCATAACATCTTTAATGTAAGCGTTCAAATCATCACTTTTTACATCCACTATCTTATCATCTTCATCGAGGTATTTGAAAACTTCATAGCCAGGCATATCATCTATTTCTTTTACAATTTTTGCCAATTTTTTATCTACAATATGTTTTTCCTGTTCTTGGTTCGATTTACCATTGTACCTGAAAATGATTTCATCACCTTCAATGGTTAAATGTTTCTGACGTAACGTTGTTAACCCATAGGTCGAATTCTGTTTTGCATAATTATCACTTCCAGGCCTAAAGAAAGCCGATTCCAATAAGCGTAACATTGTAGCCATTACCTTATTCCTATCTAACTTTCTTTTTCTCAAATGTTGTCCTGTAACCCGACGCATATGTTCTAATTGGTCGGCAAAATTTATAATTCGGTCAAATTTTTTTGCATTTTGCTTCTTAATGTACCTCGGATGATAGATGTACTGTTTTCTTTTCTTATCATCCCGTCCCGTTACCAATAAGTCTGATTTTCTATTTTCACTAATTTCTACATTTGTCCAAGCAGGTGGAATGACTAACGAATCTATCCAATCACGCACATTCTTATCTTTAACAGTTTTTCCGTTTTTATCTTTAACGGTAAAACCTTTACCGTGCTTTTTTCTATAATACATGTTTCCGTAAAAATTTGAGTGTAAGAAAGAATTTATTATTCGTCATTTTCAAGATTCAAAATACTTTTATCGTGACTTTTATTTTCATCGGGTATAGATATAATAAAATCGTTTATGTCTAAATTGGCAGTTGGACCATAGGAATTAATTATAGTGCCTTTACAGTTATTTTCAGTTTCTATAACATATAAAATAGATTGGTCAGAAGGATTGCTCATACCTTCATATCGATGTTCTGCGACTATTTTTACCTGCGTTGGTGAAAATTCAGATGTTTTATTAGAAGCTA
Source organism: Winogradskyella ursingii (assembly GCF_013403975.1). Lineage (GTDB taxonomy): Bacteria > Bacteroidota > Bacteroidia > Flavobacteriales > Flavobacteriaceae > Winogradskyella > Winogradskyella ursingii. Next base: position 526,385 of record NZ_JABFDH010000004.1, read on the forward strand.
TTAATTTTTTATTTTCTACTCTAAAGTTTTCTGTATATCCTTTATTCAAATATTGCTCCAAGAAACTTAATTCGTGTTTAGCGCTTGGGTCACTATAAGTTGGGTTTTTCATGATAACTGAATTTTAAACCAAAAGTAGTTCAAAGTTTAAATTTGCTCTTTCTCAATCCGATATAACTGTATCTCAATTGATTATAATTGAGAATGATTTTTTCAAATTTAGGATTTTATCTTAATGTCAAAATAGCTATTTAATAAGTCATTTTAGTCGTTAGAAACGATAGATAATTTGTTCCGTTTCGATATCCTAAAAAGGATTGCGGCCTAAATGATCTAATGCCATATTTCTCACGGGAAAATACCGTTGTCCCTTGCTAATCGATGAAAGTTTACTTACGTCTTCCTTGGTTTCATTTCTTTTTGGTTCGGGCGTGAGGAGGTGCTTGGTTAGATCTACAGCGGCAGTTCCAATAGCTGCATTGCCGTAGATTTTAGGTTTGGAGAAAAGTTTTCGTTCGGAGAAATCGTATTCTCTTTCGTATACGAATGTAAATAATTGTTTAAGAGAAAACATAAAAAAACGGTTTAGATAAAATCTAAACCGCTTAATTTCTGCGTTTTACGTTTTGTAGCGAGAACGAGAATTGAACTCGTGACCTCCGGGTTATGAACTCATGGCAGGTAAATTTTGGAACGTATTTACTGGGCTTATGAGTGTTTTTAGACCTAAATCGTATGCAGAATCGTATGCAGTTTAAATTTTCGAATTATTATTTAATCGAGGTTGAAATATATGCTAAAATATTAAAGTAAAAATTAATTTATTCTTTATTATATAAATTTTTTATGTCCAGAAAACCTGTTCTATTTTTCTAATTAAAATTACATTCAGTGATCCCGTCACTACGATTTCAAAAATTTTTATCGGTATTGCGTATATAAAGGTTGTTATTGGTCGTGTAAACTACATTCTCGATTTAATAGATTGCTTTTAACTTAATTATTTAATTTCTAAATTGGCGAAACTTTCTTCGAATTAGTTTTTTAAGTAGGTTTTTACTTTTAAATAAAAGGAATCAAAATTAATTGATGAAAAAATTCACCGTAAAATCATTGCCTCTTCGTGATGTTATTCAAGATTTGGCTAATGAAATGGAAACAAGTTGTAAAGAAAAATGCTCTGAATACATAGTGACTGTCCCCAAAAAATCAGCCATTAAAATACGGTTTTTTAAGTGCGTTATGCTCTAAATAAAATTAAGATTTAAGACCCTTCTAATTTAACACTACTGAATTTATTACTATCGGTATCAGACTTTCACTTGCTTAAATTCGATAGATTTTGTAATTTAATTTTATGAACGAGATAAATCACATCGATTTTATAATATCACTAGTGGCTGCTATGGTAGCAGGAGTCGTTATTGGTATTGAACGCCAAATGAAAAAGAAGAATGCCGGATTAAAAACTAATGCTCTCGTTGCTGTGGGTGCAGCTATATTCGTTAATATATCCTATAGTTTTATGGGTTTGGCTAATGTGGACAATAGTAGAATTGTAAGTCAGGTTATAATTGGAGTAGGTTTTCTCGGTGCTGGTGTAATTATGAAAAGAGAAAAACATATCAGCGGATTGGCAACAGCTGCCTCTATCTGGTGTAGTGCAGGATTGGGTTGTTTGGCGGCTTTAAAAATGTATGTTGAATTGGCCACAGCTACAATTCTTATTGTTTCTATAAACTTAATCTTTGGATATCTTAACCATTACATTTATGATAAGAAAAAAGACGATGCAGGTGAGTAGTTATTTAAAACTTAGAAATTATGCTAGTGTTATCGTTCTGGAAGATATATTGAAAATTTAGCACCGTGGTTCGGTTTGGACTTAGCGGATATACTTCCATTGTGGTTTTCGCAGATCCTATTAACAATAGCTAACCCTATTCCTGTACCATGATATTTGAATTTACCATGTAATCTTTTGAAAACTTCGAAAATTAGTTGGGAATGTTCATTTTGAAAACCAATTCCGTTATCTTGAAATGAGATTTTGAAATAAGATCGATTATTCACCAAAGAAGAAAGTCCAGTTTCTTTTCCCTTGACTTTCTCGGTTGTGATTTTAATTTTAGGGTTATTATTCGGTTGAGCAAACTTAATGGAATTATCAATTAAATTTTGAAACACTTGTTTAATCTGAAAAGGAATAACCATGGTGGTACAAAGATTATCATAAGTTATCGAAGTATTTGTGGCCTCAATTTTAGTATTTAAATCGTCTAAGACTTCCGCTAATAACTCTTTTAAATTTGTCGATTTGAATTCGGCAGTTGTATCATTACTTTTTGAATAATCCAATAAGTCTTCTATAAGATTACGCATTCGTTTGGCGGATTGTAAAATTTTAGAAATATTTACTTTACCTTTTTCAGAGAGATTAGAGGCGTCGCGTTCTAATAAAATATTGGTAAACATTTGTATCTTTCTCAGTGGTTCTTGTAAATCATGACTTGATACGTAGGCAAAGGCCTCCAATTCTTCATTAGTTTTTTGAAGGCTGATTAAGGAGCGTTGCAGTTTTTCATTTGCTTCATTTAATTCATGGGTACGTTGTTGAACTTGCTGCTCTAAATTTTTAGAAAATTCTTCCATTTTCTTTCGTGCCAAAACACGTTCTGTAGCATCAGATGAATTAAACATTACCCCAGAAATTGAACCATCTAAGTCAAATAAGGGTTGGTATTCATAATCAACATAAAATTCTTTTTTTCCATCATCGCTTTCCACGATCGCATGAGATTCATTGTCCAACGCACCAATACCTGTACGAATAACTTCTTTTAGGATATCAGGATATTTAGACTTTGCTAAACCTGGGAGGACGTCCAACAATTTATGTCCAATAACATCATTTCTTTTTTTGCGCCAAAATGTATTAAGTAAGGCGTTATTTGCCATTTCTACAATTAAATCTTCACTTCTGAAGATTCCCATTGCAATAGGAGACTGTTCTACAAAATTCCTAAATTGTTTTTGCGACTCTTGTAGTTTAAATCTAGCTCTTACCATGTCAGAAACTTCATAAGCTACCAAAATTAATTCCACTACTGAATTGTTTACGATAAGAGGTTGAAAAATAAAATTAAAATATTCTACTTGCGTAACTCCATTGCGATTTAATTTAAATGGATATTCCGTTCCGTGCTGCGCTTTTTTAGTCCTAATAACCGTGTTGAAAATGGGCATTACACTGTCCTTAATTTCAGTAAGTACTTCAAAGATTGGTCGCCCTATAGCATCTTTATAGGTGCTTTGCCAAATATTTAGAGCCATATCATTTACCATCCTAACAGTAAATTTTTCCACATCTAAAATAGCTATGCCTATAGGTGCATTCTTTACTAAGTTACGAAAACGTTCTTCACTTATTTTTAACTTTTCCACAGCTTTTTCCCGTTTGGTAATATCCAGCAAAATACCGTTGAATCGATGGGCTATTTTATTTTCATTAAACCATGCTCGTCCTAAAGCTCTCACCACTCGTTCTTGTTCTGGACCGCTATTTTTAATTTTATAAGTAATGTCATATTTTCCCCCAGAATCATAATCTTTCAGTGAGCTTTCGATTTGCTCGATTACCCTATTTTTATCAGATTCAATTATAACAGCCAAAGCATCTTCTAGTAAAATTTCTTTTTTCAGAGGAAGTCCGTACCAATCTTTTAAACGTTTATTGCCCTTAAGCTTATTGGTTATGGGGTTATAATCCCACGTTGCTAGATTTGCCGCATTAATAGCAAATTCTAATTCGTCATTACTAGCTTCGAGTTTTGAGAGATTATTTACACTATTTGTAGTTTCGGTACAGGTCGTAAAAACACCTTCTATTTCTCCTAATTCATTTTTAACAGGACTATAACTATAGGTCCAATAAATGTCTTCTATTTTTCCATTTCTATAAAAAGGAACAAGTTGATTTTCATACCATGTGGCCTGTCCGCCGGATAGAATTGAAAAAATCTGTGGACTTATTATATCCCAAATTTCTGCCCAATAAACTTCTGCTTTTTGGCCTAAAATTTCTGGATGTTTACCATCATTTCCTAAACTCGGTCTGTAAGCATCGTTATAAAAACATAAATGATCGGGCCCCCAAAAAAGAAACATTGGGAATTTTGAATTGAGCATAATACTCAATGTTGTTTTTAAACTCGATGGCCAGTTTCCGGGCTTGCCAAGAGTGCTGGTAGACCAATCTTTGTTGCGCATAATCTCGCCCATTTCACCACCATCGCTTAAAAAAAATAAGGCCTTTTTATTACTATTCATTTGTTATTAAAAAATAGTTATTGTTTTTACTAGTTAAATTTTGATGTTGCAATAGACCCAAAGCTTTTTTGAGAAGAATCTTTAATTCAATAAAACTATTAGGTTTCTTAATATAAAAATCTGCACCAGCTTCTTTCAACTTTAGAGCAGTCTCTGGACTATAAGATGTTGAAAACATGATGACTGGAATCGCATCAAAAATAACATTAGATCTAAGCCGCTTTAAACAACTAAAGCCATCTAATATAGGCATATTAATATCCAAAAATAAAGCATCTGGTAGAGAAGAGCAGCTTTCTAAATATTCTAAAGCTGTCAGTCCATTACTGCGACTCTCAAAATGAATATTGCTATCTATTTCCTCTATAGCCTGATGGAAGAACATTCTATCGTCTTCATCGTCATCTACTAATAAAATGTTTTTATTCAAAATATTTTGGAGTTAGAGTTAACGAATATTAAATATAAAAATAATTTAATTTGAGGAATAAAAATTTTGAATTACTTATTTAAATTATAGTTGTCTCAATTATATGGAATGGAATCTAATTTTTATAGAGATATATTTAAAAATATTCTATTCATGCTATTGACGGGTATACCTTTAGATGTCATTAAATCATTTTAATATTTATAGTCACGCAATAAAGAATTAATTACTATGGTACTAGTGGCATTACACGCTTGCAACCTATAAGAATAAGGTCTTATACCAAGGGTGTGGTTGAAGTTTTGATCTTTTATTATATGAAAAGTTTTCCTTTCGGATTCTAGAATAGTATAGGCACTGTCATTGCAATACCATTTAATTTTAAATAGACACGATTCCCTGTGAGAACAATTTTTTCTTCTGAAGTTAATTTTTTTAGAAGCACTTTATCAGATGTATTTTTAAATTTTGCTAAGGCAGGGGTAATTTTTAAAGATTTAAAGGGAAACCACATAAGCTTTAGTAGCATGATAAACTCCCATTAATGGTCCTGGTTGGAAACCTGCCACGGAACCTAGGTTGAGAATTTTCCCTTCATTTCGGTTTAAACTTGAAAAGGTTGCGTCAAAATGAAGCACAACGCTCCCTGTGTATAGCGTAGTGAGGCGCGCCTCACGAAGAGCTATGTTCGCGCCTGATTCGCTATACACCATGTTGTGTGTAGTTTCGTGAGGAGCTCACGGGGAACCTTATAAATATACTATAAAATTGCCAGGTGCGATCAACAGGGAGCGTTGTGGGATAATTAGTAGAAAAGGAAGCGTTCGCAGAACGTGGTTTCTACGTGCCGCAGGCAATTGTCTAGTCCTGAAATATGGCTACAGGTTAAAATTGATTTACGCTGTTAATTTATATACCATATTTGGTGTTTTATA
>NZ_JABFDH010000005.1 GCF_013403975.1 Winogradskyella ursingii
AGTATAGAGATCCTCAAGAGCGTATCGAGCGTGACACCTGGAGGTGGAGCGGGCTTGGTCGACGATGTGGTCAACTACAGCTTTACGGTAACGAACACGGGCAATGTAACCTTGACAGGCATATCGGTCAACGACCCGGTAGTGGGTACGGTAAGCTGTGTGGCGACGAGCCTTGCACCAGGTGCGAGCACGACCTGTACGGCAAGTTATACGGTACTACAGAGTGATGTTGATGCCGGAGGAATAGAGAACACGGCGGACGTTACGGCGAGCTCACCGGGCAACACGGATGACGTCACGGACGTATCTGATACAGGAACGGAGGCCGACGGTACCACTGTAGCGGACCCTTCCAACGAGGAGACGGACGACCTTGACGATGTCAACGGTGACAACAACGATGCCGATCCAACGAACGACGTAACACCATTCGAGATAATACAAAATCCAATGATAAGCATCACTAAGACGAGCAATCTGGACTTAGGAGCTGACGGCGTTGTTAGTGTTGGAGATATTATCACTTACGACTACATGGTAGCGAATACTGGTGACGTTACGGTTTTCAACGTAATAGTTACAGAAGATGCAGCGGACTTTACTGGAACAGGCGCTTTGCCGACACCAACCTATGTAAGTGGCGGCACCGACGAGGACGGAGACACCGAAGTAGATGACCTTGCGGTTGCACCACAAAGCCCTATCTTTTACACTTCGACTTATGCAATTACTCAAGCGGACATCGATGCTGGTACAGTGACAAACCAAGCAATGGCTGATGGTACGGACCCTCAGGGAGGTAGCGTTACAGACGACAGTGATGACCCGAACAATCCTGCTGACAATGATAATAACGGAGATGGAGATCCGGACGATCCGACAGTTACTGTAATACCACAGAATCCAATGATCAGCATTACTAAAACGAGCAACTTGGACGTAGGGGCTGACGGCGTCGTTAGCGTTGGAGATATCATTACTTACGACTATACGGTAACGAATACTGGTGATGTGACTGTGTTCAATGTAACGGTTACTGAGGATGCATCGGACTTTACAGGAACAGGTGCTTTGCCGACACCGACCTATGTAAGTGGCGGCACCGACGAGGACGGAGACACCGAAGTAGATGACCTTGCGGTTGCACCACAAAGCCCTATCTTTTACACTTCGACTTATGCAATTACTCAAGCGGACATCGATGCTGGTACAGTGACAAACCAAGCAATGGCTGATGGTACGGACCCTCAGGGAGGTAGCGTTACAGACGACAGTGATGACCCGAACAATCCTGCTGACAATGATAATAACGGAGATGGAGATCCGGACGATCCGACTGATACCGTGATTGTTCAAAATCCATCAATTGAAGTTGTAAAGACTGTTACAATTACAAATGATATTGTACCTACCGGTCCAAGCTTAGATGATGAAATAACATATACTATTTTAGTTACTAATACAGGTAATGTGACTTTAGATAATGTCATGTTGGTAGACACATTTGTTGATGCCAATGGAAACACTTTAACTTTATTCTCTGGTCCAACATTTGTCAGTGGAGATTTAGGAAGTACTGAAGGAAATTTATTGGTTGGTGAAATAGCTACATATACAGCTACTTATATTATTGAACAGAATGCTATCGATTCTGGTGGATTTAATAATAGTGTAGTTGCGAGTGGCGATGGTCCGGATGACAGAACTGTGAATGATACAAGTGATGATGGAGATGATACGGATGGTAATACTGAAGACGATCCAACAGAAACAATTATTAATCCAAATCCAAGTATTAGTTTGTTGAAATCTGCATTGCCATTAGTTGATTCTAATAATGATGGGATAGCTGGTGGTATTGATGATATTATTTCCTATGAATTTACCGTTGAGAATACAGGAAATGTTACATTAACGGATATAGTTGTGCAGGATGCTTTACCAAATTTAAATTTAATGGGTGGACCAATTGCACAATTAATTCCTGGAGAAGTCGATGATACTACTTATACAGCTACATATCAAATTACTCAAAATGATATTGATGCTGGAAGCGTAATCAATTCAGCAACTGTCAATGGAGAAGCACCAGCTGGTGATTTGAATGACCCGAATGATGATGTGAATGATACAAGTGACGACCCTAATAATCCAAATGATGTTGATAATGATGGTGATGGTGATCCGGATGATCCGACTATAACTCAAGTCAATGCATTTTTTGATATTGAAGTAATTAAAACTGTAGATGAATTAAGGCCTGTAGTTGGTGATAATGTTACATTTACAATAGAAGTAGCAAATATTGGTAATGTAACTGCAACCAATATTGTCATTAATGAGCAAATACCAAGTGGGTTTACATTTGTTCCACCACCAGCCTTAACTGCTGGAACATATTCTGAAGTCAATGGTGAATGGATTATTGCTCAACTGAATCCAGATCAAGTCGAAATATTGGAACTAACAGTAGAGGTTTTAGGTATCGGTGATTACACCAATACGGCATCGGTACAAAGTGCAATTGGCGGTGTTGATGTAAATATTGGTAATGATTCTGATAGTGTTACTGTAGATCCTATTTGTTTAACCATCTATAACGAGTTCTCACCAGATGGAAATGGAGTGAATGAAACATTCACAATAGATTGTTTAGAAAGATTTCCAGATAATAAGTTAGAAGTTTATAATCGATGGGGTAATATAGTCTATTCTAAAAGAGGATATCAAAATGATTGGGACGGTACTTCTAACGGTAGAGCTGTAATTAACGATTCAGATAAATTGCCAGTAGGCACATATTACTACGTTCTTGATCTTGGAGATGGCTCAGAACCAAGAGTTGGATGGTTATATATAAATAGAAAAAACTAAGAAACACTGAATTATAAAATATATTAAAATGATACATAAATCATCAATAATAAAAGGATTAGTAGTTTTAGTATTTACACTATGCAGTGCTAATAGTTTTGCACAACAAGATCCACAATATACACACTATATGTACAACACGTTAAGTGTTAATCCAGCCTATGCAGGTCAAAGAGAAACTCTTAGTGTGGTTGGTGTACATAGATCTCAGTGGGTCGGAATCGATGGTGCACCTCAAACTCAATCTTTGGGTATTCATGCTCCTTTACGGAACGAAAGAATTGGTATAGGACTAAATATTGTTAGTGATGCATTAGGCCCAGCCAGAGAGTCGTTTGTCGATGCAAATTTTTCATACACTATTCCTTTAAACGAAAACGATTTGAAGCTTTCATTTGGAGTAAAAGGTGGGTTTCATATGCTAGATACGGATTGGAGCAAAGGAAGATTTCAAGATCCTGATGCAGCTTTTCAAGATAATATAAATCTTATTTCGCCAACTGTCGGAGCAGGTTTGTACATGCACACAAGAAAGTGGTATTTGGGTCTAGCCATTCCTAATTTTTTGGAAACCGAACATTATGATGATTTCCAAGAATCTGTAGCTACTGAGCGCATGCACTTTTATGCAATTGGTGGTTATGTTTTTAATCTTAGTAAAACTACAGAATTAAAACCTGCTTTTTTAATCAAAGGTGTGTCTGGTGCTCCGATCATTGCAGATATTTCTGCTAACTTGTTGTTTAAAAAACAATTGACTTTGGGATTAGCTTACAGGTGGGACGATTCTGTAAGTGGCCTTGTAGGTTTTCAAGTAACACCTGGAACGTACATTGGCTATGGTTACGATTTAACAACAACAGGTCTAAACAATTATAATAGTGGCACGCATGAGCTTATTTTGCGATTCGAGATTAAACGACTAGGTAGAATTTTATCTCCGCGATTCTTCTAAACATATGATTATGAAAAAAACATTTAGATATTTAATTATTACAAGTATTGCTTTCTTTTCGGTAGCAATTTATGCCCAAAAGGGTAAAATACAAAGTGTACAGGATGACTATAGGGATTTCGCCTACGTAAAGACGAGTGAGGTTTTGCTCGAAGTAGCTAATAAAGGCTATAGATCGGTAGACTTACTTCAGAAATTGGCCAATTCTTTCTATTTTCAAAATAAAATGGAAGAAGCTGCCAAATGGTATGGAGAGCTTATGGCTTTAAATGAAGTTATAGACCCTGAATATTATTTTAGATATGCGATGGCGCTCAAGGGATCAAAAAATTATGATGCTTCCAATGAATGGATGAAAAAATTCAACGACTTAAAACCGGATGATTTACGTGGAAGAGCTTTCATGTCTAAGGTAGATTATAAGTCTGATATTGAAGCCGTAAGCAGGGACGATATTCAGCCGAATAATTTAGAATTCAATACAGAATACTCCGATTTTGGAACGTCTCCAACTGTAGATGGTAATGGAATTGTTTTCGCATCGTCGCGTGGAGGTGGTCGTAAATACAGATGGAACGAACAACCATATTTAGATTTATTCACTGTTAAAAAATCAGTAGAAGGAAATTACGGAGAAGTTTCTGAGATTGGAGGAGACGTCAATACAAAGTATCACGAGTCTAGTGTGGCATATTCTCCAGATGGAATGTATATGTACTTTACTAGAAATAATTATTACAACTTAAGATATAAGGAAGATGATACTGGCATAAATAGACTTCAACTTTATAGAGCCACAAGAAGTGAGGATGGAGATTGGGAAAATATTCAATCTATCCATTTTAATGGTGAAGATTACAGCGTTGCCCATCCAACAATTACGCTAGACGGTAAGAAGCTTTATTTTGCTTCAGATATGCCAGGCACCTATGGCATGTCCGATATTTTTGTTGTCGATATTAATGAAGATGGTACGCTTGGTGAACCAGAAAACCTAGGGACTTCCATTAATACTGAGGGTCAAGAAACATTTCCTTTTGTAAATACTAGTGGTGATCTTTATTATTCATCTGGTGGTTTTCCTGGATTGGGAGGGTTAGATGTTTTTGTATCAAGAGAACTAGACCAAAATTATAGAAACAGTTCGCCAAATAATTTCAATTTTACTATTCAAAATGTTGGAAAACCTGTAAATAGCGCTGCGGATGATTTTGGTTATTACGAAAATGTTGTGACCAAGGAGGTTTATTTTAGTTCCAATAGAGAAGGAGGAAAAGGGAGTGATGATATTTATTCTTTCATTGAACCCGAATGCACTCAATTGGTCACAGGTACTGTTAAAGATAAAGACTCTTTTGAATTAATACCTGGAGCTGTCGTTGTTTTATATAATGAAACCGGAGAAGAACTAGAGCGTAAAACGGTTGGACAAGAAGCAACATTTGAGTTCGATTTAGAGTGTGATAAAGAGTACTTAATAAGAGGGGAGAAAGAAACTTATATTTCAGATGAAAAACGATTTACAACCCCAAGTAAAAAACAAGATTTAGAGATCGAGTTGTTGTTAGACAAAGATGAGCAGCAAGTAAATCCATGTGATGACTTAGCGAAGATTCTTGATATACCGATCATATATTTTGATTTTGATAAGTCCAACATTAGATACGATGCCGAAATTGAATTGCAAAAAGTCATAGCGGTACTCAATCAGTACCCAACAATGACCATTGATATTCGTAGTCATACAGATTGCAGAGGTACAGATATCTATAACGAGAAACTATCAGATAGAAGAGCGCAGTCTACTCGTAATTATCTAATTAAAAATGATATTACGGACGACCGTTTAACAGCCAAAGGTTATGGAGAATATAGATTAGTTAATGATTGTGGATGTGAACAAACTGATACCTCTAGCTGTTCTGAAGAAGAGCATCAAGAAAACAGAAGAAGCGAATTTATAATTACAAGTTTTAAAGGCGAAAAATGTCCTGAAAACTAGCTGATAATATAGTACCGTTCTAAATAGCCGTTTATTTTTTAAACGGCTATTTTTTTGTTAAATCCTTTATACTTTTACGGTTTAAGATAGTAATTTAGCATTTATGACAGAAGAACTAGTCATCCTAGTAGATGAAAACGATAATCAACTTGGCTTAATGCCAAAAATGGAAGCACATGAAAAAGCGTTGTTGCATCGTGCATTTTCCGTGTTTGTATTTAATGAAAAAAATGAGCTAATGCTACAGCAGCGTGCATTAGAAAAGTATCATTCACCTGGTTTGTGGACCAATACGTGTTGTAGTCACCAACGAGACGGTGAGAGTAATTTAGATGCAGGAAAACGCAGATTACAAGAAGAGATGGGTTTTGTAACTGAACTTAAAGAAACAACCTCATTTATATACAAAGCACCTTTTGACAATGGCCTGACTGAACATGAATACGACCATATAATGATTGGCTATTTCAATGAAGAACCCAATATCAATCCAGAGGAAGTAGGCGATTGGAAATGGATGTCTTTAGAAGCTGTAAAGACCGATATGGTTTCAAATCCAGAAATCTACACAGCTTGGTTCAAAATTATTTTCGAGAAATTTTACGAATATATTAATATCACTAAATAATGAAAGTTACAGTTCATAGAAAAGCACATTTTAATGCAGCACATCGTCTTTATAGAAAAGATTGGAGTTTTGAGAAAAATGAAGCTGTTTTTGGACTGTGCAATAATCCCAATTTTCATGGCCATAATTATGAATTGATTGCAAGTGTGACTGGCGATATTGATCCAGAAACAGGTTATGTGATTGACGTAAAAATTTTAAAAGACATCATTAAATCTGAAGTTGAAGATGCCTTTGACCATAAAAATTTGAATGTTGAAGTTGCAGAATTTAAAGAACTCAATCCAACAGCAGAGAATATAGCAGTAATCATATACAATAAAATAAAACCCAAATTAGATTCTAAATTTCATTTGGAAATCACTCTTTACGAAACACCACGTAATTTTGTGACTTATTCTGGAGAATAAGTTGTGTAGGTGAAAGCAATTAAATAAGTTTTGTCCCAGATGATCTTTCTATCATTTACAATGGTAATCATAAACAAAGCAAATAAGTTAGATTACTTTGTTAATTAAGTGCGCTTTGATGGATTTGTGTTGGTGAAAATTAAAACAACTTCGGATACCGTTTAAGGAGAAAAAATTTCAACTCCGGTATCAACAAAATAATTTACTTTAAATGCTAAAATTTCTATAAGGTCATATTAATATTTTCAACAATAATTAAATAAAGAATTACCGTTTAGATTTAGTACTTTTGCCACGATTTAAAAAAATAACAATCATGGCAAATAAAAGAGATTTAAAAAAGGATATCAACTTTGTTCTTGGAGATATTATTGAGGCAGTTTACATTTGGGAATTGTCTAATACACAAAAACCTACCAAAGAAAGTGAAGCGATAATTGAAGAGGCTATTGCAACGTTCGATGAGCTAATTGCACGTGTTAATGATCGCAATGTAGAAGACAAAAAAGCACATTTTAAAGCTATAAATAATGATCTTGAAACCAAAGGAAGAGAACTGGTAGCTAAGATTAATAAGCTCTAAGAATAAAAAATTTAGATTAAAAAAAACTTCAGTTATTAAAAAACTGAAGTTTTTTTTGTGATCTTATTTAAGTAATTTATTCTTCGACAGAAGCACGTGTATCAATAACTTCTTTCAGTTTTTTACCGTAAAAAGAATTTTTGATATTTTCATTAAGATTGTTGTAAACCGAATCGATATAAACAGGGTTAGCACTCGGAATTTCATAAAGTGCCAAATACGGTGCAACCTCACTGTCCTTATTGGTCATTGCAAATTGTATAGTGTAAGAATATTTTCTCTTTAATAATCGTTGTGATTGAGTTGAAAGTGAATCCGACAAAAGAGTGTCTTTCTGTTTCTGTGCTAAAAAATTTTGCTCTATTAAATCTAAATTTTGATTGTTGAATCTAGACATCACCTTCAAATAAGATTCTAATAGTTCTTGCTGCTCAGAACCATTGATTTCAGCATCAAAATTAAAATTCTTCAGCGTCGTATTTATTTCTGTCGTTCCTTTATCTGCAAAAAACGGAATATAATGCTCCTCACCATCGTTCTTAAATAATTTAAGGTAAAATAAAATTGGTTCGTCGATCGTGGTAGTTAAAGTAAATTCAGGTTCACCCGAAATAACCATAGAATCAAGATCAATTATAGTAGAATCACCATCCCTTTGAAGATAAACTATTCCTTTTTTTAGCCCTTTAACTTTTCCTTTCAGTTTAAAATTTGAATCTGAATCTTTTCCGCATGAAATAGTGAGTACTAATAAAAGGATTATGCTTAGGGCTTTATAAATTCTGGTCATTTTTTGCTTTAGTTTTTAGGTGCGCAAATATCTTATAATTGTTTTTAAAATGCTAACCTGCTGCGGCAATTTTCATAAGTTCCGCACATAAAATTGCACCATAAGTTCCGACGACATATCCAAAAACCGCGAGCAATGCACCAACAGTTGCTAGTGATGGGTGAAAAGCCGCAGCTACAACAGGTGCAGATGCTGCGCCACCAACATTTGCTTGGCTGCCAACAGCCAAAAAGAAATAAGGTGCTTTAATAAGTTTGGCAACTAAAATTAATAATACTGCGTGTATGGCCATCCATACTAATCCAATTAAAATGAGGCCTGGATTTTCAAAAATCTTACCTAAATCCATTTTCATACCTATTGTAGCGACTAAAATATATATAAATACGCTGCCTATTTTACTTGCGCCTGCCCCTTCGTAGTTTTTAGCTTTTGTAAACGAAAGAAGTACTCCAATTAATGTAGCAATAGAGATTAACCAAAAGAAACCACTACCAAAGGATGAAAGTGCACTTCTAGTATCGCTAACTGCTTCAAAATTATTTTTTAGAAATACAGAAATATGATCCGCCCCAAAATGTGCAATACCTACGGCACCAAAAGCGAGGGCTAAAATCACAATAAAATCTGTCGTAGTAGGTATTTTGGTAATTTTATCACTAAAAGCCTGCACTTTGTTCTGAAGCTCATCAATAGCAGTGTTATCTGCCTTAAGCCAATTGTCTATTTTTTTTCGTTTACCGATACCAAGAAGAATAATTGCCATCCAAATATTGGCCACAACGATATCCACCAAAACCATGCCTCCATATAATTCTTGGTTGAATTCATAAATTTCTAACATTGCGGCTTGGTTAGCTCCACCACCGATCCAGCTTCCTGCAAGTGTAGCAAGTCCTCTCCAAGTGGCATCAAAACCTGCGCCACCAACTGTTTCTGGAGAAAAACTTGAAATCAATAAAATAGCAATTGGTCCACCGATAATAATACCAATGGTTCCTGTAAAAAACATGACCAAGGCCTTCCAGCCTAAATTAAAGATGGCTTTTAAGTCAATACTTAAAGTCAATAATACTAGTGATGCAGGTAATAAATAACGACTGGCAATAAAATATGTCTGAGAAATCTCATCTGATATTAAACCAACGGAATTAAATATAGCAGGAATTAAATAACACATTAAAAGTCCCGGAACTATACGGTAGAATTTAGGCCAAAAACCTGATTTTTTCGATTCGGTAAAAAAGACGAATCCCAAAGCAATCATTAATAATCCGAACACTATGGCATCATTGGTAAATACAGGTTGGTTTTCCATTTCAGTTTAATTTTGAAACGCAAAATACAAAAATTAGTAACTAAAAAAAGTGACCAATCATGATCACTTTTTGTTATCGGGTTTTTGCTTTTCTTTTGGAAGCCTGTTGTGCTCTTTAAGATATTTCATAAGCATCCATTCAATCTGGCCATTAGTGCTGCGAAACTCATCCGCAGCCCATTTTTCCACAGCCTTCAACATGTCTTCATTGATTCTTAATGCAAATGCTTTTTTCTTTGACATCTGTTTTAATTATTAATTTTTGCTTGATAAGTGTTTAAAACGCTTTCTGCTTCGGCTTTCTGTTGAGTACCAATCAAAAGCTTTTTACCATTTTTCAACTTGAGTTGTATCCCAATATCACCTGATACATTGATGGCTTTTCCTTTTGATTTGTTCCACAGTATACCACCCCTTATTCCCCAGCCACCGTATTCTCCAATAGGATCATAATTTCTGACATGGGCTTCTTTGATATCTGCCCATGAGATGACTTTATATTTTAAATGAAAAGGAAAGAATTGATAATGAACACCTTTCTCATCAATTCTAGTATTTAACTTGAATAAAAATATAATACTTGAAGCCAACAACACAACCAGTAAAATAATAGTGAGTTCTAATACCGAAAAGCTATTGGGATTTTTAAAATAGGTACCCAAAACAATACCAACTGGTACCAACATACTGATTAAAATCAGCATGATGAGCCATAATTGAGTAAATCGCTGTTCTTCTTTAAAGATTCTCATTATCTGTTTTTATCACGTTCAAATATCACCATTGAAGAATTTGGTACAATATGTTTCACGATCCATCCTTCTCTGGCATATTGATTCAAAAAATCTTCATATTTTTGATGTCTATTCGTAAGGCCTAATTTTGGCATTTCTACTTTATATTCTTTCATGATTTTTCTTATTCTTTAGTATTTTCTTTAAAAATTGCTAATGCAATTACGACTCCGATGCAAAGACCAATAATAGAGCCGTAAACCACACCCATGGCTACATTGCCAACTACAGCTCCAATAGTGATACCAATACTAGTACCAAGACTACTGCCCAAACTAATGCTCAATATTTGGTTTTTATTCATTTTAATGATTTAAAGTTCCTGCATTAACTACTGGTGAGGCATCTCTGTCACCGCATAGAACAACCATTAAATTACTAACCATAGCAGCTTTTCGTTCTTCGTCTAAAACCACAACGTCTTTTTTGTTCAGTTGCTCAATGGCCATTTCTACCATACTTACTGCCCCTTCTACAATTTTATGTCTAGCTGCAACAATCGCAGTAGCTTGTTGTCTCTTAAGCATGGCGTTGGCGATTTCATTTGCATAAGCGAGATAACCAATTCGCGCCTCTAAAACTTCAATACCTGCAATAGTAAGACGTTCGTCAATCTCCTTTTCAAGGGCTTCGCTTACTTCGTTAACACTAGATCTTAGTGTAATATCTTCATCTACTCCTTCGTCCGCGAAATTATCATATGGATACATACTCGCTAATTTTCTAACTGCAGCATCGGTTTGTACGCGAACAAAGTTTTCATAATTATCGACATCAAATGCAGCTTTATAGGTATTTTCTACGCGCCAAACCAAAATGGTGCTTATCATTACTGGGTTGCCGAGTTTATCATTCACCTTTAGACGCTCACTATCAAAGTTACTCGCTCTTAATGAGATTTTCTTTTTGGTGTAAAATGGGTTCACCCAATAAAAACCGTTTCTTTTTACAGTACCTACGTACTTTCCAAACAATAGCAATACGCGAGATCCGTTTGGTTGTACCATTAAAAATCCGAAAGCCAGTACCAAAGCGGTAACAATTCCAAAGGCTGACCATCCGGTCTTAGTGATTGGAATAAGCGCAATGCTTCCGAAGAATAATATTAAAAACAGAAATAGCATTAAATAGCCATTTGCGGGTACAATGAGTTTTTCTTCTTTCATGGTTGATACATTTAATTGATTAGTATTAATTTAATATTAATATGATATCATAAAGATATGATTTAATTTATTAGTGTGCAAATCAAAAGTTTTGTTACAGTTTGAAGAAAAAATCTTTAGAATAAAGTTTGGCATACCATTTGTAATATACTAATCGTAATGAATAATACGATAGTTACCACGTTGTAACAACTACAAAATCGTAGCATTACATTTTGGTTGGTTAGTTAGTTAAAGCATCCCGTGGTTGGGATGCTTTTTTTTGAATAAATGAGAAAGTATTTTCTAATTCTTAATAAATTCAGAAATTGAAGAAATAAGCTCTGGCGAAATAGCTCTTTGCGATTCGTTGTAGGATTTTGAGTTTTCCAAATCGTCCCCTTTTATTTCGAAGAGCACATGATTCATATTTTCTATAATTTTGAGTGCAGCGTTTTCGTGTGCTGACTTGAGCATTTCTGCTTCATTAACGGATACCTGAAGATCTTTGGTGCCATTAATAATGAGTATAGGCATAGTTAAATCCTTAATGATTTCTGTAGGATTGTGCGACATCCAGTTAATCATAAAGGGTTGAATATCTTCTCTAAATAAGGAAATTAAAGCTGGTGGAAAATCAGAAGTGGTTTTTCCAGTTTTTAATATGCCAACGACCCGTTTAGCTTCTTCACCAAGTTGTGGCGCCATATTGGTGACCTGCTCAACAATGACATCTCCTATGTTTTGGCCTGCACCTGCTAGTGAGATGAATCCGTCTGCCTGTTTTTTTGCGGCTAGCATGCCAACCAAACTACCTTGACTATGTCCTATGACATATATCTTATTATAATCGTCTTTAGATTTAAAAAATTCAATAACATCTGTTGCGTCGGTGACAAAATCATTAAACATTATATTCTCATCGACATTACCGGTTTTAATTTGTTTAACGATACGCTTGTCATATCTAAACGTGGCGATATTATTATTAGTTAAGCCTTCGGCTAATTTTTTAAGCGAATTGTTTTTAAGGAAATTTTGATTACCATTTCTATCAGTTGGTCCAGATCCAGCTATGATTATCGCTAAATCAGGTTTTACAGTATTTAGTGGTTTGAGCAACGTGCCGTCGATCCATTTAGTTATGGTTAACTCTTTTTCTTCAAAGTTTTTGTTTTGAGAAAATACAATTGAAAAGCTAACGAATGAAATAAGAAATAAGAGCTTTTTCATATAAAATGGATTTTAGAGGTATAAAGTTAATTGATATTCAATCTTATTTTCATATTTGAAACATAAATAATGATAAATTATTATTCAAATTGAATGAAAAACAAAAATTTTTAAACTGCATTTCATCGACGAAATACATGTTTTCAACTTAAAATGTTAAATTTAATTGTATTTCATCGATTAAAATAGTTTTTAGACGTTGAAAATGAAAATCAATTATATATTTGACTTGTACTAAAATTTAGTTTTTAGTTCAATGGATTAATTAATTAATATTTGCATTATGTTGTTGACTTAGAAACCCTGAATCTACTTACATAATAAAAAAAGCAAATTAAGAAAAGCCGAGATTGAGGGATCTCGGCTTTTTGATTTCTATAGCTTCGACTTTGCTCAGCCACCGTCAATTTTAATTGGTTATTTTAACTTAACTAATTACATTCTTGGCATTACATTTTTAAATCAATTTTCTAAAAGTCAAGTTTATTCTGGGTTCTATATTTTGTTTTGTCTTAGCAATCTGATGTACCCAGTAGTGTTGCATTTCACCCTTCATAATCAAGAGACTTCCGTGATTTAAATTCAGTTTGTGACGTTGTTCTTTTAAAGTTTTATGCTTAAAATGAAATGGTCTCTTTTCACCAAAACTTACCGAAGCAATTACGGGATTTTTACCCAATTCTTTTTCATTATCTGCGTGCCAGCCGTTGCTATCGTTGCCGTCTCTGTACAAATTCAACAAAACGGTGTTGAATTCTGAATTGCTTATTCTTTCAACCTTATTTTTAATGACTTTAAGTTCTTTAGTAAACGGCTCGGGATGCATCACGATATTAGAGTAGCTATAGGCTTGATCACCTTCTCCAAAAAGTGCTGTTAGGCGAGGTTGTTTATAGGTTTTACCAAAAACTTTTATATCATCCTGTTGCCAGCTTGTTTTAGATTTTAATGTTTCGAAATAATTGTTGGCCTCTGCTTCTGAGAAAAAATCAGGAACGTAAATAAGTTCAGCATTTGGAAGCTCGATTGATTGTTTGTCGCCTGAAAACAAGTTCATAGTTTATTTTTTCTCTAAATTAGCATTAAGATTATGAACATCAAAACCAACATATTTCTTATTTGTATAGTGCTGATACATTTTGGCTTTCAGTCCAAAAATGAATTACCGGATGGATTTGTTTATGCACAAGATGTAATTAAGGATTTGGATGTGGAACTGCGCTATTACTCAGACCATAATTTTGTTGGTGATACCATTGACGGTTACAAAGCCAACCGTCTTATTATTACCAAGCCAGCAGCTGAAAAACTGAAATTAGTTCATGAAGAATTACAGCTTCAGAATTTATGCTTAAAGGTTTATGATGGTTACAGACCACAAAGAGCCGTCAATCACTTTATCCGTTGGGCGCGCGATTTAAATGATACGATAAACAAATCAGAGTTTTATCCTGAAGTGAACAAACGAAACTTGTTCAAGGCTGGCTACATTGCTTCAAAATCGGGTCATAGTAGAGGTAGTACATTAGACTTGACCATCACCGATGGTGAGACTGGTGAGCCATTGGATATGGGAAGTCCTTATGATTTTTTTGGTGAGAAATCCTGGGTGAATTACGAAGGCATTTCAAATGAACAAAAAGCCAACCGAGAATTGCTGCAAACCGTAATGTTGAAACATAACTTTAGAAACTATCCGAAAGAATGGTGGCATTTTACCTTACGTTGGGAACCTTTCCCAAATACTTATTTTGATTTTGTGGTGGAATGATTCAATCTCAATCCTAATAACCCTAAAACGGGTCCAATTGCTAAAATCAAAAATGCAAAAGCCACATTATGGTTAGGGCTAAAGATTGTGTTGAGTAATTGTATGCTAATTATAGTAATAGCAAAACCAATACAATTAACGATGGTTAGAGCAGTGCCTTTGGATTCTGGTTGAGCACTATGAGCTACCATGGTCGAAAACAATGGCGAATCTGCAATTACTGCCATTCCCCAAATAAGCAAAAATATTATGAAAATCTGCTGGTAGCCAAGTATAAAAAACAATGGTGACAGCACACAGCACATGCCAGAAATACCAATAGATAGAGAGGCTATCTTTTTAGTGCCATATTTATTTGATAATAATCCACCCAACACACAGCCCATGGCTCCAACGGCAATCACCAAAAACGAAATGAAATAAATATTGATTTGGGTTTGATGAAATTCAGAAAAACCCAAAAGAAAAACAGGCAAAAACGTCCAGAACGCATACAGCTCCCACATATGGCCAAAATATCCAAACGCTGCAGATCTGAGTGAGCTATTTTTAAAAACTTTTATGATTTTAGTAGCGTCAAATTTTTTAGCTAATTTTTGGTAAGGTCCGTTGCTTACAAACAAAATGAGTATGCCACCAATTACTGACATCATAGAGGTAGCGTAAATAACAGTTTCCCATTGTAGGGTATAATCAAATGATTTGATGAGATGGGGAAATGATTTTCCCAGTACCAAAGCGCCAACCAATAAACTGAGGGATTTTCCTAGGCCTTTTTTATAATGGTCGGCGGCAATTTTCATACCAACAGGATAAATGCCAGCCAATGTAAAACCAGTAAAGAACCGAAAGCTCAAAATGGTAGACATTGTATTGTCATTATATAGTAGGCCAAAATTAAAAACAGCTCCAATAGTGGCGCAAACAAAGAATATTTTTGAAGGTGAAAATCGATCACTCAAAGTAAGTACTGCAAATACAAAAGTGCCCAAAATAAAACCGAATTGCACCGCAGAACTAATATCGCCGAGAGATTGGTCACTTAGATTATAAGCAATTTTAAGTTCGTCAACGATAGAATTGCCAGCAAACCATGTTGATGTGCAACAGAATTGTGAAAAAATAATAATAGGTAGAACCCAATTACTTCTTTGAGTAATGTTATTGGTTTTCAATTTGTAAGCATTTTTAATTCAAATACATCCAGGCCCAATACATCAAACCAAATTGAAGTGGAATCCGTAGAATCAAAATCCATTTTGGGATGCCTGCAGAAGCTTTTTCATTAGACAACATGTAAAAATGTACCAATAAAAATACTATTAACATGGCGATGATACCATAAATAGCAAACGGTTTTGTTGCAGGAATGCATAATCCTATTCCTAAAACTATTTCTGCCAAACCACTCAATAAAACTAATGCTTTAGGGTAAGGTAAATACCTTGGCATTATCCGTAAGTACATTTTCGGTTTGATAAAATGCATTAAACCAGCGAAAATATAAATACCAGCCATGATGTAAAGTCCTAAGGGTTCAATCATCTTTGTATATTTTATACTTAATACCGATACCGTAATTGTAAAGACCCTTATCTAAGAGACTGGACTTAAATCCGTTGCCAGTATCAAATTTCACCCAGTTATTACCATTGATGAATACACGTTTAACAAACGTTTTTTTCGTTTCTATTTCGTCCGTGAACGGGAGAAGTGGTCTAAAATTTGTTGGAATTTTTACCACACCGTTTTTAGATTTTATCTCTTTGTATTTTTTGTTGGGTAATAGTTTTCCGGCTTTATCAGTGTAGCCCAAAACCTGAAGCGACACAAAGAAACCTCCCTTTGGTATGTAGATATTATTATCTTCAACATTGAGTTCGTAAACATCACCATCTTTTTCGGTAGCTCTAAAAACAATAGTTTTATAGGTAAGTGTTTTACTCGGTAGACCGTTTTCTGTATTATAGAATTTAACTTTAAACAGGGTGGAAAACTCTTTTTTTTCGGCATTTTTTCGTTTTCTTTTTTTCCAATCTTTGGATTCCAAAGCAATGGGAAATAAAACCGAAGTTAGTTTTTGATCGTTTGATGATTCTTTCGGAAAATATACTGCAATTTCAGATTCTATAGTTGGTAACCAAGAGCTGTAGTAGTCATCGTCTAGATAGGGCTTTATTTCTTCGGTATTATATTTTCTATCACGTTTAACACCAACCACCACTTCGTCCAGTTCATCAGCTTGTGGCTGCAGGTAAAGCTGTTTTGGCAGATTTGCTGTAGCAACATTCAAATCCTTATAGCCCAATGCCGAAATAAATAAAGAATCAATATCTGGATACAGCTTTTTCGAAAAATAAAACTGACCTTCATCATCGGCAAAAAGACCGTTGCCGTTGCCAAACGATACGGTAGCGTAGCTTACAGGGTATTTTGTGATACTGTCAGAAACAGTAATTTGCGCGACGCAAATATTACAAAGCAATAAGAATAAAAATAGGACTTTGGACATCTTTTAATTTAAGATTTTAAAGATACGTTATTTGAACGCATAAAAAAACGCTTCATTATTGAAGCGTCTTTTCGTTTTTAATTGATTGATTGATGTTTGTAATTAGTCATCCAGGGCTTTTTTAGTTTGGGAATACCCAACATATAAGCCCAGGCCAGCCATTAAGAATATCATCGCAGGATAAACGGCATTCTCATCAAGACTAGTGTATGTGTCTAATATATTTGCTACAAAAACACCCAATCCAATACCCATTAAAAGAAAAGCCAAATTAATGACTACAACTTTCCATGAGGAACCTGAGCGCTTGCCAATATTAAAAATACTAGCATCAGCACCTTTTTCGATTAATGCTAAACGTTCTTTGTTTCGAGTGGAAAAATATAAGTATACGATTCCAAAAATTGCAGCAAAAAGACTAAGTGGTATTAAAATTTCTTCGTTCATGATATTTGTTTTTTAATTGATTAATTTTAAGTGTTAGGTAGAATTGGTCACAATATGTTTCGGTGCACTTCAAAATAAATTGCTGACTCAATTCATACCTTATGACGATTCGTTTTGAGTTTAGGTTACAAGAATTTTAAAATATTTATTTTGTCTAATTAATGTAACCTTGTTGTGTATGTTGTCGTCTTAAATATTGAATGACCACCAACGAAGAAAATAAACTAATTGACGCTATCACTAATGGCGAGACTAAAGCTTATGCTCAATTAGTTGAGCAATACAAGAATTTGGTCTTTAGTTTGGCGTTAAGAATGTTGAAGTGTAGAGAAGAAGCAGAAGAGGTGGCACAGGATACGTTTATTAAGGTTTTTAAATCGTTAGATAAGTTTAAGGGCGATTCTAAATTTTCGACTTGGATTTATAGAATTACCTACAATACGTGTTTGGACAACATAAAAAAGAACAAAAAGCATTTGAATAACGTCACTATAGATGAATATACTTTTGATAAGTTAGATGTTATAGACAATGCTTTGGAACACATGATAAACCAAGAAAAAAGCGAACTGATAAAACAATGCATTAATCAACTGCCAGAAGAATGCAGCGCTATTTTGACCTTATTTTATTTTGAAGAATTATCTTTAGATGAAATATCCACAATTATAAATGTTGAAGCTAACACAGCAAAAGTGAAGCTTTTTAGAGCGCGAAAGAAACTGGCCGTTATTTTAGAGCAATATTTGCTACCACAAAATAAAATGAACTATGAAAGAGGATGATAAAAGATTAGAAGAACTGATGGGCAAATTAATGTCTGCAGATAGTTTAGATCAGGCACCAGTTGACTTTACAAATAAAGTAATGTCAAAAATTGAAAGCTTATCTGAAACAAAAAAAATCGTTTACCAACCATTAATACCAAAATATGTGTGGTGGCTTATGGCAGCTACCTTTGTAAGTTTAATTGTCTATATGCGTTTAAGCGCACCAAATAACAATACAAGTTTATTAGAGCGCTATAATTTACCTGACTTTTCTTTCAACCTTTTAGAAGGACTATCGTTAGATTTTTCTAATACATTAATATATGCGGTAGTATTGTTCGCCATTATGTTATGCATTCAAATTCCACTTTTAAAGCAGTATTTTAATAACCGTCTGTCGATTCAGGCGTAAATATTTACTCTGTTTTAAGTACAAAGATGATTTGAAAATTAACAAGCCATATCTAATAAACTAATTCAATACCACCGTTTTTTCTTCTTCTTAGA
The DNA here is from genome assembly GCF_013403975.1 of Winogradskyella ursingii. Taxonomy (GTDB): domain Bacteria; phylum Bacteroidota; class Bacteroidia; order Flavobacteriales; family Flavobacteriaceae; genus Winogradskyella; species Winogradskyella ursingii. The sequence continues at coordinate 18,740 of NZ_JABFDH010000005.1, forward strand.
AGCTATACTTTTTCTGCCTTTTTTGTATTTGCTGCCTTTCTTTTTGTGAACAATAGGTTTTGCTTTTGGATCTAATGGATACGGATGTTCATTTTCAACAGGAATCTGAACATTAATATACTCCTCAATCGTCTTTACATAGCTCTTTTCGTCAGCCGAGCACATGGCATAAGATTTACCAATGTTTCCAGCTCTACCAGTTCTACCAATTCTGTGCACGTACGTTTCCGCCACGTTGGGCATATCAAAATTAAATACGTTGTCCAGTTCGTCAATGTCTATACCACGCGCTGCGACATCGGTTGCGATGAGCACATTCACATAGCCGTTTTTAAATTTATTTAAAGCTGTTTGACGATCACTTTGGTTCTTATCTCCGTGAATGGTATCAACCTTGTAGCCATTTTTAAGAAGTGTCTGCTCTAATTTGTTCACGCCAAATTTGGTACGTCGAAATATGAGCACGTTCCCTTTTATGGTATTTCTCATTAAATGCAAACAGAGTTCTATTTTATTTCGTTTTGGCACGTAATACAATACTTGACTAATGTCCTTTGCAACGGAATGTGTTGGTGTCACATCAATCCGCTCGGGATCTTTTAAAATAGTTTTAGCCAATTCCTCAATTTTATAAGGAATTGTAGCAGAAAACAACAAAGTTTGTTTGTTTTCTGGGCAGAGTCGCTCAATTTTTTTAACATCATCTATAAAACCCATGGCTAGCATTAAATCTGCTTCGTCCAAAACAAAGTTTTCAACATAGTCCAAGTTAACGTAATCTTGTTTGTGCAAGTCGAGCAAACGTCCAGGTGTAGCCACTAAAATGTCAATACCTTTTTTCAAAACATCAATTTGAGGCTCAATGGAAGCTCCGCCAAAAACTACTAAAGAGCGTAAATTGGTAAACTGAGCATAAGTTTTAAAATTCTGCTGTATCTGAATTGCAAGTTCACGAGTTGGACTTATAATCAATGCCTTTATTTTCTTCCCTTTTTTTGGTGCATCTTGTCTGTCGAACAACTGCTGTAAAATAGGTAATGCAAAAGCGGCTGTTTTACCCGTTCCTGTTTGTGCAGAAACAATTACATCCTTTTTTTCTAAAACTAGCGGAATTGCTTTTTGCTGTACTAAAGTGGGTTCTGTATAACCAGAAGCTTCGGTAGCTTTCAATAATGGTTTTATGAGTTTTAGGTCTTTAAATGACATATTTTTTCAGTTTATAACATCTGTCATTCCTGCGAAGGCAGGAATCTATATTAAAAATTAATAAAGTGGATTCCTGCCTTCGCAGGAATGACAAAAAGTGTAATGCAAATGTAGAACAATATTCTACCAACGTTTATTAACCCAGTCTTTTTGTTCCTGATCAGATAAAAATGTCCAAGTTATAAAGCGACTGATCTTATGACCTTGTCCCATTTCAATTGTCTTAAAACTTTCAACATTTACTTTCTTCAAAATTTTGAAGAGCGGTTTAAGGTTGGATTCTTTAGAGATTAAACTCGTAAACCAAAAACATTGTTTTCCGAAATTTCGGCTCTCGTAAATCATGTCTTTTACAAACCGGAATTCGCCACCTTTAGTCCATAACTCGTTATGCTGTCCACCAAAATTCAATACAGGTTTAAGATTGGATTTACCTCTAAGATTTTTATTTTTTCTAGCACTTGCTTTTTGCGCTTCATCAAGCGAAGCATGAAATGGCGGATTACAAATAGTGAAATCAAATTGGTCCTTGGGTTGAATTATGCCTTTTAAAATTGAATTAGGCTGTTCCTGAAGTTTAATTTCAATATTAGATTTTAGATTTGTATTATTTTCTACTATTGTTTTGGCCGAAGCTACAGCAGTTTCATCCGTGTCGCTACCCACAAAAGACCAGCTATACTCATGATTACCAATAATAGGGTAAATGCAATTAGCACCAACGCCAATATCAAGACCTTTAATTCTTGATCCTTTTGGGATTTCGGTTTTGCCAAAGTGTTGTGCGCTTTCGTGTAACAAGTCAGCTATATTATGAATATAATCTGCACGTCCCGGAATTGGTGGACACAAGTAATGCTGAGGTAAATCCCAAAATTCTAAATTGTAATGATGGACTAAAAGTGCTTTGTTCAGTGCTTTTACGGCTTCAGGATCAAAAAAATTGATAGAATCGTCACCGTAGTCATTAGGTGCGACAAAGGCTGCCAATTTTGGAGAACTCTTTATTAATTCATCAAAATTATAGCGTTCTCTGTGGCGACTTCTGGGATGAAGCTGTGATTTTATTTTGGGATGTTCTTTTTTCTGCAAAACGAAATTAATTTGTGGTCAAAGATAAATTAAAAGAAACTCCAATATCATTTCAAAAAATAGTTTAATCTCTTTTTTAATTTTTCAGGAACAGCATCATGCTCAATCATTAATTTTATATGAGATTCGTTTTTGTTTTTAGCATATAGAAGTTGAAACAATTCATGAATTGAAATACTGTGTTTAGATCTTTCAACCAATTTAAAGTTGTCGTTGTTTTTTACGTTACCCTCATTCAATATTCTAACATAGGTTCCAGGACAGCCATGCTCAACAAATTGTTGTAAAACTGCATCAGTACCAAATTTATGGGCAAACTTAAAACAAGGTTCTCTAGGGATGGTAATTTGTATTTGGGCTTCTCCGACATTATAAATGTCACCAACAATTAATTTTTTTTCGTCCAAATTTTCAACCGTTAGATTCTCACCCAGCATGCCATATGTCCAGCCTAATTCTGGGTATCGTGATTTCCAATACGGATAATGTGTTGCTGAAAACAGATAGCATGCCTTAAATTCACCTCCATGTACACGTCGATCTGAAACTTCGTCACCTTTCACATTATCCTTTCCAAGATAAATAGAGTGATCAATTGGCTTCTTATAAATGCCAGTAGTAACTTCATTTCCGTTATGATAAAATGTTCTTGGTTTGGCAATATTGGTAGAAATGATTTTCATTCAATTTCTATTATTCAATCGTGATTACCAAATCGTCTTGCTTCACCATGCTGCCAGCACTGAGCGAAATGGACTTTACTTTTCCAGCTTTGTGTGCTGTAACTGTAGTTTCCATCTTCATGGCTTCAATGACGAAAAGTGGGTCGTTTTCTTTTACGGTTTGTCCTTTTTTAACCAATACTTTGTATAGTGAACCTTGAAGTGGTGCGCCAACTTCACCTGCGTTTTCTGGATCTATTTTTGTGTTTTCAATTTTTTTGATGTTCATGGATTTATCGAGCACTTCAACAAATCGGTTTTCGCCATTAACCAGGAAGAATACAATTCTTACCCCTTCATCATTGGGAATACCAACCGAAAGAAGTTTTACTATAATGGTTTTTCCCATTTCCAACTCTATTAATATTTCTTCCCTCAGCTTCATGCCATAGAAGAAATTTTTGGTTGGTATCAAAGCAATGTTGCCGTATTTTTTATAATTTTCATGTGCTGCTTCAAATACTTTCGGATATAATGTGTATGATAGGAAATCTTCTATCTCAATAGCTCGGGTAAAACCTTTTTGAAACTTCTTTTTGAACGTAGCATATTCTTTTGTAAAGTCAATTGGTTCTAAATGTGCATTGGGTCTGTCCGTATACGACTCCTTGTTTTTTAGAATAATCTTTTGAAGTTTTTTAGGGAAACCACCTACAGGCTGTCCCAGGTCACCTTTGAAAAAATTAATTACGGATTCTGGAAATGATATTTCCTCACCTCGAGACATCACATCCTCAGGAGTAAGGTTGTTAGTCACCATGAATATAGCCATATCGCCAACCACTTTAGAACTCGGTGTCACTTTAATCAGGTTACCGAACATACTATTAACGGCAGCATACATTTTCTTAACTTCATCAAAACGATCTCCTAGTCCTAAAGCCGTAGCTTGAGGACGTAAATTTGAATATTGACCACCAGGAATTTCATGCTGAAACACTTCTGCCGTACCAGCCTTTAGTCCAGATTCAAATGGATAGTATAATTCTCTGGTGTCTTCCCAAAAGTTTGAGAATTGATTTAGTTTGTTGATGTCAAAATCATGCGACCGTTCATGGTATCTCATCATTTCTACAACCGCATTAAAGTTGGGTTGCGAGGTAAGTCCCGAGAGCCCACCCAGAGCCACATCGACCACATCTACTCCAGCTTCAATAGCTTTTAAATAAGTGGCTGTTTGTAATGAAGACGTATCATGCGTATGCAAATGAATGGGAAGATTAACAGTGTCTTTAAGAGCTGCGACCAACTCAGTTGCTGCATATGGTTTTAATAAACCTGCCATATCTTTAATCGCTATCATGTGAGCACCTGCATTTTCAAGATCTTTGGCGAGTTGTGTATAATATTTAAGATTGTATTTGGTCTGTTTGGTATCTAAAATATCACCTGTGTAACTTAGTGCAGCTTGGGCGATGCCACCAGTATTTTTCCTTACATAATTAATGCTTGGTTCCATGGCTTTGACCCAATTTAAAGAATCAAATATTCTAAAAATATCCACACCATTTTCCCAAGATTTTTCAACAAATTTTTCAATAAGATTGTCAGGATATGCTTTGTAGCCAACACCGTTTGAGCCTCTTAACAACATCTGAAATAGAATGTTGGGAACAGCTTTTCTTAATTCTCTTAACCTTGTCCAAGGGCTTTCGTGCAGAAAACGTAAACACACGTCAAAAGTAGCACCTCCCCAAACCTCCATGCTAAACGTATTTGGATGGTTTTTGGCAAAACTTTCGGCAACCTTTAGCATATCGAATGAGCGCATTCGTGTTGCCAAAAGAGATTGATGCGCATCTCGCATCGTGGTATCTGTGTAATGAATTTTTTTATCGGCTTTTAACCATTCGCAAAACTTTTCAGGGCCAAGTTCAGAAAGCAAATCTTTAGTACCTTTTGGAAAGGCATCTTTAGTGCTAAATTTTGGTGTGGAAGGGTTTCTGAATACTTTATTCTGATCGATATATTTTACATCAGGATTGCCATTAACAACCACTTCTGCCAAATAATTTAAAGCTTTCGAAGTGCGGTCTTGCGGTAGCTTGATTTCGAATAAAGCAGGAGTATTCTGAATAAAATTAACAGAAACTTTTCCATCCCTAAAAGTTTCGTGCTGAATAACGTTCTGTAAAAAATGGATGTTGGTTTTAACACCTCTAATTCTAAACTCTCTTAAAGCTCTCACCATTTTTCTAACAGCTCCATCTAATGTTCTGCCATGTGCTGAAACTTTTACAAGCATAGAGTCAAAGAATGGGCTAACGTTATAACCTTGGTAAATGCTACCTGCATCTAATCTAATGCCCATACCTGAAGCGCTTCGATAGGTGGTAACAGTGCCATAATCTGGTGTAAAATTATTTTCGGGATCTTCAGTAGTTAATCTACACTGCAAAGCAAAACCATATGTAGCAAGTGACTCTTGTCCGTAAATTTTAATTTGTTGATCCGATAATTTATAGCCACCAGCTACAAAGATTTGGGTTTTTACGAGGTCAATACCTGTAACCATTTCGGTAACGGTGTGCTCAACTTGAATTCTTGGGTTGACTTCTATAAAATAGATGTTATCCTCTTGATCAACCAAAAATTCTACCGTCCCAATGTTGTTATAATTAACTTCCGATGCAATATCAACTGCATATTTATAAAGTGCATCCTTGACATCTTGAGCTACATTATAGGAAGGTGCAACTTCTACCACCTTTTGGTGCCGTCGCTGCACAGAGCAGTCACGCTCAAATAAATGCCTGATATTTCCATGTCTATCTGCTACAATCTGAACTTCGATATGTTTTGGATTTTCGACATATTTTTCAAGAAACATGGTGTCATCTCCAAAGGCATTGAGTGCTTCGTTACGAGCAGAATTAAAATTAGATTCTAAATCTTCATCAGATCTAATAACTCTCATTCCACGACCACCACCACCAGATGCTGCTTTTAACATCAATGGATATCCTATAGTGTGCGCTTCGGAAAGTGCGGTTTTAAGTGAATCTAGATGTTTTTTGTTGCTTTCAATGATTGGAACGTTACATTTTACAGCTATTTTTTTTGCTGTTATTTTGTCTCCAAGGGCATCCATTACATCTGGATCTGGCCCAATAAAGATAATGTCATTTTCAGCACAATGTCTGGCAAATTCTGAATTCTCAGAGAGAAAGCCATAACCAGGGTGTATAGCATCTACATTTTTAGCTTTTGCTAAAGCCACAATTTCTTCTATATCTAGATAAGGTTTTAAAGGGTCGTTATCGGCACCAATTTGATAAGATTCATCAGCTTTGTTTCTATGTTGCGAGTAGCGATCTTCATAAGTGTAAACTGCTACTGTGGCAATGTTCAATTCTGCGCAAGCGCGCAAAACTCTAATGGCAATTTCACTTCGGTTGGCGACTAAAACCTTTTTGATTTTCATGTTTGTGGTTGGATTTATTTGATGATATAAGGGTTTTCGTTTACGTAGTTTCTGATTATAAAATCTAGAGCGTTATTGAGCAGTTCTCCCATGTTTTCCGACTTTTTGAAATTAACATCACCAGTTAATTTGAAAAGGCCAGATTTTAGCTCTTTTATTTTTTCTGGAGTTGAAATGGTATCAACCTTCATGCAATTTACTAGCTCTTCCAATCTTTCGTGTTCGCTCGTTGCACGTTTAGCGAGTAACGAACGTTCTTCTTTTTCGTATTGTTCTATGGATGCTTGCGCCAATACATTTAAACTCATTTTTACCAAAGGATTATTCTCCTTCAAAAATTGGGGTTTATAGACTTTTGGGTTGCCTTCGTAACTTTGTTGGTCAAAATCTATAGCTCTAATTCTATATTGTATTCTGTCAAAATCATGGGTTATAACAATCACATAATTATAAGAGCGCATATCTGCCAATAGCCTTACGAAACAGCGTTCGTTAAATTTTACAAATTCTTTTGCCAAAGCACGCTTATCCTGTTCCGGAAGCGTATCGAGATGGTTGCTTATGAAAGTGTCACCGGGAATTCCAGAAATATGTTCTTCTATTAATGTGTCTTTATGGACTAAAAAAGTAATATGGTTTGGTGATAATAAATGTTCTAACTCTAAACCGTAAATACGCGAGGCATCGGCTTTTTTAACATAAAGAAAGATATAGTTGTCATTGAGGATGTTTCTGACTTTTACTCTGAATGGTTTTGTGTTTCCGAAGGTGCAGAAATCAATACTATCTATATTGAGATATGGTATAATGCTGTCACTACCGTCTGAGTGCAGAATGGAATACATTTGTTTAAGGCTGTTCTCGATTTCGTCTCTCTCGTATTCTGCATAATAACAACTTATCCATAAAGTGTCATCACCATTATCGTCAAATATTTCAACAGCACCTTGAAATCTTAAAAGATCATCATAAAAAATTGGGATTTTTATATTTCGACCCTGTTCGCTTAGATAATTGGATAGCAAATCACTTATCGGATAGGCTGGTTTTTTTTTTGAAATAAGCTTTTTGTCCATTTAATACAGTTCGATGCGCATAAGGTAAATTTTAATTCACATAAAAGCAATAGAAATTATTACATATAATATAAATGTGAAAAACCACTAATTGTCAAATTAATACCAAAAATGTATTTTTCTTATCAAAAAAACATTCTTTTATCGATATTAATGACGATTAATCGTTTTTAAGTGTTAAAAAAATGTTAACAGTTGAAAATTATAAAACTCCGTCTTCTCGATTATCGTAGGTATTATGTCTCAAACCCAAAAGGGGCAACAGCTAAACCTATTAACCAAAATTATTTCACAATGAGAAACAAAATTACTCTTGTTATTGCTTCCGCAATGGCATTTTTTATTTCGACAACTTCTTTTGCACAGGTCGTTACGAGCGGTGCAGATGACGGACCAGGATCACTGCGGCAAACAATTGTAGATGCATCCAACGGAGACACAATTACTTTTGATGGAGCTGTTACTACAGTAACTATATATGATGATTTAGAGATTGATAAAGATCTTACAATAAGCGGTCCCTCAGGAGGAACTGTTATTATCGATGCCAATTTTGATAATCGAATCTTTAGATTGAGAGCAGGAACTGTAGAGTTTAATAACCTTACGATAACAAATGGTGTTTGTGTCGATGGAGGCGGAATTAAAATCTCTGACGCAACACTTACAATTAATAATTGTGTTATAACTAATAATAAAGCAATTAGATCAGCGACTCCAGCACCTTCAGGTGGTGGAATTTTTGTTGATGTAGGTGGTGTTCTAATTGTTAATGACTCAGAAATCTCAAACAACATTGCCAACAGAGCTGGCGGAGGTATTGAAGATAACTCTGGAGCTGGTTTGGCAATTACGCTTAACAACGTAATTTTAAATAACAATAGTGCCGGTATCGGATCGGGTGCAACTGCTGCTCCAGGAAATGGAGGAGGCCTGCATATTACAGGTGCTGGTGATTCAATGATTACTGGTGGTACGGCTAACAATAATATTGCAGCTTCTGAAGGTGGAGGCCTGTGGAATGGTTCTGGAACAATGACAGTAGACGGAACAATTTTAAACGGTAACGATGCACAAGGTGCTGCTGCAGACAATGGTGGTGGAGCTTTATTTAATAATGGTGGAACTTTAATTGTTCAGAATAATGTTACACTTAGCGGAAACACAGCTACTGGAGCGGCTGGTTCTGGTGGCGGAATTCAGAATGTTGATGGAGGAACTGTAACAGTTTCGATGAGTTCAATAACAGGTAACTCAGCCAATAGAGCAGGTGGTGGTATTGAAGATAACTCTACTAATGGCGTTGGTACATTAGTTTTAACCAACGTAAATCTTAATAATAACACAGCAGGTTCAGCGCCGGGAAATGGTGGTGGACTTCATATTACTGGACCAGGTAACGCAACAATTACCAGCGGTACAGTAAACAGCAATATTGCTTTTAGAGAAGGCGGTGGATTATGGAATGGTTCTGGTACAATGATCGTCGACGGAACTGAAATTAATGGAAACGATGCACAAGGAGCTGCTGCCGATGATGGAGGTGGAGGTATCTTTAACAATGGAGGTGAGCTTATTGTTAGAAACGGCACTTTAATTACAAACAACATGGCTTCAGGTTCTGCCGGTTCTGGTGGAGGAATTTTTAGCTTAACTCCAGGTACCATAAATGTAGATGGTCTAACAATTTCAAACAATACTGCAAATAGAGCAGGTGGTGGAATTGAGATAGCATCAATTCCTGGCGAACTATATACATTTAACGATGTTACTTTTAGAAATAATGTTGCTACAGGAGCAAATGGAGCACCAGGTAATGGTGGTGCTTATCACATTAGTGGTGGTGGAGACTCTACATTTACAGATTGCTTAGTAGAACGCAACACTGCTGTAGAAGGTGGTGGGCTTTGGAACGGTACTGGAACTATGACCGTTACAGGCTTTGACACACAATTAAGTGAAAATGAAGCTACTGGTGATCTTGCAGAGCAAGGTGGTGGAGCTTTATATAATGATGGAGGTACAATGAATGTAAATTCATTTGCAGATATATTTAGTAATGTAGCAACTGGTGTTTCAGGGTCAGGTGGTGCAATTTTGAGTACAGGTGGTACTTTAAATACTGATACAATCTTTCTTTCTTCTAATGGAGCAAATAGAGCAGGTGGTGCTATTGAAATAATAAACGGTACAGCAAACTTAATCGATATTTCACTTATTTTAAATGATGTGAATGGTTTAGCCACTGGAGGAGCACCAAATCCTGGAAATGGTGGTGGAGTTCATATTACTGGCAACTCTGCAGATGTTACGATTAGTGGTATAGTATTTTTGAACGAAGCAGCATCAGAAGGTGGTGGGCTTTGGAACAACGGAGGTTCAATGAGTATTGAAGGTGGAACATTTTATGAGAACACTTTTATAGACAACAACAAAGCTTTTGGTAATTCTGCCGATAATGGTGGAGGCGGAATCTTCAATAATGGAGGAATGTTAGTTGTTGCGAGCGGAACCAATATTGTAAATAACATAGCTAGCGGAACATCGGGTTCTGGTGGAGGAATTCAAAATGTTGCTGGAGGCTCAATTGATGTTACAGGTGCTATAATTACCAATAACTCGGCCAATAGAGCAGGTGGTGGAATTGAGGATAATTCCTCAAATGAAGCCGTGGGAACAATCACTTTAACAAATGTAACGTTAAACAATAACTCAACAGCATCTGCACCAGGAAATGGTGGTGGTTTGCATATGACTGGTCCTGGAAATTCAATAATTACAGGAGGTACAACAAACGGAAACACTGCATCAAACGAAGGTGGTGGCTTATGGAACGGTTCTGGTACCATGACCTTAGTTGACCATACAGTAAATGGGAATACAGCATCAGGAAATGATGATGAAGTGCCAGGCGGTTCTGGTGGTGGTGCAATTTATAATGAAGGAGGTACGCTAGACTTATCAGGTTCAACGGCAATTACAAATAACGTGGCCGACGGAGCACAGTCAACAGGTGGTGGAATTTTAAATGCTGCAGGTATATTAATTGCAGATGGAATTTCAATAACTGGCAATACATCTAACCGTGCAGGTGGTGGAATTGAGACGAATGGAGACAGTTCGGTAGAGCTTACAAATGTTAACCTGGATGATAATTTTACGGGAGCTGTTACTGGTGCAGGAGCACCTGGTAATGGTGGAGGACTTCACGTTAGTGGAGCTGCACCTGTTACTATCACGGGAGGAACCGTAAATGGTAACATAGCCGCTAAAGAAGGTGGCGGACTTTGGAACAACCAAGGTGTACTTACTATTAATGGTACTACTATTTCAGGAAACGATGCGCAAGGTGATTTCGTTGCTGGCCCTCCTGTACAAATCGTTGGAGGTGGAGGTATCTTTGCAGAAGACGGTATGGGATCTGTTGTAATCAATGAAGGAACAACTATTTCAGGAAACTTCGCCTCAGGAACTCAAGGTTCTGGTGGGGGAATCCTCATGGCAACAGGTACAATGTTGACCATCAATGGAACGGAAGGATCTCCTGTGACAATTTCGGATAACGCAGCCAGCCGAGCTGGAGGTGGACTTGAGGATTGGTCATTGAGCGCCAATGTAAATACATTAACTAATGTTAATTTCACAGGTAATACCGCAGGATTGAACAACGGTAGTTTTACAGCCGATGGAGGACCTGGAAACGGTGGAGCGATCCACGTAACGGGACCTGGAGATAACATGATCAGTGGTGGCTCTGCAGTTATGAATATGGCAGCCAACGAAGGTGGTGGATTTTGGAACGGTTCTGGTACAATGAGCATTGCCGATACTACGATAGATCAAAATACAGCATCAGGAAATGATGTTGAGGTAGCTGGAGCTGCTGGTGGTGGCGGACTTTTTAATGAAGGCGGTACTTTAAACTTATTAGGTTCAACGGCAATAACAAATAACGTGGCCGATGGAGCACAATCAACAGGTGGTGGAATTTTAAATGCTGCAGGTATTTTAATTGCAGATGGAATTTCAATAACTGGCAATACATCTAACCGTGCAGGTGGTGGAATTGAGACCAATGGTGACAGTTCGGTAGAGCTTACAAATGTCAACCTGGATGATAATTTTACGGGAGCTGTTACTGGTGCAGGAGCACCTGGTAATGGTGGAGGACTTCACGTTAGTGGAGCAGCACCTGTTACTATCACGGGAGGAACTGTAAATGGTAACATAGCCGCTAAAGAAGGTGGTGGACTTTGGAACAACCAAGGAGTACTTACTATTAATGGTACTACTATATCAGGAAACGATGCGCAAGGTAACTTTGTTGGTGGTGAGAATGTAGAGATTGTTGGAGGTGGAGGTATCTTCGCCGAAGACGGTATGGGATCTGTTGTAATCAATGAAGGAACAACTATTTCAGGAAACTTCGCTTCAGGAACTCAAGGTTCCGGTGGTGGAATCCTCATGGCAACAGGTACAATGTTGACCATCAATGGAACGGAAGGATCTCCTGTGACAATTTCGGATAACGCAGCCAGCCGAGCTGGAGGTGGACTTGAGGATTGGTCATTGAGCGCCAATGTAAATACATTAACTAATGTTAATTTCACAGGTAATACCGCAGGATTGAACAACGGTAGTTTTACAGCCGATGGAGGACCTGGAAACGGAGGAGCGATCCATGTAACAGGACCTGGAGATAACTTGATTTTTGGAGGTACTGTATCAATGAATAGTGCTGCTGCAGAAGGTGGAGGATTTTGGAATGGTTCAGGAACGATGACCGTTGATGGAACTTCATTAAGTGAAAATGATGCTCAAGGAGATGACGCTTCAAATGGTGGTGGAGCACTATTTAATAATGGTGGAACGCTAATTGTTCAAAATGGTGTGTCAATAACCAATAATACAGCCACAGGAGCTGCTGGTTCTGGTGGTGGTATTCAAGGTGTTGATGGAGGATCAGTAACTGTCTCTAGTGCTACAATTACTGGTAACACTTCTAATAGAGCAGGTGGTGGTATAGAAATGGCTGCAGGATCCTTGGACATGTCTAGTACAGATTTAAGTAATAATAATGCAGGTGCTGCACCAGGTAATGGAGGTGGACTTCATTTAGGTGGAGCTGCTACAGCAACAGTATCATTAAGTACTGTAAGAAATAATGTTGCCGTTGAAGGTGGTGGACTTTGGAATGCTGGATCATCTATGATGGTTACAACTTCTGAAATTTCAGGAAACTCAGCTAGCGAAGGTGGAGGAGTTTATAACGAAACTGGTGGAGCTACAACGGTTATGACAAGTACAGTGTCTAGTAATTCAGCATCAACTTCTGGTGGTGGTTTAACCAATAATGGTACAAGTTTAGATCTTAATGCTGTTACGGTTGCTATGAATACGACATCTGGAAATGGTGGTGGTATTAATGCAGGTAGTAGTGTATCCTTAAAGAACTCTATTGTTGCATTAAATACGGCTGGTTCTGATAATGATACTTCGGGTACAATTGCAGACAATGGTTTTAATATATTAGGAGGTAATCCAATGTTAGGTCCATTGCAAGATAATGGTGGTACAACATTTACGCATCAGCTATTAGCAGAATCTCCAGCTTATGATGCAGGTGATCCGGCTGACAATTTTAATGATCAAATTGATCAGGCCGTATTTGGAGATGCACGTGATATAGGTGCTTTTGAAGCTCAAGAAGTATTGTCTGTCGAGGACTTTAATAAAGTATCTGTATTGAATATTTATCCTAATCCAACAAGAGGACAATTTAATATTGTCATTAACGATTCGGTTTCTGGGAATATAAATGTTGAAATTATTTCAATGACCGGTAAACTGGTTCAGAAATTGGCCTTAGGTAATGGTATAAACAATTTGGATATTACCGGAATGACTTCAGGTATATACATTGTAAATGTTTCTACTGACAAAGGTAGAACTTCTCACAAATTAGTTTTAGATTAATTACTTCTTAAGTAGAAAAGACCATCTAAAGGTGGTCTTTTTTAATGGTATTTTGTAATAACTAAAAAAGCGTAAGTGTTTTAAACTTACGCTTTTTAGCTATTAACCAACTTGGGATTGTTAATGTTGTACTTTTTTATTTAGGGTTTAAAGTACAGGTGCGAAACTATACTAAATGATTGAACCATAAATTGATATATGATAATAACGATAATTATTTTTTATAAATTTCTTTTCTTATTCTGCTAAGGCTTTCATTTGTTATACCTAAATAGGAAGCTATATGGTAATTTTTCACCTTTGCCTCTATGTCTGGATATTGTTTGACAAAATTTTTATACCGTACTTGAGCCGACAGAGACATGTTAGACAGTATTCTTCTCTGAAACATACTAAAGGCACTCTCTAGTTTATTTCTGCCATAAGTGTTTATGCTTACTATATCGTTGCAGAGGTTTTGCCAATCTTGAATGGAAAGTTTGTAGATCTTCGCATTTTCAATCACTTCGAGATTCATCATTGCTTCTGACCGAGAGAAAAAAGCCGAAAAATCTGTGATCCACCAATCCTTAATTCCGAATTGTAATGTATGCTCTTTGCCATTTTCTTCGATACAGTAAGTTCTAAGACAGCCACTCCAAATGTAATACATGTTGTTGACGATATCTCCAGATTCGAAAACTTTTTCCCCTTTCTTATATTCTTCGTGATGAAGAACTATATCAATTCTTTCAAGTTCTTCGTCAGATAATGGTACATTTTTAAAAATTGTATTTATATGCGAATCTTGTTGAGACATTTTTTAGTTTTTATTAAAAGTATAATAATTAATTCAAATTTCATTAATATAAAAAAACCACCTTGAATTAACAAAGTGGTTTTTTATTCTGTTATTTAAAATTCTTATTTTATCATGTCATAACTTCGCTTGATAAAGTTCGTAAGCTCTTCACCTTTGAGTAGCCCTTGTGACAAACGTGCCAAATCTAAACTTTGATTAATCAAACGTTCTTGTTTCTTTTTGGTTTTGGTGTTTAAAATCTCTCCGACCAATTCAGAATTTGTATTCACTATAAGGTTGTACATCTCCGGCATATTGCCCATAAACATACCGCCTCCGCCACCAGTGGCTTGCATTTCTTTCATACGTCGCATAAATTCTGGTTGCGTAATGATAAATGGTGAAGCATCGCTATCCATAGCTTCTAATTGTACCATGAACTTTTCTGACGGCACAACATCTTTCAGTAATTCATCTAATTTAGTTTTTTCTTCATCAGATAATTTTGAGATGGCATTTTCTTCTTTTTTGATGAGGTTGTCTATATGATCACCATCGACGCGTGCGAATGAAATATTTTCTTTTGTTGTTTCCAATTTCTGAATTAAATGCGAAACGATTGGTGAATCTAAAAGTAATACCTCGTAACCTTTGGCCTTTGCAGTTTCAATGTAAGCGTGTTGCTCATCTTTATTGGAAGCATACAGAATTACCATTTTATCATCCTTGTCAGTCTGCTTTGCTTTAATGGCGTTGGTTAACTCTTCAAAAGTGTAATATTTTCCATCTACTGTTGGATAGAGTGCAAATGCGTCTGCTTTTTCAAAGAATTTTTCTTCGGAAAGCATACCGTATTCAATTACAATTTTGATATCGTCCCATTTCTTTTCAAAATCCTCCCGGTTATTGTTAAATAAGGATTTTAACTTATCTGCCACTTTTCGTGTAATGTAAGATGAAATCTTCTTTACATTACCATCGGCTTGTAGGTAAGAACGGGACACATTTAATGGTATATCTGGCGAATCAATCACACCTCTCAACATCGTTAAGAATTCTGGTACAATACCTTCAACATTATCGGTTACAAATACTTGATTTTGATACAGCTGAATCTTATCTTTTTGAATGTTGATGTCATTCGTCATTTTTGGGAAATATAATATTCCCGTTAGGTTGAATGGGTAGTCCACATTCAAATGAATATTAAATAACGGCTCCTCAAACTGCATTGGATACAGTTCTCTGTAGAATTTTTTATAATCCTCTTCTTCTAATTCCGATGGCTGTTTGGTCCATGCTGGATCAGGATTATTGATGATATCATCAACCGTAATTTTTTTGTGTGGCTCGGTAGTTTCTTTGCCGTCTTTATCTTTTGTGGTCTTAGGCGTAAAATCTGGATCGTTTATTTCCTTTGTTCCAAATTTGATTGGAATTGGCATAAACTTGTTGTACTTGTTCAACAACTCGCGGATTTTACTTTCCTCCAAAAATTCAGTTGAATCTTCAGAAATGTGAAGAATGATTTCCGTACCTCTTTCAGTTTTATCTGCTTTCTCTAAAGTGAACTCTGGTGAACCATCACACGTCCAATGTGCGGCAGGTTCATCTTTATAAGATTTAGTAATAATTTCAACCTTATCTGCCACCATAAATGCAGAATAGAATCCAAGACCGAAGTGTCCTATAATACCAGAATCTTTAGCTGAATCTTTGTACTTATCCAAAAATTCTTCAGCACCAGAAAATGCAATTTGGTTAATGTATTTTTCAACTTCCTCTGCTGTCATACCCACACCTTGGTCTATGACGTGAAGTTTTTTACCTTCTTTATCAACTTTTACCTCGATAATTGGGTTACCATATTCAACCTTTGCTTCACCTATGCTGGTGAGGTGCTTCATTTTTAATGTCGCATCTGTTGCATTACTAATGAGCTCACGTAAGAAGATTTCGTGGTCACTGTATAAAAACTTTTTAATTAACGGAAAGATATTTTCTACCGATACGTTAATGTTTCCTTTTGCCATAATATGTAGTTTTTGTCATTCCTGCGTAAGCAGAAATCTAATTATATATTGTTTTAATTATGTTGAACTACTAGACAAATAAAATACCAACTAAACATTTGTGACAAGATGACATAAAAAAAGCCGCTCAAATTGAGCGGCTATGTATTGATATGAAATTAAAATTAATTTTTCATCTTTTCAGTATTCTCAATAGGCTCTTCTTTTTCTTCTTTGTTTTTCACGTGCTTATCGAGCCATTGATCTTGCTCCCATAGCATGTGCATAATAGATTCTTTAGCTCTATAACCATGGCTTTCTTTTGGTAACATAACCAATCTTACAGGAGCTCCGAGACCTTTGAGCGCATTAAAATAACGTTCACTTTGTAGAGGGTAAGTACCAGAATTATTATCTGCCACACCATGAATCAAAAGTAAAGGGGTTTTCATTTTGTCAGCATGCATAAAAGGCGACATGTTATAATACGTTTCTGGTGAATCCCAATAACTGCGCTGTTCACTTTGAAATCCGAATGGCGTCAATGTTCTATTATATGCGCCACTTCTTGCAATACCTGCTGCAAATAAGTTTGAATGTGACAATAAGTTGGCTGTCATAAAAGCACCATAACTGTGGCCACCTACTGCGACCCTATCTCTATCTATATAGCCCATATTGTCAACGGCATCAATAGCAGCTTTCCCGTTGGCTACTAATTGTTCTCTAAATGTGTCGTTAGGCTCTTTCTCTCCCTCTCCTACGATTGGGAATGCGGCATCGTCCAATACTACATAACCTTGGGTCACCCAATAAATAGGTGAGCCCCATGATGGATATACAAATTCGTTTGGATTTGAAGTACTTTGCGCAGCAGTAGCTTTATCTTTGTATTCTCGAGGATAAGCCCAAAGAATCATTGGATATTTTTTGCCTTCCTCGTAGTCAAGTGGTAAATAGAGTGTACCATCTAAATCCAAACCATCGTCACGTTTGTAATTAATTACACGCTTGTTTACATCTGCCAGACTTTTAAATGGGTTTTCGAAGTCTGTAATGGCAGTTAGATCGTTGTTCTTGTTTATGTTTCTGATATAATAATTAGGATATTCGGTTTGAGATTCTATTCTCACTAAGATTTCTCCGTCTTCCATGTCTATTGCAGACATCAAACTCTCCAATTTATCTGTATATTCAGATTGATAAAGGCGTTTTGTTTTTCCTGTTTTAATATTGTATTCATCTATAAAAGGGAATTGTCCTTCTTTAGAATAGCCCTCTCCCATGCGGTAAAGCTTGTTGTCGTCCATCTCTAAAACATAGCTTCCCATTTTGTTTTTTGTTGTCACAAAATTTCCTGGATCGCTATACACGTCTTGATAACTTCTATCTGTGATGATTTTAGCGTTTTCGTTTGGTTTGGATGGATTGAATAAATACGTTTTAGTGTTTCTTGTATTCCACCAATAATCGTAAGCTATGGCTGTATTTTCGTCGCCCCAAGTTATACCAGAAAAGCGTTGCTTGGTTTTTAAAAGTAACTTTGGATCTCCAGTAAACGGTGCCTTTTGTTGATAGACTGCATCTCTATATTCTGCTTCTACTTCAGGATCACCTTTATCTAAAGCTTCGGCCCAAACTAGAGTTGCTGGTTGGTCAGCTCTCCAATTCATATTACGTTTACCCATTCTTGTTGCCATAAAACCTTGTGGTCTTACTTCGTCTAGAGGGACTTTATTGACAGTTTTAACTACATTGCCATTGGTGTCATATATGGTTTCTTCATAAGGGAATCTACTATAGGTTACCAAATAAGAGAAAGGACGATCTATTGTAGTGATCATTACATATTCACCATTGGGCGAAAAATCAATGCCACGATACATGTCTGACCCAAGAAAATCGCTGGCGGCCCCATTAACGGATACTTTTTTAATTTCTGAACGTGATAATTGCTCAAAATTAAATTCGTCATTTGGTGTTTTTAATAAATCTTGATAAGTTCTGTTTTGTGCTTTTGAACCGTCACTTACAGAAACAGTCGGTCCCGTAGGTACCGCTGTATCAGCATCTATCAATGGTTGTCTATCGCTTGGTAACATTTTTACCAAAAGATGTTGGTTGTCATTAAACCAATTGAGAGTGCTGCCCATGTTTGCATTGACTGAGGCATCGGTTATTTTGTTTACTTCTGCGTCGTTGATGTTTAAAACCCATACTTCAACACCTTTATCTGTAGTATTTAAGCAAGCAATCATGGATTCATCTGGTGACCATCTGAAATCAGATAGTCTAGCATTTTCTGGTAGCCCGGTAACTTGTTTAGCATCTTTATCTGAAGTTTTCTTTACTTTAAGATTAGTGGTATAACTAGTTCTACTCCCAATGTTTGTAACAGGATTAATTCGCAACCCTGCCAACCTTAATTCGGTTTCGGACAACTCTGAAATAGATTTGTATTGGTCTCTGTAAAGCAGCACCATGTTTTCGCCTTTACTGTCAATTTGTACACTCGGAGCGAGTTCTACATCGGCCAGTTTCATTATTTCTTCAGAGGGTTGTTGGTAAGTTAAATTTTGCTGTGCGAAGCCACTTGCAAGTGTAAAACACACAAGAATTTTTAAGATTAGTTTCATGTTTTATTTAAATTGATTAGAGCCTTGAAGGTACTTAAAATTGAAATGGCTAAATGTGAGAGAGATGTTAAAATTAGGACTACTGTTATGCATGCATAACGATTTGGCTTTTGTATAGTAGTAAATAGGTTAAATTTGCGGTCTATGTGTTTAATGAGATTCCCACTCTTACATCGTCGAGTTCGTTGTAAACTGAGGAAACTAAAATAAATTTTCGATGTACAATTCAAAAATAATAGGCTTAGGTAAATATGTTCCTGATAATGTAGTCACCAATAAAGATTTGTCCAAACTTATGGATACTAGTGACGAATGGATACAGGAACGCACAGGAATCAAAGAACGACGTTGGGTAAAGGACGGAGATGGTGATACAACAGCAACTATGGGCGTGAAAGCTGGAAAGCAAGCTATTGAACGAGCCGGAATCGATAAAGATGACATAGATTTTATCATATTTGCAACGTTGAGTCCAGACATGTATTTTCCTGGACCAGGTGTACAGGTACAGCATGCGCTAGATATAAAAACTGTAGGAGCTTTGGATGTGCGTAACCAATGTTCTGGGTTTGTATACGCCATATCAGTTGCCGATAATTTTATAAAAACGGGCATGTATAAAAATGTGTTGGTGATTGGTAGCGAACTGCATTCACACGGTTTGGATAAAACTACTCGAGGTCGAGGAGTGTCTGTGATTTTTGGAGACGGAGCAGGAGCGGCAGTTTTAACTCGAGAAGAAAATACTTCAAAAGGTATTCTGTCTACCCATCTGCACAGCCAGGGAGAACATGCCGAAGAACTGGTAGTCAAAGCACCAGGAATGGGAACACGTTGGGTTACGGATATTTTAGAGGAAAATGATGATAATGACGAAAGCTATTTTCCATACATGAACGGTCAGTTTGTATTTAAAAATGCCGTAGTGCGTTTTAGCGAAGTGATTATGGAAGGCTTGATGAAGAACAATCTGAAAAAAGAAGATATTGATATGCTTATTCCGCATCAGGCAAATTTGAGAATAGCACAATTTATACAACGTAAGTTTGATTTGTCGGATGACCAAGTATTTAATAATATTCAGAACTACGGAAACACCACGGCGGCATCAATACCCATAGCACTTACTGAAGCTTGGGAAGAAGGTAAAGTAAAAGAGGGCGATACGGTAGTTTTAGCTGCTTTTGGTAGTGGCTTTACTTGGGGAAGTGTGATTATTAAATGGTAGGCAGTTAGAAACAATTTTTAGTTTTTCCCTTTTTAAAAAAAATCGCTTACCTCATTATATTGAATTGCTTTAAGATTTTAGAGCATGTGTTTTAGTGAAGTGTTGACTACAAATTTAAAATGAAAATAGGAAGGAAATTTAACCAATTACACAAGAGTGAATATTTTCATTTTATTGACAATCATAAAAAATACACTGATTTCAACACTTTGGGTATGTATCGCTCGATTTGTGAAAATGAAAAATTGAATTTGGATGACCGAATTGAAATTCGTGATTATGCCAATTCTACTTTCGGAAAGACATTTAATTTTTATCAACTCAAAGATCCTAAAACTAATTTTGATTTGACAACTCTTGGAATGGATTTAACCCAAGCTGATGCAAGACAGCTTTGGGACGATATAAAAGTAAATCAACAAAAAATATTAGCTGAAAAAAGAATAAAACACAGAAATTTCGGGGAATATTCCAAACATAATTGCGGATATGCTAATTGTCCGTACAATGGACTTATGATTAAACAAGGTTCTGGATTAACTGAAAATCATATGTGGTTTAAGGAGGATAAGAATCAATATGTAGCAAAAGATAAATCTGCACGGAACAAAATTCAAAGGAAAAACATACGTCATATAATCAGGGACGAATTGGATAATGAATAGAAAATACCAGAAGGTAGCAATTCAAAAATTCAAACATGTCCACCTGTAATATTTGAAAACGTTCATGTAGCCCGAAAATAATAGCAAACAAAACCGTAATAGAAAGTTGTACGATAAAGAAATTTCATTTTTTGGTCGGGTTCTTGCGATTTGGAAGGTGCTATTTTTTGGCGGTTCTTTTTTTCTGGTGTACAGTAATTATAAACTAGAAATTAGTGCTATCATATTCTGACTTCTGTTTCTAATTTTAAACTTAATTTTTCTCTTTCAAGAAGGTTACTGCTATTCAATTGAAAATTTCATAAATTTATAAATCAATTATGATCTTGATTAAGAATAGAATAGGTTTCAATTGCATATGCAAATCGATAAAATCAAAATATCACAAATTTTAAATGACACGGTTTCAAACCGAGATAGTGAAACATTTGTAATATGCTGGATAAAAGATGAGGTCGAAGGCTTAAAGATAAACCATAAGCTTTATCATAATGTGTCCAACTCTATTCTGTTTCTAGATCCAAAATATCGGTGGAAGGTTTTAAAAGGTAATACTACTAAATCCTCTGGCTATATTTTATATCTACCGAATAAGGTGTTGGATCATCCGCTTTTGAGTAAGCTTCATATCAATAAGGTGCGATTGTTTAATACGGGTGAAATTCCTTTGTTTAAATTAAGTCCAGGTATTGAAAAACGAACCCAAGCCATCTTGGAAATGATTGATGAATTGGTAGGCTCACAGCTTAACCATAAAGAGGACGCTATCTTATCGCTGCTGAATACCTTTTTTGTGTATTGTGATGGACAATGTAATATTAAGTCTGTGGCGTCTAATAATAATGCTCGAACCCAATTGGTGTATAGTTTCAAAAAATTAGTAGACGAAAAAGTTATGAACGACCATGAAGTGTCTTATTATGCCGATCAGCTTAATGTCTCACCAAAATATTTGAATGAATGTGTAAAAGAAGTTTTGGGAGTAAGTTCAAAAAACATCATCATAGAGCAGCTGCTAATGAGATCGCGTTACGCTCTAAAATTCACTAACAAAACCATTAAAGAAATAGGTTTTGACTTAGGGTTTTCTTCACCCGATTACTTTAGTTATTTCTTTAAAACCCATACGGGAACAACACCTTCGGCTCTTAGACAAGCCTAAATTCTAAGATTTTACCGAGTTTTTCACATTGATTCACTTTATTGGTTAGTATACCTTGCAATAAAACTAAATCATGGATAGAAAGAAATTTTTAAAAACATCTGGTTTTGGATTGGGATTGGCGTTGATACCAAGTATTTTAAAGGGGGATTTAAAATTCAAAGAAATAAACTTTCTCTCTAATAATCCTAAAATTGTTCAGGATTCAGAAGGTACTATTCTCAATGTTATTGGAGACATACAAACACATAAATTAGTAGGAAGTGATACAGAAAACCAAATTGTTGAATGGGTAGATAATGTCGAGCCCGGCGTTGGTATTCCGCCACATGTTCATACTAAGGAAGATGAAATTTTTAGGGTGGTAAAAGGTCAAGTTGAAATAATGGTTGATGGAAAAACCCAAATTTTAAATGCTGGAGATATCGCTTTTGCTCCAAAAAATATAGTGCATGCTTGGAAAATTGTTGGTACAGAAAAAGCCAAAATGATTACGTCTGCTTTTCCGGCAGGAATAGAGCATATGTTTATAGAACTAGCTAAACTGCCTTCTGGACCACCTGATTTTAAAAAGGTAACGGAAATTTGCGGAAAGTATGGTATTAACTTTGTTTAAAACACCACTAACTATGTCAAAAAGAAAGCCCAAACATTTAATGTTTGGGCTTTCTCGCTATTAACCAACTTAACTAACACTATTATAAAAATTAATTTATAATTACTATTACTTAAAACTTATCTCACCCATATAGACGTAAAACTTTCGGTTTTATTTCATGGAATTTTAAGTTTAACGCATATTTAACAAAAACCCTGACAACTTTAAGTCATCAGGGTTTTCTAATTTAATAGTTTCACATTAACACTAACCATCAACTATTTATGTGAACTATTAAATATGTTTTCTTTAATTAAAAAACACTTATGTTGCGCTCAGTGTGACAATTTTCTTTATTTCTTAAAAGAAACCTCCTCCATCTTTTTCATTGTCATCACGATCCTTTCTAGATTTTGCTCTGTATTTACCGCCTCCAAATCTATAAGATAAACCGGCATAAATGGTTTTAAATTCACCTTCAAAATTTACATTCTGTACAAAGGGACGCTCACTTAAAACACTTATTTCTTGAGTGTCAAAGACATTGCTAAAGTTAAGGCTAAAAGTTGCTCTGTTGTCTTCTAGGAAATTATAACGTAAGCCTAGATTCACAAAGTAAATTGGGTCCACTTCAAAATTAAGCCCGGTTTCCTTACCTCGATACAACCCAAATGCCGAAAGCGATAAATTTTTAGTGACTTTAAAATTGTTAAATACTCTAAAGTTGTAAACCAAGTTGTCGACCTCTACCGTAGTTTGTATCACATCACTTTCTACAGGATTAACTATGGTCGGGTCAATAGATTCGGCAATACCTTTTTGTTTCTGGTTGTACAAATCAAAACTGGCATTAAAACTCCACCATTTGGTTGGCCTGTAATTGCTTGAAAGTTCAATACCGTAAGCGTTCGTGGTGTCAAAATTGCCGTTGGTTAAAATTACACGTCCAGAAGATAAATCCGATCGATCAACAATCACGACTTGGTTAATTTCGTCTTCAATTAATCTATAAAATACACCAGCGGTAATACTGCCTTTTTCAAGATTACGAGTGTAATTTGTTTCTAACGAATTTGTAAACTGTGGTGTTAATTCGGGGTTCCCAAATTGTGAAATCAATGCAGTGTTAAATTCTGGTATTGGATTTACCTGTCCAACGCCTGGCCGATCTACACGACGGCTAAAACTGAACTGATAAGAATTTTTATCCGAAGCCGAGTACGTAACAAATGCCGATGGGTACACCTGAAAATAGTCGTTTTCAAAAGGAAAATCAGTTGTGGTATTGTCCGTTAAATCAGTATCAACAGCAAAGGCGTCAACTTCTACCATTTCTGCTCGAATGCCTAATTTATATGACCATTTTTCTAATGTTAAGCCATAGCTAGCATAAGCAGAATAAATATCACGAGTATAATCAAATGAAGTTTGTGTCGGAATGTAATTACCATTATCATCACGTACTCGAGCATCTGAATTATAGTTAATTATATTTTCAAACAACCTGGCCTGTAGCCCAACTTCGAGTTTTGATTTTTCAGTTAATGGGTTCACGTAATCTAAATTAATCGTGGTGTTGGTACGATCAATATCTGTGTTTTCTATAAAATTGGGACGTACAATTACGCCACTGAAGAGATTTAATGTTGTTGAGTTGCCATCGTACGTATTGTAATCTGCTTCGAGCTCAATATTATGACCTTCATCAAATTCTAGTTTGTAATTAAAATTGTATTGTTCGCTGTTGTTTTCACTGGTACCATCAATAGACTGTAATTGTGTAGCTGCATTATTTGATGAAATGACTGCGGTATTTACCAACGCTCCGCCATCATAAAGATTCTGATTTGTAAAAAACGAGAATGTATTTTTATCGTTTAAGTAATAATCAACACCCACTTTAAATAGGTGGCTATTATTTTCATTTAAGATATCTAACTCTTGGGTTAGTCCGGTTTCTACTTGTGATACGCTACCTTCATTTACATTGTCTGAAAAACTATTGCCATAACTTCCATAAAAATTGAGCTTACCATTTCGGTAATTTGCATCAATAGAACTATTGAATTTTGGTTCAATTTGATAGCTCAATCCAACATTTGCATTACCGTTAAAGCCAATGTTTACATTTTTATGTAGAATGATATTAATAATACCGCTCATTCCTTCAGGATTGTATTTTGCTGATGGATTGGTGATTAATTCGATTTGTTTAATGGAGGTTGAAGGAATCTGTTTCAATAATTGAGCCGCAGGAATGTTGGATAATTTTCCATCTATCATGACCTGAACATTTTGGTTACCACGAAGTGAAATACCACCTGTTTGTTGGTCCACATTCACGGACGGTATATTATTCATTATATCTGAGGCTGTTGGGCCTGTGGTAGTGAGGTCTTTTCCAACGTTAATAACCTTCCGATCTATTTTTTGTTGAATGGTTGAGACTTCTGCGACGACGGTGACTTCGTCCAGACTTTCGATATCTTCTTCTAGAAGAATGTCTCCCATTTCAATTTGGTAATTGTCGTTTCCGATGGTTACTTGTTTTAAAATAGTTTTATAGCCAATAAACTTTATTTCAATATTTACAGCGCCTTCAGGAATTTTTTCAATATTAAAAGTGCCATCGGCATTAGTGATGCTACCTGTAATAATCTTATCTGCAGAATCTTTGACGATGACATTCACGTAAGGTAAGGGCTCGTTGAGCTGAGCGTCTATAATACGACCAGATATTGAACCGTTTTTAATGTCTGAATTTGATTTGGGTTGTGCGCTTAAAATGGCTGATGAGACCATTAAAAGCATTAGAAGGAAATGCTTCATTTTTGATTGATTTTTTTGATTGATTGATGTTTGTTTCTTTCTAGCTAGACGACTATCTTTACATTACGTTACCCTCTTTAACATAACTTAACAAGGTTTTAACAAAATGAAAAAGAAAACACTCGTCATTGGAGCATCGCTCAATCCAAGCCGTTATTCCAATATTGCAATTAATAGAATTAAAAATTCTGGCCATGAAGTCAAAGCCTTTGGATTGAGGGAAGGTGAAGTGAATGGAGTAAAAATAGATACAGAATTAAAAGCATATAAGGAGCTTGATACAATAACTCTTTATCTCAACCCAAAGCGGCAAGAACCCTACTATGAATACATTGTTGGACTAAATCCAAAACGTGTAATTTTCAATCCAGGTACAGAAAACCCATACTTTTATGCAATTTTAAAAGATAATAATATTGAAGTTGAAGTCGCCTGTACATTGGTTATGCTGGCAACGAATCAGTATTAGACTTCTTTCTCAACAGCGCCAATCCTATAAACATCAACAGACCATTTACGATTAAGATTTCAAAACCGATTTCATAACCGTTAAACAGTTCCTTAGAATTGAGGTTTAAAACGTATGAAATCAATGGTGCTGCAATAGCGATGACCCAAACCCACTTGTCTTTTATTTGCGATTTGGTAATTAAACCAAAAGCAAATAGACCCAATAGTGGGCCGTAAGTATATCCGGCTGCTTTAAATAACTCCCATATAACAGATACATCAGTAAAGATTACATCAAATAATATGATGACCAATACTAAAATTACGCTAAAAAGAACATGGATTTTCTTTCGTGTTTTTTTCTGTTCAGCTTGAGGTTTTTTGTCGATCTCAATTATATCTATACAAAATGAAGTCGTCAGTGAAGTCAGTGCAGAATCGGCACTGGAATATGCAGCAGCAATTAGTCCTAACAAGAAAAATGCAGAAGTCACTACACCAATTTCTGGAAGCATGGCTATTGTCGGGAAAAGATCATCTTTTTTTGCTGTAATACCATTGGCCTCAGCATACTGAGTGAGCATTAAACCAAGCGCCATAAAAAGTAGGTTTACAAAAACGAGAACAATAGTAAATGAGACCATATTTTTCTGAGCCTCACGTAGGTTTTTGCAGGTCAGGTTTTTCTGCATCATATCCTGGTCTAAACCAGTCATGGTAATTGTGATGAAAATTCCTGAGAGAAAGCTTTTCCAAAAATATTGAGGATCGTTGACATCATCAAAAAAGAATGTTTTACTTAAAGCGCTATCTTTTACATTAGTCACAACTTCAGAAAAGGAATTCAAATCTAACGCAGAAGCCAAAAAAACAATCGTCACCACAACAGAAACTAACATAAACAACGTCTGAAGCGTATCAGTAAAAATTATAGTCTTAATGCCACCTCTAAAAGTATAAAGCCAAATCAACCCAATGGTAATGATCACCGTTATAAGAAACGGAATTCCAAAGCGGTCAAAGATTAAAAGTTGAAGTACTTTGGCTACCAAAAACAATCTAAAAGATGCACCAACAGTACGAGAAATTAAAAACGCTACAGATCCAGTTTTGTAGCTTACATTTCCAAAACGGTCTTTGAGGTAGGTGTAAATGCTAGTGAGATTGAGTCTGTAATATAATGGTAGTAATACAAATGCTATAACCAAATAACCCAAAATATAGCCATACACTACTTGCATATATCCAAACTGTTTGGCTTCAACAGCTCCTGGTACAGAAATAAAGGTCACTCCAGATAGTGATGCTCCAATCATTCCAAAGGCAACTAAATACCATGGAGCCGATTTATTTGCCTTAAAAAAAGCAGCATTTGAGTCTTCTTTACCAGTAAAATAGGATATGACAATAAGGACGCCGAAATAAGCTGCGATTAATAATAGAATGGATAATGGGGTCATAAAATAATTTTTTAAGAAAATTTTATGAAAAATAGTACTTTTGCCATAATAAGCCTTAAAAATTAAACTAAATATGAAAAGAATTACACTGATCCTTACAGTAATCTTGGTGGGAACATTATCCTACGCTCAGGATTATAGAACTTTAATAGCAGAAGGCACACACACGGTTGAATATATTAGCGAAGTTGCAGAACGTCATTTCGATACCGTAGGGAGAGAAAGAGGAACAGGCTTTAAACCATTTAAACGTTGGCAGTATTTTGCTGAACGCGCAATGGACGAAACAGGAAAACTAAAATCACCAGAATTTTATTACAACGAACTTGAAGCTTACAATGCGAGAATGGTAGAGGAGGGTATTGCAGATAGAACAGTGGTAGGTACGTGGGAAGAAATGGGTCCAACCTATTGGAATGCAACTTCTGGTTATAATCCAGGTGTTGGGAGAATCACATCAATTGCCGTTGAGGATGGTGACATTAACCATATTATTGTTGGTGGTGAAACAGGTGGAGTATGGAGAACAATAGATGGTGGAACAAATTGGACCGTATTGACTGATAATTTAGCCAATATCGATGTGTATGCTTTGGCTATAGATCCGCTAGATAATTCAACTTATTATTGGGGTTCAAAAAGTGGTTCTATTTTTAAGTCTGTGGATAGTGGTGCAACTTGGACACTTCAAGGTAGTTTGCCTGGAGGTAATGTTAATAGAATACTTATACATCCAACAGATAACTCAAAAATATATGCTAGTGCTGAGGGTGCAGGTCTTTATAAATCAACAAATAATGGTGTTACTTGGTCCATAATTACCAATGGAGCAACAAATGGATACGATTTTGAGTTTAAACCTGGTGACCCTAATACCATATATGCTTCTGGAAATAATTTCTACATTTCTACAGATGGAGGCACAACTTTTACAGCTCCTGATGGCTTGAGTGCGTGGACTCAGGAATTTGAGAATGCCAATTCAGGCTGGACAACAGCATCTTCTAACCAAAACAATACAGTTAGTCCAAACACAGGCACTGGGATGGCACTTTTTTATGTTGGTAATTTTAATCAGCATAGGACTAAGTTGGTAACTCCTTCAATGGATTTAGGTGGTGCTGCCAGTCCAGAAGTTAAGTTCTCTTTTACAAATGTGAATTGGGCAGGCGATGTTGATGAGTTGAGAGTTTTTTACAAAACTTCTTCAGCCGGAAGTTGGGTGCAATTGGCGGAATATACTACAGAATCAAACATATGGAACGATGTGACATTAGCTCTCCCTAATCCTACTGCTGATTATTATTTAGCCTTTGAGGGCACTTCAAAATGGGGAAGAGGCTTGACTCTAGATGATGTATCGATAGAAACTCCAAATAATGGTGTTATATTTTCAGACGGTTTTGAATCTTCACCTAATGAATTTTCATCAGGAGCTAAAATGATCGGAGTTTCTGAAGATGATCCGAATGTTGTTTATGTAGTAGAGGCGGCTGGTGGTGCATTTGGAGCATTTCACAAATCTACCAATCAAGGTCAGAATTTTTCGAAATTAAATCACGCAAATAAAAATTATTTTGGCTACTCTTCAGACCCTGAAGATAGTAACGATGCAGGTCGTGGTCAAGCTCCAAGAGATATGGATGTGGCAGTTAATCCAGATAATGCAAATGATGTACACATTGCGGGAATTAATACATGGCGTTCTACTGATGGAGGAACTAGTTTTAATATAACTTCCCAATGGACGCCAAATAGTGCTAATGGACAAAATATTGGTTATTGCCATGCAGATATTGATTTATTAATGTTTGTGAAAGATGGAAATAATCCTAAACTATTTGTTGGATCGGATGGAGGTATTTATAAAGCAGAAAATCCTACGGTGATCAATAGTAATTACTACACCGATTTAACACCGGGATTAGGTATTAGACAATTTTATAAAATTGGAATTAGCCAAACTAACCCTGTTATAGTTACTGGAGGTTCACAAGATAATGGATCGACAGTGCTAGGAGCAGACGGTGTCTGGAGAGATTGGTGGGGAGCAGACGGTATGGAAGGTTTTGTAGATAAAAACGATTCAAATCTTATCTATGGGACTTCTCAATTTGGTTCTTTTATAAAATCTTTTAACGGAGGAAATAGCGTATTTGGTATGGGACAACCAGATGGTAAAGGCGGACAAAATAACTGGAATTGGATTGTCCCTTTTGAGCAAGATCCAACAGTTCAGAATACGCTTTATTGTGCTTTTGATTTAGTCTATAAATCAACAAATGGAGGAAATTCATGGACTACAATATCACCAGATTTTAACGCGAGTATAGATCATTTAAAAATTGCACCAAGCAATAATCAATATATGTATTTGGCAATAAATGGTGCGTTTTGGTATACCATAAGTGGTGGTAGCGTATGGAGACAATCAGGATTAGACTTAAATGGAGGAAGAATAAATCAAATCGCTGTACACCCAACCGATCCAGGCAAGGTGGCAATTGCTACGACAAATAGCGATAAAGTTTATGTGAGTACAAATAATGGTGCAACGTGGACATCTATGCGCTTTGATTTACCAAATTTTTCCGCGCAAGCATTAGCGTGGCAAGATAATGGTGAAGACGGACTGTATGTGGGCATGAATTACGGAATTTATTATACCGATAACAGTTTAGGAAATACTTGGGCGCCCTTTAGTAATGGATTGCCTAACGTAAGAATTAATGAGTTGGAGATAAATACGGCCGACGATAAAATATACGCAGCTACCTATGGAAGAGGTCTCTGGAGATCAGATATTTATAATCCGGCACTCAGTGTAAATGATTTTAATATCCAAGATTTGTCGATGTATCCTAATCCTGGTAATGATGAAATTAATTTGAAATGGAATCAATCTGAAGATGTAAGTGTTAAGATTTATAACACACTTGGTAAATTAATGTTTTACACAAAAAAGGTGAACTTACAAAATGGGCTAAAAATTAATACTTCGGCCTACGGATCAGGTATGTATTTTGTAAAATTGAATACTACAAAAGGAGAAGTGACTAAGAAACTTATTCTTAATTAATCTCTATAATCATATTTAAATGAATCCAATTGTAGTTCTTCTGCAATTGGATTTTTTTATGCTCAAAATTAAGTAACTTCGTAATCATGGAATTTTCATCTAAATTATTGGAAAATGCAGTTAACGAAATGTCGCAATTGCCAGGTATTGGTAAACGAACGGCATTGAGATTAGTCTTGCATATGCTGCGCCAACCAGAAGAGCAGACCTATCAATTGGCAAATGCCCTGAGCAAAGTGCGAGCAGAAATTAATTTCTGTAAATCGTGCCATAATATAAGCGACGATATACTTTGCGAAATATGTCGAAACCCAAACCGAAATAGAGCACTAATTTGTGTGGTTGAAGATATGAGAGATGTAATGGCTATTGAAAATACCAGCTCATTTAAAGGTCTGTACCACGTGTTAGGAGGTAAAATATCACCGATGGATGGCATAGGACCACAGGATTTAAACATAAATACTTTGGTGAATAAAGTGAAGGAGGGAGAGGTTAAAGAATTGATTTTTGCAATGAGTCCAACAATGGAAGGTGACACAACAAATTTTTACATTTTTAGACAAATCCAAGATTATAAAGTGACCACCTCAACAATTGCTAGAGGTGTAGCAGCAGGAAACGAACTTGAATACACAGATGAAATCACGTTGGGTCGCAGTATTATAGACAGAGTGCCTTTTGAAACCTCACTAAAGTCCTAAACTATTTTGAAGCTATCTGTTATTGTTCTCAATTATAATGTGCGCTATTTTCTGGAGCTTTGCCTCCAGAGTGTTCAAGACGCACTCAAGTCCATTGAGGCAGAAATTATAGTGGTCGACAATAGCTCCTCTGATGATAGTTGCGAAATGGTGAAAGAGCGATTTCCCGAAGTAAAATTAATAGAAAATACACAAAATTTAGGATTCTCGAAAGGGAATAATATAGGAGTGGCAGAGTCTAAGGGCGAATACATTTGCATACTTAATCCGGATACTGTTATTGCCGAAGATACTTTTATTCAAATCCTTGAATTTGCTAAAAGTAAATCTAACTTCGGTATAGTGGGCTGTCAATTAATTGATGGAACGGGAAAATTTCTCCCTGAAAGTAAAAGACATATACCTACAGCAAAGATTGCATTCCAAAAAATGATGGGCAAGTCCGACCATTATTACAATCGAAATATTGAAAATGATGATGTGGGCAAAACCGACATTTTAGTTGGTGCATTTATGATGTTAAGACGTGATGTTTATAATGAAGTCGGTGGTTTTGACGAAGATTATTTTATGTATGGAGAGGATATCGATTTATCCTTTAAAATATTGAAAGCAGGATATAGCAATTTTTATTTTGGTAAAACATCCATTATCCATTTTAAAGGAGAGAGTACCTTCAAAGATAAAGTATATGCTAAACGATTTTACCAAGCTATGGCTATTTTTTACAGAAAACATTTTGAACGAAATTCGCTCTTTACGGCAATGGTAAAACTAGCAATAAAGGTTGGGTCTCAGAAGGGGAAATCCATTCCAAAATTGAAGAAAATAAAAATTAAAAAATCTATTCTAGTTTCCAACGGAAATTTTGAGACAATGACTTCAAAATTACAGCAACCGTTTACTCAGGTTTCTAGATTACCTGAAATCTCAGAAAACTCCCAAGTTGTTCTAGACGCAAATCATCTTGGTTATAAGGCAATCATCGAATATATGAAATCGAGTGACACTTCAAAATCTATTTCATATAGGATTTTGCCAAAAAATAGTACATTTATCATCGGAAGTGATAGCAGCGTCCAAAGAGGCGAAGTGCTCCATTTCTGATGATTTAAATTGAATAAAATTCAGTAAAACAAGTGTTTTTTTACTAATTTTGCAGTCAATTATACAATAAAGACCTTCAAATTATAGATATGGCAAAGTTTGAACTTAAGTTACCTAAGATGGGAGAGAGTGTTGCAGAAGCAACGATTACCTCTTGGCTCAAAGAAGTTGGAGATACCATTGAGGCCGATGAAGCTGTTTTGGAAATCGCTACCGATAAAGTAGATAGTGAAGTACCAAGTGAGGTGGACGGAGTATTGGTTGAAAAATTATTTAATGCAGACGACGTAGTTCAAGTGGGTCAAACCATAGCTATTATTGAAACCGACGGTGATAATAACGGCGAAGTTGAAGAAAAGAAGGTAGAAGAGAAAGAAGAGTCACAAACTGACGTACAACCGCCAAAAGAAGCTGCAGAAATTACACAATCTGTAACTGCTGCCAAAGAAACCACTGAGCCAATTACATCTTCTGGAGAGCGTTTTTATTCACCTTTAGTGCGAAATATCGCGAAACAAGAAGGGATTTCTCAATCTGAATTAGATAGTATTGACGGGACTGGGAAAGATGGTCGTGTAACTAAGAATGATATTTTAGGATACGTAGAATCTCGTGGTAATGAGAAACCACAAGAATCCATTTCACCTGCAGTTCCAGCTCAAAAAACACATATTCAACAACCCGTAAAAGATAAAAATTCAGAAAAACCAACTGTAGCTCCTAAAAGTTCAGGTGAAGACGAAATCATAGAAATGTCCAGAATGGGCAAGCTCATTTCAAAGCACATGGTAGATTCTGTTCAGACTTCTGCACATGTACAATCGTTCATTGAAGCAGATGTTACTAATATTTGGAATTGGAGAAACAAGCACAAAGAAAGCTTTAAAAAGCGTGAAGGAGAGAACCTAACCTTTACGCCAATATTTATGGAGGCTGTGGCGAAAGCCATTAGGGATTTCCCGATGATTAATATTTCCGTGCAAGGTGATACAGTAATTAAAAAGAAACATATCAATTTAGGTATGGCTGCTGCATTGGGAGATGGTAATTTAATTGTACCTGTAATCAGAGATGCAGATCAATTGAATTTATTGGGTATGGCTAAAAAAGTGAATGATCTAGCCAAAAGGGCCAGAGAAAATAAATTAAGTCCTGACGACATTCAGGGTGGAACTTACACTGTAACCAATGTGGGTACTTTTGGCAGTATTATGGGTACACCAATTATTAACCAGCCGCAAGTTGCCATTTTAGCATTAGGTGCCATTAGAAAAGTACCAGCTGTTATAGAAACGCCAGAAGGAGATTTTATAGGCATTCGTTATAAAATGTTTTTATCTCATTCTTACGACCATAGAGTTGTCAATGGTGCACTTGGTGGGCAGTTTGTAAAAGCCGTTAAAGATTATTTAGAAGCTTGGGATGTGAATCGAGAGATTTAATGCTAAAATAGAGTTATTACTAAAACCCGATAATTTGCGGGTTGATTTAGTAACTTACAACGAAAATAAAAAGCACAATTTTTAGGACTGTGCTTTTTTTGTTTTTAAAATGTCAAATCTATCAGAGCTAATACTCTTTGGGTTTATCATAAACTTAAAGATCAAGTTCAAAATAACTAATTACCTTTACAATAAGAAAGTAAATATGCAACTCAATTTAAACAAACCCATCTGTTTTTTCGATTTGGAAACAACAGGCATCAATATTTCAAAAGACCGAATTGTAGAAATCTCAATTCTAAAAATTTATCCAGACGGAAAGGAGGATAGCAAAACCTGGATTGTAAATCCTGAAATGCCAATTCCAGCAGAGGTAACAGCCATTCATGGTATTTCCGATGCAGATGTGGCTGATAAACCAACATTTAAAGAGCTCTCAAAAGAAATTTACAATATGATTAAGGATTCGGATTTAGGAGGTTTTAATTCCAACCGTTTCGATATTCCGCTTTTGGCAGAGGAAATGCTACGAGCAGAAATAGATTTTGACATGAAGGGTAGACAGTCCGTAGATGTGCAAACCATTTTTCACAAAATGGAGCAACGTACGCTAAGTGCAGCATACAAATTTTACTGCGATAAAAACTTAGATGATGCACACAGTGCAGAAGCTGACACCAAAGCAACTTATGAAGTTTTAAAAGCACAATTAGATAAGTACGAGTCATTAGAAAATGACACTAAGTTTTTAGCGGAATTTAGCTCTCGTAAAAAATTCGCTGATTTTGCTGGCTTCTTGATTTTTAATAAAAAAGGAGAAGAATGCTTTTCGTTTGGTAAGCATAAAGGCAAACGTGTTTTGGACGTGATGGAGCAGGAGCCAGGTTATTTTGGGTGGTTGCTTAATGCAGATTTTCCGCTTTATACCAAAAAAGTATTGACAGCGATTAAGCTGAGACAATTTAATAATAAATTAAGCTAATTATTGTCATTTCTACCTACGGCAGAATCCACAAATTAGGAATTAATGTTTAACGAAATTGATTTCGCATCAAGTGCGGAAGAACAAATATATTGTCATGAAACTAATCTGCATAGGTCGCAATTACACCGACCACATAAAAGAGCTAGAAAACGAAAAACCAACAGATCCTGTTGTGTTTATCAAGCCAGATACTGCCATACTGCTAAAAAAACAACCGTTTTTTATACCTGATTTTTCGGATGATGTGCATCATGAGGTTGAAGTTTTGATAAAAATCAATAGAGTTGGCAAGTATATAGACAAAAAATTCGCACATAAATATTATGATGAAATCGGGCTCGGAATCGACTTCACTGCGCGTGATCTTCAAAAGCAATTAAAGGAAAAAGGACTACCATGGGAAAAGTCCAAAAGCTTTGATGGTGCTGCTGTTATTGGAAAATGGTTGTCAAAATCCAAATTTAAGGATGTTAACGATATCAACTTCAGTTTAAAGAAAAACGAGGAGGTCGTTCAATCTGCAAATACAGAATTAATGCTATGGAAAATCGATGAACTTGTAGAATATGTGTCAAAATATTTCACTTTAAAAATTGGAGATATTATCTTTACAGGAACACCAGCAGGTGTTGGTAAAGTTTTTGCAGATGACAGGTTAACAGGATACATTGAAAATGACGAAATGTTTTCCATAAAAATTAAATAAATGCCACAACATTACAAATTGCATCGCGTTCGCGAAATGGCCGATAACGATGAAGATTTCGTAGCAGCATTAGCAGCCGCTTTTATTGAAGAAGTTCCAGAAGATGCGGCGCGACTTAAGAAAGCTGTTCCAGCCAAAGATTTCCAAGAAACCTATCAGGCAGCTCATAAAATGAAACCCACCATTGATTTGTTCGAGCTAAGTGTATATGACGAATTAATAAAAATACAGGATTGGGGTAAATTTGAGCAAACGGACAATAACGTTGATCAAGAATTGCAAGTGCTCTTACAGGGAGTAGAAGATGCTACAAATGAGATGAAATCAGATTTCGGGCTATAATGCAAGCAGAAATCATTACTATTGGCGATGAGATTCTCATTGGCCAGATTGTAGATACCAATTCGGCTTTTTTAGGAAAAGAATTCAACAAATTTGGTATTTCAATTTATCAAATCACCTCCATTCAAGATGATAAGGCGCATATTCTAAAGGCTTTAAAAGAAGCAGAGGAAAATGCTGATATTATTATTATCACTGGTGGACTCGGTCCCACAAAGGACGATATTACCAAACACACTATTTGCGACTATTTTAACGATACTTTAGTTGAGGACAAGGCCGTTCTTAAAAATGTAGAAGCGCTATTTGCAAAATATATAAGCACGCCAATTTCCAATCTTAATAGACAACAGGCTTTGGTTCCTTCTAAGGCAGAAGTGTTGATGAACCAATTTGGTACAGCACCAGGCATGTGGATTGAGAGAAATGGTAAAGTGTTTGTGTCTCTGCCAGGAGTACCTTATGAGATGAAGGCTTTGATAACCCATGAGGTCATTCCCAGATTGCGTAAAAAATTCAATTTTCCCTTTATTATGCACAGGACACTATTAACCTATGGTTTGGGTGAAAGTGCCATTGCAGAGCGTATCGAAGCATGGGAAGACGCACTTCCGGATTTTATAAAATTAGCCTATTTGCCTAGTCTTGGTCGAGTACGTTTGCGTTTGTCCGGCAAATCGTTGGACAAAGCGATTGTGGAAAAAGAAATCCAAAACCAAATAGATTTGGTATTGCCACAACTCCAAGACATATTTGTTGGATTTGAAGAAGACTTATCAATTGAAGCTATTATTGGCAAGAAACTTACTGAATTAGGGAAAACCCTATCCATAGCTGAAAGTTGTACAGGAGGAAGAATATCACAATCATTTACAGCAAATGCAGGAGCATCAGCATATTTTAAGGGTAGCATTGTGAGTTATTCCACGAAATCTAAAGTGAATATTTTAAATATTCCTGAAAATGAAATCTCGAAGTATTCCGTTGTGAGCAAAGAAATTGCTGAAGCTATGGCAAAAAACGTAAGGCAATTGTTTGATACAGATTTTGCTATAAGTACCACAGGAAATGCTGGGCCAAGCAAAGGAGATTCTGATGCCGAGGTCGGAACGGTGTGGATTGCTATTGCCACAAAAGCTGGTGTACGATCAGAAGTTTTCAATTTTAGTAACCACAGAGAAAAGGTAATAATGAAGGCTGCTAACAAATCGTTTGAAATGCTTCAAAAAGAAATTGAAGGTATTTAATAAAAAAAGTAATATTTTATATTTGTTGAAACGTAAAGTTTTACTAAATTTGCACCCTGTTTAAAAATAAGAGGAAAAATGTCTAGAGTTTGTGAACTTACAGGAAAAAAAGCAATGACGGGAAACAACGTTTCTCACGCTATGAACAAAACAAAGCGCAAGTTCAATGCCAACTTGGTAAAAAAGCGTTTTTACATCCCTGAAGAAGATAAGTGGGTAACGTTAAAAGTTTCTACATCTGCACTTAAAACCATCAATAAAATTGGTATTTCTGCAGCGTTAAAAGAAGCTAGAGCAAAAGGATTTTACAAATAACATAAAACATACCTCGTTAAGGGCGTGGCAATATTATGGCAAAAAAAGGAAATAGAATACAGGTAATCTTAGAGTGCACAGAGCACAAAGCTTCTGGTAAGCCAGGAACTTCAAGATATATTACAACCAAAAATAAAAAGAATACGCCAGACCGTATGGAGATTAAGAAATTTAATCCTATTCTTAAGCGTATGACAGTTCATAAAGAAATTAAATAACTTAAGACATGGCAAAGAAATCAGTAGCGTCTTTACAGACAGGATCAAAGCGTTTGACAAAAGCGATAAAAATGGTGAAGTCACCAAAAACTGGAGCTTACATGTTCGTAGAATCGGTTATGGCACCAGAATTTGTTGATGACTTTTTAAACAAGAAATAATCTTTTAGAATAAAGATATTACTAAACTGCTTTCATTTGAAAGCAGTTTTTTTATGGCTATATTTGAGACAAAGACTGACAACTTTGCAGTAATACTATACGGGCAAGGTTGTTGTTATAGAATCCATATAAAAGTAATAAGACAATCACATTGAGCTTTGCTGTGATCAAATAATAATTTGATGGAAAGTACTTTGCGAAGTAAGTCGAAAAGACAATGAAATAAAAATATGAGTTTTTTCAAAAATATATTCTCTTCAGAAAAAAAGGAAACACTGGATAAAGGACTGGAAAAGTCCAAATCTTCATTTTTTAATAAATTAAATAAAGCTGTTGCAGGAAAGTCTAAAGTAGATGACGATGTCTTGGATAATCTTGAAGAAATTTTAGTGACCAGCGATGTCGGAGTTAATACAACATTAAAGGTCATTGAGCGTATTGAAGAACGTGTTGCAAAGGACAAATATTTAGGCACTTCAGAACTAAATAAAATTTTAAGAGAAGAAATAGCAGCTTTACTTTCTGAAACGAAGTCTGGAGAAGAAACGGAGTATAAAATTCCTGACTTACCTAAACAAGACGATGGCTCAAAAACACCTTACGTATTAATGGTGGTTGGTGTTAATGGTGTTGGTAAGACCACAACCATAGGTAAACTAGCATATCAATTTAAAAAGAAAGGCTTAAAAGTAGTGCTTGGTGCAGCAGATACGTTTAGAGCTGCGGCAATAGACCAATTACAAGTTTGGGCGGATCGTGTAGAGGTACCAATGATAAAACAAAAAATGGGAAGTGACCCAGCTTCAGTAGCTTTCGATGCTGTTCAATCTGGTGTCAATCAAAATGCAGATGTTATTATTATCGATACAGCAGGAAGACTTCATAATAAAGTCAATTTAATGAACGAGCTCACCAAAGTAAAACGTGTCATGCAAAAAGTAATTGGTGACGCACCACATGATGTGTTGTTGGTTCTAGACGGTTCTACAGGACAAAATGCTTTTGAACAAGCCAAACAATTCACGGCAGCGACAGAAGTTACTTCGTTGGCAGTTACCAAATTAGACGGGACTGCAAAAGGAGGAGTCGTTATTGGTATCTCTGACCAGTTTCAGATTCCGGTGAAATATATTGGAGTCGGTGAAGGGATTGAAGACTTGCAGGTATTTAATAAATACGAGTTTGTGGATTCTTTCTTCAAATAAACTTCTGCGAAATATAAGAGCATATTATAATTTAGTTATTATATGGAAAGACCTTACAAGTTTCAAAAGCTGTGAGGTCTTTTTCGTTAACAATTATTTCATTTCATTTCGTATTTTTATAAAAAATATCCACTATGCGTAACTATCTTTTCATTCTCGTTTTATTAATAGCTTTTTCTTGTAAAAACACGAACTCTTCAGACCCTCGTACACCAAAAGATGCATCAAAAACCAAAATAGATAATACTGAGGTTGGAGATGATGACTTAAGTTCTATTTCTACTAAGGATTTTAGGGAATTTAAAGTTTTAGATTCTAAAAATCTTACAAAAGCTGAAATATGGGAAACTATCAATCCCCAAATGACGGATTTCACGGATGATGACTACGAGCGGTTAAAACCTTTAATATTTGAACAGGATATAGAGACACTTCAGAATCATATTTCTAAAAATAAATTTAGCTATGAAGAATTGACTAAATTCTATTTATACCGCATCAGAAAGTTTGATCGCGAAAATAAGTTATCATTGAATTCAGTAATTGCAATTAACCCGAACGTTATTAAGCAGGCTCAAAAATTAGATCAAGATAAAGACGATGTTAGTCATCCAATTTACGGAATGCCAATCTTGTTAAAAGATAATATCAATACTGAGAATATGGCAACCACAGCTGGTGCTGTTGCGTTAAAGAATAATTTTACGGAAGATGCATTTATAGTAAGTCAATTAAAGTCAAAAGGAGCTTTGATTTTAGGAAAAGCAAATTTGAGTGAATGGGCCTATTTTTTCTGTGGAGAATGCCCAAGTGGGTATTCTGCTGTTGGTGGGCAAACTCTAAATCCATATGGTAGAAGAACTATAGACACAGGTGGCTCAAGTTCAGGTAGTGGAGTTTCCGTTGCGGCCAATTTTGCAGCGGCAGCCATAGGCAGTGAAACTTCAGGATCTATATTATCACCAGCAAGTCAAAATTCTACAGTTGGTCTCAAACCTACCATCGGATTGGTGAGCAGAAGCGGTATTGTGCCAATTTCTTCAACTTTGGATACGGCTGGTCCAATTACCAGGACGGTTAAGGATAATGCCATTGTAATGGATGCAATCTACGGTGAGGATAAGAGTGATACAAAGTCCATGGCTAAAAAATGGGACGATGGTTATTTCTTCGAGGATTTAAAAAATACATCTCTACGGGGAAAGAGGTTCGGTGCACCAAAACGATTGTTGGAAGATACTTTGTACACAAGTGCATTAGAAACTCTAAAAAAACAAGGTGCAACAATTGTAGAAATTGATGAGGAGAAATTAAACTTGCCAAATTTTATTAGACTTCTCAATTTAGACATGAAAAAAGATCTGCCAGCTTATATGGAAAATTACGCCAACAAAAATATTAAAGAACGTACTGTTGCAGATATGATGGCTTACAACATTAAAGATTCTCTTAATACAATGCCGTATGGTCAAAAACTATTTCAAGGTATTGCTGACGAAACTGGCGATGAAGAGTTCTTGGAGCGTATTAAGGATACTTTAAAAACTAACGGTCGTCAATATTTTGATAAGCCAATGAGAGCTCATGATCTCGATGGATTCTTGTCCATCAACAATTATCACGCAGGTTTTGCGGCAGTGGCAGAATATCCTGCCTTGACTGTCCCTATGGGTTATACCAAAAAGGGTGCGCCGAGAGGGTTGACATTTATTTCTCAGCCTTTAACTGAAAAGCAATTGTTGGCTTGGGCTTATGTGTATGAGCAGGCATCAAAAATGCGGGTCGCACCAAAGAACTATAATTAAAATAGCGTAACTCACATATTATGCTATGTATAGTGGCTATTAATTGATGTTTTAATCAATCAAAGCATTTATTCGTAGCCAGAGCTCATCATCAAAATCAGAAAGTGCAAAATTTTCGTCATCTGCAGCATTGCCCATTCTTATTAGAACTAATTTTTTGCTAGGAACGATGTAAATCTTTTGATCATCCCTACCAAGTGCACAATACATATCAGTTGGTGCATTCGGTATTAAGCTACCGCTGAATTCCAGTTGTGTTTGTGGTAATCTATAAGTGGCTTTTCCATTAAGCCACCACATATATCCATAAGCTTCGTTCAAGTTCTGTGACGTGTTTATGGCGTCATTCAAAAAGTTTTCGGGAAGAATCAGTTCATTTTTCCATTTTCCTCCTGCATAAGTCAAGAGCCCAAAACGAGCCATACTTCTTGTATTACTCCAATATACGTTAAAATTTTCTGTTTCGAGCCAAGCACCAGTCATCCCGATTTTGTTTTTCAATTTTATATTGAAATATTCAGTAAACGTTTTGTTAGAAGCCGTTGCAACAACATCTTGTAATTTCCTGTAAACGTTGTGATATGCCCAGCGATTTCCGGCGTCAGCTTCATATTGAAGATTTTCTGAAGATACATTATCTCCTAAGCTGTCATCTAACCCAGAGGTCATAGTCAATAAATTTTTAGAAGTAATTAAACTTTCTTTGTTTGTTGGGGCGCTTGTCCAGCCCGACCCGATATAATCAGAGACAGGATGGTTAATG
Organism: Winogradskyella ursingii; assembly: GCF_013403975.1. GTDB lineage: Bacteria > Bacteroidota > Bacteroidia > Flavobacteriales > Flavobacteriaceae > Winogradskyella > Winogradskyella ursingii. Next base: position 60,136 of record NZ_JABFDH010000005.1, read on the forward strand.
TCTATCAATCCTTCTACTTGAGCAATACCAGTAATTGCTGTTGTCAATGTTTTGCCAGAACTGGCCCAATACCATGGTAATGTTGAGCTGTGACCATTAAAATAAGATTCAACAACTATTTTTCCTTCATGTAGAATGATGAAACTTTTTGAGTTTTTTTCTTCTAAGTAATTCAATAAAGGTTGTAGTTCATTTTCATTCCAACCAAGTTCCGAGATGGATTTTGTATCCCATTGATCAGTATTAAGAGGTGGAAAATAAATATTATCAGAAGTATTTTCTTCTTCTTCCTGATTGGTATTGTCTCTTGATGAGCAAGCCACTAGCAATAGAAAGCCAAAAAATAAATAGGTTAAGCGCGCTGGTTTCATGATTTGGTTTTTTAATAGGACATCGAAATTATAAAAAGGTTTAAAAGATACAATCCTATTGACCATAAATCGTAAATCACAATTAGTTACGTATCTTTGCAAACTGATTTAAAATTGCCATGAGAACTAAAACCTTAAAGAAGAATAGAATCAACGTTGTTACCCTTGGCTGTAGTAAAAATGTTTACGACAGTGAAGTGCTAATGGGCCAATTAAAGGCGAGCGGAAAAGATGTTGTACATGAGGAGGAAGGTAATGTCGTTGTTATCAATACCTGCGGTTTTATAAATAATGCGAAAGAGGAAAGCGTGAATACAATTTTGGAATTCATGCAGAAAAAGGAAGCTGGCGAAGTGGATAAGGTTTTTGTAACGGGATGTTTGAGCGAACGCTACAAACCAGATTTACAAAAGGAAATCCCAAATGTGGATCAGTATTTCGGAACCACAGAATTACCAGGTTTATTAAAAGCTCTAGGAGCCGACTATAAGCACGAATTGATTGGTGAACGTTTAACAACAACTCCAAAAAACTACGCCTATTTAAAAATTGCCGAAGGATGTGACAGACCTTGTAGCTTCTGCGCCATTCCCTTGATGCGAGGTAAGCATAAATCTACACCAATTGAAGAGTTGGTCACAGAAGCCGAAAAACTGGCGGCCAATGGAGTTAAAGAATTGATACTTATTGCACAAGATTTGACCTACTACGGATTAGATCTTTATAAAAAAAGAAATCTTGCAGAGTTACTCGAGAATTTGGTAAAAGTTGAAGGCATCGAGTGGATTCGTTTACATTATGCATTTCCTACAGGGTTCCCAATGGACGTTTTGGACGTAATGCAGCGTGAACCAAAGGTTTGTAATTATTTAGATATACCGCTTCAGCACATATCAGATTCAATTTTGAAAAGTATGCGTCGTGGTACTACCAAAGAAAAAACCACTAATTTGTTGAAAGAGTTTAGGAATAAAGTACCGGAAATGACTATTAGAACCACTCTTATAGTTGGTTATCCTGGTGAAACGGAAGAAGATTTCCAAACTCTAAGGCAATGGGTAAAAGACATGCGTTTTGAGCGTTTAGGTTGCTTCACTTATTCTCATGAAGAAAACACACACGCTTATAATTTAGAAGACGATGTACCAGAAGAAGTGAAGATGCAACGGGCCAATGAAATAATGGAAATCCAATCCCAGATCTCTTGGGAACTCAACCAGGCAAAAATTGGTCAGGAATTTAAAGTGGTTATAGACCGTAAAGAAGGAAACTATTTTGTTGGTAGAACAGAATATGATTCGCCAGATGTAGATAATGAAGTGCGGATTGATGCTACTCAGACTTATTTGAAAACTGGTGAGTTTACAACTATTAAAGTCACTGAAGCGGAGGACTTTGATCTTTACGGTGAGGTAGTCTTGTAATACTATTTAAGCAAATATTTCAATCAATTAGGATATTGTTTTGGTACGATTTATGCTTAATTACAAGTATGAAATCGCACTTTAGATTTGTTCTTGTTTTTATAGTTTTAGCATCATGTAAACAAGTCCAGAAAGTTTCTGATGCTATTACCAATCCTTCTGCAAGAGAAATTTTTGAAAGAACTTTTGAGAACAATGATACGTTGGTTAAACGCTACGAATTCTTGTATTCAAATGCCAAAAAGAATAGGCTTAAATTAGAATTACCCTCAGTACTATCTGCTAAATCCGACAGTTTAGATTTTCGCGTTTTATCTTATACTATTGAATTGCAGAGAGGAGAACGATTAAAAATTGAATCTGATATTATAGCGGATAGTTTGCAATTGGCCATCGATGTATTCGAATTTGAAACTGACTCTATAATGTCTGAAAAGCCTTTACTTACTAACGAACCAGAATCAAACAAAATTGATTTTGATGTGATCAAAACCGGTAAGTATAAGGTTGTAATTCTTCCGGAATTTTCCAAAACAATAAATTTTTCTATTAAGTTTTATACAGAGCCGACTTTAGCTTTTCCTGTTAGTGGGAAAAACAATAGGGCAGTTCAAAGTTTTTGGGGAGCTCCACGTGGTGGTGGAACGCGATCTCACAAAGGCATCGATATTTTTGCAAAACGAGGTACACCTGTGGTTGCGGCTACAGAGGGATTTATTTCAAATACTGGAAATCGAGGTCTGGGAGGCAAACAAGTTTGGTTACGAGATGGATTATTTGGGCAATCGCTCTATTATGCACATTTGGATAGTATAGTTGTTGCAAGTGGTAAGCGCGTAAAAATTGGAGATACGCTCGGTTTTGTAGGTAATACAGGAAATGCTAAAACTACGGCACCTCATTTGCATTTTGGAATCTATACTAGAGGTGGAGCTGTTGATCCGTATCCGTTTGTTAAACATACAGAGGTTCCAGGATTTGAGAAATTAGACGTGATAAATGAGGGAGTTACACGTTTGAAAAATAATGAGTTAAGACTTGGGGCAGGAGTGAATAATGAAAAAATTCAAGATTTAAATGACAAAACTTCGGTGATTGTTATTGCTAAAAATAACCGTTGGTATCATTTAAAAGTAAATGATTCACTTCAAGGTTTTATGCATGAATCTTTAGTTAAACCAATTAAATAAATTTTTATTTGGCCAATTCATATGCCTCATGCATCCATTCGGTCAATTCCTCATCAACATCACTAACTGAAGTCAGTTGCACTCTGTGTGTACACATAGTGCCAAATGGTCCAGAATTACTGAGTCTATCGGTAATTGGTTTATCAGGAAGCTTAAGACCTAAATCAATCCGGGATTTGGTTGCTGGTTTTATCAGAACGAACTGGCGTTTTCTTACCACACTAACAGATGTTTTCTTAGGCGTTATGATAACGTCCTTGCCAAATCCCTTTACTGTTGCAATTAGTTGTTCGTAAATAGGGATGAGGTTTTCCTTTCCTTGATATTGAGAGGTTATTAAATCCTCATCAGATTTATTTTCTTCTTTCGATAATGAAACAATTGTATTAGCGAAACCATGTGTAACTCCATGCTCTTTTTTTAAAAAATTAACACCTTCAGAATGTTTTGTGAATTTTTCCTGTTTAAGGATTTTCTTCCATTCTGACAATGATTTACCAGTTTTCTCCGGCATGTTATTTACCATTGTTTGTAGTGCAGCATCCATAAATTTATTTTTTTGATTGATAATTATTTTTTTAAGATTCCAAAAAATATGTGATTAAACATGCTGGTCAATCAATATGGCATTACCATCTGGGTCTAAAATCACAAAACTTGCAGGGCCAGAATCGCTACTAGTGTCAATTTCACTGGCAAATGTAACATCATGGTTTTTTAAATGCTTTTGAATATCTCTCACATCATCAAAATTTTCAAGAGTATTGGCATCCTGATCCCAACCGGGATTAAAAGTTAGAATGTTATTGTCAAACATTCCTTGAAATAAACCAATTAAGGTCGATTCGTTTTTCATGATGAGGTAATTTTTCTCTAATTGACCGGCAAAAACAGAAAATCCTAAATTTTCGTAAAATGCTTTTGATGCTTTTATATCCTTTACTGCTAGACTTATTGAAAATGATCCTAATTTCATAATAATGAGGGTTTTAAATAATTCAAATTTAATAAAGTTAAATCAAATAAATTTGAAATATGCTCATATTTAGAATTGCAAAACGATTTCAACCTCTAAAATAATTAGTTAGAATGGAGTCCATTTCCTCATCACCTTTAATAATATTTTCAATTTTCGACCATAATTTGTCTGAAATCAAAACTTTTAAAGGTTGGTTTTGTTGGATGATTTTTCCAAAAACATGCAATAATTTTTTATCCCATAGTTTGTGGAAATTTACTAAGTCATCTGGGTAAACGGTTTTTCTTTCCGTGCCTTCATCATAAGCATCAAAAGGTTCCGAGACATTGAGGTAACCATAGTCATCCGTTAATTGCTCCCCTTTTTGGATGTCACGTATTGCAATTTCAAAATCATACGCCGTGGTTAAACAATTTGAGTTAAAACTATGGTTGACAAATCGACCGTTATCCCAGCATAAGATGAATTCTCCCTTGTTATTTCTATAAGCGTATGTGTCTATTATATCCTGATAAAACCCATCCATAGCCTGTACTTCCGTTTGGCTGAATGCTCTATCAAATTTGTCTAAAACCCAGGTAATTGTTCCTGCAGGAATAAATTCTTTGGCGACTACTCCATAGCCAATAGTATCATTTATGAATTTCAGTTCAGTTTTAGGATGTATCATTTAACTTCTTTTAATCGCGTTATATATTTATAAAATTCGTCACTTTGGTTGAATTTTCAGTTAACAATAAGAAAGAATTTATTGAATAAAGATTCTCGATACAATTTTACTCTCTAAAGTGTTCGAGACTAAAATCACTCGGACCGACTTAAGACAAAACATATAAAATTATCTATATTCTGGGTTTTCAAAATTCCAACGCGTACCATCTTCCCATGCTTCGGGTAAATTTCCATAAGCAGGATAACCGTTATTTTCTTTAAGCATTTTAGCAAGATGCATTAGATTATAGGTCATAAAAGTGGTATTCCTATTTGTGAAATTACTATTCTTTGCATCAGATTCTTCGTCTAGGTAACTTGGGCCTGGCCCAACTTCTCCAATCCAACCACAATCGGCTTGTGGCGGAATGGAATACCCAATATGTTGTAGCGAATAAAGAATGTTCATGGCGCAATGTTTGATGCCATCCTCGTTACCGGTAATGATGCAACCGCCAACTTTACCATAAAATTTGTATTGTCCTTTTTCGTTTTGCTCACTGCTCATGGCATAAAAACGCTCAATGAGCTTAGTGGTTTCAGAAGATTTTTCGCCCAACCATATGGGTGTGCCAATAATGCATATATCCGCATCAAAAATACGTTCAAATAATTTTGGCCATTCGTCTTTATCCCAACCGTATTCCGTCATGTCTGGATAAACTCCAGGTGGCACATTGTGATCTACAAATCGAATTTCCTCGACTTGCACCTGTTCCTTTTCCATTATTTTTTTTGAGACATCAATTAAGCCTTGGGTATGACTTTGTCTTGGCGATTTTTTTAATGTGCAGTTTATGTAAATAGCTTTTAAGTTAGAAAAATCTGGTTGAGTCATAATATCTTATTTTATAATTAAAGATAACAATAACTGCTTCAAAACTGGTAACATACCAGCCATAAGTTTGATGCGATAAGATGGAAAATGCTAATAGCCGTTCTTAAGAGCGTAATATTTTTTCCATCTTTCTCCCTCTTGCTAATTCATCTACCAACTTATCCAAATACCTTACTTCTTTAGTGAGTTGATTGTCTATTTCCTCGATACGATAGCCACAAATTACACCTTTGATAAGTTTTGCATTTGGGTTTAATTGAGCACGTTCAAAAAACGTTTTGAATGTCACTTTTTCTTCAATCAATTTGTTCAGCTTTTCTTCGTTAAAACCAGTGAGCCATTCGATGACTTGGTGTAGTTCATCTATACTTCTGCCTTTCTTTTCTACCTTAGTTACGTAATGTGGATAGACCGATGAGAAAGTCATATTAGCCATACGCTCATTATGTGCTGCTGTTGGTTTCATAGTTTAAAAATATATTAATCTGGCATCTTACGATATCCCTTGTCCAAACGTGAGCAAATTAGAATCTGGATCAAGTAGGGAAAACTCTTTTTGTCCCCATGGTTGTATGGACAATTTTCCGTTAGGATGAATTACTATGTCATGGTCCAAAAATTCCTGATATAGCTGCTCTATATTATTCGTTCTAATATAGACTTGACCATAGTTCTTTCTGGGTTTTAATTTTTTAAATTCAAAAAAATGGATTTCAATAGTTTCCTTTGTTATCATTAAGTATCCATCAAAATCCTCGCTATCCAACACTTTAAAACCTAGTTTATTGATGTAATAATCTTTGGTAATTGCTTTATTGCGCATCGGTAATTTTGGATGGATATCTGTGAACATAATATTACATGTTATTATTTTAAAGTATTATTCTCTCCATTCAATAAAGTTGGTTTTCCAAATCCTAAATTCTCTAATTTATCCAACTGTGTTTGAGCATCACCAACGATTAAATAAATCATTTGGTTAGGTCTGATGTATTTTTCAATAAGTGTTTTAATATCATCTACGGTCATTTCGCTCACTAGATTTTCTCGTTGTTTTGCATAATCATCTTCATAGCCATAATTACTAATGTTAGTAAGCATATCTAATTTTGCACCCAAAGTTTCAAAAGCTCTGGCATTACTTTTTATAGTATAGCCTTTAGTGACTTCTAGATCTTCTTCAGAGTAATTTGCACCATAATTTTCCAAGATTTCTTTTACTAAAGCAGCAGATTCGTAGGTAACATTAGAACGGACACCACTACCGACTATAAATTCACCTTTATATTCTGTACCTGAAAATCTCGAACCAATTCCGTAAGTATAACCTTTGTTTTCACGTAATTGCTGTGTTAATTGCGAAGCAAAACTGCCACCTCCCAAACGATAGTTCATTACGTTGGCTGGATAATAATCTTTGTGTGTTGCTTTTAAGGCAGGATAACCAAAACGGATGACAGACTGTTTAGCACCAGGAACATCGTAAAAATATACGGCTGATTTTTCAGGGTATAACGGCATCGAAATTTCAGGCATCGCAACGTCTTTGGGTTCCCATGTTTCATTTATAATTTTTAGTGCTGAAATCACTTTGTTCTCGTCAATAGCCCCAACAATGTGCATATTGGTTAGTTTCGGTGAAAGATTGGCATTGTAATAATTCTGTAAATCTGCCATAGTGATGGATTTGACGGAATCTTCAGAACCTCTATTATTATGAGCAAAAATGTTATCGTCGCCATAAAGTATCTTGGCGAACTCGTTTTCTGCAATACTATTTGGATCGGCTTTGCTACGTTGTATGCTACTGATAGTGCCCTGCTTCAGCAAGTCAAATTCCTTTTCGTCCCAACGTGGCAACAATAAAATTTCTGTTACTAAATCCATTGTTGCATCAAAATGTTTTGATAATGTCGTGCCGGAAATAACAATGCTGTTGTCTGTAGCGTAGGCATTGATACGAGCACCTAAACTTTCGATAGCATTTTCAAGTTCTTCTGGTGTTTTGTTCTTCGTACCTTTAGTCATAAGGTTAGCTAAGAGGTTGGACACACCAACTTTATCGGTATTCTCAAGTAAGAGCCCACCTTCAATTTGCATTTCAAATTGAACTAACGGTACTTCAGCATTCTCAATACCAAATACTTTAATCCCAGATTCTAGTTCTTTTTTCCAAACTTCTGGAATATTTAAATCTGGACTTTCGCCATAATCAGGTTCTACGCTACGGTCAAAGCTGCTTGGCGTTTTTTCGTATTCTGCTGCAATACTTGGATCAAAGGTCTCTTCTGCACCTTCTATAATTTTTTCTTCTGTTACTTCTGCCAATTGTGAATTATCTAACACCAAATTCTTTTGCCCTTTTGGCACAAAACTAGTGGCTACAAAGTTTTTGTCCTTAATGTAGGTGTTATAAACGCGCATTACATCTTCTGATGTAACGGCTAAAATATTCTTTACATCTTGATTGATGAAACCTGGATCTCCAGCAAAAATTTCGTATTGAGCGAGTTGAAAACCTTTGCCCAATACACTTGAAAGCCCATTGTAGAAATCGGTTTCTTGTCCGGCTTTTATTCTGTTTAAATCTGCTTCAGAAATACCATCCACTTCAAAATTTTTGAAACCTTCGTTGATTGCGGCAGCTACATTATTTAAATCTTTTTGGTCATAGGCAGTAACATTTAACATTATCTGACCTGCAATTTCAGAATTATATTGACCCATTCCGACATTACTTGCCAATTGCTGGTCCTCTACTATAGATTTATAAAGTGGTGCTTTTTTTCCGTTAGACAAATAATCTGATAGTACACTTAACGCATAAGAATCTTTATGATACTGAGGAACTCCAGGCCACGTCATGCTTAATCTAGGTGCACGGGCAAAATTATCTTCGTAATAAAGTCGCTTAGAATTTTTTAATATAACAGGCTGCTTTTCAATTTTTGGGATATCTTCTCCACGAGGAATTTCGTTGAAATACTTTTCTACCCATGTTTTAGTCTGTTCTACATCTATATCTCCAGCAATAGTTAGGGTTACATTATTAGGCACATACCAGCGTCTGTAAAATTCTTTTACGTCATCTAAGGTGGCGTTTTGTAAATCTTCCAAAGAACCAATAACCTCCCAGCTATAAGGATGCCCTTCAGGGTAGAGATTTTTATTTATAACCGCAGAGTTGTGACCATAAGGACGATTGTCTACACCCTGTCTTTTCTCGTTTTTTACGACTTGTTTTTCCTTTGCCAAAACGGGTTCTGTGACAGTATTAATAAAGTAACCAAGTTTATCAGCCTCTGCCCAGATCATTTTCTCCAAAGCGTCTTTTGGAACCGTTTGAAAATAATTGGTGCGATCACGACTTGTAGAACCATTGGCACCTGAGCCACCAATACGTGCACTCATTTGGTCAAGACCACCTTTACCGAGATTCTCAGATTCCAAAAACAAAAGATGTTCAAATAAATGAGCAAAACCGGTTCTGCCTTCTTTTTCACGTGCAGAACCTACGTGAGCGGTCAACGCTACTGCGGCAATAGGATCTGATTTGTCTACATGAAGAATGACTTGCAAGCCATTATCCAAAGTAAATTTTTCGTAATCGACTCTAAATTCTGCTGTGTCTTTTTTCTCGTTTTGTTTGCAGGATGCGATTAAGAACAGAACGATTAAGGATAAAAACGTTGATTTGATGGATTTCATAGTTTAATTTTTTATTGATTTTTAAATCGAATTATTAACGATATGGGTTGGAGTGATATTAATTTTAGCGAACAATTTTGAAGTTCAGTCTATATATCAAAAATTAAAGTTCATACGCATTATGATTAACAAAGAAAATTGAGTTTACTAAAAACAATTTCCCGTTTTCCCAAAAACTTCTAAAAAGCGTATTATCGACCATATAAATAAAACTACCGCTTCCCATTGGTTCTTCTCCAAAAACTAAAGTTTTATCTAAATTTTTTAATGCTTCTTGACCAGCAAATCCAGAATATACTTTGGTATCTTTTAAATAAGCGACATTGTAACCATTGTCTAGCAAACTGTATGCAGAACTACCTAATTTTAGAGTAAAATAGTCATCACCATAACCAAAAGCCATAGGGTGAGTTTTATCTACTTCTGTTTTAAAGATTGCACCTGTAATGAGGTTGTTACTGTATTCGCGCTCGCGGTCTGCGTAAGGAGTTAGATTATCTTTTTTCTCTTCTTCTGTTGACTCATCTGCTTTTTTGAAATTCAAGCTGAAACCGTCCTTTCCTGCAAAACTTCGTAATGCACCATCAATGGCTATAACCTTTCCGCCACTGCGTACCCAGCTTTTTATTTTTTTCATGTTATCATCATTTAAAATACTGCCATAATAACCATTTGGCATAATGAGAACGTTGAATTTATCCAGATTTGTACGGTCCAAATTATCAGTATTAATTGATGTCAGAGGATAATTAAGTTGTTGTTCAAAAAAGTGCCAAATCTCACCATAGCTCAACGAAGAAGTACCTTCTCCAGAAAGTACAGCTATTTTTTGCGGATTAATTAACTTAATATCAGGTGAGCCAATATCGGGAAATGTATCTGAAAATCCCGAGTTGATTGACGTCAAGGTTTGTTTATGCTCTTGTACTATTACATTTAATTTTGAAGTAAAATCTTTCATCTGCAAATTGTCACCTTTTGTGATAATCAGCGAGCCACGATCAAATTTAGAACCATTTGAACTGAAAGGCTTCTCGGTAAAACGCACTCTAAAATCTTGTTTAAGTAATTCGGCCAAAAATTTAGCATCTTTCATAGAATTCCATTTGCTTACATATCCATAAGCATTGGGAAGTACTGTTGGCATTTTACCAATAACGTTGGTTTTGCTCGCTACTTTAGAGGTACTCGCGATAGCGTCTAATCCATAAGCATAAGGTATAGACCAAGCTGTAATATCGTAAGTAAGCGAATCCGATAGTTTTGCATCTGGCTCAAAAAGGACTTTAACCATTTTGCCTTTTGGCTGGTTGGTATGCACAACTACGGTATTACCATCAATTTCCATATTGCTTTGAGTGCCTGTTTTGTAATTATAACCTGAAACTTTGTTTCCTGTGGCACTTTCGTGTTTAATTTCGTGTTTATTCAATAGTTCCTTTAAACTATTCAGTTTGTCAGGATTACCTGCAACGACGTAGCTTTTGTATTTTAAATTTGAATTATCAAAGAATTTAGAAAATTCAGTATTCAATTTTTCAGCATTTTTCGAAGCAATTTCGACGGTAGAAAGTCCAGTCGTGGTATGATGTGTAAGTCTTTCAACTAAAGTTAGTACATGACCTTCGTCATTCAGAATTCCAAGTCCAGCCATACCGTGTCCTCCTTGTTCGTAAGTCATGCCAATCGCGCCCATGTATGTTGGGTAGGTATCTCCGTAGCTCGGATAAAACAAATCAAAACGCTCTCTTGTAAAAAACAACCAACCTTCCTTGTCAAAATATTTGGCGTGATTCTGACCAATCTGTGTCTGAAAGTCGCGTTGCCAATCACTTATAACTTCATGAAAGGGTTCTGCAGCAGGAGCAAAATAATATGGCTCATTGATGCCCTGTTCATGAAAATCGACATGGATATGTGGCATCCATTTATTATATACTTGTAAGCGCGACTTGGTTTCAACTTGTGTAGCCCAAGCCCAATCACGATTAAGGTCAAAAAGATAATGGTTAGGTCTTCCACCTGGCCAAGGTTCCTGGTGTTCGCTGGCTTGACGGTCTACATTATAAGGCTTGCTTGCCGTTTCATTAAACCAATTGACGTAGCGGTCACGACCGTCTGGATTAATGCATGGATCCATAATAACGACTGTATTTTTTAACCATTCCTGTTTTTCTGTCAGTAGCTTGTATAACGTGAGCATAGAAGCTTCTGTACTAGAGGCTTCATTACCGTGAACATTATAGCTTAACCAAACAATAGCGGTATCGGTTGAGCTAGGTTGGCCATCTGCCAAACCAGCATTTTTAAGGTTGTTTTCTCGGATAGTTTCAAGATTGTTAATGTTTTCTTCACTTGAAATATAGGCCAAATACAATGGTCTACGTTCGTTGGTTTCGCCATACTTTTCAAGTTTCATCTGATTTGGAACTGCATTGGCAACACTTTTAAAATAATCTATAACTTGATGGTGCCGGCTGAATTGTGTGCCAATATCATAACCTAAAAAAGCGCTTGGGGATTGAACAGTTTGTGAAAATGAGGAGATTTGAAAGTTGAGGGCAACGAAGAGAACAAGAATTAATTTCTGCATTTAAAATATAGTTTAGTTGAATGCTAGTAAATATACTAAGCATAGGCGAATTAACTAAAATTTAGCAGTTAAAAAAACGAATGGTATTATATTTAGGGCTTAATTAACATTTTTATGCCAACCGACTTCATTTCGTTTAGGGAAACGGGTTATTTCTCTGATTTTATTTGTGATTACCTTGATGAAAAAACAGAATTAAAGCCGTTTTACAATAGGTTTCCCAAGTTGGAAAATTTTAAAACGCAGATTGAAGAAAAATCGCTGTCATTTAGTAGCGAGCCTAGAAATATCATAACACAAGTTCTTAAAGATCAATATCAAAATATTAATGCTTCAGAACTTACTTCTAATAACATTGAAAGCCTAAAAGAAAAAAACACTTTTACGATTACCACTGGCCACCAGTTAAATCTATTTACAGGACCACTATACTTCTTGTATAAAATTATCTCAACTATAAACTTAACGAAAGAATTAAAGCAGAATTTTCCAGATTATAATTTTGTTCCAATTTATTGGATTGCTTCCGAAGATCATGATTTTGAGGAAATTAATTATTTTAATTTTAAAGGAAAAAAGATTCAATGGAACAGTAAGCAAACTGGAGCTGTAGGTCATTTTAATACCGAAGGTTTAGACGCTGTTTTTGAGGTTGTTTCAGCTGAATTCGGCCCAGGAAAACATGCCGAACAATTAAAAGAATGGTTCAAAAAGGCCTACCTCAATCACAATAATTTAGCTGATGCCACGCGCTATTTAGCTAACGAATTGTTTGGGAATTATGGTTTGGTCGTTTTAGATGCAGACGACAAAAGGTTAAAACGTTTGTTCCTTCCACAGATGAAGAAAGAGATTTTGGAAGAATCTGCCTTTGAAACAGTTACTGAAACGAATAAAAAACTTGAGGGTTTAGAGCTAACGATTCAAGTAAATCCAAGGGAAATTAACCTTTTCTACCTCAAAGACGGACTACGTGAACGAATTGTTAATATAGATGGAATCTATCAAGTGCTTGATACGGATATAAGGTGGTCCGAAACAGAATTGCTAAAACACGTCGAAGAATTTCCTGAGCGCTTTTCGCCAAACGTGATCATGCGTCCGCTATATCAAGAGGTAGTTTTACCCAACCTCTGTTACATTGGTGGTGGAGGAGAACTGATTTATTGGCTGCAACTAAAATCTAACTTTGAGGCACAGAGTGTTCCGTTTCCTATGTTATTATTGAGAAATTCAGCCATAATAAAAACAATTAAACAATCTGAAAAACTCAAAAACCTCGACATTTCGGATGCGGATTTATTCTTGGATAGAGCAAGTTTTATTAATAAGAAAGTCCGTAAAATTTCAAACATAGATATTGATTTTTCTGAGCAGGCCAACTTTTTGGTAAAACAATTTGAAGATTTATATCAACTGGCGGAGCAAACCGATAAATCCTTTTTGGGTGCAGTAAAAGCACAAGAAGTAAAACAAGTTAAAGGCCTGAAACATCTTGAGAAACGGCTGTTAAAAGCACAGAAAAAGAAACTAGCAGATCAAATTAGTCGTTGCACAGAATTGCAAGAACAATTGTTTCCTAATAAGAGTTTACAGGAGCGAAACACTAATTTTTCGGAATTGTATTTGGAATATGGAGAAGATTTAATCCCGGAATTAATGAATAGACTTGAGCCATTAAAGAGTGAGTTTGCAATAATCACAATATAATTCAAAAGTCATTTCTACTAGCTTTGAATTTGGATTTTATCATTGTAAACTGTTAAAAACTATTCAAAAAATCGTAAATCGTAAATCATAAATTCCCCATCAATCCTTATTTTTGCACATGCAACACAACAAAGTCCTAATTTTAGATTTCGGATCGCAGTACACACAGCTTATAGCGCGTCGTGTGAGAGAATTAAATATTTATTGCGAAATCCACCCTTTTAATAAGATTCCAACCGATTCCGATAGTTTTAAAGCGGTAATTCTATCTGGTAGTCCAAATTCCGTGAGAGGAGAAGCCGTTCTGCATCCGGATCTTTCAAAAATCAGAGGTAAAAAACCTATGCTTGCCGTTTGTTATGGTGCACAATATTTAGCACATTTTTCAGGTGGTGAAGTAGCAGAGTCCAATACAAGAGAATACGGAAGGGCCAATTTGGAATATGTAAAACCAGATGAGGAATTCTTTGAGAATATACATAAAGGCAGCCAAGTTTGGATGAGTCATAGCGATACCATAAAAACATTACCAGAAGGTGGGATTTTATTGGCTAGTACAAATGATGTTCAAAATGCAGCTTATAAAATTCAAGATGAAGCAACCTATGCAATCCAGTTTCATCCTGAAGTTTATCATACAACAGATGGGCATCAATTACTTCAAAATTTCCTAGTAAAAATAGCTAAGGTTGATCAAGATTGGACACCGAATGCTTTTGTTGAAGAAACTGTTGAATCACTAAAGAATAAAATTGGTGATGATAAAGTAGTTTTAGGTTTATCTGGTGGAGTAGATTCTTCTGTAGCGGCCATGTTGTTGCACAAAGCCATTGGTAAAAACCTATACTGCATTTTTGTAAATAATGGACTTTTAAGAAAAAATGAATTCAAAGATGTGCTTACCCAATACGAAGGCATGGGATTAAACGTTAAAGGTGTAGATGCTTCGGCACGCTTTTTGGATGCTTTGGCAGGAAAGAGCGACCCGGAGGAAAAACGAAAAACGATAGGTCGTGTGTTCATTGAGGTTTTTGACGATGAAGCACATCTTATAAAAGATGTAAAGTGGTTAGCGCAAGGTACCATCTATCCAGATGTAATAGAAAGTGTTTCAGCAACAGGAGGTCCAAGTGCTACTATAAAGAGTCATCATAATGTTGGTGGATTACCAGATTTTATGAAATTGAAAGTTGTTGAGCCATTGAAAGCATTGTTTAAAGATGAGGTGAGACGCGTTGGTGCATCTATGAATATGGACAAACAATTATTAGGTCGTCATCCATTTCCCGGACCAGGTTTGGCCATTAGGATTTTGGGAGACATTACGCCAGAAAAAGTGCGTATATTACAAGAGGTAGATTTTGTTTTTATCAACAATCTAAGGTCTTGGAATTTATATGATAAGGTTTGGCAGGCCGGTGCAATGTTGCTGCCGGTAAATAGCGTTGGAGTCATGGGAGATGAACGTACATATGAAAAGTGCGTAGCGTTAAGAGCTGTTGAAAGTACGGATGGAATGACGGCAGATTGGGTAAATTTACCTTATGAGTTTTTGCAAAAAACTTCAAACGAAATAATAAATAAAGTAAAAGGTGTGAACAGAGTTGTCTATGATATCAGCTCAAAACCACCAGCAACCATTGAATGGGAATAAATAAATTTCAGTGGAAGCTGGATCTCTTTGTAAATAATGATGGATTTAATTATTGAAGTCCATTGATAATGTCAAAGCGTATATCTAATAAATAGAACATGAAAAATTTTATATCCATCATATTATTGGCATTTGTAATTAGCTTAAACGCTCAAGATTACAAAACGCACAAAGTACAGCCAGGTGAAACCATTGAGACTATTGCCAAAAAATACATGGTAACTCCTTTTGACATATATGCGCTTAATCCAGATGCCAAACGAAAGTTTCAACCAAATTCTGTATTAATTATTCCAGATACGCGCGTTAAGAATGACGATATTGTAGAAGAAAAGCGTGAGCTCATCGGTTACGAAAAACATAAGGTAAGACGTAAGGAAACACTTTTTAGCTTGTCACAGAAATACAATGTCACTATTGACGAAATTAAAAAAGCAAACCGTCAATTATATTCTGAGAATTTAAAGAAAGGGGATAGAATTAAAATACCTAAATACAGAACTATCATTTCTAAGCAGACATTAAATAATACGGTAAAAAAATATACCGTATTACCAAAAGAAGGCAAATGGCGAATCGCTTACAAATTCGGGATTACAGTAGAACAGCTGGAAGCATTAAATCCACGAATGAAGGACGTGATACAACCTGGAGATGAATTGAACGTTCCAAATATTTCGGATAATGAAGAAAAGGCTATTGAATCTGAATATAATTATTACGAAGTACAACCAGCAGAAGGTTTCTTCCGGCTTAAAGTAAAGTTAGGATTAACTCAAGAAGAATTGGAAGAACTAAACCCTGATCTTAAAGAAACGGGACTTAAAAACGGCATGGTTCTAAAAGTACCTGCATCGGTAGATGTAATGGAAATATTGGGAGATGTGGAAATGACGTCATTGGAAAAACGATTGACTAATTTTAAAAAGAAAAAGATTGCTTTAATGATGCCTTTTCGTTTAGATAGGATAGATACAGATTCAATTGAAGAAACAAAGGCAATGATTAAAGACAATAGATTATTACCTATTGTGTTAGATTTTCATGCTGGTGCAATAATGGCTTTAGATTCAGCAAAACAGCTGGGAATTTCAACGGAGTTAAGGGTGTTTGATACGCGTTATCAAGCTTCACATATAAGGGAGTTATTAAGTGAAAACAATTTTTCCGAATATGATGCAGTAATTGGTCCTATGGAAGAAAAAAGTTTTGATCGTGTGGCTTCTGCGCTCAGGGGAGATAAAGTCCCTGTAATTGCCGCAATGAATAAACCTAAAGACGTTTATAATAACGTCTTTCAAACGATACCAGAAGATAAGTTGTTGCAAAAAGCTATGATAGATTTTGTAAAAGCAGATAGTCTTTTAAATCAGATTGTTATTATTTCTGATCAAGCCAATCGTGCAAGAAGCGAAATGCTGAAAAGAGAATTTCCTTCGGCTAAACTTATTTTTTCAAGAAAAGATAAAAAAGGTAATGATGCCCACTTCATATATCCAACAGATTTGGAAAATGTGTTTACCTTAGGAAAAACGATTGTTTTTTTAGAAACGGATAGTAATGCCTTTGCATCTAGTGTTATAAGTATGCTCAATGGTTTAATTGATTTGAAAAAAGAACTCATTTTGGCCACTTTAGATAAGAATAAAGCTTTTGAAGGTAAGAATATCGATAACTACCATTTATCAAACCTCAAATTTCATTATCCATCCGTGAACAAAGATTTTGATGAAAATAGTACCAATGGATTTGTTAAAGCATACCGCAAAGAATATGGTGTTTCGCCAAGTAAGTATGCAGTACGTGGTTTTGATATAACGTTAGATGTTCTGATGCGTTTAGCTTATAAAGACGATTTGTTTCAAGCTTCAGACGAGTCCATCGAGACTGAGTACGTGGAAAATAAATTCAGATACAATAAATCATTGTTTGGAGGTTACGTGAACGAGGCTGTATATATCGTGAAATACGATGATCTTAGAATTGTTAAAGCAAATTAATATGACATCAAAAGTAACTTATATCGGTAATTTAAGAACTGAAAATGTTCATCTCAAATCTCAGGATTCCTACATTACTGATGCACCAATAGATAATAATGGTAAAGGTGAAGCGTTTTCACCAACAGACACTATAGCAACAGGGTTGGCCAATTGTATGCTCACGGTTATGGGCATAAAGGCGGCAGATTTAGAAGTGAATATGTCTGGCACAACTGCTGAGGTTACAAAAACTATGGCAAGTGACCCACGAAGGATTTCAAAAATTGACATTGTCATTAACTTTCCGTTTAAAGCTGATGATAAATTGAAAACCATATTAGAGCGTACAGCAAGTACATGCCCTGTGCATTACAGTTTGCATCCAGATATTGAAAAAAATATTACATTTCATTGGGAGTAAAATAGATGAAAATTCTCATAGCACTATTATCATTTTTCTTTCTAGTTGGAAATCCATCCAACGAAGAGCCGATGCTTTGGACTGAATCAAAAAAATTGGATTGGTCTGATTTTAAGTCTGCACCAAACCCAAACTCGGATGCTGTGGCATTGACTGCTTCTGGTATTACATTTGGTTTCTCTATTAAAACCACGAATCGTAATCGTGTTGTGGACTTTACAGCGACTGTAGAGTCACATTTTTATCCAAATAAATCTTGGTACGTTGAGTCTATGGCAGACGATTATATTTTGGCGCATGAGCAGCTGCATTTTGACATAACTGAATTGTATGCAAGGATGTTTAGGGAAAAATTATCAAAATTAAAACCGAACCAAAACATTAAGGGTCAACTGAAAAGGCTTCATAACTCTATCAATGAGGCTTTGGACAAAACCCAAAAGCGATACGATTTTGAAAGCAACCATTCTATGAATCCTGAAATGCAGAAGAAATGGGAACTTTTCATAGAGTTAGAGTTAAAGAAACTTGATAATTTCAAAGTCTGAGCCTTGGAAGGTAGCAAAGAAGCACTTATAGAACTTGCTCATTATAAAATGCCTTTTGGTAAATACAAAGATCGTTATTTAGTAGATATACCAGAGTATTACTTCACCTGGTTTAAACAAAAAGGCTTTCCTGAGGGGAAGCTAGGCAGAATGATGACGCAAATGTATGATATAAAAATCAATGGTTTAGAAGAATTAATCTATACGATTAAACGAGAGTTTAAAAAGTGATTTTTAACTAAAAAGAACTTAATTCTTTCCGAACACTAACCGCAACTGCTTTCCAAACATAGCGGCTACTCCTGCAGCGAGACCTCCAATAACTCCGGTTACTAGCATCAATAGATAAGCATTACCTCCTAAAGATAACAATGTAGCTATGCGTTTTGCTAAAATAAAGTCGTTTCCATTACTCAAGATAAAACTATAAACAATCCAAAACAGTAGTATGGCCAGAAAAGGAATAAAAAATACACTCGCTTTTTTTAATGGAATAAATAAAGCTGTAGCCAATGCTGCTGTCATCACAGAAGGCCATCCCATAAATAAGGATAAAATGAAGGCGAGCACTATAGTTGCTATAAAATTGAGAATATTATTGCTCATTAAAAATAGGTTTTAAAGTTTGTGTTCCAATGATAGCATCGGTTGCGGTATTGGATTGTAAAAAGTTGAGCTTATGGTATTTGCCAGCTGCCCAATCGTCTATGAAGTTGTCATAATACTTACTGCCTGGGTTTCCTGACTGTCCACCCGGATAAATTCCTAGAGCAGTAGGCGGAGATGTCATTTCAACAATCATTCGCCATGATGGTCCGTGATTTTCGGAAGTAGCATTCACTATGCTTCGATCTCCTCCAATTGGTACATCAAAACGTGAGAATGCTGGTAATGCTTGTAGCAAGTGACCAACATAAGTGGCTTTGTATTTTTGCCAAGTGTAATCTCCTTTTTCGTCTTTTATTTCCATTAACCGTTCTGCAGCTTTCTTAAAACCTAAAAGAAAAAGATCTTTAGCGGTTTCTTTCTCTGGTGTCTCAACGATATCCATAAATTCGTCTTCACCATGGTTTTTTAACAAATAAGTGGTTTGATATGTGAATGGTGTTGAAAGTGCCGTACTGTCCGCCTCAAACTCATCCCAAACCAAATCATACACATTGCCATACCATTGCCTAAAAATACTTGGCCCAACTTCTTCAATGTCATTGTTAAATTCCCAATTTTTAATTTCTTTATATATTGCTTTTTCTTCAGCGGTTAAATTTGAAACATCCATATTTTCTAACATGTATGGTACAATTTCAGCCGCTTTAAGATTATAATTATTATTGTGCAGATCCTTAAAATCTTGGATGTCAAATTTTTCCTTTGAATTAAAAAAATCATTAATCACACGATTTCTATATGTCTCATAACCGTCATTAA
This sequence comes from Winogradskyella ursingii, assembly GCF_013403975.1. Classification (GTDB taxonomy): domain Bacteria; phylum Bacteroidota; class Bacteroidia; order Flavobacteriales; family Flavobacteriaceae; genus Winogradskyella; species Winogradskyella ursingii. Next base: position 79,693 of record NZ_JABFDH010000005.1, read on the forward strand.
AAACATAATACGGATAGTTTTCATCCACAGGATGCTGATTTGCAGAACTCACAAAACCACGTTCAGGATTTTTCACATGCGCATTAAATTGTTGCGGAATAAACCCTTGCCAGTCATTTTCAGGTTGGCTACCATCCATGATAAATTTACCTTGGCCTTCCCATTTGTTAGGCAATAATCCTTGTATCCAAAGGGCAATATCGCCTTCCGTTGAAGCGAATACAAAATTTTGTGCAGGTGCTGTGTAATGACTCAGTGCTTTAACGTAATCGTCATAATTTTCACCTTTATTTAATTCTAAAAATGTTTTTTGATTGTTACCGCCAATATGCCCAACCCATTTCATGGCATAGCCAGCCATTCCGAGATTCGATTTAAAATTGCTATCATACACCACAGGACCATGATGCGTAAACCAAATGGAATCCCTGAAAGTTTCTTGTCCTTTTATTTTAATCTCCTCAATTCTATAGGATACGTCTTTCCAGCCTCCATCATATTTATATTTTGTTTTATCTTCATTAAATTCAATTTTATACCAATCAATTACATCTCGAGTGGCATTGGTTTCGCCCCAAGCAATTTTTTGGTTAAACCCAGAGATCACTCCCAAAGCGCCGGGAATTGTTGCTCCAAATACATTGTGGTTTGGTGTACTCAGTTGCATCACAAACCAAATGGCAGGTAGATTAAGACCCAAGTGAGGATCGTTTGCCAAAATAGGGTTTCCTGAATATGATTTATCACCTGAAACCGCCCAATTGTTACTGCCATTATCCGGATTGGGTTGATCAATAATTTCGGCTATGGAATCTAGAACGACCTCAGTATTTGGATTTTCAGTTTGTGGTACATCAATAAAACTCCAATCGGTTTCCTTTGGAATAATGGGATCAGTTATGTCGAAAAAATCTGGAAATAACAAATCAAATCGCTCTTTGCCTAATAGGCGTAGCGCGTTTGTGTTCACCATATCGTCATCACCACCTGCTAACATTTTTGTCATGTACATAAGTAATAAAGCAGTCTTTTTAGGTGTCCATGCTTCTGGTTTGTAATCCAATAGTTTATATTCTACAGGGTAAGTTTTTTCATTTAATTGATTAATATAACTATTGACACCTTCGGCATAAGCCTGAACAAAGGCTTGTGTTTCCGGATCTTCTTTCATTTTTTTTAGTGCTTGTTCTGCTCCGTAACCCATGCCGCGTCTGCGTTCTTGACGGTCGTAATCCAGTGCGTTTTCTCCTATAATTTCAGAAAGTCTACCCGCTGCCGCATAGGTTTGAAATTCCATTTGCCATAAGCGGTGTTTTGCGGTTAAATAACCTTGTGCTCTGTAAAGGTCGGTTTCGTTTTGGGCAAAAACGTGTGGAATCAATTGTTCGTCATAATGTACGGTCACATCATCCTTTAAATGTGAAATTGAAATGTTTCCGGTTAAGGATTCATCGGTTTCATTTTGCCATATGCCTGTATACGGGTTTAAGAATTTACCTAACGGTGGAACTGATCCAAATTTGGTATTAAGCCCATAGAACACAAGTATAACGAGCAGTAATGTTACAATTAATTTAAAATATTTCATGTATGAAAATTAAGAGGACATCAAAATACTAAATAATATTTACTTTAAAATTTAGATGTTTGAATTAATGAATTTTTATAAAATCGATGAGAAGTTGAAAACGATCTTCTTTTTTGTTTCCGATAAGATAGGTGATTTCTGCCATTTGCTCGCCATCATAGTTTGGAATATCCAATCGGTTGCCACGAAAAGCGGGATACATTTCAGAAAAAGGAATCTCAATATTCTGCCACTCCTTGGTGGTGGTAAATTCGTAAATAAAAGAGTGCCTTTGGTCTTTGGTATTTTTTACTCTGAACTGATATTTCTTTCCATCACCTTTAACGCGTATCAAAAATTTGGAATACGAATTGGTTTCAATAGTTTCAAAACCGTATTGTATAGAAGAAAAACCACCATTGTTTTCTAATGAAATTTTGCCAGAAAATACCGCGTGTCCTTGATCATTTAATTCAAATTGCCCATTGGATTTTCCTCCCATGACGACATCATCAACAATGTTCCAGTTATTAATATTGCTCTCAGTGTTAAAATCAAAAATTGTCATAGTTTGTAGGAGTATGCTAATGATAAATATACTTAAATAGCGCATGAATTTTTCTTTATGTAAAGATACAAAGCAATTTACAAAAGAAACTATTTTTTAAATATGCGATAGAAAGGTTTTAAAAACCCGAAAAATTTCTTGTAGAAATGTTTAGACTTATAATAGATGATCTTATACAGCTTGGCTTGATATTCTGAAATTACTAAATCTACTTGACGCTTATCGGGCTGCATTTGAATACACGCAAATCCTCCCCACATTTCTCTAAAAAGGCCATCATGGTTAAAAGCTCCAGTTACATAATCCAGTTCTACGTAATTAACATAAGGATTACTATTGTAATCAAAAGCTTTCATCGCCGCTCTGCAATTTGGGTTAAAGCTGTCATGAAGGATAATAGTCACAGGTTTTTTCGGTACAATTTGTAATACATTATATAAATCCCGCAGAACACCTTCAGTACTATGGTCACCATCTATTAATATAAATTCAATAATTTCTTCATTTTTAGCAATTTTATGAATCAATTTTGGCAGTTCAGTTTTAGAATCACCAATAAGATAAGTGACGTTTTCAAAATTATCGCATCGTGAATCTCGATGATCTGGTGTTATATCAATCGCATAAACTTTCTCTGAATGGTCACTTAAGACCTGTAAACTTCCACCATTGTATGTGCCAATTTCAATGGCAACTGTTGGTTTGATATAGTTAAGTATTTCAATGAGAGTAGCTTTTTCGGCTCTACTCATAGACCACTGTATTGGGTATTTGTGACCTATATAATTTGGCTCTTGATTGTCTGAATAATTTAAAGGTTGGTTCATGAATTTAGCGGAGCACTAATTTTTTCACCACTTCTTTACCAATAGCCTCATTGAGCATTTTAACGATTTTTGCATTGCCGTAACTAAGTTCTTCGCGTAAAACACTAGAGCTAAGTTGTACGTAAAGTGTTTCGTGTTTTAGTTCAATGGCCGTGGTGTAATTATTAACTCCGTTACCCATTAAATTTGCCCAAGCTTCGCGCACGTTAACCTTGTCCAATCCAGTTTGTAAATTATTTGATTTAACAAACTCTTTTAGAATATCTTGTATTGGTTGATTGTCGTTGTTTCGCTTTGCCATTTTTAAATTCTATTTGGAAGCTATTTTATTTTATCAATCAGTTTCTACATCTAAAATAATAGGTGCATAACGCTCGTATAAATATACAATATTGTTTTCGTTTACCACTTTGAGCTCTGTTTGGGTAGCATTTAAAATGGTTTCTTTCCAATTTGAAAATGGAGTTGAATAATAAATATTTAAACTGTCATTTTCTAGTTTTATGGTCAATGCTTCAGCATCGTCCGAAGTTAAATAAGTGTCGTTGATTCCAGGTTTTAACTTTTTCCTAAAACCTTTTAAACTGTCGTTAAAGCTAATATAATCTATAGTTTCGTTGAATCGATAATCTTTTTCTTTTCCATCTGGCATAGTCACAGATTTAATTTCCCAGTAACCTTCGAGGTGCTCAAGGTAAGTTTCAGGATTTTTTGAGCAACTGATAACCAAAATACAAATCAGTAGGTATAACTTTTTCATAGTTTAATAATTTTGTAAGATTGATGAATCTGTTTCACAATATCCTCAGTACGTTCGGCATGGGTGTCGCTGATAAAAATTTGTCCGAATTCATCATTATCTACCAACCTAATAATTTGCGCTACTCTATTTTCATCCAATTTATCAAAAATATCATCCAATAGAAGAATGGGAGCAACATCACATTGTTGTTTTATAAAATCGAATTGTGCCAGTTTCAATGCAATTAAAAATGATTTCTGTTGTCCTTGACTGCCAAATTTTTTAATCGGATGTTCATCAATTAAAAACACCAAATCATCCTTGTGTGTCCCAACACTAGTATATTGTAAAGCTTTATCTTTATTGATATTTGCTTTTAATATTGAAATCAATTCATCATCAAATAAATCGCTTTTATAAGTCAAATTAATATCTTCCTTGCTCTGGCTGATTTGCTCGTAGCGCTGTTTGAAGATAGGAATAAAAGTTTGTAAAAACGCATCTCGCTTTTTGAAAATTTCTGTGCCAAACGTATGCATCTGCTCATTGTAAATGGCCAGTGTATCTGCATTAAAGGTATTGTTGAGAGCAAAATATTTTAGCAGAGCGTTTCTTTGAGAAAGCACTTTATTATAATTAATCAGTTCAGTTAAATAGGTTTTATCGCTTTGTGAAATCACGCTGTCAATAAACTTACGTCGTGTGTCGCTACCTTCAATAATCAAATCACGATCTGCTGGCGAGATTATTACAAGTGGAATAAACCCAATGTGCTCGCTGAATTTTTCGTAAGCTTTACCATTTTTCTTTATGATTTTTTTCTGCCCACGCTTTAATGACACAATTATTTTTTCGGTACGGTCATTTTTGGTAAAATTGCCATCAATCATGAAGAATTCTTCACCATGTTTTATATTTTGTAAAGCGATGGGATTAAAGTAACTTTTTCCAAATGCCAAATGGTAGATTGCATCTAATGCATTTGTTTTTCCGATACCGTTGGCGCCAACAAAGCAATTGATTTTGGCGTCAAAATCAAAAACCTGAGTTTCAAAATTTTTGTAATTGACTAGCGAGAGGGTGTTTAGAATCATAAATATAGAATGGTTTGCCCAATTTTAGTGGCTTAGCAAAGCATTTTAATGTGGTTTGGATTATTCAAAAATAACAAATAAATAGGCTTTTAAATCCCAATAAAAATTTTATTTTTGCGCACGCACAAATAGACAAGCATATGGCAACGTATAAGAAAAGAGGCTACAAACCCAAAAATAAAAAAGAGAAGGAAGAAGTTGTAGAGGAAAACTCAACAACAGCTGAGGTATTTAATACTTTGGACGAAGGTGCTTCCAAAACAGAAGAATGGGTTGTAAAAAATCAAAAATACATTATCGGTGTTATTGGCGCCATAGTTTTGGTTGTTTTGGGCTATTTGGGTTACGATGAATTTATTGCTGAACCTGCTGAAAAGGAAGCAATGAACGAAATGTACACTGCAAAACAATATTTTGATGATGCTGTAAGCGGTGTGTCTTCGGATTCTCTCTATAATATGGCACTCAACGGAGGTGAAGGTAAATACGGCATGTTGGATATCATCAACGAATATGGTGGAACACCAGCGGCAAACCAAGCCAATTATTATGCTGGTATGGCTTACTTAAATATGAAAGATTATCAGAATGCCATTACTTATTTAAGTGATTTTAAAAGTGATGATGTCATGTTAGACCCAATTGCTAAAGGTGGTATTGGTGATGCATTTGTGCAGTTGAACCAATTACCAGAAGCTTTAGAATATTACGAAAAGGCTTTTAAAGCAAATACCAACGAGTTTACAACACCATTGTACTTAATGAAAGCGGCTCTTGTAGCGATGGATCTAGAACAGTACGATACAGCCTTGGATTATTTAAAACGAATTAAAAACGAATTTCCAACGTCTACTGAAGCTAGTAATACAGAAGTGTTGATAGGAAAAGCAGAAGCAGCAAGCTCATAAACTATGGCTACGGCAAATCATAATTTATCCAATTACGATAAATCCACAATCCCAAACGCGAAAGACTTTCGGTTTGGGATTGTTGTTTCAGAATGGAACGATAAAATCACGGAAGGTCTGTGGCAAGGTGCGTTTGATGCATTGATAGACTGTGGTGCGGTAAAAGAAAATATTGTTCGCTGGAATGTACCAGGTACATTTGAACTTACTTACGGTGCTGCTAGAATGTCCAAAAGTTTCTATGCAGATTCTGGTATGCTTGATGCCATCATTGTGATTGGTTGTGTGATACAAGGTGAAACCAAACATTTCGATTTTGTTTGCGAAGGTGTTACTCAAGGCATTAAAGATCTTAATCTAAAAGGGGATATACCAGTCATTTTTTGTGTGCTTACAGATAATAATATGCAGCAATCGATTGATCGTTCTGGCGGAAAGCATGGCAATAAAGGTACTGAAGCCGCTATCGCAGCTATAAAAATGTCACATCTTCGTAAGACGACCAGTTAGTAGACGGTATTCGGTCAGCAGTACTCAGTTGCAATATAAGGTATGCTAAGTTTGAAACTTTGAAAATATCAATTTCATTATAGTTTTGATTTGAGTGCTGATATTTCAACTTCATTTTCAACTTCGACTGCAAATTCAGTATGTGGCATCCTTTTTGTTGATAATTTTAAGGAATTCTTTGGAAGTATTTCCTAGTATTTTAAGTACTTTTGAGATAATCAGGCTATAAAAATTTGTTCGTTTTGTTTAAACAAAAAAAGAATAGGAAATTTAATTACAAGCCTCGCTTTCAGGATTCTAATTCCGAGAACCATCGGGAGCAGAAGTCGAAGGACGACTTTGAAGAGAAATGGAATGAGATCAAAAAAACGACCAATCGTCGTGGCAACATTTTTACATCCTTGCCAGTATTGATCGTCATGCTCATTTCACTTTTTGTCTTAATCTATATCCTCAACGGATATATTAAATAGAAGCTATTATGGGATTGATGAAACTGAAAAAAAACAAAAAATTTAATTATACACCACGTTATTATAAAGGCGAAGGAAGTCCTTATGAACTCAAACATAAATTTGACGAATACCGAAAAACGGTTAGCCCAGCAAAAGGGATAAAAGGAAAAATTAATGCTGCGGTTGACGATTATAAACACAACCCAGATGACAGCGTTAATAAACGTGTGCTTATAATTGTGGGTGTGCTGATATTACTATTCCTTTTTATTATAGATTTTGACCTGTCCATCTTCTTGCCAAACAGCTAATGACAGATATTATTCAACTTTTACCAGACCATGTTGCCAACCAAATTGCAGCTGGTGAAGTGGTTCAGCGTCCCGCTTCTGTAGTTAAAGAACTACTTGAAAATGCCATAGATGCAGATGCTTCAGAAATAAAACTTATTATTAAAGATGCTGGAAAAACCCTCGTTCAAGTCATAGATAACGGAAAGGGTATGAGCGTTACGGATGCTCGGTTGAGTTTTGAGCGTCACGCGACATCCAAAATTAGCTCTGCCGAAGATTTATTCAGCTTGCACACCAAAGGTTTTAGAGGCGAAGCTTTAGCCAGTATTGCTGCGATTGCTCATGTAGAATTAAAAACAAAACGTCCAGACGATGAATTGGGTACTGCTCTTGAAATTGAAGGATCTGATGTTAAATCGCAAGAAGTAACTGTAACTCCCGCGGGAACGTCGGTGGCCGTAAAACATCTGTTCTTTAATATTCCAGCACGACGAAATTTCTTAAAATCCGATACTGTGGAACTGAGGCATATTACGGATGAGTTCCATCGCGTGGCTCTCGCGCATCCTAATATAGCTTTTGCGTTTTATCATAACGGAAGCCAACTGTTCGACTTGCCAAGCGAGAACTATAGACAACGCGTGGTGCATATTTTTGGTACAAAAACTAATGAAAAGTTAGTCCCAGTCAATGAAGATACTGAAGTACTTAAGATTTCAGGTTTTGTTGGTAAACCAGAATATTCTAAAAAAACACGGTCTGAACAATTTTTCTTTGTCAATAATCGATTTGTTAAAAGTCCATATCTCAACCATGCCATTAGTGCAGCGTTTGAAGGTTTGCTAAAGGACGGTTATCATCCCAGTTACTTTTTAAATTTAACCGTGGATCCAAAATCCATAGACATTAACATTCATCCCACAAAAACCGAAATAAAATTTGACGATGAGCATACGCTGTATGCTATTTTGCGTTCTGCCGTTAAGCATAGTTTAGGGCAATTTAACATTGCACCAGTTTTGGATTTTGAACACCAAAGCAACCTAAACACACCCTACAATTATAAAAATAAAAGTGCTATGGCGCCTGCGATAGAAGTCGATAGAGGCTTTAACCCTTTTGCTAATGACGGTACTCAGCATAATAAAAATCAGCAATCTTTTAAGAAAGCACCGTCGGCTTCGTGGGAAAGTCTTTATGTTGGTCTAGAATCAAAAGGTAATAACACGCCTCAGGATTTTGGTGAAATGACTTTTGAAAGTCAGGCCGAAACCAAATCCATTTTTAACGGTGATTCAGCTTTAGAAACGAAGAAAACTACGTTTCAGCTGCAGCAAAAATATATTGTAAGCACCCTGAAATCTGGGATGCTTATTATTGACCAAAACAGAGCTCACCAGCGGATTTTGTATGAAAACTTTCTAAGACATATAACAATTAAAGAAGCCACAAGTCAGCAGTTATTATTTCCGTTGCAACTTCATTTTACACCAAATGAAACTAATATTATAAGTCAACTTAAAGCAGATTTAGAACATACCGGATTTGTATTCTATGAGTTGAGTAAAAAAGAGGTGAAAATTACAGGAGTACCTGTTGGAGTGCCAGAAAGCGAAGTGTCAATTATTTTAGAGCAATTGATAAGTGATGTTGAAAATGATGTGCCTGATGCTAATTTTAGTTCGGCTGATTTGCTTTCTAAATCTATGGCAAAGAGTTTGGCAATTAAAAACGGACAAGCTCTTAACAGTACAGAACAAGAACATATTGTAGATAGTTTGTTTGCCTGCAAAGAACCCAATGTATCACCAACCAACCGACCAACGTTTATTACGCTTGGAGTGGATGATATCGAAAAGAAATTTATGTAGTTTATGAGACAAGGAATAACCGATGCGGTAAAGCATCTATTGATAATTAATGTGGTCATGTATGTGGGCACAATGCTCATTGGTAATGGCGAGGCGTTTTATGAATGGTTTGCTCTGTATTTTCCCAAGAACCCTTTATTTCATCCATGGCAAGTAGTGACACATATGTTTATGCATGGAGGATTTATGCATATCCTATTTAATATGTTTGCTTTATGGATGTTTGGTACGGCAGTTGAGCAGATTTTTGGTTGGAAGAAATTCTTAACTTTTTATTTGCTGTCAGGTCTCGGAGCGGCAGTAATTCAAGTGGCATTTTTGTATTTTCAATTCAATACTGGATTAGAAACTTTAATTGAAGCCGGAGCTTCTCAGGCAGAAGTGTTAAGTATATTGGGCGAAGGAAAATATAATACTGCTTGGAAATCTATTTTGGGTGATAATTTCCAAAGTTTCGTGGGTGCTTTTAATTCAACAATGGTAGGTGCATCAGGTGCTATTATGGGAGTATTGGTCGCCTTTGGCATGTTATTTCCAGAATCAAAATTGATGCTGATATTTTTACCAATTCCTATTAAAGCAAAGTACTTTATTCCAGCGATAATTGCTTTAGATTTATTTTCGGGATTAACAGGGCAATCTATTTTTAGCCCAAGTAATACCGCTTATATGGCTCACGTTGGTGGTGCATTAACAGGGTTTTTATTGATGTACTTTTGGAAAAAGAACGAATCTGATAAATACCGATGGAACTAGGCTATGAGTAATTTTGATGATTTAAAATATAAGTTTAACAATTTCAATACGTTTGAAAAAATTATAGTCATCAACATCGTGGTGTTTATAATTGGTAAATTAATTGCCGTATTTGGGCGTGAAAGCGACCCATTGCATTATCTTAAATTACCAGCTGATTTTTTCGATTTTATACTTATGCCATGGACGTTAATAACTTATGGTTTTACGCACTATGGTTTTTTTCATTTGCTATTTAATCTGTTGGTGCTTTATTATATTTCTAGAATGTTACTCAATCTATTTAGGCCAAAAATGGCACTGAATATTTACTTTTTGGGAATTATTGTTGGTGGTTTTGCCTTCCTGTTTGTTTATAATGTTCTGCCAAGTCATTTGTTGGTGCCAACTTTAGGATTGATCGGTGCTTCAGCAGGTATTAGGGCACTTATAATTTTCTTAGGAGTCTATATGCCGGAATCGGAAGTTCGGATTTTAATGTTCAATATTAAATTGAAATATATTGCCATTGCGCTCATTATTTTTGATTTATTGGGTTTATTCGGACTCAATCAAGGTGGGAATATTGCACATTTGGGAGGCGCTCTATTGGGTTATTTTTATGCAATAAAACTACAAAAAGGACAGGACATAGGTAAAGGTTTTGAAAGTATAATGGACACCGTGGCAAGTTGGTTCAAACCAAAATCGAAACTTAAAACCGTTCATAAGACTAAAGCTAAAACCAGTTATAATAAGCCTTCCAATAAAAAATCTTCCGACGTGTTAGATAAACAGAAAAAGATAGATGCCATTCTCGATAAAATCAGTAAAAGTGGTTACGAGAGTATTTCTGCAGAAGAAAAAAAATTCTTGTTTGAGGTCGGTAAAGATTAATTATGAAAGGATTGAGTTTTATTAATAAAATTGTATTTCTGGTCAATTCCTTGGCCGCTTTTTTATTGTTGTTATCTTATTTACTACCTTATGTTTCACCCAAGCAATTTGGTTTTGTATCTGTTTTAAGTCTTGGAGTGCCTTTTTTGTTAATAATCAACTTACTATTTTTTTTGTATTGGCTATTTCAGGTTAAGAAGCAAATGCTATTGTCCCTTATAGCTTTATTGTTAAGCTATTCTTACGTTAATCTCATGTATAAATTCAAGGCATCAAAACTGGTTGAGGATTCAGGAAATTTTACCGTTATGACTTACAATGTTCGTTTGTTTAATGAATACCGTTGGCTTCCGAATAAAAACGTGAAAGAAGACATTGTTGACTTTATTTACAATGAGCAACCCGACATTTTGTGCCTACAGGAATACACGCGAGGTAAGCCTGTAAGACTTAAAGGTTATAACAGATACAATGCCACTTATACCAAAGAAGTTAAGGGAGGACAATGTATTTATTCAAAATTTCCAATTGTAAATTCTGGATCATTGGAATTTCCGAATTCAACGAACAATGCTTTATTTGTCGATGTAGTTAAGAATAAAGATACTATTAGAGTTTACAACGTACATCTGCAGTCTTCAGGAATCAATACAAAGATTGAAGCATTAAAAAAAGAATCTTCCGAACATTTATTTAAACGAATTAGTTCAACTTTTAAGGCGCAACAGAATCAAGCTGAATTGTTATTAAAACACATGTCCGCAACCAATTACAAAACCATCATTGCAGGCGACTTTAATAACACGGCCTACTCTTACGTTTACAAAGAATTAAGAGGGGATTACAAAGATGCTTTTGAGGAAGCCGGCAACGGTTTTGGTAGAACTTACGATTTTAAGTTCTTTCCTGTTAGGATTGATTTTATTTTGGTTGATGAAGCTTTTGAAGTAAATGCTTTCAAAACATATGAAAAACGACTATCCGACCATTATCCCATTAAAGCTACGCTGAAATTACATTAAGGCACAATCTGTTGCATCTGCAATAATGTGAATTATTAAGCCTATTGCGAATATTCTTGTTTTTTTAGGGATCAATAAACCAAGATAAATAGCAATAGCATAATAAGAGTGGAGAGGATGAAAATTAATGCTGCACCGATTTGGTTGAAACATTGGATTTGCCAATAGATGATCCAAATCAATTATAAGACCCAATAGCATAATGCCATATGCCTTGAGCCATTGTTTTCCAAAAAACAATAAAGCAACCAGAAGAGGTAATCCAAAATGCAAGCCGTAATGGATCAAAGGCTGTATCATGTTGCGAGTATTTGTTTGTTAAGGTAAAGTTCTGTATTTGGGCCTTCATTAAAAAGTAAATCCAATATACTTAAATTAGGTATAAAACCGTGTTTCTCAGTAAATACTTGAGTATATGGTTTTAGAGTGTCAACCTCGTTTTTTTTGCGGACTAAATTCCTGAAATCTGTTTTATCATTTGGTGTTTTCTCAAACGTTTCTGTTTCTTGAAAATGCAATTTTAATTCCATGCACTTTGAAACTATGTCAAAACATTCAAAATTAAAATCCAATAAATAGTTAAACCGTTTTTCAAATAGAGGCATCAAATCCGCTTCATAATATTCAAAAAAAGGTGACATGCGGTAAGCGGATTGTAAAGATTTTAAATGTAATAACTGCCAGTTTTCTTTATTAGCAATTAAAACGTCTTTATAGAGTTGTCGATTCTTTTGAGTATAGATAACAGGAACAGTCAGTGCTAGTTTGCCGTTAGCCCCATAGATTTCGGTGCGATTTCTGTAACTCTGTTTTTGGTAATTGTCCCATACTTCAAAATAAATATTTTCAGCATTTATCATTGCCACAAAATGTGCAATATTGGGAAAGTATGTGGGATGCAAAAGACAATTCATATTGTCCTTAAAATTTAATGAAATTATTTAAGAATTGGTCTTCTTTTTCTTTCTCCACTTGTTGAAACCATAAATGGCAGCCAGCAAAATTAAAAAAGGAATGAGATAAGACGTACGTTCTCCTTCGCCACCAACAGTAGTAAAGACACGGTCCCAGCGGACGCTCCAGTTCTTTAGACCGTCGTTTATACCATCAATACTCATCCAAATAAATACAGGTTTACCGATAATGTGATTGTATGGCACAAAGCCCCAAAATCTTGCATCAATAGAATTGTGTCTGTTATCACCCATCATCCAATAGTAATCCTGCTTAAAGGTGTAGGATGTAGCGGGCTTGTCGTTGATAAAAATTTGATTGCCACGTGAAACTATTTTATTTCCTTCATATTCTGAAATGGCACGTTTGTATATGGGCAAGTTTGCCATGGTTAACGCAACGTTATCACCTGCTTTTGGAATATAAATTGGCCCTAATTGGTCTATATTCCAATTGTAATTATCGTCGCGAGGAAAAATATCTTCTTTCGTGTCTGGAGTTCTTTTGATGGAAGAAATACCGGAAATTTCAGGATGATTTTTTAATCGCGCAATAGCTTCGTCGGAAGCTGCTGAAACATAATATGAATTTTCGGAAGAGCCACGACCAACACCATCTGTAATATCGTGATTCTTTAATATGCTAAGAATTCTATTTGGTTGTAATGCACGCTTAAAAGTGACTTCATACGAAAATTGAATTTTTGCTCTATTAGGTAATATGTTTTGTTTACCGTCAATAAATACATAACCATCTCTGAGCTCTAAGGTATCACCAGGTAAACCAACACAGCGCTTCACCAAATTGGTCTTTTTGTCAATAGGTTTATAGTAATTACGGTCTGGTTCAAACTTATTCATGTCCAGCAAAGTATCGGCAGGTTGTCCAAAAACGACAATATCGTTACGTTCTACATTTTCAAATCCAGGTAATCTTAAATAAGGTAATTGAAACATGTTTTTCCAAGACGTGTTTCTTTTTTCATATTCGTCACTGTGTAAATAAGACTTTACTCCGAGAACAGGTATTGTATCGTGTACCATCGGTGCTGCAATAGTGGTCATTGGTACTCTTGGACCATAGTGAATTTTGCTCACGATGAGAAAGTCTCCTACTAAAAGTGACTTTTCCAAAGAAGACGAAGGAATTACAAATGGTTGAAAGAAATAAGTGTGAACTATTGTAGCTGCAACAATCGCAAAAAGAATGGAAGTAATCCATTCTCCAGCAGCGGTTTTTGGTTTGAGTTTACGATCTTCTATATAGTTGACGTCTGCGGCATAATTCAAATAATAATTGTAAAATCCTAAAGTTACGATGGCTATTAACGCATCAAGTTTGCTGTCTTTTCCGAAACTACGTGCGGTTTCTACCCAAACAGCAGGAATCATAATCAAATTCACGATTGGTAAAAACAAAAGAATTACCCACCACCATGGACGACTGATTATTTTCATGAGAATTACTGCATTGTAAATTGGTACAAACGCTTCCCAGGCTTTTTTGCCAGCTTTTATATAGAGTTTCCATGTGCCAAGACCATGAATAATTTGTATAATGAGTAAAAAAATAAACCATTGGGTCCAAGTCATAACTAAGGATATTTCTAGTGTAAGTTGAAAATTATTTTAATTTGTTTCAAAGTTTTGGCAAATTAACCAATGTTTAACACATCTTTCATGGTGTAGATGCCTTTTTTATCTTTAATCCATTCCGCTGCAATCACTGCGCCTAAGGCAAAGCCTTTTCTACTATGGGCTGTATGATTAATACTTATGGAATCTATTTCAGAATTGTAATTCACTTCATGTGTACCTGGAACACCTTCAATACGTTTGACATCTATGTGTATCTCATTTAAATTAGGTGTATCCAAAGTCCATTTTGTGTAATTGGTTTCCTCAATAATCTGTTCTGCCAAGGTAATGGCTGTACCACTTGGTGCATCCAATTTTTGGGTGTGGTGTATTTCTTCCATTTTAGTAGAGTAACCTTCTACTTTGGATATAAGTTGTGCTAATCTTTTGTTCACTTCGAAAAAAAGATTCACGCCTAAACTAAAATTTGAAGCGTAAAGAAACGTACCGTTTTTAGAATTGCAATAATCGATGATTGCATCGTATTCTTCTAGCCACCCTGTGGTACCGGAAATTACAGGTACATTAGCATCTAAAGCTTTTTTAATATTGTAAACGGCAGCAGTTGGTACACTAAAATCTATAGCAACATCTACGTCAGAAAAGTTGAAAGTATCATTTTCATTAGCAATTTTTAAGGTTATGTTGTGTGTACGTTCTAAAGCAATGGCTTCAATGCTTTTTCCCATTCTGCCATAACCGAGTAAAGCTATATTCATGTTAAAATTTAAAATTTAGAGTGACGCCCAAATCACCTGTATTTTCCCACTGATTGTATTGGTAATGTGGTGCGAGACTCAAGTTTTCATCCACATTAAATTGAAGTAAATGTGCATCTACATTGGCATCTATAATGTTGAATGCATAAAGACCAAAAGTGACTAATAAAGCCACTTCTTTATTTCTCCTAAATTGTTGTTGTGCTCTAATTAGTCCATCGTCGGAGATTAAAGGATTTCCGTTAGCGTCAGAAAATTCATCGTCATTAAATCCAGCCAACCGTCTTTTGTATGCGTCTCTGTAACGATCAAATTGTTTGTCGTTACGGACATAAAAGTAAACGCCTGTACCAATAGCTCCCCAAACAATCGGGATTTTCCAGTATTTTTTGTTGTAAGCTTGTCCTAAACCAGGGAAAATAGCAGAGTAAAAAGCCGCTTTTGCAGGTCTCAAAGGATCGATTTCCTCTTGTACTATTTGTTCTTTTTCAAGCACTACGACACTTTCGTCCAATCCTAGGTTTGTACTGTCTTGGATAACTTGCGAAAAGGAACACCATGTCAAAAAAAAGACAAATAGAAGTGTGTAAACTTTATGATTTAGCACGTTGCACTAATTTTTTTATACGGTTAAAGTCTTCTTCCGAATGAAATGGAATTGTAATTTTGCCGCTTCCGTTCTTAGCTACCTTAACGTCTATTTTATGCCCAAAGTATTCAGAAAAATCCTTTATGCCTTTCTTAACATATTTTGGTATTTCAGGTGAAGTGGTTTTGGTTTCATTTTCAGGAGCATCATTATTTAGACTCTTGACTAAAGCTTCGGTTGCTCTTACGGATAATTTATTACTTATGATTTTTTCATAAACTTCCAATTGGTCAATTTGGCTTTCGATATTAACCATTGCACGACCATGTCCCATACTTATAAAACCATCGCGCATTCCGGTCTGTATAATTGGGTCTAGCTTTAATAATCTTAAGTAATTAGCGATCGTAGAGCGCTTTTTGCCAACACGTTCGCTCATTTGCTCTTGGGTGAGATTAATTTCATCAATTAATCGTTGATAAGATAATGCTATTTCTATAGGGTCTAGATCTTGACGTTGAATATTTTCTACCAAGGCCATTTCCAACGATTCCTGGTCATTGGCAATACGTATGTATGCAGGAATGGTTTCAAGCCCAATTAATTTTGAAGCTCTAAAACGACGTTCACCAGATACTAACTGGTATTTGTTAAATGCTAATTTTCTAACAGTTATGGGTTGAATGACTCCAAGTTCACGGATGGATGAAGCTAGTTCTCGTAGGGTTTCTTCATTAAAATTGGTTCTTGGTTGAAACGGATTCACTTCAACGCTATCAATTTCCAATTCCACTATATTACCTACAACTTTGTCCGCATTTTTATCTTCAGCAGATTTTATATCGTTCTCTGGATCTTTCAATAATGCTGAAAGTCCACGACCCAATGCCTGTTTTTTTGTCGCCTTCGCCATTATCCTTCATTTTTTTTAATCAACTCCTTTGCCAAATTTAAGTAATTGGCAGCTCCTTTGCTACTTACGTCATAGTTAATAATGCTTTCACCATAACTCGGTGCCTCTCCCAATCGTACATTACGTTGAATAATAGTGTCAAAAACCATATCTGTAAAGTGTTTTTGCACTTCTTCAACAACTTGATTTGATAAGCGCAAACGAGAATCAAACATGGTTAATAATAAGCCCTCAATATCCAAGGCCTCATTATGCACTTTCTGAACACTTTTAATCGTGTTAAGAAGTTTACCCAAGCCTTCCAGTGCGAAATATTCACATTGAATAGGGATAATTACAGAATCTGAAGCTGTTAAAGCATTCAAAGTTAATAATCCCAATGATGGTGCACAGTCTATAATGATATAGTCGTAATCTGATTTGAGGTCTGTAATGGCTTTTTTTAGCATATATTCTCGTTCGTCCTTATCGACTAGTTCAATTTCGATGGCTACGAGGTCTATATGCGCAGGAATAATGTCCACATTAGGTGCGTTGGATTCAATAATGGCATCCTTTGCGTCTACTGTGTGTTCTAAAACTTGGTATGAACCCACTTCTACATTATCGACATCGATACCTAAACCAGAACTTGCATTGGCTTGAGGGTCTGCATCTATAAGTAGGACTTTCTTTTCTAGCACACCAAGGGAAGCCGCTAAGTTTACTGAGGTTGTGGTCTTGCCCACACCTCCTTTTTGATTAGCAATTGCAATGATTTTACCCATTAAATGATTTGGTTGTTTAAGGGTTTAAAAATACGATTATTTATGAGTTTGGGAAATTGAAGTTGTTAATAGTTATTAGCAACTCCAACACAAATAAAATTTATGATTACTTATTTTTTTTGGCTCTAATCATTTTTTCCAAATCATCCCATTGGTCTTCAGTTATTTCAGAAAGCATATTGAATTCTCCCGCTCCCATTAGCCACTCACCACCATCAATAGTAATAACTTCACCGTTAACATAAGCTGAAAAATCAGATACTAAATAAGCGGCAAGATTTGCCAATTCCTGATGTTCTCCAACACGTTTTAACGGTACTTTTTTGGACATATCAAATTTTTCCTGAAGGTCGCCTGGCATCAATCTATCCCAAGCGCCTTTGGTTGGGAATGGTCCTGGTGCAATGGCATTAAAACGCATGCCGTATTTTGCCCATTCTACTGCCAAACTTCTTGTCATTGCCAAAACACCCGCTTTCGCTGCTGCGCTTGGCACCACATATCCTGAACCTGTCCAAGAATAGGTAGTGACGATATTTAAAACATTAACATTGGTTTGTTTGTTGTCTATCCAATGTTTACCGAATGCCAAAATACAGTTTTTGGTACCTTTTAAAACAATATCCAAAATCACATCAAACGCTCTGTGAGATAAACGTTCAGTAGGGGAAATAAAATTTCCAGCAGCATTGTTCAGGAGCACATCTACTTTTCCGAATTCTTCAATGACAGTATCTCGCATGGCTTCGACTTGGTCATACTCACGCACGTCGCATTGCACAGGCAGACATTTACCATTAGTTTCTCTTTCTAGTTCTTTTGCTGTGTTTTTGAGCTTGTCTAAATTGCGCGAGGTGATGGCAACATGAGCACCAAGTTCTAAAAAATATTTGGTCATGGCTTTGCCTAGTCCGCTTCCGCCTCCGGTAACGACTATAGTTTTACCTTTAAGGGCATCATCTCTGAGCATTTGTTTTGTATTATTCATTGAAAATTTGCTTTTAAAATTCTAAGATAAGGTATTCTTTGGTTTAAACTGAAAGGGAATGATGAATGCGAGATAAAGAAATATACTCACATAGTCAAGCATAAAGATACTCATTATTGTTGTTAAATATATATGAAAACCAACTCCCACAATCAGAGCAATCCACCTAGTTTTTTTGAACCAAAAACCGATAGCCAAAAAGTATTCAATTAAAACACTGGAAATAGCAAGAACAACAATTGGAACTTCAACAAATCCCAAATCATAAAAGCCACTGGAAAAATCGACATGGAAGTTTTTATAGGCAGTAGACATGTCTATCAAAGCATCTCCGCTTAAATAATATGGTGTTGATTTAGCGATCGCATTTATTCCATAAATTAGTGATAATTGAATTTGAATTAAACGCATTGGCCACATTGGGCTCAAAATAGTTGTATCAAAATTCTTTTTGTTGAATTGCCAAATAGGTAATGACTTTAAAAACACAAAGCACATTAAGACACAGAGGATGACCTGTTTGCTTTTTCTGCCTTCGTTGAGAAAATCGTGAGGTACTAATAGAATGAACAAAATGAGTGCAGCAATACGTGACTTCGCGCCGAGAGCGAACAGAATAATTAAGATGTAAATGATAACGTGATAAACGTCGCTAAATACAACCGAAATAAGACTTGGAAA
The DNA here is from genome assembly GCF_013403975.1 of Winogradskyella ursingii. Taxonomy (GTDB): domain Bacteria; phylum Bacteroidota; class Bacteroidia; order Flavobacteriales; family Flavobacteriaceae; genus Winogradskyella; species Winogradskyella ursingii. The sequence continues at coordinate 98,430 of NZ_JABFDH010000005.1, forward strand.
TTCTGTTAATGGATAAATAGGATTCAAATCTCTTGGAGCAAACATGAATGCAATCATGACCGCGACCAGAATTCGGAAAATTATCAGTGGTTTTGGATGAATAGCTGAAAATAAAAACCTATCAATTTTTTCAGTTGACATGGAATGATAGATTAGTTGTTTTTGATACTCTCAACCTTGGATTTCTTTTGCATAGAATTATCAAAATTGTGATAAACTCGAAGTGTTGTTGATAAAGCGATTAACACGACTACGCTTGCAATGAACAGGAAAGTATCTGTTTTTTTATTAATGAAGAAAACGTAGTTGTTTTTCAATTTTTTTTAAATTAACAATTAATCAATCAATATCTCCAAAATTTGAATTGCAGCATCACTGATTTTAGTACCAGGACCGAAAACTGCAACTGCACCAGCATCAAATAAATATTGGTAATCCTGTTTTGGGATAACTCCACCAACAATCACCATAATATCATTTCTTCCATAGTTTTTGAGTTCTTCTATAACTTGCGGAACAAGCGTTTTATGCCCAGCTGCAAGAGAAGACACTCCGAGAATGTGCACGTCATTTTCAACGGCTTGCTTTGCGGCTTCCTTTGGTGTTTGGAAGAGTGGGCCAATATCAACATCAAAACCAACATCTGCATAACCAGTTGCAACAACTTTTGCACCTCTGTCATGGCCGTCCTGTCCCATTTTGGCAATCATAATTCGCGGTCGTCGCCCATCTTGCTCGGCAAATTGATCTGCTAATTCCCTTGCTCGCTTAAAACTGCTATCGTCTTTTATCTCTTTGCTGTACACTCCACTAAATGATTTTATCTGCGCTTTGTAACGTCCAAATTCGGCTTCCAATGCATCACTGATTTCGCCTAAAGTCGCACGATGTCTTGCGGCTTCTACTGCTAAAGCTAATAAATTTTCTCTACCTGACTTTGCGGCTTGCGTTAATTTTGAAAGTGCTTGGTTAACCGCATCACTATCACGTGTGGATTTGATTTCGTTTAAACGCTCAATCTGCTCATTTCGGACAGTTTGGTTATCCACTTCCAGGGTTTGGATTGGATCTTCCTTTTCCAATCGGTATTTATTGACTCCAACGATGATATCCTGTCCTGAATCGATGCGTGCTTGTTTTCTGGCTGCAGCTTCTTCGATACGTAATTTTGGAATTCCGGCTTCAATGGCTTTTGTCATTCCACCCAGTTGTTCAACTTCTTCAATAAGTTCCCAAGCTTTATGTGCGATGTCATGAGTAAGCTTTTCAACATAGTAGCTACCAGCCCAAGGATCTACTGTTTTTGTAATTTGAGTTTCTTCTTGTAAATAGATTTGTGTGTTTCTCGCAATTCTTGCCGAAAAGTCCGTGGGTAATGCGATGGCTTCATCCAAAGCGTTTGTATGTAGACTTTGTGTGCCTCCAAAAGCCGCAGCTGAGGCTTCAATACAAGTTCTTGCTACATTGTTGAATGGGTCTTGTTCTGTTAAGCTCCATCCCGAGGTCTGGCAGTGTGTTCTTAACGCTAAAGATTTTGAATTTTTAGGATTGAATTGCTTTACCAATTTTGCCCAAAGCATACGCGCAGCTCTCATTTTGGCGATTTCCATAAAATGATTCATGCCAATCGCCCAAAAGAAGGATAGGCGAGGAGCAAAAGAATCGATGTCCATGCCAGCTTCTAAACCTGTTTTTATGTATTCTAATCCGTCTGCCAAAGTGTACGCGAGTTCAATGTCGCAAGTTGCTCCAGCTTCTTGCATGTGATATCCCGAAATACTGATACTATTAAATTTCGGCATGTTTTGACTTGTATATTCAAAGATATCCGAGATGATTTTCATGGATGGAGTAGGTGGGTAAATGTAGGTGTTACGCACCATGAATTCCTTTAAAATATCATTCTGAATGGTGCCAGCCAACTGCTCTGGCTTTACACCTTGCTCTTCTGCTGCCACAATGTAAAATGCCATAATGGGCAAAACGGCTCCGTTCATGGTCATGGAAACGGACATTTTATCCAGCGGAATTTGATCAAACAATATTTTTATATCCTCAACCGAATCAATAGCTACACCTGCTTTGCCAACATCACCTACAACGCGCTCATGGTCTGAATCATAACCCCTATGTGTTGCTAAATCAAATGCAACGGACAAGCCTTTTTGTCCTGCTCCTAAGTTACGTCTGTAAAATGCGTTACTCTCAGTGGCTGTTGAAAATCCAGCATATTGTCTAATGGTCCAAGGTCTGCGCACATACATTGTAGAATAAGGTCCACGAAGATTTGGTGCTATACCAGCCACGAAATTGAGGTGTTCTAAATCTTGAATGTCCTCTTTTGAATACGTTGATTTTACGTCGATATTCTCAGCCGTTTGGAAAGCCTCTTTGGTTTCCTGCTTTTGGCTTTTGACTTCAGACTTTAATTTTATATGTTGAAGGTTTGTTCTACTCATTACATTATCATTTTTTCGATGTAAGGGTCAAAGTTGGCTTGAAACGGAGCTAATAAGTGAATTAATACTGTCTTGTTATTGGATGAGATATAATAGGCATGCTGAAACGATTGTTGTCGAAGTTTTGTGTCTTCAACTTTAAAAATAGCTTTGAAGATTTGGGTAGTCCCATTATCGTTATGCTTTGCTGTAATTTTCTCGTATACCAATTCTGTTTCTTCAGACATCTGTTCTTGACCTTTTCTCATCATTCCTAAAATAAATTTAGCATCTTGACGATAAATTGGAAGATAGGGAACAGTGTTGAGTGTAAAAGTAGCATTTACAGTATTATCAAAATATATATAATGATTGCCTTCTAGTTCTCTCATAAATTTTACTCGGGTGCGCTCTATCTCCATTTGCTTATTATCTACAACAAGAGAATCTAAAAGTTTTAAATAATCTATAGTAGGATAGTTTTTAAAAGTAACAGGAAGAAACAATTTTATTCCATCATCTCCGAGATAATGCATCTTACTTTCTACCTCATTAACATCTTGTGTTTGGGTCCAATCGTTAATACCTTTGGCTATTTCTATGCAAGAAGTTGAACTCAGTAGAATTACATAAAAAACACCCACTATAGTTTTTCTCAATACCATGTTTTATTCCTTCTTTAATCTACTGATTTCCAAATTAGCCGACAATCTTTTTTCAATAATTGGTTCAATTAATGTTTTTCTTATTTCTTTTTTCAAAAATGGACTGATTTCCAGTTCATTTTTCATTTTGTCAGCAGGATTTGGATGCTTGTTGGTGCCTAAAAGTGTAAGTTGTCCTTCATCAAACTCAGATTGTTCTTTTGCTGCACTTTCCTTTATTTTTCGTTGAATGGTCCCTTCTTTTAGTTGGCTTAAAAAGCCTCCGTTTTTTTCAATATCCTTAAAAAGTTCTAAGGCTTTTTCCGCTAGTTGCTCTGATAAACTTTCGATATAATAAGCTCCATCAGATGGGTTATTAACCTTGTCAAAATAGCTTTCATTTTTTAAAACCAATAATTGATTTCTTGAAATCCGTTCGCCAAATTCATTTGGTTCGTGATATAAAACATCGTACGGTAAATTGCTTATGATATTTGCACCACCTAAAATTGCACTCATGCATTCGGTTGTGGTTCTAAGCATATTTACATTGTAATCGTAAATTGTTTTATTGCGCTTGGTTGGTGTGGCTATTACTCTGCAATTTCCATTAATACCATATTCTGGAGCCAAAGTTGCCCAGAGTTGTCTGAGTGCTTTAAGTTTAGCTATTTCGAAAAAGTAGTTCGATCCCACGGCAACATTAAAGGTTACTTCGACTTCGCTAAGCGACCAGTCTTTCTTTTCTTTAAAACTATTGAGGTATTCATTTGTATGAGCCAAGCCGTAAGCTAATTGTTGCACCATTGTTGCTCCTGCGTTTTGATAAAGGCTGAGGTCAACACTTAATTGTTTGGTCTGTTTTACAATAGCTTCAAATTTTGAATGGTCATCTTTTAGGTTGTTGTGCCAATTACCTGTTTTGGCCAAATTGTGGATAATGTCTTTGTGTAAGAAAATTTGGTTGTGGGATTTCTTGCTATTGCTCGAAATGACAAATTTGATTTTTTCGACAAAATCTTCGGATAGAAAATTACATTTTAATTCAACAGGAATGGTAATCAAATCAATGTTTTGGAGTAAATCTTCAATTGAAATTTCTTCAGAATTTAAAATGAAATTTATACTTTCTGCTCCACGATGAATAGCATCTTTTGCAGTAATGTTTCCGGTTTTGGCATCTTTGACTTCAATGGTTTGGCAAATTTTCCATTCAGCAGCCTTTGTGTTTGATATTTCTGGCCACTTTTCAAAATCATCTGAATGGTAAAAGGGCTTTACATCGATACCTTCGTTACTATTCCAAATTAAGTTTTCGTTATAATCCGCACCTTTTAGATCAACTTGGATTTTTTGTTTCCAAACTTTGGGTGACACAGGTTCAAATTCGTTGAATAATTTTTTACTCATCTTCATTATCGTTTTTCAAACTGTCTTCGTATTCAATAATATAAATATCTTCATTGGCCTTTTTCATATAATAGGTTTCCCTTGCGGTACGCTCAATGCCTTCCTCAGAACTCAAATCCTTAATTGCTTTGTTATCCTTAATCATTTCTTTTCGGTAATGCTCTTTTTGGTAATTGAGCTCATCAATATCTGAGTTGAGTTCGTGATGTAACAGCCATGAGTGTGCATCAAAGAAAAGCATCCAAATCACAAATACCACCAATACCAGAATATATATATTCTTGAAGGGTTTTAGATATTTTGAATTGAATTTTGCCATTATAATTTTTCGTTAATTATAGTTTTAACGATATCTACAGCTACAGTGTTGTATTTGTTGTTGGGAATTATGATGTCTGCATATTCTTTCATAGGCTCTATAAATTGTTGATGCATTGGTTTTAAGGTGTTTTGGTAACGTGTTAAAACCTCGTCCAAATCGCGCCCGCGTTCAGAGATGTCACGTTTTAATCGTCTGATTAATCTCTCGTCCGAATCGGCATGTACAAATATTTTAATATCGAAAAGATCCCGGATTTCAGCATGCGAAAGAATGAGAATACCTTCTACGATCATCACTTTTCTAGGTTGGGTAACAATGACATCTACCGTTCTATTGTGTTTTATAAAGGAGTAAACTGGTTGATTTACCGAATTGCCCTTTTTTAATTCTTTTAGGTGTGCTTCTAAAAGTTCGAAATCTATAGAACGCGGATGGTCGAAATTGATTTTTACACGTTCGTCATAACTAAGGTGAGAGGTGTCTTTATAATATGAATCTTGCGAAATAACACCAACTTCACCCTCGGGAAGCTCATCTAAAAGAGTATTGACGACCGTGGTTTTGCCACAGCCAGTACCACCAGCAATTCCTATAATTAACATGACTGCGTTATATTTGGGTTAAGACCCACAAATTTAATTTTTTTAGACTTAATCAGAAGCCAAAGCTTTTGAAACTTTCTCTAGAGTTACAAAATTATCAATTTCATTTCCCCAAGCGTTATTAATGTAATTCATAACATCTGCAACTTCTTTGTCACTAAGTCCCAGGGGAGACATAACACTGTTGTAAGTAACACCATTGACTACCATTTCACCCGTCATACCTTTTTTGATACCTATAATACTTTTTGTTTGCTTTTCCCTAAGATAATCTGAATCTGCAACAGGAGGAAACGCTTTTGGTACACCTTCTCCATTTGCCATGTGGCAGGTAATGCACATATCGTCATATACCATTTTACCACGCTCTATACTTTGGGCTTTTAATGTTTTTTGATCTTGCGTTTTCGGTGTTTCTTCCTCTATTTTCTTAATTTCATTTTCTGAATTTGTTTTTGCCGCAACCGGATACGATTGCTTTGCGGCATTGTTACTCTTTTTGTCATTCGAGTTACATGACACAATTAACGAAAGTGCTAATGCAAATTTTAAATATTTTATCATTTTCTTAATAGTTTTACAATCCCTAAATTTTCGATACCAGCGTAAATATAACCATCTGGGCCTTGTTCTACACATCTTACTCTCCCAAGTCCGTCGAGCAGTCTTTCTTCTTTAGTTACCTTGCCATTTTTTATGGTGCACATATCCAAATATTGAAATTTTAGAGAACCAACCAGTAGATTGCCTTTCCAGTCGCCATATTTATCACTGCTTATAAAAGCCATTCCGCTCGGTGCTATAGAGGGATCCCAATAATGAAGTGGTTGCTCCATGCCTTCCATTTTAGTCTTATCCGTGAATTTTGTTCCACTGTAATTGACACCATAGCTTATCACTGGCCAACCGTAATTGGCACCCTTTTTAATAATGTTGATTTCATCTCCACCTTTAGGTCCGTGCTCATGAGTCCAAATTTCGTTGGTGTTGTAATGCCTGATCATGCCTTGTGGATTCCGATGACCATAAGACCAGATGGCTTTTTTGGCATCTGCTTTATCAACAAAAGGATTGTCCTCAGGGATTCTGCCATCATCATGAATTCTGTAAACTTTGCCGCCATCACGTGTTATATCTTGAGGGTTGGTATCTCTGTCGCCACGCTCACCAATGGTAAAGAACAAGTAGCCATTTTCATCAAAGACCAACCGTGAGCCAAAATGCTGTCCGCGTTTTGAATTGGGACTTGCCTTATACAGTTCCTCTAAATTGTTTAAAGAATTGCCATTTAATTTAGCGCGACCAATGGCGGTGTTGCCACCGTCACCTTCACCTTTTTCTGAAGCGTATGAAAAATAGATCCATCCATTTTCTTCATAATTTGGATGTAGGATTATGTCCATAAATCCACCTTGGCCACGTACATAAATATCAGGTAAACCTGAAATACTTGTTTTTTTACCATTTTTAAAGTGAATCAATTCTCCTGCTTTTTCTGTTATAAGCATTGCTCCATCAGGAAGAAAAGTAAAACCCCATGGAATATTAAGCTCATCAACAACAACTTCATGGGTGTTTTTGGTATTTACTGGATTTTTGTCTTGGGCACATGTGAGTATACATATGGCAATGATGCAAAATAGTGGGAACTTTAGTTTCATGTTGAAAATTATAAAAAAGTTGAATTTTAAAGTTAGTGAATTGTTATTGGTTTCTAAAGAAAAACTATATATTTGCAATCCGAAATTCAACTATAATTTCGGGGTGTAGCGTAGCCCGGTTATCGCGCCGCGTTTGGGACGCGGAGGTCGCAGGTTCGAATCCTGCCACCCCGACCAAGTATTCTAAAAAAAGCTCAGTAAAACTGAGCTTTTTTTGTTTTTATTATTTTTATTTTTAAAACCATTCGAAGTGAATGCCTGAGGCAACCACAGCAATGATTAATATAACTAGTGCAATAATGACAAACCTTGCAGTAAATATAGTGGTTTTATCTTTTTGAAGAATATAATCTCTTCTTTCTTCTTCGTCTTCTTTTACAAATTTCATAATGTTTAGTTTATTTATTGATAAATACGGTTTTCTTGTTTACAAACTCCATGATTCCTTCTTTAGACAATTCTCTTCCAAATCCTGAAGCTTTTGTACCTCCAAAAGGTAGTCGAGGATCTGATTTCACCATTTCGTTTATAAAAAATGCTCCATCTTCAATTTCGAGTGTATGCTTCAATGCATTTTTATGATCTTCTGTAAAAATCATTGTGCCTAATCCAAACTTGGAATCAGATGCACATTCAAAAGCTTGTTTTGCTGATTTAACTTTTATAATTGAAGCAACTGGCCCAAAAGTTTCTTCTTTAAATACAGGCATTTTATCTGTAACTTCAGTTAAAATTGTTGGTTCATAGTAGGCATCTTTCCGATTATTACCATAATGAACTTTTGCTCCCATTTCAATTGATTTTTCAACTTGTTCTTCTAATGTATCAGCTAAATCTGGTCTTGCCAAACAAGACATTGTTGTTGATTTTTTTAAAGGATCGTCGTAATTTAAATTTTTAACTTCCGCTGTAAATTTATCTAAAAATTCGTCATAAATTTTGTCTATAACTATAAATCGTTTTGCGGCAATACAACTTTGACCCGAATTTTGCATTCTTGCCTTTACAATGGTTTCAATATGCTCATCTAAGTTTGCATCTTCTAATATAATACATGCGTTATTACCTCCCAACTCTAACAATGATTTTTTTAGGTTTTTACCTGCAATTTCGGCAATATGTCTGCCAGCTTTTTCGCTTCCTGTTAAAGACACGGCCTTTATGGTATCATCTCCTAGAATATCGTCTATTGTTTCGTGCTCTGCAATAAGTGTTTGAAATGTGCCTTTGGGAAATCCTGCCGAAAGAAATAATTGCTCAATTGCTAGAGCACAACCAGTCACATTTGTTGCATGTTTAAGCATGGCAACATTGCCAGCTGTTAAAGTTGGAATGGCAAATCTAAAAACTTGCCAAAACGGATAGTTCCATGGCATCACTGCGAGTATACAACCCATTGGATCATAACTTATAAAACTTTCATGAGCATCTGTTTCAATTAACTCGTCGGCAAGAAAGTCTTCAGCATTAGTGATATAAAATTTTATTAAAAGCATGCATTTTTCAATTTCAGCTTCACTTTCTTTGATGGGTTTGCCCATTTCTAAAGTCATTAATTCACTGAGATTATTCTTTTGCTTCTGCATTTCGTCATGGAGCTTAATGAGTAAATCCACTCTGTCTTGAATCTCTAACTTTTTCCATTCATTGAATTGATTTTCTGCCAACTGAAGCTTCTTTTTCACTTCTTCCTTGGTATGGATATTGTAAGTTTTTAAAGCTTGATTGTTATATGGATTTCGTGTTTGGACGGTCTTATTCATAATCCTTAGTTTTAAGTACAAATTTAGGTATAGAAATTATTGAAACTTAGTGCGTTTACTTAAAAACTTAATGCAAATAATATTTATTATTCAAGTTAAAAATTGTACCTTAAGAGTTAAGAGATATAGTACATTTAAGCGAGATTTGTACTAATAGAAATTAACAAAAAAAACATAATACAATGAGTGATAACGGAAATACATTTTTAGGTGTACTTGCAGGTACAGCAATAGGAGCAGCATTAGGAATATTGTTTGCACCAGATAGAGGTAGCGAAACTAGAAGAAGAATAGCAGAAGAAGCAGCACATGGACGAGACGTTGTAGTGGACAGAGCTTCTGAAATAAGAAATAATATTGGAAATACTTTAGCAAATCAGAAAGGTAATCTAGAAGATCAAGTTGAATCTATTGTTTCCAATGCGAGCTATAAAGCTGAAGACGTTATAACTACTCTCGAGGCCAAACTTAAGGATTTGAAACAAAAAAATAAGAATCTGCAAAAAAAGACATCATAATATATGAGTGTTTTTGAATCATTTGGTGATACGACAGATAAAGCAACTGATATTGGTGAGCGTTATATAAAAACGTCTCGCCAATATTTTAAGCTTAAAGTATTTCAGCAGTTAACCTTTTCGATTAGTTTATTGTTAAAACTTTTGATTATTGGAGGCTTAGCGTTTGTTGGTATACTTTTTTTGTCCGTTTCATTAGCCATATATATTGGTGATGAAATGGAGAATAGATTTATGGGTTATATCGTTGTTGGTCTAATTTATCTAATATTAGCGCTAATCGCTTTTTTCTGTAAGTCTGTAATTGATAGAAAAATCATTAGCAAAATATCCATGAAATTTTTTAAATAATTTATGAGTAAAGTATATACCACATTTGAACAAATAGAAAGCGACCTAAAGCGCTTTAAGCTCGAACGAGATATTGCTTGGGAGGAGCTTAAATTAGTTAAAAACGAGTATAAGGATGAGCTAAAACCTTTAAATTGGATTACTTCTGCGCTCAAATTCACCAGTAAATATGGGATTATGCTAATTCTTAAAAGAATATTCTTCAGAAAATAATTAAAAAAAACTTACATTAATTTCACCTTAGAGACAATCTGCTTTTTGAATTCGTTAGGTGATATTCCAAATTTTTCCTTAAAAATTTTAGAAAAATAACTCCGGCTCGTAAAGCCAATTGTATAAACAATTTGAGAGATATTGAGATCGGAGGATTTCATTAGATCTCTAGCTTGCTCTAGTCTTACGTGCCTAATAAATTCAGTAACAGTTCTTTTAAATAAAAATTTAAAGCCATCCTGCAATTTAGACTGAGACAGACCATAATTAGATGAGAGTAAATCTAACGAATACGGTCTAGCCGGTTCTTTTTGTATAACGTTACTTATCTGCTTGATTAAGGTTAACTCCTTTTTGGTTAAAGATGGTGGTATGGATCTGCCGGTTGTAGAACGCTCATGCTGCTGTATATGCATTGATAAAATTTCATACACCTTTGCTTCAACTTTTAAAATTTTAAGCATGCCCTTACTCTTAATTTTATGTATGGCTTTAACTTGGTCTGCCATTTTTAAATTAAGTTCACCATAATGGGCAAATCTTTTCTCGTAATCTTGGTCCATAAAAACATCATAAAGTTTCTTATTTAAGCTTGAAACATTGGTTGTACGCTTTTTTAGAAAATCTTTACGGACAATTTGGATGATATTTATTTTAAGTTTTTCTCCTTTAGGAAAATGTATAAAACTTTTGCCTTCTGATCTATTGGTGAAAATTACCGATTGGAATTGTTCCGTTTTGTGCTCTTTGTTGTCAATGCTAAAACGATGTGTAAACGAGCCTTCCAGATTGTAGATAAACCTTATCGGATTAAAATCCTCTGCCTCAATTTTTAAAACAAAATCTTTCTGAAAGGTAATGTCAAAATCCAATAAATTAACGCCCCAATCAAAAGGAATAAACGTTATTTTACCTATAGCCAAATTGTTTTTAACATTTAAAACATGCTCGCCCCAACGCTCATTAATTTCGGCATTGAGTTGTTGACTAATCTGATATAATAAATCTTTACTATCAGATGGATGAACTGCGATTTCTATCATTTTCAAATTTTTATAAATATAAATTCTAAGCAAATTTAGCCAAACTTAAGGTTAGACTAACTATTGTTTTGTTAAACAAATATTAAATTGAATTAAACATGTTAGGTGCAAACGACCTAAACAAGTTAAATTTTTAAGTCTTTGAGCTAAAAGCCGTAGGTCTAGTTTTTATAGCTTTGTTATTAAATTTAATACTATGACCATTTTTGAAGCTATAAGAAAGGATCACGACATTCAAAGAAATTTGTTAGATAAACTAGTAAAAACCTCTGGCGACACGGAGCAACGTACGCATTTGTTCAAGGAGCTTAGAAAAGAGCTAGATCTTCATGCCAATGCAGAAGAACGTCACTTCTATAAGCCGTTAATACCGAGTGATATGATGCAGGAACATGCTAGACACGGTATTGCTGAACACCATGAAATCGACGAGCTGGTAGAAAAATTGGAAGATACAGGGCAGGATTCTTCTGCTTGGCTAAAAACTGCGAAAGAGCTAAAACATAAAGTGGAACATCACCTAGAGGATGAAGAGCACACTTTTTTTCAACTTTCTGGTAAGGTCTTAACAGAAAAACAGAAGACTGATTTAGCTATTGCCTATAACAACTATATGGAAGAGCATAGGTAATTAAGTACACTACGTGATTTAATGAAATCTCAGAAGATAAACTTAGAATTTGCCAACCAGCTCTATACAGATCCTGAACTTTTAATAGATAATTTTGGATTAGTATATGCCTCTGATGAAATTCTCGATATAGAAAGGCGCCTTAGAGACGGTAATTTCTTCTATCTTAAAAACGGTAAAAAAATTTCCTCTGACCAAACCATAAGCCGTATCAATAATTTGGTTATTCCACCAGCCTGGAAGGATGTGAGAATTGCCTCCATTCCAAAAGCTCATATGCAAGCAATTGGACGAGATGAAAAAGGCAGGAAACAATATAAATATCATGAGCTGTGGAGCACTCTTAGAAACCAAACGAAGTTTTTTAAAATGTATGCTTTTGGAGAGCAACTCCCAAAACTGAGACGTCGCGTAAATAAGGATTTAAAAGGTTCGGATTGGAATTTGACAAAAGTTTTAGCTTTAGTGGTTAAGTTGCTCGAAGAAACTCATATACGAATTGGTAATTCTTATTATGCTAAATCCAACAACACCTATGGCTTATCAACATTAAGGAGCAAGCATGTAGATATTTATAACAATAGAATGAAGTTTGAATTTGTCGGTAAGCGAGGAAAAGAGCATAGTGTTACAGTTAAGAATAAGAAACTGATTCGACTTGTTGAACGATGCGAAGAAATCCCAGGTTGGGAATTATTTAAATATTATGATAAGCATGGTGAAAAGCATACCATAAATAGTACCATGGTTAATAATTATATCCACGACATTTCGGGAGATTTATTTACTGCTAAAGATTTTAGGACTTGGGGCGCAAGTAAAATCTGTTTTGAAACACTCATGTCCATAGGTTTGGAGGAGAATGAGGATAAGGCAAAAAAAAATGTACTTACTGCTATTGACGCTGCAGCAAAAGCTCTGGGTAATACTAGAAACGTTGTAAGAAAGTACTACGCACACCCACTGATTACCGAAAGTTATATAGACTCAACTATTGCTCCCTACTTCTCAAAAAAATATTCCAAAAAATACTCTGGTTTAAATCATACAGAGTCTTCAATGCTGTCATTAATAAGTACCTACAAGCCTAATTTAAAGGCATAATTTGTTTGTGTTAATTTCTGTTTTAAACGGATTAAGGTTTGAAGTGTTTTGACCTTAACTTTATGATAATAGTATAAATCATGCTATAAAGTGTTAATGGGATACACACTTAGCGTCAGCTATCCTTACAACTAAAAAAATAAATAAATATGAAAACGTACTCTGAAGAAATAGGAAACAAATTAAATGATTTGCTAGAGAAGAATTATGATGCCGAAAAAGGATATCATAAAGCTGCTGAAAATGTGGATCATTCTGGTTTAAAAACATTTTTTGAAAGAAAATCCAATCAAAGAAGAGATTTTGGACATGAAATAAAACAAGAAATTAGATCCTTTGGTAAAGAGGTAGATAAAGGTGGTAGTGTGACAGGTGCTATGCATAGAGCTTGGATGGATGTAAAAGCTTTGTTTAGCGCAGATGATGCAGAGTCAATGCTTGAAGAGGCTATACGAGGGGAGAAAGCATCGGTAGATGAATATAGTGATGTCTTAAAAGAAGCAAGCTTACCAAGCAGTACTCGTGCGGTTTTAGAAGCTCACAAAAATAAAATTTCAACAGATTTATCTCAAATTAAGTCTTTAGAAAATTTAAGATAATCTAGATAGTAGTAAAAGAAAGCGATTCAACTTACAATGTTGAATCGCTTTTTTTTTGTGCATACTGCAATTTATTTTCTGGAAAACTCAAATAATTTAAGCATATCAGTCAATTTTTGTTATCTTAGAGCATGTATAGTTGATTGAAAATCTCGAAATTTATAGTCAATTATATATATCAACCAATTACTAATTTAAATCAATTATTATGAAAAAATTACTTTTAATGTTTGCTTTATTATTTACAGTGTCAACTGCATTTACCAGTTGCAGAGAAACTAATAACGATGTGGCAGACGATGTAGAGGATGTAGTGGATGACGTAGAAGATTCTGTAGATTAAATAAACACGTTTTTACAAACAAAAAAAGGCCTTGAAAACAAGGCCTTTTTTTATACGCTAATTTGTGTATGTCGATTCTTAGATCGGTGCATTTTAATGAACATGCTTGGGCTATATCCAAACTTGTTCTTAAAAATTTTGCAGAAATAACTTCTACTCGTAATACCTACTATATAAACCACCTCAGATACGTTATGATCAGTGGTTTTAAAGAGTCGCTCGGCTTTTTCTAATCTTTTATTTCTTATAAAATCCGACACAGTTGTACCGTGCATTGCTTTAAAACCTTCTTGTAATTTAGCTGGTGATAGACCGCATTCTCTGCAAAGTGATTTTATACTATGCTGAATTTCTATATGGTCTATTACAAATTCAGATATTTTTCTTATTTGTTGAGATTCTAGATGACTTAAATTTGTTTGATTAGCTTCTAGATATTGCTCTTTGTAAAACTCGTTTAAAAATATGGAGAGTACTTTTTCGTAATTACTTTTTACATTTAGTAGCTCTATAAACTCATCCGGAATTTCCATAGGTTCAATAGCTCTTAACTGTTCTGCCAAAGGAAGATTTATTTCACATTTATATAATTTTTCTTTTAACTTATTTAGAGCTTTTAATAAACCTTCAGTTTTTGATAATTTAACTTCGTCTCTATTATTTAATTCTTCAGTTTCATATTCCTTAAAAATTACAGATCGATCTATGCAGATCATACTCACCCTAACCGATGAATTGGGTTTAAATAATAAGGCGCCTTTTTCTTTACTATTGCTGCCAACAATTGTAGGCTTCAATTCTTCAATATGATGAATTTTTTTGCTCTTATCAAATTGATGAAAGACCTGCCCTTCAGTATTATAAATAAAATAGAGGTAATTCTCTTCTTGATATAGATTCAGTTGAATATTCGTTTTAAAAAAGGCATCAATTTCCACTATCCTAAAGCCAAGATCCAATTTTAAAAATCTTATAATTCCTTTCCCCTCTTTAAGTGGAACATTGTAATCGTATATATGTTGGGTTGGTTTTGACTGCCTTAGATCATTAAGATTAAGGAATTGAGTTTTTGCTGGTGTCGAAAACAATGGATGATTCATAGCACTCTAATTATAAATGAGAAAGTTAATTTCTCTCCATGTAAAATTAATATCCTAATTGTCAGTTTTTATCATAAAAAAATTTTTCTTTAACGTTATTAAGGGGACATTTTACATGATTTGGTAAATAATCTTTTTCGTATTAATATCTTTTGAGATAGTATATAGTGCTTTCAAGGCAATTTTAAGTAAGAATTATCACGAAATTGCAAATAAAAACGATGTTTTATAAACTATCAAATACAGCTGAAGTGGTGGACATGGAGTCGGCTTTTGATGCAAAATTTAAATATCCGTTGTTATACCAGAAAAATGAAATTATCAACGGATTGTCTGAACAGTCGTTGCCTATTTTAAGTAAAAGAAATTCTAAAGTTATCGATTTTGCTATTTGGGGATTATTGCCGCAATCTTTTAATGAAGATTGGAAAAACTTTCAAAATATAAATAATACATTAAATATCTCATTAGAGGACATTTCTAATTTGTCTTGGATTAAAGCATTGCCAAATGAGCAGAGGTGTATCATTTTAGTAACTGGATATTTTACAACTTTTCTTCATAAAGGAGAAATCTACCCTTTTTACGTTCATTTAAAAAACAATAAACCGTTTGCTATAGCGGGTATCTTTTCAATATTAAATGATGGATTTTTGTCGTTTTCCATCGTCACCTCAAAAAGTAATAACCAACTGACAGATATACATAATTTAGGTAAAAACTTTCCTTTAACATTTAGCCGTGACAACTATAACGAATGGTTTGATGTGGATATTAATGCATTAATAAATCATCCCGACTATTGGGAGACAATGAATTTTGAAGCACATACCATTTCAAAAGAATTTTATAAAAATGATATTATATACGATTCTATTTTAGAGCCTGCCAAATACAAAGGTTTACCTATTCTTTCTCTGAAGCAATAAGTCCCTCTTTTATTAATTCCTTATATTTTACAGGGAGAATATTATATTTCTCAAAAAAGATTTTCGAAAAATAACTTCTACTTTTATAACCTATCCGATATACGATCTCAGAAATTGATAGATCTGTATTTTTGATTAGCTCTTGGGCCAAATCCAGCTTTTTTAGTCTAATATATTCATTAACAGACTGGTTATATAAAAGTTTAAAACCAAGTTGCATTTTCTTGGCACTGAAGTTGTACTTTTTAGCTAGTTCTGCTATGGTGTAAGATTTCTGTAAATTTTGATTGATGTCATCACTGACCAGTTTGGTTTTTAACAAATCTTCTTTAGATATAGAATTTGGTAGCGATAACTTATTTTCAAAACTTTTGTGTTCTAATATCTGTAGAGCCAGTATAAGGTTGATTTGACCTTCAATATTCAAAAATCGTACGATACCTTCATTTTCCTCATTATTTAAAGTTTCTATAATTTCAGCAAGCTTCAAGTTATAATTGCCTAGATATTTGTACGGTAAATTTGTTTCTTTTCCGTCTAAGATAGATCGGAGAGAATTCTGAAGTTTATCTAAACTATTACCAGATTTTTCAGAATTATCATTCGCAAAAACTTGTATAACGTTAAGTTTAACAACCTGACCCGCTGGGAACGAAAAAATGTTTTGAGATTTTGGTAGGTTAGAAAGAATGATATTTTGGTAACGTTGTAGCTCTAATAATTCTTGATTATCACCTTTCTTTTCTGAGGCATAAGACAAATTGCCTTCAGAAACAAAAATGAACTCAATAGGATTTGATGAAGATAAATTGTAGTTAAACTTCACGTTTGTTTTAAAAAGAACATCATAATCAATTAGAGCAATTCCCCATTCGAAAATAATATTTCTAATAGTGCCTTTTCCGAGATGGTTGTTAAACTTTAAAGTTTGCTCGTTGTGCAGTTTTTTTAAATCGCCATTTATAAAATGATTAATTTGTTCTAGTACGGGTTGATTGATTGAAAGATCTATATTAATTAGTTCCATCTTTTTGATCCCTTTTTTCGAATTATTTTAACGCACCAAATAGCTCAACTAATAGTTTTGAGTGCGTTACAAAAAAAAGAAATTGAAATGAATGGCATTAACAATATTGAAACGAAGACTAACAGTATTGGGCAGTTTCTGTTTAGTTTAAGACCCTAAATAATTATACAAGTCTTTGATTTATAGTATATAACAGGATGTCTCGTTAAGCAGTTTTACTATTGCGATACCTTTTTAAGTACTGTTTAGGTGTGAGTTTGTATTTTTCTTTGAAGAGTTTAGAAAAATAACTTCTGGAATTAATACCAACATTATAAGTGATTTCGGTAATATTTAAATCGGTGGTTTCAATAAGTTCTTTTGCTTTTTCAATCCGTTTAGTTCTTACATAATCATTGACAGAGCTGTTGAACATGTGCTGAAATCCTGCTTGAAGTGTATTTTGGTTAAGACCAACTTTTTTAGCCAATTGGTTGACGCTACAAGTCGTGGCCATTTCGTTCTTAACTAGGGTGGCCGCCTTTTCTATTTTGTCCATAGTAGAACGTCTCAATATTTTACGTCCTTCTGGTCCTTCTAAATCATCTGAGTATTGTTGAAAATGTAATGTTAAGATTTCATAAACTTTAGATTCTATAAACATGGAGCGCATAAGACCATCTTGCTCACAATTTTTTATTTCATCAAGCGCTTCAGAAACACCTAAGGAATAGTGTCCGTTATAATGAAATAAATTCACACCATTTAAGTCCATAAAAAGCGTTTCGAGATCAGGGCTAAGATCATCTAAGAAGTCTGAAAGTTTAGATTCAAACTCTTTCCTATTAATATATATTTTTATAAAACTGGTTGGAGTGTTCTCCTTAATGGTGATGGAATGATAATCTTTCATATCATTTGAAAACATTAAACTTTCAAATCGTTCTATTTTTAGATTTTCATCAGAAGAAGAAATATGATGCAGTATTGGAGATTCTATATTGAGCATTATCACTAAAGGATTTAGTGTCTCTTTTCTAAATTCTAGGTTTAGTGATTTATTTAATAGCACATCTGCTTCTATTATAGAAATACCACTATCAAAATTTATGGCTTTTATATAACCTGAGCCCATATTTTCCAGTATGTCAAAGCAATATTCGTTATTATCTTTTTCTGTAGATGTATTTAGGTGCTCTGCTAACATATTAATGATATCAACAGCATTATCAGCCTTTAACGAAGCAGTTTTTAACATATGTGGAAAGTTTTAAGGTATAAAAGTATAACTTTTTTACATATAACAACTTGTCCTTTGTTTCGGTGCAAAGACCAATAGAGTTAAAAACAGATTTTTTGGAGCATATCAAAATTGAATTACTAAACTATTTTTGATTAAGCATTTAGTTAGCAACAATTAGGTAATTGCTTTATTAGTTTAGTATGGGCTTGGTAACCCGCAAAAAGCGAATTGTTTAGGGCAATTCGCTTTTTTTTTATTCAATACGTACATAGTTTTCTGAATAAATTCTGTTGCCATCATCATCCAATTCTATTTGCTCAAAACGGTTTGGGGAGATAGATAATTCAAAATTGAACTCTTGTTGTTCTGCTATGACCTCATTCATAAAAGCAGAACCAAATTCTAAAATTTCGGTTAAGCTACTTTCGTCATGACGATAAGATCCATATCCAAAAAATTCAATTGAGTCTGTTTTTAATAGTTTGCACCACATCACCTTGTCGTCGGTATACATTTTAACCTGTCTGGCAATAGTATTGTTAGAAAAAGAATCAACTACTACGTTATTTGCATAATTGTAGAATCCAACAAGTTCCCAAGCTCCTTCTAGACTAGGTGTGACTTCTGTGTCGTCTTTTGCAATATCAGAATCTTCGATCTGTTTTTCTGAATTGTTACAAGATAAGAACATAAATAAAATACCGATGAGAAAAGTGATTTTTGGTTTCATGGCGCTAAGATTTTACTATTAAACACTATTAATTTACAAAAATGTTCTCATATAATAGAGATATATATAATATTTATGGTGTTATAGTCAGTGTTGATAACTTTGACGTAAGATTTTATCCAAAAATCCTACTTTTGTCATGATATAAAACATATAATATGTCTGATACAATTGAAAAAGTAAAATGTTTAATAATAGGTTCCGGTCCTGCAGGCTATACGGCGGCAATTTATGCGGCAAGAGCCAATATGTTTCCTGTTTTGTACCAGGGAACACAACCAGGCGGACAGCTAACAACTACAAACGATGTTGAGAATTTTCCTGGCTATCCAGACGGTATCACAGGACCTGAAATGATGATACAACTGCAAAAGCAAGCAGAGCGTTTTGGTACAGATGTACGCCACGGTTGGGTAACAAAAGTAGATTTTTCTGGCGAAGTACATAAAGTTTGGGTTAATGATGAAAAGGAAATCCATGCACAAACCATTATTATTTCTACCGGAGCTTCTGCCAAATATTTAGGGCTTCCATCTGAACAAAAATATCTAGAATTAGGAGGAGGGGTTTCTGCTTGTGCGGTCTGTGACGGTTTTTTCTATAGAGGACAAGAAGTGGTTATTGTTGGAGCTGGAGATTCTGCATGTGAAGAGGCGCATTATCTATCTAAACTGTGTAAAAAAGTAACTATGTTGGTTAGACGTGATGAGTTTAGAGCTTCTAAGATTATGGCCAGACGTGTCAAAAACACCGAAAACATAGAAATTTTATACAATACAGAAACTGAGGAAGTTTTGGGTGATGGGCAAGTTGTCACAGGAGTGAGAGTTGTCAACAATCAGACTAACGAAAAACACGAGATTCCTGCAACGGGCTTCTTTGTGGCTATAGGACACAAACCAAATACCGATATTTTTAAAGATTATTTAGATTTGGATGCAACAGGATATATCATTAACGCGATACCTGGAACAAGCAAAACTAATGTAGATGGGGTATTTGTAAGCGGAGATGCAGCGGATCATGTATACAGACAGGCAATTACTGCTGCTGGCACAGGTTGTATGGCAGCATTGGATGCAGAACGTTATTTAGCGGCAAAAGATGCTGATTTTGAAGTAGCGACTTCTACCTATAATTAATTGAAATTACTCAAGAACAAAAAAGCCGAAGTTTCAACTGCGGCTTTTTTGTTTATCGTTCTTTTTTTTGAAGTTTTGAAGTGCCTTCAAATTTACTAAGTGTTATTTTTGGTGTCCCATAAAGATATGTTTCGCAATCGCCAGAAGAATTAATTGTAATATCACTGGTTACGTCGAGCGTTAAATCACTATTATCTTCTAAACTTACTTCTGCAGTTTTTACGGTAAATTTTCCTCCATCAAAATTGGCCGAATTGCTTAATCTAATAAGAGAAGTATTTCCTGTACCTTCTATAACAGCATCAGCACGTTGATACAAATCAAAATCAGCAATTTTACTATTTATCAAGGCATCGATTTTACTATTGTCGCTTAATTCTAATTTAGTAGAATCGGCTGTTAGATTCAGGCGTGTTTTGGATTTTCCTGAACTTTTATAATTAAAGTTTTTAGCATTAATATTTAAATAAGCTCTAGAATTATCTGCCGTGACTAATTTTACGTCCCCTAATTCCATAGAGGTCAAAGATCGTAGCTCTCCATCGCCTCTAACTTCAATATTATTTAGACTGCTGCTATAATTTACTGTAATCTGTAATTGTTTTTTAGATGTAATTCTCACAGTTTCGGTAAACGACAATACACCATCAACCACTTGAAAATCTATAACAGCGTGTAAGTTGTCATCAGCTTCGATCTGTACGGACGGTTTGCTGTTAAAGACAATTTCAACTTCAAAATCTCCATCGACTACTATAGAGTCAAAATCGTCTATGTAAGTTTGTTTGATGGTGACATTTCTGTCTCCTTTGATTTTATCATCACTCTGTGCCATTAACACTGGAGTGGCAAAAAACAAAAAAATCAAAATGTGTAATTTTTGTTTCATTAGAAACTATTTAAAGATATTAAACAAATATATACAAAAACCATCCCAAACTGCATATTGAGTTTGAAATGGCTTTATGTACGGAACAATTTCAGTACGGATTGGTTGGTAATATAAGGCTAAATAGATTAATTTTTATGCCTCATCACATACCGAAATATGTTCTGAAAAATTGATTGATTGATGAAAGATCGGTTTATTGATTATTGTTTTCTAACAGAACCACTAGAACTGTCCGATGCATCTACTTTTGAGGGATTTCCTAAATATTTTATATCTCCTCCACTTGTTGCTCTGGCAGTTAATTCTTTGGATGTGTTGATTGAAATATCTGCACCACTAGTGGCTTTTACATTAGAAATCACTGCTTTAAGGTTGGAAGCCTTAATATCGCTGCCGCTGGTTGCTTCGGCCGTTAGATTTACTGTTTCTCCTTTAAGTTTTATATCACTACCACTTGTAGATTTGCAAATGAGGTTCTGGGTACTAACTTCTAATTCCATATCTGCACCGCTGGTACATTTAACATCTAAAGTATTCACGTTAATACTGTTTGTAGTATACACATCACTACCACTGGTTGCTGTAATTGCAGAAATATCTTTAAAGCTTAACATTACTTTTCTGGATGTGGCATTTCTGATGTTCTCTGATGTGTATATTCTTAAAACATCATTTTCAACTTCTGTCATTATAATATCATGAAGGTTTTCATCTGCCTCAACCCTCAATGATACATCATTGCTTTGGGTGAGGTAAAGATCTAATCCTTGGCTTACTTTAATTTCTTTAAAGTTGCCATTAATGTTTCGCTCGGCGTTTACTACATTATTATTGCCGTCTATGCCTTCTCCAAAATTCATTGAAAAATTACAGGATAGCATCAAAATTCCTAAGATGCTCGAGATGATGATTCTTGTTAGTGTGTTCATTTTTTTTGGTTTTAGTTGCTGAAATGTTTCAGCTTAATTGGTTTGTTTCGATATTTATTTGGAAGCATGATTGTAACTAATCACGCGTTTTAATTTCCATTCATTCTTCTCAATAATCCACAAATGTGAAAAAAGGGCAAAATTGTCACTCTTTTCATAGGTCATGGTTTCATTTGTCGAAAAGAAATGTGTTCCGTTTTGTAGCGCCCCATAAAGTTCACCATTGTTGTACATCGGATAAACCTTAAGGCTTTCTTTTACCAAAAAACGAAATACTTTATTGCTGTTGTTTGGGTTGCAAATACCATTTTTCATGGTCTCTATAAAAGCTTCTTTTGAATTTGTGATGCCACTTTTATCGTGGTAAAATTCTAAATCTTCAGCAATAATGTTTGCACTCTTTTCAACTTCACATTTGTTAAATCCTCTTTTAAATAAAATGCTGTCTTTCGCCTTAAGCATTTTAAATAGTTGAGAATCTCTGTTCACTTGAGCCATTGCAATACCGGAACTGAAAAGGAATCCGATACTGCATAGAAAAAATGATTTGATTGATTGGTTCATTTGTTAGTTGATTGATGATACAAATATGTTTAATTTAATCTTTAACTAAAATTGATTTGTCTTGAACTGTTGAATTATAGCTCTCAATTGTCATTCACTTCTATATCGACTCCGTCTTCATTAATTGTAATATCTACTTTGCTTTCTTTTTCGCGCTTTTCAACTTCAGATAATGATATACTGTCTGAGGTTGTATCACGCTCTATTATAGCTTCAATTTCTTCGTCGCAATCAAGACATTCCACATCGTCTTCCAGTACTTTTAGATAATGTCCATCTTTTGAATCGGACAGAATACTATTGTAATTATTATAGTATCTTCTTTGATATCGTGTAGTATTAATGTCCGTATATAGTGTAGTGCCTTCTGGTAAATACACGATAACCCTAACTTCCTGATCACTGAATTTATTTTCAATATCTGAGACATGGTATGCTTCCAACAGCAACAGATTATTAGAAAATTCATAATCATAATTAATGTTTTCTGCACGTTCCTTGGCGATGTCGTATGAGCTACCATCAGCCTCTTTTACAATGGCAATTCTACCTACGGAATCCGTTGTAGAATAAACAATCAATTTAATATCTGAAGAGATAATGCTTCGTCCATTTTCATCTTGAACCAATTTGAAATTATTATGGTTTCTATAATAGCTATTGTAACGGTTAAAGCCTGTCATTTTAATTTTGAGTGTGTCATTAGCTCTAATATTCAGTTGGTTTTCTGTAACAACTTCTGCATCAAAGGCATGCTCTGTGGCTTGTTTTACTCCAGTAATTACCAATCCAATTATTGCCATTAGCCATAAACCCAATAAAGTGAACTTAGCCACATTGCCAATGGATTTTAGGTTGTTTACCAGAATCTTTAATCCTAAATAAAAGACAAAGAAGAACGGAATTCCTATAGCGAAAAACAATAACAACGACATGAGCCAAATAGGAACATTAGCTGCGTTGGCGGCCTCCAGAAAGTTCATCGGAGGAAAATGTACAGCATCCGTAACACCTACTGTAAAGAATGCGACGATAAGTGCAATTAACGCTGATATCCCAACAATAATCAATATGACTCCAATGAACTTCGCAATTACTTTTAAGAAAAACATTAGAATTGTACCAATAGTATCAAAAAAGGTCTGCGAACTTGATTTTAGTCGGTTGCCTTGTTTCTGAAAATCGACGCTTTTAACGGAATCGGAAATATTATCGGACACATGCTCAAAACCCTCTTTTAATTTATCACCGTGTTTTTTTAAATCGACATTTTTCAGATTTTCCGAAACCGTGTCAATGCCGTCTTTAATTTTTTTTTCGATGTTGCTGATGTTAACTGGATCTCCAGTCATGGTCAGCTTCTCCGCAGTGGTTTTAGCTTCGGGTACCAAAGCCCAAAAAATACAGTAGATGAATATAAAAGTACCTCCTGAACCAATGGCCAATAATAACCACAATAGGCGAACCCAAAGTACGTCGATTCCCAAATAGTGTCCTAAACCTGCAGAAACACCACCAATGTATGAATTGTCGGTATCACGATACAACTTTTTTGAAGTCCTAGAGCGATAACTTTGTTTTGGTTGTGGCTCATCTTCAAAAATTTCGTCGTCGACCAAGTAATCTTCTGGCTGTCCCATGATGGTAATCACTTCGTCCACCAATTTAATTCCAACAACTTGCTTGTCGTTTTGTATGCGCTCTGCAAAAAGTTCTGCAATACGCGCTTCTATATCTGCAATAATTTCTGATCGCCCTTGAGAGTCAGTAAATGAACGTTTTATAGCCTCAAGATAGCGTTGCAATTTTAGGTAAGCATCTTCATCTATATGGAAGAAAACTCCTGCTAAATTTATGTTGACTGTTCTATTCATTTCTTTGTGTTTTTTGTGCGTGTTACTAGGTTGACTGCGTTTTGTAATTCACTCCAAGTGGTGTTTAATTCAGTTAAAAACAGTTTGCCTGTTTCTGTAAGACCGTAATATTTTCTTGGCGGTCCGGATGTAGATTCTTCCCAACGGTAATTGAGCAATCCTGCATTTTTGAGTCTAGTGAGCAGTGGGTAAATTGTGCCCTCCACCACAAGCATTTTTGCGTCTTTGAGAGTGCTTAGAATCTCTGCAACATAAGCATCTTCGTCCTTTAATACGGATAGAATGCAGTATTCCAGAACACCTTTACGCATTTGTGCTTTTGTGTTTTCTATCTTCATTTTTCCTTTTTGTTTAATTTAAAACTGTTCATTTTTTGATTGATTGATTGATTGATTGATTGATTGATTGATTTTGATGAATATTTTATTTTAAAAAATTAATTGTCAACGGATAGTGGTATAATTTTCCATCTCTTGCCGATAAGCTTGCTTTTACAATTAATGCAAGTTCTATAATAAATGCAATGATAGCTAAGACGCCCAGCCCACCACCAATATATAAAAGGGGAGAGGGTTCTCCAACATTAATATGAAAATCGTGAAATCCGTTAAAATCAATCACGTCCAAGCCATTAAATAATTTGAATATGAAAAATGGAACACTGAGCGTGCCTATAATTATTGCATATAATAGAACACTGATCTGAAAATTAATGGCCTGTTTACCATGTTGGTCTACAAATTCAGATTTGTCTTTATTTGCTGCCCATAATACTATTGGGCCGATAAAATTTCCGAAAGGAATTATGAACCTGCTAAATGTCGATAGGTGTATAAATGTGGCTAAATTCTTTTGGTGGTTGTCTAACATTTTAAATAGTATATAATAGTTGCTTATACAAATATATGTCTTTAAAAAGGTATTATGTTACGCATAGTACTAAAAATTAACATTTTATTAACATTAGTTGAATTAATGAAATTGGACTATTTTAGTGCCAATTCTAATCAACTTCTATGAAAATATCTCCATCCAAACTCAATAAATTTCTAATGTTTAAGCTGCCTGCAGCTTATTTTACTGGTGTGCGTACAACGCACTTAGATGATACTACCTGTGTGGTTACGGTAAAGCACCGTTGGATCAATCAAAATCCATTTAATTCTATGTTCTGGGCTGTGCAAGGTATGGCGGCAGAGCTGACCACAGGAGCTTTAGTAATGAAAAAAATAAGAGAAAGTGGAAAAAAAATATCTATGTTAGTGGCAAATAACAATGCCACATTTACAAAAAAAGCTACGGGTAAGATTACATTTAATTGTGATGAAGGAGCTAAGATCGATGAAGCTATAAATAGAGCTATTGATACTGGAGAAGGACAAACGGTATGGCTCAATTCAACCGGAATAAACGAAGATGGAGTGGAGGTTTCTTCTTTTAATTTTGAATGGACACTCAAAGTAAAATCTTAAATTTAAAGTGTTTAAAAATTTACTTGATTGTAACAAATTGATGAACTCTTCAACATATAATTGAATCAATCTTAAAATCTAAAAAAAAACATGACAGCACACGAAATAGACTACCGCATTTACGGAGAAGAAATGCAATATGTAGAAATAGAATTAGACCCACAAGAAGGTGTTATTGCAGAATCTGGAAGCTTTATGATGATGGATGATGGCATTAAAATGGATACCATATTTGGTGATGGTTCCGAAAAGGATAAAGGTTTTTTAGGTAAAATACTTGGAGCCGGAAAAAGAATTTTAACTGGTGAGAGTTTATTTATGACTGCGTTTTACAATAATCTCACAGGTAAACGTAATGTGTCTTTTGCATCTCCTTATCCAGGAAAAATAATTCCTATCGATTTGACTGAGTTTAATGGAAAATTCATTTGCCAAAAGGATGCATTTTTATGTGCCGCG
Organism: Winogradskyella ursingii; assembly: GCF_013403975.1. GTDB lineage: Bacteria > Bacteroidota > Bacteroidia > Flavobacteriales > Flavobacteriaceae > Winogradskyella > Winogradskyella ursingii. The sequence goes on from NZ_JABFDH010000005.1 coordinate 124,412, forward strand.
AAAGGTGTAAGTGTAGGTATAGAGTTTTCAAAAAAATTGGGTAGAGGACTATTTGGTGGGGAAGGTTTTATAATGCAAAAACTGGAAGGTGATGGTATGGCTTTTGTGCACGCAGGTGGGACCATGGCGGAAAAAATGCTTGCACCAGGTGAAACTTTGAGAGTAGATACGGGCTGCATCGTTGGATTCACTCAAACAGTTGATTATGATATCGAATTTGTAGGAGGCATTAAAAATTCAGTCTTTGGGGGAGAAGGTTTGTTCTTTGCTAAATTACAAGGCCCAGGAAAAGTTTATGTACAGTCACTACCATTTAGCCGTTTGGCTGGTCGCGTATTAGCATCTGCAGCAAAAGGTGGAGGAAAGGACAAAGGTGAAGGTAGTATTTTAGGAGGACTTGGTGATTTGCTCGATGGAGATAACAGGTTTTAAATGAATGTAAAAGTAGATTGAATATAATATATTGGAAATTAAAACATTAAGTTGTGAGAATTCTCTTTTATGATCTTAGACCTTCAACGTACAAATTTTACTTTTAACAAAAAAAGCTGTTAAATTTATAAACTAGTTTTATTTTTTTCCTAACTTTAAGAAGTAATAATTGAAACAATAGCCTATAACAAAATTCTACTTTAACTTAAATCTTAGATAACCTATGGCAAGAGCAATGTATGAGTACACAAAAACGGTACTTAGCAAAGTTAGTTTTGATGCAACATTATTCTGTAAAGAAGTGCAAAAAGCCGTAAGACGCTTATTGCCTTACGAATTAGAAGAACTAAGGATTTTTATTCAATCACTAATCAATCAAAATCCAGAATTAAATCAATGTTTAATCTATTTAAAAACATAGAAAAAAGCGACTTTCGAGTCGCTTTTTTTATTTGGACAACGGACTGATAATCTCAACATTCTGAAAAGCAATAGCACCTCGCACCACACCAGAAATTACATCGTGCATCGCATTGATAATTTGCATTTTCAACTCACTTTTATGATATATAATACTCACTTCCCTGGCTGGTGAAGGCTCTGTGAAATGTCTCAAATTTTTATTTAACTTATCACTCACGTCTAGCGTATGCAAATAAGGCAAAAGTGTCATGCCCAAGCCTTCGTCAGATAATTTTATTAATGTTTCAATGCTTCCACTTTCCAATTGAAATTTTTCATCATCCTGACCTTTAAAAGTTTTGCAAAGATTAATAACGCCATCTCTAAAACAGTGACCATCTTCCAAAAGCAGCATATCTTCAATATCCAAATCCGAAACTTGTATGGTATGGTTATCTCTGAGTCTATGATTTTGAGGAACATAAGCTACAAAAGGTTCATAATACAATGGTCTTTCTTTTATATTGTCGCTTTCCAAAGGTGTTGCGGCAATTGCAGCATCCAAGTGTCCTTCGTTAATTCGCGTCATAATTTCCTCTGTGGTAAGCTCTTCAATCTTTAGTTTTACTTTTGGATATTTTTTAATGAAATTATTCAGAAACATTGGTAATAATGTTGGCATTATAGTAGGAATGATCCCTAATCTAAATTCACCACCGATAAATCCTTTTTGTTGATCTACGATATCCTGAATTCTATCGGCTTCATTAACAATATTTCTAGCTTGGTACACAATCTTACGGCCAACTTCTGTAAGCTCAATTGGTTTTTTTCCTCTATCAAAAATAACGATATCAAGTTCGTCCTCTAATTTTTGAATTTGTGTACTAAGAGTTGGTTGCGTTACAAAACATTTTTCAGCGGCTTTTGTAAAATTTTGGTGTTCTGCAATGGCCAATGCATATTTGAGTTGTGTGATGGTCATGTCTATTCATTTAGGCTATAAAATTATATAATCTATTTATAAAATCTATGGCAATAAGAGTTAATTCTATCGTAAATTTGAGAAACAAAATTTGAGAATATGACACTAAATAGTATAGGTTTAGATACCAAAAAGACAGAAGATTTGGCTAATGACTTAAATCAGTTATTGGCAAATTTCCAATTGTATTACCAAAACTTAAGAGGTATCCATTGGAATATTAAAGGACGTGCATTTTTTGATTTACATGTTAAGTTCGAAGAATTATACACAGATGCCAACTTAAAGGTCGATGCCATTGCAGAACGTATATTAACATTGGGAGAAACGCCATTGCACACCTTTGAGGATTATACTAAAGCAGCAAGAGTACCAGTTGGAAAAAATATCTCTAAAGATGTGGAAGCGGTGCAATTAATAGTGGATTCCTTAACAGAACTTTTGAAAATTGAACGGAACATTTTGGAGGCTTCAGATAAAGCAAATGATGAAGGTACCAATTCCATGATGAGTGATTTTATTACTGAACAGGAAAAAACGGTCTGGATGATGAAGGCTTGGTTGGGTGAAACTGTTTAAACACTCACAATATTTAAAATAAGAAAAGACTGCCCAAGGCAGTCTTTTTTTTTGATTGATTGATTAATTGATGAATAGGTCAATTAAAAACGAATTTTCATTTCTATAGGTTCTTTAGCTACTGTGAACTTAGCATCTCCATACTGAGGTGGACCAAAAGACATTACATTATTAGACATTCCGTAACCTTCTTTTGGCATTCCGTTGTCCTCAAAATCCATTCTTCCGTTTTCATTTTCGTCGTGCATACCCATAATAGCATAGTCGCCAGGTTTTACATTTTCAAAAGTTACAACGACTTTTCCGTCTTTAATTTCTGATTCTGCATTCATGATACCTGCGCCTTTCATAAAAGTATCTACGGTATGTAAGGCAAAAGACGCTTTACCATTATCGTTTTTGATATTTTCAACGGTTACTGTAATTGTAACGCCATCTGGTTCTTGAGAAAATCCTGTAAATGAAACTAAGGCTAATGCAAATGATAAGATTAAATTCTTCATGATAATATTTATTTTAATGGTTATTTGTTTAATTCTGATTCAAATATCCAACAATAGTATCTTCAAGAATAATTGAAATTACCGAACTGTAACTTTATAGGGATGAGTTGTATAAAACACTATAAGAGCCCTCTTGCTTTGATCTCTAAATATTTGTTTATAGTATTTATGGTAAGATATTCCGGTGCCGTTAAGATGGATTGAATGCCGTGTTTTTGAAGTTCATTTACAATCAGTTTCTTTTCGTAGATAAACTTTTCAGCAATTGTTTTCTGGAAAATCTCATAGGTGCTTTCGGCCGATGTATTGGTTAATTGCTGTAACTCGGTATTTTCAAAAAATATGACTACCAATAGGTGATTTTTAGCAATGGCCTTTAAATAGGGCAGTTGCCTGTGTAAGGCGTCCAGTGTCTCAAAATTGGTATAGAGTAACAATAGACCACGCTGTGTAAGATTTCGTTTGATGTCTATATACAATCTTGAAAAATCAGATTCGGAAAAATCTGTATTAATATTGTAAAGCGTTTCTAGAATTTTGTTCATCTGGGACGGTCTGCGTTCGGCTACGACTTTGTTTTCAACCTTGCGGGAAAATGTAAACATACCAGCTTTGTCCTGTTTTTTTAAAGCTACATTGCTAATAACAAGTGTGGCATTAATGGCATAATCCAACAAACTAAGTCCATCAAAAGGCATTTTCATGGCGCGACCTTTATCAATAACACTGTAAATTGGTTGAGAACGTTCATCCTGAAATTGGTTCACCATCAATTGGTTGCGTTTTGCAGTGGCTTTCCAGTTTATATTCCTAATATCATCACCATTGACGTAATCCTTAATTTGTTCAAATTCCATCGTGTGACCGATGCGCCTAATTTTCTTTAAACCATATTCAAATAACTTATTGGAAAATGCCATAAGCATATACTTGCGCAATTGTAAAAATGAAGGATAATTGGGCACCATCGCATCTTTAGCAAACTGGTAGCGACGTGTAATTAACCCAATGGGCGAATTGGCATAAATATTAAGACTGCCAAAGTGGTATTCACCACGTTCTAACGGACGCAGTGTGTATGTAATTTTCTTTTGGTCGTGTTTAGATAGCTGTGTTTCAATTTCAAAATCGCGCTTTTGATACTGAAACGGCATCTCGTCAATTAACAATAAATCAGTTGTAAAATTATAATTATTATTTATGGAAATCTCGATCGGATTAGCGTCACCGTTGCTCAATTTCTCAGGTAAAATCCGCGAAGCTGAAATACCTTTTTGTTTAAAAAGTAAAATCAAATCTACCAAAATCAGACCTACAGCAACAAAAAACAATACGGTAACCATACCCAATAGCCCTGGGAAAATGTATGCCAGAATAAAGAGTGCCACAAATGCTATGGCTATGGCAAAAAACCGAAAGGTTAAATAGATATGTTTAAAAAATCGTTTCACTATCTTGGAATCTCAATAGTTTCAAGAATTTGATCCACAACTTTATCTACTGTAAAAGCTTCCATTTCGCGCTCAGGCGTTAATACCAATCGGTGTTTTAAAACAGCTTTAGTGCAACGCTTAATATCGTCAGGTGTTACAAAATCCCTTCCGTTGATTGCGGCATTGGCTTTGGATGCATTTAATATTGCAATAGAGGCTCTAGGTGAAGCGCCTAAATACAAATTGGCATTGGTACGCGTATTATGAACAATAGAAGCAATATAGTTGAGCAGATTGTCCTCAACCACAATCTGTTTAATCAAATTTTGATAGTTCTTTATTGCAGTAGCTGATATAACAGAGTTGATGCTGTCAAAATCCAACACATCTTGTCTATTGTGATTATCCATAAGAATCTGAACTTCATTTTCAAGTGAAGGATAATCTACTTCAATTTTGAATAAAAAGCGATCCAGTTGCGCTTCAGGTAATCGATACGTGCCTTCTTGTTCAATAGGGTTTTGTGTGGCAAAAACCAAAAATGGTGGTGCCATATCGTAACGTGTACCGTCCATGGTAATCTGTCGTTCTGCCATGACCTCGAACAAAGCGGCCTGTGTTTTGGCTGGTGCTCTGTTAATTTCGTCAATGAGAACTATGTTAGAAAAAATAGGTCCTTTTTTGTATTCAAACTCACTGGTTTTAACATTGAAAATAGATGTACCTAAAATATCACTAGGCATTAAATCTGGAGTAAATTGAATTCTGCTGAAATCCACATCCATTGTTCTTGCCAGTAATTTAGCTGTAACGGTTTTAGCAACACCTGGTACACCTTCTATGAGCGAGTGGCCATTGGTGAGAATTGAAATGATCAACAGCTCAATCATTTCATTTTGACCGACAATGATCTTTGCGATTTCTGCTTTTATTTGCGAAACACTGTCCTGTAAAGGCTTGAGATCGATTCTGTTTTTAAAATCCTCAGAATTTGTTTCTGTGGAGTCATTTGAAGGTGCTACCTCATTTGTATTCGGTGTGTCCAAATGCTCATTAGCGTTTGTATTTTGGTCTTCCATTATATCTTTTGTTTTGTAAAATGTTCTATTTTTTTATTCAATTCTATAAGTTCTTGTTCGGTGTGATGATTTTTCGATTTAAGAAAAAGCAAATAATCGATCAAAGCCTTAGCATCCTCTTTTGTATTACTGGATTTTAAAGCTAATTTTTCAATAAAACCAGCGCTTAGTTTGCTCGTGTCCAGATAGTAATTGGTACGTACAAACTCTAAAAAATATTGAATTTTCTTATTAATTATATTAGTGTAATCGCCATGTTGGTAATACAACTCGCCAATGGTTTGGGTAAATTCTACTGTAGAATTTTGCAATTTATCAATCACAGGAATGATACGCTGTGTGCGCTTCCCTCTAAATATTACAAATAAAATAAGACCAAACATGCTTATATAAAATGACCATTTTAAAGCGGTGTTTGATAGGATATAACGCAATGGTGTTCTAATGACTTTTCGACCGCTCTTATAATTATTATCCCAAATCAATTGATTGTCTGGGATGTAGGACAAAACGGTGGCAGCATAATCTTCTTTATCATTTAGTAAATGATAGTTGGTAAACGCAAATGGATTGGAATGTAGCAAAAACATACCATCATTTTCGCCAAAGGGTACTTTGACAAAATTGGTGTGGAGTTGGTCGTAATTATCCTCATCTTTTATTGTCATTGTGCCCAAAACAGTTGTGGTGAGCGTATCGATAGAAGTGAAATAACTGTTTTCTATAACTTGGTCAAACAGTCTGTTGTTCTTTTTTAAAATCGGACTGGTAAATTGATGTTTTGATTCCTTTTTATACAGATTGGTGTACTGACGCTCTAAACTTACTTTGAGTGAATCCATTACATTTCCATAAAAATAGCTGCTACTGATAAAAACTGAATTACCCTGTTCCACAAATTTTAAAAGTGCATCAGACTCCTCGTTATCAAAACTGATATAGTTATTAATTAAAATGAGCGACTTCCTTTCTGTGGTATCAATTTCCTTTAAGTATTGATAAATAGTTTCTGATGAGACTAGAATATCTTTATCTGTAAACGTGTCTAGTTCATTGAACAGCACATAACAACCCAACGGAATTTTATCGGCCGCTGAATACGAGTCGCGCCAATTCAATGCTTTTGGTTTGGTGATTTCAGCAATCATCATAAATAAAACCACAGCGCCAATGATATATAGCGCTATTTTAGAGCGCTTATCCATATTGTACTGTTTTTATGAGTTGATTGAAATCGGCTTTATTTTTATTGAATCGTTCCTCATCCATCGGAAACTCACCGTACCAAACATAATCGTAGATATACGAGATGCGTTTAAACAATGCCTTAAGCTTGGTGTCTTTTATTTCGTTGAGATAGTCAGAATTGGTTTTGTCGTAATGCCATTCAATAGTTTTTTTATTCGCTAGTTCTTTTAAAGATTTTAGATACATGTAACGCGTAGCCAATCTGTAGTTATTGTCTTTAAGCGCTTCGTTAATGAGTTGGTCAAAGTCAATTTGTTCAATGTTCTCTTCAACAAAAGAAAAACCTTCAATGGTTTTGCTTTCCGTTTTAAATACCGAACTGACTGGATTTTGAAGCAAAAATTTAATGAGCAAGTAGAGTACAATGACACCCAATAAGCCATAAACAATATATTCCATGGTTTGGTAATCCAAAAAATCAATCTCGAAACCGAACACATCTCTCAACCAGCCAAAAAATGAGCGCAGTACGCGCTGTATAAGGTTAACTCCACCTGTATCGTTTATGGAATAATTGAATTCGTCACCTGTATAGTTTTCTTTAAAACTGTCCTTAAAATAGGTGACATCTAATTGAGATGAATCTTTTTTTATATCATTTTTTTCTTGCGCGAAAGAGCTCGAAAACACAAGTGAAGTTATTAAACCTGAACCTATATATTTAAGATTCAGCTTATTCATTAACACCAATTTGATCTATTTTTTGTTGAAGGAATACGTTATGTTTTACTTCATACAAATTATAATAGAGAATACTGTAAGCTACTTGAGATAGAGCTTGTGTATAGATAAAAGACAATAGAAATAGGGCAAACCCTAATGTGAACACCATAGTTGCAAATGTGCTTGTGGCAATATCAACATTGCTTTCTACTGAAAAGTAAACGTACACACCAATGATAAATCCAGGTATGGAAAGAATCAAAGCTGTGATCATTAAATTGAGAATACCAATAACTAGACCAAACAAAATGACCCGCCAAAAATTTGAAAATGTAAAATCAAAACCTTCAGACATGGCATCTCCAAATGACTTTTGAGTCGCGAAAATGGACATGAATGTAAGTCCGAATATTGCGGTTATTGAAAAACTTAAGCCGTATTGAATAATCATTCCTAAAAAAGGAATAAATGCCAATACGAACGAAATGATAATATTTACTAAATAGAGTAGTGCACCTACAATTATAAATACGATGATAATTCCTATTCGGCTAGAGATGCTTCTCCAAATGCGTTTAGAATCAACTTTACCCTTGTGATTTACAAAATCCCCAACAAATGCACTAGAAAAACTGTAATTGATCATTGCAGTAATAAATACCACTAAAACCAGAACAATAGCGCCAGCGATAAAATAATTTTCAGTATTCAAATCGCTTCCCATCCCAAACCGAAAATCCCTACTTGCCAGACCCATAAAACCTGTGACCAATAAATATGATGCAATCAACGTAAATATAATGCTTGCTGCATTATACCTTAAATACAAATTTGTATAGGTTTTAAAATTATTTTTTAAAAATTGAAAGTACGTGTTTATAATATCGCCAAACGTACTTCGGTTACGAAGTTCTATGTAGTTGTCGTTCACGCTGCTGCAGTATTTGGAAGGTTTTGGGACTCTAAATTAACGTTTTTGGGTCGTATGGCTTTATTCAAAAGTATGGGATAAAAAATATAATAATACACGATTAAAAATAACGACATAAATATAATACCATAAGCTAGAACTGGTGGCATTTGCTCACCATATCTAGTAATAAACCCTTCTATAAAACCAGCAATGATAAAAAACGGAATAGTACTAACCACAATCTTTAAACCGTCTTTGGCGCCTTTCATAAAGGCTACGCGTCTGGAATAAGTTTTTGGAAACAAAAAACTATTGCCCATCACCAAACCTGCACATCCTGCAATTACAATCACCGAAATCTCAATGGTACCATGAAGCCATATGGTTGAGGTTTTTTCAAGAATACCGTTATTATAAAAAAAAGTGATGAAGGCACCGAGCATAATCCCATTGCTAAAAAGAACGTAAATAGTACCAACGCTAAAAAAGATGCCAAATGCAAATGCGATGATTGCAACTCTAATATTATTGATGGTAATGCCCAAAAATGAACCAACATTGCTTCCGCTTTTATAAACTGCCATGGGTTCACCTTTTTCAATATTTTCAATGGTCATGTTCACATAGGCATCGCCCAATATCAGTCTAACAAAAGAATCGTCGTTTATAGTTGAAACTGCGCCAATGACTACAGCCGACATAAATATCAGGAAAGCATAAAGCAGTGTTTTATGGTACTGTCTAAAAAACAGTGGAAATTCGTCACGCCAAAACGTAATAATTTTGTTTTTAGATTCCTTTTTGGTAATGTAAATTTTCTGATGTGCCTGCGAAGCCAACGAATTTAGGTATAGCAAAGTTTTACTCTCAGGATAGTAGGTCTGGGCGTAAGATAAATCGTTAGTAAGTTGTATATAAAAAGAAGCTAAGTCGTCCGGATTTATTTTCGCATTATTATTGTTCAATGCCCTTTCAAAACCAATCCATTTTTCCTTATTTTGCTTCACGAAAGACGCTTCGCGCATAAAAAACAATTAAATTTAAACGAATATACATTGCAATGAGCAAATTAGCAATTAACACCGCCCAAAATGTCAACCTAGATTACAAGTTAATTGGTCTGGGAGAGCGCATGGTGGCATTTTTAATCGATGGGATTATATTGGTCACTTACATGACCATTATGGAAAATCTTGTTGCTTTCTCAGAGTTATTCGATTCAGATGGTTGGACCCGACAAGGCTTTACGGGATTGTTTTTACTACCTGCTTTTTTTTATTCGTTATTGTGCCATATTATTTTTGGTGGGCAAACGGTTGGTAAAATGATCATGAAAATCAAAGTGGTACGTCTCGATGGTTCTCCAACGCAATGGTACAATTTATTGGTCCGTTGGATGTTAAGAATCGTTGATATTTGGCTGTTTTTTTCATCGATTGGTGTGTTAAGTATCTTACTTTCAGACAAAAAACAGCGTGTAGGAGATTCCGCTGCTGGAACCGTGGTGATCAGCGTAAAGAAAAAGCATAAAATTACAAGCACTATTCTAGAAGAAATAAATGACGATTACGTCCCTGTATTTACCAATGTGACGCAGTTGACCGATAGGGATATCCGAATCGTAAAAGAGGCTTTTTTACTATCCAAAAGAAACAATGATTTTAAAACACTCACCATGCTGAAAAACAAGATATGCAATGTGTTGAAGATCGAAACCAAACTGTATGATGTTCAGTTTATAGATACTATTTTAAAGGATTATAATTATTATACTCAAAGAATGTAAGCAGAGAACCATTTCTTTCTTTTCGGAAAAAGTACGTGAATCGCTAATGTTGAGTGAAGTTGAAGCATCTCAGAGAATCAAGCTTTTCAAATGAAATGAAAAAAGGGAGTTGGGTGGTTGTCCTGTCCTGAGCCAAGTCGAGGGGCTTTACAAGAACTGGCTTCAGAATCTCAAGAAAATGAATAATTGCCGCAATATATCTTGAGTAAAGTAGAAAATCAGGAATAATAAAAATTTAAACGATTTACAGAATGAATGACACGTTTTTCCAGATCATCGATATTTTAGGAACCATAGCATTCGCAATTTCTGGAGTATTGGTAGCACTTAACAAAAGAATGGATGCTTTTGGTGTGCTTATTATTGCATTTGTTACAGCTGTTGGTGGTGGCACATTGCGTGACGTTATGATTGGGATTGAACCTGTATCATGGATGACAAACATGACTTATGTTTACGTTATCATTGGATCAGCAATCTTAGCAGTAGTCTTAAAAAAATATATAGGATATTTAAGTAGAACACTCTTTTTGTTTGATACCATTGGTATTGCGCTTTATACTGTTGTTGGCATTGAGGTTGGTCTTATTGCTGGTTTGCATCCCATTATCTGCATTGCTTTAGGTACGATGACCGCATGTTTTGGTGGTGTCATCAGAGATATTCTTTGTAACGAGATTCCGGTAATTTTTAGAAAGGAAATTTATGCCACAGCATGTATTTTAGGTGGTCTAACATACTTTTTGCTGCGTGAATTTTTAGAGGATAGAAACTATCTTTTTATTATCGCCGGACTTATAGTGATGACTGTGCGATTGCTGGCAGTAAGGTTTGAAATTAGTTTACCCAGTTTATATAAGGATGAGAAAAAATAAGTGAGGTATCCTTCCATGCCTTTCAACCTTTTTTATTTAAAGTTTTACTTTTAGGTTGAATAACGTTTTCAGATTTCTGCCGATAGGGATGTAGGCTTTCATTTGTTGCTATTATTTATTGGTAGAACAATTAATATTCCGATAAACACAAGAATGATTTCTCCAATAGCACATTTTTATTTTAAACATTTTTCTCTCCTAGTCGTCGGTTATTGCATCAATTTCTTTGATAATTAAATTTCCTAATTCAGTTAGCTGATCATATTGTTCAATCATCGTATCAAATTGCCAGGCAGCTAAACTAATCACATTTCTATAAGCTGGTTTGGCCGTATATTCTTTAAATGCCTGGTCATATTCGGATTGAGGTGTGGCTTTTGTAGCTAGAGAATCTAATGACATAAATGCCGATGCCAGAATAAGTGACCTATCGAATTGCGTATCGAGATAATTCTCTTGATGAACCGTATACTGATTGTAGCTCTTCTCATTTTCTGCGATAACATCCACCAAGTTGTAATATTTTGCCATAAGTGAATCGAGTTTGGTATTATTGATTTTACCGTAGTATGCAGAATTTTGCAATGATTCATAGCCTCCAGAATTTGGTTTAAAGTAAAAATCGACAAAAGCTGAACCGCTTATCTTAAACAAGAAAAGATTATCACTTTCGGTCTTTTCTAAGATACTATTACGAGCTTTTTTACAAAGCTCAGCAATTTGTCTTCTTCCTTGAGATAATAGTTCAAGTTGTTCTAAATCTTCCATTGTATGGGTTTTAATCTTTACCAAATATTCATTCAGAGATTTTTTATCTTTTATAGACTGATTCCAATTGTTTATCTGTAATGCAATCAAAATCCCAATTACCACAAGTATAATTTCCCCAATGGCATATTTTAAATACTTTCTTGTCTTATTTTCTGAAAGCGAGTTTTGGCGAATTTTCCGAAAGAACTTTATCATATTCTTTTTCCCGAGAAAGCGGAAATCTTATTGGTTGGTTTCCTTAAAGATATGATTTTAATTGAATTGGGTAGTTTATATTGTGAAGACTAAAGGTGTCTTGTCCTAAAATATGGTTATAGGTAAAAAGTTGGTAGACGATGCTAAATATTAAAATCCTCTAGTGAAAAATCGATGCAATTTTACTTACCTCTTTGGTGGCAGACGGTATTTTTTACTATAGTACTTTTTTGCTTTACGCTTTTTAATTAAATCACTCTTTCAATCATGGACATACTATTTAATATGCAATGAGCAATTATTAAGGGCCATAAATTTCGTCCAAATTTCACATACGCTATTCCCATTATTAAACCAATAAGTCCAACAGTAATCGACCTTTCTGATAAGTCGTTTGAATGTCTAAATCCGAAAATAAATGCTTGTAAGATTACAGCTATGACAGTAGCAAATGTAGTTGAAGAAAACAATTTTTCAATCCAGTTCATCAAAAAACCTCTATCTAGTAGTTCCTCTAACATTGATTCAAGCCAAATGAATGGGATAATTATAAAAAACTGCAACCAGTTTCCTTTTAGATTTCCAAATTTAGACTCTGCACTTTCAGATGATGTATCCGATGCTAAAGAAAACGGTAATTGGTCTTTTGTAATTTCAAAGGTTATGATTGAAATCATTATTGAAATGAGAATAATAATTGAAATGCCTAATGCTCTCCATAAATTTTTTGGTTTAGTTAATCCCAAATCATGCCAAGAAACACGTCTAACTTTCATTCTCCAACTTGCTACAATCAAAGTTGTTAATGACCAAAAAAGGCCATTCGCGATAAAACCTACTTTTGGTATATATATCTCCCTTATCAAGAACATAACAGAAACGTAGATAATAAGGTCAAAAAGGAATCCTTTGTAATTAGTTGGTTGTAAATTAGAAAAAGTAATGTCTTTGGTCATTTTGATGGTTCAGATCCTCAATTGGACGAGTATTTTTTCTAATTGTTACAATTTCAATTTAATGTAGCTCGAGCAATGTCTTGTTTAGAAATATGGTTTTAAGTAAAAAATTGTTAGACCATGCTAAATATTAAAATGCCCTAGTGAAAAATCGATGCAATTTTACTTACCTACTTGTTGGTAGACATGTTTCTTAACAAAGAACTTTTTAGGGATGAGGTATTTATATGCCATACATTTTCTTGACGATATTCCCTTTTAATTTTTGTAGTGGTTTTGAGTTTGTAAACGTTAAACTTTTTATATCGTCAGGACAATTGGTTAATATTTCATATCCATTTTTTGTGATCAATACAGTGTCTGAATGTCTAAAACCTCCAATACCTTCGATATAAATTCCTGGTTCAATACTAACAACCATATTTTCTTTTAAAACGGTTTTGTCTCCTTCGGCTAAATAAGGACCTTCATGATTTCCTAAACCTATGCCATGACCTGTTCTATGCATTAAATTCTTCTTTAAACCTTGGTCTATTAAAAATTGTTTGGCAGCTAAATCTACATCTTCTGCAATAGTGCCAGGTTTTAAAACCGCATAACTTCTTCTTCTTGCTTCCATCATTAACTTAAAAGCTTCTTCTTGATCTTTTGTTGGTTGACTGGTAAAAAATGTTCTTTCCAATTCAGCCGAATAGCCATTTACTCGTAAAAATGCCAAACTAATATGTGAGCCTTCAATAAAAACATCAGATACTTTCGGAATTCCGTGAGGTTGAAATGAAATTCTACTCGGCCAAGCTGCTACTAAGATATTTGTAGCTAAATAATCAAATGGTGTTTCTTTAATTACTTTTTGTTGAATAGAACGTCCAATTGAAAATACCTCAAGTTCCGACATTCCGAAATATGCATTCTTATTTAATTTATCGATACTAATATCACAATATCTAGAAGCTTGCTTTATTAATTCAATTTCCTGACTGCTTTTAATCCACCTATGTTTTTCTAATATTGTATTTGCTACGGTTTTAAGATTAACCGAGGCCAAAAAAGCTGCTATTTCAAAAGGTGTTTTTCCACTAATTCCAATAAGTTTACTGTCCTTTACTTTCTCTAAAAGTACATCTTCCCAACGTTCTGGTTTTTGAGCAGGATATTCCCAATAACTTACTATCTCATTAATATTATCAACTGTTTTAAGGTGAGCTAATTCCATTTTAGGAACAATAAAACTCACCTTATTTTCTTTAATTACTAATAAAAATAATCTTTCAAGACTTTTGTAGGTCAATCCAGTTAGGTAGTAAATATCTTCTTCTTCTGAAATGATTAAAGTATCTATATCACCAGTTTTAATCTTATCTTGTGCTAATTGTATTCTTTGTTTGTATTCAGATTTACTTATTTTCAAATCGTAGTTTTATTGTTTTTTCTAATTTAGGCTAAGGGTTTTGCTAAGTTTTTGTTATGGAAAAATTCGCAGGATTCTTTTCGCAATAGTGGAAAGATAGTAAATAAGGGTTTAATTTCACTTAGGAATTATCTCGTAATGAATTATAGTAGTTGTTATGTAGCGTTATTTTATTCGGTTAAAATAATCAAGACATTTTTTCCTTCATTTCCACTACAGTTGAGAATTGTAGTATCGGCATCTTTGAGAACTAAAAGACTTTTAATCGCATTGTGTTCTATACGATATTCTTTCCGCTCTTTTTTATGAACTAAAATTCCATTCATAACAATCAACGAAATACTATCTCTATTGTTCATATTATATCTTTTTTTGAATTCCTCCGATTCAATTTCGGTCAGATTAAAAGATTCAGATTCTTTATTCAATTGAGATATATGTAGCGTTTTAGTTTTTCTGTTGGCTGTTATATCAATTATATTTTCGGGATCTAGATAGTATTTTTCAAGTTCTATTTCTGATTCCTTATTCAGTAATGTTTTATAACTCTTATTTAAATCTAAGTTTCTAGCTTTTTTATAATTCACCAACCTTATTCCACAACTGGAGAAAAGGATAAGAATTAATATATATAGAGTTTTTATTCGCATATTTTTTATGCTATACAATTTGTGTGTAAAGTTTGTTAAGTGGTTAAGGGCTGAATTTAGCAAATACAAACCAAATAGAAAATCAGTGAGGATTTTTGTAAGTTGGCGATGACGAGCAATTACTTATAGCTATCCTAAGTTTGCATCTAGTTTTTTAAATATTTAATTTTCCTAGTCTTAGTTTCAGTTATCTTTTTCTTTTTCCCATCTATTTGTATTTTCTTTAATATTGTCCAATTTCCTTGTTTGTCATATTTATATTTAACTAAATATTTAATATTAGAACTTGATGTTGGCCAATAAAATTCTGTCAAGTCTCCAAAATCATTCCGTTTTATTTCAAAGTCCTTTCTAAAAAAATCGGTTTTGTTTAAGACAATTGAGCCATCTTCTCTATAAACTTTGTAAATGAATTGGTTGTTTTTATAATCGTATTCAGCTGTAGATAATCCGGTTAACTGATTATTGATATTCAGAGTTCTAATTTCAACAGGATTACTGTATTCATTTAAGATTACTCTCATTGTATAGTTCAATGTTCCATCTTGATTAAGTATTTTTAAATCCTTTGTTTTTTCTCCATATACAGTTTCGTATTTTGAAGTCCTCCAGCCCAAAGCTTTATGTTTGAACCTTACGGTATTTTTTAAAACGCGATTTAAAGTGTCAAAAGAAAATTCTCTAGTGGATTCAAGTTCCGAGTCTTTATATCGTTTCAATCTGACAATTGCACTTTCTGGAAACGTGTAATTTATTTTTTCGGAATAGGTAAAATCTTGACCAGGATTTACTTGCCTTGTAACGATAATTTCTTTTACATTTCCATTTTTTAGAACATAATCTTTAGGTAAATCAATTCTGCTTATTTCCGTATGCATTGAAGTTTGTCCAGCGCAATATATACTGAACAAAAGCATAAATATTATTTTTAGTAAATGGTCTTTCATTGAAATAGCTACAACTTATTATACAACAACAACAACAACAACAACAACAACAACAACAACAACAACAACAACAACAACAACAACAAAAAGTTCTGTTATCCTTTAATTATTTTGGGATATCTCAACTAATAAGCTTGTGTATTCAATTATAAATATATCAAAAACAAGTTGCTTTATGTGCTTATATTAAATTTTGAGACTTTTTTATATGTTCTGCATCTGGTTTCATTTAAAAGCATTCATTAATTACGTTCTGCGTTCATTTTTCGTAGTTTCCGATTGCTTAATCTAAACTTCACTTTTAAATCTCTATTCTTTTTCTTTTCTTCGGTCTTGTCCTGTATCAGTTGCACATAGAATTTAGAGCCAGCATCAGCATAGGTGGTTTTTTTGGGTAAGGTAAGTCCTTTGTTGCGTTTTAAATTTTTCCATGGTAATGACAGCCAAATATTTACATATTCGTCAAACTTTAAGCGACCTTCAGCAAATACGTGTAAGGCAGACGATTGTATTTCTGTACGAGGAATAATCAATTCGCCATTGACAATATTAAAAGTTTGTACAATGGGTCTAAACTTAAGATTCTTAAAACGCTCATCTTTCATCAATACCGAATTGTCCATAATTGGTTTGTAATTATAGATCATCAGATCAGTAAGGTTGAGCTCTGCTTGGCCATTGAGTGAAGTTAAATCCAGTTGACCTTCACGATCTACAATTCCTTTGGTAGACATGCTAAAACTTAGATTTCCTCCTATTTTATCTGTATTTCTTAACGCTTGGTCATCAAAATAATCAAACTTGGTAACGAGAGTATTCAAATCCATACTATCAATCTTCATTCTGATTTTAACTGGTGTGCTTGTCTCACTTGCGATGCCAACATCCACATTCAAATCTATTGTGCCTCCGTAGAAATTAAGATGTGTATCCTTGATTTTAAAATTACTGTTCTTATCAAATAGAAGGTTCAGGCCAAAATCGGTGATGTTTAAATTGTTATGACTTAATGTGTCTACACTAATATTGGCGGTCGGATAGAATGAGCTGTTAATGCCTATCATGGCACCTTTAAATTGCTCTAAACTGAATTCTTTTTTTGTTGTTTCAACCTTATCGTAAGATGAATTGGCCAAAAATTTTAAAATATCAGCAGAATCTAAATAAGGAGAATAAATAGTAAAATTGGAACTGCGAAGCGTGTCACTCCCTACATTATTAATAAAATCTGAAAACTGATTTATTGATCCAGCGAAATATACCGAGCTCTTTCCTGGTAAATTAATATCCAATGTTTTTAACGTTGCTACATCATCATTAATTTCTACGTGCAAGCTGTCTATCGGAATTTCAAGACCAGCAACATTATAATCTATGATGGAATGGCCTATTTTTAAGTCGCCAAAGCCATTTGAATTAATGATTTGAAGATCTTTTGCCTGTGCTTTGTATTCACCTTTAAACTCAAAATCTCCAGATTGAAATATGAAGTTTTTTGTTTTAAGATAGGCATTTAAATCCTTGGACTTACCCTTAATACTCACCGAAAAATCCAAATCAAATGGATTGTTATTCGTTATTTCTAAATAATCTGTATGAGCATTAACCTCACCACTGATTTTGGCTGACGTGTCTTGATAATTAAAATTGAGATAATCTAATTTTAAAATGGAATCATTCTCAAAAAACGCTAAAGCATTAATGTTTTCGGTATTTAAATCTTGATACTTAAGAGAATCAATCGCCAACTCAATTTTTGGATTAAACCTGTTGATATCCTTAAAAAGCTGAGACAATGCGGTGTTGTTACTTTTATTATTGGATATATCTTCGTTTTTAAAGCTGTTTATTTCGGTGAGTAAGGCGTCTCCATCCATATATGAAGCTGCAATTTTTAAGTAAATAGAGCCATCTTCTGGTATCTCATCCAACAAAAAAGTTGGAAATTTTTTAATGTTGCCGCTTAGATTAATTGGGCTTAGATCACCGATTTCTACATCGAATTTTCTCAGAAACATATCAGATTCATCTACAAAAAGCTTTAACGAATCAATGGCAATATCCATGTCCGCCGGTGGATAGTATAGTTTGGTTTTGCTCAAGATAAGATCTCCTTTAGCATTATTTAAAAGTTCACTTAACTGTTTAACATTGCCGTTAACCGTACCATTAAATTCATATTTTCCAGCATCAATTCGGAATAATTGGATATTAAAAAGATCTCTAAAAATAGAGATGCTACCATTGGACGTTGCTTCTGCATTAATATTTATGGTGTTGCTTAAATTACTTTCGGGCTTTGGCACAATGACATTGCCCTTTATATTGGTAGAAGCTTCTAAATAATTGAAATCGAAATTGCGTAGTAAAATAGTTTCGGCATTAATAAGATCGATGTTGGATTTTAAATCGGAAATCGTCACATCATTATAGGTTAGCGCTTCAACATCAATATCAAAACTCGGATGGAATTGGCCATAAATAGCTTGTAGTGTTTCATGCAGAGTTTTACGATCGTCAATGGTTGCAGTGCTTTCAGGTATAAACTCTTTTGCAAGTTCAATAATGTTATTGATATTAAGTTGTTTTGCATTAAGAGAAATATGGCTTGTGGTGGTGCTCACTGGATTTTTGGCAATTAAGCCTGAAATGTTTTCAAGTTGTCCTTGCAATGCCATATTTTCATCATTTGGTAAATTAATGACTAATTGATTTAAGGTAGAAGTACCACGATTTAAATCCAAATCAATCACTAGGATAGGTAATTGAAGGCCATTCTTTTTGAGAATTACTTGTGTGTTATTCAAAATGAAATTCCCTTTAGCTTTATCAATAAATTGATAGGGATTGGGAATGTTACCAGATATATTAGCATTAAGTTGAAAGGACCCACCTATAAAATCAAAGTTTTCAGTTTCAATCAATTGGGCTAAGGCTTCATTGCTACCTTTTAATAAGATATCCGCATTTACGTAGTTAAGTGCGTCAGGTGTGCTTTGGTAATAAGCATTTTCAATCTCTACTTTAATATCCTCAATATCAGCAACCAAATCGTTGAAGGTAATTTTGAGGTCACTTGCTGTTTTTTTAATTCTTTTGAGGCTATCTGTTGTATAAATATTGTTGGTTAATTGCCCACTGAAGGAAACGTTTTTGAGCGATGTGTTTTTACCGATTATAATGTTATTATTTTCCGTGTAAAAGTCAACTTTAATATTGGCATCATTGCCATAGGCAAATTCGCCAAATAGATTTAGATTGGTATTGATTGGAAGCTCTAGATTATAAAGTTCAATTTTAGAACTTATATTTCTAGGCAAGAGTGTTTTAAGTGTTTCAAAATCTGTATTCGAATTTTGAAGTATAAACTCATACGAGTCTGATTCTGATAAATCAAAATTGGCACTTAAAACAAAAGGTTGATTATCGACATTGAATAAAAATTCGGGTACTGAAATATGGTCATTTTCTAAATCAAGCACAAAATTTGGATTGCCAGTAACTCGAGCACCATTAAAATAACTTCCTTTATTGGTGTTAAAACCCATGGTATTCACCGTGATGTCCATGGCAAGATTTCCGTTATGTCGATTTTGATCTCTTTTGTATGAACCTTGAATACTGTGAATCTCAACATTGAATTGTTTGTTTAATATGGTATCCTTGGTGAGGTATTTAACTTCCTTTAATGTAAATGATACACCATCTGGATGTAGCCATTCTGGTAGATTTAGACCTGGTTTGTTTTTTTCATTTTGCTTAAGCTTTTCGTGATATTCTAATGGTCTTTCAGAAATGACTTCAGACGAAATAATCGCATTTTCAATAATGATTTTCTCAAATTTAATATCGCCACGCAATAGGTTTCCTGCTCCTATTGTGAGTTTAGCCTTTTCAATTTCAATACTTGAAAATTGATCTGCAATAGAATCTTGGTGTGTTTGTTTGATGTCTTTAAGCGTAAAGCCAATTTTTGGAAAATCACTTATAAAACTTGCATTTACGCTACCTATTTTTAATGTACCAGAGTTGTTTTCGTTATACCAATCTTGCATATAATCGATCACCGTATCTCTGTTAAACCAGCCTATTGTAAAAAGAATCGTTGGAAATAGGACAATGAGTAACAGAACAGAAAGAATCTTTTTCCGCCATTTTAGGTAGGTGTATCTCTTTTTATGGGATTTAGGGGTTTGCAAATTTCAATTTTATGGGAAATTAATATAAAATTTTTTATTGCGGATTTGATGATGTGTATTTCTTTATTGAACTTAAATATGAAAGGATTTTTAAAACGTTCCGAATATAGTATGATAACATAAAAAAGGTTAGGATAAAACAACTGTTTTTTGTGTTAGCATGGTCTTTGAAATCTTTTTAATACTCAATAAACTTATTGCTTATCAGAGGGTTACTTAGTATTTAAACTTGTATTTATGTGTGAAAATCATCAATTTCTCAATAAAAATAATTAACTTTAGAGTAGTCGAATCAATATCAGTAAGATTATGGGCTATATAAAATCACTGAACAAATGGGCTAATGCACACTCGTATTATCCTCTTGATTTACTAAGAATTGCTTTGGGTATTCTTCTGTTTTATCAGGGAGTTTATTTTATGTCTAACCTACCTCTTTTAATGGACCTCTATGAGCCGATTAAACCTTTAATAGGTGATGTTTTTTTAGTGCACTATATTGCTCCTGCTCATTTTGTAGGTGGCTTTTTAATTGTCTTTGGACTCTTAACACGGTGGGCAATAATCGCTCAATTGCCAATTCTTATTGGGGCTGTTTTAATTAATTTCGTTGGTGAAATGAACACCTCAAATTTTATTTTATCAACTACGGTATTATGTGTATGCATTTTCTTTTTATTCTATGGATCTGGTAAACATTCAGTAGATAAATATTTGAAGATGCAACAATAGTAGGAAGGTGTTTCAATAATAGAGTAGTGCAATCATTTTTAATTTCTGAGCTGTCTTTGGCTCAATTTCAACAATGTATTTAATCTCGGATGACTTTTTCCTGATAAAACATGATAGAGTTCCCATGCGTTTAAAAACGAACCATATTTAAAATGGTGAAAACTATTATCAAACAATTCAATTTCAGGATGTACTTTTTTATTTTTTATGCACCCTAAGAACGGATTGGTTTTCCCACAATGATATCAAAAAAAAATCCTGATGATAAACATCAGGATTTTAAGTTTTAATTATGTGATTCCTTTCCGTGAAGGAATGAAAATTGACTAGTCATTAACCAAAACCCATTCGCCTTTATCAATCAACGGAATGGCTTGCTTGTATTTTACAGTTTTGTTTTCACCGCTCATTACATGCTTGATCGTAACTTTATCATTACGACCAATTTTTGGCTGCTCCCTAACAATAGTTTCCACAACTTGTTGCTGTTGGCGAGATGCTCCTTGTCCAGCAGACCTGCTTTGTGCAGCACGTTCGTCCATATTAGGAATTTCCTCTTTTTGGGTTTCTAATTTTTCCTGCTTTCTAGCTCTTGCTTCTTGAATGGTGTCGGCAGTTTCCTGTGGAATTTCGCCTTTAAATAAGAATGAAATCACATCTTTATTTACTTGGTCAATCATACCCTTGAACAATTCAAAAGACTCAAACTTATAGATTAACAAAGGATCTTTTTGTTCGTGCACCGCTAATTGAACGGATTGCTTTAATTCATCCATTTTGCGTAAATGCGTTTTCCAGGAATCATCTACAATGGCTAAAGTAATATTCTTTTCAAAATCATTGATAAGTTGCTTTCCTTTGGATTCGTAAGATTTTTCTAAATCAGTTACGACCTGAAGATTTTTTACTCCATCCGTAAATGGAACAACGATACGTTTAAATTTATCACGCTGTGTCTTGTAAACATTTTCAATTACAGGGAATGCCAAATCTGCTGCTCGCTGCATTTTCTCACGATAGTGCTTAAAGGCTGCTTTGTAAATTACACCAGCAATTTCTTGTGCACCCATTTTTCCGAATTCAGCTTCAGTAATTGGAGAAGGCATAGAGAAATAACGAATCAATTCGAATTCAAAATTCTTAAAATCATTAGCTTCTTTGTTGCTAAGTGCGATTCCTTCAGACGTGTCGTAGATCATGTTGGCCAAATCCACACGAAGACGCTCTCCATGCAACGCATTACGACGACGTTTGTAGACTACTTCACGTTGCGCATTCATTACATCATCATATTCCAACAAACGTTTACGTACACCAAAGTTGTTTTCCTCAACCTTTTTCTGCGCACGCTCAATAGACTTGGATATCATGGAATGCTGAATTACTTCACCTTCCTTAAGTCCCATTCTGTCCATCATTTTGGCAATACGTTCACTACCAAAAAGACGCATTAAGTTATCTTCTAAAGACACATAAAACTGTGAGCTTCCTGGATCTCCTTGACGACCAGCACGACCACGCAACTGTCTATCGACACGACGTGAATCATGACGTTCAGTACCAATGATGGCCAAACCACCAGCCTCTTTTACCTCGTCACTCAATTTAATATCCGTACCACGACCAGCCATGTTGGTGGCAATAGTTACTTGACCTGCATTACCGGCTTGTGCAACAATTTCTGCCTCTTTTTTATGTTGTTTTGCGTTAAGTACGTTATGCGGAATTTTACGAATGCTCAACATCTTCCCTAAAAGTTCGGATATTTCTACATTGGTTGTCCCTAATAGTACGGGTCTTCCTGCTTCGGAAAGTGCTGTAACTTCGTCGATAACGGCATTGTATTTTTCACGTTTAGTTTTGTAAACCAAATCGTCTCTATCATCTCTGGCGATTGGTCTGTTAGTTGGAATTTCAACCACATCCAATTTATATATTTCCCAGAATTCACCAGCCTCTGTAACTGCTGTACCTGTCATACCAGACAGTTTACGATACATTCTGAAGTAATTTTGAAGTGTTACCGTTGCAAAAGTTTGCGTGGCAGCTTCAATTTTTACGTTTTCTTTTGCCTCTATCGCTTGGTGAAGTCCATCACTGTAACGACGACCGTCCATAATACGACCCGTTTGCTCATCGACAATCATTACTTTGTTGTCCATGACAACATACTGATTGTCTTTTTCGAACAATGCATAAGCTTTCAACAATTGGTTTAGTGTATGGATACGTTCAGATTTTATAGCGAAATCTCTAAACAAGTCCTCTTTAAGATTGGCTTCTTCTTCAGAAGACAAACCTTTTGCTTCAATCTTTGCAATTTCAGTTCCCATTTCTGGCATGACGAAGAAATTTGGATCATCTTCACCTGAAAGAAATTCAACACCTTTATCGGATAATTCTACCTGATTGTTTTTCTCATCAATCACATAATAGAGTTCTGCATCTACTTTTGGCATTTCTCTATTATTGTCTTGCATATAGGTATTTTCAGTTTTTTGAAGTAACTGTTTGATACCTTCTTCACTTAAATATTTAATAAGTGCTTTGTTTTTAGGAATACCTCTGTAGGCTCTTAACAATAAAAAACCACCCTCTTTAGTGTCACCAGCGGCAATCAGTTTCTTAGCTTCAGCTAATACACCAACTAAATACTTACGTTGCACATCTTCGATTTGTTGCACTTTTGGTTTAAGCGCATCAAATTCGTGTTCGTCACCTTTTGGAACTGGACCAGAAATAATCAATGGCGTACGTGCATCATCTACTAAAACGGAATCTACCTCATCGACAATTGCATAATGATGTGGACGTTGTACCAAATCTCCTGGCGAATGTGCCATATTATCACGGAGGTAATCAAAACCAAATTCGTTATTTGTTCCGTAAGTAATATCTGCATTATAGGCTTTGCGTCTTGCATCTGAATTTGGTCTGTGGTAATCGATACAATCAATGCTCATACCATGAAATTGAAAAATAGGTGCCATCCATGCGCTATCACGTTTTGCCAGGTAATCGTTAACCGTTACCAAATGAACACCTTTGCCAGCAAGGGCATTAAGATACACGGGAAGCGTAGCAACCAATGTTTTACCTTCACCCGTTTGCATCTCTGCAATTTTACCTTGGTGCATGGCCACACCACCAATAAGCTGTACATCATAATGAATCATGTCCCAGGTAATTGGCTTGCCTGCTGCATCCCATGAGTTTGCCCAAATGGCTTTATCTCCATCTAAGGTCACATAATCATTATCACCAGAAATCTCACGGTCAAAAGCATTGGCGGTTACAGGTATTTCGGTATTGTGCACAAAACGTTTTGCAGTCTCTTTTACGACAGCAAAGGCTTCGGGTAGTATATCGTTAAGAACATCTTCTGTAACGTCATAGATGTCATCATCAATTTTATCAACTTCTAAATAGATGTCCTCTCGCTCGTCAATATCTTCAGTATTTTCGGCTTTATTGAGAAGTTCGTCTTTTTTGTCTTGAAGTGGTTTTCTAGCTTCAGCAATTTTTGCTTTAAACTCGATAGTTTTTGCTCTCAGTTCGTCGTGGGATAGAGCTTCGAGAGCACTTTCAAACGATTTTATTTTTTCTACAATTGGTTTTATAGCACCAACGTCTTGTTTGGATTTATCTCCAACAAAAACTTTTAGTACTTTGTCTAGTATGCCCATTTTATTTGTTTTGTTTCAGTACTGATTGGTTTCAAATACTGAATGTTGTTTAATGATTCTAAGCTGTCACATCGAGCGCAGTCGAGATGCTCTTTTTGAAATTGGAAGATATCTCAGCTATGTACTAAATAACAGTTATGGTATATTTTATCTCGGTATTAATAACCATCCGAAAATAAAAAAAGTCTCTTAGTTAATATAACGCAAGAGACTTTTTTATAGTAATTTTATATGTTAATATTCGTCCTCATTCCAGAGGTAATCTTCGTCCGTTGGATAATCTGGCCAAATTTCTTCAATAGAGTCGTAAGAATCTCCTTCATCTTCTATCGCTTGTAAATTTTCAACAACCTCTAAGGGAGCTCCTGTTCTAATTGCATAGTCAATAAGCTCATCTTTTGTTGCCGGCCAAGGTGCATCACTTAAATATGATGCTAATTCTAATGTCCAATACATTTGCGTTGTAATTTTAATTTTTGCAAAAATAATTTTTTAGTTGAAAAATTCAAGAAAAAATCAAATTAATTATTCCATTAATAAAAAGAACGTGTAATCTTCAACTTTTTTAGACTGAAATATTGCATTATTCTCAATCTAAGGGCTAAAATATTACGAATCTTTTTTTGGAATCCATTTAATTTCTTCAGCCTTTAAGTCATTGGACAACTTCCGTGCCAATACAAAAAGGTAGTCAGAAAGTCTATTAATATACATTAAAGTTTCAGGTTGAAATGGCTCTAACTCATTAAGATGCGATGCTATCCGCTCGGCACGACGGCAAACGGTACGTGCGATGTGACAGAATGACACGGTTTGGTGACCACCTGGTAGCACAAAGTGCGTCATAGGAGGTAAACTGTCTTCCATTTGATCCATTTCTTTTTCTAATTTTTCGATATCCTCATTGGATATTTTAGGAATTTTTAAACGTTGTTCTCCGTTTTTTAAAGTTGCTTTTTCTGGGTCTGTAGCTAAGATGGCTCCAACGGTAAAAAGTTTGTCTTGGATGTCCATCAAAGTATTTTTGTAAAGCTGGTCAATGTTCTGATCTCGTATGAGACCAATATAAGAGTTGAGCTCGTCAATGGTGCCGTAACTTTCAATTCTGATATGGTGTTTAGGAACTCTGGTGCCACCAAATAGGGCAGTGGTGCCTTTGTCTCCAGTTTTTGTATATACTTTCATATATCAAAGTTAAGAGTTATGAGTTGAATAGTTATATGTGAATAGTGAAAATTTTAAATCGGACTGTCATTGTGAGTGAAGCATGGCTATCTATTAAAATTGTGCTGTTCATTTAGTCTTGATACAATACGAAGCAAAAAAGAACTATCAAAATTAGGGAATTGCTAAAGCAGCATTCGTTTGCGGAATTCCGTGCTTGAAGTTGTGCTTCGCACCTACATTCCTTCACTCATTAATTCTGAATTTTGATGCTTTTGAAAATGTCGAACTTTGAGGCTTGACTATCAACGAGTACTCCTTAATAACCAAAATTCTATTTTTTTTATAATCGAAGATTGCTTGTGAAAAAGAAATACTAACTATTAAAAGTATCACTTTCAATAACACCATCACGTAATCGAATGACACGTTTGGCGTGTGCTGCAATTTCTTCTTCGTGAGTTACCATAATTACGGTATTTCCAGATTGATGGATTTCATCAAAAAGCGCCATAATTTCCGTACCTGTTTTAGAGTCAAGGTTACCCGTTGGCTCATCTGCGAGAATAATTGAAGGCTTATTTACCAAGGCTCTACCTACGGCAACACGTTGTCTTTGACCACCAGAAAGTTGGTTGGGTTTATGGTCCATACGGTCCGCAAGCCCAACATCACTTAGTACCTCAGTTGCTCTGTCTTCTCTCTCTTTTTTTGATGCACCAGCATAGATCATAGGCAGTGCTACATTGTCTAATGCTGTGGTTCGCGGTAATAAATTGAAGGTCTGGAAAACAAATCCAATTTCTTTATTTCTAATTTCGGCAAGGTCATCGTCGGTCATTTGGCTCACGTCCTTTCCATTAAGAATGTAGCTTCCTGCTGTGGGTGTGTCCAAACATCCCAATAAATTCATAAGAGTAGATTTTCCCGAGCCAGATGGTCCCATTATGGCAACATATTCTCCTCGTTTTATATCTAAATCTATACCTTTTAAAACGTGAACAATTTCTTGTCCCAATCTAAAATCTCTAATAATATTTCTAATTTCAATGACGTTACCGCTCATAGTTTTAATTCTTGGTTGCTTAGATCGACTGCAATATAAAGGTTTTACAGTAATTTGTTTTATATGACGCTAAAGATATAAAGTTGTTACAATCTTATTTTAAAATGTTCTTTTACTTGTTCTTCTCTAAAGAAAACGAATCCTAAAAAAAAGCAGTCTACGGTAACGGTAACCGCTGGGTGTTCCTTGATGTATTCCCATGCTTCGGTCATGCCTTTAGACCAATAAATATCATCAAATACAAATAATGTATCATTGTGAATATTAGATAATAACGATTGAAAATATTTAATAGTAGCATCCTTATTATGGTGACCATCGAAAAAAATGAGGTCAAAATTTTCTTCTAGCGTTGGAATAATATTAGAGAAATCTTCCTTTATAAATTGTGCTTGTTTTATTCTCAATTCATTAAATCTATTTTTAGTGAAATCAGATGTATTTGCACAACCTTCTATCGTGGTGATTTTTGAATTTTTATTTGATAATGCTAGAGCGTAAGTCGCCATACCCAAAGAAGTCCCAAGTTCTAAAATAGATTCACATTTAAAATATTTTGAAACACGATAAAGTAATTTGGTGTTCTTTTTAGAGCTACTCGAAGAAAGTGCCATGCGCTGGACGCTTCGTTGTTTCTTTTTCAGTTTTTTTGAACCTTCACCTAAATCGAGAACCGTTATAATTGTATTTGAATCTAAAAGATGTTTTCTGTAACTTTTTAATTTATAGTAATTAGGATGTTTTGTTCTGTCATATAAACATTTGGTCACAAATTTATACACAAAAGGGGAGTGAACTCCATGTTGGTTGGTCGAAGATAATAGAAATTTTATGTAAGCTGTGACTTGATACATTATGTTGGTTAATTGCTATTCTTCAATCTTCTCAGATAACTCAAACCACCGCATTTCTTTTTCTTCAATCTCATCAATAATTTTCTGAAGTTCCGCAGATAGCTTTTTTATCTCATCTTGTGATAATTCACCATCCAAAAATTTAGCTTCCTTTGCTTTTTTATCTAATTCCAAAGCTCTTATTTTGGATTCTAAATTTCGGTATTCCTTTTGCTCATTGTAAGATAATTTATTGGCTTCGTTTTCTTTTATAGCTATTTTGTTCTCTGTTTTTTCCGGCTTAGCTTCAATTTGTGGTTGACTTTTATCATATGCCCTAAAATCTGAATAATTGCCAGGAAAATCATCGACCACACCGTCTCCTCTAAACACAAAAAGATGATCCACAATTTTGTCCATAAAGTAACGGTCGTGAGAAACCACTAAAAGCACACCAGGGAAATCCATCAAAAAATCTTCGAGAACATTAAGCGTAACAATATCCAAATCGTTTGTCGGCTCATCCAAGATTAACACGTTTGGATTTTGTATTAAAACCGTACAGAGGTATAGTCGTTTTTGTTCTCCACCGCTTAATTTTTCGACATAATCCCACTGCTTTTTCCGGTCGAATAAGAAGCGCTCCAATAGTTGTTGTGCACTGATCTGTCTTCCTTTTGCCAGAGGAATGTAGTCCCCAAATTCTTTAATGACATCAATAACTTTTTGACCTTGTTTTACTTGTATGCCACCTTGCGTATAGTAACCAATTTTCACGGTTTCTCCAATCACTATTTTTCCGCCATCGGGTTGAATACCTTGAGTTAAAAGGTTGAGAAAGGTTGATTTTCCTGTTCCGTTTTTACCAATGACACCGATGCGCTCCCCTTTTTTAAAGGTGTAATCAAAACCATCTAAGATAGTTTTGTCCTTAAAAGCTTTTGAGACGTTATGAAACTCAATAATCTTGCTGCCGAGACGCTCCATATTGATCTCTAGCTGAACTTGGTGATCTTTTCTTCGTTGATGAGCTTTCGACTTTATTTCAGAAAAGTCATCAATTCTGCTTTTCGATTTTGTAGTACGTGCCTTGGGTTGGCGACGCATCCAATCCAATTCTTTTTTATAAAGTTGTTTTGCTTTGCCAACTTCAGTTTGTTCGTTTTCTATTCTAGCTTCTTTTTTCTCTAAATAATAGGAATAGTTGCCTTTATAGGTGTATAATTTTCCGTGGTCTAATTCTATAATTTCATTGCAGACACGCTCGAGGAAGTAACGGTCGTGCGTTACCATAAATAGTGTTTGTTGTGTTTTGGCGAAATAATCCTCTAGCCATTCAATCATTTCTAAATCGAGATGGTTGGTAGGCTCATCTAAAATTAAAATATCTGGTTTACTCAATAATGCTTGTGCTAAAGCCAATCGTTTTTTTTGACCGCCAGAAAGTGTGCTTACTTCGGCAGAAAGATTATCTAATTTAAGTTGAAACAGTGTTTGCTGGTATTGTGTTTCAAATTCCCAAGCGTTGTTTCTGTCCATCGCTTCAAATGCTTTTTGATAAGCTTCAGCATCCTCTGGGTTTTTAAGTGCTTTTTCGTAATTCTCGATAGTTTTTAAAATCGGAATGTCTGAGGCAAAGATGGTTTCTTCAACCGTAAGCTTGTTATCTAAATCTGGTTCTTGGTCCAAAAAAGCCAATCGTATGCCATTGCGGATAACAATTTGCCCATCATCTGGAGATTCTTTTCCAGCCAAAATATTCAGAATAGAGGTTTTCCCACTACCATTTTTAGCAACAAAAGCGATTTTTTGGTCTTTATGAATACTGAAAGACAAATCCTTGAAGAGTACAAGTTCTCCATAAGATTTTGATATGTTTTCTACGTTGAGGTAATTCAATTTGAAATTTTTTACAAAGAACGGAAATAAAGCAAAAAGAAATGCAATAGTTTTGATATTACTGATGTTGGTTTATATTTGTGAAACTGCAATAAGAGCATAGATGAAAAAAAGGATTTTGTTTTTAGGACTCATTCTTCTAATGGGTTTGTCATCATGTATTCCTCATCAAGATATTATTTACCTTCAGAATAAAGAAACTGCGATTGATAGTGTTACCAATATTAATGAGGTTCAAAAACCTTACCGCGTTCAGGTCAATGATATACTTAACATTAGAATTAAATCGTTAGATCAAAAAAAGAATAGTATTTATAATCCTGCAGGAGAAGAAAATTTAGGTGCGAATAGCGCAGAACGTGCTTATTTTGATGGATTTACAGTTGATTTGCATGGTAATATTAGAATTCCTATTCTGGGTGAAATAAAAGTATTGGGTTATACGGTTGAAGAGATTAGAAAGCTTTTGGAAAAAAAGTTACTGGATGAAGAATTTACTGAAAATGCTTATTTGTTTGTTACTGTAAAGTTGGCTGGCCTGCGTTATACAGCGACTGGTGAAGTTAACAGTCCAGGAAGTCAAATTTTATTTCAGGATCGCGTTAATATTTTTGAGGCCATTGCTAATTCTGGCGAAATAACTGATGTAGGAAACCGTAAGGAAGTGATGATAATAAGGCAGTATCCACAAGGGCAAAAAATACATCGATTGGACTTGACGGATCTCAATGTGATGAAATCACCATACTATTATGTACAACATAATGATATGATTTACGTTAAGCCTTTGAAACAAAAAGTTTGGGGAACCGGAGTTACGGGAAGGGAGACATTTACAACCTTAGTAACCATTCTTGGTTTTGTAACCACCACCATTCTTTTAATTGATAGACTTTAGCAATGAGTGAGTTTGAATATGATTTGGAGGACAATGAATCAAGTCAGATAAGTTTTGATATCAAGGGCTTATTATTTAAAATTTTAAGTTTTTGGCCTTTAATTTTGGTGTCATTGATTGTTGCTCTAGGTATTGCGCATTACGTCAATGTTAGAAAACAGAATATTTATCAATTAGAAAGTCTCATTTCTATTGAAAATGACCAAAATCCTTTTTTTACTGCTAATACAAGTATTTCTTTTAATTGGGGAGGAGTATCAGGTAAAGTTGGTAAAATCATTACGGAAATAAACACTAGGAGTCATAATGAATTTGTAGTCGATTCGCTTGAATTTTACAAACAATATCTAAAACAAGGGGAATACCATTTGTTGGATATATACGGGAATTCACCTTTTGTGGTTGACCACAATAAAAATTCAAATCAAGTATTGGGTAAGTTAATTCAGATTAAACCCATTGACCTTTCATCTTTTGAGTTAACTGTTGATTTTGGTGAAGCCAGCACAGTTACAGGTTACAACTACCAATTACGAAAATCTAATAATATACCTGTAAGTCCAGGTGTTTTTAAAAACACCTTTAATTATGGGCAAGAAATATCACTCCCATTTTTTAATGGAAAAGTCATTTTGAATGAAGCATCAGTATTTGATAATGATACCCAATATTATGTGCAATTTGCAAATTTTGATAGTACAGTCAATCAATATAAAAATGCTGTAGTTGTTGGTACTAAATCTAAAGATGCCTCGTCTATTTTAAAACTATCTATGGTGGGCAAGAATAAAGCTCGCATTGTAGATTATCTTAATAGTACGGTCGATATTTTGAGCAAAAGAGAATTAGAGCGTAAAAATCTATATGCCACGAATACAATTAGGTTTATTGATAGTAGCTTAAGGGTGGTCAATGAAAGACTAAAAATCGGCACAGATGAAATGAATAATTTCAGACAAAAAAATAAAGTGTTTGATATTTCTGAGGAGCTAACAGCCGTTTCTGAAAACATAAGATTATTGGATCGCCAAAAAGAAGAGGAAAAGACCAAATTGGAATATCTAAATTCGTTAGAATCTTATCTTAAAACCAGAAATGACTACACAAAGATTGCAGCACCAACATCTGTTGGTATTACCGAACTTAATATCATTAATGGTGTCAGCAGTATTATTGCGCTATCCATCGAACGTCAAAATTTGGAATATACCACAAAAGAGGGTTCTGTTTTGTTTGATGATATCGATAGACGCATCAATACCGAAAAAAATGTATTGCTAGAAACTATTGACGCTACAAGGTCAACCATCAATTTTCAACTTAGTACCATTAACCGGAATATAGCCAAACTAGAGAGTGAATTAGGTAAACTTCCTCAGGACCAGCAGGAGTTTCTCAAAATACAACGTCAATTGGACATTAGTATCGAAGCTTACAATATATATCAGCAAAAACGTGGCGAAGCCGCAGTAGTAAAAGCTGCAAATGTTTCAGATATTGTTTTTATAGATAACGCAAAGGATATTGGAGGTGGAAAAATTGGGCCAAAAACCTCACTTAATTATATGATGGCACTGCTTTTGGGCTTTGCACTGCCAATAGGTTTTGTTCTAATTCTTTACTTGTTGGATAATAATATTCATAACTCCAAAGAAGTTGAGCGACTTTCAAGTATACCAATTTTAGGGATTATTGGCAAAATGAATCATGATAATAATCTGGTAGTTTATGAAAAGCCAAAATCTACGGTAGCTGAATCTTTTAGGGCATTACGTTCCAGTTTACAGTTTATCTATAAAAAACAATCTGGTTCGGACACTCTAGGTAAAACCTTAATGGTGACTTCTTCCATCAGCGGTGAAGGAAAAACATTTTGCTCAATTAATATGGCAAGTGTGTATGCTCTAACTGGAAAAAAGACCATTTTAGTGGGACTTGATTTGAGAAAGCCTAAAATTTTCAATGATTTTCAACTGGACAATGAAAAAGGAATAGTGAATTATCTAATTGATGAAAGCAGTTTGGATGAGGTAATTACAAAAACCCATATTGAAAATTTGGATTTAATTTCTTCAGGACCAATTCCTCCTAACCCATCGGAGCTACTAATGAGAGATAAGTTAGCCACTGCATTAGAAGAATTACGAGAGCGCTATGATATTATCATATTAGATACTCCACCATTAGGCTTGGTAACCGATGCTTTAGAATTATCGAATCATGCAGATGCTATAATTTATATGGTACGTTTCGATTATACCAAAAAGGGCATGCTCCAATTTGTTAATTCTAAATATAAAAGTGGGGAACTTAAAAATATCAGTTTTGTATTGAATTTTTACAAACACAAAGCTAGATATGGCTATGGTTATGGTTACGGCTATGGCTATGGTTATGGTAGTTATGGCAGTGCATATCATGAAAATGACAAACCTTCACTCATAGAGAAAGCGAAAAGATTGATTAAACGTAAATAAATCTATTAGGTTGATAACAAGGTCCGAGTTAAGAATTAAGCGATGTTTCGATTTCTTTCTGTCATTGTTGTTACTTCCCATTCTTCTTGTTCCAATTTCTTTACTCGTACTTGTTGCGACAATTGATACTCGTCAATGGGGTGTTTTCTCTCAAAAAAGAGTAGGACAGCGTGCCAAATTATTTAGAATTTATAAACTACGAACACTAAGAAGCGAGGTACACCGTTTAGGCCACCTTGAAAAAAGCGCAACTCATTTCGGAAAATTTCTAAGAAAATCTAAGTTAGATGAATTGCCACAACTCTTTAATGTTTTAGTTGGTGACATGAGTTTTGTTGGTCCAAGGCCTGATTTACAAGGGTTTGCAGACCAGCTTGAAGGTGGAGATAAGATAATTTTAATTGTAAAACCAGGAATTACAGGTCCTGCAACCTTAAAATATAAAGACGAAGAGCGTGTATTAGAACGACAAAAAGATCCAGATCACTACAACAGAACGATTATTTGGGTCGATAAAGTGAAAATCAACAAGAAGTACGTACAGAATTA
This sequence comes from Winogradskyella ursingii, assembly GCF_013403975.1. Lineage (GTDB taxonomy): Bacteria > Bacteroidota > Bacteroidia > Flavobacteriales > Flavobacteriaceae > Winogradskyella > Winogradskyella ursingii. The sequence continues at coordinate 157,743 of NZ_JABFDH010000005.1, forward strand.
CAGTTTTTGTTTAGATTTGACACTCATTTTAAAATCTATTTTTAGTAAATGAACAACTTAGAAGATAGAATCGCGATTATAGGATTAGGATATGTCGGCTTGCCCCTAGCCGTTGAATTTGCAAAACAGTACTTTGTTGTTGGATTTGATATTAACAAACAAAGAATCAGTGAATTAAATAATGGTGTTGATAAAACCTTAGAGGTTGAAAACGACAATCTAAAATCAGTTTTAACAACAGATTTGAATTCGGATAAAGGTTTATATATTTCAGACGATTTAGAAGCACTTGAAGCTACGAATATATATATCATAACAGTACCAACACCAACAGATTCATTAAACAAACCAGTATTTACTCCACTAATCAAGGCAAGTGAAACAGTCGGTAAAGTATTAAAGAACGAAGATATTGTTATCTATGAATCTACCGTTTATCCAGGTGCAACCGAAGATATTTGTATTCCTGTTTTAGAGCGGACTTCTGGATTAATCTATAATAAAGACTTTTACGCAGGTTATTCACCAGAGCGTATAAACCCAGGTGATAAGCATCATACGGTAACTAAAATATTAAAAGTAACTTCTGGTTCAACACCGGAAATTGCTATTAAAGTAGATAATCTATACAAAAAAGTAATTACTGCAGGTACGCATTTGGCGCCATCTATTAAAGTAGCTGAAGCGGCAAAAGTGATAGAGAATTCACAGAGAGATATCAATATTGCCTTTGTGAACGAGCTTTCTAAAATTTTTAGACTGTTGGAAATTGATACCAAAGCAGTTTTGGAAGCAGCAGGAACGAAGTGGAACTTCCTTAATTTTTCTCCAGGTTTAGTTGGGGGACATTGTATTGGAGTAGATCCTTACTATTTAGCACAGAAAGCTATTGAGTCTGGTTACAATCCTGAAATTATTTTAGCCGGTCGTAAAATGAATGATAGTATGGGTAGTTACGTAGCTACAGAAACCGTCAAAATGATGATTAAAAAAGGCGCTACTATTAAAGGTTCCAACGCTTTGGTATTGGGTATTACCTTCAAGGAGAATTGCCCAGACATTAGAAACTCAAGAGTTATTGATATTATAGAAGAATTGCAATCCTATCATGTAAATGTAGATGTATATGACCCTTGGGCTTCGGCTGAAGAAGTTAAACATGAATACGGCTTAGACTTAAAAAACGAAAAATCTGACCTAAAGACTAATTATGATGCAATCATCTTGGCAGTTTCACATAATGAGTTTTTAGAAATCTCATTGGATAATTTAAAATCCGATAAATGTGTGGTATTTGATGTAAAGTCACTCTTGCCATCAGATACTGTTGATGCGCGTTTATAAACAAATCTTAACCAACTGCAATTATGTACTCAAATCCACATCACACCCAAGACCTTACGCAATTAAGTTTTTTAATTACCGGAGGTGGAGGTTTTATTGGCTCTAACCTTGTTGAATATTTATTAAAATATAACGCTAAGAAAGTTCGGGTTTTGGATAATTTTTCTAATGGTTATCGCGAAAATCTAACTGAGTTTATGAATAATCCATCTTTTGAACTCATAGAAGGGGATATTCGGGATTTGGAAACTTGTAAAACTGCGATGGATGGGATTGATTATGTTTCGCACCAAGCAGCATTGGGTTCTGTGCCGCGTTCTATTAACGATCCTGCCACAACTAATGAAGTGAACATTTCAGGGTTTCTTAATATGATGATTGCTTTAAAAGATAGCGACACCGTAAAACGAATGGTTTATGCCGCATCAAGTTCTACTTACGGAGACAGCAAATCTTTACCAAAAGTTGAAGATACAATCGGTAAACCTTTATCGCCTTATGCTGTCACAAAATACGTCAACGAATTGTATGCAGATGTATTCGGAACAACTTATGATACAGATGTGATTGGTCTGCGTTATTTCAATGTGTTTGGCCCAAAGCAAAGTCCAAATGGTGCTTATGCTGCAGTTATTCCATTATTTATGCAAGCGCTAAATGATAATAAACCAGCAAAAATTAATGGTGACGGTGATCAGACAAGAGATTTCACCTTTATAGACAATGTGGTCCAAGCAAATGTAAAAGGCTTCTTTGCATCAAACGACGCCAAGAACGAAGTGTTTAACGTAGCATGTGGTGAACGCATCACTATCAACTATTTGTGGGAATCACTTAAAATAGCTGCTGATTCAGACTTAAAAGCTATTCACGGCCCGAATAGACAAGGAGATGTAAGAGATTCTCTGGCAGATATTTCTAAGGCTCAAAAGCTTCTTGGTTATAAACCTCAATTCACAGTTCGAGAAGGTTTAAAAATTACTTGGGATTCTTTTAATTGATTTAATACCAATTCAATTTTTTAGAGTAACACGCAATAATTGGTATATTAGCATGTATTTAAAAATCAATACAATTGGCTGCTCAAAAAAGTGAAGACTGGCTTTATACAATTTCTAGTAAAAATAAATTAATAGACCTTAATTTTAAGGAAATCTGGTATTATCGCGATTTGCTTTTATTATTTGTAAAGCGTGATATTATTACAGTATATAAGCAAACCATTCTTGGTCCGCTGTGGTATTTTATTCAGCCCTTGTTTACGTCGGTTATATTTACTCTTATTTTTAATAACCTAGCAGGTATCCCAACAGGAGAAGGTATTCCTTCGTTTTTGTTCAACTTAGCTGGTATTACTTCTTGGAACTATTTTGGCACTTGTTTGGTAGATACAAGTGATACATTCAAAAAGAATCAGGCCATTTTTGGAAAGGTTTATTTCCCTCGTGTAATTACCCCATTATCAGTTGTAGTATCCAATCTTTTAAAATTCGGTATTCAGCTTTTAGTGTTCATTGGCTTTTATATTTATTTCGTTTTTTTTACCTCCAAAGCTTATGCTGCTTCTCCAACAACGGCAATGATCGGGTTTCCATTGCTAATAGTTTTCATGGGGCTATTGGGTTTAGGATTAGGGATGATTATATCATCATTAACAAATAAATATAGAGATTTGAAATTTTTGGTTGGTTTTGGTGTTCAATTATTGATGTATGGTTCAGCCGTAATGTATCCTCTATCTTATTTTGAAGAAAAATTACCTGAATATTCATGGTTAGTAAAATACAATCCTATGACCACAGTTATTGAATTGTTTAGATACATGACTTTAGGTGTAGGTGAATTTTCTATATTCCAGTTTGGATATGTAGCAGTGGTTAGCTTAATTATTTTCTTGTTTGGATTGATTATTTTCAATAAAACAGAAAAATCATTTATTGATACCGTTTAGATTTAAATTTAAATAAAAGGAAAGTATATACATGTCTAAGACTGATGTTATTCTTAAAGTAGAGAACATTTCGAAACAATACCGTTTAGGATTGGTTGGCACAGGTACGCTTTCGCACGATTTAAATCGTTGGTGGAGTAAGATTAGAGGAAAGGAAGACCCTTACCTTAAAGTAGGTGAAAGTAATGACAGAAGAACGAAGGGCAATAGTGAATATGTTTGGGCACTAAAAGATATTGATTTTGAAGTGCAAAAAGGAGAGGTTCTTGGCATCATAGGAAAAAACGGTGCTGGTAAATCTACACTATTAAAAATTCTCTCTAGAGTCACAAGTCCATCAACTGGATCTATAAAAACTAAAGGTAGAATAGCATCACTATTGGAAGTTGGTACAGGATTCCATGGCGAAATGACTGGTCGAGAGAACATCTATCTTAATGGTGCCATTTTGGGTATGACCAAAAAAGAAATAACTTCAAAAATTGAAGAGATCATTGATTTTTCAGGTTGCCAACGCTATATAGATACACCAGTAAAGCGCTACTCTTCTGGTATGACGGTACGTTTAGCATTTGCCGTTGCTGCATTCTTAGAGCCTGATATTTTGGTAGTCGATGAGGTTTTGGCGGTTGGTGATGCAGAATTTCAGAAGAAGGCAATCGGTAAAATGCAAGATATATCTAAGAGTGACGGTAGGACGGTTTTGTTTGTGAGCCATAATATGGAGTCAATTCAAAAATTATGTAGTCGTTGCTTAGTACTAAGCGATGGTGAAATTTCATTTGAAGGTAATGTGCTAGATGCCGTTAATAGGTATTTGGAAATATTTGGATTTAGTACTGGGAGTTTAAATTTTCCAATTATTGGGAAAGGTATAGAGATAACAAAATTTCAAATAAAAGACTCAGGCGAAAATGTTGTCAATCATCTTATACTTGGTCAAAAGTATTTCTTTGAGATTGGTATATTGAATAAGGATATTATAAAAGAAATTAACATTAGGCTTCAAATTTTTGACTTTAATGACAATTTGATTTCCACTCTCAATACGTTTCACACCGAAAAACATTTTAAGGCACAATCAAACCAATACTTAAATGTTGAGTGTATAATTGCTAAATTACCTTACGCACCGGGAAGCTATAAAATCGGTTTACAAATTATGGATTTAGCGAAAAGAATAAACCTTTATGAAAATAATAGCATTACTGAATTTTTTATAGAGAATGGTGACTTTTATGGTAGTGGTAAATTACCTGGTGCTAAAAACATGGGCAAAGTATTAACAAATTACGAATGGATAATTGACGCCAATGGTATTTCATAAACAAAAATGCATTTTTATTCATATCCCTAAATGTGCTGGTTCTAGTATACTAAAATTTTTTGAGCCTGAAACCAAATTTTATAATGATCAACCAGATTATAATATACTATACGGTTGGTGCCCAGACCGTAAAATACATTTACAACATGCCACCAGCAAGGAATTGTTAGAGACCAATTTGATAGATCAACAAACTTGGGACAATTATTACAAGTTTACATTTGTTAGAAACCCATGGGATAGGGCTTATTCAGATTATCTCTGGATGAAAAAAGAATTAAAAACAGAGGGGCCATTCAAAGATTTTTTACTTCAAAGGGGTAATTTTAAAAAAAGATTGACCAAAAAAAACATAGATTTTAGAGGCGACCATTTGTATCCACAAACCGATTTTTTCGATATTAACGGCAAATATGAGATGGATTTCGTTGGGCGTTTTGAGTTTTTTAATCAAGATATAAGCTTTATTATTTCTCAGCTTAACTTGAATAGAAAATTCGACGTGCATGTCAATAAATCTAAATCAAGATTTAATCATTATTCTAAATTTTATAATAAAAAGAAAAAGAATATGGTAGCACAATTGTATGCCAAGGATATTGAAAAACTAAATTATAGTTTTGAGGAGAGAAAAAATTTTCAGGATAAAATAAGGGTGTTCCTTTCGAGTTAAAAAAAATACTGTTGAATGTTTATTATCATATAAAAAGCAAAAATTGTTAGCAATCATAATTCCCTTTTATAAACTTTCCTTTTTTAAGGCTACATTGCAGTCTTTAGCCAATCAGACCAATCAAAGATTCAATGTTTATATTGGTAATGATGCAAGTCCTGAAAACCCAAAACCCCTAGTCGAAAAATTTGACAAACAATTAAATTTAAGATATATAGAATTTAAAAATAATTTAGGGAAAACGTCATTAACAAAGCAGTGGGAACGATGTATTGATTTGGTTGAGGACGAAGAATGGTTAATGGTTTTGGGTGATGATGATTGTTTGGGTGAAAAAGTAGTAGAGGAATTTTACAAAGCACATACAGAGTTTAAAAGCAAGACCAATCTTTTTCGTTTTGCAACTCAAATGATAGATCAAAGCGGTACAGCTCAATCAAAAGTTTATGAACATCCAACATGGGAAAAAGCGTCAAGAGCATTTTATAGAAAACACGAAGGAAAAACCCGTAGTTCTTTATCGGAATATGTATTTAAAAAAGAAGAATATTTAAAATATAAATTCACAAATTATCCATTAGGATGGCACAGTGATGACAAAGCATGGATCGATTTTTCAGAAGAATTGCCTATCCATACAATTAATAACGCTCATGTTTTTATTAGACTTTCAAAAGAAAGTATATCAGGAAAAAATGATAATTTAGACTTGAAACGGCAAGCAGCTTCAAGGTTTTATGAATATTTGGTGAAAGAAATTAGAGATGAATTCACCGAAGATCAACAGGCTGAAATAGTAAAAAGCTATTTTGAAAGAACTGTAATGTTAAGGAATTTTAGCTTTAATGAATGGACGTTTTTATGGCAATTCTATTTAAAAAATTCAAGCCACTTATCATTCAAAAAATTCCTTAAAATCTCTATAAAATCAATTTTTAAAAACAAGAAGAATTATTAAAAATATATTTTTTGAAATATTGACGTTTTTTAATTTAAGGAAACCATTCCTTAATGCTCGCTACAGGTTTTCTTATGGTTTTAATTTGTTATTTAATACTACGATAAAGAGACAAAATAAAGACTATAAAAGTATTCCTATAGTTATAATCAGTTTTAATCAGTTATACTATCTAAAACAGTTAATTGATTTTCTCAAAAAGCATGGTTATTATAATATTGTCATTTTAGATAATAATTCTACCTATCCACCTTTGCTTGATTATCTTAAAATAATAGATAATCAAGTGAAAATCCATAGGTTGGAAGAAAATTATGGGCATCGCGTATTTTGGGAAAACAAACAACTTTTTAACACTTATGCTAAGGGTTATTATGTAGTTACGGATCCAGATATTGTACCTGTAGATGCTTGTCCGGAAGATTTTTTATATCATTTTAAAACAATCATAGATGCAAATGCCCATGTGAATAAAGTTGGTTTCAGTTTAAAAATTGACGACATCCCAGAAACCAATAAAGAAAAAGCTACTATTTTAAATTGGGAAAAGCAGTTTTGGGAAAAACAAACAAAAAGCGGTAACTATATAGCCAAAATAGATACTACTTTTGCATTGTATAGATCACGTAAAATCTATCCTATAAGTTTGGATTTTTTTAAAGCCATAAGAACCATATTTCCATATATTGCAAAACATGGTGGTTGGTATATTGATTCTGAAAATCTAACAAAAGAGCAAGAGTATTATATTAAGTCTGTAAATAATTCAAGTTCTTGGCTGAATAATAGTAATGATGGGAAATTAAGGAAATACAAATATTACAATAAAGTGTGAATATGGATGTAAGCATCATTTTTGTAAATTATAATACTTGTAAACTTACTTGTGACGCTATTGCTTCCGTTTACCACTTTACCAAGGATATCAAATTTGAAATAATTGTTTCAGATAACGGTTCCGTAGATGGTTCCGTCACAATCATCAACCAAAAATTCCCAGAGGTAATTATTATTGAAAACAATGCAAACTTGGGTTTTGGCAAAGGAAACAACAGAGGGGTTGAGGTCGCCAAAGGAAAGTATTTGTTTTTTTTAAATACAGACACATATCTACTCAACAATGCCATAAAAATTTTATATAATTATATGGAGCTAAAAGTAAATAAAAATGTTGCGGTTTGTGGTGCGCAGTTGTATAAACAAGATTTGGCTCAAAATATCTCGGCAGGTAATTTTCCTAGTTACAGGCTGTTTATAAAAGGGTCATTCTGGAAACATTTTTATCCCAAAAACTACTATGTAAATGCTAAATTGAACACAATAAATATAATGGATGACCAACCCTATGAAGTAGATTATGTGTCTGGTGCCGATTTTTTTGTTAGAAAGAAAACTCTCGACAAAGTTGGTGGTTTTGATCCACGATTTTTTATGTACGCAGAAGATGTTGAACTTTCTTATAGAATTAAAAAAACTTTCCCTGAAAGTAAAAATATGATTGTTCCCGATGCCAAAATTGTACATATCAGCCAGGGTTCTAGCAAAACAAATAGTTTGAATAAAAGATTTAGGTATAGATTTATAAAAAGCCGTACTATTTACTACAGAATTACAGAAGGGTTATTACCCAGCATTCTATATTACATTACAAGTATCAAAAGATTGTATTTTTAGATGATGAGAAAAGAGCTAATACTCATAGTTTCAGAGTCTATTGATGTCAACGACAGTAGTGCTACCAAGGGAAGAGTGGCGTTGATCAAAAATTTACAACAATGCGGTTTCAACTTAATGGTTTATCACTATACAAGAAAAAATATCGAAATTGAAGGTGTTGAGTGTATAGAAATCAGAGAAAAGAAATGGAATATTTATTACTTGCTGAGTAAAATTCAATTGATCATTAGACGAGCCTTCAATTATAACATCGGTATTCATTTTGAAAAAAGAATAGGATTTTCGTTTTCATTTTTTAATGATGTAAAGAGTATTAAAATGGCACTTCAAAACGAAACGGACTTCGAGCCAGATTGGGTGTTAACGCTAAGCAAAGCTTCAAGTTTTAGAACGCACATGGCACTTTTAGAGATTCCTAAATGGCACCAAAAATGGCTGGCATATGTTCACGATCCTTACCCAATGAGTCAATATCCTGAACCATATAACTGGTTATCTCCTGGACACCAACAACAAGAAGAATTTTTTAGACAAGTGGCAAAGAAAGCTGCCCACGCTATTTTTCCAAGTAAGCTTTTAAAGGAATGGATGGGAAAATTCTACCCAGAGTTTAACGAAAGAGGTCTCGTAATTCCTCACCAAATTTCGGTTGAAAATACACAGAAAGAACATGGTCCAAGTTATTTTAAAGAAAATTTCTTCACCATATTACATGCTGGTAGTTTAATGAAACCAAGAAACCCGTCGGGTCTGGTAGAAGGCTTTCAACAATTTTTAAACAACAATGAAACCGCTAAAATTGAGTCACAAATACTTTTGCTGGGCAATAAAACTTATTTTGCTGATTATCTGAACAAAAAAAGTAAAGAGATGCCACAGTTGTATTTAAGTTCTGGTTATGTTGAATACAATGAGGTCCAATATATACAAAACCATACATCGGTTAATGTTATCTTAGAAGCCAAATCAGATATTAGTCCATTTCTACCAGGTAAGTTTCCCCATTGTATAAAGGCCAATAAACCAATTTTGTACTTGGGTCCGAAACATAGCGAAACATTAAGGCTGTTGGGAGAGGGTTATGAGTTTTCAGCTGAAATTGATCAAACAGATGAAATTGCACAACACGTTGAGCAACTTTATAAAAATTGGAAAAATCGAAGTAATGAGCGTTATTTAAACCGAACGGATTTAGATTACTATTTGGGTAGGGAATATTTAGAAAAGGTTTTTAAGTCTAAAATTTTTTCAAGATGATCGACAAAAAAATTGCCATTATCATTACCACCAAAGATAGACTCAATGAGTTAAAACTGACCTTGAAAAAAATTTCAGATTTAATTCAAAATGATAATGTAGAATGTCTAATCTGTGATGATGGTTCTATTGATGGCACGTCGGAATTTATACGAAATAATTACCCTAACATACAATTGATCCATAACACAACCAGCAGAGGTCTAATTTTTAGTCGAAACAGACTCATGGCTGCCACAAATGCAACTTATGTTATCTCCCTCGATGATGATGCCCATTTTGTTTCTACCCAGATACTAGAAACTATTGAAGAATTTTTCAATTCACATCAACGTTGTGCAGTAATTTCGTTCCGATTGTATTGGGGAAAAATACTTCCGAATACTATTAAGGTTAATGAAAAGCCGTATAAAACTAGGAGCTTTTTAGGTGGTGCAAATGCTTTTAGAATGGAAGCTTGGAAAGAGATTCCGGAGTTTCCAATTTGGTTCATGTTTCATGGTGAAGAAGATTTTGCAAGTTATCATTTGCTCAAAAATAATTGGCAAATATGGTATGTACCAAAAATCTTTGCACATCATCGTGTAGATATGTCCAAACGAAAACAGCAAAAAGATTATATCTTGCGTCTTAGAAGGTCCTTAAGGTCTGGCTGGTATCTGTATCTTTTGTTTTATCCGTTATATCTTGTTCCGAGAAAGATATTGTATTCAATATATATACAGTTAAAAACCAAGGTTTTTAAAGGAGATTTTAAAGCATTTTCCGCAATTTTACAGGCTTTGGGAGATGTTATAGTCAATTCGCCCAGGTTAATAAAAAACAGAAAGGCTCTTAGTAGGGAAGAGTTGAAGTCATACCATAGTTTACCACCTACAAAAATCTATTGGCAACCACATGAGTAACGAGTTAAAGATTTATAAAAACAGAGGTGATTTTGCCAAATCGATGTTGGTGAAGTATTTTCCACTAGCACCAAACATAATTGTAAGTGATATAGGTTCGGGTTTTGGTTTTATGAAGCCTTTTATTGAAGCCGTTGGAGGCACTTGGCAACCGTTTGATTATGTAAAAAAAATAGAGCAATCCATCATTTGGGATTTAAATAAGCCTTGTCCTCAAGAAGCTCAGAAAGCAGGTACTATCATTTTTTTAGAAGTTTTGGAGCATTTACCAAATCCTTTGCTGTCATTACAACATATTTCGAACCATATAGATACAGGTGGTCATATTATTTTAACAACACCTAACCCTCAAAACAGCAAAAATATCATCAATTTAATGCTCAAAGGTACTTTGTATGCCTTTCAGGAAAAACATCTTCAGGAGTATCATGTGTTTACACCTTGGGAACATATCGTCAAAGATTTTCTTAATACTGTAGGTTTTGAAGTGGTGGAATATGCTTGCGTGGATACTGCATATCAAAATGAAAAGCGAACAGGAATAAAATCAAAAGCGAAACGTTTGTTGGAACGATTTTTCGAAAAAAGAAACCCTAAGGCTGTGGGAATGAGTTATGGTATAGTGGCAAAAAAGATTGAAAACCGATGATTAAGCTATTAAAAAACAAATTGTCCAAAAATAAACAGCTGAAGTTAAAGTATAAGCTTAGAGCTTACAAGGCGATGTTGTATCCTTTCAATTTGTCAAAAATTGCTTTGATCCATAAAACCGATAAATTTGGTAATCACAATTATACACCCAAATATCAACACCATTTTAGAAAATTTAAATTTAAAAGAAATAATATTTTAGAAATTGGAGTTGGAGGTTACGACAATCCATACATTGGTGGAAATTCTTTAAGAATGTGGAAGAGTTACTTTCCGTTTTCAAAAATTTACTCCTTAGATATTTATGACAAATCATTTCTTCAGGAAAAGCGTATAAAAATTTTTCAAGGCAGTCAAGTTGATGAAGATTTTTTGGATACCATTGTTAATGAAGTTAAAACATTTGATTTAATCATTGATGATGGCAGCCATATTAACGAGCATGTCATTAAGAGTTTTGAGTATTTTTTTCCAAAATTAAAAAAAGGTGGAATCTATGTTATTGAAGACACACAAACCTCATATTGGGATAGTTATGGTGGAGATTCCGAGAATTTTAATAACAAGGAGACTATATATGGTTATTTCAAATCATTGATCGATGGCCTTAATAACGAGGAATTTATCAAAGATAATTACACTAAAACCTATTACGATAAGCACATTATCTCAATGCATTTTTACCACAATATGATTTTTATTTATAAAGGAGATAATGATGATAAATCGAATTATATTGTAAATAACAAAAGGCCAGATGCTTAAAAACAATATCGCCATATTGACCACAGTTGCCAATTTTGAGTTGTATAAAATCACATCAAAATTGTTTCCAAAGGATATAAAGAAATACGTTATTGATGGTCGCGACGGCATGCATGGTATGGACAGTTTGTATTATATGTTCAAAAAGCTAAAATATGAAGGTATAGACTGGCTTATCATGGCAGATGAGGATGTGATTTTTAAAAATAGTGATGCGGTATTTTCAATTATCGATCAAATGGCAAAAGAAAAACTTACAGTTGCTGGAGTACGTGATGGTGGAGTGGTAAAACATCGCGTTAATAATCCTTATATGATTAATACTTTTTTTTCAATTCTTAATTTTAAGGAAGTATTGGATATTTGGGATAAAGATGCTGTAAAAAAAAACCAGTATATAATTCCTAATGAATTTAAAGATGAAAAATTAGATTTAAAGGGAACTTACGATATCAACAACCTTTACGAGCCATACTATCGTTTTTACCTTTGGTTGAAAAGACAAGGAAAAAAAACTCTGTATTTAGATGCCGACATGCTTAATGATGGTATTTCAAATACGATTAACTATAAAAATGATGTTATTTTGTACCACACTTGGTATGCAAGAAGCTATGGTATAAATGAAAAACATACTAAGCGCATCAATAATATTTTATCAGATTTAGGTATAAAAATCGAATCTGCTGAACTTGGAGAAGATGTCACTATATTTAAAGATGATTATTTCCCTATCAGAAAAAAAGGTGACAAGATTTTGAAGAAAATAAAAAACAGACTTTCTAAAAAATAACAACTATGGCATTCATCATAACAGAAATAGCACAGGCACACGACGGTAGTTTAGGTATGGCGCATGCTTATATTGATGCTATTGCCAAAACAGGTGTAAATGCTGTGAAATTTCAGACACATATCGCAGCGGCCGAAAGTAGTATCCACGAGCCCTTTAGAATTAAATTTTCAAAGCAGGATAAAACCCGGTTTGATTATTGGAAGCGTATGGAGTTTTCTATGGAAGAATGGAAGGGACTTAAACAACATTGTGACGAAGCTGGACTTGAATTTATGAGTTCACCTTTTAGCAATGCAGCTGTTGATGTATTGGAAGAAGTTGGTGTAAATCGTTATAAAGTTGGTTCTGGAGAAGTGTCCAATTTTTTATTATTGGAAAAAATAGCACAGACAAAAAAGCCGATGATTATTTCATCAGGAATGAGTTCTTATGAGGAATTAGATGCAACTACAAAATTCTTGGATGAGCGCAATGTCGACTACTCTATTTTACAGTGTACAACATCTTATCCTACACAGCCGGATCAATATGGGTTGAACGTTATTAAAGAAATGCAAAATCGTTATAAAGTACCTATTGGTTTTTCGGATCATTCATCTTCGATTGAAGCATCCATCGCTGCATTCACTTTAGGTGCAGAAATAATTGAAGTACATGCAGTTTTTAACAAATCGTCTTTTGGTCCAGATGCAACTTCTTCATTGGATATTGAGGAATTATCGCAATTGGTCAAGGCTATAAAAAACATCGATAAGGCACAAAAGCATCCGATAGACAAATCAAATAATGAAGAATTTTCAGATTTGAAAGTTATCTTTGAAAAATCGTTAGCGGTAAATAAAGATTGTTCTATTGGTCATGTATTAACTTTTGATGATTTAGAAGCAAAAAAACCCAAGAATTACGGCATTGATGCCAAAGAATATCAATCGGTTATTGGCAGAAGCCTAAAAAGACCATTAAGGCAATGGGACTTTTTAAACAAAGAAGACTTGAATTAAATAGAGTGTATGATTAGGAAAATATGTGTAGTGGTAACTGCAAGACCTTCTTACAGTCGTATAAAAACGGCTTTGACAGCTATTAAAAATCATCCAAAATTAGAACTGCAATTAGTTGTCGCTGGCTCTGCTTTGTTAGGAAAATACGGTAATGCCGTTGATTATATTGAAAACGATGGATTTACCATTGCAGAAAAAGTTTTTATGGTTTTGGAAGGTGAAAACCCTACAGCAATGGCAAAAACAACGGGATTGGGAGTTATGGAGCTTTCCAACGTATTATTTCGATTACAACCAGATGCTGTGGTTACTATAGCCGATCGCTTTGAAACCATTGCCACGTCCATTTCTGCAGCTTATCAAAACATACCTTTGATTCATGTTCAGGGTGGCGAAATTACAGGGAACATAGACGAAAAAGTGAGGCATGCTAATACTAAATTGGCAGATTTACATTTGGTCAGTTCAGAAGAGGCCTTTAATCGCGTCGTAAAAATGGGTGAACAATCAGAAAAAGTATTTAATACAGGGTGCCCATCAATAGACATTGCCAAACGAGTTAAGGAAAATCCAAAACTGGATTTTGACCCACTTGAAAAATATGGAGGTGTAGGCGAAAATATTAATTGGCAAAACGGTTATGTAGTCGTCATGCAGCATCCTGTCACTACTGAATACGATTCTGCCCGAAAAGATGTCGTGAAAACTTTAGAAGTTATCAATGAATTGGATATTCCAACATTTTGGTTTTGGCCAAACGTTGATGCTGGTTCAGATGGTACTTCTAAAGGTATAAGAAGTTTTAGGGAGACACAGAAACCAAAAAATATCCATTTTTTTAAAAGCATGGAGCCTGAAGATTTTTTGAAACTACTGGTCAATTCAAAATGTTTAATTGGCAATTCTAGCGTTGGGATAAGAGAGTGTTCTTATTTAGGTGTGCCTGTTGTAAATATAGGAACTAGACAAAATAAAAGACAACGTGGTAATAATGTTGTTGATGTAGATTACGATAAAAATAATATTAAAGAGGCTATTTTAGAGCGTATTGAAAATAAGAATATCCTGCCAGAAAAAATTTATGGTGATGGCGATGCAGGAAAAAAAATAGCCGATATTTTGGCATCGGCCAATTTAGAATTTCATAAAACCATAACCTACTAGTATGAGAATTTTGGGCATTATACCTGCAAGAGGAGGTTCTAAAGGCATTCCCAATAAAAATATTAAATTGTTGTGTGGTAAACCACTATTACAATTTACCTCTGAGGTGGCTCAAAAAAGTAAATACATTTCAAAATTAATTTTAAGTTCGGATGATGACGCGATTATTAAAGTTGGTCATTCTCTGGGCTTGGAAGTTCCTTTTAAAAGGCCTTCAAGTCTAGCAGAAGACAAGTCACCAACAATTGACGTGGTGAAACATGCTATACAATTTTTTGAAGAAAAAGGCGAGAAATATGATGCAGTTTGTTTGCTTCAAGTTACGAGTCCGTTTAGATCTGTAGAATTTTTGGATAATGCTATCGAGACTTTTATGGCTTCAAATACAGATGCGCTTATTTCAGTATTAGAGGTGCCACACGAATTCAATCCGCATTGGATCTTTAAACCAAATTCAAAAGGGAACTTAGAAATAGCAACTGGTGATAAAAATATCATTACAAGAAGACAGGATTTACCAAAAGCCTATCACAGAGATGGAAGCATTTACTTAATTAAAACTTCTACTATATTAAATGATAATTCACTTTACGGAAATTCAACTTCTTATGTTGTATCCGATGAAAAATTTCACGTAAATATCGATTCCTTAGAAGACTGGGAAAAAGCTGAAATCATTTGTAAATCACTAATTTAATTTATGAAAAAAATCGGTGTGGTTATAACAGATGGTGTTGGGTTCCGGAATTTTGTATTAAGTGAATTTCTAAAGGAAATATCTAAATGTTTCAATACCGTAACTATCTATTCGGGTTTACCAAAAGAAAGTTATGAGGTTGTTTCATTACCTGAAAATGTTAAGATAGAAGAACTTCAAATCTTTAGGGAAAGCAGATCGTCTTGGTTTTATAGAAAGCTCAAAGAAGTGGCACACATGACACTTCATAAAGACTATTTTGGTATAAATAATAATCTCAAAAGGGGCTATCCTAAAAATAATTCTAAACGAGCACTATCAATTAAGCTTATCTATTTTGTAGCAAAATTATTTCATTCCGAAAAAACAATTCAGTTTTATGAATCGAAGCAATTCAACTCGTTTAAAAATAACGAAGTCACAAAAGAATACTTTCGATTATTGAAGCGAGACCTACCCAATATTTTGTTCTTTACCCATCAAAGACCACCTTATTTGGCACCAATGGTCTATGCAGCTCGGCAGTTGCAAATAACGACGTCTTCGTTCATTTTTAGTTGGGACAATTTGGCATCTAAAGGACGAATGATGGGTACTTTCGATAAATATTTAGTTTGGAGCGATTTGATGAAAACCGAGTTGCAATATTTTTATCCTCAATCGAAGAATGAGAACATCTCGGTAATTGGGACACCACAGTTTGAGCCCTATGTTATGGATGAATACAGAACTAGTAAAGACAATTTTTACAAGAAATTTAATCTGGTTCCAAACAAAAAAGTGATTTGCTACAGCTGTGCAGACGCTGGTATTGGAGCTAATGACCCAGTTCATATTAAGGCAATACATAATTTTATTGAGAAAAATCCAGAGCTAAATTTGCAACTTTTGGTAAGAACATCACCTGCCGAAGATGGTTCTAGATTTCATGAATTAAAACAGAAGTTACCAAAAATTAAATGGAACATACCAAAGTGGATTTTAACACGTGATAATCATGTAGAATCCTGGTCACAAAGAATTCCTTCAGTTGAAGACGTGAAGGACTTGAGAGCGGTTTTGGAATTTTCGGATGTAAACTTGAATATGTGTTCCACAATGGGATTGGATTTTATGTTGTTTGATAAACCCGTAATTTATACCGTTTTTGGAAATGAAAATAATAGTCTTTATAACGATCAGTTATTTTTAAATTATGTGCATTTAACATACGTAATTAATAGCAATGCCGTTGCAATAGCAAAAAATAGTGAAGATTTGGAAATTTACCTCAAAGAAGCCATTGAAAAACCGGAACTTAGAAAAAAAAATAGAGAAGAACTCATTGCGCTTGAAATCGGAAAACCATTAAAAGGCACAAGTGAACGTATGGCAAAACAGTTAGAGTTATGGGCTTAGAAAAATCTATTGCTGTAATATGTAATTATAAGTTATTGCCAGAGCGTGTTGGCGGAATGGACTATTTTTTCTGGGCTTATGATGAAGCTTTAAAAGCAATAGGGTGTCAGGTAGACTGGTATTTTCCAAACATATCCAATCACGGTGAATATCATAAATTAAATATTCATTCGTCTAATAATAAAATTTTCGAGACAGGCACGCTTAAGAATATCCAAGCCCAAACTGTAAGTTACACCCATATTGTTACTCATTTTGTGGAGTTGTGTACTTCTTTTTATGCTAAGTTGAAAAAGTATCAACCAAAAGCATATATAATTGCAGTTGACCATAACCCACGACCTCTGAATGGCTATTCTACAGTAAAAAAAATAAAGAAAAAAATTAAAGGTAGACTGTATGCGAAGTATATCAATCAATTTATCGGTGTTTCTAATTACACCAGTCAGGCCATATTAAATGATTTCGGACATTTTCTTAAACCAAAAACGACAACAATTTATAACGGTGTTTTAATAGATGATATTCAAGCAAAGGTTGAAAAAAGAGCACTAAAAAACCCAAAATTCTTAGTTGCATCACATTTGAGATTTTCAAAGGGTATCCAAGATTTGATTGAAGCGGTTCGTCAAATTTCAGATTTAAAGAGGAACTATTTAAATATCGATATTTACGGAGAAGGGCCGTACGAACCTGAATTAAAAAATCTTGTAAAAGAGTATCAATTACAGTCTTGTTTTAACTTTAAAGGAAGTGTTTCCAACCTTAACAAAATTTACTTTCAGTACGATTATATGTTGCAACCTACGCACATGGAATGTTTCAGTTTGTCAATATTAGAAAGCTTAGCAGCTAATGTTCCTGTGGTAACGACGCCAGTGGGTGGAAATGAGGAAGTTGTTTTTGATACAGAAAATGGATTTATTTTTCCTGCAAAAAATATAGAAGCCTTGACTACACTGTTGGAACAACTTATTAGTGGAGAAAAAATCATAACAACTAACACAAGAACACAGATTGAAAACAGATTTTCCATAGATTTGATGGTAGCCAACCACATTAAACTTGTAGAATAACTAATCCTGATGAAAATTGCCTTTCTCACACCAGAATATCCTCATCCCAAAGTTGGAAAATCTGGTGGTATTGGTACTAGTTTGCTCAATCTCGCAAAAGGTCTTAAGGCGCTTGGCCATCAAATTTTAATATTGGTGTATGGGCAAAACGAAGATGAAAGCTTCATTGATGACGACATTCAATTTTACAAAATAAAGAATAGGAAAATAAAGGGTGTTTCTGCATACTTTACCCAAAAGAAAGTACAGAAACTTATTAATAAATTATATGAGGAAAATAAGGTTGATATCGTTGAAGTACCTGACTGGACAGGTTTTTCGGCATTTATTAATGTGCAGTGTCCTATTGTGATAAAACTTCACGGCAGCGATACCTACTTCTGTCATTTGGATAACCGAAAAGTCAAATTCAAAAATTATTTTCTTGAAAAGAAGGCGTTTAAAAAAGCTGGTGGTATCTTAAGTGTTAGTGAATTTACTGGGAAATTGACCAATCAATTGTTTGATTCAAATAGAAAATTTGAAGTTATACACAATGGTATAGATATCAATAATTTTAAATCCAATATTTCTCAATCAGAAGAAAGTAGTTTGTTATATTTTGGAACGCTTATTAGAAAAAAAGGCGTTTTGGAATTACCTGAAATATTCAATCATGTTCACGCACAAAAATCTGATGTTCAGTTAATAGTTGTTGGAAAAGACAGTAGCGACTTAATGACCGGATCAAATTCTACTTGGAAGCTGATGCAACCCTTATTTTCGGAAGAAGCTTTTAAAAAAGTAAAATATCTAGGTGAAATAAACTATAGCGAGATGCCCAACTTAATAAATGAGGCTAGTGTTTGTGTATTTCCTACTTTTGCGGAAGCTTTGCCAGTTTCTTGGTTGGAGGCAATGGCGATGAAAAAGGCCATTGTCGCATCAGATATTGGTTGGGCAAAAGAGGTAATTGACGATGGTGAAAATGGCTTTCTAGTTCATCCGACCAATCACAAGAAATATGCAGATGCTATTGATAAATTATTGAAAGATTCTATTTTGCTCAAAGAATTTGGAATTAAGGCAAGACAAAAAGTCAAATCAAATTTTGAAAATGAATTGATTGCAGAAAAGACCGTAGCATTTTATAACAAAATAATTATCTCGAAAAGTTGAATCTCAAAACCTATAAAGCTTCAAACGGAGATGCCATTCTTTACAATGGAGAGCCAGACTTCAAGTTGTTGGATCAATTGGTCATGGCAGAAGGTGATATTTGGCACAGCAGTTTATCGCAGGGTTTTAAGAATGTTTTTCCTGAAATAGTATATCAAACAGCTGTGTATTTTTGGTATGCCAATGACTTTAATAATTTAGACCATTGTGTAAGCTGGAGAATTAATCCGCATCAATTTGCGATAAGAAAATCGGTTTGGGAAAAATTGGGAGGCTTTGATTTAGATTACGAGAACATTGTCACATCAGCTTTGGATTTTGGTTTTAACGGGCTGCGTTATCAAGGAGCCGTCCCACTTTATGTTAACCATCTATTTCCTCCTCAAACCAATCAATTTCATATTTCTCTCAAAGATATTTATACTTTTTATTTTAAGAGTTTTAAACCAAATCATGCATTTTATATGCTGTTGCGTCGAGGAATTTTTAAATTCAGAGAATGGAAAGCTTATAATTCTGCAAAGCAATTCAACCTAAAAGATAAAAGTAAAATAGTAGCACCGCGTAAGTTAAAAGCTATTAAAGGGAAACCAAAAGTAAGTTACATTATTCCAACAATGCTGCGTCAAGATTATACCTTGAACTTGCTCAGTGATCTCGAAAACCAAACATACAAGCCACTCGAAGTCATTGTGGTAGATGCCACACCTGAAGAAAAACGAAATGCTTCGCTTTACAATTCTGAGGATTATTCATTTAATGTTAAATTTAAATGGCAAACGACTAAAGGAAGTTGTCGAGCCAGAAATGAAGCAATTGATTTATGTGAGGGAGATTATATAGTTTTTGGGGATGACGATATCAGAATCCAACCAGAATTTATAGAAAATCATATCAGATTGCTTCAAACTTATAAAGCTGAAGCCTGTAATGGGCTTGATGTCAGAGCAGACCATCAAAAACAGACTTTAAAAAATTTGGACAACAAGCTTGAAATTTTAGGAGATAAAAGATGGAAAGTCGGAGCTGCACAAGCGTTTAGCAATGCTAATTCCTGCGTGTCTTCAAGAGTGGTAGAACAGCTGGTAGGTAATGATATTAATTATGATGGCGGATATGGCGAGGATAGTGATTTTGGGTTATCTATTACAAAGTTGGGTGTTACGGTTTTACACAATCCGTTTTCAGTAAATTTACATTTAAAACCACCAGTTGGTGGTTATCGTATTTGGGGCAATCAATCTAAAATTACGGGAAAACAACGAAAAAAACAGCCTTGGGAATTGTATGAACCAGTGAAATGGATCACGCCCAAACCCAGCCCAACTATTATGTATCAATGCTATAAACATTTTACAAAAAGACAGCGCAGAGAATATAAAATTAAATATTTTATCAATTATCTCACAAAATCAAAACGTTTGGAGCTGCCATTTAAAATTTTGAAATTACCATATCGATTATTACAATTCAAAAAATCTCAATTTTATGCCAAGAAACTTATGGCATTAGGAAAAAGAACAAAATAGTATGAAGAGATTTTCATTAATTGTTTGTACTTATATGCGCCCTAAAACGCTTCAAAAATTGCTGGACTCAGTATTAAAACAAACATTGTATCCTAATGAAATTCTTATTATTGATGGTTCATCCAATAACTTAACTCAAGAAGTGTTAGAGCAGAAACGATATGAAAATCTTAAATATTTAAAGGTTGAAGCTGAGGACAGAGGGCTTACGAGGCAACGAAACTTTGGTGTAAAACATGTTCATGAAAATTCGGAAATTGTTTGCTTTTTAGATGATGATATTGTTTTAGAACCAAATTATTTTGAGTCATTAATCAATACTTACAGCACTAGGCCAAATGCATTGGCCGTTGGTGGATACATTACAAATGAGGTGAACTGGGAGCCATTATCCGATGATAATAGTGGCAATGACACTTTTTGTTTTGATAACTGGCAAAGAAAAGAGCCTTTGCGTTATCGATTACGTGGAGTTTTTGGTTTATTGCCCAATGTACCACCAGGGTTTTTTCCTGATTTTGGACACGGAAGACCCATAAGTTTTTTGCCACCTTCAAAAAAAATTTACGAAACCGAACTTTTCATGGGAGGCGTTGCGTCCTATAAAAAAGAAATATTTGAAAACCATAGGTTTTCCAATTACTTTGAAGGTTACGGATTATACGAGGATGCAGATTTTTGTTTGAGATTGGCCAGAAAAGGACAGCTTTATGTTAATACCAATGCCAAATGCGAACATTATCATGAGCCCTTGGGCAGACCCGATACTTTTAAATATGGTAAAATGGTAGTAAGAAATGGATGGTATATTTGGAAAACAAAACATCCAAAAACAACGTTTAAATCAAAAATAAAATGGCATGCCATTACTGTATTGCTCATTAAAGTAAAATCACTGAATATATTTACCACTAAAAACAGAGTGGACGCTGTTAAAGAAACTTTAGGTAGAATCGTAGGTTGGTGGTCATTAATATTTAATTCCCCAAAGGTAGAACGATGAAATTTTTAATCATATCTCACGCTTTTCATCAGCAACAGAATGGTAAGCTCTTCAGCTACGCGCCATATGTACGCGAGATGAATCTTTGGTTGAAATATGTAAAGGAAGTTGAAATAGTTGCTCCTTTAGACTTAAAATCACCTGGTAAGATAGATTTAGATTATAAACATGAGAACCTTCATTTTAATCGTGTACCACCTGTAAATTTTATGTCTTTAAGTAAAACAATATCTTCGTTGTTTTCTATCCCGATTATTTTGTTTAAACTAATAGGTGCGTGTCGTAGAGCGGACCACATACATTTACGATGTCCTGGGAATATCGGCTTATTAGGATGCGTAGTTCAGGTATGTTTTCCTAATAAAACAAAAACTGCTAAGTATGCAGGAAACTGGGACCCAAATTCTAATCAACCTTTAAGTTACCGGTTTCAAAAATGGTTATTATCAAATACGTTTCTTACGAAAAATATGACTGTTTTAGTTTATGGTAATTGGCCAAATCAGTCAGAAAATATCAAATCATTTTTTACGGCAACATTTAAAAATTCTGAAAAAACCGAATGGAATAAACGCGATTATTCCAATCAATTAAATTTTGTTTTTATTGGAAGTTTGGTAAACGGTAAACGACCATTGTTGGCCATAAAGATTGTACACGCACTTCAAAGTAGCGGTCAAACTGTAAAATTGGATGTGTTTGGTGAGGGAATTTTAAAAGAAGAATTGGCTGCTTTTATTACTGAAAACAAATTGGAAAGTCTCGTTACATTGCACGGAAATCAATCTACAGAAGTAATTAAAAATTATCTGGAAAAGGCTCATTTTAGCATATTACCATCACAAAGTGAGGGTTGGCCTAAAGCGATTACAGAGGCCATGTTTTTTGGTGTAATACCAATTGCTACAAGAGTTTCTTGTGTGCCTTGGATTCTGGACCATGAAAATCGAGGTGTTTTAATTGACTCAAAAATAGAAGAAGCTGTCGAGAAAATTGTTGCAGTTTTAAATGAAAGAAATCTTCATAAAATGTCTAAGGAGGCACAGGGTTGGTCACAAGTTTATACGCTTGACAAATTTGATGAAGATATACGTAAATTGCTAATCTCATGATAAGAGCAATTCAACTTATAGATTCTTTGGAAGCTGGTGGTGCAGAGCGATTGTCCGTTAGTTTGGCAAATGTTTTGTCTAATGAAATTGACTCGTCCTTTATTTGTGCTACACGAAAGGAAGGGATTTTAAAAGAAACAATTGATCCGTCCGTTGCCTATTTGTTCTTGGGTAAAACTTCACGCTTTGATTTAAAGGCATTATTGAAGCTGAAAAAATTTCTAAAAACCAATAAAATAAATCTAATTCATGCGCATTCAACTTCATTTTTTTTAGCCACTTTGATGAAAATTCTTGATCCAAAAATTAAGTTGATATGGCATGATCATTATGGAGAAAGTGAGTTTTTAGAGAATAGACCTAAAGTCATACTAAAGTTCTGTTCGAGGTTCTTTGACCATATATTTTGTGTGAATCACCAATTATTGCAATGGTCCCTTGAGCAATTACATTGTAAAAATGTAAGTTATTTAAAAAATTTTATTTCATTATCCGATTCAGGTAAAGTTACCCAGCTATTTGGGACTGAAGGAAAACGAATCTTATGTATGGCAAATTTGAGGGAGCAGAAAAATCATTTGATGCTGCTCAACGCCTTTAAAGGGGTTTTGAATAAGTATCCGGATTGGACCTTGCATTGTGTAGGTAAGGATTTTAATGATGAATATGCCCAATTACTCAAAAACTATGTTAAGGAAAATAGCCTGAAAGAAAATGTCTTTTTTTACGGTAGTCGCTCAGATATTAAAGCAATTTTAGAACAATGTGAAATTGGTGTACTTTCGTCTAAGTCCGAAGGATTACCGATTTCGTTGTTGGAGTATGGCTATGGAGGGTTAGCGGTTGTTGTTACTGACGTTGGTGATTGCAAAATGGTTATTGATAATCAGGAAAAAGGTTTAATGATTAAATCAGGAGATACTTTAGGATTACAAAATGCAATTCTTAACCTAATTGAAAATATAGATTTAAGACGGTCTGTCTCTGAAAACTTACACAAGAGTGTTATTAAAACTTATTCTGAGTCAGCTGTAATTGGAGAGGTCCTAAAAATATATAGGAGATAAATCAACAAAATTTTAGTTTTGAGTACCAAATCGAAAAATTCTGTAAATAATGATCAACCAAATTATTTCTATTTGGTATGTCTACATGCAGTAATGGGACTATTGGTTTATCTTTTACCAGCATTGTCCAAATTTTTCTTCCTCGGAGTAGTTGTTTATTTTTTATATCTTATAATTAGCGCCAAGCCTAAGGATAAAACCAAATTTGTAATTTTTGCATGTTGCTATGTTGTAGGTTCTGAAGTGTTTTTTAGGATGACTTCAGGAACATTTTTATATGAAGCCGCAAAATATCTAGTCATTTTATATATGGTTATTGGTTTGCTTTCCAATGGTTTTTCAAATAAAGCTTATGCCTATTTATTTTATTTAGCTCTTTTGGTACCATCCATTCTTGTCGCTTATGTTAATATTGGATTAGAAAGTAATTTCAGAACCAATGTGGCATTCGTACTTAGTGGTCCTGTATGTTTAGGTTTTTCAGCTTTATATTTATTTAATAAAAAAATAAAACTCAACGATTTACTCGAAGCCATAAAGTATATGGGTCTTCCGATTATTTCAATGACCGTGTATTTGTTTTTGTATAATCCAAGTGTAAGGGATGTATTAAGCGGAACACAATCAAACTTTGAAGCTTCTGGAGGATTTGGTCCAAACCAAGTGGCGACCATTCTTGGTTTGGGTATGTTCGCTTTTACTGTACGACTATTTATGAAGTCACCAAACCTCTTTCTAAAAGTTGTCAATATCTTAATTCTAGGAGTTATAAGTTATAGGGCAATTGTGACTTTTAGTAGAGGAGGAGTAGTGACTGCAATATTGATTATCATCTTATTTCTATTTTCCATTTACAGTAAATCTTCGTTGAAATTTAAGGGCAGAATAATTTACACGTCATTTTTGTTTTTAATTTTGGCTGGGGCCGTTTGGATCATAAGTTCCAATGAAACAGAAGGCCTCATTGATAAGCGATATGCTAATCAAGACAAAATTGGACGAGAGAAAGAAGATTTATCAACTGGTCGCGTAGAATTGTTTTTAGATGATTTACAGGGTTTTAAAGAAAATCCGTTTCTCGGAGTCGGTGCCAATGGAGCCAAAGAATTAAGAATTCAGAGTGGTCAAGGCATCAAAGCTTCCCATAATGAAATAAGCCGGCTTTTGTCTGAGCATGGTATGTTTGCCATCATAATTTTAATTATACTCATACTCAAGCCAGTAATGTTACGGTTTAAAAATAGAAGGAATATTTTCTTCCTAGCATTTTTAGGGTTTTGGTTTGCTACTATCAATCACTCAGCAATGCGTCTTGCAGCACCAGCTTTTATTTACGCTTTGGCACTTTTAAATGTACAATATGAAAAACGTCCTTTACGTAGGAAACGCATTATCCAACAAGGGTAAAACCGTTACACCTATAGAAACATTGAGCGAGCATTTAAAGGAAATATGCCACGTTAAAGTTGCTTCTCGTAAAACAAATATTGTTTTGAGACTACTTGATATGATTAGTCTTGTTCTAAAAAACAGAAATTGGGCAGATTTGGTTCTTATCGATACATACAGTACCCTAAATTTCAATTATGCACTAATAATAAGTTTAGTGTGCAGAGTCTTCAAAATAGATTACATTCCAATCCTCCATGGTGGAAATTTAGAAAAACGATTAAAAAATAACCCAAAACTTAGTGCTTCAATTTTTAAAAATGCACAGTGTTTAATATCTCCATCAGAATTCTTGAAATCCCTGTTCGTATCTTATGGTTATAGCAATGTTGAATATATTCCTAACTGTATCGAAATAGAAAATTATCCTTTTTTGAACAGGGAAATTGTAAATGTCCATATGTTATGGGTAAGATCGTTTTCAGAAATATATAATCCAAGGTTGGCTGTGTTGGTTTTGGAAAATTTGGTTGAAAAAAACGAAAAAGCAACACTTACAATGATAGGTCCAGACGTAGATGGGTCGTTAAAATATGTGCAACAATTAGCCAAAGAAAGAAAATTAAATGTCAATTTTACAGGAAAACTCTCAAAACAAGATTGGTTAAATGTATCTAAATCCCATAACGTATTTATAAATACCACAAATTTTGATAATATGCCAGTGAGCTTAATTGAAGCCATGGCTTTAGGACTGCCAATTGTGTCTACAAATGTAGGTGGAATACCCTCCTTAATTAAAAGTAATATCGATGGGATTACAGTTAAAGCAAATAACGCAGAAGCCATGGCAAACGCCATTCTTCATCTTAAACAAGATGCTCAACTCAAAAACAAGATTATAGCAAATGCACGACAAAAAGCAGAAGGCTTTGATTGGAACTCTGTAAAACCATCTTGGATTAAGCTTTTGAAATAATTATATTGTTAATTCTATAGACTTGTTATCTTTACGCAAGACATTCCCCAAGAATGAAAAAAAATAAAGGCATACACTTTGAAGTATCTGAACGTAAGATACTTTTAAGAATCATGGATTTAATAATGATTTTTGTAGGTGTCTATACTTTGGAAACTTTTCTGAGTTTTGAGTATCTATCAATCAACAAACAAAATATTTCGCAATTAGTATTACTGGGATTGTACTACACAGTTTTCGCTACTATTTTTGAACTTTACGATTTACAAAAAGCCAGCAGATTACATGTTACTTTTAGAAACATCGTAATTACAGTTTCTATCGTTGTGCTCTTTTATTTACTAACTCCTTACCTATCTCCATTACTACCGGAAGAACGTATGCAAATTTTATACTTCTATTTGGGTATTATTTTAATGATAACTATATGGAGAATTGCTTATATATATCTTATCGAATCACCGAGATTTTATAAACGGGTATTGATGGTTGGCGAAGTTTCAAATATTGAAAGTTTGGTAACAGCACTCAATAAGTCAGATCCCAATTATAAAATTGTCGGTTTTATTAATAGCGAAGCTTCGACTGAAGAATCGGTAAAATTTAAAGGACTTAAAGAATTTAGGGCTGAAGATTTCTTAGAAACTGTACAAAAGGAAAAAGTATCAGAAGTTTTAGTCGCCAGTTTTAATACAGAAGCTATTATTGCCGAAGTCTATCATGATTTAATGTTATTGATGGAGCAAGGATTTAAGATAAGGGAATACACCCAGGTTTATGAAGAGTTGTTGCTTAGAGTTCCTATTCAATTTGTTGGTAAGGATTTCTACAAGTATTTTCCCTTCAGTCGAAGTAATGAGAATAAACTTTATATCTTCTTTCAGCGAACGTTTGATATCATATTTTCAATAATAGGCTTGCTTGTGGGTTTAGCTATTTTTCCATTGATTCTCATTGGTAACTTATTAGGTAATCGAGGGCCGCTTTTTTATACCCAAGAACGTGTAGGTAGAAACAGTAAGGTTTTCAATATATTGAAAATCAGAACAATGATCCTCAATGCCGAAAAAGATGGTGTTACCTGGGCTCAAAAAGATGATAAACGAATTACTAAATTTGGAAAATTTTTGAGACGCTCACGTATTGACGAAATTCCTCAATTCTATAATGTCCTAAAAGGAGATATGAGTGTTATAGGCCCAAGACCAGAGCGTCCATTCTTTGTTCAAGAATTGTCACGTATCATTCCTTTTTATGAAACCAGACATATTATTAAGCCAGGACTTACAGGTTGGGCACAGGTAAATACACGTTATGGATCTTCAATCGATGACAGTTTAACTAAACTTCAATACGATCTGTATTATATAAAACACCGAAGTGTGTTTTTAGATTTTAGTATTTCAATAAAAACTCTAAGTACCATCCTTTATTACAGAGGGCAGTAAGAATTATTTTTGCTTAAAAAATCTTAAAAGATAAAAATACCTAAGAGCCAAAGCGATAATAAAAGGGATTAGCCCAATGGCAAAAATTTGGACACCAATAATCCAGTGCAAAGTCATTAGACAAAGCATTATTATTAAAAATTTTAGATAAGACCTGAACCAATTTTTAGGTTGCTTTCTCAACAATTGGCCAATCATAAAAACGTTTAATGGCAATGCCCATAGCAAATTGTAATTTTGTCCTGTGGCAGTGTGGTCGGTACCATACCATAAAAATATAAGCAGAATTCCAACCAGGCCAGTTAAAGCAAATAATAAAATATCAAGCCAAACACTTCGCTCGTTATTTTTGTAATCTTTATAGGTAATAAACAAAATAATAAGCCCAAGAATGCCCATTATAAATAATGGACTCAATAGAAAATTTGAACTATCTTCAATATTTTGCTTTTGATAAATAACCGATGAACTTTTTACCAAATCTTTACTATCACGTGTAGCTGCAGCAAAAAAATCGTGAATATATTTTGGTAAAAACATATGTTGCTCTGGAGTTGCCTCTCTATCAATAATTGATCCAAGCGCGATGTCAATGCCAAAACTTCCCCAGGAATTCAAGCCGACATGCTCATGGATTAACTTCCTAAAAGTTTGGACTTCGAAATCTGCAGGATTATTAAATTTAATTTTATTAGAGGTTGAAGTTTGAGCGACGTCCCTGATCCGTGTAGCACAATTATCATAAAAAAAGTCATAGAGATAACGTCTGTTTTCAGGTTTGTAATTGTTTTCTAAATAATTGAATAAATCCTGTTTTTCTGAAGTTGGTAAATTTAAAACCTGTTCTTTT
This sequence comes from Winogradskyella ursingii, assembly GCF_013403975.1. GTDB lineage: Bacteria > Bacteroidota > Bacteroidia > Flavobacteriales > Flavobacteriaceae > Winogradskyella > Winogradskyella ursingii. Next base: position 185,918 of record NZ_JABFDH010000005.1, read on the forward strand.
ATTGTACGATTACTACGAGCATAAAAGTCATAAAATTGTGAAAAATTATGTCGGCTAATGAGGTAGTTCAACTTTCCTTGAGCGAATTTTAGATAAAAGTTGGGAGCGTCAAAGTCATATTCTCCATATCCGTAAACTAAATCCAACCCTTGAACTTTATCACTTATTCTAAATGCATTATGACCAAAAGAATCATTTAGCGATGCTCCAGGTCCAATGGTGAGTACAGAAATTTCTGCATTAGGTGACAATTGAAATTGTTGGGCCGCCAAAAAGTTTAGAGAGAGTAGAAAAAAACAAAATGATAATTTTAATCGCATAAGTATAATTATCTGAAGACACTAAAGTCTATTTTTAAAGAAAACACGTTAGAATATAAAGCAGCACTTTGGTCACCGATGTCAGTAAACGCGTAATCAATTTGAATGCCTTTATATTTAAAACCGACTCCAAAATTAGGCTGAAAGGTCAATTCTTCCGAATCATCGATCTGTCTTTCATTCTGAAAATTCCCCAAACCACCTCGTAAAAATACTAAATCGGTATAACCGAACTCAAATCCCAATGCAGGATTGATACTGGCAAAAGAAGTTGAGATAATATCGTTATTTTCTGCAAAACGCACATTCAAGTTTGCAGCAGCCAAAAGTGAGTAATCATAATTAAAAATCCATTTTTTAGACATACCCAATTGCAGTTTTGGTATGGTAATTTCGGTTTTTTCTGGTAATTCTTGATTTTCGCCTTCGACTGCACCACTTATTTGTTCAAATTTTTCTTCGTCAATGGTCCACGCATTGTAAGTCGTAGTAATGTCTCTCGCCATTAAGCCAAATTTCCAATCGTTCCCGGCTTCAAACTGAACACCTGCATCAAGACCAAAGCCCCAGCTAGAGGCAAAATCACCAATAATCCTGCGAATGATTTTCGCATTTACTCCAAAATTCAAACCGTCTAACGGTAGTTTGCGAGCGTAAGAAAAAGTGAGTCCGTAATCTGCAGTAGAAAAAGTGCTAATTCTATCGTAATTAATATTGCCTTGATCGTCAATAAGCTGTGTGGTGTCCAAAATGTCATCCACACCAAACCGGATAAGTGAAAGTCCTAAGGCACTTCTGTCATCCAAAGGCATACCGTAACCTATGTAATTGTAATTGGCGATATTGGCAAAATAGCTGCTGTGCATCAAGGCGAGCTGGTTATCTTCTAAATGAACCAAACCTGCTGGATTCCAATAACCTGAATTGACATCATTTGTTTGTGAAACTACTGCATTGCTCATACCCAATGCAGCCGCATCGACGCCAATATTCATAAATTCGTTGGAATATTTTCTAGTGGTCTGGGCAGTAGCACAAAGCGTAGTAAGCGTTAAGAGAATTACATAGTAATTTTTCAACAGCAATTTTTTTACAAAGATGCACAATATTTTTCTATCTATTTAACTTGAAATGCGCGTTCTTATTGTCCTCTATCTATTTCTTTTGTAGCATTTAAAAATATAATTGAAACAAGAGACCAATACTTTTTTTATTTTTGTTGAAATCACATTTATGAGCTTAAAAAGACACGTCCCAAATATTGTAACACTCCTAAATCTTTTTTCGGGTTGTATTGCATTGATTTTTGCCATACATGGCCATTTTGTCTATGCTGCATTTTTTGTTTTTTTAGGAATTTTCTTTGATTTTTTTGATGGACTTTTAGCTCGGAAATTAAATGTCCAAAGTCCGTTGGGTATTCAGCTCGATTCGCTGGCAGATTTAGTAACTAGTGGAGTTGTTCCTGGAATTGTAATGTATAAATTGATTGCTATGTCTATGGGCACGAGTGATTTTGTGAGTTTCAATGAGGATTGGAGTGATACGATGGAATGGGAGGGTGGAAAATTATACGTCTTGCCACTAATAGGCTTGTTTGTTATTCTTGCTTCGGCTTATAGATTGGCAAAATTTAATATTGACGAAGACCAACAAACCTATTTTAAGGGATTACCAACTCCAGCAAATGCGTTGCTTATATTGTCCTTGCCATTAATTGTAGAATATCAAAACAGCGATGTGCTAAACGCGATAATTATTAACAAATGGTTTTTAATCGTTGTTTCATTATTGAGTTGCTATTTGTTAAATTCTCACATCAAATTATTTGCGCTTAAGTTTAAGAACTGGAGTTTTAAGGATAATACTATCCGTTATCTCTTTTTAATTTTAACTGTTGTGTTACTTGTAGTACTTCAATTTGCAGCAATTCCTTTAATAATTATCTTTTATTTCTTTTTGTCAATTCTAGATCAAAAGAACATTCACTAGTTTAATGAAAATTTTAAAATTTATTACTAACCACAAATCATATTTTTTTTAATGGCATCAGGTTTTTTTGCATTATTAGACGATATCTCGGCATTGATGGACGATGTGGCATCCATGACTAAAATCACCACAAAAAAAACTGCAGGAATTTTAGGTGATGATTTGGCAGTTAACGCAGAAAAAGCCTCCGGGTTTATATCGTCTAGAGAAATACCAGTGCTTTGGGCTATTACAAAAGGCTCATTTCTTAATAAGCTAATTATATTGCCGTTAGCCTTTGTTTTGAGTGCTTTTGTTCCAAAAGCCATAACCATAATTTTAATTCTGGGCGGATTGTATTTAGCCTATGAAGGAGCTGAAAAAATCTATGAATACTTTGTGCCTCATAAGCCGAAGAACACACTTGTGTTAAAAGAAGAGGTAACTCTTACGGATGCTCAGCTTGTAGAACTTGAGAAAGATAAAATTAAATCAGCTATAATTACTGATTTTATTTTGTCTGTGGAAATAGTAATTATCGCTTTAGGTACCGTAGTTGAAGAAACACTTACCTTTCAGATAATAGTTGTCTCGATTGTTGCTTTAATAGCGACAGTTGGTGTATATGGAATTGTTGCCCTTATTGTTAGAATGGATGATTTAGGGCTTAAAATGATTTCTAAAAGTGAGCAGAAAAAAGGATTTCTGTTTTCGGTAGGTACGTTTTTGGTTCAGGCACTGCCTAAAGTAATAAAGGGATTATCTATAATTGGGACTATTGCTTTGCTGCTTGTTTCTGGAGGTATATTTGTACATAATATAGACTTCTTACATCACTTTTTGGAGGTCTTGCCTTCAATATTGAGAGATTTTATTGTCGGGCTTATTTTTGGTGCGGCCTGCGTATTGGTTGTCAAAATAATAAAAGGATTGTTCTTTAAAAAGAAGAAGTCATAGAGGTTTTTGTTATCAATAAAATTAGAATACTCAATTAATTCATTGGGCGTAATAAGATTAAAAATCTATCTAGATTAAGTAATCTAAAACATCAACTTCTTCTTGCGAAGCTCAAAATTCTGACCTAAATAAACTTTACGTACCATCTCGTCATTTGCCAATTCTTCTGGTTTACCGGCTTTAAGTATATTGCCTTCAAACATAAGATATGTTCGGTCTGTAATGGCTAATGTTTCCTGTACGTTGTGATCGGTAATCAAAATGCCGATATTCTTTTTGGTGAGTTTTGCTATAATACGTTGAATATCTTCAACGGCAACTGGGTCAACACCAGCAAAAGGTTCATCTAACAGAATAAAATTGGGATCAGTTGCCAAGGCACGTGCAATTTCTGTACGACGACGTTCACCACCAGAAAGCAAATCCCCACGATTAGTTCTTATGTGTCCTAATCCAAATTCTTCAATAAGAGATTCCATTTTTTCGCGCTGTTGTTTCTTACTTAATTTGGTAAGTTGCAGAACGCTTAAGATATTATCCTCAATGCTCAGCTTTCTAAATACGGAAGCTTCTTGTGCCAAATAACCGATACCGTTTTGGGCACGTTTGTACATTGGATATTTCGTAATGTTGGTGTTTTCAAGAAAAATATTTCCACCATTAGGTTTAATGATACCAACAATCATATAAAAGGATGTGGTTTTACCAGCACCATTAGGTCCCAGTAACCCAACAATTTCACCTTGGTTAACTTCCAAAGATACATCCTTAACCACTTTTCGTCCGCTATAGGACTTCATTAAATTTTCGGCTCTTAGCTTCATACTGACATTTAGAACGTTAAAAATAGTAAAATCATATCCATTGGCAGAAACGCTCTTGGTTTTAGTAAAAGTTTAACCTTGGGTATAATGTTCTTCTAAAGCTTCCCAATATTCGTGCGCGCGTCTTAAGTGAGGAATTACGATAGTACCTCCTATTAAGGTGGCTATACCTAATGCGTCACTAATTTCGTTCTTTGAAAGACCCTCTTTATAAGACGCTTCTAAATGATACTTTACGCAATCGTCACAACGCAATACCGTTGAGGCCACAAGGCCTAAAAGTTCTTTTGTCTTTTTGTCCAGAACACCTTCTGAAAAGGCATTGGTATCAAGATTGAATATTCGTTTAACAATTTTATTGTTATCCGCTAAAATTTTATCGTTCATTTTGGCACGATACGCATTAAATTCTTCTACGGGATTTGACATATTTATGAGTGCTTAACTTTATTTTCTTTTCTTTTTTGATTTCTGACAACGATTGCCGAAATGTAAATACTAATTTGATATAACAGCAATATTGGGATTGCTACAATAACTTGACTTGCTATGTCGGGCGGAGTAATTATAGCTGACAAAATAAGTACAATAACCAGTGCAAATTTTCTATATTTCTTTAAAAATTGAGGAGTTACAATACCTATTTTGGTTAAAAAATAAATGACAATTGGCAATTCAAATACTAAGCCCGAAGCAATTGCAGAAGAGCGCACTATGGCAATAACAGAACTTACATCAAACTCGTTTTGAATTTGCTCGCTAATAGTGTAATTCGCTAAAAAGTTAATGGATAATGGTGTAACGATGTAATACCCAAAAAGAACGCCGGTAAAAAAAAGTAATGACGCAATAACAATAAATCCTCTGGAATTTTTACGTTCGTTATTTTTTAAGCCCGGACTTATAAAGCTCCACAACTGATATAAAACATACGGGAAACCAACAATAAAACCCGCATAAATAGAAGTCCAGATATGGGCAGAAAATTGACCGGCCACATTTCTGTTTTGAATGATAAAAGGAAATTTATCAGCACAAAAAGTCGTATCGTTGATGCCTATTAGCTGAGACATTTTACAGAGCCCTTCATACGTTGGAAAACTCATGTTAGTCGGTCCAAAGATGATGACATCAAAAATAAAACGTTTAAAAACAAAAGCTAATACAGCCGCAATTAAAACCCCTAGCGTTGCTCTAATTAAATGCCACCTTAAGTCCTCCAGATGGTCTAAAAAAGACATTTCATCAATATTCTTCTTCGCCATTATATGATACCTTCTTTTATTAAATCATGAAGATGAACCACACCTGCGTAGATGCCATTGTGTTCTACTAAAAGTTGGGAAATACCAAATTCCTCCATCACTTCCTTGGCATCAACAGCCATCGCATCTTCTTGTATACGTCTTGGGTTGATACTCATAATATCTTTGGCTTTAAGTCCAGTAATATCGTCACTTTTACTGAGCATCCGCCTTAAATCACCATCGGTGATTATACCTGCGATTTTATCATTTTCAATAACGGCTGTTACTCCAAGCATTTTTTCAGTAATTTCAACAATTACTTCTTTTAGGCTCGTTTCTAGACCCACTTGCGGTTTTTGATTTTGAGAAGATAAATCATTGACTCTTAAATAAAGGCGTTTGCCAAGTGCACCACCTGGATGGTATTTGGCGAAATCCTTACTCGAAAACCCTCTCAATTCCAAAAGACAAACGGCTAATGCATCGCCCATTACTAATTGTGCAGTTGTACTAGTGGTTGGAGCAAGATTATTAGGACACGCCTCTTGTGCTACAAACGCGTTCAATATATAATCGGCCTGTTGACCCAGAAAAGAATCGATATTGCCAGTGATAGCAATCATTTTATTTTTTGCATTTTTAATGAGTGGAACCAAGACCTTAATCTCTGGAGTATTACCGCTTTTAGAAATGCAAATAACTACGTCATCTTCGAGAATTAGTCCCAAATCACCGTGAATTGCATCTGCTGCATGCATAAATATGGCTGGTGTTCCTGTAGAATTAAGTGTCGCAACTATTTTATTCGCGATAATGGCACTTTTTCCGATACCAGTAATAATTACTCTGCCTTTAGAGTTATAGATCAATTCTACCGCATCGGCAAAATCATTTGTAAGTAAATCCGACAAATGACCGATCGCTTCGCTTTCTAACTTAATAGTGCTTTTTGCAGTGGATATAATGGATGATGAAGTATTCAAAATTAAATGATTGTACGGTTTTTTAGATTTAAAGATTTTGTTATCTTTAAACTTCTTGCAAAAGTACATGAAATTTTTCATTGGGACACTTCAATAGAGCCTAATGAGAAAATTTTATGGATTAAAAAAGTGGTTACTAATTTAAGGCTAAATTTCACATTTTTTTGAAAGTAGAATTTTAGTTTTCACGGAAAAAATTTATATAAAATACTAAAAGGATTAATGGGTATTTCACAGATTGACTTACACGCTTCACTCAAAAAATATTTTGGTTTTTCGGCTTTTAAAGGCCTTCAGGAAGAGGTCATAAAAAATGTTGTTGCAGGCAATAATACGTTTGTAATAATGCCAACGGGTGGCGGAAAATCATTGTGCTACCAGTTGCCAGCTTTAATTAAGGAAGGTACGGCAATTGTCGTTTCACCCCTAATTGCATTAATGAAAAATCAGGTGGATGCCATTAGAGCGGTATCCGATCATGAAGGGGTAGCACATGTTTTAAATTCGTCATTAAATAAAACTGAAGTTCAGCGCGTAAAGGACGATATTACCAACGGTGTTACCAAATTGCTTTATGTAGCACCAGAATCGTTGACCAAAGAAGAATACGTCGAATTTTTAAGAACCGTTAAAATTTCATTCATGGCTGTGGATGAAGCCCACTGTATTAGTGAATGGGGTCATGATTTTAGGCCAGAATACCGCAATCTCAAAACCATCATAAAGCGCATTGGTGATGACATTCCAATCATCGGTTTAACTGCAACAGCTACTCCAAAAGTACAGGAAGACATTTTAAAAAGTTTGGGTATGCCCAATGCGGTTACTTTTAAAGCTTCTTTTAATAGACCAAATCTTTATTACGAAGTACGTCCTAAAACAAAAAATGTTGATGCAGATATCATTCGTTTTGTAAAACAGAACGAAGGAAAATCAGGGATAATCTACTGTTTGAGCAGAAAACGAGTTGAAGAATTGGCGCAAGTGCTTCAGGTTAACGGAATTAAAGCGGTGCCATATCATGCAGGTTTAGATGCCAAAACAAGGGTGAAACATCAGGATATGTTCTTGATGGAGGATACAGATGTGGTGGTGGCCACAATTGCCTTTGGGATGGGAATTGACAAACCTGATGTACGTTTTGTGATTCATCATGACATTCCTAAAAGTATCGAAAGTTATTATCAAGAGACAGGTCGTGCTGGTCGAGATGGAGGAGAAGGTCACTGTTTGGCTTACTACGCTTATAAAGATATTGAAAAACTCGAAAAATTTATGTCGGGTAAACCTGTGGCGGAACAAGAAATTGGACATGCCTTGTTACAAGAAGTAGTCGCCTTTGCTGAAACTTCGATCTCTCGAAGAAAATTTATACTTCATTATTTTGGAGAAGAGTTTGACAATGCCACAGGCGAAGGAGGAGATATGGATGATAATGTTAGGCATCCAAAAAAACAAGTCGAAGCAAAGGACGATGTAAAGATCTTATTGGAAACGGTAGATAAAACCAATGAGAAATACAAGTCCAAGGATTTAGTGAATGTTATAATCGGTAAAACAAATGCCTTAATTGGATCCCATAAAACTGACGAACAACCCTTTTTTGGCATAGGCAAAACTAAAGAAGCCCGATATTGGATGGCACTCATCCGTCAAGTATTGGTTGCTGGCTATTTAAAAAAGGATATTGAAACTTACGGTGTATTGAGATTAAGTGATAAAGGGAAATCCTTTATCAAAAACCCAGAATCGTTCATGATGGCAGAAGACCACACATATGACGATATTGGTGCCGGTGGAATTATCACCAAGGCAAAAGGTGGAGGCGCGGTAGCAGACGAAAAATTAATGGGCATGCTCAAAGATTTACGTAAACGTAATGCCAAAAAACTTGGAGTGCCACCGTTTGTAATTTTTCAGGATTCATCTTTGGAAGACATGGCATTAAAATACCCAATTTCTTTAGAGGAATTATCTAACGTCCATGGAGTTGGTGAAAGCAAGGCTAAAAAATACGGAAAGGATTTTGTTGCTTTGATTGCCGACTATGTAGAAGAAAATGACATTATGCGTCCAGATGATATGGTGGTGAAATCTACGGGTTCAAATTCTGCCATAAAATTATACATTATACAAAACGTAGATAGAAAATTGCCGCTCAGTGATATAGCTTCTTCAAAAGGCATGGAAATGAAAGATTTTATTAAAGAAATGGAATCTATCGTATTTTCTGGTACTAAACTGAATATCAGTTATTGGATTGATGAAATTTTGGATGAAGACCAACAAGAAGAAATCCACGACTATTTTATGGATTCCGATAGTGATAAAATAGACGATGCCATAGAAGAATTTGATGGCGACTATGATGATGAAGAATTACGTTTGTACCGTATTAAGTTTATGAGTGAGGTCGCGAATTAAAACCTTTTATATTTTAAAAGTTTTATTATCCAAATTCATTGAGAATAAGATAGATTTTTATTGACATATAATAAGTTGCCAATGATTACATCCTAACGAATGAAAGAAATTTACGAGCCTAAATTTGTTGAAAAATTATTTGACAAAATGAGTAGTTCGTATTTAAAAATATATTACGTATCCTCTTTTGGATTTAGCCAAAGATGGAGAAGACAATGCGTTGAGGAAATTAAAATAGAGAAGGGAAAAACAGTTGTTGACTTAATGACTGGAATGGGGGAATGTTGGAAACATATAATAAAAAAAACTGACATAAATTCAAAATTAATCGGACTTGACTTCTCAACTGAAATGATTAATCGTGCGTATAAAAACAAAGGAAAGTTTAAAAAATCGAAAATTGAAATTCTAAAAGAAAACGTCTTTGAAAATTCTATAGCAAACGAAACAGCGGATTATGTGATTTCAGGTTTTGGATTAAAGACATTTAATGATGAGCAACTTAAAAAATTAGCATTCGAAATAGACCGAATTCTAAAGCCAAACGGAAAATTTTCGCTTATTGATGTTTCTGTCCCAAACAGTAAATTTTTAAAACCATTTTATATGTTTTACTTGAAAAATATTATTCCAATTTTAGGGAAATTATTTCTTGGGAGTCCGGAGACTTATAGAATGCTAGGGGTTTACACAGAAGAATTCGGAAATTCAAAGAATGTACTTCGGATTTTTAACAAACTGGAGTTTGAAGTTGAATATTTGGAAAATTTTTACGGTTGTGCAAGCGGAATTAAAGGACGGAAAATAAAATAACTAATGCCAACACCGTAAAAAATTAGTTACTAGTTCAAGCCTATTGATGAAAATCAGACTGGATTTCCTATTCAATTTGTATTTGCAAAGTTAAGTGTTACACCAATCGATTACCAATAGCCACAGCCTTGATGCACCAATTAAAAATATAATCTTATGAAAGCAATAAAATATCCAAAATCATTTTCACACATAGGTATTACTGTACCTGATATTCACAAAGCGGTTAAATTCTATGAGGACATTATGGGATGGTATGTAATTATGAAACCATCTTCAGTAAAAAAAGAACGCGATACTGCTATTGGACAAATGTGCATCGATGTGTTTGGTGAAAATTGGGAAGAATTCGAAATCGCCCATATGTCAACATCTGACGGAATTGGAATTGAACTCTTTTCATTTCCTCACGGAAATAAAGAAGCACCTGATTTTAATCCATTTAATACAGGACTATTTCACTTTTGTGTACAAGATCCAGATATCGAGAATCTTACCAAAAAAATAGTTGAGGCTGGGGGAAAACAAAGAATGCCCATAAGAGAATATTATCCAAATGAAAAACCGTATAAAATGGTATATGTAGAAGATCCATTCGGAATTGTATTTGAAATTTATACCCACAGTTATGAATTGACTTATTCATCAGGAGCATATCAAGAATAAAAGATTGCATCCTGCCATTGGTAATAGTAAAAGCCGCAGATGCTTAATTAAATTATTTTCCTTAAATTATGAGACTCAGTATTAGGAATAGAATAAAATGTCAAATACCGACCCACAGTTAAAGCCAATGAAATAAATAGAAAAATCATTAAAACTTCATAAAATGGATTTAAAGAAAATTGAAAACACCAACATTTATGAATTTCACTCAACGGGTAAATTGACCGAAAATGATGCCAAAAAGCTAATGAAATCGTTCCAAGAATTCAAAGAAAATAACGATAAAATTAGCCTGTTAGGAGTTATTGATGAAATGCCTTGGCCAGAAGATTTTTCTTCAATTGATGAGCTGTTTCAACTTAAAAAGGCTTCGCTCAATGTCATTAAAAAATACGCCATATTATCTGACAAGGATTTAATGACTAAACTTGTTCCCACAGCCAATTTTTTCACTCCAAATATTCCCATAAAATCCTTCGATAGATCCCAGCGAGATGAAGCAATCAAATGGTTAGAAAACATTGATAAAAAAACTTACAGAGCAGAGGATTATCTTACAAATGTGAAAATAAACGAAATAGACAATGATGTTTTTGAGATTGAATTGCTTCATGACACCCTTGACCACAGTTCTATAAGTGCCCTTTATGAAATACTTGATAGAAAATCAAAAGAAAAAATAAACTTAATAGTTGTCCTGCGATCCATTCCAGCTCTTGAAAAACTAAAAACCTTTGTAAAAGGAATGCAAGTAGATTTAAAAGCAATAGGTAAAGTAGGAAAATATGCCGTTGTTACCGACAAAAAATGGATTGATAAACTTTCGGGCGTTGCAGATTTTATAACACCAGGAATGAAATTAAAGACCTATAAAATTGATCAATTAAATGATGCCCGAAATTGGGTTTCAAGCTGAAGAAAAGAATTGACAATTACCCATAATTGTAATAATAGCTTAATTCCCTAATCGGAAATCAATGTTTATTCGATATCTTTAGTTTACGTTATTAAAAATCCTCAAGGTTTTCCTGCAACAAGTGCTTGTACAAAATTGTTGAGACACATTTTAAAATTCCATAGCAATGAAAAAAGCAAATAAAGTTTTAATGCTCGTTTCCTGTTTTGTGTTTGTATGTCAAATAAATTCTCAGGATATTTCCAAAAATTCTATTGCCTTAACTCATGTTACGATTATTGATGTTGAAAATTCTCAACAGTTAGAAGATATGACCATTATCATTGATAAAGACAAAATTCAATCGATACAACCTAGTAGTTCAATAGATTTAAAAGGAATTTCAAATAAGGTTGATTTAAAAGGGAATTTTGTTATACCAGGATTGATAGATTCTCACGTACATCTTTTTAGACCAAAAAACCGTAAGGAAATTTTGAGTAAATTACTCTATTCAGGAATCACAAGTGTACGTGATATGGGTGGAGACGCAAGAGTTTATCAATCTCTTAATAAAGCAATTGACGAAGGAAATCTCAATGGTCCAAAGATATATTATTCTGCCAATGTGTTTGGGCCTACTTTTTTACAAGATCCAAGAACAAAGTTTGCAGCTCAAGGTTTCGAACCAGGTTCAGCACCTTGGATGCGAGTCATTACAGATAAAACCAATTTGACTGCAATAGTTACCGAGGCAAAAGAAGCTGGTGTAACAGGTCTAAAAGTATATTCTAATGTAAGTCCTGAGTTGTTAATAGATCTTAGTAAAATTACCCACCAAAATGGCCTAAAAATGTGGAGTCATTCTAGTATATATCCTAGTAAACCCTCAGATGCCGTAAATGCAAATGTGGATGTGCTATCTCATGGGACAGGAATGATTTTCGAATTGGAAAAAGATATACCAGCCTCATTTAATGAAGCAATTCGGAAGTCCTTACCGTTTATAGATTTTGAAAAAGCAAATGCCTCTGCTGCCGAATTTACTATGTTGTTCGAGAAAATGAAATCAAATAGTATAATTTTTGAGCCAACGCTTTCGGCTTGGAGTGTAAAATTCCGTTCTAACGATCCGCATAATAAATCAAAATCTCAAAAAAACAGTCCAACTCAACATCTATCAAGTGCTTCAAATAAAATGGATGTTGTTGCAATGGACGATTGGGTAAAGCGAATTACAAAAGCGGCCTATGAACATGGAGTTACAATAGCTGCAGGAACAGATTTTAGTGTAAACTTAAAATGGGTTCAGGACGAAATTATACTCTTAACGGAATGTGGCTTAACTAACTTTGATGCGTTAAAGGCTGCCACATTAAATAACGCTAAGGCAATTGGAATTGAAGAAATGTGCGGTTCGATTTCAGAGGGGAAAATTGCAAACCTGGTTATCCTAGATAAAAATCCGTTAGAGGCAATTCAAAATATTCGAAGTGTAGTATCGGTTTATAAAAACGGAGTTGAATATAAAATAAATGAATAAGATATAAGCGACAAATGACTATAATCATTCGGTTGCTCTATTGTACAAGCTAAATCTCCCGTCTTAAGCTTATGACCATAAATATCTAAGAAAATCTTTACTCTTCCTCATCTAAAATAACAGCTTTCTCAAAAATTAGCTCTTGATTTTTAATGGTTAATTGAACTGATTTTAATTCAGCATTTTTTAACTTCTCGATATCATATTCTTCAATTTGAAAGTCTATTGGAGTCACATAACGACCTTTTAAATCAGACGGTTCAGATTCAAGTTCTGGCATATCTGAGTTGAGTTTAAGTTCAAAGTCAGTACCTGAGAATTTAAGCTTAGCACCCTTTTTTGTTTTAATATTCAATGCGCCAATAACTAATGTCTGGAAGATGTAATAACCACCCAATTCCTTTAAACCTGCATATAGTACATTGTGTTCCGAAACACCATAAGGGGGATTCTCAACATTCTCAATAATAGCTGCAACTGTATCATCAGATTCAACATTAACATCAGAACTTTTGGATCCAAGTAATTTTGATAAAAAACCCATTCAATTTAATTTTTTTCAAAACTAGTGAAATATATATTCTTAATCCTACAATCTAATAATCCAATAAACTAACTTCAAGCTTCTCGCTTCCAGCTTCATTCGTTATCTTTGCACTCTTAAACAAAAAACAAAACAATGCAAGACGGTTTATACGCAAAATTCAATACTTCTAAAGGGGAAATATTGGCGAACTTAGAATTTGAAAAAACACCAGGTACGGTTGGTAATTTTGTTGCTTTAGCAGAAGGGAATATGGAAAATTCCGCTAAACCTCAGGGAACACCTTATTATGACGGACTTAAATTTCACCGAGTTATTCCTGATTTTATGATACAGGGTGGTTGCCCACAAGGAACAGGGACAGGAAATCCAGGTTATAAATTTGATGATGAAATTCACCCAGATTTAAAACACGATGCACCAGGAAAATTATCCATGGCAAATGCTGGTCCTGGTACCAATGGAAGTCAATTTTTTATCACACATATCGCAACAGAATGGTTAGATGGTAAACATACTGTTTTTGGGAATGTGGTAGAAGGACAAGATGTTGTTGATTCCATTGAACAGGGAGATAAAATTGAAAGTGTGGAAATCATTAGAGAAGGTGACGCTGCCGAAAAATTCAATGCCATTGAGGCCTTTAGAACTTTTGAAGGAGCGAGAGAAAAACGAGTTGCTGCCGAGCGCGAAGCTGCAAAAGCTGAGCTTGATAAGTTAGCATCGGGTTTTGATGAAACAGAGAGCGGATTACGATACAAAATTATCCAAAAAGGTGATGGTAAAAAAGCTGAAAAAGGTAATATGGTTTCGGTACATTATAAAGGTCAGTTGGCCGATGGAACAGTGTTTGATTCCTCATACAAAAGAAACTCGCCATTGGATTTTCAAGTTGGTGTAGGTCAAGTGATTCCGGGTTGGGACGAAGGTATTTGTCTATTGAATGTTGGTGATAAAGCAAGATTGGTGATACCGAGTGATTTAGGATACGGTTCTGCAGGAGCGGGAGGTGTAATTCCGCCAGATGCTACATTGGTTTTTGATGTTGAGTTGATGGGACTAAAGTAAAAATCACAATTTTAATATAAGTAGAAAAGCACCAGTTGTATGGTGCTTTTTTATGTTTTTAAATGCAGTTTCAATCCTTAACTGCAGGCTCAGAAGGCTAAACTTTAGTAATATTTTAAGGGTTCGTAGCGTTTTAAAAAATTATAATAGTTTGAATTCAAGGGTGTAGAACATAAAGGATGCGTTAAAGGCTACAAAAAAAAGCATCCACTAATAACGTAGATGCTTTTCAATTTTAAACAGTTAGCTTCAATTAAGCCTTTTTAGCAACTAAAGTTACTTTAAGCTCCATATCATCATTGATAAATTTATCTCCTAAATCATCAAAGAAAGATTTAGAACCATATTTTACGTTCCATTTAGAACGATCGATCGTGAAAGTTTCACTTGTTAAAGTCATTGTATCACCATTCATTGAAGTTGACACAGGTATGCTAATGTTATTGGTAGTTTCTTTCATGGTCAAATTACCTGAAAGCATAGTTTTACCGTCCATAGTTTCTAGGCCAGTCACTTCAAATTTTGCATTTGGGTATGTTTCAACATCAAAAAAGTCGGCACTTTTAAGGTGACCAGTTAATTTGGCATTACTTTCATCTTCAGCAGGTATGTCAGTAACGTTAATGCTACTCATATCAATTTCAAATGTGCCGCTTTCAATATTTCCTTCATTAACTTCAATATTTCCGTCTGCAATTTTAATAGTTCCAGTATGGGAACCCGTTGGCTTAAAGCCTTTCCATTCTATAACGGACTCGTCAGTATCTGCTGCGTAAGTCACTGCGCTTGCATCTGCCATAGCTGCATCTTCAGCATCTTTTGTTTCTGCTTCTTTTGCTCCGTCTTTACAGCTAGAAAAGGAAACCAATGCTACAAGAGTAAAAATTTTTAAAAATGATGTTTTCATGTTTGTGTTAGTTTTAGTATTAAGTGTGTAAAGGTAAGTAATTGAATAGGTTATTTATGATAAAAAAATGTTAATGACATTTTGACATTTTCTTAATAATGGCAGTACTTTTGCCACCTTAAAATCAAAGATTTAAAAAACGGAGACTCAAATGAGCAAAAAAGATAAAAATAAAGAAGTTGAAGAGGTGTTGGCTGAAGAAACAACAACAGCGACTGAAGAAAATAATAAAGCCGAAGCAGAAGAACTGTCAGTAGAAGAACAGTTACAAGACCAATTGGCTGCCGAAAAGGATAAATTCATGCGTCTATTCGCTGAGTTCGAAAATTATAAAAAACGAACCACAAGAGAGCGCATTGAACTTTTTAAGACAGCTAGTCAAGATGTAATGACATCCATGCTACCTATCTTAGATGACTTTGAACGTGCATTGCTGCACATTGAAGACGACAAAGAAGCTGAGGAATTAAGAAAAGGTGTGCTGTTGATTTATAACAAATTACTAAGCACTTTAGAGCAAAAAGGCCTTTCGAAAATTGAAGTTAAAAAAGGTGACCCGTTTAATGCAGACGACCATGAGGCCATCACCCAAATCCCAGCTCCAAGTGAAGATTTAAAAGGTAAGATTATAGATGTTGTTGAGCGCGGCTATAAATTGGGAGATAAAGTTATTCGTTTCCCAAAGGTGGTAATAGGACAATAATATTCAGAAGGTACCACTTTGTAAAATAAACTAAACTAATAATATTAAGATTCCCATTTCTTGGGCAGAACAGATGAAAGAAGATTATTACGACATTTTAGGAATTGATAAAAATGCCTCTGCGGCCGAAATTAAAAAAGCTTATCGCAAAATGGCATTAAAATATCATCCAGATAAAAATCCAGATGACAAGGAGGCCGAAGAGAAATTCAAGAAATCTGCAGAAGCTTATGAAGTTTTAAGTAATGCCGATAAAAAAGCACGTTACGACCAATTTGGTCACCAAGCTTTTGAAGGTGGAGGCTTTGGTGGAGGCGGTATGAATATGGATGATATATTCAGTCAGTTTGGAGATATTTTTGGTGGAGCATTTGGCGGAGGCGGAGGCTTCAGTGGCTTTGGCGGAGGCGGAAGGCAACGTGTTGTTAAAGGAAGTAATTTGAGAATCAGAGTTACACTTTCTCTTGAAGATATAGCCAATGGAGTTGAAAAGAAAATTAAGGTAAAACGAAAAATACAAGCACCTGGTACAACGTATAAAACTTGTGGTACATGTAATGGTTCCGGTCAAGTGACTAGAGTAACAAATACCATTTTAGGAAGAATGCAAACAGCCTCTCCTTGTCAGACTTGCGGTGGAGCAGGGCAGACCATTGATAAAAAACCAGCGGATGCAGATGCTCAGGGCCTAAAAGTTTCTGATGAAACAGTATCGGTAAAAATTCCGGCTGGAGTTGTTGAAGGAATGCAGCTTAAGGTGACGGGAAAGGGTAATGATGCTCCAGGTAATGGAATCGCAGGTGATCTACTCGTATTGATACAAGAAGAAGACCACGAAACTCTAAAACGTGAGGGTGATAATTTACATTATGATATGTATGTGAGTTTATCTGATGCTGTTTTAGGTACATCTAAAGAGATCGATACCGTTACAGGCAAAGTGAGAATCAAAATTGATGCTGGAGTACAATCTGGAAAAATATTAAGGTTAAGAGGCAAGGGAATCCCTAATATTAATGGTTATGGCAAAGGTGATCTTTTGGTGCACGTCAATGTATGGACACCAAAAACCTTAAGTAAGAAACAGAAAGATTTTTTTGAAAGTATGAAGGACGATGAACACTTTGAGCCTAAACCTGAAAGCTCGGACAAGTCATTTTTTGAAAAAGTAAAAGATATGTTTTCATAAAAAATGGCTTGTTTCATAAAAAATAGTATATTTGATTATCGCTAATGCTAATTAGCGATAATTTTTCTTTTTCATAGCAATTTTTTCCCATCCTTATTTTGCGATAAGGGTGGGTTTTGTTTTTTTACGCTTTACTAATTTTAAGGCATGACCTACCTAATCAGCAATTCTCAATTTTGAGAAGTATTCTGGTGTACTTAAAAATGTAATTTAAGCCAATCCTTCCAAAGAGTGGATTCTTATTTTCTTTCAAGTCTAAAAAAAGCTTAAAAGCGATACAATTACTATTGTATTTTGATGCAAACTCTCTAACATTTAATATATTTACATTCTAACCCTATTGTAAATATCATCAATCTATGAATGACTTATTAGTTGCTGATTCCGTATCAAAAAACTTCGGGAATTTCAAAGCACTAAATCAAGTGTCTATAGCAGTGCCTAAAGGCAGTATTTTTGGTTTATTAGGTCCTAACGGAGCAGGTAAAACAACCTTAATACGTATTATCAATCAAATTACTATGCCAGATGAAGGTTCGGTTTTATTGGATGGTCAACCTTTAAAACCAGAACACATTAGAGACATTGGTTATTTACCCGAAGAACGTGGACTCTATAAATCAATGAAAGTTGGTGAACAGGCATTGTATCTGGCACAACTCAAAGGTTTAAGTAAAACTGAAGCCAAATCAAGATTAAAATATTGGTTCGATAAATTGGATATCGGAGACTGGTGGAACAAAAAAATACAGGAACTAAGTAAAGGCCAGGCACAGAAAATACAGTTTATAGTTACGGTATTGCACCGACCTAAACTGTTAATCTTTGACGAACCATTTTCAGGTTTTGATCCGATTAATGCTAATTTAATAAAAGATGAAATTTTACAATTGAGGGACGAAGGTGCTACCGTTATTTTTTCGACACATCGTATGGAATCGGTCGAGGAGCTTTGTGATCATATAGCTTTGCTTCACAAATCGAACAAAGTACTTGATGGAAAATTAAATGATATCAAGCGCCAATATAAAACCAATACATTTGAGGTTGGGTTACAATCGGCAAATAGCGAACAAGTGTTAAGTGAAATCAAAAACAGTTTTGATGTGCTTCCGGCTACTTTCAAAAATCTTGTTGACGACATTAAACTGAATATTAAAATCAATGAAAACACTTCGCCGAACGATTTGCTTTCATTTTTAACCTCAAAAGCAGAAGTGCATCATTTTGTGGAGGTCATACCATCTGCTAATGATATTTTTATTCAAACTGTAACAAATAACTAGTTAAGGATGAATCATTTACCACTAATTATAAAACGGGAATACCTTACTAAGGTTAGAAATAAATCTTTTATCATTATGACGTTTTTAAGTCCTATGATAATGATTGCCCTTATTGCTGTCGTGGCTTATCTATCACAGCTTAATAATAACAAGGAGCGTGCAATTTCTATATTGGACGAAACGGGTTATCTCAGCGAGGCGTTTGAAAATACTGATAATACGACCTATACCATTCTCAGTAATGTTGGGCTTGCTGATGCAAAAAATATGGTTAAGGAGCGTGAGGATTACGGCTTATTATATATTTCCAATTCAGATGCATTCGATGAAGTTGCTAAAAACGTAAAGTTCTACTCTGAGGAAACACCATCTCTCAATGTCATTTCTTCATTAGAAAGAAAGCTCGAAAAACGGTTAACAGACTTAAAACTTCAAAATGATGGAGTCAACATAGATCAAATCAACGCTTCCAAGACTAGTATCGATATTGCACAAGAAAGTTTTGAAGGTGAGAAGAGTTCTAAGATTGATAATGTCGTAAAACTTGCATTTGGCGGTGTTGCTGGATATTTACTATTCATGTTCATTATCATTTACGGTAATATGATTATGCGAAGTGTAATAGAAGAAAAAACAAGTAGAATTATTGAGGTAATTATTTCTTCGGTAAAACCCATTCAGCTCATGATGGGAAAAATCATTGGAACATCCTTAGCAGGCGTTACACAATTTATCATTTGGATGATTTTGGGAGGTATTTTGCTAATAGTGGTTTCTTCCATTTTTGGTATTGATATGTCACAGGTTAATACGCCACAGCAGGAAATGATGAATCAAGCCATTGAATCAGATGGTGCACAGGCTATGGCAGAAAATATAATTGTTGCAATCGGTAATTTACCGTTAACAAATTTGGTCATAGCGTTTTTGTTTTTCTTCATTAGTGGATATTTATTGTACAGTTCGCTTTATGCTTCAATTGGTGCAGCGGTTGACAATGAGACCGACACACAACAATTTATGTTACCTATTTTAATGCCACTCATTTTGGCAGTATATGTTGGGATGTTTACGGTTATTGAAGACCCACACGGTACAGTTTCAACCGTATTTTCATTCATTCCGTTTACATCTCCTGTAGTGATGCTTATGCGTATTCCATTTGGTGTGCCTTTATGGCAACAAGGTTTATCACTATTACTTTTGATCGGTACATTTGTGTTTACCGTGTGGTTTGCTGCAAAAATTTACCGTGTAGGTATTTTAATGTATGGAAAAAAACCTACGTATAAAGAATTGTTTAAATGGTTGAAGTATTAACTGATTATGCAAGATTTACAACAATTAGAAGAAACTATAGTTGAAAGTAATGCTTGGGAGAATATAAGAGCATTTTTTGGCCAGCATATAGATTTAACAGATAAAATTAGTATTTCAATTTTTGATATGCTCATTTTAGCGACTGTTATTTTTATAACTACACTTGTATTAAGGTTAGTCTTAAGGGTTTTAACCAGAAACTTACCAGAGGATGACAAAGGAAAATTCAATGTGGTATTTGGCTATTTTAGATGGCTTATATACATCATCATTTTTCTAATTACATTACACAGTGTTGGTGTTGAGGTTACTGCTGTTTTTGCGGCTTCAGCAGCATTATTAATTGGTATTGGTCTGGCACTTCAGACTTTATTTCAAGACATTATTTCGGGAGTATTTATTTTGATTGATCAAACGGTACATGTTGGAGATATTATTGAGATTGAAGGAAAAATAGGCCGTGTAGAAGAAATAAAACTCAGAACCACACGAGCTGTAACCATTGACAACAAGGTGCTGATTATTCCCAACCACCTCTATTTAACTAATAGTCTTTACAATTGGACTCAAAACGGTATATTAACTAGAGAAAGTGTTACCGTCGGTGTGGCTTACGGTAGCGATGTGCAGTTAGTAAAAAAGCTACTTTTACAAGCTGCAAGTACACATGGAGACGTTATTTCAGAGCCAGAACCAACTGTGGTTTTTACTGATTTTGGAGAAAGCTCATTGGACTTTAAATTAGTTTTTACAATGGCAGATAGTTTTAAGGCACAATTTCCAAAGAGTGATATCCGTTTTGAAATAGATAGATTGTTTAGGGAAAATAATATCACCATCCCTTTCCCTCAGCGCGACATTCATATTATTGAAAATAAACCCAAAGCTTCAAATGAATAAGATGATGAAGATAAAAAATTTCCTTTGTTTGCTATTTCTAGTAGCAATCACCAATGTCTCTTTTGCCCAACTTACAGATTTGGCTAGACTGGAGTATTCGTTTATTCCAAAAACAAAATCCGAAGATCAATATATGAGACTGAGGGCATTGGTCAATTATCCTATTGAATTGAAAGAGGATACGTATTTTATTATAGGTGCAGAGTACAATCGAGTGATTCTAAATTTGGAGGATGATTATCCATTTGATGCGTCATTGCTAGAAACAATCAATATTATTGATTTGAATTTAGGATACACTTTTAAAACAAGTGAAATGTGGCGATTGGGATTTAAAATTAATCCCAGAATAGCATCAACACTAACCCAAAGTATTACCGCTGACGATTTATTTCTAAACGGAGGTGTTTTTGTAATTAATGATAGATCTGAAGATGAAAGTGCAAAACGGCCTTATCGTTTAATTTTAGGTTTAACTTATAATACCACAACTGGCTTACCATTTCCATTACCATTTGTAAGTTATTCTAGAACAATTAACGAGAATTGGTCGTTTGCCATAGGTATTCCTAAATCTAACGTAAAATATTTTTTCGATGAAAAACATACCATTCAAGCTTTTGCGAGTGTAGATGGATATTTTGCTCATGTACAAGAACCAACAATGACAGATGATGGTAAATCAGTGGATCACATATCGCTTTCTGTGGTCGTTGGTGGTTTTGGATATGAATATAAACTCAGTAAATATTTATATGCATACTCTTATTTAGGTTACACGGCCAGATTGGATAATGTGTTAAGGGATAACGATAGAAACGATGTATTTTCATTAGATAATTTAAATGCGTTTTATTTAAGAACAGGATTAAAACTTAAAATATAATATGTCAAAAATATTAATTATAGAAGATGAAGCTGCCATTAGAAGGGTCTTGGTAAAAATACTTTCGGAAGAAAATGATAGCTACCAGGTAGAAGAAGCAGAAGATGGTTTGGCAGGAATCGAAAAAATAAAAAAAGACGATTACGATTTGGTGCTTTGTGACATCAAAATGCCAAAAATGGATGGTGTTGAAGTTTTAGAAGCCGTAAAAAAAATAAAGCCTGAAACCCCAATGGTTATGATATCTGGTCATGGAGATTTAGATACAGCTGTAAATACCATGCGTTTAGGTGCTTTTGATTACATCTCAAAACCACCGGATTTAAATAGACTTTTAAATACGGTACGTATTGCTTTAGATAGAAAAGAACTCGTAGTTGAAAATAAAATGCTGAAAAAGAAAGTCAGCAAAAACTATGAAATGATTGGAGAAAGTGATGCCATTGACCGTATCAAAAATATGATTGACAAGGTCGCACCAACTGATGCTAGAGTTTTAATCACTGGCCCAAATGGAACAGGTAAAGAATTGGTGGCCCATTGGCTGCATCAAAAAAGTGAACGTTCTAAAGGCCCAATGATTGAGGTGAATTGTGCCGCAATTCCGAGTGAACTTATAGAAAGTGAATTGTTTGGGCACGTAAAAGGTGCTTTTACCTCTGCTAACAAGGACAGAGCCGGTAAGTTTGAAGCCGCAAATGGTGGTACCATTTTCTTGGATGAAGTAGGTGATATGAGTCTTTCTGCACAGGCAAAAGTGCTACGTGCTTTACAAGAAAGCCGCGTACAGCGTGTGGGTAGCGACAAGGATATTAAGGTTAATGTAAGAGTCATTGCCGCAACCAATAAAAACTTAAAAAAGGAAATTGAAGACGGCAAATTCCGTGAGGATTTGTACCACAGATTGGCAGTGATTTTAATTGAAGTTCCCGCACTTAATGACAGGCGAAATGATATTCCGCTATTGGTAGAATATTTTGCGGAAAAAATCAGTAATGAACAAGGTACAGCGAAAAAATCATTTTCCGATAAGGCATTAAAGTTGCTTCAAAATTACGATTGGACAGGTAATATTCGCGAATTACGGAATGTGGTAGAGCGTTTAATTATTCTCGGTGAAAAAGAAGTAAGCGAAAGCGATGTTAAGGCTTTTGCATCAAAATAAAATAGTTACAAATTATGCTGATCTTATTCGCTTTTACAATCTTTTAGTAAGCTTGTATAAGCTTTAGTAAGTTTTATATTTTCATCCAAAAAGTAACTTTTTATCGCTTCAAATTCCAAATTCGAAAAATCTTGCGAGCCATCAAAGGTTATGTCTAAATTACGATTGCAATCACAGGCTTTAAGAGAGGCATTATAGGATTCAATATTGGATATAATAGTCTCTTTGTTTAATTTGATGAAATTTGCTTTTAACTGTTGCTTTTGTTTAGATTTTTGCTGCGCTAGTTGAGCTTCAATTTTTCTCTCTTTTTCTTTCAATTTTGATTGTTCCTCTAATAATTTCGCTTGTTCCATTTCAAGCTTTGATAATTCTGTTTCGTTGTTTTTAGCTAATTCTGTATTTGTGTTTTTAGCAGAATCATTAGTAGCACACAGATTGAATTCGTAAAATAATTTTGAAATTAATTCTTCACAAACTACCAGGTGTGCTTCTGCAGTTGCAAAATCTTGTGCCAATAATGCACTTTCTAAACGTATGGTAATGCTTGTAGATAGGTCAGACGCTTTTTGGCAATCTTCATTAGTTAATTCTTGTATGGAAGAATCTATGGAGAGTTTGGAAATTTTAGCATGATATTGTAAGCTTTTGATATTGTATGCTTTTAAACCGGCAGTTATATTTCTGTTTGCTTTAACAAGGTTGGGATAGATATCTTGTGCGTTGACTTTTGTGAAAATAAAACAAAATAGCAGGAGCAGAAAGTAATGTTTTTTCATAATTTGAGGTTTAAGTTTAGTTCGGTTGGGACTTCAAAAATATCAAAATTTTGTACTTAAGCGAATTTAAATACGTTTAATCGATGTTTAGTTTAGGTTTGTAAGAAATTACCTAATCATATTTTTATTTCAATTTATTAGGTTTCAAGCAAACACAAAAAATGCACTATATTTAATTCAGAATTTTGACATATGAATAATATTAAAGTAGAAGATTTTAAGGTTTCATCCCAAATAAAAATTTCCGATTTATCAACATCCTATGATTTAGGTGCCGATAAAAAAGACATAAAAAATGCCTTACGTGATGTTAGTGAACAATTGGCAGATATACAAAATGCGATGTACGCACACGGCAAATATGCAGTTTTGTTCTGTATTCAAGGTATGGACACAGCAGGCAAGGATAGTTTGATTCGTGAAGTATTTAAAGAATTCAATGTAAGAGGAATAGTAGCTCATAGCTTTAAAAAGCCAACCAATTTAGAACTTAAGCACGATTATTTATGGAGACACTATATAGCACTACCGGCTAGAGGAAAATTTGGGATTTTTAATAGAACACATTACGAGAATGTTTTGGTTACAAGAGTACATCCTGAATATCTGATGTACGAAAACATGCCAGGTATTAATAGTGTTAATGATGTCAATGAAGAATTTTGGGAAAAACGTTTTGAAGAAATCAACAATTTTGAAAAGCATATAGCGGATAATGGTACCATAGTTTTCAAATTTTTCTTAAATATTTCCAAAGAAGAACAGAAAAATAGATTATTAAGGAGACTCAATAGACCTGATAAACATTGGAAGTTTTCTTCAGATGATCTTAAAGAGCGAAAACTTTGGGATAAATATCAAGCGTGCTATGAAGATGCCATTAACAACACCTCAAAACCACACGCGCCTTGGTACAATATTCCAGCAGACGATAAGCCAACGGCAAGATATATTGTTGCTCGAATTTTATATGATACGTTGTTAAAATACAAGGACATAAGGGAACCAGAATTACCACCCAAAGAAAAAGCAAATATCAACGTATATAAAGAACAATTGAAGAATGAATAGTGATTTTAGAAACCCATTAAGAACAATTTTGTTAGTTGTGTCTATTATTGGATGCTCCTTTGTTAATTCACAAACAGACGAAGAAACTATAAAAACAATTTACAAAACGTCATTAACCAACGGTCATAGTTATCAATGGCTCGACCATTTGTCCAATAATATAGGCGGACGTTTGTCGGGTTCTAAAAATGCCGAATTGGCCGTAAACTATACCAAAGCAGAACTTGAAAAGTTAGGTTTGGATAAAGTATGGCTACAACCGGTTATGGTCCCAAAATGGGAAAGAGGTGAAAAGGAAATGGCCTATTTTGAAACTACAGATGGTATTACAAAAGTCAATATTTGTGCATTGGGAGGTTCAGTTGCTACTGCAGAAAATGGGGTTACTGCAAATATTATCGAAGTGCAAGGTATTGAAGACCTCGAAAGTTTAGGACCGGAAAAAATCAAAGGCAAAATAGTATTTTATAATCGACGGATGCAACCGGATTTAATCAGCACTTTCGACGCTTATGGTGGCTGTGTAAACCAACGCTATGCAGGTGCTATGGAAGCTGGAAAGTATGGAGCTGTAGGTGTTATTGTCCGTTCCATGAATTTACGTCAAGATGATTTACCGCACACAGGTAGCATGAGCTATGGCGATTTACCGGTAGAGCTCCGTATTCCATCTGCTGCTATTAGTACAAACGATGCAAATACTTTAAGTGAAAAATTAAAAGAGAATAAAGATCTAATATTTTATTTTAAGCAGAGCTGTCAACAGTTTGATGATGTGCAATCTTACAATGTCATTGGTGAAATCACGGGAAGCGAATTTCCCAATGAATATATAATAGTCGGTGGACATTTAGATTCTTGGGATTTGGGAGATGGAGCGCATGATGATGGTGCGGGAGTGGTACAGTCTATGGATGTGTTGAGGTTACTAAAAGAAAGTGGAATTACACCAAAGAGAAGTATCAGAGTAGTGCTTTTTATGAATGAAGAAAATGGTTTGCGAGGTGCAACAGAATACGCTAAGGTAGCCAAAGAAAAAAATGAAAATCACATTTTTGCATTAGAAAGTGATGCTGGAGGATTTACGCCAAGAGGTTTTTCGTTTGCAACTAACGATACTAATTTTAAACAGGTTTTGGGATGGAAGCCCTTATTTAAACCTTATTTAATACATTATTTTGAATTGGGTGGAAGTGGTGCAGATGTTGGCCCGCTTAAAACTGAAGGGAATGTCCTGGCGGGATTACGTCCAGATTCACAACGCTATTTTGACCATCACCATGCGGCAAATGACACTTTTGAGCACGTCAATAAAAGAGAATTAGAATTAGGGGCAGCTACGATGACAAGTTTGGTCTATTTATTTGATAAATATGGTGTGAATCCAGTTCCTGAAAACAATGAACTTAAGGATTGATTTGAAAAAATATCCTTTAATTTATAATACTAGAACCTTAAATCGTTCTTAATTACTAGTCTTTTTTTTCTGCTTTTCTTTTTGTTCTTTTTTGGCAAGTAATTCTTTATTAAAATAAACCCCATCACCATGCATGTCCGCAGGTGTACGATGATTCATAAAATATTTACCGTTTTGTTTTTTGTCTTCTTTTTTTGGTTTTGGATCCGAACTCATATTTTTTCTTTTAAGATATGAAAACTTCTATACCTTTAGGGTTAAGAAAATTATAATATGAAAAATTATTACTTGTTTCTGTTGATTTTATTGGGCTTAGCTCAAAGTTTTGGGCAAAATGAAAGTCTGCCTTATACGGAAGTGCCAGTTTACCCAGATAAATTCACAGCAGGAACTATGGCTGCGCGTATGGTTGATGCTTTAGGTTTTAGATATTATTGGGCTTCAGAAGGATTGACAGAAAAGGATTTAGCCTACAGGACTAATGAGGACGGGCGATCGTCAGAAGAAACTTTAAAGCATATTTATGATTTATCTGAGATTATTGTCAACTCAACGCTAAAGAAAGAAAATTTAAGAGTAACTGAATCCTTGACTTATAGTGAGCTACGATTCAAGACTTTAAACAATCTTAAAACCGCAGCCGATATTCTAAGAAAGAGCAACGACATTTCGCAATACAAGATCATTTTTGGAGAACAGGAATTCCCATTTTGGAATCAGGTTAATGGACCGATTGCAGATGCTATTTGGCATTGTGGACAATTAGTAGTACTTAGACGCTCAACAGGAAATCCTATTAATCCAAAGCTCAATCAATTTACAGGTAAGGTAAACGATTAAAGTTTTCTTCGGTAATATTTGCCTTTTTTCAGCTTTTTTCCTTCGAAGCCTTTAAAATAGAATGGTATTGATATTCCGCCATATTTATGTACTACAAAATGAAGGTGTGGAGTGGTAGTGAATCCCGTCATACCTGAAATTCCAATAGGTTGATTAACTTCAATTTCATCACCAACATTTACTAATACACCGTTAAAATCAAGATGGACATAATTTGCTATGGTTCCATCGTCATGTATCACCAAGATTTTATTTGCTTTATTCATACATTTTCTAGTTCTGCAGTGTTCCTTAGAGTCTCCTTTTATATAAAAAACTTTACCCTTTCTGGCAGCAGTTATCGTGTCTCCTATTTGAGTTCCGATGTCCAGAGCATATTTTGAATGTTCTAGGTTATGAGAAAACCTGTCACCAAAGGATTGGATAATTTTATATTTTTTATTGATAGGAAAAGGTAGTGTGTATATATAGTTTGCATCAATTACCATTTATGGATCACCAAACCTACCATTAAATTTTACATAGCGATTCACATTTACGCTGGAGGAATCGAGTTTATGTTGTTTTGGAATAATTAAAGCGTTTTTTAGAGTGTCTTGATACCTTAATAATGCATAGGGCTTGACCTTTACGAAAGATTTTGTTGAATCTAAAGGGGTGATATTAACTGTAATTGGAGCATGGTATGGATTAATGAAGTCAAGGTATATGGAGTCGTTTTCAATATGCTCATAACGCTCCATGCTTTGACTATTTAGCATGTGGGTAATTGATAGAAGGACAATTAAAAATAGTAATCCTTTCATATTTTTTTAAAATCTTTATTTAATGTTACATTTATAAAGATAAAAATTTATGAATTATGCCTGGATATTTAAAGCAAGTCCATCCTGTCCTACCTGTTAAGGACGTAAAAAAAGCAGTTGATTTTTATGTTAAAAAATTGAATTTCAAATTAGCTTTCGCTGATTCAACGTCTACTATGGGCTATGCAGGAGTGTCTCGAGATAATGTCGAAATCCATTTGCAATGGCACGACGAAAAAGAATGGATTGAAGGTTTAGATAGACCTATGTTAAGAATTTATACAGATAATGTTGAAGCGCTTTATGAAGAATATAAAACTTCTGGTGTATATCATGCACGTACCATATTAAAAGAAACTCCTTGGGGAACCAAGGAGTTTGCTTTTTTTGATCTTTACGGAAATGGTCTTACTTTTTACAGAGATAGCAATTAACGAGATTATTCTTCATCGTCTTTAGGCTTACGTTTCATTTCAATATATTTTGTTACCAAACGCACCCCTAATCTTGCAAAAAGGATAACGGCAATCACCATCACTATATCAAAACCACTCATAAGTTAAATTTTCTAAAGGGTAAAGATATCAATTACCTATAGCAGGTTTGGAAAATTTAGGTGCCTTTATCTCTTTTTTAGTTCCCAATTGTTTTATTAATTCTTCAACAGCACGTTCAAGTTGTGGGTCATTTCCTTTAGAAAGAGCTTTCGCATTTTGTCTCACTTCAATATCTGGAGCTACACCTTTGTTCTCAGCTACCCATTCATTATTAATTGGGTCAAAAACTGCATTGTCTGGTGCTGTTAGTCCGCCACCATCAATTAATCCGTAATGCGTAGATGATTTTACTAATCCGCCCCAAGTGGTCATTCCTATTAATTTTCCTGCATTTTGCTGTCTAAATACCCATGGGAAAAAATCACCACCAGAACCTGCAAGTTCATTGATCAGTAATACTTTTGGGCCTAAAATACCAGCAGGAAGTTTCATTGGCGTTCCATTTGGCACCTCATTGGTTAAACCTGCTCTTAAACTTCTGGTCATTAAATCTACCATATAGTCATCCAAAAGTCCGCCACCATTAAAACGTTCATCTATCACAGCTCCTTCTTTATCTTGTTGTGCAAAATAATAGCGATTAAAGGAAACAAAACCTGGTCCTCCAGTATTTGGTACCCAAACGTAACCTAATCTACCATTGGATAATTTGTCCACTAATCTTCTGTTATCTTCGACCCAAGCGCGTTGTCTCAGGGAATTTTCGCTTCTAATAGTTTCAACTACTTCTGTCCAGTGTCCTTTAAATTCTGGCTTATCATTAATATGAAGAATGGTTTGCATACCAGAAGTACCATCTAAATGTTTATAAAGATTTTCGTCGGCTTTAATTTCATTACCATTAATACCAACGATATAATAGCCTTCTTCAATTTTTAAACCAGGAGCATCCAATGGACCGGAAAGCCCAGGATTCCAGCTTTCAGTGGTATAAATTCGTTCTATTTTCCAACGGCCATTTTTTTCAACTAAATCAGCACCTAATAAACCTACTTTTGAAGATTCTGTATCAGGAAAATCACCGCCAAAAACAAAACTGTGACCCACCGATAATTCTCCATTAAGTTGGTCTAATATATAGCTCAAATCTGCACGATGCCTTACGTATGGCACCAATGGTGCATAACGCTTGTATACGACGTCCCAATCACGACCATGAATGGCTGGATCATAAAAATAATCACGTTCGTAGCGCCAGGCTTCTTCAAACATTTGCTCCCATTCGGCGGAGCGATCTAATTTCATTTGGAGGTTAACTTTAAGACGTTTTCCACCTTTAGCATCGCTACCACCTGTATTAATAACTTGCCAATCACCGTTGATTCTTGCTAACATGTGCTTACCATTTGGCGTCACCGAAACGGATCCTGCATTTGAAGCAAATTCTTTTGACTCCTGGTCATTTAAAGTAAATTTATGTAATGAGGAATTCCAACTATTTGGAATACGTTCTGTAATAAATACAGAGCCTTCAGGTCCTGGAATCATATAACCATACTCTCTTTCTGGCATAGGCAGAGCTAATGTTCTGCGACCGATATCTTCAAAATCAATAACTATAGACTTGTCATCATCCTTTTTATCCTTTGAGTCTTTTTCTTCCTCTTTTTCATCTTTTTTGTCTTCCTCATCTTCATTATTTGATTTTACTTCTTCCTCGTCACTTTTGGGCTTAAAAGGTGATTTGTCATTGGCATCCAAATTAACCACGTAAGCTGCATAAACAGGATCTGAAGTCATCGAACTCGTATTGGCCCAACCTGAACCAAGGGCAACATCTGTACTTGCCAAAAAGTATAATTGTTTTTTATTAAGATCCCAAGTTGGTGAAAATGAATCTGCAAAAGCATCGGTGATGGGTTTCGATTCATTTTTATCTAACGAATAAATGTATATCTGTCTGAAGTTATTAGAACCTGATTTTTCATAGGCAATCCACTTACTATCTGGTGACCATCTTAATTCTGTACTGCCACGTTCTAGATTTGTGCCTCCAACGTCAATCGTAGTTAGTTTTTTTGTGTCTAAATTTACATATCGCAATCTTACATCATCATCTACAAAGGCAATATATTTACCGTCTGGAGACCATGATGGACTCCAGCCTAATTTTGATTCACCAATAGAAATCGCTTCGGGCTTAGATAATCCATCTTGATTTGAAATCATCAATTTATATCCTTTTCTGTCCGCATCAGAAAACCATGTGATTTTATCACCTTTTGGAGACCAGATTGGTCTCCTATCTGCCGTGCCGGATGATTCAGTTATATTTCTTGAATCACCAAATTCTACTGGTACAGTAAAAATATCTCCACGAGATTCCATAATGGCACGTTTTCCGTTAGGTGACAATGAGGCTGAGCTGGATGAATTGGATACATTCTCCCATTTGGTTGCAGCCCAAGGGAAATCTCCAACAACATTAATTTCTAATTGTGTTGTTTTACCACTATTAATATCCATAGTGTGTAAATAACCGTCACGTTCAAATACCAAAGTTTTATCATTTGCTGACAACCATTTTACATCAGAGCCTTTAAAATTTGTAACCTGATTTAGTGTTTTACTATTGGTGTCATAAGACCAAATATTCATCACTAAATCCCTATCAGACAAAAAGTAAATTTTGTTACCTAGCCAAAGTGGTTTAATATCTGTGGTACGCTCATTAGGTAGAAGTTCTTCGTTTTGAGTGGCTACATCTAAAATAATGAGCGGAGTATTTTGTCCGCCTCTGTATGCGCGCCATTCTATATCCCAACGGTCCATTTTATCAATGACCAGTTTTTTTCCGTCAGGTGAATAATCACCATCAAAACTCCATTGTTTGGTTAGTAAATTAGGAACGCCTCCTTCTACCGAAATTGTGTAAAGTCGCTCGTAAGGTCTTGGCGCAGTATTTCTTGTACTCGCGAATAAAATATGTTTACCGTCATTAGTCCAACCTCTTACTGTTGAGCCACTTGGATGCCAGGTAAGTTGTTTAGGCTCTCCACCGTTTTTGGAGACGACATAAACGTTATTAGCGCCAGCTCTATTAGAGCTAAATGCAATCCACTGGCCATCTGGAGAAAAATAAGGATCACTCTCTACTGCTGCGGTTGAAGTAATGCGTTTTGCTTCAGAAGAATTTAAATCTGAAATCCAAATATCACTTCCATATGTGTAAACAATCTGCCTAGTGCTAATATCTGGTTGGCGTAAAAGACGAGTGCTTTGAGCAAGTGTTACGGATGAAATAAATAATAGAAGAAGGGTAAGTTTTGTTTTAAAAATTGATTTCATATTGTAAAATGATTAATTATCTATGTATTTGACGATTGATTTATTTTTAAAGTTACAAATAACTAAGCCACCATTTATCTTTATTATTGGCTTTGTACTTCATATATTTTTTGCAAATAGGAAATAGTATGACTATTGTTAAAATCCAGACCACATAAGAAACCCATAGATCATATCCGATATTGAATAAATATCCACTTTTAAAACGATCGACAGTTAGTATAAGTTCTTGCCAATTTTCGCCAAGTATAATAAGTCCAACCATTCCTATTAGATGAATAAAATAAAGATGAATTATATAATAGAAAAATGGAACACGCCCAAAAACAAGTAACCAATTTGTAACTTTATTTTTAACGGATTCAATCGCATACAGAAAAAGAAATGCTGGCCCAAGTGTCATTAATGTATAGATTAAAGACGGAGGATATTTTGTGACATTAAAAAATGATAATACAGTATAAGTCGTATCTTTTTGAGCTGCCCAAGGTGTTAAATCTCCGTAAACGTTTAGAGCACGCAGTATAATAAAAAGAAAGATAGCTCCATAACCAAATCGAAGTAACCAGCTTTTTCTAATTTTAGCATCAAACCCACTTTGGTAGAAATGACCAAAACAATAGCCTAATATAATAATTCCTAACCATGGTAAAAACGGATAAGCAATGGCTAGCATACCTTGTCCATCATTAATAACTTGGAAATTAAATTGGTGCACATAATACCATAATATTGATAATGGTTCTGTACCTTGTTGCGTGATGCCATCTAATAAATTGTGTCCAAAAACAATAATAAGACCTAAGGCCAAAAGTAATTTTTTGTGTAAGTATATTAATGCTGCTAATAACATCATACATATACCAATAGCCCAAATGACTTGAAATATGTGTACACTAAGGCTAAGGTCAAAAGTCCAAGCAAAGTTTACAATTGTAAGTTCTATAAAAACCAGCCAAAGTCCTCTGGTAAATAAAAATTTTGCAAGATCTTTTTTCGAATTTTTTTTACTTCCATATAAAAAGGCAGCCGTACCAGCCAAAAAAACGAATACTGGAGCACAGAAATGCGTGATCCATCTGGTAAAGAATAAAATAGGAGTTGTTGTTTCTATATTCGTGGGATCTGCAAACATATATCCAGTATTTGAATAATCCCTTGCATGGTCTAAAGCCATAATGACCATAACCAGTCCTCGTAGAATATCTATAGATTCTATCCTGGTCGATTTGATTGATGACATGTTCTTTTAATTTTTTAATTAAAAGACTTGAGGAATGTTTAAAGATATAAAAAAAGCGCTACCAGATTAGTAACGCTTCATAATTTAAATTGCAATCTCAATTTGATTGTTAAGAATATCATCAAACGTTTCGCGCTTTCTGATTAAATGTGCTTTGCCCTTATGGATTAAAACTTCAGCAGGTCTGTAGCGCGAATTGTAATTGCTCGCCATAGAATAGCAATATGCTCCGGCATTCTTAAAACAGAGAATATCTCCTTCGTTTATTTCAGAAATACGTCTGTTATTGGCAAAGGTGTCAGTTTCACAAATATAACCTACAACCGAGTAAAAACGTTCCCTACCTTTAGGATTAGAAATATTTAAAATATCATGTTGTGAGCCGTAAAGCATTGGCCTAATTAAATGGTTAAAGCCAGAATCTAATTGAGCAAAAATTGTTGAGGTAGTTTGTTTTACCACATTTACTTTTGCTAAAAACACACCAGCTTCACTCACTAAAAATTTGCCAGGCTCAAAAGCCAAGGTTAATTCTTTACCGTATTCTTTTGAAAATTCATTGAAACGTTTTGATAATTTTTCACCCAATTCTTCAATATTGGTCTCAATGTCACCTGCTTTATATGGGACTTTAAAACCAGAACCGAAATCTATAAAATCTAAGTCTTTAAAGTTTTTTGCAGTTTCAAAAAGAATTTCACTCGCGTAGAGAAACACATCTATATCCAAAATATCACTTCCAGTATGCATATGGATACCGTTGATGTTCATTTTAGTGTTTTCTACTATGCGAAGCAATAGTGGAATTTGGTGGATTGAAATTCCGAATTTACTATCTATATGTCCCACAGAAATGTTAGTGTTTCCACCAGCCATAACATGGGGGTTTATACGAATACAAACAGGTGTTTTAGGATGTTTAGTACCAAATTGTTCTAAGATAGAAAGGTTATCAATATTTATTTGAACACCAAGTTTGGCTACAGTTTCAATTTCCTCCAAAGACACTCCATTAGGAGTATATATAATAGATTCAGGTTTAAATCCAGCCTTTAACCCAAGTTTAACTTCTTGTATAGAAACGGTATCTAAACCTGAGCCTAAAGAATTAAACAATTTTAAAATTGAAATATTGGATAAAGCTTTAACTGCATAATTAAGTTTAAGATGTTTTACTTTACTAAAAGCATTGGTTAGACGTTTGTACTGAGATTCGATTTTTTCAGCATCATAGACATATATAGGGCTGCCATAGTCCGAAGCTATTTGTAAAAGGGTTTTATGATCCATTTTTCGCTTTAATTATTACCAAGAATCTTCAAAAGTAGAAGTATTAATTAGTTTAAACAGAATTATTATGTTTTTTTACTAGTTTTGCACAGATTGTTAAATAATTAACATTATGAGAACTATTGCCTCCTGCGTAGAAGACCTTATCGTTTCCCAGCCATTTTTGGAAGAAGCACTGTCAAGAGAAATAATTAATTTTTCAGCTTTGGCAAAAGATCTTAAAGAACCTATTTCAAAAATATTGAAAAAGCCCGTAAAAGAAGGCGCTATTATGATGGCCTTAAGACGCTATAATAATAGGTTTAGTATGGATAGTTCTAAATCGCTCAAAAGTGTATTTAAGAATTTAGGTGATATTACGGTCCGTTCTAATCTCAGTGATTTTACATTTCAGAATTCCCAGACGTTGATTGACAGTCATTCTAAGGTTCTGGATAAAATCACAGACAAGCATCAGATTTTTTACACCTTTACACGTGGCATTTTTGAAAGCAATATGATTATTTCCAGTTCTGAAGAAAAGGTGGTTTTAGAATGTTTTAAAAATGAAAATCAAATCGGACTTCAGGAAAAACTGTCTGCCATTAGCATCAATTTACCAAAGAACAATTCTAAAGTTGCAGGTTTATATTATCAGATTTTTAAGCGTCTGGCTTGGGAGAATGTAGCCATGTACGAAGTCATTTCTACCACCAATGAATTTACCATTTTAGTTGAGGACCATTTGGTAGATAAGGCTTTTTCTGTGATAAAACATTTAAAAGACTGAGGCTATTTAATACAACAAATAAGAATAGGATTTTTATTTGGGAAACGTTTTAGTATGCTTATTTTTGTACCACTAAATAAACTTCTGATTACAAATGAATTTACACGAATATCAAGGAAAAGAATTATTAAAGAGTTTTGGTGTACGCATTCAGCGTGGTATTGTTGCTAAAAGCGCCAAAGAAGCTGTAGATGCTGCAAAACAGTTAACATCAGAAACTGGTACAAGCTGGCACGTTATTAAGGCTCAAGTTCATGCAGGCGGACGTGGAAAAGGTGGCGGAGTAAAACTCGCTAAAAACCTCAATGAAGTAGAAGAGATTGCAGGACAAATAATTGGGATGAACTTAGTTACACCACAAACATCTGCAGAAGGTAAAAAAGTACATCAGGTTTTAATTGCTGAGGATGTTTACTATCCTGGCGATAGTGAGCCAGATGAATATTATATGTCTGTACTTCTTAACCGTAGTACAGGAAGAAATATGATCATGTATTCTACCGAAGGTGGAATGGATATAGAAACTGTTGCCGAAGAAACTCCACACTTAATTTTTACAGAAGAAATTGATCCCGCTTTAGGTATTATGCCTTTTCAGGCTCGTCGCGTAGCCTTCAATCTCGGATTATCCGGAACGGCATTTAAGGAAATGACAAAATTTGTGACGGCATTATATAAAGCTTATGTAGAATCTGATGCATCATTGTTTGAAATCAACCCGGTTTTAAAAACAAGTGACAGCAAGATTCTAGCCGTAGATTCTAAAGTAACTTTAGATGACAATGCATTGTTTAGACATAGAAATTTAGCTGAACTAAGGGATTTACGTGAAGAGAATCCTATTGAGGTAGAAGCAGGAGCTTTAGGTCTTAACTATGTAGATTTAGACGGAAACGTTGGTTGTATGGTTAACGGAGCAGGTTTGGCGATGGCAACTATGGATTTGATCAAACAGGCAGGTGGTGAACCAGCAAACTTTTTGGATGTTGGTGGTACAGCCGATGCAGCTAGAGTAGAAGCGGCATTTAAAATCATTTTGAAGGATCCAGCAGTAAAAGCTATTCTGATTAATATTTTTGGTGGAATTGTACGTTGTGACCGAGTAGCACAGGGTGTAATTGATGCTTATAAAAATATGGGAAATATTGAAGTCCCAATCATTGTACGTTTACAAGGAACCAATGCAGATATTGCCAAGGAATTAATTGATAACTCAGGATTGGACGTAATGAGTGCAACTGAATTTCAAGAAGCAGCGGATAAGGTGCAGAAGGTTTTGAGTTAAAGTTGCGTCATGCTGAACTCGTTTCAGCATCTCATGCCTAATCAGAAATATTAAAAAAGAGCGACAGTTAATTGTCGCTCTTTTTTGGTTTAGTTTATATTATTAGAGAGTATCACTCTATTAGAACTAAATGTGTTTCCTCATTTTCGCCTTGATGTAGGGATAAGATATATTTCCCTTTTTTGAGTGATGAAACATTAATAGAAATTCTATCGGTCAATGTACCTTTTAAAATTAAATTACCAGAAAAATCGTAAAGTGTAAAATTGGTAGTGTTATTCTCATTAGGTGATTTACCTGTCTTTGTTTCACTTAATTTTTTCTGAACAGTAAATTGTTTTGATGATGGATTAGGGTAAACCGCAAATCTATCCTCACCACTACTGCCGCCGCCACCTTGTGTACAGTCTATAAACTCTACTTCGTGCCCATACCACGATGACCAACCGCAAGAATTATTAAACCGGACCTCAAAAAGGTAAAACCCAGGCGTAGGTGTGAAGTTCATAGTGCCACTTGTACCAGTATAATTTGTTGAGGGTGCATATATCGTATTGAGGTTAGGGTACTTTTTTAAGCGTATTTGATGGGTTGATACATTATCTGGATTTGTTGAAATGCTATAGGTATTATTGTAGTGACTGGAGCACCAATATCCAGGGTCATTAAAATCATTATTAAAAGTAATTGTACTTACACTTGCATTACCAGCACCAATAGTTTTAGTAATCTCTACATTATTACAATCAGTTTCAATAGACGCAGTTAAAATTGTTTCTACACTAAAATTACCTAAAGCTGTTATTGTAACGGAGCTTCCATTTTGTGATAATGATAACCCACCCGTTTGAGATAAACTCCAATTTATAGTGACACCTTGCCTAATATTATTTATGTGATACGTTTCTGAACTCGAATTACAAATAAAATCAGACCCAACAATTTCCAAAGGTAAATCTTCTGGACAGATAGACGCACACGAATAAAATCCTCTATCAACATCATTATCTAATTCTTCTATTAGCCAATTCCCACTATTTAATGTGAATTGGATATGTTGCTCGCTAGTGAGGTCATTCGTGAAAAAATTATCAAAAGGTACGTTTTTTGGTGATAAGGGTGGTGCTAAAGGGGAATAGGTTTTGTTTAAATCACCTAAGCCAATAGCTTGTAAGCCACCGTCTATATCCAAGCTACTATATGTTGGTATAAAATTAAATTCTCGTTCAACTAAGAAATCGTCAAAATCACTAGGTAAGTCTATAAATGTCTCAATATCATAAATACCACCACTTGCATTATCCAAGGGTAACATTGAAGATGAAGAATACAAACTTTCCTCATTTATTAAATCTTCTCGTACGGTTATAAAACCCAAAATCTTTTTCTTAATAAAAATTTTACCTTTATAAATCCTTTTATATTCTTGATTCGGCAATGCTTTCAAGTTAAATTGCGCTTTAATATCTGTATTTGTGGACAACAGAGAGGATATAGTTTTTAAGGGATTCCATCCCGCTAAATTTAAAAAAGCCAATCCTAGATTAGTAATAAAAAATGGTAAATCTATGGTTTCATCAACATTTACTAACGTGTCATAAACGTTAAAACCCAATGCATCATCGCATTCAGAGCAGTTAGCAATAGCTATATTACGTATGCCTCCTTGTGAGGGATATCCCATGTTAGCTATTTCTGCCAGAAAGCTATCATGTAAACTGTTATTATTAATTGAAACACTATCTCCATTACCTTGTAGTTGATATGTTAGCATTTGTTTTGCTGCGGGCGACTGTAACAAATCATAGCCGTTATCTAAATCGTCCACCAAAGAATTTAACGAGATTAATTCAAAGTCAATTAGGCTAAATAAAATAGGTATGGAAATCGTCTCTCCGTAGAGATGCCTTACCATAGCTTGGTACGCCAAAGGTACATTGGCTCCTTGGTGTGGTACATCATGGCTAATATAGAGTTTGGTATCGTGGTTGGTGGTTGGGTCATTGTCTATCTCCATGTGCCTTAGCGCGTAGCGTGCCACTAAACCACCCATACTCATACCCAAGACCACGTTTTGCTCTGTACTGCCTGCGGTTTGCTTTAAACCATTAACCCACTCGATTACGGCTTCTACCATATAGGCATTGCGCTGTATGTGCGTGGTGCTGTTGGCAAAATCTACAAAGACCAAATCGTAGTCTTCGTTTTCTATGGCTTCATTAAGAGTTGTACC
This sequence comes from Winogradskyella ursingii, assembly GCF_013403975.1. GTDB lineage: Bacteria > Bacteroidota > Bacteroidia > Flavobacteriales > Flavobacteriaceae > Winogradskyella > Winogradskyella ursingii. The sequence continues at coordinate 224,107 of NZ_JABFDH010000005.1, forward strand.
AGTTGCAGGGTCAATAGGTACGTCAATACCACCGTTTGTAGCATCATTAATAAAATCTTCATAAACAAAATCATCTTCTGGGTCAAAACCCTCTACCACAATCAAGGGCTTGGTGAGTTCGGTATGGCCTGGTGCCAGTTCTACGGTGACCAAACCTGTTGCGGAAGTGCCTTGATACGGGTCGCCTGGAATAGGCTCTTCATCAAATAACAAACCAAAACCATCAAATCTAGCCTGAGTACCACCGCCAGAAGGGATATAGTCAACCCAAATTTTGCTTTCACTATATAAGGTTGGGCCATTGCTATAGACCATTTTTACTTTAATGTCCTTTTCGCCACCAGAGGTATAGGTAACGCTTTTCGCTGTATTTAAGGCAATGGTTTGGTAGCCGTTACCATCATCAAATGACCTGTACTTGGTTTAAGTTTAAACTGGTATTTGTATAGACCAGACCGCTGGGCAGTTTAAAGGTAAAAGTATCACCTTGTAACTGTTTATTCAATGGTGCTGCACCAAAAACGGTTTGGGTGTCGTAAGGATTACGGCCAGCTACATCAAAAATCTGGTCGTTGGTTACGGTTACATCACCATTACTTAAAGCATTGGTCTTGTATTGTTGGTAAGTATAATATTGTGCAGCCAAAAGTACATCTTCTGTAGCATTACCCTGTTGATTGGTAAGATTATCGAACACCACATTTGGTGCGGTCATATTTTGTGCTACCGTACCGACACGCATCGTATATAATGACGAGTAAAGCGATTGCCATTGTGTTTTATCGACTAAATTATTTGAACTGATAACACCGTTATAAGCTTCCACCTGATTAAAGCGTATGCCAAATTCCTTAAGAAACCCTGTAGTGACCTTGGTTTTGTCTATGTTACCAAAGACATATTCCATACGGTCATAGTAATCCGTATTTTGAGCATTGCCGAGAAATACGGCAACAGTAATTAGTGTAAAAACGAGTAGTTTTTTCATAATTGTTTGGTTTTAAGATTAATAGTTATATAATTTTATGGTATATATTGTAAGTCGAAACGACCATTAGTAATGTCTATATTTTCACATCCATCATTTACTGATGAAAACTGAAATATTCCAGATATTATAAAGTTTTCTGTATCAATTTTAGAAAAAACAACGAAACCTTCATAACTGTCTTCAAATTCATAATGACAACCTATTTGAGGGTTTGGGTCGACAATATATCTTGCTCTACCTATTAAATCAGATTGGTTATTTGTTGAAAAAGGCTCATTAATAATCATAGAAATACCTCCACCACCAAACTGTAGCTGACCTTGCTGGTATATTGCTACTTGATTATTTGTATTAGACACTACAAATGGCTCACCATTTATTAAGCATCCAAACGTATTCTCACCAGTCTGCGTAGCAGCTGGCAATTGGTCTATTGGGTCGTTAGAGCCGTTATCGTCGTCGTTGTTGCAGGCTGTGGTGCTTAAGAGCGTTATTGTAAATAATAGAAGAAGTATTTTTTTCATAGCATTGGTATTTGGGTTATGATTAAAGGTATTGATAATTAATTTATTGCTGTTACGGTTTTTCCGTACTTTTTGTTAAGGTTAAGATAATTGCCATTGGGTTTTATCAATAAGATTGTTTGTGCTTATAACGCCGTTGTAGTCCTCAACTTCATTAAAGCGGATACCAAATTCCTTAAGAAATCCAGTAGTAACCTTGGTTTTGTCTATGTTGCCAAAGACCTGCTCCATACGGTCATAATAGTTTGTATTTTATGCATTGCCGTAAAATAAGGCAATAACGAGTAGTGTAAAAACGAGTAGTTTTTTCATAATTAATTGGTTCTAAGATTAATAGTTAAAAAATGTTATGGTATATATTGCATATCAAATCTGCCGTTTGTGACTATGACTGTTTCGCAATCCTCAGTAACGGTAGAAAATTCAAATGTCCCAGAAATGATATAATTAGTTTGATCTATTTTTGTAAAAATTAAATTACCTTCAAAAGAATCATCAAAGTCGTAATAGCAAGGTTGTTGTCCATTATCTTCTATGTATCTTGCTTTCCCAGCGAGATTGTAATTAACATTAGTTTCAAAAGGGTCATTCTGCGTAATAAAAACTCCAGCAGCTCGAAATTGAACAAAACCTCCTTGATATATCGCAGACATTTGAGAACTATTTGTTATTGAAAAGGGTTCTCCATTGAGAAGAAAACCAAAAGTATTCTCACCAGTCTGCGTAGCAGCTGGCAATTGGTCTATTGGGTCTCTAGAGCCGTTATCGTCGTCGTTGTTGCAGGCTGTGGTACTTAAGAGCGTTATTGTAAATAATAGAAGAGGTATTTTTTTTATGGTTGTAAAATTTGGTGTTTTATTATTTTTAAAGTTAATAATTAACCTATTGCAAAAACTATGTAATGTTTCGTATTAACAATATTATCTTTATTAAGACGAACCCAAGCCACTTCATCCGTTAAGGACGAGTATAGGTGAAATTTTTAAAAGTTAGGCTAAGGCACAGAAAGTGTTAACCTAAGTATTTTATTTCAGTAAATGTGTTATAAATGCAATCCGCATTCAGTCTTTGGATTGTTGTTCCAACGGCCGTTGCGGTCCTCACCAGGCACAGTACAATGTTTACAGCCTATGGAATTATAGCCTTTTGCTACCAAAGGATGAAATGGTAATTGGTGCTCTTCTATATAAGCATCGCGTTTTTCTTTACTGATGTCCAATAATGGATAGAATTTTAGCATTTCGCCTCGCAGTTCAAAAATATCAAGTGATGCTCTATGGTCACTTTGCCATTCCATAAGTCCCGACATCCAAATACTGAAATGTTGCTTTATGCGGTCTAAAGGTTTTACCTTATTGATAGAACAACAAAAATCCGGATTCTTTTTCCAGGTTTCATCCTTAGAAGTAAACTCATGTTCCTCTTCAATAGCGGAAACAGACTTAACGTTAAGGTTGTATTGTTTTTCTAATTGAGATTTATAACTCAGCGTATCGTCAAAATGATAACCGGTATCAATAAAAAACACTTCTTGTTGGTTATTAATATCAGAAACCAATTTTAATAAAAACGCAGAGGTCGCCGCAAAAGAACTTGTTAGCATTACATCTGCAGCGTCAAAATCTTTATACAATTGCTTTATGCGTTCGCTCGCAGAAAGCGGTTTATATTTAGCATTCAAAGCCTTAATTTCTTCAGCGGTAAAACTGAGCAGAGGTCTTATTCGGGAAGTGGTTTCAAACATATGAAATAGCTGTCAATCGGCTCAAGTTAAGAGGTACTCGAGGAACAAAAAAATTGAAAGCTCATTTTTATGAGGTTGATAATTTAAGGCTTCTTTTTTTGAGGTTTTGGCATCGGTCCTCGCAAATGAATGATTAATCCATTAAGGAAATTTCTCAAAATTTGGTCACCACATTCCATATAATTCGGGTGGTCCTCACGTCTGAAAAAAGCGCCAAGCTCACTCTTAGAAATTCTGAAATCTACTAGTTCCAAGATTTTTACAATATCATCGTCACGTAATTTGTGTGCGACTCTTAATTTTTTAAATATATCGTTATTTGTCATTGAAATTTTAATTTCGTTTCCTTGAAAAAGGAAATCTGTTTATTTTAATACAAATTATATAACCAAAAGGCTTCGAATTTAGTTTATTCTTAGCGTGATTGCTGTACTTGTCGAAGTACAGTCGAAGGGCTCAGCCAGACAACAATTAATTTAATTCGAGTAAAGCCAAAGATAAGCCTTTCCAAAATTTTCTGACCAAAACTTTTCGTTATGTTCACCGCCTTCAATAATACTGGTTTTTATTTGTTTTTCCGAAACTCCTTTGGATTTTAATAAATTCACCATACGCTCTAAATTTGGTACCATAGTTTCTCCCTCTGCAGTGCCGACAAGAAAATAGAATTTTGAAGTCTCTGCAATATCGGTTGAAGATACAAGTTCATAAATTTCAGGATTGATCCAGAATGCAGGTGAAAATACTCCTGCTTCTCCAAACGTTTCGGGAAATCTAACTACGGCATAAAACGATATCAGTCCACCTAATGATGAACCCAAAATTGTGGTATTTTCAGCTTCGGGCTTTGTTCTGTAGGTGCTGTCAATCTGCGTTTTGAGATTATCCTTTATAAAGCTTATATAACGATCACCATTTCCACCACCATATTTTTCATTACTGTAAGGTGTTAATTCGTCAATACGTTTGTCATTTCCGTGTTCAATTCCTATAATAATGCTCTCATTTTTAGTTAAGCTATCCAAATATTCGTCAACTTGCCATTCGCCAACAAAAGACGATTCAGCATCAAATAAATTCTGCGCATCGTGCATATAAACTACAGGATAGCGTTTTTCAGAATTTTGATAACTCTTAGGTAAATACACCCAAATAGTCTTAACGGTATCTAATTGAGGTGCATTTAAACTAAACTTTGTAACCTGTTTAGATGCAGTGCTTTGTGCATTGATTTTAACACTAAAAAATATAAAAAATAGTAATAAAAAGGGCTTGAAACTCATGCTATAATGGTGATTAGCGGTTGATTAAAGTTTAAAATTACCGATAAATTACATCAAATTTTTCGACAAGATACATTATATCAACGACAATAAAATAATGTATCGCTGTAACTTTACATTATAAAAATAATTCCCCCTCATGATGATTAACCGTGTCGAAAAATTAAGCTTACTTTCAGAGATGATTGCCTTTGCGCAAGTCGACGATACCATAAATACTGTTGAGTATAACTTTCTATATAGTATAGCCAAACAATTAGAGATTTCTAAAACGGATTTTGAATATTTATTTGAACATCCCGTGACTTACGTGCCGTTAAAATCGCATAGCGAGCGCATTGTTCAGTTTCACCGTTTGGTACTTCTTATGAATCTAGATCATAAAGTACAACCAAAACAGTTGGTGAAAATCCACAATTTTGGCTTACGAATGGGTCTGAGTCATGAGTCTATAAATAGAGTACTGGACTTAATGGACAGTTTTCCAAATAAAATAGTTCCACCAGATTTCTTGATAGATATATTTAAGGTCCAATATAATTAAATGAAAGTCAAAATTGAAAAGCCCATCAGGCGCCTTCAATTTTATAGGTTGAATTTATACAGATGAAAAGCGGTATCTCATAATGTCTGGGAACTTTAAATTTACCTTAAGGGTGTTTTGCAGCAATTTTATATAAAAATCACTTCACCTTCAAAGTCTCCAATCGTTCTTGATAAGCGGTTATTTCATCCCTAAAACGAGCCGCTTCCATAAAGTCTAGAGCTTTTGCAGCTTGCTCCATTTGTTTACGTTTTTCTCTTATTTTCTTTTCGAGTTCGCCTTTGGTCAAATATTTACTTTCTGGTTCAGCAGCAATTTTGGCATCTAATTCTGTACGATAAGTACTCACTGAATTCTTTGCCAAAGCACTATCCAAATTCTTTTTTAATGCTGTTGGTGTGATATTGTGCTTAGTGTTATAGGCAATTTGTTTTTCTCGTCTGTACTCAGTTTCATCAATAGTGCGTTGCATGCTTGCTGTAATTTTATCGGCATACATTATCGCTTTTCCGTTGAGGTTTCTTGCAGCTCTACCAACGGTTTGAGTTAGTGAACGGTTAGAACGTAAAAATCCCTCTTTATCTGCATCAAGAATGGCGACCAAAGATACTTCTGGTAAATCCAGACCTTCACGAAGTAAATTGACACCAACCAAAACATCAAAAATACCTTTACGTAAATCCTGCATAATTTCAACACGTTCCAAAGTGTCCACATCACTATGAATGTAACGGCATCGAATGGAAATTCGGGTTAAATATTTCACCAATTCCTCAGCCATTCTTTTGGTTAATGTAGTGACAAGCGTGCGTTCATCTTTTTCAACACGTTGTTGAATTTCCTCAATTAAATCATCAATTTGATTTAGGCTTGGTCGCACTTCAATTACAGGATCCAATAATCCCGTAGGTCGTATCACTTGCTCCACATATACACCATCAGTTTTTTGCATTTCGTAATCTGCAGGTGTAGCAGACACATAAATCACTTGATTTTGAAGCGCTTCAAACTCTTCGAATTTCAATGGTCTATTGTCCATTGCCGCAGGTAATCGAAAACCGTAATCAACCAAGTTGACTTTTCGGCTTCGGTCACCACCATACATGGCATGGACTTGGGAAATGGTCACGTGACTTTCGTCTACCACCATTAAATAATCATCAGGAAAATAATCGAGCAAACAGAACGGTCTTGTACCTGGTGCTCTGCCATCCAAGTATCTCGAATAGTTCTCAATACCAGAGCAGTAGCCGAGTTCTCTAATCATTTCCAAGTCGAATTCAGTACGTTCTTTTAAGCGTTTTGCTTCGAGATGTTTACCAATATCCTTAAAATAATCGTGTTGTAAAACCAAATCATCCTGAATGTCTTTTATAGCGCCATTCAGTACGTCTGGAGAAGTGACGAACATGTTTGCAGGATAAATGTTCAGTCTATCATAACGTTCTATAATTTCTTGCGAATGCGCATCAAAAGCTTCAATTTCTTCAATTTCATCTCCGAAAAAATGTATTCTGAAAGCATGGTCTGCATATCCTGGAAATACATCAACCGTATCTCCTTTAATTCTGAAGTTTCCATTTTTAAAATCAGCCTCAGTTCTGGAATAGAGACTTTGAACCAATTTATGCAATAACGCTGTGCGCGAAATAACCTGATCACGTTCTAAAGTAATAACGTTTTTCTGAAATTCTATAGGGTTACCAATGCCGTATAAACACGATACTGAAGCAACCACCAAAACATCACGACGACCGGAAAGTAGGGAAGAAGTAGTACTGAGACGCATTTTCTCAATTTCTTCATTAATAGATAAATCCTTTTCTATATAAACACCAGAAACCGGGATATATGCTTCAGGTTGATAATAATCGTAATAAGACACAAAGTACTCAACAGCATTATCAGGAAAAAACTGTTTAAACTCTGAATAGAGTTGAGCCGCCAAAGTTTTATTATGTGCCAAAACCAGAGTCGGTCGCTGTACTTTTTCAATGACATTAGCAACGGTAAAAGTTTTCCCAGAGCCTGTAACTCCCAAAAGCGTTTGGTATTTTTCATTATTGCTAATACCTTTTGCTAATTGATTTATAGCTTGTGGCTGGTCTCCTGTAGGTTTAAATTCTGACTCAATTTTAAATCGCATAGAGCAAAGTTACGATAAAGATTATGGGAAATAAAACGGTAAATTATCGCTTCAGCGTAAAATGGCCAGTATAAGATTTTCCGTTAGAAAATTTAGCCAAAAACCAATAATCGCTGCTAGGCAAATCTTTACCATTAAGAGTTCCGTCCCAACCTAAGTTTGATGAATTAAGCTGAGTTATAAGTTTTCCGTAACGGTTGAAGATGCTAATATTCTCAATCTGGCTAGTGGGTGTGTTTAAGTCAGAAACCAGCCAAAGGTCATTTACATCATCTCCATTAGGTGTGAAAAATCTTGGAAAGCCAATAACTGAAATACTTTCGTCTATCGTACTGCAACCATTTCTGTCTCTAATATAAACGGTATGTATTCCCCCAGAAACGTTTGTGAACACATTACTTTCTTGATAAAATCCGATAGGATCATCCAATGCAAATTCATAAACACCGTCTCCAGAAATAGTAATTGTGACACTATTGTTGGGTGCAATTCCTTCAATATTTATAGAATCTATCATGGCGCTAGATGAGGAGCTGACTGTAATTTCACGAGTAGATGAGCAACCGTTTGGGTCGGTAACGATTACAGTATAAATTCCAACTTCGTTTACATCAATGAACGAAGTAGTTAAGCCTGTGTCTGTTCCATTGAATAACCATTGGTAAAAGTAATTATTTGGCAGGTCATTGACCACACCTCCAAAAAGTCTTATAGTCTCAGGGAATGTATCAGTACAATAAAAGAGCGTTACGTCGTTTTCGAGTTCAGGGGTGAAGATTACATTAAGTTCTGCCGTAGAAATACTAAAACACTGGTTGTGGTTTTCAATCTTTACAAAAATTGTCTGAGAGTCTTCAACAATGTTTTCGTATATATTTGGTAGAGGATTTATACCGCTCAAAGCGTTGGCTTCGTTTTCGTAATATGTGACTTCGGAGCCGGTTGGGATTTGATTGATTATAGATGCCTCAATTTCTGTTAAATTAAATTCAGCAAAACCGTCAATTATTTCTCCATCACATGCTTCTAGAGGGTCGATAGCTACACTGTTATTTGATGTAATTAATTGTAATTCGGCAATTTCAAAACAGTTGGCCGGATTTATAATTCTAGCGTAAACAATTTGTTGAGGTATGTCATTCTCAAAATTAGTTGGGTTGGTAATTGGATCGATGTTATTAATGGCCTCATTTTCGTTGAAAAAGAAATCCACGATGGCCAGACCATCATCATTTCCTGTTAAATCATTTTCAGCATTAAATAAGTTATATGTGGTCAATCCATCTTGGTTAAGGTCGCATTCTGTTAAAATTGAATCTGTTACTGTAGGAGTGGGTGCATACTCAATTACAACTTCTCCATAGGAAATGCAATTATTGTCGAGCCCAACCTCAACAGTATAAGTGCCAGGCTGTGTGACTGTATACGTGCCACAGTTAATGCAACCACTAGGTGAAGATTGTACTAAAACTCCGTCTCGAAACCAATCGTAAGATGGATTTCCAGGTTCATTGATGGTGAGGTCAAGGGTTTCACCTTCACATAACGGATTGTTAGTGGACAACAGTCTGTTTATGCCTAAATCAGTCGAAAGCTGGAAACTACCAGCTTCCAAAAACACAGCAGAATCAAATCTAAAGTTTTGTTCATCCGCAATTACCAATTTTACATGATAAGTTTCATTTGGTACTACGTTTGCCGTGGCTGTTAATATTGCAGTCTGCCCATTAAAATTTATTGGAGCATTTGTGCCGTTATATGTCCCAAAATAAGTTTCATTTTCTGGAGGACAACTTCCCGGAACACCTGGTGTTACTGTAGTTGCTTTTACTGGTATGTTGGTGCCAGGAACGAGAGCTATGTTTTCATATTGTTCTTGACTATTTGCTGGACGTATTAAAAAACCAAATAAATCTGAAAACCGGCAACTATTAGGATTGTTTTCCTGATACTCTTCCGAAGCAAAAATATATCTAAAACTAATTTGAGACGCCACAGATGTAAAATCAAATTCCAATATGGTAGCATTTGTGGTATTACTTTCGTTTAGTGCAACTTCTAAGTCATTATCACCATTCCAACCAGGCGCATCATCATCACTTAGATTATTGTTTGGACCTGGTACATTTGCCAATCTTCCGGTACTCATCACCAAACCACTTTGAAAAGGAAATGTAGTTCCTGTAGCATCAAAAAAACCATAGCTTTCATCCGAGCTATTAAAATTTCCACCAACTACATTAGTAACCACCACGTTTTCAATACAATCACTGTCTATTAAAATATCTTCAATAAGTTGTTGTGGAGTATAAGTTTGGCTATCTACAATGATATTTTGTGAAAAGCATGACAGCGTCAATAAGAAACTAATGAGTAAAAGTAATTGTTTCATCTAAATATTAAGGGACCGCAAAGATAAGCAACCTTAAGATTATGAAATAAAAATGAGTTGTTAAAGTAGGTGAAATTTTGTTTAACGCCTTATAGAAAAGTGACCTTTGACCTCAAAAGACTCTGTGCCACGTTTCACTTCAGCTAAATACCAGTAGTCACTCGCAGGCATTTTATTTCCGTTGAAGGTACCATCCCAACCAGGTGAATTATGGCTTAATTTTTTGAGCAATTTACCATAGCGATCAAAAATATGAATAATGGTTCCAGGTAAAGTTTCAACTCCCACAATGTGCCAGGTATCAAAAGCACCATCATTGTTGGGTGTCATAAATTTTGGAGCATCGATGACCAATACCTCTCTAGTAACACTTGAGCATCCGTTGAGGTCTATTATAGTAATGGTATGGTAACCCATGCTAACGTTTTCAAAAACACTGTCTTCTTGTGGCTCATTATCATCCAATTGGTAAAGATAATCGCCAATACCGCTTATAGTAACAGTAATATTGTTTGGATCAGAAAAATCAACCGTTTCGGTCACATCAATGCTGGCTGCTTCAGATTCTGTAACGTTAAATACTCGTGTGTTTTCGCATCCAGATGCCGTGGTAATGGTTACCCAATAACTACCTATTTCCGTAATTTCAATTTCTGGTGTGGTGTCATTTGTAGACCATAGATATTGATCAGTTGTAATGTTGGTATTCGCAGAAACTAGTAATGGGAAATTATCCAAACAAATTACCTGATCTTCGATATCGATTACTGGAAGCGGATTGATGTAAATATTGAATTGTGACAAACTATAACAACCAGTTGCATTATTCTCAACTCGCGCAAAAATTATTTCACCATCAAAAGCGATGTAATTGGTTTCAATTAACGAAACACCATCGTTAGCATTTTGCTCATTATTATAGTAGGTTACAGTATATGAATTTGAATCTTGCGAACCGAGAACACTAACATCTTGCTGCGATAAATCAAACTCTAAAAGTCCATCAAAATCGTCGTCACATGCTTCTAAATCATTGGGTTGATTTGCAAAAGGTAACAGATCAACATTTAAATTAAATTCATAAATAGAGACACATTGTGTGGTGCTAAATTGTGCTCGAGCATAAATCAGATCAAAATTAGATTGATAGGTGTAGTCGGTATCTAAAGCATTTGTATTGTTGAGTGCATCAGCTTCAGAACTAAAGTAATTTATTAAAATGTTATTGCCGTCATCTACTAAAACTGAATTAATTTCATTTAGATCAAAGCTGTTAGTCGCATTCTCGCAAATATCATAAACTTGAAAATCGTTAATTGCAGGAGGAAGATTCACAATAAGTTCAATTGGCACGGTTGCGTAACATTCCGAAATGGTATTGGTCACCTTGATATATACCGTTTGTAGACTGGCAACATTTTCGTACTGCTCTGGGTTTACTATGGCATTTAATCCCGTTTCAACATCGTCTAAATTTTCAAAATATTCAATTCTTATATCATCTTGCCTTACATCTAAAATATCAAATTCTGCAATGGTTAAATCAAATTCAGATAGTCCATCGTAATCTGTATCACAAGTTACCAGAGGTTGTGAAGGATTCACTTGAGGCACCTGAATCACATTGAGCTCAAAAGATGTTATGGAATTACAGATAGTTCCGTTATCAATCTGTACGTAAATTTGTTGTGGATTTACGGTGTTTGAAAATTCAAGCGGCAAGGGGTCTATACTATGTTCAGCGTTATATTGAGAGGTGTAAAAGGTCACTGATAAATCGTCCGAAATATTCTCAGTAATTTCAGCAATTTTGGTTGTAAGGTCAAAAGACTCACTACCGTCATTAGAAACGTCATCGCAAACAAACCAGTTATCAGGTATGTTGAATTCTGGATTACTACCAACTTCAATTGAAAAACTGGACGTTCCGTAACAATCTTGATCAGATATATTCTCAACTCTTACAAAAATAGTTTGTGGGTTGGATGTATTTTGAAATACATTATTCTTGTCAATAGCATTTGTTCTGTTGTCTGCATCATTTTGATTGCGGAAATACAGCACTTGTTTGTTGGCCTGACCGTTTAAGATTTCGGAATCTTTAGTGCTGAATATAAATTCACCAATACCATCACTGTTATTTTCGCAGATATTATAATTATCAATAGGTTGAAAAACTGGAAGAGTATTTACAATAATTGAAAGTCTTTCAGTTGAAAAACAACCTGTCTGCGCATTTTCAACTCTAATAAAAACAGATTCAGTTTGTGCGCTATAATTAGTTTCAGCTGTAATTTCGTTTGAAGCATTTTCCGCATCATTCTGTGAATTATAAAAACTAAAAAGACGATTGTTGGTATCTGTGACAACTTCGGTAATGACATCTTGAAGGTTAATTTGTGAAAAACCGTCTTGATCATTATCACAAATAATAATCTCGGATGGAGCAGTGGTCATAGGTGCTTCAAGCACAGTAATATCAAAAGAATTGACATCAAAGCAACCAGTACCCACAGATTCGATTCTAGGATACACTGTATATGGGTTGACGGCATTTGTATAAAAATTTGGTAATGCATTGGTATTAGCTAATGCATCTTCCTCAGTAGGAAAATAAGTGACTGCGTAATCGGACTGACCTAGCGTTACCAAAACATCAAATTGTGATAAGTCAGTAACTGTAAATCCATCTTGATCCTCGTCGCAAACTGTTTGGTCGTCAATAGATTCAAATTCCTGAACAGGTAACAATATCAATTGAATTTCAGCAATATCATTACATGTTTCACTGGCTAACGCTAAATATAAAGTTTGCGGATTGCTACCTGGTACATAAGGGACTGTGGTATCAATTGGGTTAGTTTCATTATCTCTGTCATCTTCATTTTCATAAAAAACAACCGTAACATTATCCAAATCATTAATAATTCCGCCAGCAATATTAATCAAATCAAATTCTTCAACACCATCATTATCTACATCGCAAAAAGTAACATCGTTAATGTTGGTTCCTGTTAATAATAAGTTAGTGTGAATTTCAATGGGAGTTACCGAAGCACAACCAGTGATATCATCTTCTACACGGATATAAACGAGCTGTTCTTCACCTATAATATTAGAGTAATTTGTATCATCAGCGATTGGGTTTGAGCCAGAAAGTGCATCATCATTGGATTCGTGAAAAGTTACGGTTACACCAGTCAATCCATCTAAAACATCATCAATAATTGTAGTTAAATCAAAATCGGCAAACCCGTCATGATCTGCATCACAGGCATCAATATAGTGACGGTCTGTGTTTATAATAGGATTATCTAAAACTGAAATATCCAAAGTAGTGGTAGCGCTACATCCTGTTTGAGGATTTCGGACACTCACAAAAACTTGTTCATTTGTATTGGTATTCACATATGGCATTGGTAGCGGATTGACTCCAAGAGTAGCATCCGAAGCAGAACTGTGGTAGGTTACCACAAGATTGGTTTGCCCATTGGTTATTTCATCATTTTTTACGTTCAAATCAATAGCGGTAAAACCATCTGCCGTTTGATCATCGCATACTTCAAGTGGTGTAGGATCTACAATAATTGGAAATTGATTAACGACCAAATTAAATTCTGAAAAAGCTAAACAACCATTATCAACATCTTCAATACGCACATAAATAGTTTGTGGATTATCCGAATTTTGAATTGGGTTAATTATGGGACTTGTTCCATTCAGAGCTTCGGCATTCGAAAAATGATAAGAAATATTATAATTTGAAGCAGGAACCGAAGCGAGTACTTCGGCGTTTTTTAATGATAAATCGAAAGTTTCAATTCCGTCGTTGGAGGCATCATCACACAGTTCAAAGTCTATAATTGGGTCAGAGGATTGTGTAGAACTGAGAGTGATTGCCACCTCGTCTTCAATGATACATGTTCCACCTGCAAGTGGGATTTCAATTTCAACTCGGTAATTTCCGGTTTGTATTGCGTTGTAGGTAGGTTGTGAAGCTCCAGTTATAATATTGTTGTTAAAATACCAGGTGTAGCTGGCCTGTGAATTTTGGATGTTGCCATCTAAAAGTACATCACTAGCACAAGTAGTGATATCATCACCTAAATCAACAGCTGCATTGAAGCTATTACCCTCAATAAAAACTGCAGAATCATAATTTTCGTCCGTTTGGTCAGCAATAACCAATTTTATTTGGTACACTACATTGGGTTGGATTGTTGCTGTTGCAGATAAGACTGTCGTTCTGCCGTTATAATTGGTATCTCCAATATTATAGCCTTCAAAATATTGACCGTTTTCAGCATCGCAAAAGCCAACAATCTCGTCGTGAACTGTGTTGGTGTTTACGGGAAGGTTTGTTCCTGGGACCAAAGCGATGTTGGTATAAGGATTAGTAGTGCCAGCTTCTCTGATTAAAAAAGCAAAACCATCTGAATAATTACAGGGGAAATTGCTGAAATATTCTTCGGATGCCAGTATGTAGTTGAATTGTATAGTGTTGGAAATAGATCTAAAATCGAATTCTATAGAAGTTGCATTTAGTGTTTCGGTGATACCCAAAGCAGTTTCCAGGTCTTCATCAGTAGTCCAAGATGGGTTACCATCATTTAATGTTTCGTTATTCTGTCCGTTACCAGCTGCATTTGCATTTCCGGTAGATAGCACAATTCCGTTTTCAAAAGGAAAGTTTGAATTATGACGTTCAAAATAACCATAACTGCCTATACCTATAGAATTTCCGTTGATCTCAGACGCAATATTAGATACTTCTACACACCCTTGAATCAAGGTGTTTTCAATTAAACTTTGCGGAGAAATGGTGTTATCTACTGAAATTTGTTGTGCAAAATTGACATAACATAATAAGCACAGAATTAAGCTGAGGGAACGTTTAGTAGGCGTCATTAGTTGCGGTTAAATTTCAAAACTTAAGTGAGGGTAGATTTGGGGCCAACACTAACTCAAACTTTATTGAGCGGAAAAATAGACTAATATTAGATAAAATACAAATAAATACGGTGAAATACATTAAATATTAACATTTGAGATTGCTTTTAGTTTATTTAGAATAAATATTCTTCTCAATAGCTAACATAAACCCAACCAGAATAAGGTTGATAATTTGAATCGTTAAAATGCAAAATGTAATAATATGTCCCGACTGGAACCAAGTTACCATTATTGTTAAGTCCTCTGTTTATTTTTCCGAACCATCGATTTTCATTGTCACCTTGAAAAATTAAATCACCATAACGATTAAAAATTTTTAATTCATGGTCAATAAAAATATTATATAATCCTTGGATATTGAAATGGTCATTTAAGTTATCATTATTTGGCGAAAACCCTTCTGGAATCCTTGGAGGGCAGTTTTCAACTTCAAGTTGAAATTGAAAAATTTCATAACATGGTTCACCTTCTAAACGCGCGTAAATAGTTTCAGGGTTTGCAATGTTTGTATAAAACTGTGGTGAAGCAACTGCATTGCTTTCAATTTCTAAATCATTTAAAGATTGGTAGAAGGTAATTGTATTTTCGTCAACATCCAGACTGTCAATAGCTTCATATAAATTAAAAGTTGAAGTTTCAAAACCCTGATTGCATTCCGAGAGGTCAGCTAATAGCGTTGGTTGTGGTATGAGAAGTAATTCTAAATTAACACTAAAACTATTATTGTTTTCGTTGGTTTCTGTAATTGTTCCGGTCATTGTTCCATCGTCATCTGCAATAGCTAAGAGCTTAAAAGACTCACCTAAACTTTCTGGTATCGTTAGAAAAATTGAATTGCTTTCAGTTCCGCCGATTGGAAGCATATTACTGGTTTCAGATTGGCCAACCACAACATTATCTGCATAAAAAGCGATAGGTGTATTCGCAGGAAGTGAATCGGTACTATTAAAATTATTGACCGTATATAAAACCTGAATTGTTTGGTCGTTACATTCTATTACATAATCATTAACAACAACGGTTGCATCAGGTAGTTGACTGTTTAATACCGTAATAATTGAATTGATCATTACAAAATCCTGTCCAGAGGTTAAAGTAATGTTGGCTGAGGTATCTCCAATGGAAATATTATTTTGAATATTGTAAACATCAATGTCCATATTGTACAAGTCAGATGCGCCAGTGAAAGAATTTGTACCATTGAAAGCATTGTTAGCGGGATTTAATGGTGGATTGCTAATTATATTTCCGTTGATGGTCAACTGTTCATTAACGGCCAAAGCATTATCTCCTTCCCAAGCAATAAATCCAATTTTAGCATCCTCGTTGTCCAGTACATTGAGATTATCCAAAGTTATTGACAACGATTCCGGAACACTTTGCAGACCATCGTATATGTTTAATTGATTAAGTGGAAGATCTTCATCTTGATAAATTACTGAAATTGCCCAACCACCAAAATTGGTACCAGATGGACAGTAAGGAGGAATAACACTTTGGATATCAAAACCGGAAATGGTATAATATATATTACCTTGATTTAAAACTATTTCTGTAACATCAGCAAACGCAGCAAAAAAAATACGATTGGGATCCAATGAGTCACTAAATGAGCGTTCGGCACTTATGGGAATTCCATTCAATTCTACTTCAAAATCACCAGTCCCAGAGCCAGCCCAATATAAATATGCAGCGATTATGCTTTGATCGGGATTGAGATTCAGAATCGCAGAAGATGAAGTCAGAATATTGCAAGGAGCAGTAGGTCCGTTTTCTTGTATGTTGAGTGTGTTTCCAATGGCCGTGTAATCATATCTGCCATTTAATTGTTGAAATAACGAAACATCTTGAGCTGATAATACAGACACACTTAAAATTAAAAATATAATGTAATAGGGTCTTTTCACTTGATTTTTTAGTGAAACTAAGATACTATTTTAAAATTATTGCTTAAGTGTAAAATGGCTTGTAAAGGTCCTTCCGTCCTCGAGCTTTACCTTGAACCAGTAATCGCTGGTTGGCATCCTCTGTCCATTGTGCGTTCCGTCCCAGCCGGGACCGAGCGGATCGAGTTCCCGAAGCAGTTTTCCATACCGGTCAAAAATGAGGATCTTGGTATTGGCCTGGAACCGTGAGGATATGCCCCTCACGCGCCAGATGTCGTTCTGTCCGTCACCGTTTGGCGTGAAGAACTTTGGAAATCCCACAACCGATACGAGTTGCTCGGTGATGCCACAGTCGTTCCTGTCCCTTACGTATACGGTGTAGAGTCCCGGTTGCACGTTGTCGAAGGTGTTGCTGTCCTGGTAGGGGCCGTCTATGCTGTCCAGTGCGTATTCATAGTCGCCCTGGCCACTTACCATCACGGTCACGGAATTGTTCTGCGAGGCATCCACCACCTCAATATCCGTAACGGTGGCGATGTTGGACGGCAGCACGGTAATGGTCCTGTCCTTGAAGCATCCGTTCACACCGGTCACCCTTACCGTATAGGTTCCCGGCTCGTTCACCTCAATGGCCAATGTGTTCTCGCCGGTGGACCATTCGTAAAAATAGTTGTTGGGCAGATCGTCGATTAGGCCACCGTCCAACCTGATGGTCTCAGGGAAAAAGTTGAGGCAGTAGAAGGTCTCGAGCTCGGTCTCGATGTTGGGCAGCCTCAGCACGGTAAGCTCAATTTCACTGATGCCGTAACAGGCGTTGCCGTTCTCGACACGAGCATAAACGGTCTGGTTGTAAGCAACGGTATTGGTAAAGGTGGTCCCTATGGGATCTGTCTCCAGGAGGGCATCCTCGTAGGTCTCGAAGTACTCGATATCGAGGCCTGCGGGCGAGCCTGCCAGCACGATGCTGTTGGCCATAGATAGGTCGAACTCGGTAAGTCCGTCCTCGATACCGTCATCGTCACATTCTGAAAGGCTGGTATCGTTGGAGGTTGTGGTGCTCACCTCGAGCGATACCTCACAGAAGTTGACACAGCCGGTACCTGTATCGGTCACCCTGGCGTAAACGGTCTCGGGATTGGTGATGTTCTCAAAATTGTCTCCGTCAATGGCATCCATCTGGTCCTGCGCATCGTTGAGTGAACGGTAGTACTCGACCCATCGGCCGGTTGCGCCGCCGGTGATGTCGTCCACGATCTGGTTGATGTTAAAGATGGTCTTGCCATCCTGTATGCCATCCTCGTCACATTGTAAGATTGAACTGTTGTTGGCTTCTGGAATTTCCGAAACTTCAATCATAAATGAGGTAAAACCAAAGCATCCCGAGTCGTTGTCAAAAATTCTAACAAAAATTTCCGTTGGAGTCGGTGTGTTGTTAGTATAAATTAATGGTAATGGACTGGCATTTGCTTCAGCATCGGACTCACTTAAGTGATATGAAATATTGTAATTCGCACCTGGAACATTCTCTGTGATTTCTTGTGTTTTAGTATTAAAATCAAAAGTGACCTGTCCATTTTGATTATCGCCATCATCATCATTATCGCAAATGGGATAGTCGGTAGGTGTGTTAAAATTGGTTAAGGCAGTTACTATTATATTAAAATCATTCAAAATGAAACAACCAGTTGTTGTGTTTTCCACACGGATATAAACATTCTGTGGACTTGCCGAATTATTAAAATTTTCACCTAAAGAGTTAATATTTAGGTTAGCATCACTCTCCGTATTGTGATAAGAGACCACAACATCACTTTCGCCATTTATAATAGCTTGGCTGAGTTGAGTAAGATCAATAGCAGTGATATTATCATCAAAAGGTGCTTGACTATCGCAAATTGCAAAATCTTCTAAACTTGAAGAAGATGCATTTGTGGTTAACGGGTTAGACGGATTGTCAGGAAAAGTAGCTGTACCAGTCCATTCTAAAGAAAACGGGCTCGTCCCAATAGGTCTATCTATTACAAAAAAATAGCTCTCACCGGCTAAAACATTCAATTCACGTACAAAACTATTACCATCGGGACCAGGACCTTCAGAAGTATCGGTTTCGGTAGAATTCATACCAGTTAGATTATTGCCTTGGTTAGCAGCTACTGGATTTGTTGTAGAACATCTAATAGCTTGACCAATATTGCCACAGACCACGTCTGGACCATAGATAAAGAAATCATAATCAATGCCTATATCACTGCTTTCTGGTGTTAAGGTAAAACCCAATGTTCCAGAAGTAGCTATATTGATCAATAACCAAATACTGTTATTTTCTTGGCTTGAGCATGTATTAGACCCTGATAATTCCTGGGTACCTATTCCATTGGCATCAATATTTAAATTTGAATTTCCGCAGACTGTTACTGCAAATTGGCAATCATTAGGCTCTTGAGCATTTGCGAAAAATGAAAAAAGTGCAACAAAGGCAATACACCTTATTTTTTTATAAAAGTCGAGTTTCAAATTCATCGTTTTAAAGTAAAATGGCTTGTAAAGGTCCTTCCGTCCTCGAGCTTTACCTTGAACCAGTAATCGCTGGTTGGCATCCTCTGTCCATTGTGCGTTCCGTCCCAGCCGGGACCGAGCGGATCGAGTTCCCGAAGCAGTTTTCCATACCGGTCAAAAATGAGGATCTTGGTATTGGCCTGGAACCGTGAGGATATGCCCCTCACGCGCCAGATGTCGTTCTGTCCGTCACCGTTTGGCGTGAAGAACTTTGGAAATCCCACAACCGATACGAGTTGCTCGGTGATGCCACAGTCGTTCCTGTCCCTTACGTATACGGTGTAGAGTCCCGGTTGCACGTTGTCGAAGGTGTTGCTGTCCTGGTAGGGGCCGTCTATGCTGTCCAGTGCGTATTCATAGTCGCCCTGGCCACTTACCATCACGGTCACGGAATTGTTCTGCGAGGCATCCACCACCTCAATATCCGTAACGGTGGCGATGTTGGACGGCAGCACGGTAATGGTCCTGTCCTTGAAGCATCCGTTCACACCGGTCACCCTTACCGTATAGGTTCCCGGCTCGTTCACCTCAATGGCCAATGTGTTCTCGCCGGTGGACCATTCGTAAAAATAGTTGTTGGGCAGATCGTCGATTAGGCCACCGTCCAACCTGATGGTCTCAGGGAAAAAGTTGAGGCAGTAGAAGGTCTCGAGCTCGGTCTCGATGTTGGGCAGCCTCAGCACGGTAAGCTCAATTTCACTGATGCCGTAACAGGCGTTGCCGTTCTCGACACGAGCATAAACGGTCTGGTTGTAAGCAACGGTATTGGTAAAGGTGGTCCCTATGGGATCTGTCTCCAGGAGGGCATCCTCGTAGGTCTCGAAGTACTCGATATCGAGGCCTGCGGGCGAGCCTGCCAGCACGATGCTGTTGGCCATAGATAGGTCGAACTCGGTAAGTCCGTCCTCGATACCGTCATCGTCACATTCTGAAAGGCTGGTATCGTTGGAGGTTGTGGTGCTCACCTCGAGCGATACCTCACAGAAGTTGACACAGCCGGTACCTGTATCGGTCACCCTGGCGTAAACGGTCTCGGGATTGGTGATGTTCTCAAAATTGTCTCCGTCAATGGCATCCATCTGGTCCTGCGCATCGTTGAGTGAACGGTAGTACTCGACCCATCGGCCGGTTGCGCCGCCGGTGATGTCGTCCACGATCTGGTTGATGTTAAAGATGGTCTTGCCATCCTGTATGCCATCCTCGTCACATTGTAAGATTGAACTGTTGTTGGCAATTGGTGCTGCAAAAACTGTAAACATAAAACTATCTGTGGTGTAGCATACAGTATTGGTTGTGTTTTCAATTCTTACATAAATCGTTTCAGAAAAAGGATCATTATTTTTGTACATTAAAGGTAAGGCACCCACGTCATTTTCAGCATCATTTTGTGAGGAGTGAAAGGTAATGTTAACGTCACTTTCAGGTTGATCTCCCCTAATTTCAGGAATAAATTCTGAAAGGTCAATTGTAGTAATACCATCTATCAGATTATCCTCTACATCGCATCTATCAATGTTATTGAGTTGTACGATTTCTGGTGTATTGAATACTTCCAATTCAAATGAATTTAAATCAAAACAATTATTGTTTTCGACATTATCAACTCTAACGTGAATGGTCATTGGGTTGCTTGAATTGGTATAAGGAAAGGTAATTTCGTTTTCAAGATTGTTTGCATCTTCCGAAGATTCAAAATAACGTACGTTGAGCATTGTTGGGTCTTGCGTTAAAAGTGTTTCAGAATTTTTCGAAGTAAAATCAAATTCAAATTTACCGTCATTTCCAGAATTATCGCATATTCTTAAATTAGAAAGAGGGTTGGCTAATGGAATATCAAAAACACCAACAACAGCGCTACCTTCTATGGGACATTCACCATTGTTAGGTTCGATAACAACTTCATAAAAACCGGGAGTATCAATAAAAAGTTCTGATGAAGTTTCGGCTAATGGATTACCATCTAAAGTCCATATATAGTCTGCTCCTATAATATCATCGGCCTGTAATGTGTAATTGTCACCATCACATAACTTTAATTCGGTCGTGCTTAACCCATTTCTTATAATATCAGTTTGTGAATTAAATAATGATTGTATAAATGGAGGCAAACCAATTCTGCCCGTATTATTAAATCCACCATTAACATCCAATAAGATACCTCGCTCATCATAATCCGCAAGGCTGCCATTAAGTTCAGGATTATTGATAACACCAAGATACCTTTGGGCATTAGGGTCACCTCCGTTAAAACTAAATTGCGCTCTGTAAATTCTTCGGTCTACACCCAGTTGTAATGCTCCAGCACTTATATTGGACGATGTATGTATTACTTGCAGCGAATTGGGTATATCTGCGCTTTCCAAATCCCATTGTAAGATTTGACTAGCGTTATTGCCAGCCGGACCAATGCCAATTGAAGCATAAACTTTTCTATTCTCTGCAGAGAATTCTACACCATAAGCACTATTGTTATTTTCTTCACCGTAAAGTTCTAGTGCATTTGAAACAATACCTGTATTATTATCAAAGTCAAAAAGAAAAACATTACCTGGTGCTTCACCAGCAGTTATCTGTGCCAATCCTTGATGCGCTACCACCAGTTTTGAAGCATCAGGTGATGCTTTTAAATAACCAAGTGCGTTGCGTCTGTAACCAGAAATAGGTACCACTGGTCCAACAGTAGATTTTACGGGAGTTGTGATAACACCTGTAGTTTCTACCTTAAAGGCATAAAATGAATCTATAAAATGAGTAATAACCCAAAACGATGAGCAATCCTCCGCTCTTACTGCGGTTATTTTTTCTGAACATTTATATTTTACATGTTCAGAATTGCTAGGGTCGTATGTGATTAATGGAATATTTTTTTCAGAGGTGTCTACATCTCCAAGTCCGCCATTTAGGCTCATATCTACTAATGAATAGTTGAACCCGTTATTAAAACCGTCATCTTGAAAAGCCGGAACATTAATATTTTGATTAGGATGAAATGCCGCATTATCATGGTGTGGTTCATCCACGGTAAAAATGTAATATTTTATAGGATCTTCTGGCTTAGGAACTATGAGTCCAGAAGATGTGCTTGACGGATCTCCCAAAAGTCCTGTACCACCAAAATAATCACCTTGAGACATAATTTGGTGATTTCTGTTCCATACGGTTTGTCCATCTGTGTAGAATTGCAAGTTACCAGCTTTGTCTGATATGGAGGTGCATCCTTCTAGGGTGTTAATTTGCCCATCCGTTACTGCATTTACAGTTCCTGTTGTTGTGTTAAATCTTAAACCTGCATTTTGTCCAAAGTACCAATACGATGCTTCGTTTTGGGCATAGCAAGTAAAGGAAATTAGTAGAATTAAAATTAAAAAACTTTTTCTTTTCATCTAAGGCAGCAATGACTACCAAAGATATTACAAATCGCGCTTTTTTAGTAATCGATACGATAAAAAGATAAAAATAGCTGTCCAGCCTAAGACGATGAAAACTTCATACCAATGAACGGCATAATCGTAAGCGATATCCGTTTTCTCTGGAAATTTAGTCATGACAATCCTTTGTATGGGCTGTTCAATTAAGTTCCACATAGATTGCAGTGGCATAAAGTTATGTATACTATCCGCAACTTCTGCACTGATTTGCCAACGCATTAAGCCATAGATAATACCTTCTGAAATAAATAATAAAAACAAGAAGCCCAATGCAAAAGCCGAACGTTTTAAAAGCATCGCCAAAAATAAACACAAACTAAAAAATCCTGTGAGTTTGACGAAATACGCCAACAAAAATTCGGTCTCTCTAAAGATAATACTAGCTTCCGTATAGCTGGAGTAATATAGGCCTATTAAAAATGTTGCTATACCAATGAGAACTGTAGCCGCGAACGAAAAGAATAGAATTGTATAGAATTTTGACAATATAAATTCCTTTTTGCTCAAACCATCAATGAGGTTCTGTTTTAAAGTTTTGTTACTGTATTCATTACTAATCATACTTACTACAACAATGGCGAAGAAAAATTTGAACTGTGCCGCAAAAAATGTCGTAATATGCCAAATAATAGGAAAGTTGAAAATACCAAGCTCGCCTAATTCAAGTGTAAAAAAACCAAAGAAATTGATTTTTATCGATGATAGAATTAATACCGTAAAAGGTAAAATAAACGACATTATAATAAGAACTTTACTTGCTCTGTTGAGCCAAAGTTTTTGTAATTCGAGAGTTAATAGTCTTAACATGATGGATGGGTTGATTGTTGGTTATGTTACATCTCGATAAATCTAGATACAACATTAAAATTTTGATTGATTTTTAATTTTGCGCAGCAACTTCGTTTAGGTTGTCTGTAAGTTGAAGAAATTGCTCTTCTAAACTTTCTTTTCGTTTTACTAAATGCGAAAGAATGATACCCTTTTCAAACATTAATTTATTGAATTCTGGTGCAGACATCGGTTCATTTAAAAATGCTGTAATCAGTTCGCCTTCAATTTTAATCTTTCCAAAGTCTGAATTGTTTTCAAGCACATGTAATAAATCTTGATGCTTTTCAGCTTTTAATTCGAAGAATCCGTGGCTATTTATCATTTCGTCTACTCTACCGGAATATAATTTTTCACCTTTACGCAGTACCACAACATGTGAACAAACTTTTTCGACTTCGTCCAAAAGGTGTGATGCCAATAAAATCGTGGTACCTTCAGATGCAATGTCTTTTATAATCTGTCTTATTTGATGAATACCTTGTGGGTCCAGACCGTTTGTTGGTTCGTCCAGAATTAAAATTTCAGGGTCGTTGAGTAGAGCAGAGGCAATGGCCAACCGTTGTTTCATACCTAACGAATAGGTTTTGAATTTATGACCTTTTCTGTCTAACAAACCGACCACTTCAAGTTTTTCTTCAATTTTAGAAAAGTCCACACCTTTTATTTTGCAGACTAGCTTTAAGTTTTGTTCCGCCGTCATATAAGGGTAAAAATTTGGCCGTTCTATAATTGCCCCAACTTGTTTTAATGCATCATGCGTGGTGGTATTACCGTCAAACCAATGAAAGTTACCATTAGTTCTATTGACTACGTTTAGAACAATGCCTAAAGTAGTGGATTTACCACTGCCGTTGGGTCCAAGGATGCCGTAAACATTACCTTTGTTAATGGTGAAACTTAAATCTTTGACCGCTGTAAGATGGCCAAATTTCTTTGTAAGGTTGTTGATTGTTAGGATGGGTTCCAAGATTGATCGGTTTAAAGATGCCAAAGCAAGTCTGGCAAAAGTTGGTTATAAAAATAAGACGAAAGAGGTGAAGAATTGTTACATCTAGGTTTAATAAAATATTGTAACTTTATAAAAATCAATAAGATGAAAAAAATTACGGTTATAGCGTCGGTTATTTTATTCTGTTCATTTCAGGGAATAGCACAGACTATCGATAATATTGATGGGTCTTTGGATAATCATAATGTGAATTTTCATTACAATACAACTTTAATAGACGATTTTAATTCCAAAAAGTTTCCAACGAAAAATCTTTATTTAGATAGGAGAAGTTTTAAATCTAAACTGGATGAATTGCAATTTAATTTTAAATATTTTTTAAAAGAAAACCTGAATTTTTATGATTTCAAAGATTCGATAAAAATTAATAATCAGAAGAAAGACAAGCCTCTTGAATACAGTGAAAAAAATAGGATTCTCATAATTTCAGATAAGGATTCAAAATTATAAAAAATCGATAAGGATCAATTCCAATTCTCATCAAAATCCAAATCGCTATAATCATCGACATCCAAATCGTCGTCAAACTCATTGTAGTCATCATCATCCTGTTCCGCCTCAAACTTTTTCTCTGGCGCTTCATCAGGGATTTGACCTTGTACATACATTAAATTTGGGTAGTCTGTACCTTCGGCTTCTTCAAGAATTTCACCTAATTCTACATAAAAAGTCCACATACTCAAAAAATCATACACATAAATGAGGTTGGTAGAGGCTTCATGAACGACGTCATTAATTTTGGTCTCGTTCATTGTTCTTACCTGATTACCAGCTTCGCTCATATCCATCATGGCAATTTCCTCACCTTGATTCCATTCGTCGTCGCTCACATAAAAAGACGCCATTTCCATACCGTCAAAACCAAAAGATTGAGTGATAACATTGTGCAAATCTTCCATAGTGTCCGTTTCTCGGATTTCAATATCACGGAACACATCATCTTCGGTATCATTGTCTAAAACGACTCTAAATCTGTAAATCATAGTTGCATATTAATGGTCTGCAAAGATACAATTTATGTTGAAGTTTTTACTGTTTTTGGTTGATGCTTACGACTACTTTCTAAAATAATGTAAAATTGAATTCCTATCATTATGGTAGCGATGACCAAATGCAACGGTTGGGTAGAAAACGGGAAGTTAAAGTAGTACATAGCAATGCCTGTGGCAATTTCTAAACCAATACAAATGAGCACTAGTTTGAATTTATTGTAACCAAGATTTAATTTTCTGTTACGATAAAATAACCACAAGTTTATAAGAAGTAGCACGATTGAAAGTGTACGATGCACATAGAATTCCATAGGTGCTATTGCAGTAATATCCCAGTTAAAATAACCATTGAGCTTATTTTGAATATCGACAAATTGCCGTACTTGAGTTCCTAAAATAATTTGAACAAGTGATAGCAAGGTGGCTATAATAATGCCGTTTCTAAATGTTTTATCAAACTTTTGATTTTTAAAACTCGTTTTTGAGGCAAATATGAGATAAAGAATCACTGCCACAATGACCAAAGCCATAACCATATGAATAGTAATTTTGTACGGCGCCAAATTAGAATCGACCACCGTTTTTCCTAACCATGCTTGAAAACCCATTGCTATAACGGTAAAAATTGAAAGTAATAAAAAGCGTTTTCTGTCCTTCCAAAGCCAAATGGACATAATGGTGAATATAAGAATAGGGATGCCAGAAAGTGCGCCCAATAATCTGTTGACATATTCGACCCATGTGTGCAATGGATTGAACTCGGCATAATCATGTGCTGTATAGGGTTCCCAATTATTAATATTGAAATTTTTAGCTGATGTGAAATCTTCTTTTGATACTTGCAATTCTTCATTTACAATAATCACAACTCCCTTTTTATAATCGTGATTTGGTTTAAATTGTAATTCCGAAAGTTCGGTTGGTGGAATATAGTATCCAAAGCATTTTGGCCAATCTGGGCAGCCCATGCCAGATCCTGTCATACGTACCACAGCACCAGCTATGATGACGAGATAAATCATTACCAAAGCTATTTTTACTGTTTTCCTGAATCTTTTTCTCACGCTTTATAATACTTTTTTAAAACAAAGACTGTTATCCATATTTTGGTACTGTCCGTATTTTGGGATGATTTGATAGTTATTTTTTTTATAAAATTCAACAGCTTCTTTCTGCCTAATTCCAGTTTCTAAAATACAGGATTCATACTTTAGTTTTGAAGCCCAATTTTCAAGCTCTTTTAGAATTTTTGAACCTACTGATTTTTTTCTAGCTTCAGGTTTTGTAAACATGCGTTTTATTTCGACTGAATTGTTATCGAAATTTTTAAATGCGCCGCAGCCAACGGGATTTTCATTATCATAAGCTACGACCACATGCTCTAAGTTTTCAATGCCGTTAAACTGATTATAAAATTCATGTTCGTCACCATCCGTGATTTTTAAATAGGTATCCAGCTCACTGATAAGTCGAATAAAATCTTTATTTATAGAATTAGTTCTTACGATTTTTATCATGGTTATTCAGCCACTTTAAGTCCTAACTTTTTCCCTTCCTCTAACATGAGTTGAAAAGCCGCTTCGTGTTCATTAGGAATTTCACCTTCTAAAATGGCCTCTTTAATGGCCTCCTTTATAACACCAATTTCGCGAGAAGGTTTCAAATTGAATGCTTCCATAATTTCCTCACCAGAAATGGGTGGCTGAAAATTCCGAATCTGATCACGTTCTTCAACTTCAACAATTTTATCTCTTACCTTTTGAAAGTTGTTATGATATTTTTTAAATTTCTTTGGATTTTTTGTCGTGATATCTGCCTCGCAAAGCGTCATTAAATCATCCACGTGGTCACCAGCATCAAATACCAAACGGCGCACGGCTGAA
Source organism: Winogradskyella ursingii (assembly GCF_013403975.1). Lineage (GTDB taxonomy): Bacteria > Bacteroidota > Bacteroidia > Flavobacteriales > Flavobacteriaceae > Winogradskyella > Winogradskyella ursingii. The sequence continues at coordinate 251,269 of NZ_JABFDH010000005.1, forward strand.
TCCGTGACATCACTCGCCAAAACAATTGGCCGCGAACTCATTAATACCATCTTTTGAACAAATTTCATTTTGTCATTCAATGGCATTTTCAACCTTTTGAATAATTTGTATACCATTTTACTGCCTACAAATTCGTGAGCATGAAAGGTCCAACCAATTTTTTTATGAAATCTTTTGGTTGGTGCTTTGCCAATGTCATGTAATAAGGCGGCCCAGCGCAACCATAGATTATCGGTGGTTTTAGAGATGTTATCTACAACCTCCAATGTGTGATAGAAGTTATCTTTATGGCGCTGTCCTTCCTTTTCGTCAATGCCTTTTAGAGCTGTAAGTTCTGGTAAAATGTAATCCAATAATCCTGTTTTTTCGAGCAATAAGAATCCGATTGAAGGTGTATCACTTTCAAGGATTTTGTTAAGCTCAACTACGATACGCTCTTTTGTTATGATTTTTATTCGATCCTTATTTTCAGTAATCGCTTTTAAGGATTGTTCTTCTATTTTAAAGTTGAGCTGAGTTGCAAAACGGATGGCACGCATCATGCGCAAAGGGTCATCACTGTAAGTTATATTAGGGTCTAAGGGTGTACGGATAATCCCTTTATCTAAATCCTCAAGTCCATTAAAAGGGTCTAATAATTCACCAAAATCATCATGATTCAAACTTAACGCTAAGGCATTGATGGTAAAATCGCGACGGTTTTGATCGTCTTTAAGCGTACCGTTTTCAACAATTGGATTTCGGCTGTTTTCTGAGTAACTTTCCTTTCTTGCGCCAACAAATTCAATTTCGATATCTTCATATTGGAGCATTGCCGTACCGTAAGTTTTAAAAATCTGCACTTTTGGTTTGCTAGGAATATGTTCTGACACCTTTTTAGCGAGCTCGATACCACTGCCCACGGCAACAATATCAATATCTTTGGCATTCCCTCGTTCTATCAGGTAATCACGTACAAATCCGCCGATGACAAAGGCATCTACGTTTAGTACTTCTGCAGACTTAGAAATTAATTTAAAAACAGGATGTTGTAAAGCGCGTTTATGGTTCATTGACTTAATTTTCGCTTTGCAAAGATACGTCTTGCTGTTTATGTAATAAAATGGTTTTAGATGTTTTGAACATGAAAATTGTGTAGCTATACTAGAAAAGTAATAGATTATTATTTTTGATTTCTAAAAATTGTAATATTGCCGTATGAAAAATTTTGAAATTAAAGATGAATATAGACTCCATCAGGATAAGCTGGATGATTTCATAGCTAATTTTAATACAAAAGGCACTCCATTTGGCAATCAGCAGCGAAATGCACTACGGCTGTTTGAGTTAAATGATTCTATCATCAATATAAAATCCTTTAAAGTTCCCAATATTCTCAACCAAATAGCATACAATTTTTTAAGAAAAAGCAAAGCACAACGTTCATTTGAGTATGCATTAAAATTACAAGAATTGGGTATAGGGACACCAGAACCAATAGCATATTACGAGTTTAAAACACCTGTTTTGTTTAAGCATAGTTACTATGTTTCAAAGCAACTGGATTGTGATTTAACCTATAGGGAACTTACCACGGATTTTAACTACCCAGATTATGAACAGATTCTGCGTGAGTTCACCAAATTTACTTATGAGCTTCATGAAAAAGGTGTTAAATTCTTGGATCATTCTCCGGGAAATACATTGATAAAAAAGACCGCAGATGGTTATGCATTTTTTCTTGTGGATTTGAACCGTATGGAATTTAAACAAATGGATTTTGAAGAACGTATCAAAAATTTTGACCGATTGACCATCCATAAATCCATGGTTGAAATCATGAGTGACGAATATGCTAAACTTTCAGGTGAAGATTACAACAAGATAGTTGATCTTATGTGGAAATCTACTGAGGAATTTCAGCGTAAATACCACAACAAGAAGAAGTTGAAAAAGAAACTGAAATTCTGGAAAAAGAAAAATTAAGTTTGGGACTTATAAATTTCACGCAATTTAGAATACTTTAAGAACGTAATGTTAGCAGTCTGTTTGCAAATGACATACCCATTAAATCCATCCAAAAACCCCAATCTTAAAAAATAGGATTTAAAGAAGGCCCAAGCGGGATTCCAAATGATTTTCCAGATTGGTGCTTTTTTTCCTTTTTTAAAATAGGCTTTAGCTGCAATGGAAGAAAAATACTCTGTTTTTTGGTTGAATTCTGAATAGCTCTGATAGGTTTGGTGCAAAATATCGCCTTTTAAATATCCTGTTTTGGAATTTGAATCATTCAATTTTACATTATCATGAGGGTTGATTCCCGTCCATTTTGCTTTTCGCCTATCAAAAACTCGTAGCTTTTTGTTGGGATACCAATCTGAATGTTTAATCCATTGGCCACAAAAGTTATTTAATCTGTTACAATAATAACCGTCATATTTCCAATTGCTTTTTACGTTGATTATGGATTTTTGTAGTGTTTCAGAAAGTGATTCGTCGCCATCTAATGAAACTATATAATCATGACTGGCCTGCGTTAATGCAAAATTCTTTTGCTCAATGTAGCCAAGAAACTTTTTTTCAATAAACTTTACATTAAAACCCTCACATATTTCTTTTGTCCTATCCGTAGAATAGGAATCTACAACCACTATTTCATCCACAACATCGACCAAGGATTGTAAACAGTTTTCAATATTCCGTTCTTCGTTAAAGGTTATTATTACTCCCGATAGTTTTGGCATTGGTATATTTTTCTGAGCTGTAAAAATAGTATTTTTGTGTTTATGCACTCCTCAATACAAGCATCGGTAATAATTAGTACATACAACAAGCCAGAATACCTGGAGTTGGTTTTGTATAGCTACAGTATTCAGACGAATAAGAATTTTGAAATTATTATAGCGGATGATGGTTCTGATGACCGTACTAAAAATGTTATTGATATTTTTAAGAATAAAACCGATTTTAAAGTTGTACACGTTTGGCAGGTAGACAATGGCTTTGAAAAAACAAAAATATTAAATAAGGCCATTGTAGCTTCAGGCTCAGATTACTTAATATTTACGGATGGAGATTGTATAGCAAGAAAGGATTTTGTAGAAACACATTTAGCGCTTCGTCGTAATAATTGTGCGCTCTCTGGCGGCTATTTTAAGCTTACGGAAAGTGTTTCAAAAAAAATCTCAAAAGACCTTATTTTCAAACAAAAATGTTTTGATAAAATTTGGTTGTTGGAGAATGGACAACCCAAAAGTTTTAAACTCAATAAACTTACTGCATCGAAATTTAAATCGAAGTTTTTGAATACTGTAACACCGACTAAGGCCACATTTGATGGCATGAACGTGTCCTGCTGGAAAATAGACATCCTGGAGGTCAATGGTTTTGATGAGCGCATGTGCTATGGCGGTGAGGATAGGGAAGTGGGTGAGCGCATGATGCACAATGGTGTAAAATTTCTCCAAGTACGTTACAGCTGTATTTGCGTACATTTGTATCATGAAAGGCCATATAAAAATGAAGCTGCCCGATTAGAAAATGAAAAAATTAGACAATCCACAAAAAAGTATAAAACGATAAAAACTCCATTCGGAATCAATTCATAAAATAATGCAGAAACCAGAAATTTCAATAATCATAAGTACCTATAATTCTGAAGCTTGGTTAGAAAAAGTAATGTGGAGTTATGAAGCTCAAAACTTCAAGGATTTTGAAATGATTATTGCAGATGATGGCTCAAAACAGCCTACGTTTGATTTGATTGATAAGATGAAATCATTGATACATTATCCAATACATCATGTGTGGCACGAGGATAACGGTTTTCAAAAATCACAAATTTTGAATAAAGCTATTTTAGCCTGCAATTCAGATTATATTTTAATGAGTGACGGAGATTGCATGGCTCGTGAAGATTATGTGAAAGTCCATATTGAAACCCGTGAAAAAGGGTACTTTTTATCAGGAGGTTATTTTATGCTGCCCATGTCAATTTCTAAAGAAATTACAAAAGAAGATATTTTAACGCAACGTTGTTTTAATGTCAATTGGTTAAAATCACACGGACTCAAATCATCTTTTAAAAACAACAAGCTTACGGCCAGTGGATTTACTGAGAAGTTCTTAAATACAGTTACACCTACCAATGCCAGTTGGAATGGTCATAACTCATCTGGATGGAAAACGGATATTATTGCTGTAAATGGTTTTGATGAACGTATGCAATATGGTGGACAAGATCGTGAATTGGGTGAACGACTTTTTAATTACGGCATAAAATCAAAGCAAATTAGGTACAGTGCGGTCTGCTTGCATTTAGATCACCCTAGAGGCTATAAAACTCAAGACTCCATTGATAAGAATCGAGCCATTAGAGAAACGACTAGAAAAGAAAATTTAAAGTGGACGGATTATGGGATAAAGAAGTAACTCGGAATTGATCTTAGTTTGTTCTGTCTTTAAGCCATTGTAATATATATTCTAATATGTTTGGAGGACATTGGTCCAAACCCTGTAACCCTAAAAACAAATTCCCTTTAGATTTTATATTTAGTTTAAACTTATACCAGAACAATGGCTTTTTATAAGACCTAAAATAGATTAATTGTAAATCGTCTTTTAGAACACAGGTTTTATTTTTAATTTCTAAATGATTAATTAATCCCTGAAATAAAAATTGATGATTACTTCTAAACCGATACTTAATATTATCTATAAATAGATCTTCATTCTCCTGAAAATACTGTTGAAATGTAGTTTTTCTAAAAGGGTGTGGGGTGTGTTTAAAATTGTAGTATTTATTAAAGCCTGCTAACTTCGCAGCTCTTTGTTGGGCAGCTTTATGTCCACTTACCTTTGGTGCTTTTAATTTTTTGTAAAAAATATTTTCTTCAAATTTTAACCATTTACCTCTTAAAACAGGTTGTCCGTTGATGAAAAAGTCAGTAGGTTTTACCTCATTAATTAAGAAAAAATCGTCATTTAGGTAAATAAAATGATCTGCTAAAGCAGGTATTCTAAACATAAAGGATTCTATAGACCGACTGCTGAATGTTGGTAAATATTCTTCATAACCAGAAAATATAGTCTTATGATCTATTATGGTTACATTTTTATAAATATCAACTGCATTGTTATTCTTTAAAAAATCCGGTATTTGTTGATCCGTAATAATAAAAATATTTCTAATAAAGGGGGCAAATTTTAAAATAGAATCTACTGTGTATTTTATTTCGTTAACTTGATCAAAGCGTGTTCTGAACTTTTTTGATTCTATTTTTTTAGTATCTTCTAAATAGGGCAACATTTTTTTTTGATGTTCTTCGTCATTACCATCAACCCAAGATATTACTGCGTCTATAGGTAATTCAGTATCGTGACTTTGTGTTGCTGTCTTTTGCATTGAAGAATATCTGTTTATGTTTTAAAAAAATAATTTAATTGATTTCAGTAATAATATCTTGACTGTCTTTGAGTTTTGGTAACTTAAAATAATCTCCTATTATTCTATTATATTCATCGGGATAAAATTCCCTTCTAGCGTCAGACGGATAAAATGTCATTTCTCCAAAAATCGTTTTTCCGTTTACCGAATAGACGTCCACACGTACAAAAGGTAAATCTTGAGATAACGCTTCTGCTAAAAGCACCATCTCTTTGAGATTACTCGGTTTTTCAATATCAGCCGAAATACTTTTATAGGTAGAACTCTTTCCGAAAGGCAAAAGGTTAAAATCGAGATCAAAACAACCTTGCTTATGGTCATCTTCGCGATCTATATGTACATCAATAAATTTGGGTTTGCCATCAAAGCAATAGAATTTATAATCAACTAAAGTGCTCTTATCGTCTTCCTTTAAAAATTTTTCTATAATTATTTTTGGCTTTACGTCTTTATAGGCCCATTCTTGTCCTCTTCGGTAATATTGATTTTTACCTAACCATTTCTTAAACAATTTTTTTACGTTCTGCTTATTGAGGTTGCTTTTGTCGTTTACAATGAGGTTGTGCCCATTGGTATGGTTAGCTTTTATAACAAACTTGTTGGGTAAACTGTCAAAATCTATATGCTCAGGGTTTTCGTAAACCCCATAAAGCTCATTAAGATACTCTTCGCCAACTTTGTTTTTGACATACGATCTTACTTCGTATTTGTCTACTAGCTGTGTTAATAAATTAGGTCTAAAAAATACTTTATACCATTCTATTTTAGCGTTGAATTCCTTTGGGTTAGCCAAGTTCAATTTTTTGCCAGAAAAATATTCGTAATGGAACTTTACGTACATTTTGGGTGGCAGCCAACGCATTTTTCGTAGCTGTCTTATAAAGAACCGACGTATTTTATCTAGCATTGTATTTAATTTACCAAGATATAACTGAAAGTTATTTTTTTAAAAGGACGTTATTCTAATCTGTACCCAAACCCATCCCTAATATATTGTTTGCAAGGGTTGCATTTACCGCAAGGAGTCTTGTCCGATTTATGGCAGAACCAAGTACTTTCCATTAAATCTATAAAGTTATCGTCTTCGGCAATTTGTTTCATTTCTGGTTTTGAAATTGAAATAAGCGGAAAATTCATGTTTTTAAATAATTGCCTTTTTAAAAAACCTACTTTTTTCGGATTTATTATCCAATTAGCCCCTAATTCGTCATCTTTAATTTCAGTGAGTTGATTTTCGTAAAAAAACCGTTCCCGATCCTCTTTATGCAATGAGATTTCTAAATTGTTATAGTGCTTAGCGAGTGATGCCAACCAGTAATATTGCTTGCCTAAATTCATACTGCGCTTAAGTCTTCTGAAAACGGATTTTAAATAAAAATTTGATGGAATATCTCGCCTTTTAATAATAATTAAAGGTAACAAACCTCCTTTATCTTTTTTAAAACGTAACGGAATTTCCTTAATCAAGCGCTCAGTTGTTTCCAACTCTTTGCTTGCGGATGGCCTATTATGATCAATTACATAAATAGGTTGAATTTTGGCTCCTAGGCGATAAAGCTGAATGACCCTAAATGTGGAGTCCCAACCACCTGTCCACAATACATTTTTTACATCAGCCATTGTTATACTGCTACATCATACTCACGTAAAGCATCATTCAAGGATGTTTTCTTGTCTGTACTTTCCTTTCTCTTACCAATTATTAGCGCACATGGAACTTGGAATTCTCCTGCTTTAAATTTCTTAGTATAACTTCCTGGAATTACGACCGACCGAGCTGGTACAACACCTTTAGTTTCGACAGGTTCATCTCCAGTAACGTCGATAATTTTTGTACTCATGGTTAAAACCACATTAGCTCCAAGAACTGCTTCTTTTTCAACTCTAACACCTTCAACAACTATACATCGACTTCCTATAAAAGCACCATCTTCAATGATCACAGGTGAGGCTTGCAAAGGCTCTAACACACCACCAATCCCGACTCCACCAGAAAGATGCACATTTTTACCAATCTGTGCACAACTACCAACAGTTGCCCAAGTATCTACCATTGTGCCCTCATCGACGTACGCACCAATATTTACATAACTTGGCATCAAAATCACTCCGCTCGATATGTATGCACCGTGCCTAGCCACAGCATGTGGCACAACTCTAATCCCTTTGTGGGCATAATCTCGCTTCAACGGAATTTTATCGTGGTATTCAAAAATACCCACTTCAAAAGTTTCCATTTTTTGTATGGGAAAATATAAAACCACTGCTTTTTTTACCCACTCATTTACTTGCCATCCATCTTTAGTTGGCTCGGCAACTCTAAGAGTGCCTTCATCGATAAGGTCAATCACACTTTTAATGGCATTTATCGTCACTTCATTTTTTAACTGGGAACGGTCTTCCCAAGCATTTTCTATAACAGTTTGCAGTTGTTTCATGTATTTAAATATGTTTAATGACCAAAGATACTTTTATAATAACTGACCCCAAAAAATCTTTTTCAAAAAAAATGTGACTTAGGTAAATCTTTAGTGTCTTATAGGTATTAAATACAAGGAGATAGGTTATTTATAACGTTAAATCCGAAGAATTTAATTGAATAGCTATGATAGAAAACTCTTCACCCCTAATTGAGGGGTTTTCTTGTCTATAGCAATGCCTTAAATGCAAATTATTACAGTATATTTGCGCTCTATGGGACGAATTCTAGCAATAGACTACGGTACAAAGCGCACAGGATTGGCAGTTACCGACGAAATGCAAATTATAGCATCTGGACTTACTACGGTCGAAACTAAAAATCTGCTTGATTATTTGAAAAACTATATATCCAACGAAAAGGTCGAAAAATTCGTTGTGGGTCTACCCAAGCAAATGAACAATACGGCTTCTAAAAGTGAAGTTTACATTCAAAAGTTTTTATTACAATTAGAAAAGGCAATTCCAAGTGTTCCTATTGTTCGCATTGATGAACGTTTTACTTCAAAAATGGCTTTTCAAACGATGATTGACTCTGGTTTAAAAAAGAAACAGCGCCAAAATAAAGCACTTGTTGATGAGATTAGTGCAACCTTAATTTTGCAAAGCTATTTGGCTTCAAATTCTTAAATAAGAATTGTATTTTTGCAACCGAAAACAAAAAAAATATGATTTTACCAATCGTAGCCTATGGCGATGCTGTATTAAAGAAGAAAGCAAAAGAGATCGATAAAGATTATCCAAACTTAGACGAGCTTATTGCTAACATGTATGAAACTATGTATGGCGCTTATGGAGTTGGTCTTGCGGCACCACAGATTGGTTTGCCTATCCGACTTTTTTTAGTGGATACAGAACCTTTTTCTGATGATGAGGATCTATCTGAAAAAGAACGTGAGCAAATGAAAAACTTCAAAAAAACGTTCATTAATGCACAGATATTAGAAGAAACGGGAGATGAATGGGCTTTTAACGAAGGGTGTCTAAGTATCCCAGAAGTGAGAGAAGATGTATTCAGACAGCCAACAATAAAAATTCAATATCAAGATGAAAATTTTGAAACCCACGTTGAAGAGTATGAAGGGTTGATTGCGCGTGTCATTCAGCATGAATATGACCATATCGAAGGCATTTTGTTTACTGACAAACTATCATCTTTTAAGAAGCGTTTAATCAAAGGTAAGCTGACCAATATATCGAAAGGAAAAATTAAAATAGATTACAAAATGCGTTTTCCTGCCATGAGTAGAAAGCGTTAAAAATAAATATATGAGTTTAGATAAAATACTTTCCATTTCAGGAAAACCAGGTTTATACCAAATTGTAACACAGACCAGAACAGGTGCTGTCGTAGAATCTTTAGTGGATAACAAAAGATTGACCGTTGGTGCTCACAGTAATATAAGTGTATTAAGCGAAATTGCTATTTACACACTTACAGAAGAAGTGCCATTGCGTGATGTGCTTAAAAAAATTAAGGACAAGGAAAATGGTGAACAAACATCTATAAGCCATAAAGACAGCAAAATAAAGCTCGAAGAATATTTCTTTGATGTGCTGCCAGATTACGACGAAGACCGTGTGTATGCTTCAGACATAAAAAAAGTGATACAATGGTACAATTTGCTTCAAAAAAACAATATGTTGGATACACTTGAACCTGAAGATGACGAAAAAATTTCGGATGAAGAAGAGTAAAAATGTCCAGTAAGACCAACCAATTAAAAGCTTTTGAACGTTTGCTTATCATCATGGACGAGCTGCGAGAGCAATGTCCATGGGATAAAAAGCAAACAATGGAGTCTTTACGTCATCTTACCATTGAAGAAGTTTACGAACTCGGAGATGCTATTTTGGATAATGATTTGGATGAAGTCAAAAAAGAATTGGGAGACATACTATTGCATATTGTTTTTTATGCTAAAATTGGTAGCGAAACCAATTCTTTTGACATTGCAGATGTCTGTAATAGTATTTCCGATAAATTGATTGACCGTCACCCGCATATCTACGGAGACGTTGAAGTTGAAAATGAAGACGACGTTAAACGCAATTGGGAACAATTAAAACTAAAAGAAGGCAAAAATAGCGTACTCGAAGGAGTTCCAAAAACTTTACCTGCCTTAGTAAAAGCTAGCAGAATACAAGACAAAGTCGCAGGTGTGGGTTTTGACTGGGAACACCCAGAACAAGTATTCGAAAAGGTAGAGGAGGAGATGGCCGAGCTTAAAGCGGAGATCGCAAAGGGTAATAATGATGCCATAGAAAGTGAATTCGGTGATGTGCTATTTTCGATGATTAATTATGCACGTTTCTTAAAAGTGAATCCTGAAAATGCATTGGAGCGCACCAATAAAAAATTCATTAAACGCTTTCAATATCTAGAAAGCAAAGCAAAGGATTTGAATAAATCTCTAAAAGATATGACACTAACAGAAATGGATGTTTTTTGGGAAGAGGCAAAGTTGTTGTAATTTTTTAGCATTCTTATGCAGGCGGAATTCTATTTTTGTACTTAGAAGTAGTTTTTGATTTCTGCCTTCTCAAAAATGAAAGTTGCGATGGTATTACTTAATCATATGAGCCAAAGATTAGGTTCCGCCGTAAAAGTTAAGAAAGTATTAAAATCAAGAAAAAGTCTTATCCAAAACATCCAAACAGAATTTTCGTACGTAAATAGAATATGTAAGAACAAAAAACGTTCTTATATTCTTAGTAGGAGATCTTAATTATTATTTAAGCGGTTGTAATTAAGGTTAATTTAGTTTAGTTAGGGCAAAACCCATCTGTGAATAGCAGATGGGTTTTGATTTTTTGTATGCCTTGATAGGAAATTGTATAATGATTAATTGAAACAATGCTTAATTCTTTTTTTTATCGATATGTCCCTTTTGTTTCCGAAATATATGGCCAATTATTTCTGATAACACTCCTAGTAATGTTGGTCTGCCCGATATGGAATTTTAAGAGTACATCCCACGGAGCTTAGTCAGCTTCTTTTCCCAAGTTTCAAGTTCTTTTTTATGCTTATCTATGTTTTTGTGAACATCTTTTACTAGCGGATTATCAGAATCTACATTTGAGAAAAACTGTAAGTTATTTTCCAATTGATTGATTTCGGACTTCACCTCGTCAATTCTTTTACGTATAAAATTCTGTTCGTTGTCTAATAATCGTGTGTCATCTGGATTTGCCAGGTTTTCAAGCTTGCTTTCAAACTTAACCATTTCTAATTTCGATTTGTCCATGTTAAGTTGGTCAAAAGCATCGTCAATGGCTTTGTAGAATTTACCGTCAATGTAACGCTTGTTTTGCGGCACATACCCAATAGCTTTCCAGTCCTTAATTTTTTCTTGAAGTGTTGCCACATCGGTTTTTGCATCGCCAGAAAGTTCCATAGATTTTAACTCATCCAGCATTTTAGTCTTTTTCTCAAACGCATCGTATAAATGTTGATTTTCAGCTTTGCGTTCAGCATGCATTCTATCAAAATAATGGTTGCAGGCTTTTTTAAACTGTTTCCAAACCTTATCACTATCACGTCTTGGAACATGACCAATCTTTTTCCAATCGCTTTGGATTTTTTTCATCAAAGGAGTGACGGTTTTAAAATCGTCACTGTCTTTATTGTCCTCGGCAATTTTAATCAGTTCTTTCTTTTTCTTGAGATTCTCGTATTGATCTTTCTTTAACTCTTTGTAAAAACTATTTTTTCCACGATTAAATTTTCTGACTGCCTCCTTAAATTTTGCCCAAGTCGCTTCATTAACTTTTAATGGGACTTTGCCAGCGTTGAAAAATGCCTGACGCAACTTTTCAATTTCCTTTATCTTTTTCTGCCATGCACCATGACTATTAGCTTTATCTTCACCAATAGCAATAATATCTGCTATAATCTTTTCTTTTCTTTCAAGATTTTTTTCATAGGCCTTGTCTAAATCGGCATAGTAGGCTTGTCGCTTATCATGAATAGTTTTTGTAGCGTTGCTGAAGCGTTCCCAAATAGCTTCACGATGTTCCTTTGCCACAGGACCTAATTCTTCTTTCCACATTTTATGCAAAACTTGCAACTCTCTAAACGTTCTGTTTACATTATCATCAGCAGCAAGTTCTTCTGCTCGCTCTATGATTTTAAGTTTTTGCTCATAATTGTGCTTAAAATCCATGTCTCTTAAATCGTTATTGAGATGTAAGAAATCATAAAAACGCTCAACATGATGGTGATAGGTATTCCAGGCATTATTATACTTATCGCGCGGAATTGGCCCTGCATTTCGCCATTTTTCTTGAAGCTCCTTAAAGTTTTTATAGGTGGTGCCCATGTTTTCCTCAACACTGAGCAAACCTTTTATGTCTTCAATAATCTGTAATCTGTTTTCAAGATTCTGTTTAAGATTTTGTTCTCTTTCCTTATAATAAGAACTTATGGATTTTTTGTATTCTTTATAAAGCGTGTTGAATTGTTTTTTGGTGTCATTAGTGTAGTAAAAATCAATTTCATTGCCACCATCGTTCACAAACTCTTCTTTCTTTTCCTCTAGAAGTTCTCCAAATTTCGCATTGAATTCAGCTTTAATTTCATTGACATGTTTTGAAACGGTTTGAATTTTATGCTTTTTGAGAAGTTGATCCAATTCTTTTACTAATTGGTCCATTGTCATGGCATGATAATCCTTGTCTTCTAAATTGTGTCGTTCGGCGTTGGTTTCATCTTCCGCATCTTCGGCATTTTCGGCATCAATTTCATCGACGTGTGAATCTTTCGAACTTGACTCTCTCTCGCTTTTTGAATCTTCTTTGGTTTTAGTCGTTTCGGCTGAATCTTCATTATTCACGTCAGCATCCACTTTAGTTTCCGCCTTTTCAACCTTGTCTTCTGGCTTATCGATTTTAGTTTCGGCTTCAACTTCATTAATTTGAGCCTTAGAACTATCTTCAATTGTTTCGGTCGTTTCTGGTTTTGGAGTAGTTTCTTGTGGTTCTACTTCTTTTTTTCCATCTGCATCTTGCAGGTTATCATTCTCAGACATGTGTCGTTATTTTGTTTAGAACGTTAAAGATAGTAACAAGTGCGTGAAATGCAAAGGAATTGCATCTAATGCTCTTATTAGGATTTATTCCAAATTTCCCAGGATTTCTCGGCTTGCAACTTTAACATTTTAGCACCGTTTATAATCGAAGCACCTTTCGATTTGCCATACTGAAGAAATTTTGTTTCTGCCGGATTATAAATTAAATCGTAAAGAATATGCTTGTCGGTTATCCCTTCATAAGGAATATCAAGACAAGACTCAATATTAGGGAACGTCCCAATGGGAGTACAGTTAATGATAATTTGATGCGCTCTGATAATTTCATTGCTTAAATCTGAATATATAAATTTTACTCCTTTTTTTTCTGATCGTGATACGTAGCTGAACTTAATTTTTAGCTTTTTGAGAGCGTGCGCAATGGCTTTTGATGCTCCGCCAGTACCTAAAATAAGCGCTTTCTCGTGATGGTTTTTAAGGTGAGGAACTAATGAATTTTTAAAACCATAGTAATCTGTATTATAGCCTATTAGCTTGTTTTCATCTGTAATTTTAATAGTATTTACGGCACCTATTGCGTTTGCTTTTTTATTCAAGCCATCCAGTAACGGTATCACAGCTTCTTTAAATGGAATTGTAACGTTCAACCCTTTAAGATTTGAAGTTGATTTTATGATAGGGATTAATTCTTCTATTGATTGAAGATCGAAATTTTCGTAAGTATGCGGTAGCTTTTCAATTTTAAATTTTTCAGCAAAATAGCCTCTAGAAAATGAATAGGAAATATCTTTTCCTACAAGTCCGAATTTATATTTAGATTTTTTTTGTTCTGTTGCCATACCATTCTAATCCTAAAACAATGAGGATTCCCAAGGCAATATAAACAATTGCAATAAAAGTCTGGGTGTTCAATTCGGGTAAAAACCGTTCGTAGTTTTCAATGATTTCTTTCCCAGTGGAGTCTAAAATAAAAGCACCTTCGGAATTGGTTTTGTAGATTGTTTCTTTCCACGGCCAAACCACTCCTAAAGACCCAATGATAAACCCTGTTATTGTTGCTAAAGTGATCGATTTATAATGCTTTAAAATATAATTAAGTATATGGGAAAAAGTAACTAATCCTGTTACAGAACCTAATGTGAATACAGCTAAAACCTTTAAAAGTCGAAGTCTAGCTTCATTTTGAATAAATTCAAAATTACCGCTTATAATATCGAACATAGTATCATAAAGGGCATTGACAGAATCTACTAAAAGTAGTACGTAGTTACCCAATAAGATTAAAATAAATGAACCTGAAAATCCAGGAAGTGTCATGCCCGAAACACTGATAATGCCACAGAAAAACACAAAAAATAAGTTGTCATTTTCGGTAGCAGGATCTAAAAAACTGATACTTACACCCAAAGCTGTACCCAGTATGAGGGCAATAACCATTTTTTTGTTCCAATCTTGAAAATCTTTGCTGATGTAATATATGGAACCGAGAATCATTCCAAAAAATAAACTCCACACATAAAGTTGATAATGGTCTAAGAAGTAATCCAGTACTTTTGAAACACTAAAATAACTCACAACCATCCCTAAAAACAGTAATCCCAAAAACTTTCCGTTGATATAGCGATAAAAACTTTTGAATCTGCCACTAATGAGCAATAGAAATGCTTTTTTATTGACGCGCTGCAACGAATAGATAAATTCTTCATAAAAACCTGCAACAAAAGCAACCACACCACCAGAAACACCAGGAACTTTATTGGCAGCGCCCATAGCCAAACCTTTAATGATCAAGAAGAATCGATCTGTAAAAGTTCGCGTATTCTGCATTACACTTTATTTTTCTTGTTTCCCAAACTTTCTAGTGTAAGAATAGCTGCAAAGCCGATTACCATAAAAACAATGGCCATAAGAACCTTGCTATCACCATTATATGCTGATGGTAGTATACTCGCATCGAGCAATGTGACTTCAATACCTTCGGAGTTGATTCTGGTTTTAACAATTTCTTTCCATGGCCAGATTTTGTTTAATGAACCAATCATGAATCCTGTGAGAATAGCCAAAGTCAAATTTTTATGATGTTTAAACATCCAATTTAATGCCTTAGAAAAGACTTTTAAGCCAATGATTGCGCCAATACCTAATAAAACAAATTTTAATAGTGCATCTTTAAACAGCTCCATATTACCATTTAGCAATCCATCACGTAAATTATTAATAGTATCAATTGCGGTCTGGTAAGCGCCTAAAATTAATAAGATAAATGCACCAGATACTCCAGGTAAAATCATTGCAATTATGGCAATAAAACCACAGAATAATAAATACAACGGACTATCAGGTGATGCAAATGGTTCTGCTAATGTGATGTAATAAGAAAGTATAGAGGTAACTGCTATGGCTATTATTATTTTGGCAGACCATTGGTTAATTTGTTTTCCAATATATAGGATACTTGCTAATACCAACCCAAAAAAGAATGACCAAAGCAAAATTGGTTCGTTGAGTAATAACCATTTAATAATTTTTGCTAGAGATAGAATACTAATTGCCACACCAGAAAATAGTGCCAATAAAAAGGTGCCGTTTATGGATTTCCACGCAGCTTTAAATCCTTGTTGTTTCCAAACTTTGAAAAAGCCCAAATCAATTTTGTCAATGCTCTCAATAAGTTCTTCGTAAATACCAGAAATAAACGCAATAGTACCACCAGAAACACCAGGAACTACATCTGCAGCGCCCATAGCGATGCCCTTAAAAGTAACGACTAAATAGTCTATAAAACGTCTTTGCATTTTTTAATAAAATAAGAAAGCTAAGGTATGGATTTTTTTAGTTGGATGCCTTTTTCGTATCCGAAATTATAGCTCTAACCATTGGTTTATTGTCCAGTTTTGGGAACAGTTCTGGTACAATGAAATTATAGTCCTTATTTAAGCGCATAGCGTTTTTGAGATGAAAGCGGCCTTCGTCTGTTTGATGTGTAGTAAAATATAGTCCTCCAAGTCTGTATTCTATTTCCGCATTTTCCGGATAAAATTCAGAAGCTTGGATTAGATTATAAATAGCACCCTCATATTCTCCCAAAGCAATTAAAATATCTGCTCGGCAAATCCAGGTATCTAATTCATAATTACCTAACTCTATTGTTCTTTTGTAACCTCTTTCTGCCTCTTCTAAGAAATTAAGGCGTTTGTTAACTGTAGCGTAAAGTTTCCAGTATAATACATTGTCACCATCAATATTTACGGCTCTTTTGATGTAATAAAGTGCCTTTTGATAATTGAGGTGTTTCATATAAAACTTTGTAATTGCTATCCAGCCTTTATCTAAAAGAGGATCTTCTTCAACTGTTTTTGTAAAGAATTGAATGGCTAAATCATCCTGACCTAGTTTAGAATAGCAGTGTCCCATACGCAATAGTGCGAAAGAAGTTGGGTCTTCTAAGGCCAAAGTCACTTTGTAGTTTTCGATGGCCTCTTCGTAATTTTTCACTTTCTCAAGTACCTTTCCTTTCTCAATATATGCACCCACAAAAGTATCGTCCGAAATTATAGCAAAATCAAACGATGCATTGGCTTTGCCGTATTCCTTAATTGCAAAATACTGTCTTCCCAATTGATGCCACGCCACCTCACAGTAAGGATTTTTATCCAAAAAATTATTTAAATATTCAATGGCTTCTTCATTTTTATTTAGAAAGTCATAGCAATACACGATGTTATGTAATGCAGAATAATCTGTAGTATCTGTTTCTAAACATTTTTTGAAATAAATGATAGCGTTTTCAAACTGATCCAAAAACAAATATTCCATCCCAATTAACGCATACAAATCTCCATCATCTTGTGGAGTAGTAGATAAGTCTAGAGCAATTAGAAGTGTATCTATTGCTTTTTGGTGTTCATCTTGTTTAGATAATACATTGGCTTTTTGAATATATATTTCCTCATTCAGCGGTTCCAAATTGTGAAGCATTTCTAATATGTCGTTGGCTTCTGGAAATTTATTTTCAATCACTAATATTTCAACTTGAAACAATCTTAAATTAATTGAAGTGGGATGTTGTTCCAGTCCAAGTTTAATTGCACGTTTTGCTAGTGCAATTTTACCATTTTCAAGATAGTGGTGAATGATATTTTCGAATTCATTTGAATCAAAAAACAAAATATCATTTGTTTTAAGCATGGATTCAAATCGGGTAAGCGGAAAATTTTCGTCGTCGTGACTATATTGCATAAGCGGTTTAATATTTCACTGAAATAAAATTAAGGTTATCAAGTAGACTTTAGGAAATTTCCGCTTAATGTTTTTAACAAAATAGTTAACATTAGAGTTTTAGTTGAAGTATTGATTTTTAAACCTTAATATTCAGTAAGTTGTTTTTAAATAATAATTATTGAATTTGATCCAAAACAGAAGTTATCATCCGGCAACCTTTTATCAATTCTTCAATCGAAATGGTTAATGGAGGTGTAATACGGATAGCCTTGGGCTCAAAAAGTAACCAAAATAAAATGAGTCCTTCGTCTTGGCATTTTAAAATTACTTGATTGACAATTTCGGAATTTTCAAGAATTATGGCCAACATCAATCCACGGCCTCTAATTGCTTTTATATGTTTGTGTTGAAGATGTTCGCGGATTAATTTTTCTTTTTCCAATGCTTCAGACATTAGATCAGATTCCGTTATTTCTTTCAAAGTTGCTAATGCAGCGGCAGCGATTACGGGATTACCTCCAAACGTAGTTATGTGCCCAAGTTTTGGATTATCCGACAAATGAGCCATCATCTCATTAGAAGCTGTAAATGCACCAATAGGTAATCCGCCTCCTAATCCCTTACCGGTAACTAATATATCTGGTTGGCAATTATAATTTTCAAATCCGAACAATTTTCCGGTCCTACCCATTCCTGGCTGAATTTCATCTAGAATAAAAACAGCTCCAACCTCTGTGCATCGTTCTTGAACTTTACGTAGATAATTTTCTTTAGGTTCAATGAAACCTGCACCACCTTGTATAGTTTCTAAAATTACTCCAGCTGTCTCTTGGGTGATCTGTTTCAGGCAAAACTCACAATTAAAACTAATGTGTTTAATGTCCGGAATTAATGGTAAAAAAGGTTGTTTTCGTTCTGCATAATCCATCAAGCTCAGTGAGCCCATCGTATTACCATGATAGGCATTTTTTGCAGCGATAATTTCACTGCGTCCAGTATAGCGTCTGGCTAATTTCATACTTCCTTCAATCGCTTCGGTGCCTGAGTTGACCAAATAAGTGGTGTCCAAAGGTTGCGGTAAATGTTTGGCTAATAATTTGGATAACTCTACAGCTGGTTTTTGGGCGTATTCTCCATAAACCATGACATGTAGATATTTATCTAACTGATTTTTTACAGCATTAACAATTTTTGGGTGGCAATGGCCTAAGCTGTTAGCAGAAACACCAGCCACGAAATCGAGGTATGCTTTACCGTTAGTGTCAAAAATATAAGAACCTTTGGCATGACTCACTTCCATTGCCAGTGGATGTGGTGTGGTCTGCGCTTGATATTTTAAAAAATCATCTCGCATACAAAAATTATTGATCCGATTTTTTCTTTAATGCAGAATTATTACCAGATTTAGCTTTTGGGACTGCTTGAAGAGGTGGAATACTGTCTTTTTTAGGGATGTTCCGCGCAGCTTTATTTGGCTTTTGTGTGGTTGAATCTTTTGCTTTTTCCACTCTTTCAATTAAGTCTTTATTCACAAATTCCTCGGGCGGCACATAATCTTCTAGACCTTTTATAACTGGCAATACTAATGGTGGATCGTCTTTAAATAAATCTTCAACAGAAAGCGGTCGCTCTTCTTCGCGCCAATCAAAACCTCTAAAACGCTTGGCGCTTTTTGGAAACTCTGATTCTGGCAACAACTCACCATCTATTTGATTGATCAATGCCAAGCGTTGTATGGCTTTATCTTTTAGTTTAATATTCAAACTTCCCGATTTCGACTTATTAATACCTGCCAACTCACCTTTTTCATTTCTAGAATAATAAATGACTTCGGCATTTTTGTCCACATCTACATTGTATAGTTCATTATCCTTGAATAACCCTATTAGTATCTTGCCTTTAATCTGGTTGTAATTATCCACACCTAGAGTATCCTTGCCAATTAAAAAGGCATTGTTGAACATTTTGAGTGAATCCAGTTTTTCAGTTTCGACGTTTGAAATGAGATGAATTGTATCTCCTGTCATTTGATTACCTATATTCCAAAGTATCGGTTTTCTTGCTGTTGCAAAGGCATCAGTGGAACTGAATCGAGAAAGGTTAATCAGCTGAGTTAATCCCGTCTTGTGGTCCACATGGATGGAATCTGATTTTCCGGCTAAATCACTTTTATAAAGCTTTACATTATAATATGCTCTTGTAATTCTATGGTCTGGTTTCCCTGTAACCATCAGCGTATCGGCATGGATATAAACCGAATCTTGTTCCTGCACGGTAATACCCAATGCACGTTTGGTAATAAAAACTGAATCTTTTTCACGCCAAACTTCGGCATAATGTCCTCTAACCACACTTTTATTTATGGTGTCGGTAATTGTAATATTGTTGGTAGCTGATGCAAAACTTCGGTTGCGGTCAAAATAGAGGCTGTCGCCTTCAACTGTTCGGTTATCATAATCAATCCTTGCATTTCGTTGAAAATGGCCTATATCATTATTGGTATCGTAAAAACCACGCTCTGTGTAGACTGTGCTGGTTTCTCCCACAATAGTCGAAGGACCAAAAAGATAAGCATAACCAGTTTCTGTGAAGAAGTCGAGCCGATCTGTATTTAACGTGTATTCCGGATTTACCAGTACCACATCTTTAATAAACTGATACTTTTTGGCGTTCATATAATAACGACCTATCTGGCTAGTAATGGTTCCCGATGAATCCCTAACTACTTTTCCTCTGGTTTGATAATATGCTAATTGTCTTTGCCTATCGAAATGAAGTGTGTCGGTTGTTAAAGTTGATTTTGGTTCGGTCAAAACTACATCTCCACTTGCAAAAGCCAACTGTGTTTTGCCACTATATTCAACATACTTAGCAGTCATGTTAATAGTATCTCCCTGCTTCATTACCACGTTGCTGAAGGCTTCAATAAAATCTTCATTTTCATAATAAATGGCTTTGTCGCACCAAACGTTGGCACCCTCATGAATAAAATGGACTTGTTGAGATTTATCTCTTAAAAATACTTGAGCACCTTCTTCTATTTCAGGGTCAGTGAAAAGTGTACCAGCATATTCAATGGTAATTTTTTGCTTCTGGGCAGAAACTAAAGTTATATTCAACAAAAAGAAGAATAAGAGGATATATTTAAAACTATTGAATGTCATACGCAGTTTACAAAATAACACTTAGCAGATGGCTTTATTATCAGTATGCCCTTTTTTTAACAAAAGTATATAAAATTAGAGGTGATAACCCAATCCTATTTTAATAACATTAACGTTAGTATTGTAACTAACGTCAGGTACATTATCCTCAACATTAATTTTTACAAAATCGTATCGTGCTTGGATAAATAATTTGTTGGTGATATCATAAGCTAATCCGAAATTGATATTGAATCCAGATTGGTCTAAGGTCTCATCTTCATTTGGACTAGCATTGAAAGTCCTATTGTATTGAGGTTTGAAGATCAATACACTATAACCAATACCTGCAGATGGATGTAGTTTTGCTAATGCAGCTAAATTTAACTCTGCGAAAATTCTGGGTTGAACCGTATACAAATTAACATCAATAGGTTGAACACGGTCTTCTTTTGAGTTTTTTAAATATCCAGCGTTTATGGATGCGCCTAAATTGGCTACTTTTAAATCAGCAAAACGATATTTTAGTCCGAGGTCAACAACACCATTATAATTTTGTTCTACAAAATTATCACCGAATGTTATAGGGTAGCTCACTTCTATATTGAATTTCGAATTCTGTGCACATGCACTAAAAACTATTAGACCAAACAGTAGGCACAGATTCTGTCGCATGTATTAGAAGTTAAACCGTCTTTCTTATAATAGTCTGCTTTCTATCTGGGCCAACAGAAACTATAGTAATTGGGATATTTAGCTCGTTTTCTAAATATTCAACATAAGCATTCAAATTATCAGGTAATTCTGAGGCTTCTGTCATGCCAGTTAAATCTGCTGCCCAACCTTTTAATTCTGTATAAATAGGTGTAACGTTTTCAGGTTCAATATTATATGGTAAATGAGTGATTTCTTCGCCTTTATATTTGTAAGCTGTACAAACTTTCAATGTTTTAAATCCAGAAAGTACATCACCTTTCATCATAATTAGTTGCGTGACACCATTGACCTGACATGCATAACGAAGAGCTACTAAATCTAACCAGCCACAACGTCTTGGTCGACCAGTGGTTGCGCCAAATTCGTTGCCAACTTTGGCCATAGTTTCACCATCTTTGTCAAATAATTCTGTTG
Organism: Winogradskyella ursingii; assembly: GCF_013403975.1. Lineage (GTDB taxonomy): Bacteria > Bacteroidota > Bacteroidia > Flavobacteriales > Flavobacteriaceae > Winogradskyella > Winogradskyella ursingii. The sequence goes on from NZ_JABFDH010000005.1 coordinate 272,697, forward strand.
GAAAAGGACCGGAGCCAACACGTGTCGTATATGCTTTGAAAATTCCAAATACTTCACCGATTTGGTTTGGTGCTACACCCAAACCAGTACATGCACCTGCTGCTGTAGTATTTGACGAGGTTACGAATGGGTACGTTCCAAAATCAATATCCAATAGTGAGCCTTGTGCACCTTCTGCTAAAATTGACTTTCCGGAAGCCTGAGCTTGGTGTATGAATTCTTCAGAATCAATGAATTTTAAACTTTTTAGAGTCTCTATAGCATTGAAAAAATCCGTTTCCAATTCCTTAAGATCATATTGAATATCCACATCGTAAAAAGCAATCATGGCTTCGTGCTTGTCTGCCAAGGTTCTGTACTTGTCTTTCCAATCCGCTAATTCAATATCGCCAACTCTTATTCCATTTCGTCCAGTTTTGTCCATATAAGTTGGGCCAATTCCTTTTAAAGTCGAGCCTATTTTTGCTTTTCCTTTTGAAGCTTCACTTGCAGCATCCAATAAGCGATGTGTAGGTAAAATAATATGTGCCTTGCGCGAGATGCAGAGGGACTTTTTATAATTAACATTTTGCTCATCGAGTTTATCAAGTTCTTTTTTGAAAATGACAGGGTCTATTACCACACCATTTCCCACAAGATTTACTGTATCATCATGAAATATACCTGATGGAATGGTGTGCAACACATGCTTTCTACCGTTAAAAACTAGGGTGTGTCCTGCATTTGGTCCACCTTGAAAGCGTGCTATAATATCGTATTTAGAAGTGAAAACGTCAACAATTTTTCCTTTGCCTTCGTCTCCCCATTGTAATCCAAGTAGTAAATCTACTGCCATTTTAAATAAGTGAGTTAGTCGTTTGTTTTACGTTTACCGTAAAAATATAATGAGTGGTTAGTAATTTGAATGTCAAAAACCTCTTCGATGGTTTTTTTAATTGATTGAATGCGTGGATCACAGAATTCTATAACTTCACCTGTATCCGTAAGAATCACGTGGTCGTGTTGTTTATCGAAATATGATTTTTCATAATGTGCTTGATTTTGCCCGAATTGATGTTTGCGTACCAAGGCACATTCCAACAGTAATTCTATTGTATTATATAGCGTTGCACGACTTACGCGATAGTTCTTGTTTTTCATTTTGATGTAAAGTGACTCTATATCAAAATGTTCTTCGCTATCATAAATTTCTTGAAGTATAGCATAGCGTTCAGGTGTTTTTCTATGACCTTTGTCTTCAAGGAATTGGGTAAACACACGTTTTACTATTTCCTGATTACTTTCTTCTGTGGTTGCATTCATAAGTAAGTTGCAAATTTACCAAATATTATAGGATAATAATTATAAAAAAAGGCTTAAAAGTTGAAAGAAATGAACAAGTTTTCAAGAGTCTCAATAAGTGTGAGTCATAATTAAATTCTCGCAACTTTATCTATTCCGTTTATTTTTTTGAGCTTATCGACAATCTTTTTTAACATGGTTTGGTTTTTCACTTCAACTGTTATCTTACCAGAGAATACACCATCATCACTAGAAAAACTGATACTTTTCATGTTAACGTGCATTGTTTGCGAAATCAATTTTGTAATGTCATTGACCAAACCAAGATTGTCTATTCCTGATAGTGAAATTTGTGAAGTATAAACCTGCTGGGTTGAATCTATCCATTTTGCAGGCATAATTCTATAGGCGTAGTTAGATTGCAGACTCAACGCGTTCGGACAATTCTTTTTGTGCACCTTAATACCATCGTTAATTGTTACAAATCCAAAAACTTTGTCCCCTGGAATTGGGTTACAGCAATTGGCAAGTGTATAATTTAAATGTTCTTCCTCTTTGCCAAAGACCAGCATATCGTACTTAGAGGTTATTTCCTCTTTATCAATATTTTTAGGTGTATCTGGCTTCCTGATTTTGTTTTTAATGTAAGACATAAACGCGTTGCTTCGGGAAGAAGCAAATGCCTTGAGCTTTGTATTGTCTATTGAGCCAATGCCAACTCTGTAAAACAAATCCAAAGAAGTGCTCAGCTTAAAATAATTGACAAGTTCGTTGATTGATTTTTCATTCAACGTAATTTTGAGCTGTTTGAGTTTTCGTCTAAGAATTTCCTTGCCTTCTTCGGCAATTTCTTTGGTATGAGCGTTTAGTGCAGATTTAATTTTGCTACGTGCTCGAGCTGTTGTGGCATAATCCAGCCAGTTGACGTTAGGTTTTGCATTTTCTGCCGTGAGGATTTCTACCCGATCGCCACTTTCTAGTTCGTGACTTAAAGGCACCAGTTTTCCGTTGACTTTTGCTCCTCGGGTTTTCATGCCAACTTCAGTATGAATGCTGAAGGCGAAGTCCAGAGGTGTGGCTCCCTTTGGAAGCGATTTTAAATCACCTTTGGGTGAAAACACAAAAATTTCCTTAGAATATAGGTTGAGTTTAAACTGCTCTACAAAATCTACCGCATCTGCTTCGTTGTTTTCCAAAGCTTCTTGCAGTCGATTGATCCAAAGGTCTAAACTGTCATCCTTATCATCTTTATTCTTGTATTTGTAATGTGCGGCATAGCCTTTTTCTGCAATCTCATTCATGCGTTCACTACGTATTTGGACTTCTACCCAACGACTTTTTGGTCCGACAACAGTAATGTGCAAAGCTTCATATCCTGTAGATTTTGGTGACGAAATCCAATCCCTTAGTCTTACAGGATTGGGCGTAAAATGGTCTGTAACAACCGAATATATTTTCCAAGCTAGAAATTTTTCGTTTTCTAAATCAGACTTATAGACAATTCTTACAGCGAATTTGTCATAAACTTCATCAAAAGAAACCCCTTGTTTTACCATTTTTCTACGAATACTAAAAATGGATTTTGGACGACCTTTAATTTCGTAATTGAGCCCTTCTTTGTTTAGGGAATCCTCAATTACTTTTGAGAATGCTTTGATGTACGCGTCCTGATCTTCCTTACTTTCTTTTAGCCTCGTCAGAATATCGTCATAAACTTCGGGCTCTGTATATTTGAGGCCAAGATCCTCGAGTTCTGTTTTAATATTATAAAGCCCAATTCTGTGCGCTAGTGGAGCATATATGTATAAAGTTTCAGAGGCAATTTTGACTTGTTTATCTGGACGCATAGCATCCATCGTCTGCATATTGTGCAGTCGGTCTGCTATTTTAATTATAATTACCCGGACATCCTCATTGAGGGTAAGTAGCATTTTACGGAAGTTTTCCGCTTGTAACGAGACATCATCCATATCCTTTTTTAAGGAAGAAATTTTGGTAAGACCATCTACAATTCGAGCTACCGTATCACCAAATAATTGCTCTATATCGGCTAAGGTGTAATTTGGATTGTCCTCAACCACATCATGAAGCAAGGCAGCGGCAATGCTAGTGGCATCCATGCCAATTTCTTTGGCAACAATTCTAGCAACTGCAATTGGGTGAAAAATATAGGCTTCACCAGACTTTCGTCGCTGGTCTTTGTGTGCATCGACGGCTACCTCAAACGCATGACGGATTAATTTCTTATCGTCTTTGGTTAGGGTCAGGTAACTTACTTTGAGTAGTTCTTTGTAAGCTTTTGCAATGGCTGCGTTCTCTATTTCTATCGCCTCGGCTGTCATAGAACTAAAGTAATAAAAGGAAAGTTAATTGGCAATGGTTTTTGAGTTTTGAAGAAAAATAAGTTTGAAAATGAAATATTTCATTGATGACAACTAATTATAATGACAATAAAGTGACCAATTAAAAGATTATTAAATTTAACTTAGATATGAGAGCTTTAAAATAAAGGAGTCAATAGTTCATTTTTTTTTTTTTGCGCATAATCGCTTCATACAAAGCAAAGAAAAGCAAAGCAAAGCAAAAGTTGCAATTATGTTTTTTTTGAGAAATCCACATATGTTTGCTTTAGGATTGGTCTCTTTCCTGATTCTGTCCGACCAACTCAGCTATTTTGCAAATCACCTCCACAGCTTTTTGCATACTTTCTACTGGCACATACTCATAACGACCATGGAAGTTATGGCCACCAGCAAAAATGTTTGGACAAGGCAAGCCCATATAAGAAAGTTGTGAACCATCAGTACCTCCTCTAATGGGTTTAATTAAAGGTTTTATCCCTACGGCCTTCATAGCTTCTTCTGCAATATCAACAATATGCATTACGGGTTCAACCTTTTCTCGCATGTTAAAGTATTGGTCCTTTATTTCAATATTAAAAACTTCTGATTCAAATTTAGTGTTAAGATCGAATACAATTTTTTCCATTAAAGCTTTTTTAGCCTCAAACTTATCTTTATCATGATCACGTAAGATGTACTTTAAAACTGTTTCTTCAACCTTACCTTCTATACTATATAGATGAAAAAATCCTTCGTAACCTTCTGTGTGCTCAGGGGTTTCCATAGGTGGTAAAGCATTAATAAATTCTGTAGCATAATACATGGAATTTACGAGTTTACCTTTCGCGTAGCCTGGATGTACAATTTTTCCTGTTGCCTTTACGGTAACACCGGCTGCATTAAAATTTTCGTATTCGAGCTCACCTATTTGGCTTCCGTCCATAGTATAGGCCCAATCAGCTCCAAATTTTTCGACATCGAATTTATGTGCTCCTCGACCAATTTCTTCATCAGGTGTAAATCCAACCCTTATTTTACCGTGTTTTATCTCCGGATGGTTAATGAGATATTCCATAGCAGTCATAATTTCGGTTATACCTGCTTTATCATCTGCTCCTAATAATGTGGTACCATCGGTTACAATTAACGTTTGGCCTTTGTAAAGCAGTAAATCTTCAAAATAATTTGGAGATAGAATGATATTTTGTTCAGCATTAAGTGCAATATCCTTTCCGTCGTAATTTTCGATAACACGAGGTTTTACATTTTTACCCGTAAAATCCGGTGTGGTGTCAAAATGTGATATAAAGCCTATGGTTGGTACATCATGATCTACATTACTTGGTAATGTTGCCATGACATATGCATTTTGGTCTATCGTGACCTCTTTCATCCCAATAGAAATAAGCTCTTTGGTTAGCTTATGTGCTAAATCCCATTGTTTCTCTGTACTTGGTGTGGTTTTTGAATCGGGATCAGATTCGGTATCAATTGTTACGTAGCTTATAAATCGATCTATAATCGCTTGTTTTGATGTCATAGTAATAGGGAGATTGCATTCAAAAATAGTTACAACAATTTTAAGGTACAAGTGTAAGCTTGGTTTCTTTTTAGTTATATTGAATTGGTTTATTTTTGCTGTTCAAAACCGCCTTCATGTATAAATCAGTCATTCGACCAATACTATTTTTTTTCGACCCGGAAAAAGTGCACCATTTTACATTTTCATTAATTCGGAACCTTTCTTTGATCCCTGGAATGAAATGGCTTTTTAAAAGAATGTATCTTATTAAAGATGATAAGCTCGAGCAAAATTTATTTGGTTTAACTTTTAAAAATCCTGTGGGCCTCGCAGCAGGTTTTGATAAGGATGCGAAATTATATAATGAACTTTCTAATTTTGGTTTTGGTTTTATTGAAATTGGAACTTTGACACCAAAACCGCAAGATGGCAACCCAAAGAAAAGATTGTTTAGACTAAAGGAAGACTCAGCAATTATTAACCGTATGGGCTTTAATAATGGAGGAGTAGAGGCTGCCGTAAATCGTTTGAAAAATAACAAAGGCGTCTTGGTAGGTGGTAATATTGGTAAAAATAAAATTACACCTAATGAAAATGCTGTAGAAGATTATAAAATTTGTTTCAATGCATTATTTGAATATGTGGACTATTTTGTTGTGAATGTAAGCTCGCCAAATACTCCAAACTTACGGGCGCTTCAAGATAAAGAACCTCTAACTGAATTGCTGAAAGCATTACAAGTGCTTAATTTTCAAAAACAAAATTCAAAACCTATTCTGTTAAAAATAGCTCCGGATTTAACCAATGAGCAGTTGATGGATATAATAGATATTGTAAAAACTACTAAAATTGATGGTGTCATTGCGACCAATACTACAATATCGAGAGAAGGATTGTTTAGTGAAAACAAAGTTGAAATGGGAGGTTTGAGCGGACAACCTTTAACGAAAAAGTCTACAGAGGTCATAAGATTTTTAGCAGAGAAAAGTAATAAGGCATTTCCGATCATTGGTGTAGGAGGTATTCATTCTGTCGAAGACGCCATTGAAAAATTAGATGCAGGTGCAGATTTACTTCAGCTTTATACAGGTTTTATTTATGAGGGTCCAAGATTGGTGAGAGACATTAATAAGGCTTTGTTAAAACATAGAATTAATGAAAAACGATAAAGGATAGTAGTAGCCGTTTTTATACTAATTGACATGAACTTTTTCAGTTGAACGATGAAATCTTAATATCTTTTGCACTAGCAACGTCGGCACTGGCTGTTTCGCCAGGACCAGATAATATTTATGTGTTGGTACAGAGCATAACCAATGGTAAAAAACATGGTTTAGCAACTGTTTGTGGCCTTATTACAGGCTGTATAATTCATACCACATTGTTAGCCTTTGGTGTATCTGCCATAATCAAGGCGAACGAAAATTTGTTTTTTGGTATTAAAATTTTGGGAGCAATTTACCTTCTGTATTTGGCATACAAGGTTTTTAAATCTGATGCTAAATTGAAAATAGATGAAAATAACGCCAAAGACAAGAGCTTAAAAGAATTGTTTGTTCAAGGATTCTTTATGAACGTTCTTAATCCCAAAGTGACCATTTTCTTTTTGGCATTTTTTCCAGCCTTTCTGTTTAGTGAGACTTTAAGTACAGTTATTCAATTTTATATACTTGGCGGTATTTTCGTGCTAGTTTCATTCGTTATTTTTGCCGCTATTGCACTTTTGGCAGGACAGATTAAAACTTATATAACTAAGAATGATTATTTCGGAGTGGTTTTAAAATGGCTCCAGATAGTGGTATTTATAGGCATAGCAGTTTTTATTCTTATATAATCGTATCATTAAAAATCAACTTGACAAGAATTTTATTCGAGCCAATTCTTGAAATTCGTGAAACAAAAAACCACTCAACTTCAAATTAAGTTTCCGCTTCGTTTTCAACTTCAACTAACGTATATTTGAACCAATGGAAAAAACGGTAAAATTTATTGAATGTCCACGGGATGCCATGCAAGGTATCAAAGACTTTATTCCTACCGAAAAGAAGGTGCAATACATCCAATCCTTGCTCCGTGTTGGTTTTGATACTATTGATTTTGGTAGTTTTGTCTCGCCAAAAGCTATACCGCAAATGGTAGATACTGCTGAGGTTTTGGCCCAGTTGGATTTAGGTGCAACAGAAAGTCAGCTGCTCGCTATCATCGCCAATACGAGAGGCGCAAATGATGCATCTGTACATCCTGAAATTGATTATCTGGGTTTTCCATTTTCTATCTCTGAAAATTTTCAAATGCGAAATACGCACAAGACCATTGCACAATCAGTTGTGACTCTTTCGGAAATTTTAGAGATTGCAGATAAATGTAACAAAGAAGTCGTGGTATATGTCTCCATGGGTTTTGGTAATCCATATGGTGATCCTTGGAATGTTGATATCGTTGGAGACTGGACAGAGCGATTATCTAAAATGGGAGTCAAGATTCTATCGTTAAGTGATACTATCGGAAGTTCAGATCCTGAAAATATTGATTATTTATTTTCAAATTTAATTCCAAAATATCCAAATATTGAGTTTGGTGCACATCTTCACACGACACCTACCACATGGTTTGAGAAAATTGATTCAGCTTACAAAGCTGGATGCCGACGTTTTGATGGTGCCATACAAGGTTTTGGTGGTTGTCCAATGGCAAAGGATGATCTTACGGGCAATATGCCTACGGAAAAGATGCTATCGTACTTCACACAGAAAAAAGCACACAATCTTAATGCAATGAGTTTTGAAAGTGCTTATAATGAAGCCACCAAAATTTTTACAACGTATCATTAGTCGATGCTTGTTTTTCTTCAGCTTGAGTTTGTTTTAACTCACAAATAAATACCTTGAACGATTAAGTTTTTCATTCTCAAAAGTTTATGTTAAGATTGGTATACAGTTACCATTTTTCACTGACTTAAATGAAGCTAAGACAAAAAATAGGCGTTCTTTTTATTGTTTCACAAATAGCTCTAATTATTTACGCAAGGTTTGTCCCAGAACGTTTTTTCTGCTGGGCACCTTATGATGAGCATACGTATTTGGATATTAATGTCGATGTTAATGGTAAAAAATTATCCAACGAAGAAATAGAAAAGCGTTACCGTTATGTTTCCAAAGGTTGGGAGCCTCGGAGCATCAATAATGTTTTTAATATTGTAAGGCAGTATGAATCAACTTATGGTAAACAAGATAAGACTTCAGTAAAGATTATATACACAACTAATGGTAAGGAAGAACGTATATGGAACTTAGAGCAATAAAATACACGTTCCATAATCGTTATTTTCCATTAAATTTTAATGTAGAAAAAATGCAGCCCAACATTCTGTTAATGTGTAAGTTGCTGTTTTTGTTGTTAGTGGTTCACGGATTTCATGGATATATAAGTGATCCATTTGTACCATTTTTCAGACTCTTTGATTTTGTGTTGGATTACCCCAATATTTTTAAGATTACGATAAAAACATTGTTTTTAGGCTCTGGCATATTACTGTTATTTAATGTAAAACCAAGGGCCATGTCTATTATCTTGGGTTGCTCTGTTATTTTTATGTTACTGGCTTCTAAATCATTGTTTAGAAATCATTTGTTTATATGTGGTTGTGCCTTTTTATTAGCAGGATTGACAGATAGAAAAGAGTTTCCGTGGTTGCTCTGCATTCAGTTAAGCTTAGTGTATTTTGGAGCTGTTTTGAATAAAATATTTGAGCCAGATTGGTGGTCTGGGCAGTTTATGTATAATTGGTTGGTCAACTCAAAAGAGAATCAGTTTTTTATAACATTTTCAAGTTTTTTACCAGATATGTGGTTGGCTAAAATCCTTTCATGGAGCTCAATGATAATTGAGTTTACCATTGCTATTCTTTTGTGGTTCAGAAGAAAACATGTATTGGCAGTTTGGATGATTTTATTATTTCATTCACTATTATATACTATGACCTTCTTTAGATTTGGCCACTTTTTTGACGATATTGTAATTATATTATTGATTTTCCTGGTATGGCCAAAAACTGAAATAGTGGTCTTTATTAATAAAAATATCAACTCATTTTTTAGACCAATCGTTGATTTTTATTTTTCGAATAGTACTGTTGTTTACCAAAAAGAATTCAAAGAGAAAACGTTTTGGCTAAAGGTCGAATCTGACGGAAAAACTTTAATAAATAATTGCGCTCTTAGGCATTTATTAAAATTCACTCCTAACTTCTATATATCAATTTTTCTTTTTGATCAACTCATTAGATTTCTATTTAACGGTAGTATAATGCATAGTATCCAGCTTGTTGTTTTTTGGTTAATTGTACTATTCTATTTGCCTAAAGATTTTACTCGTAAAAGTCCTAAAATTATTGCTTTGAATGAAAACTAAATCGAAACAAAATATTATTTCTGTTTTAATACCAGATGGTGAAAGCCATATCTTGCTTTATGTCGTCAATTGTTTGGCTCAAATAAAACATATAGATATTTATGTGATGTCCAATACAAAGTATCACCCAATGCGTTATTCACGCTACATTAAAAAATTCACATATTATGCTGAAACAAGCTCAGATTTAGATTGGATTGAAAACATTAATAAAGAAGTAAAACGTCATTCTATCGATGTTGTTATGCCCATTTTTGAATCACGTATAAAAACTCTGATTCAATACAGGTCAAAAATAATTCAACAAGACCAACTAGGATTATTATCCAATATCGAAGATTACGAAACAGCTTTCAATAAAAATAAACTGACCAAACATCTTGAGGCCAATCAAATTCCTTATGCAAAATGCACTTTGGTTACTTCTTTTGCCGATTTGGACAAAGTGAATGGTTTAAAGTTTCCGGTAATCATTAAACCAGTGGAAGGTTATGGTGGAGGACAGGGCATTTTCAAATTTGATAGTAAAGATGAGCTATTGGCTCATTTTAAGAAGTATCCAATGATATACAACAATATCGTTCAAGAATATGTTCAAGGATACGATATAGATTGCAGCGTGCTCTGTAAGGACGGACAAATATTGGCATACACCATACAAAAAGGCAATATGATTGGGACGCACCAATTTTCACCGCAGTTTGGCGTACAGTTTCAGTATAACAAAAAGCTCATTGATACCGTAAAACACATTATGAAATCCCTCAACTGGAGTGGAGTAGCTCATTTAGATATGCGCTATGATGCACATACCGACCAATATAAAGCCATAGAAATCAACACACGATTCTGGGTTTCTTTGGAGGCGTCATTGCTCGCTGGCGTAAATTTTCCTTACCTGTATTGTCTTTCAAGTTTAGATAAAGAATTTATAGCGCCAGAATACAAGGTTATAGACTTTTTGAATTTAAAAGGCTTAATAAAGCAAATAAAAAAAGACAAAAGATTTATTGTAAAATTCAACTTTATAAGAAATAATACTCCTTTAAAATATTCATTATCAGATCCAATACCAACAATTTATAAGTGGATATGGCGCACTAAAAATATTTTAAAATCTAAAATCAATAAGTGAGCAGAGCTCACTAAATTCTATTGAAATTCATTAAATCGTTAATAATCATCACCTTAAAATTTAATTGATTTTTTATTTAAAATTAATCTAAATAAATTTTGTGATTTTGACTTACCCTATTATTTTTGCACAAATTATTTATAACAAGTCTTAATAAGAATAACAAAACAGTCAAAAATGAAGAAAATTGCCTTAAGTTTATTTACAATTGGAGCCTTACTTACATCATGCTCTAACGATGATGACAACACTGCAACAGAACAGCAAGTTGAAGCTCCTGCAACCTATCAGTTTCAACGAAACGGAAATACTACAGTAAGTTACAGTGGTCAAACCACTCGCATTCAAATGGGTGCTGAGTTTTTAGGTGCTTTAACAGATAATACCAATACGGAAGCAAAGTTGGATGGCATGTTCACAAACACCGGAGATTATTTTTCTACTACAGAATTAAATGAATCCACAAAAAACATAAGAAGTAAAACAGCAGCATCAAGCGATTATTTTGCAGCAAATACAACAGAAGCAAACGAAATAAAAGCTCAGTTTGATGGTTACATCGCGGCTCAAGTTAATGAGGTATTCCCAAATTGGGATAACGTTGCAACGGCTGGAAACGCTGGTCAAATACAAGAAGCTGGCGGATCAATTCGCTATGTAAATAGTAAAGGATTAGAATATAACCAAGCTATTAATAAAGGATTGATTGGTGCACTAATAGTAGACCAAATGCTTAATAACTATTTAAGCACATCGGTTTTGGACGCTGGTAGCAACAGAACTGATAATGACACAGAAATCCTTGCTGAAGGTAAAAACTATACCAATATGGAGCACAAATGGGATGAAGCTTTCGGATATCTTTATGGAACTGACGACCCATTGGCACCACAATTAAATCAAGATAGTTTTTTAAATAAATATTTACAACGTGTCAATAATGATCAAGATTTTAGTGATTATGCTGAAACAATCTATAATGCTTTTAAATTAGGAAGAGCTGCAATTGTTGAGAAAAACTATGAAGTTAGAGATGAGCAAGCTGAAATCATTAGAGAAAAAGTTTCAGAAATCATTGGCATTAGAGCAGTCTATTATTTACAATCTGCTAAAACAGTATTAGGAACTGATAACGCAAGTGCATTTCACGATTTATCTGAAGGTTTCGGTTTTGTAATGAGTTTACAATTTACAAGACAACCAGGAACTGACAGTCCATATTTTTCCAAATCAGAAGTAGATGGTTATTTAGCGGAATTGTTGGAAGGCAACGGATTTTGGGACATCACATCAGAAAAGTTAGACACTATGTCTGATGAGATTGCAGCACGTTTCGACTTTACGGTTGAGCAGGCAAGTAATTAATATTTTAATAACACTAAAGCATAAGCTTCATTAGGTTGCAAGCTTATGCTTATTTATCTTTGCAGCCGTAAAAGAAAAATTGAATTTTATGTTTAAAAAAGCAATCCTGCTTGTTGCAATTGTATTTGTTGCAATAGCATGTACATCTTCCGATGACAGCAATGATAATGGAAACGATGGTTTCGATAGAGAAGCGTTATTAACAAATTACGCAGACAATATCATAATCCCAGCCTTAGAGAATTTTGAATCTAAACTGGCTGCTATGGATATAGCTCGCGAGAACTTTGTAAACGACATCAATCAAACTAATTTAGATTTGTTGAGTGAGGCTTGGCTGGACGCTTACAAAGCTTGGCAGTTTGTTGAAATGTTCAATATTGGTCTAGCAGAAACACTCTCTGCTGATGAAAATGATGGTTTTGTGGTATTTTTTAATAGATATCCTGTCACAGTTTCAGATATTGAAACAGGTGCAGAATCAGGAAACTATGATTTAAATAGCATCAATTATTATGATGCACAGGGTTTTCCTGCTTTGGATTTTTTAATTCACGGGGTCGCAGATGCTGATGCTTCATCATTGGATAAGTTCACAACAAACGTTCACAATTTGGGCTATATAGATTATTTAAACAATGTACAGTTGCAAATGAATAGTAAGTTCAGCCTGGTAATTAACGATTGGCAAGTTGCTTATAGAGATGAATTTATAAGTAACACATCATCTAGTGTTACAGGTTCATTCAATAAAATTGTGAATGACTATATATATTATTACGAAAAAGGACTTCGTGCCAACAAAATAGGTACACCTGCAGGAAATTTCTCAGCGGGAAATACATTTCCTGAAAAAGTAGAGGCATTTTATAAGAATGATGTTTCAAGAGAATTGGCATTGCTTGGATTGGAAGCTATTCAAAAAGTATTTAATGGTCAATCTTTAGTAGATGCATCCACATCGGGAGTAAGTTTTGCTTCGTATTTAGATTATTTGGAGAGTTCAGATTTAAAGAACGATACTAATGCACAATTTGAAGCGGCAAAACAAAAGATACAGACCTTAAACCCTAGTTTTAGTCAGCAAGTCATTAATGACAATACGCAAATGACACAGGCTTACGATTTACTTCAACAAGCTGTGGTATTATTAAAAGTGGATATGGTTTCAGTTTTCGATGTGCAAGTAGATTTTACCGATAGTGACGGAGATTAATAAAAAATAAGAGTCAGTAAAGGATTCTCATTTTTCGGGAATCCTTTTTTTGTTTTATGAAATACCAAATTCAAAAATATCTAAACCTCAAAACTTCAGCCGCACCTTTAGCGGTTTGTAGAATTGGTTTTGGGTTGATGATGCTCATAAGTATCATAAGATTTTGGACTTACGGTTGGATTGAAAAACTCTACATCAATCCAAAATTTCATTTCACTTATTATGGTTTCGATTGGATAAAACCCATCGGAAATTATACCTACATTTTATTTGCAATCTGCGGTTTAGCTGCACTTTTCGTGGCTATGGGATTAAAATACCGCATCGCTATTATTACCTTTTTTTTGAGCTTCACTTACATTGAGTTAATGGATAAAACCACATATCTCAATCACTACTATTTTATTAGTATGTTGAGTTTTTTAATGTGTTTTTTACCTGCCAATGCCTATTATTCCGTCGATAATTTAATTAGAAAAAAACAATATAATCAAATCCCAAGGTGGACGATTGACAGTATAAAACTGCTTATCTCTATCGTCTATTTTTGCGCAGGTTTGGCTAAAATAAATAGTGATTGGTTGTTTAAGGCTATGCCTCTTAAAATCTGGCTACCTTCAAAATACGATTTGCCGTTTATTGGCGAAACTTTGATGCAGCATTGGTTCCACGTAGCAATGAGTTGGTCTGGAATGCTATATGATTTAATGATTCCGTTTTTATTGTTATTTCGAAAAACCAGAATTTTCGCCTTTGTACTCGTAGTGTTTTTCCATTTGTTCACAAGAGTATTGTTTCCTATCGGTATGTTTCCTTATGTCATGATTGTTTCAGCACTGATATTTTTTGATGCAAACATTCATGAACGAATTTTAAACCTATTCCGAAGACTTTTCAAACGCTTTAAGCCGAAATCAGAAATCACAAAAATTGAAACTCTAACCATTTCAAATCGAAAAATTATCCTTCCAATTTTAATTCTGTTCTTTAGCATACAATTCATTTTACCATGGCGTTATCTGTGGTATCCAAACGAATTATTCTGGACAGAAGAAGGCTACCGATTTTCATGGCGCGTTATGCTTATTGAAAAAACAGGTTATGCAGAATTTAAAGTGGTGGATGGCAAAACTGGACAATTTTTTTTAGTGGATAATTCAGATTTCCTCACACCATTTCAGGAAAAGGAAATGAGCACACAACCCGATTTCATATTACAATATGCCAATTATTTAGAGCAGCATTTTGAATCACAAGGACATCAAAATATTGAAATTTATGTAGATAGCTTCGTTGCGCTTAATGGAAGACGAAGCCAACGCTACATAGACCCAAAGGTTGATTTAACCAAAGAAAAAGAAACGTTTAAACCCAAAAATTGGATTTTACCATTTAAGGATGAAATTAAAGGACTTTAGAATTTTCATATTATTTTTTACTCTCGTTTTAACTGCTACCGCACAAAATAAAGTGTCTGGCGTCGTCACAAGCAAAGCGACACAACAACCATTAAATAATGTTGAGGTGTACGACAAAACTGCAGGATTATTGGCGAAGACTAATGAGCAAGGTTACTATGAGTTTTCAAGAAAAGCTTCAACATTGAATCTGGTGTTTTTTACCTATGATTTTCAAATTGTTGAAACTGAAATTATAATCAATGGCGATGTTGTTTTAAATCAGCAACTGGAGTTGTTGGGAGAAGAATTAACAGCGGTAGAAATCACAGCAAGAAAAAACAGAGTATTTGAGTTAAGTAGGCTAAGGGACGTAGAAGAAACCGCCATTTATGCAGGTAAAAAAACAGAGGTAGTGTTGGTAGAGCAATCTATGGCAAATTTAGCCACCAACAATGCGCGTCAAATTTATGCACAAGTCGCAGGATTGAATATTTATCAGAATGATGATGCAGGTTTGCAGCTTAACATTGGAGGTCGTGGTCTCGATCCAAACCGAACAGCAAACTTCAACACACGCCAAAATGGTTACGATATAAGCGCTGACGTACTTGGTTATCCTGAAAGTTATTATGCGCCAGCTGCCGAAGGAGTGAAGCAAATTCAAGTGATTCGTGGTGCAGCTTCATTGCAGTACGGTACACAGTTTGGTGGACTCGTAAATTTTGTAATGAAGGAACCCAACCCAAATAAACCTTTCGAATTAATTACCAGAAACACGTTGGGCAGTTTTGGACTTTATACCAATTTTACGAGCATTAGCGGAACAAAAAATAAGTGGAGCTATTATACCTTTTTTAACTATAAAAAAGGAGATGGCTTTAGACCTAATTCTGAATTTGAGTCTAAAAATATCTTTGCTCATATTGGCTATCAGCTTTCAGAAAGCACTAAACTTTCAGCCGAGTTAACATACTTGGATTATTTAGCACAACAAGCTGGTGGATTAACCGATAATCAGTTTAATGAAGATCCGTATCAAAGTAACAGAGCACGAAATTGGTTTGAAGTAGATTGGTTGCTTTATAACTTTAAACTGGCGCATAAATTTTCAGAAAAAACCAACTTTACGTTCAACTTTTTTGGATTGAATGCCACCAGAAATGCTTTAGGTTTCAGAACCAATCGTGTAGACCAAGTTGATCCAGGTCAAGAACGCGATTTGATTAAAGGTGATTTTAACAACTATGGCTTTGAAGCAAGATTATTGAGTGAATATAAGCTTTTTAAGAAGGATGCAACATTTTTAATAGGCACTAAGTTTTATGACGCAGACAACAGTCAGCAACAGGGACCAGGTTCGGATGGGATTGGACCAGATTTCACAATCAGAAATGAAGAGTTTCCAAATTATCCAGACCAGTCGGAATTTGATTTCCCCAATTTAAATGTTGCCGTTTTTGGCGAGAACATTTTGTACTTTAATGATAAATTGTCCATCACGCCAGGGTTCCGTTTTGAATATATTAAAACCGAAAGTGATGGTTTTTATCAGCGTATTAATACTGACGCAGCAGGCAATGTAATTTTTGAAGAAACTGTGCAAGATGATCGAAGTTTTGAACGAAATTTTGTTTTACTAGGTTTAGGTTTAAGTTACAAGCCCACAACAGCACTCGAAATTTACGGGAACGTTTCACAGAATTATAGGTCTGTAACATTTACGGACATTAATATTTCCAATCCTGCTTTCGCCATTAATCCTAATATTACAGATGAGGATGGTTATACATTGGATTTGGGAGTTCGAGGAAATTATAAAAGTTTTGTATCGTATGACTTGGGTGCATTCGCTTTGTTTTACAATAATCGTATCGGTTTTATTCAAAAAGGCTTAGATGACGGTCGTGTTATTAGCGAACGCGGAAATGTTGGAGATGCGGTGATGTATGGCGTGGAATCGTTGTTTGATTTTAACTTGAAAAAAATATTCAAGATGAACAACCATTATAGCTTCAACTATTTCATAAACACATCATTTATCCAATCAGAATATACAAGTTCTCAGCAGAATAATGTGGAAGGTAATGAAGTGGAGTTTGTACCAGATGTTAATTTTAAAACTGGATTGCGATTTGGTTATAAAGACCTAATGGCCAATTTACAATATACCTATTTGGGACGTCAGTTTACGGATGCCACGAACTCACAAGAATCAAATATCAGTGGAGTTATTGGCGAAATCCCAGAGTATGATGTTTTGGATGTATCATTATCTTACAAATATAAAAGATTTAAGCTCGAAGCTGGTGTAAACAATATTTTGGATAATGCCTATTTTACACGACGCGCAACGGGCTATCCAGGTCCAGGAATCATTCCATCTGCACCTCGTAATTTTTACACGACTTTAGAAGTTAAATTTTAAAAAGCGACTACTATATTTCCAATAGTACTGTATCATCGAGCGCAGTTGAGGCCTTTTTGATGATTCTATAATAAACTTATTTGAACAAGTTGCTAAAAACTAGTAGATTAACCACTTGTTTTAAAACAGTCTAAATATAAATAATTGATTTTCAGATATTTATAATTTATTTAACAAACTTATTTCGTATCTTTAAGTTGAATCAAAACGAAAAATTATGTCAATAAGAATAGGAAATAGCTGCGTGAATTGTGAGAATTTAGGACCGAATGATGTTTGCAAAGTTCACGGTGTAAAAGTTTCAAATAGCTATACGTGCGATAGTTTCGATATGAAAGCAGCTTTAAAAAACGACCCAAATTGCGTGACTTGCGCAAGATATAATGAATCAGATTGTGCTAATCCTTCTAAAGCTGCGCCAGGTATGCTTTGTTCGCATTGGGCACCACAAAAC
This sequence comes from Winogradskyella ursingii, assembly GCF_013403975.1. Lineage (GTDB taxonomy): Bacteria > Bacteroidota > Bacteroidia > Flavobacteriales > Flavobacteriaceae > Winogradskyella > Winogradskyella ursingii. The sequence continues at coordinate 290,247 of NZ_JABFDH010000005.1, forward strand.
GCACAGGCTTAGAAATTAGCATTTTGAAAAAGTTAAAGATCAACTTTTAATAGTTGGTCTTTTTTTGATGCTAATTGTCATACCTGCGAAGGCAGGAATCCGTTTAATCATATTGTGAAAAAGTAGATTGCTGCCTTCGCATAAATGACAGTCACACCTGAAAATCTTCAACAAAATCTCGGTTATAAAATCAATTTTAAATTTTACGTTTATTCACGCAGTTCTTAAGATTAAATAAGGCCTCAAAGAATCTACACTTAACCATTTATTCATATAAATAATGAAATAAAATGCGTAGATTTGCACGCAATTATATCTTAATTGCCATGACAGCACACGAAAATAAAATTGTTGGCGAAGGTCTAACTTACGACGACGTACTCTTAGTCCCAGCATTTTCTGAAGTTCTTCCACGCGAAGTCAATATTCAGACAAAATTCACAAAAAATATTACTATAAATATTCCTGTTGTTTCTGCAGCAATGGATACGGTTACCGAAAGCAGAATGGCGATTGCTATGGCTCAGGAAGGTGGTATTGGCGTGTTGCACAAAAATATGACCATTGCCCAGCAAGCCGAAAAAGTAAGACGTGTTAAACGTGCGGAAAGTGGAATGATTATAGATCCAGTGACTTTGCCTATGGATGCTGTTGTTGCAGATGCAAAAAATGCAATGAGAGAGCATAGTATTGGTGGAATTCCAATTGTAGAGTCTGATGGAACATTGAAAGGTATCGTTACCAACAGAGACTTAAGATTTGAGCATGCTAACGATAGACCTATCGTTGAGGTGATGACTTCTGAAAATTTAGTTACAGCACCAATAGGAACGTCACTCAAAGATGCTGAAGCGATTTTACAAGAAAATAAAATTGAAAAACTACTCATCGTAGAAGGTGATAAACTCGCTGGACTAATCACCTTTAGAGATATCACCAAAGTCACTCAAAAACCGAATGCCAATAAAGATTCCTTTGGAAGATTAAGGGTTGCTGCTGCCATTGGTGTTACAGTAGATGCTGTTGACCGTGCAGAAGCATTGGTTAATGCAGGAGTGGATGCTGTGGTAGTTGATACGGCTCATGGTCACACTAAAGGTGTGGTTATGGTCTTAAAAGATATTAAAAAGAAATTTCCAGATCTCGAGGTTATAGTAGGAAACATCGCCACAGGTGAAGCCGCTAAATATTTAGTTGAAGCCGGTGCGGATGCCGTGAAAGTCGGTATTGGTCCAGGATCGATTTGTACCACGCGTGTAGTTGCAGGTGTTGGTTTCCCACAGTTTTCCGCTGTATTAGAAGTCTCAGCAGCCATAAAAGGTTCTGGAGTTCCTGTGATTGCAGATGGCGGAATCCGTTATACAGGTGATATACCTAAAGCAATTGCAGCTGGTGCAGATACGGTGATGTTAGGGTCGCTTTTAGCTGGTACAAAAGAAAGTCCGGGCGAAACCATTATCTACGAAGGCCGAAAGTTTAAATCTTATAGAGGCATGGGTTCTGTTGAAGCGATGAAGCAGGGTAGTAAAGACCGCTATTTCCAGGATGTGGAAGATGATATTAAAAAATTGGTGCCAGAAGGTATTGTTGGTCGCGTACCATATAAAGGCGATTTGGTAGAAAGCATTCACCAGTTTGTAGGCGGACTAAGAGCCGGAATGGGTTATTGTGGTGCAAAAGATATTGAAACCTTAAAAGATACCGGAAAATTTGTAAAGATTACCAGTTCTGGAATTCATGAAAGCCATCCGCATGATGTGACCATTACTAAGGAGGCGCCTAATTATTCACGATAAAATAAATTCCTGCGAAAGCAGGAATCTTATTTTAAAGACCCTAGTTGACCTAGAAAAAGAACAACCTAAAAAATATAATATAGCAGGTAGTTGATTTTTTAATTTGTGGCATTATAGACAAACAGCGCCAAGAATTTTGAAATAGCAGAATACTTTATGAAGATATGGTGAAACCCTTGAACCGTATCTTCGCAAAAGTTTAGAAAACAATCTAATGGTTAAATACGATTACATCATTCTAGGTGCAGGAGCATCAGGCTTAATGCTCGCTTATCGTATGGAGAAAGATCTGTTTTTCAAGGATAAGTCCATCTTGATTATTGATGAAAATCAAAAAACAGGTAATGATAGGACATGGTGCTTTTGGGAAGATGGCGCAGGTGAGTGGGATTCCATTTTAACTAAATCTTGGTCTAACATATTTTTTGGAGGCTCTGGTTATTCTAATGAAATTAATATTGAACCATACAATTATAAGATGGTGAGGAGTGAAGATTTTTACAAATTTATCTTTGAAAAAATCGACCAAAAATCAAACTTCACCTTCATAAATGACACGGTAGATACTTTCACTGAATTAAAACACGGTGTACAGGTCATTACAGAAAAATCTCAATATGTAGGTTCCAAATTATTCAATAGCCTGCCAAATCCAGAAGCCTATCTAGAGCAGAAAGAGTATCCTGTTCTGCAACAGCATTTTGTAGGCTGGTTTGTTGAAACTGAAACCGAAATGTTTGACGATGCTACAGTAACTTTTATGGATTTTACCGTGCCTCAAAAAGGCAACACAAGGTTTATGTATGTATTACCAATAGATAAAAAAACTGCTTTGTTTGAATATACGTTGTTCTCAAAAGATATCTTGAAAGAAGCCGAATACGAGAATGCAATTCAAAATTATTTAAAAGAAAAAAACATTTTAAACTACACAATTATTGAAAAGGAAAAAGGTATCATTCCAATGACATCCTTTAAATTTTCAACATTGAACTCTAAACATGTGCTTAACATTGGTACAGCAGGTGGTTGGACCAAAGCCAGTACTGGCTACACTTTTAAAATGACTTCGGAAAAGACGAAGCGATTGGTCGAATATTTGAAGAATGAAAACGACTTGTCCAAATTCCTTAAGAAATCAAAATTCTGGTTTTACGATTTAATCTTTTTGGATGTTTTGGCAAATTATAATAAAGAAGGAGCGGAACTGTTTTCATCCATGTTTAAAAAAGCTGATATTAAAACGATATTTAGATTTTTAGATGAAGAATCTACTATTTTGGAAGATCTAAAAATCATTCTATCCGTGCCGCCAAAACGATTTGTCCAAGCGTTTTTCAAAAGATTATTTTGATTCTTTGCTCAGTCAAATAAAAAGATAAGCTTTTATTGATGTAATTGCCCACGATGAGGTTTCAATGCATCCCTAATCGGTTTCATATCATCTTCATCAACCACAAGATATGCTAAACTATGCATATCGTTCAAGGTTTCAATACCGGTAATTTCAATATTCAATTTTTCAATTTTAATGTATTCTTTTAAATGCAAAAGATGATGCTCTGCGGTTTTTAAACTCGCAGGTCCTCTAAAATCCCAAATAAGTTTTAGTTTACGCATTAGAAACTGATGTACCATTTTCAACAAAATTTTTAAAATTCGTCATGTAGGTTTTAGTCTGCTTTTTAAATGCCCTTGGCATTAAAAATAGCATAGCATTCATGACAAAAGTGGTTGGCTCAAATTCATTTTTCGAAGTCCATTTAGTATGCCCGTTTGATGTGCTTTCAAAATAGTTTTGTTGTATGTTGCGCATGCCTTTAGTTGTATAAGTGGCATGCAATTCGTGAGGCAAATCGATTTTTGTAATCGTTTCGATAAGGTCCATTTTTCGGTTTTTAAAATCATACATCAATTTCATTTTAGCACCGAATTTCCCAGGTGTTCCAGAAATGTGCTCGGTTCCAACAAGCCCTTCTTGCCAATGTTTCATGTTGTCAACAGAATTTAATTTTTTTATAACCTCTGGCAATGGTTTTTCGATTATGATTTCTGAAATGTATTTCATCGATTCAAATATTGGCTCGAAATTTAACGAAAATAAAGCGTCTAAAAAAAGTTAAACGCTTTATTATACTGCCTTCATTTTGCTAATCTAAAATGACTTTTACAGTTTTGGATTGGTTTTTGTTTTTTAACTTAACAATATATATGCCAGTAGATTGTGACGATAGGTCTAAATCGATCGATTCAAAATCGTTAAAATCTTTATGCATTACGGTTTGGCCCCAAATATTATAAATGGATATTTCTAATGGGGTGACCGCACCGAAGAGTTGTAACCTTTTATCCTTAACTATTGTTTTAATGGTATCAAGTTCAGAAGAGTTAACAGATAATGATGAGTCCTTAACAGCATCTACTAAGTCGATAGTTAAGTCAATAGTTTGGTTGTTTCCTCCTCCTCCAAACTCATTCTGAAAGAGCAGATTGAAACCTAGAACCTCGGTCCCATCAGGTACATTAGAGTAATGTGCAGCTAAGTTAATAGTTATGCTATAGGTGTTTGGACCAGTAGCAGCGTCGCCATCGGTCAATGATAAAACAGGTTGGGAGCTAAGATCATTAAAACCTGGTGAACCTTGAAAGGTGCCAGCAGATGTGGTTAAGCCACCGTACATGTAGATGATTGTCCTATTTTCAGTATAAAAATTATTAATAATGTCTACATCCTCAAATACAATGGTTATTTCTTCGTTTACAGTAGAGGTAGCGGTTATATTCATGGTAGTACCATCATAATTACCAAAAGTTATAACTTCTTGAGCGGCAAGACTCAAAAAACCAACGCAGAAAATAGATGTAATAATGTAATTTTTTATCATAATATTAATATTTAGTGTTTACTCAAATTTAAAAAGTAAAAAGTATTTTTTTAAGATTAAACTTTACTACAACGATTTCGTGTTGATAAGTTGTTAGTATTTGTGTTAAAAAATAATGAAGTTAGCATAGGTTTTAAATAGATAACTGTAAAAGGGTCCGATGTTTTTTTTCCAACTTGCCAAATACGCTATTTATATTATTTTTGCTAAGCTTCAAAAAAAGAAAATTTAATCATGAATCAAAAGTTTAGAATTGCCTTGTTTCTGTTATTGGCATTAAACATATCATTCTCTCAGGATAAGGTTGACGTGTTACTTACCGTAAATGATGAGCCCGTAAAAACGTCTGAATTTTTAAGGGTTTACAACAAAAATCTAGATTTGGTTAAAGATGAAAGTCAGAAAGATATCGATGGCTACCTTAAATTGTTTATTGAATATCAACTCAAACTACAAGAAGCAAAACGATTAAAGTTGAATGAGGAGGAGAAATACCAACGTGAGTTTTCTAATTATAAGAAACAGCTAACAAAGAATTACCTGTCAGAAAATAAAGTGACAGATGCACTTGTAGAGGAAGCTTACGAGCGGAGTAAACAAGACATAAATGCTTCTCATATTCTGGTACGCTTGGATGAATCTGCGACCGATACCCTTAATGCATACAATCAAGTTTTGGAGCTTAGGGAAAGAGTGTTAAACGAAGGATTTGACGCGGTCAAGGCTCAAGAGCATAACGGAACTACCATATTTCTTGAGGACTTGGGTTATTTTTCGGCCTTTAAAATGGTTTATGATTTTGAGAATGCGGCTTATAATACACCAGTTGGCGAAATTTCTATGCCATTTAGAACACAATTTGGATACCACGTTGTTAATGTAAAAGATAAACGATCTTCAAGAGGAACCATTACCGCAGCACATATTATGGTTGCGTTACAACAAAAAGATTCAACATTAAATCCTGAGCAACGCATTAATGAAATTTATAAAAAAATAGAGCAAGGTGAAAGTTTTGAAGCCTTAGCCAAACAATTTTCTGATGATAAGAGTTCAGCCAGAAACGGCGGAAAATTGTCACCCTTTAAGAGCGGACAATTAAGCTCGACTATTTTTGAAGATGTAGCCTTTGGTTTAGATGCGGATGGAGACATAAGCAAACCATTTAAGTCCAATTTCGGTTGGCATATTGTTAAAAGAATCGAGCTTGAGCCGATTGCTTCATTTGATGAATTAAAACCTCAATTTGAATCTAGAGTGCAACGTGATTCTCGATCTAAGCTTATAAATAAAGCAATGATAGAGGAATTGAAAACTCGCTATGAAATCTCTTATGATCCAAATGCAAAGGCATATTTTGATTCTATTCTCAATAACAATTTCTTTAAAGGATCATGGGAACTACCAAAGGATTTTGATGAGAGTAAATTTGTCTTTGCCATTAATACTCAACCTTTAACGTATAAAGAATTTGGTAACCATCTTTTGGCCGCTCAACGCCTTTACTTAGGAAAAAACACGCCGCTTTCTGACGTGTTGGAAAAAGAATACAATTCCTTTTTTGAGAAATCTTTATTAAATTATAGGGAGAATAACCTAGAACTTGAAAGCGAAGAATTTGCTGGTATTATTCAAGAATATAGAGATGGTTTATTACTTTTTGACTTAATGGAAAAGGAAGTTTGGAACAAGGCAGCAAAAGATAGTGTAGGTTTACAGAATTATTACCAAGCAAACAAAGGAAATTACAAATGGAAAGAAAGAGTGGATGTTTTAATTGCGTCTTCAGCTGATAAACTGATTGCCAACGATGTTCTCAGTATGATGAATAAGGGTGTATCGAGAGAGGAAATAAATAAAACATTAAATTCAGGAACAAAACAAAATATATTATTTACTGCAGGAATTTATAGTGCAGACGATCCCAAATTTCCTAGCAATTTTGTTGTTCATAAAGGACCAAAATTATATGAATATAATGAAGCCTTTCACGTTATTAACGTTAAAGAAATTGTTCCCGAAAAAATTAAATCCTTGGAAGAAGCCAAAGGAAACGTGATTAATGATTATCAGCAAGAACTTGAGGCCGCTTGGCTTGCTCAACTATATGATCGTTTTGATGTAAAAGTGAACAAAAAGGAACTTAAAAGGATAAAAAAACAAATTAAAAATCAATAGTTGAAATATTCCCTCTACATCATTTTTTTATTGTTGGCAGTAACAAGTTGTGATCTGTTTAGGCCAGCCGATGACCGTAGACCCATAGCAAGGGTTAACGACATATATTTATATGAAGAAGATATTGAAAGTATTGTACCTGAGAATGCTACCGAACAAGATAGTGCGCTACTAGTAAATGCATATATTAATCGATGGGCAAAACAGTTGTTGTTAATGGAAGGAGCAAAAGTTAATCTATCTGAAGAACAACAAAAGGAATTTTCACGCTTGGTATCACAATATAAAACAGATCTATATTCTAGAGCATATATGGATGGATTGGTGAACAAAAACATTGACACATTGGTTGCAGAAAGTGAAGCACAAATATTTTACGAAGCTAATAAAGAATCATTTAAGTTAAATGATAATTTATTGCAATTCAGATACATTAGTTTGCCGCAGAACACCATTCGATTAGATACTATTGAAAAACGGTTTAAAAGATTCGAGCAAAAAGATCAACGCTATCTGGATTCTATTTCGGTTCAATTTAGATCTTATTCACTCAACGATTCAGTATGGATAAAAACGAGTCAGGTTTTAGATAAAATCCCCGTGCTGAATGCTGAAAACAAAGATCAACTGTTAAAAAAATCTAATTTCTTACGGCTCAAAGATTCATTAAACCTATATTTGGTGCAAGTTAAAGATGTGCGTATGCAGAACGATTATGCACCGCTTGAATACGTTAAATCTTCTATTAAACAAATTGTTATTAACAAGAGAAAATTAGAGCTCATTAAGCAACTCGAAAATGATATTACAAAAGATGCTATTGAAAACAATCAGTTTCAAACCTACAATTAGAATTGTTGTATTGTTAGTTGGTTTGGCCAGCTTCAATTTGGGCAATGCCCAAGAAATTATTGATGATTCCAAGCCAGAAATAAAGACCACAGAAAAAAAGGACAGCATAACATCTAAAACCCGGATTAAAGCAGACGGTGTTGCCGCTGTTGTTGGTGATTTTATTGTTTTAGAATCAGATTTAGATCGTGAAATTGCGCAATTGGAAGCACAAGGTGCAGACTTAGAAGGAATTACAAGATGTGAACTTTTTGGGAGTTTGCTAGAAGGTAAGTTGTACGCCCACCAAGCGATCCAAGATAGTGTAATTGTGAATGAATTATACATTCAGTCTCTCGTAGACCAACAAATTGAAGGTATACTAGCACAAACCAAAGGTGATATGCAAGGTTTACTGGAGTTTTATAAAAAAGATTCTGAACAGGCACTTCGTGACGAAATGTATGAAATCAATAAAAATGGTTACTTGGCACAAGAAATGCAGAAAAAAGTGACTGATGAAATTGAAGTAACACCAGAAGAGGTACGTCAGTTTTTTAATGATATTCCTAAAGAGGAACGTCCAAGATTTGGTACCGAACTTAAAGTGGCACAAATTGTTGTTATACCTGAGGTGACTGAAGATGCTAAGAAGGCGGTTATCGAGAAATTAAAAGGTTTCAAAAAAGATGTTGAAGAAAACGGAGCAAGTTTTACCACAAAAGCTTTGTTTTATTCTGAAGATCTAGGTTCTAAAAACAACGGTGGCTTATTGCCAACCATGAACAGAAAACGACCAAGAATGGTAAAAGAATTTAGGGACGTAGCATTTAACTTACAAGAAGGGCAGATTTCAGAACCATTTCAAACAGATTTTGGTTACCATATCATCTATCTCGAAAAAATTAGGGGACAGGAATATTTTGTGAGACACATACTTTTAAGACCTGAAATCACTCAGGAATCTATTGCTGAAGCAAAAGAAGAAATTGACAAAGTCCGCGAAGAAATTGTTGATGGAACTCTAACTTTTGCTGAGGCCGCATTTGAATTCAGTGATGAAAAAGAAACCAAATATGAAGGTGGACAATTGACCAACCCTAAAACACAAGATTTCAATTTTGAACTGACCAAAATGGAACCAGAGCTTTATGCCCAAATTCAAGATTTAAAGGATGGAGAAGTTAGCCCTGTGCTTCAAGATGAAGATCGTGTGAACAGAATTAAATTCAAGATTTTAACCGTTACCGACAGGATAGATGATCATGAAGCAGATTTTGCCCGTGATTATTTAAAAATTAAAGAATTGGCACTTCAGGATAAACAAATCGAAGCCATTGCAAAATGGCAAAAAGAAACCATTGCAGAAACGTATATCAAAATTAATGGTGAGTACAGAAATTGTGAGTTTCAAAGTAATTGGTTAAAAACACAATAATTTATGTCCGACGTTGCTGCGATTGAGAATTTTGTCAAGAAATATGCTACGCTTAAAAAAGAAATAGCAAAAGTAATCATTGGTCAGGACGATGTTGTCAATCAAATTTTAATCTCTATTTTTTCGGGAGGACATTCATTGTTAATTGGTGTTCCGGGACTAGCAAAAACCTTAATGGTTAATACCATCGCACAGGCTTTGGGTCTGGATTTTAAACGTATTCAGTTTACACCAGATTTAATGCCAAGTGATATTTTGGGTAGTGAAATTTTGGATGAAAACCGTCAATTTAAATTTATAAAAGGTCCAATTTTCTCTAACATTATTCTCGCAGACGAAATCAACAGAACACCACCAAAAACGCAAGCAGCTTTGTTAGAAGCAATGCAAGAGCGTTCAGTAACGGTTGCAGGACATCAATACAAACTCAATTTACCTTATTTTGTTTTGGCAACCCAAAACCCAATAGAACAAGAAGGGACTTACCCGTTGCCTGAAGCTCAATTGGATCGTTTTATGTTTGCCATAAATTTAGAATATCCATCATTTAAGGAAGAGGTTGAAGTAGTTAAAACCACTACAACAGACATACAACAAACTGTAAACTCATTATTCACGGCACAAGAGATTATTGATTTTCAAAATGTGATACGTCGAATTCCAGTAGCTGATAATGTAATTGAATACGCAGTTTCACTTGTAGGTAAAACACGGCCCAATGCATCTACTGCAGCAAATTTGGTAAAAGAATTTGTAGATTGGGGAGCAGGACCAAGAGCTTCTCAAAATTTGATTTTAGCAGCAAAAACACATGCTGCAACTACTGGAAAATTCTCGCCAGATATCGAAAATATACAAGCTGTAGCAAAAGGAATTCTTAGACACCGAATTATTAAAAACTACAAAGCGGAAGCGGAAGGTGTTACAGACGAAAAGATAATTGAGAGTTTGTATTAATAATTATGAAAGCAAAGCTAAAAAGATTAATTCCGGCACTAATATTATTCATACTTGGATACGGAATAACAATCGCTGGTGCACTTTTTAAAATTCAACATTGGCCTTATGGTGAAGACCTGCTCTTAATTGGAAGTATATTTGAAATTATTGCCATAATAATTGCTGTAATCGTTCTATTTAAAATTTACACTTCTAAGGATTAATTCCCATCACTTTTTACGGATTTAAAGCCTTCTTTTAGGCTTTCGCCTCTTAGTTCTGGACAATAACCAAAATATGTTTCAAAGTAATCTATTTGTTGTTGATTGACACAAGGCAGCGGTCCGTTTCCGGTGCTATAAAAAAACGTGTCATTATCAGGAGAGTTATATTCAAATCCATTGCAGTTCGCTGTATGAAATACCGTATTCGTTTTGGAGTTACCTTCAGGGTACAACAAATTTTGAAATTTAAAGTTACTCAATTCCATTGCAAATCGGTTGTTAGTGTATGATTCTGCCTTGGATTGAAAAAATAAAAAATAACCTGATGCTAACATCGATGTAATAACAAAACCAAATCCAATTTTTCTTGAAGTAACAATAGATGAAAAAATGAAAGTAGAAAAGAATATGACAAACACAAAATAGAATCTATATTGAGGAGAGTTGAACCAAACAATCATCAATTGAAAAATGCCCAAAACATAAATAATCCACAACGCATTCTTTTCTTTTCTTTTATAAATAAAGAACGGAAACAGTAATAATAAAAGAACAAAAAGTTTATTAAAAAAACCGTGAAGTTTGGGTAGTGTAAGCCAATATTGAATTTTATCAATTAGTGATAGGTGCGAAATGTCAGTATTATAAAAGCCGGCTAATCGTGTGCCACTTTGATAAAAACTTAAGATTTCTTCCGGTAGTTTCCAATCTACAGATGTGATATATAATGCTCCATTTGGAAAAAATAAATAACCGGAAATGACGTAGTTTTTATAAAGATAAATACCCAAAACCATTACACACAATATAGTATATCTTAAAAAATGGAATTTTAAAATTTTGAAATGTTTAATAAATAGTATCATTACCAATAGAACTAATACTAAAACAGTCACTTTTATTAAACAAAGAAAAAGTACTAAGCTCAATAGAATAAAAAAATCATTGTGACTTATGGAATGATAGTGTTTAATAAACAACAAAAAAATATAAGGCGTTAAAAGAAAGATTATGAGATCTGGTGAAGGTGCGTTTACAAACTGAAATAAGAAAACGGAGAACAATAAAATCAAGCCAAAATAATAACTTAGATTATCTGTATTTTGTTTTGATTGATTCAATTTTACAATAGACAAAAATCCAAGGACCATAAATATAAACCCATTTAGATCATTGAAATTATCGCCAAAAAATGAAAAATTTAATCCTGCTTGGAGCGTATGGAACGCAGAATTTTGGCCAAAAAACACGTGTAGGTTGGCCAATCCTTTGACATAGCCATATTCGTTGATCCATTTTATAGTCTGGATATAATAAGATTCATTATCTATTAAATAGGGCCTTGTGCTACTCTGGGCCAAAAGTAACAAGACCAACGTGGCAAAAAGCCATTTGTACTTTACCTTTAGATCTTTATATGTCTTATCTAGACTGAAAATTATAATTCTTAAATCAGTCTTAAACTTAAAAGCCAATAGAATATTAGTAATCAATATTATAACATAAAACTCTAAATTAAGTCTATAAAAGAATGCAACCACACAGCATAGTATCGTATAAGAAAACAGACCCAATAAAATTATGATAATATTGCTCTGTGCTTTGACGCCAAAAAGTTTTGAGAATAAAAGCCCAAAATTTAGACTCGTAAAAAAAACATAAATCAAGCTTAAAAGAATCAGCAACATAGAGGTAGTTTAATAAATCACGTTTCAAATAAGAGTAAAAAAACACTTCATCTTAAGGTTGTAAATTAATCATTCCTAATTTATATGAGTGTATTTTTTTTCTGGTATTTATATTATTTGAGACTTTCTAAAAAAAATCATATTATATTATTGAAAAAATAAGACATGCTTTATTCGCATATTATCAATAAAAATGTCTTTTCGGTAAATAAAATTTACTAAAAAGAGCAAAACGCCAAAGTATTAATTGATATTTTTAAAATCCTTAATAATTTCGTAGCTTCGCAACACTTTTACAACCATTAATTAACACCAAAAAACATACAAAATATATGGCGTTTGATATCGACATGATTAAAGAGGTATATAGTAATATCACAGAGCGTGTAAATGCTGCAAGAGATATTGTTGGTAAACCATTAACACTTTCTGAAAAAATATTATATTCTCATCTTTGGGATGGAACCACGGACAAAGCCTTTATAAGAGGTAAAGATTATGTGGATTTTGCTCCAGATCGTGTTGCATGTCAAGATGCTACAGCTCAGATGGCACTTTTGCAATTTATGCAAGCAGGTAAGCCAAAAGTGGCCGTGCCAACTACCGTACATTGTGATCACTTAATCCAAGCTAAGGAAGGTGCAGCAACCGATTTAAAAAATGCTAATAGCACAAGTAGTGAGGTATTTGATTTTTTGGAATCTGTATCAAATAAATATGGTATTGGGTTTTGGAAACCTGGTGCAGGAATCATACATCAAGTAGTATTAGAAAATTATGCATTTCCAGGAGGAATGATGATTGGTACCGATTCGCACACAGTTAATGCTGGAGGATTAGGAATGGTAGCCATTGGGGTAGGTGGAGCAGATGCGGTAGATGTTATGGCAGGTATGGCTTGGGAGCTTAAATTTCCAAAATTAATTGGTGTAAAATTAACAGGAAAACTTTCTGGATGGACTGCACCTAAGGATGTTATCTTAAAGGTAGCAGAAATTCTTACAGTAAAAGGGGGAACAGGAGCCATTGTGGAGTATTTTGGTCCAGGTGCATTGTCAATGTCTTGTACAGGAAAAGGTACTATTTGTAATATGGGGGCAGAGATTGGAGCAACGACTTCAACATTTGGTTATGATGATTCAATGGAGCGTTATCTGCGCGCAACCGATAGATCTGATGTTGCAGACGAGGCTAATAAAATTAGAGAATACCTTACGGCAGACGATGAAGTCTATGCCAACCCTGAGCAATATTTTGATCAAGTTATTGAAATTAACTTATCGGAGTTGGGACCATTGTTAAATGGGCCTTTCACTCCAGATTTATCAACCGAAGTTGGTAAAGACATGACGGAAAAAGCCAAAAAGAATGATTGGCCAATGCAGGTAGAATGGGGATTGATAGGATCTTGTACCAATTCATCTTACGAAGATTTATCAAGAGCAGCTTCGATTGCTCAACAAGCTTTAGATAAAGGTCTGAAGACCAAAGCAGAGTTTGGAATAAATCCAGGTTCTGAGCAGGTGAGATATACAGCACATCGTGATGGTATCCTTCAAGTGTTTGAAAAATTGGACGCGAAGATATTTACCAACGCTTGTGGTCCATGTATTGGCCAATGGGCAAGATATAACGATCCAAAAAATGCACCTAAAAATAGTATCGTGCATTCGTTTAACAGAAACTTTGCTAAACGTGCAGACGGTAATCCAAATACGCATGCATTTGTTGCCTCACCAGAGATTACGGCAGCAATAGCTATTGCCGGAAGATTGGATTTTAATCCATTGACCGACAAATTGATCAATGAAAATGGAGAAGAAGTAATGTTAGACGAACCAACAGGATGGGAATTGCCACCAAAAGGGTTTGAGGTAAAGGAAAATGGTTATTTAGCTCCAGTGGAAGATGGTAGTGGAGTTGAAATTAAAGTCGACTCTGAATCTGAACGTTTACAATTGTTAGACCCTTTTACTCCATTAGGAGATTCTATAACAGGTGCTAAACTATTAATAAAAGCCTTTGGAAAATGTACTACAGATCACATTTCTATGGCAGGACCATGGTTACGTTTTAGAGGACATTTAGACAACATTGCGAACAATACTTTGATTGGTGCTGTTAATGCGTATAACAAGAAGACAAATTTTGTAAAAAATCAATTAACTGGTGAATTTGCAGGTGTACCAGATACGGCTAGAGCTTATAAGAAAGCTGGAATAAAGTCCGTTGTAGTTGGTGACCACAATTATGGAGAAGGTTCTTCGAGAGAACATGCGGCTATGCAACCTAGACATTTGGGTGTTGCTGCTGTAATCGTAAAATCATTTGCTAGGATTCATGAAACGAACCTTAAAAAACAAGGGATGTTAGGTTTAACATTTGCTAATGAGGCAGATTACGACTTAATTCAAGAAGATGATACTTTTAACTTTACAGATTTAAATGAATTTGCACCAGATAAACAACTGCATGTTGAAGTCGTTCATGCAGATGGCAGTAAAGATCTTATTGCATTGAATCATACCTATAATGCTGCTCAAATTAAGTGGTACAATGAGGGATCTGCTTTAAACTTAATAAAAAAGCAAAACGCATAAGCATTAGATTACTAAAAAAATGAAACCCTTAGTTTACCGCTGAGGGTTTTTTTAATCTTTTTTTGAAAGGAAATGCGAATATTACAGTCTTATTGTTGCACTTCATTACTTTGAAACTATGGCGAGATCAAAACGAAGCATTTTAATGAACATAATAATTTTAGTAATTATTATTTTGTTGATAATTCCTAAAACGCGAGTTGCATTTCAAATTTTCCTTCATAGAGGATGGAGTTATATCAATCAATCTTCACTAATTGCCGAAGAGGAAAGAAAAACTATTGACTATACAGACTGGAAGTTGATTTCCGAAGATGGCAATACTATTAATTTTGAAGATACCTCGGGTGAAGTTGTATTTATTAATTTATGGGCAACATGGTGTCCTCCCTGTATTGCAGAAATGCCAAGTCTTCAATTATTGTACGATGATTATAAAGACAAAGTGAGTTTTTTATTTATAACGAGTGATAATTTTGAAAGAGTACAGAACTTTAAAACCAAAAACGATTACACTTTTGAAACGCATCGCATCATTTCGGGTTCTCAAAAAGAATTTAGAACCAGTTCAATTCCCAGAACATTTGTCATTAATAAAAACGGCGAAATTGTAATTGATGAGTCTGGTGCTATTGATTGGAATAGCTCTAAAATTAGGGCGCAATTAGACGAACTACTGGCTAAATAGTTTTATTTAAAATATTTAAACGGAACAATAAGCATCCCAAAATTTTCTCCTTTGTTCTTTCCTAAATGTTTATGGTGTATTTTATGAGCACGCCTTACGCCTCTCGCATATTTATTATCTATATTACGTAGCCATTTGAAACGTTGATGAATAAAAATGTCATGAACTACAAAATATGCAATGCCGTAAAACAAAATGCCTAGGCCTATAGGTAAAGTGTACCAAACATCTTCGTAATTCCAAAGATAAAAGCATACCATACTTACTACTGCATAGAAAATAAAAAACGCATCGTTTCTCTCAAACCAACTATCGTGGTCTTTTTGATGATGATCTTTGTGTAAATTCCATAGAAAACCATGCATGATGTATTTATGCGTAAACCATGCATTAAACTCCATGATAAAAAATGTACCTAAAAAAATTAGTATCCAAAAAATAGTTTGCATAATAGTTCTTTTATAATGTTATAATAAATTTAATTGATATTTTACGTAGCTTCTCGTTAAGAGTTCTACCTTTTTGTAATTTGGTACTCTAATTCTGGTTGATTTTATTTCGAGAGCTGGTGTTTTCTTTAGTTTTTCTAACAATTTACTATAATAGCGATAAGCCATAAATACACCAAATTTCGCATCAATTGGCAACCTTTTTATTCCTTTTAAGCCCTCTGCAAAATCTGCTTCAATATCATTAATTATAGCTTCTTTAGAAGCTTCATCCAATTGATTTAAATCTGTATTTGGAAAATACGTACGGCTTAAATCTTCAAAATCGGCTTTGAGGTCACGCAGAAAATTAACCTTTTGAAATGCAGAACCCAATCGCATAGCAGAAGCTTTTAAATCGTTATATTTTTCTTCCTCACCCTTAACGAAAACTTTTAAACACATAAGCCCTACAACATCGGCAGAACCGTAAATATAGTCGCGATATTCCTGCTCGGTTAAATAATCTGTTTTATGCAGATCCAACCGCATACTTTTCATAAAGGCATTAACCAAATGTTTGTCTATACTGTATTTATGAAATGTTTCTTGAAATGAATTTAAAATAGGGTTCAGACTTATTTTGTCCGTTAAAGCCAATTCTAAATCATTTTCAAAATGTTTAAAGAGCTTTTCCTTATCATAATCGTGGAAAGTATCTACAATTTCATCAGCAAACCTAACAAAACCATAAATGTTATAAATGTCTTGCCTTATACTGTCCGACAACATTTTGGTCGCCATAGAAAAAGAAGTGCTATAAGCATTGGTTACTGCTTTGCTGCACTCTTTGGAAACGTTGTCAAAAATAGATTTCATAAATTAATATTGTGTTTGTTTTTAGATTCTTATAATCTATTTTCAATTTAATGTTTATCGATCAATTCGGCCACCAATTTCCCTGAAATTAATGACGGTGGTACTCCCGGTCCAGGCACGGTAAGTTGCCCAGTAAAGTAAAGTCCATTTACTTTTTTACTCTTTAGTTTTGGTCTTAAAAAAGCAGTTTGCATTAATGTATTTGCCATACCATATGCATTACCTTTATAAGAATTGTAATCTTCAATAAAATCATTTACACAATAGGATTCTTTAAAAAGTACATGGTCTTTCACATGTTGCTTAGTTCGTTTTTCAAATCTATCGATGATTATATCAAAATATTTATCTCTTAATCCACTAGTATCCTCTAATCCTGGTGCGATGGGAATTAAGAAAAAACCTGTTTCACTTCCCTCCGGAGCCATGCTCTTATCGGTAACAGATGGAAAGTTAACATAAAATAATGGATTTTCAGGCCATTTTGGATCATCGTAAATTTCCTCAGCATGTGCTTCAAAATCAGTGTCAAAAAACAAATTATGATGCTCAACATTCTTAAGTTTTTTATTGAAGCCTACATAAAATAATAATGAAGATGGCGCAAACGTGCGTTTCTCCCAATAGCTTTCACTGTATTGTCTGTGTTCTTTATTTAATAGCGTTTCAGAATGGTGATAATCGGCGCCGCTGAGAATGATGTCAGACATAACCTCTTCTCCATTGACTAAAATAGAATGTGCCTTGCCATCATAAACATTTATTTTCTCAACATTACTTTCTGTATTAATAGAAACACCAAGTGATTCTGCAAGATTTTTCATAGCTTTAATCACTTCGTACATTCCGCCTTTAGGATGCCAAGTGCCAAGACCAAAATCTGCATAATTCATAAAACTATAAAATGAAGGAGTTTGGTTGGGTTTTGCTCCCAGAAAAAGTACTGGAAACTCTAAGGTTGAAATAAGTTTAGGGTTACTGAATTTTTTTCGAACCTCTGAACTTATCGTTTTAAAGAACTGGTCAACTCTTGTAATCGTTTCTTTTGTCACTAATTCAAAAGGGGAAATACCTGGTTTTAAAACTACTTTATTTATAGCTATATCGTAATGCTCTTGTGCTCTTGCTATAAATTGGCGTAAAGGTTGAGAACTTCCTGGCTCTATTCTTTCGAACTCCTCGCAAATTTGGTCCATATGATCACCAATTGTAATGGTGTCGTCTGAAAAGAAAATTTTGTATGCCGGACTTAGTTTGTCTAATTGATAATAATCCGATGTGGATTTACCAAAATCATTAAAAAACTTTTCAAATATATCTGGCATCCAGTACCAGCTTGGACCAATGTCAAAAGTAAAACCATCTTTTGTTATTTGTCTTGCTCTCCCTCCGACGCTGCTGTTTTTTTCAAAAATAGTCACTTTATGGCCTGCTTTGGCCAAATAGCAGGATGCAGATAGCGCAGAAAAACCCGAACCAATTATAGAAATGATTTTGCTCATTAGTAATTAGACTTTATCTATTAAAGATTGTATAGAATTATAGGTTTTTATTTGCTCTGGTAATTTGTCAGTATTTAAAGAGGATAACATCTTGCCTAAAATCCAAAACTCTGATGTATCGTCTTTTAGTAATGTGTTTTCAAATTCTTTAATGTAGTTTTTTATGGAATTTTTATCGGGATTTATAGTAAAATAAGATACAAAGATGATATTATCATAATAGTTATGTAGGTCTGCCAGACTTTTCAATGGAACACTTTGACCTAAAAATATAGATTGATATCCTCTGTAAATCAATTGATGATTTATAAACATGAGACCTAGCTCGTGAATTTCGTTTTCCGGGAGATAGAGCACAAAAGTTTTATTCGATTTATTAATTTTTTTTGCTTGAATAAGCTCTGTGTTTACCAATATTTTTTGCCTAATTAAGGTAGTTATAAAATGCTCATGTGCTGGTGTTATCGTATCCGTTTGCCATAAAAGACCTATCTCGTTTAATAGGGGAATAAATATTTCGTAAAATATTTCACTAAAATTCTTATCCTTTAGTAAGCTTTCGTAAGTATTATAGAACAATATTTGGTCAAAATTCAGCATGGCCAACTTAAGAGAATTGATTGCGTGGTTTTCAATATTATCATCAACTGCAATTTCCCTAACTAACGCAGGTATTTTAGATTCTTCAATGGTTGCTATTTTAGAAATTTTATAACCATTATTGTTAAGATAACTTACGTTGAGCAATTTTTGAAAACTCGGTAAATCGTAATATCTAATGTTTGTTTCTGTACGTTTAGGTTCAAGAAGATTATAGCGTTTTTCCCAAATTCTTATAGTATGTGCTTTAACACCAGTTAAATTTTCGAGATCTTTAATACTAAATCTATTCTTTATATTGTTCATGTTTTGCTAAAAAAGTCTAAACAAAAATAAGGTATTAAGTAAGAAGTTGGTTATAATTAACAAAAATTAAATAAAATTATTTGAAAAGTGGGATTTTGTGATCTCGAAGATTCACCAATTGAAAAATAAAGTGCGCACGAGAAGACTCGAACTTCCACGGACTAATGTCCACCAACCCCTCAAGCTGGCGCGTCTACCAATTCCGCCACGTGCGCAAATATCAATAAGTAAAGATAAAAAAAAAGTTAAGCTTAGGTTGCTTAACTTTTAGTGACCAGTCTGGGGCTCGAACCCAGGACCCTCTCCTTAAAAGGGAGATGCTCTACCAACTGAGCTAACTGGTCAAAATGTGTTTCTCTAACGAGGGTGCAAATATAAAATGTTTAATTAATAAAACAATACTTTTTTTATTTAAATTTTCGTTTTTTTGTTGTGCGGAATTGTATTGTTTTAATTATCAATTTATAAGGCTTATGGTTATTGTTTTAATGGGATATATGGGTTGCGGAAAATCTACAATTGGTAAGCAATTGGCTACAGTTCTCAATTACAGTTTTTTAGATCTGGATGATTACATTTCGAGTAAGGAAAAGATGATAGTACCTTCGATTTTTGAAAAAAAAGGTGAAATTTATTTCAGAAAAATGGAATCTAAGTATTTGGAGCGCATAATCGTAAAAGAAAACAATCTAGTGCTCGCTTTGGGTGGTGGCACTCCTTGTTATGCAAATAATATGGAAGCACTTTTAAAAAATAAAAATGTAAAGACATTTTACCTAAAGCTACCAATAACGACCTTGGCAGAAAGATTGTTTACTGAAAAAGAAAAACGACCTTTAATAAGCCTTATCAAGGACAAAGAAATGCTTTTAGAGTTTATTGGAAAACATTTGTTTGAACGTACCCAATATTATAGTCAGGCCGAATTTAAGATCAATGGGGAAGGTAAGTCTGTAAAAACTATTGTAGAAGAAATTGTAACAACACTAGTCTAAAAAAACCTCGTAAGGTTTTTTAGAAAGACTCACATTGACATGCTCAAATAATGATGTCGATAATGAGATACCCTTAAAATCTGCTTTAACGGGATACTTTTTGTGATTTCTATTGACGAGAACGGCCGTTTTAAATTGTTTTAGCGGGACGTCGAGAAAATGTTTGATCCCATAGATTAAAGTGCTCCCAGAATTTAAAACATCATCTACTAACACTAACGGCTTATTAGAATAATCCTCTTTTAGTAAAGACGTTTTTATGGGTTTGGTTGGTTCCTTTTTATCGATGGTCACTTTGCAAAGTGTGGAGGCAATTGGAGATATTTTATCCAATTGTTGCTTTATTTTTTTAGCCAATAAGTAACCGTTGCTTTCAATACCAGCTATGATCAACTCCTTCTCATTAACATTGCTTTCGTAGATTTGATATGCAATCCTTCTTATTCGGTGCTCAATCTCTTTATGACTTAATATGGTATTTTTGGTTAATGCCATCACATCTTTTTTTCAAAGATAAAAAACAGTTCTTTATTGATTCTTACTTTTATTGAATTATATGCCGTTTCCAAAACTTTAATTTCAAACTGTTCTTTAAACAGATTTACATATTCTTTTTTTGAGCCACCAAAAGGCGGCCCAGATTCTGTCAGTTCAAACTGAAACAGAAGTCCAGCGAGCTTTCCTTGTAGGTTTAGCAACTGATGCATTTTATCTACGTATCTTTCTCTTAAACTTGGTTGCAATGCGCAGAAAAATGTCTGTTCCAAAATCAAATCAAATTTATCTTCAAAGGCAAAGAAATCTGCATTAACTAATTGTTTTTTCGGAAAATTTGGAACTCTGTTGCTCAGGTTATTTAGTGGTGCTTCAGCAATATCCAAAACATACACATTTTTAAAACCTTGATTCCATAAATATTCAGCTTCGTAGGCATTTCCAGCACCAGGTATTAAAATTTTAAGTTCTTTATTTTTTAATTGGTCAATGTATGTTTTTAGTGGTGTGGATATGCTTCCTACATTCCATGCTGTTTCCTTTTCTATATACCTATTCTGCCAATAGTTTTTATCGAATTTATTCATCCTCGTAAAAATCATCTATATCTCTTCGGTCTTTTTTGGTAGGTCTGCCAGTACCTTTTTTACGATAGTAATCCTTGCTGTATTTTAATAATTCTTTGGTTTCAAAAGCCTCTTTTGGGGTAGTGTCTGTACGGTAAATATCGACAAGTTTTGCACCAACTCTACTTGGTGGAATATCGTTAACTGTCAATTGATACATAATTTGGTCTTTACGTAATTCTATCTTATCGGTTGCATAAACCTCTCTTGATGGTTTTACTACATTTCCATTCACTTTCACGCGACCTTTTTTACAGGCCTGAGTAGCTATGTTACGGGTTTTGTAATAACGAACACACCATAAAAATTTGTCAACTCGCATATATTTTTTACTAAAAAGTACGTTAATGTTATAGTGCAAAAATATTATATTATTGTATCTTGCACGTTATAAAAAAGCAATAATAAACCTTGTAAAGATTCTGTGGTTGGGTCTTACAAGAAATTACAAAAATTTATGAATAGTAGAATATTAAGAGGAGGCATTTCATTTTTATTTGTCTGCGCATTTCTTCTCGGTTGTAACGATGATGATGGTGGTTTAGTGCAAATTGAAGAAAGAGATAGAGCTGAGCAGCAGATGGAAGACAGTTTGGTTTTAGAAACCTATTTGTCCACTCATTATTATAATTCTGAATTTTTTACAACTGGTTCAGATCACAGTTATTCAGATATTGTAATTGGAGAATTGGCTGAAGGTGAAACTGTTGCTCCAGATGGAAATACACTTTTGATTGACGCAGTCGAAACCTTAACGACAGAATTTCAAGAAGCAGATTATACTTACTATATATTGAGGCTTAACCAAGGTGGTGGTGATTCGCCACGATTTACAGATGCTGTAAGATTTAGGTTTGAAGGTAGTGTGGTTGATACAGAAGAAGTTTTTCAATCAATTGTAACACCAAGTGATTTAAGTCTTCAGACAGATGGTATCACAGGTGGAGCTATTAGAGCGTGGCAATTGGTTATGCCAACTTTTAATACGGCAGAGAGTTTTATGAATAATGGTAGTGGGATTATCAATTATAGCAATTATGGCTTAGGGGTTATGTTTATACCTTCAGGTTTGGGCTATTTTTCAGGATCTGTAGCTGGAATTCCGTCATATTCAAATTTAATATTTAAGTTTGAGTTATTACAATATGAAGAAGTTGATCACGATGGAGATGGAGTACCATCTTATTTAGAAAATAGAGACAGTATTGGTACAGGAGTAAATGATTTTGATGTCACAGATGATGATACCGATGGTGATGACATTCCAGATTTTATAGATAGAGATGATGATGGAGATGGCGTCAATACTATTTTTGAGGACCTAAATAACGACGGCGATCCAACAAACGATGACAGTGATAATGATGGTATTCCTAATTATCTAGATGAAGATTCTACAGAATCTAATCAACCTGATAATTAAAATTAAAACCTTATAAAAATAAAAAAGCCGCTTTGAGCGGCTTTTTCTATATCTGAAATTAAAAAACTCTATAGTGCGATAGAAAGACTTAAAATAAGTTGATCAGGTCTCGTGTCAATTCTACTAACTGTATCTGGTCCGAAATTATTATTTATAAAAGTTGCTTCGTTATCATTAAAACCTCTTTCATATCTCAAGTCGATACCGATTTTATTAAAATTAAGGCCAATTCCAAAGTTTAAACCTACAGAAAAATCTTCTTCTACATTGTCAACATCAATACCTTCAAATTCAGTATCAAGAATATATTGTAAAGATGGTCCTCCAAAAACACTAATTGGTCCTAAAACTTTTAGCCCAACAAGGAGTGGTGCATCAAGCTTTTTTACATTAAATTCATCATTTTCATAATCACTCTTAGTTGCAGTGTAAATTAACTCTGGTCTAAAATAGAGTTTGTTGCCAAGCTTGCCAAAAACACCAACATGATAGCCAATGTTTCTATCGGGATTTTTGGCATTTTCCCCAATGGATTCAAAATAGTCACCATTGGCACTGTAGTTTAAACCACCTTTAATACCAAAAGCACTTCCGTTTTGGGCCTGTAACAAAAAAGCTGAGCCTATACAGAATAGACTCAGACAAATCATTTTTTTTAAATGTATCATAATGTTCGTTTTTAAGATTAGGTATCTAATATCAAAAACGTTGCCAAGATGAAGTTATTTTCTTTTCAGTACTTTTTTTACGGCTTTTTGGATGGCTTCACTATTCAAACCATATTTATCCATAAGTTGTGCTGGTGTGCCAGATTCCCCAAAAGTATCTTGAGTAGCAACAAACTCTTGAGGTGTTGGATTGTTTTCTGCTAAAACTCGAGCTACGCTTTCTCCAAGACCTCCAAGGTAGTTATGCTCTTCTGCTGTAACAATGCATTTTGTTTTTGAAACAGAATCTAGAATCGCCTTGTCATCCAATGGCTTAATCGTATGGATGTTAATTACTTCAGCAGAAATACCAGCTTCGTTTAAATCCTTTGCTGCCTCCAATGCTTCCCAGACTAAATGACCTGTGGCAACGATAGTGACATCGTTTCCTTCTGTAAGTTTAACCGCTTTTCCAATTTTGAATTCACCGTTTTCAGGTGTGAAATTAGCTACTTTTGGTCGTCCAAATCTTAAATAAACAGGACCGTCGTGCTCTGCAATTGCTAAGGTAGCTGCTTTGGTTTGGTTGTAATCGCAAGTATTAATTACTGTCATGCCAGGTAACATTTTCATTAAGCCGATATCCTCTAAAATTTGGTGAGTAGCACCATCTTCTCCTAAGGTAACACCAGCATGCGAAGCACAAATTTTTACATTTTTACCAGAATAAGCAACACTTTGACGAATTTGATCATAAACACGACCAGTTGAGAAATTAGCGAAAGTTCCTGTAAATGGAATTTTGCCGCCAATTGTCATTCCTGCTGCCATACCAATCATATTTGCTTCGGCAATTCCAACTTGGAAAAATCGTTCTGGATGATTGGCTTTAAATTCGTCCATTTTTAATGAGCCAGTTAAATCCGCACAAAGTGCCACGACATTTTCATTGGTTTTGCCAAGTTCTGTTAAGCCGGCTCCAAAACCTGATCTTGTATCTTTATTTCCTGTGTTTGTGTATGTTTTCATAGTAGTGCCCATGTTAGTGGGTATCTGTTTAATTAGACTTTCTTAGTAATCTCCTAAAGTTTCAGGGTTTTGAGATAAACCAACTTCAAGTTGCTCATCATTTGGTGCTTTACCGTGCCAAGCATGAGTGTGCATCATAAAGTCCACACCGTTACCCATAATTGTTTGTAATAACACACAAACGGGCTTGCCCTTTCCTGCTAAGGATTTTGCTTCTGCCATACCATTGAATATAGCTTCGAGATCATTGCCATTTTCAATCTCTACCACTGCCCAGCCAAAAGCTTCAAATTTAGCTCTGAGATCACCCAGAGGTAATACGTTATGTGTTGCGCCATCGATTTGTTGACCGTTAACATCTATGGTAGAAATAAGATTGTCAATCTTGTTACCTGCAGCATACATAATGGCTTCCCAGTTTTGTCCTTCTTGTAATTCGCCATCACCATGTAAGCTATAGATAAAATGCTTGTCTTTATTCAGTTTTTTTGTTTCTGCAGCACCTATTGCTACAGACATTCCTTGTCCAAGTGAGCCAGAAGCTACACGAATACCAGGCAATCCTTCATGTGTTGTTGGATGACCCTGTAAACGAGAATCTATAAGACGAAACGTATTTAATTCATCAACAGGAAAATATCCCGATCGAGCTAAAACGCTATAGAATACAGGAGATATATGACCGTTAGAAAGGAAGAATAAATCTTCATCATGACCGTCCATTTGGAAGTCATCCTTTCTTTCCATTATGTCTTGATACAATGCAACGAAAAATTCGGCACAACCAAGAGAACCTCCAGGATGTCCCGAGTTTACCTTATGCACCATTCGTAAAATATCCCTACGAACTTGGGTGGTTAAATCTTTTAATTCTTTAATGTTTGGCATGATTTATTACTTAGGTTTATGGGGCAAAAATAACTTTTTAAATAGCGGATACAAAGGTAGCAATGCATCACTTATTAACGATTTCGAGGATTTGCTAACAATTTTTATTTTAATTAAGAACGAATGACAATGAGTTAATTATATTTGCCGACAGACAGACTTTTAATGGATTTTAAACAAGTAGCAAACGATACGCAAAGCAAAGCTAGGGCAGGAACTATAACCACGGACCATGGTATTATTGAGACACCAATATTTATGCCTGTGGGTACAGTTGCTTCCGTAAAAGGAGTGCATCAGAGAGAGTTAAAAGAGGATATTAATCCAGATATTATTCTAGGTAATACCTATCATTTATATTTAAGGCCACAGACACCTATCTTAGAGCAGGCTGGTGGTTTACATAAATTTATGAATTGGGATAGAAACATCTTAACCGATTCTGGAGGTTATCAAGTCTATTCTCTTTCGGCAAATAGAAAAATAAAGGAAGAAGGAGTAAAATTTAAATCTCACATAGATGGGAGCTATCACGTCTTTACACCTGAAAATGTTATGGAAGTGCAAAGAAGTATTGGCGCTGATATAATCATGGCCTTTGACGAATGCACACCTTACCCATGTGATTATAATTATGCCAAACGTTCCATGCATATGACGCACCGTTGGTTGGAGCGTTGCCTAACTCATTTAAAAAAGACACCTTTTAAATATGATTATGAGCAAACATTCTTTCCAATAGTACAAGGGAGTACTTATAAAGATTTAAGACAACAATCTGCCGAATATATTGCTAACGCAGGAGCAAAAGGTAATGCAATTGGCGGACTATCAGTTGGTGAGCCAGCAGACGAAATGTACGCAATGACTGAGGTGGTTTGCGATATTTTGCCCGAAGACAAGCCGAGATACCTTATGGGAGTGGGTACACCAATCAATATATTAGAGAATATTGCGTTAGGTGTAGATATGTTTGATTGTGTCATGCCCACACGAAATGCCAGAAACGGTATGTTGTTTACGGCTCATGGAACTATAAACATTAAAAATTTAAAATGGGCGGATGATTTCTCACCTGTAGACGAAATGGGAATCACATTTGTAGATACCGAGTATAGTAAAGCCTATTTGAGACATTTGTTCACTGTAAACGAACTTTTAGGGAAACAGATTGCAACCATACACAATCTTGGTTTTTATCTGTGGTTGGTGAGAGAAGCAAGAAAGCACATCATTGCGGGAGATTTTAGAAGCTGGAAAGAAAAGATGGTGAAGCAAATGGATAAAAGATTATAATTGGAATTGGATAATGATGATTTGAGAATATCGTAAATTCAAAAATCGTTTTATTCTGAAATCAATTTTCAACAAAACGAATAAGAGATAAAATTGAAAATCCTAGATTGGTACATACTAAAGCGCTATTTGTTAACATTTTTAATGATGCTTTTGCTTTTTATTCCTATTGGAATTACGGTAGATTTAGCCGAAAAAGTAGGCAAGATTTTAGAAAATAAAGCGCCATTTGGTGAAGTAGCTAGCTATTATCTTGATTTTACTGTTTATTTCGCAAATCTACTTTTTCCGCTGTTTTTATTTCTTTCAGTAATTTGGTTTACTTCAAAATTAGCTAATAACACAGAGATTGTTGCTTTTTTAAGTTCAGGTGTTTCTTTTTCTAGATTTTTGAGGCCATATATTATTGGTGGCACCATCGTAGCCATCTTCTCATTGTTTTTAGGAATGTATTTGGCTCCAATTGCTAGTCAAGGATTTAACGAGTTTAAATATAAATATCTTAAAAAGCATAAGCAAATTCAGCAAACAAATGATGTTTACACACAGATAAATGATAATGATTACATCTATGTAAGCAGATTTGTACCAAACAATAAACTAGGTACAAATTTTACCTACGAGCATTTTGAAGGCAATGAGCTGAAATATAAAATCTTTGCTGATAACATAAGATATATTGAGGAAGATTCGATTTACAGATTAACCACATTTGTGAAACGAAGTTTTGATAACGGTGTAGAAACAATCGAAAAAGCGCGAAGTAAGGATATGGATTTACCTTTTGAGCTTGAAGACTTAACACCAGTAGAATACGTAGCCGAAACAAAACCTTATGGAGAGTTGCTCGATTTTATTGAAGCCGAAAAACGTCGAGGATCATCCAATATTGGTCGTTACGAAGTCGTAAAACTTAAGAAATGGAGTATACCCGTTTCAATTTTTATATTAACCATCATTGCGGTTGCTGTTTCTTCTGTAAAACGTCGCGGAGGTATGGGAGTCAATTTAGCTTTAGGTATTGCCATTGCTATGATTTACGTGTTTTTTGATAAGGTATTCGGTGTTATGGCAGAACAATCCAATTTTCCAGCAATTATCGCAGTTTGGTTTCCTAATGTAATATTTGGTATTTTAGCTATTTACCTGCTACAAAATGCCAAACGCTAAACTCAGGAATTATCTTCATTTACATATACTGGTATTTATTGCTGGTTTTACTGCAATCCTTGGTGAGTTAATTACTATTGGTGCGTTAGCTTTGGTCTGGTACAGAATGCTAATTGCTGGCATCCTGATGTTCATTTATATCAAATTTGTAAGGCTGAATATCAAAATTAAAAGACGAACGTTTTGGCAATTTTCTGCAGCAGGTATCATAATAGCATTGCATTGGATTACTTTTTTTGAGGCCATTAACCAAGCAAATGTATCTATTGCTCTTGCCATGTTTTCGTCTGGTGCTTTTTTCGCTTCATTTATTGAACCAATTTTTTTTAAAAGACGGATTCTCGCTTATGAAATTATTTTTGGAGTTATTGTTATTCTGGGAGTGTTTCTTATTACAAGTAGTGAACTGGGCTATATAAACGGAATTATTTTAGGATTGCTTTCTGCCTTGTTCTCAACTTTGTTTGCCGTAATTAATGGAAGATTTATTGAGCGTTATGATGCTACGGTCATTTCATTCTATGAGTTTATAAGTGGAGTTGTGTTTCTTACTGTTTTTATTTTGTTATCTGGTGGGAGTTTCGATGCTCAATTTTTTACACTCTCAAATTCAGATTGGTTATACATTTTCATTTTGGCATCAGTTTGTACGGCCTATGCTTTTATAGCAGCGGTTGAAATTATGCGTTTTATAAGTCCGTTTACCGTAATTTTAAGTTACAATTTAGAACCGGTTTACGGTATATGCATGGCGTTAATTCTTTTCCCTGAAAAGGAGAAAATGTCTTCTCAATTTTATATGGGTGCGATTATGGTGATTACAATTGTGCTTTTAGACGCAATATTTAAAAATTATAGATTGAGAAAGCTTAAGAAAACTACCAATTCTAATTAAAGGTTTTCGATTTTCTTACATAATATCTATTTTTGTATTTAAATTCAACCGACGACACTTTAATATATTATTACTAAAATATTAAATTAGAATACGTAGGTTTGTAACCTAACTAACAATTAAAATTAACTTCAAATTGTATGGAATATTTAGAGTTTGAATTACCAATAAAGGAACTCGAAGAACAACTCGACAAATGCCAGATTATAGGAAAAGAGAGTGATGTCGATGTGACTGAAACCTGCAAACAGATTGAAAAAAAGCTTGCTGAAACTAAGAAGGACATCTACAAGAATCTAACGGCGTGGCAACGCGTGCAATTATCTAGACATCCTAACAGACCTTATACCTTAGACCATATTAAAGCTCTCTGTGGCGATTCGTGGTTAGAGTTGCATGGAGACAGAAACGTTAAGGACGACAAAGCTATGATTGGTGGTTTGGGAAAAATTGGAGACCAATCTTATATGTTCATTGGTCAGCAAAAAGGGTATAATACCAAAACCAGGCAGTACCGTAACTTTGGAATGTCCAATCCAGAAGGTTATCGAAAAGCACTTCGCTTAATGAAATCTGCCGAAAAATTTGGAATTCCCGTGGTGACATTAATCGATACACCTGGTGCCTATCCAGGATTAGAAGCAGAAGAAAGAGGTCAAGGTGAGGCCATTGCGAGAAATATTTTGGAAATGGCACGTCTTAAAGTGCCTATTATTACCATAATTATCGGTGAAGGTGCCTCAGGTGGAGCTTTGGGAATAGGAGTAGGAGACCGGGTAATGATGCTTGAAAACACATGGTATTCTGTTATTTCGCCTGAATCATGTTCATCAATTTTGTGGAGAAGCTGGGAGTATAAAGAGCAAGCAGCTGAAGCATTAAAGCTTACCGCAAAAGACATGAAACGTATGAAGCTTGTAGATCTAATTATTAAAGAGCCTCTTGGAGGTGCGCACACAAATAGAGAAGCAACTTTTTCTGCTGTCAGTTCTGCTATTGAAAAGGCATATAATGAACTTAAAAACTTATCACCAAAAGATCTTGTTAAACAGCGCATGGAAAAATATGATAATATGGGTGTTTATAAAGATTAAATTCAACATACATAGGTGACCGAAAAAACTGAAGCATTCATGTTTCGGTTTTTTTTGACGCTATCAACAATATATTTAAGTTATTAACAGTTAAATTGTTAATGAAGTGTTGAATTGTAAACGCTTCTAAAAACAGTTTATCGATAGTATTTAGCTACTTTCGCATCTTATGAAACAACCGAACCCAATACAAGGCTACAAAGTCGATAAAAGCACAATCATTAGTTTGGAAAAAGGAAAAATACCACCACAAGCTGTTGATTTAGAGGAAGTTGTGCTTGGTGCCATGATGATTGATAAAAAGGGTGTGGATGAGGTTATTGATATTTTAAGCGCTGAGGCTTTCTACAAAGATGCTCATAAACACATTTTTGAAGCAGTTTTTAAATTATTTGAAAATAGTGAACCAATTGACTTATTAACCGTTTCAAGCCAGCTGAAGAAAGACGAAAAGTTAGATGTTGTCGGAGGGGATTTTTATCTCATTTCACTGACTCAACGTGTATCGTCTTCAGCACATATTGAGTTCCATGCGCGTATTATTCTTCAAAAATACATTCAACGTAGTTTAATAAAAATTTCAAGTGAAATTATTGAGGAAGCCTATGATGAAACCAAAGATGTTTTCGATTTATTAGATAATGCGGAAGCCAAGCTATATGAAGTCACTCAGGGCAACGTAAAAAAATCTACAGAAACAGCGCAAAGTCTTGTAATTCAGGCTAAAAAGAAAATTGAGGAAATTTCAAATAAAGAGGGTATGAGTGGTATACCTTCTGGCTTTGATAAGTTAGATAAATTAACATCTGGTTGGCAACCAAGTGATTTAGTAATTGTAGCAGCACGTCCTGGTATGGGTAAAACTGCTTTAACTTTGACCATGGCAAGAAATATTGCTGTTAATAGTAATATTCCTGTGGCATTCTTTTCTTTGGAAATGTCGTCAGTTCAATTGATAACACGTCTAATCTCCAGTGAAACCGGACTTTCTTCAGAGAAATTAAGAACTGGTAAATTAGAAAAGCACGAATGGGAGCAGCTTAATGTAAAGGTAAAAACGTTAGAAAAAGCTCCTTTGTTTATTGATGATACTCCATCGCTATCAATTTTTGATTTAAGAGCAAAAGCACGACGATTAGCCTCACAATATGGCATTAAAATGATCATAGTGGATTATTTGCAATTGATGACAGCTGGTGGAAGTCAAAAAGGTGGAAATCGTGAACAGGAAATATCTACCATTTCACGTAACCTAAAAGCTTTGGCAAAGGAATTATCGATACCGGTAATTGCTCTGTCTCAGTTATCGCGAGCTGTTGAAACTCGTGGTGGTAGTAAAAGACCGTTATTGTCTGATTTACGTGAATCTGGAGCTATTGAGCAAGATGCCGATATCGTATCATTTATATACAGACCGGAATATTATAAAATTGATGAGTGGGATGATGAAGAACGCTCACCTACGGAAGGTCAAGGTGAATTTATAGTTGCAAAACATAGAAATGGTGGTTTGGAAAATATTAGGTTAAAGTTCATTGGACACCTCGGTAAATTTGATAATCTTGATGATTTTGATACACCATTTGGTGAATTTCATTCTAAAATGAATGCTGCTGCAAACGATGATACCTTTAGACCAGATTCATTCACATCCTCTCCGAGTGATGCCTTTGATCCGCCTGAGGATGATGGAGTGCCTTTTTAACAGCAATTTAAGTCTATAAAAACTGTTTTTTGGCTTACCTTTACATCTCTATTTTTAAATAATTTATTCGCCTCATGCTAGAACAAAGACGTACAACAAATATGCTATTGTTGGTAATTGTTGTGCCACTGATATTTTATCTACTTAAGATTTTATCCTTCATATTCATTCCGTTGATATTTTCAATGTTTATCGCATTATTGTTTTTGCCGATTATGCGAAATCTTTCACGCAGAAATGTACCTAAATTCATTAGTATTATCATTGTGTTGTTATTGGTATCTGCAGTGGTCATGGCCGGAATTGAATTGGTAAAATTATCAAGTAAACAAATTATGGCCAATAATACTGAGTTCATGGCAAAGGCAGAGGTAAAAGTAGCCAACTTAAAGGACTATCTGTCTGAAAATTTTGGCGCTGAATTTGAGGAAGACCAAACCATGCTGGGACAACTTTTCGCAAAAGAAAACTTAGGCACAACATTCGGATTTTTAAGGACATTCTTTACAACTTTGCTAATGACGGTTTTCTTTGTAGTACTGTGGTTGGCAGAATCTATAAACGTCCATAAACTTTTAAACAGTACACTTTTAAAAAGAAGGCATACCTCTATAAAAACCTTTATGAAAATTGAAAAAGACCTTATTAAATTCATTAAGGTTAAGTTTTTGGTTAGTGCACTTACAGGATTGTTTACTGGTTTGATGTGCGTGTTTTTTGATGTGAGCTTTCCTATTTTTTGGGGACTATTTGCGTTTGTTATTAATTTTGTACAAATGGTAGGCTCTTTTATTTCGGTAATTTTACTCTCCATTTTTGCTTTTGTAGAACTAGACCCAACAAGTAATTTGTTTTTCTTTATTCTCTCAATTACAGGCGTACAAGTTCTTTTTGGTGCTATTTTAGAGCCAATTTTTATGGGAAAATCGTTTTCCATAAATGTTATTGCTGTTTTGGTAATGCTCATGTTTTGGGGTTTTTTATGGGGAATCCCTGGTTTAATTATGGCCATACCAATAACGGTTTTCATAAAGATAATTTTGGAACAATTTCCGAGTACAAAAGTTATTGCCAGTTTACTCTCAGGAAACCAAACAAATCCAAGCGATTTGTAAAAGTGACGAGAAAAAAACTGTAATTTTAAGTATCTTTCTACTTCAAAATTATAAGTATGGTTCACGGTACCCACAATGCGTTAGAAGACTCAAGAAATAACGATATTTTAATTTCAATTAATGATGAATTATTTCCTCGTAACGATGCTAAAATTTCGGTATTCGATAGTGGTTATCTAGTAGGTGATGGTGTTTGGGAAGCTTTAAGATTGCACCAGGGTGTTTTGGTTTTTCAAGATGATCATTTTAATCGCCTATGGCAGTCGGCGGCAGCCGTTGGAATGAATTTACCTTTTACTAAAGCAGAACTCGCTAAAAAAGTTTGGAATGCTCTAGATGCCAATAACATGACAGATGGTGTTCATGTTAGAATAATGGTGACTCGTGGTATTAAGAAAACACCATCCCAAGATCCTAGACTAACGATTTCCGGACCAAATCTGGTTGTAATTCCTGAATATAAAAAAGCATCAAAAGAATCAAAAGAAGAAGGAATTACTCTCTTTACAAGTACCATTAGACGAGGGTCTCCAGATTATTTAGATCCACGGTTAAACTGTCATAGTAAACTTCACGAAGTGCAAGCACTAATCCAAGCCATCCAGGCTGGTGCAGACGAAGCTCTTATGTTAGATATTAACGGATTTGTTGCTACTTGTAATGCTACTAATTTTTTCATTATTAAAAATGACGAAGTTTGGACTTCAACAAGTAAATATTGTATGAATGGAATTACTAGGGGCAAAGTGATTGAGGTTTGTAAAGCGAATGACATTCCGTGTTTTGAAAAAGATTTTTCGCTTTTTGATGTTTATGGCGCAGATGAAGCCTTTGTAACAGGAACTTTTGGTGGTTTAACACCTGTTATCAAAATTGATGGCCGAACAATTGGATCAGGTAATTATGGTAAAAACACCAAAAAATTGAGTGGGCTTTACAATGATCTCATCGAAAAAATGGTAAATCATGGATAATATAAAACGTATTTGTCTTTGGTCTGGACCTCGTAATATCTCTACAGCATTAATGTATTCTTTTGCCCAAAGAAGCGATACAAAAGTTTTTGATGAACCGCTATACGCTTATTATCTCTCTAACCATCCCGAAGCGCACCAATACCATCCTGGAGCAGAAGACATCTTAAGCACCATGGAAAATAATGGGGCAGAAGTTGTGAATATGATGTTGAGAAATAACGAAAAACCTGTATTATTTTTTAAGCATATGACACATCATCTACTGAGTTTAAATCGAGATTTTATGAAGAATACCATAAATGTGATCTTAACTAGAGATCCAAAAGACATGCTTCCCTCTTTTGATAAGGTTATTGAAAATCCCACTATTAATGATGTGGGTTACAGCCTTCATACGGAATTATTAAATTATTTTCAGGATAATGAAATTCCATTCTCAGTTTTAGATTCTAAAAAAGTGCTTTTAAATCCTGAAAAAACGCTGAAAAAATTATGTGAATTCGCTAATATTCCTTTTGAAACCAACATGTTGAGTTGGATCCCTCAAAAAAGAAAAGAAGATGGTATTTGGGCCAAATACTGGTATGACAATGTGCATAAATCTTCAGGTTTTTTAAAGTATAAAACCAAACAAGAACAATTTCCCAATCATCTTAAACCACTTTTAAATGAATGCTTGCCTCATTATAAAGAGCTGCTGCAACATACAATTTAGATTCTTAAAAGAATGGTAAATCCATTAATGGACACTAAAAAATGATTATATTTCGTTTTAAACCCATGACATTGAAAAACCTGCACTTTCTAATTATTTCGCTTTTTTTAGGTCTGAACGTTCATGCATCCTACATCCTAATTCCCATGGATGCAGAAACTCAGGATAATCATTTAAAAGCATACGGTGTGACTTATTGGACTTTGGAGCGTGAGCTAAAAGTAAAGTGGTTATTGAATTATAGAGGAGGCTCTTTCTTATTGCCAGATGCGGAAATAATACAGCGTGAATGCCAAATCAGAGGTGTTTCTTTTGAAGTAATTTCCGACTCACAAGCTGCTCAAATCTTAGCTGACATTAGTAGTCCTGCTGTGAATCAAGAGGCTGTGGTTTTAGAAAAAGCTCCAAAAATAGCGGTCTATACACCATATGGAAAGCAACCTTGGGATGATGCAGTAACTATGGTTTTGACTTATGCCGAAATTCCATATGAAACTATTTACGACGAAGAAGTTCTAGAAGATGAATTGTTGTTATACGATTGGTTACATCTTCACCATGAGGACTTTACCGGACAGTTTGGAAAATTTTATAGTTCGTACCGCACGGCAGCTTGGTATATTGAAGAAAAAAAATCGGCTGAGGCATTAGCAGAAAAATTAGGATATAGTAAAGTTTCAGATGCAAAATTGGCAGTCGCACTAAAGATTAGAAATTATGTTGCAGGTGGTGGCTTTATGTTCGCTATGTGTTCTGCAACAGATAGTTTTGATATTGCGTTATCAGCAGAAAATGTCGATATCTGTGAACCTATGTTTGATGGTGACGGTAGCGATGCTGGTTACCAGAACAAAATAGATTTCTCCAAAACCTTTGCATTCAAGGATTATATATTAGAACGAAACCCCAACGTTTACGAGTTTTCATCTATTGATATGACTCGAAAACGTCAAATCCCGTTTCAAACTGATTATTTTTCTTTAATGGAGTATTCGGCAAAATGGGATCCAATACCTACAATGTTAACACAAAATCATACTGCTTTGGTGAAAGGGTTTATGGGACAAACAACATCTTTTACCAGAGATCAAATAAAGTCTAATGTTTTAGTAATGGGTGAGAATAAAACAAATGGCGAAGCCAAATATATACATGGCATTAAGGGAAAAGGCTTTTTTACATTTTATGGCGGTCATGATCCTGAGGATTATACCCATAAAGTCGGTGACCCTAAAACAGAACTAGATTTACACCCAACATCTCCAGGCTATAGGTTAATTTTAAATAACGTATTATTTCCTGCGGCAAAAAAAAAGAAGCAAAAAACTTAAATAACTGATTGTAATGTTTGCACTTAAGCAATTTTTTAGATTGTTTTTTTATTCTATCATTTTTTGGTCGTTTGCTTTTTGCTTTTTCATTCTAATAAGATATTTTGCAAGACACCAAGAACGTGTAGAAACTGAAAAATTAGCAGAAATGGTGACTGCTTCTGAATATTTAATTTTTGGAGTTCTACTAGGCGTAATGGTAGCTATTGTCTATTCCATTGTAGAATTTATTTTCGATAAGTTTCTTTCTAGGATATTACATCTCGGTCTAATACTTTTAGTTAAGTCCTTTATTTATTTAGGCTTTTTAATCTTTTCTTTAACGTTCATTGCTCATTTAGCGGAAGCTTATATCCAAGTAGATTTTCCTAATGAAAGAGGTTGGTGGATATCAAGCAAGATATTTTGGTTGGTAACGGCTTATTTTATTTTATGCTCCTTATTTTTTTCATTCATAAGAATTTCTAATAATAAATTTGGAAGAGGTGTTATTCTAAATATGCTTTTAGGTAGATACAGGAAACCTAGAGAGGTAGAACGTATTTTAATGTTTATAGATTTGAAATCTTCAACAACTATAGCCGAGAAACTAGGTCATTTAGAATACAGTAAGTTTATTCAAGATTGTTTTTATTATTTAAATCGAACGGTAGACAAATACAATGCAGAGATATATCAGTATGTTGGTGATGAGGCCGTTTTAACATGGCGTGTTCCACAAGGTTTCAAAAGGTTGAATTGTTTAAGGATTTTTTTTGAATATGATAGGAAACTAAAAAAACATTCTAAATACTATATAAAAAAATACGGTGTTGTACCTGAATTCAAAGCGGGTGTACATTGTGGAAAAATTATAATAACCGAAGTGGGTACAATTAAAAAAGAACTTGCATATCACGGAGATGTGATAAATACAACATCTCGCATACAAGAACTTTGTAATGATTATAATGAATCTTTATTGGTTTCAGAGGAATTGCTGAACCATTTAAATTTATCTTCGAAGTATAAAGCAGAATCACTAGGAAATGAATTATTGGAAGGGAAAACTGAATCTCTTAAATTGTTTGCAATAAATAAAATATAGAATATTGAAATTAAGTAAATAATTTTAAAAAGAATGAAAACATACTGTGAACAAAATATAAATCTTATTTAAATCGAATTAATAAAAAGTGGGTTATAATGAGATTCTTTCAAAAAGAAATTAGGCTTCAAACTTATCCAAGAGGGTTTCACTTAATTACTTCAGATGTGTTAAATGCCATTCCTGAAATTAGTCAGCTTTCAGTTGGACAATTGCATGTGTTTATAAAGCATACTTCGGCTAGTTTAACCATTAATGAAAATGCAGATCCTACGGTAAGGTTGGATTTTGAAAGCCACATCAATAAAATGGTACCAGAAAATCAGGCCTATTACAAACATACATTTGAAGGATCAGATGATATGCCGGCACATATTAAGGCTGCTTTAATGGGAAGTTCTGTTCAAATTCCTATTACAAACGGTAAATTAAATATTGGTATTTGGCAAGGTATTTACTTTTGTGAACATAGAAATAATGCTTCTGGAAGGCACCTTGTAATTACAGCTTTTGGAAGCTAAAAGAATTAATAGAAAACAAAAAATCCGATTCTAAAGAATCGGATTATTATTAAAGCGAAATGTTATTATTAATATGGCTAAAAAGCCTTACTTAACTTTGTTTACTATAGCTTCAAAAGCTTCTGGATGATTCATTGCTAAATCCGCCAAAACCTTACGGTTTAAGTTGATATTATTAGCTTTTAAACCTCCCATTAATTTTGAATAGCTCATTCCATGTTGTCTAGCACCTGCGTTAATACGCATAATCCATAAAGCACGGAATGTTCTCTTTTTGTTTCTGCGGTCTCTATACGAATATTGCATCGCTTTGTCCACAGCATTTTTTGCTACTGTCCAAACGTTTTTACGTCTTCCAAAGTAGCCTTTTGCTTGCTTAAGAACCTTTTTTCTTCTAGCTCTTTTTGCAACTGAATTTACTGATCTTGGCATTTCTTTTAATTGTTTTTTGTAGTAGGCGGTCTTTAAATTGACACTTGCTAAATATTTTTGCCTAACTCCAGGGTTTATAAATTGTTTTAACCGGTTAAAATAATCTTACTTTAAACGTAACATTGTTTTAACATTGTCCTCATCGTGCTTATGTACCAAAGCATCGTGGGTTAACTTAAGCTTACGCTTTTTAGATTTTTTTGTCAAAATATGACTCTTAAAAGCGTGCTTTCTCTTAATCTTACCGGTGCCAGTTAGTTTGAAACGTTTCTTAGCACTCGATTTTGTTTTCATTTTAGGCATTTTGTCCTTTTTTTAATTTTACGTTTCGCTTATTTTATGCTGAACTTGATTCAGTATTTTAATTTTTAGTAATTAACTTTATTAAAAGCTATTTATTTTTCTTAGGAGCGATGAACATTATCATTCGTTTACCTTCAAGCTTTGGCATTTGTTCTACTTTACCATACTCTTCAAGGTCTTGAGCTAATCTCAATAATAATATCTGTCCTTGTTCCTTAAAAACAATCGATCGTCCTTTAAAGAAAACAAAAGCTTTAAGCTTTGCCCCGTCCTTCAAGAATTTTTCGGCATGTTTCTTTTTAAACTCATAGTCGTGGTCATCTGTGTTAGGCCCAAACCTAATTTCCTTAACCGTGACTTTGGTGGCTTTTGCCTTTAACGCTTTTTCTCGCTTCTTTTGTTCGTAAAGAAACTTCTTATAATCCATTACCTTACAAACAGGAGGTTTCGCATTTGGCGAAATCTCTACAAGATCTAAACCTTGTTCATCGGCAATGGATAAAGCTTTTTTGATAGGGTATATTCCTATTTCGACATTATCTCCGACAAGTCTTACTTCTTCAGATCTAATTTTAGAATTAATTCTGTGCTTATCTTCTTGAGATGCACGTCTGTTGTAACTCCTTCTGTTTCTACGTATTGCTATGACTTATATATTTTAATTAAACGTTATTTATTTAAAAGTTTTTAAACTTTTATTTACTTTTCTATTTATAATTTCTATGAAATCTTTAGCACTTATTGTGCCAAGATCTTCACCTCCGTGCTCTCGAACAGTTATTGTATTATCCTCCTCTTCTTGTTCGCCTACAATAATCATGTACGGGAACTTTTGCATTTCAGCTTCACGAATTTTCTTACCAACAGTTTCGTTTCTGTTATCCGTAAGGGCGCGAATTTCGGCATTTTCTAGCAAATTTAAAACTTTTTCGGCGTATTTTTCATATTTCTCACTAATAGAGATAATAATTACCTGCTCTGGCATCAGCCAAAGTGGGAAATTACCGCCTGTATGTTCCAATAAAATAGCTACAAAACGTTCCATACTTCCAAAAGGAGCACGATGAATCATTACAGGTCTATGCATTTCGTTGTCACTACCTTTGTAGGTTAATTCAAAACGTTCTGGTAGGTTATAGTCAACCTGTATGGTGCCTAGTTGCCATTGACGACCAAGAGCGTCTTTTACCATAAAGTCTAATTTTGGTCCGTAAAAGGCGGCCTCTCCAGTTTCTACGACAAAATTTAAACCTTTGTCTTTTGCTGCATTCAAAATAGCAGTCTCTGCTTTATCCCAATTTTCGCTACTACCAATATATTTATCCGGATTTTCAGGATCACGCAGAGATACTTGTGCAGTGAAGTTCTCAAAACCTAAAGAACCAAAAACATATAGCACTAAGTCGATGACTTCCTTAAATTCAGCATCTAATTGGTCTGGTGTACAAAAAATATGTGCATCATCTTGAGTGAATCCTCTTACACGCGTTAAGCCATGCAACTCACCACTTTGCTCATATCTATACACTGTACCGAATTCGGCAAATCGTTTTGGTAATTCTTTATAAGAAAATGGTCTGGAATTATATATTTCGCAATGGTGCGGACAATTCATAGGTTTTAAAAGAAACTCTTCTCCTTCAGCTGGTGTAGTAATAGGTTGAAAACTATCTTCGCCGTACTTAGCATAATGCCCAGAAGTGACGTAAAGTTCTTTTTGCCCGATATGAGGTGTAACCACCATTTCATAACCGGCTTTTTTCTGTGCAGCTTTTAGGAAGTTTTCTAAACGCTCCCTTAGTGCGGCACCTTTTGGCAGCCACAATGGCAATCCTTGACCTACTTTCTGAGAGAAAGTAAACAGTTCAAGTTCTTTGCCCAATTTTCTGTGATCACGTTTTTTAGCCTCCTCTAATAAGTGTAAATATTCGGTGAGTTCTTTCTGCTTTGGGAACGAAATGCCATAAACTCTAGTTAATTGCTTCTCATTTTCATCTCCTTTATAATATGCTCCGGCAACACTCAAAATTTTAACAGCTTTTATAATTCCGGTATTCGGAATATGCCCACCGCGACATAAGTCAGTAAATGTGGAATGATCGCAAAAACTTATTGTGCCATCTTCTAAACCTTCGATAAGATCAACCTTATAATTATTATTGTCTTTATAATAAGATAACGCTTCGGCTTTTGAAACTTCTCGCATTTTAAAGTCGTGCTTACCACGAGCAATTTCTATCATCTTATTTTCAATTGCCTTAAAGTCTTTCTCAGAAATTGTACCCTCGCCTAAATCAACATCATAGTAAAACCCATTTTCAATCGCAGGACCAACCCAAAGCTTCACGCCAGGATATAATTCCTCTAAAGCTTGAGCCAAAACATGTGCAGACGAATGCCAAAATGCTTTTTTACCAGCTTCGTCTCTAAATGTATATAAAGTTAGACTACCATTAGTGGTTAAAGGAGTGGTGGTTTCAACAACATTATCGTTGAATTTTGCTGAAATGACATTACGAGCAAATCCCTCGCTAATATCTACAGCCACTTCATAAGGTGTCACACCTTTCTCAAAAGATCTAACCGAACCGTCAGGTAGAGTAATTTTAATCATTATATATATGGTATAAATTTTAGCCTACAAAGATATACCTATATATATAATGGACAAAGTGAAGTTTCCTATAAATTTTAGTAGTGCTTTGCTTTAGCCTTTTTGAAGGCGGAAGCGTGGCGCTATCCAATGTGTCTTTGTTTTCAGGCCAAGTTCGAGGATTCTTTGACTTAGCCTTGGCTCAGTTTAGAGGCTATTTCAAGGGCGCGTAAAGGAAAGCGTGATACCGCCATGGCTTTAGTACGCTTGCCATTATGCTTTATTGTCGGGAGAAAATATATTTTTTTCAGTAGCAAGTCTTTGTTAGACAGGATGTTGAAAGAGTGTTTTTAAATATCTCAAAATATTTTCAAAAAAGGTGTTGCGGGAATGAAAAAGGGTTCTATATTTGCACCCCGAAACAAAGGCAGCATGTCAAGTTTCAGGAGTTCATTGCCATACGAAGCGTCACCGAAAAAAGAATTTCAAATTTTTTTCAGATAGGTGTTGCGGGAA
>NZ_JABFDH010000006.1 GCF_013403975.1 Winogradskyella ursingii
ATTATTATAAAATTCAGGGTTTTATTATTCACTTATTAAGTTCAATTAGTATTGATTGGTTTTAATGAATGCCAACGGTCTTGTGTATGAAACGTAGCGTATAAATAAACGCTAACTTTTCGGATTTAGCACGAGCCGAATTTTTTATTTTTATGTTTAATTTTCATTTATAAATATAACCAAATAAAAAATTTGGCGTACTTTGTAAATATACAAAAACCTCTCGGAAAGCCTATAATAGCTATGTTTTATATACATTGTTGTCTAATTGTTGTACCTGTCTTCACTCTTATACTCTCAATAGCCTATAAATAGGCGTTTAACATCAAATATTAGTGCAATAAAGTGCAAATAAAAACACGTAAATGCAGTGTTTGTTGTACCAATTGTTGTACCTTAGTACTCTATTGCACTTGCTTGCACAGTCTTATACCAGAGTACATTATGGCTTCAGTAAAACTTATTTTAAAGAAACAAAAGGTAGATGCTTCAGGAGAAGCACCTATTTATCTTAGGCTCATCAAAAACCGTAAAACTAAATTTATATCATTGGGTATAAAGGTAGCATTAAATGAATGGGATGAAGCCAAACAGCGTGTAAAAAAGAATCATAAAGGCTCTACAAGGCTTAACGCATATCTTGCAACTAAAGTTGCAGATGCACAAGGAGAGATAGCAGATATAGAACGCAGAAATATAAGTGTTTCAGCTCGCAAGCTAAAAGAGGTTGTAAAGGGTAAGCCTGTTACTAATTTCTTTGAATATTCTTATGGTAGATGTGAGAAGCAGAAAAACACCTTATCATATTCCACATATCGTAATTACATTACTTATCTCAAAAAGTTTGAAACTTTTATTAGCCATACAGATGTAGCATTTGAAGATATTACGGTAACGATGATAAAAGATTATGCAGGCTATTGCGGTACTACTTTAGGCAATAACAATACAACTATAAATTTTTCTTTGCGCATACTTAACTTAATGTTCCGTAACGCACAGAAAGAGGATTTAATACCACGAAGTCTATTTCCGTTTGACAAGTATAAGGTTAAGAAAGAAAAGACCAACAGGCGTTATCTAAATGAAGAACAGCTACAAGCCTTAATCAATTTAGAAGTATCAGAAAGAGCGCAAGCACCTTTAGTAAAAGATATGTTTATCTTTTCAGTCTTTGCAGGTGGTTTAAGGTTTAGTGACGTATTAGAATTAAAATGGAAGCACTACAATAAAAAAGAGCAACGCATATCTAAAACCATTTGTAAAACTAACAATCCGCATAGCTTCAAAATAGGTAGTACTGCTATTGATATTTTAGAAAAGTATCATACAGCAGATGCAAGTCCAGAAGATACTGTATTTCCTTTTGGAGAGATTACAGAAAGATATTTTAAGGATAGAGAATATAGAGCAGACCAAATACGCAGAAAAACAGCTCTTGTAGGTCAGTATCTCAAGGCAATGGGTAATAAAATAGACTTACCATTTAATTTGACTTTTCATTTAAGCAGACACACATTTGCTACCAGGGCATTAAATAAAGGGATGCGCATTGAGCACGTTTCAAAATTAATGGACCATAGTGATATTGGTATCACACAGATTTACGCAAAAATTATTAACTCAGAACTGGATAAAGCAGTAGACCAATATCTTAATTAAGCTATGGGAGAATTTTTAAAATTAGAATTATTAATACTTGATAAAAGTATCGAGCAAATAGAATCCCAAATTTTAACGGGTATTGAAGAGAATGCAGATAAAGACAGAATGCTCTACGCATCTTGTCTTAATGATGCTGAAAAAGAAGCATTGACCAAAAAAGAGATTAAGAAGCAACAAAAGAAAATAGCTAAATGTCCTTCTGATATTGCAGGATATATCACTGCGTATATCAATCCAAATAGCTTTGATGCCAAAGATGAAAGTTTAGACCAATACAGAGAGCGTATCATTAGAAATTATGTAGCATCGACCTTTGTAGAAGTATGCCAAAATCTTTTGAATAACAAGTTCACAACGCTTGCAGATATAGAGGCAGAAGAAGATTCATTTTGGGAGTTACTTGTAGATGACCAATATTATGGAGTTGATGATGATAGTATTAGAGATTTTATCAAATATATGATTGTCGCGGATAGACTAAAAGGCTACAAATCAATTATAGAATCCATAGATGCAGAAAGAGCAATGGAGGAGTATAATAAGCTTATTGAGGAAGACGAAAACGAAATTTACAAATTACTTGATGATGTAAGAGCAAAAGAGTATACAGGCTTGCAACTTTTCAAAATTCTAAAAGAACAAACTAACTTAGACCACAGCGCATTAAAGCATTTTAAAAATGATGTAGAAATATATTTGTTCTCTGAAAAAGATGCATATGAGGCAAATTTTAGTTGGGAGCAGAAAGAAGAAGCTCTCAAGGAAAAGAGAGACCAAGGTAATACAACAGAAGATTTAGTGCGATTAGGTTATTTACGTGAGACTATAAAATTACCAAATCAAAGAAAAGAAGGCGATAAACCATCGTACTATATAAATACGGAATCGCTTTTATTTCCGTGGGAGTTTTATTCAATTTACGAACTGATGCGTATAATAAATAGTGAGATAGCTAAACACGAAAAACAACCTACCAACGAACAAAACAATATATCAAGTAATGAACGACTAAAAGTAAACCTTTCAGTTCCGCAACTTGCGTTGCTCTTCAAAATGATTAACGACCTAAAACCTATGGTTTTTAATGTGAAGTCAGAAGCAGAATTACATCGCTTTATTTCAGCAAATTTTCAAACCAAACAGTCCAATCCAGAGAAAGGAATTAGCGAACAAAAATTAAGAATACTATTTAATCAACCAGATAG
This sequence comes from Winogradskyella ursingii, assembly GCF_013403975.1. Lineage (GTDB taxonomy): Bacteria > Bacteroidota > Bacteroidia > Flavobacteriales > Flavobacteriaceae > Winogradskyella > Winogradskyella ursingii. The sequence goes on from NZ_JABFDH010000006.1 coordinate 2,871, forward strand.
TAAAGCAATAGAGTTTTGGGAGAAACACCTCAGGACATTGTTAGCCGAAATCAAAAAAATGAAATAATTTATTTTTCATAAACCCAATGATAGTAAGGGTTTTTCGTGGGGTTATATAACCCTATGTAACTGTTTTACCGTTACTCTTTAACGCAGATTTGCACCATAATAATTTGTTTAACACTTAAAAACAGCAGTTATGGAAGCAATCATTCTATCAAAAGACCAATACCAAGAACTTATAGGGCGTATTGACGAAATCAAATCCACTATTACAGATACATCTAAAAAACCAGAAGATGTATTTTTAGACAATGCAGACTTCTTACAGCTTATGAACATAAGCAAGCGTACAGCTCAAACGTGGCGTGATGAAGGTAAAATATCATTCTCTCAAATTGGGAATAAAATTTACTACCGTATGTCAGACGTACAAACACTTTTGAATAAGAACTACAATAAGGCATTCAAAAAGGCACGCTAATAACTTCGGTTTTTAGCGTTTTTCTTTTTGAGGTTCTTATGCTTATGCATAGCCTACTTTGTACGATACCATTAAATCCAAAACGATTATAGATAACCTACCTAAAGTCTTTTTTGCAAACAAGTTGCAAAATGTAGATTGGGCAGGTTTCTTATGGCGTCCTATTCAGAACAAAAAGGCAAATGTTATAGGCTTTCAAAGTGAATTGCAAAATATTCATCTAAAATTATACGGTAGCGAGTTACAAATTGAGAACTCATTGCAAAAGTTCTTTATGGGTAACAACTATCAAGATTTCACTTTTACACAGGTTTTGACCGCGCTTGACACGCTCAATAATCATCTTCCTGTAGATATTTATAAAACCTCACTTTCAAGAGCAGATGTAGGTGTAGTTATCAATCACGATACCACACAAGAAACAGATAGGTGGATAGATTATAAAAGCACTTTGCCTATTCCTATGATAAAAGGGAATGTTATTTATGGTAAAGAAATAAGAAAAACCAATTACAAATTTAAAGCCTACAACAAGACGTTTGAAGCTAAAAAGACCGCAGATGTAAAACTGGAAGAACAGTTAATGCGTGTAGAATTAAAAGGCAATTACCGATACTTTAATAATCGTGCCAATCCTTTGGGAATCTATACGATACAAGATTTAATAGACCCTATTAAATACAACTTACTCGCAAAGGAATTGCTCAATTTTTATGAAAGCATAAATAAGAAAACGAATCTTGACTTCTCTAATTGGTCAGCTAGGGAAACACGTGTATATGGTTATATGAATTATGCCGACTCTGCAAAAGCAATGAAACTACATCATAAGGAAACTCATAAAAAAGAACGTGGTCAGTATTTAAAATTGCTATCTAAACATAAAGATGCTGAACAAGAAAAAACAGTATTCAATAAGCTTAAAGCAAAAGTGGATTTCTCGATAAGAAATTGAGCCTGTTTTAAGACGTGTAGTATAGTCTAAAACAGGGGTAAAAAGTATAAGTGTATTTACATAATACTTTCGCGAAAGCGTAACAACCCATCTTACAAACCTCTACAACCATTATCAATCTTACAATTCAATAGTATAATGGCATATTTTGTATATAAATATAACGCAATACGGTGTATTTATAAGCATATAGGTGTATATTTAGAGAGTCTAAAAGATAAGATTATGAACAGAATAAAAGAAGTTCTGGAAGATAAAGGTATTAAGCAAGTATGGCTTGCGGAGCGATTAGGCAAGAGTTTCAATACAGTTAATGGGTATGTGCAAAATCGCACACAACCCAGCTTAGAAACCTTGTACGAGATTGCTACAATCTTACAGATAGATGTAAAAGAATTATTAGTTACAAAGAAATAGTAGAATTAAGTGTACGCACAAGTAGACATATTAGAAAATGAAATCCTTGAAAAATATCCTGATGTACTGGATACTCTTCTGCGTGACCATACAACTCAGAGAAATATTTTATGGGCGACAAATAACTACAAAGACTTAGGTAAATCATACAGTTATAAATCTGAAATTAGTCCACAATCGATTACAGGTTATAATGGTAATGTTATTATGCCAAGAGTTCAAAAGGACAAAATACTGCAACAATCAAGAGCAAGAAATATGGCAGAAGTCTTTACACCTTCTTGGATTTGTAATGCTCAAAATAATCTTATCGATAATTCTTGGTTTCAAAAAGAAAATACGTTTAACAAGGAAATAGAAATTGATAGTGGGAATTGGATTTGGGAAGTAAATCCGAAAAAAGTAGAATTTCCAAAAAATAAAACTTGGCGTAATTATATTAGAGATAAACGCCTTGAAATGGCTTGTGGGGAAGCACCTTATATTACAAGTCGTTACGATACAACTACAGGCGATTTTATTCCTGTAAAAGAAAGAATAGGCATATTAGACCGTAAATTAAGAGTAATTAACGAAAATGTAAACACTTCTGGAGAATGGTTAAAGGCAACACAAACTGCTTTTAAATCTACCTACGCATACGAGTGGCAAGGAGATAGTTTATTGTTGGCAAGAGAGGCAATGCTATTTACATTTATTGAAAACTATACTTTAAAATTTGGTAAAGAGCCTTTAGTTAAATCCATTAAATATATAGCTTATATCATATCTTGGAACGTGTGGCAAATGGATGGTATAAAAGGAGTTATTCCTTATTCTTGTGTAGAAAAAAATACTATTTCTAAAAACCTTTTTGGTAAAAATGAAACCAATACTATAAAATGTGTTGGATGCGAAAAGGATAATATAAAAAAGCATACAGGTATCTATTGTTTAGTAAAAGACTGGTCTAATAAGGACAAATTAACAGGACGAAAAGGCAAGAAAATTAAATTTATAGACCTATTAAATAATTAAGAGTAATGAAATTTACAACATCACTAAAACTTAAATTAATATATGTGTTTCGTATTAACGATACTGCACATTTAGGTTGTTTAAAAGTTGGGGAAGCTACTTCAGATAGTGGAGATATTTATGGACTTGAACCAAATAGTAGTTTACTCAATAAGTCCGCTAAAACAAGGATAAACCAATACACGCAAACTGCTGGTATTTCTTATGATTTGCTATATACAGAAGTTACACTTCACAACAATAAAGGTACAATTAGCTCTTTTTCTGATACAGAAGTTCATAATGTATTAGTAAGGTCCGGTATTAAGCGGAAAATATTTGATATTGAAAATAAAGCTAATGAATGGTTTATAACAGATTTAGAAACCGTTAAAAAAGCAATCAAGGCAGTAAAAGAAGGCAAAGAATCATTAAATGCAAGTGAGGTATCTACAAACCAAAGTCCAATAATTTTTAGACCTGAACAAAAGGATGCTATTGCTAAAACTAAAAAACAATTTAAAAAGAGCAATGAAATGCTTTGGTTTGCAAAAATGCGTTTTGGTAAAACGCTTTCTGCTTTGCAAGTAATTAGGGAACACGATTTTAAAAGAACACTTATTTTAACACACAGACCTGTTGTAGATTCTGGTTGGTTTGAAGATTTTAGTAAAATATTTTACGATAAAGACAAATATTACTATGGTTCTAAAAATAAAGGTAGCGAGTTTCTATCATTAGAAAAACGTAGTAACAAAGATGGTATTCATTACATTTATTTTGCATCTATGCAAGACCTCAGAGGTTCTGAATTAGTTGGTGGTAATTTTGATAAAAATGACGAAATATTTGATGCCTCTTGGGATTTTATAATTGTTGATGAAGCACACGAAGGAACACAGACTGAACTTGGTAAAAATGTTCTAAATGGGCTAAAAAAGAATAGTCCTAAAATTCTTCATTTATCTGGTACACCTTTTAATTTAATAGATGATTACAAGGAAGAAGAAATCTATACTTGGGATTATGTAATGGAGCAAAAGGCAAAACAAGAATGGGATGAGATTCATTTTGGCGACCCTAATCCTTATGCATCATTACCTAAGATGAATATTTTTACTTACGATTTGGGTAAAATCATAAATGATTTTGAAGATGAAGATGTAGCTTTTAATTTTAAGGAGTTTTTTAGAGTTGACGAAACAGAAGATTTTATACATAAGAAAGATGTAGAAAAGTTTTTAAATCTTATTTGTAAAGGCGATTCAGAAAGTAATTACCCATTTGCAACAAAAGAATATAGAGATAATTTCCGTCATTCTTTATGGATGATTCCTGGTGTTAAAGAAGCAAGAGCGTTAAGTGCCTTATTAAATTCACATCCAGTATTTAGTCACTTTAATATTGTTAATGTTGCTGGAGATGGAGATGTAGACGAAGATAATGAAGAAGCACTTAAAAAAGTTGAGAACGCTATAACAGACAAGCCACAAGACACTTACACAATAACTTTATCCTGTGGTCGTCTTACTACAGGTGTTTCTGTAAAAGCTTGGACAGCTGTATTTATGCTTTCAGGTTCCCATAATTCCTCTGCTTCGACTTATATGCAAACCATTTTTAGGGTACAAACACCTGCAACTATAAACGGCAAGGTTAAGGAAGAGTGTTTTGTATTTGACTTTGCACCGGACAGAACATTAAAAGTAATAGCTGAAACTGCAAAAATGTCTGCTAAAGCAGGTAAAACAACAGACCAAGACCGTTTAATAATGGGAGAGTTTCTAAACTTTTGCCCAATTATTTCTGCTGATGGCACTCAAATGAAAGAGTATAATGTAAACACAATGCTTGAACAGCTTAAAAAAGTATACATAGAGCGTGTTGTAAGTAATGGTTTTGAAGATTCTCATTTATATAATAATGACCAATTGATGAAATTAGAGTCTGTTGAATTAGAAGAGTTTAATGGACTTAAAAAAATAATTGGTAGTACTAAAGCTATGCCTAAGAATAGCGAGATAGATGTAAATAAACAAGGTTTTACTGACGAGGAATATCAAAAATTAGAATTAGCAAAGAAAAAGAAGAAGGAAGATTTAACAGAAGAAGATAAAAAACTCTTAGACGAACGCAAAGAGAAAAAGAAAAACAGAGATACAGCAGTTTCTATCCTTAGAGGTATTTCCATTCGTATGCCATTACTAATTTACGGTGCTGATATTAAGGATGAAGAAAAAGAGCTAACTATTAACAACTTTGCAGATTTAGTAGATAACCAATCTTGGACAGAGTTTATGCCTAAAGGTGTAACAAAAGGTACGTTTAAAAAGTTTAAAAAATACTATGAGCCAGACGTGTTTAGAGCATCAGGTAAACGAATACGTGCATTATCAAGAGCAACTGATAACTTAACCATAGATGAACGTATAGAACGTATTACAGCAATTTTTGGGAAATTTAAAAACCCAGACAAAGAAACTGTTTTAACACCTTGGCGTGTGGTTAATATGCATATGGGTAATTGTTTAGGTGGTTACGTATTTTTTGATGATGAATTTAAAAACACCATAGCTTCACCACGTTATATAAAACAAGATAACATAACAGAAAAGGTTTATAAGACAGATAGTAATATTCTTGAAATTAATTCCAAATCAGGTTTATATCCATTATTTGTTGCTTACAGCGTATATCGAACTGCTATAAAAACTGCATATCCTACTAAAGAATATGATGAGCTAACTATAAAAGAACAACATAAAATTTGGGATAAAGTAGTAGCAACTAACGTTTTTGTTTTGTGTAAAACAGAAATGGCAAAAAGTATTACAAAACGCACATTAGTAGGTTTTAGAGATGTAAAAGTGAACACACGTTATTTCGAGCATTTAGAAAATCAAATAATTAATAAGCAATCTAATTTTTTAGAGAAAGTTAAGAAAGGGAAAACATATTGGAAGGCTAATAAAAATAATGATATGAAATTTAATGCAATAGTTGGTAATCCACCCTATCAAGTAATGGATGGTGGTAATAGTGTAAGTGCAAAACCTGTATATCATCACTTTGTAGAAATAGCAAAAAGTATTAAACCAGATTATGTGTCTTTAATTATGCCAGCACGTTGGTATGCTGGTGGTAAAGGTTTAGATACATTTAGAGAAACAATGCTTGCGGATAAAAGTATTTCTAAATTATTTGATTATCCCAACTCTAACGATTGTTTCACAAACGTAGATATTGCAGGAGGTTTGTGTTATTTTCTTTGGGATGAAGACTATAATGGTAAAACTCAAATAACAAACTATATAAATGGAGAATTAAGTACCGATACCAGAGACTTAAACGCATTTGATATTTTAATTAGAGATAATAAAGCAATACCTATTCTAAAGAAAGTACAGGAGTCAAATAAATCCAATAAAACATTAGATAACCTAATTTCAACTTCAAGGCCATTTGGAATTAGAGGTTTTTATAAACCAAAACAACAAGGATTACCTTGTTATTTTACTCAGCGTATAGGCTTAAAATTTGCTTCTGAAAAAGATATAACTGATAGGTTTAAGTATTTAGATAAATGGAAATTATTGATTCCTAAATCACCTATTGCGGGTCAAACAGATTTTACAAAACCTGTCGGTTTTTATTACGATGGTAATACTCGTATTGCAAAACCAGGCGAATGTTGTACGGAAACATATTTAGTTGCTTTTTCATCAGATTCTGAAGAGGAAGTAAAATCCTTCAAATCTTATCTATTTACTAAGGTAGTACGCTTTTTATTATTACAAAGAGTAGTTTCACAGGATGTAACAAGAAAATGTTTTGCTTTTATTCCAGATTTAGAAACCTATGAAGGCACATATACAGATGCACAGTTATGTAAACTTTGGAATATAACTAACGAGGAATGGAAGTATATAGAAAGTAGGGTTAGGGATATATAGATAGCGTTGAGTTAAACTCGTTTAGGTAAGACTTAAACTTATAGATAATTTAAAGGTTATGACATAGGGTTTTAACAGCGATTAACTATTTCGAATATAAATAATATCTTTAAACAAAATTTTTCAGAATAGCATTTGGAGGCAATTACACAAAAGACAGCAGTACAAATTATCGAGCAAACAGACACAAATAGTGTTCCGTTTCTTGTGCTTTGTGACGATGGAGAACTCTATTATGCCAAGACAACATTTAAAAAACATCCACCCCTCGAAGAGATAGTAAACGAGATTCTATGTGTTTATGCTTTAGGTTTAATGGGTGTTAAGACTATTAAGCCAGCTTTAATAGCAATACCACAGGAAGTTTTTGAAGACTTCAAATTAGAAAACAAAGCTTTTAGTTTAGATTATAATAATCTACCCTTCAATGACGTTATGTTCGTTGGTTCTTTATTGGAAGAATCGACAACAGAGGTGGAAGTTTATAACACAACTTTAAAGAATAAGTTTGATTACAATAAATATAAGAATCCAACAGACTTTTTAAAGATTGGAGTCTTTGATTATTGGATTGGTAATATGGATAGGAGAGGTAGCAATCCTAACATTCTTGTGAAAGAAACAGCAGATGGTAAATTCGAGTTTTTACCTATTGACCACACGCAGGCATTTGCATATCAAAGTAATTATAAGGCACTTAGATTAGCGTTAATGTCTAATCCACATCCTAAATCAATATTAAGGACGCCTATGTCGAAAAGTATCATTAGTTTTGCAGACTCAAAATTTATGGCTAACTTCCACAATGAAATCTTAGCCGATTTTGAAAATGTAATCAATAATTTAGATTTTGTTTTTGACCAAATACCTAATACGTTTGGACTAAGTAAAAAGGGCAGAAAGAAAATTGTAGAAATATTAAGCAACAAGGAAAGAAATATATTAGTGTCTAAAATACACTTAAACATTTGAGATGAAATCTTACTACAGCATAATACGTTTTGTTAATAATCCTTTAAGCAAGGAGAACTTAGCTATTGGAATGATAGTAATATCTGGGGGAAAAGTATTTTATAAATTTTCTAAAGAAAAAATTAATATCACTCACAAAATTAATAGTAACAATTCAAATTTATTGGAATATACTATTGATAAGATTTCAAGTTTTATTGATTTACAACTAAAAGAAGAGGTATCTTTATTCTCAAGGGAAGTAAATGTGAATTTGGAATATCTTAACAGACTTTCTATTTATAATAATGGTTTCCTTCAATTTGATAAGCCTTCAGTTATTAATATAGAGTTTAATAATGATAGGTTTAATAATTTCTTTCAGAAGTATATAGAACTTAACCTTAGGGAAACAAAAAAAGCAATAGTTGATAGGTCTTTTAAGAATACAATTGAGAATGTTTTTTACAAACCATTAGTTAATGTTATTGATTTAGATTATAGGATTAAAAAAGAACAAATACCAAATCTCTTTTTTGATTATACTTTAGACGGTATAGGCGTTAATGGTAGTGTTTACAGTTTAAAGTCTATAGACCTTAATTCTGAAAAGCCTATCGATAGCTTTAGAAGAGATATTTCAGATTTAGAAAGTTTAAACTATCGTATAAATTTATTCAGTAAAGAAAATGATTTAGATAGTGAGCATAATCAACACTATTTAGTCATCGACCCTTACAAAGGTAAAAAAACATCTTACCATAAATTGTATGAGATACTTATGGAACAAGACAATTCGGATTATCCTTACACAATAATTGATACTAATACATTACCAAGAATTACTAAGAATTTTCAAGATGCACAATCCATAATTAAGTTTTCAGATTATCTTGAAACGATAGATTAAAAGTGTCCTGTTAATCAAAAGTTTTAACAGTACACTTAAAAAAAATAAACAACCTCAGATACTACCTGAGGTTTTTTTTTACCTCATTTTTATAGAACGTTTGATATAGCCAAGTCCCCACACAATAAAATCCAGTTTATTGCTAAGGCAAGAAACCTCTGTATTTTATTGTGTTCCGCTCGCCACCGCACTGTTGTTTTTATGTCACGGTAATTGTAGCCAAAGCTCTAATAGCACATTACTTTTTCGTCGTTCCTAAAAAAAGTAAAGAGCTATTGCCAACCCTCAAACAATTACAGCGCCACAAAAACAACCCCAAGCTATGTTACATAATAGAAGTTATAGTAGCAAAAATCCTTTAAAAGGTTGCCTACGGCGTGTTATTATATTTTTGTAGCTATAACTGCTATTATGTAAAATATCCGCTAAGCCAACGCGCACATCCGAATTAGATTAACATCCGTTATTATCAAAATATTTAATATCTTGCTTAAGATGAAAACTCTGCATTTAACTTTATTTCTACTGTGTATAAGCTATTTAGTTACAGGTCAAAACGTTCAATGTACATCTGAATCAGAAGCGTCAGTGTGTTTAGAGGTTAATCCAGAAATAATATCATTTTCATTTAATGCTATTAATAACAACAATAAGCGTGTCGGTTTTGAATTTAAAAACACTAAAGATTCTTTTAATGCTTTTTGCAAATATTCACAGTTAGCATTTTCAACAAAATCATTGGACGGCTATATGTTACAGTTTGAAAATGACCATTTAATCATTAGTTACTCAAATAATCATATTAGTTTTATTTTGTATCAAAACAATGATTTAGATATGGTTTTCGAATCCACACCGATAACTTTAAACGATTTAAATAATTTATTGTCACAACAAAATGACGTTATACGAATTTAATTCCTTGGAGGAACAATCACGATTTACATATCTCTGGGAGTTCGGTATATATTTAGATTCAGTAATAATGGAGTCTTTAAGGATAAACCTTTACGCTATAAATATGTTTTTCGTTGAAGTTCATTATGACGCTAAATCAAACACTATTAAAGACATTCAGACCTTTAAACACGGTCATATGATTGATAAATATATCAATTAAAGCACTTAACTCATTCGAACTGCACAAAACCATCACTAAGTCCAAGTATTCCTTAGCTCAAGTCTTTGTTTGTCTCATTTCGTTAAGCACATTAATTGTCCACTTTTCCCCACCACCCAAGTAAAAGGATATAAAAAAATAGGTCTATAAAATGTAGTCTTACGCCATAGCACATTACTTTTTATCGTGCCTCAAAAAAGCAATACGCTATCGTCTATAAGTCCTGTAAGAGTAGCTTATTTAAATGCTGTTTTATCAAACAACTATTTAAAACGCTACACTTACAAACGCATCACCCAAAGCTCAATTCGAGAAAGACCTATTTTTTTAAGTGTTAATTCCCCAGAAAAGCGGAACATCAAGGAAACTTAACAGGATTTTTGAGAATATACTCAGTAGCCATTCTTTCAATATCACTTGAAGTAGTTACTTTGTTTTCCAATACCCAAGCATCTATATCTTTTTTATCAAAATAAAGCCTTTTACCACGTTTTGCGTGCGGAATCTCTTTAGTGCTTGTCATTTTATATAAAGCCGATACAGATAGGTCTAAATAAGCTGAAAGTTGCTTAATGTTCATAATTGGAGTCGTGGCAATTCCTGTTTCGTTGATATTACTTGCTCTGTAAATGTTTTCAAGTAAAGTTTCAATACGTTCTAATCTTTGATTGATAATTTCAAAAGGATTTTCCATAGTCTTCGATTTAAATTCAGGCTTCAAAAAATAATAAAAAAGAAATCAAAGATATGTGGCTTCCTTCGCCCACCGCACAATGCCGAAAAGGTCAAGCCCTACGGGTTTTGGATAAAACTTTTTCTAATATACTATTGAATATAATTTGATACATTTTGCTAAGAAAAACTTTTACCCAAAAACCTTGTCGCCATTACCCACGCCACAATTCTATATTGCTTTCTTTTTTTTCATTTTTTCTTTTAAAAATATATAGGGGCAAAGTAATAGGGAGCAACTAAAGGCAATCGCAACGAGAAGATGTAAAAGACTTGCAGAAGATTTTATATTTGCTTAAAGGTCAAAACCAAAATATTGTTATGTCCGAATTAAGTCCGTACCAGGTTCGAATAAGTAATTTTTAAATCTACATATGTTATGGGCAAAATCTCTCAAGGAATTTTAGGAGGACTATCTGGTAAAGTTGGAAACATTATCGGTGGTAATTGGAAAGGTATTGATTACATCAGAATCAAGCCTTCAAGTGTTGCGAATCCAAGAACGGAAGGGCAAGTAAATCAAAGAACCAAATTTTCAAGCGTGTTGGAATTTCTTCAACCGAATAAAGCCTTTTTAAAGGTTGGTTACAAGAATTTCGCTAATAAGCGTACAGAATTTAATTCTGCAATGTCTTATTTGTTAAACAATGCTATCACTGGTACTGCACCCAATTTTACGGTTGATTATACTAATGCATTATTGAGTAGAGGAAGTCTCTCAGGCGTTTTAAATGGCGTTACGGACTTATTAAATGCAGGTCAAGTTGATTTTAGTTGGGGAGATAACTCGGCAGAAGGAAATGCGAACGCTACTGACAAAGCAATGGTATTGGTTTATAACCCATCAAAAAAAGATTCAATTTATCTTCTTGATGGAGCAGTAAGAACTGCTGGAGCGCAGTCGATAACAATACCAAACACCTACGCAGGAGACACAGTAGAGCTATTTATGGCATTTGTTTCGGCAGATGGTAGTCAAGTATCAAATAGTATCTATTTAGGCTCTGGTACGGCAAGTTAAAAACTACTAAATAGACATAAGAAAACCACTCTCAAAAGGAGTGGTTTTTTGTTTTAGCACAGTATTTTACAAGGGTATGATATAAGGTTTAAAAAGTTGTACCTATGTTGTACCTTTTTTGTTATACCATTTGTAAAGTCAATAATAACAAAGGGTACAGATTATTATTTAGATAATACATTGTTGTGTGTAGTGTTTTTTCGTTCTGCTTGGTTTTCCGATGTTTGTTATTTAGTTCAAATGTGAGAGTTGGCAAGACATACTCTTTTACAGTTTTGATTTAGCATTGGCTGGTGCGACTGTAAATGTGTATGGCTTATGCGTTGGCATTTTCTACTATTTTAATTTCGTTTTCCGACAATCCATACAATTCATAAACCATTTGGTCAATTTCACTTTCTGTTTTGTAAATTTCTCTCTTTATATTTTGAGCTTTATCTTTTTGTTCATTAAAATACTGCATCCATTCAGCCTCTTCGCTTAAATTTAATTCACATTTTTGTTTTTTTAACTCTTTTAAAAAAGCTATAAATTCTAAATCATTCCAATTTTGTAATTTTCTACTTATCGAACCAATTTGAAATTTTGCAGAAATCAAGTTTAATAAGTTTGACAAAATATTTTCCAATAACTTTTCTTGATTTGTCCTTTTTTTACTCAACACACTTAATGAATTTTGCTCATTAGTATTTGCTTTAAAAATTGGAAGTTCTTTCCAGTCATCTGGATAAAAGTCAATTTTTCCTTTACTTGCATATTTAATATGAAAAGAAATTAGTTTGGAATTAATTATACCTAACAAATAATTCAAATCGTATGATTGGGAATTCTTTTCAATTATTGCTCTGTCCTTGCCAATATTCTTATAATACTTTTTAATGCTATTATTGTTTACTGAAATTAACTCGTGAGCAGGAATTGCCATTATTATTGTATTGTCGCAATAATGACTTTGGTCTGTAAATACTGCAACTTTTTTTTGCCGAGAAAGAAGTAGTTTATTTGGTGGATAAAGTTCAGGAAAAGTTGGTCTAACAAGGCGTGAAGGACTTCGTTCAGTATTGTATTCTAAAAACAATTCTTTTTTTATAGAATATCTTTCCAAGTATTTCCCTTCTGTATAAATTTTAGAATGAATTTCATCTTCTGTTTCCGATAATAAGTCTGTCTTTTTAAACTTTTCTGGGTCTGATTTATCGCTATTTAATCTCATACCATAGCTGACATAGCATAAATCTGCTAATGTTATGCATTTATCTCTATTGATATTGAATTCAGCTACATTTAATAAATACTGTTCTTCTCCTTTTGATTTATTTTCTATTATTTGATTATCAAAAACGTCAAGAACGTGTTTAATCTTAATTGCAGGTTTTGTACTTTTTTCTTTTTGAATAAATGTTATTTTACTCCTTACACCTACATTTTGAAAAACATATATGTCAGGAAAGAAATCGATTTGGTATAAGAAATAATTTTCATCAATTAGTTCTATTAATTTTGTGGTATAATCAGATTTACCAATGGTATCAGGAATAATCATTGCTGATAGCCCTTTTTCTTTTACAATGTCTATTCCTTTCTCTATGAACGGAACGTACAAATCCCACATTTTATAAGGACTTTTATAAGACTTCTCGATATATGCTCTACCTAATATATCATCATTGTCTCTCGCTTTTACATATGGTGGATTCCCAATTACAATATCAAAACCACCTTTTGCAAAAACTTCTGGAAATTCATTTTGCCAATTAAAGGCTTTTTCTCCTGCAACAGTTGGGTCGTTAATTAAACTGTTACCACATTTAATATTATTGTTTAACGAAGTTAGTTTTCTGCCTTTTTGTGCAGTACGTAACCAAAGTGAAAGTTTTGCGATTTCTACACTTTCTTCATTAATATCTACACCATAAATGTTGTTTTCTAAAATTGAGTTTTCAACCTCACTTAATATCATTGCATCTCCGAAAAGTTTGGCTTGCAATTCATCAATGTATTGGTGTTCTGCAATTAAAAATTCTAACGCTTGGTTTAAAAAAGCTCCACTTCCACAAGCTGGGTCGCAAATTGTAATTTGCAGTAACCAATTTCTATAGTCTTCTAATTTTTGAGTTAGTTTTTTTAATGTCGTTTTTTGTCTTCCTCTACGTTCTTTCTCGTATTCGGCTTCTTGAATGTCAAGTTCGGTTTTCTTTTCCTCACATAGTTTACCAACGGTTCTATCTACAATGTATTTTGTAATATATTTTGGTGTGTAGAAAACACCATCTTTTTTACGTTTGGTTTTGCTTTGTTCTGTAGCTACTCCTTGTATTTCTGCTTGAATTTCGTCAATGTCGTTTAACGAATGTTCAAAAATGTGTCCGAGAATGTTTACGCTTACTTCACTTTCAAAATCGTAGTTACTTAAATTAACTGTGTGTTTATAAAGTAAATCGTCATTTATTTTGATATTGTCTAAAATTTCGTCTGGTGCAAAAAGTCCACCATTGTAAGCAAAAATATCGTGTTGTTGTCCTTTGTGTCCTGTGTTCATATAACCGAAATATTTTTTAAATCGGTCGTACAAAGGAAAATACTCGTCATATTTATCTCGTAAATCAGTCCATTGGTTTACGATAGAACGAATAGAGTTTGGCGGAAGCAATAATCTATCTTCTGCAAAAAAGATAAATAGAAAACGGTCGAGTAATTTCTGCGTTTTCTTGAATAACGTTAGTTTGTCATATTCAGGGTTTTCTTTTTGGATGGCATCAAAAATCTCATTTCTGAAAGAAGCGTAATCTTTATATAATTTTTTTGTGACGTTTTCCTCTTGTGTTAAAGATTCGTCTTTTATCTTTTTAGGAATGTCTTTTAAAAGATATTCTGATGAAACACAAAGCCACAGAATATCAAAACGTTCTTTTGAAAGTTGAAATAAATTAAATTCCTCAAAGTCAACTGCGTTATCAATGTAAAATCGCAACTTCTCAAAGTTGGAAGTAATTACATAATTACAACCTGGTTGGTTGTTTTTATATCCAAATGCTTGAGTTTCTACTTTACTTAAATCAGTTGTGTTTGTTCCTTTAAGTTCAATTACTGCAAGTGCTTTTTCTCCTTTTAGAATTGCTCCATCAGTTTTTTTAGAACCTTTTATGTTTTTTAATTCCGTTGTGAGATTAAAGTCAGGCGTTGGGTTTTTAACGTATCCGAATACGTTTACAAAAAGGTCAATTAGAAATTCGCCTTGATATTGTTCCTCTTTTGAGTTTCGGATGTTTTCTTGAATGGTCGGATTATGGAAATGGCTTGTAAATCGCTCGTAAGCTTGATTAACTTTTTCGGACTCCAATCCTTTTAAATATTTGTTTAGAACAGAGTTCTGAAATAAGCTCATAAAATTTTAATCTTTTCTTTCAAATTTAATATTATTCCGAGTGTTGGCAAGAAACAGCTCTTTTATTTTTTTCAGCGTTGGCATTTTGCGTTGGCAAAAAAAATAAATGTGCTGTTTGTGCGTTGGCTTTTTTAGTTCAAATGTTCAATTTTAGTACGATTTTTACATTACACACAACGTGTTTGTGTATGGTTAGTTGCGTGGTTAAGCAACTAATTTAGTAAACATTTACGAACCCGTGAAAATTCCGCAGGAATTTTCGCAAGTAGGCTAGAACCAAGCAATTAATTATACACGTTGTTGGCAATAGTTATTTTATTTTCTTTCCGTTTCGATATTCTTTTTTGGTTTCAGTTCCGTCGTCATTCAGGCAATATTCCGTTCCGTTTTTCTTTCCTTTAATAAATTCACATCGATAAGTCATTTTATCTCCGTTTTCTCCATAACCCAACTGAAGTCCATGTTTCTTTTTTCCTAAATATTGACAACTATACGTCAATTTTCCGTTTTTAAATTGTTCTACAAGGATTTTTATTCCGTCGTCATTATAAGTTGTAGTTTCAAAAATTTCGCCATCCAAATGGTATTTAATTTCTTTTGAAAGGACTAATGGTTTTTTGGGATTATATATCGTTTTATTGGAAACTCTTATTTCTTTTCCATTATAATATAAATTACTCGACAGAATAATTCCATTTATATATTCCTCTTCATAAACTAAATGCCCATTTTTTCGTTTGCTTTGAGCAATTCCAGTAAAGAGTTCGTCAGTTGCGTTTTTATAAACCAAATTATTCTCAATGTAAACTTCTTTCATTCCGATTATTTCTTGCGAAATCAGTTCGTTGAAAGTAAATAACATTAATAAAATCAGTAGGTTTCTCATTTGGTTTTAATTATTGCCAACGGCCTTGTGTATGATTTCGTTGCGTGTTTAGGCACTAAAGTTAGCAAATAAATCACAGATAGAAAGTCCGCGAGGACTTTCGTAAGTAGGCTATAACTAGCAATGAATTATACACGGTGTTGTATGCTGGCCTTTTTACATTCAGATGTTTTCTTGTTAAGATAATTTTTTGACTGAATTAAAATGATGCTCTGTATGGTTTAGAGTAAAATACAAGATTTCTCTAAAAGTTACCAAGCCAATATAAGGCAATGGTATTTGAATATCGTCCATTTGAGCATCGTTCATTTTTTTTGAAAGTGTAAGCAAAATACTTGACTGTTCTTTAAGTGTTTTAATAATGTCATTTTTCTTTGCTGAACTAGCAATCTGAAATTTATCTCTTACCAGTTCGATTTGCTTACCAGTTAAATTGTAAAAATCATCAATTTTATTTTGGTTGCTTGTGTAATGAAGTTCAGCATAATTTGGACTTTCACTTTCTGTTTTTGGTACAAATGGCGGAAACGCTTTCCATTCCTGTCCTAATGTTGCCTTTTCGTAATCGTTTAAAAATAATTCCATATTTCTTGACTTTCTATTGGAATGTCCCCATCTTTCAGTTACAAGTTTTGGTTGTGATAGCAAATTGTTAATTGGCAAAATTGATAAGGATAGATGTTGTATTTCCTCTGCAATACTCCATTTTTCTGATTTTTCTTTGCGGAAAAAAATATTGTTTTCCACATTGCTAATTTCGTTTATTAATTTGGAAAATGTTCCATTCAATTTTTCAAATAATTCTTTTGTTTCCATTATAATTCTGTTTTGTTTGTTACAAAATTAGAAATGGAACTTGCCTTTATTCTTGACCTATGTTAAGTTCGACCTTTTTTGTCAATTTTTTTCTCAATCGGCTTAAACTTTCTGGTTCAATTCCCAAATAGGATGCAATATGATAAAGAGGTATTTTTTTAAATATAATTGGTCTATTTCTCAAAAGATTCAAATATCGTTCTTCTGCATTGTAGAATAAAAAACCTTCTGTTCTTTGTTCGGCTAAAGTGAAAACCCTTTCTGCAACGATTCTGCCAAACCTTTGCCAATATGGTGAATTTGCATAAGCATTTTGAAGAGTTTTATGAGATATGGTTACGAGTTCACAATCCGAAATTGCTTGAATGTAATATTTGCTTTTAGTTTGACGTAAAAAACTTTGATAAGAGGCGACAAAATCATTTTCAAAGAAAAATTCCACATTAATTTCCTTTCCTTCTTCGGTAATGTAGAACATTCTCAATTCTCCTTTCTCAATAAATGCCATTTTTTTGCAAATCTGTCCTTCTTTAACAAAATATTCTTTCGCAGGTATTTTCAAAGGAATTTTGCTATTGCTAAAATACAGGTCGCAATCCTCAACTGGAATTTGCAGTATTTTTTCAATTTTGGTTTTCAGCTTTAAAATCATTCTAAAATATTATTCGCTTGTTCTGGTTTTCGGCTTGCATACAACGGTTTCGGCTATGAGTAGTTGCGTGGTTTAGCACTTAACTTTGCAAGTACACACCAAACTGAAAATCCGTGAGGATTTTCAGAAGTAGGCGAGAACAAGCAATTACTTATAGCCATTGTTGGCAGTAGTGTTTATTTTGTCAGTCGTTTTGCTGTCATAAATCGGTCAGCTACATTGTCCCAATTGATAATTTCAAGAACTGTATCAACAAAATCGGCTCTTTTATTTTTGTATTTCAAATAATAGGCGTGTTCCCAAACATCAATCACCAAAATCGGAACAACTCCCCATTGTGTTAATTTTTGATGATTTTCGCATTGTAACAATGTCAAGCTATCCGAATAAGGTTGGTAACCCAAAATACCCCAACCGCTTCCTTCTACAGTTTTTGATATTTTCCCGATATAGCTTTTCAGTTTGTCAAATGAACCGAAATCCTTTTCTATCTGTTTTAAGAGTTCAGTTTTGGGTTCAGTTTTTTTATTCGTTAAGTTCGTCCAAAAGATGGAATGAAGCACGTGGCTTGAAAAGTGGTAAGCTAACTTTCGGGTCCACAAATCCACTTGGTCTAAATCGCCCGATTTTAGATGTTCCTTAATTTTAATCAAATCTGTGTTTGCCCCTTTTACTGCTCCACCGTGATGAAATTCAAAGTGCAGATGTAAGGTTTCTTCATCCATATGTGGCTCCAAAAAAGTTTTATTGTATGGAAGTGATTTTTGAATGAAATTTCCATTACTGTCCACTAATCTGTCAATTCCGTTTTCCGTTACATTTTGTGAAAAAACGTTGTTCATTGGTAGGATTGTCGCTCCACCTAAAATTGCCGTGTTTCTTAAAAATTCTTTTCTGTCCATATTTATACTTTTTTCAATTTATCTCGTTTTTCCACATTACTGCCAACGTCTCTGTATATGGCTCGTAGCGTGCAAATTAGAAAATTATTTTCGGTTAAGCACGAGCCGAATTTTTTAATTTTTCTTATTATCTTTTTTTCTCAATAAGCCAAATTAAAAAATTTGGCGGACTTGCAAATATGCCTTAACTACGATTAAGCAACTAACTAGCTATGAGCTATATACGTTGTTGTAGCCAGTGTTTTTCTGCTATATGTTTAGAGTTCCGATGTAATTTTCATAAGTGCTTTTTCCTTCATCATCAAGAAAATCGACACAATAATTCTCATTTGAAACATAAAAATGAACTTTACCAGCCTCACATTCCATAATGATATCTTTAGCGCGATTTTGATGTATCTTATCGTGATTCGGGTTAGAAACATAATCCGAATCTTTTGAGTTTGCCTCTCCCTTAATAATAACATCTGGGTCCATCATATCTAACCATTCTTGTGGTATTTTTCCAGATTTTCGTCCGTGATGAGGCGAAAATAAAATATTGGTTTTAGATAATTTTACGTCGTCTTTTATCTTTTCCATAAAATCTTTTTCTAAATCTCCCATCCAAACCACTTTCGCACCATCTTGTAAACTATATTCTATGATGCAAGAAATGTTGTTTGGTGTTCTACCGTTTTTTGCATTTTCAAGAGCCTCCTTAAAATGTTCATTATTTCTATCAGGCCATAATATATTAATTCCTGAACTGCCTCTATCATCATCTGAATTATTCATCCATTTGCGACGACTACCTTTTTCTATATAGTATGATTTTTGGTCAGAATTATGAAGTTTTTTATATCTTTTAAAGCCAGTTGATTCAAAAGATTTTGTAGTCTCATTTTTGACACAGTAAAAATTTAGAATGTCTATTTCATCATCGAGATAATCTAATCTTTGGATATGGTCTTCATCCGGATGTGTTGAAATGAATCTTGAAATTGTTTTATTTCTTTTTTCTCTTTTAATTTCTTCAACGATATCTTCTTTGTTTTCGTCACTCAAGCAACAATCAATAATTGTAAAATTATCTGAACCGTGTTTTATATAGAACATATCTCCATTTCCAACAGAGAAGGATTTAATTATACTCATTTTTTTGAAGCTTTAATTCGTTTAGTTATAAATTTAGTTTGTTTCTTGTATGAGAAAATGAACATTACAATGAGAGAAAATAGTAGTATGATTATTCTATAGTCTTGAAGAAATTGAATGTATGATTCGATAAACAGGTATAATTTTAAAAGCAATAATAAAATTAGCATTGAGATTATAGTTCTGTAAGTATTATTGATTTGAGAAAGCAAATCAATTTTATCATCTAATTTAGACGCTGATATGTAATCCTTGTAATCTTCAAATTTTGCAAGTTTTATCTTTTTTAATATTGGTGCAATAATTAATGAGCCAAACCTACTGATAATCATACCAACGAAATAATACAGAAAAATTCCAACTAAAACAGATTCTTGTATTAAAGGAATATTCAATAACTTTTCAGCCAAGACAATAAAGAGCGTCCCTGGGAAAAGGTTATTAAATAAATCGTAAGAAGATATTTTTGTTAATATTTCACTCATTCGGTGTTTTTTTTACATTGGCTACAACAATTGGATATACGTATTAACTATATCCACATTATATGTCGTCTAAGATAATAAATCTTTTATGTTAGAAAAGGAACTATTGGCAACATGGGTGTAAATTTCCGTTGTCTTGGTTGAACTATGACCCAACAAGAGTTGAATGTGCCTAAGGTCAGTACCATTTTCTAAAAGGTGTGTTGCAAAACTATGTCTGAGCATATGTGGTGTAACTTTTTTACGTATGCCCGCTCTTTTCGATGCGGACTTAACAATATTCAATACACTAGATGCACTGTACTTGCCACCTTTCTGACCTTCAAATAGATAAGTTAGAGGTTTGTATTCTTTATAGTAAACCTTAAGGTTTTTCAGGAGCGTCGCGCTTAATACACTAATCCTATCCTTATTCCCCTTTGCATTTTTGACCATAACAACCATGCGTTTACTATCGATATCCGTAATTTTAAGATTCAAAAGTTCGCTGCGACGAAGCCCTGATGAATAAAGGAGCTCTAATATGCACCGGTGTTTTATATTATTGGTACAATTGATAATTTGTAAAACTTCATCTTTAGAAAGCACCTCTGGAAGTGACTTCGTTTTTCTTGGGCGTTCAATAGAGTAGAAGCGGTTGGGCATTCCCAGAACTACTTCATAATAGAATTTGATACTATTGATTGTCAGGTTTACGTGGGAATTGGAAAAGCCCCCTTGAATCAGTGATTGAAGATATGTTCTAATATCCATTTCATCGATTTCATTTAACGATCTATCTTTGAAGTGATTGATAAAAGATTCGAAACTGGACACATAGTTCTTTACGGTATTAGCGGAATATCTCTTTAGTTCCAGTTTTAGCAAATAGGACTCGGGACAATTTCTGTAGCCATCTACGGGTTCTCTTTGCCTATAGCTATCCAATTTTATAGCAGGATTATTTTCATTTATAACTTTTTCATTGAAGAAGTAGTTGCCGTTGATCCATGCAACTCCCCGAAAAGTCTTAAAAACGAGATCAAGATTTGCCTTAGTGTTTGTAAGGTAATACATCTGAAATTCATTGCTCCAAGATATTCCGGGTAGTTTCTCGACTAGAGCTTGTAATATTTTATCAGAAACAAACTGTATTCCAATACACTTTTGGTTATTGATAAAAAGATGCTTTAAGGTAATATTTTTGGAGAGCTGCATTGTTTTTGTTTTTCAAATTATGCAAATTAAAATTGTTAGGCGTATCTTATTCGAATATTTGTCGTATAATATCCGTTTAAAACGGATAATTATGAGATTACAGAAAAATTGTCTTCACTGCGATAAGAAATTAACCGGTAGGACAGATAAAAAATATTGTGACCCTCATTGCAAGAGTGCGTACCAATATAAGATAGAAAGGGAAAAACCAGAGCGTTTCTATAACAAAGTGGATAACCAGCTGAAATTGAACAGAAAAATACTCAAGCGCTATAATAAAGCAGGTAAGGCAACAATAAGAGCTAAGGTTTTAAAGGAGGATGGATTCGACCACAAGTTTTTCACGCATTACTGGAAGAATAAAAAAGGGGATGTGTATCTGTTTATTTATGAATATGGTTTTTTAAACATCGCGGATAACAATACCCAGAAATATGTTCTGATACAATGGCAGGATTATATGAAATGATTTTCGATGAGTCAATTTTTATCATTTGTAAATAATAGTCTCAGTTTCGATATCATACAAAGGATTACGACCTAAATGATCTAATGCCATATTTCTCACGGGAAAATACCGTTGTCCCTTGATAATCGATGAAAGTTTTCTTACGTCTTCCTTGGTTGCATTTCTTTTTGGTTCTGGAGTGAGGAGGTGCTTGGTTAGATCTACAGCGGCAGTTCCAATAGCTGCATTGCCTATTGCAGCAGTAGTTATTTTGGTTTTAGCCATGGGTTTAGAGGGTTCGGTTACCGGAACTTTAGCTTCGTCGATAATTGTCAGCTGATCATTTTTTTGCTTAAGTTGCCACTTTCTACTTCTGCAAGAATTACTGCAAAATCGTTGTACACCCCTTCTTTGAGGTTCGTATTCCGCACCACAATAATCACAAAAATCGGTATATTTCATAAATATGCGTAAATTAAACGTTTAATTTACGCTAAATTAAAAACTTTCATTTAATACCAAAATAAGTTTCTAGTAATATTTTTTCTGCTAATTGCTCGGTCACAATTGCTTTTTTTGTAGATTTTTGCGTTTGTAGCTTTTCCTTTGCGACACTAAAAGTTCCCTTTGGCACATTCAATTCAGGAACACGGATAGGATTTGGTTGTAAGATAAAATCGGATATTTTGCTTTTTGTAAAGCTTTTAGCTAAATCAGGAATAAAATCATCGACGATTCGTTGCATTTTAAAATTCTGGGTAGAAAGTAATTTTTTAGAATCATAAAACGTGGTAACCAATGCCTCTAGATGCTTTTTAAAATTAAAACATTGATTATTAAACAAAATCTTCAATTTTTCATCTTCTTCAAATGTGTTATGTAGATTACCATGCATCCATTTACTGTATTGGAGTAGCACTTCTACGAAAGTTATATATTTCTCTAATAAAAATTTAAATTCAGAATTGGATATTGCCTCTTGTTTTTCCACCATAATAAAGAGATTCTTTTCGTGATTTATGGCCATTACAGCTAAACCTTTTGAACTGGCCTTTTTGTCGTAATCTATTGGCCCTCTGTACTCATCGAACACAAAAACTCTATCAAATAATTTATTGTTTTTAAGTTCATTGAATTCATCGATAATCTCCTGTGCAATTTCTTTCTCTGGTATGTAAAATAGGAGTTCAGATACCAAATTAGGAATCAAACCAATATAAAGGTCGTAGAGTTTATTTTCGCTCATATTTTTCTTTTTAGCATATACGAAAAATCCTCAGGCAACTCGGCATCGATGTCCCTTAGGTACTTTTCAAGTGCGGTCATTGTGCCATGTCCAGTAATTTGCATTAATCTGCTCTTAGCTGCGTGAGGCGAGGATTCTTTAATTAGTTCTCTGTACAGTTTTGTAACGAAGGTATGTCTGAAACTGTAGAGTCCGTAATCCGTTCCAAGATTAAAATGATCCTTAACAACCCTCTTAAAGCGCTTTGAGAAATGATCTCGCCTACTGTTTTCACTTGCCTCCCATTTGTCTCCGATTTTATGAGGTGTAAATAAGAGTGTGTTAGGTTTAAGTTTTGACAGATCAGGGAGGTCTTCCAATAAAATCTGAGGAAGTATTTTGGTTTTCAGTTTACTGTTCTTCGCTTTGAATTGAACTGTTCTGTCTTTTACATTGATGTCCTTGACCCTGATCCTGCAGACCTCAATGGGTCTCATAAAAGCATAGGCATAAAATTTTATAAAAAGTAACAGGATGGGGTCTTTCTCTTTGAGGTATTTGAAAATATCGTTTTCTGTCTTACTTGAATAAGTCTTGTGGCGCTCTGGCTTAGCACTGAGTTTTTTTATATCCTTTACAAAGTTATCTTGAATAATCTCATTATCGACCAGAACTTGCAATACGCTGCTCAAATCCGTTCGATAGTTGTTTCTATTGCGAGGGGAGGAACGTACAAGAATATCGTTCAGATACTTTTGGAACAAGTTTTTACTAAGATCATCCAAAGTTATAATGTTTGGATGGTTACTTTCCAACCACTTTAAAAATGAACTGACCTTGTTTTCGTAATCTTTTAAGGTGCGTTCGCCGACCACTTTTTCTTTTAATTTTAGCCCAAATTGGAAAGCTTTTGAAATGGTCAATTGATCCTCAGCATATTTTTCTTCATTTTCTGAATTTGATATCTCCAGTGCCTTTTTTGAAGGTAAGTTTTCAGAATTGGAACTCTTTTTCTTTTTGTTCAGTTTCTCATAAAGGGCTGAATTATCCTCAAAAGGATTGTAGCCCAATTTTAGAAGTTTAAGTAACGATTTTCTGTAAATGGTCAAAACTTCCAAGCGTTCCTCCTTGGTTTTGTATTTATTTGCCGTACCGTAAAAAGGGGTGAGGCGTTTTAATTTTCCGGATTCTGGATGTCTAAATGAAAAATAGACATACCAACGCTTGCTCAAATTCCCTTTGGCAGTGTAGATTTTAGGTTTGGAAAAAAGCTTTTGTTCAGACAAATCGTATGCACTATCGTATTCACTTTCGTATGCAAATGTAAGTAATTGTTTAAGAGAAAACATAAAAAAACGGTTTAGAGAAAATCTAAACCGCTTAGGTTCTGCATTTTAAGTTTTGTAGCGAGAACGAGAATTGAACTCGTGACCTCCGGGTTATGAATCCGACGCTCTAACCGACTGAGCTACCTCGCCATAATTGCGGCTGCAAATATATAAACAAATTCTACGGGAGCAAACATAAGTTTCTAAAAAAATAATTTCAATCTAAAGTTTTAAACTAAGCTATATTTGTATATATTGAGCAGATAAACCAATCATTTATGGACGACAAAGAAAAATTTGAAATGGAGTTTGTTATACAGGCATCTCCATCACTTATATATACATACATTTCTACACCCTCTGGCATGTCAGAATGGTTTGCAGACAATGTAAATTCGCGAGGTGAATTATTCACTTTTATTTGGGATGGCTCTGAAGAACAAGCAAAATTACTAAGCAAAAAGAGTGGTGAACGAGTTAAATTTAGATGGTTAGTGGATGATGAAGATGGATCTAACTATTATTTTGAAATCCGTATTCAAGTAGATGAAATTACGAAAGATGTATCTCTAATGATTACTGATTATGCAGAAGAGGATGAAATTGATGAAGCAAAAATGCTTTGGGACAATCAAATTTCTAGTCTGAAGCAAGTTCTCGGTTCGAGATAAATCGACTGACTTCGCACTAAAATAAATCTACAATTATATATTTGTCTCGATTTAATTAAAAATTAATAAATCGAGACTTTTTTATGATAAATATCAACGGAACATTATTGACCATAGAATCGGCAAATACTTCTATTGAAAATAGAGGTTATAAATATGGTGACGCTTTATTCGAAACACTAAAAGTTGTTAATGGTGCAATTTTCTTTTGGGAAGATCATTATTTTAGATTAATGTCTTCAATGCGTATTATGCGTATGGATATTCCGATGGATTTTACGATGGAATATCTCGAAAATGAGATCTTAAAAACACTTGAAGCAAATGATTTATTAGAAACTTCTGCACGGGTTCGATTAAATGTAGATAGAGGGGAAGGTGGCAAATATTTACCTTCTGAAGAAGCTAAGGTTCACTTTAGTATAAACGTTGAGTCGCATGCCAATCCGTTCTACAATATAGACAAAACCTCCAATTATGTTGTAGATTTATACAAGGATTATTTTATGGCACCGGGTTTGTTGTCAGGATTAAAATCTAACAACAAAGCCTTACAGGTAATGGGAAGTATTTACGCTAAAGAAAATGATTTAGACAATTGTCTAGTCTTAAATACCAATAAAAGTGTGATTGAAGCATTGAACGGAAACCTATTTTTAGTGAAAGGTGATAAAATTAAAACTCCACCGCTAGAAGATGGTTGCTTAAAAGGGGTAATGCGAAAACAAGTATTAGAAGTTTTGTCAAAGGACGTTAATTTGCAAATTGAAGAAGCATCTATAAGTCCTTTTGAGCTTCAAAAAGCAGATGAATTATTTATTACTAATGTGATTAAGGGTATCATGCCAATTACCCAATACCGCAAAAAGAATTATAGTATAGAAATTGCTCAGGAAATTTTAAAAAAATTGAATGCGAAATTGAGATTATCTCAATTATAGCTAGGATTTTCAGGCGCGTTAGACCAAATGCTGTAATCACCACCGAGCTCTAGCATTTTTTCGCGCCAAAAACTAACACAACTCTTTGATATGATATCGTTGTTGTAAATATTCTTTGAAACGAGCCAGGCGTTAGATTGTAGTTCGTTATCTAATTGCTGTTCATCCCATCCTGAATATCCTAAAAAGAAACGTATTTGATCTTCGGACAAAAGCTCTTTATTTATTAAGTCTAAGACGACATTAAAATCGCCTCCCCAAAAAATACCGTTAGAAATTTCGATACTATTAGGAATAAGATCTGGAGATTTATGGATAAAATAAAGATTATCTTGTTCTACAGGTCCACCATTATAGATTTTGAAATTAGATTGAGTGCCGTCAACGACATCCTTAAGATTAAAATTCAGTGGTTTATTCAAAATAAAACCAACAGAGCCCAATGCATTATGGTCAGCAAGCAAAATTACCGACCTATTAAACGACATATCACCGATTATAGATGGTTCTGCAATGAGAAGTGCTCCTTTTTCAGGTTTTTTCATTGGTTGGTTGACTTAATTGTGAAACTAAATCTATTCTATTTTTCTCACATTACCAACTTAAATGCCTTAAAATTAGGACAAAAAAAGTCTGCTCATTGAGCAGACTTAATATCTAAACAAAAAAAATGTTCTAGTTTACAGCACTACTTAAGTCAGAACCTGCCTTAAATTTCACTACATTTTTTGCTTTAATCTTAATAGTTTTTCCAGTCTGTGGGTTTCTTCCGTCTCTCGCAGCTCTTCTAGAAACTGACCAAGAACCAAAACCTACTAAAGATACTCTGTTACCTTTTTGTAAAGCTCCTTCGATATCTACTAACATTGAGTCTAATGCTTTTTTTGCAGCTGCTTTTGTGATTCCAGCATTCTCTGCCATTCCATTGATTAAATCTGTTTTGTTCATAAAAATTGAATTTAAATTGTTAAAATTTTGGTTTTTAAGTTATGTAGTTAAAAATCCGTACACAAAAATATTAGTAATATTGAGCTACACAAGTAATAGCAAGGGAAATACGGCTTTTTGTTGATAACTTATAGCATTTGTTAATAAAGGATTGTATTTTATCGGATTTTTTATAAAACCAATAAACATAAGGGTTTACAGCAGTTTTGCCAATTTAGAAAATTCATAACCGTTTAAAAGTGATTTTGCAGTCATTTTTCGCTTTCCCGGAAGCTGAATTTCATTTATTATTATATAGCCTCCTTCGCAAGCTGCTTTCAATTCATCTTTAGAAGAAATTAATGTTCCGAAGTCATAATTATGCTGGTCTGTTTCTTTCTTTACATCAAAAATCTTCACTGTAAGTTTTTCCTCATTTCCATCTTGGAGATAGCACCAAGCTGCAGGAAAGGGATTAAGACCACGAATTTTGTTATATATTGTATCCATGGACTGTGTCCAATCTATTTTGCTATTATCGCGATTAAGTTTATAAGCGGTTTTAAGGTCTTCTGATTTTGGTTGAATTTTAGTTGAAACTTTATTCTCTTCAATTTGTTTCACGGTTTTAATAACAAGTTCACTGCCTAATTTCATTAGTGTGTCGTGTAATTCTCCAACGGTAGTATTAGCGTGAATAGGTGTGGCTTCGCTAAGTATAATAGCTCCTGTGTCAATTTTTTCGTCTATAAAAAATGTGGTGACGCCAGTTTGGGTTTCTCCATTGATTATAGCCCAATGGATGGGAGCTGCACCTCTATAATGTGGTAATAGAGAGGCGTGAAGATTAAATGTGCCATATTTTGGCATTTGCCAAACTACCTGAGGCAACATTCTAAAAGCGACTACAATCTGTAGGTTAGCATTTAGATTTTTCAATTCTTCTATAAAGCTCGTGTCTTTCAAATTTGTAGGTTGCATAATTTTTAAACCGGCTTTTAAAGCAAATTCCTTCACTGCAGAAGCTCGCAATTTACGGCCACGACCTGCAGGTCTATCCGGAGCCGTAATAACTCCTACGACATTATAACCATTATCTATTAAGTTTTTTAAGGTGGCTACTGCAAAATCTGGAGTGCCCATAAAAACAATACGTAAATCGCGTTTTGTTGTCATATAAGTATATAGGTGTTGGAGGTTGTAACTTTAAGCTTGTTCAATTCTATTAATTCGGTCAGTCCGTTTAAAAGTTCTTTTTCGGTACAATTTATTTGATTTAATAGCTGTCGCGAAGATAAGGCTTCTTTTTTGAGGGCATTTGTGATGTCATTAAGAATGTTGGTTTGGTTCTGCTCACTCGTTTTGGTCTTTTGTTGAAGACATACAGAGCACTTGCCACATCTTTTTTTCTGCTTCTCACCAAAATAGGATAGTAATTGTATGTTTTTACAAATTTTCTCATTTTTCACATAGCCCATAACCGCCTCAATTTGGTTATGCTTAAGTGTATGCTGTTGTCTAATATTTTTTGCAAGAGGGTTAATAGTGATATCATCTTCTCGCGGTTTTAGAAAAGTGATTTCAGAATCTGTATTTGCTATTTCCAGACTTATAATACCGTCTTTTTCTAATTGATTTAATTGTTCAATGATCCTCTTTTCAGAAAGATTGGATTTGTGTGCCACCAAGTTTAGATTCACTTTGGTTACATAATCAAAAATCCCTCCATAAGTTCTTAGAAATATTTTTACCAACAGGTTGAATTCTAGATTGTTCTCGAGATATTGAAACAAAGTATTATTAGTGACTAAAAATTGAATCTTTGTCCTAAAATTAAATTGCTGTTCTAATGCAATTACAGCATTTCTGTCAAGAGCAACCAAAACATTATAAGTAATACTTGCGTTTAGTTTGTAAGTGTTGCAAAACGTCCTAAAATCTAACTGATGTAAGGTGTTTTCACCTTCACCATATGGTATCTGAAAATAATTACAGAGCTTATTGTACACCTTTTTTACATAATCAATAGAGGGTAAAGCACCCAAAAACTGACTTTTTAGGCGGTCTTCATCTATATGCTGCTTAAGGATAAAAGCATAGGCGTCTTCTCCATTTCGGCCAGCACGTCCCGCTTCTTGGTAGTAGCTTTCTAAACTTTCGGGTAAATTGAAATGAATGACCGTCTTAACATCTGCTTTGTCAATTCCCATCCCAAAAGCCGTCGTCGCAACCATGATTTGTTTTTGGTTATTGGTCCATTGATTAAAACGTTCTTGTTTTTCTTTGTTGGTGATTCCTCCGTGATAAAATGTGGATGAAAAACCTTTTGCGTTTAAATAGGTGTGAATGTCTTTTGTAGCTTGTCTATTTCTAACATAAATAATTGATGAGCCTTTATGTGTATTTAAAATGTGCTCTAACTGAAAGTGCTTATCATCTGAATGAATTACGTGATAGGCTATATTTGGTCGTTCAAAAGAGGCCCTAAAAATTTTAGGAGAAACAAAATCGAGATTTTTTATGATGTCATCTACAATATCGAGTTTTGCTGTAGCCGTTAAGGCAATACAATTAACTTGCGGATGCATTTGTCGTAAAACTGAAATATGGTTGTAGGCAGGTCTAAAATCGTTTCCCCATTGACTAATACAATGTGCTTCATCTACAGCTATAAGATTGATTTTCATCTGCTGAAGACGTTCCTTTACCAACTGTTGTTGTAAGCGCTCTGGTGATAAGTACAAAAATTTGTAATTACCATAAATGCAATTGTCTAATTGAGTGTCAAGTTCTGAATATGATATGCCTGAAGTTAGCGCAATAGCTTTTATACCTTTAGATTTTAATGTATTTACTTGATCTCTCATCAAGGCTATTAATGGAGAAATAACAATGCAAATTCCTTCTTGTAGCAATGCAGGTATTTGAAAGCAAATCGATTTTCCACCTCCTGTTGGTAATAAGGCAAACGTATCCTCTCCGTTTAAAACCGAAGTGATTATCTCTTCTTGCAATGGCCTAAAGGAAGTGTGGTTCCAATAGCGTTCTAAAACTTCAATAGGATGCATTACTGTAAATTTAAGGCATCAAGTACAAAATCGGTACGTTTTTTAATGGATTCAAATGGGACATCAATCAAATTGTAGCCAAATCGGTGGTACGTTTTGAGTAAGTGTTCATGAATAATTGTAGCTTGTTCAAAGTTTTCGTAACGTTGATCATCGCTCGTAAATATAGTCTCCCAAGGTGCTAAAACAAAAACCATATCATAGCGACTAGATTTGGATGCATCGATAAACTTTTGAGGATAGTCATCACCGATATAATCCATATAAGCCAAAATATCAGGAATCCCACGATCTAAGAAAATAACGTCAGATGTTTCTTTTGAAGCATTTTTAAATTGAGTGGATCGACCTTCTAAAAGTTTTTCGCTAAATAGCAACGGTTCAGTTAAAAAGAGTTGTTCAATCCCTTGTTCTCGGGCCTCTAAAGTAATTTGTCTTGAAATTTCTTCGTAACAGAGGTGACCACGACTTATCAATTCATTTATAATAGAAGATTTCCCAGTACCTGGACCACCTGTAATAACAACTTTTTTTGGCTTCAAATTGGCAATGTTTTTGCTGTAAATTTCGTGATTAATATTGATACCTAAAAATATAAAGATAATGTATCTTTGCTACTGAAAAAATTGACTATGGACAGTTCTAAAAAAACAGATGAGTTTTACGAAAAGCTCAAAGCACAATTGTATGACACAGCCCTTTGGCCAACTGAATATTTGTATAAGTTTATTGTAGTTTCAGAAGGCAGCGGAGTGGGTGATATTGAAGGATTATTTAACGGTCTTGGAGCTGTAATTACGACAAACGCATCTAAAAACGGAAAATACACAAGTGTTTCTATTAACGTAAGAATGAAAAATCCCGAAGCGGTGATTGAAAAATATAAGGAAGTAGCCGAAAAAGTAGAAGGTGTAATTTCCCTTTAAAAATTCTTTTAAGCTTCGTAATTTTTTGTACTTTGCAACAAAACCGAAATACTTCAGGTTTTAAAATTATTTACTACACATTTTACAATTTTGATTGACGATTTAGAATACAACACAGAACGCGAGCATTTAATCATACCAGAATATGGACGCCATATGCAAAAGATGATTAATTATGCCAAATCACGCGAAACAAAAGAAGAAAGAAATAAAGTTGCCAAATCTATAATTGCCGTAATGGGCAATATACAGCCACATCTTAGAGATGTGCCAGATTTTCAGCATAAATTATGGGATCAGTTATTTATTATGGCTGATTTTGAAATTGATGTGGACGCACCCTTTGGACAACCTTCAAAAGAAGAAATACAGGCAAGACCAGAACCCTTAAAATATCCACAAAATCATCCGAAATACCGCTTCTACGGTAATAATATAAAAACGATGATTGACGTGGCAGTAAGTTGGGACGAGGGAGAATTAAAAGAAGCTTTGATTTTTACCATTGCCAACCACATGAAAAAGTGCTTTTTGAACTGGAATAAGGATACGGTCGAAGATGATGTTATTTTTGATCATTTGTATGAATTATCTGGTGGAAAAATTAACCTTAAAAATAAGGATGAAGACTTAAGTGATGCTTCAAGCTTAATGCGTACAAAATCCAAGTATGGTAATAGCAAAAGCAGTTCCAGCAAAAAGAACAATTCTAACAAGAAGAAATATTCCAATAACAGAAAGCGTTACTAAAAGCGGATGGGAACATTTAAAATTGAAGGAGGCCACCAATTAAAAGGAAAAATTCAGCCTCAGGGAGCAAAAAACGAAGCCTTACAAATTTTATGCGCAGTATTACTTACCGCAGAAAAAGTCACCATAAATAATATACCAGATATCATTGATGTCAATAAACTAATAGCTTTGTTGAAAAAGCTAGGTGTTAAGATTGAAAAACTTGATAAGGGTACTTATACGTTTCAAGCAGATGATTTAAATTTAGATTATCTCAAATCAGCCGAATTTAAGGAAGATGGTAAAGGTCTAAGAGGATCTATTATGATTGTTGGTCCATTACTTGCGCGTTTCGGAGCAGGTTATATTCCAAAACCAGGTGGTGATAAAATTGGTCGTCGTCGTTTAGATACGCATTTTGAAGGCTTTATTAATTTAGGTGCTAAATTTAGATATAATAAGGAGGAATTATTTTATGGTGTTGAGGCAGATAAACTAAAAGGCACTTACATGCTTTTGGACGAAGCTTCAGTTACAGGTACAGCTAATATTGTTATGGCTGCAGTATTGGCAGAAGGAACTACGACAATATACAATGCAGCATGCGAACCATACTTACAGCAATTGTGTAAAATGCTGAACCGTATGGGTGCAAAAATATCTGGTGTTGGTTCCAATCTATTAAAAATAGAAGGTGTTGATTCTCTTGGTGGAACTGAGCACAGAATGTTACCAGATATGATCGAAATTGGAAGTTGGATTGGTCTAGCTGCCATGACCAAAAGTGAATTGACTATAACCAATGTAAGTTGGGATGATTTGGGCCAGATACCAAACGTATTTAGAAAAATAGGCATCACAGTAGAGCGTCAAGGAGATGATATTTACATTCCTGCACATTTAGATGGTTATGAGGTTCAAAATTTTATAGACGGCTCTATCCTAACTATTTCTGACGCGCCTTGGCCAGGTTTTACGCCGGATTTATTGAGCATTATTCTTACGGTTTTAACTCAGGCAAGAGGTAGTGCTATTGTACATCAAAAAATGTTTGAAAGCCGATTGTTCTTTGTAGATAAATTAATTGATATGGGTGCGAAGATAATTCTTTGCGATCCGCACAGGGCAACAGTTATTGGGCACGATTTTAAATCGACATTAA
Source organism: Winogradskyella ursingii (assembly GCF_013403975.1). GTDB lineage: Bacteria > Bacteroidota > Bacteroidia > Flavobacteriales > Flavobacteriaceae > Winogradskyella > Winogradskyella ursingii. Next base: position 35,298 of record NZ_JABFDH010000006.1, read on the forward strand.
AAGCTACCACCATGACTTCACCAGATATCAGAGCTGGAGTATCTTTGTTAATCGCAGCTCTTTCTGCAAAAGGAACTTCGACAATTCACAATATCGAACAAATTGATAGAGGTTACGAAAATATTGCTGAGCGTTTAAGAGCCATTGGTGCTAAGATTGAGCGTTTGGAAGGAAACTAGTGCTAAAAAAATAAGCTTATAATGAAAAAAGTGTAAAATTAGTTTTGAGAAAAATTGATTTTACACTTTTTAATTTAATACTGACTTGAGTTTATTCCATTGAATACAAAAACTGCTCACTAACTATCTTCCCGTCGTTAACTTCAAAAACAGCAAGCTCTTCCATTTGCTGTCTACCTCTATCCTTAAAGGTCACGTCAAAATCCATTTTAGAAGTAAAATGGTTGCCTGCAACTACTGGTTCGCTTATTGAGCTACTGTGAAACTCTTCAACATTATCTAGCCATTCTTTGTTCTTATTCCAAACTTCTTGTTTGCCTGAAATTTTTTCACCTGGCATTCCAGGCATTTCTTTGCTTACTATATTATCTGCATAAAGTTCATTAATGCACTCGAGGTTTTTACCTTCATTGCACATATTTTGCCATTTTTTGGCGACATCCCATGTTTTCATATTGTTTTGATTTTAAGATTGGTAAAATAAAGTTACTTAAAACAATATCATCTTATCTTAATTAATTGTTAGGATTTTGATGCAAAGAAAAAAGCCCCAAGACTAAAAGGGCTTTTTTGATTTAAAGAAAACGGTTATTTGGTTAAGAAACTTTTTTGTTTCTTAATTAATAACGGAAGACTTTTTATTTTTATTGTTTAAAGACCTAAAAAACAGGGTTGTGATGTCTTAAAAATTAATTTAGAGTAGATATAAAAGTGCCGAGACAACGATTGTGGGTTGTTTTACTTATATTTTATTTGTAACCTAAACTTAGCCACACAAACAATATATCATCACGATTAATAGATAATATTAATAGCCATTCTTCCTATGACAACAGATATTTATAAGTTTGTAGTTTAGCGTCCTAAATGGGTAAATATTGACAAAACGGAGATTATAAAAAAAGTTTATAAATTAGATGAATAATATTTACCTCAGTCCAAAAGGCAGAACATTTAGCAACTGCGGAAAATTGTAAATTACTAATGAAGCAAGTAACGGTACAGCTGCATCTAATGAAGTTGTTATTAAATAATTATGAACGAAAACAATAGCGAAATTTCTAAAAGCAAGTGGCCTCTATATATCTCTATATTCATAATTGCTGGTATTTTTGCTTCCTATTATCTCATTCCCAATGTTCAGCAATTTTTAGATAACGCTTGGGATGTTCTAAGCAGCGACGATGAGCAAAAAATAAAAAATTGGGTTGATGGTTTTGGTTGGTTTGGGCCTGTAGTATTAGTATTGGCAATGATTGCTCAAATGTTTTTGTTAATCATCCCAACAGTGCTTCTCATGGTAGTATCCATTTTAGCTTATGGACCAATTTGGGGAAGCCTAATAATAATAGCCGCTGTATATGCAGCTTCAAGTGTTGGATATATGATTGGACAATACTTCGGACAGACTTTTGTTCTCAAACTTATAGGGAAAAAAACTGAAAATAGAATTGAACGTTTTATTAAAAATTATGGGTTTTGGGCTGTGGTTGTTACACGTTTAAATCCGTTTTTATCGAATGATGCCATTAGTTTTGTTGGTGGAATCTTAAAAATGGGTTATTGGAGATTCATTGGTGCCACACTTATAGGTATTTTGCCGCTTACCATTTTCATCGCATTTGCAGGCGAAAGTACAGAAAACTTAAAAACCGGATTGCTCTATGGCTCGCTCGTTAGCTTACTTATTTTTGGCATTTATGTGTATTGGGACAAGAAGAAAAAATAAATGTATTCTAACTTATATTTAAAACGTCAAAGTTCGAGTTATAAATACAGCATCGATATTTAATAGATTAATTTTTGGATTAATTCAATGCGGATTTATACGTTTTTAAACAGCGTTCTCTTGCTTCTTTATGATCTACCATTTTTTCAGGATAATCTTCTGTTTCATATTCCTCGACCCATTTTTTAATGTACTTTTTATCTTTATCGAACTTATCAATTTGGGTGGTTGGATTAAATATTCTAAAATATGGTGCAGCATCAACTCCAGAACCAGCGACCCATTGCCAATTACCAACGTTACTTGCCATTTCATAATCGTGTAATTTTTCGGCAAAATAGGCTTCGCCCCAGCGCCAGTCTATCAATAAATGTTTGCACAGAAAACTGCCAACCAACATACGTACACGGTTGTGCATAAAACCACTTTCATTTAGTTGTCGCATTCCTGCATCAACAAGAGGGTAGCCCGTTTTTCCGTTTTTCCATTTTTCGAATTCATCTTCATTGTTTCTCCATTCAATTCTGTCATATTTGGATTTGAAGGATTCATCTTTTGTTTTTGGATTGTGCCATAGAACTTGCATAAAAAATTCTCTCCAGATTAATTCCTGCCAAAAGATTTCATTCTTTTCGGCAATGGCCTTTTTTATCATTTTTCTAATGCTTACAGTACCGAAACGTAAATGAGGCCCAAGTCTTGAGGTAGCTTCCTTAGCCGGAAAATTTCTTTTGTCTTCATATTCCTGGATTAGGGTTGGTGTCACTTCGTAATCTTTAATCTCTTGTGATGATTTTTTAAATCCAATATCTGAAAGACTTAGATTTGGCAGCCGTGTGTTTTCAACTAAGTTCTCGAGATAATCGTTGGTATAGTATATTTTTAAATCGAATTCCTTGAATTTTTCTTTCCAAGTTTTCATATATGGTGTGTAAACTACGTATGGATCACCGTCTTGTTTAACCACTTCGCTTTTTTCGAAAATGACTTGGTCTTTATACGTTTTGAATTCAATATCGTTATTCTCCAGAAACTCTTTTATTTCTTTGTCGCGTTCTCTGGCATAAGGCTCATAATCATGGTTGGTGAAAACTGTATCAATATCGTGATCTTTAACTAAATTTTTATAAATATCAATTGGTTTACCGTGATACATGGCTATGCTACTGTCTTGCTCATCCTGTAGTGTTTGTCGCATCTTTTGAAGCGTGTTAAATATAAACGTAACACGTGCGTCGTCTTCAGGCAATTCATCTAAAATTTCAGAATCAAAAATAAAAATTGGTAAAACTGGATGTTCTCCCTTAAGAGCTTCGTAAAAACCTACATTATCGTCTAATCTAAGATCTCTTCTGAACCAGAATACATTTATTTTTTTGCTCATATTTTTATTTAATTATGATGTCAATTCGAGAGGTTTCAAAAATTGTGAAACTTGAATTAGCATCGAGAATTATTGAAAACTTCTCGATAGAATTTTTATCGTACCTTAAAAAACCACACGAAATGACAAGTATTAGTCATTAATATTTGCCAAATAGCGCTTCAAGCTTTTGAGTTCTGTAATTAAAAATTTCTTCCAGTTTTGGTTTTACTAAAAACGGATGTACGATTTGCCCAAGAAAACCCATAGGTAGTTTGTAGTCTATAATATCTTCCATTTCTACACCACCATCAATTGCTTTAATAAAATGTTTATGGTGCCAAAGCGAATACGGGCCAAATCGCTGCTCATCCACAAAATATTCGTTGTTTTTAACATGGGTTATTTCAGTGACCCATTTGGTTTTTATACCTAAAACCGGTGTCACTATATATTGAATGATCTGACCAGGGAACATTGGCCTATCTGCCCCTGAAAGGATATTAAAACCCATATAATCTGGCGTTATTTCTTTTAAATTCGACGGGCTTGATAGAAATTCCCATGCGCTTTCAACTGAAATAGGCAATTTTTGTTTTTTACGTAGTGTATATATTTTCATATTTAATTGTAATAGGCGATATAAGCATTTAACGAAATGGCTATACAAAGCCAAATGAGATAGGGCAGTAACAAATATTTCATTTTACTGAGCTTGTCATCACCAAAACTTATAAATAAATAAAGAATTATAAGTGTGAGACATATGATATTTATAAGTGCCCAATTAATGAAGTGTTGATTGAAGAATAAATAATTCCAACTCACATTAAGAACAAATGCCAAAACATAAACGGCCAACACAAATTTAGAATTACGGATAGAGAATAGGTAAGAAAGGTAAAGCGAAAAGCAAACCATAATCAAAGACCAGCTCGTGCCAAAAACCCAACTTGGTGGTGTCCATGGAGCTTTGTTTAAACTAGAATACCATTGTCCATTGACAGCATCTCCCATGAACAAGTTTCCAATAGCCAATCCACCAAAATTGATAACCAAGAATAATATAAAAAGGTATATTTTCTTCAATTTATTTGTTTTTTAATTGCTCTATTTTAATGGCAATTTCTTCTGCTTCAGCATACTTTTTATCACTTTCTGCTCGATTTGAACTAGAAAGTCTGTGCCAATCTGCTAATAGTTGCTCATGTTTCTTTTGCAGTCTTTCAACTTCAGATGTTTTCTTAAAAAATCCAAACATTATATTATGATTTTAAATGGGAGATAATTCTAGAGCTCATAGGCTTAGTAATAGAATAGTAATAATCGACAAATTCACCATCGGGATCCACTAGGTATTTTTGAAAATTCCATTTTACTGTAGAATTTTTCTTTCCGTTTATGGATTTTTTTGTTAACCACTCGTATAATGGATGTTGGTCAACTCCCTTTACCTTTACTTTTTCTGTAATTGTGAATGAGATATTGAAATTTGTCTCACAAAATTCCTGTATTTCGTAGTTCGTTCCAGGCTCTTGTTTACCAAACTGATTACATGGTACTGCAATGATTTCTAATTTGTCCTTATGTTTTTCATACAGTTCTTGCAGTTCTCTATATTGAGGAGTATAACCGCATTTAGACGCTACATTAACAAACAAAATATATTTTCCCCAAAAGTGGCCTAATGTAAGCGGCTCACCATTAAGTTTATTTATATGGATATCGTATATCGATTTACGTGATTCGTTAACTATATCTTTATCTGTTGCTGCCAATGTGCCTATAAATGTTTTGAAAGGATTCATAAGTTATAACTTAAAACTCACAATTCCACAATCCATTTCAAAAATTTGTCCTGAAAGTGACGCGGCTTTATCCGACAATAAAAATGTTGCCATTTCGGCCACTTCTTCTGGCTGAAGATGCTTTTTTAGAGGATGTCTATCATTCATTTTTTCAACCATCTTATCGTTTCTCAATAACTTTGAAGCCAACTCTGTATTTGTTACCGTTGGTGCAATAGCATTAACACGAACCGTAGGAGCCAATTCTGCGCCTAATGATTTAGTTAACCCTTCAATTGCAGATTTAGAAGCAGCAACACTTGCATGAAATGGCATTCCTAATTTTGATGCTACTGTACTAAACATTAAAATAGATGGTTGATCACCTTTTTTAAGGATATCCAAATATTTCTGAACTGCTCTAACAGCACCTAACACATTGATTTCAAAATCATTTTTAAAATCATCTATGCTCAATCTTGCAATAGGTTTTAGGTTAATGCTTCCTGGGCAGTAAACCAAACCATCTGCTGCATCAATATCTGGCAGAACATCCTTTGTGACATCGCACTCATGATGGGTTAAATTCTCGTGATTCTTTTCTGGAGAACTTCTACTAATGTTAATTACTTTGTTTGAAGGAAGTAGGGCAGAGACAATTGCCTTGCCGATACCTTTGCTTCCTCCAATAACTATTATGGTTTTCATGTTGGTTGTTTAAAATTTTTATGGACGTCCTTTTAAGCGCTTTTCTATTTTTTGTTTAATTACGGTAAGACGTTTCATTAGGTCCATTAATTTCTGGTCCTTTTTCTTTTTGTAAACTTCATTTACCCCTAAGATTAAATCTTTAGCTTCTCTAGCCGCTACAATACGATCGCTAGTTGTTTTAAATTTGAATTTTCTGTTCTCAAACTCCTTTGCTTTTTCTATTGTTGTTTCCATGGTTTAATGGTTTATATAATTCTGTAATTCTGAAATTTTTGCTGTGGTATTAAATTCTCCACCGTAATAAGTTGTCACAGTTGCTGATGTGTCATCTTTCACGCCTCGTGAAGAAACACACAAATGTTTCGCGTCTATTATTACCGCAACATCTTCTGTTTCTAATACGGTTTTAAGCTCTTGGGCGATTTGATTCGTCAAACGCTCTTGTACCTGAGGCCGTTTAGCGTAATACTGAACAATTCGATTTAATTTTGAAAGTCCAATCACTTTTCCAGAGGATTTATATGCAATATGAGCCTTGCCTATGATAGGTACAAAATGATGCTCGCAATTAGAATAAAACGTTATGTTCTTTTCAACCAACATCTGATTGTACTGATATTTATTGTCGAATAATGCAATTTTTGGTTTATTCTCTGGATCTAAGCCAGAAAATATTTCTTCTATATACATTTTGGCTACACGGTCTGGTGTACCTTTGAGGGAATCATCAGTTAGGTCTAGTCCCATTACATCCATTATTTCTGAAAAAAGAATTGAAATTCTCTCTTTTTTCTCTTTGTTGGACATTGCAAAGGCATTGGCCCTCATTGGTGTTTCTAAACCTGTAAATAAATGGTCGTTACCAATATCATCTGTTGTAAAGCCATTTAGCTTATTAGAATTGGTTTTGGAAATTGTTTCTGTATTCATGGAATCTTTTTAATGTGCTGTCTTTAAGTACTCCAAGCTTAAATCAAAGCACGAGTTAACGTTTTGAAATAGAGTTGTTTGTTATTGTTCTTTGACGCGAACACTTAAATCTGCCTTTGTCAAACGTTCTTTTTTTTAGATGCTTTGTCGCTCTACCTTGCACACGCTTTCTCCACATCCTAAAACTGCTGTTCTTCATTTCGCGTCGCATAAGTTCAATCACTTCCTGCTCATTTAAATTGAATTGAAAGTTTATCGCTTCAAATGGTGTTCTATCTTCCCACGCCATTTCGATAACCCTATCGATGTCTCTTACAGATAATTTACTCATTATGTTGGTAGACTTGAATATTCCTGATCGTATTTTACCTTTTGATCCAAAAGTTTATCAAAAAACCTTTTATTTTCCTTTAAAGTGGTGTTATTTCTAAAATGAACAAACCGTCCTTGAGCATGTATACTGGACCCATTTGTTTTGTAAATGACAAGTTGATAATAAGGTATAATCCATGTAAAGTTTTTTAATCCTTTATTGATCATTACCAAAATGCCTTTTGGACGCATTTCAATATTGCCATAATTGAGGTCTGAAACTAAGTTCATTATAGACTGCATATTTGGGCTTACTTCGTCGATAATCATCCGTTTAGAACCTATTCCACCAAGTTTCAATTTTTGTACCAAACTAAAAGGATTGCCAATTAAGTCGGCAATGATTTTTTTATGTTCAGGGTGGTGATGTGTTGTGTTCAATATCATAACTAGTCAAAGTTACAAAATGTTTAATGTTTTATTAGTAACGTTAAACAAAAATTAACAGTTAATTAGTACAGTTTGAAAACTAGAGCTATATCATTTTTATCATTGACGATATGGAATTAATAATTAGCTCAAATGACCAAAGCATATCTAAGTATGGCTACTCTCTATTGAGCATCTTATTTCGGTCCTTTAAAGTATGTCGTTTGAGAAGTCTATAACTTTCACGTACAACTTCCGGATCTTTTTGCATATTCCATAAAATGTCACTGGCGCGCTTTCTATTATCCTTGATGTCAACAATTGGAAAAGGATAATCCTCTCCCAATTTAAAATCATAAAGTGTTTCTTCCATTTCTGTAACTAGATAAGGCTCATGGATAAAAGGTGTATCTAATCTGGCCAGTTCGGGTACCCATTTTTTAATGAATTCGGCATCCGGATCATGTTTGATGCTATTCGTTGTAGGATTATAAATTCTAATATTATTAATTCCCGTTTCCCCAGCCTGCATTTGCAACTGCGGATAGTGGATTCCGGGTTCAAAATCTAAAAATTGCTGTGATAAATGAGTTGTAGCTGCCTGCCAAGGCTGCCATAAAATATGAGTAAAGAACGATGCCAGCATAGCACGCATCCTAAAATTCACGTATCCTGTTTCAACTAAACAACGCATGCTGGCATCGACTAACGGAAAACCAGTTTGTCCTTCGCGCCATGCTTTTTGATAGTCTTCAGAAATGTTTTTTTTCAATTTTCTGTATCCCTTATTCACGCTGGCTTTTTCCATGATGTGCTCCATTTCAAACTTTTGAATAAAATGGGCCTGCCATCGCAACCTAGATATAAATGCTGAAATATGATTTTTAGTGTTCTTTGAAGTTTGTAAAGCCTTTGCTTTTTGATACACTTGTCTAATGGACAAGTTTCCCCAAGCTATGTATGGCGATAATCGACTGCATGTACTGCGCGAAGCTTCAGGTTTTGAGATATTGTCCATATAGTCTTCATATCTTCCATTAAAAAATGAATTGGCGTATTTCCAACCTGTAGTGCTTCCGCCTTTTTGAAATTTAGATTCTGAAGGTGTACACAAATCGGTTACTGTGACAACATTTTCAAGTTCTTCAATTTCAGCGATACTGAGAAGTTGGGTTTCTTTGGGCTCAAAAACTTCTTGATCAGCATTCATATAACCTTCCCATTGTTCAAACCAATTGTCTCTGTTGACCAAGCCACGTTCAACACCATTATTTTTACTTTCTTTCCAATTAATAAAGTTGTTACGGCAGTAACGTGTAAATTCTTTATCACGGTTGTATGTGACTAGTAATCCCGTTTCAACATGAGAAAAAACAGTATCAATTCTATAAAATTCCTGAATTTGATTAAAGGAACTTGAGATGTCACTAGTTACTGTAAGTACTTTGGTGTCGTAAGTTTCAAGTTGTTGGTTCAAGTCTCTTAAAGACTCTTTTATAAAGTTAAAATGGCGTTCACTGTAGTGCGTATCATTCAACAATAAATGTTCAAAAACGTATAGTATAAGCACAGGTTTTTTAGAATTTAACGCAACAGAAATAGCTTCGTTATCCTGAAGTCTTAAATCGCGTTTTAACCATACTACGTTGATATGTTCTCTATCGTTATTCATTATCTAAATTCCTCAGAAATTTTTCTGCATTTTCAAAATGCGATTCTAACGTTTCTTTTTTCATTCTATCCAAATTTCCCAAAAGCATTCCCAATCTTGGATTCCCTGAAAAGAAATTACGATGCTTGTCCATAAAAGTCCAGAACAAACCATCCCAAGTGTCTTGCCAATCACCTTTAGATGAATAATTGCTCATTTTAAGAATGTAATTACTGCTGCTTATGTAGGGTTTTGTACTCATTAATCCGCCATCTGCAAACAAACTCATTCCATAAACATTGGGTACCATCACCCAATCGTACGCATCAATAAATAATTCCATAAACCATTGGTACACCTCGTCAGGGTCAAATTCACAAAGCACCATAAAATTGCCCAAAATCATTAAACGTTCAATGTGATGTGCATACGCAGTTTTATTCACTTTTTTTATGACATCGTCCACGGGCTGAATTCCCGTTGAACCATCATAGAACGATTTTGGAATCTTTCTGCTGAAATCCCAAAAATTCTTGGTACGTTCTTCAGTGCCTTTTATTTCGTAAACACCTCTAATAAATTCGCGCCAACCTAATATTTGCCGAACAAAACCTTCTGTTGAATTAATAGGTACGCCATTATCCTTTGCGTAATCAATAGCAGTTCCAATGATGCTCATCGGCTTTAGAAGCCCAACATTGATTAAAGGCGAAAGCATACTGTGATTTAAGAAATGTTCTTCTTTTACAATCGCATCCTCGTATGCGCCAAACTCGTGAAATCTGAATTCCAGAAATTGTTGAAACCAAACTTCGGCCGACTTATAATCAATAGGGAACAGGACGAAATCGGACAACTCGCCATAATGGTTATCAAAATTTTCATTCACATAGTTTTCGGCCTCTTCGTGATATTTTGTTTTGTCTGGAAACTGAATACTTGGTGGTGTTTTATCTTTTGGATATTTTTTTCGGTTTTCGCTGTCGTAGGTCCATTTACCACCTTCGGGTTCGCCGCCAACCATTAAAATATCTCGATTTTTTCTTTCGGCTTTATAAAATGATGTTTGAAAAAACTTCTTTTTCTTTGGTTTGAAAAACGATTTAAGTTCTTCTTTTGTGTTTATAAAAAGCGGACTTTCGTACCATTCTATTTCGATATCTTTTGAAGCTGAATTGATATGCTTTTCAAGCCAATTATCTGTTGGATCGGTGATGTGAAGTTTTTTGATACCATCGTCGATCAATTTTGGAATTAATTGCCGAACATCATATTCATCTGAAATGGCTTCAATATAATTTACAGTTTTACCTTTTGATTCTAGATAATCAGCATAGCACTTCATTGTTGCTCTGTGAAATACTATTTTCTGCTTGTGGAATTTGTAATGCTTGAAAAATAAAAATTCCTCAATTAGATAAATATCACAGTCGATTTCTAGGACTGGAGTGTCCTTGAAGAGTTGATGTGGGAATATTAGTGTTATTTCTTTCATTTCTTATTATTGCTTTCAGATCGAGCGTAGTCGAGACCCAATATATTCTATAAAGCCTCTCGACAACGCTCGAGGTAAAAAATTAGGTAGAATGTTTCGTCAGTTCGAGTGTTTCGACTTTTTGTCGAAATGTATCGAGAACTAAATATGCATCTCGATACAATTTTACTCCCGAAAGCTTTCGGGATCAAAATCACTGGATGTGATGTGTGGATTCAAAACAAACTAGGCTGCAACCAAAGCTTACGAAACTCACCATTTTCATCATACCGCTCAGCCTGAGACTTCACATTGAATTTCCTGTCCCTCGGGTCATTGCCAACTCCAGCCACGTACATCCAATTGCCGTAATTGCTGTGCACGTCGTAATCCAATAATAGCGATTCAAAATAGGCGGCACCAATGCGCCAATCCAATTTTAAATCTTTGGCGAAATAGGAAGCTACGTTTTGTCTCCCTCTGTTACTCATCCAACCTGTATGTTTAAATTCCAACATATTGGCATTTACAAAATCTGATTGTGTTTCGCCATCAATCCATTTTTGGATTTTAGATTTGCTTGAATCCCAATCGTAATTTTTTTCTAATATACCTTCAAGCTTAAATATTTGATTGCCGTGCTTAAGCGAGATATATTTAAAATAATCGCGCCAAATCAGTTCAAAAATGAGCCAATAGGTAGATTGGTTGCTATAATGTTTTTCCTCAAACTCCTTAACTTTCCAATAAATTGTTCGTGGTGATAAACTTCCGTTTGCTAACCACGGTGAAAATTTGGAACTGTAATCCGTACCAACTAATCCATTTCTGGTTTTCTTATAGTACCCTAATTTTTTAGTCTCAAAAAAATAATGATTCAGCCGATCAAGACCTTCAGTTTCGCCACCTTTAAAAGGAAAAGCGGAATGTGGATGTGTTTCAAAATCTTTGAATCCTAAATCTTTCAGCGTTGGAATTTTGGTGTTGTTCTCTATGCTATTAGTTTCAGGTTGTTTTTCGATTTCAACCTCATTTCTGACTTTAGAATATTTTTCAACCTTCTTTCTAAAATTGGTAAATACTTGTGGTATCTTTTCAAACGTAATGTCAATATCTTCAGGATGAAATAGAAACTGATTATAATGTGAGTGAAATTCAACAGATTCATCACAACTGGATTTTACTGCATTTTCAACATCAACTTCTTCTTTGGTCCATTCCTTTTGAAGGTAGATTGAATTGATATTAAATTCGGAACAAACTTTCGGAATTATAGTTTCCGGTTTTTCAGAGTATACCAATAAATCTATATTCAGATTTAATAGTTGCTTTTTTAAGACTTCAATCGTTTGAATTAAAAATTTTGCCCTGAATTTTTCGGTTTTTTTAAATCCGAAACGGTCTTGTTCAAAATGTCTCGGGTCAAAACAATAGATAGCTATGACTTTTTCAGCGTTTTCACAGGCACTTTTTAAAACAGCATTATCACCTGTCCTTAAATCATTTCTAAACCATATTAAATTTTTTGTCTCCTGCATTTTTCACTACAAAATTTTACGTTGTCCCAATCCTTTTCCCATTTTTTTCGCCATGTGAATGGTCGGTCGCAGATTGGACAAATTTTTTGAGGTAGGTTTCGTTTTTTAATTCCATTGGGCATTTTTCGTGTCATTTATTTAACTGTCATTTCGAGGGAAGTCGAGAGACTTTATCTCTGGAATGCACCTTAACCAACCTCGTTGTAATAACAAACTTCATTTTTGAGACCTGCTAGGTTTTTCAAACCTGCTAGGTCTGTTCTATGAAAATCAATCTTTTTCAACTAATGCATTAATCATCCCATTAAAAACAAAGGCGTGGAACGGTAAAACTGAATACCAATACAATCTTCCCCAAAGTCCTCTTGGTCTAAATACAGCGCGTTGATAGAGCTTGTCCTTCACAATTTTAAATTCCAACCATGCTTCACCAGGTAAGCGCATCTCGGCAAATAATAATAGCCTTTTTTCTTTTTTATCGGCAAAAAGCACACGCCAAAAGTCCAATGGGTCGCCAGCCTCTAGGTATGTGTCATGAGTTCTTCCACGTCGCAAACCGACTCCTCCAAAAAGCTTATCCATATAGCCTCTTATTTTCCAAAGTTTATTAAAACTATACCAACCGTTGCGACCGCCAATACTCCAAATTTTATCTAACGTAAATTGCTCGTCGGTAACAGTTCTGTGACGCACATCTTTATAACAACCAAATTGCGGTAATTCAATATGTTTAGACAATTGACTTTTAAATCTGCCGCTACTTACGGCATCCTTCCAACTGGAAACGACGGCGTTCTGTTCTATTTTCTGGAATGCCAGTTCAACTGCTGTTCTGTAATCTACGGGTTCAATACCGATAAGATCATTGATGTCGCTGTTTTTGCCAATCACTTCAACCTTCATACTATCCACCAAAGCTGAGGCTAATTGAAAGGATGTTGATGTAACAAAATATAACCAATAAGATGATAATTTTGGTGTTAAAACGGGAAGTGTAATAATATATCGTTTTAAACCTCGAACATCTGCAAACTGCAAAAGCATTTCTTTGTACGTCAAAATTTCTGGACCAAAAATATCAAAGGCTTTATTGTATAATTCTTCTTTTTCCAATCCACCCGAAAGAAATTTGAGCACATCCCTCACGGCCAATGGTTGCGTTTTGGTATTGAGCCAACGCGGCGTAATCATAATTGGTAATTTTTCAACCAAATCCCTTATAATTTCGAATGAGGCACTTCCGCTACCAACTATTATTCCGGCTCTGAAAACGGTTAATGCATAACTATTGGATTTCAAGGTTTTTTCAACTTGAAGTCTTGATTTTAAATGTTTTGAAAGCGAATCGTCGTTTACTATTCCACTAAGATATATGACCTGTTTGCAGTTGGTTTTTTCAACTAATGATTTAAAATTTTTGGCACATTCTTTCTCAAGCTTTTCAAAATTGCTCGATGATGTTGCCATGCTATGAATGAGATAGTAAGCAGCTTCAATATCATTTGGGATTTCTGCTTTTTCCGGTTCTAGAAAATCTACTTTAATGAACGTGCACTGCGCATCATCCTCAATTTCATCAGGAATACGTTCCAAATCTCGGACACAACATACTAATTCATGACCATCTTCAATCAATTGAAGGGCCAAGCGTTTAGCTATGTAACCTGTGGTGCCAGTGAGTAAAATTTTCATGAGTCAACGCGCTTTTCAAATCCCTGTTTTGGTCTTTGGTATTCCATTCGCTTTTCTAACGTTGGAATGGCATAACCATCCAAACCGTTTATCGTCGCTACATTCGCTTTTGACAGGTCAATAAAACCGTCTTTTTCTAAAAGATTATCTTGTATAAATAGTTGTTTAATTTTTCCAACAATCAAGATGGTATTATTGGCTTTAATTGGATATTCCTCAACATATTCCATTGCCAATTGAATTGGGCAACCTTTTACAAATGGTGAATCAAAATCAACTTTATATTCCTCTTCTAAATTTGTGGCATCAAATTCTGAAACTGTGCCTGCATACTTTGCAGATGTGTGATGTGCATCTTGTAAAATGTCTTTATGAATATGATTTAAGGTGTAATACCCAGAAGATTTTATATTATGATACGTATTTCGCATCACTGTTGTTGGTCTTAAAAAAAAGCCCAATAAAGCTGGGTTGGATCCCATGTGTGTTACAGAACTGAATACAGCTACGTTGGTAATGCCATCCTTGCTCTTTGTGCCAATAAGATTTGCGGACTTAAATCCCGAACAACTATTAATTAAATTGATGCGGTATAAATGATGCATTTTTTCAAAATCTTCTGAATTAAATTGTACCATTTACAATGTATTAAAATTATTGATCTTGACATTTTCAGCCTTTAAGTCAAACATTAAGTTATATAGTCCGAAGAAGGTTCGGTTGATATAAATAAAGTGTTTTGAACCTCTATTACCGTTCATATTTCGCAATTCGGTATTTTTTGAATATTTCTGACCCATTTCAGAAATTTTGTTGAAAAATTCAGCATCCGAAAAATCAAACGTTTCTGAATGAAAAGGCTGTGTGAAGAGAGTTAACAATTCATGAAACATTTCACTAAAGAATTTAATTTCATCTTCAGAATCATCTGGTCTTAAAATTTCAAGCTCGTATAATTTCTGAGTGAAGAACTCTGGATTTTCGATGCTTTTCTTGTCTGCTAATTCAAAATAGGGCACGTAAAAATCTTCGGGAATGGTTTTCATGCAACCAAAATCCAATGCAATTAAATCACCTTCATCCGAAATCAGAAAGTTACCAGGATGTGGGTCTGCATGGACTTTCTTCAATTTATGAATTTGGAACATGTAAAAATCCCAAAGTGCCTGACCAAGTTTATTGGCTTTTTCTTTATCGGTATTGTATTTTGTAAACTCTGAAAGGTGTTCGCCTTTCATGTAATCCATCGTAATAATACGTTCAGATGAATATTCTTTATAATAATTAGGAAATTTTAGGTTAGGAATATGTTTGCAGGCATCAACCACAGTTTGACTTTGCTCTAATTCTAAAATATAATTGGTTTCCTCAACCAATTTATTTTCAACTTCCTTAAAATACTTATCGGAATCCTTTCCTTTAATATTAAACATTTTAATGGCTATGGGTTTAACTAAAGCCAAATCACTAGCAATACTCTCCGCAACTCCAGGATATTGGATTTTCACAGCATATTTCTTCCCATTTTTTTCTGCCGTATGGACTTGGCCAATACTGGCAGCATTTACTGAAGTTGCGTTGAAAGTATCAAATAGTTCTTCGGGATGTTTCCCAAAGTATTTTTTTAATGTTTTTATGACCAACGGAGGCGACAGTGGTGGCACTGAAAATTGAGATAATGAAAATTTTTCAACATAAGCCTGAGGCAAAATGCTTTTTTCCATACTCAACATTTGAGCGACTTTAAGTGCACTTCCTTTAAGTGTTTTTAGGCCGTCATAAATATCTTCGGCATTATTTTGATTGAGACGATCTTTGGCATCAGCTTCAGATTTCGTCATTTTATCACCATAATATTTTAGATAGTTCACGCCAACCTTTGCACCGGTTGATACGAGCTTTGTTGCTCTTGAGATTTTCGTAATCGGAATTTTATCAATGGTTTTCATATTATCGCGTCTGGATTTTTTCCTTATAAATGAATTTTCCAAAATCGATAAGACTTTGTAGTGGCGTAGTATCCATTAAATCGAAACTCGAGTTAACTGATTTTTCGATATAAATATCTGTTTTTTCAAATGAAGCCGAGGTGTCATCCAGCCAAAATTTTATTGTTAATAATAGCTGAAGCCACATGGATTCTTTTATGCTTCTATTCTGTATTTTTTCGAGTTGTTCTTGTTTTAAATCAATCGATTTTATGTCTAAAAACTCAATGTAATTGGTAAAATGCTTTTTTAATTTTGAAAGTTTTTTTAATGATTTCAATTGGTTTTTATCATTATCAATGGCATGAACAACATAGCTTCTGTTTGCAGTTAGAATTTCAAAAAATGTGAAATAGAAGCTGAGTAATTTATTGCGAGTATCAAAGTTTTTGTAATCATCACTCTTTTCTAAAGCTGTTTGTGCATTCTCAAAGAATATTTTGAAAATTGATTGCTCCAGAGCTTCAAACGAAGCGAAAAATTCATAAAACTTCTGTTCGTCAAAGTTGTTATCTTTTGCAAAAGCATAAACTGATTTTGGCTTATGGTCATGCATGAGAACATGATCCATATACGCATCTATAATATCAGATTGCTTAATTGTTTTCTTTTTTGCCATTATTATTTAATTAGACAATAAAGATACGTATTGTTTAATGAATTACTAAAAACCTTAAACAATATTTAACAAGTCGTAAAATGAAATAATCGAAGCCTATTCTTAAATCTTGTTTTTTCCAAGTCCTTTATAGCAGACAATTGCAAACAGTGCACCTAAGATTGGCGAAATAATATATAGCCATAAGTCAGAAAGATTGCCTGAAATAACTGCAGGTGCAATAGACCTCGCAGGATTCATTGACGCTTTGGTCATTGGGCCGGCAAACATCGCTTCGAGTAAAATTACTCCACCAACTGCAATAGCTGCCATTGTACCAATCTCCTTGCTTCCTGTTGAAACGTTGATAATGGTTATCATTAAAAAGAAGGTGAGAAAGAATTCCATAATAAACGCTTGGTATTGCTCAAAACCATTGGCTGCATAAGTGTGGCCGTAACTTTGGCTTTCGGGAAATAACATCCAAAGCACTGCAATTGCCAAAAATGCACCAATGATTTGTGCCGATATAAATTTTGGAACGTGTTTCCATTCAAACTTTTTGGCGTAAGCAAAGCCAATAGTTACTGCAGGATTAAAATGTGCACCAGAAATCTCGCCAAAAGCAAAAATCATTGCCATGACCACAAGTCCCCAAGTAATAGCAACACCAACGTGTGTTATACTTCCTCCTGTGACTTCATCGACGGTCATTGCTCCACAACCGCAAAATACCATTGTGAATGTGCCAATTAATTCTGCTAGTAATTTTCGTTTCATATTTTTTTGCCGCGAAAGCGGTAATCTCATAAAAATGTTAGACTATTTCTGAAAAAACATATTTAAGTTCCGTAGCAATCTGAAGACTTCGCTCGTTATACTTTTCCTTTTGCTGAGGTGTATTATCAAATGCTTTTGGATCATCATAAGTGATAGGAATTCGTTTTTCTGCACCAGCAATAAATGGGCAACCAGCATCTGCGCTTGAGCAGGTCATTATGGCTGCAAAACCAGAAACGGGATTAAAGTTATCATCGTAGGTTTTTGAAAAACCAATAATAGGATGACTGTTATCAGCATATTTAATACTGTAAACTGGATTATTTTCTTCTGAAAGTTTTTCAACTTTAAACCCAGAATTCCTCAATGTTTCTCCAGCTACAGGAAATAGGGCAGTGGCCTCAGTTCCGCCAGAAAAGCAGTTCACGTTTTTAATATTGAAGTACGATGCCATAGCCTGTGCCCACACCTGAGACAAATGGCTTCGACGAGAATTGTGTGTACAAATGAAATTGAGATTTACATTTTTTTTATGGTTTAACTTCTCCTGAATAAAGTTTGCTAGTGGTTGTAAAACCGTTTTTCTCTCATCTGAAATAGAGCTAGTATCTAATCGATCTATTTGTTCCTTGATTCGGTCGTATATCATTATTAGTGTTTTTATCTATTAACAACAATTTCCGTCCGAAGAACAACAAGGCTCTTCTGATAAATCAGCTAATTTTAATTTTGGCTTGGTTTCTGGGATGCCACAATTTTCTTTAGCTAAACAATCTGTTTGTTTTGAGGTTAAAAGAAAGTTTGTACCATTAAAATCTAAACCAAATTTACCAATGGTGTCACTTTGATACTCCACTTCGATTTCTAAATCACCGATGTTTAAAACCTTTTCGGAGAGCTCAATGATGTTCAATAGTTTTTCAGGGTGTAATCTATGGTCATAATCATCTGCATTCCATAGCTGAAAGTTTACAACTTTTTCATTTCTTAGCGTTCCGCCACAGTCAATAAAATTTTTAGTTACTTCTCCAACTTCTGTTACATGAAAGTGTTTTGGTACTAAATTTCCGTTTGGTAACTCAAAAGCTATAGTTTCAAGCTTTTTAAGTATTGTCTTAATTTCTGAAAGTCTCATAATTTATAATTTTTAACAACAATTAGCTTTTTCATTTAAATCTTGGTCTAAAAAAACCGATAAAACAGTTTTCATTTTAACCCAATTCTCTCGGTCTATACAATAGCAAATACTGGTTCCTTCAATATTTCCTTTTATAAGACCTATTTTTTTTAGCTCTTTTAAATGCTGTGAGATTGTAGGTTGAGCCAAACCTATTTCCTCAACTAAATCACCACAAATACAGGAGTTGATTTTAAACAAATGCTGAAGAATAGCAACTCGTGCAGGATGCCCAAAGGCTTTGGCAATGTTCGAAATCTGGTTTTGTTGCTCTGAAAATATTTCGGTCTTAGTGAGTCCCATAATATCGTTATATTATTATATTGCAATATTACGATTAATAAAGAAGATAAACAATGGTTGGTTGGATTAAGTTGGTATTTAAGGTTTAATTAACATTAACAATTTGCACTAAGCCTTAACTTTGTACTACATTAAAACAAACACTTAACACTAACAACGATGAAGAAATTAGTACTATTTGTATTTGCCGTAACTTTAATGTTTTCGGTCAATGCACAAATTGAAACACCTGCGCCAAGTCCTTTTACAAAGGTTGAGCAAAAGGTTGGATTAACTGATGTAACCTTAGAATACTCAAGACCGAGTATGAGAGGACGTGAGGTTTTTGGCAACTTAGTGCCTTATGGTAAAGTTTGGAGAGCAGGAGCAAACAAAAATACAATCGTAACTTTCAGTAATCCTGTAACAATTGCAGGACAAGAGTTGAAAGCAGGATCTTATTCCATTTTTATTACGCCATCAGAAAACTCATGGGATGTTGTGTTTTATTCCGATACCGAAAATTGGGGAACACCTCAAAATTGGGATGATTCAAAAGTGGCTGCTAAGGCTACGGTTGAAACCATGCAAATACCTGCAAATGTTGAAACATGGACGATTAGCTTTGATGATTTAACCAATGATTCTGCGCATTTAGGTTTTATGTGGGCAGATACTTATGCTGCTGTAAAAATCGACGTACCAACTGATAAGGCGGTGACGACTGCTATTGAAAGAACAATGTCTGGACCTTCTGCTAATGATTATTATGCGTCTGCAGTATATTATATGAATGCAGACAAGGATTTGGATAAGGCAAAAATGTGGATGGATAAAGCAATGGAAATGTCTAAAGATCCTGCTTTTTGGCAATTGAGACAACAGTCTTTGTTGTATGCTAAAATGGGAGACAAAAAAATGGCAATAGCAACAGCTAAAAAGTCTTTGGAAAAAGCCGAAGCTGCTGGTAATGCTGACTATGTAAAAATGAATAAGGATTCCTTAAAGGAATGGGGAGCTATGTAAAAACCAGTCATTAGACTATAATTTTTAGACATTAGAATTTATACTGAACGCAACTTGAAAGGGTTGCGTTTTTTTATTTGTAAAAGTAATTACGAGAACGCTCTAATTTTACTTTTTTGATGGTTTAATAAACTCCAACACATTAGCAATCAAAATCACAAGCACACATCCAAAAAGATTCAGCCATAAATACGGCATCCAATCGAACCACCAGCCAATAATTACGATAGCTTGAGTAATTAGCGCACCTACAAAAACAGCATTACCTTTTATGTATTTAAAGAAAAATGCCAACAGAAAAATGCCTAAGACATTTCCGTAGAAAATAGAACCGATTATGTTTACAAGCTGAATTAAATTTTCGGCCAAATCAGCAAAACAAGCAATAGTAATCGCTATAATTCCCCAAAGTAGTGTAAACCATTTAGTCATTTTTACGGTATGCTCTTCTCCCAAATCCTCCTTCTGATTGCGTTGGTATAAATCAATTGAGGTAATCGTTGCTAAGGCATTGATTTCAGAAGCTGTGGAAGACATGGCAGCAGATAAGATTACCGCCAACAATAGCCCTATTAACCCAACAGGTAAATGATTGAGTATAAAACGAATGAACATATAATCTCTATCGTTGGTCTGCGTGTCCTTTGCTGAATCTTTGTAAAGATTATTGAGTTCATCTTTTTTGTTGATAAATGCATCACTTACAGGATTTGCTCTTAGACCTTCCAATTCATTTTGAAGTCGTGTGTATTCATTTGCATATTCCGAATCAATTGCTTTTTTGATTAAAAATTTTGATTCGAGTCGATAGTTTTTTTCAATACTATCTAGTTTTGAAAGTTGAATTCTTGTACGTTCACCTTCATCTGTGGAAAGCTTCAAACTGAGTTCTTGTTTTTCAGTAAAAAGGACATTTTGCTTCTCCTGAAGTGACCTGTACTCATCACCATATTCAGAATTCAGAACGGTTTCAGTGGATTTATCTATAAAATTAAGCGGAGCAGGATTAAACTGGTAAAAGACAAACACCATAACACCAACGAGCAATATAAAGAATTGCATAGGTACTTTTAGCAAACCATTGAACATCAAACCCATTTGCATTTCTTTCATGGACCTTCCGGAAAGGTAACGTTGCACCTGACTTTGATCTGTTCCAAAATATGAGAGCATTAAAAATGTACCGCCAATAAGACCAGTCCACACGGTGTATCTGTTTTCTAAATCAAAAGAAAAATCTAATACCTGCATTTTTCCAGTTGCTCCTGCGATATCAATAGCATCTACAAATGAAACTTCTTTTGGTATGAGGTCTATGACAATAAATAGTGCTGCCAACATACCTGCAAAAATCACGAACATTTGCTGTTTTTGGGTCACTGTTACGGCTTTAGTTCCACCCGATACAGTATAGATAATTACAAGGGTTCCAATAATTATATTAAGCGTCACGATATTCCAGCCCAAAACAACGGATAGAATTATGGCAGGTGCAAAAATGGTGATACCTGCAGCCAAACCACGCTGAATTAAAAATAGGATTGCGGTAAGACTTCTTGTTTTTAAATCGAACCGGTTTTCGAGAAATTCGTAAGCAGTGTAAACTTTAAGTCTGTGATAGAGCGGAATAAATACCAGGCAAATGATGACCATGGCAATTGGTAGTCCAAAATAAAATTGAACAAACCCCATTCCATCAGAAAATGCCTGACCTGTGGTAGATAGAAATGTGATCGCACTTGCTTGGGTTGCCATGACTGACAATCCGATGGTCCACCATTGTGAGGTGTTGCCACCACGTACATAATCCTGGACGTTTTTGCTTCCTCTGGTTTTCCAAGTGCCATAACCAACAATAATAAGCAAGGTGGCTATGAGAACTGCCCAATCTATGGGTGCCAGAGTTGGTGTCATGCTATGCGAAAGACTGTGTTAAAAAGTAAAATAAAACGATATAAAGTGCATTTGCTACAAGTACTAGCGTGTACCTTTTACTCCATTTTTCTTTTGGCTGTGTTTGGTTAGGGTTGTGCATATTAATCAATTTAGTTAGGTTGTTGCTATTAGTTTTTAAGTTTGGATGGGTCATTTT
Source organism: Winogradskyella ursingii (assembly GCF_013403975.1). Classification (GTDB taxonomy): domain Bacteria; phylum Bacteroidota; class Bacteroidia; order Flavobacteriales; family Flavobacteriaceae; genus Winogradskyella; species Winogradskyella ursingii. The sequence continues at coordinate 57,036 of NZ_JABFDH010000006.1, forward strand.
TACCAGCAGAAAGTAAATTGGCAAACAGTCTATATGCGCCTGAAACTCCCGCAGGAAATTCCCTAAAAAAACTTAAACCTGTGTAAATATAATTGCCTTTACCATATTTTGCAACCAAAAGACTACCTTCTTTTGAAGTTTCTCCTTTATCGTTGAATGCAAGTAGTGGTGTAAATTCTTCCGACCACTCATCTGGAAAGTACAAACCACGTTCTTGTACCCAACCGTCAAAATCCTGAATTGTGATCTTATTTGGGTAGTTAAGAATTGGATGTTCAGGGTTTAAAATACGAACTGTCGCATTTTCGTCAGTGACTCTATCTCGCGATAAATTTAATTTATAAGGTGCTAAATCATCTACCTTAATACCTCTGCTCGTATTGTATTGAATGACTAAATTACCACCATCCTTTACGTAATCCAATAGATATTTTTGTTTGAATTTTAACTCATCCACAATATTGTAGGCACGAATACCAACAACAATAGCATCAAAATTTGAAAGATTTTCAGGTGAAATCGCTTCTGGAGGAATCACAGTAACGTTATAGCCAATCTGTTGCAAACTTTCTGGCACTACATCTCCTGCACCTTCTATGTAACCAATATTATTACCTCGTTTTTCGATATTTAGTCTTACGACTTTACTTTCACTTGGCATCAATACGGTTTGAAATGGAATATGTGGGTAATCGATTTCTATCAATTCATCTGTGAAAAATTCACCATCAATATTCACCATGGGTGTAATTAAGCCTTCACTTTGGTTTTTTGGAGGAATCACTGTGAATACGACCGTTTGCTCATCTCCCTTGTTAGCAATTTCTACTTTTTGCTTTTCTGGATAAAAGCTCCAACCATTTGGATATGCCATTTGTACATAGCCATCAATATTATTTTTACCAGCTTTTACAATTACTTCAATATCTTTTTGTTGATCGTTTTCGAAAATGAATACCTTGTTTTTGATACTTGCTGAAACTTGAGGAATGATTTCAAAAGGTCTGTATAATTCCCCTTTATCGGGTTTGGAGTAGCGGTAAATTATAGGTTTAGAGAATGTAATTGGTACCTCTTGTATACTTAAATTGAAAAGCACAGATACAGCTCTAGGAGTTTCAGGTAAACCTATCAATTCTTGGTTTGATACGCTGTACATACCAAGCGTACTATTTTTATTGAGCCAATATGGTGTTGTATAATTAATATCAGATGGAATTCTCATATTTTCTTTAAAATCCAAACTCTGATTAGCGGCCATTTCCATGTTTTTTGAGATATCCTCATTCATGGTAGAAAGTTGATAGGAGACCAGTTTTATATCCGAGTTGCTTCGATTTAATATTTCGAGATTCAATTCTATGGTAGAATTGGGCGAAGCAGTAGGAGAAGACGCAGAAACCTCTAAGTACAGGCCAGCACAGGCTTGGATTATTGTTTTGAGGTCTTTGGTCTTTATAGTTTTCCAATGCTGATTCTCAATATTTTGAAGCAATTTGTAAGCTTCTAATAGTTGAGGTAAATGTGAGGATGGGTTTCTAAAATTAAAGTTGTTTTCAACTTGCATCAAAATTTCTCCAATAGCATTACCTCCTTTTATTCTATTCCACGATGTATCGATACCATCAAATACATTTGTTTTGTTTTCAGGTTGATCACCTTTTAAAAATTCAAGATATTCATCTTGCGAGCCACGACTTGATAAGCGTCCAAATCCTTGACTTAAATGTTGGCTGCTTGCAATGGAGGCAATTTCGTTATTGGATAACCCTTTACTTGGATAGTATTCGCCAATATCGAAAACAGTGAGTTTTTCTTTGTCTCTATCAAAATCTTCTTGATTTCTGTAAAACCATGAAGATGTATTAAAATAAAGACGTTTGGGTTGCCAAGTTTCGGTAAACTTTAATTGAGAAGTAAATTTTGAAGCATCATTTGACAAATCAAAAGCTTCAAAACTTAACATTGCAGAACTTGTATGATGTCCGTGAGTTGATCCGGGAGTTCTGTGATTGAACCTATTAATAATAACATCTGGTTTAAATTCTCGGATTGCCCAAACCACATCAGAGAGCACTTCATTTTTATTCCAAATTTCCAAAGTTTCGTCTGGATGTTTAGAGTAACCAAAATCGTTGGCTCTTGTGAAACGTTGTTCACCACCATCGATTCGTCTTGCTGCCAACAATTCTTGTGTTCTGATGACTCCCAAAAGTTCTCTGATTTCTGGACCAATTAGGTTTTGGCCGCCATCTCCGCGTGTTAACGATAAATAAGCTGTACGTGCCTTTACTTCGTTAGACATATAAGAAATCAATCTCGTATTTTCATCGTCAGGATGTGCCGCGATATAAAGTACCGAGCCTAAAACATTGAGTTTTTGAATGGCATTGTGAATTTCTGAAGAACTATATGTTTTGGGTTGTTGGGCTTGTAAGTTAATTATGGTGCTTAAGAAAAGCAGAAGACAAAGTCTTAATTTGTGCATAGCAGTATGTAGTTTGTTGCGTTTCAAATATATGAAAGTTGGAAACTTATGAGAATGGTTTTAGGTTTTGTTTAACTTGTTATAATTGTTAAACACAGATTTAAAAATTAATACGAGTTTCATTAGATCGGTTAGGTTTTTAAAATCAGTTTGATTGCTAATTTCTCTACAACCACTTCCTCCGTTTAAAGTAAATAAGCAGGCCAATAAATATGAGGACCATTACTCCTAAAAGTACAAAGTAGCCATAGCGGTATGTGAGTTCTGGAATGTATTCAAAATTCATACCGTAGATGCCTGCCAAAAATGTCAATGGAATAAAAATACTTGATATAATGGTTAGTACTTTCATTACTTCATTCATTCTATTGCTAATGGTGGTCATGTACATATCCATTAAACTCCAGATCATCTCACGATAAATATCTATATTTTCCGATACTTGTATTAAATGGTCGTAAATATCCCTATAATAGGTTATTGTGCGTTTGTAGATGAGGTGGTGTTCAATCTTTTCAACACGGCTTATGACTTCTCGGAGCGGAAAAATAGCCCGACGTACTTTTAGTATTTCGCGTTTTAATTCCTGAATTTCTGAGCTCACATCATTCTCGGCATCGCCAGCAAATAGTTGGGTTTCCAAATCTTCAATTTTATTACCCAAAGTTTCAATAATGCTAAAATAATTATCAACTACTGCATCAATAAGCGCATACATTAAATAATCGGATTTCTGGCCCCTGATCCTACCTTTACCGTGACGCAACCGATCTCTAATGGAATCAAAAACATCACCTTCTGCTTCCTGAAATGTGAGCACATAATTTTTGCCAAGTACAAAACTGACTTGTTCTATAACAATCTGTTCTTGTTCATCATAATAGAGCATTTTAAGGACCACGAAAAGATAATCCTCGTATTCATCGATTTTAGGTCTTTGCGTAGTATTTACGATGTCTTCTAAAACAAGTGGGTGTAAATCGTATTGACTGCCAATTCTTTCAATCTCTTCGACATAATGTAATCCATTAACATTAATCCAGGTAACGGAGTCAGTGTCTTTAAAAGGAATTGCGTCTTCGGCCTTAAGTAGGACAGTTTCTTCAATTTCATCCTTGCTGTAATCAAACGATTCTATATGAAGGGCCTTGTCAGATTTTTTGCCTGTGTAAACTAAAGTCCCAGGGACCTGACCAATGTGTTTTTTGTAGTTTTCGGTTCTTTTTTTCTTGAATTTCAGTTTCATATAATGGCAGTACGGGTTTTAAATATGATGCAATTATAATCGACAATTTACAAAATACTGCTATCATCAATGTCGTTCAAGGCGTCTTTTTCTATCAATGTTACAGCCTTTTGTATAATGAGGTTATTGGGATAGGTAGTAAGGTTACCATTATCCTCTCTTAACATGAGCTGAAATGCTCTAATGTCTTCGATAATTGCTTCGATTGGTGCATCTTTATCGTGAATCTTAATTTTATCTCCAACTTTGTATGGAAATGAAAAGAACATAATTACACCAGATGTTATATTGCTCAAAATGGACCAAATTGCAAAGAGACCAATGCCAATGACAGCAAAAACGGAAGAAAATACAAGCGTAATTTGTTGCGGTTCTACACCCCAAATATACGTTTCGACAAGTATAGCGATAAGTACTAAAGTTACTGTAACATAACGACCAATCAATATAGCACGAGCTTCGGTGGTACCACTTCTTTCGCCAATTTTTCTAACGGTAATTACAATAATTTTTCTAATAATAAGTAGTACTACGAGAAGTATCGTAGTATAGATAATTTCGTATAGGTATGGTTGAAAAAAGTTACTCATTTAAAAACTGTTGGTTCAAACAAATATAGTTCGGATTCTGTTAATGCGCTATTGCAATTTTAAGCTTTGCCTCAACGTTTCATCACTATTGCCATTTTTGGTCCAGTAAGCAGATTTTATTGATTCTAATTTTGTTGCTTTAGTTGTTAATGTTTTTGCTGAAGCTCCAAATCCACTGACCATCGTTTCTTCCCATCCGGAAATTCCGTAAGGAAACTCTGGGTTAAAGTATAAGGTCAATGATCGATTTAAATCCGGATAAATGATTGTATAGCTATCATTTTTCAATTCTGCCTGAGCATTGTAAGCTTTAATTTCCTTATGTGCCAAACGTAAGTATTCCAGAGATGGAATTATATTAATATTTCCCGTCGGAAGACTTTGTGGATCGATTCTCAGTTTCGTCCATAATTCGTTTTCAGTCAAAGCTTTTTCTAGATTAAAATCTTCGTCGGCTTCACCCTGAAAATAGGAATGCGACATTACCTCAAAATCAGCTCGGTTATTAATTTGTGCGTAAACCTGCCCGCACCACTCCTGAACTGATGCCGAAATTTTAATGGCATGTTCATTGTTTGTCACAGGGTAAAAGGTACTCTGCATAATGGAATAAGGATAAATTCCCGTATTAAAATTTTTAGTGGCATTAAGTTTCAATACCGAAATATTGTTTTCACTGTAAGTGTCTGCCTTGACTTGTGCTTCGGGTAAAAAGTCTTCTGTGACATAAATTAAAACTGCCGTGCCGTCTCTCATTTCGCCGTAACGCGCTTGTTCTAATTTGTATGACGTGATTTCGGCCTCGCCAGCGTACCAATAATCTTTAAATTCTTTTGAGAGTTGAGCTTTACTTGCGAGTTGTTCGTTTTCCGGACGAGCAGCTTCGCTTAATTTTGATGTGGTCTCAACTGTTTCTTTGCAGGAAAAAGCTAATATTATTAATAGAACTAAACTATAAATTTTAAAAATTTTCATCTGTTTTGTTTTTCTATTGTGATGTGCAACGCTTTTCTAAAAGGTAAGTTTAAATATTTATAAATCATAATTGCAGACATTATAAAATTTACAATCCAGATAGAGATACCTACAAAAATTAATTGTTTTGCTTCACTGCTAAATTCTTTGAATTCATTAAATTCTGATAGTAATGCACCTAAAAAATAAAGATTGACCATAAAGAAAATTGCACCTATTAATATTCCTGAAATTCTGTTTTTAAAGATTAGCTGAAGTATTATAATAGTGGCAATGGCAATAAAAATGGGGTTGATAAAATATGGCGGTGCATATCCTGCTAAAATCAATAAAATGATTAGGTAGTATTCAGGTGATTTAAACAGTAGTTTTTTCATTTTATGAAGTTTCGGCTCTAAATTCTTATCAACTTAAACATAAAGTTACGAACCTAATTACCTTCAGCAATAACGTTTAACGTTTCATAAAGCAAATGGGTCGGCAAACCGACCACATTGTTGTAAGAACCTTCAATGTTTGTGATGCCAATTGCACCAATCCACTCTTGTATGCCGTAAGCACCAGCTTTGTCTAACGGTTTGTAAGCTTCAACGTAATATCTTATTTCTTCGTCCGTAAGTTTTTTAAAAGTGACCTTTGTGATGGTATGAACAACTTCTTGCTGTGATGCTCTTGTGAAACATATTGATGTAACGACTTCGTGGGTTGCATTGCTCAAACTCTTAATCATATTGAGGGCATCTGATTCATCAGTTGGTTTTTCTACGGCTTTACTATCGTGCCAAACAATGGTGTCACTCGTGATGAGAATGTCCTTCTCTTTCAATTCTTCTTTAAAAGCTTCAGCCTTTAGTTTCGCTAAATAATTTGTGATTTCTTGACATTTTAAATGGTTTGGGTAAACTTCGTCAATGGGTTTTAGTCGGACCTCAAAATTGAGATTCAATGTTTTAAAAAACGCATGACGACGTGGCGAGGCGGAAGCCAGAATAAGATTGAAATTTTTTAGTTTTTCGTTCAGCATAAGATTAAATCACAAATTTATAGAGTGCCAATGACAGCATTCCCGTGAGCATGATCAGTTTTAAAATTTGGCTTATGTGGTTGTATTGCCCTTTATGTTCGGCATTAAAGATTTTGATACAAACGTAAATTAATGGTGCAATGACCAATATAAGAAAATAGCCTATGACCAATTGTTGGGTGAACAGGTAGGTGATGACGTAATAGATCACGGAAAAAAGCGTCAGTAACACCACAATAAATGCCACTTTATTAGCGCGCTCGCGACCAATGGCAATAGGCAATGTGTTCATTCCGGCTTTATGGTCACCGTCAATATCTTCGATATCTTTTATGATTTCACGAACGAGATTAATTGCAAAAGCAAAAATCGCATAATCCCTTATAATATTGAAAAACAGAATCTGTACGCTTTTGTTGTTAGCATTCATGATTGGAAATAATTCAAAAATCCCAATTGTTAAAATGGATAATGCTATAACGACTGAAACTACAATATTACCAACCAATAGCATTTGTTTTAGAGCTGAAGCATAAATATAGAGTAGTGCTGAAGCGGCAAAAAATACCACAAACAAGGCAGATTTGCCAACGTGATTAGCCAGATAAAACCCTAAAACAACTCCGATAATATTTAACACCATAAATATAGTAAAGCCATTTTTTTCTGAAATTTGTCTGTTTATGATTATTTTTTCAGGTTTGTTTATGGCGTCAGTCGTGAGATCATAAATATCGTTAATCACATAACCTCCTGCGGCAATACACATTGTTGAAAGGACCAACAGCGCAAAATGAAAATGATCCAAACTGGTCATTACTCCATGAGATTCAGTAAAGGGTAGCAACAACGCATACTTAATTAAGTATTGCACCAGAGCAATCATTAAGAGGTTTTTCCAGCGGATGAGTTTGAAGAAGGATTGCATTTAAAGATATAAAAATTAAGAATTTCTGAAAACTGAGACTGTGAATTAAAAACTAATCATACTTAGCACTAAAATTTCCATTCCATTTATCCTGAACTTTCATTACTTGCTCAATCACATCTCTTACAGCACCTTTACCACCGTTTTTGTGCGACACATATTTTGAAATGGATTTAATCTCTGAAACCGCATCTTGAGGACAACAAGGCAAAGCAACCATTGCCATAACCGGATAATCTGGAATGTCATCTCCCATATAGAGCACTTGGGTTTTTGAAACATTATGTTTTTTCAAATAGGAGTTAAGTTGTTCAATTTTATTATGTGCTCCTAAAAAAATATCTCTTATACCCAGCCCTGAAAGTCGTTTGCGCACTCCTTCGTTTGATCCACCCGAAATTATGCACACATTATAACCTGCATCCACAGCGGTTTTTAGTGCAAAACCGTCTTTGATGTTCATTGTACGAAGAAGTTCTCCATCGGTTGTTACGGAAACGTTTCCATCGGTTAATACTCCGTCCACATCAAAAATGAACGTCGTAATGTCGTTTAGATATTCTTTATAGCTTTTGTCGCTCATTCGTTTTTGTTTTTTAAGCCGTGTGTTTGTTGAATAGATTCCGTTAACAATTTATAAATTTTTTGATGGTCTCTGTTCTCAAGCTGATTCAAATGTCGGTTTATAGTTTTTTTATCATTTCGCTTTGCAGGTCCTGTTTGTGCCATATAGGGCGAGATGTTTTGAACTTTTTTAGCAGTCTCTGAAATTAACGGTTTCAAAATATCAAACTCTATGTTTTTATTATCCGTAATCTCATGTGCAATGCGGTAGAGTTGATTTACAAAATTATTGATGAATACAGCCGATAGGTGCAAGGTCTGTCGTTGTTCAGTATTGATTTTATACGATGGACTACCAATAGCTTTGGCTAAAGTTTTCAACAGCTTATTATTGGATTTTTCTAAAGCTTGGTAACAGATGGGAACTTGTGAAAAATCCACTTTAGCATCTTTAGAAAACGTCTGCAGAGGATAGAAAACTGCACGCTCATTTTTCTTGTCTAAATCATGAATGTTCACGCTTCCCGAAGTATGTGCGACCAAACGATTTTTAAAAGGTAAATTTTCAGAAAGTTTGCCAATGCTATCATCACTAATTGCAATGATATAAATGTCGGCAGTTCTTAATTCATTTAGTTCGTCAGTAATTTCAACTTTATTAACATAAGAAGAGATAGAAGCTTTAGTACGATTGTACCATTGCACCACATCTACATTTTCAGCCTTGTTGAAAGCTTTAAAAAGATGGGTAGCTACATTGCCTGCGCCAAGTAAAACAACTGAAATCATGCTGTAAAAATAGGTAAGAAAAGACACTTGGACGGACTCAATGAGCAAAAATTATCAACTATATTTGCGCTTCAAATTCTCAAAATCAATATCAACAATATGAAACTACTAAAAGAATTTAAGGAATTTGCCGTAAAAGGTAATATGATGGAAATGGCCATAGGCATTATAATTGGAGCATCTTTTAACAAGGTTATTGATGTGCTTGCCAAAAAGGTATTATTGCCACCATTATCGTTGCTCTCAGACGGTGCAAATTTCCAGAACAAAAAAATTGTTTTGCGTGAAGCCCTTTTAGATGCTTCTAACATGGTAATAACAGAAGAAGTGGCTATTGCTTATGGTGAATTGGTTGGTGTTTTTTTAGATTTTTTGATTATTGGTTTTACAGTTTTTATTGTGGTAAAGTTTATGAACCGATTGAAGGATAGAGCACAAGACACCAAAGACCCAACTGTAAAAACACCAAAGGATATACAATTGTTGTCTGATTTAAAAGAGTTGATGGAAGAACAAAACAAATTATTGAAAACGGGTGTATAGCCCTTATAAATATTATCACAAAACTTTAACGATTTCATCTTAATTTTTGGGTCTTCCGAATAGGTAAAAAGACGTATCTTTGCACGAGCTAAAAACAGCCCATCTGCTATGCAAAAGAAAATCGCTAATATTCTATTTTCCACAAGACTTACCGCCGTTTTATTCATTGTTTTTGCCGTTGCTATGGCCACAGGTACCATATTGGACAGAAATATGGAAACCTCGCCAACGCCCTACACACGAGAGTTAATTTATAATGCTTGGTGGTTTGAGGCGATAATGGTCTTTTTTGTTATAAATTTTGTGGGTAATATATTTAGGTTTAGACTGCACAAAAAAGAAAAGTGGGCAACGTTAACACTTCATTTGGCATTTATTCTTATTCTCGTCGGTGCATTCATTACACGTTACACTGGTTTTGAAGGCATGATGAACATTAGGGAAGGTGCTACAGAAAGCGAGTTTCTTTCAGAAAAAACATACATAAAAGCATACATTGTTGGAGATTATAAAATTGATGGTGTTTTACAACGCTATAATTTCGAAGAACAAGTAGACTTTTCCCCAAGACTTGACAACGACTTTGATGAAACGGTTGACTACGCTGGCACACCTGTAAATTTTCAACTGCAGAAATTCGTAAAAGGTGCTGAAAAGGATATCATTCCGGATGAAAGTGGTGAGCGCTATCTTAAGATGGTCGAGGCTGGTGACGGAAGACCACACAATCACTTCTTAAAAGATGGAGAAGTGTCTAGCTTACACAATATTTTAGTATCTCTCAATAAAGAAGTTGATGGAGCTATTAATATATCTGAAACGGAAGAAGGCATGTTTATAAAATCGCCCTACGATGGTGAATTTATGACTATGGCGACCGGACAAACGGGTCAATTAGTGAAGGACAGTTTGCAACCTTTGGCATTACGTTCTCGATATGTCATCGGGAATATGCAGATTGTTTTCCCAAAACCTGTAGTTAAAGGGGTTTTTGATATTGTGAAAAAACCAGTCATTCTAAAAAACGATGAAGATGGGGTAGTGCTAAATGTTACAGCTAACGGTGAAACGAAGCAAGTTAATTTACTAGGTGGTAAAGGAAATTATAGTGGATACGAAGATGTAAATGTTGGTGGTTTGGATGTTTCTGTTCAATATGGCTCCAAGGTTTTAGAATTGCCATTTCAAATAAAGTTAAATGATTTTATAGCTGAAAAATATCCTGGTACTGAAAAAGCATATTCTTCTTACGAAAGTAAAGTGACCGTTATAGATAATGATGATGAAAATTTTGACTATCACATTTATATGAATAATGTCTTAGATCATGATGGTTATCGTTTTTTTCAAGCGAGTTTTGACCCAGACGAAAAAGGAACCATACTTTCCGTTAATCATGATTTATGGGGAACTTATGTGACTTATGCAGGATATATGTTGTTATATTTTGGATTAATGGCCATTCTTTTTGCCAAGAATACACGATTTGATGATATAAGGAATCGACTTAAAAAGATTAAAGTCAAAAAAGCAAAAATGGCCACTGTCATTTTAATGCTTTTAAGTTTTTCTACTTTCGCTCAAGAACATTCTGAGGACGATGGTCATGACCATTCTACAAAAACAGAAAAGCCTTTAAAGGTACAATTGGATTCTGTTCTAAAAGCCAATATTGCACCAAAAGAGCATACAGATAAGTTTGCAGAAATGGTGATTCAGGATTACAGTGGCCGTATGATGCCTATCCATACATATGCTTCAGAAATGCTCCGAAAAATTAGTAAGAGTGACGTTTATGAAGATTTAGATGCCACCCAAATTTTCCTGTCAATACAGGAAAGTCCTATGTTATGGTATAATATGCCAGTGATTTATTTAACTCCTAGAAAAGCAGACTCTATTAGAACCATTATTGGGGTTCCAAAGGATCAAAAATATGTAAGTCTTCTCGATTTCTTTACTCCAAAGGGTAGAAATAAATTGGGACCTTATATAGAAACTGCTTTTAAGGCACAAGTGCCAAATGGTTTTCAGAAGGAAGTTAAGAATACCTATGGCCGTTTAAATTTATTGTCTGATGCAATTGAAGGGCGTTCAATGAAAATATTTCCCGTTCCTAATGATGATAATAATACATGGATTTCTTCATTTCAGTATAGAAATGGTGACTATAAAGACGCCATAAATGATTCACTTTACGGCGGCTTTGTTAGTAAGGGATTCAACTATTACCTGATGACCTTAAATAAGGCCAAGCAAACAGGCGATTTTACCAATGCTAACAAATTGTTGGATGATTTTAAAAAAACCCAACAAAAGCTTGGAGGCGAAGTGATGCTGTCCGAAAAGAAGATTGAAACTGAAATCCTTTATAACAAATACGATATTTTCAAAAAATTGTTTAGCTGGTACATGTATGCTGGAACACTGCTTTTTGTATTGCTTATTTTTCAAATTTTTAAATACCGAAACAACGCTCTTAAAATTGCTATAAAAATATTGATAGGCATAATAATTTTATTATTTGCTCTTCATACGGGCGGTTTAATTGTGCGTTGGTATTTATCTGGTCACGCACCATGGAGTGATGCCTACGAATCCATGATTTATGTGGCATGGGCAACAATGCTGTTTGGATTGTTATTTGGTAGAAAAAGTGATTTAACTATTGCTTCGACTGCTTTTGTGACATCAATGATTTTAATGATTGCACATTGGAATTGGATGGATCCTGCAATTGCGAATCTTCAGCCAGTTTTAAATAGCTATTGGTTAATGATTCACGTAGCTGTTATTGTAGCAAGCTACGGACCATTTACTTTAGCGATGATATTAGGTGTTGTGGCATTATTGCTTATGATTCTTACCAATAAAAATAATAAAGAACGTATGCTACTCAATATAAAGGAACTCACAATCATCAACGAAATGGCATTAACAGTTGGGTTGGTCATGCTTACCATCGGTAATTTCTTAGGAGGAATGTGGGCTAATGAAAGTTGGGGACGTTATTGGGGCTGGGATCCAAAAGAAACTTGGGCTTTAATAAGTATTATGGTTTATGCTTTTGTGATTCATATGAGATTAGTACCAGGATTAAGAGGGCGTTGGTTTTTCAATTTTATGTCTATCATTGCTTTTGGAAGTATTTTAATGACCTATTTTGGTGTTAATTTTTATCTATCTGGGTTGCATGCTTATGCAAGTGGAGATCAAATTTTAAGTTTTCAATTCATTGCCATTACTTTGGGTGTGGTAGCTTTACTTGGCTTTTTCGCATATAGAAAACACCGGATTTATTATAAAAAGTAAATTTTTTATTTTTTTGAGTTAAAATTTTTGAATTCCTTCTTTTAGTTTTAACAAAAAATTAAGAAATGGTTGTGTCGAATTCATTGAAGTTATTTAATAATGATTTAATATTTAGTAACTTTCAGTTTTTAAACCAATCATTTCATGAACTACTTCAAAAAATTAGGAACTGGAAATCTCATTATGCTCATGCTATGTGTGGCAATCATTTTGGTTGCAGAGTTTTTGTTTCTCAGTGGCGATCGCATTCATGGTCTCTTTGTGGGACTTTGGGCGCCTACACTTTTAGGTATAATGATTTATCTAAAGCTTATAGACCATGGTAGCAGATGATATAGTTTTTTGGTTTTCGGTCATTGTAGTCATTTGCGTTGCCATTTGGGCTTTTCTTATGATTCGGGCATACAATCGAGTGAGTAAGGATAAATAGAATTCTCTAAATCTTCTTTATTATTATCATACTGGTATAACGTACTATTATTTTCTTTTTCGTTAATTTTAACTATTCTAAAATTTAATTAATGAATAAAGAAAATTTAGGCCTCAATACAATTTGTACTCACATTGGTGAAGTACCAGACGAACAGTTTAAAGGTGCTGTTTCTCCAATGTATCTCAGCTCTTCTTATGAGTTTTTGGATGTTGATGTAAAACGTTATCCACGTTATTTTAATACACCGAACCAAGAACATCTATCTAAGAAAATTGCTGCTCTAGAACACGCTGAAGACGCAATGATATTTGGTTCTGGTATGGCAGCGATAAGTACAATGTTTTTAGCGTTTTTACAGCATGGAGACCATTTAGTCGTGCAAAATACGTTGTACGGTGGAACCGTAAATTTTATAAAAGAGGAATTCCCAAAATATGGGATTGAGTATACTTTCACAGATGGTTATTCGGCTAACGATTTCGAAAAAGCCTTAAAGTCAAATACAAAGTTGATTCATATTGAAACGCCGTCAAATCCATTAATGACTATAACAGATATTGCGGCAATTGCCAAATTGGCAAAATCTAAGTCCATTTTAACATCTATAGACAATACGTTTGCTTCACCGGTAAATCAAAATCCAATTGATTTAGGAATTGATATGGTTATGCATTCGGCCACCAAATACATGGGAGGCCATAGCGATATATGTGCAGGTGCAGTTGCAAGTTCATCTGAACATATTGAAAAGATTTGGAATGTTGGAAAAAACTTAGGAGGAAGTTTAAGTGATATGACTGTTTGGCTGTTGGAACGCAGTATGAAAACTATGGGATTGAGAGTTAAAGCACAAACCGCAAATGCTATGGAAATGGCGCAATGGTTAGAAGCGCATTCAAAAATTTCAAAAGTATATTATCCAGGTATAGAATCCCATCCAGAATATCAATTGGCAAAATCCCAAATGAAAGGATTTGGAGCGATGCTATCCTTTGAGCTGACGGATGATTTAGATTCCTATCAGTTTCAAAAACATTTAAAATTGATAAAATCTTCCATGAGTTTAGCAGGTGTTGAGAGTACTGTGATATCACCACACTTAACATCTCATGCATTATTAACGCCAGAGGAGAGAGAAAATGTTGGTATTAGTGACCAATTAATACGTTTTTCTGTTGGTATAGAGGAGGTTAAAGATTTAAAAACTGATATTGATCAAGCAATTGATTGTATTTCAAAATTATAGAATAACCTATGAAATTAGATATACTCGCCATTGGCGCACACCCAGATGATGTTGAATTAAGTTGCAGTGCTACTTTGGCCAAAGAAGTTTCAAAAGGCAAAAAAATAGGAATTATAGATTTAACTCGTGGTGAACTAGGCACAAGAGGTACGGCAGAAACAAGAGATAATGAAGCGAAGAATGCTGCAGAGATTCTAGGAGTACAGACAAGATTAAATATGAAATTTTCTGATGGATTTTTTATTAATGATAAGGTACACCAATTAAAGCTCATTGAGCAGATTAGACGTTTTCAGCCAGAAATAGTTATTTGTAACGCTATTGAAGATAGGCATATTGACCATGGTAAAGGCAGTCAATTAGTGAGTGACGCTTGTTTTTTGAGCGGGTTGAGAAAGATTGAGACTGTTTATAATAAAACATCCCAAAAACCTTGGAGGCCAAATGCCGTTTATCATTACATTCAATGGAAGGATATTGAGCCAGATATAGTAGTTGATGTTACTGGTTTTATGGATAAAAAAATGGCTTCGGTAAAAGCTTATAAAACACAGTTTTTTGATCCTGATAGCAAAGAACCGCAGACACCAATAAGTAGTGCTAATTTTACAGACAGTATTATTTATAGAGCCAGAAATTTAGGAAGACTAATCGGTAAAGAATACGGAGAAGGATTTACAGTTGAGCGCTATCCTGCTGTTGATAGCCTTTTCGATTTGATTTAATGCACAAAAAAAGCTTCTCTATTATAGAGAAGCTTTGTTTTTGGGTGGAAGACCGGGTTCGAACCGGCGACTTTCGGTACCACAAACCGACGCTCTAACCAGCTGAGCTACAACCACCATTTTAATTTGGACTGCAAATGTAATTTATTTCCTATTTTCTCCAAAGTGTTTTTTCAACTTATTTAAATAAAAAAAGCCTTTCAAAAAATTTATGAAAGGCTTTTTAATTAATCTAACGTTGAGTTACTCTGTCGCTTTATCTACAACAATTCTTTCGTCTCTATTTGCAATTTCCCAAGCTGTATGAAATACTAATCGAGTTCTATTCTCTAGTAGATCATACTCAATCTTATCTGGTGTATCACTAGGTTTATGATAGTCTGCATGTGTACCATTAAAATAAAAAATCACAGGAACATTGTTTTTGGCAAAATTGTAATGATCAGATCTGTAGTAAAAACGATTCGGATCATTCTCATCATTATAGGTGTAATCTAATTCTACATTTGTATATTTTTTATTTACTTCTTCTGAAATATTGTGTAAATCCGTACTCAATTTATCACTTCCAATAAGATATACGTAATTTCTATCTCCTTCTTTTCTGTTTGGGTCAATTCTACCGATCATATCAATATTTAGATCTGCGACTGTATTTTCTAAGGGAAATATAGGGTCGTTATCGGTGTAATATCTAGAGCCTAAAAGTCCTTTTTCTTCTCCTGTAACATGTAAAAATAAAATAGATCGTTTTGGACCACTTCCTGCTTTTTCTGCCATTTTAAATGCTTCAGCAATTTCTAAAATAGCAACAGTACCTGAGCCGTCGTCATCTGCACCGTTGTAAACTTGTCCGTCCTTAATACCTTCATGGTCTAAATGCGCTGAAATAACGATAATTTCATCAGGTTTTTCAGAACCTTTGATGAAGGCTACAACATTCTCTGACATGACTTCTTCAACTTGATTCTCAACTTCCAAAGTTAATTTAGCATCTAAAACTTTAGGTGTGTCGTTTTCCAAAATTGATGGGTTTAATGCTTTACCTAAATTTTCATTTATCATGAGCATGGCCATGCCTTCCTCATTGCTCTTTAGAGCTAATCTACCAGAAGCGCCTGATTCTGCTTGTCTTTGGAAATAAGGTGCATATCTACCAAACATATTGTTATCCATTAGAATCAGTGCTTTTGCGCCGTTATCCTTCGCGGCATCCCTTTTGCTCGAAATGGATTGGCGACCATTTGTCCATTTGGTATCATCGGTAGTACCTGATGTAATGTAGTTGCCCTCAGCATCTTTAGGCTCTCCAGCTTTTGCCAAAACTAATTTACCATTCACCTCGACATTGCTATAATCTGAATAATTTTCAGCATCAATTCCGTACCCAACATAAACGATGTCATCTGTAGTAATATTCATACTTTTAGATGCCGCAAGGACGATGTGATCTTCAAAACTGTTGAAAGATTTTCCGTTAACGCTTAGTTTGGCTTCAGCTACGCTTTGTTTCTCCAAGGGTACTTCCTGAAAATAGTCATTACCACCGAGTGGAGTAGGGATGCCCATTGAGATGTATTGATTTTTTAAATATTCAACAGCCATCTTTTGACCTTTTTCGCCAGTTTCTCTTCCTTCAAATTCATCTGAAGCATACTTATAAAGCATTTCCTTTAACTCGGCAGAAGTAATGGTTGAAGCAAACTCGGTTGGACTTGCCATTTCCATTTTTGCTTTCGTTGAAGAATTTGTACTTTTTGAGGATGTTCCGCAGTTAAATAACATGGCAGAAACACCAAATACTAAGAGTAGTTTTTTCATTTTTATATAAGTGATTATAAATTAAAGTGAGATAAAGCTGGCTTTAAATCAGTTAGTATGTAATAATACAAAAATATTGAATACAGCTTAGTTGGCTTAGATTTCTTTTAACAGAATTTAACATCAAATAATCTCAACTTCGAGGCGATGGTCTGCATTGGCGATATACCATGCTGTTGCAAATATTAATTTTGTTCGTTTTGCCAACAGAGTATAGTTAATTTTATCTGCTGTATCCGATGGTTTTGTATAGTCTTCGTGCTCACCATTAAAAAAGAAAATTACAGGAACCCCTTCTAACGCAAAATTGTAATGGTCAGATCTGTAATAGTATTGATTATGATCGTTCTCTGCGTTATATTTATAATCTAGGTCTAAATTTGTGAAAGTCGTATTAGCTTTTTGAGCTACAAAATGCAATTCTGTACTCACTCTGTCTGAACCGATAACATAGATGTAATTTTCATTCTGTTTATGTCTGTCGTCCACCCGACCTATCATATCAATATTAAGGTCGACTACGGTATTTTCAATAGGAAAAATTGGGTTTTGTGTATAATACCGAGATCCGTGAAGACCGACTTCTTCAGCTGTAAGATGCAAAAAAACAATACTTCGTTTTGGTCTATAGCCGTCTTTTACAGCTTTACTAAATGCTTCTGCCATCTCCAAAACTGCTGCAGTACCTGAGCCATTATCGTCTGCACCATTATATATTTCTCCGTTGATAACACCTTCATGGTCTGAATGTGCCGAAATAAACACATATTCATCAGGAAATTCTTCACCCTCTATATAGGCGATGATATTTTGTGAATCATTTAAATTTTCTGGAAGAATCTCTTTAGGAACTTTTTGGTAATAATCAGGTAACGATTTAGGTGCATTTATATCTTGTGAGATATAGTAGTTTCGGATGTAGCCACAAACATCATTATGTCCATCTTCACCGGTTTTTCGACCATTATACTTATCTGAAGCAACTTCCTCAACGTGAATTTGTAGATCTGTAGGTTGTATTGTTTGTAGATAATTGTTTATTAAATTTTCATCTTCGAAAGAAATACTCTTTTTTAGATTATCGATTTTTTCACTGTGCCTGAGCGTTGCACATGATCCAACAAGTATAAGTGCGGAAGCAATTAAAACTTTCATAATGAAATATTTGCGCTAAAATAAGTTAAAAAACTGAAAAAATTTTCTTGCTATTAGAATAGAAATTAAAAGTCATCATCAATTTCAATATCCTCTAAAATATCTTTAGAATCTTCCAAATTTTCTTCTGCTCGTTGTTCAAGTTGTTCTGTGTCGCCTAATTCTGCAGTGCTGAATAGATTTTTGTAAATGGTTAAACTCAATGATATAATAATCAAAAGAAAAATATACTGAATGGTCTTGGTTTTTTTCTTGTCTCTCTTAGAAATGAGAACAACAATCAAACCACAAAGAAATGCTACTATAATCGGTGCAATTGCTAAGTTTGATAATGGAGTGACAGCCAGAACTACTGCTAATAACGCACTGACAAAACCTAACACGATAAAAACTTTTTTCATAACCAATTAATTTTTGAGACCAGATGCTGATATTAATTTCAGTTCGCCATTACCTACTGGTATTTTAAATTTAGCATATACGGGCGTTTTGTTAGCATCCGCAGTTAGCCACAACAGATTAGCATTATTGCCTTTTAGAACGTCACTTCCTTTAATTGAAAGAGCCAGTTTATAACATAACTTATTTCCGATTTTTGTAGACAAAGTTTCTTTACCGATTAGTTGTACAGTAACGATAGTTTCTTTATTATCAAAGAGCACGATGAAATTCTGTTGGTCACCAACGTTTGCTTTGTCAATATCTAAATTTCTTATATGGTATAGTGTAGATACAATGTCCTTGGTGTTTGTGCTGATTTTTATTGATTTATTCTCATCCCAAATTTCACCGTTATTTTTCTTTTTCCGTTTAAGACTTTTAACCAAATTTGATTTGTGATCATAGGTATACTGCATAAATTTGTAATACCCACCTTCGCTTATATCTCTTTTGTAAAGGTATGGAGTCAAGGTTTTTGGGTGCACGTAGCTTTCGTATAAATCTCTAATTTTAAAAAAATTATCCATTTTACTATACGTGGCAGCAGAGCACTTTAATCGCATTAAAGTATTTTTTGAAGTTTTTACTTCACTTGTTTCCATTGTTACCTGTGCAATATCGGTCATAAGTCCAGACATATTGTAGGATGCTGAATACACTAATTTTTCACCGTTTGCTATTGTTGTATTCTGAGCCCAAGCCAAAGAACTAAAGAAAGCTAAAAAAATAATCAGAAAATTTTTCATATTTATTGATGTAATAATAGTATCATTTACTGTGCCGAAAAATACGATTCAAAATTAAATGAAGCTAATTTTTATTTTTCAATTAGTAGTATTGAATTTTAATTAAAAAACTAGATAAAAAACTTTGACTAGAATAAAAAGGACTATATATTTGCACCCGCTAAAGGAGAAATGGCAGAGTGGTCGAATGCGGCAGTCTTGAAAACTGTTGAGGGTCACACCTCCGGGGGTTCGAATCCCTCTTTCTCCGCGAAAATTAAGCCAAATGTCCTGCATTTGGCTTTTTTATTGTTCTATACTGAAGAAGATAAGCGAATAATTCTTAGAGTTTAGAAATTTGATTTTTATAAGAAATTTAATTGCAATTTTTAACTGATGAGCTTTGTTATTTTATTTGTTTCTCAAATGTAATTTTATCGAAAGTATTTAATATAGCTGTGATCAAATCAATACAATTAAGAAAATAGTTGCAATTTTAATTAAAACAATAATCGTGAGGATGTTTTTTGATCTCAAGTTCTTAGGAGGATCCACTATCCAATTATTAATTCTGCAAAAACAGCAAAATGGTCTTAAGGAAATTTAGAAATAATAGTGCGGACAGCATCTAATGTTTAATTATTCTAAGATGGATGTGCATTCCAAACGCACCTATTAAATTCTAAAAGATTTTTGTTGTCGGTAATATAGGTAAAACTGTTGTCGCTTTAGCTTATCAATCAGATTTGGTTGTCGTCACCATATTCCATACTTGTAAATTTTTCAATTAGCGGTTATTATTGTCCATAGCCTTGAGGCACAGTTAGGTTAGGATTTGAAAAAAAATTAATTTCATAGGACAAGATTCAATTTATCAGTCTAAAGGTTAGGCGTCTTTTAGTAAGCGAACCAGCAAAATTCGAAATTTGATCAATCTAATTGGGTTCAAATTTTGTGAACGATATTATGATAAAAAAAGCATAAGTGCCGCCGCAAGTGCGCCGCCAACTAGTGGGCCAATTACGGGAATCCATGCGTACGACCAGTCACTTGGAGCTTTATTCTTTATTGGTAAAATAGCATGCATAATTCTTGGGCCTAAATCTCTAGCAGGATTAATAGCGTAGCCAGTTGTACCACCCAGAGAAAGACCAATAGCCCAGACCAAAAAGGTAACGGGTAATGCTCCTAAAGAGCCCAAACCTACCACGGTTTCTGTATCGTTTATGGTGGCGTCTGTAAAATACAGAATTGTAAATAATAGAACAAAAGTGCCTACTGCTTCGCTGAAAAAGTTCGAGAATGTATGTTTAATTGCTGGAGCTGTACAAAACACGGCTTTTTTAGTCTCAGCATCTTCGGTTACTTCAAAATGTTTTTTGTACATCACCCAAACTGTTGTTGACCCTATCATTGCACCAAGCATTTGAGCTACAATATACATTGGTACATCTGCCCAAGGAAGCGAGCCAGCTATGGCGAGAGAAATCGTTACGGCTGGGTTGATGTGTGCGCCACTGTATGGGCCACTGATGACAACGGCTACATAAACTGCCAGTGCCCAACCCGTTGTAATTACAATCCATCCGCTGCTATGGCCAAAGGTTTTGTTAAGTGCGACATTCGCAACTACGCCACCACCAAGTAATATTAAAATTGCAGTTCCAATAATTTCAGCTATAAATGGTGTCATAATAAATTTATTTTATGTTATTATCTGTCCAATATTCTAAAGCATCAATTGCTCTGTACCAACCTTTTATGTTTGCTTCGATTTTCTCTCTATTTGAGATTGGGTCAAAGCTTTTGTCAATTTGCCATATATTTTGTATTTCCTCAGGACTTTCCCAGAAACCAACTGCCAAACCTGCTAAAAATGCCGCACCCATTGCTGTGGTTTCTACCACTTTTGGCCTTATTGTTTTAGTGTTTAGTACATTAGATTGAAATTGCATCAGCATATTATTGATTGTTGCTCCTCCATCTACACGTAATTCCTTAATTGACATATCCGCATCTGCTTCCATGGCTTTTAAAATGTCCATAGTTTGAAATGCAATAGATTCCAATGCGGCTCTCGCGATATGAGCATCAGTACTTCCGCGAGTAAGTCCGAAAATAGTTCCTTTTGCATGTTGATTCCAATGTGGTGCACCAAGACCCGCAAAGGCAGGAACAAAATATACTCCATCCGAAGATTCAACAGAAGAAGCGAGTTGTTCTATGTCTGAAGAATTTCGAATAATTTTTAAGCTGTCTCTTAACCACTGTACTACAGCACCTGCGATAAAAATACTTCCTTCTAAAGCATAGGTGGTTTTTCCATCAATTTTCCATGCTACAGTAGTCAGGAGATTGTTTTCTGAAATAATAGGTTTATCGCCAATATTCATAAGCATAAAACAACCAGTACCGTAGGTGTTTTTTACCATTCCAGGCTTGGTACACATCTGACCAAATAATGCCGCTTGTTGATCTCCCGCAATTCCCGCGATAGGAATTTTAGAATCATAAAAAGTAGAGGTGGTGTGGCCATATATCTCACTGGATTGTTTTACTTCTGGCAACATGCTTTTTGGGATGTTTAGAAGTTCTAACAGCTCATCGTCCCATTGCATAGTATTTATATTGAACAACAGGGTTCTCGAGGCATTAGTAACATCGGTAATGTGTTGTTTTCCTTTAGTGAAATTCCAAATGATCCAGGAATCAATGGTGCCTAAAATTAAATCTCCGGCTTCAGCTTTTTTGCGTGCACCGCTAACATTATCAAGAATCCATTTTACTTTTGTGCCAGAGAAGTATGAGTCAATTACCAGTCCGGTTTTTTCTTTAATTAATTTCTCCTTGCCATCTTTTTTTAGTTGATCACAGTGATCTGATGTTCTTTTGTCTTGCCAGACAATGGCATTATAAATAGGTTGGCCTGTCTTTTTATCCCAAACTACAACAGTTTCTCGCTGATTGGTTATACCAATTGCAGCTATATTTTCAACATTTAAACCCTTCTTCGCAATGGCTTCAGCGGCAACTCCAGCTTGTGTGGACCATATTTCCTGTGCGTCATGTTCTACCCAGCCTGGCTTCGGAAAATGTTGTGTAAATTCTTTTTGCGCCATTGATACAATGTTTCCTTTTTTGTCAAAAACAATTGCTCGTGAGCTCGTGGTTCCTTGGTCCAAGGCAAGAATATATTTTTCCATAGTTAAAGATTGATTATTTTAGGACATATTGATCTGCCACAGTTAGAAATTCGGAAATTTGAATTTGGCGCCATTCATCTGTCTGGTTTAATTCTTTACGTAAAACTTCCCCAACATAAGGTGAAATTTCTATAGCGGCTTTAGCATCTAAAAATAATACTCTTACGCGACGTGCTAACACATCTTCAATCGTTCTGGCCATTTCATTTTTTATTGACCAAACAACTTCAGCTTTCGTAAATTCTAGCCTTGGATGAAGTGGTTCTGCTAAGGTTGGGTCTTCATCTATTAATTTTTGAATGCCATATTTGTCCGTCCCATAGAAAAAAAGCCTGTTAGATTTATCAACGGTGCCATTGGCTCCGTGAATGAGTAAATCTTCTGTCTTACAATCTCGCTGCTGTAGATTTTTAAGATTAATCATTTTATCAACGGTGTCTTGAGCCATTTTACGGTAGGTTGTCCACTTGCCACCTGTAATGGTAATCAATTCTGAATTTGAAACAATAATTTTATGGCTACGTGAAATTTCCTTGGTCTTCTCAGATTTATCTTTTGGTGCGGCCAACGGTCTTAAACCAGCAAAAATGCTCAACACATCGTCCTTGGTGACATGTTTATTTAGATATTTGTTAGCCGTATCAAGAATAAAATTAATTTCTTCCTTCAAAGGTTTTGGTTCTAAACTATGGCTGTCCAAAAGCGTGTCTGTAGTACCAACAACCACACGATCATGCCAAGGGACTAAAAATAAAACACGTCCATCGTCGGTTTTTGGAATCATAATGGCATCATTTCCCGGTAAAAAAGAACGGTCTAGAACGAGATGGATACCTTGGCTGGGACGTATTTTATCTTCAGCATGTTGGTTGTCCATTTTAAGAATTTCATCAGTAAAAACTCCGGTTGCATTTATAATGGTTCTACCGCTGAGTTCATATTCCTTAAGTGTTTCGGTATCAATAGCAATTATCCCATTTACCAAGTTCTTTTCGTCTTTGGTAAGGTTTTTTACTTTAAAATGATTTAGTAAGGTTGCTCCATTTTCTATCGCGGTTTGTGCAATATTAACTGCTAATCTAGCGTCGTCAAATTGACCATCATGATAGACAACGCCTCCTTTTAGTTTATCTTTCCGTACTGTTGAAAGTCTGTTTACTGTCTCTGATTTGCTGATGCCCATTGATTTTCCGAAACTCAATTTTCCTGCTAAAAAGTCATAAACTTTGAGTCCTAAAGTGTAAAACCATTTGTCCCACCATTTGTAATTAGGTATAATAAAAGGTTGATTGCCAACGAGGTGCGAGGCATTTTTTAACATTAGACCACGCTCATGTAGGGCTTCTTTTACTAAATCTATATGTCCTTGTGCTAAATAACGGACACCTCCGTGAACTAATTTTGTGCTTCTGCTTGATGTTCCTTTTGCAAAATCGACCTGTTCTAAAAGTAACGTCTTGTAACCTCTTGTGGTGCAGTCTAACGCAACTCCAAGTCCTGTTGCTCCGCCACCAATGATAATAACATCCCATTTTTTGGTGTGTTTTAGTTGGTCAATCAATAAGGATCTTTCGAACATTAAATTTTCTAATATATAGTTGAAACAAATATATGGTTTTTTTAAAACGAAATTAAACGAAATAAATAATAATCTATATAACATCAAAAAGGTTTCATATAATTTCGTTTTATTATATTTGTGTCATATATGAAACGACATCAAATTATATTAGAGAAGTTAAGGCAGGAAAAATACCTTGAAGTGGCAGATCTTTGTGAAAAATTTGATGTCTCTGCAGTGACCATTAGAAAAGACCTTAAATTTTTAGAGGAGAAAAGGTTGCTTTATAGAACTCACGGTGGAGCGTCATTGGATAATCCTTATATTAATGAGCGTGCGGTAGTTGATAAAGAGAAAATTTCTGTGGAAGAAAAAAATGGTATCGCTCAAATGGCTGCAAGTCGTATTGTGGAGAATGATTCTATAATGATAGCTTCTGGTACTACGGTACAAGCACTTTCAAAATTTTTAGTAGCCAAAAACAAGCTAACGGTGATTACTTCTTCGCTCTATGTAGTGTTAGAATTGCTACCATATAAAAATATAGATATTTTGCAGTTGGGTGGCTACATAAGGCATAGCTCGGCATCTGTTGTAGGTTCATATTCAGAATATATTCTCGATAACATATCATGTAGCAAAGTTTTTTTGGGTGTGGATGGTATCGACTTTGATTATGGATTGTCAACCACCAATCTTGATGAGGCTGAACTCAACAAAAAAATGATTACCGCAGCTCAAAAAGTTATTGTATTGGCTGATTCCTCAAAATTTGGAAAAAAGGGCTTTGCGAAAATTTGCTCGCTATCTAATATTGACGAAATCATTACTGACAAAGGAATTTCAGATTATAACGTTAAACGACTCAAAGAAAAAGATATAAAAATAACTATAGCTAATCTGCCAACAAGAATCAATTAGCAATAAAAAAAACAACCATTTTACTTCTGTTAAAAGTACCTGTTTACTAAGAGAATACTTAGAAGAGTGAGTCATTTGCTGAATATATTGCTCCCATACGTGATGATTTAAGTTTAAAAATTATTTCATATTGAAGAAGATCCGGAAGAACGAAACGACTTGGCAAAATCCTATCCTGAACTTATTGAAGAGTTTGAAGAGGCCTATAGAAATGGGTGTATTAAGAATATTAAATAGACTATATTTTAAAACTGAAATTTATTATAGTAGGTTGAATTGTGTACTTTTGTAAAAAAGTAATATGTCTATAATAGAACAGTTAAAATGGCGCTATGCGACCAAAAAATTCGACCCTACAAAAATTCTTTCTAAAGATAAACTCAATATTTTAAAAGAAGCTTTTAATCTAACAGCACTGTCTTACGGTCTACAGACGTTAAAAATGGTAGTTGTTAAGAATAAAGAATTACGTGAGAATTTAGTTGCAATTTCCTTTGGCCAACGGCAGGTTGTTGATGCCTCACATTTATTGGTTTTGTGTATTCAGAACCAGATTAATGAGGAAGATGTAAATCAACATTTTGATGCAATACAAGAGGTAAGAAAAACGCCTGAATCTATTCTTAAACCTTTCCGATTAGATTTAATGACCACAATTAACAATATGCCAATTGAAAAAAAATCAGATTGGGCTACAAAGCAAGCTTATATTGCACTCGGTAATTTAATGACTATTTGTGCTGTAGAAAATATAGATAGTTGTCCAATGGAAGGGTTCGACCCTGCTGAACTGGATAAGATTCTAGGTTTAGAAAAACATGATCTTAAATCTGTTTTACTATTGCCAGTTGGATATAGGGCAGAAGACGACATGTTCGCGGATTTTAAAAAAGTCCGTAAACCGCTTTCCGAAACCATCGTGGAATTATAGCTGCAAAACACTGTTTAGAAATCTCAAAATATTATCTTTAAACTATACCTAAAATTTTAGAAATAACTTATGCCAGGATTTGAATTATTTAGTGATTTAGAAAGAAAAGAAGTTAACGATGTTTTGGATAACGGAGTGCTGATGCGTTATGGATTTGATGGTATGCGCAACGGTCACTGGAAGGCAAGAGAACTTGAGTTTGAGTTGAGCGAATCTTTTGGCTCAAAGCACGTGCAATTAGTATCAAGTGGAACTGCTGCTGTTTCTGTGGCACTGGCTGCTGCAGGTGTTGGAGCAGGTGATGAGGTCATTATGCCAACATTTACGTTTGTAGCAAGTTTTGAAGCCATAATGATGCTTGGGGCCATTCCGGTTTTAGTTGATATTGATGACACTTTAACATTAGATCCTAAAGCTGTTGAAACTGCAATTACAGATAAGACAAAAGCCGTTATGGTGGTTCAGATGTGTGGTAGTATGGGCAATATGGATGCTTTGAGTGACATTTGTAGAAAACATAATTTGATTTTTATCGAAGATGCCTGCCAAGCTATTGGCGGAACTTATAAGGGTAAACCATTGGGTAGTATTGCCGATTTAGGGTGTTTTTCATTCGACTTTGTAAAGACGATTACATGTGGAGAGGGTGGAGCAGTAGTAACCAATAATATTGATTATTACAGAAATGCCGATCATTTTAGCGATCATGGTCACGACCATATTGGTAGCGATAGAGGTGCGGAAACTCATCCATTTTTGGGCTATAATTTTAGAATTTCAGAACTACATGCTGCTGTTGGTTTGGCACAAGTGAGACGACTGCCAGAGTTTATCGCTATTCAGAAAAAAAACTATACCATCTTGAGAGACGCGTTATCCGAAATACCTGAGGTTACATTTAGAACTGTACCTAAAGGTGGTGAAGAAAGCTACGCATTTTTAAATTTCTTTCTGCCAGATTTAGAAACAGCTCGTAAAGTCTCCACGGGCTTCAAGGAGAATGGAGTGGATGTTTGTTGGAATTATTATGACAACAATTGGCACTATATTAGAAAATGGAATCATTTTAAGGATTTAAAATCACTATATCCTATCTCGCCAGAAGTAAAAAATGGGTTAGAATATCTTAAAACAAAATCTTTTGAGCAATCTGATCATTTTATTGGTCGCAATATTTCTTGCTTGATAAAGCTTTCTTGGACTGAAGAAGAGATTAGGGATAGAGCTGCTAAAATGAAGAAAATCATACAAGGCTTAGTGTGATTCGAAATTAAGTCTAGATGTATGGTTTTTGTATAGCCCATTTATTGATAACAAGCCATGAAAGATCTTAATTTTGAAAATAAAAAATGCTATTAGATAATAGATCAATAATATTACTTGTTCTTTTTGTCAATGGCTTGATGGCTCAACAAATGCCAATTGATTTTTCAGATAATGCCGATAATTTTATTGGTTTTGCCAATAGTAGTTTTTCTTTTGCCACAGATCCTGAAGACTCGACCAATTCAGTTGGTCAGTTTTTTAATGACGGATCAGAATCTTGGCAAGGGTTTTATATTGATTTAGCTTCTCCTATAGATTTAAATTCCGAAAAAATTATAACCCTTTCATTTTATGCTTTCGATCCCAATGTCCACAATATATATGTGAAGTTAGAGCAGGGCAGTAATCCAGATATAGAAGTAGTTAGAAATACATCAACTATAGGGTGGACCAATAATATTTCTTTCGATTTTTCTAATGCTACAATTAGCGGAACATCGACTTCTGTTAATGCTACAGGAAGTTACTCAAGATTAACTATATTTATAGATGGAGGAGAAACAGTTTCAGGTACGTACTTAATTGACAATATTGACGATGGTTCGGAGCCAACTGATCCTTATGAACTGGATGTGATTTATAATGATTTAGTTTGGGCAGATGAATTTGATACAAATGGAACAATTGATAGCAACAATTGGTTCCATCAAACGCAATTGCCTGCTGGTGGCAATTGGTTTAATGGTGAAGAGCAACACTATACCAACCGCATTGAAAATTCTTTTGTTGAAGATGGATTTTTAAACATTGTAGCCAAAAAAGAAAGTTTCACAGATCAAGGTGAAACAAAGCAATATACGTCGGCTAGATTAAATTCTAAGTTTGCCTTTACTTATGGTAGAGTAGATGTTAGGGCAAAATTACCATTTGGAGAAGGCACTTGGCCCGCAATTTGGACCCTTGGAAAAAATGTAAATGAAGATGGAGGCTATTGGGATACTCAAGGTTTTGGTACAGTAAACTGGCCAGGCTGTGGTGAAATTGATATTATGGAACATGGCTTAGGCGAAACAAATCACGTTAGTAGTGCTTTGCATACACCCTCTAGTTTTGGTAATACCATAAATGTTAGATCTTACATTTTAAATGATGTTGCCAACGAATTTCATGTGTATTCCATGAACTGGTCTCCAGATCAGATTACGTTTTTAATAGATGGAGTAGGTTTCTATACGTACAATCCTGCGGTAAAGGATAGTGATACGTGGCCATTTTTTGAAGATCAATACTTGTTACTAAATGTTGCAATGGGAGGAATCTCCGGTGCTATAGATTCCAACTTTACCGAAAGCAGTATGGTTATTGATTATGTGAGGATATACCAGAATAGTGCATTGGGAATTGAAGATAAAATCTCGGAAGAATTCAGAGTATATCCTAATCCTGCGACATCTACTATAAAAGTGCAATCAATTAATCAAATTGACCGTATAGAACTCTATAATTCTTTAGGTCAATTGGTTTTGGTTAATAACCATGATATAAAAGAATTGAACTTAGAGGATATCGAAGCAGGGATATATTTAGTAAAAATATACTCAGAGAATACGACGGTTATAAAAAAGGTTGCGGTTAATTAATAGTTAACGTATTCAACAATTTCAAGACCATAACCAATCATTCCTACTCGTTTAGTTTGCAAACTATTGGATATTAGCTTCAACTTGCTGATTTTGAGATCATGCAAAATTTGAGCACCTATACCAAAATCTTTTGAATCCATTGCTATGCTTGGGGCTTTTATCAATTCACCTTCAACTTGATTTTCTTTTAAAACAGCCAATCTGGCTAAAAGATTCATGGATTGTGCCTGTTGATTAATAAATATTATGGCTCCCTTACCTTCGTTATTAATCACCTTGAACATATCATCCAATTTCTTGTCGGCATTGTTTGTGAGCGTTCCCAAAATATCATTATTAACCAATGTGGCATTAACACGAGTTAGGATAGGATCGTCTAATTTCCAAGTTCCTTTTGTTAGTGCAATATGCACTTGATTGTTGGTAGTCTGTTGGTACGCTCTAAGTCTAAATTTACCGAAACGAGTTTCAATATTAAAATCTTCCTTTTTTTCTATTAAAGAATCGTGCTCCATTCTATAGGCCACTAAATCTTCAATCGAAACAATTTTAAGATCAAATTTTTTGGCTACTTTGAGCAACTGTGGCAAGCGAGCCATAGTACCATCATCGTTCATAATTTCTACAATGACTCCAGCTGGTTCGAAACCTGCTAAGCGAGCAAAGTCAATTGCAGCTTCTGTATGGCCAGTTCTTCTTAAAACACCACCATCTTTGGCAACGAGTGGAAATATATGTCCAGGCCTGGCAAGTTCAAACGACTTAGTTTCCTTATTTATAAGTGCCTTTATTGTTTTTGCTCTATCACTAGCAGAAATTCCCGTGCTTACACCATTACCGCGTAAATCTACTGAAACGGTAAAGGCCGTTTCCATTGGGTCAGTATTATTACGTACCATCATGGTCAAGTCTAAATCCTTGCAACGCTGTTCGGTTAAAGGAGCACAAATTAGTCCACGTCCATGAGTTGCCATAAAATTAATGGTTTCGGGTGTGACGCTTGCTGCTGCTGCCAAAAAATCACCTTCGTTTTCACGATTTTCGTCGTCTACTACGATAATCACCTTTCCTTGGCGAATATCTTCAATAGCCTCTTCAATAGTATTTAATTGTGTTTTTGCACTAACGGAATTAGAAATCATAGTAGTTATTTATGCCTGCAAAGATAAGCTTATTTTATTTTTTGAATACAACTAAGGTAGAAGTCTTGCGCTGTTTTTCCTTTGAGATAAAGATGTTTTACTGGATAAAAAGGTATTGAAAGAAGCACCCATATCGGATTGATTTTCTTTTCTTTAAGGTCAATGGCATTATAGAACTTTGAATAATAAATAGTGTTGACCACTAAGTAAATAACAAAAAATACAAAAGCAATAATACTTAGACTTAGTGAAGCCTCGGCAATCTGAGGTAGTTTATTGTTCTTAAAAACAAAATGAAGAATCATTAAAATACCTCCAATACAAAAACTAACTAAAGATGTTTTTGAATAATCATTAAAATCCTTCAAAAATGTTTTGGCTTTAAAAATTTTATCAGGAATTTCAAGACCTTCGGACTGTAATGCTTCTAATGAAATAGGTCTATTTAATAAATTATGGAGGGCTATCTCTTTGGGTTTTTTATCAATATCAAACTCATCTTGCTTTTTAACAACGGCAACCAATTCTTCTATAGAATAGCGACTATAATAGTTATAGGATTTGGTATCACTTTCTGAAAGCTGTAATTTTTTGGCAGAAAACAGCCTTTTAAACGGTACCATAAGGGCATCAAATTGAAATACACCTTTGTCATTTGTAGCTCTTGAAGTGAGATAAATACTTAGTGGTAACATGATTCCTGTTGAAAGCCATGCACCAATTATAGGACTAAAACTTCCTTTTTCTGCACTGTTTTTTGCGAAAATTCCTAAAAAGTGATATGTCAAAAATAAAACTATGGCAATAACCATAGGCAGTCCTAAACCACCTTTACGTATCAAAGCACCCAAAGGAGCACCAACAAAAAATAGCACAATGCAGGCAATGGCCAAAACAAATTTATCTTGTAGTGCAATCACGTGCTTATTGAGCCTAGTTTCTTTAAGTTCAAGATTATTTGTGTTGGAATCTATGATTTGGCTTGTACTATTAGCCGAATTGATAGCAAGGTTTAAAATCTGAATCTTACTACCGATATTATATAATTGCAGAATATCGTTGCCATCATAAATCGAATCATTTTCATTCGGTTTTATGTTAAAACCTAAAGCAGAATAGGTCGATCGGTTGTAGAGTGTAGTTGCTAATGCATCGTAATCCTCTTTTTGTTTGATTTTTAGGCTATCAATGGTTTTATTGAGGCCATTAACATTAAGCATACTTGCTTTACCTGAAAAATTCATGTCATCAACGTCTTCTGTACTAAGAATCTCTAAATCTACATTAATGGTATAGGTATCAAAGTAACTTTTAACGTGTGGTTTTTTGATATTTTTACGCGTATCTCGATCTACTATTTCCTCATAATAATTGCCGTTAATAAGTTCTAGTTGTAGAATGTTAGAATCTTCGCTGCTCTTCAGCTCGCCTTTTTCGGCTATAATTACTTTGTAATTGCCTGATCTATTTGAGGTTTTTTCATGAATAATAACTTGTTCTAAAAACTGATCTCGGTCACCAGATTTTTTATCAACTTTAATATTTATGTTCCCAATCTCGTTAAACTGCCCTTCAGCTATAGCCAATGCTGGTTTTACTTTAGCAATATTTCGTCTTAAATTGTAGAAATTATATTCGCCCCAAGGAATTACATTATTGGCAAAAAAGAAAGTCGCAATGGCAAGTCCCACAATAAAAACGCTCAAACTTCGCATTGCTCGTTGAAGAGAGATGCCGGTCGATTTCATTGCAGCAAATTCATAGTTCTCAGCAAAGTTTCCAAAAACCATTATAGAAGATAACAATATCGTCAATGGCACAACCAAAGGAATAAGTTTTGGCATGTAATATAAAATGAATTTGGCGGTGACGGAAATGTCTAAATCCTTACCGGCAAGTTCGGTAATATACAGCCAGACCCCTTGTAAAACAAAGATGAACATGAATATAATAAAGACGCTAAAAAACGTCCTTAAAAAAGTGATAAGTATGTACCTATCTAATATTTTCACACATTAAAATATTAAGAGAGATCTCTTATTTATTGGATTTGTAGGCGAATGGTTATTAAACCTTAATCAATATTATTGATGTAGTAATCGCTATATTTACTTTTGTCAAATGTAAATAAGGTTTTTGATATAGGCTCATCGGTTTTAAAAGAATTAACAGTGAGTGTGGTTTTAGTTCCGTTTTTACCTACTTCAATTAAATTATATATATGCTTTGTCGTGGCATCTATCCCTAAAAGTACGTGCTTAATTTCAGCGTCACTGTCAATTGGGTTTAATTTTACATACTGTATTTTTCTACCCTTTAAATTTTGCTCAATATCCATTTTGTACGTGTAACCATCTTCGTAAAATGATAACATCTTGCTCGGCGTAATTGTGCTTTCGTCTTCACTATTATCAGAAGAAATGGTCACCTCTTCGTCTTCAGGACTTATTGTGTACAAGGTTTTGCCATCAAAAATACGCGTCACGCCCAAAATATTAAGAAGATATTTATCGCCTTCAATAACAACATTTCCACGTGTTTCTTGATTAATGTTTTCACTCACATTATTCAGCTCGTATTTAAAATCTAAACTAATATTGTTATAAGCTTTTATTTTTTGGCTTACTTCATTTAACAATGTCTTGGCTTTTGCATCACTCTGTGCAAATCCTGAAAATCCCATTGCTAAAATTGCTATTACTATTAATCTTTTCATTTGTGTATAGTTCTAATTTTTAGTTAATCTTCATTTTCGAGTAATTGATCTAAAGAGGCTAAATCTGGTACTAAAACTTGCCTCGCTTTACTACCTTCAAAATTACCTACAATTCCTGCAGCTTCCAACTGGTCTATAATTCGACCTGCTCTATTGTAGCCTAACTTTAATTTACGCTGCAAAAGTGAAGCAGATCCTTGTTGGGATGTTACAATAATTTCGGCAGCTTCCCTAAACAATTTATCTCTGTCTGACTTATCTATATCAAGATTTGTGCCACCTTCTTCACCAACATATTCTGGCAGTAAATGTGCATCCGGAAATGCTTTTTGTGAACCGATAAATTCAGTTATTTTCTCAACCTCTGGTGTGTCTACAAAGGCGCATTGAATTCTTATTAAATCGTTGCCTTGTGTGTAAAGCATATCACCACGGCCGATCAATTGATCTGCTCCCGAGCCATCTAGGATAGTACGTGAATCAATTTTACTTGTCACTCTAAATGCTATTCTGGCTGGGAAATTTGCTTTTATAATACCTGTGATTACATTTACCGATGGACGTTGTGTAGCAATAATTAAATGAATACCAATAGCACGTGCCAACTGTGCCAAACGTGCAATAGGTGTTTCAACTTCCTTGCCAGCCGTCATGATTAAATCGGCAAATTCATCTACAACTAATACAATATAAGGAAGAAAGGCGTGACCATCATTTGGATTGAGTTTTCGAGCCTTAAACTTTTTGTTGTATTCTGCAATATTTCTACAAAATGCGTTTTTGAGCATTTCGTAACGGTTGTCCATTTCTATACAAAGTGAATTCAATGTATTGATCACTTTAGTATTATCTGTAATAATGGCTTCTTCGCTATCTGGTAATTTGGCCAAATAATGACGTTCTATTTTGTTGAAAAGTGTTAATTCTACTTTTTTAGGGTCGACTAATACAAACTTAACTTCGGCTGGATGCTTTTTATATAATAAGGAGGTTAACACTGCATTTAATCCAACAGATTTACCTTGTCCCGTAGCACCAGCCATAAGCATATGTGGCATTTTTGCTAAATCGACCACAAAGGTTTCGTTGCTAATGGTTTTTCCAAAAGCGATTGGTAATTGCATTTCAGATTTTTGAAATTTCTGCGATGCAATCACAGAGCGCATAGAAACAATGGTAGAATTTTTATTAGGTACTTCAATACCAATTGTTCCTTTCCCAGGAATTGGAGCAATAATACGAATACCTAACGCTGATAATGAAAGCGCGATATCATCCTCTAGGTTTTTAATTTTTGAAATACGAATCCCTGCATCTGGTACAATTTCATAAAGCGTTACAGTTGGTCCAATAGTGGCCTTAATGCTGGTGATACCGATTTTATAATTACTGAGTGTTTCAACAATTCTATTTTTATTTTCCTCAAGTTCATCCTGGTCTATGGAAATACCTTCGTTATCGTATTTTTTTAGTAGATCTAACGGTGGAAATTGGTATTTACCCAATTCCAGCGTGGGATCAAATTGTCCAAAATCTTCAACCAACTTGTCGGCTAAATTATCTGTTTCTGATTTTTCTTCCGTTGTTTCTTCAACTTCAATTTTCAGTTCAGGTTCATCAATAGTTTCTTCTTTTGGTTTCTCGGCCACTTCCATTTTCAGATTCTCTAATTTTGATTCTGGTTGGGAATGATTTTTAATGGTTGGTTTTGTGTCTTCAAGCGGAACTTCAAATGAAGATTTTATAGCTTCAGCTTCTTCCGAAAAACTATTGTCGACTCCGACGACTGTAGTTGCTGTCTCGTCGGACTGTAAATCGTCTTTAATATTTCGTTTTGCATTTTTAAACAGGTTCACAAAGGTGTCTCCTGTAACTTTAAATCTAATAGCGAGATATGTAATTAATCCAAATAACAACAATAATGCCGTACCGATTTTACCAATGTAGTCCTGAAAGAACTGATTCATTTCAAAACCAATGGTTCCACCAAGGATATCATATTTATGGGTGAAAAATCCCAAAAGTATAGATAGCCAAATGACTATTAGAGTTCCCCAAATCCAATGCTTTCTTAGTTTAGCTTTTTTAAGGCCTAAAGTAACATATACGCCAGAGAGAAATAATAGACCAGAAAAAATGAAGGATGAAATTCCAAAACCTTTAACAATAAATAGATCGCTCACTTTTGCACCCAACAATTTTGCCCAGTTTTTGGCTTCAACATCGCGAGACGGAAATTGGGAGAGGATACTTTGATCTTCTTTTCCTGTAAACACAAACGAAAGAAAAGAGATAAATAAGAGTACGCCAAGAATTATTAATAAGCTACCAAATATTAGTTTTTGTTGATTGGATAACTGAAATGAAAGCTTCCTAAGTTTAACCTTATTTTTTGTTTTGGTTGTGGTTTTCTTTTTTGTACTGCGTTTTGCCATATAATGCCAAATTACTTTCGGTATAATTTATTTAAATTATTAAATCAATATATCAATTAAAAATTTGGGCCTTTCGAGCAATTCCGTTGACATATTCTTCAATCATTTTCATATTTTTTGCCAAATGATCTCCTTTAAAACCTCTGATATCATTATAGTTAATATTTAGGTTATAAAACTCTAAATAATCCTTAGCTAGGGGTAAATAGGACCAATGCCATTTTTCGAGATTATAGCCAGTTCTTCCATTATCTTTATCAGTATAAACTTGATAAAAACCGAATGTGCTCGCGTTTTTTGTTAACCAATCGTATACTACCTTGCCCTTTCCAGTTTCAAAATATGAATTTGTGAGATGGTTCAAGTCTAGATCCGTTCCCCAATGATGTCTAGAGGTACTCGGCATAGAACTATATTCAAGTATATGTCTAGCTCGTTTGGTTTCTTCTAGATTGTCGTATTTACGCCATTTTCGTTCCCAAATGGCTTTTTGTTCTTTAAAGTTACGAGTGCAGGAAATGATAAATAGGTTAATACCATCTTTTTTTGCAGCTTTATCCATTTTTAAAAAAGCATCATAAACTTTAATCTGAAGATAAATTGGTTTTGACGTGAATTTAGAATTGACTTTAGTGAAGGATTTGTGAGTTTTATAGTCAAATTTACCCAAAACAAAGTCTTCGTTTACTTGTAAATTATTATTAATGTGAGTGGATTGTAATGCAAAAACAGTTGTTGTGCCGAGACCAAAAAGGGACAGTGCAAATGCTAAGTATACTATTAGTTTATTCATATTACAGACCTACGAAAAGCTGAGTTTCTTATTGAAACAAAAATACAAATATGTAACGGTTATCCTAGTGGTTTTGGTATTTAAAGAATTTTAGGAATATATATTATTCCTGCAACAACAACTGCAATAATAGAAGCGATGAAAACCGCACCGGCAGCTACATCTTTTATGAGTCCGATTTTAGTATGAAATTCGGGATGGATAAAGTTGGCAATATGCTCAACTGCTGTGTTTAGTCCCTCGATGCTCATCACCAAGCCAATCATTGTAATCTGAAACATCCATTCCGTTGTTGAAATTTCATAGTAGAACCCTGCAATGGTGATCAAAATAGCGATAAACAATTGAATTTGAATACTTGCTTCAGTCTTTATAAGAATTAACATACCCTTGCAGGCGTAGCCAACACTCTTTAGTCTGTTGATAATAAAGGGTTCTTTTTTTTGCATGTATTCTGAATTGTTTTCAGAATTGAAATTCTAATAAATTTAAGACAGGGCCTCTAATGCGGCTTCATAATTAGGTTCGTCTACGATTTCGCTCACTTGCTCTGTGTGTTTCACTATGCCATCACTATCAAGAACTACAATACAACGAGAATGTAGGGTTTCTAATGGACCATCGGAAAATGTAAGACCATAATCTTTTCCAAAATCGCCGGTTTTGTAATCCGAAAGGCTCACAACATTTTCAATACCTTCGGCACCACAAAAACGGGCTAAAGCAAAGGGTAGATCTTTACTTATGCAAAGTACTTTCGTATTGCCAAAAGAGGCAGCCTTTTCATTAAAAGTTCTTACGGATTTTGCGCAAGTTCCTGTGTCTATACTAGGAAAAATGTTCAAAATTAATTGATGACCCTCAAAGTCTTTTAGTGATTTTTCGGAAAGAACTGTAGATGTAAGCTGAAATGAAGGTGCCTTGCTGCCAACTTTTGGAAGTTCGCCTAAAGTATGGATTTTATCTCCTTTTAGTGTAATAGTTGCCATAATGTAATGCTTGATTTATTGAAATTTAAAAATAGACATATTTCATGTCAATTGTATAAAATAAACTATAATCTTTGAAGTTTTCTAGTTAAGTTTTTAACCAGATTTTTCCAAATTGATATTGATCAATGTTATCTTATTGTTAATCGAATGTAAATTAATATGTCATTTCATCGAGATTTCTCGTCGTTGAGATATATTATTGAGAAGGTGTGATTTTATATTCTAGTTTTATACTTTATAATGAAATTTACATGCTATAATTCCCTGTTATTGGCATTAACAAAAGATAACTCCCTGTTGTCTTTATAATAATCAATAATATTTAATCATATGAATTTTGATTTGAACAGGTTTTCAATATTTCGTACGCTATCGATCTGCGTGGTATTATTGTTTATAGGACATTTGTTGAGTCTTTATATATTGACTGCTATGCCGCCTGAAAGTTTAGAAAGTGGCATTTATTGGAAATTGATGCATACTTTTAACTTTAATTTGGAAGCTAATTTGCCTACCTATTTCTCGTCACTGGTTTTAATGGGTAACGCTGGACTTTTATTCCTGATTGGACGCTGTTGGAAACGTGAAGGAAAAAAATATTGGAAGTGGATGGGTCTTGCCGTCATTTTCTTTATTCTATCTATAGACGAAATGATAAAAATCCATGATCATTTTAGGTCTCCAATGGAAAAATTTCTTGGAACATCTGGAATATTATATTATGCGTGGATTATACCATACGGCATTGTAACTGTCATTTTGGGTGTTGTTTATTTCAAGTTTTTTATGGCATTGCCAAAACGCATTTTATCATTATTTGTGCTATCTGCTATACTTTTTATTTCAGGTGCAATTGGTCTCGAAGCTATCGGAGGAATGTACGATGAACAATATGGTCAGGATAACATAACATATTATATATTATATACTGTTGAAGAATTATTGGAAATGTTCGGTTCAATCATTTTTTTATATTCGTTAATTATGTATTTAAATATAGAGTATCCTCATTTGAAAATTAAATTTGGTAAAAATGAATTGGAAGCTAATTCATAACAATAAGGATTTTTATATTGCACTTAATTGATGTATTGTAACCTATAAAAATCTTCAGTTTCAAATTATTCATAAAAATGAACAAAGCTATTTTAACCTACGTAGATAAAAATCCATCCATTACTACCGTATTTACTGATTATTTTGATACCATAGCGCACCGAACGGTTCATCCCAATAATATTATTAGGTTATGGGCTAAGTTTATGATTCGTGAAATGGGATTGAGTTTATCAATTGATGAATTATTCCTAATACGTAAAGAGGCCAAGTCATTTCTTGCAAAGAAAAATAATGTCGATGCCCACAAAATCCCTTACGAAAATCATAAGTATGAAGTTTTTAAGAGAATTGTAAATACTAATGCTTTATTAGCAGATCAAAAAGAATCGTTTTTTAAATACTTCGAACTTGCTGAAATAAGGGCAGAACAATCAGTGCAATTTCTCAATAAGGAAATGCTTAAAACCTTGGAGGCCTTTAAAACCAAGAATATTAAAATCTGTCTGGTATCTGATTATTATGCCTCAACCAACGTTTTGGTGGCACTATTAAAATATCATAAAATTGATCAGTTATTCGACCATATCTTTGCTTCTTCTTCTATTAAAACCAGTAAACAAGCTGGAGATATATATCCTTTTTTGCTAAAAAAATTATCACTAAAACCAGAAGAGGTCTTAATGGTGGGAGATAATAAGGTAAGTGATTACAAAAACTCAACCAATCAAGGTCTTCATGCCTATTTATTACCGCATGATAGATACCTAAAACAAAACAGATTAAATAATTATGGAAATGATGCAAAAGACTACCGAGCATTCATAGATTTTTATCTGAAGCAGTGCCAGAAAAAAGAAGCGGAGCCATTAAGTCAGTACATATTGATTTTTTACGTATTTATAGAACGGTTGTACGTCAAGTGTAAAGTTGATGGAGTAAAAAATTTATTCTTTTTGGCAAGAGAAGGGCAGTATCTCAAGAAGTTGTTTGATTATTATCAAGATTATCAAATACTCTTTGAAGGAGATCGAATAAAAACCCACTACTTTAGAACCTCAAGGCAAGCATCATTTCAAATTTCATTTAAACCTATAGATGAAGAAGATTTTAGTTTTCTAAAAAAGAAATTCAAAGGGTTATCTATTAATTATTTTTTGAAAGGATTTAATTTTTCTGAAGCTATTGTTAAAGATATTAAATCTTCTTATCCGTATGATTATGATAAAGTTATTACATCTTTTTTTGAATCAGAAGCATATAAAGGTTTGGCAAAAAATCAAACTTTCAGGAATTATTACGAAAAAAATAGAGTAGAACAGAAAGTAGCATTTGAAAAATACATTGCATCCTATAATGTAGATTTTCAAAGTGAAGGGATGAACTTAGTAGATATTGGATGGGGCGGAACGATGCAAGAATCATTATATAAATATTTTAATGAATCTTTAAAAGTTACAGGCTATTACCTCGGTTTGAAACTCATTTATGATATAAAGCCAAATACCAAGCGCTATGGATTAATATATAGTGTATATCCAATTAAAAAATACAAAGACGATATTTTGGATGTCAATGCCCAAATTTATGAACAACTACTTTCGGCAGATCATGGCAGTACTTTAGGCTATGATGCAAATTCCGAAACTTATACCGTAGAGTACCATCAGCCTATTGAGAAAGCACTTTACGAGAAGCATATTGCTAAACTACAAGACTACATGTTCATAGTATTTAAGAAATTACTTCGAGATTCTGAAAATATATGCTACGAGGATAAAATCGTAGATAAAAATTTGGTACGTTTATCTTTAAAAATAGGACTGTTTCAAACTAATAAAGAGCTCAAATTTTTAAATTTCCTAAATAAATCCTTATATAATAATATTGGTGAATTTAAAGTTGGCATAACATATAGTGCAAAAGATGTTGGAGGCTTATCTAGCTTTATCAAAAAATTTGTAGTGAACCCAGAAAAAACGTTCCGTTACTTTACCAAATTAAATACAATGCTTTATAATAAAAATAGAGTATTGCCCAAATTGTTTCCAATGTTCTTGGTTTATGGCTACATTAGAATGAATGGTTATGTCAAAAGAAAAATTCTAAAGAAGCGTTTTTATTTTAAGTATGCCTCAATGGAATAAGACTAAAATTATTAAAAGCAATTTCCAAAAATTCACTGAAATGTTTTAACGTAACTCAGCACCAACTTTACTTTCAAAATTAGCCTGAAGCTTGCTCATTATTTTGTCAATCTGTTTATCCGTAAGCGTTTTGTTTTCATCTTGAAGTATAAAACTTATAGCGTAACTTTTCTTATCACGTGGAAGATTTTCACCTTCGTATACATCAAACAGGTCTACACTTTTAAGTAATTGTTTTTCGGTTTGTTTGGCGATAGTTTCAATATCTTCAAACTTGATATTGCGATCCAATAATAACGCAAAATCACGTCTAACTTCCGGATATTTAGGAATTGGAGAGAACTGAACATTATTATGTTTGGCCATGGCAATTACATTGTCCCAATTAAAATCTGCGAACAATACAGGTTGGGAAATGCCAAAATGTTTTAATATTGATTTTTTTATCAATCCAAATTCAACAATCTTCAGTTTGCCTATAGAATATCCGATGCCTTCACTTAGAGTATCTCTTTTTAAGGCAGATGTCTTAAAACGTGATAGTCCTAAACGCTCCAAAACACCTTCAATCGTACCTTTTAGAAAAAAGAAATCGCTTGGTGTATTGGGAGAATTCCAACGTTCTTTAGATTTATTTCCTGTAACAAATAGAGAAAGGTGTTTGTTTTCTTCACGTTGCTCTGAATATTGATGATATGTTTTTCCAAATTCAAACAACTTTAAATCTTCACGCTTTCTATTGATGTTATGTGCAACTGCCTCTAGTCCTGAAAATAATAGCGATTGGCGCATTACTCCCAAGTCATTGCTCAATGGATTAAGCATTTCAACATTATGCTCAGCACTTAGTTGTTCGCTCAATTCTATATATTTTGGAGAAGTTAGCGAATTGGCCATAATCTCATAAAATCCTTGGGATGCCAATTGGTTGCCTATAATATTCTGAACTTTATAATCTTCAAATCTTGAGGAATTGGAGATAGAGGCATTGAGCTTTTCTGTTGTCGCTATATTATTATAACCGTAAACTCTCAAAATTT
Source organism: Winogradskyella ursingii (assembly GCF_013403975.1). Lineage (GTDB taxonomy): Bacteria > Bacteroidota > Bacteroidia > Flavobacteriales > Flavobacteriaceae > Winogradskyella > Winogradskyella ursingii. Next base: position 97,887 of record NZ_JABFDH010000006.1, read on the forward strand.
CCTCAATGATATCAGCCTCGCGCTGCACATCATTTCTATAAGCAGGCACGGTTAGACCTAATCCCGTTTCAGTAACATTATTGACTTTTATATCCAAAGAGGAAAGAATGCTCTTGATTGTTTCTCGCGGAATTTCTTCGCCAATCAATTTTTTAGCATTATCAAAACTTAATCTCACCTGAAAATCTTCAATTTTCTTTGGGTATGCATCAACAATATCGCTAGAAATTTCACCTCCGGCAATATCCAGTATTAGAAGTGCGGCGCGTTTTAGCGCGTATTCAGTAATATTTGGGTCAATACCTCTCTCAAATCTAAAGGATGCATCAGTGTTTAACGCATGTCGTTTTGCGGTTTTGCGAATGCTTATTGGGTTAAAGTAGGCACTTTCAAGAAAAATACTTGTTGTATTTTCTGTAACACTAGAATTTGTTCCTCCAAAAACTCCGGCTATACACATTGGTTTTTCGGCATCGCAAATCATTAAATCATCTTCATGAAGTTCTCGTTCCACTTCATCCAAAGTAGTGAACTTGGTGCCAGCCTCACATGTTTTTACTACTATCTTGTTACCGGCAACTTTATTGGCATCAAACGCGTGAAGTGGTTGGCCTAATTCGTGCAAAACGTAATTGGTAATATCTACAATATTGTTTTTTGGTGTTAACCCAATAGATTTAAGTCTGTTTTGTAACCATTCTGGGGATGATTGGACTTTAAGTCCAGAAATGGTAACACCACAGTAACGTGGAGCTTTTTCTTTGTTCTGTACGTCTACATCTATTTTAAGCGAACGTGCGTCGACGTGGTAAGAACTAACTGAAGGTGTTATTAATTCCAATGAGACTTCACGTTGCAAAAGGCCTGCCTTTAAGTCCCTGGCAACGCCATAATGACTCATGGCATCTGCACGGTTGGGAGTTAATCCAATTTCAAAAATATAGTCGGTTTCGATATTAAAAACTTTTGAAGCTGGAGTTCCAACTTTTAAGTCGTCATCCAATACCATTATACCATCGTGCGATTCACCTAAGCCTAATTCGTCTTCAGCGCAAATCATACCATGGCTTTCTTCGCCTCGTATTTTTCCTTTTTTAATTTTCCAAGCTTCGCCTTCTGCCGTATAAAGTGTGGAACCGATAGTTGCAACAGGGACTTTTTGTCCAGCAGCTACATTTGGCGCACCACAAACAATTTGCACTGGGTCTTTTTTACCAATATTGACAGTCGTTAATTTTAAGCGGTCTGCATTTGGATGTTGCACACAGGTTAAAACTTCGCCGACAATGATGCCCTCAAGTCCTCCTTTTACGGATTCAAAACGTTCAATTCCTTCAATTTCCAGACCGAGGTCTGTAAGTAGTTCGCCAGTTTTTTCAGCGTTCCAATCTATGTTTATAAACTGTTTGAGCCAGTTGTACGAAATTTTCATAGTCTAAATTCAATCAAGATGCAAAGATAGCAAAAGCAATAAGTCAATGAAATAACGGTTTGCTTTTTTATGTAAGGTCTATGTTATAATTTCGAACTTTATTGAAAGCTATTTAATTATGAAAAAAATATCAATTTTGTTAATTACTATTTTGTTTCTGAATTGTAATAAGGAAAAACAAGCTAATGAACTGCAAGTTGGAACGTATAGAGCAGTTTTAGAGGTTCAGGATAACGAGGAATTGCCATTCGTTTTTGAAGTAGAATCGCCTAAAAAATTAAAAATCTATAATGCTGAAGAAGTAATTGAAGTCGACGAAATCGAATATAAGAATGATTCCATATTTATTAAAGCACCTGTTTTTGAAGGCATAATAGCCGCAAAGTTTGATGGTGATCATCTTAAAGGCAGTTTTACAAAAGAAAGTTTAGATAGAGTAGTGCCCTTTTCTGCTGAATTTAATAATGAATTAAGATTTGATTCTGAAACAAAACCGACTCAAAACGTTTCTGGTACTTGGGAAACTGTTTTTAGTGAAGGTATACAAGACGACGAATATATTGCCAAGGGAATTTTTAATCAAAAAGGTAGTAAAATCACAGGAACTTTCCGCACAACAACTGGAGATTATCGATACCTTGAAGGTGTGATGGATGGAGATGTAATGAAACTTTCAACATTCGATGGCGCGCATGCCTTTTTGTTTACGGCAAAAGTTTCTGATTCTACCATGAAAGGCACCTTCTATTCTGGGAACCATTGGAAAGAACCATTTGTGGCCAAGCGCAACGAGAATTATGAATTGCCAAGTGCTAATGAACTCACTTTTATCAAAGATGGATACGATGGTTTAGAATTTTCTTTCCCCAATGAAAAAGGTGAAATAGTTTCCATCAGCGATGATAGATTTAAGGATAAGGTTGTGGTAGTGCAAATAATGGGAACATGGTGCCCAAACTGTCTTGACGAAAGTAAATACTACACTAAATTTTACGAAGAAAACAACGACAAGGATTTTGAAATGGTAGCGTTAGCCTTTGAGTATGCCAAAACCGAGCAAAAGGCTTTCAAAAGCATTAATAGACTGAAAGAAAAACTGAATATTAATTATCCTATACTATTAGCACAATACGGAACTTCAGACAAAGCAAAGGCCCAAGAGAAACTCCCAATGCTTAATCATGTATTGTCTTATCCAACCTCAATTTTTATTGATAAAAAAGGGAATGTGCGCAAAATACACACAGGATTCAATGGGCCTGCTACAGGCCAAAAGTATGTTGAATTTAAGGACGAGTTTGAAGGTTTTGTTAGCGAATTGTTGCAAGAATGAGAAAATGCCCAGCATTGGGCGTCAGCTACACTGTTCTGTTTAAATTAAATTTTCTATTAAATGAATTTTTCATTTGAGATTTTTAATTGTTGCTATTCTTTCATATACGCTAACAATAGAATGTTTCAAGCAAAGGTCACGGCTTTTTCTATTGTAAATTTGGTTATAACCAAAAAATAGAATTATGTCGATATTAACAATTATACTTTGCATTTTATTACCACCATTAGCTGTATTTCTTAAACACGGCTTGGGAACAGAATTTTTAATCAGCCTATTATTAACTCTAATTGGTTGGCTGCCCGGTGTTATTTATGCATTTTATGTAAATAGTTAAGAATACCAACAATAGAAAAAAGAAAATGGAAAATATATTAGTAGCTGGTGCCAACGGTACTACTGGAAAACAAGTTGTTAACCTTTTAAAATCATCACAGTATTTTAACCCTGTAGCTATGGTTAGAAATGAGGATCAGATAAAACAATTTAAAGATGATGGAATCGATGTTGTTTTGGGTGATCTGCAAAAAGATTTGGCTCATGTTGTAAAAAATACGGACAAGATAATTTTTGCGGCCGGCTCTGGCGGGAAACAAGTAGTCGAAGTTGATCAGGAGGGTGCAAAACGCTTAATTGATGTATCTAAGATGGCGAATGTTAAAAAATTTGTTATGCTCAGCTCAATGGGAGCAGATAAACCTGAGGAGGCAGATGATTTACAGGAATATTTGAAGGCCAAACACAAAGCAGATGTTCATTTGCAAAACAGTGGATTAAATTATGCAATTGTACGTCCAGGCACTTTAAATAATAATAAAGGAAAAGGAAAAATTGAACTTAGTGAAAAGTTAAATAAACGTGGTGAGATCAGTAGGGCAGATGTGGCAAGGACATTAGTTCAAGCTGTTCATGATAATGCACCAAATCATTCGACCTTCGAAATTCTTGAGGGAGATATTTTAATAGGTAAAGCGTTCGATAAATTAAATGATAATGTAAGTTAGGCCTTTTGCCTATTAAAATTATTAACATTTAACACTTGAAAAAATTAAAGTAGAACAATAAATAAAAAATAAAATGGAAAATTTAAATAAGAAAACAGTAGCAATATTAGCAACCAACGGATTTGAAGAGAGCGAACTAAGCGAACCTAAAAAAGCCCTTGAAAAAGCGGGAGCTGACGTGCATATTGTATCGTTGGAATCTGGTGAAATTAAAGGATGGTCAGATGGTAATTGGAGCAATAGCTATAAGGTTGATAAAACTCTAAGTGAAGTAAATCAAAAAGACTATAACGCGCTGGTATTGCCAGGAGGACAGATTAATCCAGATGTATTGCGTAAGGATAAAAATGCAGTAGCATTTGTAAAGTCATTTTTCGAAGCTCACAAACCGGTCGCGGCAATTTGTCACGCGCCATGGTTATTGGTAGAAGCAGAAGTTGTAAAAGGTAGAAAAGTAACTTCTTACGATTCTATTAAAACAGATTTGATTAATGCAGGTGCCAATTGGGTGGATGAAGAAGTAGTTGTAGATGCAGGTTTAGTAACTAGTAGATCACCCGAGGATTTACCGGCGTTTAATGCAAAACTAGTGGAAGAGGTTTATGAAGGCAAGCACGAAGAGCAGACTGCATGATTAATATGAAATAGGTAATTGAATTTATTCAATTATTTATGAGGGAGACATCTATGGTTGGGTGTCTCTTTTTTATTTCTGTGTTCTGCTTTTATCAACTTATGTAGTTCCAAATGTTCCGGTATTTACTCATCTGTCTATAGGTGTTTAAAATCAATTTATGCTCCGGTGATTTGAGGCTTGGATCTACTTTCAGTACTTGTTTGGCATAATATCGTGCTTGTTGCAAAATATCTTTGTCTTTTATTATATCTGCAATCCTAAGATTTAATACACCACTTTGTTGCGTGCCCATTATGTCTCCTGGTCCTCGAAGTTTTAGGTCTACTTCTGCGATTTCAAAACCATCACTACTTTGTACCATAGTTTGTAATCGTGTTTTGCTGTCTTGGCTCAATTTGTGCCCTGTCATTAAAATACAATAACTCTGTTCGGCACCACGACCTACACGTCCACGTAATTGGTGCAGTTGGGATAAGCCAAAACGTTCAGCGCTTTCAATAATCATTACTGAGGCATTGGGAACGTTCACGCCGACTTCTATTACGGTAGTGGCGACCATAATATTAGTTTCGCCCTTAGCAAAACGTTGCATTTCGTATTCTTTGTCTGCCGCTTTCATTTTACCGTGTATTATGGAAATTTGATAATTTGGCAATGGGAACTCTCGTGAGATACTTTCGTATCCATCCATCAAATCTTTATAATCCATTTTTTCGCTTTCCTGAATTAATGGATATACGATATAAATCTGTCTTCCCTTGGCAATTTCATCCTTCATAAACCGAAAAACTTTCAGCCTATTATTGTCATATCTATGAACGGTTTTTATAGGTTTCCTGCCAGCGGGTAATTCATCAATTACAGATATATCCAAATCCCCATAAACGGACATTGCCAATGTTCGAGGAATTGGAGTAGCGGTCATTACAAGCACGTTAGGAGGAAGATCATTTTTATGCCACAATTTTGATCGTTGGGCGACTCCAAATCGATGTTGTTCATCAATAATTGCTAAACCTAAATTTTTGAATTTCACCTTATCTTCTAGCAGCGCATGTGTGCCTATAAGTATCTGCAAAGTGCCATTTTCTAGATTTTTGTGAATAGTTCTTCTTTGTGAAGTGTTACTTGATCCAGTAAGAATTGAAACACTGATTTTTAGTGGTTTACATAATTCTAATATTCCATTATAGTGCTGGACTGACAAAATTTCAGTCGGCGCCATTAAACAGCATTGAAAACCATTGTCAAGTCCCATGAGCATTGACATAAATGCAACTATGGTTTTTCCAGAGCCCACATCTCCCTGCAAGAGTCGGTTCATCTGAGCCTTGCTGCCTAAATCTGATCGAATTTCTTTTAGTACACGCTTTTGGGCATCGGTCAATTCAAAGGGTAAATGGTCATTATAAAACGTGTTGAAATAGTCTCCTACTTTATCAAAAACAAAACCTTTAATTTTCGATTTATGGATTAAATTCTTTAAAATTAATTGCAATTGAAGGTAAAATAATTCTTCAAATTTAAGTCGGAATTGAGATCTTAAAAGTAGTTCCGGAGTCTTTGGAAAGTGAATGTTAAATAGTGCATCAGACTTAGAAATCAGTTTCAATTCTTCCATAATTGAAACCGATAAAGTTTCGGCAAATCGTCCTTTGGTTTCCAGGAATAACTGCTGCATTATTTTGGTCAATATGCGATTGGTAATCCCTTTATTCGAAAGTTTTTCGGTAGAAGGATATATGGCTTGCATGGCAGACCTTAAGTTGCTTTCGTGTTCTGATTGCAATTCTATTTCAGGATGTGGCATGCTAAATTTGCCGTTGAACCAATTCACTTTCCCAAATATTACGTAGGTCTGATTGATTTTTAAACTTTCTCTAGTCCATTTTTGTCCTCTAAACCATACAAGCTCCATCATTCCCGTGTCGTCTTTAAAATTGGCGACCAATCGTTTTCCACGCTTTTGGGGCACTTCTCTAAAGTCGGTGATTTTTCCAACTATCTGAACTTCGGAGCTGTTTTGTAGCAACTCGTTGATTTTGTAATAGCGCGTGCGATCAATATAGCGATTTGGGAAAAGGTTGAGTAAATCTTGGTAGGTGTGGATTCCTAGTTCTGAACGTAACAAATCCGCCCTATTAGGGCCAACGCCTTTGAGGTAGTCGATGGGAGTTTGGAGATTCGCGCTCATGCTTGCGAATTTACCCAATTCCTTTGAGAAAATAAATCTCTTTTTGTTATTCAGATTTTAACAATCAGAGATCAATGAAGGAATCTCAAGAACTAAAGATTTTACTTGTGTTTATTAACACCGTTAGCGGAAAGACTACAATTTATTGTATTTTGGTCTTATTCTTGATTAAAATCTATTCATGAAGAAATTCTTAGTCATTTTTACCGTGTTTGTAGCGGGTTGTTCTTTTTCTCAGCAAACGGAAAATGTAGATTTTACAAACATTAAAGCTGCAATAGAACTGGTCCCTGATTCTTCCAAAGTTATCGGCAGTGTTTATTGTGAGTTCAAAATTCTTCGTGAAGTGGATTCGGTTTATTTAGATGCTATTGATATGGCTTACATTTTCCCAGAAAAGGATGAGAATGAGGTAGGCTTTAGTTATGATAGTGATAAGCTATGGTTAAAATCAAACTTCAAAAAAGGTAAAACTTATTCCGCGGTATTTAGATATGAAGCTGTTCCTAAAAAAGCGCTCTATTTTTTGAGAAAGAATGATAAATGGCAAATTTGGACGCAAGGTCAGGGAAAATATACCAGTAATTGGCTACCGAGTATTGATGATACTAACGATAAAATTGAGTTTGATTTAACGATTGAATTTAACAGCAATTATGAAGTCGTCGCAAATGGCGTGTTGAAAAACAGAAAAGTTGAGGGTTCAAGTATAGTTTGGCATTACGACATGCAAAAGCCTATGTCTAGTTACTTAGTTGCCTTCGCTATTGGCAAATACAACCAAACAACTGAAACCTCAGAAAGCGGTATTCCTTTAAAATATTACTATTATCCAGAAGATTCCCTAAAGGTTGAGCCGACCTATCGTTATTCCAAACAAATGTTCGATTTTTTGGAAAATGAGATCGGCTTTGCATATCCTTGGCAAAATTATAAACAAGTTCCGGTGCACGACTTTCTTTACGCTGGCATGGAAAACACTACGCTCACTATATTTTCTGATGCCTTCGTTGTGGATAATATTGGATTTAATGACAAAAATTACGTCAACGTTAATGCCCATGAACTGGCTCATCAATGGTTTGGCAATTTGGTAACTTCTACATCAGGTGAGCATCATTGGCTCCAGGAAGGTTTTGCAACCTATTATGCGCTTCTTGCAGAACGTGATATTTTTGGCGATGATTATTTTTGTTTTAAACTATATGAATCGGCATTAGATTTAGGCAGACAAGATATCGCGGGCAATGGTACATCTTTGCTCAATCCAAAATCGAGTAGCTTGACCTTTTATCAACGTGGATCTTGGGTGTTGCATGCATTGAGAGGTAAAGTTGGTGACGCCGTTTTTAGAAAAGCGGTAAAGAACTATCTAGAAAAGTACCAGTTCGCCAATGTAGAAACGTCAGATTTTATTAAAGAAATCCAGTCATTATATGGAAAATCACTAACCAGTTTTGTAAATGAATGGATTGAACAGGAAAAATTTCCAGTATATAAAGCTTTAGAGTTGTTGGAAAAAGAATCGGCTAAAATTCAGGAATATTTGATGGTAGATTGTGAGGCAAAAAACTCAAAATGTGCTGATTATTTAAAGTACGATGTGTCTGATGAGGCAAAAGTAAAAGTCATTTCGCAATTTCCGAGCTTGGTTAATAAAAATACGTTTAGAAGTAGTTTAAAAGTGCGTCAAGCGATTTCGCAATACATCACTAAGGTTCCAGTAGAATTAAAATCTGAGTACGAATCACTATTGGATGATAAATCTTATGTCACTGTTGAAAACGCTTTGTATAATTTATGGGTCAGTTTCCCTGAAGATCGTCCTAGGTATCTTTCTAAAACCAGAAACATAGAAGGATTCAATGATAAAAACGTACGTCTGCTTTGGATAATGCTTAATCTCAATACGCCATTTTACCAAACAGATAACAAACAAGGTTTGTATAATGAGCTTTTGAATTATACGGAAACACGATATAATGCCGACTTAAGGATGAAAGCATTTCAGTATCTTAAATTAATTAATTCATGTAACGAAAAATGTCAATCCAATCTGAAGGAGGCCAAATCGCATCATAATTGGAGAATGGTTAAGTTTGCAAAGGATATGTCAGAACAATTAGAACAAAATAAAGGATAATGCGCGCATTGGTGATTTCTGGTGGTGGAAGCAAAGGCGCATTTGCAGGTGGTGTGGCGCAATATCTCATGGAGCGGGAAAAACATAATTACGATATGTTTTTGGGCACATCAACTGGTAGCCTTTTGGTGCCACATCTGGCTGTTAACGAAATTGGTAAACTCTACGATATTTTTACCAATGTGCAGCAGCACGATATTTTTAGCATTAGTCCCTTTGTGCAGCGAAAAAAAGGAGATAGGGAATATGTTACTATCGATTTCGTGAACTCACTCTGGCAATTTATAAGAAGGAGGAGGACGTTTGGAGAGAGCAAAGCCTTAAAGCGAAATATTAGGCGCAATTTTACGCAAGATGAATATAGCAAAATTAAAAAAGAAAAGCATGATGTCGTAGTAACCGTGTCCAATCTATCAATGAATCGGGTAGAGTATAAGTCAATAAATGACTGTACTTATGATGAATTTTGTAATTGGATTTGGATTTCCTGTAATTACATTCCGTTTATGTCACTGGCAAAAGTCAATGGCTATGAGTACGCTGATGGAGGTCTTGGAAGTGTTATTCCTATTCGTGAAGCAATTATTAGAGGGGCAACAGAAGTAGATGCCATTGTTCTTGAAGCTGAAAATCTTGGAAAACAGAAAATTCTTGGGAAAAACCCATTTTCGTTAATGATAAGTTTGTTTGGACATCTTTTGGACCAGGTAGAACGCAACGACATCATCATTGGTAAATTGGCCGCCCGTAATAGAGATGTAAAACTAAACTTGTATTATACACCAACAAGTCTTACCGAAAATTCGTTGATATTCAGCAAACGCTTAATGGAAAAATGGTGGAAAGAAGGTTACGAGTATGCTGAAAAACGACACGACATTAGTACGCGATAAGTAACATTTAGTATTAAGCATGAATTCGTGCTGATAGGGTTGAAGAATTGTAATTAATTTTTCAATTTCTAACTCACAGATTGGCTCTCGCTACCACAACTCTCCAACTTCTTGTTTGATGAAAGATAAAGCCGTACTACTCGGTGCTGGCTTCTCCATAAGTTCGGTAAGAACTATTTCCCTAAGCTTGTTAGCAGAATCCGTTTTTTCCTGCATATTCGCTTTTCTGATCAGCTGAATTGTGGCATTTTTTGCTGCCGTAATAATGTTCCAGCATTCATCCGAAACGTAGATTTGCTGTGATAAATTATGTTCAAATTCTTGTTCGATTGAAGCTATAAGTAAAGATTCATAATTATCTTTATCAGAAGATGTTGGGTTAATTCTTGTTAATAATTTTGATGGCGATATGCGTTCTAAAAAAAGCGACATTCGTTCATAAGCTTGTAACCTGATTGGAAGTGTTTCTTTGTGAACATCACGATGCAAGAGATAGCGTCTTCTGCTACGTTCGTTTTCGATATGTTGTTTAAAAAAATAGTAGGCGATTAAACCTACAACTATTGCGGGTAGCAAGTTCAATAAATAAGGGATAAAATCTTCGATGTCCATAGAATAAATTTTAATAGTTCTCTGATTGTCCACCAAGGTGCATGCAATTTTTCAATTCTTGCATAGATCCAAATGGCACAGCGGTTTTTTGATATTGATAGGTGTTGCTTAACTCTTTTGAAAGGTTATGGTCGTCTACATTTACTTCTATATCATCCATGGTAAATTGGCAGGGATGTTCATAACCTGCTGCATGTGTAATTTCTACTAATTCCTTTCTAAATGTTTTAAAATATTGTCCCAGCCGTTCGGACTTTAAAGGTATATCGATGCCGCGTTGTAACCATTTGCTTTGAGTTGCGACGCCAGATGGGCAACGGTTGGTATGGCAAACCTGCGCCTGTATACAGCCAATACTCATCATAGCTTCACGAGCCACATTGATGCAATCAGCTCCCATGGCGAAGGCCATTGCGGCTTTTGCTGGAAAACCTAGTTTTCCACTTCCAACAAAGACGATTTGCTCAGATAGGCCTTTGCGCTGAAACAGTTTGTACAAATCCCCAAAACCATAAACCCAAGGCAAAGAAACATGGTCTGCAAAACTCGGTGGTGCAGCACCTGTGCCACCCTCGCCTCCATCAACAGTAATAAAATCTGGTCCTTTTCCGGTTTTGACCATGGTATCCGCTAGCTCTTCCCATTGATCTAACTTTCCTATTGCAGCTTTTATTCCCACAGGTAAGCCTGTCTCTTCTGCAATAGCTTCAATAAAATCGACCATTTCAGGAATGGTCTTAAATGCATTATGGTTGGGTGGGGATAATACGGTTTTGCCCACTTCAACTCCTCGTATTTCAGCAATTTCCTCACTTATTTTTTCGCCTGGTAACACACCTCCTTTACCTGGTTTTGCGCCTTGGGACAACTTAATTTCAATAGCTCTTAAAAAAGGATGGTCATCTACCATCTTTTTCATTTTTTCCATAGAGAACCCACCATCATCAGACCTTACTCCAAAATATCCTGTGCCAAAATGAAATACGACATCTCCACCATGTTTATGATAAGGTGATAGCCCGCCTTCTCCTGTATTTTGGTAAGCTCCTGCAATTTTAATTCCTTTGTTTAGAGATTCAATGGCTTTAGCGCTTAACGAACCATAACTCATTGCAGAAACGTTAATAATTGATGCTGGTCGATAAGGTCTCCTGCGTTTATTATGCAAACCCATTACTTTAGCGCAAGGTAAAAATGTCTTATCAATTGTATTTGGGTGGTCTTCAGTTATGCGGTATGGAAACATCGCATTATTAACAAAAATATGCTGATGACTATAAATATCTCTATCGGTACCAAAACCTTCGTAGTTATTCTCGTTTTTAGAAGATGCATAGACCCATCCACGTTCTATCCTGTTAAATGGAAGTTCTTCTCTATTGTTTGCCACTAAATATTGACGTAATTCCGGGCCAATACTTTCCAGCAAATACCTAATATGTCCTACGATGGGAAAATTTCTGCTTATGGTATGTTGTCTTTGAAAAATATCTCTCAAGGCAATGAGAGCAAAAATTATTAATATCCATGCCCACCATGGAACATGTGATAAAAAGCCTAAAACAGAATTCATAAATATTATTTGAAAGTAAAGATATTTAAATTTAATTGTTCCCAAAGTAATGAAATTATATCTTTATAGAATGCAGAAAAAATATAAAAAGAAAGTTCTTATAGTTGGTGTGGTGATTCTATTTCTCATATTAGCTTACTTTATAGTCAATAGCATAGCTAAAAATAGAATTGAGAACTATGTGAAAAACCTTCCTGATACTATAAAAGTTGATTACAGTGATATTGATGTAAGCATTATTGGCGGTGATCTAGAAATTACATCACCGAAAATTTTTATAACGGGAAAAACAACGGGCAAAACCATACTTGATGCCAATCTTGAAAAAATCAATATTGAAGATGTAAGTATTTGGAGCTATTTGTTTTCTGATAAAATTTCTATTCAAAACATTAACCTCAATCAGCCAAACATATCGTTCTACTATAATAAGAATGTAGATATGAAGGATTTAGGATCGTCTCAATCGAACTCAGAATCAAAACCAATAAACATCGATAATTTTAATATAAATGATGCTAATGTCATAATATATAATACTGCAAATGACTCTATTAAGTTTTCTGCCAATGCATTGAATTTTAATATGAAATCAATTCAAATCGATTCAACAACCAAAAATCAAATCATCCCATTTGAATATGAAACTTTTAATTTAAACGGAAATGCACTCTTTTTTCAAATGAGCGATTATGAAAACTTAACTGCAAAAACATATAAAATAACCGATACCACATCCTTAATAGAGGATATCAAATTAAAAACCAAATATTCAAGACAGCGATTATCGCAAATTATACCAAAGGAACGTGATCATTTTGATGTGGTCTTCGAATCCTTGAAAATTGAAAACCAATCCATCGACAGTAAAAATGATTCGGTTTTCTCGTTTGGAGCGGATAAATTGATTTTGGAATCTGCAGATGCCACCATTTATAGGGACAAACTCGTAAATGACGACAATACCTACAAACCGCTTTATAGCAAAATGTTACGGGACTTAGAGTTTGATTTGGGAATCGATTCGGTAAAAGTGAATAATGCTAAACTTACCTATGCTGAAAAAGTAAAGGCAGATAATAAAGCCGGTGAAATCCACTTCACAAACTTTGATGCAATAATTGCCAAAGTGGGTAATGTCTATGGAACATCTGAGCCAACTAAAATAAATGTAAATACATCATTTATGGGCAGTTCTCCTCTCAATGTAGATTGGTCGTTTACGGTTCAGGATCCATCAGATAGATTTGTGTTTAAGGCGGATTTAGGGTTTTTAAATGTGCCACAATTAAATGAATTTACAGAACCAAATCTCAATGTACAGTTGGAAGGAGATTTGCAACAAACCTATTTTACCATTAGCGGAAATCCATCCACATCTTCTATCGATTTAAAAATGAAATACGATGAATTTAAGGTTGCCCTTATGAAGGATGATGGTAAAGAAGAGAAAAACTTTCTTTCGGGAATCGTAAATCTTTTCGTCTCAAAAGACAGCGATGGAGATGAGGACGGCTTCAGATTTGGACATGCCGAAGGTGTTGAGCGTAACACCAATCAATCCATATTTAATTTTATTTGGATAAGTACAAAAGCCGGTTTACGTTCTGCGGTGGCAGGCGACGGTGATAAAGCTAATTAGTTGTTGAGATAATCCAAAGTTATGTTGGTAAAAGCTTTAACCCCTAACAACATACCACTATCATCAATCATAAAATCTGGTGTATGATGCGGAAATGATTCTGTGGTACCAGGTGTCATGCCACCCAAAAAGAAATATACTCCGGGTACTTCTTCTTGAAAATATGAAAAATCCTCTCCGCCAGTTGTGGCTTTCATGATCTGTACATTAGTTTCTCCTGCTGCTCTTTGTATAGACGGTAAAACCTGAGCTGTCAAATCTGGATCGTTAAATGTAATAGATGTATTATTTTGAAACGTAATGGTTGCATTACCGCCGTAAGCCTTAGCGATAGTTTCCACCATTTCTTTCATGCGTTTTTCAATATGGCTGCGCATTGCTGGGTCTAAGGTTCTGACAGTGCCAATCATTTCCGCAGATTCTGGAATAATATTAAATCGTGTTCCTGCAGTAATCTTACCGACTGTAATCACGGCGGCTTCATTGGTAAGTTGAGATTCTCGACTTATAATAGTCTGTAAACCATCGATAATTTTAGCTGAAATTAAAATCGGGTCCACACCAGACCATGGTTGTGAGCCATGTGTTTGTTTTCCTTTTACATCAATGACAAAACGCTCTACCGAGGCCATAATTCCACCAGTCTTGTATTTAATGGTGCCAACAGGTGTCTGGGAATTAATATGTAATCCAAAAATAGCATCTACATCTGGATTTTTTAGAACATTTTCTTTGATCATCAGTTTTGCACCTCCTTCTTCTCCAGGTGGCGGACCTTCTTCAGCAGGTTGAAAAATGAATTTTACGGTACCGTTAATTTTATCTTTGTGTTTTGATAGCACCTCGGCAGTAGCCATTAATATAGCGATATGTGTATCGTGACCGCAAGCATGCATTACTCCTGTTTCGGTGTTGAGAAATGTTGTTCTTACTTCAGATTTAAAAGGTAAATCATTCCGTTCGGTAACAGGAAGTGCATCTATATCTGCTCTTAATGCTACCACTTTTCCGTTATTATTCCCTTTTAAAATACCGACTACGCCTGTTTTTGCGATACCAGTTTCAACTTCCATTCCAAGAGATTTTAAATGTTCGGCAATCTTTTCGGCAGTTTTAAATTCGCGATTAGATAGTTCTGGATTTTGATGGAAGTGATGTCGCCATTCAATCAATTGGTCTTCAATATCAATAATATCTTGGTCCATTGAGTTTTGTGAATAACTAACAAGTGACAACATTAAAACGAGCAGCGATAGAAATTTCATATTAAATATTTTGTACTAAGATATTGAAATTAATTCAACCATAAATTCTTAATAGTTTGTTTATAATTATTACTATTTCTGTTCGGTAAAACCTAGGGTTATTATTAATTTCACAGCTCGAAAAAAATTGCATTTGGAAAAGTATCTCAGTCAGCTTAATGAAGCCCAATTAGCACCTACGTTGCAGAAGGATGGCCCAATGATTGTCATTGCTGGTGCAGGTTCTGGTAAAACACGTGTACTCACATACCGTATTGCTTATTTAATGAGTCAAGGTGTCGATTCTTTTAATATTTTGGCATTGACCTTTACTAATAAGGCTGCCAAGGAAATGAAAGGCAGAATTGCAGAAATTGTTGGTGATGGTGAAGCCAAAAATTTGTGGATGGGCACATTTCACTCAGTTTTTGCAAAAATCTTACGTTTTGAAGGTCATCATCTAGGTTTCCCAAGCAATTTTACCATTTACGATACCCAAGATTCGCAAAAACTACTAGGCTCTATTATTAAGGAAATGGGTTTAGATAAAGACATCTATAAAACCAAACAGGTTTATAGTAGAATATCGTCTTATAAAAATAATCTCATCACTGTAAAAGCTTATTTTAAGAATCCAGAACTCATGGAGGCAGATGCAGCCACGAGAAGACCAAAAATGGGTGAGATTTACGCGGAGTATGTTGATCGATGTTTCAAGGCAGGAGCTATGGATTTTGATGATTTGCTGTTGAGAACTAACGAATTGCTTACTCGCTTTCCAAATGTTTTGGCACAATATCAAAATAAGTTCAGATATATCTTGGTGGATGAGTATCAGGATACCAATCATTCGCAATACCTTATTGTGAGAGCCTTATCAGATCGTTTTCAAAATATCTGTGTGGTGGGCGATGATGCCCAAAGTATTTATGCTTTCCGTGGTGCAAACATCAATAATATACTGAATTTTCAAAAGGACTACGATAATGTAAAAGTCTATAGGCTGGAACAGAATTACCGTTCTACAAAAAATATTGTTGGTGCGGCAAATTCTGTCATTGAACATAACAAAACTAAACTTGATAAAGTGGTTTGGACCGCAAATGTTGAAGGTGAACAAGTGATAGTACATCGTACCATGACTGATGGTGACGAGGGCCGTTATGTAGCTAGCACTATTTGGGAAACCAAAATGAACGATCATTTACCGAATAGTGATTTTGCGGTTTTGTATAGAACCAATGCCCAATCACGTGCTATTGAGGATGCGTTGAGAAAACGGGATATTCCGTATAGAATTTATGGTGGACTTTCATTTTACCAACGTAAAGAAATTAAAGATGTTACTGCTTACTTACGGCTAATTCTCAACCCTGCCGATGAAGAAGCGCTAAAACGCGTAATAAATTATCCTGCTCGCGGTATTGGTCAAACTACTGTAGATCGATTGATTGTTGCTGCCAATGGTATGGGAAAAACAATATTCGAAATAATTCAGAATATTGACAGCATTAACATCAACATTAATAACGGTACTAAAAATAAGTTGAAGAATTTTGCCACACTTATTGAGAGTTACCAAGTGATGAACCAAACAGCCAATGCATTTGAATTGGCAGAGCATGTGACCAAAACTAGTGGATTGATCCGTGAGTTGAATAAAGACGGCACTCCGGAGGGTGTGACCAAAATGGATAACGTTCAAGAATTATTAAACGGTATTAAAGATTTTGTCGAAGGGCAGATTGAAGTGGCCGATAGCACTGGATCTCTGGCCGAATTTTTAGAGGATGTGGCTTTGGCAACAGATTTGGATGCAGATAAAGGCGATCCGGATCATGTGGCTTTAATGACCATCCATTTGGCAAAAGGTTTAGAATTTTCCCATGTGTTTATTGTAGGTATGGAAGAAGACCTATTCCCAAGTGCCATGAGCATGAATACCAGAAGTGAGCTTGAAGAAGAACGACGTTTGTTTTACGTGGCACTGACGCGTGCCGAGAAACAGGCCTATTTAACTTATACAGTTTCCCGATACCGTTGGGGAAAATTGATTGATGCCGAGCCTAGTCGTTTTATTGAAGAAATTGACGAAAAGTTTGTAAATATCACTACACCGTTGAAAGAACAACGATTCAACCCAATGTTGGATGCTTCAATTTTTGGGGACGTAGAACCAAATAAAATTAGGTTTGCAAAACCAAAATCAAGAAATGTTCAGAAAAAGGAATCTCGAAAAAAGCCTGAAGGGTATAAAATAAGCGCACCTAAAAAGCTAAAACCAGTTGGTAAGTCAAATGGAGGTACTAATTTATTTGATAGTAAATTGACTGTAGGTAATGTGGTGAATCATCAACGTTTTGGTAGAGGTGAAGTTGTAAAAATTGAAGGAGCAGGTGGTGATGCAAAAGCTGAAATTAAATTCCAAAATGGTGATACCAAAAAACTGCTACTCCGATTTGCTAAGCTTGAGTTGATTAGTTAAGACTATTTTACCATACAGACAGAGTTTATATTTCCCTTGCCGTCGTATTCTTTTATTTTGTTTGCTGGGTCCGTAATCCAAGTGCCATCAACAATAAATTTATAATGATGTTTTCCTGAAGACAGACGTTTTGTGTAGGTCCAACAATCATCAATTTTCTCCATTTTCAACTCCTCTAAAGCCCAATTATTGAAGTCTCCAGATAATATGACGCTTTTAGCATTGGGATAATCACATAAGCGGAATTCAACATTTTTTTGAATATCTATTACCGAATTATAACCATTGTATTCGTTTTTAACTTTCGAAGGATTTTGAGGGTCTTCAATCCAGTTACCATCTACAATAAACTTATATTGATATACGTCGGGTTGCAATTGTAATGTAACTTCCCAACCGTCTTCCGTTCGTTTCATTTTAAATCCAGATTCGTCCCATCGATTAAAGGTACCACTCAAAATAACCTTTTCGGCATCTTTATGTCCGTTGAGTCTAAATCTAACATTGCCATATTCTGTCGCAAACGCACTGTAAAGTTTTAGATTATACGTCATTAATGGAAGGCCGCCCCAATCTCGTGCATCGACGATATTACTAAATTCGTCTGATGGTTCTGCCCAGTGTATGCTATTAACGATAAACTTGAATTCCCAACCAAATTCCGAAGAAAAAGCAGATAAATCTTTTTTAAGATGATAGATTGAATCGTTTACTCTATTCATTTTCCATTGATCCCTTGCCCAATTATTAAATTCTCCCGAAACAAATACATCATTTATAGGGTCTATAATATTGTTAATGTTTGGATAGTCATTCACATTAAAAATAAAAACAACGGTTTCACCTTCAATTTTATAACCTTTTTTTGTGCTATTTTGAGCGTAAGTGGTTAATACAAATAGAATTGAAAAAATGAGTGCGATATGTGTTTTTAAAACTGTCAATGCTTAACGATTGGATTATCTATAAAATAAAGTATCCTTTTTTTATAATTAATAATTGTTCTTTTTTGCGCAAAAAACTCAAATCCTAGAATACCATCTAGATGAGTGCCGAAAGCGTTATTCATTTGTTTTAAGTTGGTCAGTACTGTTTTCATTGGTCCAAAATAAATAGAATCATTTAGTTTTACTCTAAACAATTTGCCTGCCAAAACCTGTTTTTGTTTGCCACTGGCTCCGGTTAATTTTAGTGGATTGCCCGGATAAAAGTACTTTAATATTTCTGAATCAATATTTTTATTGAGTTGATTGTATTCTGCTGCGGTGTCTAATCCAAATTGCACAGGTTTATTTTCTACGTAGGCATTCAAAATTATAGTATGCCGTTTTAGCTTAAACTCTACACTATCAGTTATTGTTTCTGCATAAACTTTCTGCGAGAGACGCTCACCATATTTATCCGTTTTAGTGAGGGTAATTTGGCGTAAATGCATATCTATAAACACTTCAAAATCTTTAAGAATACTGTAACCAATAATACCTAATAAATTAATTTTTTTTGTTTTTTCGATGTGTGATAGATCAAGAATGTCGGCATTCAGCTTTGCTAAGTTAATATCTTTAATATTTAATGCTTTAAGGTATTTTTCTTTGACATCCTTTATTGTTTGATGCACTCCATTTTTCTCCTTTCCTCGGTCTAAATATTTACGAGGTGCTTTAAAATGTACGCTGTTTAGTAATAATGTTTCGGAACCCGTATCTACAATAAAATTTCCTATTTTATCTAATAATTCAGCTTCGACCACTATAAGTTGATCGACAACCTTAAAAGGAATTCTTGTTGTAGTTACGTTTATAATTTCCGCTTTCAAAAAAATAATAGGAGGTTGTGCTTCTGTAGGATGATTTTCAGTAGCGAAAAGTTGAGCACTAAATACAAGCGCAATAATTATTTTGATGTACAGATGCATACATTAAAGACTCTAATATAGCCTTAAATGTTACAGAAATTTAAAATTTTAACAATTGAAAATCGGCTAATTACAAATGCGTTTCAATAAAAGCTTGCAGTTTTAAGGATGTATCCAATAAATTAAGGCCAGTCCAACCGTGACCTTCATTTGGATATAAAGTAAATTCGTGTGCTATATTTAGTTCAACTAATTGATCGCGCAAATCCGTTCCCTGGGTGGTTGGGATTAACGGGTCTTGGCCACCATAAAACAAAATAGTTGGTGGAGCTGAGGATGTAACACGATGAAACGGACTTACTTCTTCTAAAAAAGAAGTAGATAATTCTGCTCCAAAAGTTGCAAAGAGCTCATTATAAACAGGATTATTGGCGTTGGTGTAAGCTGGATCTGTAAAATTTGTAGGTCCAACTACACTACAAACCATTTCAACTTGATTGTCATCATCAAAAGCATAGCTCCATAATAATGATAAATGTGCACCAGCACTTACTCCAATAAAACCTAAATCATCTGATAGGACATAATAATCTTCGTTATCTTCTAAATAATCAACCACAGCGGTTATGTCGTTAATTTGCATTGGGTAAGGCGAATTATTTTCATCTGCCAATCTGTAATTCATATTTACAATTGCATAATCAGGCATCTGCGTTTTAATGTAATCCCTAAATGCATTCATATCCGCTTTATCACCAGATGTCCATCCGCCACCATGTACTAAGACTAACATTTTGGTTGTGGCAGTTCTGTTGGCAGGCAAATACAAATCAAAAACCTGATCGCTATCAATCCCGTATGAAATATTGAACTCCTCATAAATTTGAGAAGGGTCAAGTGATGTTATATTTGAGTTGGTATCATCATTTTTTGAGCAAGCCATTAAAAATGTTGCAATGACTGTAAAAACGAATAGAGTTTTAATTTTTTTCATATTGAAAATAATAGTTAAATTGGTAAACGCTTAGATAACTTAAAAATTATGGCAGAGCTTATAAAAATATATCCAGAAAATCCTAACCCGAAGGAAATTCAGAAAGTGGTTAAAACTCTTAAGGATGGCGGTTTGGTAATTTACCCAACAGATACAGTTTACGGTTTGGGCTGTGATATCACGAACATAAAAGCCTTAGAGCGAATTGCTTTGATAAAAGGTGTAAAGCTTGAAAAGTCGAATTTTTCTTTTGTTTGCGAAGATTTAAGTAATCTTAGTGATTATGTAAAACAGATTGACACCACAACGTTTAAAATATTGAAACGTGCTTTACCTGGACCTTATACTTTTATTTTACCAGGTTCTAGAAATTTACCAAACCCTTTTAAAAAAAGAAAAACTGTGGGAATTAGAGTACCAGATAATTCCATAGCCTTAGCTTTAGTAAAAGCCTTGGGCAATCCAATTGTTTCAACATCTATCAGAGATGAGGATGATGTTTTGGAATATACCACAGATCCAGAATTGATTCTCGAAAAGTGGGATAAATTGGTGGATATAGTTATTGATGGTGGTTACGGTGACAATGAAGCTTCTACAGTTATTGATCTTTCTGAAGATGTGCCTATCGTAATAAGAGAAGGTAAAGGGAGTTTAGAAATATTTTAATTACTACAAAAATAGGGTAGAGGAGAACTCGTTTACCGCTTTAGCATAGGCTAGTAAAAAAAATCTTTATGACATTCTTCATAGAATAATAGACCGCTTCAAGCTTTGCTAAAAGCTCTTATAAATTTTGGACTATCGCTATAAAACAAGGCTAAAGATATTATTCCGCAAACCAAAAACCCTACAAAAAGTGGAGCTACGGAATCGATTACAAACCCACCAATATAATTGGCAATCGGTACTGCCATTACTGTTGAAATAAATCCGTTCAAAGCAGAACCAATTCCTGCGATATGTCCAATTGGTTCCATGGCCAAAGACCTTAAGTTTCCAAATAAGAATCCGATACAGAAAAACTGAACAGCAAAAAAGCCAATTAAAACTTCAACACTTGGATTTTGTCCTGACCTAAAAAGAATTATAAACAATAAAGAAATGATCACAAAACTCAGCATTGCTATATGTACAATCTTACGCGTACCAAATCGCTCGACGAGTTGGCTATTCAGAAATGTAGCTAAACCAACTGATATAGCTAAGCTGGCAAATATCAGCGGAAACTCTTCAGCCAAATTATATTGATTTTCAAATATTTGCTGCGATGTACTCAAATAAACCATAAAAGATCCTGTAATCAGTCCTGACAGTAAGGTGTAGATAACGGCAGACTTAATCTTCAGAAATTCAACTGTTCCTGTTTTATAAATTGAAAACTTAAATTTCCTTTTGTATCGTTCGTGTAAAGTTTCGGGCTGTCTTAACCAAAACCAAATCATGACTAAAACCCCAAAAATTAGATTGAAGATAAAAATGGATTTCCAATCGTAAATTTTCATTAAAAACTGTCCAAGTGTTGGTGCTACTACAGGGACGAGAATAAACACCATAACAACGATGGATAAGATTTTAGACATATGATCGCCATTATAAGAATCCCTTACCATGGCAATAGACATAGTTCTTGGTGCTGCTAAACCAATACCTTGCAGCACTCTTCCAAAAAGCATGATTTCAAAATTTTTGGTGGTAATACAGATAATAGATGCGATAATAAAAATGACAAAGCCGATATATACAATTGCCTTTCTGCCTAAACTATCTGACAACGGTCCAAGTAGCAATTGTCCAAAGCCCAAACCTAGGAAAATAAAAGTCACCAATTTAGGATATTCGGTTGGGTCGCTCACATTGAGATACCCTCCAATATCGGGCAATGCTGGTAATAAAGCATCAATAGATAATGCCACAATAGACATTAATGCAGCCATTAAAACCACAAATTCAAGTTGCGAACGATCTTGTTTTACCATGTCGCAAAAGTAAGGTATTAATTAGCTATTTTTAATGTTGAAAATTTGTTTTGTTGATATACGTATCAATATTCTTAATACCTAAAAAATTATGCGACAAAGTCTGGTAAAATTATTTAATCGTGATCTTAATAAATTAAAAGAAGAACTACAATTATATAAAAATGAAAGCAATTTGTGGAAAGTGGAAAAAGCCATTACAAATTCAGCTGGTAATTTAGCGCTTCATTTAGTGGGCAATCTAAATACCTATATTGGTGCGAACTTAGGAAATTCAGGATATATAAGGCAAAGAGATTTAGAATTTTCAAATAAGAATGTTCCTCTTTCTGATTTAATTTCATTAATTGAAGACTGTCGTTTTACCGTAGAGAAAGTTCTGGAATCATTATCTAATCAAGATTTGAAAAAAGAATATCATCAAAACCCATTTAAAGATACAATGACCACTGAGTATTTTCTGTTGCACCTTTTAGCGCATTTATCCTATCATTTAGGCCAGATTAACTACCATCGCCGTTTGGTTGTCTCATAAAATGAGTTCTTTCGTATTTTATCCATAGAAATTTTGATTCATTAGCTGAAATGGCCAGATGATTCAATATATTAAGTTTTTATTGCATTAACTTTACGAAGCATAAAAATCATTAAAATGAGAACCCTAATTGCCCTTATTATATCAGTTATTTGCATTCAGCCTTTTTTTGGTCAGAAACAATCGAACAGTGAAGTTCAAAAATTGATTCAAGAATATAAAAACGATATCCGAGGACCTTATTACCGGATCAAATGGTTTTGCGAGGATGGTAGTATAAGGGATCCAAAAGACCCTTGTCCAGATAAAGTTGAAGGAATTCAGCACGCTACATTTAAAGAAAGTGCTTTAAAACTTAGAAAAACAAACGACTTATATTTTGGGGAAATTCTTGCTGCAAATGAAATCCAACCGTTTTTGGATAGGGAAGAGAACTTTAATCGCCTAAAACAATACCAAATTAATAAATACCTTCAAAGTATCGATAATGGTTGGGTATTGCGAAAAGGTCAATTTTACCGAGGAGCCATTCAATCTGAAGATGAAGAAGCATGGGGAAGAAATTTTTTCGAAACGATTCTAAGGGACGAAAAATTGTTGAAAGAGAATTATTATCTCATTAGGCAAGCTTTAAAAGATATTCCGCATAATGGTGATACCAATATTGCACAGTTAGTGCGAAGCCAGTCTAAATTGATTTCTGAAAAATACGAGCCGTTTATGGATCTAAGAATTAAAATTCACGGTCAGCCAGAAGTCACCGACATTAGTAAAGTAGAGCGTTTTTATTCTGAAAATAAT
Organism: Winogradskyella ursingii; assembly: GCF_013403975.1. Classification (GTDB taxonomy): domain Bacteria; phylum Bacteroidota; class Bacteroidia; order Flavobacteriales; family Flavobacteriaceae; genus Winogradskyella; species Winogradskyella ursingii. The sequence continues at coordinate 121,243 of NZ_JABFDH010000006.1, forward strand.
TCAAAATTAAGCAGTGATCTTAAAAAGGATTTCGATGAGTTAATTTCTACCATGAAGACTAATTACGCACCATTGGATTTTTCGGAATTGGAACAGCAAATCAACAGCCTACCTAATTCAAGCTCAGTAACTAAGCGCATGGAAGAGTTTATTAAAACCAATAAAAATGCTTCAACCGAGATCGCTATCATAAACATTACAGAAACTCTGAATACGATCCGAGAAGGGATTTTGTCGTATGCGTCCGCAAAAGACCGATTAACAATTTTAGACATTTCTAATGATCTCGAACACTTTCTTTTAACCAAAACTCAAGAATGGCAACCAGAAAATCTTCAGGAAAATCTGCATAAAATCATGACTATGATTTGTGCTGCAGATGGCACAGGACTTATTGAGGGTTGGGAATATAATGCGATTGAATATCAGCTCAACGAAATTTATTCAAAGCAAGATTTGAAGGTGCAGGATTTATCCGAATTTCTGAACATTTCCCGCAGTGTGGTAGAGTGGTGTTCTGCTACGGTAAAAGCAAATTACACCGAAGTTGTAAATACATATGCGGCTTTCGAACCATTGGCTTACGGATTTATAGACGATAAAGTGAGAAGTAGTGTGGCTTTAAGTTTAGGCGAATCCGTCAGTAATTTAGGTACCTTTTTTGCTAATGCAACAGATCTTAATAATAATGTTGTGGGTGTCGATAATACAAGCAGTTTTAGAGGGTTAAATCCTGGCTACGCCTTTGGTAAATTGGTGGTGGTAGATGGCAATCCTGACGATATAGAGGTGAACCCAAAAAACATATATATTTTTGAAAGACCACCTGCAGACCTCAAGCCTGTTGCAGGTATAATGACCGTTTCCGAAGGTAATTTGGTCTCTCATGTTCAGCTGTTGGCTCGAAATTTAGGTATCCCAAATGCCGCTTTGTCTTATGATAATTTAAAAGAACTAAAAGACTACAATGGAGAAAATGTGTTTTACGCTGTTTCTAACAGAGGCAACATTATTTTAAAGCAAGAAGACGATATGACTTCTGTTGAAAAAGATCTTTTTAGCAAACAAGAGCGTAATAAAAATGTAATAGAGGTTCCAACAGACCAAATAAACCTAAGTAAAACTTCGGTCGTAAATATGCGTAATGTAGACGCTTCTGATTCAGGTAAGTTGTGTGGACCAAAAGCCGCAAATTTAGGGGAACTCAAAAAGATGTTTCCCGAGAACGTTGTTGAAGGATTAGTAATTCCTTTCGGGATATTTAGAACGCACATGGACCAGCAAATGCCTAACGAATCTAAAACTTATTGGCAGTATCTAAATGACACCTTTAAAATGGCCAACACTATGAGAGAGGAAGGTACAAGCGAATCTACGGTTGAAGATTTTCAACTTTCAGCATTAGATAAATTGCATAAATCCATTATCAATATGCCATTGAAGGATGAATTTTTAACCGATTTAAAACAACAATTTGTTTCAGTCTTTGGAAAAAATATAGGTAACGCACCAGTGTTTCTTCGTAGTGATACTAATATGGAAGATTTAAAGGAGTTTACTGGAGCAGGATTAAACTTGACGCTTTTTAACATTAAAGATGAAGATGAAATTCTTCAAGGTATCAAGCGTGTTTGGGCCTCTGCTTATACGGAGCGTAGTTTTAAATGGAGACAGAAGTATTTATCAAATCCAGAAAATGTATTTCCTTCTATTTTGATTATTCCGAGCGTTGATGTAGATTATTCTGGTGTAATGATTACAAAAGGTATTAATTCCGGAAATGATAACGATCTTACCGTTGCTTTCAGCAGAGGAGCAGGAGGTGCAGTAGATGGGCAGTCTGCCGAAACCCGATTAATTACAAATGAAACAGATATGGTATTAGCTCCTGCGAGACAGCCAGATTATATACGTTTGCCAGAAAGTGGCGGCACTAAAAAATACTACACATATTTTGATGAACCGATTTTAAATCAAAAAAACATTGAAGATATTAGAGATATCGCTAGAAAAGTGAGAGCTAAAATGGGGTCGGAAAGCAGTGGTCAGGCTTTTGATGTGGAGTTCGGATTTCAGAATGATAAATTATGGCTTTTTCAAATTAGACCATTTGTAGAAAATAAAGCAGCTAAAAGTTCAGACTATTTGGCTTCCATTGCTCCAAAAATTGATAATGATAAAGAAGTGAATCGCACAGCAAAACTATAAATCATGAAAAAGTCTATAAAAATATTAATCGTATTAGCCGTAGCCGTGTCTTTCGGTTTTACATTCTATCCTATTGACGGTTATACAAAAACGGGAATTAAACGATTGTACCAAATTCAGAAATTTCAGGAAGACAGCGTACCCTATAAAAGAATACCTGCGGGAGCTTACAAAAAAATGGAAGATATAAAACTGAATCTTACTTCCGTAAACGATAGTCTAGATGATGTTTTGGTCGAGGATAAGGAATTCGCCAAAAGAATAAATTCTTTGTTTCCTAGTGGTAACTATTCCGCAGCGGTAATGGATATGACAAATCCAGACGATCTAAAATATGCTGCATACAGAGAAAATGCTGGTTACCAACCCGGAAGTGTAGGTAAAATAGCTGTCTTAAATGCCGTTTTTGATCAATTGGCGAAAATTTGTCCGGACTCTTGGGAGGACCGTGTTATGTATTTAAAAGATATTAAAGTATCATCCAGATATTGGGGAACTGGAGATCATCATACAGTGCCTATTTACGATATTGAGAAAGATAAATTGGTAAAAAGACAAGTTGTTGCGAGTGATGTATTCTCATTGTACGAATGGTTGGATCATATGGTGTCCGTAAGTAATAATGGTGCGGCAAGCGTTATGTATAGAGAAGCTATGCTTATGGCCGCATTTGAGGCAAATTATGTCAATCTCACCGAAGAACAAGCTGAAACATATTTCAAGGAAACACCGAGAGATTCACTTACCAATTTGGCACATTCCGTTGTCAATGACCCTTTGCGTAAATTAGGAATTACTGAGGACGATTGGCGTTTGGGAGGTCTGTTTACCAATGGGCCAGGTAAATATGTTGGTCGCAAAGGCGGTAGTATTGGTACACCAAAAGGCTTGATGAAATTTTTGGTAAAAATGGAACAAGGAGAAGTAATTGACGAAAACTCCAGTCTAGAGATGAAGCGCTTATTATATCTTACCGATAGAAGAATTAGGTACGCAAAATCACCTCGTTTGGATAGTGCGGCAGTTTATTTTAAATCTGGAAGTTTTTATAAATGCGACCGTAATAAAGACCCAAATTGTAAGGCTTATGCAGGTAATGTATTTAACTATATGAATTCGGTTATTATTGTTGAGCACGACGATGGTGTAAAATATATTGTCTGTTTAATGACAAATGTGTTAAACCGTAATTCAGCAGGTGCACACATGTACTTAGCCAGCAAGATTGACGATTTAATTACTATGGATAATACTAAGCCAGAGGTTAAAGAAGTACCGTATAAAGATGAAGAAGATACTGGTAATTAAGTATGTAGTTTATGCGTTTGTTCCTTTAATACAGCTAGTGTTTCAGTAGCAAAAGTTTTTATCTCTTTATTTTTTTGGAGTGTTTGCTGATGGACTAGCGTTGTATAAGACTGGTCTTTAAGTATACGGATAAGGTGAAGTACTTCTAACTTAATACGTTTTCCACGTTTTTTTAATAGTGATTGTAATAATAGATGTTCTGGTAGAATTTCAATTTGAATGATTTTATCCGTATCTACATTTTTATTGTCAACATTATAATATTCAATTAAAGGCAGTATTTGTATCTTGATTTGGCTTTGTAATAAGTTATCCAAGAATTCCATAGCATTCACTTGTGCTTCTTTGACGTCACTTATCAAACCAGAATAGCTTACCTTGATATCCGCTTCATCATAAAGTAGTCCCAAAACTTGAAATACTGTCTTAAGACTCATATCCAATTGTTCTTCGAGTACAGATATGATACTCTTTCTTGCAATTGACAGTTCTATTTCTTTATCTGAAGGCTGGTCATATCCAACCGCATTGTTTAGTGCGCGCAGAGATGCTAATGCTGTTAAGGTTTCTTTACCATATTTGCATTCGCGAATAACTTCTTTCTTAAGCCTCCTTTTGCTAATAGAAATAGATTCGTTTTTAGACTTTAATTTATTTAAGGCTCTTGCCGATTCATATCTAATGATGATGTCTTTACTCTTTAAAAAGCGTAAAAGAATCTTAACTGATTTTTGAGTTTTAAAAGAACCTATCAATGAAGGGATATGGCGCTTGGAATCGTTGGTCAATTCCTCATTTTGCTCTAATTTTATAATCGTATTTGTAATATTGCTACCGTAATTTTTCAGGGCTTTTTTTGCAGCTTTGCGATAAATCTTAACCGATAAAAATCCTAAAAGTGTTCTGCTGTAATCCTCGCTAGAAGTAATACCTGCAGCTTTAATAGCGTGTTTTACTATATATGGATTTCTGTTTTGAAGGTTGACCGAAATATAGGAATAGTGTTTTTCAGTTTTAGAATATGCAATAGTCAGTAATAATTTGGCAATATCCTCTTGTCTACTCACATCATCGTTGAGAAGTAGCTCATTCAATCTATCATTGATGCGTTTTTCGAGATGAAAACCTCTAGCTAAACTATAATTATCCATAACTTCCTGTGATAAACACAATAAGGCAGCGCTTGAAATCATCGGATCTTCATGGTCAAGATATTCAGTAAAAAAATCATTATGCGATATATTTGATCTTTCTAAAATATAGGTTAATGCTGTATGTACGAGCTCATCATCATCAGAAAAAATAAAGGTTTTTATCGTTTCTAGAGCCGCTCCTTTATCATAAATATAAAGTTGTTTTATAGTTTCTGTTTTGACCTTATCTGAAGGAAAATTAAGTAGATTTAAGATTTCGGGTTTTAGAGCTTTAATTTTATATGCACTCAATCTATCAAGAACAGCAAGTATTTCATCTTCGTTATTCGATTTTAAAATCTGTCGCGTGTAATTAATAGTTTTTTCTTTTTGAAGACTGCGATTGCCAAGTGATTCGGAAGATAAATTCCGCTGAATATTCAATCGAAAAGAGTTAAAATAAGCTTCACGAAGTTTATAAATAAGTATAATCCAAGCAAAAGTGAGCAACAGTACAATGATACTAATGTACCAAGTCGGCAAATCAAAACGCTGAATCAGTAAAATAAGCATTAAACCTGCTAAACCAGTGGCTATGCTATCTACCGCAACATCAATAAATGATTTTGCCTGGTTTTTGATATTAAAAGGTACTGGCATTATCGATAATTCCACAGCCGCTTTATTTATGGATTGCTTAAAACCTCCATCGATACCTTTAATAATAACTAGTACCCATAATTCAGGAAAAGTTAAAAACAATAAACTACCAAATGCAATACCCAAGGGCAAAATGAGTAGTGTTGAAGACACACCAAGTTTGCTCAGCACCCTATTAGTTAAAAACAACTGAATGCAAAGAGCAACAGCATTAAATGTTGAAAACCAAAAACCGAAAAAAGAAGCCAGTTCATCTGGATCTGGAATTGCCTTATTGGCAAAATCACTAAATTGAAAATCTACTAATTTTGCTACTATGACACCCAAACCTGTAATTAAAGCTAAATACGTTAAATGCTTTGATCTTGAAATAATTTTAATGGCAGGCTCATGGGAAGAACTATCTTCTTGATATTTACGTTGTGCCCTTATATGCACATTCAACTTTTTAATTCTAAGCGTCCATATTTTATGGAGTATTGGAATACATGCCAGTAGTAAAACAGCGGCAACAATTATAGCGGTAACATTACCAAAACTTGAAACAATGATACTGGTTAGGTAACCTCCAAATACACCGCCAGCAATAGCTCCAGCACCAATAAATCCGAATAACCTTTTGGCTTCTCTTGAGTTAAAAACCAAATTTGCCAAAATCCAAAATTGTGACGTTGTTATTACAGCAAACAATGCTACACTGATGTAATAGACATAAAGCAACCAATGAGTTAAATTGAGTGTTTCTATTATTATACCCAATACCACAAAACTTAAGGCAAAAACAATAAGCGAAATAGTGGTAACACGTTTAAACGAAAATTTCTTAACCCATTTGTTGTAGAAGTAGGTAGTTACGACCGCTACTAAGGCAACCAGAAGATAGCCATACGGCAGTTGTTCGGCACCCAGTTCGGAAAGAAAAAGTGCATTAATAATCGGTTTGATAATCAACAAAACTGTGATCACCAAGAAGATATATATTTGCATTAAAAAAGAGATGTATATTTCGCCATCTCTTATTCCAAAAGTTTTATTTAAAAATTGTCTAACCACTAAATTGGATTCAGGCTTTACCTTGCTTCTCCAAAGTTCGGGCTTTTTTCATTATTTTTTCAAGAGGAACGACTAAATCTCTAATTATTTTCTCGCCATAATCATTGTCAATCAGCGCAACGATGATATAGCGTCGTTTTGGCCCCCAAACTAGAGCCGAATCTGAGTGGTAATTTCTCCAAGAACCAGATTTTCTATAAATATCGGCTTTAGGAGCAATTCTATCTAAGGTATTCACAAATTTGTGATGTAAAGCTGGGTTTTTCATAATTTCCAGCATTTCTTTAGAACGCTCATCGTTAATTAAATTACCCATGACCAATTGATAATAAAAACTACAAACTTGGTTGGTTGTTGCTGCATGACTCAGATTTTTTAAAGGTTCTCTGTTAGTGTCTCCACCGCCTCCATAACGTTTACCTACCCAAAGTCCGCCACCAGTTTCTTCATCATATAGCGCGTTTTGTGGGGAACGTAATACCTCTTCAATTTTAGCATAGCCTACACGATCTATCATACGAGTTGTAGCCGCGTTATTGGATCTACTAATCATGATTTTCATATCATTTTGAATCTCCTCAGAATCTTTCAATTCACCTTTATCAAGTGCATCCATGGCCGCAAGTAATACTGCAATTTTTGGTAAACTAGCTGCATACATCATATTGTTATCATTGATGCCTGCATACTTAACATTATTTAAATCGGTTAAATCTACAATACCAATAGCCATAGCATCCTTATTGATTAAAGAACGCCACAATTTATTTTTATTAACTTCCATCATGAGTGTGTTCTGCAGAAGATTATCTCTTAAATCCGAGATTTTAAAAATAGTATCGACTGAGGTAACAGGAAGTGTGATATTTGATTGTTGATGGAAGACATTTTGTGAGTTGTCTGCCAATAATTTTGTCTCTTGTGGTTGATGTTTTTTTGGTGATTTTGTTGTTTGTCCTTCACAATTAAAAAAAGCCAAAAAAGATAATGCTAAAAAAAGGTGTTTCATTGACATTAAGTTATTAGTTTAAAAATTCAATCATATACGTGCAATATGTGTACCATGGATGCTATAAATGTAAATATTATAAATGAATTAACATTTATTTTTAACTTTTTGATTTTTAGTAGGTAATGAGACCCTTTTCTTAGGTGTGGTGGTGTTGATATTGAATTCTTGTCTCAAAATTCAAGCTGAAAATACTTTATGATCTTAAAAAGTAAGCGAGAATTATCATTTGCGTTTAGTCAAAATTTGCTTGGAATTGTCTATTATTTGGATTTTTCCTCAAGATATTCGCGTATATCTGTTCTCAATTTTCCAATTTTTTGTTTTCCATAGAATGAGGCTTGGTACCTATCTTGTTTTCCGACTGCTATTTTCCAAAGATAACTTTTAATCAAATTTCGCTCTTTTTCCTTAAGTTCTAAGGGAAGTTTAATTCCTTTAATATTATTAAGACTATCGTATTCAAAATGAGGTGCTATAGCGTCATTAATTTTATGAAAGTAATTTTGCGTAAATTTATATTCACTATGTTCTTCATTAAACTTTCTTGCTAATTCATAATCTACTTCATATAAATCTATGATTTTACTCCTCAAAGAATCATTTGTAACAGTTTCTAGACCTCTTGATTTTAAAGATTCATATCCAGATTTGTTTTGAACTACTATACTTTCTCTAGAGAACAGAAAATAATACGTAACTAAAGAGTCATTTTTAACGATTTTTCCATCTATTATGTCATTAAAATACTTGAGTCCTCTGAAGGCTATTTTAAAGTATTGCTCGTCATTAGCAAGGTCTAAACTATCACGCTCTAATCCCTTATAAATTTCTTCTAGAATCTTGTTCTCCGCAATACCATCTTTTCTTTCATCGTTCCATCTATCCATTATAAAGGCAAGGCATACAGCAAGAAATATTGAGAGAAATTCGAACAGATATTTTCGCCAATTTTTAACTCTGAATCGTTTTTTAATTTTCAAGTTTAGTATTTTTGAATTATGAAATTTAATGCACTTACCCAAGAACAAATCCAGGCTTTAATTTGTGCTGAGAGACTTAAAATTAATTGTTAAATAAAATAATTAAAAGTGCTTTGTAAACGGTCATTCATCACAGAGGTATATTCCCATGCTTTCGTTCTGGTCGGTTAACTTGTTTATTTTTAAGCATGCTAAATGCTTTTATTAATTTACGTCTGGTATTTTGTGGCAGAATTACTTCATCAACAAAACCACGTTCCGCCGCACTGTATGGGTTAGCAAATAATTCTGCATATTCGTTTTCTTTTTCTTTCCATTTGGCTTCTTTGTCCTCTGCGCTTGAAATTTCTCTTTTAAAGATAATTTCTGCAGCACCTTTAGCGCCCATAACTGCAATTTCGGCATTAGGCCAAGCGAAGTTCATATCTGCTCCAATGTGTTTGGAATTCATGACATCGTAAGCACCACCATAGGCTTTTCTGGTAATAACGGTTACTCGTGGTACGGTTGCTTCACTAAAAGCATACAGTAATTTGGCTCCATTTACTATAATACCATTCCACTCTTGATCCGTTCCTGGTAAAAAACCTGGTACGTCTTCCAGCACCAATAATGGTATATTAAAGCAGTCGCAAAAACGAACAAATCGAGCACCTTTTTTAGAACTGGCAACATCTAAAACTCCTGCTAAAAACATGGGTTGATTGGCGACTATACCAATAGACTTTCCTCCAAGTCTTGCAAAACCTACAATGATATTTTCTGCATAATCTTTATGGATTTCGTAAAATGAATCCTCGTCAATTATGCCTTTAATGACATCGTGCATGTCATAAGGCTTATTCGGATTTTCTGGAACAATGTTCATTAAGGTTTCCCTTATTTCATTGTTAATTTCAATGTCTAAATCTTCAGGCTTTTCTTTGTTATTTTGTGGCAGGTAGCTCAACAGTTTTTTGATGTCCTCCAAACATTCTACATCATTTGAAGAAGTTTTGTGGGCCACACCAGATTTTGAAGCGTGCACACTTGCACCACCTAATTCTTCGCTAGTGACTTCCTCGTTGGTTACGGTTTTTACAACATTTGGTCCAGTAACAAACATATAGCTTGTATCTTCAACCATCAAAGTAAAATCAGTCATTGCTGGTGAATATACTGCACCACCTGCGCAAGGTCCCATGATAGCAGAAATTTGTGGAATCACACCAGAGGCTTGTACATTTCTGTAAAAAATATCTGCATAACCGCCTAATGACCGTACACCTTCTTGTATTCGTGCTCCACCAGAATCGTTTAAGCCAATGATTGGTGCTCCAACGTTGACAGCCATATCCATAATTTTGCAGATTTTTTCAGCATGGGTTTCTGATAATGAGCCACCAAAAACGGTAAAATCCTGAGCGAAAATGTAGATTAAATTCCCGTTCACCGTGCCATATCCAGTAACTACACCGTCACCATAAAACATTTGTTTATCCATGCCGAAACTTTTGGTGCGATGTGTAACCAAAGCACCAATTTCCTCAAAAGAACCTTCGTCCAAAAGATACATTACGCGTTCTCTAGCGGTGAGTTTTTTCTTTTGATGCTGTTTGTCTATTCGTGCTTGTCCGCCTCCCAGTTTTGATAAGGCTAATTTTTCTTTTAGCGATTTTATTTTTTTGTCCATAATTTTCTTTTGTCATTCTGAACTTGATCCAGAATCTAACTTTGATTATTTATCTCGTATTGCTTTCCGACAGTCTTTCGATGTAAATTTCTTTTCTCTCTCTCAGTTATGCTCAATTACTTGTTGAAAGCGCAAACTGAGTTTGGTTGCTGAGATTAATTAGAAAATCGAAGTAATTTCTGTTCTTCCAAATAACGTTTCAATGCAATTTTAGCGGCAATCTCAGCTTCAATTTTATGTTGTTCTTCCAGCAAATCTGCAGAATAATATTTTTTAACAAAATGAGTGTCAAAATTACCACTTCTAAAGGCCTCATGCTCACATACAAAACGGCCGAATGGTAAGGTGGTTTGCACGCCTTCTACATGATAATTGTCAATAGCTTTTAGCATTAATTGAATTGCTTCATCCCTTGTTTCTCCATAAGTAATCAACTTCGCTAACATTGGATCATATTGAATGGGAATGTCCATTCCTTCTTCAAAACCATTATCCACTCGGATATTTTTTCCTTCGGGTAATCTGTAAACATCTAAATGACCAACACTAGGTAGAAAATCATTCATTGGGTCTTCAGCATATACACGAAGTTCTAACGCGTGTCCATTAATTTTTAAATCTTTTTGTTTGATTTGAAGTGCTTCGCCTCGCGCAACTTTTATTTGAAGTTCCACCAAATCTACACCAGCGATTAATTCAGATACTGGGTGTTCTACTTGTAATCTTGTATTCATTTCTAAGAAGTAGAAATTGTGGTCATCGTCCAACAAAAACTCAACAGTACCAGCACCAACATAATCACAAGAGCGTGCCACATTAATAGCGGCTTGACCCATTTCATCACGAAGTTGTGCTGTCAGAACTGCCGATGGTGCTTCCTCAACTACTTTTTGGTGACGACGCTGTATGGAGCATTCCCGTTCAAAAAAGTGTAAATAATTACCGTGTGTATCTGCCATTACCTGAATTTCGATATGTCGAGGGGAGGTCACATATTTCTCAATAAAAACGGAACCGTCACCAAACGCAGATTTGGCTTCGCTTATGGCTCTATTCATTTGTGATTCAAACTCAGCTTCGTTTTCTACGATCCGCATTCCTTTACCGCCACCACCAGCGGAAGCTTTTATCAAAATAGGAAACCCAATTCCTGATGCAATTTCTTTGGCCTTAGATATATCCGTAATGGCTTCATCTGTACCTGGAACCATGGGAATATTATAGGCTTTTACCGTTTCCTTTGCCGCTAGTTTGCTTCCCATAACCTTTATTGCCTTGGATTTAGGTCCGATAAATGTGATGTTGTTGGCTTCACAAAGTTCTGCAAAATCGGCATTCTCACTCAAGAATCCATAACCTGGGTGGATGGCATCTACATTAAGCTTTTTGGCAACATCGATAATTTTATCTCCTCTTAAATAAGACTCATTGGATGGTGCAGGACCAATACACACTGCTTCATCTGCAAATCGTACATGTGGCGCATTTCTATCTATTTCAGAAAAAACTGCTACGGTTTTAATACCCATTTTTTCTGCGGTGCGCATCACTCGTATGGCAATTTCCCCTCGGTTGGCTACTAGTATTTTTTTCATTTTATGCTTAACTTTTTTTCAATATCTGTTTCTATGAAACGAAATATCTTTTTGAATTTTTTTTTTTTCAATTTAGGGTTTTTAAATGGCGCTTCTGCCGCGCTCAGGATAATGGTTGGGCTTTATTCAAATTCAATTAAAAGCATGTTCTTATCCACCGTTTCACCTTGTTTCACTTTTATGGATTTAATTATACCTGCTCTTGGTGATTTTAAAATATTTTCCATTTTCATGGCTTCAAGTATAAGTAATGCATCGTCTTCTTCCACTTTATCTCCAATTTTTACGCTGATTTCTAATATTAAACCTGGCATGGGTGCTTTGACCTCGTTAACTTGCTTGGAAGCTCCAATTTCAAAACCTAGAGCTTCAATCTGTTGGTCTAGTTCATCAAAAATAGCTACTGAATAAACAGTATTGTTCACTTTAACATTATAGGATTTCTTGTGAAAATCGGAATGTAAAACTTCGGCCTCGGTGGATTGATGGTTTTGAATGATGTGATAATTGTTTTGGGCAGTTTTGATGACATCCTCATCATTGATATCTTCGTGCTTAAGCTCGAAGCTATAATTGTCATTCACTTTTATTTTGAACATATATAAGGTTTTCTTTAAATATTGAAGATGCTTCTAAATTAAAAAAATTAAAGCACACCATAAATAGTCTTTACGGAATTTTAAATTCTGAATTATTCTGATGCCGTTTTATTGCTTTTTTGGACAATATAATGGCAATGATTAACGAAATAAATGCACCTATGGAAATGCCTGGAATAAAGTTTATAAACAGGAAGAAATCATAAGCGCCGTGAAAGAGTACAGCTAGAAACAGTCCGACCATATTCCATTTTAAACGATTGTTAGAAAATTTAGCCTTTCCCATAAAATAGCCCATTAAAATCCCAAAGGTAGCATGTGCAGGCACAGCTGTAAATGCTCTTAAAACAGCTGTGGTGTAGCCGCCTTCCAATACATATAGGATATTTTCGGTGCACGCAAAACCCATGGAGACCATGACAGCATACATGATGCCGTCGTAAGGTTCATTAAATGCTTTTCTTGGCTGGGCAAAATATTTAACTATAATATATTTTGAAAATTCTTCAGATAAAGCCACCACAACAAATGCTTGTATAAATTGTTGCCAAATACTAAATTCGTCTGTCACTGGCAAAAAGTGTCCAGTAAATAAATAAATTGTAGTTACTATTATTATACTCACAATGGCACCAAAAAGAAAACTTAAAATTAAAAGTCCAACTGGTTCTTTCTCATATTTATCTTGAAAATAGATGTAAAGAATGATGGTTAATATTGGTGCTACTGCAAATAAGAGTAAATTCATTTATTGAGTTTTTTCTTTATGGCGTTTAAAATAAATTGATAGTAGGATTTGTTGGTACTAACAAAATGACTGTTGGTTGTGCTATTTTTTAAAAGTGACTCAAACTCAGCAAAGCTAACTAATTTTAAATCTTCGACTTCTTCAGGTTGCGGAATGAGGTCTCTCAATGCTACTTTTAATTCTGAAATATAGACATTATGAAATTCGTAATCCTTGATTTTACCGTTGTTATATTCTGATTTATGAAGTTCTACACCAATTTTTTCGAGATGGTCGCTTTTTAGTTTAATTCCTATTTCCTCTTCCGCTTCTCTGAGAGCAGCTTGCTCAATGGTTTCTTTAGCATCAATATGTCCAGCGACGGAAACGTCCCAAAGCAATGGAAAAATTGCTTTTTTTCTTGAACGTTGTTGCAGAAGAATTTCGCCCTTTTTGGTATATAGCCATAAGTGGATGGTATTGTGGTACCATCCATTTTTATGTGCTTCGGACTTAAGAGCTGTCCTTCCTGTTGGGTTACCTTTATTATCTACAATATCAATGTATTCGTCCATAATATGACTTATAAACTCTTTGAAATTGCCTCAACTAGTCGTTCAAAATGCAATTTAGTATTAAAGACATGACAGGAAATACGAATATATCTTCCACGAAAAGACACATGGATATTCGCATCTTTCAAATTCTGTTTAAGTTTCTCTAAATTTAAATTTTCAGGAATTTTAATACCAAACATATGTTTGGCTCTGTCCTTTGGTGCATCAGAATGAAAACCTAATTTTGAAAGTTTCACCAATGCATCGGCTGAAATGTCGTGACAATAATCCTGTAATTCTTGAGGATTGATTCTTGAAATCTCTTTCAGTGCAGCAATTTGCATTTGTACATAAATAAAACTGCCGCTTTGTCCCATGGCATAACGACCCGCTAAGGGTTGGTATTCTGATTGATAATCGGTCAATTTAGAAAAATCCTGACTTTCTAGACGGTTGGCCCAATTTTCTTCAATTGGTTGTCCGTTATCAAAATACGCGCCATAATAAGCATAAGCACAGCCATAAGGTCCAAACAGCCATTTGTAACCAGCGCAGATTAACGCATCCGGTTCAATATCCTTAATGGAGAAGGGGAGTGCACCAATAGACTGACTGCCATCAATAATCAATAATGAATTATGTTGTTTTGTTTTTTCTCGGATTTTTTTCAAATCAAAAAGAATTCCGTTTGCCCAATGGATATGTCCCATTGCAACCAGAGCTGTTCTATCGCTAATGGCGTCAAGAATATGACGATTCCAATCTGATTTGTTTTCAGGCTCTTTAACGGTAATAATTTTTGCATTGTATTGATTTGCCAATCGTTTCCAGATGTATACATTGCTTGGAAACTGCTCGTCGATGATTAAAATTTCGTCATCTTGTTTCAACTCAATGTTATTCGCTACAGTTGCCAGCCCATAAGATACTGACGGAATCGTAACCACGCGATTGTAATTGTCACAATCAATAATTTCAGCAAATAAAGTTTTCAGCTCTTTTACAGGCTCAAACAAATTTGACGCTGAAATAAAATCTGGACGGCTTTTAGCCTTTACAGCTTTAACGCCCGCTGTTTCAACAGATGTAAAAGCAGGTGAGAAACTTGCTGTGTTAAGGTACACAACATCTTCAGGAAAGTTGAATTGATTTTTTAGGTTGGTTAAAGGCATGGTGTTAATTCATTAAACTCAAAAAAATTTTATAATCCTATTCTAAAAAATTAACACACCTAAAGTCCACTCTAGTGAACTTTAGGGATGTTTTCGAATTTAAAACTTCATTCAAAATAACTAAAAGTTTCTCCGTCCTTAATTTTTAAAAGTGTTTCGTAAATCAATTTAATCACATTTTCCACATCATCTCTATGCACCATTTCTACTGTAGTGTGCATATAGCGCAACGGTAAAGAAATTAAAGCTGAAGCTACGCCACCATTACTGTAAGCAAAAGCATCTGTATCAGTTCCGGTTGCTCTGGATAACGCTGCTCTTTGAAAAGGAATCATTTTAGCTTCGGCCGTATCTGTAATTAAATCGCGTAACTTTTGCTGAACCGCAGGAGCGTATGCGATCACTGGGCCTTTTCCTATTTCGGCCAAACCTTGTTTTTTCGGCTCGATCATCGGTGTGGTTGTATCATGTGTAACGTCAGTTACGATTGCTACATTTGGCTTTATGGTTTCTGTAATCATTTGTGCACCACGCAGTCCAATTTCCTCTTGAACGGAGTTGGTTACATACAAACCAAAAGGCAATTTCTTTTTGTTTTCGTGAAGTAGTCTTGCTACTTCGGCAATCATAAACCCACCCATTCTGTTATCGAGGGCTCGGCAGACGAATTTATCTTTGTTGAGGACATGAAATTCATCAGGATAAGTTATAACACAACCTACATGAACACCCATTTTCTCAACCTCCTCTTTATCCTTGGCACCAATATCAATACAGATGTTATCAGGTTTTGGAGCATCCTCCTTGGACTTGTTTCTGGTATGTATAGCAGGCCAGCCAAAAACACCTTTAACAATTCCGTTTTTAGTGTGGATATTTACAATCTTACTTGGTGCAATTTGGTGGTCACTTCCTCCATTTCTTACCACATAAATTAAGCCTTTATCTGTGATATAATTCACATACCAGGAAATTTCATCTGCATGGCCTTCGATAACTACTTTAAATTTCGCTTTAGGATTGATAACGGCTACTGCAGAACCGTAAGTGTCTGTAATAAATTCATCTGCATAAGGTTTAAGGTAATCCATCCAAATTTTTTGTCCTTCCCATTCGTAGCCGGTAGGTGACGCATTATTTAGATATTTTTCAAGAAAATTCAGTGATTTTTTATTCAGTATGCTTTTGGTAGCCATATAAATTTATTTTGCGTTTTTGTAAAAATAATAGGATTATATCAGACAATAAGTGCTTTGAAAATCTTTTTGTAACAATTTCATCTATTTTTACACCAATAGAGCTATAATCTTAAACCAGAACGATGCAATTAGTTATTTCCAATCTTACAAAAACATACAAAAATGGTGTAAAAGCCATAGATAACCTTAATCTTGAAATCGGCACAGGAATGTTTGGTCTTTTAGGTCCTAATGGTGCTGGAAAATCCTCTCTAATGCGAACCATTGCAACATTGCAGAGTCCTGATTCTGGATCGATTATGTTTGGTGATATTAATGTTTTGGAGAATAAAATGGCACTGCGAAAAGTTCTAGGTTATTTGCCACAGTCTTTTGGTGTATATCCAAAAATGTCGGCTGAGGCTTTATTGGATTATTTCGCAGCCTTAAAGGGTATAGGTTCAAAATCAGATAGACAGGCACTGGTTAAAGAAGTTTTGGACATTACTAATTTATATGACGTTCGTAAAAAGCATGTTGCAGGGTATTCTGGCGGAATGAAACAACGTTTTGGTATTGCACAGTTATTATTGAATAACCCCAAACTTATTATAGTAGATGAGCCAACTGCAGGATTGGATCCAGCCGAACGTCATCGTTTTTTGAATGTATTGCGTGAAGTTGGTACCAACTGTACGGTTATTTTTTCGACACATATTGTAGAAGACGTAAAGGAACTATGTAACGATATGGCGATTTTAAACGGAGGAAGAATACTGAAACAAGCCACACCATCAAAAGCAAGAGCAGAATTGCAAGGACGTATTTGGACTAAAATTATTAATAGGGAAAATTTAGAAGCCCATGAAGCTCAGTATAATGTGCTGTCATCTAATTACAATGAAGACAATTCCTTAAACATCAGAGTGTTTGCCGATATGCAACCCAGTGAGGATTTTAAGCATTCCGAACCTCAGCTCGATGACGTGTACTTTATTGCACTAAAACAAGACGAACCGATTAGTGCAGTTTAATTTTTCATTCTAAAAAAGTACATCTATGTTTTCTACTATATTCTTCCACGAATTAAAATATTGGATTAAGCGCCCTGCAACCTACATTTACATGGCAATTTTCTTTGTATTGGCACTTTTTATAGCTGCCACTAGCGCAGGTATTTTTGATAGCATTACTGCGACAACAGGTTCGTCACGAATTGTGAATTCACCTATTGGCATCACCAACCTCTTTAATGGTTTAGCTATTTTAATTTTCTTTTTGTTCCCATCCATTATCGGAGCTTCTGTTCATAGAGATTTTAAGAGCGAAATGCATACCATTTTATATTCTTATCCTTTTACAAAGGCCAATTATTTGTTTGCTAAATTTTTTAGTGCGATTGTAATTGTGACGCTCATTGTAATGACAATTGGGGTTGGTATGGCCATTGGTTTCAGGCTTCCGGGTACCAACTATGATATTGTCACCACTTTTAATTTTAAATCTTACTTTAACGCCTATTGGGTGTATATTTTACCGAATATTTTATTGTTTGGAGCTATTGTTTTTGCAGTTGTCACTTTCACTCGAAATATAGCCGCAGGTTTTATTACAGTCATATTGCTATTGTTTGTTCAGGGAGTAACTGAAAGTTTACTATCCGATCCGGATAGTCGTTATTTGGCGGCATTGTTAGACCCTTTTGGTGCATCTGCATCCGATTATTACACGCGTTACTGGACCGTTTATGAACAGAATGAAATGGATATTCCTATTAAGGAAGTCATTCTCTATAACCGTTTAATATGGTTAGGAGTGGCAAGCTTAGTGTTTGGTTTGGTTTATCGATTCTTTACATTCAGCCAAAATCCACTTTCGATTTCTTTTTTCAAAAAACGAATGGGTGAGCGCAGTACCAAAAAGAATTTCGGTGGTATCACTAAAATCAAATTGCCAAAGGTATCGTATGATTTTTCCTTTGTACAAAATTTAAAAACGACTTGGAGGATATCTAATATTGAATTTAAATATATCGTGAAAAGCTGGCCGTTTATAAGTATTGTGCTTGTTGGGCTCATCATTGTTCTTATCGCGCTATCCGATTTTGGAAATCCTACGGGAACGTCATCGTATCCGCGAACTTGGCTTATGTTACGTGGAGGAGGCGCTTTTGTTATTGCAATTAACATCTGTACTTTTTTATATGCTGGGATGTTGGTAAACCGTAGCAAAACAAACAATATAAATGGATTGGAAGATGTGACACCTATACCTAACTGGTCGTTGTTTTTATCCAAGTTTATAGCTATTGTGAAAATGCAAATTTTGTTACTTTCGGTCGTGATGGTTGCTGGTATCTTGTTTCAATTATATAAGGGTTATTATGAAATTGAATTAGGACTTTATATTAAAGAGCTATTTGGTCTTAGACTTATTAATTACGTGATTTGGGCATTTTTGGCCTTAATGGTTCAAACATTAATAAGAAATCCTTACCTCGGACTATTTGTACTATTGGTTATTGCAATCGGTATTCCATTTTTGAGTCTTGCCGGAGTCGAGCAACCCTTATTTAAGTATAATGAAGGTACAGGATTTAGTTATAATGATATGAACGGTTACGGAGATTCACTAGCAAGGTACCTCGCTTACAAATTTTATTGGGTCATTGGCGGCTTAGTTTTAATGTGTATTGCTGCCCTGTTTTGGGTGCGTGGTTTGCCTCATTCTTTCAAAGAACGATTGAACATTGCAAAAAGGCGCTTATCAACACCTATGGTAGCTACAATTATAGTTTTGTTGATCGGTTTCTTTGCTATGGGCTTTTCTATTTATCATGCTACAAACATTGAAGAAACGCGTTATTCTTCTAAGGAACTAGAGGAACTTCGGGTTGAATGGGAGAAGAAGTACAAACAGTTTGAGAACTATGCGCAACCAAGAATAGTTGCTGTAAATACCAATTTGGACTTATTTATTGAAGACCGAAATTTTGAAGCCTCAGGCATATACACTATGGTTAATAAAACGGAAGAAGCCATTGACAGTATCTTCGTTAACCATAACGACTATGAAAGTACGTTTGAATTTAATAAAGAAAATATATTGGTTTCTGAAGATACACTCTACAACTTTGATATTTATAAGTTGAAACAACCAATGATGCCTGGTGATTCCATGGTTTTAAAATTCACCGTAAAAAACAAACCCAATACGTTATTCGCCTCTAACTCGCCAGTTCTAAAGAATGGGACATTTATAAATAATATGGAGCTGTTTCCTAGTTTGGGATACAATGGTGGCGAACTTACAGATGACAAAACGCGCGAAAAGTATGGATTACCACCAAACAAACTTAAGCCGCATCCATCAGATTCGACCGCTCTTGGAAATACTTATATTTCAAAAGATAGCGACTGGATAGATTTTGAAGCAACCGTTAGCACCAGCAAAGACCAAATTGCCATTGCACCAGGTTACCTTCAAAAAGAATGGATAGAAGATGGCAGACGCTATTTTCATTATAAAATGGATAGTAAAATTCTAAATTTCTATGCATTTAATTCTGCCGAATACGAAGTGAAAAAAGACAAGTGGAAAGATGTTGACCTTGAGATATACTACCACAAAGGTCATGAATACAATTTGGAAAGTATGATGGAAGGTATGAAGGCATCTTTGGAGTACAATAGTGAAAATTTCAGCCCATATCAGCATAGACAATTGAGAATTGTAGAATTTCCAAGTGGTGGCTTTGCACAATCATTTCCTAATACCATTCCGTTTGGTGGTGATACAGGATTTATAGCAGAGGTTGATGATAGCGAAGATGGTGGTTTAAACTATATGTATGCAATCACCGTCCATGAAGTAGCGCACCAATGGTGGGCGCACCAAGTGATAGGAGCAGATGCTTTGGGAGCGACCATGCTTTCAGAAAGTCTTTCGGAATATGTAGCGCTCAAAGTTCTTGAGAAAGAGTTGGGTAAAAGCCAAATGCGAAAATTCTTGAAGCGATCGTTGGATGATTATTTATTCCAGAGAACCTTTGAGGTTAAACGTGAGAAACCTTTAATGTACAATGATGGTCAAGGCTATATTCGCTATCAAAAAGGCTCATTGGTATTGTATGCTCTTAGTGATTATATTGGCGAAGATGTTTTGAATAATGCATTAAAAACTTATGTAGAAAAGGTAAAATTTCAAGAGGCACCTTACACGACTTCCATTGACATGGTCAACCATATCAAAGCCGTAACTCCGGACAGTTTACAATACGTGATCAAAGATATGTTTGAGACTATTACGTTATATGATAACAGGATTACTGAAGTTACAACAACGGAATTAGATAATGGAAAATATCGGGTCGATATTGAATTTCAGGTGAGTAAATATAGAAATGACGAAAAAGGAAAGCAACTATATTCTGATGAAGGAAACGAGGCCATCACTTATGAGCCAGAAGGCAAAAAGAAACCTATCTTATCACTGCCTCTTCAAGATTATATAGAAATAGGTGTGTATGCAGAGCAAGAGGTCGATGGTGAAATGAAAGAAAAGCAATTGTATTTAAAAAAACATAAAATTACTTCCATCAATAATAAAGTATCAGTTACCGTAGATGAAAAACCAATAGAAGTAGGTGTGGACCCTTACAATAAATTGATTGATAGAAATTCTGGTGATAATCGTCAGAAATTGTAAAAAACTTCAACTTGAATAAATAAGGCCTTTTGGATTTAACTCTACGAGGCTTTTTTTTGGAACCGACACGACATTTAAATCATGCTTGATTTTCAAAAAATTTTAAATTCAAACTTATTCAATACATAATATTAATACAGTTTTAAGGTTAATGGTAGTATAAATTATTAATTTTGAATAGTGCAAAATTCCGTTTTGGAACGGTTTTGGAAGTACCATTAACAATGAGATATTTTACCTATATATTCCTATTTTTTTCAATGAGTATTTCGGCTCAAGTAGAGCCTGTTAAACAGGATACGACTGAGGTTAAATATATCTATATTGAAGGTGATTCTATCCCAAAACTTGCAATAGATCTAGATGAGGTTTTAGTGCTTCCAAAGCTTAATTTTAAAAATAAAGATGAACGGATTCGCTATATCATTTTAAGACGAAAAACCTTAAAAGTATATCCATATGCCAAATTGGCCGCAGATCGCTTAACGGATTTGCAACAACGTTTAGACAGTCTTGAGAAAAATAGAGACAAGCGCAGATATGCGAGAATCATTCAAAAATATATTGAAGATGAATTTTCTGCCGAATTAAAGAAACTCACCAAAACTGAAGGTCAGATTTTAGTAAAGCTCATCCACAGACAAACAGGTACTACCACTTTTGACATAATAAAAGAATTGCGTAGTGGTTGGAGGGCATTCTGGTTTAATAGTACAGCTAATTTATTCGATATTTCGTTGAAGAAAGAATTTGATCCATTAGAAAGCGAAGAAGATTATTTAATAGAAGATGTATTGCAGCGTGCTTTTCAAAATAGGCAGTTAAAGCGACAAGAATCTGCCTTTGAAATAGACTTTTATGTAGCTGCAGATAAATGGGCAAAGTCAAAAGCTAAAAGTTAAATGCGTATACAGACCAAACTCGAGGAACAACTCAATGCATGGTCGCATGGCTTAGGTGTCGTGCTCGGTATTGTAGGACTCATTCTTTTAATTTTATATACAGATGCTTTAAAACCCTGGAGTTTGTTTAGCGTTGTGGTTTATGGGTTGTCCATAATCATATTATTTTTAGCTTCCACACTCTACCATTCCGTATCTGGAGAAAAGCGAAAGCATTATTTTAGAATAGTTGACCATATTAGCATTTATCTCCTAATTGCTGGTACTTATACACCAGTACTGCTTATTACTTTGAGCGATAGTCTAGGTTGGACACTTTTCTGGATTGTTTGGAGAATTGCTGCATTTGGTGTCGTCCTAAAACTATTTTTTACTGGTAGGTTCGAAATTTTCTCTACGCTATTGTATTTAGTTATGGGTTGGCTCATCGTTTTTGACTATTCAAATTTATCTGATGCCATTGGTCCAAATGGTGTATTTTGGTTATTTGCAGGTGGATTGTTTTATACGGTAGGTATTGTGTTTTATGCAATTCAAAAAATGCATTATAACCATGTGATTTGGCATTTATTTGTTTTGGGTGGTGCAATTTGCCATTTTCTAATGGTTTTTTGGTATGTCATCCAGTGATTTAAGGGGAAGGCCTTTATCATCCTTTTTTAATCATTTTATTCAAAATAACAATCTGTCCTAAATGGTAATGGGTGTGCTCAATTAATCCTAACATATTCTTCCCATAATCACCATACTTCGCGTCCGTAAAATCATCATCTAATTTCTCATTCGGAAAATTTGATAATAAATCTATAAATTCTTCCGCTTCTTGCCATAACTGTTCTTTAAAATCATTCCATTCTTTTTCCGATGTTAATTCTGGATGATCAAAACTGTATTTATCTCTAATTTCCAATGCTCCACCTTTAAATACATTTGTCACTCCTTTGATAAAATAATGTATATGAAAGGTGAGTGCGAGAATGGAATTGAAACCTTCTAATTGTTGTTTGGCGGTATCAAAGTCTATACCTGATAAGGTATCTTTAAAGTTAACGTCCGTCCAGTTACCACCAAAATAAACTTGTTGTAAATGTGTGGCGAGTTGTTTTGAAGTTGGCATAGTAATATGTTTTTAATACATAGCTTGGGTTTGCAGACTGTTTTGGAATTTTCTGTATAGTATCCCATTGTACGCAAATCTCCCGCTTCTTATCAAATTTAAAAAATCTATAATGACTTATAAATTATTAATTGGTCAAATTCCTTTTTAAATACAACTATCAAATTACCTTCTAAGTGCAAGCTTCAAACTCATGGTTTTCAACTAACTTTTTCATTGCACCTATTGCATTGCTCAAATAAACCATTGGTAGTGTGAAGTGACATTTTATTAAAATTAGTAGAATTGAAATTTTAATTCCAAATTACTTTTCTTTCTCTTAAATTGTATTTATCACCTTTTTTTAGAAAATAGAATAATTGATCTTTACTGGGTAATTTTTTTTGTGAATCACCTGAATAAAGGTCAGATTGTTCAATTGACCAGAATGACTCGTCGTAGATAAGCACATAGCTTTTTCCGATTACTTCGAGTATATCTCCTTTAACTATAATTGCGGTGCTCTCATCAATTCCGACACCTAATAGCTCGGGTTTTTCTTTAAGAATTGTAAACATATCAAACTGTCTGTTTCTGGTTAAGACGTGTTGATCAATTGTAATATTGGAGATAAACCCAAAACCAACTTCGTGGTCTCCCATCATAATTTGATTGTTTTTGGTATCTCCTCTTGCCAGATAAGAACCTTGAATAGTTGCACCAGCAGAGGATCCAGCAATAACGCCACCTCTATCCAACAACTTAAATAGTTCCTCTTGTACTCTTGTATTTAGATAACTATCTGCAATTCGCCAGTGTCTACCTCCCGTAAAATATACACCTGTGGCTTCTTTGAGCGGCTTTATAAATGCATCTGTATTTACCAATATAGAATCGCTAGTATGTAAAATGGTAATCTCGGGAATACCGTATTCTACAAAATTGTTTTTTAGTAATGTGGTATCTATTTTGTTGTCTCTAACAAATGCGGTTGGGATCACTACTATTTTTGCAGCATCTCCACCAGCCAGATCACGAAATTCTTTCATAATTTCGGTATCACCTATTTGTCCTCCACCAATAGCTATAAGGGTCCCATTTTTATGACCTGTTGTGATTTTTTTCTCTTGTGTTAGCCCTCTATATTGGATGAGGAATAGGGTAATAAATAGAAGTAAAACATGTTTAGTCATTGGAAAATTTTTAAAACTACTTTTCAATAGTATGGTTTAAGAACTGATAGAATTAATTTGTTAAAGTTAATGCTGAATAAATATTATTCGGCAAAATCCTTAATGATATTACTCTAAACTCTATAACCCTTGAAGAAAAAAGCGTTTTATGTTCTAAACCGTAATTTCAAAACCCTTTTAAATTTCTTCTAACTGCGTGTTATTGTTATTGTCGCTGTCCGTCCTGCAGCTGCATTTTCGTATCTAGAGCGAACGATTGGAACATTTGGACTATTATTGCAGTTAATGTAAGCCTGTGCTTGAATTGGAAAATAATCACCGGACCCTAGTATTTTAAGAGTATTTGCAATTTCGGTAGAACTATTATCCCAATTGACATTTTTGCCAGGGAAAGTAAAACCATCAACTACTACAGATGAAAATACGGCTTGATATGATACCGTTCCTTCATATTTAGGCACTTCTGCTCCCAATATAAAAGTAACGCCTGGCCCGCCACCTACACAAGTGTTAGATGTTTCTTCTTCAATTACCGAAAGTGGAATTTCCATAACAATCACTGAAGATTCGGTAGTAAATAAAAATTCAGCTCTTGATGTACCACCACGTCCATCTCTTGCCTCTACATATCCTGCATAGTTTGTTTCTGGGTCAAGACCACTGAATGTGTAGGTAAAACCTGGTAGGTTAGTGATAATTTCTTCGTTTTCTAAAAATATAGCATAAGTTACTGTGTCGCCATCAATGTCATTAGCACTGGTCCAATCTACAGTAGCACCATCGAATGTGATATTAATAACGTTGGCAGAAAAGTTACCTGGATCACTATTTTCAAGGGAATTGTCGTCAGAAGATGAACAATTTGTTAAAATAATACTACTTAGAAAGAACAGTACTATTAATGTTTTGCTTAAAAGTTTCATAATGTTTTATAATTTATTGGTTTACAAAACATCGTAAAACAGCTAAAATGTCATCAAACTTAGATTCTTTTCAAAAAATTTAAATCAGTAATTAAGCACACAATAACCGAAATGAAAATCCGCTAGAATTTTCTACATATTGATAGGCCAAGCAATGTATCATTCACACTGTTAAGTAACTTTAAAATTTCAGTTCGGCATATTCGACCTTGTCCGAAATTTCTTTTTTATTTCCTATGTATTCCTTTCCACGTAGTTTGCTCACTGTGTGAGCTTTTAGTTCATCTTCGGGATAACTTCTTATCAATTCTTGGATTTTCTTTTTGTCCAAATCGTCTTCTACAGGATTTAACCATTGATCTTCTAATTGATCCAACAATATTAAAGGCATTCTCGGACCCTTTATTTTTGGGTTATTATGGATTTTATCCATCAGTGAATTTCCTTCTGTAGTGACTATAGAAAATGTGTTCATTTTCCCTTTGGTTTCAGGGTTTTCCCATTCACTCCATAATCCAGCGAGTGCGATAGGTTTTTCGTCTTTTCTTTGGATGAAAAATGGATAAGTCTTTTTATTAAAGTGATGGTGTTCATAAAATCCGTCGATATAAATAATGCATCTATTGCTTTTGGCAGATTGTCTAAAAGATGGCTTTTCGAAAATTGTTTCACCACGAGCGTTTAGAGTATTGTTCCAAAATTTTTTCATCTGCTCTTCATCTTTTACCCATTGTGGTACAAGTCCCCAAGTTGCTACAATCGGAAATTCTGGTGAGTCATCTGTATAAATAAGTAACTCAGGATGACTAAATCCAGAAACATGATGCAATGGCAAATCTGTAAATGGAATTAGTTGCTCCATGATTTCCTCGACAGCGATTAAATCTCCTTTTCTTTTAGCTCTATTGAGTTGAGCTTCATAACTTGCTTTTATATCGTAGCACATATTTTTTCTAATATTGTCTAGCCGTTCCTTCTAGGCTTTAGTTGCGAGCGTAGTGATAATGATTTTTGATTAAGAACTAACGTTGTCAATTCCCAATGGTTTTGGATAATTCGGCCGTCTTTGGCGGTAAATCGAATCCGTCTTAATGGCGGTTTTTAAATTATTGCAACTGTTATTTATTTTTCCAATTTGTCAAAATATCAGCTATTTCTTTTCCAACTTCTTTTTCTAAACGAGTTGATAATTCCGAATCAGAAAGTTTATCGTTTTTGCTCAAATCGGTATTAATCAAAAAATTGAGAAGCTTTATTAAAATATCGCTTGTGCCGGAATCAATTATCGACTTTGCATTTTGATAAAGTTGTATTTGAAACCATTCATAATTTTGAGGCGTCAGTTTTTGAACATATTTTTCTTCAAAGTCTTTGAGTGTTTTAAATTCTGCCATTCTATCGCCAGATTTTATTACAAATGCTGGATATGTATCCATTATTTCATAAGAAGAGTTAGATTTATTTTTTATAAAAGAATACATACTCATTGTGGCAAATAACTCTTGTAACCACTTTCTTTGCGGTTGAGTCCCTTGCTTAAAATGATAAAGATGGGCTAATTCGTGAATGGACAAGGTCTCTCGGTAAAAAAGGTCCAAATCAATATGCTCACCGTAAACGGGTTTTAAAGAACTCCAATAGTGTTCAGGTAACTGAATAATCATTTTTTCCACTTCTTTCGAAATAACTGATTTATCTAATCCAAGTATTACATTTCCATTTCCAGCTTGAGGTAAACCTGGTGGTGGGAAGTAAGCGTATTCACTCCACGCTTTATTTTCAATGAACAAAACAGCAAATTCTAAATCTGTTTGAAACATTTTATCAAAATACAGTTTGGCACTGTTTAAATTTCTAAGAGTTTCTTCTTGGGTTTTTAAAGAGTCATTTGAAACCAAAGTTTTAAAAGAATAATCTGTTTCTAATTCTATTAACCCTCTATGAATAGAAGTGTCAATCCAAATTTCTTGACCTTGCAATTGCATTGTGATACAACAAATCAAAATCGCAATAAAATGAGTAAAAGTTGATTTTTTCATAGTTGTGTTTTAATTGGAGGCAACAGTTTTGGTTATGATTTCGTTGCATATTTCAGTACCTAATTTAGTAAATACAAATTGATTAAAAAATCCTAGAGGAATTTTGTTAGTAGGCGTGTATTAACAATTAATTTTATACGGTGTTTTCAATTGGTTTTTTCAGTCATAAATTCTAATTATTTCGCCATTTCCTTTTCCGTTTACACTTCTAACATATCCGTTAATTACTTTTTTCATTGGTATTGGATTGTGTCCAGGAAAATAGTCTTTGTACTTTTCGTAAGCATCTTCTACCATTCCAGAAGAAACAACATTAACTCGTATTCCATTCTCAATTTCAAGTGCCACAGCTTTCACAAAACTATGTATTCCACCATTTACCATTGCAGCACTTGTTGTTTTTACAACTGGGTCGTCTGCCAAAATTCCTGTTGACAATGTAATCGAACCATTTGGATTTAAATAATTCTGTCCAATGCGTACAAGGTTGACTTGTCCCATTAATTTACTTTTTAATCCAATGTAATAGTCGTCTTCGGTAAGTTCATTAAAATTTGCCCATTTCGCTTCTCCAGCGATACAAATTATGGCATCCACATTGCCAATTTTATCAAACATTGATTTTATTGATTTACTATCAGCAATATCAACATTGACATCTCCATTGGTTCGTCCAGCCATTAAAATTTCGTTCTTTTCTCTAAAATGTGAAACAACGGTTTTTCCTATTGTTCCGTTCCCTCCAATTATTAAAATTTTCATTGTCTTAGTTTTTAAGTTAAGCATTGAGCTTTGTTACATTTCTCTTTTTTATTTATTGACTTATATATCGTTAAAGTAGCAATGATACTCCAAAGTAAATTGGTTACAAATGGTGGAATTGCATTGTAGTAATAACAGTTTATGGCTATTAGAAGTCCTCCAAAGAAGTTCAAATATTTGCCATAGTTTAAATACTTTTTATTTTCGATTAAGGTTAGGGCATAGGCAAAGATTATCAATCCTGAACCAGACCAACCTAAAATGTCGATTATTGTTTTCATAGTTTGTTATATTGCGAAATGTCGATATGTTTAAATAAATGTTTTAAGTTAGAAAGTCAGTAAATTGGTTAATGATTTTTTCGTTTCTTTTCAAATAAGACCATTTTCCGTGTCTTGTTGATATTAAAAGTCCACATTTCTCCATATTAGTCAAATATGTTGAAATAGTGGATTGTGATAATCCAGTTTTTTCTTGAATATAAGTAACGCAAACTCCATCATTAAAATGTTTTAATGTCTCGTGTGGTGGGAAATGTTTTTCTGGTTCTTTAAGCCATTCCAATATCTGAAATCTGATTTGGTTCGATAAACATTTACCAATTTCTGTCGCTATTTTCAAATTCATACTACAAATATATCTATAATTCGCGATATATAAAAATAAAAATCTAGTTTTATTTGAAGCACGATTTTTCTTGCCTGTTATTAACGGACCAGTAAACGAAACGGAGGGTGTAAAAAGACCCTAACTTTTCGCATAATATATTGTCCATGAAGTGTTTTTCAATTCCACATTTCAAATTTCAAATTATAACCCTTTCTATATTGATTTATATCCTAATCTTTCAGATTATTTGATGCGTTTTTTTGTTATTGCCAACTTTATATATATAACAATTTTCGCCTTTTTATTAATGGGATAAGACAACATTATTACATCACCGATAGATTCTATCAAGGTTGAATGATTTCCTTAAAGTCAAGGAAAAATGCTTCGAACAAACTCATATTTTTATTGAAAAATTCCATCACATCGCGCCAGGTGTTTTTATTGTGAATAGATACTTTTTGGTCTATCTGCACGTAGATACGTGAAATTTCCTTTCCATTTTCTAGATAATATTCTTCTTCAAAAATAGCTTCGGGTAGATACTCATTTTTCAGAACGTTTTTAAGCGCTAATAACTTTTCCCAAATATTAATACGGTTTTCAAGGTCATCTTCCAAATCTAGTGCGACGATCGCAGTTTTATTATCAAAGTGAAATTTAAATGAAAATCCCTTGATTTTGGTATCATACATAATCCATTTTCTGGGAAAAGATTTACCAAAACTGGTCCAGAACTGCTGTCGTAGTTTTTTTGATTCTTCTCTGCTAAACATTTAGAAATTGATTAAAGACAGATTAACACACCGCACTATATATAATAGGCAATTACGATACCTAAACAAATTGCCACTAATTTTGACAAGTTAAATTTATGACCTTCACCAGTTTCAAACAAAATTGTGGTAGATATATGTAAAAAGATTCCGATAACAATCGCATTGACCAAGTAAACATAGTTAGATAAAAATGCCAATGTATTGGCCGTATAAGTACCCAACGGTGTCATAGCGGCAAATACGACTAAAAAGCTTGTAATCTGAAATTTACTATAATTAGATTGTAATAAAAATGTAGTGATCAATATAGCAATTGGAATTTTATGGACAAGGACTCCATATACCATATCATTATGCTGATGAATAGGAAACCCTTCTAGAAAACTATGGATACAAAGACTGATGAATAGCAACCAAGGAAATGCACTCGAATTTTTATGGATATGAACATGTCCGTGTTCTGCACCTTTAGAAAAGAATTCCAAAATAACCTGAAGTAAGATACCGCACATAATAAACAAACCGGTTTGTTTTGCATTTATGTGTCCATAAACCTCTGGTAGCAAATCGAAAAATGTAAGTGCCAATAAAAACGCACCACTAAAACTGAGTAATAATTTTGTGCCGAAAGGCTTTTGTTTTCTAGTTAATAATGCGATAGCCGCTCCGATAATAATAGCCAGAATGGGAAGTAAGTACATATTCATGCCAGCAATTTATTTAAAAATTAAGATAAGACGTTCTGAATTTTGAGGATGGTACTTTTTTAATTTATAATCGCCAAATACGTCTAATAGATGTACTCCAGCTTTCTCAAACAAAGCCTCAAAATCTGCTAATGTAAAAGCTTTTACCCGTTCTTGAAACTGATAAGTTTCGTCATTAATTTTAAAGTTGATGTCTTTTATAATATAACCGTCTTGTACGCTTCTTTTCTGATAAAAACTAATGCCATCCACTATCTTCACATCTTCTGCTACAAGGTTATCTATGACAGAGTTAACATTCATAAAATCAATAACACCAAAACCAAAGTCATTTAATTCTGTTTTTATGGCTTTAATAGTTTGAAGGTTGCATTCATCGTCTTCAAAATAACCGAAACTTGTAAATAGATTAAAAACTGCATCAAATTTTTCAGGATAAGGTTTGGTCATATCATGAACATCAAATTTTAATGTTTCTGTTTCAAACTGTTTGGCGTAGGCTATACTTTGCTCAGACAGATCCACACCTGTTACATTAAATCCCAAGCTGTTTAGGTAAATGGAATGCCGACCTTTTCCGCAGGCTAAATCTAGGATTTTCCCTCCTTCAGGAATATTAAGATAATTGGTGAGATTATCCATAAATGCTTGAGCTTCCTTATAATCCCTGTCTTTGTAAAGAATGTGGTAGTAAGGTGTATCAAACCATGAAGCGTACCATTGTTTGGTTGTTTGTGCCATAGTATTAAATGTCCTGCAAAAATAGCTTAAATTTGCATTTTATTAGACGTAGTTTATGGACAATAATTTTAAGATGGTAGCCAAAACCTTATTTGGCTTTGAAGATATACTGGCAAAAGAACTTACGCAACTCGGTGCCATGGAAGTGGAGAAAGGGGTACGTAACGTGAGTTTCGTGGGTGATAAAGGGTTTATGTACAAAGTTAATTTGGGCATAAGAACCGCTATAAAAATCCTGAAACCGATCAAGTCCTTTAGAGTGGTCAAGGAAGATGACCTTTACAAAAATGTGAAAAACATTAAGTGGGAAGAGTATCTAAAATCTTCTGGCTCGCTAGCTGTTGATGCGACGGTAAATAGCAAGGTGTTTACCCATTCGCAATACACTGCTTTAAAAACAAAGGATGCTATTGTAGATCGATTCCGGGATATATCTGGTGAACGTCCCAATGTAGATTTACGTTTTCCTGATCTTAAGATTAACGTCCATATAGACCGGCAGCGTTGTACCATTTCATTGGATACTTCTGGCGAATCGCTTCACCGACGTGGTTATAAAACGGCAACAAATATTGCTCCTATAAATGAAGTTTTGGCAGCAGGATTAATCATGATGAGCGGTTGGGATGGACAATCTGATTTTATGGACCCAATGTGCGGTAGTGGTACTATTTTGGCCGAAGCGGCGATGATTGCCTGTAATATTCCACCCAACTTGATGCGAAAAGAATTTGCTTTTGAACGTTGGGAGGATTGGGATGTTGATTTGTTTGAAACCATTGAAGAATCCCTTTTAAAGAAAACACGCGATTTTCATCATAAAATATTAGGTTATGATAAGTCGCCTTCTGCCATTGCAAAAGCGAAAGAGAATATAAAAAATGCGCATTTGGATGAATTTATTCATGTACAGCACGAAGACTTCTTCAAAACCCAAAAAGCGGGAACGGATAAGTTGCACATGGTATTTAACCCACCTTATGGCGAGAGATTGGAAAATTTAGATGTTGAAGAATTTTACGGTAATATTGGCACCACGCTTAAACACGGTTATCCAAACACTAATGCTTGGCTCATAACCTCAAACTTAGAAGCTTTAAAATATATTGGTCTGCGACCATCACGAAAAATTAAAGTGTTCAACGCTAAGCTTGAAGCACGATTGGTCAAATACGAAATGTACGAAGGTAGTAAGAAGGCGAGTAAACAGTAAGTCTCATTAATTCCCCATAGGGAAAAACTAAATGCCGAAGATTTAAAAGTTGTCACCTGTAGAGGGTTTTAAGGGTGATTCAAAAAAGCCAAGTAATAATTTTAGTATCTAAAAATCTTTGCGTTTCAGTGGCTTTGAAAGAAAATTTAACTTTCCAATCCTTCTAACTGTAAGTTATAATCATACTGCAGATCCTCATGTAGTACGCTGATTTTCTTCTTAATGGAGACAATCTGTCTATCGTAAAGGTTACTCAATGTTCTGTTGCGGTGAATGGATGGTTTTAGCTCATTTAATCGTTCGCAAAAGTAGAGTAGAAGCTCAACTTCTGTAGATTTCTTTAAAGAATACCTGCTGTAAACCCTAATCTGTCTTAGAATTTTTCGGATGGTTTTCTTCATGTAGAAATAGCTGTTGGTATTGATGCCTTCAAACAATTCATCCAACGAAGATTTTACACTTGCGATATAACCATCTTCATCATGTGCTTCAAACAAAAGGTAGGTGAGTAGAGCTTTATTCTCTTTTTTAAATTTCCCCAGACGTAAACACAATTCCAGTAGTTCCTCTTGGGAGTGGTGTTTGAGTTCCTTTTTTATAGTGACTATCGATTCGATTTTCATACTATAAAAGTAACTATATTTTGAATTTTGATAGAATGAAAATTAAAATGAAAAAATAACTAGAGACAGCGCTAAAGTTTATCTCAACTTTGGATAATCCGTAGGGCTCATTTCGTGCATGACATCATAAACTGTTTCAAAAATATCCTCAACTGAAGGCTTAGAGAAATAATCACCGTCTGTACCATAAGCTGGTCTATGAGGCTGTGCCGCCAAAGTTTTAGGTACGCTGTCTAAATATTGAAATGCATTCTGAACATTTAGAATTTGATCTAAAATATAAGCGGAAGCTCCACCTTTTACGTCTTCGTCAATAACGACACATCTATTGGTTTTTGAGATACTTTTTACAATATCATGATTGATATCAAACGGCAATAGGGATTGAACATCAATAATTTCAGCATCAATACCAACTTCCTGCAATTCTTTTGCGGCTTGTTCTACCAATCGCAACGTAGAGCCATATGAAATCAGGGTAATATCTGCACCTTCGCGTAACGTTTCAACTACACCAATTGGTGTTTTGAATTGACCAATATTGTTTGGCATTTTTTCTTTTAGTCGGTATCCATTTAAACATTCTACAATTAATGCAGGTTCGTCACTTTCAATAAGCGTGTTATAAAATCCTGCAGCTTTGGTCATATCTCTTGGTACAAGAACATGTATTCCTCTAATCAAATTTAGAATACCTCCCATTTGAGAACCAGAATGCCAAATACCTTCTAGCCTATGTCCTCGCGTTCTCACAATCAACGGTGCTTTTTGTCTACCTTTTGTACGATAATGAAGTGTAGCCAAATCGTCACTCATAAGCTGAAGCGCATAAAGAACATAGTCCAAATATTGAATTTCAGCAATAGGTCGTAAACCTCGCATTGACATACCAATCCCTTGACCAAGAATAGTAGCTTCCCTGATTCCAGTATCTGCAATCCTCAATTCACCAAACTTTTCTTGTAATCCTTCCAAGCCTTGATTCACATCTCCAATATGGCCTGCATCTTCACCAAAAATTAAGGCTTCTGGATAGTTAGAAAATAGGGCATCAAAGTTATCGCGTAAAATAATGCGTCCATCAACCAACTCGGCATCATCGTTATAGGTTGGATTAATTTCAGATTGATTTAGCGCCTTTTTATCCGATGAGCTTAGTAGGTGCGAACTGTATTTTGGTTGAATTTCCTTAATATAATTGTCAATCCAATTTTTAAGATCATTTTTTGCAGAAAACTCTTCAGTAACTATATATCGTAATGACTTGCGCGCTGCGGACAATAAATCACGTCTAAATGGTTCATCTATAGCATTGAGCTCATTAGTTAATTTTGAAATAAACACACCATTTGAGCTTACTGAAGCAACTTTTTCTAAAATTGAAACAATTTCTCGCTTCTCGGCTTTTATAGGATTAATGAAAGCGTTCCAAGCAGCTTTTTTACCGTCTCTAACGGCTTTTTTGAGGTCTTTCTCTATAGTGCTTAGCTCTTCATCCGTCGCTATATTATTAGCAATCATCCATTGGCGCATCTGAACGTTACAATCGTACTCACGTTCCCATGCCAATCGATCTTCATCTTTATAGCGTTCGTGAGAACCAGAAGTAGAGTGTCCTTGAGGTTGTGTCAATTGCTGCACGTGGATCATCACAGGTACATGCTCCTTTCTAGAAATCTGTGAAGCACGTTGGTAAATATCTATCAGTTCAGGGTAATTCCAACCGTCGACTCTAAATATTTCGTAACCATTTTCTTTTTCAGTACGTTGAAATCCTTTTAATATTTCGGATATATTTTCTTTAGTCGTTTGGTGCTTTGCATGTACGGAAATACCATATTCATCGTCCCAAATGCTTATCACCATCGGTACTTGTAATACGCCTGCTGCATTTATTGTTTCAAAGAATAGACCTTCGCTTGTACTGGCATTACCAATAGTTCCCCAAGCAATTTCATTTCCATTGTTCGAAAAATTGGTGGTATCAATACCTTTTACATTTCTGTATATTTTAGATGCTTGTGCGAGGCCTAATAGACGTGGCATTTGTCCTGCAGTTGGTGATATGTCTGCACTACTGTTTTTCTGTTCAGTTAAATTTTTCCAATTCCCATTTTCATCCAAACTATGAGTGGCAAAATGTCCTCCCATTTGTCTTCCGGCAGACATTGGTTCTTGTTCTAAATCAGTGTTGGCATATAGTCCAGCGAAAAATTGTTCAATGGTCAACTCACCGATAGCCATCATAAAGGTTTGATCACGATAGTAGCCCGATCTAAAATCACCATTCTTAAAGGCTTTGGCCCAAGCGATTTGTGGTACTTCCTTGCCGTCACCAAAAATACCGAACTTGGCTTTACCTGTAAGTACTTCCCGACGACCTAATAAACTACATTCTCGACTTGTCACCGCAAGTTTATAATCGCTTAGAACTTCAGATTTAAAGTCATTGAATGTAATTTCAGTTTTTGAGTCTGGGTTGGCCTTCATATATGTAAATGTTTCTGTAACAAAATTAATTAATTTAACAATTTTACGCAACTCATAAAACTGTTATAATATTGAATTATTATCAATAATATATCATATATATACATTATTATTCAATAAAATGTAAAAAATTAACTTTTCAATAAGAATTTGCTAATACCATTTTCGCCTAAATAGACCAAGAAGTACTTGTGGGTCTACTGATATGATGAATCGGATTTTTTGGTCGTAATTGGGTTGACCTATTTCCCAACCTAAATTTGAATAGATAGGAAGGTAAATTTCAAGATAGTCTTCAACTAAATTCAGTCGAATACCAGAATCATATACAAAATTGGCTGGACTGAATTTATTTTTTACCAAACCAACATCTCCATAGGCTTGAATGTAACGCCAGATTGAGGTGC
This sequence comes from Winogradskyella ursingii, assembly GCF_013403975.1. GTDB lineage: Bacteria > Bacteroidota > Bacteroidia > Flavobacteriales > Flavobacteriaceae > Winogradskyella > Winogradskyella ursingii. The sequence goes on from NZ_JABFDH010000006.1 coordinate 156,288, forward strand.
TAAAATTTGCTGTGGTCATCCATTGATTGGCAAATGGTGTTTCTAATTGGGATTTAAAACCACCTTCAGTAATAATGAGCTGTTGACTAAAAAGACCTGCATCCTCAGAACGTCCTAAGTAATTAAGATCAAATAGATAATCCGTTGGTCTGTCTAAGGCAAAGCTGAAGAAATTTGAATTTGGATCGGTATCATTATTTAAAAATACACCAGCGAAAAACCTGAAATTTATATTTCTGTTACTCTTAGTAAGGTTTCTGATTTCGTAATTAACGGAAAATTTACTGAATTTTTGGGCAATCTGGAAATCTGTTGAAAATCTCGAATAATGAATAATGCCAGGATTCGCACGAGTATATCTTAAATTAAATACTCCATAATCCGGCTCATCAACCATGACAACAGCATCTTCTCCAATATCTCTTGAGATACTAACGTATCGTGCTGTCAGTGCGTCTACTCGGTCAGATCTTAAATCGTCATTATCTCTAAATCCCAATGTGATCGATGGCCTTATTCTTGTAAAATAGGCATCCTCGGCAAAAGATTGATAAGCTGTTGAAAGTCCATAAGTAATGTCAAAGAGACTCTTATTGTCTAGATTATGTGTATAAAACGCACTAAAACCTCCTGTAAATGATTTTGACCTCGTAGCGTATTGCGGTGAGAACTTGTAATTTAAGCGCTTGCGTAAAATTGTTTTATTATAAAACTTAGCGCCGAGTGTAAGACCGTCATAAATATTATTGAATTCTACCAATGGCATTAAAAACAACTGATTGTAATAAGGGTCTTCAATATCTTTAAACAATCTGAACTGCAAAGGTTTGTTGTTTAAAAAGAAACCATTTACCGCTCTGTAATTATCACGCTGGTTAAATTCCCAGATTACATTGTTGTAATCTAAAATTAAACGATCTGTAGAGTCTCGTGGAATGGTAAGGACTTTAGAGTCCTTTATGTTCTCAACCCATACTTTATCTATAATCGTATCATTACTTAATCTAAACAAGGAAACTGGCATGCGGTTATCTTGTTTGTTCTTTATGGTCAGGGTAATGGAATCTTGTGTAGTTTTAACGGACTGAATCTTGAAATCTATTTTTTTTCTTGAATTCACATAATCGGTAAAAAACCAGTCAATGTCTTTTTCTGTTTTTGATTTTAGGAAGCTCTCAAAGTCAGCGTGAGTTACAGATTGTAATTTATACGTTTTGATAAAATCCTTAAGAGAAGCATCAAAATCAATATCGTCTGCGAACCCTTTTAAATATTGAAGTCCGAGTCCCGCTTTATATTTTCCCGCAATGTTAGCATTGAATTTTATTAAAGAATCTCTAGAAGTTGTCAATGGCTGATCCTTATTTTTCCTTGCCATCTCCATAGAGTAGAGGAAGTACTGAAAATTAAAATCCAAATCAGCTGCGTGAAATGCCCTAATGCCCCAAACATCTGCTAATGTACCGAGCAGTTTCATGTCTGGATAATAGGTTTCTACATACTTTATAAGCATATAGGTTTGGATACCCTCACTTAACCAGTGTTCTTTTCTTGGATTTAACAACAATACATTGTCTAGATATTTTTTTGTAGCCGTTTTTAGAAGTTTCAATTCATATTGAAAATCATCAGGAAAAGGTCTCAAAAATGAAGGCAATTGATTAAGGCCGTACAAAGGGTTTCTATTGTAGTCTATTTGAGAAATGAGCAATTTACGATGCGGATACGATCCTAAATTTTCAGTTAGAAAACTAGTGATTCTATCTGTAAGAATAGCTTTGTCAGGTGCTGGTAAACCTTTCTCATTAATATTGGATACAACTATAAAATCATCGGTTTGGACTTGGCGATATCTCGGTAGTTTTCTTATTGATATATAAGTATCTACTCGATCTAGTCCGTAAAGCTCAGTGACCACAGTTTTTTGTTCTAAATTGGTGTTGATATCGGCAATATCCAATTCCGAAGTGATTCTAAAATTGATGGGATGCTTAATTATGATAGAGATGTCGGACCTGGGTACAAAAAGATCATCTAGATTTTTATTGCTGTAAAAGTGCCACTTGCCATCATAAACGGCAGGAGTGATGTACCAATGCTTTAATTCAAAATCTTGTGTTTCGGTAAAGCCATAATCCGTGAAGGTGGCATCGGGTAGAACTAAGGTATAATTAAGATTCAAGCGATAGGACTCACCTGGATTTAGTGGGTTTTTAAGTTGTACTTTAATGACATCTGGATGGTCTTTAAGATATTGGTATTCCAATCTGGTGTTGGCTTTGTTCTTTATGTAAGTCAAAAAAGTAAAACCACGTTGCTCATTTTTTGCTAAATGAAATTTAGTGGTAAACTCTTCTTCGAACCGTTTGGCTAAAGGTGTAGATTTGGTAGAATAACTATTGTTCCAATCACTCAGGTAAATTTCAGATAAAACATCTGTAGAGGTGTTTTTATAAACAATGACCTGCTCAATGGTGATGGTTTTTGTCTGTACATCGACATCTGCATCAATACCTATCTTATTCTGGGAGAATGCCAATAGGTGTAAGCAAGCGAAGCAAACACATATATATAGTTTTCTAATCAATTAGCAATTATAAATTTTATAGTTTTAAAATTCGGTAATGCTAAGAAATATAAACCGTTTTCCAAATCCGAAACATCAAAAGTTTGCAATCTATCTGTGTTCGTGGTCAAAGTTCTTATTGATTTGCCACTACTGGTATAGATTACGAGGTCTTGATTGAAGTATTCAGGAGAATCAACCAAAACGGTCAACTCTTTTGTATTTAAGGTTTTTTCTAATAGCAATTTTTTAGAAACGCTGTTATTTTCTAAATTAAGAAAAGTAGCATCCATTTCTAATGTTACAGTAACGGGAAGATGGTCACTAAAATTGTGCAGAGCATCCCTTATTTCAAAAGAAAATTCGGAATCTGTTGTTGCGCAATTACTCGAATTAATGGCACTGTTATAGCAGGAGGACAAACCGTTATTACCATACACTTGATATGAATTTGCTACATATCTGACATTTGCGGTGCTCAGCATATTTTCTGAGGTGAGTATAAAATCAAACCGATCATCAAAACCACCACTTGTGCCACCCAAACCACTTTGGGTTCGTGTAGATTGTGTAAAAACGTCTACAAAATTTGGATTATTATTCCAATCCCCAATTCTATTGGCAGGATCTACAAAAGTAATGTCATTAATTTCATCAAGTAATTCTTGAAAGGCCGCTTCCGTTGCTCTGTAAATGTTCAAATCACCACCTAGCACCACATTGGCATTTGCTGGCAACGTGTCTAGGTATGACTCCAGTTCCAAAACCATTTCAAAACGCCGTTGTTCATTACTAGGTCCGCTAGACGCTTTTAAATGACAGACAATAACATAGATTTCAACTGGGTTTGAAGATTGGTCAACAGTGTTTAGTTGTAATCGATAGACATTAAAATCCCTTAATTGCGTGGGTACAATGATCTGTTCTTCTATGCTGAATTTAGAACTGTCATAATATAGAAGATTCTGTAAATCATTCTGATCGCCTACATTATCATCTGAAGTATTGGATATATAAGTGGCCATTTCAAAATTTGAATTAATCGCAGTTCTAGTAATATTTAAAATGGTATTTGCTCCAGTTGAATTGTTGAGTTCACAAACCAAAAATAAATCCGGTTGGTAATCTGAAAGAATAAATGCCAAATCGTCCTCCCGATTGGGTACAGTATCTTCCAACGGATAGTTGAGCAAATTGTAGAACATGACTTTAAAGGTGTCCTGGGCGGTACCATGGGTGATTGTAAAACAAGCGGCCAATATAAAAATGAAACACTTCCTACTCATAGGATTTAGGGCTTTTAAAAGTTTAGAAATTAGGGCTCAGGTTATATTCTTTATAGAAATCGTTAAGAATTTCTATCACTTCATCTGCAGTATCAACTATGTGAATTAAATCCAAATCCTCTGGACTAACATTATTATTTGCTTCTAGCAGAGTTGTTTTTACCCATTCCATTAGTCCTCCCCAAAATTCTGTTCCAACTAGAATAATAGGAAACGATTCTATTTTATGGGTTTGTATTAATGTCATGGCTTCGAAAAGCTCATCGAGCGTACCAAATCCACCAGGCATTACCACAAAACCTTGTGAATATTTTACAAACATCACTTTACGCACAAAAAAGTAATCAAAATCCAAGCTTTTGTCACTGTCAATATAAGGGTTGTCATGCTGTTCAAAAGGTAAATCAATGTTCAATCCCACAGAAGTACCACCTGCATTATGAGCACCTTTATTACCAGCTTCCATAATTCCTGGACCTCCACCAGTAATCACACCATAACCGTGTTCAACAATTTTAGTAGCTACTTCTTCAGTGAGTTTATAATATTTATGATCTGGCTTTGTTCTGGCAGAGCCAAAAATTGAAACACAAGGGCCAATTTTGCTTAATTTTTCATAGCCATTTACAAACTCTCCCATAATTTTAAAAATGGCCCAGGAGTCGTTTGTCTTAATTTCATTCCAGCCTTTATGTTTTCTTTCTGTTCTCATTTATTAATGTCTTTATATATTCTAAATCCACATATAATGGATTATTACTGATTTCTTAATTGCAAAGCGAACAAATTTAAAGCAAAATGAAAGAACTATTAGCCAATATACCCAAAAAATAAAGCGCATGGATTACAAAATCTATGCGCTTCTCAATATATGTTGTGTGTTAATTAGAGTGGTTTTTTGCCCGAAATTATATTGTATAAAATAACAATTACAGCAATTACTAGCAAAATGTGAATAAGACTACCGGTACCAATTCCACCAACGATACCAAAAAATCCTAATGCCCAAATAATAATACAAATTACGGCTACAAGCCAAAGAATACTTCTCATAATGATTGTGTTTTTTGTGTTAGTTATATACTAATTTAACAAATTATATGAACAAATAGTGAATTTTTTTCAATCGAGTTAAATAAAATGTTGAATAGGTCATTAACAAAATACCAATCCAAAGTTATTGTAATTCCTTTTTTAGAAACTTTGCAGTATAACTTTTCTTATCTTTTATAATTTGCTCGGGCGTGCCTTTGGCAACAACTTTTCCGCCACCTTTACCACCTTCGTAACCAATATCGATAATATAATCGACAGTTTTTATAACATCGAGGTTGTGCTCAATAATCAAGACTGTATTTCCTTTATTAACCAATTTGTTGAGTACTTTCATTAAGACCCTTATATCTTCAAAATGAAGTCCTGTAGTGGGTTCGTCTAAAATATAAAATGTGTTTCCTGTATCCCTTTTACTTAATTCGGTAGCCAGTTTAATACGTTGTGCTTCACCACCTGAGAGCGTTGTACTTTGTTGGCCTAGTGTAATATAGCCCAAACCAACATCTTTAATTGTTTTTAGCTTACGGTATATTTTAGGAATGTGCTCAAAGAAAGTCACGGCTTCTTCAATGGTCATATTTAGCACATCACTTATGGATTTTCCTTTATATCGAATTTCCAAAGTCTCACGGTTAAAACGCTTGCCTTGACATGTTTCACATTCTACATAGACATCTGGCAGAAAGTTCATTTCAATTACACGCAAACCACCACCTTTACATGTTTCACAACGTCCGCCAGCTACATTGAAGCTAAAACGTCCAGGTTTATAGCCACGAATCATCGCCTCAGGAATCTGTGCAAATAATTTACGGATTTCGTCAAAGGTTTTGGTGTAAGTTGCTGGGTTGCTTCTTGGTGTTCTTCCAATGGGAGATTGGTTAATGTCAATCACCTTATCAATATGTTCCAGACCTTTAATACTTTTATAAGGCATCGGTTTTTTGACACCGTTAAAGTAATGCGCATTGAGAATAGGGTAGAGCGTTTCATTGATTAAGGTAGATTTGCCACTGCCTGAAACTCCGGTCACACCAATCATTTTCCCGAGCGGAAACTCAACATCCACATTCTTCAAATTATTGCCAGTACAGCCTTTTAGCACCAGCTTTTTCCCATTGCCTTTACGACGTTCTTTCGGAACTTCAATTTCTTTCTCGCCATTAAGATAGGCAGCAGTTAAGGTATGTTCTTTTAATAGTTGTTTGGGCGTGCCTTCACTTATTATTTCACCACCATGCTTGCCAGCAAAAGGGCCAATATCAATCACATGATCGGCACGCTCAATCATGTCCTTATCATGTTCTACAACAATCACAGAATTACCAACATCACGAAGCGATATAAGAGAGTTAATCAATTTTTCGTTGTCACGTTGGTGCAACCCAATGCTTGGTTCATCTAAAATATAAAGTACACCCACTAACTGTGAACCAATCTGAGTAGCTAATCTGATCCGCTGTGCTTCACCACCAGAAAGGGATTTGGAGCTACGATTGAGGCTCAGGTAGGTGAGTCCAACGTCCAATAAAAACTGAACCCTGTTTTTAATTTCTTTGATAATTTCTTCGGCTATTTTTCTTTGCGTATCGTTGAGTCGATTAGGCAACCCTTCTAGCCATGCTCCCAGTTCCACAACATCCATCATTACCAAATCTGCAATGCTCTTGCCATCAACTTTGAAGTAAAGCGATTCTTTGCGTAAACGAGAACCATTGCAAACTTCGCATTGTACTTTGTCCATATATTCTTTGGCCCAGCGAACTAATGAAGTAGAATCTGATTGGTAATGGCTTTCAATAAAATTAGCTACACCTTCAAAATCAATTTTATAATCACGTGTAACTCCTAGGATTTTACTTTCTACCGTAAACTTATCTTTGCCTCCATAGAGTATGATTTGTTTAGCTTCTTCAGGAATGTCTTTCCATGCGTCGCTCAACGAAAAATCAAAGCGTTGCGCAATGGTTTCAAATTGTTTAAAAATCCAACTTTTCTTTTGTGGACCATGGGGTGCTAAAGCTCCATTTTTTATCGAAAGTGTTTCATTTGGAACGAGCTTTCGGTCGTTGACTACATATAACTCGCCTATTCCGTTACAATTAGGGCAAGCACCTTTTGGAGAGTTGAATGAAAAGTTATTCGGTTCTGGGTTGGGATAGGAAATGCCTGAAGTTGGACACATGAGATTCCGGCTGAAATAACGCGGTTCATTGGTTTCCTGATCAATTACCATTAATACATCATCTCCATGATACATCGCAGTATTGATACTTTCCATCAAACGCTTTTCATTATCTTTACTGTCATCAATTTTCAGTCTATCAATAACAATTTCTATATCATGGGTCTTGTAACGGTCCAGTTTCATGCCTTTTTCAAGATCGACGATATCTCCATCGGTACGTACTTTGACAAAGCCTTGCTTGGCTATTTGTTCAAATAATTCACGGTAGTGCCCTTTTCTACTACGGATCACTGGCGAAAGAATATTTATGCGCTTCCCTTGATAAGATTCCAATATCAAATCCTTAATCTGTTCATCGCTATAGCTCACCATTTTTTCACCCGTCTCATAACTGTAAGCATTAGCTGCTCTAGCGTAAAGTAATCTTAGGAAATCATATATTTCTGTAATTGTACCAACGGTAGAACGAGGTGATTTGCTCGTGGTTTTTTGCTCAATGGCAATGACAGGCGAGAGCCCATCTATCTTATCTACATCAGGACGTTCAAGACTGCCCAAAAACTGACGCGCGTAAGCCGAAAATGTTTCAATGTAACGACGTTGCCCTTCTGCATAAATGGTATCAAAAGCCAAGGACGATTTTCCACTACCAGACAATCCAGTAATTACCACAAGTTGCTCTCTAGGTATTGTAACGTCTATGTTTTTAAGGTTGTGAACGCGTGCTCCTTTTACTTCAATGGAATCGTTGAATTGGGTCATAAATGAATTAAAATTCTTCTTTATTATAGCAAAGTTGCAAAGGTACGAATTATTGTTGTCAAAACTTACTCGTCTTTCTAATGCACCAAAGCAATCTGACGAATTGTTTGGATGTGGAAATAGCTTCGTTTGATTAGATGACGGCTGATTTATATTCTCGAAGCTATGTAATAGGATCGCTTTGAGTTTATCCTCTCAATGACAATCTGATATATTCTGCAAACTGACTAAAAACATGTATATTTAAAAACAAACATTAACCTTAAATCAATGAAATTGACAAAGTGCTTCACTCGATTATTTTACCTATCATTAATCCTGATCTTTGGTTGCAATGAGATCAATCCTGAAGGGGAAAAAGAAGTGCGTGAATTTGTTAAACAATGGAACAACAAGCACACGGAACTAAAGTCGGCATATTTAAAAGACGATTACATGGATGTTGTCACATACTACGGAAAAGAACGCACTAATACACAGGTACAACAAGATAAGATATTGTTATTCGAAAAATTTCCGGATTATGCGCAGCGCATCATTGAAAACGAAATTACAATTACAAAAGAGGCTTCGACCTATTTGGTTGCTTTTACAAAACGAGTGAAATACAATGGAGTAGAAGCAGATTTTACTTCGTTTCTTTCTGTGATCAGCAAAAACAATAAATTCAGAATACTTAGAGAAGGTATTTCTGAAAACTCAAAAAACCGTAATGCACCCGTTTTGCCTTATAATCGTGAAAATGATGTGGCAATTGTCAAGAACAAGCGTCTTTATGGCGATTTTAATGGAGATAACCTTTCAGATTTTGCCAGTGTCAAGTCTCCTAAGATAAAACCCACAACCGATACAGAAGTTAAAGGTAACGAAACGGTTGATTGTGTTGGTGAATGCGATAGTGTTATCATGTTTAGTCAAGTAGATTTAGAGCCTATTGTAGTAAAAGGAGCCTACCAATCACAATTAGAAAACCTTAAAGATTTAAATGGAGATGGAGCAGATGAAATAGGTTTTTGGGATATTAAACCCAAAAGTAAAAGTCTTTATATTTTTGATGCTACAAATGGTGAGTTATTGACCGAACCCGTATATATTAACACTGCTATTCATAGTAATTTAAGCCTTATTGATGTTTTTAAGAAGACAGGTCCTAAAAAGATTTCGGTAACTCATAGCGAAGAGGTGAATGGAGATTGGGTGTTGCAAAGTGAGAGTATTGTGTTGGATTAGCAAAATGATATTTTAAAAAAAGGTTGCGATAGTTTGGTTTTCCGGTCAATGGCGCCAAGAGAAGTTGAGTATCAGTTTATGGCCATATTGGTACATTCTTACGTTTCTATCAATGATCGTAAGCGTTTTGATTATATTTTTAAAAGTTGAACTGCCCATGCAAATGGATTAAATTATAGTTCAAACTTGTTATTACATCGAGAACCTAATTATTACTTTTAATTGATTAATATTACCCACGTAAATAAAAAGATTGCTTCGGCTAAAGCTTTGAAATAAAAATCTTAAATCATATGGAAAAACTACTAAGAATTATCGGTGCTGCATGGGGAGCCAAGAAGATAGGAGGAGGCAAATGTGGTTGTTTTGGCACTATAATAGTGTTTATAATATTATACTGGTTGTTGGGCTATGTATTTGAGATTTTTTAGACTGGAATTACTGATTTTTTGTTGGCTATTTACTTTTAGCTAACTCTCCATTTTCTAGAGTCGTCTTAGAATGAACTTTTACGGTTGATTTTAAACTTAGATACTTAGATCCATCTTTTGGTTATCTTGTTTGCCGCAATAACCATTGATTCATTTAATGTCCAATAAAAACAAAATAGTTGATGCCATAGCAGAACTGATTGAGGTGATTTTAAAAGGTTTCGGTTATCGTACTACTAAAAAGCGAACTTGGCACCAGCACGTAGTACCTTATGATGATGGTTGGGCAGTGCGACGTGAGGGTAATAAACGCGTGACTTCTAAGCATAGAAAACAAAGTACTGCGATTAACAAAGCAAAAATCTTAGCTAAACGCTATGACTCGGATGTCATTATTCATAGAGCCAGTGGAGGTATACGTGATAGGATTAGTTATAAAGATGATTAGATTAAAGTTTTCGGCCTACGATATTTTCAATTTCCAAACCAAACAACAATAATTTATGAAAGGATGGCAGTTGTGCACCGCTTTCTGTTATGGTCCATTGTTCCCATGTGGCTTCTAGTCCTCCAATGGGTATAATATCCACCCACATTTGATAACTTTTGGGTTTTCCTGTTTTGTCCAAATGCCATAAATAAGAATCGCCAGGCGTGGAACCTCCAGAAGTATAAGTGACCAATAAAGATTCTTTTTGGTTGTCGGTTATTACAATACTTCGTAATACACCCTTATCAAATACTTTGTACGGAGCGACTAACCAAAAAGAATCGTTATTAAAATAACTGGTAGCTTTATTAATGTAATCTTGCTTTTCAATACCATTATATTCTTGTTCCGCCACAAATACTTTTGAGTTATGGTTATTCTCAAAATCTAAAACTACTTTAAAATCATCCCAATATACCTCGCAGTGGTTTTCAGATTTGTGCCATTTGTAATGATGTCGGCCTTTGAAGGTCCATTCTAAATAATCAGTTTCTTCATAGGCTTCATGATCCAAGGCATCCAACATGCGTTGTGCTAATTCATCGGCTGGTGCACCTTTAATTCCAGTAGGTAGGTCTTCATTGTATTTAATGTACATAAAACCAAAAAATAGAAGTGTTGGCAAGGTGAAGAAGATGATGAGACCTCCTATAATTTTTAATATTTTTTTAAGTTTGTTCTGTTTTGCCATTGGCGTTTTTTCTGTCATTCCTGCTAAAGTAGGAATCCTTGTGTTTTTAAATATTGCTATAGGTTTCCATTTTGCTTCGATTCATTTATCCAAACAGTTCGGAGTGACAAGCGATTTAATTTTGCATTCACTGCTTTCGCCAAAACATCAGATGCTTCAGGATGATGCCGAAACCATAATTCTGGTTCAATGAGTTCTAATTCTGAAACTGCTAATTGGTTTTCGTTATTGGTAAATATATCCACACGTGCATATATAGGCAATTCAGGACAGCCTTTTACAGCGTGTTCTGCAAAATCAATTTCCGCTTGAGTAGGTGTGTAAAGGTGAACAGAGCCACCAAAATCATCTTGTACCCTAAAATCACCAGCTTTGGCTTTTTTTAAGACGGCATGTGTATATTGCCCACTAAAAACCATCATAGATATTTCACCTTCTTTCATTATATTATACTGAAAAGGTTGTAGCATCATGGCTTCTTCAGCAATAAGTTGATTAAAAATTGCTTCGTGTTGGTCTAAATTTTCGGTATTTAATTTATAGGTATGTCTTGCTGCACCGGAAATACAAGGTTTTAAAACTGTTTCTGTCCACTCAAGTTTTTTATGAAGTTCTTTTAAAGAGGTCTCGGATCCTCTTTCAATAAACTCTGTTTTGGCAATTCTAATACCATTGTCATTTAAATCGTTGAGGTAATGTTTATCGATGTTCCATCGAATTAGTTGTTCTGAGTTAATGAGCTCTGTGTGTTGGGCAACTTCACTTAGCCATTCTGAAAATTCATCGAAACGGGCAAAATAATCCCATGTACTTCTAAATAGTATGGATTTTGTTGTGGACCAATCAAAATGCTCATCGTCCCATGCTTTTCGTTCCACTTTTAAGCCTTCATTTTGTAATGCATTTACAACCAACGCATCTTCGTAAAATACGTTGTGTTGGTATGTATCTTTACTGTCTTTTAAGTAACGATGATCGGTTAGAACTACGATGTCGAGATTTGGCATAGGTTTGAAGACTTTATCTAAGTGTTTCGTGATACAACAATGTAAAAAAACAACTTCACTCGAACTGACTGTAAATTAATGTCACTTCGAGTGATTTTTGAATTTTGATAAAATTGTATGAGTAAATTTTTGTAGTTTCTAATTATCAGATTTATAACCTTCTGGACGTTTCCAGCGTACAGGTGCTTTAGGCTCTGGCATGAGTTCAAATTCATTATTTTCCAATAATCTCATAGCTTCCTCTACAGCACGTTGTAATTGTGGGTCATTTCCTTTTGAGGTTTCTTTTGGATGCTGAATTACTTCAATATCTGGTGCAACACCATCACCTTCAACAGCCCAGTTACCATCAACATCATAAAATCCTCCGCGTGGAGCGACCATACGTCCTCCATCGATAAATTGTGGTGTATCCCATGTGCCGACCAATCCTCCCCAAGTTCTAGTACCAATTAGTGGTCCGATGTCTTTCATTTTAAACATATATGGCAACAAATCACCGCCTGAACCTGCACGTTCGTTAATGAGCATTACTTTTGGTCCCCAAATACCTGCCATTGGCGTAGTCCAAGGTCTATTGTCATTTGCTTTACTATTAAAATAGCCAAACAATTCTCGTGACATGATATCGATCATATAATCGGCTGCAGAGCCACCGCCATTGTTTCGCTCGTCAATAACAACCCCTTTTTTATCCTGTTGAGAGAAATAATACCTGTTGAACGATGTAAATCCTCCACCACCTGTGTTGGGTACATATACATAAGCCAGTTTTCCGTTTGATAGTTCGTCAACCTTTCTGCGATTGCCTTCTACCCAATCTACACTTCTAAGACCACGCTCATTACTTACGGGCTTAACTAAAACCGTTCTGGCATCTTGCATATTTGGTTTTGAATTAATAGTTATATTAATTGCTCTTCCAGCAGTTTGTTCCAACAAGCTGTAAGGATTCATTTCAGCTGTTAACTTTTTTCCGTTGACGGCAAGAATGTAATCACCCTTGTTGACATTGATTCCAGGTTGAGCTAATGGTGCGTCCAGGCCTGGATTCCAACGTTCACCATTATAGATTTTTTTGATTTTATAATAACCGTTGTCCTCTTCAAAATCAGCACCCAATAATCCTACAGGCACCCGATCTACATTTGGAAAATCACCTCCAGATACGTAAGAATGACCGACAGCTACCTCGCCACTCATAATATCCACTACATAATTTAAATCTGTTCTGTGGCGTACGTGTTCGATCCAAGGTGCATACCATTCATAAACCTCATCCCAAGGCGCGCCATGAACGTTATCTACATACAGAAAATCTCGCATGTATCTCCAACCTTCCTTGAATATTTGATGTGCTTCGGCCTGTGGGTCTAACTTTACTTTTATATTTATTTTGAGATTATCCTTTCCTGGTTTTGGTGGCGATTTAGAATCCGTTAACACCCAATTCCCATTTTGAAATAATAAGATCGAATTTCTATCTTCTGATGCTACCATTTGGTTAACACCATCAGCGAAGTCTGTGGCTTTTCCTTCTTTTAAACTGTAGGAATGAACCTTGAGTCCATTTTCATTTGGAATTGCTTCAGCAACAAAAACCGTTTTTTCAGGCCCTTTTAACAAAGCGACGTAATTTCTAGCTGGTAACTCTAAAGCTACAGCTCTGTCAAAAATACCTTGTTCGGTAATGGTGACGCTAACCCCTTTCGCATCTTTCTTTTCGTCTTTTTTATCCTTGCCTTCTTTTTCATCAGCTTTCTTCTCCGCATCTTCGTCCTTCTTATCAGTTTCTTCCATATCGTTTTTAGGAAGCGTAGGTGCTTCGTCTTCTGCATTTAAAACAACCGCGTATAAATTACGTGTTAAGTCTGAAGCAGAATCGTAATTACTCATATCCAGCCAACCTGTTTGTAGTCCGTAATTAGTACTTGCCAATGTGTACAAATATTTACCATTTGAGTCCCAGACAGGGCTTATGGCATCTGCTATTGGATCTGTAATCTGTATGGTTTTTTTGCTCTCCACATTATAAGCATATATGGATTTAAAATGACTTTCTTGCTGTTTTGCAAAAGCAATCCATTTGCTGTCAGGTGACCAAACAGGATTCATAGAACGATTAGGGTGTGCGTATCGATCTGTAGCCACTATTTCCGCCTTTTCGGAATCTAAGTTAAGAATCCAAATGTTGTAGTGGGTGTCTGTGTAAGCCATGTATTTACCATCAGGAGACCAATCTGGTTGAAAATAGAATGTTGGGTCTGGTAATTTGATTGTTTTTACATTTTGACCGTATTGATCAGAAACCATCAATTGATACTCACCACTTTTATCAGAAAACCACGCGATTTTATCACCTTTTGGTGACCATATAGGATTTCTATCTGCTACTCCAGGTGAGTTGGTAAGGTTCATCCAAGTGCCATCTTCTTTTGGTACTGTAAAGATTTCACCACGGTGCTCAAAAATGGCTCGTATTCCATTTGGTGAAAGGTTTGGGTTGGATAAATTTCTTGCTGAAACATTGTCCCATTTAGGTCTATAGAAGTTTAAGTCGGCTTTAACGTCAATATTTAATTGTCTTGAATTGTTGGTTGAAGGATCATAAATATGAAGATAACCTCCTTGTTCATAGACAATCTTGTCATTACTCGAATCTAAACTTTTAACATCAAATTTTTTATGAAAAGTAATTTGTTTTTCCTCTTTTGTATTTGGATTAAAGGACCAGATATTCATCGTATAATCACGCTCGGACATAAAATAAACCATACCATCTAACCAAACAGGATCTAAATGGCGCTCTTGCGTAGGCTGTGAAGTTCTGATAAGTTCTTTCGTTTTTAAATCTACCACCCAAATAGGCATGGCTTGTCCGCCACGATAGTTTCTCCATTCGGCATCCCATCCTGTGATGGGAGTATAAGCCAAATGCTTTCCATCAGGAGACATTTCACCGTAGGCCGCTCTGGGAATATCCAGAGCTTCGGGAAGTCCGCCTTTAGTAGATACTGTAAAAAATTTATTAGTCATAGTCGGTTGCGACTCTCGGCCAGAGCGAAACAACACTTCGCCATCTGGAGTCCAACCTTGTACGTAATCACCATCTGGATGATAGGTGAGGCGTTTAGGTTCTCCACCATTGGCAGGTATGACAAATACATCGACGTTTCCGTCATACTCGGCAGTAAATGCAATCATTTTACCATCGTTTGAGTAATGTGGACTGGATTCGTAACCTTCGTCACTTGTGAGTCTTACGGCTGTACCACCATTTATGGATGATTTCCAAAGATCATTAGCATAGACAAAAACCACATCGTTACCATGTAAAGTGGGTTGTCTTAAAAGTTGGGTGCCTTGAGAAAAACTAAAAATTGAAAAGCAGAATGCGAGAGTAACAAATACGTGTTTCATTATTGGATTGGTTTAATTATGTAACTGATATAACGGCTTGAGGTGCTTAAATATACAATTTTGATTGAGTGGAATTTTTAAAATGATGTTAAAACATAAAGTGACTCGTGGTTCTTTTGTTGATCACAGTTGAATACGGAGGAATCTGCAATCACAATAGAACAAAATTAAATATCTGTTGAAAATGTGTTTATAATAACGTTACTATTAAAAACCAACAGCAGTATCATCACCACGTTTATCAGCACCACCTTCGTAGGTTCCGTCCTCCAGTTGAAGAATACCATCAACAATGCCTATAATTGGCGAACGGGTTTCATTGATATTGTAACCTAAATTTTGAAGCTGTTGAATTAATTTTTTGTCGAATGCATTTGGTTCCATCCTGATTTCATCTGGTAACCACTGATTGTGGAATCTGGGCGCATTGACTGCTTCTTGCATATTCATTTCAAACTCGTGTACATTTAAAATAGTTTGAAGTACAGAAGTTATAATTGTTGAACCGCCAGGTGTGCCAACCGACATATAGAATTCTCCATCTTTTTCAACAATGGTTGGTGTCATAGAACTCAGCATTCGCTTTTCGGGTTCAATACTATTAGCCTCTGCACCAATGAGTCCGTAATAATTGGGCTCTCCAGGTTTGCTGCTAAAATCATCCATTTCATTATTCAGGAAAAAACCTAATTCGTTTGCATAGAGTTTAGAGCCATATCCGCCATTTAACGTTGTAGTAACCGCAATGGCATTACCAAACTGGTCCACAATAGAGTAGTGGGTTGTTTCGTTGCTTTCGTAACCTATAATATTTCCGTGCGAAAGTGAATCGACAGAGGTTGGCTCAGAAAATGAAAAATCTTCCATTCTATTGTTAAGGTACGCTTCGCTAGTCAAAGTTTTTACCGGTATATCTACAAAATCTGGGTCACCTAAATAATAGCTTCGGTCTGCATAAGCACGTTTTTCGGCTTCGACCAAAACCTGAATGTATTTTAATGAATTATGACCGTAGTCTTTAAGGTCAAATGGTTGAGCCATTATCATGATTTGATTTAAGCAAATACCACCAGATGAGGGTGGTGACATTGACGTAATAGTTAAATCATCATATTCAAAAACTATTGGATCTCGCCATTTGGCTTCATATTTTGCTAAATCTTCTAAAGTGATAATGCTTCCATTTGCTTGCAAGAACTCCACCAATTTTTTTGCGGTTTCGCCATTGTAAAATTCGTCTCTTCCATGATTAGCAATACGCTGTAAAGTTGCTGCTAATGGATTATTTATCATTCGGTCTCCAGCTTTAAGCTTGTTATTATATGGGATTTCCTTCAGGTTAACTGCTTTAAACATACTATCGTAACCAGCAATTCTTTTTTCTTGATTTTTGGTGATGATGTACCCGTTTTTTGCAAGTTCAATCACAGGTGCTAAAATGGTAGCAACATCAAGTTTGCCAAATCGTTTTTGTGCTTCAAAAATACCCGCAATGGTCCCAGGTACACCAACGGCCATACCTCCCACAGTGCTTTTATTTTGAATAATGTCCCCATTTTCATCGAGATACATGTTTTTTTCTGATGCTAATGGCGCCTTTTCTCGGTAATCCAATGCGCCTTTGGTACCATCTGCCAAACGATAAACTAAGAATCCACCACCACCAAGATTCCCAGCATAAGGATAAGCAACTGCCAATGCCATTTCTGTGGCCATCATAGCATCAAATGCATTGCCACCCTGTTGCATAATGTCAGATCCAATTTTTGAGGCTTCCTCACGTGCACTTACCACCATAGCTTTATGTGCAATAAACCCTTTTTCCTTGATATTAAGCATTTGCTTTTCGGGTTCATTTTTACAACTCCATACCAATAATATTAGAATGCAGGATGAAAGAAAGTGTCTCATATATGATAAAGTTTTTCTATTTCTAAACGTTTGTTTGTGCTGAATTCTATCAGCTCTTCGAAAAAAAGAGTAAAATCTTTTTCAAAAGCATTGTAATGTTCCATGAGCTCTTTGGTCGCTAAATTCATTTTAGATTTTCCCTTAGTACGTCTGTTCATACCGTTAAGCACTTGTTGAATTCCATCAATAGAAGCATAACTTAGTAACCAGTTGCCCTCGATCATTATAGGTGTCATTTTCTTGAAGCGTTCCGGTAAATGATGTAAGTTTCTAATTAGACTTTCGTAAAAATCATCGATGTATTCTTTTAGTGGAATTTTAGAATAATCGTTCCAGTTTTTAGCTAAAAAATGATCGTAAAAAATATCCACTATCACTCCGCTATAATGCCCATAATTTTTGTGTAATCTTTTGGTACTTCTCCTTACGATAGGGTGCGCATCCGTATAGGTGTCAATCTCTCGATGTAACTGAATACCAGCTTGCATTGCCACGGGAAATCGTTTAAAGTTGCCACCTCTTACACCATCTCCGGCAAAGTTGCCGATAGTGAGTAGCTCGTCGTCACTAGACAGGTAAATATGGGCTAGGAAGTTCATGTGTCGAATTTACAAATTCATTATAACATTTTTACTATAACCACTATATTTGCTCAAAATCAAAATAAATGACCTTAATAAAATCCATTTCAGGAATTCGTGGTACCATAGGAGGAGCCGTAGAAGATAACTTAACTCCAATTGATGCTGTTAAATTTGCTGCTGCTTACGGTACGTGGCTTAGGCAACAACGCAATAAAGAAAATTATCGAGTTGTAGTTGGCAGAGATGCTCGCATTTCAGGAGAAATGATACAGAATTTAGTAATGAATACATTGGTCGGTTTGGGTATTGATGTCGTTGATGTGGGTCTTTCAACCACTCCAACCGTTGAAGTTGCCGTACCAATGGAGCATGCCGATGGAGGAATAATTTTAACGGCAAGCCATAATCCAAAACAATGGAATGCCCTAAAATTGTTGAATGCAAAAGGAGAATTTTTGAATGGAGCAGAAGGACAGAAAATTTTAGAGATTGCAGAATCTAGTGATATGATTTTTGCTGAGGTTGATGATTTAGGTAAAATTAGCAAGAACGAAGCCTATATAGATTTACATATCGATGAGGTTTTAGATTTACCACTAGTAAATAAAAAAGCGATTGAAGATGCTAATTTTAAAGTGGTAGTCGATGGAGTGAATTCTACAGGCGGTATTGCGATTCCGTTATTATTAGAGCGTTTGGGAGTGCATCCCGTAAAATTATATTGCGAGCCAACAGGCCATTTTCCGCATAATCCAGAGCCTTTAAAAGAGCACTTGGGTGATTTGGCAGATGCTGTCGTAAAAGAGAATGCTGATTTCGGGATTGTCGTAGATCCGGATGTGGACCGTTTAGCATTTATGGACGAAACTGGCGAAATGTTTGGTGAAGAATATACTTTGGTCGCTTGTGCAGATTATGTATTGAGCAAAAATCCTGGAAATACGGTAAGTAATATGAGTTCTACTCGAGCGTTGCGAGATGTGACCGAAAAGCATGGTGGAACTTACGAAGCTAGTGCAGTGGGTGAAGTGAACGTTGTGGAACTAATGAAGAAAAACAATGTTGTCATTGGTGGAGAAGGTAATGGAGGTATAATCTATCCAGAGTTGCATTACGGACGTGATGCCTTGGTCGGAGTCGCTTTATTCTTGAGTCTGTTGGCTGAAAAGAAAATGAAAGTAAGCGAATTGCGTGCTTCTTATCCTAATTATTTTATGAGCAAAAAGAAGATTCAATTAACTCCAGAATTGGATGTGGATGGAATTTTAAAAACCATGGAATCCAATTACAGCCATGAAAACTTAAAAACAATTGATGGTGTAAAAATTGATTTTGCAGAAAGTTGGGTACACTTAAGAAAAAGTAATACAGAACCAATTATAAGAATTTATACTGAAGCGCAATCGCAAAAAGAAGCCGATGATTTAGCAGATAGATTTATTGCTGAGATTGAAGCAATAGCCAATAATTAACTTGATATTATAACCGTAAAGAATTAGAGATAAATGATGAAATATTTGGCGTCTTCATATTATTTTGATTTTGAAAGTGATATTATTCAAAATATTATTTCCAAATATAAGTGTAGGCCATTATCTAAAGTGGACCAGTCAATTGCACTCTATACTAAAATACGGGACGATTATAAATATGATCCATACAATATCAGTCTTTCTAAAAACAATTATCGGTCTAGTATAATTGCTAATAAAACCACAGGAAATTGTGTTGAAAAATCAATATTATTAATTGCTTGTCTTAGAGGTTTAGACATACCTGCAAGACTTCATTTGGGCAAAGTTAAAAATCATATTGCAGTTGAGCGGTTAACAGAAAAATTTGGGATCAACGAATTAACGCCACATGGTATGGTTCAGGTTTATTTAAATGATAAATGGCTTAAAGTTTCTCCGGCTTTTAATAAGTCTTTATGCGAGAAGTTAAATGTTACCCCATTAGATTTTGACGGAAAAAATAACGCCTGCTTGCAAGAGTTTAATAAGGAAGGAAAACAATTTATGGAATATCTAGATGATTATGGCCATTTTGAAGATGTGCCTGTGGAATTTATGAAACAAAACATAAAAGTACATTATCCTCATATATTTGACACTAAAGAGAATATTACAGAATTTAAATTATAATAATAAAATAACTGCCTACTCTAGTTAAGCCAAAACATATAACTTATGATTTCTGAAACTAATACTATAGAAAAGACCGAACTTGAAACCTATTTCGAGCAATTCAGAAAACATATTATAGGTCAGGATCAAACCTTTGTTTCACCTTATGGTGAGCAGAGAATTATTTATACAGACTGGACAGCATCTGGCCGATTATACAGACCGATTGAGGAAAAACTTTGCAATGAGTTTGGTCCTTTTGTGGCAAATACACATACTGAAACAACTGTATCTGGTACGGCTATGACGAAAGCTTACCATAAAGCCAAACAAATTATTAAAGACCATGTTAACTGTAATGAGCATGATGTGCTCATAGTTTCGGGTAATGGTATGACAGGCGTGGTCAATAAGTTTCAACGTATACTAGGGCTCAAAATTCCTGAAAATCTAAAAAATTATACCAAAGTTCCGGATGAAATGCGACCTGTGGTTTTTGTAACTCATATGGAGCATCACAGTAATCAAACGTCATGGTTGGAAACCATGGCCAAGGTTGAGGTCATTCCGCCAGACGAGAATGGATTATTCAGTTTGGATAATTTAGAAAAACTACTTCTCAAGTATAAAGATTGTACCATTAAAATAGCTTCGATTATTGGTGGCTCGAATGTGACTGGAATTCAGAATCCACATCATGAAGTTGCTAAATTGATGCATAAGCATGGAGGTGTATGTTTTGTTGATTTTGCCTGTTCAGCACCTTACGTGGAGATTGACATGCATCCAGAAGATGAGGATGCACAATTGGACGCTATCTTTTTCTCTCCACATAAATTCTTGGGAGGACCTGGAACTTCGGGTGTATTGGTTTTTAATAAGAAATTGTATAAAAATATGATTCCTGATTGTCCTGGAGGTGGTACCGTAAGTTGGACTAACCCTTGGGGCGAGCACAAATACATAGATAATATAGAAGATCGGGAAGATGGTGGTACACCAGGCTTTCTTCAAACCATAAAAACGGCACTTTCCGTTAAATTGAAAGAGCAAATGGGAGTGGGCAAAATGCTAGAACGTGAACACCAATTGGTTTCTTATGTGTTTAAAAGGTTAAATGATAAATCTGATATTCATATTCTAGCAGGTCAGCACACAGATAGACTTGGAGTTATTTCATTCTATATTGACGACCTCCACTACAATCTAGGAGTAAAACTTCTCAACGATAAATTTGGTATTCAGACTCGAGGTGGCTGCAGCTGTGCAGGAACGTATGGTCACTTTTTGTTACACGTAGATCAAAAAACTTCGAGGGAATTAACCAGCGAGATATCTATTGGCGAATTGGTTAGAAAACCTGGTTGGATCCGTATGTCCATTCATCCAACAACCACAAATGATGAAATTAAATTTGTTTGCGATAGTATTTTAAATTTAGCCAGAAATCATGAGGATTGGGCTAAGGACTATGAATATTCGAAATGCAATAATGAATTCATTCATAAATCATTAGTGAATCAGCCTTGCAACACAACTAATGTTGATGTATGGTTTGATTTGTAGATAATCTTAGACACAGATTTTCTCTTTTTTTATTTGAATGCCACAGGTACTTTATCTCTATGTTTCCAACGTTTATGAGTCCATAAATAATATTCTGGAGCTTCGTGGATTTGCTTTTCAACTAATTTGAAGAATATATCTGTGATTTCATAATTTTCAAAATCATTAGGATGTTCTGTAATCGTTTCAAAGGTTGTTTCATAGTAGCCACGTTTGATTCGTTTTACTTTAAAAAAAACGACAACCATATCCAGTTTTTTAGCCAATGTCTCAGCACCAGTATACATTGGCACTTTTATGCCCATGAATTCATTCCAATGAAAAGCTTTGTTAGCTTTAGGAGATTGGTCTGACACAAATCCGTTGATGGTCAATTCACCTCTTTTTTTATAGTCGTTTAAAATCGTAAACGTTTCTTTTGTGGTAATTAAATGCGAATCGTATTTAGCTCTAATACCCTTAACTAAATGGTCAAAATGTTTGTTTGCCAAACGTTTATAGACTGCAAATCCTTTATGTTTTACATAGCTTTGTAGTATAAAAATCCACTCCCAACTACCGTAATGCGCGCACATTAAAATAATACTACGTTGTTTTATTTCAAGATCATTTATAACTTCGACATTTGGAAATTTGAATCGTTTTTGCATTTCGGCCTTAGAAATGGTTAAGGATTTTATGGCCTCAACAATCATATCACACAAATGATGATAAAACTTATTCATTATAGTTTTAATTTCCTTGTCTGATTTTTCTGGAAACACCAATTGTAAATTTTCTTTTACTACAGATGTTCTATAACCAAATATCTTATATACAAACAAATACAGAAAGTCTGAAAATGCATATAATAATCTGAACGGCAATATAGAAATGAGCCATAAAATAGGATAGATAAGGATGTAGGCGATAAGATGCATTAGGCGGTTGTTTTTGCTACGGCAAATATATTATATTTGAGGCAATAGAAGTTTTATGTACAATTTAGATTTAGTTACAGTAGTTATTATTGCGGCCAATGCTATTATTTCTTTTAAGGGTTTTGGTGACCGTCTTTTTTTTGAACGTTATAAATTTAATGTAGGTAGTATAAGACGAGGTGAGCAAATTAGAATGTTTAGTTCTGGGTTTTTACATGCCGATACGGCTCATTTATTGTTTAATATGTTTACGCTCTACTTTTTTGCTTATGTAGTTATTGGGCAGTTGGGCAATTTCAATTTTATTATTATTTATTTGGCCAGTTTACTTTTTGGAAATTTGTTATCACTTTACTTTCATAAAGATGAATATTGGTATAGCGCAGTAGGAGCTAGCGGCGCAGTAACGGGAGTGTTGTATTCAGCAATCTTATTATATCCAGAAATGAGTCTATATATGTTCTTTGTGCCTATACCTATACCTGGTTATATTTTTGGAATCGGTTATTTATTATATTCCATTTACGGTATGAAAAAGAGGATAGGAAATATTGGTCATGATGCTCACTTTGGTGGAGCTGTTGGAGGTTATGCAATTACGTTAATCTTAAAGCCAAGCTTGTTTGAAACTGATTTAGGTCACGTGGCATTGTTAGCAGTACCAATAGTAATCCTCTTTGTACTTCATAAAACAGGTAAGCTCAATTAAATTTAAAACAGACAGTAAAATTTACTTGTTTTGTTCCCCTAAAAGTTGATCAACCTTCGCACGGAGAGCTGGTCCTCTTAAATTTTTGGCCAGAATTCGACCTTCTTCATCTAATACATAAGTGGCAGGTATAGCTGTAATGTTATAAAGACTTGCTACAGGACCATTAAAATACTGTAAGTTCGAAACTTGTGGCCAAGTGAGCTTATCCTTTTCTATAGCATCTAACCATGCTTGTTTTGGATCTTGTTGGTTTGGTGCACCATCTAAGGAAACTCCCAAAATTTCTAATCCTTTATCATGGTACTCTTCATATAGTTTAACCAGATTTGGATTCTCTCTACGGCAAGGCCCACACCAGGCTGCCCAAAAATCGATAACAGTCAATTTACCCTTAACATCTTCTAAGTTAATATCTTCACCAGTTGGTGAAGGCGCAGAAAATCTTGGTGCCATTTCTCCACTTCTTAATCGTTTTGTTTTTTGAAATTGAATTTGGGCAATATCTATCTGTTTCAATACTGTGACGCCTTTGGAGGACTCTTTGATATCTGAATCAAGTTTTTGAAATACATCATTCAATCGATCTGCATCAACATCTGGTTTGTTAACTTCCATTTCTAATAAATGTAAACTGAGAAAAGATTCAGGATGTTCCTCTGCAAAATTAATGGCATAATTTTTAAATGAGCTTTTGTGCTCCTCAATGATTGGCAATAATGAATCTACGGCAATAGAGTCCTTATTTAGCATAGCGGTTCTATAGGCAACTATTTTTTTCCGTCCTATTTCTTGTAAGTCCAATATTCCGCTTTGAAAATTTTTATAATCGATATGTGTTTCAGATCCAGTGACTTTAGATTCGGGAAAAGTAATTGTGTTGACATCAATTTCAATTTCACCAGGTTCTAACATAAAGGCTAAATTTCCCATTAAACCATCGATAGTCAAAATTCTTACGGTTGGATAACCGATATCACCTTTAAATTGAAACTTTTCGTTCATCACAATGGCAGTATCCTTCACGATTTCTGTTCCGCTCGGATCAAATTCCTTTAAATAAGCCCTAATACCATTATATACATTTGGCGCATTACCTTCAATCACAAAAGCGGTATCGTTTTCATCTTTACATGAGGTCAAAACACAGCATACAATAAGGCAGATTAGGCTTAATTTTTTCATCGTTTTTTATTTTTTAATTTATCTGAATTATAAAATATATCATTATTAATATCAGTGCAAATATAAAAAGTACAAGATACAAGATGTATAATTTTTTGTAAATTATATCTTAAAAATAGAATTGTACTCTTCTGTTAGAATGATATAATTTACAATACTTTTGCAACAAATAATTGACTAATGTATAACGATACCATTGTAGCTTTAGCAACACCATCTGGTAGTGGTGCCATTGCTGTTATCCGTTTATCTGGCAAAGAAGCAATAACTACTGCAGCCAATAATTTTAGATCGATCTCAGGCAAGAAGCTGAAAGAACAAAATACACATACTATTCATTTAGGACATGTTGTAGATGGAGACAAAACCATTGACGAAGTTCTGGTTTCAGTTTTTAAAAATCCAAACTCTTATACAGGCGAGGACGTGATTGAGATATCTTGTCACGGTTCATCCTATATTCAACAAGAAATAATTCAGTTGATGTTGCGAAAGGGCTGTAGAATGGCTAGTCCAGGTGAATTTACACTTCGCGCTTTCTTAAACGGAAAGTTAGATTTAAGTCAGGCTGAAGCAGTCGCTGATTTAATTAGCAGTGATAATGAAGCATCACATCAGATTGCGATGCAACAAATGCGAGGTGGATTTTCATCAGAAATACAAAAACTGCGAGAAGAACTTTTAAATTTTGCCTCTCTTATTGAGTTGGAATTGGACTTTGCAGAAGAGGATGTTGAGTTTGCAGATAGAACTCAATTCAAAAAATTAATTGAACGCATCACTTTCGTTTTAAAACGTTTAATCGACTCATTTGCTGTTGGGAATGTAATTAAAAATGGAATTCCCGTCGCTATTGTCGGCGAACCCAATGTAGGAAAATCTACATTATTAAATGCGTTGTTAAATGAAGAACGAGCCATAGTTTCGGAAATTGCAGGAACGACTAGAGACACTATAGAAGATGAAATTTCAATTGGAGGAATTGGATTTAGATTCATAGATACTGCAGGAATTCGAGAAACTAAAGATGTAGTGGAAAGTATAGGAATTAAAAAAACCTTCGAAAAGATTGATCAGGCACAAGTCGTTATCTATTTGTTCGAGGCAGATGCACTTATTAATGATAGTGACAAATCAAAATCTATTCTAACGGAAATCGGAAAGATACAGAATAAGTATCCTCAAAAGCCTCTTATAGTTTTGGGCAATAAAGTGGATAAGATTAATGAAAAACAAATAGAAGAATTAAAATTACAAATTTCAGAATTAAGACTGATATCTGCTAAAACAGGTTTTGGCGTTGAGGATCTAACCGACACACTCCTCAATTTGATAAATACGGGAGCATTGCGCAATAACGAAACTATTGTTACTAATTCACGTCATTATGATGCGTTATTAAAAGCTTTCGAAGAAATCCAAAAAGTTCAGCATGGTCTGGAAACTGGATTGTCGGGTGATTTATTGGCCATTGATATCCGACAAGCACTTTATCACTTTGGAGAGATCACAGGTGAGATTACCAACGATGATTTGCTGGGTAATATTTTTGCTAATTTCTGCATCGGGAAGTAAATACACATAACGTTACAAAGTAAATTAAATTAAACTCTTTTTTTAAAAAGAGTTTTGCTATATCAATACTCATTTATGTAATTTACTCCAGATTCATTATAAGTAATAGTAAACTTATAAGAAATTAAATTGGCCTTTAATTCTACCATATCGTCATTGTTTTTCCAAGTCATAATAATCTCATTCTCTAGCGAATCATTAATCTGTAAATTACCCAAAAATGCTTTTGAATTGTTTCTCAATCGAATAAGTTCTAATTGATTTTTTACAATATCAGTTTTTATACTATTTTCAATATCACTTAAAGTTAAGGTTGTTCGATTAATTTCTTTATGTCCGCCATTTCCAGCTTCATCGGCTGCTTTATAATTGTTCTTTCCTGCAAATAAATCTAGATACCAAATTTGCGGAATACCTGGCATAAATAGTTGTATAGCTCTAGCTAAAAGTAATTTTTGTTTGTCTTCGCCTAAGGCACTAAAATAAGTGGCATTGACTTGGTAATACGAAATCTTATTTCCTTCTGAATCGTAAAGGTTCTTAACACGTCCACCACGATCTAAAATGAGATTCATTAGGTCATCGATTTCCTCATCAGTAAGTAATCCTATGTTGTACGTTCCGTTTATTTCTTTTCCTTTTAAATCCAATACAGGAATACCATCGTGGCAGCCCAACATGTTTACAACAGCATAGTTGTTATCAACTATTTCCTGTGCCCATTTTAGTAACGCTGAATTTGATTTTTTTTCCAAAGTGTGAATCACTAAACCTGGTAAGAAAAAATCGTAAATTTTATACCCTTTTTCTGAAACTTTGTGATGAAGACCAGCACCATATTCAGCATGGATTTCTGGCAGTAATTGTAAAGCTTTTTTGTCTGCAATTGATTTTATTCTATTGAGATAATCCCAAGTCCCAGGAACATTAAAAAAATTAGATTTCCCAATCTCCTTGTGCAAATAGGCAAATGCATCTAAGCGCAAAACCTTACATCCATATTTTTTCACCTTGGTTAAAGTTTCTTCATAAAAATCCCATACCAGTTCTGAATTGGCATTAACATCCATTTGCCCTAAATAGGTGCAATTTCTTTTAACAATAGTTAATATTTCTTTCTCTGTTTTTTCTTTAACGCCAAAATCTAAATCATCTAAGACTTCATTATTTTCAATGGCTGAATTGACCTTTTTAACAATCGCCTCTTTTTCTGTTTTACTTAATTCTTCTATTTGCTCTAAATCTGAAATATTGATTTTATTGTAAATGATTTTTTGATAAAAGGTGTTCCAGTAAGGTTGTTTTGAGCCATCTGGAAATGGCACTTTGAGAATTGGTAAACCTGATTTTCTCATAAATAATTTATTGAGAAATTCTTCATCGGGAATAATGATGCCGTCGCTGTTTAGTGTGCCGTGACCTTTCCAAAAGCTATTCCAATTGATAAAAAAATCCTTGTATTTGGAATTGGTTCCGTTTTTCAACAAATCCTTAAATTGAGGTGAGGCTACGGATAAATGGTTTAAAACAATATCGAATTTCAGTTGAATATTCAATTCATCCAAAGCTTTTAAATCAGCCTTAGAAACCAGGTATTCATTTAGGTTATAATCTATAATTGAAAACCCTCTGTCTAAATCACTATTGAAAAAAGTAGGCAAAATATAGAACAGGGAAAAAACATCTTTAAATTCGGCTTTTTGCAGCATTTGAATACAATCGCCAAGATGCTCTCCTATACTGTCTGGATAGGCATTGAGCATAACACCATTTTGAATCGTTTCGGCTTTATGGCTCATCATCTTTTAAAGTAATTTTGATAGAATATCAATATTATCCGGTAATCTGCCCACATTTTGAAGTTTGAGTGCGGCCAATTGCAATGCTATTTCTAAACATTCTTTCATTGGCGTTTCCTTAATGTATGCGAACAAAAATCCTGACCAAAATGCATCTCCTGCACCTGTGGCATCCATAACATTATCTATTTTTATAGCCGGAAGTGTTATAACTTCCTTTCCGCTTTGTGATAATTTTACGCCATTTACACCAAGTGTTAAACAAACAACTTCGACGCCTTGACTATGGAAAAATTCAAAAATCTCATCGTGTGGTAATTCTTTCCCAAAAAACCTGAGCATATCATCTTCACTAATTTTTACAAGTGGATTGAATTTACAATAGGCTTTAATGACATTGTTGGCCTGTTTTTTATCTTCCCAAAGCTCATCAGCATAATTGATATCAATACTGAGTTTACATCCTAAATTAAAAGCCTCTTTGGCCTTTTTTAAAATGACACTTTGCGCTGGATTTTTACTTAGTGCAAAACAAGTAGTATGGAATATTTTGGCCTGTTGCAATACATCTTTCGGGATTTGGTTTTCAGAAATTTCGCTATCTGCTTCACGATAGGCGATGAAATCTGGTGTTTTCTTCGACCTTGAAACAAAAATCACACTCGTAGGTTTATGTGAAATTTTTCTAATGGCATCTGTGTTTACTCCGACGCCTTTTAATCGTTCAAAAATATAGTCGCCAAAACCATCATCTCCAACTGTAGCGACCATCATGGATTTTAATCCTAATCTCGCCGAATTCATAGCTACATTAGTTGGCGAACCGCCTAGATACCTATGGTAATCCCGTGTTTTGTTGATGAGCACTTCGGTTTGATGGCCAATAAAGTCTATCAAAACCTCACCAACACATAAAATATCTATATCTCTATTATTAGCTCTCACAATAAATCGTCTTTTTAATCAAAAATTTCTACCTCACTTATATCATCATATAATTTGGACTCTGGTTGCTTTAATCGCAACGCTAAAATTCCTGCCACTATAAATAATACGCCACCAAATAAAAGGGCATTTACCGCACTATTTCCTAAGAGGTTCTTTACAATAGGACCAAATGTTACCGTTTGTATACCCATCGGTATTACAATCATCATGTTTAAAATTCCCATATAAACCCCGCGACGTTCTTGAGGTACAATTTTTGAAACCATTGTATATGGAATTCCCATCATTGCGGCCCAACCAATTCCGAAAAGCACCATTGGAAACAGCACAAATGTTTGGTCTTGAATATTTGGGACGGATAACATGGCAATACCGGTTAAAAATAAGCTGAACACATACACTTTTTTCCCTCCCCATTTTAATGCCAATGGCACCAAAGCCAAAGCGAAAACTATAGTTGAAATATTATAAGTAGTATTCATCTTAGCCGCTTGACTTAAGGCTTGGGATTTATCAAAATTTAAACTTTCCTCAAACATTGGCGAAATAAACTGCCAATAGATAAAAAGTGCATACCATTGAAAGAGATACACTCCTGCGAGTTTCCACATAAATTTCGGCATATCCTTTACAGCATCCACAATTTCCAAGAAGGGTGTTTTAATGCGCTGTGATAACGGTAAGCTGTTGTGTTTTTCAATTTCTTTTAATTCTTCCTCTTCTGGTGGAATTTCTGGCGTTTTTAAAACTGACCACAAAATGGTAGTTACTGATAAAACCGCTCCGATAAAAAATGAATAGTACAACCATTTTGGGATAGTTCTTACACTTTCATCAATAACTTCCTGACCACCAAACCAATCTTGAAATAGAAATATGGAAGCATTTGCCAAAACAATACCAGCACCAACAAATAAACTTTGCATCTGATAGCCAAAGCTCAGTTGCTTATTGGGCAATTTATCGCCAACAAAGGCTCGGTAAGGCTCCATTGCCATATTGTTGCCCACATCCAAAATCCACAAAAGACCTACAGCAAACCAAAGTGCTGGACTAAATGGAAAAGCGAATAAACACAAACTTCCAATGATTGCTCCTATTAAAAAGAAGGGCTTTCGTCTTCCCCAATTTGGCGACCAAGTTTTGTCTGATATGGCACCTATAATTGGCTGAACTATTAATCCTGTAACAGGACCTGCAAGATTGAGAAGAGGCAAGTCTTCTGGGCTGGCTCCCAAGAATGAGAATATTGGATTTACTGCTGTTTGCTGAAGTCCAAAACTAAACTGAATCCCGAGAAACCCAACATTCATATTGAAAATCTGCCAAAAGCTCAAACTTGGTTTTACCTTTCCCATAATTTTAAATTTTTTATAAAATTAGTTTAAAAAAGAGCCAATGATAAAATACTATTAACACGGACTCTTTTTACCAATCAATCAAACTTAAAAGTTAATTACTAAGACTAATCAAGTAATTCAATTAAAAATTATAGCTCAATCCTAATGAGATGGACCTTCCTGGGACTGGTCTAACTCTTAAAAAATTTGTCTGTCCTTCTACAATGCTTCCTTCCTCGGACTCTGTTATGCCTAAAGTATCAAAGATGTTGTTTGCAGATAAGTTTGCTCTTAGGTTTTCAGTTATACCAATATTTATAAAACTGTTTATGATAACAAAACCCGGTAGAACCAACTCATTGTTATCTTGTGCAAATGCTTCACTCTGACCAATAAAACTAAGGCCAATTGAGTTTTGTTTTGTGCTTCCAAAGTTATAGGTTGGGATAAAGTTGTAGATAAAGTCTGGTTGTCTGCGTGGTGTATTGCCATCGTTGCCGCCAGAGGTAATTTCTGCATCAGTAAAGGTTAGTCCACCTCTAAAACCAAAATCATTGATTCTGTAAGTTCCCTCTAATTCTATACCAAACGATTTATAATCATTTTCTATGATACTGTTGGTGGTTGCTTCAAAACCGCCTTCTTCAGTAGTATTTGCGAAGAACAATGTTGCGTATAACGACCCGTTTTCGAAACCTCTTTTATAACCAAATTCAGCTTGATTTATAAAATCCAATGCGTTAATGGCGTCACTATCCGTAAAATCCAAACCAGTAAATAAGATACGATCTGCTTTTGCCGATCCACCTCTACTATATCTTGCAAAAACAGCTTGGTTATCTTGAAGTTTATAATTAACACCTAATGAGTAAGACACATAGTCATAATCATAGTTTACCGTAGTTGGGTTTGCCAAGTCAATTGATTGCACTGTTTCCTCTGGCTGAGAAATATTACCATCATTATTAATATCAAAAACAGAAGTTACCGGACCTGAGAACGTTCCGTCAACTCTACCCTTATCAAAACGGATGCTCGCATCAATATTTAATTTTTCAGAGGCTTCAATCCCAACTGCTAAGTATGGTGCAGAAACATTGTAACGTGTGTCGTAATTTCTTTGACAGCAGTTACCGAAAAATGCTGCTCCGTAGCCTACAAGTCCATTTACCGATAGTGGGTCACCGTTAGTATCTAATGCATCAATAAGTCGTGCTTCATCTCCAACACCTTCAAGCAAATAAGAGTTCCACAACCAAGACATAGACACATTTTGTATTGCTTTAAAATATCCCGCAGTAATATTAAAGTTATCGAACCTCTTTGTTAAACGAATATCGTTCATAAAGTTGTTGAAGTTGTTCAATTTTGTGTCAAATAGAACCACCGGTGTAATTATTGAACTACCATTAACGGCACCATCACCATTTGCAAAGGCAAGAGAATCATAACCTCTATCGGTGGCAAAATCACTCGCCAAAAAGTCCGAAGCAGTCTGTACACTTGCAGGGAAAGGTGAATTAAAACCACCTTTATTAGAAGAGAATCTACCGTTATTTGTAACCTTATATTCATTCCCTAAATCAAAAGACAACTCCATTCCTATGGATGTAGAAACTGGGTTCATTCCATCAGAAACATCAGAAGTTCTCAATTGCCCATCTTCGCCCAAACCTACACTTTGCTGTAAAAATGGCGTATGTAATGTTTGGTTGTTGGCATCAAAATTAGGGATGTCCTCAAAATCTGGGTCATCATTTGTACCTGTTACCTGAATTGGATTTGGCAAATAAGCAATGGCTCTATCGTTTAAGTACTTTCCATAAAGTCTTACATAGCCGTTTTCAAATTCTTTAGTTAAATTTAGTTTAAATTGCCCACCATTGTTAGCAGTATATCCAGCATCTCTTATGCCTTCACCAACTCTGTAGAATCCACCCATGTGGAAATAAAGTCCTTCACCTATTGGCGAACCATAATCAAAATCAGTTCTAAAAGAATTGTAATCCAAACCAAAAGATGTTGCTAAAGACCCACCTTCAACTTTTCCTGTTTTGCTAATTAAATTGATAATGGCACCTGGAGAGTTAGAAGACAATGTTGAAGCAGAACCACCTCTAATGGCTTCAATTCTACCTATATTATTATCAAACCTAGTAAAGATGTCAGCTGTAGCAAAAGCTATATCACCAAATAATAACACTGGTAATCCATCTTCCTGAAGCTGTACATATTTAGAACCTCCCGAAGACACAGGTACACCACGTACTGCTATGTTTGCATTACCTTCCCCACCAGAAGATTCGGAACGAATACCTGGTATCGTCCTAAAAATCTCTGCAGTTGTCCTTGGAGCAGACTGCTTAATGGTATTAGGTCTCATTGTAGTAATAGAAACACTGGATTCAATTTTGGATCTTGGATTAGTAACACCAGTTACTATTACTTGGTCCAATGATTCCGCATCTTCAGCCATAGTTACATTTACTGTAACATTGCTACCATCAATGGTAACTGACTTTTTGAATGTTGTAAAACCCAAATACGAAGCGGTTAAGGTATAAGTACCATTTTCTACATTGGTTATTATATAGTTTCCGTCCATATCGGAAACCGCACCTTTTGTAGTTCCGTCTAAAATTACGTTTACACCTGGTAGTGGCATACCTTCAGTATCTTGCACAGTACCCGAAATATTGGATTGCGCAGAAACCAAGAATGACACCATGGTAAAAACCAGTAGTAAACCCCATTTGTTTTTAATCGATTTCATCTCTTTTAGTTGTTTAATTATTAGTTTATTGATTAAAATTTTATCGAATTTACATTTATGGTGCAAAAAAAATAAGAAAATGAAATCGAAAACGTTTTCGATTTAACGAAAACGTTTTCGATATCTAAAATTTATACTTTATCTTCATAAGTTTTTAATATTGAACTATGAAACCTGTAACCCTAAAACAAATTGCCGAAACTTTAGGTATAAGTATCACGACCGTATCCAAAGCGTTAAAGGATTATCCCGACGTTAGTAAAAAGACCAAACGCTTAGTTAAAGAACTGGCTGAAACCCTTAACTATAAGCCTAATGCTTTTGCCGTTACTTTAAGGACAAAAGAATCTAAAACCATAGGTTTAATTATTCCCGAGGTTGTGCATCATTTTTTCTCTAGTGTGATTAAAGGTATTATTGCTCAAGCTGAAAAAAAAGGCTATTTGGTTATCATTCTGCAATCTAATGAATCTTATGAGTTAGAAAAAAAGCAACTCGACTTACTACTTAGCAAACGAGTTGATGGTGTGCTTATATCGCTCGCAAATGGTACTGGCGACTTTAAGCACCTTAACGATTTGATGGCTCAAGATGTCCCTCTTGTAATGTTCGATAAAATAGCCAAAATTGTCAATTGTTCTAAAGTAATCATTAACGATAGAAAAGCCGCCTACACAGCAACAAAACATCTTATAAATTCTGGATGTAAACGCATAGCACATTTTAGAGGACCATTATTGCCACAAAATTCCATTGACCGCTTTCTTGGCTATAAAGAAGCTCTTACTGATAACGCACATACCTATGACCCTTCGTTGGTTTATATATTAGAAGATATGAGTTTTGATGAGGGCACTTATTTTGCAGGAGAACTCTTAAAAGACCACAATGATGTTGATGGAATTTTTATTAACACAGACTTGGTAGCCATTGGTGCTATAGCAGAATTTAACAAAAGGGGAGTTAAAGTCCCTGAGGATATTTCCGTCGTTGGGTTTAGCAACTGGTTTATGTCATCTGTTATAAACCCAAGCTTAACAACTATAGACCAGCCTGGTTATAAAATGGGTAAGACCGCATTTAAATTATTATATAAAGAAATAAAAACCAGGAAAAACAATCAGACCCTAACTTATAAAACAGTAGAACTTAAGACAGATTTAATCGTTAGGGAGTCGACTAATTTGTATTAAACAAATAAAGCTCAGGTATAAAACCGAAAGAAAAATAGATTAAATTTATGCGAATTTTCGCTTTTAAACTTCTGTTAAACAAAATATTGATTTGTTAAAATTTCGTAACTTCGCATTTACGATGAAAAAAGTATTGTATAAAATATTGTCATTTACGTTGGCCTTAGTAGTGATATTTTCTACAATGTCTTTCACGTTCAATCTGCATTATTGTGGAGGTACTTTAGTTGAAACTGTTCTATTTCAACAAGTAAAAGGATGTGGAATGGAGACGAGCAACCCATCTGCTGAAGGTTGTTCTATTACCAAAAAAAATTGCTGTGATAATAAGCAAGAAGTGGTAGATGGGCAGGATGAACTTCAAATATCTTTTGACACACTTTCTTTCGAGCAGCAGACGTTCATCGCTGCTTTTACATACTCTTATATAAATTTATTTGAAGGAACCGAATCTGAAGAAGTTCCTTTCAACGATTACCCGCGACCCTTTGTCAAACGGAATGTGCAAGTGTTGCACCAGACTTTCTTAATTTGATTCGTTAGATTTTTTGAATGAAGCCCAACAGCTACGCTGTCGTGGGCTAAAACTCGTGTTTACCATTTTCTGCAACACGTATTTCCAAATATCTAATAATCAAATAATATGCTGAATAAGAGCATTAAATTTCTAATAGAAAACAAACTTGTTGCCGTTCTACTACTTGCCCTATTTGTGGGTTGGGGCGTAGTCAAAGCACCCTTTAATTGGGAAACGGGCTTTTTGCCTTCAGACCCAGTTGCCGTTGATGCCATACCTGATATTGGGGAAAACCAACAAATTGTTTTTACCAAGTGGCAAGGTCGCTCGCCACAGGATATTGAAGACCAAATCACATATCCGCTTACCACTTCCCTTTTGGGTATTCCAGGCGTGAAAACCATCCGTAGTTCGTCTATGTTTGGATTTTCCAGCATCTATATCATTTTTGAAGAAGACATTGAGTTCTACTGGTCGCGCAGTCGCATACTGGAAAAATTGAACTCACTTCCTGCAAATCTTTTGCCTGATGGTGTCAATCCATCTCTTGGGCCAGATGCCACAGGTCTTGGACAGATATTTTGGTATACCTTGGAAGGTCGCGACAAAGACGGTAACGTGACTGGTGGATGGGATTTACAGGAATTGCGTAGCATTCAGGATTACTATGTGAAGTATGGATTGTCCTCTGCAAGCGGTGTTTCTGAAGTAGCTTCCATAGGTGGCTATGTTCAGGAATATCAAGTGGATATCGACCCAGAAAAAATGCGCCAATACAATGTGAGTATGGGCGATGTAGTCAAAGCCGTAAAGCAAAGCAATCAAGATATAGGCGCACAAACACTTGAAATCAATCAAGCCGAATATCTCGTGCGTGGATTGGGTTACGTAAAATCCATAGCAGATATCAAAGATGCCGTTGTAGATTCTGAAAATTTCACATCAATCCGTATCAAAGACGTAGCAAACGTACATTTGGGGCCTGCTGCCAGACGTGGCATTCTCGATAAGGAAGGTGCTGAAGTCGTAGGCGGCGTTGTAGTCGCTCGCTACGGTGCAAATCCCTTGGAAGTTATCAATAATGTCAAGGCTCAAATTGCTGAAATAAGCTCTGGACTTCCCACAAAAACATTAAAAGATGGTCGCACTTCGCAAGTAACCATCGTACCATTTTATGATCGTACTGAACTCATTCAAGAGACGCTGGGCACGCTCAACGAAGCACTTACTTTGGAAATCTTGATTACCATTTTGGTCATTATCATAATGGTGTTCAACCTACGTGCATCCATCCTAATTTCTGGCTTATTGCCCGTAGCTGTTTTGATGGTGTTTATCACGATGAAGCTCTTTAATGTAGATGCCAACATTGTCGCACTATCGGGTATCGCCATTGCCATAGGAACCATGGTCGACGTGGGCGTCATACTTGCTGAAAATATGATACGACACTTGGAAGATGAAAAGCTGCGCCTTAATGAAAATGGTAAGGAATACACCACAAACGAAATCATCTACAACGCAACTACCGAAGTTTCGGGTGCTATCCTAACAGCAGTTTTAACGACAATAATCAGTTTCCTGCCTGTATTTACAATGATTGGTGCCGAAGGAAAACTGTTCCGTCCGCTCGCCTTTACTAAAACAATGGCACTCACAGCATCGCTCATCATTGCGCTGTTCATCATTCCACCCGTTGCAGCATTTCTTTTTCGCGAAACGAGTTTGCGGGAACGGACACAGTACGCCATCAACGGCGCACTTGTTTTATTGGGTATTCTCGCCATTGTTTATGGATTTTGGTTGGTACTAATTCTTATCGCCTTTGCCATCACATCACTTTTAAAGATGCGTGGTACGCTTTCGCTAAAGCGTAAAAACCTACTGGATATCATCATCTCATCTGTTACCATCGTATTCCTGCTCGCTACCTACTGGCGACCATTGGGCTTTGACCGAAGCATAGTGATGAACTTGATATTTGTTTCTATCATCTGTTTTGGATTGCTCGGTGTATTCTCGATTTTAAGAATATACTATGAACGTATTTTGCGATGGGCGCTTCAGAACCGATATCTGTTCTTAATCGTTCCGGTTACGGTGCTCACGTTGGGTATTATCATAATGCGGAACACAGGTAAAGAATTTATGCCAGCGCTCAATGAAGGTTCATTTCTTTTGATGCCTACATCCCTACCACACGCAGGTGTAGAAGAAAACAAGCGTGTATTGCAACAGCTCGATATGGCCGTGGCAAGTATCCCTGAAATTGAAACCGTGGTGGGAAAAGCGGGAAGGACAGAAAGCGCACTCGACCCAGCACCACTCTCGATGTACGAAAATGTCATTCAGTATAAATCTGAATATATGCGGAATAGTTCAGGCGAGCGACAACGCTATAAGGTCAATGACGATGGATTGTTTATACTGAAGAACAACAAATTTATCATCAACCCAAACAATGAGATAGACGAAGGCGTCAACTATGCCGAAGCTTCGCTCAAGACTTCTGCCAAACGTGAAGATTTGATTGAAGATGACGACGGCGAATACTATCGAAACTGGCGACCGGACATTGAAAGTCCTGATGATATTTGGAACGAGATTGTACGTGTGACCAAACTACCAGGCGTGACATCTGCACCCAAGTTGCAACCCATCGAAACACGATTGGTAATGCTACAAACAGGAATGCGAGCACCTATGGGTATCAAGGTAAAAGGTCCTGATCTAAGAACTATAGAAAACTTCGGACTGCAACTGGAAGATATTTTGAAACAAGCTGAAGGCGTTAAGGAACAAGCTGTTTTTGCAGACCGAATCGTGGGCAAACCCTACTTGCTCATAGATATTGAGCGAGACCAATTGGCTCGATATGGTATATCCATTATGGACGTGCAGGAAATCCTTCAAGTGGCCGTAGGCGGTATGCCACTCACGCAAACCGTGGAAGGACGTGAGCGTTATGCTGTTCGAGTTCGCTATCCAAGGGAATTACGGGCAAATCCAGACGACCTGCGTAATATCTATGTTCCGGTTGAGAAAGGCAGTCCTGTACCGCTGGGCGAATTGGTTGAAATTCGATACGAGCAAGGTCCACAAGTCATTAAAAGTGAAGACACTTTTCTTATTGGCTACGTCCTATTTGACAAAATCGACGGCTTTGCCGAAGTAGATGTGGTAGAAAATGCCCAAGCCTTGATTCAAGAAAATATTGATAATGGTACGCTGGTTGTACCACAGGGTGTTAGCTATCGATTTACGGGAACTTATGAAAATCAGTTGCGAGCAGAAAAAACGCTGTCGGTTGTCGTGCCGCTTTGTTTGTTCGTTATTTTCTTGATTCTGTATTTCCAGTTCAGGTCGGTCTCTACGTCTCTTATGGTTTTTACCGCAATCGCCGTGGCCTTTGCAGGTGGCTTTATAATGATATGGCTGTACGGACAAGATTGGTTTTTCAACTTCGGCTTTTTCGGCGAAAATCTGCGGGACTTGTTCAATATGAAAACCATCAACTTAAGTGTCGCCGTTTGGGTAGGTTTTATTGCCCTATTTGGTATTGCAACGGATGATGGTGTGGTAATGGCCACTTATTTAGACCAATCTTTCAAAAGCAACGAACCAGATAATAAAAAAAGTATAAGGCTTGCCACTTTGGAAGCCGCAGGTAAACGTATCCGCCCGTGTTTGATGACAACCGTAACTACTGTGCTTGCCTTACTTCCCGTACTCACATCCACAGGCAAGGGAAGCGATATAATGATCCCGATGGCGATACCCATTTTTGGCGGAATGATAATCGATGTCACGTCCTATTTCCTACTGCCAGTCCTGTACAGCTGGAAAAAGGAATACCAACTTAAAAAAGCAAACAGATGAAAAAATTAAAATATATACTGCTGTTTTTGTTTGTTTCCGCTTTCGCGAAAGCGCAACAATTACAATCCTACATCCAAGAAGCCGAAGCCAACAATCCAGAAATTCAAGCCTTTGAATTGCGATACAACATTGCCGAAGAAAAGGTAAACGAAGCCAACTGGATTCCCAATACCGAAGTAAGTGCCGGCTACTTTGTGAGTGAACCTGAAACAAGAGTGGGTGCGCAACGTGCACGAATAGGCGTAAAACAGATGTTGCCGTGGTTCGGAACTATTACAGCTCGTGAAAATTATGCCACCGCAATGGCAGATGCCGAATATGTGGACATCACGATCGCAAAGCGCAAGCTCGCACTTTCGGTTGCACAATCGTATTATCGACTATATGCTATTAGAGCCAAGCAAGCTGTGCTAAATGAAAATATTCAGCTATTGCAAACCTATGAGCGACTTGCACTCACGTCTGTAGAAGTAGGTAAAGCGAGTGCCGTAGATGTATTGAGACTTCAGATAAGACAGAACGAGTTACAACAACAAAAGGAAGTGCTGGAAGAAGAATTTAAAGCGGAACAAACTTCTTTTAACAATCTGCTCAACCGTGATGCAATGATGACGGTTATCGTCGTTCCAGAAATGGAAATTCCACAAGAAGACCCATTTTATACTAATGAAGCGCTATCACTCAATCCTGAACTGCTTAAATACGATAAACTCTATGAATCAGTAGCACAATCTGAACTGCTCAACCAGCGTGAGAGTTTGCCTATGATTGGTTTTGGTGTAGACTACTTGCCCGTAACGGAACGCAGCGATGTCAACTTCAACGATAATGGGAAAGATGTATTGATGCCAATGGTGTCGGTTTCCATACCCATTTTCAACAATCGTTACAAATCCATTTCAAAACAAAATGAACTGCGACAGCAAGAAATAGAAACCCAGCGAGAACAGCGATTGAAAGTATTGGAATCTGCTTTTGCGAAAGCGCAATCACAACGCAACCAAGCGCGCATCGCTTACAATACACAAGTCCGTAACTTGAAACAATCCCAAGATGCCGAGGAAATTCTGGTAAAAAATTATGAAACTGGCACTATCGATTTTAATGATGTGCTGGACATTCAGGAATTGCAGTTAAAATTTCAAATGAATCGAATCGAGTCGGTACGAATGTACTATGCACAATCGGCCATAATCAACTATTTAATAAATCAATAATTTAAACAAATATCTTATGAAAAATGTAATTAGAACAACCGTAGTAATGCTTGCTTTGGTAAGCTTAATTTCCTGTAAGGATGAAACGAAAAAGGCTGAAAAGACAACAGATTCTAATACTGCTGTAACAACAGAATTGGCTTTTAAAGATGAAAGTGTAGAAAAACAATTTCAGCATTATATCCACCTTAAAACCGCATTGGTAAATTCAGATTTGGCCGAAGCGAAATCTGGTGCACAAATGCTTTCGGAAAATACAGATGATTCCACTTTAAAAGAATTGCTTTCTAAAATTTCAGCATCAAATGATATTGAAGATCAGCGTACTTTGTTTTCTGACGTAACAGAGAAAATGACAGCGATTGTCAATGCATCAATTTCGTCTGGCGAAGTGTACCAGCAATTCTGCCCAATGGCTTTTAATAATGAAGGTGGCTATTGGTTATCGACGGAAGAAGAAATTCGTAATCCTTACTTCGGCGACAGAATGCTTAAATGTGGCAAAGTGACGGAAACAATAAAATAATTGCAAGAAGTCGAAAATTACTGAATTAAGGCAAGTTAGTTGCAATGGCAGACAATGAACATTAATTCTGTATTGTTAATCGCCAACTCATTACGTCTAAAAAGTAAAAAATATAATCTAACTCATTGAATACTTATGAAATACAAAATTTTGATAATCCTATTGGTAGTGGCTTTCATCGGTTGTAAAAACGAAGAAAAGAACAATCCCGAAATAGAGACAGAGCACAATCATACCCAAAGTGAACCTAAATCTGAGAACAAAAAAACACTAAGTCCACATACATCGGCAATGGCGATGATAGGAGATGCACATATCCATATAGATTATTCGTCGCCAGGGGTAAGGGATAGAATCATTTTCGGTGGACTGTTGGCTTACGACCAAGTCTGGCAGGCTGGTGCCCATATGGCTACTTGGTTGGAAACAAATAAGGATTTAGAAATTTATGGCAAGGTATTGAAAGCTGGGAAATATGGATTTTTTGTAATTCCGAATCAGGAAGAATGGACCGTCATTTTCAACAATAATTGGAACCAACACGGTAAGGACGACTATACTGAAAATAATGATGTATTACGATTTAAAGTAACACCTGAAATTTCCGAAGAAATCAAGGAACATTTAGAATATAGTGTAAACAAAACATCTGAGAATTCTGGAACAATCTCAATGAGTTGGGAAAAAGTAACGATTGAATTTCCTTTTGAAGTAAAATAATAAGTAACAAAAAAACCACTAATTATGAACGCAAACGAACACTCAAATTCAGAAAAATCAAAAAATCACTACACACGTTTTGTGGCAATGTTAGCTTGCTCTTTTGTAGCCATGTACATCACAATGTATTTAAATACGTATGAATGGGACCACGTATGGTTTAGTCTTACTAGATTTTATATGGTCTGCTTAGGTATCGCAGCTATGGCCATCATTATGTTTGTGGCAATGCGTAGTATGTACAACAATAAAAAGAAAAATATTGCCATAGTCTTGGGAAGTATCGTTCTCTTTATTGGCGCATTGGGACTGGTACGTGACCAAAAGTCAACCGTAGGCGATGTACTTTATATGAAAGGTATGATACCACACCATTCCATCGCAATCCTTACCAGCGAGCGAGCCGATATCCAAGACCCAGAAGTCAAGAAATTGGCAGAAGAAATTATAAAAGCACAACGTAAGGAAATCGCTGAGATGAAAGCAATGATTGAGCGTTTAGAAAACGAGTAAAATAAAGTGGAAAAATCAATATTTAATATATCAAAAATGGATTGCCCTTCTGAAGAATCTATGATTCGGATGAAGTTGGATTCGGTTGGTCATATTTCAAAATTGGATTTCGATATTCCCAATAGAAAATTGACAGTTTTCCATAATGGAAACTTGGAAGAAATTCAGAAAGCCATTAAAGACTTAAAGTTTAATGATGAGTTGATTTCTTCAGAACCAACCGATGAAGTAATTATTGAAGACTCAAACAACCAGCGAAAGCTATTATGGTCAGTTTTGATTATCAACTTTGTCTTTTTTGTTATTGAAATGGCTACGGGATTGATTTCAAAATCAATGGGTCTAATTGCAGACAGTCTTGATATGCTGGCAGATTCATTTGTATATGGTTTAAGTCTTTTTGCAGTAGGCGGTTCCCTACTACTTAAAAAGAGAATAGCAACAACTGCGGGATATTTTCAGATACTTCTTGCGGTTATTGGAATTGTAGAAATAGTGAGAAGATTTATAAACCCAACAGAAGTTCCGAATTTTAAGACAATGATTATTGTCTCAATATTGGCACTATTGGCCAATGGACTATGTCTATTTCTTCTTCAAAAATCTAAAAGTAAAGAAGCGCATATGCAGGCCAGTATGATTTTCACATCAAATGATGTCATCATTAACTCTGGAGTTATAATAGCTGGGCTTTTAGTATTATGGACTGGCTCACGATTGCCTGATTTAATTATAGGTGCAATCGTTTTTATAGTAGTGGTCCGTGGTGCTCTCAATATTTTAAAATTAGGAAAATAAAATTATGAATATGAAAAAGACCATTTTATATATCGCATTAGCCGTTATAATAGGTTTGGGCGCAGGCTGGCTTATTTTTGGTAATGGCTCAGACGATGCTGCAAATAAGGATATGTCTGATATGTCTGACCACGACCATTCTGGCGAGAGCGCTGATCAGATGTGGACGTGCTCAATGCACCCACAAATTATGCAACCCGAAGCTGGTGATTGTCCTATTTGTGGGATGGACTTAATCCCTGCTGAAACTGGTGCAGAGGGTCTCGCAGCAAACGAGATAAAAATGACTGAAAATGCAATGGCGTTGGCAAATATCCAAACTACCATTGTAGGTAATGCAGAAACAAGCGATGATGATGGGGTGGTATCCCTTTCGGGAAAAATAGCTGCAAACGAAGAAAACAATACCGTACAATCCAGCTATTTTAAAGGAAGGATTGAACAACTCAACGTGAACTATGAAGGACAGCAAGTAAACCGTGGTCAGCTATTGGCAACCATTTACGCACCAGACCTTGTCGCGGCACAGCAGGAATTGATTACCGCAGCATCCCTAAAAGCATCGCAACCCGCTTTATACAAAGCCGTGCGCAATAAGCTCAAAAACTGGAAACTTTCAGATACGCAAATCAATGATATAGAAGAAAGTGGAGCGGTACGTGAGAACTTTCCGATTTATGCGACGGTTTCCGGAACGGTTTCAGAAGTAATGGCAGTACAGGGCGATTACGTAAATCAAGGTGAACCTATTGTGAAATTGAGCAATTTGAATTCGGTTTGGGCAGAATTTGATGCTTATGAAAATCAGATAGCACAGTTCAATGTTGGGCAAAAAATCAACATCACTACCAATGCCTATCCAAACAAAGAATTTGAAGGCACTATTTCTTTTATTGACCCTATTTTAAATAATACAACACGTACAGTAACGGTACGTGCAACTCTGCAAAATAGAGACGACCTATTTAAACCAGGAATGTTTGTGACGGGCAAAGTCATAGGCACAACGCAAACTATGGAAAATACACTTACCGTACCTGCAAGTGCTGTACTATGGACGGGCGAGCGCTCCTTGGTATATGTAAAAACCAATCCTAATGAGCCTGTTTTTGAAATGCAAGAAGTGACATTGGGCAATCGCTCTGGCGAAACTTACCAAGTCTCGGCTGGATTAAATAATGGCGATGAAATAGTAACCAATGGAACGTTTACCGTAGATGCAGCGGCACAACTACAGGGTAAAAAATCAATGATGAATCAGCAGATGATGCAGGATGAATCAGCTATGATGGACGATATGAAGATGAGTTTCAGTAACGGTTTTAGTTCTGCATTTAATGAAGCACTACCGTCATATCTCAAAATGAAAGATGCCCTTGTAGCAAGTGAAGCAAGTCAGGTTTCCGATTTCGCGAAAGCGACTTCAGAAAAATTAAAAGCAATTGCAACAACCAATTTAGGCACGATGGAAAAACAACATCTAAACAAAAGTATAGAGATGCTGGATGCCATTGCAAACAATGACATTCTGGAAAACCAGCGAGCACATTTTGTAATACTAAATGAGAATATCGTGCCTATTGCAATAAACATAGAAAACTCGACAAATTACTACGTCCAAAAATGCCCGATGGCAAACAACAATAAGGGTGCAGTTTGGTTAAGTACAGAAGAAGAAATAAGGAATCCATATTACGGTGATGCAATGTTGACTTGTGGAGAGGTAAAACAAGTTATAGAATAATTACAATAAAAACAGGTGTATTGAGAATACATGAAGCTGTTGTAACTTTTGGTTATGATATTGAAATGTTGCATGCGATGAACAAGCTTAGGATGATTTTACCAGGATGTTGAAAATACGACCGCAACGTGATAAAGGGAGAATCGGCTGAAACCAAAATTGATGAACATTCATATCACGACCAGTAAAATACTTTTAATGATGTCTTAAAGGCTTTAAACCCCTAAGAGGAATTGTTTATTTGATCTAATAATTATTAAATTAAATATCAAATTGAAGACTGCTAAATTTCATGGAACTATTGCTACTTTTTGTACCTCAAATCATTATAAGTACTATAAATACTAGGTAACTTAATTCTGTATCGGAAAGTAAATTTAGAATGTTATTTTCTTCAAAACGCTTTGTGCAGCCCAATAGCCACACATCCCATGTACACCACCACCTGGTGGAGTAGATGCCGAACATATAAAAAGTTTTTTATTAGGTGTGGTATAAGGATCCCATCGCAAAGCTGGTCGAGCAAACAATTGTCCCATAGTATTTGCGCCTCCTGAAATAGAACCTCCAACATTGTTGGGATTGTATTGTTCAAAACCCTTGGAATTAGTAATATACCTTTTCAAAATTAAATCCTTAAAACCTGGTGCAAAACG
Source organism: Winogradskyella ursingii (assembly GCF_013403975.1). Taxonomy (GTDB): domain Bacteria; phylum Bacteroidota; class Bacteroidia; order Flavobacteriales; family Flavobacteriaceae; genus Winogradskyella; species Winogradskyella ursingii. The sequence goes on from NZ_JABFDH010000006.1 coordinate 200,614, forward strand.
TTCCATTTGGTTTTCAATAACTGCTGTTAAATCTTTGGTCGAACCATGTGGAACATGGCAATAAGCATAACCTGTGTGTTTTCCCATTGGTGCACGTGTCGGATCAATTTCACTCTGCTGATTTACCAGCACATAAGGTTTTTCGCTATGAATATTGTTCCACGCTTGATATTCGCTTAAAGCTATTTCTTTATGCGTACCGCCCAAATGTACTGTAGCGGCATTATTACATCGCTGATCCTTCCAAGGAATGGCACCATCCAACGCCCAATCTATCTTAAATAATCCAGGCCCATATTTGAATCGGGAAAGCCGTGCTTTATAACTTGATGGCAATGCATCATCAGCGATTTGAATGAATTGTTTCGGGTCGGTATCAAATATATAAGCTTTAGCTTCTGGTAATTGGGATAAAGATTTGACAAGCGTATTAGTCTGTATTTCACCACCCAATGTTTTAAAATAAGCCGCCATCGATTGGGTAATTGCTGTGGAACCACCTTTTGCAACAGGCCAGTCCGTTAGGTGCCCTGATAATGCCAATAAAATACCAAAAGAAGAGGTGAATTTAAAGTCCAAAGGAACGATACTATGTGCTGCACAACCAGCAAACAATGCTTTAGCACGATCTTCTTTGAAATGTTTCTCCATTAAATATTTTGCTGAATGCATTGCTTTTAAGCCAAATTTTGCAAATAGAAAGGGATGTTTAGGAAAACTCAGTGGTTTTAATACATCATCAAGGAGTTGTTCACCTTGTTCAACAAATGGCCGAAACATTTGTTCCCAGGCCTTTCCATCAACACCAATACTTTCTGAAGTTTCCTGAAGTGAGCGCGATAGCAAAACTGCAGGCCCATCATCCAAAGGATGTGCGACTGATACGGATGGGTATAGCCATTCTAAACCATAATTTTCGAGTGGTAGAGTCTTTAAATAGGGTGATAATTTTCCAAGCGGATGTACTCCAGAACAAAAATCGTGTTTAAACCCTGGAAGCGTCAATTCATGAGTCTGGGTACCACCACCAATTTGTGATGAAGCCTCTAGAATTTTAACATTCAACTGATTTTGGGCTAATGCAATGGCAGCCGCAAGACCGTTTGGACCAGAGCCGATAACTACGGCATCATATGTTTTTGACATAAGTTAAAATTACTAAAGATATTATTTTAAAACGATTTTCTCAGATGTTGATATGGGTGGGTATTAAATCAAATATTTGTTTTTAAGTTTATCATCTTGAATGTTATATTATTTGTTTTCATCCTTCTTTCTTTATTGCATTATCCTTTTTGTTAAGTGAGTTAACATTTAACTAACGAACTTTATATTTTTAAAGGAATAAAATCAACTAAAAACAAGAATTATGAAGATAAAGCAGTTTGAATACAAACCTTTGTCACATTTTAGCTACGCCGTCATTAGTAATGGCAAAATGGTAATTATAGACCCAGAACGCAATCCAGAAATTTATTATGAATTTGCACAGGCAAATAACGCCAAAATTATAGCTGTAATTGAAACCCATCCACATGCGGATTTTGTAAGCTCACATTTGCAGATTCATAAAGAAACGGGAGCTACCATTTTTAACAGTGAGAAATTGGATGCCTTTTATCCGCATACCAATTTTGATGAAGGGGATGTGATACCTGTAGGGAATATTAATTTCAGGGCTATAAACACGCCGGGACATTCTCCTGATAGTATAACCATAGTAGCCAGCGAAGGTAATAAGACAGTGCTTTTTACAGGTGATACCCTTTTTGTTGGGGATGTGGGTAGGCCAGATTTGAGAAGTGACGGTGCCAATAAAGAACAGAAGCAGCAAGAGCTAGCGGAAGCGATGTACAACACTATACAGACAAAATTCAATGATCTTCCCGATGATGCCATTGTTTATCCCGCACATGGATCTGGCTCTCTGTGTGGAAAAAGTATGGGAGACGCGAATAGTAGTACATTAGGAGACGAACGCAAACAGAATTGGGCTTTCAAGACTACCGCCAAAACAGAATTTGTGAAAGAATTAGTGGAAAGTCAACCCTTTATACCATCTTATTTTGGATACAATGTCGATGTGAATAAAAGAGGAGCCGAAACATTACGAAAGGCTATTGCAAAGGTAGACTTTAAAATGACTGCTAACTTACGTGGATTAATCGTTGATGTTCGTGAGGAAAGTGAATTTAAAAAAGGACATCTTAAGGGTAGTATCAATATACAAGCCGCATCAGAATCTGCCCAATTTGAAACGTGGTTAGGAGCCATAGTTAAGCCAGAGGAAAAATTTAGCATTGTCATAAACGAACCTAAAGATTTGAGTACAATTTTAGAACGCGTTGCTAAAATTGGTTATGAAAACCAACTCCGAAAAGTAGTAACACTTCCAAGTATTAAATTAAAAGAAATAAGTCCTTTGGATTTAGAGGATTTTGAAAAGAATCCAAAAGATTACACCATTATAGATGTTCGCAACAAAAGTGAGGTAGAAGAAGGCAAAATTTTTGAAAGTGCCATTTCAATACCATTAAATACTTTAAGAGATAACATTAACCAGATTCCAACCGACAAACCTCTCGTAGTACATTGTGCTGGTGGTTATAGAAGTGCTGCAGGAAGTAGCATTGTTGATAAACATTTAGATAAAAATAAAGTTTATGATTTGAGTGACAGCGTCAAGGATTTTAAATAGTTACAACTTTAAATATTTCTATTATGAACATATTATATGAACCTTGGCCATGGTACGTAGGTGGCCCATTAATTACATTAGTCTTGTTTCTGTTATTGTTTGCAGGTAAACAATTTGGTATGTCTTCTAATTTGCGTACGGCCTGTGCGGCGATGGATGCAGAAAAATTGTCGGACTATTTCAATTACGACTGGAAATCTAAACGCTGGAATTTACTGGTTGTATTAGGAGCAGCTATCGGAGGATTTATCGCTTCACATTATATGAGCAATTCAACAGTTGAGATCAACCCTGAAGTGGCACAACAACTTGCCGCGGATTATCAGATTAGCAGTGCAGGTGAAGCTTATTTGCCTTCCGAGATTTTCTCATTAGAAGCTTTAGGCGACCCGTTTAATATTGCTATTCTTTTATTGGGAGGTATCATGGTAGGTTTTGGTGCTAGATATGGTGGAGGGTGTACGTCAGGACATGGCATATCTGGCTTGAGTAATTTACAAAGACCTTCCTTAATTGCCGTAATAGGATTCTTTATTGGTGGTCTTATCATGGTTCATTTATTGTACCCTTTAATTTTTGGATAGTATGAAAAATATAATATTTATAGTTATCGGCATTTTATTTGGCATTATAATGTATAAGTCCGAAGCAGCATCTTGGTTCCGTATTTATGAAATGTTTCAGTTTGGCTCGTTCCATATGTATGGTCTTATGGGTTCTGCGGTATTGCTTGGTATTCTTGGAGTACAAGTCATTAAACGTAAAAATATAAAACCACTTGATGGTAGTGACATGAGTTTAGAACCTAAGGACAAAAGTGTGACTCGCTATTTAGTAGGTGGAATTATATTTGGATTGGGTTGGGCCCTTGCTGGTGTCTGTCCAGGACCTATGTATGTTCTTGCAGGAGCGGGTTATGTTTCCATATTGATCGTAATAATAGGTGCGCTTTTAGGAACATTGCTTTATGGTGTTTTAAGAAAGAAATTACCTCATTAATTTAAAGTATGAGTTTTAGTGTTTGCAAGGTTTAATGATAGTTTGCAATTAAAGGATGACTATTATTAAATTTTTATTTCGAATATAAATAGATTTGATACATAAATAGTACGATTCCTGCTATAATCAAATATGTGTTAGAAGCCTTGTAAAATGCTTTATAGCTAGATTTTTCCTTCCATTTAGAAATTAGAAATATGATAGGAACAAGTGCGGCAATTTGACCCAACTCAACACCCATATTGAAACTTAAGATTTTCAGTAGAATTTGTTCTTCTCCCATATCAAATGATTGTAATCTGGTTGAAAGACCCAATCCATGAATAAGTCCAAAGATTAGAACCATTGCCAATAGGTTAGGAGCTTTGATTTTAAAGATTTTTTCAAATCCTTTTAAATTTTCAAATCCTTTGTATAAAACACTTAAAGCTATAATGGCATCGATAAGATATTCATTAACCTGAATTTCAAGAAATGTTCCACCTATGAGGGTAATACTGTGACCTATGGTAAATACGGTTATAAATTTGATAATATCCTTAAAACCATCGATAAAAAATATGACGCCTGCAAGAAATAGTAAATGGTCATAACCAGTAAGCATGTGTTTTGCACCTACCCAAACATAAGACAATAGTCCTCCATTATTTAATATAACTTGGTCGCCAGAACTTACATCATGGGCTAAAAGTATGGTTGGGAACAGCAATAAAACAGCTAAAATATTTTTTTTGGGATTTTGGAACATATTACTTTTTTCTGTTGAATAAAAAGAAAAGTAAAGCTAAAATAACAATACTTGCTATCCAAAAAATATAAGAAGGGAAGCCACCATCTTCATGCTCATGCTCATCTGATTCACCATCATGGGTGTGTGTACCCTCACCGTGTACGTGGTCTTCAGTATCATGACTGTGATCATCGGCGTTGTGACTATGTTCGTCTCCGTGACTCTCACCAATAGCAAAAGTTAGTGTTGCCCAATTAGATTCATGGGTGAGATTTTCATCTTGCACTTCAACCATTTTTATTGTTCGCAAATACCAAATACCTTGTTCGTTTATGTTAACGCTCACCACACCATATTCATTGGTTTTGAATTGTTCTGTTTTAGGATGCACATGTTCGGACGATTCAGAGGTGTCGTGCGAATGTGAATGCTCTTCACCATTATCATGGCTGTGGGTTTCCGCCTTATTATCAGAATTAGTTGCTTTGCCAACATAGACATAATGATTGCTTAATGGCTTACCCTTGTATAATAATTTCACTTCCAAATTATGACCAGGATGTATGTTATAAGGGTTTTGAAGTGGAATAAATTCAATCGGATAACCTAAATTGACATTATAATCGTTTGTTTTTTTATTTCCAACCTGAAAAATCGCCTTAACATGTTTAGAATATTTTTCGACGGCATTCTCATTTAGTGTTTTTGAAGCTTTACGTTTGTCTAAGATCTCTAAAACACCATCGCTTTTAAGGTACTTATTAAAATCTTCAGCAGTGAGTTCTATATCCCTTGCAGCGGTTGAAAGTCCAGCGACCCAAGTGCCTTCGTTGCCTGTCTTAAAATTGAGAAATGTAATATCATCTTTTTCGAACCATTGGGTGGAATCTACGGCAGTACGATTTCCGCTCCCGACTAAACTCACATCGGTCATTCTATTTCTGTCTATAACATTATCACTTTTTTCAAACGTACCATTAAATAGCTGTAAAACGGCTTGGGTATTGGGTTGTAAAAAGTAATTATCAAATTTTATGAACATATCGTGACTGCATAGTAGCACAAATGCGACTACAGAACATAGGATAACTTGAATTTTTTTCATAAATGGTGGATATTTTGTTTTTATCAAATATCAAGAAATTATAACATTTAAGCAATGTCTTTTATGGACAATCGCATTTAAGGAATTTCTGAAATCTATTTTTACATACGAGAATGGTCGTTAATAGGTTTTTATTTTGAGTGTACGGTTTAAAATCGGTGCTTAAAATATGACTTCTAAGTTTTTAAGACATTTTCTTCTTTATAAGAGTTAAGTCATTGTTGTTTAAAGCTGCAAATTTATAATCAAATAAAGATTTTCAAATCCCTCTATGAACGAATACAAGAACAACAATCTGGTTTTCATATTAATTTTCTCATTTTTAGTGCTACTGCTGGCTACGACCATTTTAAATGCTCAGGCCTATACTAAGGAAGAGATGAAAGATTCTATAAGCAAACTACCTTATTTCAGCATTCATAAAAATAATTATTTCATTTCTGGTGTGCCTACCAATAAAAGTATTAGCAGAACTACCGCAGATGCTAAATACCAGATAAGTTTTAAACAAATCTTAACCCGAAGCAAATTGCCATGGGATACGTATCTATTTCTAACTTACACTCAAAAAGCGTTTTGGAATGTATATAAAGAATCTTTTCCATTTAGTGATATCAATTTTAATCCTTCGTTAGCACTTGGTAAGGCGTTCTATGATAAAAATAATCGCTTAAAAGGTATTGGTAGGCTCTCGTTTGAGCATGAGTCCAATGGTAGAGACAGTATTTTTTCGAGAACTTGGAACCGGATAAGTCTGGAATACGCTACCAAAATCCGAAAAAACACCATTGCTAATTTGAAGGTTTGGATTCCTTTTTTGGATCAGGAAAACAACCCGGACTTATTGGAATTTGTTGGTTTGGGAGAATTAAGTCTTTCACATATTATCAAGCCCAATAAATGGATTGCAGATATAAGATTTAGAAAAGGGTTGAATTTTGAAGCTAAAGGTTCTATAAGATCGCGTCTATATTTTAATCCTTTTAAGAACAATGTTTCTAACCAATATATTATGTTAGAGTGGTTTGTTGGCCAAGCCGAAGGGCTACTTAATTACCGTCAGTCAAAGAGCACCATTAGAATTGGTTATGTAGTACGCACAAATGAATTTAAATGGTTAAAGGGTAAACCAAATTAGATTCACTGGCGGTGATGATAAATAAAAGGTTATAGCAGTTGTTAATTAATTTGTCGTCACTCTTTTTTATTAAAAATGTCATCAATGTTTTCCAATTGTAGCTTTGAAACATTGAGTGTTCTAATTGGAAAAGGAATCTCAATACCATTCGTATTGAAAAGATCATTTATTAATAGAATAGCCTTATCCTGAGCTGCATACATTTGGCTCTTTTTTACAAAATCAACCCAAAATCTTACCATAAAATCAATGGAACTATCATTAAACTGGGTATAATAGAACTCGATTCGTTCGTCATCATTTTGAGGAAATTCTGCTTCTAATTTCTTCAATACCATAGCTTTTACGTTATGTAAATTTGTTCCGTAGGCGATTCCGCAGGTAACAGATACTCTTCCTCTATTAACTAAAGAATAATTTACAAATGGTTCTTCAATGAACTTGGAATTTGGCATCACCACAAACTGACCATCTGGTCTTCTAAGAACCAAATTGCGCATACTAATTTCATGCACAAAGCCACCATGATCATTGGTTTCTACATAATCACCAATGTTGAGACGTGGTAAAAAAGATAGCAGAATTCCCGAAAATGTATTGGACAATGTACTCTGCAATGCCAAACCAATTGCTAGAGCCACAACTCCAGCACCTGCTAGAATAGAGGTTAATGCCTTATCTAAATCTAGAACACCTAAGGCTATAAAAAAACCACCTAGGACAATAACTACCTTGAGTGCTTTAGCAATTACGCGTCTTACGGAGCGATTTTGCATACGTTTTCTAAGGATTTTTAATAAAAGATTCCCCAAAAAATTGGCAAGAATATAGCTCCCTACCAATACGATTATTGCAATAGCTACATTTGGGAGTTTTAAAATGATAGCGTCCCACCACCCGTCAAGTTTGTCTAATAATTTTGGGATGGCTTTTTTTTCTTCCGAATTTTGAAATATAAATATCATAATTATAAAAGTGTTGATAGTAGCAGTGTTCCCACAATCCAAAGTGTAGTTGATAGAATACCACCAATAATTAAAAAATGTACGAATTTATAAGCACCTGTGCTGTAAATGAGTGTATTTGTTTGGTATCCGACAGGAGTAAAGAAGCTAAAATTAGCTCCGAACATTACTGCCAAAATAAATGGTTTTAAGTCTAAACCCAATCCAGTAGCTATTGCAATCGATATAGGTGTCATGATAATTGCGGTCGCATTGTTGGAAATTACTCCAGATAATATCATGGTTATCCCAAATAATAAACCCAGAACAATGAATGGTGCTTGGTTACTCATTAGCGTTAGTAATTGATTCGATAGCCATGTATCGGCACCACTGTTGGTCATTGCTATACCAAGAGGTATCATACCAGCTAATAGAAATATAATCTGCCAATTCACTTTTTGATACACTGTTTCTAGCTGAATGAGATTGGTTAATAACATAATTGCCACTCCAGTCAAAGACGAAGCTAAAATACTCAGAACACCACTTGCAGCAAGACCAATAACAGCAATCAATGTCAAAACAGCTAGTAGTCGTTTAGATTTTGAAACGTTAGGTTTAAATTCATGCTCGTTTAAAATAGCAATATTTTCAATATCGTATAAGTCTGATATTTTGTGTTCCTGCATTTCTAATAGAACACGGTCACCTGGTTTCAGATTAATATCCTTAATATTTTTACGCAATAAACGCTCTTTGGTATTTCTTAAATTTTTTCGTTTTTTAATAGCAATTGGAAACGCTCCCTGAAATGAAATTCTCCTTAACGTTTTAAGGGTTTTGCCTATAAGGTTAGAGCCTGGCAATATTAATACTTCGAGATAACTTAAATCGCTTTTCGGCTCTTCTACACCGTCACCAAAGTCCTCTTTTTGTTGATTTTGTCGTTTTTCATTTAATATGAAACCATTATCATCCATAAAACTTTGAAAATGCTCCAAGTTGCTCATTAAAACAAGATTGTCGTTAGCCATTAGCTTCATATATTGACCAGGAGCATTAATTACTTGTTTTCCTCTAATCAATTTTAAAACTGTGGCATCTTCATTTTTAAAAAATTCCAGCGTATTAAATGTTTTACCAATGGATGGTGAATCTTTGGCTACTTTAATTGTAAATACATATGAGTCGATATCATAATCCTTTCTCAAGTCAACGTTTTTATCTTTTGGAAGAAATCGTGATGCAATAGTCATTATAATGAGTCCAATGAGAAAGAAAGCTAAGCCGAAAATAGAAAATTCAAAAAAGCTAAAAGCTTCAGCTCCACGGTTTTTGGCAATGGCATTTACCAATAGGTTTGTAGAGGTACCCATAAGTGTGCAACTACCACCTAATATTCCAGCAAAAGAAATAGGCATAAGCAATCTCGAAGACGAAAAACCATGTTTCTCCGATAGTTTAGTCACAATTTTTATGAATATAATAACCACGGCTGTAGTACTGATAAAGGCTGAAATACTTGCCGAGATCACCATAAACACTGGCGTGAGTAAAATCAATGGTAAAATTTTAAGCTTTTTAATTCCGTCTGAAAGTAATTGAATGACACCATTTTCCTCAAGCCCGACAGCCAAAATCATAAGAGCAAGAATCGTTATTGTAGCCGGATTAGAAAAACCGCTAATGGCTTCCTCTGGAGTAGCTAGATTTAGTAAGACCAACGAAACAATCAGAAAGAACGAAATTTTATCAATCGGAAAAAATTCCGTTATAAAAAGCACTATAGTGACTATGATGATTATAAAAACAAGTATGATAGATAAATCCATAGTCTTTGCTACCTTAAATTAAAATAAATACAGTTAAAAGTTAATAATAATTCCTTATATTATGTTTGGTTTCAGTTAAAACCGTGAATTTTTTAAAATTAAATCTAAATTACTTTTTAACATTGAATACGCTTTAGGTATTAGATAAAATTTATAGCTTTATCTGTAACATTTTTAATCTATTTGCGTCATATATTATAAAATCATTAATCATGGAATCAAATTATCATACACTAAAACGCAGAGACAATCAGCTGCTCGTTATAACTCATTTATCGCAACTATTAACCTATGTTACAGGATTTGGTGGACTTATAGTACCATTAATAATTTGGGCGACACAAAAAGACAGAGTTTCAGAACTTGACGAACATGGTAAATCAATTTTAAATTTTCAGATTAGTATATTGATTTATTCAATTATAAGTATTCCTCTTATTCTTGTGTTTGGATTAGGTATATTAACACTTATATTAGTTGGTATTTTGGCATTTGTTATGCCAATTATAAATGCCGTAAAAGCTAGCAATGGCGAACGCCCAAGCTACCCATTATCCCTTAATTTTATTAGTTAGTTATACAGTCTTTAGGGATGTGATTAAAGGCTTGCCAAATGGCAAGCCTTTTTTCTGAGTTAATATTTATATGATTTGACTTATCACAGCATTGCAATATTTGCTATTATTGAATATGAAAAAGTTTAAGAAATATTACAGTTTAGTTTTAGCCATATTGTTAACCTTATCATCTTGCGTATCGTCACAAGGCATTGATGTCAAAACAGTGGATGATAATTTTGAAGGTGCTTCAGAAAATGTGTTAGACCATAGTGACTGGGACAAATTATTAAAAGCCCATGTTAAAGAAAATGGTCTCGTGGATTATAAAGGGTTTAAATCTGATAAGGAAAAACTAACAGCGTACACAACCTATTTGAGCCAACAAATGCCAGATAAAAGCTGGACTGCTGCAGAACAGTTGGCATATTTTATTAATGTTTACAATGCCAACACCATTAAATTGATTGTTGATAATTATCCAGTTAAAAGCATAAAAGATATTGATGCCACTATTTCACCATTTTTAAAGAATATTATAAAAATAGGAGATAAAGATCTGTCTTTAGCTGATGTAGAAAAAGGAATTTTACAAAAGATGAACGAGCCTAGAATTCATTTTGCTATTAATTGTGCCTCGATTTCTTGTCCTAAATTATTGAGAGATGCCTATACGGCAAAAAACGTAGATCAACTTATGGATAGAGCTGCAAAGGAGTTTATAAATTCTGATAAAAATGAAATATCCGAAAATAATGCCAAAGTTTCAGAGATATTTAAATGGTACAAAAAGGATTTTTTAAATGAGTCATCTTCGATTATTGATTACATTAATCAATATTCAGATACGAAAATTAACTCAAATGTTGAATTGGATTATATTGAATACAATTGGGATTTAAATGATGTCGAGTAGTATCTTAATTACTATTTTGGTCATTTCGAACTCATGTGAAATCACTTCAGGGCTAGTTAAATTTCAGATAGTGTAATTTGTAGCTTGGCAACGAAATGACAGAAATGATTTTTTCTAGTCTTCAATTATAACTTTACCAGTATACAATTCTTCAACATCAAAAATAGGAGGTGTATTAACCACAATCATATCGCCAGTACTGAGTAAACTTCCGGTTAATGACACTTGTGGATTAATGATAATGTCATTAGTGCCTCTATGGTAAACGTCTGCATTTTGAACTATCAGGTTTCTGCCCTCAAAACGTGCATCACCAAATGTAAAATTGAGGTCTAAGTTCGTCACATTGCCAGTTAAAAAGAAGTTGCTTAAATTGTTTTGGGTGATGGTTAAGTTTTCAACATCCAGATCCAATTCGAAATCGCCATCGGTATGGAAAGCATCTTCTTCTTCAAAATCCTCAGAAAGTAAGGTGAGATTAGCATAAGTGAGTTGATTTCCACTGACAACTTTTAACCCGGAACTGTTTCGTATTTCTGTAATATTGGGTGCACTAACAAATACTTTAGTGATGCCATAGTCTCTGGTAATATTGCATGCATTGTTGTTTTCGATAATTAACCTATTATCAGATACCTTGATATCGATATCATTCAATAGGTTTTCGCCTGTTTCTAATACAACCGAAAAAGACCCTTCTGAGATAATTAGTTGGGTGCGTTGAAAAACCGTGATTTTATCAAAGGCATCTAAAGTATAGGATTCTTGAATGATATCTCCGGCATTCTGAAAACAGTCTGGTGCATCTTCAGAATCGCAAGACCAAAGTGCAAAAAGAATAAATACAATTTTTAAATTTTTCATCTTACCATTTTAAAATTCAAGACACACTTTAAGCTTAATTATATTCTTAACCCAACTCCAAATTCAACAGCTTCAGCTTTGGCGCCATGTGAATGTACATTGATTACACCAAAAATTTTATCAGAGAAATAACGTTTTAGGCCTAAACGATTATACAAACGATTTTCAAACTCAACTGGCCAATATACATAATAGCCCAAATGCGTTATAAAGGCCACTTTGTTAAATCGTAATTCGTGACCAACGAAGACACCGACACGTTTAAAATCTGTATCACTTTCAATATTATTTTCAGGAAAAGCTATAGATTGGTGTTTAATGTATTCCTTTAAAAAATAGGAAACAAATAATTCAGATCCTGCTAAAAATGTGCTTTTGTGATTGATTCGTTTGTCCACAAAAGCGGTAAATACATAAAAAGGAAACTGTCCACTACCATTAATATCACTCTCATTTATACCACTTCTAAATACAAAATTGTACTTAAAAGGTTCTGAATATTTGGTACGTTCTCCTTCTGGTATATATTCTGGAAATTCTTCGGCATCAAATAGATAGTTAAGACCTGCTGAAAAAGCGAACGTATTAGTACTGTTATTTGGTGCTTTTAGATTGGCGTTAGAGTAGTGGATCACCGTAAATCCGGCATTTACACCTAATCCTTTTATGAGATTCTCTTTTATATAGTCGAATTTTAAATAGGTGGAACTTAATAAATGAGAACCATATGCATTATTAATAAAGTTATCTTCCTTATCATAGGGCTTGTTGGCATATGCTATACCTTGTCCGATGCGAAAGACCAAACTCCGATTCAGAAAATAAAAATTGAAATGACCGTACAATCCAATATTTTCTCCCAAAAATTCATTCTTCATATCTTGATAAGTCATAGAAAATCCCCAGTCAGGATAGTTGTATCGTCGTTCCCATTCGTTGAAACCATAGGTCTTACGGTTATAACTGAGTATCAAACCAGTGGGATGATCCGTAATTAAATGAGAAATATCAGGATTGTGCTCCATTATGGTCCCATAAAATGGACTAAGGTCTAGAGAGAAGGGTTTTTTTTCTTTATTCTGAGAGAAAGATAAGTTTACAATTAAACTAAAAACAACCAAAAAAAGGTATCTCATGAAAACGTTTTATGAAGTGATGAAGTTATAAAATTTGAACGAACTAGCGATTAGTTCTCATTAAATTATAAAAAGAAAAAAGGCTCACTATTACAGCGAGCCAATCCAATTATTGAGTTAGCAAAGTTTCTTTAGTTGTTGAGCATTACTGGCATTACCAACATGGTCACGTGCTCTCCTTCATCTAAACCATCAGTAGGTGTTAAAATACCTGCTCTGTTAGGTAAACTCATTTCTAACTGTACGTTATCTGAGTTTAAATTATTTATCATTTCTGTTAGGAATCGTGAATTAAAGCCAATCTGCATATCATCACCTTGGTAATCACAGCTAAGGCGTTCTTCGGCTTTGTTGCTATAGTCGATATCCTCTGCAGAAATATTAAGTTCTGCACCAGCAATTTTTAAACGTATTTGATGTGTTGTTTTATTTGAAAAAATGCTCACACGACGCACAGAATTTAAAAATTGTGTTCTGTCAATGATTAGTTTGTTCGGGTTTTCCTTTGGGATTACCGCTTCGTAATTAGGGTATTTACCATCAATTAAACGGCAAATTAACACTGAATTTTCAAAAGTGAATTTTGCATTGGATTCATTGTACTCTACCAACACATCATCGTCACTTCCTGCCAAAATACCTTTTAAAAGATTTAATGGTTTCTTAGGCATAATAAACTCAGCTGTTTCTGTTGCGCTGACATCGTTTCTGGTATATTTTACCAATTTATGTGCATCAGTAGCTACAAACGTAAGGTTGTCTTGTGAAAACTGAAAGAACACACCGCTCATTACAGGCCTTAAATCATCGTTTCCAGCTGCAAAAATCGTCTTGCTGATTGCAGTTGCCAAAATATCTCCCATGATAGTTGTCTTGCTCGCATCTTCAACAGACACTGCATTTGGGAATTCAGCACCATCGGCATACGCCAAGGCATATTTTCCATGGTTAGAGCTAATTTCTACAGTATTATTATCTTCTACTACAAAAGTTAAAGGCTGCTCTGGAAAAGTCTTCAACGTATCCAATAACAATCTGGCTGGCAATGCAATATTACCTTCGGAATCACTTTCAACATCTATAGTTGCAGACATTGTAGTCTCCAAATCACTCGCTGAGATTGTTAATTTTGATTGACTTAATTCGAATAAAAAATTATCTAAAATAGGAAGCGTATTGCTATTGTTTATAACACCTCCCAATATTTGAAGTTGTTTTAATAAATAAGTACTTGAAACTATAAATTTCATAGGATTGCTAAACGTTTTTATCTTGAAAAATTGTCTTACAAATATATCTTAATAGTAGGGTTTTCTAAAACAAACTTATTAACAAAAAAATCCCGCAAATGCAGGAAATGTATAATGAAAAAGAGGACCTATTATCGCGTGTATTTTCGTTTTCTAAAGTAGTTAAAAACAAATCCAAATAGTACTAATAGCACTAATGGTAAGGCAATATTTATGAGTTGCCAAGTACCCTTTTCTTCAGCCACCTTTTCTGTATCTAAATATGCAACGCTGATTTCTTTGCCTCTAATGTTTATAAGTCCGCTATCATCCAAAAGATAGTTCACCGTGTTCAATAAAAATTCCTTGTTGCCAAATTCCTTTCCTGATAATTGGTCAAAACCCAATTGTTGCGGTCTGTTGCGCACCACTTCGTTTTTTATGATGTCACCATCAGAAATGATCACCATTTTTGTAGGTCTACTTTTGGATTTAAAATCATTCACTTTAAATGGAAGTACACGCTTATCGTAAACTGAAGTAAATTTCCCTTCTAATAAAACAGCTAAATTTTGTGGCCCAGAATTATATGAAGCTTCTTCAGGCGATTTGGTCACGTCTGCTAATGAAATGGTTGTAGGAACACCTTCCAACTTTGAATTTGGTGAACTTTCTAACAATACCGTTTTTTTAATATCGTTCTTTAGTGTATCGATAGGACTAGCAAAATCAAATTTAACCAAATTAAGATTTTTGCTAATCGGATGGTTTGGGTTGGATGATGCCAATGGTGAATATTGCCATTGTATGGGTTGCAATTGTGCTTGGCTACCTTCGCCAATGGCCAGCATAATCGGTGCCGAAAATAAATCTTTGACTAAACTCGGATTAACGCGTACACCGTATTTGAAGAAAAAATCATTCAATCTTAAATCTTTAATAATGGACACGCCACTTCTTGAGGTATTATAAAGGCTGTCCTTGTCCATAATAACCGATTCGGTGAGCCAAAGACTTTTTCCGCCATGCATGGTATATTGGTCCAAAACCAATTTTTCGTTTTCGGTGAATGCTATACTTGGCTTGGCCGCAACAATTAAATCATATTGTTCTAAATTTTCTAATGTGCCTTGTGGATTCGTGCTAACACTATCTAAAGTAAATGGGCCAATATTGTAGTACGGTTGAAGCGTTTTTAGGAAATCAGCAATATAAATATCGCCCAGTTCTCCATTGCCTTTTAATATGGCAATTTTCTTGGCTTTGGGATTAACGAGTTTATTAAAAGCATCAGCAAAAGCATATTCCAAAGATTGTATGGAATTGGCTATTTGCTCTGGTAATGGTTCTGTTATACTTCGTTTGAGTAGTGGAATCTTTACCGTTTTATCTTTATAGCTGGCAAAAGCCCAAGGAAATATGATATCCTGAGTCACTTTTCCTGTACTGTTATCGGTGTTGATATAAGGTTCTAAACCTGACTTTGTCAGCTCTTCAATATTGCGTTGTCGTGTTTCTTCATCCTCAATAGGATTAATGTAGTTGACAACTAAATTGTTTGTTTCAAGTTGAAATTCTTCAATAATCTGTCTTGTTTCCGTTTGAAGTAATCTAAATTCCGATGGAAAATCACCTTCTAAAAATACATCGATAATTAGAGGTGACTCTAAATCATTTATCAAATTTGTGGAAACTTCAGATAGTGTATAGCGGTTATCTTCTGTCAGGTCAAAACGTTGATAGGCCTTACTCGCGATGAAATTAACGAGCAATAGCAAAACGATTGTTACGAGTGCATATGTAAGATTCTTATTCTTTTTCATCGTAGCTAATTGCATCTTGATAATGTTTCAATTGGACAACTATATCGTTTTTAAAAGTGAGCTCAACACATTCCTTTTCACTATTAAAAGCTCCAGGTTCAATACCTAGTGCGTAATTCCATTTCTTGTTGTCATGGCTATTGGTAAAAGGATTCCAGGATAACCATTCATATTGACCCAATTGATTTTTAATTTGTTCTTTCGACATTCCGATGAGCGTGTCGGACTCTATAGTGTTGTCAATCATTTCATAACGCAACGAAGGTTGTTCTTTCCAAGTTTCACTATTAAAATATTTTTGGTGATGGTAATTGCTTACAATATTCACAAAGGGATAAAATACATAGAAATATACAAAAGGCGTCAAGACCAAGCTGATTAGTGCGGTAAGCCATTTACGCTTGTCAACTGTATTTAAAAACAAAAAGAGCAGCACAAATACCACAATCATAAAAATGACTAAAAAAGGTGTGATAATCATGATTATTGTTTTTGGATTCTAAGTTTGGTGAATATTAAAAAAGCCACGGCTATACTAATAAAATAAACAAGGTCGCGTGTATCAATAACACCACGACTCATACTGTTATAATGTGCTGCCATGCCTAAATTTTCGAGATATACGAGGTCTCCAAATAGATTATAGTTTGAAATTCCCTCAAAACCGAAATAGAAAAAGAAACAGATAAATATAGCAATAATGAAAGCCACAATCTGATTGTCCGATAGGGTAGATGAAAACACGCCTATTGCGGTATAGGCACCGATTAAAAAAAGTAGACCGAAGTAAGAACCTATGGTACTGCCCATATCAATATTTCCTTTGGGATTACCTAATTGCGAGACGCTGTATACGTATAGTAGAGTGGGAAGCAGAGCCAAGAGAATCAATGCCAAAGCACCAAAATATTTACCCAATACAATCTGAAAATGTGATATGGGTTTGGTTACTAAAAGCTCTAAAGTGCCTTGTTTTTTTTCATCACTAAAACTGCGCATTGTGACTGCAGGTACCAAAAAAATAAGAATCCAAGGTGCCAACAAAAAAAAGGATGACAAACTTGCTACACCAGAATCCAAAATATTGAATTCACCTTTAAATACCCATAAAAATAGCCCGTTGAGCAAAAGAAAGACACCAATGACCAAATATCCGATTGGTGAGGCGAAAAAGGTGTTGATTTCTTTTTTAAGGATTGCTAGCATTGTTTTAAGTATTCAGTATTTAAGATATGTAAATGTCTCCATCATTTGAGTGAAGCAATTTTATCTACACTCCAAGCTTCAGGCTTTGCATTAAACAATGGCTTTGTGTTAGCCCAAATAGTTTTAAATAATTCAGAATACCTGTAATTATTAAGTTCTGTTTCAGAGTCCCAATAACTATACGTAAAAAAAATGTTTGTATTGTTTTGGTCTCTGTACAATTCTAAAAATTGACATCCATCAAAATTCCGAATTTTTTGTTTGTTCGCTTCAAAATTAGCCAAGAATTCTTCAATCTTGGAAAGTTCAAAACTCATTTTTACAATTCTTACTAACAAACTTTAAGATTTTAAAAAATTAACAGTAACCGTGTCCATAGTTTTTAAGCCCATTAAGGTAGATGCACTGCCAACCGTACTACAGTTACTCTTGTATACTGCGATTTCTAAATAATTTGAGGAATTAAATACGACTAAGCCTTTGCCCTCGTCATTTCTTTTATTTTCCTCGATTTCAAAATTAACAATGTCGCTATATTTTTGATGTATTTTTTTGAATTTATGGTTGCGTGCGGAAATTTCAAAATCACGCGTTTTTTGGATATTCTCAAAAAAATTACGCTTAATATTGGTGACTACATTTCCGTAGTTATCTATGTAAATTACACTACCAATAATTTGATTTTGCTCGTCATTAACAAAAGGAATTAAATTTTTAATAGGCTTTATTGTGTTAATAACTTTTCCGATCACTTCTAATGTGCCACCCCTTGCAATGTGGCATGCCACTTTTACAAAGACATCAAGTACGGGAAAACTGGTTTCAATTTTATCGTGAATGTTGATTTCTACAATTTTAGCTGGAGCAATTTCTGCACATATCATACTCATAATGCCATTGTTAGCGCATATAAAGTAATGGTCATCCAGACTGACTGCAATGTGTTTGTTTTCAGGGCTTAATTCAGAATCGATTCCGATAATATGTATCGTTCCTTTGGGAAAACTGCTGTAAGCATTCAGAATAATATAGGCGGCCTCAGAAATATTAAAAGGCGAAACAGAATGTGATACATCTACAATTCTCACATCCGAAAGTTCGCTATAAATAGCACCTTTTATGGCACCGGCAAAATGGTCTTTTTCGCCAAAATCAGTCGTTAAAGTGATTATTGCCATGGATTGATTGTTGATATTTTTTTAAGAATTATGGTTGTAAAATTGTTAGCTTTGTTGTTAAACAATACGTACACAAAACTAATAAAAGAAAACAGATTAAAACACTAAATACAGCACGCTTTTGAACGAACTTATCCTAGAACTCGAAGAAATAACTCCAAAAGAATTCTTCGGCGCACAGAACGCCAATATTGAACTCCTAAAAAAATATTATCCTAAACTCAAAATTGTAGCCAGAGGCAATAAAATTAAGGCTTATGGTGACGAGGATCTTCTCGAACAGTTTGACCAAAGAATGACTATGCTCATGCAACATTTTGGCAAATACAATAAGCTTGATGAAAATGTAATTGAACGCATATTAACTAGCAATAGTAGCGACGATTACAATACATCTGCAAAAAGCGGTGAGGTTATTGTCCACGGTGTTGGAGGCAAGTTAATAAAAGCGCAAACGGTCAATCAGCGGAAACTAGTAGAAAGCATGCGTAAAAACGATATGGTGTTTGCTATTGGCCCAGCCGGTACAGGTAAAACCTACACGGGAGTGGCATTAGCTGTAAGAGCTTTAAAGAATAAGGAGGTAAAACGTATAATACTCACGCGTCCTGCGGTTGAGGCTGGTGAAAACCTCGGATTTCTTCCAGGCGACCTAAAAGAAAAGTTAGACCCATATATGCAACCTTTATACGATGCCCTTAGGGACATGATACCTGCCGAAAAGTTAGAAAGTTATATTGAAAAAGGCGTCATACAAATCGCTCCATTGGCATTTATGCGAGGTCGTACGCTCGATCACGCATTTGTAATTTTGGACGAAGGGCAAAATACTACGCACGCACAGATGAAAATGTTCTTGACTCGTATGGGTAAAAACGCCAAGTTTCTATTAACTGGAGATCCTGGTCAGGTTGATTTACCACGTCGTACTATTTCTGGACTAAAAGAAGCACTTCTGGTGCTCAAAGACATTGAAGGTATCGGAGTCATTTATTTAGATGATAAAGATGTTATACGTCATAAATTAGTTAAGAAAGTGATTGCAGCTTATAAAAGTATTGAGAATAGAGATTAGGAACTAGTCGTAGTTTGCAGTAACAGTTTACAGGTATGCAAATAAACAGTTAAACGAATAACGTTTAAATATAGAATGAGTAACACAATAACAAATACCAACTTCAATTTTCCAAACCAAAAAAGTGTTTATAAAGGTAAGGTGCGTGAAGTTTACAATATAAATGACGAGCAATTGGTCATGGTCGCTACAGATAGATTGTCAGCGTTTGATGTGGTTATGCCAAAGGGCATTCCGTACAAAGGGCAAATCCTGAATCAGATTGCGACAAAGATGATGAAAGAAACCGAAGATTTGGTTCCGAATTGGTTGGTAGCGACTCCAGATCCTAACACAGCCGTTGGGCATTTGTGTGAGCCTTATAAGGTAGAAATGGTAATCCGTGGTTACATGTCTGGCCATGCCGCACGCGAATACAAATTAGGTAAAAGAAAGCTATGCGGAGTTGAAATGCCAGATGGTATGAAAGAAAACGACAAGTTTCCTGAACCTATTATCACTCCAGCTACAAAAGCTGAAATGGGAGATCATGACGAAGATATTTCAAAAGAAGATATATTAAAACGTGGTATCGTATCAAAAGACGATTACGAAGTTCTTGAAGATTATACCAGAAAGCTTTTTCAGCGTGGTACAGAAATCGCAGAAGAACGAGGATTGATTTTGGTAGATACCAAATACGAATTTGGTAAAACGAAAGACGGAAAAATTGTTTTAATAGATGAAATCCACACACCGGATTCCTCACGTTATTTTTATGCGGAAGGTTATCAAGACCGACAGGATAGAGGGGAAGCGCAAAAACAACTCTCAAAAGAATTTGTTCGTCAATGGTTAATTAGCAACGGATTTCAAGGATTGGAAGGTCAAATAGTGCCTGAAATGAGCGATGATTATATTAAAACCGTTAGCGACCGTTATATTGAACTTTATGAGAACATTACTGGTGAAACTTTTGTAAAAGCAGATGTT
Organism: Winogradskyella ursingii; assembly: GCF_013403975.1. Lineage (GTDB taxonomy): Bacteria > Bacteroidota > Bacteroidia > Flavobacteriales > Flavobacteriaceae > Winogradskyella > Winogradskyella ursingii. The sequence continues at coordinate 221,019 of NZ_JABFDH010000006.1, forward strand.
TCAGATATTCAAAACCGCATTGAGTCTAATGTTTTAGATTATTTGTCTAAATAAACTATTTTGGTGGTATTGGTCCAGGAACAATATTTTCAATAGGTTCAATAGATTTTAAGTAGTTGTATATGGCTTCAATATCAGCCTCACTGAGTGTTGCATAAGATTGCCACGGCATAGGCGGTAACAATGTTCTACTACCTTCTAAACCTTTGTATTTTCCTTTTTGCATCGCTAAAGTAAACTGCTCTAAACTCCATGTCCCTATTCCTGTGTTATCTGGTGTTAAATTACCAGCAAAGGAAATTCCCCAAGGTCCCATAGCAGCAGTTAAGTCTGGATGTGGAAACAGTACACCTTTCATTACAATTTCACTATCAAATGTTGGTTTTGGTCTATCCGAAGGATAACCTGATAACATCCTGCTCATATCTGGCTTTGGTCCTTGTTCCGTCATAATATTTGGTGTGTGGCAAGTATTGCAATCCATTACAGTTACTAAATATTTGCCGTGTTTTTTTGACGTGTCTTCAGTAACTTCTCCTGACACATAGCCTTCTTTAACTTGTGTTTTTTGTTCGTTTTTACAGTTTGTAAATAAAATTGTAATTAGGGCTAATGCGAAAATTGATTTCATAATAGATTGATTTTAATTGTTATATCTTACTTGGTAACTGACCAAACTTCTCTTTAAAGCTTTTGGTGAAATAGGAAAGGTTGGAATAGCCCACTGAATATGCGACTTCAGATACAGACCCTTCCTTTTGCGTCAACATCTTATGGGCTTCATTCAAACGTATTTCAACAATCAGTTGATTTGCTGATTTATTAACTAAAGCTTTTAGCTTTCTGTGGTATTGTGAGCGACTAAAGCCAACGGCACCGGCTAAATCCTCAACGCTCAAGTTTTCGTTATCTATATTTTCTTTTATATATGCTGCGGATTTTTGCAAGAATTGGTTGTCTAAATTACTCAGTTCTAAATCATCTACACTTGCCAGGTCTGAAGCCTTGAAGTAGTTCCATTGTCGTTCTCTATTAGCAATGAGATTTTTGATGTTGATCAATAGTTCATCCGCATGAAAAGGCTTTGTTAAATAAATATCCGCTCCTTGATTTAAACCTTCCATTTTATTGGTATGTCCTGCTTTTGCAGTTAAAAGAATCACTGGTATATGACTCGTTTTGGTGTTTAGTTTTAAGGAATGGCACATTTCGTAACCATCTTTTTTTGGCATCATTACATCAGATAATATCAAATCTGGAATATGTTCAATGGCCATGCGCTCACCTTGCCATCCATCTTCGGCCACTAACAATTGGTAACTTTCTCCCAATATATTCGTTATAAAATCCCTTAAATCAGCATTGTCTTCAACGATTAATATTAATTTATCCTTGGCTTTTGAATTAAATACTTTATCATCAATTTTTGAATCATCAAGAAAATCGTCTATTGTGGTTTCAGAATAATCCACTGCTTTAGAATTCGCAACCACAGAAATATCCTTAGGAAGATTCTCCATGGTGTAGGGTAGCCTCACCTTAATAGTGGTGCCTTTGTCTTTTCTGCTATTAATATTAATTTGTCCGTTATGGATGTCAATGATTTCTTTAGTCAATGCCAAGCCAATACCAGACCCCTTTGTCTCTGTGCGTTCGCTTCGATAAAATCGTTCAAAAACATGATTCATTTCTTCTGCAGACATACCAATACCTGTGTCAGAAACTACAATTGTAAAGTGTGTATCATCATAGTTCAGGGAAAAATTCACCATGCCACCTTTGAGTGTAAACTTAAAAGCATTAGATATTAAATTGCTTAGCACTTTCTGCAATTTATCCCTATCGTAAAATGCTATATTTATTTCTTCTGGAAAACTGGTAATTAGACTTATATTGGAACGTTCGGCCATACTTTCAAATGAAAACACTATGGATTTTATAAATTGAATTAACCCTCCTTGTTTTAAGCTTAAATGAATATTTCCACTTTCTAATTTTGAAAGTTCCAAAAGCTGATCTATTAAATTTTGAAGTCGTTCAGCATTATTACTTATAATATCCACTGTTTTTTTTGAAAGCACTACATCTCCATTTTCTGTGGTTTTAGATTGTTTTGCAAATTGCATCGGTCCAGAAATTAAAGACAAAGGTGTTCTAAATTCATGGCTAATATTTGCAAAGAATTTGGTTTTAACTTCGTCCAAGTCTTTGACCCGTTGCATTTCGGCGTAGGTTCTTTGGGCATCAAGTCGTTCGGCTTCATTAGCTTTATTGAGCACTTGCCGCCTGTACGCAATTCCGAATGAATAAATTATAATCTGTAAAAATATTCCCGTGGCATAAGGGTCAAAATATTGTATAGGTGTAATATAGCCCATTGACCAAAACAGCCCAATGATTAAAAAAGTAGATCCTATAAGCGAACCAAATCCAAAGTATTTGGCAAATTGATCGTTCTTGGTTAATAGAATAATTGAAACGATTAAACTAGCCACAGAATATATCATTAAGAAAATATAATGATAGCCAACATTGGTCATAAATACTGAAGATGGTGATATGGCTCCATAAATGGATGCCAAGATAATTTCGATTAAAACTAAACTCGCCATGACCCACATGACCTTATCCAAAACTGGAAATTTAATTTTAGAGTTTACGAAGGACCGTCCAAAATACCACCATGTATAAAATACTCCGCCAGCAATTAAAACAAAAACAGAAAATCTAAAATTAGGAATAGAGCCTAGAATAAATCCAACTGTCATAGCTTGGGTTAAAGTGCAGAATAAAAGCCAAACTGAAAACCATAAATATACTTTTTCCTTGAGGTAGAAAAATTGCAATAAATGGTATAGAAAAATCATAAAAGTAACTCCAAAGAAAAACAGATTAAAGCTGCGTTGAAAGCTAAAAAGTTTGTGGTAATTAGGCTGTGAAGGACTACGTGCAGACAAATTAAAGTATGCTGGATAACCAATCTGATTACCTTGAGCTTTAATGATCAGCGTGATTGCAGTATTAGTGGGTAAATCCGATAGTGAAACTTGATTGAGCGCCCAGTGCGCATCAACATCTCGTTCAGATTTAGCATACTCGACACCTGCTTTTTTATGGAATATTTGCTCGCCATTCACAAATCCATAAATATCTACCTTGCCGTTACTTTTGGTCCAAGCGGGTGGTCCGATATGTTTATCTTCAAGATGAAGAGTCCAGTTCTGTAATTTTTCAGGTGCTTCAATTTCTAGTTTGCCCCAATACGTTGTCCCAACACTAAGATATCTTGGTAACTCTGAGCCTTTTAAATAATTAAGATTATCAGCTCTTAGAATATCATTGGGTGTAAAATTGTTTAATGAATCTGGATAAACTTTCAGTTGAGACTGTAAATCATGAACAGGATAGTTAGTGTCCAATTCGTAAACCTCTTGCGCGTTGAAATAATTCAACACGAATATGAATAGAAAAAATGAGAAGCGCTTTTTCATTTATTGGTTTGTTTTCAAACCCACTAAAAAGGTACTAAAAATTCTTAATAAGCAGATTGGTCCTTCAAAATTGAAGATTGTGAGTCAATAGTACTAACACTATTGTTTCATTGACTGTAACTCATGTTGTATCAATAGGTTTTATCGGACTTTTGAAACAAATGTGTTAAGCTTTGCGACATGAATTTTAACCCTTAGCAACATTAAATTACAACTTTGTATTAATCAAAAAAATTATAAAAAATGAAAACACAATTAAGAATTTTAAGTTTAGCTCTTTTGAGTTTACTAGCTATAAGCTGCTCAAAGGATGATGACAATGGCCCAGAATTAGAGGCATGGGAAGTTGAGGTAAATGAGGTGAAATCTGCTACTTCTGCATATGTAGATATCAATGTTGCAACTAACGAAGGTCGTTTTGATGCTTCAGGTTATGTTCCTAATATGGGACATCATTTTATTAATCCAGCTTTAATAGATACTACATTCGATCTATTGAATCCTGAAGTCATATTATACGCACCAAATGAAGGTGGAGTGATGGAAATGGTAGCTATTGAATACTCAATCATACCTGAGGATCCTGAAAACCCAGGATCTCCACCAGAAGGATTTACAGGTTCTGCGGACGTATGGCATTTTAATGAAGAATTGGGACAATGGCAATTACATGTATGGACCATGTTAGAAAATCCAGACGGTATTTTTGCGATGTTTAACCCAGCGATTGGAGATTAAAAATATTACCTTAATTAATTTGAGTAAGTAAAAAGCTGGTTTTATAGTTTGTTATAGGCCAGTTTTTTTAATTCATTTTTAAATGAAATCCATGTTGAAGTGGAAAATTGATGTTAAAAGTAATAGTTTCTTACTCTTCAACTTCTTTTTCCTCAATTACAATTTTATCCTTCTTAAATATAGGAATTAGGTAAGATAAGTTATACCCAAAGCCAGCACCAAAACTACTGCTGTCGTAAGTACGGCCAAACCCGGGTAAATAAAGGTTTTCATAATTACCAGGTTGATCTTCAGCGACTAAAAACTTTAATTGTACATTAACGCCTGCAAAGAAGTTATTAAAGATTTCTGCCTTAAGACCAATTTGAAGTTCTGTCCATAATCCCGTTAGACCTTTAAACTCTGTATCTGGGTTTATGGTAATCTGTTCATTCCAATATTGATTGTTAACGTTATACACTCCATAGCTATTTAGGGTTTGGCTAAAGGTTGTCGCACCTATTCTTAAGCCACTATAAATCATGTTCTCCATGTCCAACCAATTTGTATAGAAATTGATGTCCACACCAGCTTTAAAATAACTTCCTTTAGTTGTATTGTCTATAGATTCACTAATTAAAGTTCTTTCTTCGTTTCCTAATTCTCCAGCCAAATAGAGCTTTTTGCTTAATCTGTAATCTCCCACAATTTCAAAACCTGTGTAATCGTCATCGACAAATGATCGGACAATTTTACCAATGTCGGCTCCCAGTCTAAGACCGTATTTCTGCTTAAAAACAAGAGTATCTTTTACCGTTTCTTTTTGGTTTTGGGCAATTGCAATTGTAGAAAACAAAAGCAATAGAACTGCGCTTTTAATGAAATATCTGTACATGTACGGTGTTTTCGTTTTCTATAGTTGTTGTAACTATGTTGATATTGTCTATCCAATTATCCTCATCAAGCTCTCGCGTTACTACTAAATCTGTAAAAATACTTTTATAGCCACAAGCTCTCGAGACATATTCAAAAATGTTAGTGTAATTAATTTCAATAATGTCTACATTGGATGCTGTAGCTTCATTTTCGTCTAATCTTAGATTCGTGTCTTTTTCTAAGATGAACCTTGTTGTCGAAGTTTCGTTTTCAATACCTATTCTCAACGGTAATTCAAGTGCGTCGACATTAGAGTTAAAAACCAACGTGGCATCATTAGATTCTAGTGGAGGGTTTTCAACAAGACCTTCACCATAAGCAGTCAATCGGGTTACACTCTTCAGGTTTTCTTGATCGGTCACATCGTAGAATTCAATTAGCAAGCGTGGTGTGGTTTGAGTGCTTTCTGCGCAGATATCGTCGCGTTCACAACCATTTAAGGTCATTACCAATAACAGTGCTATCCCTATAGGTATTGTAGTTTTTATTCTATTTACTAACTTCATAAGTTCAGTTGATGCGTTTATTTGTTTAGTTGGTAGTTTCGTAACGCATTAAGCATATTCGTTATCTTTTCGATTTTTTTGCGAGCTGATATATAATCATTCTCGCCAATAAAGTCTAAATTTTTACTGATTATAAGTTGATTTAATACTTCCATAGCAGAACTAAATGAAATTGTTGTAAAATGTGCTTTGTCTTTTTGGGTTTTTCTTGAAGTACCTTCAGCCAAATTAGAAGCTATTGATATCGATGCTCGTCGTAATTGACTTACTAAACCAAATTTTTCTTCAGAAGGAAAAGAATTTGTAATTGAGTAAATCAGTTTAACAAGTAAAACGGACTCTTGCCAAACTTCTAATTTTTCAAATGAATATGTTTTCATGTACTAATTAACAAATCAACGAATAAACAATCAACATTAACCTTTTTCAAACAAAACAACTGTTTCAATATGAGATGTATGCGGAAATTGATCAACCAAACTAAGTTTTTTAATCTCGTAACCAGATTGCATTAGTTGCTCTGTATCTCTCGCCTGCGTTGCAGGATTACAAGATACATAAACCAAACGTTCTGCATTGAGGTTTATTATTTTTTTAAGGGTTTTGGGTGCAATGCCAGCACGCGCAGGATCTAAAATTATGGTTCTGATTTTATTTTGGTATTCTGGATGCTCATTCAAAAATTTGCCCACATCTGCCGCATAAAATTTCAATCCATCAATTTCATTTCTTTTAGCATTTTCTTTTGCGTCCTTAATTGCGGAGGCAACGATATCGACGCCAACTATTTTGGTGTTAGTTGCTTTATTCGCAATGATTTGTCCAATAGTGCCTGTACCACAGAATAAATCAAGAACTACTGTATTATCAATCGCTTCTTTATTTTCCAACGCGTAATCCACAACTTTTGAATAGAGCTTTTCGGCACATTTCGGATTGGTCTGAAAAAAGCTTTTCATGCTGATTTCAAAATTAAGATCTAGAAGTTCTTCAACTATTTTTTCTTTACCATAAATTAGACTTATACTGCCGGTTGTAGCAATGGTTCTGTCGCCAATTTCATCATTAATTGTGTGAAGTAATCCAGCTACGCGATCTCCGAATAATTGGACCAAGTAATTGGCGAATTTATCCAAATTAAACTCATTTAAACCATGCGAGGTCGTTACAAGGTTAAATAACAACTCGTTCGTTTTAAAGGATTTTCTAACTACAAAATAACGAAAGAATCCTTCCTTTTTTGGAGCGTGCCATGGAGCCAAACCAGTAGCTTTGCAATATTCCCGTATATCTTTTAGATGATTTTCGAACTCAGCATCAAAAAGTCCTGAATCTTTTTCCAGATTGTCTCCACACCACCAGAGCCCACGTCTTTTAAAACCTAGGGTGAATTCATCTACGTCCGTTTTTGCTTCCCTATCATATCCGATGGCAGAGAAGCCATATTCCATTTTATTGCGATAGTGGAAGGTGTTTGGGGATTTTACAAATTCATCAAATTTGTCTTCTATATCTGAAACTTTTCCAATGCGTTTAAACAACTCTAGAGTACTCTGTTTTTTGAACTCATGCTGTTTGTCAATAGGTAATTGTATGTAAGGTGCGCCAGGAATATCTTGAAACGAAATTTCAATTTCATCTTCAGAAGATTTGAGAACGTCCAACAATTTTGCCTCAGCATATTTCTTACTGCTCTTTTTTACTTGTGCTTTAACTAGTTGCCCAGGTAGCGTGTTGGGTACAAAAACCACAAATTCACCATGCTCATTTCTAATACGTCCAATGCCTTTTCCTCCAAAAGCATAGTCCTCAATGGCGATTTCAATAATCTCACCTCGTTTTACAAATTTATTACGCTCTCTTCTCGGCATGTGTTATTTTAATTTGGCTGCAAAGATAACTGCATTTTTGGGAATGTTATTGGATAAAGTTAATCTTCTATTTTTTGTTCAAAAAGGAATTTACTAAATTTACACCTTCTAGGGATGATTTCTCTCCCACGCTGCTTTTTCTAGGTTTCACCATAACTTCAAATCATGGTACGCAGAACCTCTGAAAGAATAAAGGTGATGAAGGAATGGACATTTTATTCATATTAAAATTTTATTTAGAATGGCTATTTTAGAGCAACTCACGTCGCAACAAGCGATAGATTTAGAGAACAAGTATGGTGCGCACAATTACCATCCGTTACCTGTAGTTTTAAGCAGAGGAGAAGGAGTGCATGTTTGGGATGTAGAAGGCAAGAAGTATTACGATTTCCTCTCAGCATACTCTGCGGTAAATCAAGGACATTGTCATCCCAAGATTGTAGATGCGATGTATAATCAGGCGAAAACACTGAGTTTAACCTCGCGTGCGTTTTATAATGATATGCTTGGAAAATATGAAAAGTTCGCATCAGAATATTTTAATTTCGACAAATTACTACCAATGAACACTGGCGCGGAAGCTGTTGAAACCGCTCTTAAAATTTGTAGAAAATGGGCTTATGAGGTTAAAGGGATTGATGAAAATGAAGCTGAAATAATAGTATGCGAAAATAACTTCCACGGAAGAACAACAACAATCATATCTTTCAGTAATGATCCTGTTGCCCGAAAGAACTTTGGGCCATATACGGACGGATTTATTAAAATTGAATATGATAATCTTAAAGCTTTAGAAGAAACTTTAAAAAACAATAAAAACGTTGCAGGCTTTTTAGTAGAACCAATACAAGGTGAAGCAGGTGTTTATGTGCCAAGTGAAAATTATCTTACTGAAGCTAAGGCACTATGTGAGAAATACAATGTGTTATTTATTGCAGACGAAGTACAAACAGGAATTGCACGTACAGGAAGACTTTTGGCGACTTGTGGAAACTGTAGTTGCGAAAACAAAAATTGCTCAGGTACACCAGAGGTTAAGCCAGATATTTTGATACTTGGTAAAGCTTTATCTGGAGGTGCATACCCCGTTTCAGCCGTATTGGCAAATGACCCAATCATGAATGTGATTCGTCCCGGAAATCATGGTAGTACATTTGGTGGTAACCCGATAGCTGCAGCTGTTGCTATTGCAGCTTTAGAAGTAGTGAGAGATGAAGATTTAGCAGAAAATGCATTTCAGTTAGGTGAACTTTTTAGAAGTGAGATGAATAAATATATTGAAACTAGCTCTATCGTGAATTTGGTTAGGGGAAAAGGTTTGTTAAATGCTATAGTGATTAATGATGATGAGGATAGTGACACAGCTTGGAATATTTGTTTGAAGCTACGCGATAATGGTTTATTGGCAAAACCAACGCACGGTAACATCATTCGTTTTGCTCCACCTTTGGTAATGACAAAAGATGAACTTTTGGAATGTGTCTCAATAATTACAAAGACCCTTAAGGAGTTTGAAGCTTAGATAAGAAATGACAACATAAAAAAAAGCGATTTTCACAACTGAAAATCGCTTTTTTAAATTTATATAGTACACAATTACTGCTGTCCCATAATCTCTTCGAGACGTTCTTGCATTAATTCTTGATTCTGAATTGTTTCCCATCCAAAATAGGAAATAACCCATATGATGTAAATGACCATTAAAACACTTAAAACAATCCCAATGATTCCCATAATTTTTCCAGCCTTTACGTTGCCAAAACCAGAGTAGTTCTCAGGAGCTTCTTTATAAATATTAGTTGCTTTTCCTGCCAAGATAACCGCGACGATTCCAAAAATTAATCCAGGTAATCCATAGCAGCAGCAACCTATTATAGATAATATTCCCATTACTAGGACTAAGGTTGCATTAGGTAATTGTTGTTTTTCCATTTTTAGTTGATTTAGAAGGTTTTTATAATAAAACTTATTACAATTATACTAATATTTACAATAAAAAGCACAAGAATAATTTTATGACCATGTTTAAATTGAAACTTGATGTGTAACATCAAGAACAAAAACATTATGATTAATGAATAAATAGCGGGATACATATATAGTGCAGCAATAAAATCACCTTTAATCATCAATGCAATGGATCTTTGCATGCCACAACCTAGGCAGTCTATGTTAAATGTTTTTTTCCATAAACATGGCAACATATAATCGTCCAAACCTTTTACAGCTAAAATCATAATGCTAAATTAAGAATTTGCTAAATAGTATTAAAATTGCTTTTGTAAATTATGCAAGTCTTATTTTTGTCATCTAAATTGAATTTTAAAGAATGAATATATCCAGACTCATAAATACCGTATGTATAATTGCTGGTGGAGCAGTGGCACTCTACGCACAAGCAGAAGAACAACAAAATATGTATCTGCTAATGGGCGGACTTATTTTATTGATGTTTGGGATTTATAGAACTTCAAGAAACATTCCGAGTAAATTTGAGAAGGAAGAAGAGGAAACATTAATAAAAACAGAAAAAGATGATGAAGATAGGAGATAGAGTAGAAACCATCGATGATGATCTTTCTGGTGAGATTATCAATATTTCAGATGGTACAATCACGATTGAAGACGACGATGGGTTTGAACTTCAGTTTGAGGCTAATGAATTGATGCTTTCCAGAAACAAAAGCTCTCTGAGAAGTGCTGTTTTTGATTCTGACATTGAAGAGGTAAAGCGAGAAAAAGAATCAAAAAAAAGAAAAAACGTATCGACTGTAAAACCGAAAGAACGACATGCTCCAAAATTTGAGGTGGATTTGCATATTCATAATTTAACCGAATCCACTAAAAACATGACCAATTTTGATATGCTTAATCTACAGTTAGATACCGCAAGGGGTCAGCTGGAATTTGCCATTAGAAAGCGCATCCCAAAAATGGTGTTTATCCACGGAGTTGGAGAAGGCGTTTTAAAGCAGGAATTGGAAACATTGTTAAGCCGTTATAATAACATCCAATTTTACGACGCCGATTTTAAGACCTATGGCATCGGTGCAACTGAGGTGCGGATATTTCAAAATGTTGAGGCATAGCCTTATTCGTTTGGATCAAAAACTTCCGAAGTTATAGTTTCTTCATAAGTGCCAAAATCCAAGAATTGCGCATTCAGTATTTCTAAGCCTAAATTATCTATAGTGAATGTTGTTGTAATTGTTCTTGTAAAAAAGTTAGTTCTTAGTGGTGTTTCTCCAAAGGCCTGATTTGTACTGTTATCACGGTAACGCGGTAGCTCATCACCATCGTTTAAAAAATCATTAAGTGGATTTCCGTCTTCGTCCTCGTCTTCAAGTCTGGTTGGTGTGCCATCATCATCATCGTCATTTTCTAAGTAGTCTGGTATACCATCACCGTCAGTATCTCTTGGGTTTGTGAAAGGGTTGTTGTCACCATCTTCATTGTCATCTTCATCTTCTGTAAATACATTATCATTATCATCATCACGGTCAATGTAATTAAAGATACCATCACCATCGGTGTCCAATGAATCTGAAAAATCACCGTCACCATTTGGGTCAGCACCTTCATCCTCGTTTGGTATGCCGTCATCATCGCTATCTATAAAAGTAGCTATTGCCGTAACTGTCCCACCATTTGCTTCATAATCTTCAAGAATCATAATATCAGGATCTGGAATAGAGTTGCAAAATTCTGGCGTTTGATTATAGGTTCTATAGTTAAATCTAACTGAACCACCGTTTATTGAATAAGTGCGCACATAAGGTGTTTCAATCGGATTGAACAACAATTCATCATCAGCTGTTCTTGGGAAAATTAGACTTAAAGATTCACTAGGGTCAGTATTTATATCGTAAACAATATATTCTGAAGTAATATTTTCGCACACCTCTAAATTTCCATCAAATTCCAGATCAACATTAATTATATCTCCGTCGTCACAAGTAGATAGACAAAGAAGGCAAAAAGTAAATAATATAAGGCGATGCATAGCTTTAAGTTTTGAACAAAAATAACCGATTTGTAAAATTATAACGTGGGATTGACTAAATAATTTTATTTACGATATTTTTGTGATATGGAACACGTTTATCTTGACAATGCTGCCACAACTAGCCTTAGACCTGAGGTGATTGAACGAATGACTAAAGTTTTAAATGAAAATTATGGTAATGCTTCGTCTACGCATAGTTTTGGGCGCTCTGCAAAAGCTTTATTGGAACAATGTCGCAAAAATATTGCAGGCTATTTTAATGTTTCCGCTGCAGAAATAATTTTTACTTCTGGAGGTACAGAAGCCGATAATTTAGCTTTGCGCAGTGTTGTGAGAGATTTGGGTGTTGAAAGAATTGTTACTTCAAAAATTGAGCACCATGCAGTTTTGCATACTGTTGAACAGCTGCAAAAAGAGTATAACGTTAAAGTTGAGTATGTTAATCTGGATTCATGTGGAGTGGTAGATCATAATCATCTTGAAGAATTATTAAAAGTTGAAGATAAAACTGTAGTCAGTTTAATGCATATTAACAATGAAATCGGAAATATCCTTGACATCAAGCGAGTAGCGGATTTATGTAAATCTAATAACGCATTGTTTCATTCCGACACCGTGCAATCCGTTGGCCATTACTATTTAGACTTACAAGACATTAAAATAGATTTTTTAGCAGCAAGTGCGCATAAGTTTCACGGTCCTAAGGGCGTTGGTTTTTGTTTCATAAGAAAAGAATCAGGATTAAAACCCCTTATTTTTGGCGGTGAACAAGAGCGTGGTTATAGAGCTGGCACGGAGTCCATACATAATATTGTTGGTATGGATGAGGCTTTAAAAATTTCATATCAAAACCTCGAAACTGAAAGCAGCTATATTAAGGGATTGAAATCACATTTCATTTCAGCGTTAAAGAAGAAAATATCCGGAGTTAGTTTTAATGGCGGTTGTGAAGACAAAGTTAATAGTACTTACACTTTAGTAAACGTCTGTTTGCCGATAACTCCAGAAAAAGCACCAATGCTTCAATTTCAATTGGATTTAAAAGGAATTGCGTGTTCTAAGGGCAGTGCATGTCAAAGTGGAAGTAACCAGCAATCTCACGTACTTTCAGCTATTTTGGATAATGAAAAGTTGAAGAAGCCTTCCGTAAGATTTTCTTTTAGTAAGTTTAATACTAAAGATGAATTGGATTATGTGGTTTCTGTTTTAAAGAAATTTGTTAATTCTTAACAATTATTTTTTGTGTTTGACTGCTATTGTCAACTGAAGTCACATTCACTACATATACACCTTCACTAAAATTTGCCGTCGAAAGTTTATAGTTGTTTTTTATAGTGTCGTAAGATTGATTTGTAATTACTTTACCTGTAATATCAAAGACTTCAACCTTAGCAATCTCCAAATTATTTGGATTCAGAATGGTTAATTGTTTGTTAGTGTTGTCTTGTCTGATTTTTAATGTATTAATTAGTGAGTCTTCAATACTTAATAAATCTTGAGGAACAAATACAATTTCAAATCTGTTAGAATAATTGCCAGGTAAAATATTGATTTCATAATCTTGTTGTCTCAAATCTGCATACGTGTCATTTGCCAAATCGTGCAAATAAATGCCTTGAGTATCTTCGAAATTCTGAATATCAAAAATTCTGAAACGTAAAGGTTGTGCGACTTCAATATCAAGTGTTAAAGGTATGGTTAGGTTGTCTTCGAACGGAAAAGCTTGTCCGGAAAAAACTCTTCCTTCCGATTTAAAATAAGCATCATTCGGATAATTCTCTGCACGAATTAACTCTAAGCCTCTATCAAAACCATCAGTGGCACTCTCATGAAAATTCAAAACTAATTGTCTCGTGTATTGTGCGGCGTTCACTGTAAAATCTACATTAATTCTAAAACGCATATAATCATCTGGCACTAGAGTTAGGCCATTATCTTGTGTTTGAATTCTTTCAGTTTTAATATCACTCTCACTCTTTGAAACTTCGTCATTGTTATTTCTGAAAAAATAACTATCAGCACCTTCCTTCTCATAAACACGGTGTGAATTTTTGGTATAAACTGTACCAGATGAACCAACTTCACCTCTAACCATAAAACCTTGACCTATTGGGATATAGCGTCCTGCTGATTTTACGCCATCTCTTGGAGTCATTAAAGGGTAAACATTATCTTGAGCATCATAAGTCTTAAAAGCTGCTGGAGTATCTGTAATCATATCACCTGCCGCGTTGATTGTAAATTCATAATATCCACCAATATAATCTTCAAGATAATGAGAATTTGTGGTGCCATCTTGTTCCCAATAATATAATGTGCCATTAATGGCCGCAACATTATCAGCATCATGTATATACAAAGCAGCATCCATAGCACTTGGGTATGGATTTCCTACTAAAGTAAATTGATCGTCTAAAACTGTATTTGTAATGTCTCCATTATTTGGTTTACCTCTAAAATCATAGGTTTGATTACCAGCAGCAGCTGTGCCAATCCCTTTCATTGTATAGCCTAAACCTGGTGCAATATCGCCTGAGTTACCTGCATAAACCCAGTCACTATAAGAATCTGACGCCACAAATGTCCATAACCAACTGTTAGAAATAGTCAACGGACTAGCGAAACCATTTGCATTAGGAGTGAAATTACTGTTTTGACTATCAATAGGATCTGTAGTTGCTAATAAGGGATCATCCGTTTGATTTACACGAAATGCATTGTTTGAATTATTTGCATTCAAAATGCCGCCAACAGGTGAGCACCAATAGTTGTAGGTCCATTGGTTTACAGTTCCATTTTGGTAAACACTTAATTCACCAATGCCAGAATTACCTGTTAAACCATCACCTTGTACCAATTGAGATGCTTCCCTAAGATAAATTTTTGAATCTGCTTCGTTGAGATTAATATCATCTTTTACAAAAACAACCTCGTCTTTAACAAAGACAAAGGCATCATTTCTCACACTTAGTTGCGCGTTAGAAACTAAAAATACGAAGGTAAAAATGAATAAAAATATATGGCGCATAATAACACAATTTGGGGTTTTGTGACTTTAATAACGCGTGCAATATAAAAATAATTTTAATATTTCATCGGTATTATTTGCATTTTAACGAAAAATCATTAGATTTGCCCAGTTAAGCAACCCCTAAATTTACCCTAAAGATGAAAAACCCTACTTTTTTCGTTGTATTTTTTCTTACGTTTTATTTGTCTCAAGCTCAAGTTGGTATAGGAACGACTAGTCCCGATCCTTCATCTATTTTAGATGTACAATCCACAACTCAGGGTATGTTGGCACCAAGGATGTCCACTGCACAGCGTACCGGCATTTCAAATCCAGCAGAAGGACTTTTGGTTTATGATTTAGATCAAGGCTCTTTTTATTATTATCAAGCTGGCACATGGGATCAATTGGGTAATGCGGAGAAAAGAAATAATTATGTATTGGTAAAGACTGAAGCAGATTTACCAGCACCAAGTGGAGGAGTAATAACGTTAGATGAAAACACCCTTTATGAGATAAATGGTACGGTAGTTGTTTCCACACCTGTTAATCTTAATGGTGCTTATTTAATTGGTTTAGATACTAATGAAGATGTGTTGGCAAGGCTTGGTGGTACCTTGTTTATGGGTAATAAAGGAGGTAGTATACGAAATGTTACCTTGTCTGCTCCAGGTGGTACTATATTTGATTTGGACGATACTTCAAATAGTGAAACTTTTGTACTGCAAAGTAGTATCGTTGCAAACTCTACATCTGTAGGAACCATAAAAGGATTTTCATTACTCTTTTTTAATATTGTTCAATTTGCTGGCAATTCCGATGGTATAACTTACGAAAATATTGATGACATTTTATTAAATAATTTAGGATGGTTGTCAAGTAATAGCGGCACCTATGAAACGTTTATAGGCACTTTTGATTTAATTGAGAAGGTAAGTGGTTTTTCGAATGTTGATTTAGGTGATTTTGGTATAGATGTGAGTTCTAATCCCACGGTAAATTCTGGAATTATACTAGGTACTGCCTTTACAGGAACATCTACTACTTTTGTTAACAGATATACGGTTGGTTCTTTTACAGGATATAGTTTTACTAAGAAGTGGTTTGTAAACTGTCCTGGTATTCCATTGGAAGCAGACTTATCCGCATCAGGTAATTTTTATTTTAATGGTGCCTTAACGACCGGTTTTACACAAACTATCACTAATGGAACTGCAACAGAAGTTCAAGGTAATGGATCTTTTACAGCTAATAGTTTATTTAGATTTAATGCTGTTGGTGGAGGAAATGGCTTGCAGTATGACGGTGTAAAACAACGTGAATTTGTAATTAATGCGTCTTTATCAGTAAGAGTGAGCAACGCTCCAGGAAATTTTTATGCTTTTATTGTGGCTAAAAACGGTACCTTAATTACGGAATCAAACGCAGTTGTTTACATTGATAATGATAGTCAAATTCAGAATGTTGCCTTAAATGCTAGTGTGAGCCTTGCTCCCGGAGATGTAATTGAAGTTTATATACAGCGCTTAACTGGATCAGGTTCTGACACGTTAGCTGTTTTTTCTGAGAATTTGAGTATTAGATAATGAGATCACATTAGCTCATTTGATTTTAAAAGTTTCAATTTAGCGGTAAAATTTGTGTTTTGTCGGTACTATATATTTAAATGCTTAATCACAATATTATCCTAATTAGTTATGAAATTTAATTTACTGTTATTATTCTTTATTATTTGCAGTTATAGCTTAACTGCTCAAGTAGGCATTGGTACTACCGATCCAGACCCTTCATCAATTTTAGAAATGGATTCTGATTCTCAAGGCATGTTGACACCAAGAATGTTAACTACAGACAGAACATCCATAGCTTCACCTGCCACAGGGCTTTTGGTTTTTGATATAGATTTAAATGCATTTTATTTTTATAACGGCACGGTTTGGGAAGAAATGGAATCTACAGACGCGCCAAATAATAAAACAGCTGGTTGGGTTGCGCTCAATGATTTTGACAGTTCTTTCACCTTACCTTTTGTCAATTCTCCAGATTTAACAGATTACAGCAATTTTGTAGATTTAGATTTAGATTTTGAAAACGATCCAAGTGATTCTACTATAAGTTCATTTGCACCTACAGGAACTACAGCTGCTGATTTTTATGATAGTACCACTCACAAATTAACTCCGCTGGTAGTTGGTGACGCTGTTGTTCTCCGGTTATCTTTTGATGCTGTTCCTAATAATGGTAATGGTTTTATAGTTATTGCTATTGATATAGGGGACTCGAGCGAAATTATTATTTATGAAAAAACAATTCCGTTATTAAGAGGTAATGGGAGACTAAGTAAAATTAGCGAAACTATTTTATTATACCAATTAGGACTTTTTGACGCAAACGGTGCAAAAATTAAAATTGCTTACTCAAGAGCAAACCAAACTACTGGTAGTGACTGTGTAGTTAGCAAATTTGGCTTAGTGGTTTCTAAATTTACTAACGACTAAAACCTGGCGGACAACCTTAGATTAAAAACCCTTGGTGTCAAAAAATTAGGAATAGCAAATTGTCGTTTTGAATACACATCCCTAACCCAAGTATTGGTAATGGTGTTTTGGTTATTGAACATGTTATAGATTTCAAAGCCAATAGATAAATCCTTAAAGGTATTTTTCCAGTTAGACTTATAAGTCTTTTCAGAATCCACTAACACATAAGAAATACCCAAATCTGCACGTCTATAATCACGTAATCTAATCTGAAAATCATACGGGTCTGCATAACTTGGAGAACCTCCAGGAACTCCAGTGTTATAGACCAAATTCAAATACATTTTTAAATCTGGGATGTTTGGCACATAATCCTGAAACAGTACACCGAACTTTAATCGTTGGTCGGTTGGTCTGGCGATGTAGCCTCTATTGTCTATATTTTCTTCGGTTTTTAAATAACCAAAACTGAACCAAGATTCTGTACCTGGTACAAACTCACCGTTTAATCTTAAATCCAAACCATATGCATAAGCTACGGCATTATTCTTCGCACGATATCTAATTCTAACGTTTTCTAGTGTGTAAGGGTTCACATCAGTTAAGTTTTTGTAATAAGCCTCAGACACTAATTTAAATGGTCTATCCCAGATTTCGAAGCTGTACTCATTACCAAGTACAATATGAAAGGATTTTTGTGCTTTCACTTTTGGCTGTACAACACCAGAAGAATCTCTCAACTCGCGATAAAAAGGTGGCTGGTAATACAATCCACTAGCAATTCTAAAAAGCATATCTTTTTCCCAATCTGGTTTAATCGCAAATTGTGCGCGTGGACTAACTACAATTTGCGAATTCGATTCAATACCATCTCCATTGACCGTCCAGCTATGGGCTCTAACACCTGCATTGTAAAAAACCTCATTGGTTCCCCAAGTAGAGCGTTTGCTGTATTGGGCAAAAGCTTGTAAACGGTCTATTTGAACTTTGTTTAGTGCCCTAATATTTTCAAAAGCAGTAATTGGTCCAGAAAAAGGGATTTCAGGTTGAAAATTAGGACCTGTGAAATTTGGAGGTCTTATTGAGAATCCTGCCGAATCAATAACTTCATATTCTACCAATCTATCTCTAATATCTTCATGCGTGTATTTTACAGACCATTCTACGGTACTTTCGTCATCAATGTTATAATCGCCACGATGTTCAACATTCACAATAAAAGCATCCAAATCATTACGAGCGTGTGTGAGTTGTGAGCCAATGCCTTCACTGAATTCAACTTCCCCTAAATCTTCATCACCAATATTGGAATTCACTTCACCTAATCTATATTGTGCGAAAATGTCAAAATACTCCTGCTCTAAAGTATGGTATGCAGAGCCAATAAGTTTTAAAGTCAAGTCATCACTTAAAAAATAGTTGGCTTTAAATGCGCCGAAATAGGTTTGGTATCTATCGTCTTCTTGGCCATCGTAAAACACGAGTAGTGCTACAGGTTCTTCCAAGGTTCCAAAATTTGTCTGTCTGTTTTCGGGTTGAAATTTATAGCGGTTCAACGAAATATTTCCGAGAAAATTCAAATGAAATTTATCTGAAAACCGATAAGTCAAATACGTCTGTGCATCTGCAAAGACAGGTTCTACATTGCCTTCGGTTTCAAGGTTATTTAAAATTAGACTATTATCTCTATAACGCACGCCTGCAATGCCCGAAAACTTACCATTTTTACTAACGGTCTCTGCAGCAATACTGCCGCCCAATAGACTCAGGTCTGTTCTGATACCAAATTCGTAAGGGTTTCTGTAGGTAATGTCTAAGACTGAGGATAATTTATCGCCATATTTTGCTTGAAAACCACCAGCCGAAAAATCGACATTCTGTACCAAATCTGTGTTAACGAAACTCAGCCCTTCTTGATTCCCAGAGCGAATTAAAAAAGGTCGGTACACCTCGATCTCATTAACGTAAACTAAGTTCTCATCAAAATTTCCACCACGTACGGAATATTGTGTACTCAACTCATTGGAAATGTTAACTCCTGGTAAAGTTTTTAGAATATTTTCGACACCAGGTTGTGCACCTTTTATTGTTCTAATAACTTCAGGGGAAATGGTCGTAACCCCATCAACCGATTGGCGTGTATTAGTATTGATGACGACTTCTGCAATTTGTTCTATTTCAATTTTTAAAACAGGGTTGTATTCAATTTCCTGACCGTTTTCCAGTTTAAATTTCTGCTGAACACTTTTATGTCCGATATGTGTAAAGAGAACAACAACCTCTATATCTGAAGGAATTTTCAATTCGTAAAAACCGTTCGTATTTGTAGTCGTTCCTTCGCCTGGATTCGCTTTTATATTTACGTTTGAAACTGGTTGATTTGCTTCATCTAAAATAACACCTCTTATGGTTGCAGATTGCGAAAAAGAGAGCACACCAAAAAGCAAACAGAGGACAGAGGTAAGATGAAAGCGTTTCAAATACGAGTTTTTTGTTAGTTCAAGTACAACGTTCTAGAATTTGAGAATCAGTATTGATCCTTTACTCTAAAAGCAAGGTGTTCTTCAATTTTATTAATCTATTTTCTAAAAAATGTTGCTTCAAATGTAGAACTATTTCCAACATTATCGGTAACGATAACCTTTAATTCATTTTTGGTATCCTTCACTATGCCATCATTAAAATCATGCACCAAAGAATTGGTTTTATAATCATACTCCATTAATATCCACTCACCATTTACGGTCGCTCTGTATTTGCTAATTCCGGATAAATCGTCATCAATTTTCAATTTTAAATAACGGTATTTGCTCAACCATTTTTTATCTTGAAAATTTACAGGTTCAATAGTCGGTGCGGTTGTATCCATTGCCAAAGTATAGATGCCAAACGTTTTACTTCCAGCGCTTAAGATGTTGCCTTTACGTTTTGTAGTGACGTAGCTTGGTCTTTTGTAGTATCCATAAAGCCGTGCAATAAACAATTTGTCTTGATGCTCTGTTTTGTAGTTACTGATGTCGTAATTAATGTAAAAGTTTTTTTGAAGCGGTATATTGTCCTCGTGCAGAAATAATGTGTCGCTGCTCACTTTGAAGTCTATAAATGTATCGTCGTAAACTGTATTGTCATAAAAGTTAACTTTAAAGTTTCCATCAGTGAGTACTGTTGGTTGGTCACTATAAATTAGGGATTTTGATATATTATCTAAAGGTTGTGTTGTAGTTATATTCTCTGTTGTATTTCCATCAACAGGAATGTTTACCCAGGTCTCATTGTTCTTAAAATCTCTGATTCTAATTCTGTAAACGGAAGACGTGCTGTCTTCTACATTAACATACCCATTATCGTAAACATCTTTATAAAGACTTAACGGGTTATTCTTTTGAACAAATAATTTCTGAATACGCGATCGGTTTGTTTTAAAATATTCGTAGTCAATTAATCGCTTTATGTGTTTGGATTCGTCAAAGCTAAAACGCTTAAAATCAATCTCGAGACTTTTATTACCATTAAAAAAAGTTTGGATATTGCTTACGCCATTGTTGTTTGGTGCATAGTCCAACTTGTCGTAAGACACCACACCAAAACCAATATTACCATATGCATTTATTTTTTCAACTTCGTAACTGCCATTTTTCTTTGGGATTAAACGTAATTCAACACGTTCATTTTTACCGTTAATAAATGAATTTCCATCTTTTGGATATGCATAAACGCCAGAAACATAAGGTGATTTGGTGTCTTTTACGTCAATGCCAAAAAGCATCGGATTCATGGGTCTTTCTGCATTATCTCTAATCTCATAGTGCAAATGTGGTCCGCCTGAGCTGCCGGTATTTCCTGAGAACCCTATAATTTCATTTTTATCGATTAATAATTCTTCGGAATTTGGGAATACTTCTACCTCAAAACTTTCCTTTTCATATTGGCAGTCTTTGATGTATTGCTCTAATCGAGGTGAGAGTTGCTGCAGGTGTGCATACACTGTTGTATATCCATTGGGATGGGTAATGTATATGGCCTTGCCATAGCCAAAATGTGCAATTTTAATTCGGCTTACATAACCCTTGGCAGTACTGTAAACTTTAAGTCCTGTTTTTTGCCTAGTCTTAATGTCTAGACCAGAATGGAAATGTGATGAGCGTAATTCGCCAAAAGTACCAGCGAGTACAATTGGAATGTCCAAAGGATTGCTAAAATAATCTTGGGGATAATCAGATTGGGAAAAAACACTACTTGAAATTAATAAAAAGGCTAAGATTTTTCTCATAAAAATGCAATTGAAGCTAAAATATTAATTTGAAGACAATTTGCAAACGATAAAATGTCTTTATTTTTTTAACGAGTTAATTCTTTTGATGTTATGCAAATAAAAAATAATTGTAAAAGAATTGTGTTTTTACTTAAGGTATGTTAACTTTGTTTCAATAGTATTGAATTGCTTTAATGAGTAAAATAGAAGACATTGTTGATGCTTTAGAGAATAAAATCAGTAAGATTTTACATAAGCAGGAAGTCTTAAAACAGACCAATGCCAATCTCTCCAGTCAACTGGCTGAACAACAAGAAAAACTTCTGGAGCAACAAGAAGAGATTTCTTCTTGGATTGAGAAACATGAAACACTCAAAATAGCAAACTCAATGCTTGGTAGTGACGAAAATAAACGAGAAACAAAGCTCAAAATAAATGCAATTATTAGAGATATTGACCATTGTATAGGCCAACTCTCAGAATAAATTTGTAAATTAGATTCAATGTCAGATCAATTAAAAATTAAGCTTTCTATTGCAAATAGAGTTTATCCTTTGACAATAAATCCGAGTCAGGAAGAAGGTTTAAGGAAGGCGACAAAAAAAATTGAAGCCATGATAGGACAATTTGAGCAAAACTATTCAGTTAGGGATAAGCAGGATGTTTTGGCCATGTGTGCTTTACAATTTGCTGCTCAAGTTGAGCAAAAATCTATAGACAAAGAGTATGTGAACGAAGAAGTACAGGAAAAGCTAGAAGCTTTGAATGAACTTTTGAAAACTCACATATAACTCGTACGTTCTTTTAAATAAAATAAGGTTACTGCCTACATTAGTTATATTTTTTGACAAACTCAACGTTAATTCTTTAAAAAGGGTGAGTTAAAGTTGTAAGAGCGTGCCGCTAGTGCTTTATGCTGAATTTATTTCAGCACGTAAAGTATCTTAGGCGGATTTTCGATCAGCTTGTTAGCCCTAAACTTGTTTTTAAGGAGTTTAGTACAAAATCCAAAACTGATGTAGGCTTTTTTTATATACTAAACTAATATAATGAACATGGACACGAATACAATTTTATATATTGTTGGAGGAGTAGTTTTAGGTATCATACTTGGTTACATTATAGCCAAGGCCCTAGAAAAAGGAAAGGCTTCCAAGATAATTTCTGATGCTGAAAATGAATCTAAATCAATATTAAAACAAGCCAATATAGATGCTGAAGCATTAAAGAAAGACAAAATTTTACAGGCTAAAGAAAAATTTATTGAGCTCAAATCAGAGCACGAAAAGGTAATACTTTCCCGAGATAAGAAGATGGCCGAAGCGGAAAAACGTATTCGGGACAAAGAGTCGCAGATTTCTAGTGAACTCTCAAAAACCAAAAAATCCAATCAATCATTAGAGGATAAAATCAAGGACTATAATTTTAGACTTGAATTTGTTGAAAAGAAAAAAGAGGAACTAGAAAAAGCACATAAGAGTCAGATAAAACAATTAGAGGTTATATCGGCACTCTCAGCAGAAGAAGCTAAGGACCAATTGATCGAGTCCCTGAAAGAAGAAGCTAAGACGGATGCGATGGGATTTGTTCAGGATACATTGGAAGAAGCAAAACTCACTGCCCAGCAAGAAGCCAAGAAAATCATCATCAATACGATTCAGCGTATAGGAACTGAAGAAGCCGTTGACAATTGTGTGTCCGTTTTTAATATTGAATCTGACGATGTTAAAGGTAGAATTATTGGTCGTGAAGGTCGAAACATTAGAGCTATAGAAGCGGCAACGGGTGTGGAGATCATTGTAGATGATACACCAGAAGCCATTATTTTATCATGTTTTGATTCGGTAAGAAGGGAAATCGCCAGATTATCGCTTCACAAATTGGTGACTGACGGTAGAATTCATCCAGCCAGAATTGAAGAAGTAGTCAGAAAAACTGAAAAGCAAATAGAACAGGAAATTATAGAAGTAGGTAAGCGTACCGTTATTGATTTGGGTATACACGGATTACACCCAGAATTGATTAAAATGGTAGGTAGAATGAAGTACCGTTCTTCTTATGGACAAAATTTATTACAGCACTCACGCGAAGTAGCTAAACTTTGTGGAGTCATGGCTGCAGAATTAGGATTAAATCCAAAATTAGCGAAGCGTGCCGGTTTATTACACGATATTGGTAAAGTCCCATCTTCAGAAACCGATGTGGAAACACCACACGCTATTCTTGGTATGCAATGGGCGGAGAAACATGGAGAAAAACCCGAGGTTTGTAACGCTATTGGAGCTCACCATGACGAGATAGAAATGAATACGTTGTTATCTCCAATTGTGCAGGTTTGTGATGCTATTTCAGGTGCAAGACCTGGTGCAAGACGCCAAGTATTGGATTCTTACATTCAACGTTTAAAGGATTTAGAAGATGTCGCTTTCGGATTTACAGGTGTGAAAAAGGCATATGCCATTCAAGCAGGTAGAGAGTTGCGCGTCATTGTTGAGAGTGAAAAAGTTAATGATGACAGAGCAGCAAGTCTCTCGTTTGAAATTTCACAGAAAATACAAACGGACATGACTTATCCAGGACAGGTTAAGGTTACAGTGATCCGTGAGACACGTGCGGTCAATATTGCTAAATAACAATAGACCAAAAAGTTATTAAAGCATCTGATTATTATTTCAGATGCTTTTTTTTTTAACTTTATTATAATTAAAGAACCTCATATTATGAAACACGCTGTGGTTATGATATTGCTTTTGGTGGGTGTGCTCTCATGTTCTGAAGATGATAATGTAAGCTCAGAATCTTCTGAGAGCGAGAAATATATAAGAACATAAATTACTTTCTAGGATGGTATTTTTCCAAAACATTGCTTAAATGTGAACGATCCACGTGCATGTAAATTTCAGTGGTAGTAATGCTCTCGTGCCCAAGCATCATCTGTATAGCACGGAGATCCGCACCGTTTTCTAATAAATGAGTTGCAAAAGAATGTCTGAAGGTGTGAGGCGAAATGGATTTTTTTAGACCAGATATTTCAACTAGGTTTTTAATTATAGTGAATATCATTGCACGAGTTAATTTACCTCCTTTAAAATTAAGAAATACGATATCTCGAGAGTCTGGATTTGGTTCAATCTTATTTCTAATTGAAAGCCAGGTGTCAATGTATTTCTGTGTGGTTGTCCCAATCGGTACAAAACGTTGTTTGTCACCTTTTCCGGTAACTTTGATAAAGCCTTCATCAAAAAATAAATCAGAGATCTTTAAATCTGTCAGTTCACTCACACGTAATCCACAGCTATAAAGCGTTTCGATAATGGCTTTGTTTCTGTGTCCTAAATTGATTTTTCTAAAGGTGTAATCTAAATCAATAGCATCAATCAGCAGATCTATATCTTTTACAGATAAGGTGTCGGGCAGTTTCCTTCCGATTTTAGGTGACTCAATTAAATCCAAAGGATTATTTGTCCTATACCCTTCAAAAATTAAGTAATCAAAAAAATTGCGTAACCCAGAAATTAACCTCGCCTGTGACCTCGAATTGATTTTTTTGGAGACATTATAAATAAATCCTTTTATTGTATCATTTCCAATCTCTACAGGAGTAGCATTGATTTCGTTTTGGTTAAGATATTTTACGAGTTTTTTAATATCATAACTATAATTTACAATAGAATTAGAGGAAAGTCCACGTTCAATTTTAAGATAGTGCTGATATTCCGCAAGAGCTTGAGACCATTTCATAATTCAAATATCGCTAAATCTTATAATAAATACATATTTAATATAGCATTATACTTATACTAGATTAGCGCAAAATGTTAATAACTATAAAATTAATAATCTGTTTATAAGTGAATTAAAATTTTATGTTTATAAAAATGTTAATAACTCTGTCTTAAAAATTTTATAACATCAAAAAAAGTGTTTAGCTTGTATTAACCAATTTTAAAACTTAAATATTATGAAAAAATTATTTTTATGTGCTGCTGTTGCAGTATTTGCATTTACTAGCGTAAATGCGCAAGGTGACGATGATCACGGTGCAATACAAGAGGGTAAATGGCAAATTGAAATTAACACAGGTTCCTGGACTACAGGAAGTACTGCTTTTTCATTGACATCTGTTGATGGTGAAACTATGTGGTCAGCTGGAGCGGAAGGTGGTTATTTTGTGATTGATAACTTGGCTATTAAAGCTGGGTTAGGGTATTCTGATTTTGGTGATGATTTCTCATCATTTAATTACAAAATAGGTGCTAAGTATTACATTGCAAATGAATTTCCTGTCGGTGTAGATTTTACGGGTACTAGTTTCAAAGATGCTGATGAAAACCCATCTTATGTAGGTGTCGAAGGTGGTTATGCATGGTTTATTACCCCAAAAGTGAGTATTGAACCTAAGTTAAGATACAATGTATCGATGAACAGTGATTTTTATGATGATGCACTTCAGTTTTTAATTGGATTTGCGGTCCATTTATAAAGTGAGAAATATTTGTTTCAACCCGACATCTAAAATGTCGGGTTTTTTTATGCATTAGTTTTATATATTTACTTTATGAAAAAAATAATTATTATTAATGGTCCTAATCTGAACCTATTGGGAAAGCGTGAAACTAACATTTACGGTACCCTTACTTTTATGGAATTTTTTAATTCTATTATTAAAAAATTTGATAATGTTGAGTTGGTACATTTTCAATCGAATATAGAAGGAGAGCTTATAGACAAATTACAAGAAGTTGGATTTTCTTATGACGGAATTATCCTAAATGCTGCTGCTTATACGCACACATCCGTTGGTATTGGAGATGCTGTAAAAGCAATTGAAACTCCTGTTGTGGAGGTGCATATTTCCAATACATTTTCTCGTGAAGACTTTAGACACAAATCTTATATTTCTCCCAATGCTAAAGGTGTTATAGTCGGTTTTGGTTTGCAAAGCTATGAATTAGCCATACACAGTTTTTTATGAGATATTCAATTTTAGCCCTTTTTTTATTTGCGGTAAGTTTTTCTGGAAATTCTCAAACCCAATTTGGAGTTAAAGGAGGAGTAAGTGTTACTTTTTTTAAAATTGATGAAGGTAATTTTGGAGATAATCCTGATACTGAGGTTGGTTATTTTGGTGGTTTTTTTGTCGATTTTAAAATTGACAAAAGTTTTCATATTCAACCGGAATTAGTATATAAAGGAATTGGCGAACTCAATTTTATTAATGCTCCCATTTATCTAAAATACGACGTAAACAATAACTTTCATTTTTTGGTTGGCCCAAGTCTTAATTATTTCTTCGATATTTTTAATAATAAGTTTAAGGTGAGGGCAGATGTAAGTTTAGCTTATGATTTATCCAACAATTTAGATATTCATATGAAATACACCTTAGGCTTCGAAGAGTTGTCTCCTAATATTGTATTTCTCGGTTTAGGATATAGGCTTTAATACGATTCAAAATAAAAAAAGCGATTCTTTTGAATCGCTTTTTTTATTTAATTACTTTTTTCTTTTAGATTAAAGATGAATTACTTCGTCATAAGCATCTGCAACAGCTTCCATAACGGCCTCACTCATAGTTGGGTGAGGGTGCACAGCTTTTAAGACTTCATGTCCTGTGGTTTCCAGCTTTCTGCCTAATACAGCTTCTGCTATCATATCGGTAACACCTGCACCGATCATGTGGCAGCCTAACCATTCTCCATATTTTGCATCAAAAATCACTTTTACAAAACCATCTTTAGTACCAGCAGCACTTGCTTTTCCGGAAGCAGAAAACGGAAATTTTCCAATTTTCACTTCCAAACCTTGTTCTTTTGCTTGGGCTTCTGTGAGTCCAACACTTGCAACTTCAGGTGAGCAATAAGTACAGC
Source organism: Winogradskyella ursingii (assembly GCF_013403975.1). Lineage (GTDB taxonomy): Bacteria > Bacteroidota > Bacteroidia > Flavobacteriales > Flavobacteriaceae > Winogradskyella > Winogradskyella ursingii. Next base: position 248,158 of record NZ_JABFDH010000006.1, read on the forward strand.
CTGGGATATTACCATAATCTAGTGCTTCTACATGTTGTCCTGCAATTTTTTCTACACATAAAATACCTTCTGCAGAAGCTACGTGAGCTAATGCTTGTCCTGGAGTAACATCTCCAATGGCATAATATCCAGGAATATTGGTTTGATAATAATCGTTCACCAAAATTTTATCTCTGTCTACGGCGATACCCACATCTTCCAATCCAATATTTTCAATGTTAGATTTAATCCCAACCGCAGATAAAACAATATCCGCTTCTAGTGTTTCTTCTCCTTTTTTAGTCTTCACGGTTGCTTTAACTCCTGTTCCTGAAGTATCAACTTTGGTGACCTCAGAGGAAGTCATTATTTTAATCCCGGATTTTTTAAAGCTGCGTTCTAATTGTTTTGATACGTCATCATCTTCAACAGGAACTATTTTATCTAAAAATTCAACAATTGTTACTTCAGTTCCCATGGAATTATAGAAATAAGCGAACTCAACACCAATAGCTCCAGAACCTACAACAATCATTTTCTTTGGTTGCTTATCTAATGTCATGGCTTGTCTGTAGCCAATCACTTTTTTACCATCTTGCGGCAAACTTGGCAATTCGCGAGAGCGTGCACCAGTTGCTATTATAATATGATCTGCAGAATATTCCTTTCCATCAACATCAATTTTTTTACCGTTTTTTAGTTTTCCAAAACCTTCAATGACATCAATTTTGTTCTTTTTCATTAAAAATTTAACACCATTACTCATTCCGTCAGCAACTCCACGGCTACGCTTTACAACCTCATCAAAGTCGTGTTCTGCATCTTTCACTTTTAATCCGTAATCTTCAGCATGCTTCAGATATTCAAACACCTGGGCAGATTTTAAGAGTGCTTTAGTTGGAATACAGCCCCAATTAAGGCATACACCACCAAGACTTTCTTTTTCTACAACTGCAGTTTTAAATCCTAATTGAGAGGCTCTAATTGCAGTTACATAGCCACCTGGCCCACTTCCTAAAACTATAATATCGTATTTACTCATGCGTAATTTATTAGATGAATTTTGAGTTCACAAAAATATAAAAATCCAATAACAATAGTGTGTATTTAATTGGTAAATCATTTTCTGTACAGTTGAGCTACCTTTAAGTTTTAATATTCCATTGCCTTTTTTTAATTAAGTAAATATGAGGTATACTCTAGGTTATTTGGGATAATATATAAATCTTATGCGTTAAGGATTACAAAGACAATATTTTAAATTTGACACTAAGACTAAAAATATAGTCTAAAAATTAACTAATATAAAATCTCAAAAAAATGAAAAAATTTCTAATATTATTAAGTTTAGCTGCAATAATAACAAGTTGCAAAGTAGATAAAGAAGAGAGCGGTGAGTTGCCGTCAGTGGACGTCGATGTAGATGCCGACTCAGGTGAATTACCGGAATACGATGTAGACTGGGCAGATGTCAATGTTGGTACAAGAACAAAGATGGTAGAAGTACCTAAGGTTGTTATTGTAATGGAAGAAGAGGAAGTGGAAGTTCCTTACCTAGATGTTGATATGCCTGGTGAAGACAAAATGGAGAGATCTATTGTTGTCGAAGCAGAGGTTGAAGGTAAAGAGCACGATATAGAGATTCAAGAAATTAGAGCTAGTAATAACAGACTCTATGTTATCTCTACAATTGAAGAGATGGAAACAGATTTAGATGGTAAAACAATGAGAATTCAAGATCAGGTAGAGCTTAACGCACCCGATTTGGATGTAAAACATATTATCGTTGGTAAAAAAGTTGACCGTTCTTTTAATAATAATTACACTTATGTAAACTCAATGAACGATTTAGATGAAATGGCTAAAAACGCCAAAGTTATTTACAAAAAATAACTCCAAATAGATAAATAAAAAAATAGACCAAATGATTAATTTCATTTGGTCTATTTTATTTTATAAGTCTTTTGTGAAGTGTCTTCGTCCTTTTTCTTTGCTGAATTTTTTCTCATTATAACTAGAGGATGCTCCTTTAGGGATAGAAAGCGATTGCCATTCCTTACCTTTGTGTAGTTTGCCTATATAAACAATTTGTCCTACATGATAGGCATAATGCATCATCTGTCTATTAATGGCTTTAGCTATTGTATGCCCTTGGTTTCTTATATAAACAACTCGTTCAAAATCACTTTTAGTTAACGACTTTAAAGCTACAAAGAGACAAGCCCATCCTTTGTTCCAAGTGGTTGATAATTCTTCTTTAGAGTTAAAAGTATCTATAAATTCCGTGTCACGGTTTCTCCATTCTTTTTCACCGTCCTCTGTCATAAAATTGGTCCAACGGCTTAACATATTGCCAGTCATATGTTTTACGATAATAGAAATGGAATTAGAATCCTCTTCCAACTGCTTCTGAAGCTGTTCAAATGTAAGTTGTTCAAAAGTCTTTTCGCCAAGTGTCTTATAATATTCAAACTGTTTAATAACACTTGGCAAGAAACTTTTCATGTGCAATAAAATTATTTATCTGCAGGAACAAATATCAAGGCATCTCCATTGATACAGTGGCGTTTGCCAGTTGTTTCTTTAGGCCCATCATTAAATACATGGCCTAAATGGCCGCCACATGTAGCACAATGCTCCTCGTTTCTAGTATAGCCCAATTTGTTATCTGTGCCAAAAGCTACGTTACCTTCAATAGGTCTGTCAAAACTTGGCCAACCTGTACCGGAATCAAATTTGTGTTCGCTTTTAAATAATGGTGTGTTACATCCTGCACAGTGATAAGTACCGTCTTCATATTTCTTGTTCAAAGGACTGGAAAACGGACGTTCAGTACCTTCTTCTCTTAAAATGTAGAATTGTTCATCTGTTAATTCGGCTTTCCATTCTGCTTCAGTTTTAGTAACTGGAAATTTTTCTTGGGATTTGGTTTCCTTTTTTTGAGCCGAAGAATTACAGCTTAAAAACAACCCGATAGTCAATAATAATATAGTCTTTTTCATAATATAAATTTACAAATTTTGTACGTTGGTTTAGTCGTATTAACGTTAATTTAATTACGAAATCGTTTGATTTTATTTTTTCTTTAACATTAGGACTTTAAGTAAGGCTTATGACATAAAAATTGTTAAATTTATAACTTACAAGAAAATAAGTCAAATGAGAATTTTGCATGTTAGCGCAGAGTGTTATCCGGTTGCCAAGGTTGGTGGATTGGCAGATGTCGTAGGTGCCTTGCCTAAATATCAAAATGGACTAGGAGCAAAAAGTGCCGTTATCATGCCTTTTTACAATAATTCATTTAGTAAAAAACACAACTTTAAATCTACACATGAGGGAATTCTTATATTAGGCAATCAGCGCATACCTTACCAGGTTTTGCAAACTGAGCAGGCCGTTTTAGAATTCGATATTTATTTTGTTCATATTGAGCATTTGCTTTATCAGGATTATGTGTATTCGTCCAACGACATGGATCGGTTTTTGGCATTTCAGATTGCAGTAATGAATTGGATTCTTACTCTAGATAAAAAACCAGATTACATCCATTGCCACGACCACCATACAGGTCTTATACCTTTTATGGCACAGGAAAGTTATAATTACCAAAGTTTGAATAATATTCCAATTATAACCACGATACATAATGCACAATATCAAGGCTGGTTTGGTCATGAGAACTTATATAAGATACCAGAATTTAATATAAAGCAAGTAGGACTATTGGATTGGAAAGGTATTGTGAATCCACTTGCAGCAGCCATAAAATGCGCGTGGCGCGTTACAACGGTGTCACCAAGTTATATGGAGGAATTGAAACTCCGGGCTAATGGTCTTGAAAGCTTATTGAGAGCCGAAAGTGGCAAATGTGTTGGGATATTAAACGGTATTGATTCCAAGGTTTGGAATCCTGAAACTGATGATTATCTCATAAAGAATTATAAAAAATCTACTTTACAAGCCGGGAAATTAGGAAACAAAAAGTGGTTGTGTCAACAGTTTGATTTGGACGCATCAAAACCATTGTTCGTTTTTATTGGTCGTTTAGTTGGCGAAAAAGGAGCAGAGTTGCTTCCTGCGATTTGCTATGAAGCTTTAAAGAACAGACAAATTTCCGTTTTGGTATTGGGTTCTGGAGACAAAACAACTGAGAGCCAACTTATGAGTTTAATTCCTCATTACAAAGGCAACTATAATGCATTTATCGGTTATGATGAAAGGCTTTCACATATTATGTATGCTGGTGCAGATTTTCTGTTAATGCCGTCTCGTGTTGAGCCTTGCGGACTAAACCAAATGTATTCTTTGCGCTATGGAACAGTGCCAATAGTAAGACGAATTGGTGGACTAAAAGATACGGTTATTGATATTGGTGATGGAGGTTTTGGTATTTGCCATAATCAAGTGAGCGTTAGTGATGTTGTTTATTCCATTGATAGAGCTGTTGATTTTTATAATAACACTACCGCATTTAGAAAAAATAGAAAGCGAATAATGGAAATAGACCATTCGTGGAATGTTTCTGCTCAGGCATATATCAATTTATATAAATCAATAAACTAAGACTATGATTAATGACAAGGTGTTGGCTATAATACTAGGAGGCGGACAAGGTTCAAGGCTTTATCCTCTCACAGAAAAACGTTCTAAACCGGCAGTGCCAATTGCGGGAAAGTACAGATTGGTAGATATCCCTATTTCAAATTGTATTAATTCTGATATAAAAAGAATGTTTGTGTTAACGCAATTCAATTCTGCGTCGTTAAATAAACATATCAAAAACACCTTTCATTTTAGTTTTTTTAGTTCTGCCTTCGTAGATGTATTGGCTGCGGAGCAAACCATAAAAAGTGATCAATGGTTTCAAGGTACAGCAGATGCTGTACGGCAGAGTATGCATCATTTTACGCAACACGATTTTGACTATGCATTAATACTGTCTGGGGACCAGTTATATCAAATGGATTATAACCAGATGATAAAAGCTCACATTGAGTCTGAAGCAGATATTTCAGTTGGTACCTATCCGGTAAATGCAAAGGATGGCACAGGTTTTGGAATTATGAAAACTGATAAACATAATCAGATTACTTCGTTTATTGAGAAACCAAATTCGGATGTCATTGTAGATTGGAAATCTGATGTAAGTGAAGAAATGAAACAACAAGGTCGTCATTACCTTGGTTCTACAGGGATTTATATCTTCAACAAAGATTTATTGGTGAAATTAATGGATGATGAAAGTACTGTTGATTTCGGTAAGGAAATTATACCACAATCAATTGATAAGTACAAGACCATGAGCTATCCTTTTGAAGGATATTGGACAGATATCGGAACTATAGAATCATTCTTTGAAGCTAATCTTGGGTTAACAGACAATATTCCACAATTTAATTTATATGATAATGATGCTCGTGTTTATACTCGTGCTAGGATTTTACCAACTTCAAAAATATCAGGCACACAACTAGATAAATCCGTTATTGCGGAAGGTTGTTTGATAAGTGCTGCCAAAATTCAAAACTCAGTAATAGGTATTCGTTCGCGCATCGGTAAAGATTCGGTAATTACAAACACTTATATGATGGGTAGCGATTATTATGAGTCTTTAGACGATATTGCTAACAAAAAGACCGATATATTGGCAGGTATAGGGGAACGTTGTTTTATAAAAAATTGCATTTTAGACAAACATGTGCGTATTGGTGATGATGTAAAAATTGAAGGAAAACCAGATATGGAAGATACCGAAACCGACACCTATGTGGTCAGAGATGGTATTATTGTTATTAAAAAAGGAGCAACAATAGCTAAAGGAACCGTAATATAATTAATGGCACATGTAACCTCACATAGCTTATTTACGGATTTTGATATTGGTTTATTCAAATCGGGAAAACACTATAGACTTTATCAAAAATTTGGTTCTCACTGTATCACTTTAGGTGGTATAAAAGGAACATATTTTGCAGTTTGGGCACCAAGCGCAAAGTCCGTTTCCGTAATTGGTGATTTCAACTTTTGGACTGATGGCAAACATCAACTTAATGTGCGTTGGGATGAAAGTGGTATCTGGGAAGGGTTTATACCTAATATTGGAAAAGGTACTGTTTATAAATACAAGATTGAAAGTAATCACAACGGAATTATAACCGAAAAAGCGGACCCATACGGCAGAAGATGTGAGCATCCGCCAGCCACAGCATCCATAGTCTGGAATGACAACTACAATTGGAAAGACAAAAAATGGATGAAAAAACGCAAGACTAAAAACAGTCTTGACGCTCCATATTCAGTTTACGAAGTCCATTTAGGCTCTTGGAAAAAAAAGATGGATGAAAACCGCTCGTTGTCTTATACAGAATTATCCGAAGAATTAGTGGCCTATGTAAAAGACATGAATTTTACCCATGTAGAATTAATGCCTGTTATGGAGTATCCTTATGATCCATCTTGGGGCTATCAAATAACGGGTTATTTTGCACCGACCTCTCGTTATGGATATCCTGAAGAATTTAAATTATTAGTAGACAAATTACATCAAAATGATATTGGGATAATTTTAGATTGGGTACCATCGCATTTTCCTGAAGACGGTCATGGATTAGGTTTTTTTGATGGTTCAAATTTATACGAACATCCAGATAGACGAAAAGGATATCATCAAGACTGGACAAGTTTAATCTTTAATTATGGAAGAAACGAGGTAAAGTCATTTTTAATAAGTAACGCAATATTTTGGTTAGATCAATACCATGCAGACGGCATACGTGTAGACGCGGTTGCTTCAATGTTGTTTCTGGATTACAGTAGGGATGAAGGGCAGTGGGAGCCCAATATGTTTGGCGGTCGCGAAAATTTAGAAGCTATTTCTTTTTTACGCGAAATGAACGAGGCTGTTTACAGTGCTTTTCCTGATGTTCAAACGATTGCCGAGGAATCTACGGCTTTTCCAATGGTATCTAAACCTACTTCCGTTGGCGGATTGGGTTTTGGAATGAAATGGATGATGGGCTGGATGCACGATACATTAGATTATTTTGCTAAACCACCAATTTATAGAAAGCACCATCAAAATGATTTGACTTTTAGTATGACCTATGCTTTTTCTGAAAATTTTATGCTGCCTCTTAGTCATGATGAGGTCGTTTACGGAAAACGTTCTATTCTGGGCAGGATGCCTGGTGACGAGTGGCAAAGTTTTGCGAATTTGCGTCTGCTTTATGGTTATATGTTTACGCATCCTGGAACAAAATTGCTATTTCAAGGCTTAGAATTTGGCCAGAGTAACGAATGGAATTTTAAAGAAAGTCTAGATTGGTATTTGTTAAAGGATAATACTCATAAGGGAATTCAGTCTTTAATTAGGGATTTGAACATTCTCTACAAAAAGGAAGCTGCTTTACATGAGAAACAATTTTTAAATGAAGGGTTTGAGTGGATTGATTTTAGCGATGCAGAAAATTCTGTTTTAGTATACATCAGAAAAAGTGATGAGGCTAATAAAGATCTGATTATAGCAGCCAATATGACTCCTGTGCCAAGAGAAAAGTATCAAATTGGGGTTCCAATAAAAGGTAAATTAAAAGAAATATTTAATTCTGATTTGAAGAAATACAATGGAACTGGAGCCTATAAAAACAGACAAAAAACAACCAGAAAGAAGCCGTATCATTATAGAGATAATTCTATTGAAATAAATATTCCTCCATTGGGAATGGTGGTATTGAAATATGTATAATATCTCCTCAATTTGAATTAAAACGATGGATCATTTATGAATTTTATATGCCGAAAACGATATAGTTAACAATTCATAATAAATACTCGATCAAAGGCTTTTGTCGACATTAATTTTTCCGTTTTTTTACACTTTCTTTACTCTAAAATCAAGCTATGATTGTAAATACAGATTTAGAACAAAAAGGAAATTTGTTTCCTTCAAAAATAATAGACTTCCATAAAGATGTAGATACCTTGTATTTTTCTACGGATAATAATGTTATTCTACAGTTAACTGTTGTTAGAGATAGCGTTCTGCGCTTCAGGTATACTACAGTTGGTGCTTTTGACAATGATTTTTCTTATGCCATCACTAAATATGCCAATATTGGTTATAACAAACTGGATATTAAGGATACTAAGGATAATTACATTGTCACAACATCTAAATTACGTTGTGAAATTTCAAAGGAAAGTCTTCGTGTTTCTATCTATGATGCAAAGGACGATGTACTTATCAACCAAGATGAAATTGGCTTTCATTGGGAAGAAAGCTATGAGCATGGTGGAAACATCGTGAAAATGAGTAAAGTTTCCAACGACGGGGAGTGCTATTATGGTTTGGGTGATAAGCCCAATCATTTGAGCCTTAAGGGTAGACGCTATACCAATTGGGCAACTGATTCTTATGCATACGGTAAAGACACAGATCCAATTTATAAGGCTATTCCTTTTTATACAGGTTTGCATAGAGGTAAAGCTTACGGTATTTTCTTTGATAATACATTTCAATCGTCTTTTGATTTTTCGCAAGAAAGACGAAACGTTACCAGTTTTTGGGCACAAGGTGGTGAAATGAATTATTACTTTTTTTACGGCCCTAAAATGAATGATGTAGTAGAAAGTTATACAGATTTAACAGGAAAGCCTCACCAATTACCACCAATGTGGGCGTTAGGCTTTCATCAATGTAAATGGAGTTATTATCCAGAGAGTAAAGTCAAGGAAATTACATCAACCTTTAGAAAACTGAAGATTCCATGTGATGCTATCTATTTGGATATAGATTACATGGACGGTTTCCGTTGCTTTACATGGAATAAAGACTATTTTCCAGACCCTAAACGTATGGTAAAGGAATTAGCAGACGATGGCTTTAAAACTGTTGCAATTATAGATCCAGGTATTAAAATAGATATGGAATATTCTGTGTTTAGAGAAGCCATGGAAAACGATTATTTCTGTAAACGTGCAGATGGTCCATACATGAAAGGTAAAGTTTGGCCAGGGGAGTGTTATTTTCCGGATTTTACAAAACCTGAAGTCCGCGAGTGGTGGTCAGGATTATTCAAAGAATTAATTGAGGATATTGGCATCAAAGGCGTTTGGAACGACATGAACGAACCTGCCGTTATGGAAGTGCCAAATAAAACCTTCCCAGATGACGTAAGACATGATTATGATGGCAATCCTTGCAGTCATAGAAAAGCCCATAATATTTATGGAATGCAGATGGCACGCGCGACTTATCAAGGTTTAAAGAAATATTCATATCCAAAACGCCCTTTCGTTATTACCCGATCGGCATATTCTGGTACACAGCGTTATACATCGACTTGGACAGGAGATAATGTTGCTAATTGGGAGCATTTATGGATTGCTAATGTACAGGTGCAGCGTATGGCCATGTCCGGTTTTTCTTTTACCGGAAGTGACATTGGAGGGTTTGCTGAGCAACCACAAGGAGAGTTGTTCACACGGTGGATTCAACTTGGGATTTTTCACCCATTCTTTAGAGTACATTCTTCTGGAGATCATGGTGATCAAGAGCCGTGGGCTTTTGATGAAGACGTGACTGATATCGTTAGAAAATTTATTGAAATCAGATACCAATTATTACCCTATCTCTATACGGCTTTTTGGAATTACGTTGATCATGGTACACCTCTTTTAAAATCTTTGGTTATGTACGATCAGGAAGACGTACAGACTCATTATAGAATTGACGAGTTTATCTTTGGAGAACAGATTTTGGCCTGTCCTATTTTAGAACCGAATTCCAAAGGAAGACGAATGTACGTGCCAAAAGGAAAGTGGTACAATTTCTGGACAGATGAAGTTGTAAATGGTGGAAAGGAAATGTGGGTTGATGCCGATATCGATAGCATGCCTATTTTCGTTAAAGAAGGTGCTATTATACCAAAATTTCCGATTCAGCAGTACGTTGGTGAAAAAGAAATTAATGAAATCACGCTTGATGTATACTACAAAAAAGGTAAAGAGGAAAGTGAGTTCTATAGTGACGCCAATGATGGTTATGATTACACTAAAGGACGTTATAGTCTTAGGAATTTTAGTTTAACAGGTCGTTCTAATGATTTAATCATCAACCAATATAAAGAAGGTAAATACATAACTCAATACGATACATTTAAGATTCAAATTCATGGATTGCCTTTTGACATCAAAGAAATTGAATTAGATAATGAAATTATTTCACTTCAGGATTTGAAGATTAATGGAATTCATTCGTTTGTGGTTGACAAGAATTTTTCTGAATTACATATCATAGGAGATAACGAATAGTAATTGTTTGTGTCAACATACTTTGCTTATGTGCTATTTGTTTAGGTTTGATTTTCGTAATTTTATATGTATAAAAATAATTCAACTATGAACATAAAAAAAACAATTTCCTTAATAGCGGTCGTGGCTTTTGTGCTGTCTTGCGCAACAAATCCGTTTACAGGAAAGAAGACGTTGGCATTTGTAAGTAACGATCAATTATTTCCTTCTGCCTTTGCACAATATAATCAAGTACTTTCAGAAAATAAAGTAATTACGGGAACACAAGATTCCGAAATGATTAAACGAGTTGGTCAGCGTATAGCTGTGGCTTCTGAGCGTTATCTTAACGCTAATGGTTTCCAGGGCTATTTAGACGATTATAAGTGGGAGTATAAATTGATTGAATCAGAGCAAGTGAATGCGTGGTGTATGCCAGGCGGAAAGATTGCTTTTTACACCGGAATTTTACCAATAGCAAAAAATGAAACGGGAATTGCCGCAATCATGGGTCATGAGGTAGCACATGCTTTAGCAAATCATGGTCAGCAACGTATGAGCTCTGGTATTTTGCAACAAGCAGGAGGTATAGCTGTGGCAGTGGCTACAGGCAACGAGAGTGCCGAAAAACAACAAATGTGGATGCAAGCCTACGGATTAGGTAGTAACTTGGGCTTTGCACTTCCATTTAGTAGAAGTCATGAGACTGAAGCCGATAAAATAGGTATTTACTTAATGGCTATAGCAGGATATAACCCTGAGGAAGCACCAGAATTATGGAAACGTATGAAAGCCAATAGTGGCGGACAAGCACCACCAGAATTCTTAAGTACGCATCCACATCCAGACACACGTATTGATAATTTAAATTCATTAGTGCCTAAAGCGAAAGCTGAGGCGAGGAAATATGGTGTTACATCATATAGACCTATAAATTAATATAGGGTTAATAATATTTGATTACTTTAGAAGCTGCTCAATATGGGCAGCTTTTTTAGTAAAAATTGTTATTTGAGCAAATCTCGTTTAAAAGCGACAGCTCAACTTAATATATATTTAAAGCACATGAGCGAAATTAAAAAAGGAAGCAAAAAACTACTCAACGCCTGGGCATTTTATGATTGGGCGAATTCAGTTTATACCTTAACAATTGCTTCTTCAATCTTTCCTATATTTTATTCAGCATTATTTCTAAGTGAGATAAAAAAAGTTACTGCTTTTGGTTACGAATTTAAAAGTACGGCATTAATCACATTTGTTACGGCATTTACATTTTTAGTTGTAGCTGTTTTGTCGCCAATTCTCTCAGGTATAGCTGATTATGTTGGTAATAAAAAAACCTTTATGAAGTTTTTCTGTTATGTGGGATCTGCAGGTTGTATTGGTTTGTATTGGTTTAGTTTGGAGAGAATTCACTTGAGCCTATTATTTTATTTTATGGGATTAATCGGTTATTGGGGCAGTTTGGTATTTTACAATTCTTATTTACCAGATATAGCTTTTGAGGAGCAACAAGACAAAGTAAGTGCTAAGGGATTTAGCCTAGGTTATGTTGGAAGCGTGCTTTTGTTGATTGCAAATTTAGCTATGGTAATGAGCCAGGAAAACGGTGTTGATAAACTCCAGATGATGCGTTATTCCTTTATAACTGTCGGAATTTGGTGGGCACTTTTTAGCCAGTATACGTTTTATGTTCTACCAAAAGGTGTCTCCAAAGGTCATAGGGTCACAAGGTCTATACTGTTCAATGGATTCAGAGAGTTAAAGGGCGTTTGGAAACAACTAAAGCAAGATTTAAGACTAAAACGCTATCTCTATGCTTTTTTTGTTTTTAGCATGGCAGTGCAAACTATAATGTTAGTGGCTGTTTACTTCGGTGAAGAGGAAATTGCTTGGGGAAATGATGAAGCCAAGACTACAGGTTTAATTGTTAGCATTTTGGTCATTCAGATTTTAGCAGTTTTTGGAGCTTTTCTTACCTCCAGAGCTTCAGCAAAATTTGGAAATATTTCTACACTCATTGTTATCAATTTTATTTGGATGAGTCTCTGTTTTTATGGCTTTTTTATTGAAACGCCAACCCAGTTTTATATTACAGCTTCTTTAGTTGGCTTTGTAATGGGAGGTATTCAATCCCTAGCTAGATCAACATATTCTAAGTTTTTACCTGAAACCACAGATACCACTTCATATTTTAGTTTTTATGATGTGGCAGAAAAGATAGGGATTGTAATAGGTATGCTTATATATGGTTTTATAGATCAGATTACAGGTAGTATGCGTAATTCTATTCTGTTCTTATTTGTTTTTTTTCTTATTGGTATAGTTCTGCTCTTTAGAGTACCAAGGTTAAAAACTGAATTATAATGTGTGATTTTATAGACAGAATAAAAAAAATATCGTTTTGTTTTATTATTCTATTTCTATTAAATGGATGTCAAGATGAACCATTTGAATGGGATGCTTGTCAAATTGCGGTTATAAAAACTAATGAGGCCGCATCTAACTTAACAAATGCTTCCGATGAGAATTATACAGCCTACTGTCTCATATACCGTGATGCATTGTTAAAACAGATAGAAGTTTGTGGTGATCCTTTAGGTGAATTGCAACGCATTTTAGATGATCTTGGGGATTGCAGCGTGGATTATGATAGATTATGTGCTGAAGCTATCGCTGCCACCGAGATAGCCGAAGCCAATTTTAATAATGCTTCCGATCTCGATTATAAAAACCTATGTGAAAATTATAGAGCGGCGATCCTATATCAAATCGAGGTTTGTGGGGAAGATGAGAATCTGCTAGGAATAATTGAAAACCTAGGAAATTGTGAATTGCAAGTTGTACCTATTATTGGTATTTGGAAATTGCAATTTTGGCTTTCTGGTAATCCTTTGGATATAAATAACGACGGAATCGCAACTACTTCAATTCTATCGGAATTTGACTGCTATCAGAATGAACTCATTACATTTTTGGCCGACGGCACAGGTTCATTTTCTTACAACTCATACGCTACCATAACTTATACTCCAAATTTTGAAACAAGTGTTATTGATCAAGTAGACTATTTCGTAACATGTACCGATTTTGAGGATACTGTTAATTTTACATGGACACAAAGTGGTAACAATTTTATCCTAACACTTTTGGAAACTGAAGAAGTTATTTATTACTTAAGAGACTCTGATTTTCTTACTACGAATGTAACAAATGGATTTACGGCTACAAATACAAATGATAGTAGCCAAACTATTACTGAGGATATAAAATTCATATTCTCAAAACAATAGAAAAGTCTTTTAAAATAAACTACACTAATTAGCCTTTGATGTTTCCAGAACCTGTAACCTTGGTGTCTGTGGATTGAGGGTTTCCTTTATACGTTATATTGCCAGAACCTGTAACGCGTGCTTTAAGTTGTCCGATACATGTAACATTTATGTTTCCTGATCCAGAAATCGAAGCGTCTACATCAGAGGTTTTTAATCCATTACCATTAAAATTTCCAGAACCCGTTACTTTTGTATGGAGCTGATTGGTTGCCCCATTTAATTCTATATTTCCCGAGCCAGCGATACTACTGTCAATTGTACTTGATTCTATATTGAGTTCAATGTCTCCAGAACCCGATAATGAAATCTTAAAATCATTGGAGGTTATAATTTCCTTACTGGTAATATCACCAGAACCCGCAAGTGTAATCGAGTTGATGGTCTCGTAGGGTACGGTAACAAAAATTTTATCAGTTGGTCCCAAATTGTAGCCGTCTTCGGTTTTAACTACAAGAATGTTGTTTTGTACTTCAGTTATTAAATATTCCATTAAATTAGAATCTCCTTTAATAGTAATTTCACCTTCGGAACCTGAAACTAATTTGATGTGCATTGGACCAGATGCCCGCAATCCCTGATAATCTTCAGTGATTTTAATCATTGTTGTAATGTTTCCGTCACCTTTAACTTTTTTCCATTTACTCATTTGGGCACAGGATATTGTAGCTGAAAAAAGAAAAATTGAAAGCAAAATTGATATAACTTGTCTCATTGTATTTTTGATTAATTAGTATTTAAATATAATAAATAACAATGTATTTACATTTCTAATTTATCGAAAGCTAATAACTTTTTTAACGTGAATGTTAAAATTATGAGATGTAACACTTTTAAAATAAAAAGTATTAATTTTTATTAAAGTAATGGCACAACAATTGAATTTATAGAAATATAAAAAACACTAAATATTATGTAATCGTTTGATATTCAGTATTTAGTTGCAATTTAAAACATTTAATAAAATGCCAGAATGTAGTTAATAATGACAGAATGGCTCAAAATAATATATGGGAAAAAGAAATTTTATAAGTCTTGACAGTTTGTCATTTCAGGAGTTTGATGAAAATTCAGAATTAATTCCTTTAATGACACCAGAAGATGAAGAACAGATTAATAACGAATCTTTACCAGAATCCTTACCGATTTTGCCTTTAAGGAATACCGTTCTATTTCCTGGCGTTGTAATACCGATTACCGCTGGGCGAGATGCATCAATTAAATTAATAAATGATGCCAATAAAGGCGGTAAAGTTGTGGGAGTGGTTTCACAAAAGGATGAATCTGTTGAAAATCCAACAGAAAAAGATATCTACAAAACCGGTACAGTAGCAAGAATCTTGAAAGTACTTAAAATGCCAGATGGTAACACAACAGTTATTATCCAAGGTAAAAAACGTTTTGAGATTACTGAAATTGTTTCAGAAGAACCATACTTAACTGCAAAAATCGCGGATATTCCTGAAGCTAAACCTGCTCCAGACAATGAGGAATTCCGAGCAATAATCGATTCAATTAAAGACCTTTCGTTAGATATTATAAAGGAAAGTCCAAACATCCCAACAGAGGCTTCCTTTGCGATTAAGAATATTGAAAGTAATTCGTTTTTAGTCAATTTTGTATCCTCCAATATGAATCTTAAAGTGGAGGAGAAGCAAGAATTATTAAATATTAATGACCTTAAGGAACGTGCGCTTCAAACCTTAAAATACATGAATCTCGAATATCAAAAGCTAGAGCTTAAAAACGATATTCAGTCTAAGGTTCAGAGTGACATGAACCAGCAGCAGCGTGAGTATTTCTTGCACCAACAGATGAAAACCATACAAGAAGAACTTGGTGGAGGTGTGTCTTCTGGAGAGGAAATTGAGGACATGAAAACTCGAGCCAAGAAGAAAAAATGGGATAAAAAAATAAAGAAGCATTTTGACAAGGAATTGGCTAAGATGCAGCGCATGAATCCGCAAGTAGCAGAATATTCCATTCAACGTAATTACTTAGATCTTTTTTTGGATTTACCTTGGAATGAATTCAGTAAGGATAAGTTTGATTTAAAGCGTGCAATGAAGATTTTGGATCGTGACCACTTTGGTCTCGATGACGTTAAAAAGCGAATCATAGAATATTTAGCCGTGCTAAAACTTCGTAATGATATGAAGTCTCCAATACTTTGTCTTTATGGACCTCCAGGTGTTGGTAAAACTTCTTTAGGAAAATCTATTGCAGAAGCGTTGGGTAGAGAATACGTGCGTATTTCATTAGGTGGATTACGTGATGAAGCGGAAATCAGAGGACATAGAAAAACCTATATCGGTGCAATGCCAGGTAGGATCATTCAAAGTTTAAAAAAGGCAGGAACATCTAATCCTGTATTTGTTTTGGATGAAATTGATAAACTTTCTACTGGTAATCAAGGTGATCCTTCTTCTGCTATGTTAGAAGTATTGGATCCAGAGCAAAATAATGAGTTTTACGATAACTTTTTGGAAATGGGTTATGACCTTTCTAAGGTCATGTTTATTGCAACTTCTAACAGTTTAAATACCATACAGCCTGCACTGCGTGACCGTATGGAAATCATAAATGTAACTGGTTATACGATTGAAGAAAAGGTTGAAATTGCCAAGCGCCATTTATTGCCGAAACAATTAAAAGAACATGGGCTTGATAATACATCGTTAAAAATTGCAAAACCACAATTAGAGAAAATTGTAGAAGGTTACACACGCGAATCTGGAGTAAGAGGTTTGGAAAAACAAATTGCAAAAATGGTGCGATATGCTGCCAAAAATATTGCGATGGATGAAGAATACAATATCAAGATATCAAACGATGATGTTGTTGAAGTCTTGGGGAGTCCAAAATTAGAGCGTGATAAATACGAAAATAACGATGTTGCTGGTGTGGTGACTGGATTGGCTTGGACAAAAGTAGGTGGTGATATTCTTTTCATTGAGTCCATATTATCGAAAGGAAAAGGGAATCTTACCATCACTGGCAATTTGGGTAAGGTGATGAAGGAATCTGCGACCATTGCGATGGAATATATCAAATCTAATGCAGATGAATTTGGTATAAATCCAGAGGTATTAGAAAAATACAATGTACACATCCATGTACCAGAAGGTGCCACACCAAAGGATGGCCCAAGTGCAGGTGTGACGATGTTAACTTCTTTAGTATCTTTGTTTACACAGCGTAAAGTGAAAAAGAGTATCGCTATGACAGGTGAAATTACCTTGCGTGGTAAAGTATTACCTGTGGGCGGAATTAAAGAAAAAATATTAGCGGCAAAGCGTGCGCGAATTAAGGAAATACTACTTTGCGAAGAAAATAAAAGGGATATTGACGAAATTAAACCAGAATATTTAAAGGGTTTAACCTTCCATTACGTAAAGGATATGAGTGATGTGTTAAAGATTGCCATTACAAAACAAAAAGTAAAAAATGCTAAAAATCTATAGAATATCAGTTGTTGTTTTGTGTCTGTTCGCTTACAGCGCTATGGCACAAAACAATGCTAATTACAAAGATGTTCTATTGGACGGCAAACCTGCCAGGCTTAATTTGGTTACTGGAGAGATTGTTCTAAAAGATGTTAAAGACGCGGGCATTTCCGATACTTTAAGAGTTTTACGTCCTGAAATTAAGGATGGTCAAAGTGTTCTAAACGCCTTAAATACAAATGCTTTGGTTAGTGAAAACCAAAAATTTCATATCGTCAAGGAAGGGGAAAGGCTGTCTGATATTTCTCAGCGTTACAACATTTCATTAAACAGGTTGAGAGCATTAAATTCTTTGGAAACCACATTAATTGAAGAAAATCAAGTACTGCGCATTAGCGATTTTAGCGATGATAATTTGATAGAAAAAAATGAATCAAGTTCGGTTCAGCAAAAAGGCAATTTAACATATCATACAATTTCAAAAGGCGAAACACTTTATAGTTTGTCTAAGCGTTTTGGGATTGAGGTTGAAGATTTAAAACGAATTAACAATCTAAATTCAAATATCATAAAAGTCGGTCAAAAATTATCAATTGATAAAAATGCTATAAAAACTTTTAAAAGCCCATCAGTCTGGACGGTTTCCAGAGGTGATACACTATTTAGTATTGCTAGAAGAAATAACACTAAAATAGCCGATTTAAAAAGACTGAATAATCTTACCAGCGACCTGATAAAAGAGGGGCAGATACTAAAGTTAAAATAGAAACTTTCCACCATCAAAAATAAAGATCTTACAGCATCGTTATAAGATAGATTTAGTTACTTTGCAAAATCTATGATAAAGAGGATTACCAACTTATTTGTTCTATTGTTGGCATTGCCATTGTTTGCACAACTAGGTGGCGAATCTACTTATCAATTCCTCAATTTGGTTTCGTCACCTAGACAAGCCGCTTTAGGAGGTAAAATCATCACAAATTTTGATCACGATGTTACTGATGCTTTATACAATCCTGCTTCCATCAATTACCAAATGCACAATCAATTAGCTGTAAACTATTCTAGTTATTTAGGTGGTATAAGTTATGGTACAGCAGCTTATGCTTATACTTGGGATAGGCATTTGCAGACTTTTCATTTTGGTGTTACTTACATTAATTATGGATCTTTTGATGGTTATGACCTTCAGGGAAATTCTACTGGTACATTCACAGGAAACGAAGCTGCAGTTTCTGCTGGTTATAATTACAATATTCCTTTTTCAGATTTCTATGTAGGTGCCAATTTAAAAATTATCACCTCCCTTTTAGAACAATACAATTCTGTTGGTGGCGCATTGGATTTCGGAATTATGTATATTAACGAAGATATTGATTTTAACGCAGCTGTTACGGTTAGAAATTTAGGTACACAATTCAGTACATACGCTGGCCAGAACGAAACGTTACCTTTCGAAGTAAATTTTGGAATGTCACAAACTTTAGAAAATATTAATTTACGTTGGCATTTAACGTTAGATAATTTGCAGCAATGGCCAATTGGCGTTTCTAATCCTGCTCGAGCCACTACGGATCTAGACGGCAACCAGACCGAAGAAAAGGTAAGTTTTTTTAATCAAGCTCTGCGTCATTTAATTTTAGGTGCAGAACTTTGGCCAGACCGTGGATTTAATCTTAGAGTTGGTTATAATTTTAGGCGAGCGGAGGAATTGCGTATTGTCGATCAAAGGAATTTTTCAGGTCTTTCGGTGGGTGTTGGGATTAAAATGAATAAATTGCGCTTTAGCTATACGCATGCCAGATATACCAGTGCGTCTAACACGAGTTTTCTGGGGCTTCAAATAGATTTAGATGGTAGAAGGAGATAATAACAAAAAAGTACCGGACAATAAAATAACCATTGCTATAGACGGGTTTTCGTCAACGGGGAAAAGTACCATAGCAAAGCAATTGGCAAAAGCATTAAATTATATTTATGTAGATACGGGTGCCATGTACAGAGCTGTTACATATTTTGCGTTAAAACAAAATTATATTGGCGCGGAATTTTTTAAGATTGAAAAACTAATTGAAAATTTAGATCAAATTCAAATCACCTTCAAATTCAATAATAATCTTGGTTTTGCCGAAGTTTACTTAAATGGTGAAAATATAGAGTCTGATATAAGAACTTTAGAAGTATCTAAGTACGTCAGTCCTGTTGCAGCAATTTCTGAAGTGAGATCCAAATTAGTAGAACAGCAGAAACTCATGGGTAAGGACAAAGGAATTGTAATGGATGGAAGGGATATTGGTACTGTTGTCTTTCCTGATGCTGACCTAAAAATTTTCATGACTGCGTCTGCAGAGACTAGAGCAATGCGTCGTTACAAAGAATTGTTGGAGCGAGGTCATAATTTAAATTATAACGATGTACTGGAAAATGTAACCACGAGAGACCGTATAGATTCAACAAGAAAGGATTCGCCTTTGATGAAAGCTGAAGACGCGATTGAAATCGACAATTCTGATTTGACAATAGCTGAACAGTTGACAACGCTTTTAAAACTTTCTAAAGAAGTAATCGAAAAAGCAACTACAGATTAATTATAATAATTGCTGCAGTTGCTTCGTTATTTATTTTAGACCTTATTGACGTTCTGCAGTGCCATCTTCGTCTCTTAGTAATCTTCCTTGGCCATTCTCTAAAAGTCCTTCAATACTATTATTATCAAGCATAATTAATGCTTCTTGTGCGTTGGTTATGCCGTTTTCAGTCACATCTCCTGAAAATGCGTATAACAAAGTTGCGACGCCACCCTGTACCGTTACACCTAACTTGGCATAAGCCGAAAAACTATTGCCATTCCCTGAATAAAAAGTGTTAGTGACAGCTTCAGATTGAGAAGCGGTGCCTTGAGCAGTTCTTAATGTGAATTGTCTTTCATCCGGAATTAAATTAGAAAATTCTGCTTCAAAATTTAAAAATTGCGTCCCAATAGCAAAGTCTTCAGGAACGTTTGTTGCTAATAAAACAATAGGTTCATAAAGAAATTTCCCTTCGATATTTGGTGAGTCTTCCCCATCGTTAAAGTTAAAACCTAATTCTTCTAGCGTTGCAATTAAATCTGCTGTAACAAAGTTCTCTACCTGTTGTCTAATATCTTCTTCGTCAGAAGAATTGTCATCGTCTTTGCTACAGGAAAAAGATAAAACTAAAAGTAAAAAGAATCCTAAAAATTTAATTGATTTCATAACGTGTGTTTTATTGGTTTGTATAAGCACATCGAATTCAATTAAAATTGTCATCATAAAAAAAGTGGTAAACGGAAACGTTTACCACTTTTCTTAAAATTTAATTATTTTATCAATGATTAATCATTCGGTATAATCAATTCTTGTCCTGGATGAATTAAATCAGGATTCTTAAGAATATCTGTATTTGCTTGATATATTTTCTGATATTTTGAAGGTTCTCCATAGTATTGCTTAGCAATTTTACCAAGAGTCTCACCAGACTTTACAGTGTGTCTTGCATATACGGAAGAATCTGCAACTTTAATATCTGCCATGATATCAGATGGATTTTCACCACCGATTCTTTTAATTTCGTCCCATAACAAATCCTTTTCGTATTGTGTGCTCGCTGTACCCCAAACTTTAAGTTTTCCGTCTTCTACCTTAACGTCACCGTCTTTCATATTCAACTTCTGTCCTAAATCAAGAACATCTTGATATTTAGCTTTAACCATCATTTCAATTTTTAAGTGTTAGTAATATCGTAAATATATTAATTAATACCCAATATGTTAAAATTTGAATTGATTTTTACAACAATTTAACCAAATGATTCACAGTGATTTGTTTCAAATATTTATTTGGTAAAATTCTAATAATATTGTACTTTTGCACACCTTTTTGGCGGTTAAAGAAAATCGAAGAGGAAACGAAAAAAACAAAAAAACCTTCTACAGCTTGCTCCGCATCATTTTCTGATAAGTTAGTAGAATACAAATTTTAATTCAGCACATGTCTGAAAAAGAAACAAAACAAGCCGAAGTTGAAGCAACTGAAGCAAATGAAACAGCTACGGCTGTTGCACCTCATGTAAGTGAAGCGCAAAAAAATCCAGAAAAATTCTTAGAGGAGTTCGATTGGCACAATTACGAAGAAGGAATTGAGCAAGTTGAAGACAAAAAACTTGAGGAATTTGAAAAATTAGTATCTGAGAATTTCGTCGACACTTTGGACGATGAAGTAGTAGAAGGTGAAGTAATTCATATTTCTGATAGAGATGCTATTATTGACATTAATGCAAAGTCTGAAGGGGTAATCTCTCTTAACGAGTTCCGTTACAACCCAGATCTTAAAGTTGGTGACAAAGTAGAAGTATTAATTGATGTACGTGAAGATGCGACAGGTCAATTGGTATTGTCTCACAGAAAAGCTAGAGTAATCAAAGCTTGGGATCGTGTAAACAATGCACATGATACTGGAGAAATCGTAAATGGTTTTGTAAAATGCAGAACTAAAGGTGGTATGATTGTAGATGTATTTGGTATAGAGGCTTTCTTACCAGGTTCTCAAATCGATGTGAAGCCTATTAGAGATTACGATCAGTACGTAAATAAAACTATGGAATTTAAAGTTGTGAAAATCAACCACGAATTCAAAAACATAGTTGTTTCTCATAAAGCTTTAATTGAAGCTGATATTGAAGAGCAAAAGAAAGAAATCATTGGCCAGTTAGAAAAAGGACAGGTATTAGAAGGTATTGTGAAGAACATTACTTCTTATGGTGTGTTTATCGATTTAGGTGGTGTAGATGGTTTAGTTCACATTACAGATTTATCTTGGTCTCGTATCAACCATCCTAATGAGATCGTTGAGTTAGATCAGAAGTTAAATGTTGTAATCCTTGATTTTGATGAGAACAAATCGAGAATCCAATTAGGTCTTAAGCAATTGTCTAAGCATCCTTGGGAAGCTTTAGGCGAAGACTTAAAAGTGGGTGATAAAGTAAAAGGTAAAGTTGTTGTCATTGCTGATTACGGTGCGTTTGTAGAAGTAGAAGAAGGTGTAGAAGGATTGGTTCACGTTAGTGAAATGTCTTGGTCAACGCATTTACGTTCTGCACAAGATTTTGTATCTGTAGGAGACGAAATTGAGGCACAGGTATTGACTTTGGATAGAGAAGATCGTAAAATGTCTCTTGGTATTAAGCAATTAACGCCAGATCCATGGACTGATATTACATCTAAATATCCTGTAGGTTCTAAGCACACAGGTATTGTGCGTAACTTCACAAACTTTGGTGTATTTGTTGAATTAGAAGAAGGTATCGACGGATTAATTTATATCTCTGATTTATCTTGGACTAAGAAAATCAAGCATCCATCAGAATTCTGTAATGTTGGTGACAAGCTAGATGTTGTAGTTTTAGAATTGGATGTTGAAGGACGTAAATTATCTTTAGGTCACAAACAAACTGAGGAAAACCCTTGGGACAAGTACGAAACTGAATTT
This sequence comes from Winogradskyella ursingii, assembly GCF_013403975.1. Lineage (GTDB taxonomy): Bacteria > Bacteroidota > Bacteroidia > Flavobacteriales > Flavobacteriaceae > Winogradskyella > Winogradskyella ursingii. The sequence continues at coordinate 270,712 of NZ_JABFDH010000006.1, forward strand.
GCTTTAGGAACTACTCATACAGCTGCCATTACCGAAATGGTAGACAAAGGAGCAACAATCGATTTCAATGAAGATATTACGGCATTTGTACCGCAACGTCATCTTGAAAAAGAAGATGGTTCTAAACTTGAAAAAGGTGAAGAAGCAGAATTTAAGATCATTGAATTTAATAAAGAATTCAAGCGTGTTGTAGCATCGCATACAGCAGTATTTAGAGAAGAAGAAGCAAAAATCGTTAAGCAAGCTGTGAAAAAACAGGAAGCTCAAGCGGCAGAAGCTAAGCCAACTTTAGGTGATGCAAATGATGCTTTACAAGCACTTAAAGATAAAATGGACGGGAAGAAATAGTAAATTTCTGATAGGGTCATCCCGATAGTTGTTGGGAAGATTTCTCATCCTATTATATTTAAAGCCTCTCGAGATTCGAGAGGCTTTTTTATTGCTTATTGTCTCGTACCACCTTAGCGAGAAAAAACATTGCAATCCACATTTTTTCATTTAACTTTGTAAACCAAATAAGTTTGGAAGCATAATGAGTCAAAAAGTACTACTTAACTCTAAGGAAGTCAACATCACGCTACACCGATTGGCTTGCCAACTTATTGAAAATCACGATGACTTTTCCGAAACTGTATTAGTTGGCATTCAACCAAGAGGCAAGTTTTTAGCCGACCGTTTATCGCAAATGCTATCCGAAGAATATAAAATTAAAAATATCCAACTCGGTCATTTGGATATTACTTTTTTCAGGGATGATTTTAGACGAGGAGACAAACCTCTGGAAGCCAATACCACAATAATAAACTTCATTGTTGAAGATAAAAATGTCGTATTCATTGACGATGTTTTATATACAGGTCGAAGTATACGATCGGCACTAACCGCAATTCAATCATTTGGAAGGCCAAAAAATGTAGAATTGTTAACATTGATAGACCGTCGTTTTAGTAGACATCTACCCATACAACCTAATTATAGAGGGAGGCAGGTGGATGCAATAGACGAACAAAAAGTAAAAGTCAACTGGGTAGAGAATGAAGGTGAAGATGCAGTTTATCTAGTGGATAGATAAATCAAGCTAGAATTGTAAATTGAAAATTCTAGTTGAAAGGTGAAACGCTAAAGGCCATGAGCTAATAGTTAAAAGCTAAAGAAGAATGAACGAACTGAGTGTAAATCACTTACTTGGAATTAAATATCTAAATAAAAAGGATATAGATCTTATTTTTGAAACTGCAGATCAGTTTAAAGAGGTCATTAACAGACCAATCAAAAAAGTGCCTTCTCTTAGAGATATTACCATCGCCAACCTTTTTTTTGAAAACTCTACTCGTACTAAACTTTCATTTGAGCTTGCTGAAAAACGACTCTCTGCAGACGTAATCAACTTTTCAGCATCTCAATCTTCAGTAAAAAAAGGAGAAACACTTATCGATACCGTAAATAATATCTTGTCTATGAAAGTGGATATGGTAATAATGCGCCATCCCAACCCTGGTGCAGGTGTATTTTTGTCTAAACATGTAAATGCAAGTATTATAAACGCTGGTGATGGTGCACACGAGCATCCTACACAAGCTTTATTGGATTCTTATTCTATTAGAGAAAAATTAAAAACAGTAAAAGGCAAAAATGTGGTGATTGTTGGAGATATTCTTCATAGTCGTGTGGCACTTTCAAATATTTACGCATTACAATTACAAGGTGCAAATGTGATGGTTTGTGGCCCTAAAACTCTGCTTCCAAAATACATTAAAGATTTAGGAGTAAAAGTTGAAACTAATTTAAGAAAGGCATTAGAATGGTGTGATGTAGCAAATATGCTTCGGGTTCAAAACGAACGAATGGATATTAGCTATTTTCCTTCCACTCGAGAATATACTCAGCAATTCGGAATTAATAAAGAACTGTTGGACAGTCTCAATAAAGAGATTGTAATCATGCATCCAGGACCAATCAATAGAGGAGTGGAAATCACTAGTGATGTAGCAGACTCCAAACAATCTATTATTCTCAATCAGGTTGAAAATGGTGTAGCAGTTCGCATGGCAGTCATATATTTGTTAGCGTCTAAAATAAAACAGTAAATTATGATTATAGATAGAGACGGAAATATTACTATTATTACCCAAGAAAAGGCATCTATCAAAACGTTGGTGCATAATATAGAGCAAGGTTACAATAAACATAAAAATTATCATATTGTAGTAAATATTACCAGTATAGATAATGTAACATTAATGGATATTGTAGAGTTTCTTCGTTTAAGCAATAACCACAGAGCTGATAAAAAATCTTTTGTTATTGTTACCGCCAATGCTAATCTAGACGAAATGCCAGATGAGCTAGTAGTTGTACCGACTATGAAAGAAGCATATGATATTATCGAAATGGAGGATATTGAACGTGATTTGGGATTCTAAATAAGTTTAGAGTTTGTAAACTCTTACCATAAACCTGAAAAATATCCATGAAATTAACTATTCTCGGCTGTCACAGTGCCACTCCAAGAGCCAATACAAATCCGACAGCACAGATTTTAGAGATTAAAAACCATGTATTTCTTATAGATTGTGGTGAAGGTACCCAGGTAGAATTGAGACGAAACCGAATAAAGTTTTCAAGAATAAAACATATTTTCATTTCACATCTCCATGGAGACCACTATTTTGGTTTAATTGGTTTGGTGAATACATTCAGTCTTCTGTCTCGTGAAACTGAACTCAACATTTATGCACCAAAAGGTCTAAAGGAAGTAATTCTGCTTCAGATGAAACTTGCAGGAGGTTGGACCAAATACCCATTGATCTTCCATGAGTTGGAATCCAAAGAACCACAGCTCATTTATGAAGATGATAAGGTGACAGTTACCACAATTCCATTAGATCACAGAATATATACTAATGGCTTCTTGTTTAGAGAAAAAGAAAATGATCGTAAACTAAATATCGATGCGGTTAATGAAGCCAATATCAATGTAGCCTATTTCAGAAAGCTTAAACAAGGTGCAGATGTAGTAAATGAAGATGGTGTATTAATTGATAATAAGACAGTCACAATAGATCCAAAACCGCCAAAGAGCTATGCTTATTGTAGTGATACAGCCTATAATGAGCGTATAGTGCCCCAGATAAAAAATGTCACTGCATTATATCACGAATCTACATTTTTAGAAAAGAACAGAGATCTTTGTGAACCAACAAAGCACAGTTCAGCGAAACAAGCAGCAACCATAGCAAAACATGCGAACGTCGGTACCCTTATTTTGGGCCATTATTCTACGCGCTATGATGATATAAGGGAATTTAAAGTTGAAGCAGAGACAGAATTCGATAATGTGAAATTGGCAATGGATTCAAAAGTTTTTAATTTTTAAAATCGTCTAAATTTGAAATCCATTTAATTGCTTCATCAAGACTGCTACAGCGTTTCAAACTTTTTTTAAAAAACTGTTTTTCTAGCGTAGCATTTAAGTGATTCAGTTGATTATAAGATACGATGGCTGTAGCGACTAAAAAATCATAATCTTTACTTAATTCTGTCCAAATCTGTGGATCAAAGGAGTAGGAATTGTATCTATTGGAAATATAACCTAATTTTTGATCCTTCTTGAGATATTTGTTCAAACGATCAATAATTTCTACTGCGATAGATAAATCGACGTGAACACCTTCGTTTAATTCAGAAAGCACAAACTGTTCGGTAATATAGAAAGTGCCAAATTTAAACTCTTCTTTTTTGAAGGATAGATGCTTGGCATATTCAGTATTTTCAAATCTCATTAATCAATTTTAATACGTAAATTTATATGGAATTTACGATGCTTAAAAGCGAATAAGCAAAAAATATTAGATTAAATACATAATGGAAAGAGACTTAAGCAATTACAGGAAATCATATAAAAAAAACGAATTGTTATTAGAAAATACATCAGAAAATCCATTTGAATTATTTAGAGATTGGTTTGTAGAAGTAGATCAGTATAAAGAAATAGATGAGGCCAATGCTATGACTATTTCTACTATCGGTTTGGATGGGTTTCCAAAAAGTAGGGTAGTACTGCTCAAAAAATACACAAGTGAAGGTTTTATTTTCTATACAAATTATAACAGTGAAAAAGGAAAAGCAATAAGAGCTAATCCTAATGTTTGTCTGTCATTTTTCTGGCCAGCGGCAGAGCGCCAAATAATAATCAAGGGTCAAGCAGAAAAAGTACCCGAAAGTTTAAGCGATGATTATTTTGAATCGAGACCAAGAGGAAGTAAGCTGGGTGCTATAGTTTCAAATCAAAGTCAGCCGATTAAAGATAGAGATGTACTCGAAAAAAAATTAAAGTCCTTAGAATCTCAATTTGAAGGTAGGGAAATAGAACGACCAGAATTTTGGGGTGGTTTTATTGTAAAACCTATTGAATTAGAATTTTGGCAAGGCAGACCTAACCGTTTGCATGATAGAATACGCTATAAACTTGAAACCCCACAAAACTGGAAAAAGGAGAGGTTATCTCCATGATGCTTAATGTGTAATTTATTTTAAATCACTTTATCGATAAAAATTAAAAAAGAACGTTGAAGTGTCAAAAAATTAGCTCAAAAAGTGCATTTCATCGATGTTCTACATTAAAAATCGATTAAATGCATGCATTTCATCGAAATTATCTGCATTTCTTTTTTTTTTAGCCTATAGGTTGTTAGATTAGTAATCCCAAACCTAAACAACCTACATATGAAACTTTCTAATATAATGCCTTTTATGGCGATTGTTGCCCTTTTAAGTTTTAGTTCTTGTTCTACTGATGGTGATATGGACGAAAGTATCGAGGCAATTGAAGTGCCTGTTGCACCCCAAGCTAAACAAATTGAAATAGAAATAATGGAGTTGATCAACGCTTATAGAATCAATCAAGGTTTAAATCCATTAACAGACCACTCTACAGTAAAGGCTGTTGCTTTTACACATACAGATTATATGATTGAAGTAGATAATGTATCACATGATAATTTTTTTCAGAGAAAACAAAGCCTTCAAATTAATGCAGATGCAAACATCGTTTCAGAAAACGTAGCCTATGGTTTTAGTTCTGCCGAATCAGTTGTAAATGCTTGGTTAAATAGTGAAAGCCATAAAGATAACATAGAAGGTGATTTTACCCACTTTGATATTTCTGCTGAGCAGAATGATGCAGGTAAGTGGTATTTTACAAATATGTTTATAAAGCGATAAAACCGCTCTAAAAGTTGATTAATAGCAAAAGAAAACCGCAGTATTGCGGTTTTTTTTATGTTTATAGCTAACACAATTTTACCTTCATAAGAATTGGGTTTATGTGAGGCATTATAGTTATCTGACGTAATATCAATTTGTAAGATTTAAAACATTACCATTTAAAAGTATTAACTTTATTTATTGACTATAAACTATATGTTGTCATTTCAACTAGGGCATAACTTTAGGTAGTCTTAAACGGGTAGTGTTTATTCCTTTTGCAGAAATGATGAGATGATTAAGACTTAATAATATCTATTTATCTTTAACCATTACCTTTTTAAGATACTTCTTTGATAAATGTACTGACAATGGCTTGTCTTATTTTCAATCGTTAGAAGGGGTGTATTTTTGATCCATACCAATCTAAACCTTCAATTATAAAATAGAGTTTGAATATCAGAATTCTATTATTCAGTACTGCATACAACAAAATTTAAATTCGTCTACTTTTCAGAATAAAAAAAGCAAGCCTAATAGAGCTTGCTTTATAACTAAACAAATTGCTGTTGTTTTATTCTTTTACAATATAAAAATAAGAACGTCTGTTTATTTGGTGCTCTTCTTCTGTACATTTTACACCATTGGCACATTCGTTAAGTAATTGAGTTTCTCCATAGCCAATAGCACTTTCAATTCTAGAAGGATCAATTCCTCTGGAAATGATATAATCCCTTGTAGATTTTGCACGTCTGTCAGATAGTTTTAAGTTATAATTATCTCGACCTCTACTATCGGTATGGGATTCAATTTTAATCACCATATCACTATGTTTGCGCATTACATCTACAATATTTTCTAATTCGTATTGTGCATCGGTTCTGATGTTAGACTTATCAAAATCAAAGAAAATAGGGTTGATGACTATTTGACTATCAATAATTAGAGGTGTCAATTTTAAATCTACAGAGGTTACTGTACCAGAAATACCATCTGTAGTAGTTGATCTTTTATCTTCTTTGTAATCAGGTTTATTGCCAACCAAAGTATAGGTTTTATCACAATCTACTTTAAACATATATTTTCCGCCTGCTTTGGTAACAATTTCTTCCAGTACTTTACCTGTCTCATTAATCAACCTTACAGTTACTCCCGTTAAAATCATATTGGTTTTAGCGTCCTTCGCAACACCTGATATTTCCTGTTCACATGGCGAAGTGCCAAAACTGTATATATCGTCACTTCCTTTACCTCCTGGTCTGTTTGAAGAAAAATAGCCCGAATCAGAATTGGAGTTTATAAAAAAAGCAAAATCGTCGTAGCCACTGTTATATGGTGAACCTAAATTTTCAGGTTCTGAATTATTATTTTTTAAGAAGTTAGATTTAAATATGTCTAGTAGCCCTAAATTTAGGTGTCCGTCAGATGAAAAGTAAAAGGTACTGTCCTTGCTTACAAAAGGAAACATTTCACGTCCTTCAGTATTTATAGATTCTCCAAGATTTTGCGGGGAACCGTAGCTGCCACTTGGTTTTATTTCGACCGAATATATATCAGTTTGTCCAATGCCACCTTCACGGTCCGATACAAAATATAACGTTTTATTATCTGGACTTAAGGCCGGATGTCCTGTGGAATAAACTTCATCATTAAAAGGTAACTCTTCGATATCATTCCATGCGCCATCTATCCATTTGGCTTTATATAATTTTAAATGTGTAGTTCCCTCTTTATCGTATTTCAGTCTTTTACGTTTGTTAACATTATCTCTGGTAAAATACATGGTTTTGCCATCGTTTGTGATGGCCACGGATGCTTCGTGGTATTCTGAATTTATATCATTGGAAATGATTTCAGAAACATCTTCAAATTTAGGTATACTATCCCCTCGATGAAGTTTTGCTTGATACAGGTCTAGGAAAGGTTCTTGATTCCAGCTGTACACTTTTTTGTCATCTCCTCGGGAGGAGGCAAAATACAGTATGTCATCATAGAGGTAAGAACCAAAATCAGATTTTTCGGAATTAATATTCAAATTATTGATTTTGACCACATCATTTGATTTGTTGGTCAATTTATTGTAAATATCAACTTCGTCCGGGTTGTAACCTTTTAACCTACTATCGCCTTGTTGGACTGCGCTTAATTCTTTAAACCATTTGTCTGCCTCTTCGTATTTACCAATACTTCTTAGAGACTGAATATATTTATAAAGATATTCTGCATCGATTTTCTTATGTTGTTTCAATGCTTCACCGTACCATAATGCTGCTTTATCAGAATTGGAATTGTTATAATAGGCGTCACCTAATCGTGTTAAAACATGCACACTACTATCACCTTTTGCTGCAGCTTTCTCATAGAGTTCAATGGCTTTTACGTAGCCAAAATTCTCAAAAAATTTATCCGCTAACTTTGTTTGTCCAAAAGACATAGAAAAAGTTAGGATAACTAAAAGAGAAAAAATATTTGTTTTCATAATGTGTATCGATTTAGAAATAACGTGGTGATTTAATACGCTTGTTCTTGAAAATTTCGAACATAAGTAATACTTCATGTGTCCCACTAGTGTAAGGTCTTATATCAGAAATTGGGTATTCATATCCATATCCAATTCTCAATTGTTTTGAAATCTGAAAATCGGTAATTGCTCCAATTGCTGCTGCCGATTGGTCAATTCTGTAACCACCACCAATCCAGAATACTTCATTAAACAAAAAGTTTGCCGAAATATCAAATGAGAGCGGTGCACCATTAGTAGCTTTTAATAAAACTGATGGTTTAAGTTTTACGGACTGACTCAAATCAAAAACATAACCACCTGTAAAATAGTAGCTTATTCGTTCTAAAGCAACGTAGTCTACATTGCCACTACCACCTTTATTGTAATCCGTATTTAGAATTCTTGGTGCCGAAAGCCCAACATACCATCTGTTGGTGTGCCAATATAACCCAGCGCCTACATTGGGACTCCATCGGTTAGATACGTCGTTAAAAAATGGGTCATTTACAACCGACGGATCGTTTAATAATTCTTGATCTAGACTATAATGAGTAAACCCTGCCTTTATACCAAAAGCTAATTTACTTTTTTCACCAGTCTGAATTGTATATGAAAAGTCACCATATAAATATGAGAAATTCTCATAGCCCAATTCATCATTTATAAATGAAAGTCCTAACCCAATTTTTTGATTTCTCAAAGGTGCATGTATGGAAAGCGTTTGAGTTTCTGGTCCGCCGTCCAACCCGATCCACTGACTTCTGTGTAAACCAACGGCACTAAAAGTCTCTCTACTTCCTGCATAAGCAGGATTAATTGAAATAGTGTTGAACATGTACTGCGTGAATTGAGGCAACTGCTGAGAAAAAGCTGTTGAAGCACTCAACGCAAACAGTATAACACATAAATATCTGTTTAATTTCATCGTAGGTTTTTTATTTTGTTGCAACGTAGATAGGACCTGCAAAAGGTTCTAACCCACTGTTTCTTAATTTAATTATATAGTAGTACGTACCCGTTGGGACTTTCCCGGAAGCGCCTACAGAAGAGCTGTGTGCTTCACCGCTCCAATCGTTTTGGTAGTTTCTGTTTTCATAAATTTTAGCTCCCCAACGGTTAAAAATTTCAAGCTCAATTACAAATCCACATTCTTCAACTCCGCTCACAGTAAATAACTCATTGAAATTATCACCATTGGCAGTTACTGTTTTAGAAATAACTACGTTGTCCTTACCACAAGCCAATACTACACAATCATCATCGATAGTCACGTTAACCTGAATTTCTTTAGGACAAGGTCCTTCTGTTATTGAATATTGGAAGGTATACATACCAACCTCTACTGATGATGGATCAAAGAAACTTCCACTGATGTTAGCGTCACCGTCAATTACACTCCATTCACCATTCATATTAAAATCTCCTGATAACAAATCGAATAAGTCAAATTCCGAATCAAGTACACAACGTGTGGCATCAAAAGCATTAATAACATTACTGATTTCTACATTAATGGTTTGGGTGAATACAGCTTCATTGGCACAATCATCTACCACGGTCCAAGTTCTAATAATCTGATAATCTTGAAAGTCATTTGCTTGGGAAGAATCTTCGTTAAAAGTCACCGTAATATCATTAGAACAAGCATCTTGAAAAACAAGATTTGGAACTTCAGGAATATCATCACAAGCTACGGTAATTGTTTCGTCATATGGTGTTACCAACATTGGTGCAGTGGTATCTTGAACAGTAATAATTTGAATATGAATGTTGTCATTTCCACACGCATCAACAGTTGTCCATGTTCTTGTAATGATAGAATCCCCAATACAAGCACCATCTGTAATTTCCTCTTCGAATTCTACAGTAACATTTCCACAATTATCTGAAGCGGTCAAAGTTGATGCTTCTGGGATAGCGTCACATTCAACCGTCATATCCGTAGGCAAGCCTTCGTTGAAAGTTGGTTCCGACGTGTCCTGAACAGTAATTATTTGAACGTGTACAGTCTCGTTATCACAGCTATCAGACGCCGTCCAAGTTCTAGTAATAACGAATTCGTTATCACAAGTTCCAGCCTCAGTGGTTTCTGTCAGCTCAACGTTGGCAGTGCCACAGTTGTCTGAAGCGGTCAAAATAGGTGCAACTGGGATAGCGTCACATTCAACCGTCATATCCGTAGGTAAGCCTTCGTTGAAAGTTGGTTCCGACGTGTCCTGAACAGTAATTATTTGAACGTGTACAGTCTCGTTATCACAGCTATCAGACGCCGTCCAAGTTCTAGTAATAACGAATTCGTTATCACAAGTTCCAGCCTCAGTGGTTTCTGTCAGCTCAACGTTGGCAGTGCCACAGTTGTCTGAAGCGGTCAAAATAGGTGCAACTGGGATAGCGTCACATTCAACCGTCATATCCGTAGGCAAGCCTTCGTTGAAAGTTGGTTCGGTTGTATCGACTATATTAATTGTCTGCACTAAGTTCGTGGTATTGTCACACTCATCGATCAATGTCCATGTTCGGGTAATGGTAGATTCGTTTGCACAAGAACCAGCTGCAACAGTATCTGTAAATGTCGCCTCGAGACCAGTTGAGCAGTTATCGGCTTCATCTGTTACGTCACCTGTAATGGTTAAATCGGTTGCATCAACATCACATTCTATTGTAATATCAGCAGGTATTGTAAAAGTCGGTTTCGTTGTATCGACAACTGTAATCGTTTGTACCAAAGTGGTCGTATTGTCACACTCATCGATCAATGTCCATGTTCTAGTAATGGTCGATTCGTTGGCACAAGAACCAGCTGTAACAGTATCGGCAAATGTCGCCTCGAGACCAGATGAGCAGTTATCCGCTTCATCTGTTACGTCACCTGTAATGGTTAAATCGGTTGCATCAATATCACATTCTATTGTAATATCAGCAGGCACTGTAAAAGTCGGTTCCGTTGTATCGACAACTGTAATCGTTTGTACCAAAGTGGTTGTATTGTCGCATTCGTCTGTCAATGTCCAAGTTCTTGTGATGGTCGATTCGTTGGCACATGAGCCAGCGGTAACCGCATCGGCAAATGCCGCCTCGAGACCAGTTGAGCAGTTGTCCGCCTCGTCTGTCACGTCCCCTGTTATAGTTAAATCGGTTGCATCAACATCACATTCTATTGTAATATCAGCAGGTACTGTAAATGTAGGTTCCATTGTATCTACAACAGTAATTGTTTGTACCAAAGTGGTCGTATTGTCACACTCGTCTGTCAATGTCCAAGTTCTTGTGATGGTCGATTCGTTGGCACATGAGCCAGCAGTAACCGCATCGCTAAACGTTGCTTCAAGATCAGTTGAACAATTATC
>NZ_JABFDH010000007.1 GCF_013403975.1 Winogradskyella ursingii
ATGTAATCTTGAAGTACAGCCAATAGAAAAACAAAAACCACAATTATTAGGTAAAATGGTAGTTTTCCAATTTTCAGTATTTTGATTTTTTCGCTTATGTAAATTGATTGTTCCAATGTTTTTTTAGCTTGCGTACAACGGTCTCGGCTATGGTTTCGTTGCGCGAAACCTTGCCGAATTATTTGTTAAAGCACTAAGATAGCAAAAAGGGAAGGAATTTTCCAGCGGAAAATTCCAGCGCAATGAATTATAGCCATTGTTGGCAGTAGTGTTTTAATTAAAGCGTTCAGAATTGCGCGTTCTGCTTGTCAGTCCGACGTTGTTAAGCTGGCGAGCTAAGCAGATCGCTACGGCACAAAATATGGCGGACAAGAAACAAGTCCGACGTCAAACGCAATTTTTGGAAGTCCTGTTTTTTCGTTTTATCTGGCTTAAAAATCAAAAAAAAATTCGAGAAAAAAACCAGACGGAAATGCACGAATTTCATTAATGCCAACGGTATTGTATATGAAAAGTGCGTCTTTTTGTGGACGAATTTTTCAGTTTTGGTTATTGTTTTTTAAATGTAAGAATTCTAATTCATTTAACCATCTTGAGCATTTTTTATATACGTTGTTAGCCTACGTATTTTGTAGTTCATTAATCGTTTCTATTATTATCTTTATATATTCCTCAGTAGTTCCTTTTTTCGCTAAAACTTCTTCGCTATTTGTTATCCGCTTCATTATTTCGCTTTTATATTTCGGATACATTTGCTTTCCTTTTCCGCCTAACCGTTGATGAATCATATCTAATTTCCAACTCAAGTTTTCAATTCTTTTTCTAGCTCCAAATAGTGCTATATTTTGCGAAATTATTTTGTAATCCTCGTGTTCTATTCCGAAAATATTTTCATCAGTAAATGGTGTATTGAAAATTGCTTGACTTTTAAATTCTTCGGAACCATAGAAGTCCTGAACCATTCCTTTTAAATGACTTTTTTTGAAATAAAGAAAAACAAGATATTCGTCAATTATCAAAGAATATGGTCTTTCGTAATATGGTGAACAATGTAGCCAAGTACTAAATTTGTCTGAAAATTTTGGTGAACGAACTATTTTATAGCCGATATCACTTAAGTCAGAATCGTTTTTATCAAAAGTCAGCTCTTTGATATTTAGTACTAAATATTTATTGAGGATTCTACCTAATTTTTTTTCTTCTTGCGGCTTGAGTTTAAATCCACTATCGTCTTGTATTGATAATCGCCAAATAATTGAAGTCCAAAATAAGAATCCTAAAAAAGGTCTTTTCTCGCTTACGTAATTTTTATTTAAAGAAGTGCTTTTGGTTAAACTTTTAGCATATTCATTTTCAAATTCCCCAAATCGGTTTTCACAATTGGTGCAGAAATAGTTGTCTACAATTCCGTCAATATTATTGTTTTCAATTATCTCTTCCGTAACTTCTCCATAAACTTCTTCAAGTTTTTCGGGTAGAACTGCACTTCCAAAATATGATTCTGTTGTATCTTGAGTTATTCTAAATCCTAATTCTTTATCTCTTGCGTGACTTCCAACTTCGTTATCAATTCGTTTCGTTAGAAAATGAGGTACGATGTGAGAACCTGTTTTATCAGCTGGATTTTTGTCGCAAAGAATACAGTTTCTCATATGTAGGCTAACGGTCTAGTGTATGATTTCGTTGCGTGTTTAAGCACTAAAGTTAGCAAATAAATCACAGATAGAAAGTCCGCGAGGACTTTCGTAAGTAGGCTCTAACTAGCAATGAATTATACACATTGTTAGCAAACGTATTTATATTTCTTCCAGAGTTTTTTTTCTATCTATACTTTTCTTTTCCGTTTCTTTAGTTTTATCGAGTAGTATTTTATTTCGTCTTTTATTATATTCTGAAGTTAATATGTATTTTATTTCAGTTTCAAAATCCGCACAACATTGAATAGAAATTATAATTGTCTTTTCGGCTTTATTAAAAGTGTAAATATTCTTATCAAATTCATAATCTGTCATCAAAGAATAATCCAAATTCTCTGATTCAATTTCTCTTTTAGTTATTTTTGGTTTTCCATATTTATCTGAATACATTTTTATAATTTCTTTCTTATAATTTTCTCCTTCTTTAATTCTTTTTTCTTTTTCAAAATCAGGATTTGATGAGATATTAAAACTTGGTCCCAAAAGAGAGATTGAAGTGAGAGTTCCATTATCAAATTTTGCTGAAAATTTAGCGTAATAGGATTTTTCAGTTGTATTTATTGGGTAATATAAATTTGAATTAAATTTGAAATTAATATCTATTTGGTCGTTAAAGGTTTTTGAATCAGAGAAACTTTTAGAATTTAGTAAAGAAGAATAAATGTTATCACCATTTTTATTATCCGTATAAAAAAGTCTTCCAGATTTCAACTCATTATTTACTGAATTTCTGAATTCTGCTTGATTCATTCCTTCATAGAAGCTTAAGAATAAATTCAAATCTTCGTCAAATTCCCTAAGATTTATAACTGGCTCTTGTTCAGAACTTATTATTTTATCGGAATTCTTTTTATTTCTTTCAGTCTTGGCTTCGTTGTCACAAGAAAGTAAAATTATAAAACAAAATAGTATGGAAATGGTTTTAGTCATATGTTTGCTAACGGTCTAGTGTATGATTTCGTTGCGTGTTTAAGCACTAAAGTTAGCAAATAAATCACAGATAGAAAGTCCGCGAGGACTTTCGTAAGTAGGCTATAACTAGCAATGAATTATACACATTGTTGTGTTTTCGTACTTTATTTCCGTTCTGTTTGTAGCGTTGGCAAAGACATACTCTTTTGCAATTTTTGGCTTTAGCATTGGCTTATGCGAATTGCAAATGTGTATGGCTTTAAGCGTTGGCTTATCCATTCACAAAAATGTGGTTCGTAAACAAAGTGTGTGGCGCACTTACTAAATTAATATCAAATTTCAATGATGGTTCAACTCTCGAACTTGCATTGTGAATTCTAAAAGAAATTTGCCAACCCTCGTTCAAGGAAACCAATAATGTTGTTGTCGAATTTTCCTGATAAACAATTTCGATTAATCTTGTCGGCAATTTTAATTTTGGAATCTTGGCTTTTGGTTTTACTTTCTCAAATGGCAAATTCAAAGTTCCGTGTAAATTGTAAGCCTGAATCTCAACTTTCTTTTTACCTTTAATTACCTTGTAAAAATCCTTATTCCCAATTAAATATTGCACCAAATTTTCCGCTACAATGTTTGGGTTTTCTTTATCCAAACGAAGTAATTCTTTTCGAAAAGCGTCTAAAATAGGAATATAAACTACTTGGTGCATATTTTCAATCGAAGTCCATTTGGTAGATTTGTCCTTTGCTCTCAAATCAGCAAGCATCGTGAAAATCGGGTTGATTTCCTTGAAGTAATTATCCGAACAAGAAACGCCTAACCATTTTTCTCCAAAGTTGATTTTATTCGATAATCTTGAATGTTTAACTGCTCGATGATTATTCTTTGCGGAAATTCCAATTTCCCATTTTTGTAAAGAGCGAATCATTAATACATCACGAACGTCTCCAGTTTGACCAGCTTGGTCACTAACCAATTCCAAAACTAAAATATCGTCTTTGCTAATTCCATTCGATAATCTTGGTTCTATATCAATTAGAAAATTTATCGAGGCACTTGCTGTAATTCTAAAAGAGTCCTGTTCTGGTTCGCTAAAACCATCGAAAAAGCCTTTAGCCGTTTTATAAGGTTCATTTTCAGTTATTGAAACGCTTGTTATTGTCTTTAAACGCTCGTAAAATTCAAATAGCAAAGCATATTCAAATGCCTTGCCGTTAACCGTTTGACTTGCCATAAATTATGAAAGTGTATTTTCTAATTCCAATTTTTTCTTTGTAACTCGTTTTGGTTTCTTTTCTGCATTCTCAATTTGAGACTTAATACTTATGGCAATATGTTTTGCAAGATTAACTGGAACTGCATTTCCAATCATTTTATATCCAGCTGAAATATTGTTGTAATGAAAAATAAAGTCATTTGGAAAAGTCTGAATTCTTGCACATTCCCTAACACTTAACCTACGATATAAATCTTCTTTTCCTGGAACAAAAACACGTACGTTTTGCTCAATGAATTTCATTTTTGGTGCTTGAGGATGAATAGGTGCGTGTCTTCCGCCTGCTTGAATCGTAAAAGACTGTTCGTCCCAACTTCTCACTCTATTTCTTGACATAAACATTGAAGAGAATCCGCCAATCATATATTCGTGATTTGGAACTTTACAAATCTCTTTATTTGTCTTATTTCCCTCTTTTGCAGGAACAACTGAATCTTTTAAATCCGCTATTGTTTGTTCAAGCGTTACTTTATCTTTTAATGGTTTTGGAAACTGAAACTTAAAATCAAGGTCTTCTCGAATACCAACGAAAAATACTCGTTTTCGGTCTTGCGGAACATCAAAATCTGATGCGTTTAATAATTTGAACGATAATCGGTATCCAGCATTTTTAAACATTTCTTTAATGTTCTTTAAAGCTTCGCTATGTCTATCTAATAGCATTCCACTAACATTTTCGGCAAGAAAGAATTTGGGTTGTTTAGCTTCTAATATTCGGATAAAGTCGTAAAATAATTGTCCTCGCTTGTCATTTATTCCGCGTAATGAACCAGCTTCACTCCAACTTTGGCAAGGTGGTCCACCAATAATTCCGTCGCATTCAGGAACTTCGTCAGATTGGATGTTTACAATACTTCGTCTGTCGAGTATAGTATGCCTGTGGTTTTTTTCATAAGTTTCCCAAATATCTTTGTCATATTCATTTGCCCAAACAACATTAAATCCTGCTTTTTCAAATCCTAAATCGAGTCCGCCAGCTCCTGCGAAAAATGATACTATATTCATATTTTTATTGTGTTTGAAGTGTTTTGTTTAGTTTTCTGCGATATTCTGCTTTTTCTTCTGCAACTCGTAAAAGTTGCTTTGAGCAATTAGTTTCGTAAATATGTTTTCCAATTTGGTCAGTCACATATTCATTCCGCAATTCGGTAAGATTGAGTTTGAAGATTTTTGCAAGTTTAGGCAATCGTTTTTCATCAAAATCTCGTTTTCCATTCTCTATTTTACTCAAATTCGCCGAATCCAAATTCAGTTTGGCAGCAAGTTGAGTTAAGGTCAATTCGTTTTGGTTTCGTAAAAGTCGGATGTATTCTCCAAAAGTGGTTTTCATAAGACTTGTCAATTTTTGACAAAGTTAAATGTTTTAATTGTAAAATTCAATTCGAGCGTTGGAAAATTTTAGCTCTTTTGGTTTTTAGAGCGTTGGAATTGTGTGTTGGAAAAAACCGAAAGTGCTAAAATATGCGGCTGGAAGTATGAAACACAACGGTCTAGTGTATGATTTCGTTGCGTGATTAAGCACTAAATTTAGCAAATAAATCACAGATAGAAAGTCCGTGAG
>NZ_JABFDH010000008.1 GCF_013403975.1 Winogradskyella ursingii
GTTTCAGGAGTTCATTGCCATACGAAGCGTCACCGAAAAAAGAATTTCAAATTTTTTTCAGATAGGTGTTGCGGGAATGAAAAAAGGGTTTTATATTTGCACCCGCTTAAGCGACAAAGAGCTTGGCGAAGAGATAAAAGAGAGTTCATTAACATATTGAATTGACAGCGTAAGGCGTTAACCGGAAACGGTTGTCGTCGAACAAGAGAATAGATCATTTAGAGTACAGATTTAAAATTCCTATTTGGTTGTTAAGCACATTGGTCGAAAGACCTTAAAATTTAACGATGAAGAGTTTGATCCTGGCTCAGGATGAACGCTAGCGGCAGGCCTAACACATGCAAGTCGAACGGTAACAGGGAAGAGCTTGCTCTTTTGCTGACGAGTGGCGCACGGGTGCGTAACGCGTATACAATCTGCCTCATACTGGGGGATAGTCTTTGGAAACGAAGAATAATATCCCATGGCAAGCCGACGTGGCATCACGACGGCTTTAAAGCTTTGGCGGTAAGAGATGAGTATGCGTCCTATTAGCTAGATGGTGCGGTAACGGCGCACCATGGCGACGATAGGTAGGGGCCCTGAGAGGGGGATCCCCCACACTGGTACTGAGACACGGACCAGACTCCTACGGGAGGCAGCAGTGAGGAATATTGGACAATGGGCGGAAGCCTGATCCAGCCATGCCGCGTGCAGGAAGACTGCCCTATGGGTTGTAAACTGCTTTTGTACGGGAAGAAACCCCGCCACGTGTGGCGGGCTGACGGTACCGTAAGAATAAGGATCGGCTAACTCCGTGCCAGCAGCCGCGGTAATACGGAGGATCCGAGCGTTATCCGGAATCATTGGGTTTAAAGGGTCCGTAGGTGGACTGTTAAGTCAGAGGTGAAATCCTGCAGCTCAACTGTAGAATTGCCTTTGATACTGGCGGTCTTGAGTTATTGTGAAGTGGTTAGAATATGTAGTGTAGCGGTGAAATGCATAGATATTACATAGAATACCGATTGCGAAGGCAGATCACTAACAATCAACTGACACTGATGGACGAAAGCGTGGGGAGCGAACAGGATTAGATACCCTGGTAGTCCACGCCGTAAACGATGGTCACTAGCTGTCCGGCCTTAGGGCTGGGTGGCTAAGCGAAAGTGATAAGTGACCCACCTGGGGAGTACGTTCGCAAGAATGAAACTCAAAGGAATTGACGGGGGCCCGCACAAGCGGTGGAGCATGTGGTTTAATTCGATGATACGCGAGGAACCTTACCAGGGCTTAAATGTAAGTTGCATGGGGTGGAGACACCCCTTTCTTCGGACCACTTACAAGGTGCTGCATGGTTGTCGTCAGCTCGTGCCGTGAGGTGTCAGGTTAAGTCCTATAACGAGCGCAACCCCTGTTGTTAGTTGCCAGCGAGTAATGTCGGGAACTCTAGCAAGACTGCCGGTGCAAACCGCGAGGAAGGTGGGGATGACGTCAAATCATCACGGCCCTTACGTCCTGGGCTACACACGTGCTACAATGGTAGGGACAGAGAGCAGCCACACCGCGAGGTGGAGCGAATCTACAAACCCTATCACAGTTCGGATCGGAGTCTGCAACTCGACTCCGTGAAGCTGGAATCGCTAGTAATCGCATATCAGCCATGATGCGGTGAATACGTTCCCGGGCCTTGTACACACCGCCCGTCAAGCCATGGAAGCTGGGAGTGCCTGAAGTCCGTCACCGCAAGGAGCGGCCTAGGGTAAAATCGGTAACTAGGGCTAAGTCGTAACAAGGTAGCCGTACCGGAAGGTGCGGCTGGAACACCTCCTTTCTAGAGAAAGACGACTGATAAGGAAAGTTCAAAAAAGGAAACATTTGTTTCTGTTCTCTTGCTGTTAATTTAATTTTTAAGATAATTAAGTAGAGTCTCATAGCTCAGCTGGTTAGAGCGCTACACTGATAATGTAGAGGTCGGCAGTTCGAGTCTGCCTGAGACTACTAAAAGATTTAAGATCTGGGATTTACGCAGGTAGGTTTGGGGTTTTAAAACGTTCATTACAAATTGAAGGGAAATTTTAGACGTTGAGATATAATCAACAATCGTTAATCGTAGTTCAGCAATCTGAAATTCATTAATGGGGGATTAGCTCAGCTGGCTAGAGCGCCTGCCTTGCACGCAGGAGGTCATCGGTTCGACTCCGATATTCTCCACTAAAGTATCCAATTAGATTGGATATTTGAAAGTTCATTGACATATTGAAAAAGATACATGAAAAGATACATAAAGAGATCGTTCTCTTTATATATCGAATAATTTAGTTGCCAATAGTAAGTCACGAGCTGACTATTGGCAATGTAACTCATTAAAAAGACAAAAGTACAATAAGCTAAACAAGAGCGTATGGGGAATGCCTAGGCTCTCAGAGGCGATGAAGGACGTGATAAGCTGCGAAAAGCTGCGGGGACTGGCACATACAGATCGATCCGCAGATATCCGAATGGGGCAACCCAGCATGTTGAAGACATGTTATCCGATAAGGAGGCGAACCCGGGGAACTGAAACATCTAAGTACCCGGAGGAGAAGAAAACAAAAGTGATTCCGAAAGTAGCGGCGAGCGAAATCGGACTAGCCCAAACCGGTACTGTTACGGCAGTGCCGGGGTTGTAGGACCACGATATTCGATGCATGATGAACTAGAACAGTTTGGAAAGACTGACCAGAGAGGGTGATAGTCCCGTATAGGCAAAGATTGTTGAGATAGTGGTATCCTGAGTAGTGCGGGGCACGTGAAACCCTGTATGAAACAGTCGGGACCATCCGATAAGGCTAAATACTCCTGAGAGACCGATAGTGAACCAGTACCGTGAGGGAAAGGTGAAAAGAACCCTGAATAAGGGAGTGAAATAGAACCTGAAACCATACGCTTACAAGCGGTCGGAGCGGCGCAAGCTGTGACGGCGTGCCTTTTGCATAATGAGCCTACGAGTTACCGTTGCTAGCAAGGTTAAGTACTTAAGGTACGGATCCGTAGCGAAAGCGAGTCTGAACAGGGCGCTTTAGTTAGTAGTGGTAGACGCGAAACCGTGTGATCTACCCATGGGCAGGGTGAAGCTGTGGTAACACACAGTGGAGGCCCGAACCGGTTGACGTTGAAAAGTCTTCGGATGACCTGTGGGTAGGGGTGAAAGGCCAATCAAACTCGGAAATAGCTCGTACTCCCCGAAATGCATTTAGGTGCAGCGTTGATTTATAGTTTTATAGAGGTAGAGCTACTGATTGGATGCGGGGGCTTCACCGCCTACCAATTCCTGACAAACTCCGAATGCTATAAAATGTTGATCAGCAGTGAGGGCATGGGTGCTAAGGTCCATGTCCGAGAGGGAAAGAACCCAGACCATCAGCTAAGGTCCCCAAATGTATGTTAAGTTGAATAAACGAGGTTGGATTGCACAGACAGCTAGGATGTTGGCTTGGAAGCAGCCATTCATTTAAAGAGTGCGTAACAGCTCACTAGTCGAGCGATCCGGCATGGATAATAATCGGGCATAAACATACTACCGAAGCTATGGACTTGTAAAAGTGGTAGGGGAGCATTGTAGTGTCGTCGAAGGTGTACCGTGAGGTATGCTGGAGAAGCTACAAAAGAAAATGTAGGCATAAGTAACGATAATGCGGGCGAGAAACCCGCACACCGAAAGACTAAGGTTTCCTCAGCTATGC
Source organism: Winogradskyella ursingii (assembly GCF_013403975.1). GTDB lineage: Bacteria > Bacteroidota > Bacteroidia > Flavobacteriales > Flavobacteriaceae > Winogradskyella > Winogradskyella ursingii. The sequence goes on from NZ_JABFDH010000008.1 coordinate 3,702, forward strand.
TAATCAGCTGAGGGTTAGTCGGGACCTAACGCGAACCCGAAAGGGGTAGTGGATGGCCAACGGGTTAATATTCCCGTACCTGCTCACGACAAAAGTGACGGAGGCGAAAAGTTGGTGCGCACTGACGGAATAGTGCGTTGAAGGATGTGGTAACACTCCGATAGTACACTGAGGCTACGGCCAAGGTGATAATCCAGCGGATCGACTTCCAAGAAAAGCGAGTGAAGCAGCCCGTACCCTAAACCGACACAGGTAGTTGGGATGAGAATTCTAAGGTGCTCGAGAGATTCATGGCTAAGGAACTAGGCAAAATTGACGCGTAACTTCGGGAGAAGCGTCGCCCACCCTCGGGTGGGCCGCAGTGAAAAGATCCAAGCGACTGTTTATCAAAAACACAGGGCTCTGCTAAATCGAAAGATGACGTATAGGGCCTGACACCTGCCCGGTGCTGGAAGGTTAAGTGGAGGGTTTAGAGGTTTACCTCGAAGATCTCAAATGAAGCCCCAGTAAACGGCGGCCGTAACTATAACGGTCCTAAGGTAGCGAAATTCCTTGTCGGGTAAGTTCCGACCTGCACGAATGGTGTAACGATTTGGATACTGTCTCAGCCATGAGCTCGGTGAAATTGTAGTATCGGTGAAGATGCCGATTACCCGCAGTGGGACGAAAAGACCCCGTGAACCTTTACTATAGCTTAGTATTGGCTTTGGATAAGTAATGTGTAGGATAGGTGGGAGACTTCGAAGCTGCGTCGCCAGGCGTGGTGGAGTCATTGTTGAAATACCACCCTTTGCTTATCTAGAGTCTAACTTCTTGCGAAGGACAGTGCTTGGTGGGTAGTTTGACTGGGGTGGTCGCCTCCAAAAGAGTAACGGAGGCTTCTAAAGGTCCCCTCAGCACGCTTGGTAACCGTGCGCAGAGTGCAATGGCATAAGGGGGCTTGACTGAGAGACATACAGGTCGATCAGGTACGAAAGTAGAGCATAGTGATCCGGTGGTTCCGCATGGAAGGGCCATCGCTCAAAGGATAAAAGGTACTCCGGGGATAACAGGCTGATCTCCCCCAAGAGCTCACATCGACGGGGGGGTTTGGCACCTCGATGTCGGCTCGTCACATCCTGGGGCTGGAGAAGGTCCCAAGGGTTGGGCTGTTCGCCCATTAAAGTGGCACGCGAGCTGGGTTCAGAACGTCGTGAGACAGTTCGGTCTCTATCTACTGTGGGCGTTAGAAATTTGAGTGGATCTGACTCTAGTACGAGAGGACCGAGTTGGACGAACCTCTGGTGTACCAGTTGTTCCGCCAGGAGCATTGCTGGGTAGCTACGTTCGGAAGGGATAAGCGCTGAAAGCATATAAGCGCGAAACCCACCACAAGATGAGATTTCTTTAAAGGGCCGTGGAAGATGACCACGTTGATAGGCCACAGGTGTAAAGGCAGTAATGTCACAGCCGAGTGGTACTAATGACCCATAGGCTTATTGTACGGCCGTTTTTTTTAGAGTACGACTTGATTATTACAATGTATCTATCGACGATTTATCGTCTTTTCAATATGTCAACAATATTAGT
>NZ_JABFDH010000009.1 GCF_013403975.1 Winogradskyella ursingii
CTGAAAATTGGAAAACTACCATTTTACCTAATAATTGTGGTTTTTGTTTTTCTATTGGCTGTACTTCAAGATTACATTTATAGCAGAATACATCAAACAGGTTTTTATCTATCGGAATCTTCACTTTACAATACTTTTTGGATATTTTTCATTCCTTTTACCATTTTTATAAACCGACTGATAAAAATTATTAATCCTAACAATAAATTGAGTAAACTTCCACTGAATTTAGGAATTGGAATCGTTTTTAGTTTTTTGCATATAATACTGTTTGCGTCTTTATTTGTGTTTGTTAGCAGCTTAATTTTTAGTCCTACACATCGGTTTTTAAATATTTTTAATAGTTTGTTTTCTAATCAATTCTATATCGCTTTACTGTGGTATATCGTTTTCCCCGCAATTTATATTTCAAAACTTAAACCTACCTATTCAAAAAAACCTTATTCCGATAAAATTAATTTAAAAATTGGTTCAAAAATTTTAAGTGTTTCAACTTCAGCTATACAATTTATTTCGACTGATAAACCCTATTCCATTGTTCACACAAATGGCAAAAAGATTTTGGACAATAAAAGCCTAAAGGAATTTGAAACTGAACTCGACCCAACTATTTTTTTAAGAGTACATCGTTCATCAATTATTAACGCTACTTACGTCAAAGAACTAAAATCAAGAAATAATGGCGATTATGACGCCACACTTAAAAACGGTCAAGTTATTCGGTTAAGCAGACATTTTAGAAATAATTGGATAAAGCTAATCCAGTAAGCTATTTATGAACACCACACAGGCAATTTGTAGCAAAATGTGGTGTTAGATACTACTTCAACACCTACATTTATTGGAAAAAATTTATAAATGACACGATTTTTTAAAATAGTATTGCTGCTGTTGGCTTGTTTAAATTTATCAAGTTGTAACAGTCAAAATACCAAAAATGAGACGAATACTTTAAGTGATGATTTTGACAAATCAATACCATTTTATTACAAGCTTCCCAAAAACTTATCCGCAACCGATACAAGTCCTGCATTTAAAGAAAAAGGGCGGAAAATTTTGCTTACAGGAACTGTTTATCAAATAGACGGCAAAACACCAGCTTCAGATGTAATTCTTTACTATTATCAAACAAACTCGAACGGAATTTATGCTACAAAAGAAAGCGAAAAAAGGAATATGCCTAAAAATAAATTAGGTCAGACTCACGGCTACATCAGAGGTTGGCTAAAAACAGATGAACAAGGAAAATATTCAATTTACACAGTAAAACCAGGCACATACCCAAGTAGAGACGAACCTGCACACGTACATATTACCGTTGATGAGAAAAATATGGAAGAACCTTATTACATTGACGATTTTGTGTTTGACAATGACCCACTTTTAACCACTCAACGCAGAAAAAAAATGGAAAACCGAGGAGGAAGTGGAGTAATACGTTTTGTGCAAAAAGATAATTTGTGGGTTGGAGAACGAAATATCATTTTAGGTTTAAATATCCCCAAATACCCAATCCAAAGCGCAAATTATAAATTATCAGGTAAAAACATTGGCGAAGATATTATTTCATTTACACCATTCCACGCCTATGGTGCTGACAAAGGAAAAAAAACCTGCCCTATTTGCAAATACGGTTGGTATCACGGAATTTTATATTTTGTAGGTAATAAACCAAATTGGAACGAAATAAAAGATTGGCTTAAATTTTTGGACGTAGAAAGCCAAAAAAGAGAGAAGTATTTAAAAGTATATTTTGTTTATGGCAAAGACACAAACTACAATAAAAACGAAAGAACACAAGAATTGGAAGAACTTGGAACTGAACTCGATTTAAAAAAAGTTGCCTTGACTTTTGTATCTTCTTTTAAGGATAAAACTTCAGAAGTGCATTTGAATAAGATTGACCCAAACGTGAGAAATACAATTTTGCTTTACAAACGGAGCACCATAATAGAGAAATACGTTGACCTTAAACCAAATCAAAAGAATTTCAAGAAAATTTCCGAAAGACTTGACGAAACTGCAAACCAATATTTTAAACTTTCAAGACCAAAGCAGGAATAAAGCCAGCGTACAACAACGTATAAAAATAATTGCGGCTTCGGTGCTTAAACCAAGCTGCTTTTTTTATATTTAAGGTTTAATATAATCCGAAAAGTTTGGGTTTAAAAAACCGCTACTATTCTTATACAAAATCGTTGTGTGCAATTATCCAAAACCAGAAACATTGATAAGAAACATTCATAAAACAATACTTCTTGGACTTGTAACTTTTTTAATAATCAGTTGCAATCGACATAAATCAATCGAGAATAAAAGCTCAAAGGAAATTGTCGAACATTTTGCTACCGAGTTTTTAAATGATGACAGAATTCATTCCGTTTCTATTGCGCTTTACAATAACGGAAAAGAATCTACATTTCATTTTGGAGAACAAAATCCAAATAAGAAAAACCCACCAACCGACTCTACGCTTTATGAACTGGCCTCTGTAACCAAGACCTTTACTGGGACAATGGTTGCAAAGGCAGTTCTTGACGGTAAAATATCGCTTGACGATGATATTCGTAAATATTTGCCACAGGAATATTCCAATTTTGAACACGAGGGAGAAATAATAACAATCAAAGATATCATAACCCATACAGGCGGATTTCCCAATTTTCCACCCAATGATGAAAACAAGAAAGCATTTTGGAATGGTTTGCATCAAGTAGAAATTAGCTCTAAACCTGGAACGGAATTCCATTATTCAAATACTGCGCCTGAAATAACTGCATACATTCTTGAGAAAACTTATGAAGTTCCATACCAAAGACTTATTGAAGAATATATTTTAAATCCTAACGAAATGACAAACACCAAGTTTGTCCTCGGTGCAAAAGACAAAAATTTGTTGATACAAGGCTACAATGGAGAGAAAGAACCTCAAGAACATTTTCAAAACAATCTTTGGGGCGGAATTGCAGGGATTCATTCAAACACAAGAGACTTAATCAAGTACATTAAATATCATTTGAACGATTCAATCCCAGAAGTTCAAGAATCCCATAAAAGTTTCTACAAAACACAATACGATTTTGATATCGGCTATCATTGGAATATTGTTGAGATTGAAAATGAAGTATGTTATCGTCATCACGGCGGAATTTGGGGAATGCAAAATTGGCTTATGATTTTTCCGGAGTCAAATATTGGAATTGCTGTATTATCGAATGCCAGTTTTGGAGGTAACGCACTATCAAAAGGAATAGATGATAGGCTTGAAGAACTAGCTTTAAACATTAAAAAAGAAATAACTGCACACAACAATGGCTATAAGTAATTGCTTGTTCTCGCCTACTTCTGAAAATCCTCGCGGATTTTCAGTTTGGTGTGTACTTGCAAAGTTAACCGCAAACCCACGCAACTACTCATAGCCGAGTCCGTTAGCTTTAATGCTGGAGCAAGTTTGCGGAATTGAAAAAAGCCTGTTTGTTTTTCGATTTTTTTTGAATTTTAAGAAAGTAAAAACCGAAAAATTATGTTGCCGAATTTTGAAAAATACGCTGAATTATCACTCAAACTCTGAATTGAATTGCGTCTGACTTTTTAGCTCGTTTGCGGAATCGAAAACTGAATTGATAAGTCGGAATCTCACTCAATCGGAATTTAGCAAGTTGCGGAATTGCTCACTCAAATCTGAATTAAAAATATTGCAGAATTTAAGCAAGTTTGCGGAATCGAAAACTACTGAATTTACTCAAACTCTGAAAACATAAATTAACTGAAAAACGAAAATTCGGAATGAATTATTAAACGGACAAAAAAGCACTAAAAGCTAACAACGTATATAAAAAATTGCTATTTTGTGCTTAATTCTATGGTCGTTGCACGTTTGCTACGTCTGATTTTCCTTCGGAAAATCCTCGCACGCAAACCCGCAACTTTCCATATACAAAACCGTTGGCAGTAATATAACGACCATGAAGGAAATCATAAGAACACCTGAAAATAGATTTGAGAATTTGGAAGATTACAACTTTCAAAGTAATTATTTAAATGTTGAAGATGGTTTAAGGTTGCATTACCTTGATGAGGGCAATGATAACAATCCAACTATTTTACTGCTTCACGGAGAACCAAGTTGGTCGTATTTATATCGTAAAATGATTCCTATTCTTTCGAATAATTTTCGAGTTGTTGCACCAGATTTAATTGGATTTGGTAAGTCGGATAAATTAGTTAGCCAACAAGACTATTCTTATCAAAAACACATTGATTGGATTTCAACCTTTATAGAAAAACTTGATTTAAAAAACATCGTTCTTTTTTGTCAAGATTGGGGAGGATTAACTGGTTTACGAATTATAACGGAAATGAATAATAGGTTTGACATGGTCATTGCTTCTAATACAACCTTACCAACAGGCAAAACACCTGTGCCAGAGAGTTTTTTACAATGGAGAGCATATTCACAACATTCAACTGGGTTCAATATTGGAAAGGTAATAGATACGGGAACTATTCAATCCCTATCCGAAAAGGTTTTTGAAGCATACAATGCACCATTCCCTTCTGAAGAATATAAAGCCGGAGCAAGAATTTTCCCAACATTAGTACCAATTGACCAAGATGACCCTGAATCAATTAAAAATCTTAAAGCATGGGAGAAATTAAAATCTTGGAACAAACCATTTTTAACCATATTTGGAGATGAAGACGATATAATGATTGGAGCAGAAAAAGCATTTCAAAAAATAGTTCCAGGGGCTAAAGAACAAAATCATAAAATCCTCAATGCTGGTCATTTTATCCAAGAAGAAAAAGGAGAAGAACTCGCAGAATTAATAATTGAATTTTATAATAAAAATACTACTGCCAACAATGTATAAAAATAATTGCTTCGGACTTGCCCACTCGGAAAATCCTACGGATTTCCCTCTGGTTCATTCCATTTTTGCTAAATTAGTCGCTTAAACTCGCAACTATTCTTATACGAACCGTTGTACGCAAGCTAAAAGAAACATTGGAACAATCAATTTACATAAGCGAAAAATTCAAAATCCTGAAAATTGGAAAACTACCATTTTACCTAATAATTGTGGTTTTTGTTTTTCTATTGGCTGTACTTCAAGATTACATTTATAGCAGAATACA